>NZ_AUEW01000001.1 GCF_000426185.1 Cellulomonas sp. URHD0024
TGGGTAGGCGCTGGGGTGAGGGTGCCGGAGCCGGTCGTAGCTTGAGAACTGCACAGTGGACGCGAGCATCTTTTTGAATGATCTTTGTGGTCAAGTTTATAAGGGCACAGGGTGGATGCCTTGGCACTAGGAGCCGAAGAAGGACGTTGTAGCCTGCGATAAGCCTCGGGGAGTTGGCAAACGAACCGTGATCCGAGGATGTCCGAATGGGGAAACCCCGCACGAGTCATGTCGTGTGACCCGCACCTGAATATATAGGGTGTGTGGAGGGAACGGCGGGAAGTGAAACATCTCAGTACCGCCAGGAAGAGATATTCCGTGAGTAGTGGCGAGCGAAAGCGGATCAGGCCAAACCGTGTACGTGTTCAAGCCGGCAGGCGTTGCGTGCACGGGGTTGTGGGACCTTTCCGTTGGATCTGCCGATCCGACAGGGAGTCAGAAAGTCGCGTCATAGTCGAAGGGCATTGAAAGGCCCGGCACAGAGGGTGTGACCCCCGTAGACGAAATGGCGTGGCCTCCCGAAGGGGATCCCAAGTAGCTCCGGGCCCGAGAAACCTGGAGTGAATCTGCACAGACCACTGTGTAAGCCTAAATACTACCTAGTGACCGATAGCGGACAAGTACCGTGAGGGAAAGGTGAAAAGTACCCCGGGAGGGGAGTGAAATAGTACCTGAAACCGTGTGCCTACAATCCGTTGGAGCCTCCCTAGCAGGGGTGACAGCGTGCCTTTTGAAGAATGAGCCTGCGAGTTAGTGGTACGTGGCGAGGTTAACCCGTGTGGGGAAGCCGTAGCGAAAGCGAGTCCGAATAGGGCGATTCAGTCGCGTGCTCTAGACCCGAAGCGGAGTGATCTAGCCATGGGCAGGTTGAAGCGCGGGTAAGACCGCGTGGAGGACCGAACCCACCAGGGTTGAAAACCTGGGGGATGACCTGTGGTTAGGGGTGAAAGGCCAATCAAACTCCGTGATAGCTGGTTCTCCCCGAAATGCATTTAGGTGCAGCGTCACGTGTTTCTTGCCGGAGGTAGAGCTACTGGATAGCCGATGGGCCCCACCAGGTTACTGACGTTAGCCAAACTCCGAATGCCGGTAAGCCAGAGCGTGGCAGTGAGACTGCGGGGGATAAGCTCCGTAGTCGAGAGGGAAACAGCCCAGACCACCAGCTAAGGCCCCTAAGCGTATGCTAAGTGGGAAAGGATGTGGAGTTGCACAGACAACCAGGAGGTTGGCTTAGAAGCAGCCACCCTTGAAAGAGTGCGTAATAGCTCACTGGTCAAGTGATTCCGCGCCGACAATGTAGCGGGGCTCAAGTATACCGCCGAAGCTGTGGCATTCACACAAGCGCTAAGCCTTCGTGGTTCAGGCGTGTGGATGGGTAGGGGAGCGTCGTGTGGGCAGTGAAGTCGCGGGGGAACCCAGCGGTGGAGCCTACACGAGTGAGAATGCAGGCATGAGTAGCGAATGACGGGTGAGAAACCCGTCCGCCGAATGACCAAGGGTTCCAGGGCCAGGCTAATCCGCCCTGGGTAAGTCGGGACCTAAGGCGAGGCCGACAGGCGTAGTCGATGGACAACGGGTTGATATTCCCGTACCGGCGAAGAACCGCCCATACCGAGCCCGGTGATGCTAAACGCCCGAGATCAGCCATCGTCCCTTCGGGGACACCGGTTGATGGAGCGCGTGACCCGAACCGGTAGTAGGTAAGCGTATTAACAGGGGTGACGCAGGAAGGTAGCCGAGCGTGGCGATGGTAGTCCACGTCTAAGGTCGTAGGGCGAGGTGTAGGCAAATCCGCACCTCATATAGCCTGAGAGCTGACAGTGACCGCGAATGCGGGAATTCGGTGATCCTATGCTGCCAAGAAAAGCCTCGACGCGAGGTTCTAGCCGCCCGTACCCCAAACCGACTCAGGTGGTCAGGTAGAGAATACCAAGGCGATCGAGAGAATCGTGGTTAAGGAACTCGGCAAAATGCCCCCGTAACTTCGGGAGAAGGGGGGCCTGAAGCGTGAACCGACTTGCTCGGGGAGCGTGAAGGGCCGCAGAGACCAGGGAGAAGCGACTGTTTACTAAAAACACAGGTCCGTGCGAAGTCGCAAGACGATGTATACGGACTGACGCCTGCCCGGTGCTGGAAGGTTAAGAGGACGGGTCAGCCGCAAGGCGAAGCTCAGAATTTAAGCCCCAGTAAACGGCGGTGGTAACTATAACCATCCTAAGGTAGCGAAATTCCTTGTCGGGTAAGTTCCGACCTGCACGAATGGCGTAACGACTTCTCCGCTGTCTCAACCGCGAACTCGGCGAAATTGCACTACGAGTAAAGATGCTCGTTACGCGCAGCAGGACGGAAAGACCCCGGGACCTTTACTATAGCTTGGTATTGGTGTTCGGTGCGGCTTGTGTAGGATAGGTGGGAGACTGTGAAGCCGGCACGCCAGTGTCGGTGGAGTCAACGTTGAAATACCACTCTGGTCGCTCTGGATATCTAACCTCGGTCCGTGATCCGGACTAGGGACAGTGCCTGGTGGGTAGTTTAACTGGGGCGGTTGCCTCCTAAAATGTAACGGAGGCGCTCAAAGGTTCCCTCAGCCTGGTTGGCAATCAGGTGGCGAGTGCAAGTGCACAAGGGAGCTTGACTGTGAGACTGACAGGTCGAGCAGGGACGAAAGTCGGAACTAGTGATCCGGCGGTGGCTTGTGGAAGCGCCGTCGCTCAACGGATAAAAGGTACCCCGGGGATAACAGGCTGATCTTGCCCAAGAGTCCATATCGACGGCATGGTTTGGCACCTCGATGTCGGCTCGTCGCATCCTGGGGCTGGAGTAGGTCCCAAGGGTTGGGCTGTTCGCCCATTAAAGCGGTACGCGAGCTGGGTTTAGAACGTCGTGAGACAGTTCGGTCCCTATCCGCTGCGCGCGCAGGAAACTTGAGAAGGGCTGTCCCTAGTACGAGAGGACCGGGACGGACGAACCTCTGGTGTGCCAGTTGTTCCGCCAGGAGCACGGCTGGTTGGCTACGTTCGGAAGGGATAACCGCTGAAAGCATCTAAGCGGGAAGCCTGCTTCAAGATGAGGTTTCCATGGGGACTTGATCCCCGAGAGGCTCCCAGCTAGACCACTGGGTAGATAGGCCGGATGTGGAAGAGGGGACGAAAGACCCTCGCAGCTGACCGGTACTAATAAGCCGACAACTTCATCACATTCATTCAAGTCAATGTGCTACGCGTCCACTGTGCGGTTCCCGAGAGACGAACGGGAACCCGTTTGACAACTCGACAACGTTACGGCGGTCATAGCGAAGGGGAAACGCCCGGTCCCATTCCGAACCCGGAAGCTAAGCCCTTCAGCGCCGATGGTACTGCACTCGCCAGGGTGTGGGAGAGTAGGACGCCGCCGGACATCATTCAGGAAAGCCACCCCTCCGGGGGTGGCTTTTCCTGTTTCCAGTACCACTGTGCGCGCAGCGTCGGGCGCATCCTGAACCGTTTCTTGACGCACCACGCCATGTCACGCACTACTGCCGTGCCACGCTTCGAGCGGGGGTCCGGTGTCGAGAGCGGGGATGAGACGATGGTGTCGTCGTACCCGACGAGGAGAGCACACAGATGAACAGCGATGACCGTCCGAAGAGCACACCCGACGACCGTGGTCGGTCGGGCGGTGCCGGCGGCGGCCGATCCGGCAGCGGCTCGAGCTCCCAGCGCGGCTCGGCGGGCTACGGGAACCGTGGCGCGTCTGGCGGCGATCGTGGCCGTTCCGGTGGAGCCCCGTACGGCGGTTCCCGTGACGGCGGATCGCGCGGCAGTTCTTCGGGTGGTCGTCCCGCGGGTGCGGGTGGTTCGTCCGGCGGCGGTCGTTCGTCCTACGGAGATCGGCCCTCTTCCGGCGAGCGCGGGGGATACGAGAGCCGGTCGTCCGCCGGTCGAGGTGACCGGCCTTCGTACGGCGGCGCGCGCGGCGCCGAACGCCCCGACCGTCCGTCCTCTGGCTCCCGGGAAGGCCGCCCGCCGTACGGCGGAGCGTCTCGCGGTGAGCGTCCCACCTACTCCGGTCGCACCGACCGTCCACCGTTCAGCGACCGCCCCCGCGGGGACCGCTCCGGAACGTCAGACCGTTCGTACGGCGATCGGCCCCGCACCGGAGAGCCCTCGTCCGGCGCGCGGGGTTCGGGTCAGCGCTCGTCGTACGGTGACCGCGGAGGCGCGGCGTCAGGCGCTCGTCCGCAGAGCGACCGCTCGTCGTACGGCGACCGGCCCCGCACGGACCGTCCCTCCTATGGCGACCGTCCGTCGGCGAGCGACCGTTCACGGACCGATCGCCCGTCCTACGGCGACCGTTCGCGCGGCGACCGTCCTTCGGCGTCGGGGAAGCCGGCATACGGTGCTGGCTCACGGAGTGATCGTCCGTCGTCCGGAGGTCGGCCTGCGTACGGTGACCGGAACGACCGCCCCTCGTCGACGGGTCGGCCAGCGTACGGCGACCGCAACGACCGCCCGTCGTCGACGGGTAGGCCTGCGTACGGCGACCGCAACGACCGCCCGTCGTCGACCGGTCGGCCTGCGTACGGCGACCGTTCCCAGGCAGACCGTTCGGGCTCGGGCAGCCGTCCCCGCGACGACCGGCGACCGACGGGCGACCGCTCGTCGTTCGGGTCCGCCGGGGCGAGCGACCGCGGTACCTACGGAGACCGTTCGCACCTCGACCGCAGCTCGTCCGACCGTCGTCCCACCGGCGACCGCTCACGCACCTCTCGGCCCTACGGGGACCGGCCGGCGGGCGACCGCGCCCGGACCGATCGGCCGCCTTACGGTGATCGGTCCGATCGGCCGCGCTCTGATCGGCCGACCTACGGTGACCGGAGCGGCCGATCGTCGAGTGATCGTGCCGAGCGCCCGCCGTACGGTGACCGCAACGATCGGCCGCGCGACGACCGGGCCTCGTACGGTGACCGGAGCACGAGCGACCGCCCGCGCACCGAGCGACCCTCCTACGGTGACCGCAGCGACCGGCCCACGGGGGACCGGCCGCGTTCTGACCGCCCGTCGTACGGCGACCGGCCGTCCGGAGAGCGGCCGCGCACCGACCGCTCGTCGACGGGCCGGACGCCGTCGAGCGACCGGCCTCGTACCGAGCGCCCGTCCGCTGGGCGCAGCGACCGACCGGCGACGAGCGACCGTCGGCCTCCGTCCGGAGATCGAGGGCGCCCGGCGTACGGTGCGCCAGCCGTTGCGGGCGTGCGTGGAGCACAGGGCTCGGGCGACCGCCGTGACGACGACAAGAGGCTGACCCGTCCGCCTCAGGAAGAGCGCGTCCAGGCACCGGAGATCCCCGAGGACGTCGTGTTCGCCGACCTCGACCGTTCCGTGCGCGGGCGTCTGCGGACGCTCAGCAAGGACAACGCCGACGGTGTCGGTCGGCACCTGGTGATGGTGGGCCGGCTGCTGGACACCGACCCGGAGCTCGCCTACGAGCACGCTCAGGCCGCCGTGCGTCGCGCCGGTCGGGTCGACGTGGTCCGGGAGGCGGCCGGGCTGGCCGCTTATCGCACCGAGCGGTACGCCGAGGCCCTCCGTGAGCTGCGCACCGTGCGTCGGCTGAACGGGTCGTCGGAGCACCTGGCGATCATGGCGGACTGCGAACGCGGTCTCGGTCGTCCGGAGCGCGCGCTGGCGCTCGCACAGGAGCCCGAGGCGTCGACGCTGGACTCCGATGCGCAGATCGAGCTCGCCATCGTCGTGAGCGGCGCCCGCCTTGATCTGGGGCAACCGGAGGCCGCTCTGGCCGCACTCTCGACCGACGCCGTCCGTGCCGGTTCGGGGATCGTCGCGATCCGGGTCGCGCAGGCACGGTCGACGGCTCTCGAGGCGGCGGGCCAGGTCGACGAGGCTGCCGCAGAGCTCGCGCCGTACACGCAGGAGCAGCTCGACGAGGCCGCCGGCGACGTCGAGCCCGACGAGGAGTTCGTGGCGTTCGACCTCAGCGAGTTCGACGACGAGGGTGACTACGAGGACTACCCCGTCGAGGCGTCCGGGGACCCCGGAACGTCGGAGCTGGCCGCTGCTGAGCTCGACGACGTGGACGACGACGACGATGCGCTCGCCGAGGCTGAAGCCCTTCTGGTCGACGACGAGTCCGAGCCCGTCGGCGGGTCCGACGAGTCCGGGCCTGTCGGCGGGTCCGACGACGAGTCCGGGCCCGTGGGCGGGCCCGACGAGGCCGGGTCCGACGATGGCGAAGACGTCGCTGACGAGTCGGAGTCCGGTTCGGCTGAGCACGTGGTCGCGGCCGATTCGACGAGCGCCGACGACAGCAGCAACGGCGACAGCGAGGACGATCGGTGACGGACGCTGCGACCTTGATCGGGTCGGCCACGCCCCTGGCGGACCGGTTCGACCTGGCGCTCGTCGACCTCGACGGTGTCGCGTACAAGGGTCATGACCCGATCGAGGGTGCCGCGAAGGGGCTCTCGGCTGCTCGCGGTCGCGGCATGCGCCTGGTGTTCGTCACCAACAACGCCTCCCGTGAACCGGAGTCGGTGGCCGAGCAGCTGACCGGGCTGGGAATCGCGACGGAGCCCTCGGACGTCATGACCGCGGCCCAGGCGGCGGCGCAGCTCCTCGCGTCCCGCCTGCCCGCGGGCGAGAAGGTCCTGGTCGTCGGCGGCGCGGGACTCGTGACCGCGGTACGAGCGGCCGGCTACCAGGTGGTGTTCTCCGCCGACGACGAGCCCGCTGCGGTGGCGCAGGGATTCGCGCCGGAGGTCGGCTGGGCGCAGCTCGCCGAGGCGGCCTACGCGATCGAGCGGGGTGCCTGGCACGTGGCGTCGAACTTGGACCTCAGCCTGCCCACCGCGCGCGGCTTCGCCCCCGGGAACGGCTCGCTCGTCGGTGCCGTTCGGGCTGCCACCGGCGTCGAGCCGGACAGCGCGGGCAAGCCGTCGCCGACGATGTACCACATGGCCGTCGAGCGGGCCGGCGCGCGCGAGACGCTCGTCGTCGGTGATCGTCTCGACACGGACCTCGCCGGTGCGCGCGCGGGCGGCTTCGTCGGCCTGCACGTGCTGACGGGGGTCAATTCCGCCCGCGACGACGTGCTCGCCAGGCCCGGTGAGCGTCCGCACCTCATCGGGGCCGATCTGCTCTCGCTGCTCGTCGCGCACCCGGAGCCGGTGCAGGTGGGCGACGGGTGGTGGACGTGCCGTGCGGCGTCGGCGCGGATCGTCGACGGTGCGCTCGAGCTGGGCCGCCATGACGCGACCGGGGTCGAGGACCGGGTCGACGTCGTGCGCGCGGCCTGTGCGGCGGCGTGGGCTGCTGCCGACGGCGGCGTGGAGATCGATGCGACCACAGTCCCGGAGATGGCAACGAGCTGACGACCCGGTGCGTGCCGGACGGGATGCGTCGGAGTTGCCAGGTAGCGTGGGCGCGTCCGAGCACGGGCGGTTCCAGCTCGCGCGGTCGAGCCGGGACGGACAGCGCTCGGAGCGGCTTGGCTCGGCGGGATCATGTCCGGACGGGATCATGTGAGGACGGGGTCTTCTCCGGGTGCGGTCGCTCGTGAGGGCCAGGCTCGGATCGACGTGCGGACGCACCCGACCAACCAGAGGGAGGCACTGCAGTGAGCGAGATGGTCGACGCATCGACGGGTGCCGAGGACGGGTACGGCTCGACGGCTGACGCAGCCGTCGATGAGGCGTTGTCGCGGCTCACCGGTCTGGAGGCCCAACCGTTGCGGGCCCACGTCGCCGTGTTCGACGCGGTCCACGGTGCGCTGCAGGACCGGCTCGCCGACGCCGAGGGCTGAGACCGCCGTGACCACTCGCCTCGACACCGAGCTCGTGCGCCGCGGCCTGGCCCGCTCGCGCAAGCACGCCGTCGACCTGATCGTCGCGGGACGCGTCACCGTCGACGGCGAGGCCGTCGTCCGCAGCGCGCTCCAGGTGACGGACGAGCGCGCCGTGACCGTGCAGCCGGACGACGACGATCCTGGGTACGCGTCGCGGGCTGGGCACAAGCTCGCCGGCGCGCTCGACGCCCTGGACGGGATCGAGGTGCGCGGGCGCCGGTGCCTCGATGCGGGTGCGAGCACGGGGGGCTTCACCGACGTCCTGCTGCGCCGCGGTGCCGCGCACGTCGTGGCGGTCGACGTCGGCCACGACCAGATCGTCGACAGTCTCCGGGCGGAGCCCCGGGTAGAGGTCCGAGAGGGCGTCAACGTGCGGACGCTGGGCCGTGGCGCCATCGATCCGGCGCCGACGCTCGTCGTCGCGGACCTCTCCTTCATCTCGCTGTCGATCGTGCTCCCGGCTCTGGCCGACGTGGCGGCACCGGACGCCGACCTTCTCCTGATGGTCAAGCCGCAGTTCGAGGTCGGTCGCGAGCGCCTGGGATCGGGCGGTGTGGTCCGCCTGCCCGCGTTGTGGGTCGACGCGGTCGTCGGGGTTGCGCACACCGCAGCCGCGCTGGGTCTGGGCGTCCGGGCGGTCGTGCGCAGTCCCCTGCCGGGGCCGAGCGGGAACGTGGAGTTCTTCGTCTGGTTCCGCCGGGGCGAGGCGGCGGACGGCGTCGTGGCAGACCCGCCTGTCCACGTGGACGTCGAGGGCATCCGCGCTGCGGTACTTGCCGAGGGGGAGCGATGAGCCGTCGTGCGCTGGTGGTGACGCACGGCGGCCGCGAGGAGGCTCGGTCGGCCACCCTGGACGCCGTCGCGGCGCTGGAGCACGCGGGCGTCGAACCGGTGCTGGCGGCCGAGGACGCGGTTGCCTCCGACCTGCCGTCGTTCGAGCTCGCGATCGTGCTGGGCGGCGACGGGACGATCCTGCGTGCGGCCGAGCTGACGCGAGGCACGGCGGTCCCGCTGCTCGGGGTCAACCTGGGCCATGTCGGGTTCCTGGCGGAGAGCGAGCGGGACGACATCGGGGAGGCCGTGCGGCGGCTGACGGCGGGGGAGTTCGAGGTCGAGGAGCGCGGCACGCTGGACGTGCGGGTGCTGGCGCGCGACGGTTCCATCGGCTCCGGCTGGGCGCTCAACGAGGCCGCCCTGGAGAAGGTCGACCGCTCACGCATGCTGGAGGTGCTCATCGAGGTCGACGGGCGCCCGCTCTCCTCGTTCGGTTGCGACGGGATCGTCGCGGCGACCGCCACCGGTTCGACGGCCCACGCGTTCTCCGCAGGCGGCCCGGTCGTCTGGCCGGACGTCGACGGGATGATCCTCGTGCCCATCGCGGCGCACGCGCTGTTCGCGCGCCCCCTCGTGGTGGGTCCCCGGAGCAGGCTCGCGGTCGAGGTGCTGGAGCGCTCGCCGGCCGCCGGCCAGGTCACGCTGGACGGGCGACGACGTCTCGAGGTGCCCGTCGGTTCGCGCGTCGAGGTCCAGCGCAGCGACGTCCCCGTACGCCTGGCGCGCCTCACGCTGGCGCCGTTCACGACGCGTCTGGTGAACAAGTTCGCGCTGCCGGTCGACGGCTGGCGGGGTCGGCCGAACGGGACCGGACGGCCGCGCAGCATCGACGACGGAACGACGACGAGGTAAACGGATGATCGAGGAGATCCGGATCGAGAACCTCGGCGTCATCGGCCGCGCCCAGCTCGAGCTCGGGCCAGGGCTGACGGTCATCACCGGCGAGACGGGCGCGGGCAAGACGATGGTGCTCACCGCGCTCGGCCTGCTCCTGGGGGGCAAGGCGGACTCGGCTACCGTGCGCATCGGAGCGCCCTCGGCCGCGGTGGAAGGGCGTGTCTCGCTCGAGCCGGGTTCGGCAGCACTCGACCGGGCCGGGGAGGCGGGCGCCGAGCTCGACGACGACGGCAGCCTCGTGCTCGTGCGGACCGTCGGTGCCGGGTCGACCGGCAGGTCCCGTGCGTTCCTCGGCGGCCGCTCCGTGCCGCAGACCGTGCTGGCCGAGCTCGCCGACGAGCTCGTGACCGTCCACGGCCAGGCTGATCAGGCACGGCTGCGATCGCCGTCCCACCAGCGTGAGGCGCTCGACGCGTTCGTCGGTGCCGACCACGTCGACGCTCTCGGGCGATACCGCCGTGCCTGGGCCGAGCGGGCGCGCGTCGAGGCTGAGCTGACCGAGCTGGTCGAGCGCGCACGCGACCGGGCACGCGAGGCAGAGCTCCTGCGGCTGGGGCTCGCCGAGGTCGAGCGGGTGGACCCCCAGGCCGGCGAGGATGTCGCCCTCGCCGAGGAGGTCGAGCGGCTCGCCCACGCCGAGGACCTCCGCGCGGCAGCGAACGGGGCGCACTCGGCCCTCGTCGGCGGAGAGGTCGACGAGGTGGTCGGGGCGGTCGCGACGATCGAGCTGGCGCGACGGCTGCTCGAGCACGAGGGTGCACACGACCCCGCCCTTGCCGCCCTCGCCACCCGGATCGCCGAGGCCGGCTACCTCCTCGTCGACGCCGGGACCGACCTCGCGGCCTACCTCGAGGACCTGCAGGCAGACCCGTTGCGGCTCGATGCCGCGCAGCGTCGGCGGGCCGAGCTCGCCTCCCTGACCCGCAGCTACGGCTCGACGGTCGACGAGGTGCTGCAGTGGGCGGATACCGCGGGACGGCGGTTGCTCGAGCTCGACGGGGGCGACCAGCGGATCGACGCTCTGCAGTCTGCGCGCGCGGCTCTGGGGGCGGAGCTCGTCGCGCTGGCGGACCGGGTCTCGACCGGCCGCGGCGACGGTGCGACCCGGCTGGCAGCGGTCGTCTCGGAGGAGCTCTCGGGTCTGGCGATGGCTGGGGCGGAGCTGCGGATCCTCGTCGAGCCCCTCGACGAGCCCGGACCGCACGGCGCCGACCGCGTCGAGATGCTGCTGGTCCCGCACGCCGGTGCGCCGGCACGACCGCTCGGGAAGGGCGCGTCGGGCGGCGAGCTCTCCAGGGTCATGCTTGCCATCGAGGTCGCTCTGGCCACGGCACCCGACTCGGGCGCGACGAGGCCGGGCACGTTCGTCTTCGACGAGGTCGACGCAGGGGTCGGCGGCCGCGCGGCGATCGAGGTGGGGCGCCGGCTGGCGGAGCTCGCTCACGGCACCCAGGTCCTCGTGGTGACGCACCTCGCGCAGGTCGCCGCCTTCGCGGACCGGCACCTGGTGGTGACCAAGTCGACCGCAGACGGTGTCGACGTGGTCACCGAGTCGGACGTGCGCTTGGTCACGAACGACGACCGTGTGCGCGAGCTCGCCCGCATGCTGTCGGGCCAGGAGGACTCGAATGCCGCGCGCACCCACGCGGCTGAGCTTCTCGAGCTCTCGTCCGTGGGACGATGAACGACGATGAGAGCATCCCTGCGCAAACGCACCGCTGTGCCCGAAGCCGGCGTCGTCAACGGCCCGGCCCGGGTCGACCCACGCACGAAGGGTCTGACCAAGCGTCTGCGTCCGGGTGACATCGCTGTCATCGATCACCTCGACCTCGACCGCGTCTCGGCCGAGGCGCTGGTCGCGTGCCAGCCCGCGGCGGTCCTGAACGCGGCGCGCTCGACCTCGGGGCGCTACCCCAACCTCGGCCCGGAGATCCTCGTCGCCGCCGGCATCCCGCTCGTGGACGACCTGGGCGCCGACGTCATGTCGCTCACCGAGGGTCACCGCCTGCGCGTCGTCGACGGCTCCGTCTACGACGGCGAGACTCTGGTGGCCGAGGGTGTCACCCAGACCACCGAGACGGTCACGGCCGCGATGGAAGAGGCTCGCGCCGGGTTGTCGGTCCAGCTCGAGTCCTTCGCGGCGAACACCATGGACTACCTGCGCCGGGAGCGGGACCTGCTGCTGGACGGCGTCGGTGTCCCGGACATCCGCACGCACATCGACGGCCGTCAGGTCCTGATCGTGGTGCGCGGCTACCACTACAAGGAAGACCTCGTCACGCTCCGCCCTTACATCCGCGAGTACCGCCCGGTGCTCATCGGGGTCGACGGGGGAGCGGACGCGATCCTGGACGCCGGCTGGCGGCCGGACATGATCGTCGGCGACATGGACTCCGTCTCCGACCGAGCGCTGACCTGCGGAGCCGAGGTGATCGTGCACGCCTACCGCGACGGGCGCGCACCGGGCCTGGCGCGGGTCGAGCAGCTCGACGTCCCGCACGTCGTCTTTCCCGCCACGGGCACCAGCGAGGACGTCGCGATGCTCCTGGCCGACGACAAGGGCGCCGAGCTCATCGTGGCGGTCGGTACGCACGCGACGCTCGTCGAGTTCCTCGACAAGGGCCGCTCGGGGATGGCGAGCACATTCCTCACGCGGCTCCGGGTGGGCAGCAAGCTCGTGGACGCCAAGGGCGTGTCGAGGCTCTACCGGAACCGGATCTCGAACGTCCAGCTCACGCTGCTCGTCCTCGCCGGACTGCTCGCTCTCGGCGTCGCCCTGGCGTCGACGGCGGCAGGGCAGACGATGATCGGCCTTCTCGGTGCGCGCATCGACGACCTGACCTCGTGGGTCCGCGGGCTGTTCGACGGCTTGTGACGATGCACTCGACTCTCGAGGACCACGTCCCCCTGCACCTGTATCCGGCGACCACCGCCGGGCCTGTACCCGACGGAGACTGCGCACGATGATCGACTTCCGCTACCACGTCGTCTCACTGATCTCGGTGTTCCTGGCCCTCGCTGTCGGCATCGCGCTCGGCGCGGGTCCCCTCAAGGAGACGATCGGGGACACGCTCACGGGCCAGGTCCAGCAGCTGCGCACGGAGAAGGACGCGCTGCGCGCCGAGCTGGACACCAACGCGAGTGCCGTCAAGGACTCCGAGGCCTACATCGACGCGTCGGGTCCGCAGCTGCTGGACGGCTCGCTCACCGACCGTCGCGTCGCGATCATCGCGCTCGGCGACGTCCCCGAGAAGAGCCGGACCGCGCTTGACCAGCGTCTCGACCAGTCGGGTGCGACAGTGACCGCCCACGTGACGCTCACCGACATGTGGACCGACCCGGACGTCCGCACGTTCCGACAGGCACTCGTCAGCCAGCTGACCCAGTACCTCGACCCGACCCCACCGGCGGATGCGGGGGCGGAGGCGGACCTCGCGTCCGCGCTCGTGCAGGCGCTCGTGACCGCGGACCCGGCCAACCCGGACGTGCTGTCGAACGACGCCGGGACGCTGCTCGACGTGCTGTCCTCGTCGGAGAACAAGGACAACCCCCTCGTCACGATCGCGGAGGACGTGACGATGCCGGCCGACGCGATCGTCGTCGTCGCGGTCCCGCTCGAACCGGTCGCGGCGGGGGCGACGCCGTCGCCCGAGCCGGCCGCGTCCGTGGTCGCGGCGCAGATCGCCGTGCTGACGGCGGCACAGGAGCTCTCCTCGGGCGCGGTGCTCGCGGACGGTCCCCGCGGCAAGGGCGCTCTGACGGATGCGGTCCTCGCCGACGGCGACCTCTCCGCGGCACTGACGACCGTGTCCGGCACCGACGCGGTGACCGGCCAGATCAACGTCCCTCTCGCGCTGGCCAACCGGATCGGCGGGAAGAACGGCCACTACGGGTTCGATGAGGGCGAGACGGTGCTGCCGCCTGCCATCGAGCTGCCGCCCGTCAGTCGCGCGGCCGCGGTCCCGGAGAACGCCGGCGCCGGGTCCGCCCCGTGACGTCCGTGCTCCGCAGGGCCGCCGCGGCTGTCGTCGCGGGCGTCGTCACCTCGGTGGTTCGCGGTGTCTTCGACGGTCAGGCGCCGGGCGGCCAGGCGCAGTGGACGCGCACGAACCATCGCGGTGAGCCGGTGAGCCTGCTCGAAGGCCCCTCGGTCGCGGCCGGGCTTCTTGTCGGCGGTCTGGTCGGTGCGTCCTCGGCACGTGCAGGCGCGGCCCTGACGGTCGCGACGGCCGCGGGGTCGGCCTTCGGCCTCGCGGACGACCTCGGCGAGGACGCCGGGGACCGGCGCAAAGGGCTGCGAGGCCATCTCGGTGCGCTCGCCCACGGGAGGGTGACGACGGGCGGCCTCAAGGTGCTCGGCATCGGAGCGGGTGCCCTCGTGGCAGCTGCGCTCGCCACCCCTGGTCATGGGCCCGACGGCACCCGCCGGTCGGCCGTCGGCTGGCTGGGCGATGTCGGGTCCTCCGGTGCGCTCATCGCGTCGAGCGCGAACCTGGTCAACCTGCTCGACCTGCGTCCGGGCCGTGCGCTCAAGGCTGTCGGCATCGTCGCTGCTCCGCTGGCTCTCGGTCCGGGTGCGGGCGCCGGCGCGGCCGCCGCGGTCCTCGGGGCCTCGGGTTCCGCGATCGACCAGGACCTCGCCGAGGCCGACATGCTCGGCGACGGCGGTGCCAACGCGATCGGGGCGACGCTGGGGACGGCGCTCGTCCTGTCGGCGCCCCGATCTGTCCGGCTCGCGGTGCTCGCCGTGGTCGTCGGTCTGACGGTCGCCAGCGAGAAGGTCAGCTTCACCAAGGTCATCGAGCGCACGCCGGTGCTCCGCGATCTCGACGCATGGGGCCGGCGTCCCGCCGACACCCCGGTGGACTGGTCCGCGTGAGCCCGGCCGCCCGGCGCACGCTCGCCGGGCTCGGTGGCGCCGCCGCGATGATCGCGGCGGTCACGGTGCTCAGCCGCGTCCTCGGGTTCGCGCGGTACCTGTTCCAGGCGCGCGCCTTCCACGACGGCGAGATCGGTGCCGCGTACCTCGCGGCGAACACGCTGCCCAACGTGCTCTTCGAGGTGGCTGCGGGCGGCGCGCTCGCCGGCGCGCTCATCCCCGTGCTCGCCCTGCCGATCTCCCGGGCGCTGGGCAAGGACGTCGACGCGATCGTCTCGGCGACCGTCGGCTGGACACTGCTCGTGCTGGTGCCGCTCGGTGGGCTGCTCGCAGCGCTGAGCGGACCGATCTCGGCAGTCTGGCCCAACCTCGACGACTCCCAGCGCGGCCTCCTCCAGTTCTTCATCGCCGTCTTCGCCGTCCAGGTGCCCATGTACGGCATCGCAGTCCTGCTGTACGCGGTGCTGCAGGCGCACAAGCGGTTCTTCTGGCCCGCGTTCGCCCCGGTGCTCTCGTCCGTCGTCGTCATCGGGACGTACGTGCTGTACATCGCGCTGTCCGACGGCGAGCTGGACGACCCCGCGGCGGTCGGCTCTGGTGCCCTCGCGTGGCTGGCCTGGGGGACGACGCTCGGCGTCGCGGCCATGTGCTTCCCGATGCTCGTGCCCGTGCGTCGGCTCGGCGTGCGGATCCGGCCGACGCTGAGGTTCCCGACCGGGGTGGGGCGTCGGTTGGCTGCGCTCGCGTTCGCCGGGGTCGGGTCGCTGGTCGCGCAGCAGCTCTCGGTCGTGGTCATCATGCTCGTCGCCTTCGCTCGCGGGGGCGGCGGTGCCTACTCGATCTACGTGTGGTCGCAGCAGGTGTACCTGCTGCCGTACGCGGTCCTCGTGGTGCCGCTGGCGACGTCGACGTTCCCTCGGCTCTCCACGCGCGCAGCGTCCGGCGACATCCCCGCGTTCGCACGGATGGCTTCGGGGACGACGCGTGCCGTGCTGGTGGCCGCCGCCCTCGGCGGGGCTGCGCTGGCGGCGGCGTCGCCGGCCGTGGGCGACATCTTCGGGGCCGTCACCGGCAATCCGGAGAGCTTCCCGACCCTGGCCCCCACGGTCACGCTCATGCTCCCCGGGCTGCTCGGCTTCGCGGTGATGTTCCATGCCTCCCGTGCCCTCTACGCGCTCGAGCGCGGACGATCCGCCATCGCGGCCAATGTGGCCGGCTGGGGCACGGTCGTCGTGGCCGCCCCGGTCCTCGGCGCGCTCCTGGTGCCGGACGGCACCGATTCCGGCGCGGCGCTGGCTGCCGTCGCGATCGCCGGATCTGTCGGCATGCTGGTGGGCGGTGTCGTGGCCGTCCTGCTCCTGCGACGCGCGACCGGCCGTGCCGCCACTGCCGGGCTGGCGCGGACGGCGATCGTCGTGGTCGGCGGCGGCGTGGTCGGCGCCGTGCTGGGCCGGGGGGTGGTCGACGCCGTCACGTCGCTCGTCGGCCACGATGCGATGACCGCGATCGCCGCCGCTGCCGGTGGTGGCATCCTCGCCGCGCTCGTGGTGCTCGGTGCGATGGTCGCTCTCGACCGTACGACGCTGCAGGACTTCCGTCGGCTCGAGTCGCAACCTCGCCGACCCGCCGAGGACCGTGTCCCGGATCCTGCGAACCTCGACGGCCCGATCTTCTGACATCCGAGGTGTCGGGACTCACCGTGCTCGGGGCCCCGGCGACGGGCGTTCGTCGGGTAGTCTGGAATCCCGTGACAGAGCGCGCGCATCGACTCTCCGGGCGGTCGGAATCCACGACCCGGCACATCTTCGTCACTGGGGGTGTTGCCTCCTCCCTCGGTAAGGGTCTGACGGCCAGCAGCCTCGGTCGACTCCTTCGCTCCCGTGGCCTGAAGGTCACGATGCAAAAGCTGGATCCGTACCTCAACGTCGATCCCGGCACCATGAACCCGTTCCAGCACGGCGAGGTCTTCGTCACCGAGGACGGCGCCGAGACGGACCTGGACGTCGGTCATTACGAGCGGTTCCTCGACGTCGACCTGGTCGGTTCGGCCAACGTGACCACCGGTGGCGTGTACTCGCAGGTGATCGCGAAGGAGCGGCGCGGCGAGTACCTCGGTGACACGGTGCAGGTGATCCCGCACATCACCGACGAGATCAAGTCGCGCATGCGTGAGCAGGCCGGCGAGGACATCGACGTCATCATCACCGAGATCGGTGGCACAGTAGGCGACATCGAGTCGCTGCCGTTCCTCGAGGCGGCCCGCCAGGTGCGGCACGACCTCGGCCGCGCGAACGTCTTCTTCCTGCACGTGTCGCTGGTGCCGTACATCGGCCCATCCGGCGAGCTCAAGACGAAGCCGACGCAGCACTCGGTCGCTGCGCTGCGCAGCATCGGCATCCAGCCGGACGCGATCGTCCTGCGCGCCGACCGCGACGTGCCCGAGGCCACCAAGCGCAAGATCGCGCTCATGTGCGACGTCGACGTCGAGGGCGTCGTGACGGCGAAGGACGCGCCGAGCATCTACGACATCCCGCGCGTGCTGCACGCCGAGGGCCTCGACGCCTTCGTCGTGCAGCGGCTGGCCCTGCCGTTCCGCGACGTCGAGTGGAAGGGCTGGGACGAGCTGCTGCGCCGCGTGCACCAGCCCGCCCACAGGGTCGAGGTCGCCCTCGTCGGCAAGTACATCGACCTGCCCGACGCCTACCTGTCCGTGACGGAGGCCCTGCGGGCCGGTGGCTTCCACCACGATGCCAAGGTGGTCATCCGCTGGGTCACGTCCGACGACTGCCAGACGCCCGAGGGTGCCCGCCTCGCGCTCGAGGGGGTCGACGCGGTCCTCATCCCCGGCGGGTTCGGCGTCCGGGGCATCGAGGGCAAGCTCGGAGCCCTGCGCTGGTCGCGGGAGAACCTCGTCCCGACTCTCGGCATCTGCCTCGGCCTGCAGTGCATGGTCATCGAGTACTCGCGCACCATCCTCGGTCTGGACGGCGCCTCCTCCTCCGAGTTCGACACCGACCCGGCGCACCCGGTCATCGCGACGATGGCCGAGCAGCACGCGTTCGTCGGCGGTGCGGGCGACCTCGGCGGCACCATGCGTCTGGGCGCGTACGACGCGCTGCTGACGCCGGGATCCGTCATCGCCGAGACGTACGGCGCGACCAAGGTCTCGGAGCGCCACCGGCACCGCTACGAGGTGAACAACGCCTACCGCGACAAGCTCGAGGCGGCCGGACTGGTCATCTCGGGCGTCTCGCCCGACACGTCGCTCGTGGAGTTCGTCGAGCTGCCGCGTGAGGTGCACCCGTACTTCGTCGCGACGCAGGCGCACCCCGAGTTCAAGTCGCGTCCGACGCGAGCGCACCCTCTGTTCGCCGGTCTCATCGGTGCTGCGCTCGCCCAGCGCGGTGACGAGTCCTGATGCCGCTGGAGGACCTCGAAGCTTCGCGCCCGGTCCTGGAGCACCGTCGGGTCCACCAGGGCAAGGTCTTCGACCTCGACGCCGACGTGGTGGACCTGGGGGACACCCAGGTGCTGCGTGAGTACGTCGCGCATCCCGGTGCGGTCGCGGTGATCGCGCTCGACGACGACGACCGGGTGCTGCTGCTCTCGCAGTACCGGCATCCCGTGCGCTTCGAGCTCTGGGAACCGCCGGCCGGCCTGCGCGACGTGCCCGACGAGCTGCTGGTGGTCGCCGCTGCCCGCGAGCTCGCAGAGGAGGCGGACCTGCA
This sequence comes from Cellulomonas sp. URHD0024, assembly GCF_000426185.1. Classification (GTDB taxonomy): domain Bacteria; phylum Actinomycetota; class Actinomycetes; order Actinomycetales; family Cellulomonadaceae; genus Cellulomonas. The sequence continues at coordinate 18,181 of NZ_AUEW01000001.1, forward strand.
CGCCGCGTCCTGGTGGCGGCTCGTGGACTTCTTCACGACGCCGGGCGGATCGAACGAGCGGATCCGCGTCTTCCTCGCCCGCGACCTGTCGGCCGTGCCCGAGTCGGACCTGTTCGCACGGACGGACGAGGAGGCCGGCATGGTCCCCGTCTGGGTGCCCCTCGACGAGGCCGTGGACGCGGCCCTGGGCGGCCGCCTGCACAGCCCGACGGCGGTCACCGGTGTCCTCGCGGCAGCGGCCGCCCGCGCACGTGGTTGGTCGACGCTCGAGTCGGTCCCGTGGCCGGTCGAGGACCCGGACGCCTCCTGAGTCGACGATCTCCCGGCCGACGCCGCCTGCCCCTCCTGGGACAGGCGGCGTCGTCGTCCCCGGCGGTCAGCGGCTCGTCGACTTCCGGTACTGCAGGTTGGCCAGCGGGACGAAGATCACCAGGATGATCGCGATCCAGAGGGACGTGTAGAGCACCGGGTTCTGCAGCGACCACTGCGTCGGCTCGGGAACGGCCGGGGGGATGTTGCCGAACAGCTCGCGGGCCGCTTGGGTCACGGTCGAGACCGGGTTCCACGCTGCGATCGTCTGCAGGACGGGCGGCAGGGTGTCGAGCGGCACGAAGGTGTTGGCGACGAAGGTGATGGGGAAGATCACGATGAACGCCGCGTTGTTGACCACCTCGGGGCTGGGCACCAGCATGCCGATCCACGCCATGATCCAGGAGATGGCGTAGGCGAACGCGAGCAGGAGCGCGAACCCACCGATCGCCTCGGCTGCGTTGGTGTGGATCCGCCAGCCGACGAGCAGGCCGGTCAACGACATGACGATCAGCACCAGGACGTTGTTGAGGACGTCCGAGACGGTGCGCCCGGCCAGCACCGCGGACGGCGCCATGGGGAGCGACCGGAACCGGTCGATGATGCCCTTCTTCACGTCGTCGGCCAGGCCGGCGCCCGTGATCGTGGCGCCGAAGATGACCGTCTGGGCGAAGATCCCGGCCATCAGGAACTCGCGGTACGACTGGCCGTTGCCGCCTCCGATCGCCCCGCCGAACACGAACGAGAACAGCAGGACGAACATGATGGGCTGGATGGTGGTGAACACCAGCAGGTCGGGGACGCGCTTGATCTTGATGAGGTTGCGCTTGGCGACCACAGCAGCGTCCGCGAACACGTAGGGGATGCTCATGCGCGTGCTCCTTCCTTGACCTTGGCGCTCTCGTCCGCGTCCTCGTCCTGCGCGGTCGCGCGTCCCGTGAGGGACAGGAACACGTCGTCGAGCGTCGGTCTGCGCAGCCCGACGTCGTCGAGCCCGATCGACGCCGAGTCGAGCAGTCGGAGTGCCTCCGTCAGCACCTCCGCACCGCCGGCCACCGGCATCACGAGCTGCCGGCTGCGGTCGTCGAGAACCGCCTTGCCGACCCCTCGAGGCTCGAGCAGGTCACGCGCCTCGGCGAGCCGGGCGCCGTCCTTGACCGTGAGCTCGAGCCTTTCGCCGCCGACCTGGCTCTTCAGCTGGTCCGAGGTGCCCTGGGCGATGATCCTGCCGTGGTCGATGACCACGATCTCGTCGGCGAGCAGGTCGGCCTCCTCGAGGTACTGCGTGGTCAGCAGGAGCGTCGTGCCCCCGGCGACCAGCCCCTGGATGACCTCCCACATGTCGGTGCGGCCACGCGGGTCCAGGCCCGTGGTGGGCTCGTCGAGGAACAGCACCGGGGGATCGGCCACCAGCGCGCCCGCCAGGTCCAGACGACGACGCATGCCGCCCGAGTAGGTCTTGCTGGGCCGGTCACCGGCGTCCTCGAGGCGGAAGGCGGCCAGCAGCTCACGGGCCCGCTCCCGGGACTTCTTGCGACCCAGGTGGTAGAGCCGCCCGATCATGTCGAGGTTCTCGTACCCGGTGAGGTACTCGTCGACCGCGGCGTACTGGCCCGACAGGCCGATGCGTCGCCGGACCGCGCGGGGGTGCGCGAGCACGTCGATGCCGGCGACCTCGGCGGAGCCGGAATCAGGCTTCAGGAGGGTGCTGAGCACCCGGACAATGGTGGTCTTGCCTGCGCCGTTGGGGCCGAGCAGGCCGAGCACGGTGCCCTTGGGCACGGTGAGGTCGACGCCGTCGAGCGCGGTGACGGTGCCGTACGTCTTGACGAGTCCACGTGCGGAGATCGCGGGGTCCATGCGTCGAGGCTAGGAGCACCCTCTGACACGCGGTAGGCGATCTGCCCTATCGCTGCGCGCCGACCGCCCGCGCGGGGGTCGTCGACGATCTCTCGGCGGGCCCCCGGGTGCGGGTCGTCCCGACGAAGAACGTGACCGCGGTGGTCAGCAGGGCGGCGCCCAGCATGTGCAGGTTCACCAGCGCGATCGGCAGGCCGGTGAACAGCTGCACGTAGCCGATGAGCCCCTGGCCCAGCGCCACGGCGAGCACGACCAGCGCGGCGGTCCACGGCCGGCGACGGAACCCCGAGCGCCGCAGGAGGACGAGGATGGCGACGAGGACCGCCACGAACGCCCAGACCGAGGCAGCGTGCGCCTTGGCCATGAGCCACGGGTCGACGTCGAACCGGTAGCCGACCTCGGAGTCACCCGAGTGCGGCCCGGCGCCGGTGACCACGACGCCGAGGGTCAGCACGACGGCGGTCAGTGCCACGAGCACCCGGGTCAGGATGCGCAGGGTGCCGTCGACGAGGCGCACGGCCGGGGCGTCGCCCTCTCCCGTACGCACCACGAGCCATGCGGAGAAGGCGACGAGCGCCATCGAGATGAGCAGGTGGCTGCCGACGATCGCCGGGTTCAGGTCGTAGATCACGGACAGGCCGCCGATGACCGCCTGCACCACCACGCCGAGGACCGGCACGACGCCGAGCGCCCGATAGGACCACGGCCGGCGGTTCTCGCTCACCACCAGCACGGCGACGACGAGGCCGATCACGACAAGGACCGGCGCGACCATCCGGTTGCCGAACTCGACGTACGGGTGGAAGGACGACTGTGCGTGCAGCGCCGGGGTGAACTCGCCGGGCTCGCACTGCGGCCAGGACGAGCAGCCGAGCCCCGAGCTGGTGAGCCGGACCGCTCCGCCGGTCACGATGATCACGATCTGGCCGACCAGGTTGGCCACGACGGCGGTCCACGCCCACCGGTCGCGCAGCCGCTCGAGCAGCGGCGGTCGGACCTCGACGGCGGGGGACATGCTCACGTCGACAAGCGTACGGTCCGGTCCTGCGTGGCCTCGGCCGTGAGGACCGCGAGGCTGGTCACAGTCAGTGCCAGCGGAACAGCCGCGACGCGCCCCAGCCGAGCGCGGCCGTCCAGCCGACGAGCACGACGACCGACCAGACGGGCAAGGGTCCGTGCCAGAGGGTCTCGCGCATGGCGTGACCGAGCGCCCCGGACGGCAGCAGCAGGGCGACGTGGGCCATCGGGCCAGGGAGACGATCGGCGGGCACGATCACGCCACCGGCCACGGCGAGCAGCAGGAGCAGCAGGTTGGCGACGGCGAGCACGGCCTCAGCGCGCAGGGTGCCGGCGATCAACAGCGCCAGCGACGTGAACGCTGCGGTCCCGAGGACCACGGCGACCACCGCGAGCAGGAGCCCGGCGGAGGACGGGTGCCAGCCGAGCAGCAGGGCCGTCGTCACGATCACCGCGACCTGCACGACCTCGACGGCCAGGACCCCGAGGACCTTGCCCGCCAGCAGCCCGCTGCGACCCAGCGGCGTGGTGGACAGGAGGCGGAGCACCCCGTTGCGTCGGTCGAACGCGGTCGCGATCGCCTGCGAGGTGAACGACGACGTCATGATCGCCAGAGCGAGGACCCCGGGCGTGAAGAAGTCGATGCGGCTCATGCCGTCCGTGTCGATGGTGATCCCGGTGGCCTTGGTCAGCCCGACCAGCACCAGGACCGGCACGACGATGGTGACGAGCAGCTGTTCGCCGTTGCGCAGGATCGCGCGCGCCTCGAACGCCGTCTGAGCGAGCACCCGCCGGCGCGCGGGTGCCGAGGTGCTCATCGCAGGCTCCGTCCGGTCAGGTCGAGGAACACGTCCTCGAGCGTCCGCCGACCCACGGTCAGGCGCGTGACCAACGCGTCCTCGTCGGCGAGCCATGCGGTGAGGGTCGCGACCGTCGACGGATCCACGGCCCCGGTCACCATGTACGAGCCGCGGCTCGGCTCGCTCACGGTGAGCCGGAGGGCCGCGCTCAGCGCGGACAGCGGGAGGTCGGGCGTCGAGTCGAAGCGCAACGTCCGGTCGGTCGACGACGCCACGAGCGAGGCAACGGTGCCCGAGGCGATGACCCTCCCGTGGTCGATGACCACGACGTGGTCGGCGAGGTCCTCCGCCTCGTCCATCAGGTGCGTGGTCAGGACCACGGCGACCCCGTCGTCGCGCAGCTCCCGGACCAGGTCCCAGACCGCGTGCCGGGACTGCGGGTCCATCCCTGCGCTCGGCTCGTCGAGGAACACGAGATCGGGCTTGCCGACGACGGCCGCGGCGAGGGCCAGACGCTGACGCTGGCCGCCGGACAGCCGGCGCACCGTGGTGCCGGCGAACGAGTCGACGCCGAGGCGCTCGCTCAGCTCGCCGATGTCGCGTGGGTCGGCGTACATCGTCGCGACGTGCGCGAGCATCTCCCGTGCCTTGATCGCGGTGGGCAGCCCGCCGTCCTGCAGCATCACCCCGACGCGGGGCCGAAGGGCTCGCGCGTCGGCCAGGGGATCAAGACCCAGGACCCGAACCGTGCCCGCGTCGGGCTCCCGCAGTCCCTCGCAGCACTCGATGGTGGTCGTCTTCCCGGCACCGTTGGGGCCCAGCACCGCCGTGACCTGGCCCTGCCGTGCGACGAGGTCGATGCCGTCGACGACGGCGCGCGAGCCGTAGCGCTTGACGAGCCCGGAGATCTCGAGCGCGGGGGAGTCGGGCACGAGAGCGCAGTCTAGGTGTCCGGGCGCCGTCTCCGGTGCCGTCGACACCGTCGTGCGGTCCCTCACAGTCAGGCCCGCGAAGGGTCTCCTTGCTTGCACGGATGGATATTGGCAACAAGGATGTTGTCAATATCGAAGAGCGCCCGCGTCAGGGTGCTTCCGGGCCCTTGAGGAGGTGTGCATGAGCGCGACGCTGCCCGTCGAGCACACGGACACCTCCGATGCCGGCACCCGCCAACGCGTCCTGCAGCTGGTCGCCTCCGCCGGCCCTGTCTCCGCGGCCGAGCTCGCAGCGCAGCTCGATCTCGCGCCTGCCGGTATCCGTCGTCACCTCGGGGTGCTCGAGGACAGCAACCAGATCGCCGTCCACGACGCCGGCTCGGTCTCCGCGCCGAAAGGTCGCGGTCGGCCCGCCCGCCACTACGTCGTGACCGCGCACGGCCAGGATGCGCTCTCGCACCGCTACTCCGACCTGGCGACCCAGGCGCTGCGCTTCCTCGCCGAGACGGCGGGGCCGCAGGCCGTCCTGGGATTTGCCGAGCTGCGCGTCCGCGAGATCGAGGAGCGGCACGGCGCAGCAGTGCGGGCGGCCGGCGACGACGTCGCCGAACGTGTCCGCGTCCTCGCCGACGGGCTCGCCGCCGACGGCTACGCCGCCTCCGCCCGACCGGCGCCCGGTGGCACCGCGATGCAGCTCTGCCAGGGCCACTGCCCGGTGCAGGACGTCGCTCACGAGTTCCCGCAGCTGTGCGAGGCCGAGGCCCGGGCGTTCTCCCGGATGCTCGGCGTGCACGTGCAGCGCCTCGCGACGCTGGCCGGCGGCGGCCACGTCTGCACCACCCACATACCCGTCTCGACTGCCCCCCACCAGATCGTGCTCTCCGTGGAAGGACACCCAGCATGAGTGCACAGACCGACAGCACGTCTGCAGCCGCCGCGCCGCAGATGACCCAGGACGAGGCCATCGCCTCGATCGGGAACTACAACTACGGCTGGCACGACGCCGACACCGCCGGATCGGTGGCTACGCGTGGCCTGTCCGAGGCGAAGGTGCGGGAGATCTCCGCGCTCAAGAACGAGCCCGAGTGGATGCTCAAGACGCGCCTGAAGTCGCTGCGCCTGTTCGACAAGAAGCCCATGCCCTGGTGGGGCTCCGACCTGTCGGGCATCGACTTCGACAACATCAAGTACTTCGTGCGCTCCACCGAGAAGCAGGCCACCAGCTGGGAGGACCTGCCCGAGGACATCAAGAGCACGTACGACCGCCTGGGCATCCCGGAGGCCGAGAAGCAGCGGCTCGTCGCCGGCGTCGCCGCGCAGTACGAGTCCGAGGTGGTCTACCACCAGATCCAGGAGTCGCTCGAGGAGCAGGGCGTCATCTTCCTCGACACCGACACCGCGCTGCGCGAGCACCCGGAGATCTTCGAGCAGTACTTCGGCTCGGTCATCCCGCCCGGCGACAACAAGTTCGCGTCGCTGAACACGGCCGTCTGGTCCGGTGGCTCGTTCGTCTACGTCCCGCCGGGCGTGCACGTCGAGATCCCGCTGCAGGCCTACTTCCGGATCAACACCGAGAACATGGGCCAGTTCGAGCGGACGCTGATCATCGCCGACGAGGGTTCGTACGTGCACTACGTCGAGGGTTGTACCGCTCCGGTGTACTCCAGCGACTCGCTGCACTCCGCGGTCGTCGAGATCATCGTGAAGAAGAACGCCCGCGTGCGGTACACGACCATCCAGAACTGGTCGAACAACGTGTACAACCTCGTCACCAAGCGGGCGACCGCCGCCGAGGGCGCCACCATGGAGTGGGTCGACGGCAACATCGGCTCGAAGGTCACCATGAAGTACCCGGCGATCTACCTCATGGGCGAGCACGCTCGCGGCGAGACCCTGTCGATCGCGTTCGCCGGTGCCGGTCAGCACCAGGACGCGGGCGCCAAGATGGTGCACGCCGCCCCGCACACGTCCAGCTCGATCGTCTCCAAGTCCGTCGCGCGCGGCGGTGGCCGCACGTCCTACCGCGGACTCGTGCAGGTGCTCGAGGGCGCCCACCACTCCGCGTCGAACGTGCTCTGCGACGCGCTGCTGGTCGACCAGATCTCCCGCTCCGACACCTACCCGTACGTCGACGTCCGCGAGGACGACGTGTCGATGGGCCACGAGGCGACCGTGTCGCGCGTGAGCGAGGACCAGCTGTTCTACCTGATGTCCCGAGGCATGGCCGAGACCGAGGCCATGGCGATGATCGTGCGCGGGTTCGTCGAGCCCATCGCGCGTGAGCTGCCCATGGAGTACGCCCTCGAGCTGAACCGCCTCATCGAGCTGCAGATGGAAGGGGCCGTCGGCTGATGACGACCACCACAGACTCCCTGTCGACCGACCACTCCAAGGCGGTCGCCGACGGGAGCCACACCCACGGCGTCGGCGGGACTCCCGAGTCCTCGCGTGCGTCGCGTCCGACGTCCTTCGACGTGGCCGACTTCCCCGTGCCCAACGGGCGGGAGGAGGAGTGGCGCTTCTCGCCGGTCGACCGGCTCGCGCCGCTGTTCGCCGGTGCGACCGACGGTGTGCTGTCGGGTCACGGCGTGCTGACGACCGTCGTCGAGGCACCCGAGGTCAAGGTCGAGATCGTCGACCGCGGTGACGCTCGCCTGGGCAGGGCCGGCAAGCCGGGCGACCGGACCGCCGCCGTCGCCTGGGCCTCGTACCCGCGGGCGACGGTCGTGACGATCCCCAAGGAGGCCGTCGCCACCGAGGTGACGTCCATCCGGGTGGAGGGTGTCGAGGGTGGCGTCCAGGCCCTGGAGCCGAGCGGCACGCACCTGCTCGTGCACGCCGAGGCGCTGTCCCAGTCCGTCGTGGTCATCGACCACATCGGGCACGCCGCACTCACCGAGACGGTCGAGATCGTCGCCGACGAGGGGGCGCACCTGACCGTCGTCACGGTGCACGACTGGGCCGAGGGATCGGTCCACGCCACCAGCCACCGCCTGCGGATCGGCCGGGACGCGACCGTCAAGCACATCGCCGTGACTCTCGGCGGCGACGTCGTGCGCATCACGCCTGACGCCGAGTTCGTCGGCGAGGGCGCGAACGTCAAGATGCTCGGCCTGTACTTCGCGGACGCCGGCCAGCACCAGGAGCAGCGGCTCTTCGTCGACCACGCGGTGCCCAACTGCGTCTCGCGCGTCGCCTACAAGGGTGCGCTGCAGGGCGAGGGGGCGCACACGGTGTGGGTCGGTGACGTGCTCATCCGCGCGGCCGCCGAAGGTACGGACACCTACGAGCTCAACCGCAACCTGGTCCTGTCCGACGGCGCTCGTGCCGACTCGGTGCCCAACCTCGAGATCGAGACCGGTCTCATCGAGGGTGCCGGCCACGCGAGCGCTACCGGCCGGTTCGACGACGAGCAGCTGTTCTACCTGCGCGCCCGCGGCATCCCGGAGCCGGACGCCCGTCGACTCGTGGTGCGCGGCTTCTTCGCCGAGCTCATCCACGAGATCGGCGTCCCGTCGGTCGAGGAACGCCTCATCGAGTCCATCGAGCGCGAGCTCGAGAAGTCGATGTCCGTGCTGGATGGGACGACCGCCCACGTCGAGGGTTCCGAGGTGGGCCTGACGACGGAGGGTGCATGAGCGCCCAGCTCGCCTGCTACGACGAGGACGTGCCCGTCGAGGGCACGTTGCGCGTCGAGCTCGAGGGCGAGAACGGCCCTGTCGAGGTCGCCGTCGTCCGTGACGCGGCCGGCGAGCTGCACGCGATCAGCGACATCTGCTCGCACGGTGCCGTCTCGCTGTCCGACGGCGAGGTGGAGGACTGCACGATCGAGTGCTGGCTCCACGGCTCCCGTTTCGACCTGCGCACCGGCAAGCCCACCGGCCCGCCCGCCGTGCGCGCCGTCCCTGTCTACCCCGTGACCGTCGACGGCCAGCGCGTGCTGGTCGACGTCGACTCCCCCCTCTGAACGAAGGAATCACCGCATGTCCACCCTGGAGATCCGCGACCTGCACGTCAGCGTCGAGACCAAGGAAGGCCCCAAGCAGATCCTGCGCGGGGTCGACCTGACCGTCGCGAGCGGCGAGACGCACGCCATCATGGGCCCGAACGGCTCTGGCAAGTCCACGCTCGCGTACTCGCTGGCCGGTCACCCGAAGTACCACGTCACCAGCGGCACCGTGACGCTCGACGGCGAGGACGTGCTCGCGCTGTCGGTCGACGCTCGTGCCCGCGCCGGCCTCTTCCTCGCGATGCAGTACCCGGTCGAGGTCCCGGGCGTCAGCGTCAGCAACTTCCTGCGCACCGCGAAGACCGCGATCGACGGCCAGGCGCCGCCGCTGCGCACGTGGGTCAAGGACGTCCGCAAGGCGATGGACGACCTGCGCATGGACCCGGCGTTCGCCGAGCGCTCGGTCAACGAGGGCTTCTCGGGTGGCGAGAAGAAGCGCCACGAGATCCTCCAGATGGAGCTCCTCAAGCCGAAGTTCGCCATCCTCGACGAGACCGACTCGGGCCTGGACGTCGACGCGCTGCGCGTCGTGTCCGAGGGCGTGAACCGCGTGAAGGAGAACCCCGACGTCGGCGTCCTGCTCATCACGCACTACACGCGGATCCTGCGCTACATCAAGCCCGACTTCGTGCACGTCTTCGTGGACGGCAAGGTTGCCGAGGAGGGTGGCCCGGAGCTGGCCGACCGCCTCGAGAACGAGGGCTACGACCGTTTCCTGACGACCGCGACAGTCATCTGAAGCACGCCATGACCAGCACCCTCGAGGTTCCGGCCCGGACGCTGAACGCGTCCGAGCTGGCAGCAGTGCGCGCGGACTTCCCGCTGCTCGCGCGGACCCTGCGCGGTGGTCGCCCGCTGGTGTACCTCGACTCGGGTGCCACCTCGCAGAAGCCCGAGGTGGTGCTCGACGCCGAGCAGGACTTCTACGTCCAGCGCAACGCCGCCGTGCACCGCGGCGCGCACCAGCTGGCCGAGGAAGCCACCGAGGCCTTCGAGGACGCGCGGAACCGCGTCGCCTCGTTCGTCGGCGTCTCGCCGGGGTCCCTGGTCTGGACGTCGAACGCGACCGCCGGGATCAACCTCGTCGCGTATGCGATGTCGAACGCGTCGCTCGGGCGCGGGGGAGCGGCCGCCCAGCGATTCGCTCTGTCGCCCGGCGACGAGATCGTGGTGACCGAGGCCGAGCACCACGCGAACCTGGTCCCGTGGCAGGAGCTCGCCGCCCGCACCGGGGCGACCTTGCGGTGGATCGGGGTCGACGACGACGGGCGGATCCGGGTCGACGAGCTGGACACGGTCGTCACGTCGCGGACCAAGGTGCTGGCGTTCACGCACGCCTCGAACGTGACCGGCGCGATCACGCCGGTCGCGCGGTTCGTGGCTCGCGCACGCGAGGAGGGTGCCCTGACCGTCCTGGACGCCTGCCAGTCGGTGCCGCACCTGCCCGTGGACCTCACGGCGCTGGGCGTCGACTTCGCCGCGTTCTCCGGGCACAAGATGCTCGGACCGACCGGTGTCGGCGCGCTGTACGGTCGGCGGGAGCTCCTCGAGGCCATGCCTCCGGTCACCACCGGTGGGTCGATGGTCGAGGTCGTCACGATGGAGCAGACGACCTACGCGCCGCCCCCGCAACGGTTCGAGGCCGGCACGCAGATGGTGTCGCAGACGATCGGGATGGGCGCGGCTGCGTCGTACCTGGCTGAGCTGGGCATGGACGCGGTCGCCGCGCACGAGCACCACCTCGCCGGGCTGCTGCTCGATGCCGTCGCCTCCGTGCCGGGTGTGCGCGTCATCGGTCCGACCGACACCCGCGACCGGCTGGCCACGGTGTCCTTCGTCGTCGACGGCGTGCACGCGCACGACGTCGGCCAGGTGCTCGACGACTCGGGCGTGGCCGTCCGCGTGGGCCACCACTGCGCCCAGCCCCTGCACCGCCGGTTCGGCGTAGCGTCGACCTCGCGAGCGAGCGCGGCCGTCTACACGACGGACGAGGAGATCGAGGTCTTCCGGGAAGCACTCGCGGGGGTCCGGGCGTTCTTCGGTCTGGAGGTGTCATGAGTTCCTCGATGGAGCAGCTCTACCAGCAGGTCATCCTCGACCACGCCAAGTTCCCGCACGGCCGCGGACTGGGCCTCGTCGGGTCGCACGTGGGCGAGTCGCACCAGGTCAACCCGACGTGTGGCGACGAGGTCACGCTCCAGGTCGACCTCGCCGACGGCGTCGTGCGTGACGTGCGCTGGGAGGGCCAGGGCTGCAGCATCTCGCAGGCCTCCGTCTCGGTCCTGCACGACCTCGTTGTCGGCAACGACCTGGCCACGGTCGACCAGATCGGCGGCACCTTCCGCGCGCTCATGTCGGCCCGCGGCGCGGGTCTCGACGACGACGCCGCCGAGGACAGCCTCGGCGACGCGACCGCGTTCACCGGGGTGGCCAAGTACCCCGCCCGCATCAAGTGCGCCCTGCTCGGCTGGTCCGCGCTCACCGACGCACTCATCAAGACCGGCGCCCGTCCCACGGAGGACTCATGACTGTCACGCCAGACTCACCGACCACGGTCGCCGACGTCGAGGAGGCCCTGCGCGACGTCATCGACCCCGAGCTCGGGATCAACGTCGTCGACCTCGGCCTCATCTACGGCGTGGTCATCGACCAGACCAACACCGCGATCATCGACATGACCTTGACGTCCGCGGCCTGCCCGCTGACCGACGTGATCGAGGACCAGTCCGCGAGCGCCCTCGACGGCATCGTCGACGGCTTCCGGATCAACTGGGTCTGGATGCCGCCGTGGGGCCCGGAGAAGATCACGCCCGACGGCCGCGAGCAGATGCGGGCGCTCGGCTTCAACATCTGAGCGACCGAAGGCCCCGGGAGACCGGGGCCTTCGTCGTTCAGATCGTCGCGACCGGCACGCAGTTGCGCTGTCCGGCCTCGTGCTCCGGCGTCCAGGGTGAGCGGCGTCGGCGCCATGCCGGCGTCGTCAGCCTCACAGGGTGTCTGCCGCGAACGTGTCGCACGCGTCCAGCGTGCCCTTCTCGTAGCCGGTCGTGAACCACCGCTCGCGCTGGGCACTGGTGCCGTGGGTGAAGGCGTCCGGGTTCACCCCGCCGCCCGACTGCTTCTGGATGTGGTCGTCGCCCACGGCGGCTGCGGCACCGAGGGCGTTCTGGAGCTGCTCCTGGGTGATCGGCTCGAGGAACGGCTTGCCGGTGTCGGGGTCGATCGTCTCCGTCGCGGCGCCCACCCACAGGCCCGCGTAGCAGTCGGCCTGCAGCTCCGTGCGCACCGAGTCGGAGTCCGCGCCGGTGCCCTGCCGGTCGGCCTTGTCCATCACGCCGGTGAGCGCCTGGATGTGGTGGCCGTACTCGTGCGCGGTCACGTACTCCTCGGCGAGAGGACCGTCGTCGGCACCCAGCTGCGACTCCAGGTCGTCGTAGAAGCTGACGTCGAGATAGATCGTCTTGTCGGGCGGGCAGTAGAACGGGCCGCTCGCGCTGGAGGCGCTGCCACAGCCGGTGTCCACCGCCTTCTGGAACGAGAGCACGCCCGGCTGGCTGAATGCGGTCGGGACCGTAGCCGCCCAGTAGGTGTCGAGCGACTCGATGGTCCCCTCGAGCCGGCACTCGCGGTCGCTGTTGGCCTCCGCCGCAGTGCACGCCGGGAGCGTGCTCTCCGCCTGCTGGCCGCCGCCCCCACCGCCCGCCACCTGGTTGACGACGTTCGCGAGCTCGGGGTTGCCGGTCGCGTTGAGGATCAGGATGAGCGCGACGACCGCGATCCCCCCGATGCCGCCTCCCACGGCGACGCCGCCCTTGCCGGGGCCGCGCCTGCGCACGCGGCCTGCGTCGAAATTGCCACCCTCTTGGAAAGTCATCCTGGAAAGGTAGCCGTGCGGGCCGTCAACCGCTCAGGGGACGACCCGTCGCGTCGTGCGTCCACTGCGACCCCGGCGTACCCACGAGGTAGAGGATGCCTTCCACGAACCCCCAGACGCCCACCACGATGGTCGCGATCCCGCACGTGACGATGCCGCCGACGATCGCGATGAGGAGCATCGTCAGGCCCTCGCGCGTGTAGCCGAGGTAGAACCGATGGACGCCGTACGTGCCGAGCAGGATGCCCAGGATCCCGGCGACCACCTTGGACTTCGCGTACGGGTCGTAGGAGCCTGCGGGTGGGTACGGGCCCGGGGCGTACGGTCCCGGTCCGGGCGGGTAGGGGCCCGGGCCGTACGGAGGCTCCGCCGGGTAGGGGCCCGGCGCGTCGGAACGGGGGTCGCTCACATGGGCTCCGGCTCGATGAGGGGCAGCGGTTCGAGCGCCGACGCGTGCCGCCCGACCACCGGCGCCGACGACGAGAACCTACCGCAGCGTCCCGACACCCGAGGGCGTTTCAGTCCTCGCCCAACCCCCGTGCGGCGAGTGCGTCGCCGGTCGCTCGAGCGTGGGCGACCATGCGGACGGCTGCGGGTACGAGAACGGCGCGGGGATGGCGTTCCAGCCCGCGCGCGCGGGCCGCGTCGCGGGTCTCCGACGTGGTCCGCACGAGCACGGGGATGGTGCGCAGGAACAGGCCGACGGTGAGCCCGAACACCTCGGGGGACAGCCCGACGTGTCGCAAGGGGCGAGCGATCCGCGCCAGGACGTCGAGCAGGGCGTCGGCGCGCGTGGTGGCGGTGAGGAGCGTGCTGATCAGCACGAGCGCGACCAGGTTGACCGAGACCTCCACCGCTGTCGCCCAGCCGCGGGCCCACCACTGGTAGGCGCCGATCATCGCGGCGACCACCAGCGTGGGCAGCAGGCCGCGAGTGGTCCGGTGCCACGGAACGCGCGACACGAGCTGCAGGAGCAGCGCGATGCCGAGCGCGACGAGAGCGGAGCGAGGACCGTGGGCGAGGGCGACCGCGAGCGTGAACAACGCCAGGATCGCCAGCTTGAGGCCCGCGCGTGCGCGGTGCAGCGGGCTGGTGCCCGGGTGGTAGAGGCCGAGCGGCCCGGTCCAGGGCGCCCGCAGCGGTCCGGTGCTCATGGGTGGGCAGCCGTCATGAGGTCCCGGTAGAACTGGACCGCCGGCACCGGGTCGCCGTCGAACGCGACGGCACCGTCGTCGACGACGAGGACCCGGTCCGCCTGCAGCGCGGCGTCCAGGTCGTGCGTGACGACGACGACCTGCTGGTCCAGTCCTGCGAGCAGCTCGTCGACGATCCGCCGCCAGCGCAGGTCGAGCAGGGTGGTCGGCTCGTCGCACACCAGGATCTGCGGCTCCGTGGCGAGGACGGAGGCGAGGGCGAGAAGCTGTCGCTGGCCGCCGGAGAGCGAGTGCACGGGTACCTCGGCCCGATCGGCCAGACCGAACCTGGCCAGTGCCGCGCGAGCTGCGGCGTCGCGGGCGGCGGCATCGAGGGGCAGCCGGCGCAGGGAGAGCGCGACGTCCTCGACCGGCGTCGGCATCACGAGCTGCGCATCGGGGTCGGTGAACATGAAACCGACCCGCCGACGCACCGCGGCCCCGTCCCGCGCGGTGTCGAGACCGTCCACCTGGACGGTGCCCGACGAGGGCAGGACGAGGCCGTTGAGCAGCCGCGCGAGCGTGGACTTGCCCGAGCCGTTTGCGCCGACGATCGCGATGCGGTGCTCGCCGAGCGCCAGGCTGACCGGGCCCAGCAGGCGCACGATGCGGTCCGCACCGCCAGCAGCATCGGGGCTGTAGGCGGTGACCTGGACGCCGGCCAGCGCGATCACGTCAGCGGCGGTTGCGCAGCATGTCGGGGAACGCCCGGAAGATCGCGAGCGCGACGCCGGCGGCGGCGAGGTTCTTGATGATGTCGCCGGGCCAGAAGGGGAGGTCGCCCAGGAGCGCCTCATGGAAGGAGATGTCGAACTTGTGCATCAGCCCGACGATTCCCGCCGGATGGATGACCAGGAAGCTGGCCCCCAGGCCCGACACGAACAGCGCGACGTAGCGCCAGGTCGCGGTCGAACGGAAGATGCGGCTGCCGACCGAGCCGACCAGCCGGGTCGGGTGCCTCCTCGCGGGCACGAGGCCCTCGCCGAGTCGGTCGAACCGAGCCGCGAGCGCCGATGCCGTCGTGGAGGCCACGAATCGGTCGGCGCCTGACAGACCCCGGCCGGCGAGCAGGCCGGCGACCACCGCACCAACAGGGAAGGCCAGCAGGTACCCGGCAGATGCCCCCTGCAGCACCGCCACGCCGCCGGCGCCGCCGGAGAAGATCGGCAGGCCCGCAAGACCGAGCACGAGGTAGAGCAGCACCGCGAGGCCGCCTCGGCGCCAGCCGAGCACGAGCCCGGCGAGGGTGACGCCGAACGTCTGGAGAGTGATCGGCACGGAGGTCCCCGTCGGGATGCCGGGCAGGATCGCGCAGACGGCGATGAACGCTGCGAAGGACGCGATCAGTGCGATGTCGGTGGCCACGGAGGAGCGGGCGACCGGAGCAGGCAGAGTGGCTGCGTCGGTGACAGCGGGTGCGGCGTTCTCGGCTGCGTTGGCCATGACTAACCCCTTAGTCGTCGTGGTGTGGCGCGGGAGCTCCCGCTGGTGACGGGTGCGTCCTGCAGACCCAGCGACCGCCGACAACGCTAGCCGCACGTAGACTTGCTGGCGTTTGTGCCGGCGACCAAGAGCCGCACGGCTATATCGGAGGAAACCGTCAAGTGATCACTGCCCAGGCTGTCGAGCTGCGCATCGGCGCACGTGTGCTGCTCGAGGAGTCGTCGTTCCGCATCGCGGCCGGCGACCGGATCGGTCTGGTCGGTCGCAACGGCGCCGGCAAGACGACCCTCACCAAGACACTCGCGGGCGAGACGCAGCCGACCGGCGGCCAGATCGTCCGCTCCGGCGAGGTCGGCTACCTCCCGCAGGACCCGCGCACCGGCGACCTCGAGCAGCTCGCCATGGACCGCGTGCTCAGCGCCCGGGGTCTCGACGAGATCGTGCGCTCGCTGCGCGCCACCGAGGCGGCGATGGCGAGCGAGGACGACGCCGTCCGCGAGAAGGCGATGGACAAGTACTCGCGGCTCGACGCCCGTTTCAACGCGGCCGGCGGCTACGCGGCCGAGAGCGAGGCGCACCGGATCGCGTCGAACCTGGGCCTCGACGAGCGCGTGCTCGGCCAGACCATCGGGACGCTCTCGGGTGGCCAGCGCCGCCGGGTCGAGCTCGCTCGCATCCTGTTCTCCGGCGTGGAGACGTTGCTTCTCGACGAGCCGACCAACCACCTCGACGCCGACTCGATCATGTGGCTGCGCGACTACCTCAAGTCGTACTCCGGCGGGCTGATCGTCATCTCGCACGACGCCGACCTGCTGCGCGCGGTGGTGAACAAGGTGTTCCACCTGGACGCCAACCGCTCGCAGCTGGACCAGTACGCCCTCGGCTGGGACGCGTACCTGCAGCAGCGCGAGACGGACGAGAAGCGCCGCCGGCGTGAGCGGGCCAACGCCGAGAAGAAGGCCTCGACGCTCATGGCGCAGGCCGACAAGATGCGTGCCAAGGCCACCAAGACCGTCGCGGCGCAGAACATGGCCCGCCGCGCCGAGCGCCTCCTGTCCGGCCTCGAGGCCGTCCGTGCGTCGGACAAGGTCGCGCACCTGCGCTTCCCGGAGCCCGCTGCTTGCGGCAAGACGCCGCTGACGGCCGCCGACCTGTCCAAGACGTACGGCTCCCAAGAGGTCTTCACCGGCGTCGACCTGGCGATCGACCGGGGCAGCAAGGTCGTGGTCCTCGGCCTCAACGGCGCCGGCAAGACGACCCTGCTGCGCATCCTGGGCGGCGTCGAGAAGTCGGACACCGGGGAGGTGCGACCCGGCCACGGCCTCAAGCTCGGCTACTACGCGCAGGAGCACGAGACGCTCGACCTCGACCGCACCGTCGTCGAGAACCTGAAGACTGCGGCACCGGACCTGACGGAGACCCAGGTGCGTTCCGTCCTGGGGTCGTTCCTGTTCTCGGGCGACGACGCCGACAAGCCCGCGAAGGTCCTGTCCGGTGGCGAGAAGACGCGCCTCGCGCTCGCAGCCCTCGTCGTCTCGTCGGCCAACGTCCTGCTGCTCGACGAGCCCACGAACAACCTCGACCCGGCCTCCCGCGAGGAGATCCTCGCGGCCCTGCGCGGGTACTCGGGCGCGGTCGTCCTCGTCTCGCACGACGAGGGCGCCGTCGCGGCCCTCGACCCCGAGCGCGTGCTGCTGCTGCCCGACGGCGACGAGGACCTGTGGAACCCGTCGTACCTCGACCTGATCGCGCTCGCCTGAGCCGGGGAACGACGAGACGGCCGGTGCCCTCCGCAGGGCACCGGCCGTCCGCGTCCTTACCTAGTTCCTCGTGATGGTGAAGCCGGGGCAGGTGTTGACGACGTCGTGCGAGTTGTTCGTCATCACCAGGTTGGTGAACGTCGCCGCCCCGATGGCCGGTCCCTGACCGGGCTCCGGGAGGGCGTTGCACCAGACCGCGATACCCGTGCGGCCGGTGAGGTTGAACGACGACGCGGTCGCGTCGACGTTGCTGCCGTCCGGCCGGGGCTCGTTCGCCCGGTCGACGGTGACGTTCGTCAGCACGGTGTCGGCGACCGGGTTGGTGGCACTCGACCCGACGTACTTCGTCTGGAACATGACCCCGTCGTACGTGGGGTCGACGATGTCGACGTTGCTGACGCGGATGCCCGTGAACGCCCCGTCACCGGAGTTGAGCCACAGACCGGGGAAGAGCTGCTGACCCCAGAAGTGGCCGCCCGACCGGACGATCGAGATGCTGTCGAACGTCGTCGTCCCGCTGAACCCGACGAACGGGATCCCGAAGTTGATCGACGAGATGGTCAACCCGGGGTACGTCAGCTGGTCTGCCGCGTAGAGGTTCCGGAACGTGTTCCCGGAGCCGCCGTAGACCGCGAAGCCGCTCGCGCGCCACGTGAGGATCGCCGTGAGGTTCTCCTCGAGGTTGTTCGACACCGTGCCGGCGTGCACGTCCTGGGCGTTGAACAGCGCGAAGCTGTCGTCACCCGTGGCGTGCGCCGCCATGTTGCGCAGGACGTTGTTCGAGCTGTCGTTCGCCAGCGTGATGCCGTCGGCGAACGTGTCGTCGATCCGGTTGTTGGTGAACGTCGAGCTGTCCACGTTCTGGCCCCACACCATCACGACCGTGTGGGCGACCCACACGTTGTCGATCGTGATGTTGGTGACGTTGGTCAGCGCGAACACCTGGCCGGAGCCGTCGGTCCGGCTGGTGGTGTTGCCGAAGACCGCGAAGTTCCGGAACTGCGAACCCGTGGCGCCGGCCCCGTTGGGAGTGAAGCCGACGTCGGTGTTCTCCTGGCCCTGCGGTGCGTAGAGCCGTGTGAACCACGGCCCGGCGCCGACGACCTGCAGCGGCTTCTGGCCGATCTGGAACTTCTGCGACACCTGGTAGTCGCCCGCGGGCAGGTAGATGCCGGTGGCCGTGGCGCTCTGGTTGGCCGTGTTCAGGGCCGTCTGGATCGCCGAGCCGTCGAGGCCGTTGACCGTGACGAGGTGCGTCGGGTCGGGATTCGCGATCGGCGTCGCCAGCTCGAGCTGGACGAAGTCGACCGTGATGTCCGCACCGGTGGTGTTGCGCACCGAGAGCGTGGAGCCCGCCGGGACGGTCGTGGACAGGACCACGTTCGCCTCGTCGTAGATGTGCCGCGGGCCCGTGCCTGAGTTCTGCGGCGAGGCCTCGGCCCCGTACAGCCACGCGTACTTGGACACGAGGTTCACGGTGCCCACCTGCGTGGAGCCGTCGAACACCCCGAGCGTCGTCGTGGTGCCGTCCGGGATCGAGTAGCGGACGTCGATCGTGTTGGTCGCCGCCCGCGTGGTCCAGGAGACCGCCTTGCCGGTCGCGTTCAACCGCACGGCCTTGCGGCCCGACGCCTCACCCGCGAGGTCGCCGATCGTGCGGTTGGGTCCGACCGTGGTCGCCCCGCCCGCGGGCGTGCCGTCCTCCGCCTCGTAGGAGTCGTACGGCATCGACGCGCCACGACCGGCCGACAGCGACTGCACCGTGGTGTTGTTGGCCTGCTTGACGGACAGCTCGGCCGAGTCGGCGGCGACCGTGGTGGTCACCGTGAACTTGCCGTTCACGGCGGTCCACGTCCCGGCGGTCACGTTGACGCTCGCACCCGCCGCGACGACTCCGGAAGGAGCGGTCGGGGTGAGCGTCTTGACGACGGCACCCGTCTGGTCCTTGATCGTCACCGTGACGCCGTGCGCGGACGCGCTCGACGGCTGGTTGCCCTGGTTGCGGACCGTCGTGGTGAACGTGACCGTCTGCCCACCCGAGGGCGAGGTGGGCGACCAGCCGGTCGTCGCGACGAGGTCTGCGCTCTGCACGGGGGACACGGTCAGTGCCGGGCCCGTCGCGCTGTTGTTCGCCTCGCTCTGCTCGACGATCGCGTTCGTCTCGTCGACGACCGCCGAGGTGGCGTACGTGCCGGCCGACTGCGGTCCGGCGTTGAGCGTCACCGTGGCGGAGCCGCCCGCGGCGAGGGCAGCCACGTTGGCCGTCCCCACCTTCGTCGTGCCGAGGTAGAAGCTCACCGCACTCGCCGCGGCGGACGCCGTGCCGACGTTGGTGATCTTCGCGCTCAGCGTGACGGCGTCCGTCTCCAGCGGGCTGGCGGGCGTCGACGCGACGTTGCTGACGGCGAGGTCCGGGTTCGGAGCGGGGACGCCCAGCACCTGGAGCTCGGCCACCTGACCGCCGGACGCGCCCGAGTTGGTGGTGAACGACAGGCGGACGTCCGCCGCCGTGGCGCTCACCGGGATCGTGACGACGTTGTTCCCCTGGCTGAACGTGTACGTCGCCGACGGCTTGATGGTCGTGTAGCTGCCGCCCGCCTGGTCCCTGCCCTCGATGGAGAAGGTCTGGGTGCGCGTGCCCCAGGCCGGGTCCGGGTTGAGCTTGACGACGACCGACGAGACGGACACGTTCGCCCTCATGGCCACGTTCAGCCAGGACGGGAGCGCACCCTCCCAGTAGGTGGTGAGGTTGCCGTCGTTGGCGTTGGCGGCGACGAACGTGAAGGTGTCGGACGACGAGGTCATCGTCTTGCCCGGCGCCTGGTCCGTTGCCGTGGTCGTGCCGCCCGTGCCCGACAGCGGCACGGTCAGGGTGCTGTTGGTCGCGGAGCTGGAGAACGTCAGGCTGCCGGTGCGGGTGCCTGCCGCCGTGGGCGAGAACGTCACGGTCGCCGAGCACGCGTTGCCCGCACCGAGCGTGGTGCCGCAGGTGGTGGTCCGGCTGAAGTCACCACTCGCCGTCACACCGAAGAGGTTCGCGGACGCCCCCCCGGTGTTGGTGAACACGACGGTCTGGGTCGCGCTCGACGAGCCCACGGCGGTGCTGCCGTAGGTCAGGCTCGACGGGTTGGCGGTGATCGTCGGGGTCGAGACGGGGGATCCCGTCCCGGTCAGACCGACGGCCAGGGCCGGGTTGGTGGCGTTGCTCGCGACCGTGAGGGTTCCCGTGCGGGTTCCCGTCCCGGTCGGTCGGAACGTCACGGTGACGGTGCACGAGGCGCCGGCGGCCAGCGAGGCGCCGCAGGTGGTCGTGTCCGAGTACTCACCGCTGACCGAGACCCCGCTGAGGGTCGCGGCGGCGCTGCCGGTGTTCGCGATCGTCACATCCTGCGTCGGGGAGGCCGAGCCGACCGCGGTGCCGGCGAACGTCAGGCTCGTCGGGTTGGCGGTGAGCGTCGCTGAGGTGGGCGCGACGCCCGTGCCGCTGAGCGCGACCGTCAGGGACGGGTTGCTGGCGTTGCTGGCCACCGTGAGCGTGCCGGTGCGCACACCGGCGGCAGTTGGCCGGAAGGTGACGCTCGCCGTGCACGACGCACCTGCGGCCAGGGTGGCGCCGCAGGTGGTCGTGTCGGCGAAGTCACCGTTGACGGTGACGCCCGAGAGGTTCGCCGAGGCGCCGCCGGTGTTGGTGATCGTCACGGACTGCGCCGCGCTCGTCGCGCCGAGGGTGGTGGCGCCGTAGGAGAGGCTCGCCGGGGACGCGGCCAGGGTGGCCGTGCCGGAGCCTCCGGGACCGTAGACCTCGAGCTCGGAGATCTGGCCGGCGATCCAGCCCGTGTTCGCGCTGACCGTGACCCGCACGTACCGGGCGGTGGCCGTCGCGAACGTGAGGTTCACCGTGTTCGCACTGGCCTGCCGGAACTGCGCCACGCCGGACGGCGACAGCGTCGCCCACGTGGAGCCGTTCGTGCTGCCCTGGATCGTCAGGGTCTGGTCCCGGTCGCCCCAGCTGGCCGGCAGCTTGAGCGTGACCTTGTTGACCGACTGGGCCGAGCCGAGGTCCACCTGGACCCACTGCGGGAACGCGTTGTTCGCGCTCTCCCAGTAGGTGGCCTGGTTTCCGTCCGTGGCGTTGACGGACGCGTAGACGTCGTTGTGAGACTGCTCGCCGGTGGGCTTGTTCAGCGCCAGGTTGCCGGTCGCGGTGCCGGCGCCGGTGCCCGAGAGGGCCACGGTCGTGGGGCTGTTGGTGGCGTTGCTGGTGACGGTGACCGACCCGGTGCGGGCACCGGTGGCTGTCGGCTGGAACGTCACGGCGACGGCGCAGGTGGCACCGGCCGCCAGCGTCGACCCGCAGGTGCTGGTCTGCGAGAAGTCACCGGTGGTGGCGACTCCCGAGACCGTGGCAGCGGCGCCGCCCGTGTTCGTGATCGTCACGCTCTGGACGGCGCTGGGCGTGCCGACCGTGGTCGAGCCGAACGTGAGCGACGACGGGCTGGCCGACAGCGACGCGGTCGCCGCCGAGATCCCGGTGCCGCTCAGCGCGACCGTGGTCGGGCTGTTCGACGCGTTGCTCGTGACCGTCAGCGTGCCGGTGCGGTTGCCGGTCGCGGCCGGCGCGAACTTGACCGAGACCGCGCACGAGGCACCGGCCGCCAGGGTCGCCCCGCAGGTGTTCGTCTGCGAGAAGTCACCGCTGAGCAGGATGCCGGACAGCGTTGCCGCCGCCGTGCCCGTGTTGGTGACGGTGACCGTCTGTGCCGCGCTCGAGGTGCTCACGGTCTGGCTCGCGAACGTGAGCGAGCCAGGGTTGGTGCCCAGCACGGCCGTCGGGGTGACGGTGCCGCTCGGGAACACCTGCAGCTCGGAGATCTGCCCCGCGGGCCATCCCGAGTTCGCCGTGATGTTCACGCGCACGTACCGGGCGTTCGTCGCCGGGATGGTGATCGCGGCGGTGTTGGGCGTCGCGTCGGCCGGGTTGAACGTGTAGGTCCCGGACGCGACCGTGCCGAACGTCGTGCCGTCGGTGCTCGTCTGCACCGAGAGCGTCTGCGTCCGTGTCGCCCACGCCGAGGCCGGCGGGAGCCTGAGGGTGACCTTGCCGATGCTCGTGGCGGCGCCGAGGTCGACCTGGAGCCACTGCGGGAACGCGTTGTTGTTGCTCTCCCAGTAGGTGTTCGCGTCGCCGTCGACCGCTGTGGCAGCCGCCTGCGTGCTGTTGACCTGGGAGCTCGCGCTCGCGGTCTTGCCCTGCGCGATGTTGGTGGTGGAGTCGACCGCAGGCCCGGAGAGGGCGACCGTGGTCGGGCTGTTGTTCGCGTTGCTGGCCACCGTGAGGGTTCCCGTGCGCGAGCCGGCCGCCGTGGGCTTGAAGGCCACCGTCACCGTGCACGAGGAGCCGACGGCCACCGAGGAGCAGGTGTTCGTCTGCGTGTAGTCGCCCGTCACGGTCACGCCGGAGACGGTCGCCGCGGAGGTGCCGGTGTTGGTCACCGTCACGGTCTGCGTCGGGCTCGTGGCACCGACGATCGTGCTGCCGAACGTGAGCGAGCCGGGGTTGGCGCCCAGGATCGGTCCGGGTGCGACGCCCGTACCGGACAGGGGGACCGTGTTGGCCGACCCGTTCGCAGTCACGGAGAGGTTGCCGGACCGCGCGCCGGCGGCGGTCGGGCTGAACTTCACCGACACCGTGCAGGATGCACCGGCGGCCAGTGACGAACCACAGGCGTTCGTCTGGCTGAAGTCACCCGTGACGGCGATCGCGCCGACCGCGGCCGACGTCGTGCCGGTGTTGGTGACCGTGACGGCCTGTGCCGCGCTCGTCGCGCCGGTGGCCACCGACCCGAACGACACGGCCGCCGGGCTCACGCTCACGCCCGAGATGGTGTCGGGCAGGTACGGCGGGAGGGTCGGCGTCGGCCACGGACCGCAGAACGGGGTCCCGAAGACGCCGGAGTTGCCGCCGCCGTCGGTGAGCACGAACTGGTTGCTGCAGCTGTAGATCGAGGACGGCCCCTGCGTGCCGGTGGCCGTCGTGTTGGTGATCGTCGCCGCACCCGCGACCTGCTCCTGCACGACGAACGTGCCGGTGTTCTGGATGGTCGCGTTGTTGATCTTGACGTTGGAGATGTTCGAGCCCGAGACGAACTGGATCGCCTCGAACGGGCTCTGCTGGATGAGGATGTTGTCGACGTTGGTCAGGCCCGTCATCGAGCCGTCGCGCGCGTCGAACCAGAGGGCGCCGACACCGAACTGCCAGTTCGGGTCGATGTTGCCGTCCCGGATGAGCGTGTTGCGCAGGACGTCGGTGCGGCCGAGCGTCGTGGAGGCGAAGCGCTGTGCGACGTGGATGCCGCCGCCCTGGGTGAGGCCGGAGTCGATCACGCGGTTGTCGGTGACGAAGTTGTCGTGACCGCCGTAGATCGCGATGCCGTTGGCCAGGATCGGGTACTGCACCGTGTTGTGGTCGAACGAGTCGTTGACGTCGGCGTTCTGCTCGGCCCACGTCGCCAGGCCGTCGTCGCCCGCGTTGCGGACGTCGCTGTTGGTGACCCGGCTGTTCGTCACGCCGTTGTGGAAGTTCACGCCGTCGGCGGTGAAGTTGCGCAGCCGGAGCCCGCTGATCACGAGGTTGTCGAACGGCCCGTCCATCCACGCGCCCACCTTGGTGTGCTCGATCCACACCCGGTCGACCGTCGAGTTGGTGAGCGCCCCGCCGATGCCGTTGACCTGGTCGGCGTCGTTGCGCTCCTGCACGTTGCCGAAGATCGCGAAGTCGGACAGGTGGACGTTGGTGCTCGGGTTCGGCGCGTAGTTGCCGTAGAACCCGATGCGGTCACCCGTGGTGCGGGAGTACCACATGCCGGCGCCCTTGATCGTCACGTTGTTGACGATGATGTGGTCGACGATCTTGAACGTGCCGACCGGGATCCACACGGTTCCGCCCGTTCCCGCCGCGGCGATGGCCTGCTTCATCGCGTTCGTCGAGTCGGCCACGCCGGTGGGGTCCGCGCCGAAGGTCGTGATCGAGGTCGACCCGGACGGCTGCGTGAGGGGCGCGGCCACGTTCTCGAAGTCGGCGAAGTCGATCGTGGACGACGACGCCGTGGCATCCGAGTCGACCTGCAGCCGGAACGTGGTGCCGGCCGGGTAGGTCGTCGGGAACAGGCGGTTCAGCTCGTCGTAGAAGTGGTGCGCGTTCGATCCGGGCTGGTTGCTGAACGGGTAGCTCGAGTAGTACCAGCTGTAGGCGTTGGTCAGCGTGAAGCTCGGTTGCTTGACCCCGTTGATGTAGAGCGACAGCGGCGACGTGTAGACCGAGCCGCTGCCCGAGTCGGGGATCGAGTAGCGGAAGTCGATCGAGTTCGTCGCCGTGGGCGTCGTGAACTCGACGTACTTGCCCTGGCCCGTCAGCGTGACGGCCTTGCGGTAGGAGGCCTCTCCGGGGAGCGTGTTGTACGCCGCCGACGGACCGATGATCGTGCCGTTCGTGCTGGCGTTCTCTGCCTGTACCTCGACGTACGGCAGGGTCGCTCCGACGCCGCCGGTCGCTGCGGCCGACGCCGCCGATCCGGTGAGGGCGACGAGGCCGGCGGCGATCACGACCGAGCTGGCCGCGAGGGCGCCGACATGGCGACGCCCTCGCGAGGTTCGCATGGCGAACATAGGGGTTTCTCACTCTCGACAGTACCGATGGGAAACGCGGGTCTTGGGACCGCCGATCGACCCTCGGCCGCCGTTGGCGCGGGGGTGTGTCTCCGAGAGGACTCGGGTCGGGCGGAGGCGACGCTGCCTCGCAGACTCCACGCGTCCGTGGAGAGCGCTTGGTCCGTGCGGGTTGTCATCGGTCGCGTGACCGACGGATAGACCGTAGCGATCCAGACACATTGGTGCAAGATGTCGATAATCGACTGCAAGTTACGTCGTCTTCGCTCGAAAAAGTGCGATGGGGCCGACAAGCGCGCGTTTCCCCGATACAGGTCTTTCGCGTCGGGCGCGCCCTGTGGAACCATCCGCGCGTGGATCCCATCGCGGTCGCCGTCGTCGTCGGTATCGTCCTTCTCGTCGTCGCCTGTCTCGCCGTCGCGATCGCCGTCCCACTCAGGAGGTCCGGCTGGAGGCCCCGCGCGAGGTCCGGCGGTCGTTCCGGCAGGAGGTCCGCGAAGAGGTCCGGTGGACCGACCGTGACGGTCGAGGTCACCGTCGACGAGGCTCTGGGCGACGCGGACCTGGTCGCAGCCCGCGCGACGGCGCTGGAGGGCCGATGGGAGCCGGCGGCGGCGTTGATCCGCGCCTCGACCGACCCCGAGGTCCGGTTCCAGCGCGTGTGGGTCCTGGCGAAGGCGGCGGCGGAGAGCCCCGGCTGGCTGGCGGCCTGGCGCAACGCTGAGCCCGACGACGCGGATGCGCTCGTGCTGCAAGCGGAGACCGACGTGGTGCGTGCGTGGGTGCACCGAGGAGGCTACTCGCGCGTCGACGACGTCGACGGCTTCCTCGCGAAGCTGCGGGTTGCCGAACGTCGGGCGCACCAGGCCGTGGTGGTCGCTCCCGACGACCCGTCACCGCGGGTGACACGCCTCACCCTCGCGCGAGGTCTCCAGCTCGGTGCCGACGAGCACGAGGCACGGCTCGCCTCGCTCCGTGCCCTGGTTCCGTTCCACCGGGCGGGGCTGCAGGAGGCCCTGCAGTTCAAGGCTGCGAAGTGGTTCGGCAGCAGGGAGGAGATGTTCGCGTTCGCGCAGGACGTCTCCGCGAACGCGCCGGCCGGCTCCGCCGCGACGCTGATGATCGTCGCCGCTCACCTCGAGCAGGACCTCGAAGAGCCCGGGGAGTACATGTCCACGCCCGAGGTGCGAGCGGCGATCGCGGCCGCGGAGGGGCGCTGGCGTGCCGGAGCGGACGGGCCCTCGCCGATCGACAAGCCGTGGGCCCACAACGTCCTGGCGTTCGCCTACTGGCTCGCCGACGAGCCGGCACGGGCCGCGGTGCACCTCGCCGAGACCCGTGAGCACCTGTCGGACTGGCCGTGGCGGTACCGCGGCGACGCGGCCGTCGCGCACGCGACGGCACAGCAGTGGATCGAGCAGAGTCAGCCGGTGAGCGCGTAGCCGGTCAGGACCGGTCGTCTGCCGCTGCGAGCTGAGCGTCGATCAGGGCGTCCTCGGCGTCCTCGTCGCGACCACCTCGGCGGTGCGGCACGTTCGGGTCGGGACGACGTCTCGGTTCAGGCCTGCGACGGGCGGGTCGTGGGTCGTCGCGGGTGGGCCAGAGCGCCGGACCGTCACCGCTGGGCGACACGGCGTCCGGCCGTGCACCGTCGTCCTGGGCCTCGACACGCGCCTCCAGCAGCTCACGACGAGCCATGACGAGGAAGGCCACGAGGCCGCCGAGCGCGAACACCCACCACTGGAACGCGTACGACAGGTGAGACCCGGGGTCCGTGCTCGGCGCGGGGAGCGGACCGAGGGCGACGGCGGGAGCGGGTGTCTCCGCCGTGAGGCCGCCGTACGCCGGGAACGTCGTCGCGCCGGCCATGTCCGCCGCGTCCAGGACCTGGTCGACGGCGATCGCCTGAACCTGACCGGCCGGGGCTGAGCGTGTGGAGGCGGGCTCGGTCGCGCGCAGCTTGACGGTCACCGTGACCGAGCCGGTCGGCGGCGCCGGCGGATGGACCTCCGCGGCAGACGTCTCACCGGTGGGCACCCAGCCCCGGTCGACGACGAGCACGGCACCCGGATCAGTGGGTCGTGAAGCAGTCCCGGCGGACGCGTCCTCCACCACGAACGGGACGAGCACGTGGTAGGCGGCGTTGCCGTCCACAGGACGGTTGCGCAGCAGCACGGTCGCGTCGGGCTCGTAGTGTCCGGTCACCTCGACCCGACGCCAGACGTCCTGCGGGGGCAGCGAGCCGTCGGTGGTCGACAGGATCTGGTCGAGCGGGACCGGCGCCGCCTTCGCGCTGGACGTGACCACCGCGATGGCGTGGTCGCGCCAGACGTGGCGGTTCCACTGCCAGCGCCCGAGGAGCGTGCACGCGACGGCGACGACGAGCGCGACGACGACGAGGCCGACTGAGCGGCGGACCGCCGGGCTCATGGCACGTCGACCCGCTCGAGCGTCGACGCCGGCACGACGTCACGCAGGAAGTCTCGGACTCCCAGGAACTGCGAGAGCGGTTCTCGGTGGTCGTCGCAGGCGAGCCAGACCTTGCGACGGTCCGGTGTGTGCAGCTTCGGGTTGTTCCAGAGCAGCCCCCAGGTCGCCGCCGCGCGACAAGCGCGGGCGCTGCAGATCAGGTCGTCGACCGCGTCCGGCGTCGGTCCGAGCAGGCTCACGCGTCCGACTCCGGACCCCGGCCCGCCGTCGGTGCGGGACCCAGACCGCCCGGCTCGAGACCCGGGCCGATCTCGCGCGCCACCAGGTAGTCGACGCCGTCGTCGTCGCGCTCCCGACCGGCGTTGGCGAACAGGACGGCGACATAGGGCAGGACGACCGCCGCGACGATGAAGACGAGGGAGGCCCACATCGGGATGTGGTTCCAGGTGAGCACGGCGACCAGGAAGGCCACGACGCGGATCGACATCTGGATCAGGTAGCGGCTCTGGCGGCGGGACATGTCGTCGGCGAGCGGCTCCGGGGCGGTGGTGATCCTCTGCACCTCGCCCTCGCGGGGGTCGTTCCGTCGACGGTTGCTGCTCACCACCTGATGGTAGTCCGGAGTCGGCGAGGGGGTGCTCTTGTGCAGGTCCCACAACACGGCCCGACGAACCTGTGGGCGGGCGGTGCCGTGACGTGGGGCGGACGTCGGATAGCGTCGTGTCCCGTGCCTGAGACATCCGACAACACGACCCCATCCGCCCGCAGCGTCCTGGTGACGGGCGCGAACCGCGGGATCGGCCGATCGATCGCCGAGCGCTTCGTGGCGAACGGCGACAAGGTGGCCACCATCTACCGCTCCGGTGACCTGCCCGCAGGCGTCCTCGGAGTCGTCGGGGACGTACGGGACTCGGCCAGCGTCGACGCGGCGTTCGCCGAGATCGAGGCCGCGAACGGTCCGGTCGAGGTGCTCGTCGCCAATGCCGGTGTCACGCGCGACCAGCTCCTCATGCGGATGTCCGACGAGGAGTTCGCCGACGTCATCGACGTCAACCTCACGGGCTCGTTCCGCTGCGCGCGCCGCGCGAGCAAGGGCATGATCCGTCTGCGCCGCGGACGGATCATCTTCATCTCGTCGGTGGTCGGCCTGTACGGCGGCGCGGGCCAGGTCAACTACGCGGCGTCGAAGGCTGCCCTCGTCGGCATGGCGCGCTCGATCACCCGCGAGCTGGGCGGGCGCGCGATCACCGCGAACGTCGTCGCGCCGGGCTTCATCGACACGGACATGACGCGGGCCCTGCCCGACGACAAGCAGAAGGCCTACCGAGAGGCCATCCCGGCGGGCCGCTTCGCGACACCCGACGAGGTCGCCGGAGTCGTGGAGTTCCTCGCCTCCGACGCCGCTGCCTATATCTCCGGTGCGGTGATCCCGGTAGACGGCGGTCTCGGCATGGGTCACTGACACTTCGTACGGAACTAGAGAACGGAACACTGATGGGTCTGCTCGACGGCAAGACACTCCTGGTCACCGGCGTCCTCACCGACGGTTCGATCGCCTTCCACGTGGCGCGCCTCGCGCAGGAAGAGGGCGCGGAGGTGCTGCTGACGTCGTTCGGCCGGCAGTTCCGCCTCACGCAGGCGATCTCTCGCCGCCTGCCCAAGCCGGCGCCCGTTCTCCAGCTCGACGTCACGTCGGCGGAGGACCTCGAGGCGCTGCAGGAGCGCGTGCGCGAGCATGCCGACCACCTCGACGGTGCCGTGCACTCCATCGGTTTCGCGCCGCAGTCGGTCATGGGCGGCAACTTCCTGGCGGGGGAGTGGGCGGACGTGGCGACGGCGCTCGAGGTCAGTGCCTACTCCCTGAAATCGCTGGCCGTCGCGACGAAGCCGCTGCTCACCCGCGGCTCCGCGGTGGTCGGGCTGACGTTCGACGCGCGCTACGCCTGGCCGGTCTACGACTGGATGGGCGTCGCCAAGGCCGCGTTCGAGTCGACCGCGCGCTACCTGGCCCGTGACCTCGGAGCAGACGGCATCCGCGTGAACCTCGTCTCGGCAGGCCCGATCCGGACCACCGCCGCCAAGTCGATCCCGGGCTTCAACACCATGGAGGAGGGCTGGTCGGAGCGCGCACCCCTGGGCTGGGACGTGAGCGACCCGGAGCCGACCGCGCGCGCGGTCGCCGCACTGCTCTCCGACTGGTTCCCGGCGACGACGGGCGAGATCGTGCACGTCGACGGCGGCGTCCACGCGATGGGTCTGTGAGTCCCGAAGCGTGCGGTCGACCTCGCATTGATGGGACCCTGAGCCGGTGACGCTCGATCCCGGCACCCGGAACCTGATCCTGCTCCGCCACGCCAAGGCGGAGCATCCGGAGCACATGGAGGACATCCAGCGTCCCCTGTCACTGGTCGGCAGACGCCAGGCAGGCCGTGTGGGCACCGCCCTGGCGGCCGATGCTCTGGTCCCTGACCTGGTGCTCTGCTCGTCGAGCGTGCGCACGCGCCAGACGTGGGAGCTCGCCCGGGCGACGCTCGGCGCAGCGCCGGAGGTCCGGTTCGACGAGGCGCTCTACTACGCGGGGGTCCGCGAGGTGCTGGAGATCGTTCAGACGATCTCGGACGACGTGCGCACGTTGCTCGTCGTGGGTCACGAACCGACCATGTCGCACCTTGCGGTCGGTCTGGCAGGTCCGGACTCCGATCCGACGACCCTCGCCCGTGTCCGGGTCGGCGTTCCGACGGCCAGCTGGTCCCTGCTGACCGTCGCGACGCCCTGGGGCGCGCTGGAACCAGGCGACGCCGGCCTGCGCCGGCTCACGCTCGCCGAGTGACGACGAAGCCGGCGGATCGGCGGTCGTCGGTCCGGTCGGCGGTCGGCGGTCCGGTCGGCGGTCGGCGGTCCGGTGAGTTCGTGCGTCTGAACCGAGGTCGTTCGTTCCAACAGACGAACTCGGTAGGAATGCACGAACTCGGCGGCCTTGCGCGCCCGGCCGGCCGTCAGGCGGTGAAGACCGGCAGGGCCAGCACCGCGTCGAGACGGTCCCTGATCACGGCGTCCGCGGCGGCGCACAGCAGCGGCTTGGCGTTGTAGGCGATCCCGAAGCCGGCCGTGGTCACCATGTCGATGTCGTTCGCTCCGTCGCCGATCGCGATCGTGCGGGCGATCGGCACGTCGACGCGGGAGGCGTAGTCCCGCAGGGTCACGGCCTTGGCGGCACGGTCGACGACGTCCCCGCTGACCCTGCCCGTGAGGCGCCCGTCGAGAACCTCCAGCTGGTTCGCGTGCGTCAGCGTGATGCCGAGCCGCGCGGCGAGCGGCCCGACGATCTCGACGAAGCCGCCGGAGACCAGCCCGACAGGCCAGCCACGGTCCGCCATCTCGGCGATCAGCTCGACCGCACCCGGCGAGAGCACGACCTCCGCGAGCACGTCGTCGAAGACCGACACCGGCAGGCCGGCCAGCGTCGCGACGCGCTCGTGCAGCGACGACGCGAAGTCGAGCTCGCCGCGCATGGCTCGCTCGGTGATCTCGGTGACCAGCGCCTCGGAGCCGGCGCGGGCCGCGAGCATCTCGATCACCTCGCCCGTGATGAGCGTGGAGTCCACGTCCATGACGAGCAGCCGGCGGCCGGGGGACAGGTCGAGGTGATCGGGGGAGGTCACGGGACGGGAGAGTAGTCGGTTCCGGCCCGTGACCGTCCGCTCAGTCCGCCTCGATGACCGCGCCCTTCGGGACGACCGTGATGCCGGACTCGGTGACCGTGAACCCGCGGGCGAGGTCGTGCTCGTGGTCGAGCCCGATCCGCACGCGTTCGGGGATCTCGACGTTCTTGTCGATGATCGCGCGGTGGATCTGGGCGTACCGGCCTACCTCGATGTCGTCCATGAGCACCGAGTCGGTCACCTGCGCCCACGAGTGCAGCCGGATGCCCGGCGACAGCACCGACCCGCTGACGGTCGCACCCGAGATCAGCACGCCGGGGGACACGATCGAGTCCGCCGCGTGCCCCAGACGTCCCGCCCCGGCGTGCACGAACTTGGCGGGTGCCAGAGACGTGTAGCCGGTGTAGAGCGGCCACGCGTTGTTGTACAGGTTGAACACCGGCTCGATGGAGATGAGGTCGATGTTCGCCTCGTAGAACGCGTCGATCGTCCCGACGTCGCGCCAGTAGTTGCGGTCTCGCGGTGTCGAGCCTGGCACGTCGTTGCGGATGAAGTCGTACACGCCCGCCGTGCCGCGCTCCACGAACCACGGCGCGATGTCGCCACCCATGTCGTGCCGCGAGTTGACGTCCTCGGCGTCCGCGGTCACCGCGGCGACCAGGGCGTCCGCGTTGGCCACGTAGTTGCCCATCGAGGCCAGGATCTCGCCCGGGGAGTCCGCCAGCCCGACCGGGTCGGTCGGCTTCTCGCGGAAACGCGCGATCCGGCTGGGGTCGTTCGGGTCCACCTCGATGACGCCGAACTGGTCGGACTCCTCGATCGGCTGCCTGATGGCGGCCACCGTGAACTCGGCGCCCGACGCGATGTGCGCGTCGACCATCTGGGAGAAGTCCATGCGGTAGACGTGGTCGGCGCCCACGACGACGACGATGTCCGGGCGCTCGTCGTCGATGATGTTGAGGCACTGGTAGATGGCGTCGGCGCTGCCCAGGTACCAGTGCTTGCCGACGCGCTGCTGCGCCGGGACGGCCGCCACGTAGTTGCCCAGCAGCGAGCTCATGCGCCACGTCTTGGAGACGTGCCGGTCGAGGCTGTGCGACTTGTACTGCGTGAGCACGATCACATGCAGGTACCGGGAGTTGATGACGTTCGACAACGCGAAGTCGATCAGCCGGTACAGGCCCCCGAAGGGCACCGCCGGCTTTGCTCGGTGGGCGGTCAGGGGCATCAGGCGTTTGCCTTCCCCACCTGCGAGGACGATAGCGAGGACGCGCGGCGCTGCCATGAGTCGACCCTAGGCCCCTCGCGCGGTCCGGGCGAGGTCAGAGCCGCCACGCGCTAGCGTGTCGCGGAAGAGCCGGTCGTCGGAGCCGGTCGCTGAGGGGATGATTCGCGTGCGTGTCGATCTGCTGACCCGGGAGTACCCCCCGCACGTCTACGGCGGGGCCGGCGTGCACGTCGTCGGGCTCACCCGCGTGCTCGCCCGCTCGATCGACGTGCGGGTGCACTGCTTCGACGGTCCGCGCGACGAGACCGGGGTCTCGGGATACGCGGTACCCGTGGACCTCGCCGGTGCGAACGCGGCGCTCCAGACGTTCGGCGTCGACCTGGAGATCGCCGACGCGGTGGGGCGGGTGGGCCTTGACGGAGTGGCGTCCGACCTCGTGCACTCCCACACCTGGTACGCCAACCTGGGTGGCCACCTCGCCGGGCTGTTGAACGGCATCCCGCACGTGGTCACCGCGCACAGTCTCGAGCCCCTTCGGCCGTGGAAGGCCGAACAGCTCGGTGGCGGCTACGCGTTGTCGAGCTGGGCGGAGAAGACGGCCTACGAGGGCGCGGCCGCTGTGATCGCCGTGAGCGGCGGCATGCGCGAGGACATCCTTCGGTCCTACCCGTCGGTGGACCCGGACCTGGTCAAGGTCGTCCACAACGGCATCGACCTCGACCAGTGGCAGCGACCGACGGGCGAGGAGGTGCTCGCCCGCGCCGACGCGACGGTGCGTGCCCTCGGCATCGACCCGTCACGGCCGTCCGTGGTGTTCGTCGGCCGGATCACCCGGCAGAAGGGCCTGCCGTACTTCCTGCGGGCGGTCGAGCTGCTTCCCGCCGACGTCCAGGTGGTGCTCTGCGCCGGCGCACCCGACACCCCGGAGATCCTCGCGGAGGTGACCGGCCTGGTCGACGAGCTGCGCACGCGTCGCACCGGGATCGTCTGGATCGAGCAGATGCTGCCGCGGGACGACCTGATCGCCGTCCTCTCGCACGGCACGGTGTTCGCGTGCCCCTCCGTGTACGAGCCGCTCGGCATCGTCAACCTCGAGGCGATGGCGGTCGGTCTGCCGGTCGTCGGCACCGCCACCGGTGGCATCCCGGAGGTCATCGACGACGGGGTCACCGGGCTGCTCGTCCCGATCGACCAGCTGCAGGACGGCACCGGTACGCCCGTGGACCCCGCCGCGTTCGTCGCCGACCTGGGTGCGGCGCTCGCCGACGCCGTCAGCGACGCCGCTCGGACCGCGCGGTGGGGCCTCGCCTCGCGGCAGCGCGTCGAGGACCACTTCTCCTGGGAGGCCGTCGCCGACCGCACCCTGGACGTGTACCGCGCAGCCCTGGCCTGAGCGGCACGACGCGGCCGGGCTCGATCGATCTATTCCGCCGAACCGCCGTAGAGGTTGGCGATGTTCTCCACTCGATCGGACCAGCCTCAGACCGCCAGCATCGTCGCGGCCGCGCTCATGGCGCGGCGGGCCAGCCGGTCCACGTCGCGCAGCGCGGTCGACCGCTGGTCGGCCTGCCAGAGGTTGACCGCGGCACCGTCGTCCTGGGCTGCCAGGGTGACGATCGCGCGCAGCCGGGCGGCACTCGTCAGCACCCGCACCGTCCGCCCGTCGAGGCCGTCGGGCAGCCGCCACGTGGGCAGCCCGATGTCGCGCAGCGCCACGATCGACTCGGCGGCGTCCGGTCGCCAGCGCGCCACGTCGAGCCGCTGCAGCGCGTCGGTCACCTGCAGCAGCCCTTGCTGCAGGTCGCGCTCGGCCTCGGCCAGCGAACCGGTGCGCGCGTGCACCGCATGCCTCCAGTCGGCCACCTCGGTGACCTCCCACGTCACCAGGTGCCCGGGTTCGAGGTGCGACCCGAACCGCTCGACCAGCGGCACCGCGACGAGGCACGTGTGTCCCGACCGCACCAGGACCGCCTCTCCCGCGTCGGTCGCTGCTGCGCTCACTGCGGCGGGGGTCGCGCCCAGGTCCCCGGGTGCGGGAAGGACCGTCGCGGTCTCGCGCGGGCCGGGCTCGACGGCGTCGAGGAGCGACGAGAGCGGCTCGGTCGTGACGTCGTCACGGACCGGGTCGTTCGAGCCCGGCTCGTAGCGGACCGTGTGCGGCTCGTCGTCCGACTGGACCGCGCTCAGCAGGGGTCCGCGACCGACGCCGTCGCCCCCGAGCCACAGGGCGAGCAGCACGGAGCGCGGGAGCTCCAGGGCGATGTCCACTCGACAAAGGTAGGACGTGACGACGCTGGTGACGGAACGCACGTCGTCGCCGACCCTCCCGGCACCATGTCGTCGTGCAGGGCTATTAGGGTCATGCCCATGACCGACGTGCTCGACCTGCAGGCCGTGAGCATCCGCCGCGGGACCACGACCATCCTGGACGACGTGTCGTGGACGGTCCGGGACGGTGAGCGCTGGGTGGTGCTCGGCCGCAACGGTGCGGGCAAGACGACCCTGGTGCAGGTCGCCTCCGGGCGCATGCACCCGACGACAGGCACCGCCGACCTGCTGGGATCACGGCTCGGCCGTGTCGACGTGTTCGAGCTGCGTCCGCGCATCGGCCTGTCGAGTGCCGCGCTGGCGGACAAGATCCCCGCGGGTGAGACGGTGCGTGACGTGGTCCTGACTGCCGCCTACGGGGTCACCGGCCGATGGCGCGAGAGCTACGAGTCGCTCGACGAGGCACGCGCGACCGATCTGCTCGGCGCGTTCGGGGTGGCGCACCTGAGCGACCGGTACTTCGGCACCCTCAGCGAAGGGGAGCGCAAGCGCGTCCAGATCGCTCGCTCCCTGATGACCGACCCGGAGCTCCTGCTGCTCGACGAGCCGGCCGCCGGCCTCGACCTCGGCGGACGCGAAGAGCTGGTCGCCGCGCTCGCCGAGCTGGCCGCGGACCGGAAGTCGCCCGTGCTGGTGCTCGTCACGCACCACGTCGAGGAGATCCCGCAGGGTTTCACCCACGTGCTCCTGCTCCGGCAGGGGAAGGTGTTCGCCGCGGGTCCCGTGGACGAGGTGCTCACCGCCCAGACGCTCTCCGGTGCATTCGATCTGGAGCTCGTGGTCGACAAGATCGACGGGCGCTGGTCTGCCCGCGCGAGTGGCCCACGCTGACGTCGTCCGCGCCCTAGTATCGAAGGACGGATCCGACGTCGGAGACCGCCAGGTGCAGGGGAGTGAGCCCGATGGATTGGCTGTGGTGGGTCGGCGGGGCAGTGCTGTTCGGCATCCTCGAGATGCTCTCCCTCGACCTCGTCCTCGTCATGTTCGCGGGCGGGTGCCTGGCCGGCGCCGTCGCCGCGGGGCTGGATGCCCCGGTCGGCGTCCAGTTCCTGGTCGCAGCGCTGACGTCCGTCGTGCTGCTGGCGACGCTGCGCCCCTTCCTGCTCAAGCGCCTGCGTGAGCGCACGGTGCTGGTGGAGACCAATGCTGCGGCCCTCGTCGGCAAGGAAGCCGTCGTCGTCTCGACCGTGACCGTCGAGGGTGGGCGCGTGAAGCTCAACGGGGAGGTCTGGAGCGCCCGCGTCGACGACGCGTTGGCGATCCCGCCCGGTACGGAGGTGCGCGTCGCGCGCATCGACGGCGCCACGGCGGTCGTCGCACCCCTCGTCGGCGGCTGAGCCCTTCCTGATCGTGCGTACTACTCGTGGGCAGGGTGCCGGCGAGTGACCTCCTGGAGGACATAGATGGACGACCCTCAAACGATCGCTGCCTACATCGTCGGCGGCCTGATCCTGCTGTTCGTGATCATCGCGCTCGTGCGCGCGGTGCGGATCGTGCCGCAGGCCACTGCGGTCGTCGTCGAGCGGCTCGGCCGTTACTCGCGGACGCTGGACGCCGGTCTGCACCTGCTGATCCCGTTCATCGACCGGGTCCGTGCCGGTGTCGACCTGCGCGAGCAGGTGGTGTCGTTCCCGCCGCAGCCGGTGATCACCTCCGACAACCTCGTGGTGAGCATCGACACGGTCATCTACTTCCAGGTCACCGAGCCGAAGTCGGCGGTGTACGAGATCGCCAACTACATCCAGGGCATCGAGCAGCTCACCGTCACCACCCTGCGCAACGTCGTCGGGTCGATGGACCTCGAGCAGACGCTGACGAGCCGTGACCAGATCAACGGGCAGCTCCGTGGCGTGCTGGACGAGGCGACCGGCAAGTGGGGTGTGCGCGTCAACCGCGTCGAGCTCAAGTCGATCGACCCGCCCGAGAGCATCAAGGGCTCGATGGAGCAGCAGATGCGCGCCGAGCGTGACCGTCGCGCCACGATCCTCACCGCGGAGGGCATCAAGCAGTCGCAGATCCTGACCGCGGAGGGCGAGAAGCAGTCGGCGATCCTGCGCGCCGAGGGCAACGCCCAGGCGGCGATCCTCAACGCCGAGGGTGAGGCCCGAGCGATCCTGCAGGTGTTCGACGCCGTCCACCGTGGCGACGCCGACCCGAAGCTGCTGGCGTACCAGTACCTGCAGACGCTGCCGAAGATCGCGGCGTACCCGTCCAACAAGATGTGGTTCCTTCCGTCCGAGCTGACCAGCGCGCTGGGCACCTTCGCCAAGGGCTTCGGCGGACCGTTCACCGAGGAGTCGACGCGGCCCGCGGGCACGTCGCCGCTGGGCGACGACCTGCCGGCGACGACCCTGACGGACCCCGCCGAGGCGCTCGCCGAGGCGCGGCGTGAGTCGGCAGCCGCGACCGCGGACGCGACAAGCTCCGGCACGCTCAGCGGGGTGCCGTTCGACCCCGCAGCCGAGCTGGGACAGAAGCCGGGTTCCGGGGCGGTTCCACCGCGAGCCCCTGAGCAGCCGGCAACAGGCGCCTGACGGGACGAGGGGCCGGGCCGCTGGGCCCGGCCCTTCGTCTTCGTCGGCCACGGCGTCGTCGTTCGCTCACAGCGAACGGGTAGCGGAGTGAGTGCTCACTCAGTTAGTGTCGGCCGCATGGAGATCGTTGCGCCGCCTGCCAAGGTTCGAGCCGCTCCGCTGCCACCGGACGAGCGCCGGGCCGCGATCCTGACGGCCGTCCGCCCGGTGCTCCTGGAACGCGGCGCCGCCGTCACCACTCGCGAGCTCGCCGAGGCCGCCGGTGTCGCCGAGGGCACGCTCTTCCGCGTGTTCACGGACAAGCGCACGCTCGTGTACGAGGCGGTCATGGCTGCCGTCGACCCCGCCGCCGGCGTGCCCGAGATCAATGCGGTGGACATGAGCCTGCCGCTGCGTGAGCGTCTGGTGGTGCTCACGCAGCTCGGATTCGCCCGTGCCGAAGCGGGGATGCGCTGGATGCAGCTCCTGCACGAGGTCTCGCGGGAGGAGCCCGCATCGGGCGACCGGCACGCGGAGATGCGTGCGTGGGCGCGGCGCACGGAGCCGGGAAACGACGCGGTCCGGGAGGCGGTCCTCGCGGTCCTTGCCCCGGACGCCGACGCCCTGCGACTCCCCGTCGAGGACGTCGAGGAGC
Organism: Cellulomonas sp. URHD0024; assembly: GCF_000426185.1. Taxonomy (GTDB): domain Bacteria; phylum Actinomycetota; class Actinomycetes; order Actinomycetales; family Cellulomonadaceae; genus Cellulomonas. The sequence goes on from NZ_AUEW01000001.1 coordinate 55,859, forward strand.
TGTTCCTGACCGTCATCCTCGGCACCACCATGCGGGCGGTCGACCAACGACGACGTGGAATGACGCCCGCGGCGCCCGATCCCGAACGCCTGGTCGATCTCCTCCTGCACGGCGTCCTGCGAAACCCCCAGTCCCCCGAGAGGAGCGCCTGATGCTCATCAAGCTGCTCAAGGTGCACTTGAAGCCGTACCAGGGCGCTGTGATCGCCGTGGTCCTGCTGCAGCTGGTGCAGACCATGGCCACGCTCTACCTGCCCAGCCTCAACGCCCGGATCATCGACGACGGCGTCGTCAAGGGCGACACCGCGGAGATCCTGCGTCTCGGTGGCGTGATGCTCGCCGTGAGCTTCGTGCAGGTCGTCGCCGCGATCATCGCGGTCTACTACGGCTCACGGACCGCCATGGCGTTCGGGCGTGACGTGCGCGAACGACTGTTCGGCCAGGTGCAGACGTTCTCGGCGCAGGAGGTGGCCAAGTTCGGCGCACCGACGTTGATCACCCGCACGACCAACGACGTCCAGCAGGTCCAGATGGTCACCATGATGACCTTCACGATGTTGATCATGGCGCCGATCATGCTGGTCGGCGGCGTGATCATGGCGATGCGCGAGGACGTGGTCCTCTCCGGCATCCTGCTGGTCTCCGTGCCGGTGCTCGGCGTCATCATCGGCGTGATCATCTCGCGGATGGTGCCCTACTTCCGGGTGATGCAGAAGCGCATCGACGGGATCAACCGGGTGCTCCGGGAGCAGATCGCCGGCGTCCGCGTGGTCCGCGCGTTCGTGCGGGAGCGTCGCGAGTCGCAGCGGTTCGACGGCGCGAACGCCGACCTCTACGAGACGTCGCTGCGGGTCGGCAAGCTCATGGCCCTGATGTTCCCGTCGGTCATGGTGGTGCTCAACATCACCAGCGTGGCCGTCCTGTGGTTCGGCGCGTACCGCGTGGACTCCGGCGCGATGCAGATCGGCCAGCTGACCGCGTTCCTGTCGTACATCGCCTACATCCTCATCGCGGTCATGATGTCGACGATGATGTTCGTGATGGTGCCGCGGGCCGTCGTGTCCTCGGAGCGCATCGGCGAGGTGCTGGAGACGGAGACCTCCGTGGTGCCGTCGGCGAACCCGCAGAGCCTGCCGGGCACCCGTTCCGGGCTGCTCGAGCTGCGCGGTGTCGAGTTCCGCTACCCGGGTGCCGAGCGCTCGGTGCTGCACGGCGTCGACCTCCTCGCGGAGCCCGGCCGGACGACGGCCGTCATCGGATCCACCGGTGCCGGCAAGACGACGCTCGTCAACCTCATCCCGCGGTTGTTCGACGTGACCGGCGGCTCCGTGCTGCTGGACGGCGTCGACGTCCGTGAGCTCGACCCGGACCAGCTGTGGACCCAGATCGGCCTGGTCCCCCAGAAGCCGTACCTTTTCGCGGGCACCGTGCGGACGAACCTCGAGTACGGCAAGCCTGGCGCGTCCGACGAGGAGCTGTGGCACGCGCTCGAGGTCGCACAGGCCCGCCCGTTCGTGGAGGCGCTGCCCGAAGGGCTGGACGCGCCGATCTCGCAGGGCGGCACGAACGTGTCGGGTGGCCAGAGGCAACGCCTCGCGATAGCCCGCGCGCTCGTCAGGAAGCCGTCGGTGTACCTGTTCGACGACTCGTTCTCCGCGCTCGACTACGCCACAGACGCTGCGCTGCGCGCGGCGCTCGTCCCTGAGACCCGGGACGCGACCGTGCTCGTCGTCGCGCAACGCGTGGCGACCATCCGGCACGCGGACTCGATCGTCGTGATGGAGGACGGGCTGGTGGTGGGCGTCGGTACCCACGCCGAGCTGCTGGAGTCGTCGGAGACCTACCGGGAGATCGTGTACTCGCAGGTCAGCGTCGAGGAGGCGACAGCATGAGCACGGAACAGCGTCCCGCCCCGGTCCAGCGGATGCCCCAGCGCCGCGGTCCGGGCGGCCCGATGATGAACATGGGGATGCCGGGCGAGAAGTCGATGAACTTCCGTGGCTCGGCCGCCAGGTTCCTGCGCGAGATGCGCGGCGAGCGGTGGCCGATGCTCGCGATCGTCGCGATGGGCACCGCGTCCGTCTTCCTGGCAGTCATCGGCCCCAAGATCCTGGGCCGGGCGACGAACGTCATCTTCGCCGGCATCATCGGCAAGAGCATCCCGGCGGGCGCGACCAACGCCCAGGCGGTCAAGGCTCTGCGCGACGCCGGCAAGACGTCGCAGGCGAACATCGTCGAGACGTCGGGAGCCGTGCCCGGGGTCGGCATCGACTTCACAGAGCTGCGCAACATCCTGCTGGTGGTCCTGGTGATCTACCTGGGGTCGTTCCTGTTCGGGTGGTTCCAGGGCCGCATGACGGCGGTCGTCGTGCAGCGCGTGGTGTACCAGATGCGTCAGCGCGTCGAGGCGAAGCTGTCCCGGCTGCCGCTGAAGTACCACGACGGACAGCCGCGCGGTGAGCTGCTCAGCCGCGTCACCAACGACATCGACAACGTCGCGCAGACGCTGCAGCAGACGCTCTCGCAGCTCATCACCTCCGTGCTCACCGTCGTCGGCGTGCTCGTGATGATGTTCCTCATCTCGCCGCTGCTCGCGGTGATCGCGCTCATCACCGTGCCGCTGTCGGTGTGGATCGCGGGGATGATCGCGAAGCGGTCCCGGCCGCAGTTCATGCAGCAGTGGGCCTGGACCGGCCAGCTCAACGCCCACATCGAGGAGATGTACACGGGCCACGCTCTGGTCACGGTCTTCGGGCGCCAGAAGGAGGCGGCCGAGACGTTCAAGGAGCGCAACGAGAAGCTCTACGAGACGAGCTTCAAGGCGCAGTTCATCTCGGGGATCATCCAGCCGGCGCTCGGCTTCGTCTCCAACCTCAACTACGTCATCGTCGCGGTCGTCGGCGGCCTGCAGGTGGCTTCAGGTGCCCTGTCGCTCGGCAGCGTGCAGGCGTTCATCCAGTACAGCCGCCAGTTCACCCAGCCGATCACGCAGATCGCGTCCATGGCGAACCTGCTGCAGTCGGGCGTCGCGTCCGTCGAGCGGGTGTTCGAGCTGCTCGACGCCGACGAGCAGGAACCGGACCCGGCCACGCCGGTCCAGCCCGACCAGCCTCTGCAGGGCCGGGTCGCGTTCGAGAACGTCGCGTTCAGCTACTCGCCGGACAAGCCGCTCATCCGGGACCTGTCCCTGGTGGCCGAGCCGGGACAGACGATCGCGATCGTCGGCCCGACCGGTGCCGGCAAGACGACCTTGGTCAACCTGCTCATGCGGTTCTACGAGGTCGACGACGGGCGGATCACGCTGGACGGCGTCGACGTGCGCGACATGACCCGGGACGCGCTGCGCTCCGAGATCGGGATGGTCCTGCAGGACACCTGGCTGTTCGGCGGGACGCTGGCCGAGAACATCGCCTACGGCGTCGAGCACGCCACGCAGGACGAGATCGTCGAGGCGGCCGTGGCCACCCATGTCGACCGGTTCGTGCGGACGCTCCCCGACGGCTACGACACGGTGGTCGACGACGAGGGCGCGAACGTCTCGGCGGGGGAGAAGCAGCTGCTAACGATCGCCCGCGCCTTCCTGGCCGACCCGGCGATACTCATCCTGGACGAGGCGACGTCGTCGGTGGACACCCGCACCGAGGTGCTCGTGCAGCACGCCATGAACGCGCTCCGGCACGGGCGGACCTCGTTCGTCATCGCGCACCGGCTCTCCACCATCCGCGATGCCGACACCATCCTGGTGATGGAGGACGGCGCGATCGTCGAACAGGGCTCGCACGACGAGCTGCTCGAGGCCGAGGGTGCTTACGCCCGCCTGTACGCGAGCCAGTTCGCTGCTGCGGTGGCGCCGGTCGACTGACGGGACTGCCGTCGCGATTCCTCGCCGTGTCTCGGGTACACGCCCAGGACCGACGACGGGGCCACCAGCTACTGGGCGTTCCACGCGATCGACGCCAGGCCGAAGACGAGCACACCGATCCCGAGGAGAACGACGATCCCAGCGACGACCGCGACGGGCCGAGCGAATCGAGTGAGAAATCCGCGGTACGTGACGATCGCGGCGAACGTGGCGATGGCACCGGCGGCGAATACCCGACTGGCGACATCGTCCGGGCGGACCGCGGGGACGTCTCGGGCGATCTGCCACGCGACGAGGGCGAGCCCGACGAGGGACAGAGCGCCGAACACTCCCGTCACGATGACGAGCGCCGAGGAATCCGCACCGTTGCGCGTGTCCCTGTTCATTCGCACGCCGCTTCGGCGAGCAAGACGAAACCGACGCCCACGGCGGCGGCGATACCTGCACCGATCAACGTCGCGCCCGCCGTGCTGATCGTTGCCGCTCCGAAGACGGCACCCTCGAGGAGGAAGCCGCTCCCGGTGCCCAGGACCCCCGCGACGCCCACGCCTGTCAGGCCGGCAGCGAGGGAGCAGGCGTCGGCGCCGGACGGATCGACGTAGTTGATGGGGTTGTCGGCCGCGTACGCATAGTGGTTGGCGTTCGCGGGATCGAGCGGGGTGTCGCGAGCGTCGCCCTGGGTCCAGCGTCCTTCGGCCGGGTTGTAGTAGCGGGCGGAGTTCTTGATCCAGCCTGTCGTGCGGTCGACGAGGCCGCCGGTGTAGAGGAACGGGGTCTGCGGGACGCCGTTGCCGCCGGAGGTCTCGGTGAGGGTGGAGATGCCGTACGGGTCGAAGGCGTACTGGAAGGCGTTGACGTCGAAGTTGGTGATCAGAGCGACAGGGGAGCCGAGGGCGTCGTAGATGTACATGGCGTCCTGGCCGGTGGAGGTGCGGATCTGGATCGGCTGCCCGGTCGGGTCGTTGTCCAGGTGTGCGGTGCCGTTGGAAACCTTGATCTCCTGGATCACCGGCCGCTTGGCGGAGCCACCGGCACCGTAGGTGTAGGAGTACGTGCCGCCGCTCGGGACGGTCTGCGAGAGGAGCTCGTCGTTGCCCGTCCCGGCGTAGGTGTAGGTGTAGGTCTTGCCGGCGCGGGTGACGGAGGCCATCTGGTCCCCGGCGGTGTAGGCGATGGTCCCGGCGGTCGGGTCGGCGGTCAGGTTCCCGGCGCCGTCGTAGGCGAACCCGGCCGTGGTGGTCTGGTTGGCGGCGTTGAACGTGCGGGTCTGGGTGGATGGGCTGGCGCCCGTGACGACGGCGCTCGTGCGGTTCCCGCGCACGTCGTAGGCGTAGGTGTAGCCAGCCGCGGGGATCGGCGTTCCGCCGGGGCCGGTGCCCGCCGTGGTGGCGGCGCCGGTCAGGCGGCGGTTCGAGTCGTACGTGTAGGTGGTGAGCTGGCCGGTGACGTTGTTGCGGCTCCACTGCACGAGCGACCGGTCCGCGGACCGTGTGGTGGGGCAGGTGGGGTAGGTCGACCCGGCCGCGTAGCAGTACGACAGGTCGACGACCGTGGTCGCCGGTGCCCCCGGGACTGCGGCCGCATGCTTGCGCTCCCCGAGGATGCGGGTGGCGCGCCCGGAGGCGTCGAAGTCGGTGTGCGAGTGCACGGCCCAGCGGGTGTGCGCGGCATCCGCGCGCATCCAGGTGTCGGTGCGTCGACCGTTGGAGTCCACCGCGAACACGGTCAGGCCGCGCAGACCGTCTTCCGGCCACCCGGCGGGCGCGGGGTACTGCATGGAGACGAGGGCTCCGGCGGTGTCGTAGGTGTAGTTCGTCGGGCCACCGGTGTCGGTCGTGGAGGCCAGTCGGCCGGCCTTGTCGTAGGTGTAGGTGATGGTCTTGTTGTCGAACGTGTTCTTCCGGGTGCGCACGTTGGAGACCTGGTCGTACGTCGTCGTCGTGGTCCCAGCGGCGTCGGTGCGCGTGGACAGCCGCCCAGCGCTGTCATAGGTGAACGAGACGTCGGGGTTGGCGGCGGTACCGGAGTAGTCGGTGCCGGTCACCCGGTCGAGTACGTCGTAGCTGTACGTGGTGGTCACCGCCCGCCCGTCGGTGGAGGTCTTGAGCCGACCGTAGGTGTCGTAGGTGAAGTCACGCACCCCGAGGTTCGACCCGGTCACCGGGGTGATCTTGGTCAGCTGTGCGTTCGTGTAGGTGTACTTGGTCGAGTTGGTGCCGTTGCCGGGTGCCGTGGCCGTCGCGACGGTGCCGTCGGGGATGTTGCGTGTCAGGACAGCCTTCGCGGCGGTCGCGTCGGCAGATGTCAGCGGGTTGCCGGCACCGTTGTAGGTGTAGGTCGATGGTGCACCACCGTCCACGGTGCTCGACGTCGGCAGGTAGCGCGGGGTCGCGCTGTAGCCCCAGCCGCGTGCCGAGCCGGTCGGGGCGGTCTGCCCGGTCAGCGACTCGCCGCCGTTCGCGCCATAGGTGTACGTCGTGGTCGCGGACGCGCCCTGGGTCGTGGTCAGCGGATCGAAGTTCGCCGTGAACGTCGCCGAGCGGCTCCGGCCCTGGGCATCCTGTGCCGACGCGACCCGCCCTGTCTGCTCCGGCGACAGGGTGTACGTGGTGTGCGGCCCCGTCGCGGGTGAGCCGGCCTGCTCCTGGCTGCCGTCGGAGACCAGCACCTGGGAGTCGCTCACATAGGCGAGCCGCGTCCAGGTGTCACCGGGTGAGCCGGCGGTGCTGTTCACCTGCCGGATCGAGGTGACCCGGTTGCGCGCGTCGAAAGTGAACCGCGTGTCGATGCCGCCGGGCGCCGCGATCTTGGTCAGCTGGTGCGCCGAGTACGAGAAGGTCGTGACGCGCCCCGCCGCGTCGGTCAGCGTCGCCAGGTCGCCGTACCCGTCGTACGCGAGTGCGACGCTGCGTACCGAGCCGGCCGGGCCCTGGGAGAGCTTGGTGAGCCGGTTCGAGGTGTAGCCGAGGGAGACGCCGAGACCCGACGTGCCTCGCGTGGCGCTGATAGCGGTCGGCCGCGTCGTGACGTACGGGTCGTAGGTGATCGTGCTGGTGTTGCCGTTGCGGTCGGCGATCGACAGGATCACCCCGGCCGCGTTGAACGTCAGGACCTGGGCGGACTGGTGATCCGTCACCGTCCACGTCGCTCCGAGATGAGTGAGGTCGGCGGTGAGGCCGCCCGGCGGTGTGTAGCCGCCTCCCGTCTTCGGCACGAAGGTCCCCGAGAGCCCCGACGGACCCCAGAACACGACCGAACCGTCCGCAGCGAACTCGAGGCGGGCGGCGAAGCTCACGGTCCAGCCGAAGCCGGTGGCGTTCGAGCTGGAGGCCTGCGGCACGCCCGCACCCAGCGAGAGCGAGTTGTAGGCGAGCTGCACCGGGATGTCCGTGTTCACACCCGGGACGGTCAGCCCGTCCGCCGAGACCAGCAGGTTCCCCGTCCCGACGTCGACCTTCGCCGACGTGCGGTCACCGACCTGGAAAGGCAGCGCAGTCGCGTTCTTGCGGCCACCCGCACCGAGCATCGGGGAGACCGTCGCCGTCTGCAGCGCGGTCAACGCGGAGCACGATCCCGCATCGCAGCCCTTGACCTGCCACTCGACGGTCGTGCCGGACGGGATCGTGGGGAGCGCCAGTCGGGCGACCTGCCCCGACGTCACGGCCACCGCCGTGCCGTTCGCCAGGTTCCAGGTGGCCGACCCCAGCCGACGTGCGAAGAACTGGGCGCTGACCACGCCACCGTCGGGATCGCTGACCGTCGCAGCGAGGACCGGGGCGTACGTCACCGCTCGTTCGACGGCCAGACCGGTCGGCACCGCGGGCGATGCCGCGACCGCAGGAAGGGCCGCCCCGACGAGCGCGACCGCGGATACTCCGACGACGAAACCCCAACGACCACGCACGACGCCCCCTCAGGCTGCCGTGGCTGTCCCTGCCTGTTTCTAGACGAGTGCCGTGTCATGGATAGCGCACCCGGACAATTCCGCACAAGGGGTGACAGAGCGGAACGTCACGCGGTGCGTCTGGCTGGGGGACCGATGGGCGGCGATCGGCGGCCTCGTGCGAGCCGTACGCTCTGCGCATGGTCACGCTCCCCGGTGCCGAGCGGACCGGCTTTCGCCGTGACCGGATCACCGTCGCGTTCTACGGGGTGTTCGCCGTCTGGGGCTGGCTGCTGTACAGCTTCAACCCGAGCGTCCCGCTGCTGGCGGACGACCTCGGCATCTCGGACGCCCAGGCGGGTCTGCACGGGACGGCGATGGCGGTCGGCGCGATACTCGCGGCGTTCGTCACCCCCCGACTGGTCCGGGGCCGTGGTCGGCGAACAGCCGTCGTCGCGTCGGTCGCGCTCATCGCCCTCGGCGTCGTGGCCCTCGTCCTCGCGCCGACGCTCGCCTGGAGCCTCACCGCGATCTTCGTCGTCTCGGTCGGGGGCAATGCCGCGCTCACCGCCACGCAGCCCGGGCTGGCGCTCCGGCACGGACGCGCGTCGTCCGCCGCGCTGACCGAGGCGAACGGCGTCGGGTCGTCCATCGGGCTCGTCGGCCCGCTCGCGGTCGGCGCGTGCGTCGCGATCGGGTGGGGCTGGCGTCCCGCGGTGCTGGTGACCGCTGCTCTCGCCGTGGTCTGCGCCCTGATGCTCGCGCGGATCCCCGTCGGCGGGGCGATGACGCCCGCGCACCAGGCGCCCGCCCCCGAACCCGCGGTCTCGGACACGCCCGTTCGGCGCAGCGCGCTGCCGGTCTGGTGCTTCCTGGCCACGCTCGTCGCCGCCGTCGGCATGGAGTTCGCGACGACCTACTGGGCGACGGGCCTCGTGATCGAGCACACCGACGCCGGTGCCGGCATCGCCGCGGCCACGACCGCCGGCCTGGTCCTCGGGATGTCGGTGATCCGCTTCGTCGTCGGACCCTTGTCGCTGCGGATCGCGCCCGCCCGCCTGCTCACGGGAGCCTTCGTGCTGGCGATCGGCGGCTGGGCGATCCTGTGGACGGCGACCACCCCCGCGGTCGCGATGCTGGGGCTCGTCGTCTCCGGGCTCGGCTACGGCGCGCAGTACCCGCTCTCGGTGGCCCTCCTGCTGGCCACCGCCCCCCACCGGCCGGACGCGATCCAGGGCCGCGCGACCTTGGCGGCGGGCCTGGCGGTCGGGGTGGCACCGTTCGCACTCGGTGCCCTCGCCGACCAGTTCGGCACCCACCAGGCATTCATCCTCGTCCCGGTCGTCGCCGTCGCCGGTGCGGTGGCCGCAGCCCTGGGCGGTCGAGCCGTACGGCTGGCGGTCACCTCCCAGGCCGACGTCGTCGCCCTGGGAGGATGACCGCGTGCCCCGCCCGGACCTGCAGCCCGTCACCTCGTCCGACGACGAACGCCTCACCGACTACGTCTCGCTGACGGACGTCGCGCTGCGCTCCAGGCTCGAGCCGGCGAAGGGCCTCTACATCGCCGAGAGCTCGACCGTCCTCGGCCGGGCGCTCTCCGCCGGCCACCGTCCGCGGTCCGTCCTGCTCGCACCGCGCTGGGTGCCTGACCTCGAGCGGATGCTCGCCGCGCTGCCCTCCGACGACGTCGTCGTCCCCGTCTACGTGGCCGACGAGCCCGTCCTCGAGGCGATCACCGGGTTCCATGTCCACCGCGGGGCGCTCGCCGCCATGCACCGCCCGCCGCTGGCACGCGTCGAGTCCGTTCTCGCAGGTGCACACCGCGTCGCCGTGCTCGAGGACATCGTCGACCACACCAACGTCGGCGCCGCCATGCGGGCGTGCGCTGCGTTCGGCCTCGACGCCGTGCTCATCACGCCGCGCTGCGCCGACCCGCTCTACCGGCGCTCCGTCCGCGTCTCCATGGGGACGGTGTTCCAGGTGCCGTGGACCCGCATCGACCCGTGGCCGTCCGGACTGGACCTGCTGCGCTCGCTCGGGTTCGTGAGCGCATCGCTGGCGCTCACCGACGACTCGATCTCGCTCGACGCGTTGGCGGCGGACCCGCCCGACAAGCTCGCACTGATCCTCGGTGCGGAGGGCGACGGGCTCAAGCCGCAGACGATCGCCGGGTCGGACCTCGTCGTCCGCATCCCGATGGCCGGTGGCGTGGACTCGCTCAACGTCGCGTCTGCTGCTGCTGTGGCGTTCTGGGCGACGCGCACGTCCTGACGGCTGCTCGCTCCGCGCCGCTCCGGACCATCCAGCGTCCACAGGCGTGAACGGACCATCCAGCGTCCACAGGCGTGAACGGACAGGGCTGCGCCCGAAAAGTCACCCCCTGCGCACGGCACATCACCCAAATGCCACAGCATTGTCTCTGACCAGGCGTCAATTGGTGCCGTAATGTCCGGTTCGTCGGAAATCGACAACGGTCTGGGGACCCCCGTCCCCGAGTTCGAGTCCCTCACATCCACGCCTCCGCGTGACGCGAGAACCGGGCTTTCCTCGCACTGGGCCGTTTCGACCCATAGGGAGCTCGGGATGAGATTCACGCGGTTCGCAGCGGCGCTCGGGGCTGTCGCTCTGGTCGGAGCGGTGGTGATCGCCGTCGCCGGACCTGCGTCAGCCGGAGGAAGCCACCCGAGCCCGAGCCCGTCCCCGACCTGCTCCCCGTCGCCGGGCGCCGCCGCCTGGGACGAGACGATCGTCGACCACGTGGCGTACACCGACCCGGACACCGTCGTGCCCGACACCTGGGTGGTCGACACTGCCGCTTCCGAGGAGACCCTCGTCGACCACGAGGCGCACTGGCAGCGCTACTCCTGGGTGGGTGGCCCGATCGCCGAGGGCGTCACGCCGTCGTGGTCCGGCCCGGCCGACCCGAGCTGGCAGGCGAACACGGCAGGCGACCCGAACAAGATCGGCCACGCCGGCGCGTACGACCAGGGCAAGCCCGGTCACGCGGACTGGTTCTACCTGGAGTGGGTGCCCGCTGCGACGCACGTCGTCCACCACGCCGAGGCCGGGCACTGGGAGCACCACCCGGCGATCCCCGGGCAGCACCACGATGCTGTGACGCACGTCGTGCACCACCCGGCGACCCCGCCCGTGACCTGCCCGTCGCCGTACGAGGACACGATCACCGTGACGCCCGCCGTGATCGTCACGCCGCCCACCTGCGACGCGGAGGGCTCGTTCACCCTGTCCCCTGAGTCGGGTGTGCTCTGGAGTGCGGTGGACGGCAACGAGCCTGGCTCGATCGTCTTCACCGCCGCCCCGGCACCGGGGTACGCGTTCCCCGCCGATGTCCAGACGCAGTTCTCCGTGCCCAACCTGGACCAGCTGGCTGCCGACGACGAGGAGTGCTACGCACCCCCGCAGGTGGCCTACGTGGTTCCGGCCACCCCGTCCGTCCAGGACGAGTGCGGCACGGACGACGACACGTACCTGCTGCCGCCGAACGGCGACGGGATCGCGTACTCGTACGACGAGGACGGTCAGGTCCTGGCCACCATCACGGCGGAGAACACCGAGTGGAACGATCTGCCGGGCGACTGGAAGCTGAACGAGGCTGGGGACGCCGTGCACCTGGGCAACGACGACGACTTCACCGACGAGCCGTGCGTCTTCCCTGTGCCGACGCAGCTCAACGCCGACCCGACGCCTCCGACGTGCACCGCTCCCGGCGCACTCGACACGGACGCGCTCACGGCCGGCGCGCAGGCTCAGGGCCTGGACGAGGACGGCGACCTCGTCTACGAGTTCGAGCACCTGACCCTGCTCGTCGACCGCACCGTCCCGGGCCTGGTCGGCCTGTTCGTCTACGCCGACGACGGCACCTCCCTCGAGGGCCTGAGTGAGGCGTGGACGGTGAGCGACGACGGCGTGTTCGCCTATCGCGTCATCACGCTGGGGCACACGATCGGCTTCCAGAGCTCGGACAGCGAGGCACCGTGCTTCCAGCAGCAGACGGCGACCCCGACTCCGACGCCGACCGAGGTCACGGAGGTGCTGCCGGACGACCCGGCACCGACCACCAGCGCGACCCCGGTGACCTCCGAGGTCCTGGCGTCGGGTCCGACGCTGGCCGCCACGGGCAGCAACGGGACGCTGGCCATGGCCGGCATCGCCCTGCTGGTCCTCCTGCTGGGTACCGGAGGCGTGGCGCTCGCCCAGCGCAGGTGATCGTCGACCGAGCGGGGACCGGGTTGCTCCGGTCCCCGCTCGGCCGCGTCCGGACGCCGACTCGGCGGTGCTCCGACGGACCCTTCGGTACGGGCGGGTCATGTCGAGGTTGAGCCACCTACCTGACGCCCCGTGGCTCGGAGGATGCTGGGCCGATGACCACTGACCTGTTCGAGCCGGTCGGGTCGAGCTCCGACGAGGTCGAGAGTCGCCTGCTCGCCGCGCTGCTCGGTGCCCAGGAGCTGTTCGCCGTCTACGCCGGTGACCGCCTCGGCTGGTACACCTCGCTCGCCGCGCACGGCGCGTCGACGTCGGAGGAGCTGGCCCAGCGAACCGCGACCGACGAGCGGTACGCACGCGAGTGGCTCGAGCACCAAGCCGCCGCGGGATTCGTCACGGTCGACGACGAGCACCGCTTCGCGCTGACCGACGGAGCACGCGAGGTGCTCACCGACGCCGAGTCGCCGTCGTTCCTGACACCGCTCGGTCGCCTGCAGGCGGCCACGGGACGGATCGTCGACGACCTGGTCGACGCGTACCGGAGCGGTGACGGTGTCCCGTGGGAGCGGATGGGCGACGACGCGCGTACCGCGCAGGCCGACCTCAACCGACCGCTGTACCTCGGTCCGCTCGTCGACGAGGTGCTGCCCGGGATCCCGTCGCTGCACGCGCTGCTCCGGGGCGGTGCGCGGCTCGCGGACCTCGGGTGCGGGGAGGGCTGGTCCTCGATCGCGATCGCCCAGGCCTACCCGGAGACGTCCGTGGTCGGCATCGACATCGATGCGTCGTCGATCGAGGCGGCCCGGTCCAACGCCGGCGCCGTCGACGTCACGTTCGAGCTGGCCGATGCGGCGTCGGTCCACGGCGAGAAGTTCGACGCCATCACGTTCTTCGAGTGCGTGCACGACCTGCCCGACCCGGTCGCGGTGCTCGCGGCGGCACGTGCCATGGTCCGTGACGACGGGTACGTGCTCGTCGCCGACGAGCGGACCCAGGAATCGTTCACGGCCCCCGCCGACGCTGTCGAGCGGCTGTTCTACGGCTGGTCGCTCACCATCTGCCTGCCGAGCGGACGCGCGACGTCGCCGAGCGTCGCCACGGGCACCGTGATGCGGCCCGCAACGCTCGAGCGCTACGCGCGCGCGGCCGGGTTCGCGGGGATCGAGGTCCTGCCGGTCGAGCTCGACGTGCTGCGGTTCTACCGCCTGCTCATCCCAGCGCCAGACCCTCGATGACCTCGACCCCGGGGGCGCCGGCGAGCAGTGCACCGGGCAGGGCGATCTTGGAGCGACGAAGGCCGCTGCCGATGATCACCGTCGGCCCGGCGGCTGGGTCGTCGAGCGCCACACGGGCGTCCACCAGCACGCGATAGCGTCCCGGCAGGCCGAGCGGGGTGATGCCGCCGTACTCCATGCCCGACTCCTCGACTGCGCGGTCCATCGGCAGGAACGACGCCTTGCGGACGTCGAGCAGGCGCTTGACGGCGTTGTTGACGTCCGCGCGCGTCGTGGCCCGCACGACGCACGCAGCCACGCGCTCCTCGCCCTCGCGGCGACCAGCCACGAGCACGCAGTTCGCGGACGCGGCCGGAGGCAGGGCGAACGACTCGGTCAGGGTCGCGGTGTCGGCCAGGTCGGGGTCGATCTCGGTGACCAGGACGGCGTCGGCTACCGCCGCGTCACCGGCCGCCCACGCGGTGATCGTCGCGAGGGTGGACGGGGCGAGGAGGTCGGGGTGGTCGAGCGCGCGGGTCCAGGTCAGCGTGCCCAGCGTCATCGCTGATAGGTCCCGACGAGGATCGCGCGCGCGAGGGTGTGGAAGATGACCGCCGTGTTCGCGGCGCCCGGCATGCTCTCGGGGGTGAGGCCGAGGGACGGTGTGTCGAGGGCGTGGACGACGAAGAAGTAGCGGTGCACCTGGTCGCCGGGAGGCGGCGCCGCCCCGACATATCCGGCGACCCCGTCGTCGCCCCTGAGCTGGAGCGCGCCCGGCGGGAGCCTGGAGCCGTCCGGGTTGCCCGCGCCGCGAGCGAGGGACGTGACGTCGGCAGGGACGTCCGCCAGGGTCCAGTGCCACCAGCCCGCCGGGCCCGGGGCGTCCGGGTCGAAGCAGGTGACCAGGAACGACGCCGTCGCGGCTGGGAAGCCGGACCAGGACAGCTGCGGCGACACGTTGCGGTCGTCGCCGGTGTTGGTGTGCAGGTCGGGCACGCGGGCGCCGGGGGCGATGTCCTCACTGGCCAGCCTGAAGTCGGGGACCTTGGGCAGCAGCGAGTAGGGGTCGGGGGCGACGGGGCGGGTGAGGTTCACGGCCATGGCGCCATCATGTCGTGGGGGAGGCCGGGGTGCTCGCCACCGGGTCGGTCGACGTCGCCGGTCCCGCCTCGTCGCGACGCCCGAGGACCGGGTTCGTGGGCAGCAGCCGGTCGATGCCGACGAGCGCCAGGCCGAGCACGAAGAACCCGACGGCGTAGATCACGACGTTCTTCAGCAGCCCGCCGTAGCCGAGCACGGAGACGTCGATGAACCCGTACGGATAGGCGCTGCCCAGGCTGACGACGCCACGGACGGTGGCGAACGCGCAGTACGCCACCGGGTAGGTGAGCCACCAGGCGGCGGTCCGGATGTGCAGCCTGCGGTGGGGGACCATCAGCAGGAAGTGCACGAACGCGGCGATCGGCGTGAACCGGTGCACCAGCTGGTCGTGCGTCAGGCCGAGGGCGATGACCTCCTGGCCGGGTGGGGCCGGGTCGAGGATCAGGTACGAGACGAGCCCGGTGATGAGCATGAAGAGGGTGACGGCACCCCACAGCCACGGTTCCGGCTCGGTCCGTCGGGTCAGGACGGCGACACCGCCCCACAGCATCACCACCGCCAGCAGCAGGTTCGACTGGTCGGTGAAGTAGACGTAGTCCTCGATGTGGAAGCTGAGGCCGCTGCTCGGCGACCAGAACAACGCGACGAACGTGACTGCTGCCAGTGCGAGGCGATAGACCCCGACGACCACTCCCATGACTGCCCTCTCCGCCCGACCGGCGACGCTGCCGGTCCGCGAAACGTACATCGTCCCGGGTACGCCGTCAGCGGATTGACACTGCCGTCGATGTCAGCGTCTACTGAGATACTTCGAACAGTTGTTCGACGACGGCCGGTTCGATGACGGGTTCGATGACCGGGGTTCGATGGCCGGTTCGATGACCGTTGTTCGATGACTGGTTCGAAGGACGACTGGTGCCAGATGCTCCAGCTCAACCGCATCGCGACTGCGGCAACGTGACGAGGGAGGTGCGCACACATGACCACCGGAACCTTGCCCGTCCCTGTGAGTCAGCAGGACCGGGTCCGGCTCGCTCGCGCGACCCTTGCGCGCGCCGAGGAACGGACCGGTGCGCGCAGCGTTCTCCCGATCGGTGGCAGACCCGATGCGCCAGTCGCGTTGGCGCTGGTGCCCGCCGAGCCGGAGCCTGTGGTCCCCGCCGGGATCCTCACCACCGAGCGTCCGCCCATGGCTGTGCCACCGGCGCTCGTCCCGCTCCTGCCCGAGGGGCTGCGCCGTGGTGCGACGACCGTGGTGAACGGGTCCACCTCGCTCGTGCTCGCCGTGCTCGCGCACGCGTGTGCCGGTGGTGCGTGGGCCGCCGTCGTC
Organism: Cellulomonas sp. URHD0024; assembly: GCF_000426185.1. GTDB lineage: Bacteria > Actinomycetota > Actinomycetes > Actinomycetales > Cellulomonadaceae > Cellulomonas. Next base: position 71,475 of record NZ_AUEW01000001.1, read on the forward strand.
GGGCAGCCGACCGTCGGGCTGCTCGCCGCCGCGCAGGCGGGTGTGTCGCTCGAGCGGTTGGCTGTGGTGCCTCGGCCTGGGCTCGAGTCGCCCACCGTCCTGGCGGCGCTGCTCGACGGGGTGGACGTGGTGGTCGTCGGGCCGCAGGTCGTGCTCACCGACACGGACCGCAGACGGCTGTCCGCCCGCGCGCGTGACCGGGGATCCGTGCTGCTGTCGACCACCGACTGGCCCGGCGCGAGCGTGGTGCTCACCGTTCAGCAGGGGCGGTGGACCGGTGTGGACGCGGGCGAGGGACGGCTGCGGACCCATGAGATCCGGGTCGCGCGTACCGGGCGGGGCGGCGCGGCCGTGCCGCAGTCGCTCGACCTGACGTTGCCGCTCGGGGTGGATGCGCCGGTCGTCGTGCCGGCTGGGGAGCCCACGGTCGGCCTGAGGCTCGTCGGATGAGCACGCGGACCACGGTGCTGTGGGTGCCCGACTGGCCGGTGGTGGCCGCAGCGGCCACCGAGGAGGTGCCCGCCCACCTGCCCATGGCGGTGCACGACGGGCAACGGCTCACCGCGGTGTCGGCGCTCGCGCGCGCCGAAGGGGTCCGGCGCGGGATGCGGCGCAGACAGGCGCAAGGGGTCTGCCCCGAGCTGGTCCTGCTGCCCGCCGACGACACCCGCGACGTGCGGATGTTCGAACCCGTCGCGTCGGCGGCGGAGACCGTCGTGGCGGGCATCGAGGTGGTGCGCGCGGGGATGCTCCTGCTGCCTGCGGGCGGCGCGAGCCGGTATCACGGGTCCGAGGAGGCGCTCGCGGAGCTGCTGGTCGATGCGGTGGCCGACCGGTCGGGGCACGAGTGCGCGGTCGGCACCGCGGACGGGTTGCTGGCCGCGGTCCTTGCCACCCGGTCAGGGACCGTCGTGCCTCCCGGGCAGTCACCGACCTACCTGGCCCGGCACGGGGTGACTGAGCTGGTGCACGCCGCGGTCACCGACGAGGCAGCGTCCGCGGTGGCGGACCTGGTGGACCTGCTGCACCGGCTCGGGCTGCGCACGCTCGGCCAGCTCGCCGCACTGCCGCCCACCGACGTGCACGCCCGGTTCGGGCGCCTGGGCGCCTGGGCGCAGCTGCTCGCACGGGGGGACGACGAGCGCCCTCCGGCCCGCCGGCGCCCGGAGGCGGACCTCGAGGTGTCCACCGAGCTGGACCCACCCCTCGACCGGGTCGACTCGGCCACCTTCGCCGGTCGACGGTTGGCTGAAGAGCTGCACGAGCTCCTGGTGCAGCACTCCGTGACCTGCGGACGACTGCAGATCGCCGCGCGCACCGACGAGGGTGAGGACCTGGTGCGGACCTGGCGTACCGACCTCGGCGGCTGGGGAGGCCTGACACCGGCGCGCATCACCGACCGGATCCGTTGGCAGCTGGAGGGCTGGCTGGCCACGACCGCGGTGGAGACCGCACGGGGCCGTGCCATCGACGACCCGGCGGCACGCGCGCGTTCGGCGGGCGCGCGAGCGGCCGTCGCGTCCGGGAAGGACCCGTGGGCACATGACGACCTGCCCGTGGACCCGTGGCCCGAGGACTCCCGTCCCGTCGCGCTCGTGCACCTCGCGGTCACCGCACTGGACGTCGCACCGGCTGGCGCCGAGCAGGGGCGGCTCTGGGGTGGACCGTCGGGTGGTGATCTGCGTGCACACCGCGCGCTGGACCGTGTGCAGGGGATCGTCGGCGGTTCGGGGATCCTCGTCGCGACGCTGCAGGGCGGTCGTGACGTCCGCGACCAGGTGCACCTGCGCCCGTGGGGGGAGCAGACCGAACCGGCACGTCCGGTGGACCGGCCCTGGCCGGGTCGGCTGCCCGATCCCGCGCCGGCGACAGTCCTCGACCCACCCGAGCGCATCGAGGTGCGTGATGCCGCGGGAGCGCCGGTGGTGCTCGACGTGCGCGCAGGGATGACGGGGGAACCCGCCTCGGTCCGGTGGCTCCCCCGGGAGGAGGATGTCCTGGACGGTGCTGCTGCTCGGAGGTCGCGCGAGGTCCGTGGCACAGGTGGTCGCCCCTCCGTGCGGTCCGCCGATGCCGAGGTGCGGTCCGTCGTCGGCTGGGCAGGGCCGTGGCTGCTGAGCGAGCGCTGGTGGACCGACGACCGCCCGGGGTTGCGTGCACACCTGCAGGTGACGTTCGACGACGGCCGCGCGGTGCTCCTCGCCTGCACGGCGGCGGGTTGGACGTGCGAGGCGACGTATGACTGACACACCGTTCGGCACCGTGCAGGACACCGCGGTGCAGCCCGGCGGCACCCCGCTGCGCTACGCCGAGCTGCACGCGCACTCGGCGTTCAGCTTCCTGGACGGTGCCAGCCAGCCCGAGGAGCTGGCCGCGGAGGCATCCCGGCTCGGCCTGCGGGCGCTGGCGGTCACCGACCACGACGGGCTGTACGGCGTGGTCCGGTTCGCGCAGGCGGCCAAGGCGGTCGGGCTGCCGACCGTGTTCGGGGCCGAGCTGCACCTGCCGGCACCCGACGGTCGTCGACACCACCGGGAGACACGGGTGAGCCCGGGGCCGCCGGTGCTGGACCTGCCGACGGGTGTCCCGGACCCGCGGGCGTCGCACCTGCTGGTGCTCGCCCGAGGTGCTGACGGGTACCGCGCGCTGTCACGCGCGATCGCGGAGGCTCACCTGCGGACGGGCAAGAAGGGTGCGGCCGACTACCGGCTCGAGGAGCTCGCCGCGACGGCAGCCGGCCAGTGGCTCGTGCTCACCGGCTGCCGCAAGGGGGCGGTCCGACGGGCTCTCGCGGGCGGTGACCCGTCGGGGGTCGTGGGCGTCAGCGCGTCGGGTGTCGACGCAGCGCGCAAGGAGCTGGACCGGCTCGTCGTCCTGTTCGGACGGGACAACGTGGCGGTCGAGACGACGACGGTGGGGGACCCGTACGACGCCGAGCGTGCCGACGCCCTGGCCTACCTCGCAGCCGAGGCCGGCCTCCCGCTCGTGGCCACCGGCAACGTCCACTACGCCACGCCACGCGACGCGGATCTCGCGGCTGCGCTCGCCGCCGTTCGCGCCAGGTCCTCCCTGGAGGACCTCGACGGCTGGCTGCCCGGGGGACCAGCTGCGCACCTGCGGTCGGCGGCGGAGATGCTCGCGCTGCACCGCCGGCACCCGTCGGCCGTCGGCACCGCGGCGGACCTGGCCGACGAGTGTGCGTTCGACCTGTCCCTCGTCGCGCCGAACCTGCCGCCCTACCCGGTACCGCCCGGCCACACCGAGGCCACCTGGCTGCGAGAACTTGTACGACAAGGCGCCATGGAGCTGTACGGACCGCCCGAGAAGGAGCGTGTGCCCGGTGCGTACGCACAGCTGGCGCACGAGCTACGGGTGATCGAGGACCTGGGTTTTCCCGGCTACTTCCTGGTGGTCTACGACCTCGTCGACTTCTGCCGACGGAACGGGATCATGGCGCAGGGGCGTGGGTCGGCGGCCAACTCGGCGGTCTGCTACGCGCTGCGGGTCACCGCCGTCGACGCGGTCCGGCACGGGCTGCTGTTCGAGCGCTTCCTCGCCCCGGAGCGCGACGGTCCGCCGGACATCGACGTCGACATCGAGTCGGCGCGGCGAGAGGAGGTCATCCAGTACGTCTACGAGAAGCACGGTCGGTCGCACGCGGCGCAGGTGGCCAACGTCATCTCCTACCGGCCACGGTCGGCGGTTCGTGACGCGGCCCGGGCGCTCGGGTACGACGCCGGGCAGCAGGACGCGTGGGCGTCCTCGATCGAGCGCTGGGGGAGTCTGCGGCCACCCGCCGAGCCGGCGCCGGTCCCCGCGGAGCGCCCGCACACGAGCGGTCGTCTGCCGACGTCGGTGCAGCAGTCGCCGTCCGTGCCCGCATCGGGGCGGCAGGTCGACCCGTCCTGGTCCGTGCCGGGGTCGGGCCGCCCGGTCGCCCCCTCTCCGGCCGCGCGCCCCGTGCGGCCGCACGTCGGTCACGCCGGTCCGGTCCCGGAGCAGCCGACCACGGTCGTCACCCCCCGTGAGGAGCGCTGGCGAACCCGCGCCTCGATGTGGGGCAACACGTGGGAGCCCCCTTCGGTGCTCCACGCGACCGGACCGGTCACCCAGGTCCTGCGCGCCGCGAGAGGACATGACACACCCGGGCTGGCCACCGCGGACGGGCACGACGTCGTCCCGGCGGTCCTGCCGCCGTCGGCGAGCGACCTGGACGAGATCCCCGAGCAGGTCATCGACCTGGCGGACCGGTTCCTGCGCCTGCCACGGCACCTGGGCATCCACTCCGGCGGCATGGTCATGTGCGACCGCCCGGTGATCGAGGTGTGCCCGGTGGAGTGGGCGCGGATGCCGGGCCGCACGGTGCTGCAGTGGGACAAGGAGGACTGTGCCGACGCCGGGCTGGTGAAGTTCGACCTGCTCGGGCTGGGCATGCTCACCGCGCTGCGCATCGGGTTCACGTCGGTCAAGGAGCACGAGGGGAAGGTGCTCGACCTGCACGGGCTGCCCGCGGAGGACTCACGGGTGTACGACCTGCTCAGCGCGGCGGACACGGTCGGGGTGTTCCAGGTGGAGTCGCGGGCGCAGATGGGCACGCTGCCGCGGCTGCAGCCGCGCACGTTCTACGACATCGTCATCGAGGTCGCCCTCATCCGCCCCGGTCCCATCCAGGGCGGCTCGGTGCACCCGTACATCGAGCGTGCGCACGGGCGGCAACCGGTCACCTACCTGCACCCGCTGCTGGAGAAGTCGCTGGCCAAGACCAAGGGCGTCCCGCTGTTCCAGGAGCAGCTCATGCAGATGGCCATCGACGTCGCCGACTTCACACCGGCCGAGGCGGACCAGCTGCGGCGCGCGATGGGGTCCAAGCGGTCGACCGAGCGGATGGAGGCGCTCAAAGGGCGGCTGCTCGACGGGATGGCCGGGCACGGGATCGACGCGGAGACCGGCGAGCAGATCTTCGACAAGCTCAAGGCGTTCGCGGACTTCGGGTTCCCGGAGTCGCACGCGTACTCGTTCGCGTTCCTCGTCTACGCCAGCGCGTGGCTGAAGGTGTACCACCCGGCAGCGTTCTACGCAGGGCTGCTCGCGGCGCAACCGATGGGGTTCTACTCACCGCAGTCGCTCGCCGCCGATGCTCGTCGGCACGGTCTGGAGGTGCTGCGACCGGACATCCAGTCGTCCGACGTGCAGGCGTGCGTCGAGCGTCTGGCGCCGACGCCGGACGGAGGCGAGCCACTGCTCGTGCCGACGCCGAGCGGGACCGGTCCCGTGACGGCGCCCGGCGTGCGGACAGGGGACGGCCGGCGTTCGCTCGCGGTCCGGCTCGGGCTCTCGTCGGTGCGGTCGGTGGGGGAGGACGTCGCCCAGCGGGTGGTCGACGAACGCCGGGCGCACGGCCCGTTCGCCGACCTGCGCCAGCTGGTCAGGCGCGTCCAGCTCTCCACCGCGCAGCTCGAGGCGCTGTCCACGGCGGGGGCGCTCGACAGCCTGGGGGTCACGCGCAGGGAGGCGCTGTGGGCGGCGGGCGCGCTCGCGCAGGAGGGGCCGGACACGCTGCCGGGAGTCTCGGTCGGGGTGAGCGCACCGACGTTGCCGGGACTGAGCGAGGTCGAGGTCGCGACCGCCGACGTCTGGGCGACGGGCGTGTCCGTCGACTCCTACCCCACGCAGTTCGTCCGCGACGGGCTGGACGCTGCCGGGGTGCTTCGGGTCGAGCAGGCGTACACGTACGAGCTCGGCCGGCGGGTGGCCGTGGCGGGTGTCGTCACGCACCGGCAGCGTCCGGGCACGGCCGGCGGGATCACGTTCCTGTCGTTGGAGGACGAGACCGGGCTGCTCAACATCATCTGCTCGGCGGGTTTGTGGCAACGGTTCCGCAAGGTGGCGCGCACGTCCCGTGCGCTGGTGGTCCGGGGACGGCTGGAACGTTCCGACGGCGCGACCAACCTGGTCGCCGAGCACCTGGCACCCATGTCGCTCCGGGTCAGGACGAGCTCTCGCGACTTCCGCTGAGCCCCTCAGCCTTCGTGCACCGGCTCGTCGTCCTCGATCTGCTCCACCTCGTCGACGGGCTGGACATCGGCCGAGGCGTCCTCCTCGTCCATCGGGGGATCGAGGGTCCGCAACCGCGAGAAGATCGCCCAGCAGACCGCCACCAGCGGCACGGCGATCACTGCCCCCAGGAGCCCGGCGATCAGCGTCCCGGAGGTCACCGACAACGCGATGACCACGGGATGCAGTCGGACCTGCCGGCCCATGATGAACGGCTGGAAGACGTGCCCCTCCAGCTGTCCGATCAGGGCGATGCAGGCGCCCACGAGCGCCGCGTTCAGGACCCCGTTGGCGGCCAGGGCGACCACCATCGCGATGACCATCGCCAGGGGCGCTCCGATCAGCGGGATGAACGCGCCGATGATGACGAGCACCGCCAGGGGCGCGGCGAGCGGCACGCCCAGGATCAGCAGGGCGATGAACGCGAGCACGCCGTCGGTCAGGGCGACGAGGACCGTGCCACGCGTGTAGCCGGAGAAGGTGTACCAGCCGGCCCCGGCGGCCTCCTTCCAGGTCGGGCGGACACGAGCGGGCAGCTGGTTCAGGAACCACGTCCACATGTCGCGGCCCCGCGAGAGGAAGAACGCCGTGCAGAAGATCGCCAGTGCGAGAGCCCCGAAGACCTCCACGACGGACCCGGCACCCGCGGCCGCCTGACCTGCGAGGTCGCCCGCGTGGTCCTGCACCCACTTCTGCCCGTTGCTGATCCAGGTGGCGATCTGGTCGTTGGTGATCCTGAACGGCAGCTTGCCGCTCTCCAGGTATTCGGTGATCTGGTTGAGGCCGTCACCGAACTGCTTGGTCAGGTCCGTCCACTTGTTGGCGATGGAGTACGCCACGTACGCGATCAGGCCGATGAACACGACGAACCCGCCGATGATCGACAGCGCCGTGGCCAGCCCTCGTGGCAGGAAGCGCGAGAGGACGTCGACGATCGGCCGCAGGACGGCGGTGAAGACGAGTGCGATGAACAGAGCGATGAAGACCAGCTGGACCTGCGACGTGGCGTAGAAGATCAGGCCCACCATGAAGATGACGACGAGGAGCCGCCAGGAGACGCCTGCCGAGTTCCGCAGCCAGCGCGGTGCGGTGTGCTCGACGCCGTACACGCTCGGGTTGCGTCGGGCACCCGCGACCTTGCGCGCAGCCGGTCCAGGTATGCGGCCCGGCGTCTGGTTCCCGTCCGTCATCAGGCTCCTATGCGTCGTCGAGACCCGTGGCCTGGCCTCGCGCACAGTCTGCACCGGCCGCCCGATGCATGCCTGCCAGCCGCGCCGTGCTATCTTTTCTGCCGCACCTGTGGGCGCCTCCGGGTGTCTCACGGTCCACCTGTCCGGGTGGCGGAATGGCAGACGCGCTAGCTTGAGGTGCTAGTGCCCTAACGGGCGTGGGGGTTCAAGTCCCCCTCCGGACACTCGTTGAGACAGCGACGGATGAGCCCCTGACCAGCAGCAATGCGGTCGGGGGCTTCTTCGTTGCAGTCGAGGACCCGAGGACCGTACGGACACGGGAATTCGCCTGCAGCCGGGCGGCGGCGACGCCCGCTGCGCGCGAGCGCTCAGCTGGGGGTACCCCCGCGACCGTCACTGTGCCCGCTGCGTCGATGCTGCTGGCGACGAGCGGGACGCCGGTCGTCGCGGCGCATGGCGCGGTCGTCTGGTCCACAAGGACCTGCTCCCGACCGCTGGGCCCCGCGCGGGTCCGCCTTCCCTGGTTCGTGCGGTGTTGGCCGACTATGCGCCCTTGATGGGGCCGACCTTGTTCGACGTGGAACTGGTCGTGGTGTACCCGGTCTTCCTGATCGTGACCTCGACGCTGACCGTCGTGCCCTTGTCCGCGGACCTGAGCGTGCAGGTCGACTTCGTGGCAGCTGAGATCGTCCTGCCGTTGCGCAGCCACTGGTAGGAATAGCTCGCGCCGGTGACGGAGACCTCGGGTTTGACGGCAGTGAGCGTCCTGCCGACCGTCGCAGTGCCGGTGATCTTCGACGCCACGGAGACTGTGATCGTGCCGGCTCTGACCGCCGCGGTCGCGTGTGACGTGGCTGATGCGGTGGAGTAGCCGGCCTTGCTCGCCGTGACCTTGGTGCGGGCTCGGGAGCGGTCGTCGAGACCGCGACGACGCGCCCCTGACCAGCAGAGATGCGGGTCACGGCTCCGTGGATCCGTCAGGACCCGAGCCGAGGGGAGTTCCGGTGGCTTCTGCGCGGCCGGACGGCTGTGTGGGTGACAGCCCGGGGTGAATCTCGGGAGCAACGGGTGTTCTGACGGCTCGCACGATCCAGGATGACCAGGTGGATGACGAAGAGCCGGGCGACCCGTGGCGAGTCGAAGTGACCGACACGGACATCCGGTCTGCCCGGCGTGCCTGGTTGGCGGCACGCGACGCGCCCTTGCCCGACGAGATCCGCATCGCGCGCCTCTACGAAGGTCTGCGGCAGCTCATGCGGGCTCAGGCGCAGCAGATCGCCGACGCGTTCCGCGCCGAGCGAGACGGCTGACTCGCCCGTCGCACGGCGCTCGCCGAGGTCGGGCCGAGACGACGCACGGCAACGAGTCTCGGAGGTTCCGGCGGTCGACCCGACGTACGATCCGACCGTGACCTCGGCCGACCGCGCCACTCTCGACTCCGCCTCGGCGGGGTGGCTCGGCTGCCTGGAGGCGGCGGCGCCGGACCGTGACGGCTGCCTCGCGCGCCTGCACGAGCTGATGACGCGCGTCGCCCGGCGGGAGCTGGCTCGGCGCTCCGGGCAGCTGGCTGTCGCCGGACCCGAGCTCGACGACCTGGCCGTCCAGGCCTCGGGCGACGCGATGCTCGCAGTGCTGGCCAAGCTCGAGGAGTTCCGCGGCGAGAGCCGGTTCACCACGTGGGTCTACAAGTTCGTGATGTTCGAGGTGTCGGCCAAGGTGGGGCGCCATCAGTGGCAGCGGGTCGCGCCGACGTCGTCGGACGTGGACTGGGACCGGCTGCCCGACCGCATGGGCCTGGGTCCCGAGGAGCACGCGGTGCAGCGGGACCTGGTGCGGGCGGTCTCCCGAGCCGTCGAGGAGGACCTCACCGAGCACCAGCGACGCGTGTTCGTCTCCGTGCTCGTGGACGGGGTGCCGCTCGAAGCCGTCGCGCAGGGCTTGGGTGTCAGCCGCAACACCGTCTACAAGGCCCTGTTCGACGCGCGCCGCAAGGTGCGGGCAGCGCTGGTGGAGCACGGGATGCTCGCCGGGGGAGGTGCGGCATGACGGACTGGTCGCGGGTAGAGCACTTCCTGCACACCGACCCTGCCGACGTCGGGTGCGACGAGGCCATGGCCGTGCTCGAGATCTACGCCGAGCTCACGCACGCCGACCCTGCCTCGGCGCGGGTGCGGTACCCCGGTGTCGCGGTGCACCTGTCGCAGTGCGGCCCCTGCGCGGAGGACCTCGCGGGGCTGCTGAGGGCCCTGGTGGCGGACGTGGCGGACGCCTGAGGCGCACCGCCCGGGGGCGCGCGCGAAACTCGTGAGGGTCGCGAGGTAAGAACCGCGTTCGGCCCGACGCGAATGGAAGGTCCAGCTCTCCACGAGTGAAAGGCCTTCTCATGCACCGCCTCACCCGTCTTGGCGCGGTCGTCGCCGTCGCCGCCGCCTCGGTCCTCGCCGCCGCACCGGCATTCGCCTCGACGCCTTCGGGCGCCGCGCACCGCCCGTCGTCCGTCGTGTACGTCCCGACCAACGACGCCACCGGCAACCAGGTCCGCGTGCTGACCCGCGCTGCCGACGGCACCCTGAACGCCGCCGGCTCGTATGCGACGGGCGGCACGGGCGGTGCCCTGACCGGCGCTGTCGTCGACCGCCTCGCCTCGCAGGGCTCCGTCGTCCTCGACCGCCCGGCCGGCCTCCTCTACGTCGTCAACGCCGGCTCCGACACCCTGAGCGTGTTCCGCGTCGTCGGCGCGCAGCTGCAGCTGCGCGACGTCGTGCCGAGCCGCGGCGACTTCCCGGTGAGCGTCGCCGTCCACGACGGCCGGGTGTACGTGCTGAACGCCCGCGGTGGCGGCTCGGTGCAGGGCTACGTCCGCCTCGGCGACCACCTGGTCCCGGTCCGCTCGTGGCACCGGGATCTGGGCCTCGACCCGACGGCGACCCCCGAGTTCACGCACACGCCTGGCCAGGTCGCGTTCGGTCCCGGCGGCCGCAGCCTGCTCGTCACCACCAAGGCGGGGAGCAACGCGATCGACGTCTTCACCTTCGGCCGGTTCGGCCGCCCGTCTGCCACCCCGACCGTGACCACGCTGCCTGGCCGCGTCCCGTTCGGCCTGGTGCTCGACCCGAGCGGCCACGTCGTGGTCGCCGAGGCGGCCAACGTGGTCGCCACGTTCGCCCTCGGGGCCGGCGGGACGCTGACCCAGCTCTCCGAGCAGGCGACGGGCCAGGCCGCGACGTGCTGGATCGCCTCCCGCGGGTCGGACGTCTGGGTCTCGAACGCGGGCAGCGCGACCGTCTCAGGCTTCCGCACCGACGACGCGGGCGCCCTGACGGCCACCGGCGTCACCTCGACCCACCCCGGCACGGTCGACGCGACCGTCAGCTCCGACGGCCGGTTCCTCGACGTGCAGACCGGCGCCCAGGGGACCGTGGACACCTACGCCATCGGCGCCGGCGGCACGCTGACCAGCGTGGGCTCGGTAGTGGTCCCCGGGACGATCGGCGGGGAGGGCATCGCGTCGTCGTGACGCTCGGTGCGGCGCGGCCGGCCCTGCGGGGTCGGCCGCGCCGGCGCGTCCGTCCCGCGCCCGGTCGGTCGGTCGGGCAGCGCTCCAGCCGACTCCCTAGTCGGCGTCGGCTCCGGGCAGCTTGTCGGTCACGTCCTGGTACCCGGCGGCGGTCGGCAGCTCGCTCTGCGCATAGATCAGGCGGACGACGCCGGTCGGGAAGACCTCGGACCGCAGCAGCGTGAGCGGGTAGATCGGCTCGCCCTCGTCGAAGAGCCGCTCGCCGTGGCGGGCGGCGACCGGGTGGACCAGCAGGCGCAGCTCGTCGACAAGCCCTGCGGCGAGCAGCTGACGGACGACGGAGATGGATCCAGCGACGAGGACCTTGCCGACGCCCGGGTCGGCGCGCAGCGCGGCGACGGTCGCGACGAGCTCCCCCTCCAACCGCTCGGCGTTCCGCCAGCCGAGGTCCGCAGAGCCACTCGTCGCGACGAGCTTGCGCAGGTCGCCGATCTGAGCCGCGAAGGTCGCGTCGACGTCGCCGGCGCTCTCCCGCTCCGGCCAGGCGCCGGCGAAGCTCTCGTAGGTCACGCGGCCGAACAGCAGGATGTCGACGTCGGCGTAGTCGTCGCCCACAGCCGCGCCCATGGCCGCGTCGTAGTAAGGGAAGTGCCACGTCGGGTCGATCTCGACCACGCCGTCGAGCGAGCTGAACAAGGTGGAGACGATCGTGGCCATGGGTGTCCTCCGAGGTGCGCCGGATGCTCGGAGCCACGCTACCGAGGTGCCCGCTGGTTCACCGTTCGCGGTGCGTGGACACCGCTGTGACCATCGGAGGTGACCCGAGGAGGCGACATGCCCAAGACCACGCGATCTGGATCGGCCAAGCAGAGCGAGCTGCCGGGGACGCTGCAGCGATCCGACGAGAAGGCCCAGCGCACCTACGCCCACGCCTACGACGCCGCCATCGAGCAGTACGACGGCGACGAGGAGGCCGCGCACCGGGTGGCGTTCGCGGCGCTCAAGCACACGCACGAGAAGGTCGGTGACAGCTGGCGCCCGAAGGAGCGCAACGGCCCGAGCGACCAGCGGTCCCAGGAGGGCTACGGCTCGACGGCCCCGACCGCCGGCGGTGTCGACGCGAACGCGTCCAAGGCGCACCTGTACGACGTCGCCAAGGAGCTGGACATCGCGGGGCGCTCGACGATGAGCAAGTCCGAGCTCGTCGACGCCATCGAGAAGGAGAACGACCGACGGAGCCGACGCGCTCCGTGACTGTCGCTGCGGCGCTTCGGGGCGATCTGGGCGGCGTGTCTGTCGCTGGGTGAGCCGATGGCTGGGTCGAGCACCGTGGTCATGGACCAGCTCGTGGGGCCGGACACGTCGTGCGCGACGGATCAGGCGCTCGACCACCGTGACGTCATCGTCCGTCGCGAACCGGTGGCGCTGCCAGGGCCGCCCCATCGTGTCGGCGGCGGTCCGGATGTCGCGCACGGTAGGCCTCCGTCGATGAGGCGGTGAATTGCCCGAATGTCCGACCACGAATCCTGCCCGAAGTGTCGGACCTGACCGATAGGTTCCTGCTGCACGCCGGGGCACGGGTCGTCGGCGCAGACACAGGGGGCCGTACACACATGCGTCTTGTCAGAATGCGATCTGCTGCGGTCGCGATCGTCGCCGCAGCCGCCGTGGTGATCCCGGCGGTCTCCGCGTCGGCGGCGGGGCGGTTGCCCAACCGACCGCCCGTGGTGTCCGAGGCCGGCACGCTGGACCCGACCTCGTCGTGCGCCGTGGGCACCCGCCCCGCCATCCGCTCGACGACTCCGACCCTGCGTGCGGTGCTGACAGATCCCGAGAACCAGAGCGTCTCGGCGGCGTTCGCGGTGCTCGACTCTCGCGGGCGTGTCCTGTGGGGCCCGGCCCGTACGACCGCGCAGGGCTCCGGCACCGCCCACTCGGTCAAGGTGCCTGCGGGCAAGCTCGTCGACGGTGGCACCTACACGTGGGTCGTGAGCGGTCGTGACGCGTCGCATCGCTGGGCTTCGCCCACGTTCTGCCAGTTCACCGTCGACAGCGCCGCGCCCGCGGTTCCGGGCGTCTCGCCGGTCGCGGCTGAGCCGGCCGTCTATGTGGAGGACGCCACCTCGGGCGGCACGGGCCTGCGCGGCTCGTTCACGCTGAGCGACACCTCGACGGACGTCGCCTCCTACGCCTACGCGTTCGACGCCGGACCCGCGGGTTCGGTCCCGGCAGCCGCGCCGACGATCGCCTACACGCCGACCGCGCCCGGACCGCACACCCTGAGCGTGCAGGCTGTCGACGCGGCGGGGAACGTCAGCCCGACGCGCCTCTACAGGTTCAGCGTCGCGTTTCCGGTCGCTACCGGCGGCGGTCGCTGGCTCCTCGACGAGGGCTCCGGAGCGGTCGGCGCCGAGGTCGCCGGTGGAGCTCCGCTGGCTCTGACGCCGAGCACCGGTTGGGCCGCAGGCCCGCTGGCCGAGGTCTCAGGTCGTCCCACCGACCGCGCGCTGCTCCTCGACTCGCCGGCCGACGGCGCACAGACGGCGGGTTCCGTCGTGAACACGGTCGGTTCGTTCACCGTGATCGCGTTCGCCCGGCTGGACGCGTCCGGCTCCGCCGGTACGGTCCTGAGCCAGGACGGCTCCAGCACGAGCGCGTTCACGCTCGGCTACACCGCACAGGGCTGCGCTGCAGGGATCACCGCCTGCTGGAGCTTCGCGCTGCCGACGGCCGACTCAGCGGCCGCTCCGCAGGCGGTCGTGCGCTCCGCCGGTGCCGTCGAGCCGGGCTCGTGGGTCCAGCTCACGGGCGTGCACGACGCCGCGACCGGTTCGGTGTCGCTGTTCGTGTGCCCGATCGGTTCTGCGACGAAGCCGGGCACCCTGCGGCCCGTCGCGAGCGGTCCCGTCGCATTCACGACGCCCTGGTCCGCGTCCGGCCCGTTCCGGGTCGGGCAGGCGTTCGGGGGAGCCGCGCCGTTCGTGGGAGCCGTCGGCTCGGTCCGGGTGATCGAGGGCGTCGCCCAGACGATCACGGACGCGCGCGTTTCCTGCAGCGCAGGGGCCTGACGGGTCGTCCCGCCGCCCGCCGCCGAGCCTAGGAGGGCTCCAGCGCGACGAGCGGCGGGACGAGCAGGAGCGGATCCACGTCGAGATCGAGCACCTGGGAGCGCGCAGGCGGGGTGTCGACGGACTCGAACCGGACCGTCGCCGCACGACCTCGCACGTGCACGACCCAACCCCGGCCGAGCGTCGCGTGCTCGATGTCGAGGCCCGGCCGCGCGTTCTCCTCGGTGAGCGGGCGGGCCTGGGTCGGGTCCTCGGGCGGCAGGACGAGCGGTTCGGCTTGGACCTCGTCGTCGTCCCAGGGGAGCGTCAGCTGGGCGTGCGCGGACAGGTTGTGGAACGAGACGCCCAGGAGACGCACCGAGTCAGTGAGACCGGCAGCGAGCGCGGCCTGGTGGGCTGCGGCGCGCAGCTCGGCAGGTTCGGCAGACGGCTGGGGAAGGGTGACCGAGCGCGTCAGCGTGGTGAAGTCCGCGAACCGCACCTTGGCGACGACGGTCCGCGCGCCGCCGCCGTGCGCGGTCAGCCGTCGCAGGGCCTCGTCCGTGACCGCGTCGATCGCGGTCGAGATCGCGTCACGGCCGAAGATGTCGGCAGCGAACGTCCGCTCGGCACCCACCGACTTGCGTTCGGCGCCCGGTGACACCGGCCGCGGGTCGATGCCGCGGGCCAGGCGGTAGAGGTTCGCGCCCGAGGACTCGCCGACGGTCATCGTCAGCACGTCGAGCGGCTGCCGTCGCAGGTCGGCGACCGTCCGGGCATCGAGCCGTTCGAGCGCCGCGGCCGTCGCGGGTCCGATGCCGGGGACGGCGCGCACCGGCAACGGCAGCAGGAACGCATCCTCGTCGGGCGGCTCGACCAGCAGCAGGCCGTCCGGCTTCGCTGCGTCCGAGGCGAGCTTCGCGACCAGCTTGGTCCTGCCGATGCCGACGGACACGGCGAGGCCGGTGAGAGAACGTATCCGCGCGCGGACGGCGGCCGCCGCGGCCGCCGGGTCGTCGGCGAACGGCCCCTCCTGGAGGTCGACGAACGCCTCGTCGATGCTCAGCTGCTCGACCAGGGGCGACAGGGTGCGGAGCTCGGCCATGATGGCCCGCGAGTATGCGCTGTAGGCCTCGAACCGGGGATACAGGACGGCCGCCGCAGGTGTGAGGCGCCTGGCGCGGCTCATCGGCATCGCCGACCGGGCGCCGGTCAGACGTGCCTCGTACGACGCCGTCGAGACGACGCCTCGCGGACCGGTGCCGCCGACGAGCACGGGCCTGCCACGCAGCGACGGCTTGTCCCGCTGCTCGACGGCGGCGAAGAACGAGTCCGCATCGGCGTGCAGCACCGTCGCGCGCGTGCGGGTGCGGTCGGCCACGCTCCTACTCTGCCTTGACGGGCCCACCGTCGAGGCCGCCCCGTCCTGCACCGACGTCGTGGACGGCGACGTGCGTCAGGCGACGACGAGCGAGTCGCGTGGTCGCAGGTCGTGCAGCGCGTTCAGGAGCACCCGGTTGAACGCGACGGGCGCGTGCGCGTTCACGTCGTGGCCGGCGCGAGGGACGACGGTCAGCCGAGCGCCGGGGCGCGCGACCAGGTAGCGACGCTCGTCGAGGCGCAGAGGGTCGCGGCTGCCGTTGACCAACCAGACGGGGACGTCCGTGCGGCGCAGGTCGTCGAGCGGGGAGTAGCCGTCCAGCGACTCCAGCATGTCCGTGACGACGTGCCAGGTGCCGCCGCCGGGTCGCAGGGTGCGGGCCACGAGGTCGGCAACCCGACGGTAGGCGCTGACCGGCTTGCCCTTGATCTCGGTGGAGCAGCCCGCGAGGACGACACCGGCGATCTTGGTCTCGTGCTCGCGGGTGTACGCCAGGCTCGCGTAGCCGCCCAACGACAGCCCGACCAGCAGCGGTGGCTCGGTACAGCTCTCGACCGCGCGGTCGATCGCCTCGATCGCCCCGGGGAGGCTGAACCGTTCGTGCGTGCGCGTGCCGTGCCCGGGGAGGTCGATGGCGATCGTCCGGTGCCCGGAGTGCTCCAGCGCGTCCACCTGTCGCCGCCAGATGGCCGACGACGTCCGCGTGCCGTGGACGAGGACGATCGGACGACGGTGGATGGCGTGCTCCTGAGCTCTGGGGGCCGACCGGACGGTCAAGGCTGTACCAGCGTAATCGGCGGCCCTGTGAGTTTCGTGAGAGAACGTCAGATGTGGGGCGCGCAGGAGCCGGTGCCGAGAACCGCGAGGCCGGCGAGATCGCCTTGCTGGAGGGTGTAGACCGAATCGCTCGCCTGCGGGTTCATCAGCTGCGAGGGGTCGTCGACATGGTCGAGGCCGACGACGTGACCGAGCTCGTGCGTGATGACGCCCAAGGCGTCGTTGATCCCGTTCGGCATGGTCACGAGATCCACCATGCCGGGTCCGTCGAGGGTCACCGAGCCGGTCACGTAGACGGACCGGCCCACCCGGGTGACGGGCGCTGAGCCGCCGATCCCGACGGTGTTGCCCTCGAGTGCCGGCGTCTCCTCGGGCGTCGACCACGAGACGAGGACAGGAGCCCAGCGCTTGCCGTACCGCTCCGGCTCGTAGGCGGGGCGATCCATGCTGGGTGCTTCGTCGGTGAGCCCGTCGTCGACGAACACCAGTCCGCTCGCAGCCGACATGCGTGCGACCGCCGTCGCGATCAGGTCGGCGCCGTTCGCCGGTCCCCCGTCGGGGCGGACGACGTAGTGGATCGGCCGGCACGGGCTCCACGCGACGGGACCGCTGCCGTCAGGCTGCATGGCCGCGAACGCGTGGTTTCCCGTCGCGGCGAGGGTCTCGGGCGGGGGAGTCCCGAGCGGCGTCGACGACTCCTCGAAGCCTGCCGGCGCCACGGAGCTCTGCTGGACCAGCCACCACTTTCCGCCCACGAGCGCGGAGGCGGCGACGAAGAGCGTCATGACGAGGACGAACCCCGGTCGCGGGCCGCGTCGAACCCGCACCGGTGGTCCGAGGAACCTGATGCCGTACTGGTCCTCGGGCGGGTACCGCGGGCTGGGGACGACGGACGTCTGCGGACCGGTCCCGCGCGCGTCGACCCACGGGTTCAACCCGTAGGGGTCTCCACCGCTCACCGTGTGCCTCCGGTCCATGGCCCCGGAGGCGTCTGCATCGAGCGCACCGGTCCCGCAGAGGATCGCACACGGGCGGAACCCACCGCGACTGCTCGGGACATGGCCGGTCGCCGTCGGTAGCCTCGCCTGGTGCCGTCGGTCGACATCCCCGCGAACGTGCGGAACGGCATCGGTCGCACCCCCGAGGGCTCGGCCTGGCTGGCCCGGCTGCCCGCCCTCATCACTCGTTCGGCGCAACGGTGGGGCCTGGTCCTGGGCCGGCCGTTCGAGGCCGGGGCCTCCGGTTGGACGGCGCCCGGTCGAGACGCGACCGGCCGCGACGTGGTCCTCAAGATCGTCTTCCCGCACGACGAGGCGCGTGACGAGGTCGCCGCCCTGCACGCCTGGCACGGCGTCGGTGCCCCGGCGCTGCTCGAGCACGACGCAGACGACTGGGCGCTGCTCCTCGAGCGGGTGCTCCCGGGGACCCCTCTGAGCGGGAGCCCGACCGAGCAGCTCGTGGCAGGGGCGCTCCTCGCTCGGACGTTGCACGAGGCCCCCGCGTCCGCGTCCCTGGCCGTGGCGTCGATGGCGGAGGTCTGTCGGGGATGGGCGGACGTCCTCGACCAGCGGGGAAAGCGGTATGGCGTCGACGTGCGCACCGCGGCACACCTGCTCCGGACGCTCCCGGGTGAGGTCCCGGGGGTCGTCGTGCACGGTGACCTCAACCCGGGGAACGTCCTGCGCGCCGGTGCTGGTCGGTGGGTCGCGATCGACCCCAAGCCGATGCGCGGTGACCCCGCGTACGATCCGTGGCCGCTCCTGGAGCAGGTGGACGACGGGTCCGGCCAGGACGACGGCGTGCTCGCGGAGCGGGTCGATCTCGTCGCCGAGACCCTGCGGGCCGATCCGTTGCGGATCGCGGCCTGGGGGACGGCGCGCGCCACCGAGGCTGCTCTGTGGACCTGGGACGTGCTGGGCGACGAGCCCGCTGCCCGTGCCGGGCTCGACCGGGCGCGGACGTGGGAGCGGATGGCCGGTCGGGGGTAGGTCAGAGCGCGGTGGTGCCCGGCGCGTGGACGTGCTCGAACACCAGGCTCGTCTGGGTGTGCGCGACCTCGGGGCGGGTGCTGAGGTGCTCCAGCACGAACCGGCGCAGCTCGGGGGAGTCGCGCACGGCGACGTGCACGAGCACGTCGTCGACGCCGGCGAGGACATACACGTCGCGCACCTCCGGGCGCTGAGCCAGCCGGTGCGCGACGTCCGACAGCCTCGCCCGTGCGGCGGCCTGCAGTCGGACCGCGATCATCGCCTGGAGGCCTCGTCCGACCGCCTCAGGGTTCACCTGGGCGTGGAAGCCGCGCAGCACGCCGGACTCACGCAGCGCCCGGACTCGTGCGTGGCAGGTGGAGGGTGCGACGCCCACGATCGCGGCGAGCGCCTTGTTGGAGATCCGCCCGTCCCGTTCGAGCTCACGCAGGATGTCCCGATCGATGTCGTCGAGAGCTGCGCCGGCGCCGAACGTCGTTCGGTCGGAATCGGCCACACGCCCCGAGGTGGAATCTGACGCGGACATGGATCGAATCTAGCGAATCATCTGCTGAAGTCATGCGTCTGGGACACAAGAAGTTCAGACTGTGAGCGTCAGCATCGACGCACCCGGACGGAGCTCCACCGATGAAGGTCGGAATCCCCAGCGAGGTCAAGAACCGCGAGTACCGGGTGGCCATCACGCCCGCCGGTGTGCACCACCTCGTCCTGTCTGGTCACGAGGTCGTCGTCCAGGCCGGAGCCGGGCTTGGTTCTGCGATCAGCGACGAGGACTACCTCTCGGCCGGTGCGGAGGTTGTCGGAGACGCCGCCGACGTCTGGGCCCGCGCGGACCTCGTCTGCAAGGTCAAGGAGCCGGTGCCCTCGGAGTACGGGTATCTGCGCGACGACCTCGTGCTGTTCACCTATCTGCACCTCGCGGCCGACCGCCCCGCGACGGACGCGTTGCTGGCCGCAGGGACCACGTCGATCGCCTACGAGACGGTCCAGCTCCCCGACGGGTCGCTGCCGTTGCTGGCGCCGATGAGCGAGGTCGCGGGCCGGCTGTCCACCCAGGTCGGCGCGTACCACCTCATGAAGAACGAGGGCGGCTCGGGCGTCCTGCTCGGCGGGGTGCCCGGTGTGGACGCGGCGAAGGTCGTGGTCCTGGGCGCGGGCGTGGTCGGGCGGCACGCCGCGGAGATCGCCGTCGGGATGCGCGCCGACGTCTCCGTCCTCGACCTGTCGCTGCCGCGCCTGCGGGAGATCGACACGGTGTTCGGCGGACGCGTGCGGACCGTGGCTTCCAGCGCGTACGCGGTCGAGCGCGAGGTGCTCGACGCGGACCTCGTGATCGGCGCCGTCCTGGTCACCGGTGCCCGGGCGCCGCGGCTGGTCACCAACGACCTGGTCTCGCGGATGAAGCCGGGATCCGTGCTCGTCGACGTCGCCGTGGACCAGGGCGGCTGCTTCGAGGACACCCGCGCAACGACCCACGACGACCCCACGTTCGCCGTGCACGGCTCGGTCTTCTACTGCGTCGCGAACATGCCCGGTGCGGTGCCCGTGACGTCCACACGGGCGCTGACCAACGCGACCTTGCCGTACCTCTCGGCGCTCGCGGACCTCGGCTGGGAGGGCGCCTCCGCTGCGCTGCCGTCGCTCGCGCGGGGTCTGACGACGCAGGCGGGCGTGCTCCGCAACAGCGCCGTCGCGGAGGCGCACGGCTACGAGGTGGCGCTGTCGGCGCGCTGACGTAGCGTCGGCGACCATGGCGACGGCTCTGGTGATCGGTGGTGGCGGTCAGATCGGCCGGGCCGTGATCCCCGTGCTGCTCGGGCACGGCTGGGACGTGCGGGTGCTCGCACGGCACGCGCCGGCTGTCGACGGGGTCGAGGCCGTGGTGGGGGATCGAGACGACGGCGGCGTCCTCGATCGTGCGCTCGGCACGGGTGTCGACGCGGTGATCGACGTCGTGGCCTACGACGACCGCCAGGCCGTGCCGCTCCTCGAACGGCGGGATCGCATCGGGTCCGCGGTCGTCGTCTCCAGCGCAGCCGTCTACGTCGACGAGCACGGGATGGGCTTCGAGACCGACGACTTCGGAGCCTTCCCCGTGCCGGTCGCCGAGGCGCAGCGCACGGTCGCACCGGGCCGGGAGTCGTACGCGACGGGCAAGGTCGCCCTCGAGAACGCCTGGCTCTCCTCGGAGGTCCCGACGACGATCCTGCGCCCCGGCGCGATCCACGGCCGCGGTTGCCGGCAGCCGCGGGAGTGGACCTTCGTGAAGAGGGTGCTCGACGGGCGCGACGTGCGTGTGCTCGCCTACGACGGCGAGAGCCGCTTCCACACGACGTCGACGGCCGTCATCGCCGAGCTGGCACGGCTCGCGGTGGCGCGACCGGGCGACCGTGTGCTCAACGCGGCCGACCCGGACGCCCTCACGGTCGCCGAGATCGCGCGGACCGTCGACTCTGTGATGGGCGTGACCTCGCGCGTCGTGCGCGTCGCGGGCGAACCGGTCGGGGGCGTCGGGCTCACGCCGTGGGCCGTGCCCCGTCCGCTTGTCCTGGACATGCGGTCGGCGGAGCGTGAGCTCGGCTACCAGGCGCCCGGGGGCTACGAGGACACCGTCGGGTCGTGCATCGAGTGGCTGGTCGAGCAGGCAGCGCGGGGGGACTGGCGCCAGGCGTTCCCGGGCTTCGGACGTATGGAGGCCATGGGGGACTTCTTCGCGTACGACGCCGAGGACGAATTCCTTTCGGGCGTCGGCCATGATGAACGTCATGACGACCGACCTCGCCGCTGACAACCCCTTCGCGACCCCGTCGACGCTGCCGTACGGTCTCCCGGACCACGCGCGCATCCGCGAGGAGCACTACCGTCCTGCGCTGCTGGCGGGGATGGCCGAGCAGCGCGCCGAGATCGAGGCGATCGCCACCGACCCCGCCGAGCCGACCGTCGAGAACACGCTCGAGGCCCTCGAGCGATCCGGTCGCCTGCTGCACCGCGCGGCCACGTCGTTCTTCAACCAGTCCAGCTCGGACTCCTCGGCCGGCCTCGACGCGATCGAGGAGGAGATCTCCCCGTTGCTGGCGGCGCACCACGACGCGATCTACCTGGATCCGCGCCTGTTCGCCCGCGTCGAGGCCCTCAGGGCATCCGCGGAGGACCTGGAACCTGACACCGCGTGGCTGCTCGAGCGCACCCACACCCAGTTCGTCCGCTCGGGCGTCGGTCTCGAGCCGGCGTCGCAGGACCGCCTCCGCGTCCTGAACGCGGAGATCAACTCTCTCGAGACCGCGTTCGGCCGAGACCTGCTCGCCGCCACGAACGCCGCAGCGGTCCTGCTGACGCACGAGCGTGAGCTCGACGGGCTGCCCGAGGACGCCCGGGTAGCGGCCGCGAAGGCCGCCAGGGACCGGGGCCACACGAACGGCTGGCTGATCGAGCTCGAGCTGCCGACGCAGCAGGCACCGCTGACGTCCCTGACCGATCGAGAGGTCCGCGAGCGGGTGTTCCGCGCCTCGATGGGCCGCGGCGCGGCGGGCGACGAGCACGACACGCGGGCGACGCTGCTCGGGCTCGCGCGCAAGCGCGCCGAACGCGCCCAGCTGCTCGGCTACGCGCACCACGCGGAGTACGTCGCTGCCGATGCGACGGCGAAGACCGCCGAGGCCGTCGCGGCCATCCTCGAGCAGCTGGCGCCGGCGGCGGTCGCGAACGCGCACGCCGAGGCCGCGGAGCTCGCCGAGGCGCTCGCGCACGACCACCCCGACGCGAACCTCGAGCCGTGGGACTGGGCGTTCTACGCCGAGCAGGTCAAGAAGGCGAAGCGCTCGCTCAGCGAGGACCAGGTCCGTCCCTATCTCGAGCTCGAGCGGGTGCTGGCCGACGGCGTCTTCCGGGCGGCGAACGAGCTGTACGGCCTGACGTTCGCGGAGCGGCACGATCTGGTGGGGTACCACCCGGACGTGCGTGTCTTCGAGGTGTTCGACGACGACGGCACGGGGATCGGGCTGTTCCTGGGCGACTTCTGGACGCGGGAGTCGAAGCGCGGAGGTGCCTGGATGAACAACCTGGTCGACCAGTCGACGCTCCTGGACGAACGGGTGGTCGTCGTGAACAACCTCAACATCCCGAAGCCGCCGCCGGGGGAGCCCACGCTTCTGACCTGGGACAACGTCATCACGCTCTTCCACGAGTTCGGGCACGCGCTGCACGCACTGTTCTCCGCCGTGCGGTGGCCCTCGCAGTCGGGCACCGAGGTGCCGCGTGACTTCGTCGAGTACCCGTCGCAGGTCAACGAGATCTGGGCCTGGGAGCCGTCCATCCTGCGAGCCTTCGCGCTGCACCACGAGACCGGCGAACCCATGCCGAGCGGCTGGGTGGACACGCTCCTCGCGGCCCGGCAGGACGGGGAGGGATTCGCGACGACCGAGTACCTGGCCGCTGCCCTGCTCGACCAGGCCTGGTACCGGCTGTCGCCCGACGAGGTCCCGACGGACGTCGAGGACGTCGAGGCCTTCGAGGCGGCTGCGCTGGAGAAGGCCGGTGTCGCGTTCGCGCCGGTGCCACCGCGCTACCGGACGACCTACTTCAACCACATCTTCGGCGGTGGTTACTCGGCGGGCTACTACTCGTACATCTGGTCCGAGGTGCTCGACGCGGACACCGTCGAGTGGTTCCGCGAGAACGGCGGCCTGCGACGCGAGAACGGCGACGCGTTCCGGACGAAGCTGCTGTCCCGGGGTGGTTCCCTCGACGCGATGGCGCTGTTCCGTGACCTTCGGGGACGCGACCCGGAGATCGGACCGCTCCTCGTGCGTCGCGGTCTGGTACCGGCCTCGTAATCCCGACCGTCCCGGTAGGTTGGTCGCCATGCCCGTCACCTCACCGTCCTCGTCCGTGACCGCGCAGGACGAGGTCGTGGCGATCTGCCGTGACCTCATCCGGATCGACACCTCGAACTACGGCGACGACTCGGGTCCGGGCGAGCGGGTCGCGGCCGAGCACGTGATGGGGCTGCTGACGGAGGTCGGGCTCGACCCGGAGCTGTTCGAGAGCGAGCCGGGCCGGTCGAGCGTCGTCGTGCGCCTCGAAGGTTCGGACCGGTCGCGGCCGGCGCTGGTCCTGCACGGGCACCTCGACGTCGTGCCGGCGCGCGCCGAGGACTGGTCGGTCGACCCCTTCGGCGCCGAGGAGGTCGACGGCCTGGTCTGGGGTCGCGGCGCCGTGGACATGAAGGACATGGACGCCATGATCCTGGCGGTGGTGCGGCAGATGGCCCGCGAGGGACGACGGCCCGCCCGGGACGTCGTCGTCGCCATGTTCGCCGACGAGGAGGCCGGCGGCGCCAAGGGTGCGCGGTGGGCGGTCGACCACCGCCCGGAGCTGTTCGAGGGCGCGACCGAGGCGA
The DNA here is from genome assembly GCF_000426185.1 of Cellulomonas sp. URHD0024. GTDB lineage: Bacteria > Actinomycetota > Actinomycetes > Actinomycetales > Cellulomonadaceae > Cellulomonas. The sequence continues at coordinate 94,827 of NZ_AUEW01000001.1, forward strand.
TCAGCGAGGTCGGCGGCTTCTCGGTGGACGTGGACGGTCGCCGTGCCTACCTGCTGCAGACCGCCGAGAAGGGTTTGTCGTGGCTGCGGCTGGTCGCCGACGGGCGCGCCGGTCACGGCAGCCAGGTCAACTCCGACAACGCGGTCACGCACCTGGCCGAGGCCGTTGCGCGCCTCGGCCGGCACCCGTGGCCGCTCCAGCTCACCCCGACCGTGCGCGCCCTGCTGGACGGTGTCGCCGAGCTGACCGGGCTGACCTACGACGCGGAGGACCCCGCGGCGGTCGAGGCCCTCGTCGCCGCGCTGGGGCCGGCGTCCAAGTTCGTCGGCGCGACCCTGCGCAACACCACCAACCCGACGCAGCTGACCGCCGGCTACAAGGCCAACGTCATCCCCGGGTCTGCCGAGGCGACCGTCGACGGGCGCTTCCTGCCGGGCCACGAGGACGAGTTCCTGTCGAAGGTCCGCGAGCTGGCGGGGGAGCACGTCACCGTCACGCCGCTGCACCACGACCAGGCGCTCGAGGTGCCGTTCTCCGGCGCTCTGGTGGACCGCATGGTCGACGCCCTGGTCGCCGAGGACCCGGACGCCGTGGTGCTGCCGTACACGCTCTCGGGCGGCACCGACAACAAGTCGCTCGCGCGCCTCGGGATCCGTGGCTACGGCTTCGCGCCGCTGCGGCTGTCGCCGGAGCTCGACTTCGCCGGCATGTTCCACGGCGTCGACGAGCGCGTGCCCAGCGACGCCCTGCGGTTCGGCACGCGCGTCCTCGACCGGTTGCTGCGCGACTGCTGACGCCGTTTTGCTTCTCAACCGCGGTTCGCCTGTCGATGGAGAGGACAAGGCAGTGCCGCGACGAAGGAGTCGGCCATGGATGAGCGCACGCACGGATCCGACGATGCGACCGTGCACCGTGTCGCCGAGCGCGAGGTCCGCCTCGCCATGGAGCGGCTTGATCTCGCGGACCGGACCCTGAACGTCTACCGCGCGACGGCGTTCCTGACTGCGCTCGGCATCACGGTGTCCCACGACGAGACGCTCGAGGCGGCCGACGACGACGAGCCGGAGTCGACGGCCGGGGACGTGGCGAACCTCATCGAGGTCCAGGGCTGGATCCGGAACCGCGCACCCGCCATGACCGTGGCCCAGTTCCGCGAGCGCCGCCGCCTGCCCACCGTCCACCGCCGCGCCACTGCCTGAGGCGGCTCAGTCGTCGACGGTGGTCTCCGCCAGCGTCGAGCGCACCCGGATGATCTTGCGCCGCAGCCAGACCTTGCGCTCGCCGCCCGCGAACAGGAGCGTCCGCGACAGCTCCCAGCGGCCCAGCTCGGCCTGCTCGGTCAGCATGCGCCGCGCGTCGTTGCGGGAGACCGTCGGGGGGATCCGGAGCACGCGGTACTCGTACTGACCGCCTTGCGCGACCCAGTCGGGGCGCTTCGTCCGTGTCTGACCGTTTGCCATCCGTCACCCCGTCCTCGCCGTCGTCGGGCCCACGCCGCAACTCGAAGTCCTGCCGGTGCCGAGACACCCTACGCGCTGCCATTGTGCCGCGCAGGAGGCTAACGTCGTCGCATGACCGTCGACCCGCGTGCCGCCCTGGACCGCCTGATCGCAGCCCTCGAGGCCCACTACACAGCCGTCGCCTCTCCTCACGGTGAGGACGACCCGGCCGTCGACGACGCGTACGACATCCTGGCCGACGCCTTCGAGGTCTACGACGACGCACTCGGCACCGTGCACGGCGAGGCCACGCCGTTCTACCTCGCCGAAGAGGACGACGACGAGGACGAGGACGACGAGGACGAGGAGTACGACGACCCGGAGGTCGACGCGGACGTCGACGACCTCGCGGAGGCCTAGAACCTCTCGGGGTAGCCGAGGGCCGGAGCGCTGATCTCGCTCAGTGCGCGGCGCAGCTCGTCGGGAAGCTCGAGCTCCTCCGCAGCCAACGAGGCACGCAGCTGCACGGCCGTCCGGGCACCGACGATCGCCGACGAGATCCCGCGGCTGAGCACCCAGGCGAGCGCGACGTCCAGCGCGGTGCGCTCCAGACCCTTGGCGGCGGTCGCCACGGCCTCCACGACGGCGGCCGACGACCGCGCCAGGTAGGGCTCGACGAATCCTGCCAGGTGCGGGGACGCCGCACGGGAGTCTGCCGGGATGGTTCGTCGGTACTTGCCGGTCAGCACTCCGCGCCCGAGCGGTGACCAGGCGAGCACACCGACGCCGAGCACCGTCGAGGCGGGCAGGACCTCCCGCTCGATCCCGCGCTGCAGCAACGAGTACTCGGCCTCGACGGCCGTCAGGCCGATCTCGCGCTCGAGCAGCGTCGCGGCGCGGGCGACCTGCCAGCCGGCGTGGTTGGACAGGCCCACGTACCGCGCGCGACCGCTCGTGACGGCGAGTCGCAGCGCCGAGACCGTCTCGTCGAGCGGCGTGCGGGGGTCGGGAGTCTGCACGAGCCACAGGTCGACGTGGTCGGTGCGCAGACGTCGCAGCGAGGCGTCGAGGGAGCCGAGCAGACCTCCACGGGAGGCGTCGATGACACCACCGGCGCTCGTCTGCCGGATGCCCGCCTTGGTGCACAGGACCATCTCGTCGCGCGGGACGACGTCGCCGAGCAGCGCACCCAGCAGCTCCTCGGCACCGCCGTCCGCGTAGGAGGCCGACGTGTCGATCAGCGTGCCGCCTGCGTCGGCGAAGTCCCGCAGCTGCTCCGAGGCGTCGTGGGCGTCGGTGTCCCGGCTCCACGTCATCGTGCCGAGCCCGAGACGGGAGACCCGCAGACCGGTCCGACCCAGGTGGCGCTGTTCCATGAGGCGCAACACTAATCGGCGCGGTGCGCACCTCAGCGGTAACACGGCACGGATATGGTTCGGCTCGTGACATCGGGAATGGGTGTGGGCGAGGCGATCCTCCTAGGGCTCGTCCAGGGGTTGACGGAGTTCTTGCCGATCTCGTCGAGCGCGCACCTGGCGATCGTCGGGCAGCTCATCGGGTCCGAGGACCCCGGTGCAGCGTTCACGGCGATCATCCAGCTCGGCACGGAGACCGCCGTGCTGCTCTACTTCCGGCACGACATCGTCCGGATCGTGCGAGCGTGGTGGGCCGCCCTGCGTGGGTCGTTGGGGACCACCTGGCGGGCACGGCTCGGCGCGCCGGTCGGCGAGCCGGCCGACCACGACGCCCTCATGGCGTGGTTCATCGTCCTCGGGTCGCTGCCGATCATCGTGTTCGGCGTGCTCTTCCAGCACGCGATCGAGCAGAAGTTCCGCAACCTGTGGCTCATCGTCGTGACGCTCGCCGTCTTCGGCCTGCTTCTCGGCTGGGCGGACAAGGTGGGCGTCAAGCGACGCGGCCTCGAGGAGATGACCGGTCGGAACGCCGTCCAGTTCGGCCTCTGGCAGTCCCTTGCGCTCGTGCCCGGTGTGTCGCGGTCCGGTGGCACCATCACCGGTGGCCTCCTCATGGGCTACACCCGGGAGGCTGCTGCCCGGTACTCGTTCCTGCTCGCCATACCGGCCGTGTTCGGCTCCGGACTCTTCGAGCTGGCCAAGCAGACCGGCAGCTCGTGCCCGACGGCGGGCAGTGCCGGTTTCGGTGCGACGCTCGTCGCGACACTCGTCGCGTTCGTCGTCGGCTACCTCGTGATCATCGTGTTCCTGAAGATCGTCTCGACCTTCAGCTACAAGCCGTTCGTGTACTACCGGCTCGGGCTGGCCGCCCTGGTGGCGCTGCTCCTGCTCACGCACGTCCTGCACCCCGACGTGGCAGTACCCACGTCCTGCTAGAGCCAGCCGGACCGGCGGAACAGCGCGTAGAGGGACCCGCAGATCGCGGCCATCGCGAGCAGCGCGATGGGGTACCCGTAGGTCCAGTCGAGCTCGGGCATGTGCTCGAAGTTCATGCCGTAGATGCTCGCGAGCAACGTCGGTGCTGCCGCGATCGCCGCCCACGAGGAGATCTTCCGGACATCCTCGTTCTGCCGCACCGAGACCTGTGACAGGTGTGCCGAGAGCATGTCCGACAGCAGGTCGTCGTAGGAGCCGAGGTGCTGGTCGAGCCTCTCGACCCAGGCGGTCAGCCGTTGCAGCCACGGCTGCGAGTGTCGGCGGTGCTCGGCCTCCTCGGCCTCGGCGACGAGCTCGGGCAGGACTGTGGTGACGGGGCTGAGCGCGCGCCGCGCCTCGGCGATCTCGCGCTTGAGGTCGTAGATCTGCTCGACCGGGTTGCGCCGGTTGCTGGAGAAGACCGCGTTCTCGACGTCGGCGACCGCGTCGCCGAGACCGACCTCCACGTCCGACGCCTCCGCGACCAGCGACATCAGCACCGCAGCCAGCACCTGGTGGACCCCCTCGTCAGGGATCGGGATGCCGCCCGTGAGCTTCTCGAGCGCACGGCCGACCACGTCCGCGTCGCCCAGCTCGCACATCAGCACGACGCCGTTGCCGACGACGCTCACCAGTGCGCCCGTGTGCACGTCCTTGGTCTGCTCGACGTAGGACAACGTCGGGACCGTGAGCACGATCTCGCCGTCAGGGGAGCGGTCGAGCCGCGCACGGAGCGGATGGTTCGCCGCCGAGGGGTGCGCGCCCGGGCCACGGTGCTCCAGGAGGGCCAGCGCCGTCTCGCCGATGCCGTGACGTCTGCATGCTGCAGCCAGGTCGGAGCGTGCCGCGACGATCACCCAGAGGGTCCCGCCCCGCTTGAGGGCCAGACCGGGGTCGCCCCACCCGGTCGGCGTCCGCGCGACGACGCGTTCGCCGTCGCTGTTCGGAGCGAGGTCCTGCAGACGCGTGGGCTGTTCGGTCACCTCGGCATTGTGGACCCGGGCGCCGTGTCCCGCCGGGACGCGGTTAGGCTTCCGCCGTGCTCACCTGGCCGTCACCGCATGTTCCCGCGCTTCCCGGTCACGGTGATCCGGTACGGGTGCTCGACTCGTCGACCGGACAGGTCGTCCTGGCGGCGCAACGGACGCACGCCACGCTCTACGTCTGCGGCATCACGCCCTACGACGCCACGCACATGGGCCACGCCGCCACCTACGTCGCGTTCGACGTGCTCGGCCGGGCGTGGCGCGATGCCGGGCACACAGTGCGGTACGCCTCGAACGTCACGGACGTCGACGACCCCCTGCTGGAGCGTGCCGCCGCCACCGGCGTCGACTGGCGCGATCTCGCGGAGTCCCAGACGGCCCTCTACGCCGAGGACATGGCGGCGTTGGCCGTGATCCCGCCGGACGTGTACTCAGGCGTCGTCGAGGCCATCCCCGCGGTCGTCGAGGCCGTCGAGAAGCTGCTCGCGGCGGGCGCCGCCTACCGGGTGCCCACCGACGGCCACGACCTGGGTGACGTCTACGCGGACCTGTCCCTCGACGTCTCCTTCGGCACGGTCGCGGGCCTCGAGGACGACCTGATGCGGACCCTGTCCGCCGAGCGTGGCGGCGACCCGGCCCGGCCCGGCAAGCGCGCACCCCTCGACCCGCTGCTCTGGCGACGCTCCCGGCCGGGCGAACCCTCCTGGGACGGCGGGTCGCTCGGGAACGGTCGGCCCGGCTGGCACATCGAGTGTGCCGTGATCGCGCGCGACGGCCTCGGACTGCCGTTCGACGTCGAGGGGGGCGGCTCCGACCTGCTCTTCCCGCACCACGAGATGAGCACCTCGCACGCGCGCCTGCTCGACGCCGGACACGGTGCACGCGTGCACGTGCACGCGGGGATGGTCGGGCTCGACGGGCACAAGATGAGCAAGTCGCTGGGAAACCTGGTGCTCGTCTCGAAGCTGCGCGAGCAGGGTGTGGACCCGATGGCGATCCGGCTGGCCATCCTCGCCCACCGCTACCGCGACGACTGGGACTGGACAGCTGCCGGCCTGGCCGACGCTCAGGCGCGGCTCGAGCACTGGCGCGCGGCTGTGTCCGGCAACGGCGGACCCGACCCGGACGCGACGCTCGCGGCGGTCCGCGCGGCGGTCGCGGACGACCTGGACACCCCCGCAGCGCTGGCCGCGGTCGACGCGTGGGCGACCGTGTCCCTGGCCGGCACAGCTACACCCGTCGAGGGCGCCCCGGGCATCATCGCCCGCACGGTCGACGCCCTCCTGGGCATCCGCCTGTAACAGCCCGCAACGTCCGCACATGTGGGCGCTATAGCCCCCACGAGTGCGGACGTTCGTCGAGGGCCTTCAACAACGTCCGCACATGTGGGGCCCATAGCACCCACGAGCACGGACGTCCGGGGTCGCCTCGGCGGCGGGTGGATCAGCCGCCGGTGCCCTTGTCGCGCCGACGGAGATAGCGCTCGAACTCCTGCGCGATCGCCTCGCCGCTGGCCTCCGGGAGGTCGGCGGTGTCCTTCGCCTCCTCGAGCTGCTGCACGTACTCGCCGATCTCTGCGTCCTCCGCGGCGAGCTCGTCGACGCCGTGCTGCCAGGCGGCCGCGTCGTCGGGAAGCTCGCCCAGAGATACCGGCTCCCCGAGCAGCTGCTCGATCCGGTGCAGGAGCGCGAGGGTGGCCTTGGGCGACGGCGGGTGCGCGACGTAGTGCGGCACAGCGGCCCACAGGGACAGCGAGCGCAGCCCGCGACTCGCGGCCTCGTGCTGGAGCACCCCGACGATGCCCGTCGGACCCTCGTAGCTGTTGGGCTCGAGCCCGAAGATGTCGCGGACCTCGGCGTCCTCGCTGGTGGCGTTCACGGGTATGGGCCTGGTGTGCGGGACGTCGGCGAGGAGGGCGCCGAGGGTCACCACGGTGTTCACGCCGAGCCCGGCCGCGATGTCGAGAAGCTCGGTGCAGTAACGACGCCAGCGCATCGACGGCTCGATGCCGTGCACGAGCACGACCCGGCGTCCGCTGATGGGCGCGGTGGCGACCGCGACCGCGGTGGTCGGCCAGGTGATCTCGCGGCGCCCGTCGGGGCCGTGCCCGACGATCGGCCGGTTCACCTGGAAGTCGTGGTACTCCTCCGGGTCGAGCTCGTCGACGTGCTCGGCGTCCCAGACCTCGTGAAGGTGCTCCAGCGCCTGGGTGGCCGCCGAGCCGGCGTCGTTCCACCCCTCGAAGGCCGCGAGCAGCACCGTCTCGTGGGCAGGCAGGTCCGCGGCAGGCGTGCTCATCCGTCCAGCCTAGGGCGCGTGGCAGCAGTGACGCCGGACGGGAAGCACGTGAGCGCGTCGGACGCGCTCGTAGGATGGCTCGGTGAACCCCCCTCTCGCCGCGGTCCTCTGGGACATGGACGGCACCCTCATCGACACCGAGCCGTTCTGGATGGCTGCCGAGACGGAGCTCGTCGAGGCGCACGGAGGTGTCTGGACGTACGAGGACGGTCTCGCGATGGTGGGCAAGCCCATGATCGTCGGAGCCCAGACGCTCGCCGCCCGCGGCGTCGACCTGCCGCACGCCGAGATCATCGACTTCCTCAACGCGCGGGTCGCCGCCGCGGTCGCGGCGGGCATCCCGTGGCAGCCGGGCGCGCGAGAGCTCCTGGGGGCCGTCCGTGCTGCCGGTGTGCCGATGGCGCTCGTGACGTCGTCGTTCGCCGTTCTCGCCGACCCCTTCGCCGCGGCGGTGGGGCTGTTCGACGTCGTCGTCAGCGGCGACGAGGTGAGCCGACCCAAGCCGGACCCGGAGCCGTACGAGCTCGCCGCACGACGTCTCGGCGTCGACATCGGGTCCTGCATCGCCGTCGAGGACTCGCGCTCGGGCATCGCCTCGGCCGTCGCGTCCGGCGCGTCGACGATCGCGATCGAGGTGCACCACTCCGTGGCAGAGCGCCCGGGCCTGAGCCGTGTCTCGTCGCTGGTCGACGTCTCCGTGGAGGACCTGCTCCGGGTGGCCGCCGGCGAGGTGCTGGACCTGCGGGTCGCGAGCTAGTCAGGCCGCGGGTGCCACACCGATCGACCGTTCCACCGCGCCCGCGGGCACCTCGGGCGGCGTCCCGCCGAACGCCGGGCACAGCGCCTTGAACGAGCACCAGTCGCAGAGCCTCGACGGCCGGGGGCGCCAGTCGCCCGACCGGGCGGCGTCCTCGATGCCGCCCCAGATCGACCGCACGCGCGCCTCGATCGTGGCCATCTCCGACTCCGACGGCTCGTGCGTGAGGACGACGCCGTCGCCGAGGTACTCGAGCTGCAGCCGCTTGGGCAGGATCCCGCGGGTCCGCCAGATCACGTAGGCGTAGAACCGCATCTGGAAGAGGGCCGAGCTCTCGAACCCCGCCCGAGGCGACTTGCCGGTCTTGTAGTCGACCACGCGCACCCAGCCGTTGGGAGCGACGTCGACACGGTCGATGATCCCGCGCAGCTGGGGACCGTTCTCGTCCAGCTCGGTGGACACCATGAGCTCGCGCTCACGGGGTTCCAGCCGAGTCGGGTCCTCGAGCGTGAAGTAGGTCGCGAGCAGCGCCTCGGCGCTCGTCAACCACTCGGTGAGGTCGGCCGGCTCCGTGAACAGCTCGCCGATCGACGGGTCACGTTCGAGCAGCATCTCCCACTGGACCGGCAGGAGCGCCTGGGCGGCCTCGACCGTGCGTTCGAGGGCCGGCAGGTCGAACAGGTGCTCCAGCACCGCGTGCACGAGGGTGCCGCGGGCCGCGGCGGGGCTCGGCGGCTCAGGGAGCCGGTCGATCACCCGGAACCGGAACAGCTGCGGGCACTGCAGGAAGTCGTTGGCACGCGACGGCGACAGACCCGGACGGGAGGGCGGCCGGTCGGCGGTGACGAGCTGTTCGACCGCGTCCTCGACCGCCTCGTCGACGACCTCGAGCTCGAGAGCGTCGCTGCTCATGCGGAGGATGTCCGGTGGGGGATGTGCACGACTCCGACAGTAGGCGCCCCCACCGACACCGGGCCGGATCGACGCACACCTACGCTGTGCACGTGAGCACCAACCGGCCCCCGGAACGTCGCACGCCAGGCTGGGTGATCGGCCGCGTCGTCGGCGCCCCGATCATCCTGGCCCCGAGCTGGGTTCTCGCCGCCGTCCTGCTGACGTTCTTCATCGCACCGAGCGTGCGCCGCTGGCTCGGCGGTGACCTCGGACCGCGGATCTATGTCGTGGCCCTCGGTTTCGTCGTCCTGCTGTTCGCCTCGGTGCTCGTCCACGAGCTCGCGCACGGGCTGATGGCGCGGGCCCGCGGCCAGCACCCGCGCGAGTTCGTGCTCACGCTGTGGGGCGGTCACACGAGCTTCGGTGGCGTGTCCCCGACGCCGCTGACCAGTGTTCTCGTCGCCGTCGTCGGACCGCTGTCGAACCTCCTGTTCGCCGGGATCTTCGCGTTCGCCGCGGACCAGGTCGGCACGGACAGCGTCGGTGGGCTGCTCCTGTGGTCGGGAGCGGTGTCCAACGGGTTCCTCGGGGCGTTCAACCTGATCCCGGGCCTGCCCCTCGACGGTGGCTGGGTGCTCGAGGCGGTCATCTGGGGCATCACGAAGAACCGGCACACCGGCACGGTCGTCGCGGGCTGGGCAGGCCGGCTGGTCGCGGTCGGCGTGCTGGCCTGGGCGCTGCTCGTGCCGCTCATGACCGGTCGGCAGCCCGACATCAGCACGGTCGTGTGGTCCGCCCTGATCGGCTCGTTCCTGTGGTCGGGCGCCTCGGCGGCGGTCCGTGGCGGCCGCTCGCAGAAGGCCGTGACACAGATCACCTTGGCGACGGTCGGTCGTCGTGCGGTCTCGGTCGGCCACACCGACTCGCTGGCCCACGCGGGCACCGTCGCCGCCGCCGCCGGTGCCGACGAGGTCGTCATCCTCTCGCCCGACGGCCGCCCGGCGGCGTACGTGGACCGCGCGGCGGCTGCCTCCGTCCCGGCCGCGGTCGCCGCCAGCACGCCGGTCACGGCCGTGGCGATCCCGCTGCCGGTCGGGGCGTCCGTCGACGGTGCGCTGGAGGGCCAGGCTCTCGTGACGGCGATCGGGGAGGCCACGAGGCACTCGCCCGTGGTCGCGGCGCTCGTCGACGGGAGGGTCGTCGGGCTGATCCGCGCGATGGACGTCGTCGCGGCGATCCGCTCCTAGACTCGGGGACCGTGACCCCCGACCAGACGTCCACCGGTGCCGCGCAACGTCGCGGTCCTTTCCGAGCGGGCGACCGCGTGCAGCTGACCGACCCCCGAGGGCGCCTGCACACGATCACGCTGGCCGAGGGTGGGTCGTTCCACACGCACCGTGGCTACCTGACGCACGACTCGTTGCTCGGTGCTCCCGAGGGGACGGTCGTGCGGAACACGTCGGGGATCGAGTACCTCGCCGTGCGTCCGCTGCTCGCCGACTACGTGCTCTCGATGCCGCGCGGCGCCGCGGTCGTCTACCCGAAGGACTCGGGCCAGATCGTCGCCATGGCCGACATCTACCCGGGTGCCCGCGTGATCGAGGCCGGTGTCGGATCCGGTGCCTTGACCATGTCGCTGCTGCGCGCTGTCGGCGACGGGGGCTCGCTGCACTCGATCGAGCGGCGTGAGGACTTCGCGGCGATCGCGCGCGGGAACGTCGATGGCTTCTTCGGCGGACCGCACCCGGCGTGGGAGCTCTCGGTCGGGGACCTGTCCGACGTCCTGCCGACCGTCGCAGTGCCAGGCAGCGTCGACCGGGTCGTGCTCGACATGCTCGCGCCGTGGGAGAACCTCGAGGCCGTCGCCGACGCGCTCGCACCCGGCGGGGTCCTCATCGCCTACGTCGCGACGACGACGCAGCTGTCCCGGCTCGCGGAGGACATCCGGAGCGACGGCCGATACACCGAGCCCGAGGCCTGGGAGTCGATGGTCCGTGGCTGGCACCTCGAGGGCCTCGCCGTCCGCCCGCAGCACCGGATGATCGGCCACACCGGCTTCCTGCTCACCACCCGACGGCTGGCCGACGGGGTCGACGCCCCGCAGCGTCGTCGCCGGCCCGCCAAGGGTGCGTACCCCGTGGCGGCGGACGGCGCGCCCGCCGTCGACGACTCCGAGCTGTGGTCGCCTGAGGCCATGGGCGAGCGTGCGGTGTCCGACAAGAAGCTGCGTCGCGCGCGCCGCGATGTCGGCCAGGCGCCGACGATCTGACCGACGGGTCACAGTTCGGGAACTTCCGGACGAGTCGGGGGCGTCGGGCGGCCGGGTGTTGACATCTGTGGTTAGGGTCGTCGGACCAGCAGGCACAACGCGGTGCACGATGGAGACGGAGCCCTGACGACGGAGAGCTACGCGCAAGCGGAACGGAGGCCGACATGACTGATCCGGGCGCCCCTGGGCGGGACCTGCACCGAGAGCTCAGTGTCCTGGCGGCCAAGAACGAGCGCCTCAGTGACGCGCTCGTGGCGGCACGTGAGCAGATCATCGACCTGAAACGCCAGGTGGACGACCTGGCCAAGCCGCCCGGCACGTACGCCACGTTCCTCGGGTCTCGGGTCGACGGAAGCGTCGACATCATCTCCGCCGGCCGCAAGATGCACGTGGGTGCCAGCCCGTCGCTCGACGTCGCGACCCTGCGCCCGGGCCAGGAGGTCATGCTCAACGAGGCGCTCACGGTCGTCGAGGCCGGCGGCTACGAGGAGGTCGGCGAGCTCGTCACCGTCAAGGAGCTGCTCGGCACCGACCGTGCGCTGGTGGTGGGTCGTGGCGACGAGGAGCGCGTGGTCCGCTTCGCGGGCCAGGTCCGCGACGCGCACGTCCGGATCGGCGACGCGCTGACCATCGACTCGCGCAGCGGCTTCGTCTTCGAGGTCATCCCTCGCGCCGAGGTCGAGGACCTGGTCCTCGAAGAGGTGCCGGACATCGACTACAAGGACATCGGGGGTCTCGGCCCGCAGATCGAGGCGATCCGCGATGCCGTCGAGCTGCCGTTCCTGCACCCCGAGCTGTTCCGAGAGCACGGGCTCAAGCCGCCGAAGGGTGTCCTCCTGTACGGCCCGCCCGGTTGCGGCAAGACGCTGATCGCCAAGGCTGTCGCCCACTCGCTCGCGGCGACGGCGGCTGCTGCCCGAGGTGAGGACACCGCCGACACCAAGAGCTTCTTCCTGAACGTCAAGGGCCCCGAGCTCCTCAACAAGTACGTCGGCGAGACCGAGCGGCACATCCGCCTGATCTTCGCGCGCGCCCGGGAGAAGGCGTCGCAGGGGCACCCGGTCGTCGTGTTCTTCGACGAGATGGAGTCACTGTTCCGCACCCGTGGGACGGGCGTCTCGAGCGACGTGGAGACCACGATCGTGCCGCAGCTGCTGTCGGAGATCGACGGGGTCGAGCGGCTCGAGAACGTCATCGTCATCGGCGCCTCCAACCGCGAGGACATGATCGACCCCGCCATCCTGCGACCCGGCCGGCTGGACGTGAAGATCAAGATCGAGCGGCCGGACGCCGAGGGGGCGCGCGAGATCTTCGCCAAGTACCTGGTTGCCAGCCTGCCGATCCACCCCGACGACCTGGCCGAGCACGGCGGGTCCCAGTCGGAGGCGGTCGAGGCGATGATCAGCCGCGTCGTCGAGCGCATGTACACCGAGAGCGACGAGAACCGCTTCCTCGAGGTCACCTACGCGAGCGGCGACAAGGAGGTCCTCTACTTCAAGGACTTCAACTCGGGCGCGATGATCCAGAACGTCGTCGACCGCGCCAAGAAGTCGGCGATCAAGGACTTCCTGGCCAGCGGGCAGCGGGGGATCCGGGTGGACCACCTGCTGACGGCGTGCGTCGACGAGTTCCGCGAGAACGAGGATCTGCCCAACACGACCAACCCCGACGACTGGGCGCGCATCTCCGGGAAGAAGGGCGAGCGCATCGTCTTCATCCGGACGATCGTGCAGGGCAAGAAGGGTGCGGAGGGTTCGCGCACCATCGAGACGGTGACGAGCACGGGGCAGTACCTGTAGCCCGTCTGGCGACGGACAGACCGGCGCGCGGTCGCGGGACGACCCTAGGGTGGTCCCGTGACTGTGCGCCGCGTGATGGGGATCGAGACCGAGTACGGGATCCTCCAGCCCGGCCGACCGCTTGCCAACCCGATGCTGCTGTCGTCGCACGTCGTCGCCGTGCACGCAGCCGCGCGGGACGGTGCGCGCACGCGTGCGCGGTGGGACTACGACGACGAGGACCCGCTGCACGACGCCCGCGGGTTCCACCTGCAGCGCGCGTCGGCCCACCCGTCGCTGCTGACCGACGACCCGGAGGCGCCTGCACCCTCGGGCGACGGGCCGCAGGCCCTGCCGCGCGCGTCCACCGACGAGTACGAGGACCCAGGTGCGGCCAACGTCATCCTCACGAACGGCGCACGCCTCTACGTCGACCACGCGCATCCCGAGTACTCCTCGCCGGAGGTCACCAACCCGCTCGACGCCGTGCGCTGGGACCGGGCCGGTGAGCGCGTGATGCTGGCGTCGGTGCGGGCCCTCGCCTCGACGCAAGCCCTCCCCGACGTGGCCCTGTACAAGAACAACGTGGACGGCAAGGGCGCCACCTACGGCATGCACGAGAACTACCTCGTCGACCGCGCGGTGCCGTTCAACGACCTCGCGGCACGACTCATCCCCTTCTTCGTCTCCCGCCAGGTCTTCACCGGCGCGGGGCGGGTCGGGGTGGGCCAGCGCGGCGAGGCGGCGGGCTTCCAGATATCGCAGCGGGCCGACTACATGGAGGCCGAGATCGGTCTCGAGACGACCCTGCGGCGTCCGATCATCAACACCCGGGACGAGCCGCACGCCGATCCCGACCGCTGGCGCCGGCTGCACGTGATCATCGGTGACGCGACCATGCTCGAGGTCTCCACCTACCTGCGGCTGGGCACCACGTCGCTCGTCCTGTGGCTCATCGAACGGGCGGTGGCCGAGGGTGGAGCAGGCGGTGCGCTGTCCGTCGTCGACCGACTGACGCTGCGCGACCCGGTGCAGGCGGTCCACCTGATCAGCCACGACGTGACCCTGACCGCCCGCGTCGAGCTCGTGGACGGGCGCCGGCTGACGGCGCTCGAGATCCAGCGGGAGTACCTGACCGCTGTACGGAGCGCGCTCGCACACACCGGCGACGAGCTCGACGAGCAGAGCGAGGACGTGCTGGACCGGTGGGCATCCGTGCTCGACCGGCTCGCGACCGACCCGGCCAGCTGCGCCCGCGAGGTGGAGTGGCTCGCCAAGCTCCGCCTGCTCGAGGGAATGCGTCGCCGAGACCACCTGGCCTGGGACCACCCGCGACTGGCCGCGATGGACCTGCAGTGGTCGGACGTGCGGCCCGAGCGCGGCCTGTACCACCGGCTCGTGAGCGCGGGCGCCGTGGAGCTGCTCGTCACGCCGGAGCAGGTGAGCGAGGCGGTCCTGCACCCGCCGCGGGACACCCGCGCGTACTTCCGCGGTGAGGCGGTCGCCCGCTACGGCGCGGAGATCTCGGCCGCGAGCTGGGACTCGGTCGTGTTCGACGTCCCCGGGGCAGCCACCTTGCAGCGCGTGCCCATGCGCGACCCGCTGCGTGGCACCGCAGCACATGTCGCCGACCTGCTGGACCGGAGCCCGGACGCGGCGTCGCTGCTGGAGGCGCTCGGAGCCTGACGTCAGCTCATCGCGGCGACGTAGCGGACCGCCTCCTTGGCGTCACGGAGCCGACGTTCGTAGGTGAGCCCGAGCCCGAGGAGGGCCGCCCCTCCCACGGCGAGGATCGGCCACCAGCCCAGCCCGCCGATCGCCTGGCGCGTCACAGGAGCGAGCTGGACGAGCAGCTGGACCAGGAGAGCCAGCGATCCGACGACGAACGGCGCCTGCCAGCGCCGCGCGGCACCCACCCAGACGGCGAGCAGCCCTCCCGCGATGACGAGGCCGACGCGCCAGCCGGCACCCGTGGCGAGCGCGGTCAGCGTAGGGACCGCCAGAGCACCGACGAGCCCGGGGCCCAGCGCGAGCCAGGACTGCGTCTCCGGGACCGCACGCAGACGGACCGCACCGACCACCAGGGCGAGCAGACCGAGCCCGACGACGATGGCGTCCTGCGGGACCCCGGACTCGTGGTGCAGGGCAGCGTTCGTGCTGAGAGCGAGAACGAGCGCGCCCATCCAGAACAGGTCGGCCGGCGGCGCGGTCCAGCGAGCTCCACGCCCGCCGGGCAGCAGGGTCGTGCGGGCTGCACCCCGGGCTGCCAGGTAGGTGCCGAGCGCGGCGCCGACGCCGAACCGCACGACCCCCACGGGTCCGTCGTCGCGGGCGAGCAGCGCGGGCGCGCAGGCCACGAGCACGACGAGCCACGGCGTCGCCCTCCGCAGCAGCGGGTCCCGACCGGGCCGGGCGAGCAGCCAGGCGACGCAGGCCCCGGCGAGCAGGGCGGCCGCGGGCAACGCCCACGCCTCGATGGCGGGCTGCTGGTGATCGGGCCAGCTCTGCGCGGCGAGCACCACGGCGCGCCGCGTCGGACCGAGCAGGGCGAGAGCCCCGCCGACGGCGGCGAGCGCGAGGACCGGGTCGACGACGTCGGCAGCGTGGGGTGCCGGGCGTCGGCGCACGACCACATGGGCTGCGAGGACGAGGACGGTGGACGCGGCGGTGGCGAGGAGGGTGCGGTCGAGACTTGCACCCCAGAGCACGAGTGGGTCGGAGACCACCGCGGTCGGAACGGTGGCCAGGGCGAGCCCGCTCCCGAGCAGGACGGCGGCCTGGGCGCCGCCGTATCGCCAGCGCACGAGCCCGACGACGGTGAGCACCGCCCCGAGCGGAGCCAGGTACGCCTCCGGGACCCCGACGTCCCGGACGACGAGGGCGCACCACGACGCCGCGACGAGCAGCCCGAGCGCTGCCCAGAGCTCGGCGCGCCGGTCCAGGCGAACCGAGCACACGCCGGCCACGAGCGCGGCGAGCACGAGGCTCAAGGCGGCGACGGAGGTGCTGTAGCCGCCCGACGCGAGAACTCCGACGGCGACGACGGCCCAGCCGGAGACCTCCAGCGGGACCCGCCGGTCGGCGAGTCGGACGGGCAGCGCTCCGGCGATCACTGCCGCTACCCCGCCGATCGTCACGATGACGAGGCAGAGTGCGACGGCGTCCGGCCAGCCGGTCAGTGCGCGCGCCGTGACGAGTGCGAGGACGGTCGTCGGGGCAGCGACCGCGGTCGCCCCGATGACCACCGGCGCCAGCAGCCTCCCGGGTCCCCACACGGCGACCGCGAGCTCGGCGAGGACCGTGACCGCACAGAGGGCGACCATGGGACCGGCGACCGCAGGCGAGAGCGGAGCTGCGACGGCCCAGGTCACGCCGCCCACGATGCCGCCGACGGTGAGTGCGACGTGCCGCTCCGGCACGGTGCGCGCCCACCACAGGGCGACGGCCGTCAGGACGGCAACCGATGTCGCGGCCGCGACAGTGAGGGCCTCGGCGACGTCGCCCGCGGTCAGAAGCTGTGCCAGTGCTCCCCATCCGAGGACGGAGGTGGCAAGCGTCGAGACCGCCCGAGCGAGCTCGGAGCGGCTCCACCAGCGCGACGAGAACGCCACGGCAGCCCCGGCGGCCAGGACCACCCCGATCCACCACGACTGCCCGGCGCTCGCGACGAGGGCCGCGACCAGACCGACCGTCGCCCCGACGCGCAGGTACCAGCGGAGCCACCCGACTCGCAGGAGCCCTGTCACGGCGGCGGCGGAGCTGGCCACCACGAGCGCAGCGTTCGCGTGCCCGCCGCCGACGAGCGCGGTCGCGACGAGCACGAGCGTGGTGGTCACTGCCGCGGCGCCGTGCCGAGCCGCGGGTGCGGCATGGCCGCCGCGCCACCGGGCGACGACCAGGAGGAGCGCCACCAGCGCCACGGATCCACCGAGCTCTCCGGTGGCCCGCTCGAGGGTCCAGCTCGTGACGGCGGGGTTCGCGACCGTGTCTGCGCCCACCAGCACGAGCCGTCCGAGGGTCGGTACGCCGACTGCGAGCGTGCCGATCGTCGCTGCGTCGGCGCAGCGTCCGGCCAGCCGCCGTCCACGTAGTCCGCGAGGCCAGCGAGCGACCACGAGCACACCGGCGACCGCGGTGGCTGCAGGCAGCAGCACGGCGTCGAACCCTGCGAGCACCGAGGTGATGGTCGCCGCGGTCGCGGTCGACACGCCGACCCAGACGGCCCACGACGAAGCCCGAAGCGCCCCGGCGGCACGATCCTGGAGCGCGGCCAGCACCGACTGGAGGGTGCCGACGAGTGCGCCGGAGAGGAGTACGGCGACGCAGGACCATGCCCCGCGATCGTCGCCTGAGGTGCTCAGCGTCCCGACGACTGCGGTGAACCACGCCAGCCCCATCGCGGCGAATGCGAAGACGTCGAGGACGGCGCGCTCGGCGGACAGGTTCGTCCCGCGGGCCCACGGGACGAAGCGGAGCGTGGCGACCGCCACGACGGCGAGCAGGAGCGTGGCCACGCCGGCCACCGACCCAGCCGTCCCCAGCAGCATCAGCGGAGCGAGCGGGAGCAGCACCGCGGCACTGACCGTCCCGGCCCGGATCCTGGCCAGGACGCCGTACGCCCCGAGCAGGGTCGCGCAGATGAGGCAGGCGACAGCCGCGTACACCGCGGGGTCGGCGTCAGGGACGAGACCGATCGCGTACACCGCCCACGCGTCGAGGACGACGAGCACGGCTCCGAGCACACCGACCGCCTGCGCCGACCCGTGCAGCTCGCGGCGCTCGAGGACGACCGCGAGGCCCAGGACGACGATCGTGCCCAAGGCGATGACGGCCCCCCGCTGGGCGACGTCCATGACGTCCCAGCTGAACACCAGGAACACGAGGCTGGCCATGGCCAGGAGCGCCACGCCGAGGATCTGCAGGACGGTCTGCACCCGCCACGGGACCCGCGGCTTCGCGACCCGGGGCGGCGGTACGTGCGACGGGGGTGCGAAGCGCGGGACCGGAGCAGGGGACGGGACCGGGGCAGGGGCCGGGCCGGCGGGCACGAAGGTGGGCTGGGCCGCGTGCGGCGCCGAGACCGCCTGGGCGGCCCTGAACCGTGCGGCCAGCTCGGCCCGTGCCTCGATCGTGGCCACGGCGTCGAGCGACGACTGCCAGATCTGCCGTCCCGCATCGCCCGAGAGGTCGAGCCAGCACGTGCCACAGGTCGTCGTCACGACCCGGCTGCCACACGCCGGGCACAGCGCGGTGTCCAGGAGGACGCGCCGGGCATGGGCCATGGGAGGCGTCAGGTGGATCTCCGGCTCGGTCATCGGGAGATCCTGTCAGTGCAATTGACCGCGGGTCAGCGGATCGGCCTGTGTGTGGACAACGTTCGCCCGTCCGGTCGTCCGAACAGCGAGCACGTGAGCCAGGACCGTCGGAGGATGGGCCTAGGGTGGAGCTGAGCACGTCAGCTGGCACACCGGGAGGTCACGATGGCTGGTCAGGAACACGTACGCCCACGTCGCGAGGACGAGGAGCCGGAGGACGGTCCGGACACCCCCGCGCCCTCGGCGCCCAGTGCGCAGTCACGTGACGCGGACGTCGACGCCCTGCTCGACGAGATCGACGACGTCCTGGAGTCCAACGCGGAGCAGTTCGTCCGCGGGTTCGTCCAGAAGGGCGGCCAGTGAACCGGTACGACACGTCCGCCTCTGGGCGGCTGCCGCACGCGTTCACGACGCCCGGCTCGTCGTCGTTCGTGGAGTTCCTGTCCAGTCACGCACCGCACCTGCTGCCGGGCAGCCGACCCGCCGGGGAGGTGCAGGCGCCGCACGGCACGACGATCGTGTCGCTCACGTTCGACGGCGGCATCGTCATGGCGGGGGACCGGCGCGCGACCATGGGGTCGATGATCGCGAGCCGCGACATCGAGAAGGTCTTCCCGGCCGACGAGTACTCGGCGGTCGGCATCGCCGGTACCGCGGGCCTCGCCATCGAGCTGGTCCGGCTGTTCCAGCTCGAGCTCGAGCACTACGAGAAGATCGAGGGCTCGATCCTCTCTCTCGACGGCAAGGCGAACCGGCTCGCGACGATGATCCGGGGGAACCTCGGGCTCGCGATGCAGGGGCTCGCCGTCGTGCCGTTGTTCGGTGGCTACGACCTCGACAAGCGGACGGGCCGGATCTTCTCCTACGACGTCACGGGCGGTCGGTACGAGGAGCACGACCACCACGCCGTGGGATCCGGTTCGGTGTTCGCGCGGGGCTCGCTCAAGAAGCTGTGGAAGCACGACCTCGACGCACAGGGCGCCGTCCGCGTGGCTGTCGAGGCACTCTGGGACGCGGCCGACGACGACTCGGCCACCGGCGGTCCGGACCGCACGCGGGGGATCTGGCCCGTCGTCGCGACGGTGACCGAGTCCGGTTACCTACGGGCCTCCGACGACCAGCTCGCGGCGATCGTCGAGCAGGTCGAGGACCAGCGGCGAGGGGCTCACCGGGCCCGGGGAGGTGGCCAGCGATGAGCATGCCCTTCTACGTCTCGCCCGAACAGCTGATGAAGGACCGGGCCGACTACGCGCGCAAGGGCATCGCGCGCGGTCGGTCGGTCGTGGTCCTGCAGTACGACGACGGGATCGCGTTCGCCACGGAGAACGCGTCGCGAGCGCTGCACAAGATCTCGGAGATCTACGACCGGATCGGCTTCGGAGCCGTCGGCAAGTACAACGAGTTCGAGAACCTCCGGGTCGCCGGGGTGCGCTACGCCGACCTGCGCGGCTACTCCTACGACCGGGTGGACGTCACGGCTCGCGGGCTCGCCAACGCCTACG
This sequence comes from Cellulomonas sp. URHD0024, assembly GCF_000426185.1. Lineage (GTDB taxonomy): Bacteria > Actinomycetota > Actinomycetes > Actinomycetales > Cellulomonadaceae > Cellulomonas. The sequence goes on from NZ_AUEW01000001.1 coordinate 114,455, forward strand.
CCCAGACGCTCGGGACCGTGTTCACCACCGAGTCCAAGCCGCTCGAGGTGGAGATCGTGGTGGCCGAGGTGGGCCAGCAGGCGTCCGGGGACCAGATCTACCGGCTCGCGTACGACGGTTCGGTCACGGACGAGCACGGCTACGTCGTCATGGGTGGGCAGGCCGAGCGGCTGGGCACGCTCGTCACGGAGGAGTGGCGCGCCGGGATGACGCTGCCCGAGGTGCTCGGACTGGCGGTCCGGACGCTCGGAGCGCCCGCGGAGGACGGCGGTGAGCACCGGGCGATCCCGGCCTCGCAGCTGGAGGTGGCCGTCTTGGACCGGACGCGGCCGCGTCGGACGTTCCGTCGGCTCGCGGGTGCCCTGCTGGAGGACCTGCTCGACTGACCGGCCTTGCACGACACCAGGGAGGTATGGCGATGGACAGGCGGATCTTCGGCCTGGAGACCGAGTACGGGGTGACGTGCGCCGCCCAGGACGGGCGCGGGCTGTCGGCCGACGAGGTCGCGCGGTACCTCTTCCGCAAGGTCGTCGCGTGGGGACGCTCGTCGAACGTGTTCCTGCGCAACGGCTCCAGGCTCTACCTGGATGTGGGGTCGCACCCCGAGTACGCGACGGCGGAGTGCGACGACGTCCGCCAGCTGGTCACGCACGACCGAGCCGGCGAGCGCATCCTCGAAGGTCTCGTGGCGGACGCCCAGCAGCGGCTCGAGCACGAGGGGCTGCCGGGCACGATCCACCTGTTCAAGAACAACACAGACTCGGCGGGCAACTCCTACGGCTGCCACGAGAACTACCTGGTACGCCGGCAGGGCGACTTCTCGCGGCTCTCGGACGTGCTGGTGCCGTTCCTCATCACGCGCCAGATCCTCACGGGGGCGGGCAAGGTGCTCTCGACGCCGCGGGGAGCCGTCTACTGCTTGTCGCAGCGCGCCGACCACATCTGGGAGGCAGTCTCCAGCGCGACCACCCGTTCTCGGCCGATCATCAACACGCGCGACGAGCCGCACGCCGACGCCGAGCACTACCGGCGCCTGCACGTCATCGTCGGAGACTCGTCCATGTCGGAGACGACGACGATGCTCAAGGTCGGCACGACCGACCTGCTGCTGCGCATGATCGAGGCCGGCGTGCCCATGCGGGAGATGGCGCTGGAGAACCCGATCCGGGCGATCCGTGAGATCAGCCACGACATGACGGGCATGCACCCGATCACGATGGCGAACGGGCGGACCGTCACGGCGGTCGACCTGCAGGAGGAGTACCTGACGCGGGTCAGCGACTTCCTTGCGTCGGAGGGTGGGCCGACCCCGGAGAACAAGCAGGTGCTGGACCTGTGGGAGCGCGGCCTGCGTGCACTGCGCACCGGTGACCTGTCCCTCGTGGACCGCGAGCTGGACTGGGTGATCAAGTACAAGCTCATCGAGCGGTACCAGGCCAAGCACAACCTCGAGCTGTCGGACGTGCGCGTCCAACGCCTCGACCTCGCCTACCACGACATCTCGCGGACCGAGGGCCTGTACAACCTGCTCGCGGCCCGGGGCATGGTCGAGCGGGTCACCACCGACCTCGAGATCTTCGAGGCCACCGCGGTCCCGCCGCAGACCACCCGCGCGAAGCTCCGCGGCGACTTCGTGCGCGCCGCGCAGGACGCCCGGCGGGACTACACCGTGGACTGGGTGCACCTCAAGCTCAACGACCAGGCGCAGCGCACGGTCCTGTGCAAGGACCCGTTCCGGAGCGTCGACGAGCGGGTCGATCGGCTCATCGAGTCGATGTGAGGGGTCGCTGACGGGCCGGCAACCTGTCGGGCGACCCAGGTCGGGACCGTACAGTGTCCCGGTGCGTCGGCCGGTCGTCCGGTCGGCGAGGTGTCCCGTGCCACGGGCCCAGCGACCACGAGGAGGACCGACGTGCGCCGACTGCGCGCCCTGGCAGCGGCAGCCGCCCTCGTGCTGTCCCTCGTCGGGGTCGCCGGGTGCACCACGCCCGAGGACGCCGTGCCGGACGTCACGGTGACCGGTGAGCCGGGGGAGGCGCCGACGATCACCTACCTGACGCCGCTCGACGTCAAGGAGACGCACCGGGAGCAGCTCTGGCCCGGCACCGGTCCCACGCTGGTGAACGGCGACGCCGTCCTCATCGACTACTGGCTGGAGGACGCGACGGATGCGTCGCTGGTCAGGGAGAGCTACTCCACCAAGCCGATGGCCAAGATGCTTACCGAGGTCGACCTGGGCAAGGACCTCTTCAAGACCCTGCGCGGTCAGAAGGTCGGCGCCCGCCTGCTGCAGATCAGCCCTGGCAGCGGGACGGACGCCACGGACTACCCGACGGTCACCGTGATCGACGTCCTGCCGACCCGGGCGTCGGGGAAGGTCGTCCCGCCGGTGGCCGGTAAGCCGGTCGTGACTCGCGACCAGTCCGGTGCGCCGACGATGAAGCCGACCGGTACAGATCCTCCGACAACGCTCGGCGCCCAGCCGCTGATCCGGGGAACCGGCGACCAGGTCGAGGCCGACGACGTCGTGACCGTCCAGTACACGGGGTTCTCCTGGACGACCGGCGAGCCGTTCGACTCGAGCTGGTCGCACACCGGCCTGCCCGTCTCGTTCTCGTTGCAGGACGTCCAGGCCTTCTCCGAGGGGTTGGTCGACCAGCCGGTGGGCAGCCAGGTGATGCTCGTGGTGCCGCCTTCCTACGCGCTCGGTATCACCGACAGCGAGGAGATGGCCGGGCAGACGGTGGTCTACGTGGTCGACATCCTCGACACGGGCCACCCGGCCGGCGCAGCATCAGGCTGATCGAACCGGCAGGGGGCGCCCCAGCGCGACGAGGTCCTCGGGCGAACCCTGCCCGTCGACGTCCGCCGCCCGACCGCGTCCGACGAGGTAGAGGGCCAGCTCGCTCACCTCGCCGCGGACCACGGCCGTGCCGTCGCCGTCCCGGGCGGGGTGCAGGACGTGCCGGCCAGCAGGTTGACGAGCTCCGGGGCCCACGCGGTCGGCTGCAGCCGCGAGGGTCCGGCGGCCACGCGGTCGACGAGTGACTGGTACCCGCTCGGCGTCATCGCCGTGTCCGCGAGCCTGTCGATGGCTGCGTCGGCCCGTCCGGACAGCGGCGGGAACGACGAGGGCGCGACCGACGACCGGGGAACGTTCGCGCAGCACGACGTGAGCCGCGAGGTGGCGCGCCTCCACCCGTCGCAGGTGCGGCGGCCGCGAGGGCGCTGCTCGCGCTCGATCCGGTGCCACGACATCCCGCGTGCTCGCACGATGCGGGCGTCCGGACCCGTCGAGCGGGCCGTCCTCCCGCCCGTGAGAAACTGGCTGGCAGTCCCAGCCCGCCCCTTGGAAGGTCTTGTCGTGCCCACGCCAGCAGCGCCACCTCGATCCATGGCGCTCACAGGTTCGGTGCCGCGTCGCGCCGCGCAGCTCGTGTGGCGCGGGATGCGGGACCACCCGGGCACCTACGTCGTGGCCGTCGGCACGTCCGCGGTCTTCGGCGTGCTCACGGTCGGCGTCAGCCGGGTGCTCGGCACGATCACCGATCAGGTGGTGGTCCCGGCGATCTCCGGTTCGGAGCACGCGTGCGGCGAGATCTGGCGAGCGGGTGCGGCCATCGCCCTCGTCGCCGTCTCGCTCGCGGTGACGGTCGCGCTGCGTCGGATCTTCGCGGGCCGCGGGTTCGCCCTCATCCAGGAGGACCACCGCGCCGGCGTGACCCGCCAGTACCTGCACCTGCCGATGAGCTGGCACCGCAGACACCCGACCGGCCAGCTCCTGTCCAACGCGAGCGCGGACGTCGAGGCGGCGACCGGCATCTTCAACCCGCTGCCGTTCGCGCTCGGCGTCGCGGTGATGCTCGTCGTGGCGACGGTCGCCCTGTTCCGGACCGACGTGTGGCTGGCGCTGGCCGCCCTCGTCGTCCTCCCGCTCGCCGTGGTCGCGAACGTGGTGTTCCAACGTCGGATGTCGCCCGCGGCGATCCGCGCCCAGCAGCTGCGGGCGGAGGTCGCGGACATCGCGCACGAGAGCTTCGAAGCCGCGGTCCTGGTGACGTCGCTGGGCACTGCCGCGCGCGAAGAGGCCCGGTTCGCGGGTCGGGCGACCCAGCTGCGGGCCGCGAACGTCCGCGTCGGGACCGTCCGAGCGATGTTCGACCCGGTGATCGACGTCCTACCCGGCCTGGGCACGCTCCTCGTGCTCGCCGTGGGCACGGTGCAGGTCAGCGCGGGGAACGTCCAGACCGGTGACGTCGTCGCTGCCGCCTACCTGCTGACCCTGCTCGCCATCCCCGTGCGGGCGTTCGGGTGGGTGCTCGGCGAGGTCCCACGCGCGCTCGTCGGGTACGACCGCATAGCCCGGGTCCTCGATGCGCGCAGCTCGCTCCCACCCGGCGACCGGTCCTGGGCCCCGGCCACAGGCGGCGTGCGGGTCCAGCTGCAGGGCGTCGGAGTGAGCGTGGGGCTGCCCGGGGGCGGCGACCTGGCGCTGCTGCGCGACGTGGACCTGGACGTCGCACCCGGTCGGACCGTCGCGGTCGTGGGACCGACCGGCTCCGGCAAGACCACGCTCGTCTCTCTCGTGAGCCGGCTGACCGACCCGACGGCCGGTGCCGTGCTGGTCGACGGCATCGACCTGCGGGAGGTGCGCCCGACGGACCTCGCCCGGCACGTCGCCCTCGTCTCGCAGACCACCTTCGTGTTCGAGGACACCGTGCGCGGAAACGTGACGCTCGCCGACGCGGGTGAGCCCGGAGCCCCAGACGACGAGGCGGTGTGGGACGCGCTGCGGGTCGCGCGCGTCGACGACGTGGCCCGTGCCCTGCCGGGCGGTCTGGACGCACCGCTCGGCGAGCGCGGCGCGAACCTGTCAGGCGGGCAGCGTCAGCGCCTGGCGCTCGCCCGCGCGCTGGTAAGCGGACCTGCCGTCCTGATCCTCGACGACGCGACGTCTGCGGTCGACCCTCGCATCGAGCAGGCGATCCTGCGGGGTCTGCGCGGGGGCACAGGGCCGACGGTCCTGCTCGTGGCCTACCGGATGTCGTCGGTGCTGCTCGCCGACGAGGTCGTCCACATCGACGGCGGCCGCGTGGTGGATCGCGGCACGCACGAGGAGCTGCTGGCGCGCGACCTCGGGTACCGCGACCTGGCGACCGCGTACGAGCAGGAGAGCGCCCGCCGCGCCGCGGAGGTCGACGACGAGCTCGCGCTCGACGAGGTCGTGGACTCGTTCCTGAAGGACCCGGCGTGAGCGCGTTCGCACCGGCGAGCTCGCTCGGCGTCCTCGCCACGCTCAGGCGCGGCGTCGCGGTCTCCCCGCAGCTCGTCGCCGGGTGGAAGGTCACGTTCCTGCTGGCCGTCGTCGCGTCGTTCGGCCGGGTCCTCGTGCCGATCGCCGTGCAGCAGACCGTGGACACCGGGATCCAGGCGCCCGGCGGCCCGGACGTGCGGCGTGTGGTCATCCTCACGAGCGTGGCCGCGGTCGGTCTGCTCGTCGGCGCCGCGTGCTCTGCGGCCGTCAACGTCCGACTGTTCCGCTCCAGCGAGAGCGGCCTGTTCTCGCTGCGCACGCAGGCCTTCCGCCACGTCCACGAGCTGTCCGTGCTCACGCAGAACACCGAGCGCCGCGGATCGCTCGTCTCGCGCGTCACCTCGGACGTCGACACCATCTCGCTGTTCGTGCAGTGGGGCGGCATCATGCTGCTCGTCTCCGTGCTGCAGATCGGCGTGGCCACCATCCTCATGGCCGTCTACTCCTGGCAGCTGACCCTGATCGTGTGGGCGGGCTTCGTTCCGCTGTTCCTCGCGCTGCGTCCGCTGCAGAAGCGCGTCAACGGGCGGTACACGGTCGTGCGCGAGCGGGTCGGCGCGATGCTCGGTGCGATCTCCGAGTCCGTCGTCGGTGCGGAGACCATCCGCGCGTACGGCGTCGGCGAGCGCACCCAACGTCGGATCGACGAGTCGGTCGCCTCCACCCGGGCGGCGATGGTCCGGGCGCAGAACCTGGTGGGCGCGGTCTTCTCCAGCGGTGTCCTCGTCGCGAACCTCGTGCTCGCGGTCGTGGTCGTCGCGGGCACCTACCTCGGGATCGCGGGACAGCTGTCGGTGGGCAAGCTGCTCGCCTTCCTGTTCCTCGTCCAGCTGTTCACGGGTCCCGTCCAGATGGCCACCGAGGTGCTCAACGAGCTGCAGAACGCCGTCGCGGGCTGGCGCCGGGTGCTCGGCGTGCTCGAGACGCCGATCGAGGTGGTCGACGCCGGCGCCGACGGCGTGCCCAGCCCGCCCGGTCCGGCGACTCTCGAGCTGCGCGACGTCGCCTACCGCTACCCGGACGGCCCGCCGGTGCTCGTCGACGTGGACCTGTCCGTTCCTGCCGGGTCGTCGGTCGCCGTGGTCGGCGCGACCGGGTCGGGCAAGACCACGATCGCCAAGCTCGTCGCCCGGTTCATGGACCCGACTGCCGGTTCCGTCCTGCTCGACGGCGTGGACCTGCGGGACATCCCCGTCGACCAGCTGCGCCGTCGGGTCGTCCTGGTGCCCCAGGAGGGGTTCCTGTTCGACGGCACGCTGGCGGAGAACATCGCCTACGGCCTGCGTTCCGACGACGACGCGGCGGGGGCGCCGGCCGACGACGCGCGCGTCCGCGCAGCGGTCGAGGCCCTCGGGCTCGCGGACTGGGTCGACGACCTGGCCGCCGGGTTGGGCACCGCCGTGGGGCAGCGCGGCGAGTCGTTGTCCGCGGGGGAGCGGCAGCTGGTCGCGCTGACCCGCGCGTACCTCGCGGACGCCGACCTCCTGCTCCTCGACGAGGCGACGTCGGCCGTCGACCCGGCGACCGAGGTGCGCATCGCGCGTGCCCTGGAGTCGCTGACGCGCGGGCGCAGCACGGTGACGATCGCCCACCGGCTCTCCACCGCGGAAGCCGCCGACTCGGTCGTCGTCGTCGACGCCGGGCGCGTGGTCGAGGTCGGGCACCACGACGACCTGGTGGCCCGGGAGGGGCACTACGCCGCACTCCACTCCGCCTGGGTCTCGCAGACCCGGTAAGACGCCAGCCGGACCCTGGCCTGGCGCATGGCAGGATTCGTGGGGTGTCGTCCGCACCCGTCCCCACGCTCGATCCCGCCGTCGCAACGCGACTCCGCCACGACCCGCAGGGGCTCGTCGCCGCGATCGTGCAGCAGCACGACACCCGCGAGGTGCTCATGCTCGGTTGGATGGACGACGAGGCCCTGCACCGCACGCTGACCACCGGCCGCGTGGTGTTCTGGAGCCGTTCGCGTCAGGAGTACTGGCGCAAGGGCGACACGTCCGGGCACGCCCAGTACGTCAAGGCCGTCAGCCTGGACTGCGACGGGGACGCGCTCCTCGTGGAGGTCGACCAGGTCGGCGCCGCGTGCCACACGGGCACCCGCACCTGCTTCGACGCCGGCGGCCCGCTGCCTGCCGTCGTCGGCACCCGTCCCGTCGAGGAATCCGAGGCCCTCCAGTGACAGCGCAGAGCGCGCCGCCGGCGCCCGTTCACCTGCCCACCCCCGTCGCCGCGGCGGAGGTCCCCTGGGGAGGCACCTGGCCGTCGCTGGAGACGTTCCGTGAGCTGGCCGCCGAGCGCCGCGTGATCCCGGTGGTGCGGCGCCTGCTGGCCGACGACGTCACGCCGGTCGGCCTCTACCGCACGCTCGCGGCCGGCCGTCCGGGCACGTTCATCCTCGAGTCGGCGGAGGCCGACGGGACCTGGGACCGCTACTCGTTCGTCGGGGTGCGCGCCCGCGCGACGCTGACCGTGCGCGACGGCGCCCCGGTCTGGATCGGCGACGTGCCGGTGGGCGTGCCCACCGAGGGTGACGCCCTCGACGTGCTCGCGGGGACCCTGGACGCGCTGCGCACGCCGGCGATCGGCGGCCTGCCGCCCCTGACGAGCGGTCTGGTCGGCGCGCTCGGGTGGGACATCGTGCGGCACTGGGAGCCGACGCTGCCCGCGAAAGCACCCGACGAGCTCGGGGTGCCAGAGCTGACGCTGTTGCTGGCCACCGACCTCGCCGTCGTCGACCACCACGACGGCTCGGTGTGGCTGGTGGCGAACGCGATCAACTTCGACGACACGGACGAGCGGGTCGACGACGCGCACGCGGACGCCGTCGCCCGGCTCGACGCGATGCAGGCCGCCCTGCTGCAGCCGGCGGACCCGGGTCTGGGGGTGCTCGCCGACGTCGACGAGCCGCCGCTGAGCTTCCGGTCGACGCGCGCCGAGTTCGAGGACTCCGTCCGTACGGGGCAGGAGGCGATCCGCGACGGCGAAGTGTTCCAGGTCGTCCTCTCGCAGCGTCTCGACCTGGACTGCCCGGCCGACCCGCTCGACGTCTACCGGGTCCTGCGCACGATCAACCCCAGCCCGTACATGTACTACCTGCAGCTGCAGGACGCGGACGGCGGGGACTTCGCGGTCGTCGGCTCGAGCCCGGAGACCCTGGTCAAGGTGACCTCCGGCCGGGTGGTGACGTTCCCGATCGCCGGGTCACGGCCCCGCGGCGCGACGCCGGAGGAGGACCTGGCGCTGCAGGACGAGGTGCTGGCGGACCCCAAGGAGCGTGCCGAGCACATCATGTTGGTCGACCTCTCGCGCAACGACCTCGTCAAGGTCTGCGAGCCGACCAGCGTCGAGGTCGTCGAGTTCATGGCGGTCAAGCGGTACTCGCACATCATGCACATCTGCTCGACCGTGGTCGGCCGGCTCCGCGAGGGCGCCACCGCGCTCCAGACGCTGGTCGCGACCTTCCCGGCCGGCACGCTCTCCGGCGCGCCGAAGCCGCGGGCGATCGCGCTGATCGACCAGATCGAGCCGTCCCGGCGCGGCATCTACGGCGGCACGGTCGGCTACTTCGACTTCGCGGGTGACATGGACATGGCGATCGCGATCCGGACGGCGCTCATCCGCGAGGGTCGGGCGAGCGTGCAGGCCGGTGGCGGGATCGTCGCGGACTCGGTCCCGGCGCTGGAGTACGAGGAGTCCCGGAACAAGGCCGCCGCGGCTGTGCGCGCCGTCCAGGTGGCGTCCCGCCTGCGTCGCGCGGGCGCGTGACGGAACGGGCGACCCGGCGCCGCGGCCGCGGCCGTGCGGCCGCGCTGCTGCTCGTCCTGGCCGGGGTCACGGCGCTCGCGGCTGTCCCTGTCTGGTTCACCACCAGCGGCTCGACGGCGCTCGAAGGGACGGTCGAGATCGCGGTCCACGGCACTGACGTGGCCCCCGGGATCCTCGCCGCGGCGGTGGCGATGCTCGCTGCTGCAGCGGCGATCTCGCTCGTCGGACGTGTCGGGCGCTGGGTCGTCGCCCTCGTCGTGGCCGGCTGTGGGGTGCTCGTCGTCGCGACGACGGCGTCCGCGCTCTCCGACCCGGCCGCCGCTGTGGCGCCCGTGGTCGCCGCGCACACCGGCGTCGGACATCTGTCCGGTCCGGTCGCCACGAGCGCGTGGCCGACTGTCTCGCTGGTCGTCGGTGCCGTCGACGTCCTGGCCGCCGCCTGGCTCCTCGTGGCGTCGCGACAGTGGTCCGGTCCGACACGCCGCTACCAGGCGACGCCGGACCCCGCCGCCCCCGCCGGGGCGGCAGACGAGCGGGCGGACTGGGACGCACTCAGCCGCGGCGACGATCCGTCCTGACCTGGAGCCGAACGAGCGCCCGATGCAGAGTGCCGGTCCGCTAGGGTGTGCCGCAGAACCGAGCACGAAGGGCACCACACCATGGCAGACCGCACCCTCGCGCACCGCGCGCAGAACGTCACCGTCACCGAGAAGCTGAACCTGCCGCCGACGGCGGCGCCGACGAACCACGGCAAGACGGTCGCTGCCTGGTTCACCACCTACGCGGTCGTCATCGCCTTCACGGTGGCAGGTCTGGGGGTCGCGTTCGCGCTCGAGTGGCTCTTCTGGGTCGGCATCGGTCTCATCGCCGTCAGCCTGGTGGTCGCGAGGCTTCTCGTCTCGGCCGGCTACGGCCAGGGTGGCGCCAAGACCCGGGCACGCCAGGCGAGCCACGGCGGACACTGACCGCTCTCTCTTCAACGCCCGCCCCGCGCGGGTACCACAGCCAGACCGACGACCGGCAAGGGGCCGGACGCGGCCCGACCGAGGAGAACACATGTCGACTCCGAACGACCCCCCGAACCCGTACGGCGGGAACCCGGAGGAGCCCCAGCAGCCCGGCGTCCCGCAGGATCCCTCGGCGCCTCAGTACCCGTCTCCGTACGGCACCCCGCCGCCCCCGCCGCCGACGGCGCCGCCCGCGCCGCAGTACGGCAGCCCGCAGTACGGAGCAGCCCCGCAGTACGGCGGCGCCCCCTACGCGCCGCAGTACGGCGCGCCCGTGGGAGCGCCGCCGAACAACTACCTCGTGTGGTCGATCCTGACGACGGTCTTCTGCTGCATCGCTCTCGGCATCCCCTCGATCGTCTTCGCGTCGCAGGTCAACTCGAAGTGGGCGCAGGGCGACGTCGCCGGCGCGCAGGCCTCCTCGGTGAAGGCCCGCCAGTTCGCCATGTGGAGCGCGATCGTCGGGGGCATCCTGATCGCCGCCTACGTCGGCCTCGTCGTCATCGGGTCCCTCGCGTCATCGAACTCGGGCTACTGAGGTAGATGACTCCGCTCGAGCTGGGCGGGGGCGTCGACGACCACACGTCGGCGCCGCCCCCGCCTGCTCGGCAGCGACTGGTGGGGCGCGTCGCAGGGCCGGTCGCCGTCGCGGTAGTCGCCGGTGTGGGCCTCGCGACGCTCGCGCTCGTCGACCCGAACCGACCGGGTCACTACCCCACCTGCCCGTTCCTCTGGCTGACGGGCCTGTACTGCCCGGGGTGCGGCTCCCTGCGGGCCCTGCACGACCTCGCGCTGCTCGACGTCTCGGGTGCGTGGGGCATGAACCCGCTCATGATGCTCGCGCTGCCGTTCGTCGTCGGCAGCTGGATCGCCTGGACCCGGCGCTCGGTCACGGGCCGGCCTCGGCGCACCCTGGCCCGCCCCGGATGGATCTGGGCCCTGCTCGTGCTCGTGCTCGTCTACTGGGTCGCGCGGAACATCCCCGCGCTGGCACCCTGGCTGGCCCCCTGAATCACGCGGCCACGCGTGAGGCGTCCACCGGTCGCCTGGTCCGGCAGGCGCACGAGGCGTCCCAGCACTCGGCTGTGGTCCGGGTCACCCGTTCGGCGCCCCTACGATGGAGCCCGGGTCCCAAGCCACTCACACCGGTGTGCGGGCTGAGCCGACAAGGGAGAGGGTGAGTCTTCGATGACCGTGCTGGACGACATCATCGCCGGCGTCAGGCAGGACCTTGCCGTCCGCGAGGAAGCCACGCCGCTCGCGCTGGTCAAGGAGCAGGCGGACCGCCGGGAGTCCGCGCTCGACTGCCTCAACAGGCTGCGCGCCGAGGACGCGGTCCGGGTGATCGCCGAGGTGAAGCGTTCGAGCCCGAGCAAGGGCGCTCTCGCGACGATCAAGGACCCGGCCGCCCTGGCAGCCGAGTACGAGAAGGGCGGCGCTGCCGTCATCTCCGTGCTCACCGAGGAGCGCCGGTTCCACGGCTCGCTCGCGGACCTGGACGCGGTGCGCGCGCGGGTCGACATCCCCGTGCTGCGCAAGGACTTCGTCGTCACGCCGTACCAGGTCTGGGAGGCGCGGGCGCACGGTGCGGACCTCGTCCTGCTGATCGTCGCCGCCCTCGAGCAGACCGTGCTCGAGTCGCTGGTGGAACGGGTGCACTCGCTGGGCATGACCGCTCTGGTCGAGGTGCACGACGTCGAGGAGGTCGCTCGCGCCGCCGACGCCGGTGCGCGCGTCATCGGCGTCAACGCCCGCGACCTGCGCTCGCTCGAGGTGGACCGCACGACGTTCTCGCGCGTCGCCCCGGCGATCCCTTCGCACATCATCAAGATCGCCGAGTCGGGCGTCCGCGGCCCGCACGACGTCATGGACTACGCCCGCGCAGGAGCGGACGCGGTCCTCGTCGGCGAGGCCCTCGTGACGGACGACGCCCCCCGGGAGTCGGTCGCGGACCTCGTGGCTGCCGGATCCCACCCGTCGTTGCGAGCGGTGCGCCAGTGAGCGGTCGGCCTGTCTCCGCGAAGATGCTGGAGGCCGTGTCCGACGGCCCGCTGTCCACCCACGCGGGCCCGTACTTCGGGGAGTTCGGCGGCCGGTTCGTGCCTGAGGCGCTCATCGCGGCGCTCGACGAGCTCGACACCGAGTACCACAAGGCGCTGACCGACCCCGCGTTCGGACGCGAGCTGGCCCGGTTGCACCGCACCTACACCGGGCGCCCGAGCCCGCTGACCGAGGTCCCGCGCTTCGCGAAGCACGTGGCCGGCGGCGTGCGGGTGTTCCTCAAGCGCGAGGACCTGAACCACACCGGCTCGCACAAGATCAACAACGTCCTGGGGCAGGCGCTCCTGGTCAAGCGCATGGGCAAGACCCGGGTGATCGCCGAGACCGGCGCGGGTCAGCACGGCGTGGCGACCGCGACCGCCGCCGCGCTGCTGGACCTCGAGTGCGTCGTGTACATGGGCGAGGAGGACACGCAGCGGCAGGCGCTCAACGTCGCGCGGATGCGTCTGCTCGGTGCCGAGGTGATCCCGGTGACCATCGGGTCGCGCACGCTGAAGGACGCGATCAACGAGGCTCTGCGCGACTGGGTGGCCAACGTCGAGACGACGCACTACCTGCTCGGCACGGTCACCGGACCGCACCCGTTCCCCGAGATGGTCCGCGACTTCCACAAGATCATCGGCGAGGAGGCCAAGGCTCAGCTCCTCGAGGAGATCGGCCGGCTGCCCGACGCCGTGGCAGCGTGCGTCGGCGGCGGCTCGAACGCGATGGGTATCTTCAACGCGTTCCTCGACGATCCCGAGGTCCGGCTCTTCGGGTTCGAGGCGGGAGGCGAGGGCATCTCGTCCGGTCGCCATGCGGCCCGGTTCTCGGGTGGTGAGCCTGGCGTGCTGCACGGTGCGAAGTCCTACCTGCTGCAGGACGACGACGGCCAGACGCTGCCCAGCCACTCGGTGTCGGCCGGCCTGGACTACCCGAGCGTCGGGCCTGAGCACGCGTGGCTGCACGACATCGGCCGCGCCGACTACCGCCCGGTCACCGACGTCGAGGCCATGGACGCGTTCCGCATCCTGTGCCGCACGGAGGGCATCATCCCCGCGATCGAGTCCGCCCACGCCCTCGCGGGTGCGATCGCACTCGGCGACGAGCTGGCGGGCTGGACCGGCGACGACGGTCACGAGCCGGTGCTGCTGGTGAACCTGTCCGGTCGCGGCGACAAGGACGTGGCCACGGCAGCGGCGTGGTTCGACCTCATCGACGACGAGCCTGTCGTGCTCGCCGACCAGGGAGAACAGTTGTGAGCGTGCTGGACGTCCGGTCGCAGGTGGGGGAGTTCCTCGACGGTCTCGGTCGGCCCGCCCTCATCGGGTACCTGCCGGTCGGTTACCCGAGCGTCGACGACTCGGTGGACGCCGTCCGCACGATGATCGACGCGGGTGCGGACGTGATCGAGCTCGGCATGCCGTACACCGACCCCGTCATGGATGGCCCGCTGATCCAGACGGCGGTCGACGCGGCGCTCGCCCGGGGGACCAAGGTCCGTGACACGATCCGGGCGGTCGAGCAGGTCTCGGGTCGTGGGGCGCCGATCCTGATCATGACGTACTGGAACCTCGTCCTGCGCTACGGCGTCGACGCGTTCGCCCGCGACCTGGCGTCGGCGGGCGGTGCGGGCCTCATCACGCCCGACCTCATCCCCGACGAGGCCGCCGACTGGCTTGCCGCTTCCGACGCGCACGGCCTGGACCGGGTCTTCCTCGTGGCCCCGAGCAGCACTCCCGAACGGCTCGCCTCGACCAGTGCTGCCTCGCGTGGCTTCGTGTACGCGGCATCGACCATGGGCGTGACGGGCGAGCGAGCGACGCTCGGCAACCGCGCCGAGCAGCTCGTCGCGGACACTCGCGCCGCCGGAGCCGAGAGGGTCTGCGTCGGCGTCGGCGTCGCCCGCCCGGAGCAGGCCGCGGAGGTGGCCGGGTACGCCGACGGGGTGATCGTCGGGACGGCCCTCGTCCGCACGTTGGTCGACGCTCCCGACGCCGCGACGGGTCGTGCGGACCTCGCACGGCTCACGTCGGCCCTCGCAGAGGGTGTGAGGTCGGCGAGGTGATCGCCGTCATCCCGAGCCCGCCGCAGGGCGTCTGGCACCTCGGTCCCTTCCCGATCCGCGCCTACGCGTTCGCGATCCTGCTGGGCATCGTGGCCGCGCTCTGGATGACCCGGAGACGCTGGGTCGAGCGTGGCGGCGACGCCGACACGGTCCTGGAGATCTCGTTCTGGGCCGTCCCGTTCGGGATCGTCGGTGGCCGGATCTACCACGTGATCACCTCACCGGAGGCGTACTTCGGCCCGGGTGGGGACCCGGTGGCGGCGCTGTACATCTGGCGGGGCGGGCTCGGGATCTGGGGAGCGGTCGCGTTCGGTGCCGTCGGCGCCTGGATCGGGTGCCGACGTCAGGGCGTCCGGCTCGCGCCCTTCGCGGACGCCTTGGCACCGGGTCTGCTGGTGGCGCAGGGAATCGGCCGGCTCGGCAACTGGTTCAACCAGGAGCTGTACGGCCGGGCGACGAGCGTGCCGTGGGGGCTGCGGATCGACCCGAACCCGGAGACGGGAGAGGCCGGCGGCATCTACCACCCGACGTTCCTCTACGAGATGCTCTGGAACTTCGCCGGTGCCGCGTTGCTGATCTGGATCGACCGCCGGTACAAGCTCGGCTACGGCCGGGTGTTCTGGCTGTACGTCGTGATCTACACGACCGGTCGCCTCTGGATCGAGCTCTTGCGCATCGACCCGGCCACCCACATCCTCGGACTGCGCCTCAACGTCTGGACGTCGATCATCGTCGGCGTCGGTGCGCTGGTAGCGTTCGTGGTGGTCGGGCGCCGGCACCCAGGACGTGACACGACCCTCCTGCTGGCATCCCCGACCGCGCAGGACGACGAGAAGACAGCGACCGACCCACCCGCTGACCCGCGGGAAGCCGGAAGCGCTTCTCAGCTCTGACGATGCGTGTGGTCAGCCGACCGCGCTGTATCGTTCGCCACGCCTGGGCCGACGACGTCCCGCGTTCCCCCTTGTTCGTGCTATTTCCCCGACCCCGGGGACCGTGAGGACGGTGCTGATGTCGACGTCGCCGGTGAGCCCTGGTGCATTCGGTGCACCACTGCCGCAGGGTCTCTACGACCCCGCCGCCGAGCACGACGCGTGCGGTTTCGCGTTCGTCGCCACCCTGCGCGGGACGCCCGGCAGGGACATCGTCGATGCCGGGCTGACCGCGCTGCTCAACCTGGACCACCGCGGTGCCGTCGGCGCCGAGGAGGACAGCGGTGACGGCGCGGGCATCCTGACGCAGATCCCGGACGCGTTCCTGCGCGACGTCGTGGACGCCGAGCTGCCGCCGGCCGGCTTCTACGCGATCGGCATGGCCTTCCTGCCGGTCGACGAGGACGAGCAGCGCATCGCCATGTCCGCGATCGACGCGATCGCGGCCGAGGAGAAGCTCGACGTGCTGGCGTGGCGCGAGGTCGTCGTGACCGCCGACCTCGTCGGCCCGACCGCGCGCGCCTCCATGCCGGTGTTCCGACAGCTGGTGGTCGCCGACCCGTCCCGTGAGCTGTCGGGGATCGACCTCGACCGCCGCGCGTACCGCCTGCGCAAGCGCGCCGAGCGCGAGCACGGCCTGTACTTCGCGTCGTTGTCGGCTCGGACGCTGGCCTACAAGGGCATGCTCACCACGGGCCAGCTGGAGCCGTTCTTCGCGGACCTGTCGGACCCTCGGTACGCGTCCGAGATCGCGCTCGTCCACTCGCGCTTCTCCACCAACACGTTCCCGTCGTGGCCGCTCGCGCAGCCGTTCCGCATGATCGCCCACAACGGTGAGATCAACACGGTGCGCGGCAACCGCAACTGGATGGCCGCCCGCGAGGGCACGCTGGCCAGCGACGAGCTGGGCGACCTCGGTCCGCTCCTGCCGGTCTGTACCCCGGGCGGGTCGGACTCCGGCAGCTTCGACGAGGTGCTCGAGCTGCTGCACCTGTCCGGCCGGTCCCTGCCGCACGCGGTCATGATGATGATCCCGGAGGCGTGGGAGAACCACGCCCAGATGGATCCCGCGCGCCGCGCGTTCTACGAGTACCACTCGACGCTCATGGAGCCGTGGGACGGCCCGGCGGCGATGACGTTCACCGACGGCACCCTGATCGGTTCGGTGCAGGACCGCAACGGCCTGCGTCCCGGTCGGTACTGGGTCACCGAGGACGGTCTGGTCGTGTGCGCGTCCGAGGCCGGTGTCCTGGACATCGACCCCGCGACCGTCGTCGCCAAGGGCCGCCTCGAGCCCGGCCGGATGTTCCTCGTCGACACCGGCAAGGGCCGGATCATCGACGACCAGGAGATCAAGTCCACGCTCGCCGCGCAGAAGCCCTACGCGGAGTGGGTCCGGGAGAACTCGGTCTACCTGGCCCAGCTGCCGGAGCGCGAGCACGTGGCGCACTCCGCTGCGTCGGTCCGTCGTCGCCAGCGCGCCTTCGGGTACACCGAGGAAGAGCTCAAGATCCTGCTCAGCCCGATGGCCGCCGCGGGTGCGGAGCCGCTCGGAGCGATGGGCTCCGACACGCCCGTCGCGGTGCTGTCGAGCCGTCCGCGGATGCTCTTCGACTACTTCACGCAGATGTTCGCTCAGGTCACCAACCCGCCGCTGGACGCGATCCGCGAGGAGCTCGTCACCGCCATCGGCGGAGCGATCGGCCCCGAGCCCAACCTGCTCGAGGACGGCCCCGGGCACGCCCGCAAGCTGATCCTGCCGTTCCCGGTGATCGACAACGACCAGCTGGCCAAGATCGTGCACGTGGCCAAGGAGCCGTCCCTCGGCTTCCGTTCGACGACGATCCGCGGCCTCTACAAGGTCAGCGGCGGGGGAGAGGCTCTCGAGGCGCGCCTCGAGGAGATCTTCGCCGAGGTCGACGCCGCGGTGGCCGACGGTGTGAGCTTCCTCGTGCTGTCGGACCGGAACTCGGACGCCGACCTGGCGCCGATCCCGTCGTTGCTGCTGCTGAGCGCGGTCCACCACCACACGCTGCGTCGGCACACGCGCACGATGATCTCGCTCGTCGTCGAGGCCGGTGACGTTCGCGAGGTGCACCACGTCGCGCTGCTGATCGGCTACGGCGCGGCCGCTGTGAACCCGTATCTCGCCATGGAGACCGTCGAGGACCTCGCGCGTTCGGGCTACCTGCCCGGCGTCGACGAGGCGAAGGCCGTCGCCAACCTCATCAAGGCGCTCGGCAAGGGCGTCCTGAAGGTCATGTCCAAGATGGGCATCTCGACGATCGCGTCGTACCGCGGCGCGCAGGTGTTCGAGGCCATCGGCCTGTCGCAGCCGCTGGTCGACCGGTACTTCACCGGCACGACGAGCCGCCTCGGCGGTATCGGTCTGGACGTCATCGCGGCTGAGGTGGCCGCCCGGCACGCGGACGCCTACCCGGCCAGCGGCAACCGTCAGGCGCACCTGCGGCTCGCGGTCGGCGGGGAGTACCAGTGGCGTCGCGACGGTGAGGACCACCTGTTCGACCCCGAGACCGTCTTCCGGCTGCAGCACTCGACGCGCACGCGGCAGTTCGACATCTTCCAGCAGTACACGCGCCGGGTCGACGAGCAGTCGTCGCGGCTCATGACGCTGCGCGGCCTGCTCACGTTCAAGGACGGCGAGCGCACGCCGCTGCCGATCGACGAGGTCGAGCCGGTCAGCGAGATCGTCAAGCGGTTCAGCACGGGCGCGATGTCGTACGGATCCATCTCGATGGAGGCGCACGAGACGCTGGCGCTCGCGATGAACAGCATCGGCGCCAAGTCGAACACCGGCGAGGGCGGCGAGGACTCCGACCGTCTGAACGACCCGGTGCGTCGTTCGGCGATCAAGCAGATCGCGTCGGGCCGCTTCGGCGTGACCAGCGAGTACCTGACCAATGCGGACGACATCCAGATCAAGCTCGCCCAGGGTGCCAAGCCGGGCGAGGGCGGGCAGCTGCCCGGTCACAAGGTGTACCCGTGGGTGGCCAAGACCCGGCACTCGACGCCAGGCGTCGGGCTCATCTCGCCGCCGCCGCACCACGACATCTACTCGATCGAGGACCTGGCGCAGCTGATCCACGACGCCAAGAACGCGAACCCGAAGGCGCGCATCCACACCAAGCTCGTCAGCGAGTTCGGCGTGGGGACCATCGCGGCGGGCGTGGCGAAGGCGCACTCGGACGTCGTGCTCATCTCCGGTCACGACGGCGGCACGGGGGCCTCCCCGCTGACGTCCCTCAAGCACGCGGGCACGCCCTGGGAGATCGGCCTGGCCGAGACCCAGCAGACGCTCGTCCTGAACAACCTGCGTGACCGCGTCGTCGTCCAGGTCGACGGCCAGCTCAAGACGGGGCGCGACGTCGTCATCGGTGCGCTGCTCGGCGCCGAGGAGTTCGGTTTCGCGACCGCTCCGCTGGTGGTGTCCGGGTGCATCATGATGCGCGTCTGCCACCTCGACACCTGTCCCGTCGGCGTCGCCACGCAGAACCCTGAGCTTCGGGCGCGGTTCACCGGCAAGCCGGAGTTCGTCGTCACGTTCATGGAGTTCATCGCGCAGGAGGTCCGCGAGCTGCTCGCGCAGCTGGGCTTCCGCACGCTGCTCGAGGCCGTCGGTCACGTCGAGCTGCTCGACACCCGTGCCGCGATCGACCACTGGAAGGCCGAGGGCCTCGACCTGGCCCCCGTGCTCGCGGTCCCGTCGCCGGTCCCTGGCACGGAGCTGCACCAGACGAAGCTCCAGGACCATGGTCTGGACCGGGCGCTCGACAACAGGCTGATCGCGCTGGCCGCGGACGCGCTCGAGCGTCGTGAGCCCGTCCGGATCGCGCTGCCCGTGCGCAACGTGAACCGGACCGTCGGCACGATGCTGGGGCACGAGGTGACCAAGCGGTTCGGTGGCGAGGGCCTCGCCGACGACACGATCGACGTCACGCTCACGGGCTCCGCGGGGCAGTCGTTCGGTGCGTTCCTGCCGCGTGGCATCACGCTGCGCCTGTTCGGTGACGCCAACGACTACGTCGGCAAGGGCCTGTCGGGTGGGCGCATCGCGATCCGCCCCGACCGCAACGCCCAGCTCGCCTCCGAGCTCAACGTCGTCGCGGGCAACGTCATCGGCTACGGCGCCACCACCGGCCAGATCTTCCTGCGCGGAATCGTCGGCGAGCGCTTCGGCGTCCGCAACTCCGGCGCGACGCTGGTGGTCGAGGGCGTGGGCGACCACGGGTGCGAGTACATGACCGGTGGCACCGTCCTGGTGCTGGGTCGCACGGGTCGCAACTTCGGCGCCGGCATGTCCGGCGGTACGGCGTACGTGCTGGACCTGGTGCCGGCGCTGGTGAACGTCGACGCGCTGCGTACGAACGAGCTCGCGCTGGACCCCCTGGACGACGAGGACGCGGCGCTCGTCGAGCAGCTCCTGCGCGCTCACCGCGAGGAGACGTGGTCGCCCATCGCGGCCCAGCTGCTCGAGGACTTCCCGCAGTCGCGGGCGCGGTTCACGCGTCTGCTGCCCACCGAGTACGCGCGGGTCCGTCGCGCGCTCGCGCAGGCGGAGGCCGACGGCCTCGACCCGGCAGCGCCCGGTGTCTGGGACTCGATCCTGGAGGTCGCGCGTGGCTGATCCTCGTGGCTTCCTCCGCGTCCGCGACCGTGAGCTCCCGCCGAACCGGCCCGTGGAGATCCGCCTGCGCGACTGGTCGGACGTGCACGAGCACCTGCAGGAGGGCCAGCCCTACCTCAAGGAGCAGGCCGGACGCTGCATGGACTGCGGGATCCCGTTCTGCCACAACGGCTGTCCGCTCGGGAACCTGATCCCCGAGTGGAACGACCTGGTGTGGCGCGGGCAGTGGTCGGACGCGATCGACCGGCTGCACGCGACGAACAACTTCCCGGAGTTCACCGGCCGGATCTGCCCGGCGCCGTGCGAGTCGAGCTGTGTGCTCGGTATCAACCAGCCCGCCGTGACCATCAAGAACATCGAGGTCTCGATCATCGACGAGGCCTTCGCGCGGGGACTGGTCAGCCCGCAGGTGCCGCAGCGGCTCACCGGCCACACGGTCGCCGTCGTCGGCTCCGGCCCGGCCGGCCTGGCCGCCGCGCAGCAGCTCACGCGGGCCGGCCACACGGTCGCGGTCTACGAGCGGGACGACGCGATCGGCGGACTGCTGCGGTACGGCGTCCCCGACTTCAAGCTGGAGAAGGTCCACATCGACCGCCGGCTCGCGCAGATGGAGGCCGAGGGCACGCGGTTCCGGCCGGGCGTCGAGGTCGGTCGGGACGTGACGTGGCCGCAGCTGCAGGCGCGGTACGACGCGATCGTCATCGCGACGGGCGCTACCGTCCCTCGTGAGCTGACGGTGCCCGGCAAGGAGCTCAGCGGAGTGCACGTCGCCATGGAGTACCTCCACCAGGCGAACGCGGTCGCGGCGGGCAAGCCCGTCCCCGACCAGATCTCCGCGGCCGGCAAGCACGTGATCATCATCGGCGGCGGCGACACGGGTTCGGACTGCCTCGGTACAGCGCTGCGGCAGGGCGCCGCCTCGGTGACCACGCTGGCGATCGGCAAGCGCCCGCCGCAGGAGCGCCCCGAGCACCAGCCGTGGCCGACGGACCCGATCCTGTTCGAGGTCTCCTCCTCCCACGCCGAAGGCGGTGACCGCGAGTACCTCGCCTCGACCGTCGAGTTCCTCGGTGACGACAGCGGCGCGGTGAACCGGCTCAGGCTCGCCACGACGGAGTATCTCTCCGACGGCAGGCGCGTCCCGAAGGCCGGCACCGAGCGGGAGGTCCCGGCCGACCTGGTGCTCGTCGCGATGGGCTTCTCCGGACCGGAGAGCACACCCCTGAGCGAGCAGATCGGTATCGAGCTGACCTCGCGTGGGCTCGTCACCCGGACCGACGACTTCGCCACGTCCGTGCCGGGCGTGTTCGTCGCCGGTGACGCAGGTCGCGGCCAGTCGCTCATCGTCTGGGCGATCGCCGAGGGCCGTGCCGCTGCCGCGGCGGTCGACACCTATCTCTCGGGCAGCACCGAGCTGCCCGCGCCCGTGACCGCGTCCACCGTGGCGCTGCGGCCCTAGACCACCCGATCGACCGTCGTCGCCAACCGGCCGGCCCTGGGGGTCTGTCGGGACGTTCGGCCCGACAACAGAAAACCAGGAAGGCATAGGCTCGTCCCCATGCGTAGAGCAAAAATCGTCTGCACCATCGGTCCCGCCACGGAGTCTGCTGAGCAGATCCAGGCCCTCGTCGACGCCGGGATGGACGTGGCGCGGCTCAACCGCAGCCACGGCGACACCGAGGTCCACCAGCGGGTCTACGACAACGTGCGCGCTGCCGCGCAGGCGTCGGGCCGCTCGGTCGCGGTCCTCGTCGACCTGCAGGGCCCGAAGATCCGTCTCGGCCGCTTCATCGAGGGCAAGCACAGCCTCGCCGTGGGTGACGTGTTCACCATCACGACCGACGACGTCGAGGGCACCAAGGACCGCGTCTCGACGACGCACAAGGGCCTGACCGGTGACGCCCGCGTCGGCGACCCGATCCTCATCGACGACGGCAAGGTGCTCGTGCGCGTCACGGCCGTCGAGGGCTCGGACGTCGTGACCCGTGTCGAGGTCCCCGGTCCGGTGTCGAACAACAAGGGCCTCAACCTGCCCGGCGTCGCCGTCTCCGTGCCCGCGATGAGCGACAAGGACGAGGACGACCTGCGCTGGGCCCTGCGTGTCGGGGCGGACATCATCGCCCTGTCGTTCGTGCGGTCCGCCGAGGACTATGCCGACGTGCGCCGGATCATGGAGGAGGAGAACCGCGTCGTCCCGGTCATCGCCAAGATCGAGAAGCCGCAGGCGGTCGAGAACCTGCCCGAGATCATCGCGGCGTTCGACGGCATCATGGTCGCCCGCGGCGACCTCGGCGTCGAGCTGCCGCTCGAGCAGGTTCCGCTCGTGCAGAAGCGCGCGGTCGAGCTGGCCCGCCGCGCCGCGAAGCCCGTCATCGTCGCCACGCAGGTGCTCGAGTCCATGACCAACAACCCGCGTCCGACGCGGGCCGAGACCTCGGACTGCGCCAACGCCGTGCTCGACGGAGCCGACGCGGTCATGCTCTCGGGCGAGACGTCCGTGGGCGACTACCCGATCGAGACCGTGCGCACGATGGCGCGGATCATCGAGGCGACCGAGGAGCTGGGCCGCGAGCGGATCGCCCCCCTCGGCTCCACGCCGCACACGCGCGGTGGCGCGATCACCCGGGCCGCCGCCGAGATCGGCGAGACGCTCGACGTGAAGTACCTCGTGACCTTCACCCAGTCGGGTGACTCGGCGCGTCGCATGTCACGCCTTCGCTCGGCGATCCCGCTGCTCGCCTTCACGCCGATCGAGGGTGTCCGCAACACCCTCTCGCTGAGCTGGGGCGTGCAGACGTACCGGTCGCCGGCGGTCGAGAGCACGGACGAGATGGTGAACCAGGTGGACTCGACCCTGCGCGCGAACGGTCTCGCGGAGGTCGGCGACTACGTCGTCGTCGTCGCGGGTGCGCCGGTGGGCGTCGTGGGGTCCACCAACTCGATCGTGGTGCACAAGATCGGTGACGACGAGCGGGCGAACGGCCGCGTCGCCTGACGATCAGGATGTGCGAGAGGCCCGGAGGACACCTCCGGGCCTCTCGTCGTCGTGCGCGGCTCGACGCCACGGAACGGCCGGAGGTCTTAGAGCCGCACCGGGAAGGTGGCCAGGACGACGACGGTCGCGATCAGCAGGACGCCCGCACACCCGACCATCGCCCCTCGTGGTCCGGGTGAGCTGAGCTTGAGCCCGATGCCGCAGAAGAACAGGATCGACGCGCACAGCACCGTGGCGAGCACGTAGTTGCCCGAACGAGCCGTCGCCTGGCGAGCCTGCGCGGCGGAGGCGTCGGCGGCCTTCTCCAGCGCGTGCGACTTCTCGGCGGCCTTCAGCGTGTACTCCGGCATCACGAACGGGCTCGAGGGGGCCGCGGGGTTGGTGCCCGGGTCGTCGGCGAGCCAGGCCTGCAACGCCGGCTCGAACTCGGGTCGGAACCGCTTGTACAGGAACGTCGAGTACGTGCCTGGGTCCGGGACGTACGAGGTGGGCAGCCGTCCGTCGTTCTCCTGCGACATGGACTGGAGCCAGTCGGTGAACAGGAGGACGTCGATGGTCTGCTGCTGGCCGGCCTGGGCCGAGGCCTTGGTGGACTCGGTGCGGTGCGCGGCGGCCGCGCTGTAGGACCGGGTCTGCACGGCGTTCCACTTGTTGGCCTGGAACGCCGACCACGCCGTCATGACGGTGGCGACGGCCAGCATGATCGTCGCGACGAGCTCGAGGTGCCTGTGCCACAAGGGCGGCGTAGCCGCAGGGGCAGTCTGGTCGTCCACAACCGAGCTCCTTCGTCGTACGTCAGGCACACGCGCGCCCGGGGACGTGGCGTCCCCGGGCGCGCCTGCAGCGTCCTCAGGCGGAGAGGATCTTGTTCTTCTGCACCTCGAACTCGATGTCGCTCAGGACGCCCGCGTCGCGCAGGGCGCCGAGCTGGGAGAGCTGCGCGAGCTTCGCGTCCATGTCCGCCGGCGCTGCCGCTGCCGGGGCAGCGTAGACGGGCGGCGGCGGGGGCGGGGGCGCGTACTGCGGCTCCGCGTACTGCGGCGGCGGCGGTGCGGCCTGCTGCTGGGCCTGGTCGTTCCAGCGGCCCGCCTGACGGCGCGACACACGGTTGGACACGGCAGTTGCGGTGCCGGCGACGACGGCTGTGCGGGCGACCCCGCGGATCAGTCCTGGCATGTTCTGGCCTTTCTCGGGTTGTCGGGGTCGGTCACTCGGCGTCGAGCGCGTCCAAGGACGCGAGGATCGCCTGGACGGGGATGCGGCCGCTGGCGACCAGCTGCCCACCGGTGCGGCGCAGAGCGGCGGCGAACGGCGCGGCCCAGACGTTCTCGTAGACGAGCACGCCTGCCGCGCTGCCCGGGTCGAGCGCGACCCCGGCCTCGGTGATGTCGTCCTCACCGATCAGCCCGGACTGGATGCCCGAGAAGATCGTCAGGTCGAAGCCACCGCCGTCGAGCTGGTCCAGCGTCAGAGCGCCGACGTTGCCGGCGTCGTCCTTGGAGATGAACACGAGGTCGAGGATCCGGATCAGGCCCTTGTCGACCAGGTCCAGGAGCAACGGGAACGCTTCGCCGTTGAACTTGCTTCCGGGGAACTCCACGACCAGGTAGTCGATCGGACCTGTCTCGTCGAGGCTTGCCGTGCGGGCGAATTCGTCCGTCATGGGGCCAGTCCTTTCCTCACGCTCTCGTACCGGGCGTGCTGTTCGCCCGGGGCGACCCACCTTGTGCCCCGGGCTTGTCCGCCGGCCTCACCCCTGTGGGATGAGGTGCACCGTGCAAGCCCGCCTCACCCGCCCTGGGTGAGGAGGTGCGTCCTTGCGACCTTAGGGCGATTTAGGGGTGTTCGCCCAGGGTGACGCCACATTTCACAGGGCGATGTTCGCGGCCGGTCGCACAGGGCGGCAGCGGTCCGCGGCTACGCCGGACGCCTCCCGCTTCGTCGGCTGAAGTCCTGCGTCCGTACCCGGGCGCGGAACGCGTGGTAGGTGCAGCCCGGGTAGCGCGCACCAGCGGGAAGAACACCAGGGTGATCACCGTCATCACCTTGAGCGCGTCGTCGCGTTCGCCACCGTGAGGTGGTGAGTCGAGCTCGACGGGTGCCGAGCACGACCGGGGGCCGACCGACCACGGGCCGGAGCACTGAGGCGTCGGAGCCCTTGTTCCGGTCCCCGCCAGGGGCTTGACTGATCGCGGGCAGGTCTCGCCGGGGGGGAACCGACAGTGCATGCCCCTGGTGGGGCGTGCGAAGGGACGAGCAGCGATGAGCAGCGTTCTCCAGGACGGCACAGCCAACCCTGCTCGGCAGACGGGCGCCCGCTCGGCGATCCCGCTGCCGGCGGCGCACATCCTGCACCGACCGCGGCTGGACGACGCGCTCGCGGTCGACGTCCCCCTCACGCTGGTCGTCGGACCGGCAGGCTCGGGCAAGACCGTCGCGGTGTCCGTCTGGGCGGCGCAGGTGCCCGGGCCGGTCGCCTGGGTAACCCTCGACCGGCCGGACCTGACCGGGACCGCGCCCTGGGTCGCCGTGGCTGCGGCGCTGCGGGAGTGCGGGGTGCGGGTGCCGTCGCTCGTGTCGCTGGGCGACCCGGTCGAGGGGCCCCGAGCCTTTCCGACGATGCTCGGTGCCCACGTCGCTGCGCACGCCGAGGCGGTCGTCGTGGTGCTCGACTGCGACGGTCCCGTTCCGGCCGAGCTCGCAGACGGGCTCGAGCGGCTCCTCCGGCAGGCCCGCGGACTGCTCCGCCTCGTGATCCTGAGCCACACCGACCCGCCGATGCCCTTGCTGCGCCATCGGTTGGACGGGACGGTGAGCGAGATCCGCGCAGCCGACCTCGCCTTCCGCGCGGACGAGGTCGCCGCCCTGCTCGACGGTGCCGGGCTGGACGTGTCGCGAGCATCGGCCCGGGCGTTGTACCTGCGGACGCACGGCTGGGCAGCGGGGTTGCGGTTCGCCGTTCTCGCCGCCAGGGGTCGCAGCGATGCCGAGGCGGCGATCCGCGACGTCACGGGCAGCGGTGGACCGGTGGCCGAGTACGTGCGGGCCGGGGTGCTCGGCGCGGCATCTGCCGGCGACAGCCGCCTGCTCCTGGACTGCAGCGTGGTCGACGTCCTGCGGCCGGGCCTGGTGGAAGTGCTGGGCGGCCGGCTCGCCGGCCAGCGACTCGAGCAGCTGGGCTGGGCGTCCATGGAGGAGCAGCCGGGGTCGTTCGGCGTACCACCGCTCCTCCGGGAGGCGCTGTACGCCCAGCTCGTCCTCGAGGATCTCGACCGCTCTGTGGAGCTGCATCGCCGTGCGGCGCACTGGCTGGCGACGGCAGGCCGACCGGCTGAGGCCACCGCGCACGCGGCGCGAGGTGGGGACTGGCAGAGCGCCGCACGGTACGGCATCGAGGCCGGCGTGGTCGCCGAGGTGCTGCTCGGTTCACCGCCGGCCGACCTGATGACCGTGCTCGCCGCGATGCCCGTCGGCGCACAGGGCGCGGGCCCGGCGATCGTGCGGGCCGTCGCAGCGGTGAGCGCCGGAGACCTTCGGGAGGCGGCGTCGCAGGTCGCCAGTGCTCGCACGGACGGCGGGAACGACGCGGCCGTCGACGTGCTCGAGCTGGTCATCGCGTCCGGGACCGGCGACGCCGTCGCCGTCCTTGCGGCTGCCGACCGGGTCGTAGCGACCGCCGTCCGCAGGTCCGATCTGGCGGCGGCGGTCGACGCGCGGCGCGCTGACGCGCTGCTGCTTCTGGGCCGGCTCCAGGACGCCGGGACGTCCTACCGCGCGAGCGGAGGGCGGTTCGGTCGGCTCGCGCTCGTCGAGGCGCTCGAGGGCCGGCTGCGGACGGCCCGGTCGCTCGCGGAGAGGGCGCTGGCCGGCCTTGGGCCGGCCGATCCCGCCGCGCTGATCGCGTTGGCCTGGGTGGATGCCGAGAGCGACGAGCTCGACGACGCCGCCGCGCACCTGCGGCTGGCGGGCGCCGTGTCCGTGACCGTGGCCGACCCTGTACCTGGCACCTTGCGCGTTCTCCTGGGCGCCCGGCTGCTGCGGGTCGTCGGCGATCTGGAGGGGGCTCGCGAGGTGCTGGCCGGGCTGCCCGACGTACCGGCCTGGCTCGCGGACCTGCGGCTGCTCGAGGACGCGGCGCTCGATCTGGCGGCGAGCAGACCGTCGACGGCCCTGCACCGGCACGTGGCGCTCGCCGACCCGACGAGCGCCGGGGCGCAGCGTCTGCTCTGGCAGGTGAGGCTCGCCGAGTGGGGTGGCGGTTCGACGACCGCGCTGCCGGACGCGGACGCCTCCCTGACCGCTCAGGTCGAGGGCTGGCTGCTCGAGGCATCGCGGCGCCTGAGCCTGGGGGAGCCCGCGGCGGCCCGCCGGGCCGTGCAGCGCGCACTGGGCCTGGCGGCGCCGGAGAAGCTGCGACGCCCGTTCCGTGAGGCTCCCGCCGACGTCAAGCGGCTCCTGCAGGTGGACCCGGCGATCCGCGTGCCGTCCCGGCGACCCTCCGCGAGGCCCGATGCCCGGACCGCGGAACACGACCCTGTCGAGCAGCTGACCGAGAAGGAACGTGAGGTGCTCGGGCACCTGGCCGCGATGCTCTCCACCGACGAGATCGCTGCCGCGATGTTCGTCTCCGTCAACACGGTGCGCACCCACGTGCGCAACATCTTGCGCAAGCTGGGCGTCTCGCGTCGCAACGAGGCCGTACGCCGTGCGCGCGCCATGCACCTGATCCCGTCCTGAGCGGGGTCTGCGCCGGTCAGGCGCTCACGAACGCGCGTCAGGCGAGGCGTCTCGCTCGACCAGAAACGCCCGACCGTCGAATCCGACCACGCGGACGAACTCGTGCCGCAGCTGCGCATCGCGCGCGCGCTCGGCGGCCGTGAGGGCGCGTCGTCGGCCCCGGATGTTCCCGACCTCCGCGGGGCCGAGGTAGGTCAGGAGCCACTCGGTGGCAGTGCGGCGGTGCTTCTCGGTCACAGGACCTCCTATGCTTAGTGCACTAATCATATCTGAGGAGTGCCCGTGACGGACGACGCACCGGACCCGCTCGCCGTGGAGGCCCAGGTCTGCCTGACCATCTCCGCCGCCGCGCGAAGCCTCGTCGGCTTCTACCGGCCGTTGCTCGAGCCGCTCGGGCTGACCCACCCGCAGTACCTCGCGATGCTGGCGCTGTGGCAGTACGGCCCCATCTCGCTCACCCAGCTGAGCGGCCACCTGCACCTCGAACCCGCCACCACCTCGCCGCTGGTACGCCGCCTCGAGGCCATGGGCCTGTTGCGTCGCGAGCGGGACGACGCCGACGAGCGGGCACTGCTCCTCGTGCTCACAGAGGCCGGCCGCGACCTGCGCAGCCTCGCCGTGCCGATCCCGGCGACGATGGTCGAGCGCCTCGCCCTGGATCCCGCGCAGATCGAGCAGGTCCGGAGCGCTGCCGAGCTGCTCGTGGCCGCCTGCGCCGCAGCCTCCTGAACGAGGCGACGCCCTGACCTGACAGGGTCGCGTCCGCGGAGCGAGACGGCACCCCGCGGACCTTGCGCCCGCCGACCGCGCTGCTACCTTCCCGGCCAAGGTCACGAGACCGGCGCGAGGGCCCTGGCTCGCCGGTCGGCAACCCCTCCGCACGGTGGGTGCCTCCAGGTGCAGACCTGGCCGGGCGGACCGCGTCCGGCAAGCGCGATGCGGGGCCCCGAGCGCCCCGGAGAGGTCGTCTCCATGTCCGACACCGCCCGTCTCCACCTTGCGATCGCCCTCGACGGCGCGGGTTGGCATCCCGCCGCGTGGCGCGAGCCGCACGCACGGCCCTCCGAGCTGTTCACGGCCGGCTACTGGGCGGACCTGGTCCGCACCGCGCAGGACGCGCTGGCCGACCTGGTCACCATCGAGGACACGTTCGCGCTCCAGTCGAGCCGGTTCGAGGGTCCCGACGAGCGCACGGACCAGGTGCGTGGTCGACTCGACGCCGAGCTCGTGGCGGCGCGGCTGGCGCCGGTCACCCGGGGCATCGGGCTGGTGCCGGTGGTGACGGTCACCCACACGGAGCCGTTCCACGTCTCCAAGGCTCTCGCGACTCTCGACCACACCAGTCGAGGACGGGCCGGCTGGCAGGTGCGCGTCTCTGCAGGGGCCTCGCAGGCCGAGCTGTTCGGCCGGCGCGAGTTCCCGAGCTTCGCACCGCCCATCGACCTCGACGACCCCGCCATCGCACCGCACGTCCGCGAGACGTTCGAGGAGGCCGCCGACGCGGTCGAGGTGGTGCGGCGGCTCTGGGACAGCTGGGAGGACGACGCGGAGATCCGCGACGTGGCGACGAGCAGGTTCATCGACCGCGACAAGGTCCACCACGTCGACTTCGAGGGCGCGCAGTTCTCGGTCCGTGGTCCCTCGATCACGCCTCGGCCGCCCCAGGGACAGCCGGTGGTCACCGTCCTGGCACACTCCACGATCCCGTACGAGCTCGCGGCGCAGGCGGCCGACGTCGTGTTCGTCACGCCGCACGACGACGAGGGTGCACGGCAGACCCTGGCCGAGGTGCGCGACGCGGAGGTCCGCGTCGGGCGCTCGGGCCTGCCCCTGCAGGTGTGGGCCGACCTGGTAGTGGTGCTGGACACGCCCGAGGAGTCGGGAGCGGACCGCAAGGCTCGGCTGGACGCGGCGACGGGGGAGCCGTGGTTCACGGACGCGGTCGTCGTCGCGGGCAGCGCGTCGGTCGTCGCCGACCAGATCGCCGCCTGGCATCAGCTCGGCTACGCCGGGGTGCGACTTCGGCCGGCCACCCTGCCGGACGACCTGACGCTCGTCGCCAGGGACCTCGCGCCTGAGCTGCGCCGGCGCGGACTGACGCGTCCCGCCTACGACGCCGACTCGCTGCGGGGCCTGCTCGGCCTGCCGACCGACGTGCCCAACCGCTACGCGACCGCCCGCTGAGACGAGGACCACGACCATGACGACACGCAAGCAGATCATCCTCGGCGCCTACCTGGGCGGCGTGAACCACCAGACACTCTGGGGACTGCCCGAGTCCGGGAGCCAGATCGACTTCTCGAGCTTCGAGCACACGGCGAGGACCGCCGAGCGCGGAAAGTTCGACTTCTTCTTCCTCGCCGAGGGCCTCGCGCTGCGCGAGCGGGGCGGGAAGATCTTCGACCAGGACATCATCGGCCGCCCCGACACGTTCACGGTGCTGGCGTCGCTGGCCGCGGTGACCGAGCACCTCGGGCTCGCGGGCACCATCAACGCGACGTTCAACGAGCCGTACGAGCTCGCTCGCCAGCTGGCGTCGCTGGACCACCTCTCGGGTGGCCGGGCGGCGTGGAACATCGTGACGTCGTTCGACGCGTTCACCGGGCAGAACTTCCGCCGCGGCGGCTTCCTGGACCGGTCGCAGCGGTACGAGCGTGCCGCTGAGTCGTTGGCCCTGGTCCGTGAGCTGTGGGACTCGTGGGCCGACGACGAGGTCGTGGCCGACAAGGCGAGCGGGCAGTTCGTGCGCTCCGGCGACGTCGGCGCGTTCTGGCACTCCGGGCCGCAGTTCGACGTCCGCGGCCGGTTCACCGTCCCGCGCTCGCCGCAGGGCCAACCGGTGATCCTGCAGGCCGGGGTCTCGCCCCAGGGCCGTGACTTCGCGGCGGCGAGCTCCGATGCGATCTTCTCGCCGTTCACCCACCTGCCCGAGGCGAAGCAGTACTACGCGGACATCAAGCGGCGGGCCGTCGCGTTCGGGCGGGCACCGCAGGACGTCAAGCTCCTGCCCAGCGGCTCGTTCGTGCTCGGGGACACCGAGTCCGAGGCGCAGGAGAAGGCGATCTGGGTGCGCGAGCAGCAGGTCACGCCGCAGACCGCGCGGGTGCTGCTCGAGCTGGTCTGGAACCGCGACCTGTCCGACCTCGACCCGGACGGCCCGCTGCCCTCGATCGAGCCGGACGTCGCCGCGCCGGCGTTCATCCAGGGCCGCGCCCGGCTCGAGTCCGACCTGCAGGTCTGGGCCGACCGGTTGCGTGCGGTGGCAGCCGAGAAGAAGCTGTCCGCCCGAGAGGTCGTGATCGACCAGTTCACGCGGGCCGAGTTCGTCGGGACGGCGCAGCAGGTGGCCGACCAGATCGACGAGTTCGTGCAGGACGACGGGTCGGACGGGTTCATCGTCGGGTCGCACCTCGTGCCCACCGGCCTCGACGAGTTCGTCGACAAGGTCGTGCCGTTGCTGCAGGAGCGTGGCTCGCTGCGCGCCGACTACACAGGCACCACGCTGCGCGACAACCTCGGCCTCCCGGTGCCGGCGCGCGTGCGTGAGCCCGCACGC
Source organism: Cellulomonas sp. URHD0024 (assembly GCF_000426185.1). GTDB lineage: Bacteria > Actinomycetota > Actinomycetes > Actinomycetales > Cellulomonadaceae > Cellulomonas. The sequence goes on from NZ_AUEW01000001.1 coordinate 145,517, forward strand.
GTCTGAGTGGACGTCCGGCATGCGGCACTATGGCCGCATGCCGGACGCCGACGTTTTCCCGACCCCGGGCGCCGTGCGCCACCTGTGGTGGCGGGTCCGGGACTACGCCAGCGTGCTTCGCTGGCAGCTGGCCAGCTCGCGCGGGTGGGACGCCTACCTCGCACCGCAGGCGCTGGTCGGCCCGCCCGTCGTCCTCGTCCCCGGCGTGTGGGAGCCGTGGCAGTTCCTGCGACCGGTGGCCGAGGTGCTCTACGCGCACGGTGTCCGGGTGCACACGGTCCCGGCCCTCGGGTACAACCGGCGACCGGTCGCCGACGCGGCGCAGGTGCTCGCCCGGTACCTCGAGGAGCACGACCTGCGTGAGGTCGTGCTCGTCGCCCACAGCAAGGGCGGCCTGATCGGGAAGCTGGCCATGCTGGAGCACGACGCGGACGGCAGGATCTCCTCGATGGTCGCGGTGAACACGCCGTTCTCGGGCTCGACGTACGCGCGCTGGATTCCGCTGCGTTCCGTCCGGGCGTTCATCCCCTCGGACGAGACGATCGTGGCGCTCGCCGCCGAGGTCGAGGTGAACCATCGGATCACGTCGGCCCATGCCTTCTGGGACCCGCACATCCCCGGCGGCAGCCACCTCGACGGCGCGCACGAGGTCGTGCTGGCGACGCCCGGACACTTCCGACCGCTCGCCGACCCGCAGCTCCGGGCGATCCTGCTGGACCGGCTGACCGCCTGATCAGCCGCGCGGCAGCCGGAGCACCCGGGTGAGGCCGGGCTGGTCCGGGTCGTCGACGATCTCCTTGTCGTCCAGCCACGACGTGATCACGTGCGCGAGCTCACCCGGGTGGCTGAAGTTGATCGCGTGCGCGGCACCCTCGATGAGCACGACGGTGACGTGGTCGGGGGAGCTGGTGCCGACCTCCCGCACACGCTTCGGTCCGGGCATGAGCGGATCCTTCGACCCGATGACCGCCAGGGAGGGCACCGGGACCTGCAGGAGCCGCTCCAGCGAGGGGAAGCGGGTGAGCTCGCTGAGCAGGTTCAAGGTGTTGATCGGCCCGAACTTCAGGTAGTCGGGCACCGCGACGCGCGCCATCTTGGGGCTCTCGCGCACCCCGTCGGTGGCCAGCTGCCGGAGCGCGCGGCGCAGGGGCTGGTTGTGCACGCCGCCTGCCGGGGAGACGAGCACGAGCCGGTGCACCCTCTCCGGCGCCGCGTGCGCGACCTCGAGGCTCACGACGGCACCCATCGAGTTGCCGACGAGGATGACCTTCTCGAAGCCGAGGGCGTCGAGGATGTCGAGCAGGGTGTGGGCGAGCGCGGGGATGCCGAGGGTGTGCCCGGGTCGCTCGCTGCGGCCGTAGCCCGGCAGGTCGGGCACCAGGTTCGCGCCACGGTCGGTGAGGAGCCGGGCCGTCGGCATCAGGTACGAGCCCGAGATGCCGAAGCCGTGGATGTGCACGACCGGGACGCCGCCCTCGACATCAGGGCTGCGCCGGATGAATATCTGGTGCGCGCCGGCCGTGAGGTAGGTCTGGGTCCAGATCGCGTCGCTGCTCGTCACGTGCTGATCGTGACAGAGAGGGCGACGTAGATCGAGACGAACGGCCGATCGACGCTACTTGCGGCGTCCCGTGTTGGACGTCTGACCGGTCAGGCCACGCGAGTTCAGCACCGCCCGCTCGAGCGGCGAGAAGACGATCAGCTCGATCGCGATGCCCACGAGGAAGATGAGGAAGATCGAGACGATGACGAGCGACATGTCGCTGAGGCTGCGGCCGGTGTCCAGGAGCTGGCCGAGACCGCCCCCGATCGCCACCGTGATGAGCTCGGCTGCCATGAGGGAGCGCCAGGCGAATGCCCAGCCCTGCTTGAGGCCACCGAGGAACCCGGGGAGCGCTGCCGGCAGGAGCACGTAGCGGATCCGGGTCCAGCCGCGGGCGCCGAGCACCTGGCCCACCCGCAGGAACAGCGGCGGCACCTGGTCGGTGCCGGCGAGCAGGCCGTTCACGATCGACGGCACCGCGCCCAGCAGGACCACGGCGTACATCGTCGCGTCGGTCAGGCCGAACCAGATGACCGCGGCGGGCACCCACGCGACCGACGGCAGGGACTGCAGCCCCGTGATGATCGGGCCGAAGGCGCGACGCAGCAGCGGCGAGGCCGCCAGCGCCGTGCCGATCGCGACCCCGACGACGACGGACAGCAGGAAGCCGACCGCCGCGCGCCGGACGCTCGTGCTCATCGCGAGCCATGCCGTGCCGTCCTCGACCGTGGACAGGAACGTCTGCCACGTGTCGGCGGGGCTCGGCAGCGCGTAGGGCGGCTTCAGCTCGAGCATGTAGGCGATCTGCCAGACGACGACGATCGCCACGAGCGCCGAGAGCACGGGCCAGGCTGAACGCCACACCTGGACCAGGAACGACGGGCGCGGGTTGGTGATCGGCGTCTCGAGCGCATCGAGGCCTGCGGCCAGTGCGCTGTCCGAGGGGCGCTCGTGTGCCGGTCCGGTGACGGGGGCGGTGGTCTCAGTGGCCATGGCGGGCGATCTCCTCACGCAGGTGCTCGGTGATCTCTGCACTGAGCGCGGACACGTCGGCGTCCTCGATGCGCCGCGGCTGCGGGATGTCGATGCGCCACTCGCGCACCACCCGCCCGGGTCGCGACGAGAGCAGGACCACACGCTGACCGAGCCGGACGGCCTCGCGGACGTTGTGGGTCACGAAGATCACCGCCCGACCGGTCTCCGACCAGATGCGGGTGAGCTCCTCGTGCAGGACGTCGCGCGTGATGGCGTCGAGCGCCGCGAACGGCTCGTCCATGAGGAGCAGATCGCCCTCCTGGGCGAGCGCCCGGGCGAGCGCGACGCGCTGCCGCATGCCGCCGGACAGCTCGTGCACCCGCTTGGGCGCCGCGCCGTCGAGCCGGACGAGCGACAGCAGCCGCTGGGCCTCGGCCTTGCGCTCCTTGCGCGGTACGCCGCGCAGGCGCAGGGCGAGCTCGACGTTCGCGCCCGCGGACAGCCACGGGTAGAGCGCGGGCTCCTGGAACATGAGCGCCGGCCGTCCGCCGGTGACCTCGACCTGACCGGACACGGGCTGGTCGAGCCCGGCGATCAGCGACAGGAGGGTCGACTTTCCGCACCCCGAGGCTCCGAGCAGGCAGACGAACTCGCCGGGCTGGACCGTCAGGTCGATGTGCTCGAGCACCGGCGGCCGCGAGGCCTCGCCGAAGTGCTGGGTGACGTCTGTCAGACGCGCCGCAACGGCGGCCGGGGCACCCAAGGTGCCCGGGCCGCCGGCCGCCGTCGCGGTGGTGGTCACTTTCCGTCTGCTCCTAGTCCGGCGTCGTCGACCGTGTCCTGGCCGTTGGCCTTCAGCACCTCGTTGAGGAGGGCGAGGTCGTAGATGCCCTCGAGGTCGGTCTTCTTGGAGGTGCCGACGGTGACGGCGTGGTCCGCCGACGTCTGCAGGCTCGAGGCGATCGGGTCGAGGGTGAGACGCAGGTTGCCCCACGCGCGGTCGAGCACGCCGTCTGCCAGCGGCTTGCCCGTGAGCTTCTCGATGTTGGCGTTCGCCGCCGTCTTGGCCTCGTCGGGGTTCGCGGTGATCCACTCGTTCGTCGCGTACTCCGCCTCGATGAGCTTCTTCACCGTGCCGGGGTACTTGTCGAGGAAGTCGGTGTTGACGATGAGCTGGGTGGTGACGAAGTCGCCGTCCGGCCACAGGTCCTTCTCGTCCACGAGGACGTGCGCGCCGGCGTCGACGAGGCGGGACGCCCACGGCTCCGGGAGCCACGCACCGTCCACCTGGCCGGCCTTGAAGGCGTCGAGCGTCTGCGCGTTCTCCTGCGGGACGACGTTCACGTCGGACTGGGCCCCGGTGAGCGAGCTGGTCAGCTTCTGGTCGGCCAGCCAGGCGCGCAGAGCGACGTCCTGGGTGTTGCCGAGCTGGGGGGTGGCCACCGACTTGCCCTTGAGGTCGGCCGGCGTCTTGATGGCGGCGCTGACGACCAGCTGCGCACCACCCGACGTCGCACCGGAGACGATCCGGATGGCCTTGCCGTCCGACTTGGCGAACGCGTTGATGGCAGGGTTCGGGCCGACGTACGCGGCGTCGATCGCCCCGCCGAACAGGGCCTCGACGGCGGCGGGCCCGGCGTTGAAGATCTGCGTCGTCAGCTTCGTGTCGCCGAGGGACTTCTGGTACGTGCCGTCCTCGACACCGATCAGGGGAATCGCGTGCGTGACGTTGGCGAAGTAGCCGAGGCGCACCTCGTCCGCCTCGGCCAGCGTCGCAGACGCGCCGCCCTGCGAGGCCGTCGGGGACGGCTCGGCTGCGGCGTCGGAACCCGAGGAGCACGCGGCGAGGGACGAGAGGACGCCAGCGGTGAGCAGGGCGGTGAAGGTGGCGGCAAGGCGGCGCGCGCGGTGCGCGGGTCGAGCAGTCATGTCAGGTCCTTGGGTTCGAGTCGGTCGGTCAACGCGGGCTGCGAGCGGGTGCCGGACATCGCCGACATCGCGCGAGAGCGCGGACCGGGGCGTGCGCTGCGGCACGGTTGAGGACTCGGACGAACAAGGTGGACGCCATGAGGGCGCTTCCTCCGCGGGGGACGGGGATGGTCGCGGTTCTGCCGGGCCGTCGTCCGGGACGGGGCCTGGCGAAGAACGCGCGGCCGAGGGGGACGGGGCCGAGGTTCAGATGGTCCGCGGACAGCAGGGACGCGCGGGAGCCGTGGCGACGTGACAACACGTCGAGGCGGCGCGGCAGGTCTGCATGTGAAGAGGATGACGGTCCGCGGGCGCAGGCAACACCCGCGTCTCGAATATTGGACTAAGCAGGTCGGAATTTGAGACTTGCCGGGTGCCGGCGCGTCACACGCCGGGCGGGGGACTCGTGAGGACCAGGACCGACCAGCCCGGCACCCAGACCTGGTCTCCGGCGCCGCGCGGGGTGACGTCCGTCGACTCGCCGGTCGGTACCGACGAGTCGAGCGCGACCGTCCACACGTTGCCGGGGCGTGCGTCCGGGACCGTGAACTCCACCGCGCCCGACCAGCCGTTGACCAGCAGGAGGAGGTCGGTGTCGATGATCGGCTGACCGGCGTCGTCCCGGTCGGGCGCGTCCGAGCCATCCAGGTACATCGCGACGGACCGCGCCCGGGGATCGGCCCAGTCGGCGCTGGCCATGAACTGCCCGGTGGGGGAGTACCACCCGATCTCCTCCGTCTGCGCACCGGTCAGGAACCGTCTCCGTCGCAGGACCGGGTGCCGGCGGCGCAGCCCGATCAGCCGTCGCGTGAAGGTGAGGAGCTCCTGGTCGGCGTTCTCCCAGTCCACCCAGGTGATCGGGCCGTCCTGGCAGTAGGCGTTGTTGTTGCCGAGCTGGGTCCGGCCCAGCTCGTCGCCACCCAGCAGCAGCGGTGCACCCAGGGAGGTCAGGAGCGTGGTGAGTATCGCTCGGGTGCGTAGCCCGCGCAGGGCGATGACCGCAGGTTCGTCGGTGGGGCCTTCCGCGCCGCTGTTCCAGGAACGGTTGTCGGTCGACCCGTCGCGGTTCTGCTCGCCGTTGGCCTCGTTGTGCTTCTCGTCGTAGCTGACGAGGTCGCGCAGCGTGAACCCGTCGTGGACCGTCACCAGGTTGACCGACGCCGACGGCCGCCTGACCGAGCCGCCGAACAGGTCCGACGACCCGGCGAGCCGGGTGGCGAGCTCCGCGAGCATCCCGTCGGTCCCGCGCCAGAAGTCCCGCACGCTGTCGCGGTACCTGCCGTTCCACTCGCTCCACAGCGGAGGGAAACGCCCAAGGCTGTAGCTGTCCAGCTGGCCCACGTCCCACGGCTCCGCGATGAGCTTGGTCCGCCCGACGACGGGGTCCTGCGTGATGAGGTCGAAGAACGACGCGGTCTTCTCGAAGCTGCCGTCCTCGCGCGCCAGCGTGGTCGCCAGGTCGAACCGGAACCCGTCGACGTGCATCTCGAGGATCCAGTACCGCAGCGAGTCCATGATCAGCCGCAGCGTGGTCGCGTGGTCGACGTTGAGGGAGTTTCCCGTGCCCGTCGTGTCGTAGTAGGAGCGTGGGTCCGTCGGGCTCAGCCGGTAGTACGAGGGGTTGTCGATGCCGCGGTGGCACAGCGTCGGGCCGCCCGAGCCGCCCTCGGCGGTGTGGTTGAAGACCACGTCGAGGATGACCTCCAGGCCGGCGGCGTGCAGTCGCTTGACCATCGTCTTGAACTCGTCGACCTGGCCACCGACGAGGCCGGCGCGGGCGTGCGCGGAGTACTTCTCGTGGGGTGCGAGGTAGCCGATCGTGTTGTAGCCCCAGTAGTTCGTCCGGCCGCTCTCGACGAGGAACGCCTCCGGGACGCTGTGGTGCACGGGAAGCAGCTCGACCGCGGTCACGCCGAGGTCCAGGAGGTGCTGGATCACCGCGGGATGACCGAGGCCCGCGTACGTGCCCCGCAGCTCGGCGGGGACGTCGGGGTGCAGCGCAGTGAGCCCCTTGAGGTGGGCCTCGTAGAAGACGGTGTCGGCGTAGTCGGTCCCCGGGTGGACGTCCCCCTCCCAGTCGAAGCCCTGGTCGACGACGATGCTCCGGGGCATGTGGTGCGCCGAGTCCAGCGCGCTGGGCGCGTCGGCGTCGCCGACGACGTAGCCCAGGACCTCCGGACCGAACTGGACGTCGCCGCTGATCGCGCGCGCGTACGGGTCGAGCAGCAGCTTGGCCGGGTTGCAGCGCAGACCGCGCGACGGGTCCCACGGTCCGCCGGCGCGGAATCCATACGGCGTGCCCGCCACGACGCCGGGAACGAACGCGTGCCAGACCCCGGCGTCGTTGTCGACGAGCGGGACCTGGTGCTCGGTGCCGTCGGCGTCGAACAGGCACAGGATCATGCCGACGGCGACGTCCGACGCCACCGCGAAGTTGGTGCCGCCGGGGAGCAGCGTCGCCCCCAGCGGGAACGCCGAGCCCGGGGTGGACCGAACGGTCGCGGGAACGGTGACGGTGGCGCTCATGCGGTGGTCCTCGCAGGGTGGGGGCCGGTGGGTGGTGACACCGGACGGGCGGCGCCGAGCCCGAGGCGAGCCGTCGACGACCCGTGACTCGAGCGCGGTGCCATGGAAGCTATCGGACGGGTGGGACTGGGCTCGGCGGAGGTGGGCTCGGTCGGGTCGGTGCGGGGTCGAGGTGCACGAGGTCGCTCAGGGACGCGACGCCCGAGCCGGGTCTGCGCCGGATCAGGTCGGCGACGAGGCCGGTCCAGCCGGTCTGGTGCGCGGCGCCCAGGCCGGCCCCGTTGTCACCGTGGAAGTACTCGTTGAACTGTACGAGTCCCTGCCAGTGCGGGTTCTGCCCGTCGTCGACGAACCGGCTCACGTACCCGTAGCAGGGCCGCCGCCCGTCGTCGCCGACGAGGAACAGGGAGACCAGCCGGGTGCGCAGGTCCTCGGCGACGCCCGTCAACGGCCGGTGCACGCCGGAGCCCGTCGGGAACTCGACCGTCGCGTCGTCGCCGAAGAACGTTCCGTAGAGCTTGATCGAGGTGGCCAGCAGGTAGTTCAGCGGGAACCAGATCGGGCCGCGCCAGTTCGAGTTGCCGCCGAACATCGCGGTCGTCGACTCGGCCGGCTCGTAGTCGATGCTCGCCGACAGCTCGCCGATGTCGAGCACGTAGGGGTGGTCGCGGTGCGCGGCCGAGAGGGCTCGCAGGCCGTAGGTGGACAAGAACTCGTCCTCGTCGAACAGGCGGGCGAAGAGCCGTCGGATGCGGTCCACGCCGACGACCCCGACGAGGATCCGGCGCTCTCCTGTCGTGCCGCGGACGGCGCCGCTGTCCGGTGCGAGGTTCGACGGGTCGAGCGCGTCGCCCAGGAGGCTGGCGAAGCCCTTGCCCAGGACGGCGACCTCGGCGATCAGGGGCTCGTCGATCACCAGAGAGGCGAGCACCGGCAGCACGCCGACCATCGAGCGCACCTTGACCGGGATGCGCTCGCCGTCGGGGAGCACGATGCGGTCGTAGAAGAACCCGTCCGCCTCGTCCCAGAGGTCCTGGTCGTCGAGCGCGCCCTTGATGAGGGCGAAGTGCTCGAGGAACTTGATGGTCAGGTCCTGCGTCGGCTGGTTGCCCTTGCGGTGCAGCACGAACGACATCGTCGCCATGTGCATCGAGTACAGGGCCATCCAGGCTGTCGCGTCCGACTGCTCCAGGCGGCCGGCGACGGGCAGCTTGTCGCGATCGATCGGGCCGATGTTGTCCAGCCCGAGGAAGCCGCCCTCGAACAGGTTGGAGCCGTCCGCGTCCTCGCGGTTGATCCACCAGGTGAAGTTGACCAGCAGCTTGTCGAAGACGCGGCGCAGGAAGTCGAGGTCCCTGGCACCGTCGATCGCGAACACCTCGAGCGCGGCCCACGCCTGTACCGGAGGGTTCAGGTCGTCGAACGACCACTCGTACGCCGGCAGCGCTCCGCTGGGGTGCTGGAACCACTCGCGGCAGATGAGGATCAGCTGGTACTTGGCGAACGCGGGATCGACGTGCGCGAGCGAGACGCAGTGGAACGCCAGGTCCCACGCCGCGAACCATGGGTACTCCCACGTGTCGGGCATCGACATGATGTCGAACGCGTCGAAGTTGCGCCATCGGCTGTTCCGGCCGGTCTTGCGGGACGCGGGCGGCACCGGCTGGCCGGGGTCGCCGTCGAGCCAGCGCGCCACCTCGTAGCTGTAGAGCTGCTTGGACCAGAGCATCCCGGCGAAGGCCTGGCGCATCACCAGTGCCTCGTCGGCCGTGGAGCCGGCGGGCGTCAGCTCCGCGTAGAACTCGTCGGCCTCGGCACGACGGCGGGTGGCGACCTCGTCGAACGACGGACCGACCGCGTCGGCCGCCCCGCCCCTGGGGCGCAGTCGCAGCCGGAGCTCGACCGTCTGCTGCGACGCGACCGACACCTGGTACCAGGCCGCCGCCTTCGTGCCCTCGCGGGCCGGGTTGACCGTGGGCGCATCGTGCAGGACGTGGTCGTTGATCCCGTCCTTCGGATACGTCGGGCTCTCAGCGGCACCGAAGAGCTTGGCGGCGTTGGTCTCGTTCTCGCAGAAGAGCAGCGTCGGTGCGATGCCGTCGGGGCCCGGGCCGACGACCAGCTCCAGGTCCCCGAACAGCGGGTGGTCGATGTCGATCGACCCGGTGCCGGCGCGTAGCTGCGGAGCCGCCTCGTCGTCGCCCCAGGACCAGGTGTTCCGGAACCAGACCGTCGGCAGGACGTGCAGCGTCTCGGTGTCCGGCCCGGCGTTGGTGACCTGGATGGTCATCAGGACGTCGTGGGGGCCGTCCTTCGTGTACTCGACCTCGACCACCCAGAACCGGTCCTCGTCGAAGGCCCCCGTGTCCAGGAGCTCGTACTCGGGCTGGTGCTTGTCGCGTCGACGGTTCTCCGTGACCAGGTCGTCGTACGGGAACGCGCTCTGCGGGTAGTGGTAGCGCCAACGGTTGAGGGCGTGGCTCGGGAGCGCGTCGGTGAACCACCACCACTCCTTGACGTCCTCACCGTGGTTTCCCTCGTCGCCGGTGAGGCCGAACATCCGTTCCTTGAGGATCGGGTCCTGGCCGTTCCAGAGCGCGAGCGACAGGCACAGGCGCTGCCGGATGTCACTGAAGCCGGCCATGCCGTCCTCGCCCCAGCGGTACGCCCGCGACCGCGCGTGCTCGTGCGGAAAGTGCCTCCACGCCTCGCCGTCGGGGCTGTAGTCCTCCCGCACCGTGCCCCACTGGCGCTCGCTCAGGTAGGGGCCCCACAGGTACCAGTCGCTGGCGTGCAGCAGGCCGTCCTCGAGCTTTCCGAAGGAGTCGACCCTGTCCCGCTCCGCGCCCACGTCAGGAGTTCTCGTTCAGCGCCGTGCAGCTCGCGGAGCCGTCGAAGGCCGAGCGGATCGCCCCGCCGACGTTCGAGGCGGCGGCCTGCAGCGTCGTCGCGTACTCCTTCGCGGCCGCCAGGGCAGTCGACGTCGCGGTCAGCGCGGTGCCCGCCGAGCCGAGGAACCCCGCGGCGTTCTTCGCGTCGGCAGCCTCTTGGGCGGCCTCCCGGGCCTGCTGCGTCGCGGCGCTCACGTCGCTCGCGCTGCTCTGCAGGCTCTCCTTGAGGGTGGTGGCCTCCTCGGTGTCCGGTGCGTCGGCGATCGCCGCCTTGAGCTCGTCCAGCGAGGTTCCTGCCGTAGCGATGTTCGTCTTGAGCTGCGACTTGAGCTGATCGAGCGCGTCACCGGAGCCGAGCTGGACGCTCAGCCCCTCGGCGACCGCGCTGATGTCGGTGGTGAGGTCGCCCAACGAGCTGCAGACGTTGTCGGCCCAGGCCGAAGCCGTCAGACCCGTCGGGGTCGGTGTGGGCGTCGGTGTGGGCGTCGGCGCCGGTTTCGCATCGGGCTCGCTGGACGAGCAGCCGGCGAGCGCCAGCATCGCGACGACCACCAGACCGAGCGCGGACCTGCGGACGGACAGACGCATGCGAGGGCCTCCGGTTCGACGACTCACCCCTGCAGACTCGCCGCCCAGGGCGCGCCCGTCATCATCCGCAGGTGATGAAGACAGGTCAGGACCGTCTGCGGAGGAAGAACTCGCGCAGCACGGGCGCCAGCACGGCTGCCTCGACGTCGTGCGTCTGACCGTCGAGCGTCGTGCGCTCGCAGGCCGGCAACAGCTCGGCGACGGCCTGGCCGGCGGTCTGCAGGATCGAGGGGCTGGCTCCACCCGTCACGACGAGAGCCGGCGCGAGGATCGACCGCGTCAGCTCTCGTGGGACCCGGCTGCCTGCCATGAGCGCGTTGTCGTACCCGAGGGTCGGCGCGATGGCCTCGAAGCGTTCCCAGCCGGGCTGTGCCCTCATGCCGGCCACAACCGGAGCCGGGACGCCGACGAACGACATGAACGCCGCGACCGCGTCTCCGCGACGGTGCTCGGCGAGCGCGGCCGTCAGCTCGGCCGTGTACTCCTCGGCGCGCTCCCGGAGGCCCGCCTCGGCCACGTACGGCGGCTCGTACAGCGCCAGGCGGGGGATGCCGGGTCTGGTGGCGGCGATCGCGAGGGCAAGTGCGCCGCCCGACGACATCGCGTAGACGCCGGCCGAGCCTCCGGCGACGTCGACCAGGGCGGCCAGGTCCTCGACCTCGCGCTCGACCGCGTAGGGAAGCGTGTCGGTGCTCTCGCCGCGGCCGCGGCGATCGTAGGTGTAGACGGTGAACGCGTCCTCCAGCAGGGCGGCCAGCGGGTCCATCGGTCCCGCGCCGCGGAAGCACATCGCGCCGTCGACGAGGACGAGCGGCGGGCCGTCTCCGGCGCGCGTGTAGGCGATCGTCGTGCCGTCCGGGGAGGTCAGTGTGCTCACGTTCGTGCTCCGTCGATGATGTAGGCGTCGAACCGGTCCAGGCTGGTGACGAACCCGGACTGCGCCGCGGGGCTCGCGATGGGGGCGGGCACCTTCTCCTGGTGGGTGACCACCTCGGTGCGGCCGTCGTGCAGGTCGACGAAGGTGATCGTGGTCAGCATCCCGTTGTCGGCGTCCTGCCACACGAGCCGGTCGGGGCGCTGGACCACGACGTACACGGCACGCATCGTGTACCTGCCGCCGTCGGCATCGTCGACCATCGTCGTCTCGAACACGCCGCCTGGGCGCAGGTCGACCGTGATGTTCTCGATCGGGGTTGTCGTGCCCTTCGGGCCCCAGAAGCGGGTGAGGTGCTCGGGCGTGGTCAGGCAGTCGAACAGCAGCCCGGGCGTCGCCCGGTGGATCCGTCGGAAGGTCAGCTCGGTCACAGCGTCTCCAGGTGCTCGGCGAGGCGGTCGTGCCGGTCGGCCCAGACCCGCCGGTTGGTCTCGATCCAGCCCACCGCCTCGGCCAGGCGCTCGGCGTCCAGCGAGCACGGCCGTGACTGCCCGATCCGCGACCGCGATATGAGCTGGGCCCGTTCGAGCACCAGGAGGTGCTTCGACACCGCCTGCTGCGACATCGCGAAGGGTTCGGCCAGCTGGTGCACCGTCGCGTCGCCGCGGGAGAGGCGTTCGAGGATCGCGCGGCGGGTGGGGTCCGCTAGGGCTGTGAACACCAGGCTCAGGTCGTCCTCCAGCACGGTCATGCGTCGAGGATATTCACAACTCGCACGTTGCACAACCCCCAGGTTGTGGATCTCAGGTCGATCGCAGTGAGCAACCATGCCGGCCGCACACCTCCCTGATCTGCCGCCGCGAGAACGGGTCGCGTGCAGGTGCGACGAGTTCCGTGACGAGGCCATCCGGACGAGCGCCCGGACCGGGGGCCGGCCGCTACAGTCGGCTTTGCCCGGAACGTGCAGTCACACGAAGGAGCACACATGTCTGAGGACGCTGACAACGACATCGAGGCCTTCGCGGCCGTGAGCGATGGGGCGTACACGCTCCTCGTGGCCGATTTCGCGAGCATCGACACCGCCTGGGAGGCGTACGAGATCCTCAAGTCGATCGAGGACGGACGCACCGTCGAGATCGAAGGCGTCGTCGTGGTCAAGCGCGAGGAGGACGGCAAGCTCGAGGTCCAGAAGGCGACCGACCACAGCACGAAGTCGGGCCTGAAGTGGGGTGTCGTGGGTGGGATCGCGCTGGGCGTGATCTTCCCGCCCTCGATCCTCGCCAGCGCCGCGGTCCTCGGTGGTGCCGGTGCCGGGGTCGGCAAGGTGCGCGAGCTGCGGAACAAGAACGAGCTGGCCAAGCAGCTCGAGGACGCGGTCCTTCCCGGTCACTCCGGTCTGGTGGCACTCGTCTCCGACCCCGGCGAGGTCGAGATCCGCAAGGCGTTGGACAAGGCCGAACGGATCGTCGAGGGTGCCATCGAGGACGTCGTCGCCAAGGACATCAAGGCTGCGGCCAAGGACGCGGAGGCCTAGCCCGCTTCGAGGCGACGGACGATGCCCCGGGCCGTGGCCCGGGGCATCGTCCGTTCAGGAGCTCACTCGATGCAGAACCCGATGTTGACGGACAGCGCGCGGCCCGTCGTGACCGAGTCGATGATCGCCCGGTCGGACGTCCACAGCTGCAGGACGTACCCGCACGGTGTGAGGTGCTGGGTGTCGAGCGACCACGTCGAACCGAACGGGGCCTGCGAGGTCGGGATCGATACCGACGTGGACAGATCGTTCGCGGGCAGCGCGGTCGGCAGGAGGTCGAACCACCACTGGGAGAACCAGGTGTCGTGCGCGTCGAACGTCCCGTGGATCGTCATCCCCTGCGTGAACTTGCCGCAGCCCTGAGCCGACAGCTGACCGGGGTCGACGGCAAGGTGTGCCGAGTTGTCCGGGTCCGCGGACGCCGTGGCCAGCGTGTTGTCCAGCTGGAACAGCTGGGAGTCGACCACTGTGCTCGTGCTCTGCAGCTCGAGCTCGACCTGCCACACGTCGTCGCCCGAGGTGTTGATGTACCCGAGGGTGCCGAGCGTGTTGGCGTTCCAGGCCGGCCACTCGGTCCAGCCGTCCAGACCCGGCGTGACCCAGCTGCCGACGGCGGCCGAGTTCACGACGAAGAACGGGGCCATGACCGGTGTGGGCATGCCGCCGACAGTCGCGTTGTGGACCAGGAGCCGGTACTTGGTCCCGTACAGCGCAGGGTCCGTCGGGCCGTGCACGGTGACGCGTCCGGCGAACGGGCAGCCGCGCGAGTCGAGCACAGCGCCGTTGTAGGCGATGTGCGCGACAGGTTCGGTGACGCCGGTGACCGGGTTGATCTCGGTGGTCGCCACGCCGCCGACGATCGTCATCCGAGCGGTGCCGTCGTAGCCCGGTCCGGGCAGGACGTGCACGATCGAGTCGAGCCGGTTGCCCCAGTGCGGGACGTCGTCCGGGTTGGTGGTCGACGGAGGTGTGTTCCAGGAGAGCACCGCGCGCACCTTGTGCAGCCCGGGCTCGGTGCACAGCCGCCGGTACCGGTCGACGTCGAGCGGAAGGATGGCTGCGTACGACAGCCCGCCGCCGGGCATCGAGATGTAGTCGTGAGCGCCGACCTTCACGGTGCCCAGATACGTGTACGCGCAGTCGTCGTCGAAGTCCCCCCAGAACGAGACGTACTCGGTCGACCCGGCGGAGCAGGGCGGACCGGAGAACCCGGTGGGTCGCTTGACCCGGTAGGTCGCGACGAGCGTGCGTGCCGCGTCGTCGAGGCCGAGGCACTCCAGCTCCTCGTACGTCGTGTCACCTTTGCCGTCGGAGAGCTTCGCGAGGATGTCGCCCCAGTCGAGCTGGATCTTCGTGTAGGCGAGAGAGGTGGTGGCCACGGTGTTCTGGGTCATCGCGCTGCTGAGGGCCGACGACGACTCTGCCGCGGCGAACCGGTGCGGCGGCACCGGCTCGAGTGCCAGCCGGGCGACGCGCTTGTCGACGGCCTTCTCCGCGAGGACCTTGAGCTTGTCGGGGGAGTAGAGGCGCGACAGCACGTTCACCGACAGCGGCACGGGGTCGGGTCCCACGGGCGGTAGCGGCTGCGGGTTGAGCGCCACGGGCCCGACCGGGTCCGGCTCCGGGATGGGGACGGGCACGAACTCCTGGTCGACGAGCTCAGCCAGGACCTTGGGGTCGATCTGCAGAGCCGGTCCGACGTCGACCACGTCGGGCAGGTGGAAGATCCGGCGCGGCCGGATCTGGATCGTGTCGTCCTGGACCTCGCCCCAGACCGGCGGGTAGCTCGGGTCGCCGGGCGTGGGCTGGTGCTCCCACGACAGGATCGCCCGCACCCGCGGCAGCACGGGCGTCAGGCAGAACTTGCGCAGCGGTTTGAGGTCCACGCCGGCGACGGCGATGTACGGGTGGTCGGGCGCACCCGTGCACTCGCGGCCCAGCGGGACGTCGAAGACGCGGGCCGCGGAGGCCCCGGCGTCGACCCATCCCGACCCGAAGTCGACGAAGAACCGAACCCACTCGACGGAGCCGTGTGTACACGGTCCGCCGGAGTAGCCGTACTCCCGCTTGATGACGATCGTGGCCTCGAGCCTGTCCAGCTCGGGGCTGTAGGAGACGCACCCGATCTCTTCGTACGCGGTGTCGCCCTGCTTCGGTTCGATGACCGGGAGCAGCTCGGCGAGGACCTTGTCGGTGAGCGTCCCGAAGTGGTTCGGGTTCGCGGTGATGAACCGGCGGAACTGCGATCGTGCCGGCTCGACGACGACGTCAGGCATCTGCATTCCCCTCTCGACGTGCTGCGGGCGGTCGCCCGCAGCCCGGCAGGGCGCGTGCCAGGAGCGCCACGCGTCGAGCCGTCAATCGAGAGGGGTGTCCCGGCCGCGCGACGGGTCGGTTCGAGGCGGGTGAAAACACCCATGACGCCCTTATCGCGCGTCGATGCCCGTGGCCAGGTGGCCGGCAGGGTCGAGCCTTTTCAGGATCCGGGCCGTGATGCGGTCGAGGTCGGCGATGTCCGAGTCGCTCAACGGGCCGATCACCAGATCCTTGACCAGTGAGACGTGCCCCGGCGCCGCGGCGACGACCGTGCGCCGACCCTCGGCCGTGAGGACCGCGTTCGTGGCACGCCGGTCGGTCGGGCAGGGAACGCGCTGGACGAGGCCGCGCTGCGCCAGGCGCGAGACGACGTGCGACAGCCGAGCGAGGGTCGCGTTCGTCCGGGCGGCGAGAGCCGTCATGCGCAAGGTGTGCTCGGGCGCCTCGGAGAGCATCGCCAGCGTGAAGTACTCGAAGTGGCTCAGGTCGGAGTCGCGCTTCAGCTGAGTCTCCAGTGCGCCCGGCAGGAGCTCGACCACGGCGGCGAGCTGCTTCCAGGCGTGCAGCTGCTGGTCAGTGAGCCAGCGGTCGTCGTCCACGACCGGAGCCTAACGATTACTTGATGCTACAAGCATTCGATGAACGCTGGAAGCCCGAACGGCCGCCAGAGGTCGTCGTCGAGAAAGCGGGTGACGGCCCCGACCCGGTCGCCGGCCAGGGTGACGACGAGCAGCCCGCCCCAGGCGCCGCCGAGGTAGCAGCCGAACGCCGGCTGGCCGTTCGCGCTCGTGGGTTCCAGGCTGAGCTCGCTGTTGCCGTGCCAGGTCCAGCTCGCGCTCAAGAAGGCGCTGATGTCGGCGAGGCCCTCGTACTCGTGGGGGGCCGGTGGCATCGACCAGGTCGCGTGCTCCGCGAGCAGCGCGACGACCCGAGGGATGTCCCGCGCGACGAAGGCGTCGGCGAACCGGTCCACGAGGTCCGGCGACGGCGCGACCGTGACCGGGGTCCTGGACGCCAGGCGTGCGCGCCCGCGCTGCAGCAGTCCTTTCACAGCCAGCGGCGTCGCTCCGAGGATGTCGGCTACCTCGTCCGGCGAGAAGTCGAGCACGTCGCAGAGCACGACGCCGGCCAGCTGTCGCGGTGGAAGGTGCTGCAGCGCGGTCACGAAGGCGAGCGAGACGTCGTCTCGAGCGTCCTGCCGGCTGGTCGGGTCGGCATCGAGCCAGTCCGTCGGGCACGGCTGCAGCCACGTGATCTCGCCGCGCCTCGTCGGCTCAGGCACGTCGAAGGGCGGGACCGGCGCGGCCGGCCGACGACGCCCGGCGCGCAGCAGGTTCAGGCAGGTCCGCGTCGCGATGGTGTACAGCCAGGTGCGGACCGACGACCGTCCCTCGAACAGTGGCAGGCCTCGCCACGCAGCGACCAGGACGTCCTGCAGCGCGTCCTCGGCGTCGGTCGACGACCCGAGGATCCGGTAGCAGTGCAGCCGCAGCTCGCCCAGGTGCGGCTGGACGAGCGCAGTGAAGTCGGCATCCTGTTCCGGGCTCACCTCGACGGTCGGCGGCATGGCGGCAGTATCCGCGTTCCGTCTGACACGCGCCCGGTGTCTATCCCTACGTCGGCACGATCACGTCAGCGGGAGGTCAGCATGCGCACAGCACAGAAAGCACTGGAGACGTCGCTCGCCT
The DNA here is from genome assembly GCF_000426185.1 of Cellulomonas sp. URHD0024. Taxonomy (GTDB): domain Bacteria; phylum Actinomycetota; class Actinomycetes; order Actinomycetales; family Cellulomonadaceae; genus Cellulomonas. Next base: position 162,420 of record NZ_AUEW01000001.1, read on the forward strand.
ACTTCACGGCCTGGTCCGGCGGCGACATGGACGCCGCACTGAGGCACGTCAGCCCGGACGTCGTCGTCATCGCGCCGCCGGGCCGGTTCGAGGGCGCGGACGAGCTTCGTCGATTCATGGAGCCGTTCTCGCGCACGGTCATCACGTCGGCGGTGGTCTCGGGCTTCGGCGACGACGACACCGCGCTCCTCTACTACGACACCTCGACCGAGGTCGTCGCGTCGGCTCCCGCTGCCGAGCGGCACACCGTCGTGGACGGGCTGATCACCGAGCTGCGGATCGTGTTCGACCGGCTCCCTTTCGAGCAGGCCCGAGCCGCCCGGGTCTGACCGTCGCCGGGGTCGGGGTCTCCTCCTCGCCGCGCCGGCTGCGGTGGACCTCGAACGACTCACTTCATGACGTTGACGGCGCGGGACAGGACCACCGCGAACGTGGCGATCGAGACGAATGACTCCCAGGTCATCAACGCCTTCGCGGTGCGGGTCAGCGGCATCGTGTCGGTCGGCGAGAACGCGACGAGGTTGGTGATGCCGACGTAGAGGTAGTCGAGGAACCGCGGCTGCCAGCTGTCGAACTGGTCCGAGTACTCGCGGATCGCGTCCTGCGTGAACCAGAACGACATCAGCTCGGGTTCCGGCAGGATCCGACCGTTCGGGCCGCCGCGGTCGAGCTGCCAGAACAGGAGCCCGAACCCCACGGCGAGGACGACGAGGATCTGCGACCCCTCGGCGAACATCTGCTGCACGCTCACGGGCTTGACCTCGAGCACGTCGGCGATCATGAGCGCCGCCGACGAGGTCGCGGAGACGCAGAGCGTGATCGCGAGGGCGTACCGCACGATGCCCGCGCGACGTCGCTCCGCGGGCACGACGCCGTCGACGGCGATGAGCGTGATCGCGAGGACCAGCTCGATCATGGGCACGACGAAGCGGCCCCCGACGGCGATGCGGTCGCGCATCAGCACCTGCGAGAGCACGGCGACGGCGACGGCGCTCAAGGGCGCGAGCCGGGTGCCGACGGTCGGGTACGGCGCCGGCGACTCGGTCACGGGGCTGCCTTCCACTCGGGACAGCGCCAGTCCACCACGTCCTGCACGATCCCGGGGTGGATGTGCGCGAAGCATCCCGTAGCCTCCGGGCATGAGCACCCTTGACGAGGTCGGCGAGCGTGACGTCTGGCGATGCTGGTTGTGCGACGAGCCGGTCGACCCGGACGCGTCCGTGAACGCCGACCGTGGCCCGAGCCTCGACGGGGGAGCGACGCCGAAGGGCAAGAAGCCGACGCCGGGGTCCGAGCGGCTCGCGCACCGGGCCTGCAACACCCGCAAGGGCGCCGTGACACCGGTGGTGGCCTGGTCGCCGTCGCTCTTCGTCGTCGAGCCCGCGCCGATCGTGTCGACGGTCGAGCGCCTCACCCGCAAGGGTGGCCGTGAGGTCGTCGGCCGGTGTCCCACCCGCGCCGACGGAGACGAGGCGGCAGCCTGGCTGGAGGATCGACTCTCCCGATTCGCGCCGAGCCTGCGGGTCGCGGCGAGCGTCGAACCGGGTGGCGGCCAGTTCCTGCTCGTGCTACGAGCACTCTGAGGCTCGTTCCTCTGGCTTTGACCTGCGGTTTCAGCGATGATCCGTTTCAGGGCAATCGCCCTGGTTGATCGACGATCGTGGGAGCGCCGGGCGCTTCACCACGACCGGACTCGTGAGAGGGACCCACATGAGTGAGCAGCGCAGCGGTCTTGCCATCGGAATGACGATGTTCGCGGCGACCATGATGATCGTGATCGGCTTCTTCCAGGGCATCCAAGGGCTCGTGGCGCTGGTGAACGACACGTTCTACGTCGCCGGGTCGAAGTGGGTCTTCGAGTTCGACGTCACGACCTGGGGCTGGATCCACCTCCTGCTGGGGATCCTCATCGCGCTCGCGGGCATCTTCGTCCTCATGGGCCAGGTCTGGGCCCGGGTCGTCGGCGTGATCGTGGCGACCTTCAGCGCCGTCGTCAACTTCGCGTGGCTGCCGTACTACCCGGTGTGGGGCGTCATCGTCATCGCGCTGGACGTCTTCGTGATCTGGGCGCTCAGTGTTCACGGCCGGGACATCACCAGCTGACTCCGCACGTGCACCGAATGTCGACTTCGTCGCGCTAGCGTGGCCATGAGTCGAACCGATTTTGCGATCGATGGGAGTCCTCTGTGACCACTTCTACGACGACGTCGATCGCGACGCCGGAGAGCCGGCCGACTCGGTGGTGGGCTCGGACCCTCGAGGAGACCACCGCCGAGCTCGGCACCAACCTCGAGACGGGACTCACCGCCGCGGAGGTCGAGGAGCGTCGGGCCCGGTTCGGCCCGAACACCCTGACCGCATCGGCGCCACCCTCGCTGTGGTCCGTGGTGCTCCAGCAGGTGCGCGACCCGATGAACCTCATGCTCGTCGCCGTCGCCGTCATCAGCGCGGCGATCGGGCAGGGGTCCACCGCGGTGATCGTCGGGTTCCTGGTGGTCCTCAACGTGCTCATCGGTGCGCGCCAGGAGATGCAGGCCCGCAAGAGCGTGGACGCGCTGGCGACGATGCAGGAGCCGCAGACGCGCGTGCGCCGGGATGGCGTGCTCGTGCAGATCCCGGCGCACGACCTCGTGCCCGGTGACGTCGTCGAGCTCGAGGCGGGCGACATCGTGCCCGCGGACGGCCGGCTCGTCCGGACGGCCACGATGGAGACGCAGGAGGCGGCCCTCACGGGGGAGAGCGCGCCCATCGGGAAGGACGTCACGCCGCTGGCCGACGACGACGTCTCCCTGGGCGACCGGGCCAACATGGCGTTCCAGAACACCTCCGTGACACGCGGCACGGGCACGATGCTCGTCACGGCGACCGGGATGACCACCCAGATCGGCAACATCGCGACGCTGCTCTCGTCGGTCGAGAAGACGAAGTCGCCGTTGCAGAAGGAGCTCGACCGGCTGACCAAGGTGCTGGGCGCGATCGCCTGGAGTGCCGTCGCCGTCATCGTCGTCATCGGCGTCCTGCGCGGAGAGTCCGCCAGCGACCTGCTCTTCCTGGCGACCGCCGTGGCGATCTCGGCGATCCCGACCGGCCTCCCGACGTTCGTCCAGGCGATGCTCGCGTACGGCGCCCGGCAGCTGGCCGACGCGAAGGCGGTCGTCGCGAACCTCAACGACGTCGAGACCCTCGGGGCCACCAGCTCGATCAACTCCGACAAGACCGGCACCCTGACGCTCAACGAGATGACGGTCACCGCGCTGTACACCGTGGGCCAGCACTTCGTCGTCGAGGGCAGCGGGTACGGCAAGACGGGCAACATCCTGCAGGCGGCCGGCGGGACGGTGCCCGACCTGACGCCCCTGGCGTACGGCCTGGTGCTGGCCAGCGACGCGACGGTCTCGGACTCGGGCGACGTGATCGGCGACCCGACGGAGGCCGCGCTCGTCGTGCTCGCCGCGAAGATCGGGGTCGACGCCGAGGAAAGTCGCCGGACGTACCCGCGCGTCGCGTCGGTGCCGTTCGACTCGGCGTACAAGTTCATGGCCACCGCACAGTGGCTGCCCTGGCGCGGCGACCGCACCCTCGTCGAGGTGGTCAAGGGCGGCCCGGACGTCGTGCTGCAGCGGTGCACGAGGGCGCTCGCCGGACCGGGAGAGTTCGTCGACCTCGAGACGATGCGCCCCGGCATCGAGGCCGAGATGGACCGGCTGGCGAAGCAGGGCCTGCGCACGCTGGCGTTCGCGGTCCGGTTCCTGACACCCGCCGACGAGGTGCCGCTCGTGGCGGACCCGATGTCCTTCGTCGAGGACCTGGTCTTCGTCGGACTCGTGGGGATCGTCGACCCGCTGCGCCCCACGGCCAAGGTCGCCGTCGAGATCGCGCTGAAGGCCGGCATCGAGGTCCGCATGATCACCGGCGACCATGCCGTCACGGCGAGCGCCATCGGCGCCCAGCTGGGGCTCGGCCCGGGCGCGATCAGCGGTCCGGAGCTGGCCAAGCTCACGGACGAGGAGCTGCTCGAGCAGCTGCCGAACCTGCACGTGTTCGGGCGGGTGACCCCCGAGGACAAGCTCCGGCTCGTCCAGCTGATGCAGAAGGAAGGGCTGGTCGTCGCCATGACGGGCGACGCCGTGAACGACGCGGCCGCGATCAAGCAGGCGGACATCGGCGTCGCGATGGGCTCCGGCAGCGAGGTCACCAAGCAGGCCGCGCGCCTGGTGCTCACCGACGACAACTTCAGCACGTTGGTGCACGCCGTCGAGCTGGGCCGCAGCATCTACCAGAAGATCACGGCGTACATCCGGTTCCAGATGAGCCAGCTCATCGGGCTCGTGCTGCTCTTCCTGGCGGCGAGCATCTTCGACATCGCGAGCGGCGTGGCCATGACGCCGATGATGGTGCTGTTCCTGAACTTCTTCGTCGCTGTGGCACCGGTGATCGCCATCATGCTCGACCCGGTCGGGCCCGGGATCATGGACCGCTTGCCGCGCGACCCCAACGTGGGCATCAGCAACGGCAAGGCCGTGCGGCGCTGGATCCTGTACGGGTCCGTGCTCTGCATCTCGTCCGGCATCCCGCTGGTGCTCGGACCGGACACCCCGGACCCCAACCACGCGACGGCGTCGATGACGATGACGTTCGTCGTCATGGGTCTCGGCTCGATCATGTCGGGCCTCGTGCTGCGGCGTGAGCCCGACTCCGGTCTGGCCGCACCGCTGCTGACTGCCGTCAAGGTGCTCTCGGTCCCGACGGTCCTCGTCATCCTCGCGACCGAGCTGAACTTCCTGCAGGGCTGGCTGACCACCCAGTCGCTGACCGGGGAGCAGTGGTTGATCAGCATCTGCCTCGCACTGGCGCTGCCGATCGTCGGGGAGCTCGACAAGCTCATCATGCGCCGCCGACTGGCAGCCCCGGTGGTCCTGGCGCCGCAGGAGGCGGTCAGCCCGGCGCGCGCGCGTGTCTGACGGCATCGGGCGGCAGGACGTCTCGCGCGCAGAGCCCTGAGTCCGGGCCGCCGGCATCATGGTCGTGACCCCTTCCCGCAGCGGTCGGGTGCGCATCTACCTGGGGCGCCGCGGCCCGCGCCGGCGCCCGCGTCGACCGGGGCGCCGGATCGTCGCCGCCTTCGCGTTGGGCGTCGCGGCAGGGACCGTCCTGCTGCTGCTGCCCGTCGCCACGGTGGCGCCCGGCGGTGCGGGCCCTCTGCAGGCACTGTTCACCGCGACCTCGGCCCTGTGCGTCACCGGTCTGACCGTCGTCGACACCGCGACGTACTGGTCGACGTTCGGGCAGGTGACCATCCTCGCCCTGATCCAGATCGGGGGATTCGGGGTCATGACCCTCGCATCCCTGCTCGGGCTGCTGATCACTCGCCGGCTCGGGCTGGGTAACCGGCTGCTCGCGGCCACGGAGACCAAGAGCATCGGGCTGGGCAGCATACGCACGGTGCTGCTCGGCGTCCTGCGGATCAGCCTCACGGTGGAGGTGATCACGGCGGCCATCCTGACCGTGAGGTTCGCGACGACCTACGACTTCCCGTGGCCGAAAGCCCTCTGGTACGGCGTCTTTCACGCGATCTCGGCGTTCAACAACGCCGGCTTCTCCCTGTTCAGCGACAACCTGATCGGGTTCGCCACCGATGCCTGGATCTGTCTGCCCATCGCCTTCGCGGTGATCATCGGTGGGCTCGGGTTCCCGGTCATCCTCGAGCTGTTGCGTCGTCGGCGACGCGGCTGGAGCGCCCACACCCGACTCACCCTGACGATGACGGCGATCCTGCTCGTCGGCGGGACGCTCTTCGTGACGATCGCCGAGTGGAACAACCCGGGGACCTTGGGAGCGTTCGATCCAGCGGGCAAGACGCTCGCAGGGTTCTTCCAGGCCGTCATGCCGCGCACGGCCGGGTTCAACAGCGTGAACCCCGGCGAGATGAACACCGGGACGCTCCTCGGGGTCGACGTCCTGATGTTCATCGGCGGCGGGAGCGCCAGCACGGCCGGCGGCATCAAGGTGGGCACGTTCGCCGTGCTGCTGCTCGTGATCGTCGCCGAGCTGCGTGGCGACCCGGACGCCAACCTGTACGACCGGCGCCTCCGGACGTCCACCATCCGTCAAGCCCTCTCGGTCGCGCTGCTCAGCGTCGCGGCCGTCGTCTCGGCCACGCTCGGCATCGCCATGACGACCCCGTACACCTTGGACCAGGTCCTCTACGAGGCGGTCTCCGCGTTCGCGACGGTCGGGCTCACCACCGGCATCACTCCGCACCTGCACACCGGGCAGCAGCTCGTCCTCGTCCTGCTGATGTTCGCCGGCCGCCTAGGCCCGGTGACGTTCGCCTCGGCGTTGGTGCTGCGGGAGCGCCAACGGCTGTTCCGACGGCCCGAGGGGCGCCCGCTGATCGGCTGAGCGGCGCATGCGGCATGTCGGCGCGACGGTCTAGCCTGGCGCGTGCCCGAGCGAACGGAGAACGACGTGACCCTGATCGGTGCGCACACCCACGGTGAGGACCCGGTGGCCACCGCCGCCGCGGTGGACGCGCAGTGCGTGCAGGTGTTCCTGGCGGACCCGCAGGGCTGGAAGAAGCCGGTGCGCCGTGCCGACGCGGACGCCCTCGTCGCGTCGGGGCTGGGGATCTACGCGCACGCGCCGTACCTGGTGAACGTCGCGTCGACCAACAACCGGATCCGCATCCCGAGCCGGAACATGATCGCGCAGCACGCCGCGGCCGCAGCCGACCTGGGCGCACGCGGGCTGGTCGTGCACGGCGGGCACGTCGGCGACGGCGACGACATCGCCGTCGGCATCGACAACTGGCGCAAGACGTTCGAGCGCGCGACGTTCCCCGTGCGGGTGCTGGTGGAGAACACGGCCGGCGGAGACAACGCGTGTGCGCGGACCTTGGACCGGATCGCGATGCTCTGGGACGCGATCGGCCAGTACGACGTGGGGTTCTGCCTGGACACGTGTCACGCGTGGGCCGCCGGCGAGGACCTCGAGACGATCGTCGATCGCCTGCGCGCGATCACCGGGCGAGTGGACCTGGTGCACGCCAACAGCTCGCGCGACGAGGCGGGATCGAGCAGGGACCGGCACGCCAACTACGCGACCGGAACGATCCCGCCGGAGCTCATCGCGCACGTGGTGCGGGAGGCGGGCGGCGACGCCCTCGTCGAGACGCCGCCGGAAGGGCAGGCCGCCGACATCGCTTTCCTGAAGGCGGCGCTGGCCGGCTGACTCGCGGCGCACCCGCCCGCTCGGCGCACCGGGAGGGTGGTCCTGCTCAGATCCTGCCCCGCACGGGCGTGCGCTCGGTCGGGTCGTCGGGCATCGACATCTCGGCGCGGACGCCGAGGAGTCGGATCTCCCGGTCCTCGAGGCTGTCGGCGAGCGCCAGCACCGCCTCGATCACCGTCGCGGGCTCGTTCGTCGGCTCCTGGAGCTTGCGAGCCATGGAGCGCGTCACGAAGGGCGCGTAGCGCACCTTGAGTGCGACCCGCACGACGGGTCGACCATCCTGGGCGACGTCCTCGAGCACGTCATGGGTGAGCGTCCGGAGGGCCTCGCGAACCTCGTGCTGTGTCGTCAGGTTCTGCTGGAACGTCGTCTCCCGACTGTGCCCGCGTGGCACCCACGGGGTGTCGTCGACCGTCGCGGGCCCGAGCCCCTGCCCGAGCCCGTGGTACCAGAGGCCCATCTTCGGTCCGAACTCTGCGACCAGGACGGCGGGATCCGCGTCGGCCAGCTCCCGCACGGTGGTGATGCCGAGAGCGGTCAGGCGGCCCGACACCTTCGAGCCCACCCCCCACAGCTCCCTGGTCGGGCGGTGCCCCAGCACCTCGAACCAGTTCTCGGCCGTCAGCCGGAACACGCCGGCGGGCTTGCCGAGGTCCGTCGCGATCTTGGCGCGGACCTTGTTGTCACCGATGCCCACCGAGCAGTGCAGCTGCGTCTCGCGCAGGACTACCTCCTGGGCCCTGAGCGCGACCGCTTCGGGCTCGTCCGTCGTCACCCCGAGGAAGGCCTCGTCCCACCCGAGGACCTCGACGACGACACCCAGCGACCGCAGCGCGGCCATGACCTGCTCCGAGGCGGCCTCGTACGCCGGGGCGTCGACCGCAAGGAACACCGCGTCGGGAAGCTTGCGTGCCGCGACCCGCAGCGGGAGCCCGGAGTGCACGCCGAACGCACGGGCCTCGTAGGACGCGGTCGAGACGACGCCGCGTTCTGTCGGGTCGCCGCGGCCGCCGACCACGACCGGCTTGCCGGCCAGCTCCGGGTGGCGCAGCACCTCGACGGCCGCGACGAACTGGTCGAGGTCGACGTGCAGCACCCAGGTCGGCGAGGGGCCCATGGCCCGAGTCTGCCGAGGATCGGCACGCCCTGCCGTGCTGCTGCGCGCCGTGTTGCTCCACGGGTACCTCACGGCGACGATGGAGGCTGCTCGACGGGGACGAGGTGCTGGTCGACTGCGCGAGGGTGCGACGCCACGACCACAGCCCCGATCTTCGACGCCCCACCACGTGAGGCGACGGCACCACGGCCCAGAAAGGCACCCCATGAAGCTGCACCCCCTGCGTACCTACAAGAGCTCCGAGCCGCTACCGCGCGAGGAGCAGCTGGCGTGGAAGATCGCCGAGGTCGCGGTGGACCCGGTCGCGGTCGACCCGGACGTGTCCGAGATGATCGTGAACAGGTTCATCGACAACGCGTCGGTCGCGGTGGCCTCGCTCCGCCGGGCGCCGGTCGTCGCGGCCCGTGGTCAGGCGCAGGCGCATCCGGTCGGTCCGGCCTCCGGGGGAGCCGGGGCCACGGTGTTCGGCATCGAGGGGCGGTACGGGCCGGAGTGGGCCGCCTACGCCAACGGGGTCGCCGTGCGCGAGCTGGACTATCACGACACGTTCCTGTCGGCCGAGTACTCGCACCCGGGCGACAACATCCCACCGGTCCTCGCGGTGGCGCAGCACACGGGCGCCGACGGTGCGGCGCTGCTGCGCGGCATCGCGACCGGGTACGAGATCCAGGTCGACCTCGTGAAGTCGATCTCGTTGCACGCGCACAAGATCGACCACGTGGCCCACCTCGGGCCCAGCGCGGCGGCGGGCATCGGCACGCTGCTCGGGCTGCCGGTCGAGACGATCTACCAGGCGATCGGCCAGGCGCTGCACACCACGACGGCCACACGGCAGTCGCGCAAGGGCGAGATCTCCACCTGGAAGGCCTCCGCCCCCGCCTTCGCAGGAAAGATGGCGATCGAGGCGGTGGACCGGGCGATGCGCGGCCAGACCAGCCCGTCGCCGATCTGGGAGGGCGAGGACGGCGTGATCGCGTGGCTGCTCGACGGGCCCGAGGGCCGCTACGAGGTGCCGCTCCCGGAGCAGGGGGAGCCGAAGCGCGCGATCCTCGACACGTACACCAAGGAGCACTCGGCCGAGTACCAGGCTCAGGCGTGGATCGACCTCGCCCGTTCCCTGGGCGCGAGGCACCCGGAGATCCGCGACCCCGCGAACGTCGAACGGATCGTGCTGGCCACCAGCCACCACACCCACTACGTGATCGGCACGGGCGCGGACGACCCCCAGAAGTTCGACCCCACGGCCAGCCGCGAGACCCTCGACCACTCGATCGCGTACATCTTCGCGGTAGCCCTGCAGGACGGGTCGTGGGACCACGAGGACTCGTACGCGCGGTCGCGGGCCACGCGGCCCGACACCGTCGAGCTCTGGCACAAGATCAGCACGGTCGAGGACGCGGAGTGGACCAGGCGATACCACTCGAACGACCTCGCGCAGAAGGCGTTCGGCGGCCGCGTGGAGATCGACCTGGTGAACGGGGAGCGGATCGTCGACCAGATCGCCCTGGCCGACGCCCACCCGCTGGGCGCCCGCCCGTTCCGGCGACCCGACTACGTCCGCAAGTTCCGCACGCTCGCGGGACCGGTGCTGACCGACGACCAGATCGACGACTTCCTCGGTCTTGCCGAGCGACTGCCGTCGCTGACCGCCGCCGAGGTAGGGGACCTGAACGTGCTCGTCGGCGGGCTCCCCGAGGCGCCGAAGGGACTGCTCTGATGCTGCACTCGACGGTGACCGCGGCGGAGAAGCGTTCTCGTCTCCGCGCTCGCCTGGACGACGGCGACCTGCTCCGGATGCCCGGCGCGTTCAACCCGTTGAGCGCCGCGTTGATCCAGGACAAGGGATTCGAGGGCGTCTACATCTCGGGTGCGGTGCTCTCGGCCGACCTCGGCCTGCCGGACATCGGCCTGACCACGCTCACCGAGGTCTCGGCTCGTGGCGGCCAGATCGCGCGGGTCACGGACCTGCCGACCCTCATCGACGCGGACACCGGCTTCGGTGAGCCCATGAACGTGGCCCGCACCGTGCAGGTGCTGGAGGACGCCGGGATCTCCGGGATGCACCTCGAGGACCAGGTGAACCCGAAACGGTGCGGCCACCTCGACGGCAAGGAGGTCGTCGACGAGGCCACGGCCCTCAAGCGCATCCGCGCGGCCGTCGAAGGTCGTCGCGACCCCAACTTCCTCGTCATGGCCCGGACCGACATCCGCGGCGTCGAGGGTCTGCGGGCGGCGGTCGACCGGGCCAAGGCCCTGCAGGACGCCGGTGCGGACGCCATCTTCCCCGAGGCAATGGCATCGCTGGAGGAGTTCGCGGCCGTCCGGGCCGCCGTGAGCGTGCCGATCCTGGCCAACATGACGGAGTTCGGCAAGAGCGAGCTGTTCACCACGGCACAGCTCGCGGACGTCGGCGTGAACATCGTCATCTTTCCGGTGTCGCTGTTGCGGCTGGCGATGGGCGCGGCCGAACGCGGCCTGGAGGCGGTCCTCGCGGAGGGCTCCCTGGCCTCGAAGGTGCCCGAGATGCAGACCCGTGCACGTCTCTACGAGCTGCTCGACTACGAGAGCTACTCGGCCTTCGACACCGGCATCTACTCGTTCGACCTGGACAACAACAGGAGCGGGGCATGAGCGACGTCCGGAAGGGGCTGGCCGGGGTCGTCGCTGACGTCACCGCCGTCTCGAAGGTCAACCCCGAGACCAACTCGTTGCTGTATCGGGGATATCCGGTGCAGGAGCTGGCCTCCACGCAGCCGTTCGAGGCCGTCGCGTACCTGCTGTGGCACGGCGAGCTCCCTGATGCCGACCAGCTCGCGGGCCTGAAGTCGGCGGAGCGCCGGCTGCGCAGCCTCGATCCCGACGTCCGGACGGTGCTCGACATGCTGCCGCTCGACGCGCACCCCATGGACGACCTGCGCACGGCCGTGAGCCTCCTGGGCGCCGTCGACCTGGCCGGCTCGGGCTCGGTGCTCGACGCCGGCGGGAGCGCCGACGACAACCTGACGCGCTCCCTGCAGCTGTTCGCGGCGCTGCCCGCGATCGTCGCCTACGGCCAGCGTCGGCGGCGCGGCCTGGACCTCGTGGAGCCGCGCGACGACCTGGACTACGCGGCGAACTTCCTGTGGATGACCTTCGGAGCGGAGTCCGACGAGACCGTCGTCGACGCCTTCAACCGGTCGATGATCCTGTACGCCGAGCACTCGTTCAACGCCTCGACGTTCACCGCCCGGGTGGTCACCTCGACGCTCAGCGACCTCTACTCCGCGGTCGTCGCCGCGATCGGTGCGCTCAAGGGCCCGCTGCACGGCGGCGCCAACGAGGCGGTCATGCGCACGTTCGAGGAGATCGGCGACGCCGCGGCCGTCCCCGCGTGGCTCGACGCGGCCCTGGGAGAGAAGCGCAAGATCATGGGCTTCGGGCACCGCGTCTACAAGCGCGGCGACTCCCGGGTCCCCACCATGAAGGCCGCCCTCGACAGCCTCGTGTCGCACTTCGGCCGCCAGGACGTCCTCGACCTCTACACGGCGTTGGAGGACGAGTTCGTCGCGCGCAAGGGGATCTACCCGAACCTCGACTACCCCTCCGGGCCGGCCTACGACCTGATCGGCTTCGACACGCCCACTTTCACGCCGATCTTCGTCGCGTCGCGGATCACCGGCTGGACCGCCCACATCCTCGAGCAGGCGGCCTCCAACGCACTCATCCGTCCGCTCTCGGAGTACGTCGGCCCGGACGAGCGGCACGTCGAGGGCTACGTCCCGCACGCCGACGAGCTCGCCATCGCGGACCGCCCTGAGGAGGCCGGCTGAGAGCCCGCGGCACGGCAGCTCATCCAGGGCAGTCAGGATTCCGCAGGGGGTGAAATCGGACATCTCGGACCTGTCGACCCTGCATCCTCAGTAGGGTCGCAGCATTCGCTGATGACTCGGGGGCAGCCGTGCGAGCAAAGCTGACGTGGGTTCTGGCCGTTGCTCTGCTCGCGATCGTGGGACTCGTCGCGCCACCGCCGGCGTCCGCGGCGGACACCCTGATCGACCCGGTGACGATCACCCCGGCGAGCGGCGCGGTGACCGGTGGCACGACCCTTCAGATCGACGCACCGGCATTCGGCTGGAAGGCGATCGACTCCGGCGGTCGGCACACCCTCGGGCTCGCGCAGGACGGGACGGTCTACGCCTGGGGCAAGAACGATCTCGGCCAGCTCGGTACCGGCACGAACGCCGACACGACGCTCCCGGTGCGGGTCGGCCTGCCCGCCGGCCTCCGGTTCAAGGCTGTCGCCGCCGGCCTGAGCTTCTCGATGGCGCTGGCCGAGGACGGGACCGTGTGGTCCTGGGGTGCCGACGAGTCCGGCCAGCTCGGGCTCGGCTCGATCGGGCCGGCCGTCAGCAGTCCCCAGATGATCCCGCAGCTCACCGGCGTCACCCAGATCACGGCCGGCGACCAGTTCGCCGTCGCCGGCACGGTCGACGACGTGTTCTCCTGGGGTGCGAACGGCGCGGGCCAGCTCGGACTCGGCGACCGAGAGCTCCGGGGAGCGCCGACCGTGGTGACGGCCGTCCGGCCCTACGGCCCGTTCGACAAGATCGTCGCCGGATCACGCCACGTGATCGCACTCTCCTTCCCGTACCTCGTCTACGGCTGGGGCGACAACTCCTTCGGGCAGCTCGGGACGGCCGTCGGAGCGCAGGAGTCCACGGCGACGATCCTCTTCGCCGGCAGCCCACGGGGTGGATACGACGACGTGTTCGTCGCCGGGGACAGCACCTTCATCGTGACCACCCCCAACGTCTGGGCGCTGGGCCGCAACGACCAGGGCCAGCTCGGGCTCGGGACCTACACCCGATCGTCGGTCGCCACGAGCATCCCGTTCACCGAGGGACGGCTGCAGCCGTCCCAGCTCGTCGGAAGTGGCAGCCACATCGTCGCGCTCATGACCAACGGCGACCTGTGGACGTGGGGAGACAACCGGTCCGGCCAGCTGGGCCGCCCGGGGATCGCCCGCTCGGCGACACCGACGGCCGTGCTGCGGAACGTCCCGGACGCGCAGGTCGGCGCGGGTACGGGCACCACGACCGTCGTCTCCGGAGACGGGTCAGCCTCCGGATGGGGTGCGAACGACGCCGGTCAGCTGGGCGACGGCACGACCGTCTCACGGACGTCGCCGGTCGCCGTCCGAGCCCCTCTGCAGCTCGCGCAGGTCAGCCTCGGCGGGGCCGTCGTGCAGAACCTGACTCAGGTGAGCCCGACCCGGTTCACGGGCAAGGCGCCGAGCATCGGACGGACCGGGACGGCTGACCTGCGTCTCGACACGAGGACCGCCACCGGTGCTTCCGGCCCCGCAGGCGTGGTCCCGAGTGCCTACACCTACACGAGCACCCCACCGCCGGACGTGACATCGACCGTCGTGCCACCGGTGACCGTCGGGACGCCGTTCTCGTACACGATCCCGACGATCAGCACCACACCGGTCACGTTCACGCTGCAGCTCGCCGACGATCTGCCGCCGGGCATCACGTTCAGCAGCTCGACCGGCACCTTCTCGGGGACGGCGACTGCCGCGGGGGGCGGGTCCGGCACCGTCACGGCGACGAACGCGAACGGCAGCGTCACCTTCGCGACGAGCGTCGTGACGCTGGTGCCCCCGACACTGGAGGCGAAGTCTCTCGCACCCGCTGCGGCGGGGCGCGGGTACAGCGACCGGATCGCCCTGACCTCGGGCGGCACCGTCGACGTCTCAGTCCACGGCGGGACGCTGCCCGACGGGCTGACCGTCGGGGTCGTCCAGCCCGAGACCTGGTCTGACTCGGGGTACGTCGAGGTCCGAGGGACGCCGACGACGCCAGGCACGGGGTCGTTCGCGCTGACGGTCACCGGTCCCGGCGGTTCGGCCACCCGGTCGTTCGGGTACGTCGTGGGCGTCGCGCCGCGGATCTCGACGCCCGCACCGCCCTCGGCGGCCGTCGGTGTGCCGTACGGCTACACCTTCCTGGCAGCCGGGTCCGCCCCTGTGACGTATGGGGTCGCATCCGGGTCGCTGCCGCCGGGGTTGGCGCTGGACGCGACGACGGGCACGCTCACCGGGACCCCGACGGCGACCGGTCGCTTCGACATCGTCCTCGCGACGAAGAACGCCTACGCGACCGAGACGGTCGACGTCGTCCTGCGGGTCAACGGGACCGGCTTGTCCGCACCCACCACGCCGTCCGTGGGCGTGCAGGAGGGTGGCGTGAACACCACCGTCAGCACGCCGTCACCCAGATTCGTCGAGCTGACCACGACGGGGGCTGGGAGCCTCGGGATGACAGCCGACGGGTACGTCTGGGCGTGGGGGACCGGGGCTCGGGACGTCCTGTCCGACCGAGGGACCGACGTCGACCCGCTGGTGCCGTCGCGTGTCGCCCTCTCGTTGCCCGCCGGGGTCAAGGTTGCCCACCTGGTTCCTGGTTCGCTGACCTCGTTCGTCGGGACGGACGGCGCCGTCTGGCAGGTCGCCGCCGACCCGGCGACGACGTCCGGTGTCCGCTCGACCAAGGTGGCTGTTCCCCTGCCTGCCGGTGTCACCGTTCGCAGCGCCGGAGCAGGCACCGGTCACACCCTGGCGCTGGCGACCAACGGAACCGTGTGGGCCTGGGGGACGAACGCGAAGAACCAGCTCGGCGACGGCACCACCATCGACCGGGCCGTACCCGTCGCCGTCCCCTTCCCGACCGGGACCAGCATCGTCAACGTCAGTGCCGCGGGCGACACGTCGCTCGCGGTGGACAGCACCGGGGCCGTGTGGTCGTGGGGAGTCGACGTGACGACACTCTGCGAGTTCTGGGAGGAGTGTGTGCGCCCGCAGAACTCGACCCCGAAGCGCCTCGCGACCCCAGCCGGCTTCAGTGCGGCCAGCGTCGCCGCGGGACCGTTGGCAGCGTTGGCCATCGCCAGGGACGGCACCCTGTGGTCCTGGGGTGACGACCTGTACGGCGAGACGACCCACGGTGCCGGGGTCGCCCGCGTCCCGATTCCGTTGGCTGCCGGCGAGACGGTGAGGACCGCCTCCCTCGCCAAGGAAGGTGGCGTCGCGACCCTGTCGAACGGGGACGTGTACCGGTGGGGCCGGCGCGAGTGCGGACGAGGACTCGGGGTCGAGGACTGCGGCCGCTTCGACGACGGGGGAGTGTACGAGGCCCCCACCCGCGTCCCCGCACCGGTGGACGTCGACGCGGTCGCCGGGACGGCGTGCACCCAGTGCGGGCTGGCTCTCACGACTGACGGCAGGGTGTGGGCCTGGGGCAAGAACGTGAACGGGCAGCTCGGTGACGGCACGACGGCGTGGCTGGAGTCCCCGACTCTCAGCCGCGCTCCGTTCGCCGTCACCGGAGTCACGTTCGACACGTCCACAGCCAAGCTCGTCGGACCCGCCGGCAACGGGAAGGTGAACGTCCTGACGCCCGCGCACTCACCCGGTGTCGTGGACGTCGTCGTCAGCTCGACCCGCCCGGACGGCGCTCCGGGACCCGCCTTGCGATTCAGCGGCGCCTACACCTACGGGATCGCGCCGACCCTCACGAGCGGGAACCCGCCGGCTGCCCTGACGAAGGTGCCGTACTCGTTCACCGTGAAGGCCACGGGAACGGGACCCGTGACGTTCTCCGTCTCCGCCGGTTCGCTTCCGGCCGGGCTGACGCTGAACGCCGCCACCGGAGTCATCTCCGGCACGCCGACGACCGTCCAGACGAGCGCGTTCTCGATCCAGGCGTCGAACGCTTTCGGGTCCCGCTCCGCCGCGTACTCGGTGGCCGTGACCGCCGGCGTGAGCCCCAAGATCACGTCGGCAGCACCCAAGGCTGCGTTGACCAAGATCGCGTACTCGTTCCCCGTCACCGCCTCGGGCACGGGGCCGATCACCTTCTCGGTCGCCGCGGGCGCCCTGCCTGCAGGACTGACCCTGAGCGCCACCACCGGCGTCCTCGCCGGGACCCCGACGACTGCCGGGACGGCCACCTTCACCCTGAAGGTGGCCAACCCGTGGGGGTCGTCCACCGTCGGCTACACCATGGCCGTCACCGCGGGCACCGTCCCGACGATCACCACGACCGCCCTGACGGCACCGGTCGTCTCGGTCCCGTACTCCTTCAAGCTGGCCACCACGGGAACCGCTCCGCTGACGTTCTCCGTCGCGGCCGGTGCGCTGCCGCCCGGCCTGACGTTGAGCTCGTCGACGGGCGTGATCTCAGGGACGGCGACGACGGTCGGAACCACCTCCGTGACCATCAAGGCCGCGAACCCCTGGGGGAGCTACTCGCGCTCCCTGAGCCTCGCGGTCAAGAGCGGCTGACGGTGGTCCGGCCTGGTTGCTGGGGATCTGTGGGCGCCACGATTCCCGCCGAACGGGTACCGATGGTCCCTGCCGCCGGTCCGCCCCTGCATGGCACGGTTCAAGGGTGCTGACAATCGACGAAGCCATGGACCACCAGGCGGACTACGCCGCCGCCAAGGTGGGGATGACCCGCCGGCCGTGGGCGTATCTCGTGCAGGCCGCTCTGGCGGGCGCCTTCATCGGGGTTGCCGTGGTCCTGATGTTCTCGGCCGCCGGGGGGCTCGCCCTCGCCGGGTCGCCGGTGACGAAGCTGGTCCAGGGTCTGGTGTTCGGCGTGGCGCTCACGCTCGTGTTCGCCGCGGGCGGTGAGCTGGCCACCTCCAACATGATGACGCTCACGCAGGGCGCGATCCGCAAGACCATCGGCTGGGTCGCCGGGGGACGGACGCTCGCCTTCTCGTTCGTCGGCAACCTCGTCGGTGCGGTGGCCTTCGCGGCGATGGTGCACGCGTCCGGGGTGCTCTCGAGCGAGACGCCTGGCGGCAGGATGCTCGCCGGGATGATCGAGGCGAAGAGCCACGAGTCGAGCAGCGAGCTGTTCTGGCGGGGGGTGCTCTGCAACATGCTCGTCTGCCTCGCGATCTGGTCGGCAGCGCGCCTGCGCAGCGAGACCGCCAAGCTCATCGTGATCTTCTGGTGCCTGCTCGCCTTCATCACGTCAGGCTTCGAGCACGTGGTCGCCAACATGACGACCTTCTCGCTCGGCCTGCTCGGTGGCGTCCCCGGTGCGACGGCCGCAGCGTTCGGCCACAACCTGCTGTTCGTCGGTCTTGGCAACCTCGTGGGCGGCGCGCTCGTCGTCGGCGCCGCCTACGCGCTCGTGGCCGGCCGCCCGACGCGCTCCTCGGACGACCAGCTCACCGACGAGGCCGGTGAGCTGGTCGAGGCTCAGGCCTGATCCTGCGCGGCGCTCACGCGCCGAACCAACGCTCCACCTGGTCCACCACGGCCGCGTCGAACTGGTCGTCGCTGTGCCGTGCGCGCAGCCACTGCGCGAAGCTGCCGCCGGCGGCCACGTCGGCCTCCCGGCGACAGGCGTCGGGCTCGGTGACGGCGCGGTACAGCATCGCCTCGGCCTCCGCGGTCGTGCGGTAGAGGAACGGGTAGGACGTCGGCAGGATCGCCCTCGCCCACGGGCGGTCCGGGAGCACGCCGACCGCACCCGCGACGAGCGCCTCGATGTACTCCAGGCCGTAGGACTCCTCGGTCGCCGTCGCAAGGAAGGCGGTGGTCCGCGCCAGGGCGGCCCAGTAGTCCTCCCGGGTCGCGGTCAGCGGGCCGACCCAGGCCCAGTCGCGCAGCGACAGCCGCATGGCCGTCTCCGACGCGAGGTGCGACTCGTGCAGTCGTGCCTCGACGCGCAGGGGAGTGCGTCGGGCGAGGCGTTCGACCACGTCGAGGAACACCTGTGGCTGCTTGCGCTCGGAGAGGTAGATCGCCGGGTAGAGGACCACGGGGACGTCCGCGTCGCGACGCGGCAGCACGTGGTCGAGGCGGATGCCGAGGTTCACCCACGCCACGTCCGCCTTCTCGGCCAGGGCCGGGATGGTCCAGCGATCGACGATCTCGTGCACCTCCCCGGCGGTGCGCTCGGAGTTGGCGAACGTGGGGAAGAGCGCGCACGAGAGCGCGACCGCGGCCCGCTCGACGGGATGGGTGATGCTCGACGTGTTCTTCCAGACGAAGTTCATCACCCGCGGCTCGCGCCCCGAACGGGCGAGCGCACGCCAGATGCTCATCGACTCCAGCGCCGCCATGTTGACCACGACGTGCTCCGCAGGATCGACGAGCTCGAGCGGACGGACGGCGAAGCCCACGCAGCTGCGGGGCACGTCGCCGATCAGGAGCGAGCCGGGGAAGATCCGCAGGAGCCGTCGAACGAGCGTCGAGCCGGCGTCGTGGTCCGACACGTGCCCGTCGGAACCGACGTGGGCGTCCGGGTAGTTGATCGCGATCTTCACCGGTCACCACCCGTCGTCGTCTCGACGAGCCGCTGCGCGCCGGTCGTCGCAGGCGCGGCGTCGGGCGTCTCGTCGCCGTCGTCGGTGGGCTCGGCAGGCAGCTCGCCGTCCGAGAGCGTCGCCTGGATCCGCATGCCGTAGAACGACCGGTAGACGAAGACGAGAGAGGCCACGAAGAAGAGTGCGGCCAGCCACGTGACGAGGGTGTGCCGTCCGTCGTCGGCCAGCTGGACCGAGAGCTGCACCGCGAGCAGGCCGAACAGCGTCGTGAACTTGATCACGGGGTTCAGGGCGACCGAGGAGGTGTCCTTGAACGGGTCGCCGACCGTGTCGCCGATGATCGTCGCCTCGTGCAGCGCAGTGCCCTTGGCGTGCAGGTCGATCTCGACGATCTTCTTCGCGTTGTCCCACGCCCCGCCGGCGTTCGCCATGAAGAACGCCTGGTAGAGCCCGAAGATCGCGATCGAGATCAGGTAGCCGATGAAGAAGTACGGCTCGACGAACGCGAAGGCAAGCGTCGCGAAGAACACGCCCAGGAACATCGTCAGCATCCCCTGCTGCGCGTACTGCGTGCAGATCTCGACGACGCGTCTGGAGTCCGCTTCGCTGGCCTTCGTCACGCCGTCGAGCCGGATCGTGGTGCGGATGAACTCGACGGCCCGGTAGGCGCCCGTGGTCACGGCCTGGATCGAGGCTCCGGTGAACCAGAAGATCACCGCGCCGCCCATGACCAGTCCGAGCAGGAACGGGGGATGCAGCAGGGACAGGTTCTGCAGACCCGTGGTCAGGCCGTCGGTGAGGCCCATGATGATCGAGAAGATCATGGTCGTGGCACCGACCACCGCCGTGCCGATGAGCACCGGCTTGGCGGTGGCCTTGAACGTGTTCCCGGCGCCGTCGTTCTCCTCGAGCATCGTCTTGGCGCGGTCCCACTGCGGGAGGAAGGCGTGGTCCGTGGCCAGCGACTCCTCGATGCCGTCGATCTCCTCGATCATCGACAGCTCGTACACGCTCTGCGCGTTGTCGGTCACGGGGCCGTACGAGTCGACGGCGATCGTCACCGGTCCCATGCCCAGGAAGCCGAAGGCGAGCAGGCCGAACGCGAAGACCGCGGGCGCGAGCATGAGCGTCGACAACCCGATCCCGGACAGCAGGTAGGCGCCGCCCATCAGGCCGACGATCGTGACGCCGAGCCAGTACGCCGAGAAGTTGCCCGCGACGAGGCCCGAGAGGATGTTGAGCGACGGCCCACCTTCGCGCGAGCTCATCACGACCTCGCGGACGTGGCGGCTGCCGGTCGACGTGAACGCCTTGACCAGCTCCGGGATGACGGCACCGGCGAGCGTGCCGCACGCGACGATCGTCGCGAAGACCCACCAGTGGCCGGCGGTGGGGCCCGAGCCGAGGATCAGGTAGGTCGTCGCGTAGGTCGCCGCGATGCAGACCCCCGACGTGACCCACACCAGGGACGTCAGGGGCGTCTCGAAGTTCATGCGGGTCGCGTTCCGGTACTGGCGCCGCACCCAGGCGTCGTTGACCAGGTAGGACACCGCGGACGCGATGATCATGACCGCCCGCATCACGAACATCCACACGAGGAGCGTCGCCTGGACGGCGGGGTCGTGGACGCCCAGCAGCACGAACGTCACCAGGGCGACGCCGGTCACGCCGTACGTCTCGAAGCCGTCGGCGCTCGGACCGACGGAGTCGCCCGCGTTGTCGCCCGTGCAGTCGGCGATGACGCCGGGGTTGCGGGCGTCGTCCTCCTTGATCTTGAACGCGATCTTCATGAGGTCGGAGCCGATGTCCGCGATCTTGGTGAAGATGCCGCCGGCGATGCGCAGTGCCGCCGCACCCAGCGACTCGCCGATCGCGAAGCCGATGAAGCAGGCGCCCGCGATCTCCCGGGGGAGGAACACCAGGATGACCAGCATCATGAGCAGCTCGAGGCTGATCAGCACCATGCCGATCGACATGCCGGACTTCAGTGGGATCCGGTGCACGGGCAGCGGGCCGCCCCGCAGCGCGGCGAACGCGGTGCGCGAGTTGGCGAACGTGTTGACCCGGATGCCGAACCACGCGACCGCGTAGGAGCCGGCCATGCCCAGGAGGCTGAACGCGATGACGATCGCGACCCGGCCCCAGGGGAAGTCGATGAGGAACCGGTAGTAGACGACGATCACCGCGGCGATGAACGCCCACAGCATCATGAGGAACCGACCCTGCTTGGCGAGGTACGCCTTGCACGTCGAGTAGATCAGCTCCGACACCTCGAGCATCGAGCGGTGCACGGGAAGCCGACGCAGCTGGACGAACGCGAGCATCCCGAAGCCCAGGCCGAGCAGGCAGACGACAAGGCCGAGACCCAGCAGCAGCCGTCCCGAGACCCCGCCCATCACGCTCACCGAGCCGAGGTCCGGGAGGACGAGGTTCGCCTCACCCCCGGAGCCTGGTCCGGGCGGCGACTCCGTCGACGAGAGGATGGTCCAGGCGGTCACGGCGGTCAGCACGGGGTTCCCCGATTCTCTTGGCGTGGTGCTACACCACGAAGGTTGTCGGCTCGCTGACCTGCGGTACCAGGGCCGTCCGGCCCTGTGCCGGCGGTCGTCTCGAGGCTGACGATTGCCGTCTCGACGGAGGTGCTGACAACGAACGGGTCGATCGCGACGCCGCGCCCCGCGACGGTGTCACGGTGCTGCACGCCACGAACTACGACGGGGGAGAGGCCGCACCCGGGACACCGACGGTGGCGACCACGCCGGACGTGTTCGCGGAGGCCGCATGCTGCGACCTCCGCGGGTGCGGCAGTGTCGCCCGGCTCACGCGAACCAGCGCCACGACGTTGGCGTCGAGCACCCTTCCCTTCGCTCGAGAGTCAGAGACGCGGATCGACGTGGATCTTCGGGCCGAGGCCGGCCCCCTGGGGCCGATTCCCCGCCAGAACGGCCCCGACTCCGTCCATACCGACGGTCGCTGCGACGAGGTGCCTGGGGTCGGCGGAACCGTCGGCGTAGAGCTCGATGGTGCCCGCGAGCCCCGGTGAGGCGCTGAGCACGCCGACGGCAGTGACGTCCGCCAGGGCCAGGGTCCGGGTGTCGATGAGGCTAGGGCTGCCGGCCAGTCCGACGTAGACGACGCGTCCGGCGGGCTCCACCAGCTCGAGCGCGCGGGCCGGAAGCGATGGGGCGTTCGAGCAGTCGATGACGGCGTCCCAGGGAAGGTCAGGGAGTGCGTCCTCGGTCCAGACGCCGTCGAAGCCGAGAGTGCGGGCGTACTCGATCGATCGCCCCGATCGGCCCATGAGGTGCACCTCGGCGCCGACGGAGCGGGCGAACGTCGCGGCGAGCAGCCCGATCGTGCCCGGACCGAGCACGAGGAGCCGGTCGCCCTCGGACAGGTCCGCGCCCCACACCGAGCGCAGCGCGTTGCCACCCGGCTCGACGAGCGCGCCGAGCGTGTCGTCCACCGAGTCGGGCAGGGCGTGCAGCGACGTGGCCGGTACGGCGAGCTGCTCGGCGAGCGCCCCGGCGAAGCCACCCCGGATGCCGACCTCGAACCGGGACGCGCAGACGTGCTGGTGCCCGGCGCGACACCGGCGGCACGAGTCGCAGCCGAGCATCGTGTCGCCGGTGACCCGGCGGCCCAGCCAGCGTCGGTCGACGCCGTCGCCGACGGCCGAGACGGTGCCCATCCACTCGTGGCCGAGCCGAAGGGGAAACTCCGCGAGGCCTTCGTGCAGGTACTGCATCTCGCCGGTGAAGAACTCGACGTCGGTGCCGCAGACCCCCGCTCGTTGCACGTCGACGACGACGCCTCCGGGCCCGGCGACGGGCGGCGGAACGTCCTGCACCTCGAACTCGCGAGGCCCGGTGAGAACGAAGGCGCGCACGGTCAGCGTGGTCCGAGGACGGTCCGGCGCTGGATGCCCAGCCCGTCGATGAGGCAAAGCATCTGGTGCGGCCTCGCGATCGGCGCGCCGACGACGTCGGACAGGTCGACGTAGGTACCCCCGTCGATACGGGCGACAGGCTCTTTCGCGCCGACGGCGCCGATTCGCATGAGGTGCACAGCTTCTCCGGTTCAGAGCGGGGATTGAGGGCGGTAGGGGCTCCATGAGCCCGACCAGCGATGGGTGGGAGCGCCGGCAACGCCGACGTCCGCGAGGAAGATGCGCCCGGCATGGGGAAACTGCGCCCTGCCGATGTCGTCGAGGTCGCGGGACGCCGTGGTGATGACCAGTCGGTCCAGCGCGCTGCCGGCGAACGCGACGCTGGACACGTGCGGGGCGGGGAGCCGGACGGTGTCGCGCCGCGCACCTGCCGGCGAGTAGGAGTGCACCTCGCCGGCACCCCACATCGCGACCCAGATGTTGCCACCGGCGTCCACACAGATCCCGTCGGGATACCCGTCGATCGTCACGAGCTCGCGGCGCTCGCCGACGGTGCCGGTTGCTGCGTCGTAGCGCCGCGTCCAGATGGTGCCGCGCATCGTGTCGGCGTTGTACATCGCGCTGCCGTCGGGCGACCAGGCGATGCCGTTCGAGATGCTCAGGTCGGTGTCCAGGGTCAGTGTTGCGCCGTCGTCCTCGATGCGAAGCAGCCGGTCTCCGCCACCGACCTCGTCGTAGCGCATCGTGCCGACGAGGAAGCGGCCCCCGGGATCGCAGGCTCCGTCGTTGGTGCGACTGGCTGGGTCGTCGACGACGAGCGGCCCCGCGGTCCGCGTTCCGTCGGACTCCACGACGACGAGGCGATCGTGGGCGGCGACGAGCAGGCTGCCGTCGGGACCGGGAACCGCGGCGCCCACGGTGCCGTCGAACGTCAGTCGGCGGCGTTCGACGACCTCGTCTCCGGCGATTGCCCCCTCGAAGACCTCACCGCGCTCGACATCGACCCAGATCAGCGCGCGCGACTCGGCAGACCAGACGGGGCCTTCGGCGAGCACATAGTGGCCGACGGTCGCGGGGTGCGCGGTGAAGGCTGTCACGCTCCCACCTCGTCGAACCGGCCGTCGATGATGCGACGGATCTCGGGCAGACCCCCGACCAGGGCCGCAAGCGGCGTGCGGTAGGCCAGGCCGCTGATGCTGATCGCGCCGGACGGCTCGCTCGGCGACGAGAGGTAGACCGGAAGGGCGACACAGGTGACGCCTGGCTCGTTCTCCTGGTCGTCGACGCTGTAGCCGCGCCGCCGCACGAGCTCGAGGTGCTCGTTCAGCTCGCTGGCCGTGGTCGCGGTCCGCGGCGTCGGCCGAGCGAGCTCGCGATCGCCGACCCACTCCGTGACAGCACGGAGGTCGCGCAGCCGGATCGCCAGCAGCATCTTGCCGACCGCGGTCGCGTGAGCGGGGTTGCGACCGCCGACCGTCGAGGTCAGGCGCATCGCGCCCATCGGGGGGTCGACCTTCGCGCGGTAGACGACGTGCTCTCCGTCGAGCACCGCGTAGTGCGAGGTCTCACCGAAGCGTTCCGTGAGGCGGTGCAGGATCGGCTGAACACGGACATGATCAGGCCGTGCCTCATGGTTCGCGAAAGCCATGCGCAGGAACTCGTCGCCGAGGAGATACCGGCCGCGTCCGTCCTTCCCGGCCAGGCCCGCCTTGCACAGCGAGGCGAGCGCGCGATGGACCGTCGGTTTGGCGCTCGCGACAGCACGGGCGAGTTCGTCAAGGCTTGCGCCGTCGGGATGCCGGGCAAGCTCGACGAGCACGGCGAGGACACGATCGGAGCCGACGAGCTTGTCGTCGCCGGTCTGTTCCGCACTGGGGGCCGGGCGTGTACCGTGCATGAGGTTCCACATGCTAGACGTATGTTCCATTAAGCGGAAGAAGGCGCCGTGGCAACGTCAACCCATGCGGAGTCCGGCTCGCCGCGCCGAAGTGCCGAGTGGTACGCGGGGTCGGACCGCAACGCGTACATCCACCGGGCGTGGATGCGCCGCGGCCTCCCCGACAACGCCTTCGACGGTCGGCCCCACATCGCGATCGCCAACTCCGCCTCCGACCTCACGCCCTGCAACGCACACCTCGACGAGGTCATGCAGAGCGTGAAAGCCGGCATCTTCGAGGCTGGCGGCATCCCGCTGAACCTCCCCGTGGTGTCTCTCGGCGAGACCCAGGTGCGTCCGACCGCGATGCTGTGGCGCAACATGGCCGCGATGGCGACCGAGGAGATGATCCGGGCGAACCCGATCGACGGCGTCGTGCTCCTCGGTGGCTGCGACAAGACGATCCCCGCGCTCCTGATGGCCGCGGCCTCCGTCGACCTTCCCGCGCTCGTCGTACCCGGCGGCCCGATGAAGACCGGCACGTTCCAGGGCGTTGCCCTGGGCTGCGGCACGGACGTGTGGCGTCTGAGCGAGGAGGTGCGCGCCGGCACCCTCAGCCAGGAGCAGTTCCTGAAGAGCGAGTCGTCGATGATCTCGAGCAAGGGCCACTGCAACACGATGGGCACCGCCTCGACGATGGCGCTCGTCACCGAGGCACTGGGCATGTCGATTCCGGGTCTGGCCGGAACCAGCGCCGTCGACAGCCGCCTGCTCGAGAGCGCGCACGCGTCCGGACGCCTCGTCGTCGAGATGATCCTGGCCGGGCGCGGTCCGAGCAGCATCCTCACCGAGGCCTCGTTCCACAACGCGATCGTCGCGCTGGCCGCGCTCGGCGGCTCCACCAACGCGGTCGTGCACCTGCTCGCGATCGCCGGCCGCCTCGGCATCGACCTGACGCTCGACGACTTCGACAGGATCGGGTCCGGCGTGCCGCTGCTGGTCAACCTCCAGCCTGCCGGCCGCTTCCTGGTGGACGACTTCCAGCGCGCCGGGGGGCTGCTGTCGGTCCTGCGCGAGGTCAGGGACCTCCTCGACCCGTCCGCGCTGACCGTCACCGGACGCCCGCTGGTCGAGCACCTGGACTCGGCGCGGGTCTGGGACCACGACGTCATCGCGGCGCGCGACCAGCCGCTGATCCCGGACGCCGGGATCGCCGTGCTGCGTGGCAACCTCGCGCCGGGCGGCGCGATCATCAAGCCGGCCGCCGCCTCCCCCCACCTGCTCACGCACCGCGGCAGGGCCGTCGTCTTCGACACGATCGAGGACATGCACGCGCGCATCGACGACCCTGACCTGGACGTCGACGAGAGCTCGGTGCTCGTGCTGCGCGGCTGTGGGCCGAGGGGCTATCCCGGCATGCCGGAGGTGGCCAACATGCCGCTCCCGAAGAAGCTCCTCGCCCAGGGGGTGCGCGACATGGTCCGCGTCTGCGACGGGCGCATGAGCGGTACCGCGTACGGCACCGTGGTGCTGCACGTGACGCCCGAGGCCGCGGCAGGCGGTGCGCTAGGCATCGTCGAGACCGGCGACTTCATCGTCCTGGACGTCCCGAACCGTCGGCTCGTCCTGGACGTGCCCCAGGAGGTGCTCGACCGTCGCACGCCGAACGCGGCGACGACCGCGGGGTACGCGAACCCGAAGCGAGGCTGGGAGCGCCTGTACGTCGACCACGTCATGGGCGCGGACACCGGCGCGGACCTCGACTTCCTGCAGGGTTCGAGCGGAAGCAAGGTCTCCCGGGAGTCGCACTAGCGTCGCGCTCGGCATGCCACCACGGCTCACCGCCGTCGACACCTGACTGCGGGACCTCCCGGCGTCCGCGGTTCGGTGCGGTGCTGCCGGGGGCGCGACGGCCCCCGGCGCAACCTCACGAGCGCAGGTCCATCACGACGCGGCCGTCGATCTCACCGCGCAGCATCTCCGCGAAGATGCCGTTGATGTCGTCGAGCGGTCGGATCGCGTACGTCGGGTGGATCAGGCCACGGGCGTAGAAGTCGAGCGCCTCGGTCATGTCCTTGCGCGTCCCGACGATCGATCCACGCACCGTCAGCCCGAGCAGCACCGTCGTGAAGATGTCGAGCGGGAACTGGTCCGGCGGCAGGCCGACGAGCGACACCGTGCCGCCTCGCCGCAGGGCACCGACCGCCTGCGGGAAAGCGTGGGCGTTGACCGCGGTCACCAGTGCGCCGTGCACGCCACCCGTGAGCTCCTGCAACCGTGCAGCCGGGTCCGCCTCGAGGGCGGCGTTCACGACGACCTCGGCGCCGTGCTTGGTGGCCAGCGCCAGCTTGGTGTCGTCGATGTCGATGGCCGCGACGCGGCGACCCATGGCGACCGCGTACTGCACCGCGAGGTGACCGAGCCCGCCGATCCCCGAGATCAGCACCCACTCACCGGGGTGCGTGTCGGTCATCTTGAGCCCCTTGTAGACCGTGACCCCCGCGCACAGGACGGGCGCCGCGCCCGCCGGGTCGACGCCCGCCGGGATGATCGGGCAGTACCGCGAGTCCACGACCATGTACTGACCGAACGACCCGTCGACCGAGTACCCGCTGTTGCGCTGGTTCGGGCACAAGGTCTCCCACCCGGTCTCGCAGTACTCGCACTCGCCACAGGCCGACCAGAGCCAGGCGTTCCCCACCCGGTCCCCGACGGCGACCCGCGTGACGAGGTCACCGACCGCTACGACGTGCCCGACGCCCTCATGCCCTGGGATGAACGGCGGCGTGGGCTTGACCGGCCAGTCTCCACGGGCGGCGTGCAGGTCGGTGTGGCACACCCCTGAGTAGTCGACCCGGACGAGTGCCTCGTGCGGTTCGATCGCCGGGATGGCGACCTCCGCGACGTCGAGATCCGTGGTGAACGACCGGACGACGCCGGCCCTCATGGTCTCCATGGTGCGCACTCCTCGCTGAGTAGTCGCCCGGTGACGGGCACCCCGCGACGATGCGGGGTTCCCTCCAGCGTTCGCCCGGCGCGCACCGGCCGACAGGGCCGAAGGGCCCCCCCGCGACGGGCGGTGGACCGTGCGGGCAGACTGGTCTCGACCACGGAGGCCGGCATGGACGGAATCAGCACTCAGCACCACATCGCGCTCGTCGCGCACGACAACAAGAAGGTGGAGCTGCTGCGGTGGGCGGAGTACAACCGCGGAACGCTCTCGCAGCACACGCTCTACGCCACGGGTACGACCGGCACGATGCTCGAGTACGAGCTCGGGCTCCCCGTGCACCGGTTCCTGTCCGGGCCGGTGGGCGGCGACCAGCAGATCGGCGCTCGGATCGCCGAGGGCGGCATCTCCATGCTGATCTTCTTCTGGGACCCGCTCGAGCCGCAGCCGCACGACCCCGACGTCAAGGCGTTGCTCCGCATCGCGACCGTGTGGAACGTCCCGATGGCGTGCAACGTCGCCACGGCGGACATGATCATCTCGTCGCCTCTCCTCGCGAGCGACTACGAGAACGCGCGACCGGATCTGAGCCCTCGAGCATGGGAGGTCCCGCCCGCGTCGACGACGTGACGTGGTCGGGTATTTCGGGCCGTCCTCCCCGTTCTTCACCTTGAACGCCCGGGTCTGGTGGACCGATGACCCACAGGGCGATCATGGGCACAGCGGGAGGAGAGTGCGATGACGCGCGAGTTCGACCCGGGATATCGAGGCCGCTTCCGGTCGCTGGTGCTGAGCTATCCGGGCGAGTCGGTGTACCCGGCCGACTCCTTCCGGGTCGAGTGGGGCCCGATCTTCCATCGCGGCCGCACGGACGGATCCGCGCGTGTCCTGGTGATCGGCCAGGATCCGGCCGCCCACGAGACGATCACGCGCAGGATCCTGGTCGGCGAGGCGGGCCAGCGCGCCCAGGGATTCCTGGCGCGGCTCGGCATCACGCGCAGCTACGTCTTCGTCAACACGTTCCTGTACTCGGTGTACGGCCAGGGCGGCGGGGCGCGGCACATCGGGGACCCGGGGATCACGCGCTACCGGAATCGGTGGATCGACGCGATCGTGAAGGGTCAGCAGGTCGAGGCGATCATCACCCTCGGTCAGCTGGCCGACCAGGCGTACCAGGCCTGGCGGGCGACCCCGACCGGAGCGTCCAGCCAGGCTGCGTACATCACCATCAAGCACCCGACGTATCCCGAGTCCGCCAGCGCGTCCGGGTCGATCACGAAGGCAGAGGCGTTCCTCCGGCTCTGCCGGTCGTGGAACGAGGGCCTGGACGCCCTGCACGGGGTCGTCACGCCGGACGTCCCAGTACCGCTGCGGCACTACGGGTCGACGATCACGCCCGAGGACCTGGCGCCCATCCCCGACGTCGACCTGCCACCCGGACTGCCTGCCTGGATGGGCGACCTCGACGCGTGGGCGGCCCGGACCGGCGTGGACGCTCAGCACAAGCGGGCGACGATCACCGTCACGGTGCCGACCCGGTTCCGCACCTGGCCCGTGCTCTAGGGGGCGGCCGGTGTCACAGCTCGTGATCTCTGGTCAGGTCGCCCCGATGGTGGGCGACGTGCCGGCGCCGCCACGCCGCGGCCGGGTCTGGATCCGCGACGACGCCGTCGCCGACGTGACGTTCGACGACCGGGAGATCGACGGCTTCGCCGATGCGCCGCGCGTCGACGTGGGCGACTCGTTCGTGCTGCCGGGCTTCATCGACATGCACAACCACCTGGCCTACAACGTCCTCCCGCTGTGGTCGGAGCCGCATCGGACAGAACCGTGGTTGCACAACAAGCACTGGACGCAGGCCGACACGTACACCGAGTCCGTGACCGAACCGGCCTGGACGTACGCCAAGGCGTGTCCGGAAGCCCTCCTGGGCTACGTGCAGGTGCGCGAGATGGCCGGTGGGGCGACGTCCGCTCAGGGGTGGCCGTCGTCGAACCGCGGCTACCAGATCGTCATGCGGAGCGTCGACGACGAACGGGCCGGGCGGGACGGCAAGGTCGGGGACGACCTGATCTACACCTCGGTCGTGACCAAGACCGGCGACGCCCTGGTCACGGCGGTGCGCCGGATGGAGAGCGGCGCCGGGTTCATCTACCACTGTGCCGAAGGCCAGAAGGACTCCCGCGTCCGCCGCGACTTCACGGACCTCGGAGGCGACGACGGGCTCCTGCCGACGTTCATCGGCATCCACTGCTGCGCCCTGACACCGGAGGACTGGCTCCAGTGGCCGCAGCCGGAGGCCGGGGGAGTCGTCTGGTCGCCGCTGTCGAATCTCGTCCTGTACCGGGACACCACCCTGATCGACGATGCCAGGTCCCGCGGGGTGCGCGTGTGTCTCGGCTCCGACTGGGGCCCGTCGGGCACCCGCAACCTGCTGGGGGAGATGAAGGTCGCGCGGGTCGCCGCCCACCACTTCGGCTACTCCCTCAGCGACCGTGACATCGTCCAGATGGTCACGTCCAACCCCGGCGACCTCCTCGCGCGGTGCTGGGGGAGGCAGATCGGACGGCTGGCCCCCGGCAGCTACGCCGACGTCACCGTCCTGCGCGGACACGGTCCCGGCGATGCCTGGAGCCAGATCCTCGCGGCGACGGAGCAGCACGTCGAGCTCGTCGTCGTGGGTGGGGTGCCGCGGTACGGCGACGAGGACCTGATGCTCGCCGCCGGCGCACCGGGCAGCTTCTCGATGACGGTCCGGCGGCGCCGCAAGCTCGTGGCGGTGCCGGACCCGACCGACGCCACCCGCGCCTGGTCGTGGGACGCCATCATGGGCGCGCTCACCACCGTGCAGGCCGACCCGTCGGGTGCGATCGCCGACGCCTCCGCACGAGCCATGGCGGGTCCACGGTTCGCCGACGACGCCACCCTCGAGCTGTTCCTCGACATGCCCGACGCGCGGCGCACCGGACGGGCAGGGCCGCCCAAGGACCCCGGGTCGGTGCACATCCCGCCCGTGCCGCCGATCGAGCACGACGGCGCCTACTTCGACGCACTCGACGCCAACCCGATCCAGAAGGGGATCCTCTCGCACCTGAGGCAGGAGTTCGGGCTGTGAATGAGCTGCCCGAGATGACCCGGCAGGCTCGGCGGGGCCGCCCGCTCCGGCAGGTGCCGGGTCTGGCCGACGATCGGTCCGAGCCGCCCGTCGAGCTGACCGTCCCGCAGCGGCACGACCTGGTCGACCTGTGGAGCCGGCTCCTGACCGACGTCTACGTCCACTACGACCAGAAGAAGGCGCTGTACGGGTACGACCCCGTGCGTGCCCTGCTGGCGTTGCGTCGCCAGATCCCGTACCTCGGCCCGGCCGAGTTCCTGCGCGAGCTCACGCTCGCGATCAACCGGCTCCGCGACCAGCACACCCAGCTCTACGTGCGGGGCACGGACCTCCGACGGCCGTCGTTGGTGGCGACCCTGCCGTTCCTCGTCGAGGTCTACGGCGACTACCGCACGCCGACGTACGTGGTGACCAAGGTCAGCGAGCCCTGCGACGGCTTCGCGCCCGGAGTCCGCGTGACGACGTGGAACGGCGTCCCCTTCTCGCGCGCCGTGGACCTGTACGCCGACACCCTGACCGGCGGCCGGCCCGACGCCCGACGCGCCCGTGCCCTGGAGACCATGACGCAACGTCCCCTCGGGTTCCTGCCTCGACCCGACGAGCTGTGGGTGGACATCGGCTACCGAGACCCCGCCGCAGGGGACGCAGCGGACCGGACGATCCGGTTCGAGTGGCACGCGATCGCGCCGGCGACGGCGTCGACCGCGCCCGACGCGGTGGAGCTGCGCACGCGCCGCGCGGTCGACTCCACCAGCGAGACCGCGCGACGGGCGCGCAAGCTGCTCTTCCAGCCGGGGCTCTGGCAGCAGGACCTGGCCGGGCCCGACCTCGTCGCTCGGGCGTCGTCCTGGATGCCGACCGCGCTGCCGGACGCGATCTCTGCCCGCGAGGTCCCGACCAGCCACGGAGTCGTCGGCTACCTGCGCCTGTGGACGTTCGACGTCGGCCACAGCGACGAGTTCCTCGACGAGATCGACCGGGTCGTGCGCGCACTGCCGAGCCGAGGCCTGATCATCGACGTCCGCTCCAACCCCGGCGGGGTGATCGAGGTCGCGGAACGCCTCCTGCAGCTGTTCACGACGAAGACGGTCGAGCCCGTCCGCTTCGCGCTGCGTGCCACTGCGACGATCGCCGCGCTCGCCGACGCCGACGGCAACGGTGCGGACCTCGCCGACTGGGCGGCGTCGGTGCGGACCGCGATCGACCTGGGCGAGGTGTACTCGCAGCACCTGCCCATCTCGGACCCCGAGCGGTGCAACGGCCGTCCCGTGGCCTACCGCGGCCCGGTGGTGGTCGTCGTCGACCCGACCACGTTCTCCAGCGGCGACATCTTCACCGCGGGGATCGCCGACCACGGCATCGGCCAGGTCGTGTCGATCGGCGCGGCGACGGGCGCGGGGGGAGCCAACGTCTGGACCCACGACGACATCGAGTACGCGCACCACGTCGCCGGAGTGCCGCTGCCACCTCGGCCACCTGGGATCGGGTACTCCATCGCCGTACGACGCGCCGCGCGGTCAGGGACAGCCGCGGGGCTGGCGATCGAGGACGTCGGTGTGCCGGGCGAGGAGCCGTACACCATGACCGAGCGCGACGTCCTGGACGGCAACCACGACCTCATCGAGTTCTGCGCACGACTGCTCACCACGATGTGACGTCTGGACACGGACTCGGTCGTCGAGCTGCAGGGCCGACGACGAACGCGTCGGGGGCACGTCGCGTCGCGTGGACAGCGCGAGCGGCGCGCTGTAGTCCTAGGCAGGTGAACCGGTTCACAGTCGCGGATGAGGCCGCGCCGCTGTCCCGCGAGGCCGACGACCCGCCCGGCGTGCACCTGTCCTGGTCGCGGGCCGCCTCAGACCCCGCGCGCCACCGCCGGGCACCGTCGGGGCAAGGGTCGCCGTGGCCCGAGGAGCGTCGTCGATGACCCGCGTCCTGGTCACGGGAGCCGAGGGGAAGGTGGGCTCTGCGGTGGTGCCGCACCTGCTGGCCCACGGCCTCGACGTCACCACGCTCACGCTTCCGGATGCGACGCCGCACGAGGGTGTCCGGGTGGTCCGGGGCGATGCGTGCGTCCGGCACGACGTCGCGGGCGCCCTCGAGGACGTCGAGGCGGTCGTGCACCTCGCGGCGATCGCCGATCCGCTGTACCCGTCGGCGACAGACCTGTTCGGCAACAACACCCTCGCCACGTTCACGGTGCTCTGGACGGCGGCCGAGGCGGGCGTCCGACGACTGGTCGTCGCAGGAAGCATCAACGCGACCGGCCTGATCTTCCACCCGGACCGCCCTCGTCCCGCGCGCTACCCGCTCGACGAGGACACCGCCGCGGACCTCGCCGACCCGTACTCGTTGTCGAAGCACGTCGACGAGATCACCGTGCGGACGGTCTGCCGACGGTTCGGGGCGTCCGGGGCCGCCCTACGGCTTCCGCTGATGATCGCGCCCGGACAGGGACCGGTGATGGCGGCCAGGGCGGCCGAGTTCGTCGACCGTGGAGCGGGCGAGGGCTGGGGCTGGCTCAGCACGGTCGACGGCGCCGAGGCGTTCCGGCTCGCGGTGGTCGGCGAGTACACGGGCGCGCACGTGCTGCAGCTCGCCGCGGCGCACACCGTGCTCTCGACCCCCACCGAGGACCTTCTCGACCGCTACGCGCCGAACGTGCCGCGCGACCGCGAGTTCCCCGGGTTGAGCGTCCCGATCGACACGAGCCGGGCGGAGGCGCTGCTCGGCTTCCGGCCGCGCCAGGCGGGACCGCTGGACGACGAACAGCAGGCCGTCGCGTCGTGACACCCCCCGGTCACGCGGGCAGCTGACGCAGACGGGCGTGCTCGTGGAGCGCGGGTCGGCCTGACGTCGACCGGACCGCTCAGCCCCCGGGCGCCCAGTCCCCGACGGGACTGCAACAGATTTGCAATGCAGATTCCCGCTTGCGCAACGGATTTCCGCTATGTTCCGACCAAACGGCCGCGATATCAGCGGTCAGCGCAGGTATCAGCCACCGGGAGAGGGGCTGGTCGATGACGGACACGACCGCTACGGCAGAGGTCGCGGTACGGCTGCGCGGAGTGCGCAAGGAGTTCGGCGAGGTGGTCGCCGTGGACGGCGTCGACCTCGACGTGCGCGACGGGGAGTTCATGACGCTGCTCGGGCCTTCCGGCTCGGGCAAGACGACGGTCCTGCGCATGATTGCCGGGTTCGAGCTGCCGAGCGGTGGCACCGTCGAGCTTGCGGGCGTCGACGTGACCCGGCGGCCACCGTTCGAGCGGGACGTGAACACGGTCTTCCAGGACTACGCGCTCTTCCCGCACATGACGGTTCAGGACAACGTCGCGTACGGGCTCCGGGTCAAGAAGGTCGCGCGCAAGGAGCGCAACGCCCGGGCGCTCGAGGCGCTGGAGAGCGTGCAGCTCGGCGGCTACGGCGCCCGCAAGCCGGCGCAGCTCTCGGGCGGTCAGCGGCAGCGTGTCGCGCTCGCCCGTGCGCTGGTCAACCGGCCTCGGGTGCTCCTTCTGGACGAGCCCCTCGGCGCGCTGGACCTCAAGCTGCGCGAGCAGATGCAGGTCGAGCTCAAGGCCATCCAGCGCCAGGTCGGGATCACGTTCCTCTTCGTCACGCACGACCAGGAGGAGGCGCTGACGATGTCCGACCGGATCGCCGTCTTCGCGGGCGGGCGGATCGAGCAGGTCGGGTCGCCGGCCGAGGTCTACGAGAAGCCCGCCACGAAATTCGTCGCGGGCTTCGTCGGCACCTCGAACCTGTTGCAGGGCGGCGTGGCCGCGCAGGTGCTGGGCCGCGACGGCACCTGGTCGGTGCGTCCCGAGAAGATCCGCATCGTCGCAGCGGGCGCGCAGCCCGGCCCCGGCGAGCACTGCGCACCGGGCACGGTCCGCGAGGTGGTGTACGTCGGCTCGGCGACGAGGCTCCTCGTGGACCTGGACGCCGGCACGACCCTCGTTGCGCTGCAGCAGAACGAGCGGAGCACCTCCATGGAGGTCCAGGAGATGCGCGGCGCCCGCGTCCAGCTCGTCTGGAGCCGGGAGCACGAGTTCGAGGTGGTGACCACCGCGGCAGAGGCCCCCCTGCCGTGAGCCTGTGAGATCGAAGGAGACGACGATGAGGCACACACGTCTGCTGACGCTGGCGGCCGCCGGCGCGGTTGTCGGCCTGTCCCTGGCCGCATGCTCGAGCGGCGGCTCGAGCGGCACCGGATCCGGTCGGGCGACACCACCGGCGATGCAGGCCATGGCCTCGCTCGGCGACGGGGAGGGCGAGGTCAACATCCTCGCCTGGGCGGGCTACGCCGAGGACGGATCCACGGACCCGGCGGTCGACTGGGTCACGCCCTTCGAGTCGACGACCGGGTGCACGGCGAACGTGCAGGTGGCGGACACGTCGGACACCATGTTCGAGAAGATGGGCACGGGCGACTTCGACGTCGTGTCGGCGTCGGGGGACTCGTCGCTGCGGATGATCTACGCGGGCAAGGTCGCGCCCGTGAACACCGAGCTGCTCACCAACTACGCGGACGTGCCGGACTTCCAGAAGATGCAGACCTGGAACTCCGTGAACGACGTCGCGTACGGGATGCCGCACGGCTGGGGCGCCCAGCTGCTCGGCTACCGCACGGACAAGGCGACGCCGGCACCCGACTCGTGGAGCGTCGTGTTCGACCCGACGTCGCCGTACTCCGGCAAGATCACCGACTACGACTCGCCGACCGACGGGATCGCCGCCGCGGCCGTCTACCTGATGTCGACGCAGCCCGACCTCAAGATCACCAACCCGTACGCGCTCGACAAGACGCAGTTCGACGCCGCCGTCGCGCTGCTCACCGCGCAGCAGCCGCACGTCGGCAGCTACTGGGCAAGCTACGCCGACGCGCAGAAGGCGCTCGAGAACGGCAGCACCGAGGTCGGCTCGACCTGGCAGATCATCATCAACCTGGCGAAGGCCGACAACGCCCCGGTCGAGTCGGTCCTGCCCAAGGAGGGCGCGACCGGCTGGGCCGACACGTGGATGGTCGACGCGAAGTCGCCGCACCCGAACTGCGCCTACCAGTGGATGAACTGGGTGACCAACCCCGACGTCCAGGCGCAGATCGCGGAGTGGTTCGGCGAGGCTCCGGCCAACGTCAAGGCGTGCGCGCTGACCACCGAGCCGACGCACTGCGACACGTTCCACGCGCAGGACGAGAGCTACTTCAAGAAGATCTGGTTCTGGTCGACGCCGCAGAGCGACTGCCTGGACGGCCGCACGGATGCGAAGTGCATCCCGTACTCCGAGTGGGGCAAGGCGTGGAGCAGCGTCAAGAACGGCTGACCTGGCGGCGCGGAGCGTGACCAGCACTCTCGAGAAGCCGGCGTCCTCGGGCGGACGCCGGCTCTCGGCCGCGCTCTTCCGGCGGCCGCGGCTGCGCCTGCTCGGGCTCCTGGTCCTGCCGACGACCTGGCTCGTCCTGGTCTACCTCTCGGCGCTGCTGGCGCTGCTGGCCACCGCGTTCTTCTCGGTCGACGAGTTCACCAACGAGGTCGTCCGCACGTTCACGCTGCAGAACGTCCAGGACGTCCTGGCCGACCCTGCCTACCGGTACGCGACGATCAGGACCGTCGGCATCGCGGTGGCGGTGACCGTGCTCTGCACGCTGCTGGGCTTCCCGATGGCGTTCTTCATGGCCAAGGTGGCCCAACCGCGCTGGCGAGGGCTGCTCGTCGCGCTCGTCGTGACGCCGCTGTGGGCGTCCTATCTGGTGAAGATCTACGCGTGGCAGGCCATGGTCCAGCCGGACACCGGGGTCCTCGCGTGGATGCTCCAGCCGGTCGGGCTGGACGGGCCCGGCTACGGCGTCACGGCGACGATCCTCACGCTCACGTACCTGTGGCTGCCCTACATGATCCTGCCCGTCTACGCGGGCCTCGACCGGTTGCCCGACAGCCTGATCGACGCATCCGGCGACCTCGGCGCCCACCCGGCCCGCACCGTCCGCAGCGTCGTCGTCCCGCTGGTCTACCCGTCGATCGTCGCCGGCTCGGTCTTTACCTTCTCGCTGAGCCTGGGGGACTACATCACCGTGCAGATCGTCGGCGGGCGCACCCAGATGCTCGGCAACATCGTCTACCAGAACTACACGAGCAGCCTGCCGTTCGCGGCTGCCATCGCCCTGATCCCCGTGGTGATCATGGTGATCTACCTGATGCTGGTCCGTCGCACCGGCGCCTTGGACAACCTGTGAGGAACTCCCGCCGCGCGCGCTGGACCTTCGGCCTCATGATGCTGTTCGGGCTGGCGTTCATCTACGTGCCCCTGGGCGTCATCGTCATCAACTCGTTCAACGCCAGCACGGTGTTCGCCTGGCCCCCCACGTCGTTCACCACCCACTGGTGGTCGCTCACCTTCGGCAACCACAGCGTCCGGTCGGCCGTCCTGACCTCGATCGAGGTGGGCATCGTCGCCACGTCCGTCGCGCTGGTGCTGGGCATGCTGCTCGCGTTCGCGCTGGGTCGGTACACGTTCTTCGGCCGGCACACGGTGTCGCTCCTGGTCGTGCTGCCGATCGCCCTGCCCGGCATCGTCACCGCTCTCGCCTTCCGTACGGGGTTCCGCACGTTCCTCGGCCTGGAGCTGTCGTTCTGGACCATCGTCATCGCGCACGCGACGTTCTGCATCGTGGTCGTCTACAACAACGTCCTGGCCCGGCTGCGTCGGATGGGCACAAGCCCGGAGGAGGCGTCGATGGACCTCGGCGCCGACACCTTCACGACGTTCCGGTTGGTGACCTTCCCGCTGATGCGCGGGGCCCTGGTCGCCGGCGCGCTGCTGGCGTTCGGCCTGTCCTTCGACGAGATCGT
This sequence comes from Cellulomonas sp. URHD0024, assembly GCF_000426185.1. GTDB lineage: Bacteria > Actinomycetota > Actinomycetes > Actinomycetales > Cellulomonadaceae > Cellulomonas. The sequence goes on from NZ_AUEW01000001.1 coordinate 199,774, forward strand.
CGTCACGCTGTTCACCGCCCCGCCGGGCGTCACGACACTGCCGATCTGGATCTTCCAGAACCTCTCGCGCCCGAACCAGGGGCCTGTGGTCAACGTGGTCGCCGCCGTGCTGGTTCTGGCCTCGATCTTCCCGATCTACCTCAGCCAGAAGGTCGCGGGGGAGTCGGCCTCAGGCGGCCGGATCTGACGTGGCCGCTGCACGGCTCAGCCGGAGGCCCGATCTTCGCTGGTCGTCGACGTCGTCGCTGGCGCGCCGTTCGTCAGGAGCTCGCGCAGTTCTCTGACCTCCGTGACAAGAGCATCGACCTGGGCGCGCGTTGCCGCCTGCTCCTCGTCGCTGACCTCGGCGACGCGCTGGACGAGCCAGGTGGCAAGTGTCGCCGTGACCACGCCGAGGAGGGCGATCCCGCCGACCATCAGCGCCACCGCGATGAACCGTCCGGTCGTCGTCACGGGGTAGCGGTCGCCGTAGCCGACGGTTGTCATGGTCGAGACTGCCCACCACAGCCCGTCCCCGATGTGCTCGATGGTGGCGCCGGGCTGGTTCCGCTCGGCATCCGTGATTGCGAGCGCGCCGCAGACGACCAGCAGGACGGTCCCGCCGAGAACGTAGACGACCACCCGACCGCGCAGGCTGTTCGCCCCGGCGCGGTTCAGGATCGCCAGGAAGGCCAGAAGGCGTAGGAGGCGTAGGGGACGCAGAACGGGCAGAGCCAGCACAGCCAGGTCGAGAAGGTTGTGTCGGACGAACGCACGCCTCTCGGTGCTGAGCACCAACCGGGCCACGTAGTCGACGACGAAGACCGCCCACGTCACCTTCACCACGAGCGAGCAGGCCCCGAGTACCTGTGCCGAGAGGCCTGGGTCGACAACCGGCATCGCATAGGCGACGAGAAACAGGAGCGCCGCCCCGACGAGAGGCCACTCGGCTGCGCGCTCCCAGCGTTCGACGTTCGTCACGGCGACATGCTCGCAGCCGCCGGTTTGCGGCCCAACCCGACGCGCGGACGTCGGCCAGGGCCAGCCGGTCGTTCGACCGTCAGGCTCCCGGGATCACACCACGAGTCCCAGCAGCAGCACCAGGATGAGCGCGGTCACGGACAGGACGGTCTCCATCACGGACCACGTGCGGAACGTCTGGCCGACCGTCATGCCGAAGTACTCCTTGACGAGCCAGAACCCGGCGTCGTTGACGTGGCTGAAGAACACCGAACCAGCACCGATGGCGAGCACGAGAAGCGCGACGTGGGTCGCGGACAGGTCGGCGGCCAGCGGTGCGACGATGCCGGCGGCGGTGATGGTGGCGACCGTCGCCGACCCGGTGGCCAGGCGGATGAGGACGGCCACGAGCCAGCCCGCCAGCAGCGGGGAGATGGGGGCGTCGGCAAGCTTCTGGCCGAGGACGTCGCCGATGCCGGAGTCGACGAGGGTCTGCTTGAACCCGCCGCCCGCGCCGACGATGAGCAGGATTCCCGCGATCGGCATGAACGAAGCCCCGACCAGCACGCTGACCTCCTCGCGGCTGCGTCCGAGCGCGGTCCCGAAGGCGACGAGCGCCACCAATGACGTGATCAGCAGCGCGACGAGCGGCGTGCCGAGGAACACGAACACCTTCCCGGTGCCGGTCTTGTCCGCTCCGAGGCTCTCCGCGATCGTCCGGGAGAGCATGAGCACCACGGGAAGCAGCACGACCATGAGCGCCGTCGCGAACGCCGGTCGGCGCGTCCCCTCGTCCTGGCGGGCCTCGCCGAGGATCGACTCGGGTGGGGGCAGCGGGACCCAACGGTTCATCGGCTTGGCGAGGAGTGGCCCGCTGATCGCGACCGTGGGGATCGCGACGAGCAGCCCGAGGCCGAGGGTGAGGCCCAGGTTGGCGTTGAGCGCGTCGATCGCGATGAGCGGGCCGGGGTGGGGCGGGACCAGACCGTGCAGCGCGGACAGCCCGGCGAGCGCGGGGATGCCGACCAGGATGACCGAGACCCTCGACCGTCGTGCGACGAGCATGACGATCGGGATGAGCAGCACCACGCCGACCTCGAAGAACAACGGGATGCCGATGATGAAGGCGATGAGCGCCATCGCCCACGGCAGGCGTCCCACCGTGGTGTGCCCGAGGATCGTGTCGACGATCTCGTCGGCCCCGCCGCTGTCGATCAGCAGCTTGCCGATGATCGCGCCGAGCGCGATGAGGACGCCGACCCCCGCGACGGTCGTCCCCAGCCCCGCGCTGAAGCTGGTGAACGCGTCCGGGTAGGGGATCCCCGCCGCGACGGCGAGGACGCCCGACCCGATCGTCAGGGCCAGGAAGGGGTGGAGCTTCAGCACGACGATGAGCAGGACGATCGTCGCGATCCCGATGAGCGCGGCGATGATGAGCCGGGTCTCGCTGACGTCGGGTGCCTTCGCGGCGAGGGCGCCGGCACCCACGGCGATCACGGCCGGACCTCGCGCTGGAGGGCGAGCGCGCCCAGCACCCGCTGCGCCACGTCGTCGGGCGGCGCGTCGACCGGGACGACGAACCCGTCCTCCGCGTCGCTGAGGGGCTCCAGCGTCCGGTACTGCGAGGGCAGCAGCTCGGGCGGCATGAAGTGGCCGGTGCGAGCCTCCATGCGGTCCTCGATCAGAGCCTCGGGGGCCACGAGGTGGGCGAAGCGCACGTGTCCCTCGGCCTCCCGCAGCACGTCGCGATACGCCACCTTGAGCGCGGAGCACGTGACGACCGTGCTCTGCCCGTCGCGGGCGTGCGCTGTGAGCCAGTCGCGGATGGCGCGCAGCCAGGGCCACCGGTCCTCGTCGACGAGCGGTGTGCCGGCGGCCATCTTCGCGACGTTCGCCGGGGGATGGAACTCGTCGGCCTCGCCCAGGGGCCGGTGCAGGCGATCGGCGAGGATCCGCGCGACGGTCGTCTTGCCCGATCCCGCGACGCCCATGACTACCAGGTGCTCGACGTCAGCCACGTTGCCCTCCACGTCCCGTCGGTCGAATGCGGGCTCCGGCGGCAGTGCCCGGTCCGTGCCCCCGTCTCGAGCCGACCGTGGTGCATCGAGCGTGGCACCGCCCTCGACCGGATGCACGTCGAGGTCGTTGCCGATCAGCCGTGCAGGCCGGCGAGCAGCGCGCCGAGGACGAGGCCCACCCCGGCGAGCCAGAGCAGCGTCGGCAGGCGGTCGGCGAGGCGTCGCCTCATGTCCTGATCACCTTCTCGTCACGCACGACGACGTCGACGGCCTCCAGCGCGCGTGTGGCCGGTCCCTGGACGACCACCCCGGTCGTGGCGTCGAACGTGCTGCCGTGGCACGGGCAGTGGATCTCGCCGCCGCGCACCTCCCGGACGAGGCAGCCCTGGTGGGTGCACACGGCTGTGAACGCGTGCACGGTCGAACCGTCGCGCGTGAGGACCACCTTCTCGTCGGTGACCACGAGGCCGCCCCCGTCCGGGACGTCGGACAGTTCGGCCAGGGCGCCCGCGGAGCCGGGACCCGAGCCGCCCGCGTGGTCGTCGCGACCCTGGTCGTTGGTCGATCCCGGGTATCCCACGGGTCCGGTGCCGACCGCCGGAGCGGCGGCCTGGAACCCGACGAAGCCGACGACTCCCGCGGCGACCACCACGCCGGTGCCCTCCAGCACCGCCCGTCGCGTCGGTCCGTCCACGGTCGTCCCCCTCAGACCAGCGCGTAACCGGAGCTGGTGAAGAACCACAGCGCCGAGGTGAACCACACGACGAGGACGAGGGCCACGAGCAGGCCGCCGAGCACCGGGACCGTCCCGCGGGGCAGCGAAGGGAGCCGCAGCGCGAGCATCTTCGCCGCGAAGACCCCGTACAGCGCACAGCCCGCGACCGAGTGGACAACGGTACGAGCGTCGCCCTCAGCGAAGCCGAGCGACCACACGCAGTGGAACATCACCGGCAGGGTCAGCAGGAATGCCGCCGTACCCGTCCAGCGGTGCACCGGTGCCGGCCACGCCGCCGACGCAGGCACCCCGGGCAGGCGCCCCCACATCGCGAGCGCGCTGAGCACCTGGACCACCACGAGGAGCACCGCCGCGGTCGACAGCCACACCTTCATCTGCAGCATGCCGCTGAATCCGAACGTCGTCAGGGCCGCACCGTTCCCGGGGTGGACGCGGGCATAGGCCGCGAGCCCGGCCGCGACGGCGAGGGCCAGGACGCCGACCGCTGCGAGCGCCCACTGCCGTGTCGGGGTCGTCTCGGGTGCGTCCACCGACTCGACCATGTCGCCTCCCGACGCCCGTCCTGTCAGGTATGCACCCCAACCGACCGCGGGCGCAAGGTCGGAAACACCCCTGCGGTCGCAGAGCACTCAGACGTAGTCCTGGCGGCGCAGCCACCGCATCGCTGCCGCCCCCCAGATCGGCGGAAGGTAGAAGGTGACGAGCCGGTAGGTGATGGCCGTCGAGATGGCGATCGGGCTCGGGATGCCGATGGCCTGCAGTCCGACGGTGAAGCCAGCCTCGGCGACGCCCATCCCGCCGGGGATCGGCATCAGGCCCGCGAACAGGCTCACAGCCGTGTTGATGAGGATCAGCTGGGAGAAGTGGGCGCTCTGCCCGTACGCGTGCAGGCACAGGCCGAGGACGCCCGCCTGCAGGAGCTGCGCGCCCAGGTTCCCGCCGAACATCTCCGCGACCTTGACCGGCTTGCGCAGGACACCGACCGCGCCACGCACCCCCTGCACCTGGCCGACGAGCCCCGCGCGGAGCCGCGGGATCAGCTCGGCGAGGCGGCGTCGCAACCGAGGCACGACCAGGACGACGACCACTCCGACCAGGACCAACGCCACCAGGACGGCGAGCAGCGACGTGCCGTCCGAGTCGCTGCCCGAGCTCCTGGACCCCGTCACGATGCTCGAGGTGAACCCCGGCAGGCCGCTGACGAGGATGATCACGATGAGCGCGACCTGCACGACGAACCCGCTGACGCTGTCGAGCAGACTGAACGACAGTGCTGCGGCGGCGGGAACCCCGAACTTCTGGAAGAAGCGCACGAGCAGCGCGAGCCGGGCGGCGGTCGCCGGGAGCACCAAGGCGAAGAACTGGACGGCGTACTGCAGCATCAGCACCGGGAAGTAGCGCAGCCGGGCGGCGGCCGCCCCGATGGTCGACACAGCGGACGCCGTCTGGATGAACGGGGAGAGCGCGAGCGCAGCGACGACCCACCCGACCTCCGCCGACTTGAGCGCTGCTGCCACGCTTGCGAGGTCGGCTCCCGCGAGCAGCGTGATCACCACGTAGACCGCGAGGGCGACGAGGAGGAGCGAGCCGATCGACCGGGGCGTCACTCGCCGCAGGCGCTCCAGCGGCGGCTCCTCGATCCCTGCTACGGCGACGGCGGCCCCGCGCAGCTCGTCGAGCGACCAGGTGCCCGCCCGAACCTCGGCCCGTGTCCCGCGCTCGAGCGCGGCCGGCTGCAGGTAGGGCAGGACCGCAGCAAGACCGTCGGTACCCAGGGCGGCGACGGCCGCCGCGATCGCGCGGTCCGGACCGACCGCCAGGGCTGTCGCCACGAGCAGCTGGGCTCGGTCGGTGCGCAGGTCCCCGGCGTCGGCCGCGGACTCTGCGGCGTCGAAGTCCGCGAGGGCGACCGTTCCGTCGGAACGTAGGACGACCCGCCGGCCGTCGATCCGTCCGTGGGCGATCCCCGCGTCGTTCAGTGTGAGCACGGCGCGCCACATCGAACCGAGCAGCTCGTCGTCGAGGAGGTCCGGCTGGTGCGCACCGAGCTCGGCGAGCGACGCGCGGGGTGCTCGCGAGACCAGCAGCGCGTCGCCCTGCTCCGCGAGGCCGACCGCGACCACGTCGAGGGTCGCGACGCCCGCCTGCGCGGCGAGGAGGGTCATCAGAGCCTCGTGCTCGACCCGGGACCGTCGGCTGCTCCCCACATGGGCGCGTTCGCCACGACGGGTCAGGGCGGCCCACAGCGACCCGACGACCTGGCTGTCCCACGCGTCCCGCCCGTAGACCCGGACCATGATCTGGGCACCGGCGTCGGTACGCCCGACGAGCAGGTACGTCCCGGTGTCCATGCTCGCGACCGACGTCACCTCGGTCGCGTGCACGCCGAGGTCCGCGAGCGCGACCTCCACCTGTGCCGTGGTCAGACGTCCCTGGGGGGAACCGAGCAGGAGATGGGCGATCGCGGCGGCAGCGATCCCGACGGCGATGGCCGCGCTCGCCCCGAGCAGGTGCGTCGTCTCCAGGCCGACGGCCGCCACGGCGCCGAGGCCGACGACGATGCGTCCCGCCCACCGCCAGGGCCGCGCGAGATGCGGTGAGGCGGTCACAAGCACCGCCGTGAGGACCGCGACCCGGGTGGCGAGGTAGATCACGGGCGGACCTGACGACCCGAGTGCGTCCACGGAGTCGGAGGCGTCGGTGCCGGCCAGGGCACCGACCCCGACCGCACCTGCGAACGCGATGGCGGAGGCCGTGGCCTGGTCGACGAGCAGGCGACGCCGACCGCGACTCAACAGTGCGAGGAGGACGACGAACACCGCCCACACCGCCAGAAGGGCATAGGCGATGCTCCACAGCCAGCCGAACACCGGCTCGAGCCAGGCGAGCAGCTCGTCGAACGCGCGGTCCGCACCTGACGGCCCCGGCGCCGCCAGGGTGAGCAGCCCTACCACGGCGAGCGCGGCGACGAGCAGGAGCACGTCGGTGGGCTGTCGCATCCGCGGGGCGTCGGCCGACGACGACCACACCCGGACGAGACCGGGCCGGTCCGGTCTGACGGCCACAGAGCCTCCTCGGGGTCAGCGACGGCACGTCGCTGGCGCCAAGCGTCAGGGACTCGAGGCGACGTGCCTCGACACCCGCGCGGAACCGTGCGCGTTCAGCGACGAGGTTACTGGTGGATGCGCTGGTCGACGTCGTGTTCGCGGTAATCGGCGGGCGTTGCGCGGGTCGCGCGAGGTGCTGATCAGCGTCCCGAGCTCCGGCAAGCGCTGTCCGAACGATTGATTCGAGAACTACCCGAATTACCACGGCGGCACTGCTCATGTTGTCCGTCCTATCCGTCGATGTACCGGAGAGACACGGTCAGCGATCAAGGAGGGTGGCTATGGAACTCAGGTCCGACACGTCGCCCGCGCACTTGAGCACGGCGGTCAACCCCGCGAAGCTGCGCGACGAGATCCATCGACTCTCGCAGCGGCTGGTGCGTGCTGGGGAGTCGTACAACCAGGACTTCCTCAGTGGCGACCCCGAGGTGCCGCTCGACGAGCAGCTCGCCATCATCGAGAGCTACCGGGCCAGGCTCGACGTCGCGACCGAGCAGCTTCGTCAGCACGAGGCCGGGACGGTCCCGCCGGCACCGGCTCCCCAGCAGCCGACGCTGCCCAGTGCCGAGCCGCCGTACCAGCCCGCGATGCCGTGGACCCAGGTCGCGCCCCCGGTCGCGCAGGCCCCGGTCGCCCAGCCTCAGGTTCCGCAGCCTCCGATCGCGCAGCGTCCGGTCGCGCAGCCTCCGGTCGCGCAGCCTCCTGTCGGCCCGGCCCCGGTCGCGCAGCCGCCTGTCGCGCCGGCCGCACCCCGGGCAAGGCAGACCGGCCCCGGGATCGAGAACCCGGACGGCACTCCACTCCTCGGCGACGGCGGCACCGTCCTGCGCACCGAGGACGCCGCCGTGGGCGAGTACGTCCGGCACGCCGCCGACCAGCGCTGGCTGACGGCGAGCGGTCGCTCGTTCGGCGGCGAGTTCGACGCGATCTGCGAAGGCATCCTGGTGGCCATCGCGCACAAGCACGGCGTAGCGCTCGAGGACGTGCGTCAGCAGCTGTCGCGCCAGGTCGACGCGCGCTACCGTCGCGACTACGGGTGAGTCGTCACCCGTAGTCCATGCGCTCCAGCGGGCGGGTCGTCGTGACCCGCCCGCCTCAGGAGCGTCAGCAGTACTTGTACACGTACCCGCTCGTGCCCTTGGGCACGACGTCGCGGTCGCGGTAGATCACGCTCGTCGTCGCGCCACGGGCGTTGCACGCCGTGGTGAAGTTCGACGTGCCGCCGTTGTCGGTGTACTCGATCTCGTACACCTGGGTGCCGTACACGCCGGTGAAGTCGCCGCACTCGTCGTAGACCTGGCACTCCTCGACGATCGCGAAGTCGAACCCGATGGACCTGCCCTTGGGCGCGATCGACGAGTCGTTCTTCTGTGCGATCGCCAGGCCGTCGGCGTGCGCCCGAGTCGCCAAGAGCTTGACGAAGTCGATGTTGTTCTGCTGGGTCAGCCGCTTGCCGCTGCGGTCGTAGCTGTCGAGGTTGTCGGGCTCGATCGCGTTGAACCCGCTCGCCTTGCAGCCGTCGATCCAGCCGCCGACGACCGCCAGCAGCGCCGTGCGCTTGGCAGCCGTCGAGGTGTCGAGCAGCATCTCGTTCCAGGCGCTGTCGACGACGTACGACCCGTTCGCCTTCTTCAGGAGCAGGTCGTTGTGGTTCGTCTTCCACCAGTTCGCGTCGTCGGGCTGGGTCTGGAAGGCGTTGACATAGCAGACGTTGTACTTGCCGGCCGCGGGCGCGTCGAGCCGGTCGCGGTCGACGATCTTGACGGTCGACGACGGCGTGTAGGCGCCGCCGATCTGGTAGTCGAACTGCCCGTTCGCCGGGGGCAGCGCGTAGGACGCGGCCGATCCGGCCGACGCGCACACGCCGACCAGGAGAGCAGCGCTCAGGAAGGCGACGGCCAGGCGTCGCACAGGGGTAGTCATGGCGGACCTCCATCGAGGGGTTCGCGGCACTGTTCGTCACTCGGCCAGGACGCCCCTCGGCGTCCCGGACGTGGCTCGACGTCTCCGCCGGCCAGCAACCGCGGTCGGGGAATGTCTATCGCACGAGGGAGGCCGCCGCACACAGGTGCGCAGAACGACTGCGCGCTTTGGTCAGTCGCCGTCGCCGTCGGCGTCGCGTGGATCCGCGCCGGTGGGGTCCGTCGGGTAGATCTTCTCGGCCGCGACGTCCTGGTTGTCGCCGGGCGGAGGCTCGCCGCCCTCCGAGGGCTTGGACTCCGGCAGGGGAGGAGTGTCGTCGTCGTTCGGTCGTTGGGCGTCGGTGGTCATGGTTCTCCCGGGTCGTTGGAAGGTCAGGGTCGGGTCACGCCGAACCTCCGGCGGTCAGTGGGAGCGGAGCGCCCTGACCAGCTCCGCCTTCTTCATGGACGACCGCCCGCTGATCCCGATCTCCGCCGCGCGCTTGCGCAGGTCCTGCACGGACCAGTCGTCGTAGGAGCCGGAGGTGCCGCCCTTCTTCCCGACCTCACTGCGGCTCGACGCCGCGGCGGCGTTGGCGATCCGCGCCGACTTCTCCTTGCTGTTGCCCTCGTCGCGCAGGGACTCGTAGAGCCTCTTGTCCTTCACGCTCGGTCCAGGATCTCGTTGCGGCATCGCGTCGCTCCTCGGTGCGCCGGCGTGGTCCCGATGCGTTCGACCCGGGTCCCCGCGGTGGTGGCGGCCGCTCCTCGACTCGCCACCATCCTAGATTTCGTTGCCACGGCGCGCGCCCCCAGCCCGGCCTGCCCCCTTCGCGCCCGGATCGGCGCCTCGCCCTGGCGGAACGTGCCGGGTTGCGCCGTCTGCCGCACGTGTGACCCTGGACGAAGGGCGTCACCCCTCCAGCGACGGGGCGGGCGGACGCGGCATGTGAGAGGCCGTCGTGAAACTACCTAGCCCCCGGGGGCCGCTGAGCCTCGCAGTGATCGAGCTCCTGTCCTCTCAAGTGCGCGAGAACGTGGGCTGTGACCTCGCCGCCCCGGCGAGATCGGCGATCGAGCGCTCCACGGACGTGCTGGCGGACGAGGATGTCCAGCTCGCGCTCTACATCATGTACGAGCTCTTCTACCGGGGCTTCGAGGGAGTCGACGACGACTGGGAGTGGCACCCCGACGTGCTGCTCGCACGGGGAGTCGTCGAGCGAGCCATGGAGGAGGACCTCGCGTCGCGCGTCGCCGTGCCGTCGGACGTCTCGCCCGAGCGCTCGGCAGTGGCCGCCGCGCTGTTCACACTCACGGCGCCGGGCCCGGGTCCGAGCGTGGCCAGGTACGTCGCACGTCGGGCGACGCTGGAACAGCTTCGCGAGCTCCTGGTGCAACGCTCGGTGTACCAGCTGAAGGAGGCGGACCCGCACACCTGGGCGATCCCGCGCCTGGTGGGTCGTTCGAAGGCAGCCCTCGTCGAGATCCAGGCCGACGAGTACGGCGGCGGAGACGCCGGACGGATGCACTGCGAGCTGTTCGCGCGGACGATGCGGGGTGCGGGCCTCGACGCCGACTACGGGACGTACGTCGAGCAGATCCCGGCCGTCACCCTGGCAGCGGTCAACGTGATGTCGCTGTTCGGCATGCACCGCAGGTGGCGTGGCGCGACCGCCGGTCACCTCGCGGCGTTCGAGATGACGTCGTCCCTGCCGAACCGGCTCTACGGCGACGGGTTCCGGCGGCACGGGTTCGACCAGGACACGACGTGGTACTTCGACGAACACGTCGAGGCGGACGCCGTGCACGAGCAGATCGCGGGACGCGACCTCGCAGGTTCGCTGGCCCAGCTCGAACCCGAGCTGCTGCACGACATCCTCTTCGGAGCCGCGACCTGCCTGTACCTGGACGACCTCGTCGGCCACCACCTCCTGTCGGCGTGGGAAGCGGGCGTCAGCTCGCTGCGGACCGCATGACATCGGCGGACGGCCGCCCCGACGGCCGACGGCGGCTCCCCACCATCGAGGCGTGCCCGGACGGTCCGCTGCTCGTGCGCGGTGAGGTGACGATCGCGGACGCGGACGGTGTGGCCCTTCCGCGACGTCGCGAGACCGTCGCACTGTGCCGCTGCGGCGCATCCGCGATCAAGCCCTACTGCGACGGCACGCACAAGGCGATCGGCTTCACCGCACCGTGATCGAGAGCGCCCGTCGCCACCGTCGGCCGTGCGGCTGTAGGCGGGGACAGCCCGGGGCACGCGTCTGAGGATCCGGTTGTCAGGACGGCACGACGACGTCGCCGGAACGGTGCAGCTTGTGCCAGGGCAGCCGCGCGCCCGCGACAGCACTGGCGATCGACTGGATGACGACCAGGTAGATGAGCTGTCGGTAGAACACCTGCTGGAGCGGCAGGCTCCACAGCGGCTTGAGGCTCTCATGGTCCAGGCGGAGCGCGTAGGCGGTCGTAGCCAGCTGGAGCAGGGCGAACGCGAGCCACACCGTCAGCACTTTTCCGGCGTCTCCGGTGAGGAGCCCGTAGAGCGCGAAGAGGTCGATCGCAGGGGCCAGCAGCGGTAGCAGGACCTGGAAGAGCAGCATGTACGGGATCCCCACCAGCCCCAGCCTGCGCCCGCCGCTGGTGGAGTCCCATGCGGCGCGGCGGTGCTTCCAGATGCACTGCATCGTCCCGTAGCTCCAGCGGTACCGCTGGCGCCACAGGTCGTTGACGCTGCTCGGCGCCTCGGTCCAGGCGCGTGCTCGCTCCTCGTGGACCACCCGGTACCCGGCCCGCAGCACGCCCATCGTGAGGTCGGTGTCCTCGGCGAGCGTCTCCGAGCTGAGTTCGCCAGCCGACTCGACCGCCTGGCGGCGGAACGCTCCCGCAGCCCCCGGCACGGTCGTGATGCAGCCGAGCATGTCCTGCAGGCGGCGATCCAGGTTGAAGCCCGTGACGTATTCGAGGTGCTGCCAGCGCCCGAGCAGGCCCGTCCGGTTGCCCACCTTGGTATTGCCGCTCACCGCTCCGACCGCCGGGTCCCGCAACGGCTGGATGAGCAGGCGGATGGTGTCCGGCTCGAACACGGTGTCCCCGTCGAGCATCACCAGGATGTCGTGCGACGCCGATCGGGTGCCTGTTCGCAGGGCGGCCGCCTTGCCGGCATTGGCTTGTCGGATGAGCCGGACGCCAGGCAGGCCCAGGTGTTCGACGACGTCCCCGGTCCCGTCCGTGGACCCGTCGTCGATGACCACCACCTCGAGCTGGGGATGGTCGGACGCGACGAGCGAGCGCACAGCCCGCTCGATCCCTACTGCCTCGTTGTACGCGGGGACCAGCACCGTCACCGGTGGCAGCCAAGGCTCTCCGGCGACGCGAAGGGCGGACAACCGGACGTGTCGGGGCGCGAGGCCGACGACGAGGACCGTCCGCAGGAGCGACAGGATCCCGAACCCGAGAACGGCCCAGCTCACCGCCGTCACCAACCAGCCCGACGCGTGCACCGCGAAACCGAGCACCTGCCCCTGCAGAGCGGGGATCGCCGCGGCGGGACGGGTCGCGCCGACGGGGAGGCCCAGCCCTTCAGAGACAGTCGTGAAGCGGTAGCCAGCAGCGCGGTAGCTCTCGATGAGCGCCGGGAGGGCAGCCACTGTCTGAGACCGGTTCCCGCCGCCGTCGTGCAGCAGGACGATGTGGCCCCCGGTTCCCTTGGGGGAGCCGGCGGCGACGATCTGAGCCACGCCGGGCCGAGCCCAGTCCTTGGTGTCTCGGTCCGCGAGCACGACCAGGTAGCCGGCGTCGGCCGCGTGCTGGGCGGCCTTCAGCTCGGGGGCGTCGAGTGCTTGAGGCGACGAGGAGTACGGCGGGCGCAGGAGTGACGTGCTGATCCCGGCCCCGCCGGCGACGCCGAGCTGCCCGAGGGAGAGCTCGAGGTTGGCCCGCCAGGAGGGCACCTTGGCGAGGTCGGCGTGCGACCACGTGTGTTCACCGAGCTCGTGCCCGGCAGCGACGACCTGATGAAGCAGCTCGGACTCCTCGACCGCACGTGAACCGACGATGAAGAACGTCGCGGGGACGTGCTCTCGGGCGAGGATGTCGAGGATCTGCGGGGTCCAACGAGGGTCCGGACCGTCGTCGAACGTCAACGCGACGGTCCGCTCCTGCAGCGGCACGCCGACCAGGGTGCCGTCGTCGGCGACGAGGACCGGCCCGCCCGACGGCGTCGAACCGACAACGCGTGCCGGGGGCGTCGTTGCCGTGCCCGGCTGCCACGTGCTCGAGGAGAGCGTCTGGAGTCCGAGCGCCAGCAGCAGCGTGGCGAGCATCGCCGCCAGCAGCACCCAGTGCGCCACGGCCGGGTGGCGCGTCACGTAGTGGACGTGGGCCCCGCGCCGGCGCACGGGCGACGAGGCCATGCTCATGTCCTGGTCCAACATGCCGTCAGCGCTTGTTCGGTCGGGGGGTCGGCGTGGCGGCGTGTGTCGACGCGGGTTCAGGCTTGGCGGTCGGTGCGTTTCCTGGCCGGTGGCCGCTCTGCCCGGGCGCCGTGCCGGACGAACCGGGCGCGGCGGCGGACGAACCGGGAGTGGAAGCCTGGACGGGAGTCGGTGCGGGGGCGGTCGCAGCGTCGGCAGCGGGGATGGCTGGAGGCGGGGGCGCGGGGGTCCCGACGACGGTCCGCGCCGTCCCCGCTGGGGCCCGCGCCGGTACCGATGCCGACGGGCTCGGCGTGACTGTCGGCGGCGGCGAAGCGGGCACGAGGGAACCCTCGTCGCCCCCTGCCGGTCCGCCGAGAGCGGGGGCCGCAGGGCCAGGGAGCAGGGGACCGAGACCGGGCACGGCCAGGCGGTTCATCCCGACCGGGATCACCAGCGCCGCGACGACCAGAACGGCATAGGCGGCGGCGAGCGCGCCGAGGGTCCACATGATCCGCCGGACCGTCCGTCCACGACGGCCGGAGGGGTCGACGAAGACCGCTCGGGAGGCACCCGACTGACCGCTCACGCCCTACCCTTCGTCGGAAGTGCGCAATTCTGCCATCGCCGCCGTCGAACGGACGAAGCGCTCGGGTCAGACGTCCAGCAGCCCTCGCACCGAACCTGAGGGTCGCCGGTGCCGAGGAGGTCGACGGCCGTCACCGCATCACGGCCCGGTCCTACTCGGCGTGTCGATTCGTCGGGGCGAGGGCGCGTCGGTGCGTGCGCGCGACACGCCCTCGGTGGGGACGGGGTCCTTCATGGCGACGCCCATCTCGACGGCGACGGGAACGGCTGCCCGCGCACGCCAGGGGCGTCCTGTGAGCACCTGGCCCTCGGCGTCGATTTCCGGGCCTTTCGGCCCTTTGCTGTCGTCCGAGATGGGCGAATTGTGGGGGCCAGGTCCAGCTAGGGGAGGTGTCGACGATGCGAGCACTCGTGGTGTACGAGTCGTCCTTCGGTAACACGGCGGAGATCGCCCGCGCGGTGTGGGAGGGGATGTTCAGCCGTATGCCGGACGTCGCCCTGCTCGACGTCGCGGGGGCCCCGCACCGGGTGCCTCCCGAGCTCGACCTGCTCGTGGTCGGAGGACCGACGCAGGCGTTCGGCATGAGCAGGCCAGCCACCCGAGCTGACGCCCAGGCGCAGTCCGGCGTGACCCCCGCAGAGTCGACGACGGGTGTGCGCGAGTGGGTCGCGTCCCTCGAGCGCCCCGAGCGCGCGGTGTACGCAGCGACGTTCGACACCCGTATCCACTCGCCCCACGTCCCTGGTTCCGCGGCCATCGGCGCGATGCGGGCACTGCGCCGCGCCGGGTTCCAGCTGACGGCCGAGGCCGAGTGCTTCTGGGTCATGGGGACCAAGGGCCCGCTGCGGGAAGGCGAGACCGAGCGCGCTCATGCCTGGGGCGTCGAGCTCACCGGGCTCCTGTCGGCCCTTCACCCGACGGACCCGAGAGCTCAGGCGGACCGACAGGTGCATGCCCCGCCGACCCGCTGACGAAGTCGTCGATCGCGACGACGGCCAGGCGCCGCGTCTGACTGGGTCAGGGCTCGCTGCCCGGCGCGAAGTCCCACGCCATCTCGGAGATCCGCTGCTTCCCTGTGGCGTCGGTGGTCACCGTTGCGCGGACGAGGAGCTTGTTGCTGGGCTGGTTGTAGATCGGGACCCCGGAGGGCGAGATGTTCGCCATCTTGGACCACCCCACCGCCGTGCCCTTGAGCGTGGCCCCATCGCCGTCCGTCGTGAACGCCGTGCAGGTGAACTGTGAGATGTCGCCGCCGAGCGCTCGAAAGTTCGTGTCGCCAGCGGTAGCGCTCTTCAAGGACTCCTCGAGCAGACCCTGGTGCACGGTCGCCTCGGCTCCGGTGAACAGCTCGGCGATCTCCTTCGTCCCGCTCGCTTGCAGCGACGCGATGTCCGAGGCGCTGATCGGGTCCTCGACGGACCGTGCCGGCGGAACGTTCATCGTCAGTGGGAACGCAAGCCCCCGGCGCACCAGTTCGGCTGCCGATGCGGCTGCCGCCCCACCCCGAGGACACGCCACGGTCGCCTCGTGAGCGAGATCGGCCGGTCGCACCGTCTGGTCCTGCGTCAAGTCGCCCTTCGCGCCCGTCACGCTCGTGACACGGTAGGCGGCGGCGCCGACGAGGCAGAGCGGGACCACCACTGCGACAGCAATCAGGGCGCTCCGCCTTGCACGGTTCCCGTGTCCCGGCTCCTGCGTGCTGCCGAGCATCTGTCCCCCTGGTGGCGAGCGGCGCGAGCGGACCTCGGGGCGTCCTGCGTCCCACCCCTCGTGCGACGACCGTACCGAGTAAGGGCGCTGGTCGTGGCGCAATCGACACCACTCGTTCGGGGCGATTCGGTCCGCCGCCGGATGTCGACGACCGCGCCCGGCGTCTCGTCGAGAGCAAGAAGGCGGACCACGTCGTGCCCGGCGGGACGGGTGAACTCGTTGGTCTCGACACAAAAAGGGTGAACCGGTCGGCCCGAGGTCTCGTCTCAACTCATGTCGAGCTCACCGTGGGCTCGCGAGAACGAGCACCGGAAGGTGAACTCAATGGCACTGTTCATGGACGCCCACACCATCGAGGGCGGAGTCTCGGCAGGCGACGTCGCGTCCGCCCACCAGGCCGACCTGGCGACTCAGGAGGCGTACGGCGTCAACTACGTGCGGTACTGGGTCGACGAGGCGGCGGGCAAGATCTTCTGCCTCGTCGAGGCCCCGGATGCCGAGACGGCCTCGGCCGTGCACCGCGAGGCCCATGGCCTCGTCGCGGACGAGATCTACTCCGTCGCGGAGGGTGCCTGACGCACCGGGTCGGCAGCGACGCGACCTCGTGCTGCGTCGCTGCCGACCACCCCCGTCACGGCGACGGCCGACGCCGCGTCCGCTGCGCGCGTGATCGGGCCGGGGAGAGGCTGCTCACGTCATGGCGGAGCCTGCAGGGTCAGCTCCACCAGGCCGGTAGGTGGACCTGCAGCGAGCGTCGGGTACATCTCCGCGGTCCCGTCCACCGAACCACGGGGTCGTCCCGCCTCCGGGTTCACTGACGTACCCGAGCCCGGACGGCTCGCCCCACGAGTGTCGCGGCGGCAACGCCTCCGATGACGGCGACCACCCATGGGCCGCCGACGAGGACGGGGTCGAGTGGCTGGTGCACGCGATCGACGCGGTGGCCCTCCCTGCGAGAGCGCAGCCCGTGCCGACGGAACTCGCTGAGCACCCCGGTCTCGGTGATCGGGTTGTCGGGGCGCAGGGTGAGCAGCGAGGACGCGTGGTGCTCCATGGCGTCGATCCGGTCCGCGAGCACCAGCAGCAGCCAGTGGGCTGCGCGGGCCTCGCTGTACCGCTTGTACGCGTGAGCGCGCACGGCGCCGGACAGTCCTCGCAGGGGTTGGGCCGTGCCGAACACGGGCGTCAGGAACGCGTGCTCGATCGACCGCTCCCGGGGGATGAGTTCTTCCTGCGCGTCCGGGAAGTCCCAATGGGCACCGGTGTCCAGGTCGAACCTCTCGCGCGGCACGGCCGGGCGGTCGGCGGGGGCGAGGTCCGCGCCCCAGCCGGGGATGCGCGCCCGCAGCTGCTCGGTCGACTCCGCCAGGGGCGGCTTCTGCGATGTGTAGGTCATGGCGTCCCTCCTCAGGCCGCGTCCGGGACGACGAGCGTCTTGATGCAGCCGTCGAGCTTGGCGGAGAACATGTGGTATCCCTCGGCGATGTGCTCGAGCGGGATCCGATGGGTGACGATGTCGGACGGCTTGAGGTAGCCGTTGCGGATGTGTTCGAAGAGTCGCGGCCACTGCCGCTTCACCGGCGCCTGGTTCGTGCGGATCGTGAGCCCCTTGTTCATGGCGTCACCGAACTTCACGGCGCTGAACATCGGGCCGTAGGCGCCCATCACCGAAACCGTGCCGCCCTTGCGCACCGAGTCGATGGCCCAGTTGAGCGCGACCGGCGAGCCGCCCTGCAGCTTGAGCTTCGCGCTGGTGACGTGCTGCAGCAGGTTCCCGTCCGCCTCGGCGCCGACCGCGTCGATGACGACGTCGGCGCCGAGGTGGTCCGTCATCTTCTTGAGCAGGACGACCAGGTCGTCGTGCTCGGCGAAGTTGATCGTCTCGGCGTACGCGAAGGTCCTGGCCTTCTCCAGCCGGTAGTCGAGGTGGTCGACGACGATGACCCGCCCGGCTCCCATGAGCCACGCCGATCTCGCGGCGAACAGGCCGACGGGACCGGAACCCAGGACGACGACGACATCACCCTCGTGGATGTCGCCGAGCTGCGCCCCGAAGTACCCGGTGGAGAGCGCGTCGGTCAGAAGCACCGCGTCCTCGTCGTCCATCCACTCCGGGATGCGCTGAGGCCCGACGTCGGCGAACGGCACCCGTACGTATTCGGCCTGTCCGCCGTCGTAGCCGCCCGTCGAGTGCGAGTAGCCGTAGATGCCGCCCACGGCGGTCGCGTTGGGGTTGACGTTGTGGCAGTTGGAGTACAGGCCGCGTGCGCAGAAGAAGCACGACCCGCAGTACACGTTGAAGGGGACCATGACACGGTCGCCGACCGACAGGTTCTGCACGGACGGGCCGACCTTGTCGACGACGCCGATGAACTCGTGCCCGAACGTGTGCCCGACGCGGGTGTCGGGCATCATGCCGTGGTAGAGGTGCAGGTCGGAGCCGCAGATCGCGGCCAGGGTGACGCGGACGATCGCGTCGTTCGGGTGTTCGATGCGCGGGACGTCCTTGTCCTCGACGCGGACCTTGTACGGACCTCGATAGACCATCGCTCGCACGGGCTCACCACCTCGGGGAGGGCCAGGGGCGCCGCGCTGCTGAACGCTCAACAGAGCCTGCCACCGTGCAGCGCCGGGCGCCTCTCGGACTCCTTGCGGTCACGTCGACCTTCCCCGCCGCACCTCGTGGCCGGCAGTCGACACCCTTGGGCGTCCCGTCTCTACGACGCGTCACGTTAAGGTCGCCCGATGGCCCTGATCCACCGCGCGACCATTCGTCCGACCAAGGCGGAGCTGCTCGCCGACTGGGTTCCTGCTCGGCCGTGGGGGGAGCCGGATCTCGCGCTGGTCGGTGCGTACCGGTTCGACGACCCGGACGGCGAGGTGGGTCTTGAGACGCATGTCCTGTCGACCGCCGACGGGCACCTCCTTCAGGTTCCGCTGACGTATCGCGGCGCCCCGCTGGAGGGCGCTGAACAGTTCCTCGTCTGCACCATGGAGCACTCGGTGCTGGGCCGACGCTGGATCTATGACGCGACCGGGGACCCCGTCTACGCCGGCGTGCTCGCATCGGTCCTGCTGGCCGGTGTCGACCAAGCCGAAGAGTTCGTCGAGGGCGCCGACGCCCCACGGGAACCGACGGTGCGCGTGACGGCCAGCGGCTCCCGCTCGGGCGACATCCCGACGACCTTCGACCTGAGCGTCTCCTCGGACGGCTCGACGACCGTCATGGACCTGTCCGGGGCCCTACGCATCGTGGTCTGCCGTCGTCTCGTCCGGCGGGCGACTGCCGCCGATCATCGGAACACCCTGACGGGAACCTGGTCGGGCCTCGAGTCGCCGGTCTTGCTCGCCTACGTCGCCTGACGCGTTGGTCTGCCGGGGTTCTGCAAGAAGCGGCTCGACGACGGTCCTGAGGTGTGCCAGCCGGCATTGATCCGTTGGCCGCGCCTCTCCAACCGCGCGAACAGGGCGGGCGACCGGGTTCGACGCAGGACGTCGCGAGGCCATGACGAACACGGGTCTTCCTCGAGCCGTCGACCATGCGCCAGACGGCCGGGCGCAGCAGGGCTGCCCGGTGTGCACGAGACGCACCGCGCTCGCCACGTCGGGCTACGGCGGACAGAGTCCGTCTGCCGGCCAGGTCGCGGATCACGTCGGCACGCTCGCTGCTGAAAGACACGCCGTACCGACGGCATCCGGACTTTTCACCCGGTTCTCACCTGCTGGCCATCTCTGCCTTGTGCACTGGCAGTGCGGCGTATCGCCGTTCAGGGAGCAGACAAGGAGAGAGCTCGATGGGGAGAACACGAGCAGTTCGACCGTTTGGTGTCGCCGTCGTCGCGGGTGCGCTGGTGCTGGGCGCTGCGGGCGCGTGGGCTGCCGGGGGTGGCCTGACCGCGAACGGTGACGCGCGACGGTTGACCGGCGACCAGACGTCCGCCGTGAGGAGCGAGCTGCGCGGCGGACCGGCGAAGAACGTCATCCTGCTGATCGGCGACGGCATGGGCGACTCGGAGATCACCGTCGCCCGGAACTACGCGCTCGGCGCCGCGGGAAGGTTCGCGGGCATCGACGCCCTGCCCTTGACGGGCCAGTACACGACGTACGCGCTGGACAAGACGGACGGCAAGCCGGACTACGTGACCGACTCGGCAGCCTCGGGCTCCGGGTGGGCGACCGGAACCAAGACGTACAACGGCGCCATCTCCGTCGACATCGCCGGAGCCCCGCAGCGGACGCTGATCGAGATCGCCCGGGCCAACGGCCTGCGTACGGGCAACGTGTCCACGGCAGAGCTCCAGGACGCGACGCCCGCGGTCCAGATCGCTCACGTGACCAGCCGCAGCTGTTACGCGCCCTCACAGACGAGCGCCCAGTGCCCCACCAACGCCCTGCAGAACGGCGGGCTCGGCTCGATCACCGAGCAGCTCATCGGCAACCGCGCCGACGTCACCCTCGGCGGCGGCGCGACGTCCTTCAACGAGTCGGCAATCGCCGGACCGTGGGCGGGCAGGACCCTGCTCCAGCAGGCGAAGGACCGTGGCTACCAGGTGGTCACGGACGCCGGCGCGCTCGCGGGCGTCACCCGGGCCGACCAGTCCGCGCCCGTACTCGGCCTCTTCGCGCCGGGCAACATGGCGACGCGCTGGGTGGGTCCGCTGGCGACCCACACCGGTGGCACCGAGCCCGCGGTCACCTGCACGCCGAACCCTGCCTACGTCGCCACGTCGCCCACCCTCGCCGCGATGACGACCAAGGCGATCGACCTGCTCAAGGGTGGAAAGAAGGGCTTCTTCCTGCAGGTGGAGGGCGCGAGCATCGACAAGCAGGATCACGCCGCCAACCCCTGCGGTCAGATCGGCGAGACCGTGGACCTCGACGAGGCCGTGCAGGTCGCACTCAACTACGCGAAGCACGACGGCAACACCCTCGTCGTCGTCACCGCCGACCACGGTCACTCCAGCCAGATCGTCTACCCGAACACCCTGACCCCCGGCCTGACCCGGACGCTGCTCACCGCCGACGGCAAGCCGATGACCGTCGCCTACGGCACGGCTGACACCGGCGGGTCGCAGGATCACACGGGCACGCAGGTGCGGATCGCCGCGTACGGTCCGCGGGCCGGGAACGTCGTGGGGCTGACGGACCAGACCGACCTCTTCTTCACCATCCGGGACGCGCTTCGGCTCGACCCGGCAGCACCATCGCCCGCCGCGCCGGTCATCCAGAACGTCAACATCACGGACGGCGCCATCCTGCGAGGCCGTCAGACGGTCCGGGTCACACTCGACACCGAGCCGCGCTACACCTCCATCGAGCTCAACCAGGGCGGTACCTGGATCACCGACAACTCCCAGGCACCCGGCAGCAGCCAGCACGGCAAGCGACCCACGCTCGTGCTGGACACCCGTGACTACCCCAACGGGTCCTACCAGCTGAAGATCGACGCCGTAGGCATCGATGGTCAGACGACCGAGAAGCTCGTCCCCATCACCATCACCAACCGCTGAAGCGACGTCCGGCTGGGCGCCGTCGCCCGTCCGCGTCCGAGTCGGGCGCGGACGGGCGACTTCGCCCTCGGCAGTTGCGCCGGCGAGCGACGAACAAACTGGTGACGACCCGTGTTCGTCCCTCGTTGGCCGTGCGGTCGTCGTCCGTATACGGGCCGTCGTCACACTCTGCACCGTGAAACCTGGCATCTCGCGCGTCGTCGCGACCCTCGCTCTGCTGGCCCCCGTGAGCGCACTGGCCGTCGCGGTTCCCACCGCCGCACAGGCGGACGCACCGCCGAACGTCAGGGTCACCGAGTGGATGTACAGCCCGGTCCTGTCCTCGGGCGAGTACGTCGAGATCACGAACCTCGGCGCGGCCCCCGTGAGCCTCGCCGGCTGGTCGTTCGACGACGACAGCAAGGCGCCCGGGACCGTGCCCCTCGGTGCACTGGGCACGCTCGCGGTCGGTGAGTCCGCGATCCTCACCGAGTCCGCGGACTCGACCTTCCGCGCTGACTGGGGTCTCGGTGCAGGCGTGAAGATCCTCGGCGGGAACACCACGAACCTGGGCCGCGCAGACGAGATCAACATCTTCGACGGCCCGGACGCCGTCGCCGACCTCGCCGACCGACTGACCTACAACGACCAGGGGACAGGGGCCGTCAAGGGTCCGCGCACGGCGGGCGCCGCAGGCGTGCCGGCCAGCCAGGCCGCTCTGGGCGCCAACGACGCGTCACAGTGGCAGCTCTCGGCCGTCGGTGACGTCGAGGGTTCCCGCGCGTCGACGACCGGCGACATCGGATCGCCCGGCAGCAGCCGCTTCGCACCGGCGGCGCCGCCGGTCGCGAGCTGGACCCAGGTGCGGATCAACGAGGTCTCGTCGGACAACGGCGCCACGCCCGTCGGTGACGCGGTCGAGCTGTACAACAGCGGCGCGGCTGATGTCAGCATCGCCGGCTGGCTCCAGATCGACAGCGGTCTGGCCACCGCGGCGACCGCCCTCTCGGCGAAGCTGCCCGACGGCAGCCCGACGACGACCATCCCGGCGCGCGGCTTCGTCTACCTCGGGTCGACCAAGGGCCTGGGCAGCGGCGGTGACGGCGTGAAGGTCTACCTGCCGGACGGCCCGAACGGGACGGCCGGGACGCTCGTCGACTCCGTCACCTACACGGCCGGGCAGGCCGGCACCGACGAGACGAACCCCCTGGGCGCCGCCTCGTACGCGCGGTGCCCCGACGGCTCGGGCGTGTTCGTCTCCCTGACCACCAAGAGCTTCGGCGCGTCGAACGCGACGGCCTGCCAGACGCCGGTGACCGACCCGGGCCCCGGCCCCGGCGGCGGGACGACGCTGCTGTGCCAGCCCGAGGCTCCGGACCCGGCGGGTGCCCTGCCGGCGGGCGCGCTCGTCCCCGGCGCGTGGCCCGGTTCCGGCGACGTGACCATCGCGGACACGCAGTGCGCGTGGATCACGTCGACCGGTCCGGAAGGCCGTGACATCAGCGGCCTGGTCTTCGACCCCAGCAACGCCGATGTCCTCTACTCGGTGAAGAACAAGAGCTGGGTCTACCGCCTGGTGAAGCAGGGTGGCCTCTGGGTTCCCGACACCACCAACGGCTGGGCTGCCGGCAAGCAGATCTTCTTCCCCGGAAGCACGGACACGGCGACGAACCAGCCCGACTCCGAAGGACTGACCGTGGGCCCGGACGGAGCCCTGTACGTCACGACCGAGCGCAACAACGCGGCGAACACGATCCCGCTGAACTCGGTCCTGCGTATCGACCCGACGCAGTCGGGCACTCGGCTGGTCGCGACCGACCAGTGGAACCTGACCACCGAGTTCCCCGAGCTCCACGCGGGCAGCAAGACCGAGGCGAACCTGGGGTTCGAGGGCGTCACCTTCGTCCCGGACAGCTACTTGGTCGGCTACGGGTTCGTCGACGCCTCCACCGGCCTCACCTACAAGCCGAGCACCTACCCGCTGCACGGCACGGGCTTGTACTTCGCGGCGTTGGAGAACGACGGAAAGCTCTACGCCTACGCGCTCAACAGCGACCACACGTTCCACCGGGTCGCGGTCGTCGACACGGGCATGGGGCGCGTCATGGACGTGCAGTTCGACGCCGACGCCCAGCGCATCTGGGCAACGTGCGACAACACCTGCGGCGTCGTGTCGACGGTGCTCAAGGTCAGCGCGACCGGCACGATCGTTCCGGAGACGGCATTTGGCAAGCCGGCCAGCCTGCCTGTCGACAACATCGAAGGCTTCGCCCTGGCGCCGAGCTCGACCTGCGTGGGCGGGACCAAGGAGGTCGTCTGGTCAGACGACGGCCTGTGGGGCACAGGCGCGGGCACGCCCGGCGAGGGCCACGCGCTGTACAGCGGCCGCATCCGCTGTGACCTGGGACTCGGCGGGCAGGGCGTGCCTCCGGGACCGGCTGCGTGGATCTCCGGGAAGGCCTACACCACGGGTGACACGGTGACCTACGGCGCCCGGGTGTTCCGGGCGCAGTGGTGGACCTCGAGCGAATTGCCCGGCTCCACGGCGTACGGCTCCTGGGAGGAGCTCGCGACAGCCGCCGACGGCACCGCCCTCTGGACGCCTTCGCGCGTGTTCACCGTCGGCGACGTGGTCGTCTACAACGGCAAGAAGTACCGCGCGATGTGGTGGACCCGCAACCAGGCGCCGGGCGGCGCCGGCGGCCCGTGGTCCGAGGTGCCGGCGCCCGTGGCTGGCGGCACCAACCCCGCGTGGAGCGCCGACACGGTCTACGTCGGTGGTGAGAAGGTCGCCTACCTGGGGCACACGTACCAGGCGCAGTGGTGGACGGCAGGCGTCGCACCGGGCACGGCCGGCACTGCCTGGAAGCTTCTCGCCTGACGCGAACCCGTAGTAAAGATGCCAAAAGGATTCATACCGAGTACACCCGTCCTCAAGCACCGCCCTGCGGGCTCAGGCTCTCGCGCGCCCCGTGGGTGGCCAGGGAAACGTTCAGGCCGCCGGATCTGCCTAGGGGCCGTGGCGCTTGTCGTGGCGCCGATGTACCACGTAGGTACCACGAGGAACCGCAACGCTATGACCTGCGGAAATGCGGTGCCCCGAGTGGGATTCGAACCCACACTGGATCGGGTTTGAGCCGAACGCCTCTGCCGGTTGGGCTATCGGGGCCGTGCAGCAGGATACCGGCCGCGCACGACTGTGAGGACGCAGGTGCGCTGGCTCACAGGTCGAGGTACTGCGAACGCACGGGTTGCTCCCACTACTCTGTCCCCGTGAGCACCGACGCCAATCCCGATCCCACCCAGGCCGCCCTCGACCTCAGCTCGACCGACGCCGAGGCCGAGCGGACACCCGCACCGAAGCGCGCGGCGCGCCGGGCGGTGGTGGCCGAGGACGAGGCCCTGATCCGGATGGACGTCGTCGAGACGCTGCGGGACGCAGGCTTCGATGTCGTCGGCGAGGCCGGCGACGGTGAGCACGCGGTGCAGCTGGTGACGGAGCTCAAGCCCGATGTCGTCGTGATGGACGTCAAGATGCCGATCCTCGACGGGATCTCGGCGGCCGAGCGCATCGGCAAGGCGCACCTGGCGCCGGTGGTGCTCCTGACGGCGTTCTCGCAGAAGGAGCTCGTCGAGCGCGCCAACGAGGCCGGCGCCATGGCCTACGTCATCAAGCCGTTCAGCCCGGCGGACCTGCTGCCGGCCGTCGAGATCGCCATCTCGCGGTACGCGCAGATCGCGGCGCTCGAGTCGGAGGTCGCAGACCTGGCCGAGCGGTTCGAGACGCGCAAGCGGGTGGACCGCGCCAAGGGCCTGCTGATGACCAAGATGGGGCTCACGGAGCCGGAGTCGTTCCGATGGATCCAGAAGACCTCGATGGACCGCCGCCTGACCATGCGTGAGGTGGCCGACGCGGTCATCGAGCAGGTCGGTGGCGGCTCCGCCTGACGCGGGGTGAGCTCGACGGGGGCCGGCGCGGAGCGATCTGCGTCGGCCTTCGTCGCGTCTACGGGGTGTGCAGGTCGACGACGAGGGCGCGGTGGTCGGAGATGCCCGTGTCGATCGAGCGCGCGAGCCCCGAGGCCCGGACGTCCCCGTAGGCGAGCACGTGGTCGAGCTGTTTCGTCGGGCGAGCGACGGGGTAGGTCGGGACGGTCGCCAGGGATGTGAAGCCCGACGCGCGAGTGGCCTGCTCCGCGTCGAGGTTCAGGTCGCCCACCAGCACGAGCGGACGGGGGAGCTCGCGGGCGCGGCCGGCGAGGTAGGTGAGCTGTCGCAGGTTGTGACCGGGGATGAACGACAGGTGGGTCGCGACGACGGTGAGGTCGCCGTGCGGTGCCTGCACGGTCGCGACGAGGGCCGCGCGGGGCTCGTCGCGCACGAGGGTCGGCCAGCGGTTCCCGGGCCACCGGACGGGCGCCCGGCGGCGCCGCAGCGGTAGGTCGAGCACCTGCCAGCCCAGCACGGGCAGGCGGCTCAGCAGCGAGATCCCGTAGGCGGCGGACCGGGGCTGCTGGTCGCCGGTGGGAGCCGACCACAGGCCCGGCTCACCGTGCAGGACGGCCGCGAACCGGTGCTCGGGAGCGCCCATCGCGTCGGCCGCGACGTGCGTCAGGTCTGCGCCGTGCGAGCGAGGCTGGTCGCGGTCGACCTCTTGCAACGCGAGCACGTCGGCGTCGAGGCCGCGCACCGCCTGGGCGAAGCGGTCCAGGTCGACGTGGCCGTCGTCGAGCGACCGGCCGTGCAGGATGTTGAAGGTGGCGATGCGCACGACGCCGATTCAACCCGCCGACCTGCAGGCTCGCGCGTCGGGGTGTAGACCTGCGTGCCATGACGCCGAGGGACGACCGAGCCGCGCTTCAGGACGGCCTTCGCCTGGCGGCGGTCGCGCTCACGGACGCCGAGATCCCGTTCGCCCTCGTCGGCGGCTACGCGGCCTGGGCGCGCGGAGCGCCCGAGCCCAGCCACGACGCCGACTTCGCGGTCATGGAACGGGACGTCGACCGAGCGAAGGCGGCGATCGCGGCCAAGGGGCTGCAGGTGTCCGAGCCTGCCGAGAACTGGCTGTTCAAGGCGTACCACCAAGGACAGCTCGTGGACGTCCTGTTCCGCATGGTGGGGGAGCCCGTCACGGCCGAGCTGCTGGCACGCAGTGACGTCCTGGAGGTGCTGGCCGTGCGCATGCCGGTCCTGGGCGCCACCGACATCGTCTCCGCGAAGCTGCGCGTGCTCGGGGAGCACGCGTGCGACTTCGCCCGCCCGCTGGCCATCGTGCGCGGGCTTCGCGAGCAGGTCGACTGGGACCAGGTCCGCTCGGACGTGGCCGACCATCCGTACGCGCGCGCGTTCCTGTTCCTGGCCGACGAGCTGGGCATCACGGACGTCGGCCTGGTGCCCGGGTCTGAGGTCGAGCCCGGCCGTGCGGGCGGCGACTGAGGAGCGGCTCGGGGAGGCCGTGCGCCCGGTTGCCCGATCTGACGGGGCGGGGTTTCCTGAACGGGAGGCGTCCGAGCCCTGAACGACCGGTGCCCTCGCCATAGCACACCGGATCTGGTCACATGTCCAAGAAATGCACTCGTCCGAGGGACACGTCACGTCTCCTGGGACTAGGCACCGCTGTCCGCAGTGGTCCATGATCGACAACGACGCCATCGCGGGCAGGGATGTCGTCACCCCGACCGGATCCCCCTCGTCCCGTCCGGAGGTCTGACTGCCGTGCGAATCGGTGCGCAAGTACGTGGAGCCCAACCGGGCGACCTCGACAGCCTTGTCGCGCTCGTTCTGACCGCGCGCCAGGAGGCGGGCGTCGGATCGCAGCTCTGCACGGACGACAGTGCGCGCCTTCACGACCAGCTCGGCACCCTGCTCGGCATGCCGGGCGGTCGTGTCCTGCTCGCGCAGCTGGACGGCGAACCGGCCGGGCTGATGCTGGCGCGGATCGTCGGACCTGGTCCGTTCACCGACGTCGTCGCGATGGACATCGAAGCCGTCTACGTCCGGCCCGATGCCCGTCGACGGGGTCTGGGGCGCGCCATGCTGCTCGCCGCGGTGGCGATGGCGGAGGAGGCGGGTGCCACCGAGCTCTACTCGTCGCCGCTGCCGGGCGCTCGTGGGATGCAGCGGTTCCTCGCGAGGATCGGATTCGCACCTGCCGCATCGCACCGGGCCGTCTCGACCGCCGTGCTGCAGCGCCGGCTGGCGACGGATCACGTCCCGGGCACGGCCCGCCGGCTCGAGGACCTCATCGCCCGTCGCCGCCAGGTCCGCGGTGCACGGCAGGTCGCCGACGAAGCTCCTGCGCCCGCGGCGAAGGCCGCCGATCAGTCGCGCAGCTCGATCACCATGCAGGTCAACCGCGCGGTGCAGAGCAAGCGGCCGCCGTCGTCCTCGACCACGACCTGGTAGGTGGCCAGCCGGCCCCCGAGGTGGACCGCGGTGGCGGTCCCCGTCACGATGCCTGAGCGGGCCGACCGGTGGTGCGTCGCGTTGATCTCGATGCCGACCGCCGCGCGTCCAGGCCCTGCGTGCGCCTGTGCCGCGTAGGAGCCGAGCGTCTCGGCGAGGGCCGCCGAGGCGCCGCCGTGCAGGAGCCCGTACGGCTGCGTGTTGCCCTGGACGGGCATCGTGCCGACCGCACGGGTGGCCGACACCTCGGTCACCTCGATGCCCATGCGCTCGAGCAGTGTGCCCGCGATGGACGGGGTGGAGGCGAGGGCGTCGGTGTCGGTCATGCCAGATAGGTTGGCACCCGTGAGCGACGTATTGCCAGCGAACCCGCCGGTCAGCCCTGTCACCCCCGCCCGACTCCTTCTCATCGACGGTCACTCGATGGCGTACCGGGCGTTCTTCGCGCTCCCGGTGGACAAGTTCGCGACGTCGGCAGGTGAGCCGACCAATGCCGTCTTCGGATTCTTCTCCATGATCGCGAACCTGCTGCGGGACGAGGCGCCGACGCACGTGGCGGTGGCGTTCGACGCCGGCCGGACCACGTTCCGGACCGAGGTCTACGAGGAGTACAAGGGCAACCGCGACGCGACCCCGGCGCCGTTCCGCGGCCAGGTCGACGTGATCCAGCGCGTGCTCGACACCATGCACATCCCGTACCTGTCCAAGCCGCAGTTCGAGGCCGACGACATCCTCGCGACGTTGTCGGTCCAGGCACGCGCGCAGGGCATGCAGGTGCTCATCTGCTCGGGTGACCGGGACGCCTTCCAGCTCGTCAACGAGGACGTCACGGTCCTGTACCCGGTCAAGGGTGTCTCGGAGCTCGCGCGCATGACGCCCGCGGCGGTCGAGGCCAAGTACGGCGTGCCGCCCGAGCGGTACCCCGACCTTGCCGCCCTGGTGGGGGAGTCGAGCGACAACCTGCCCGGCATCCCCGGGGTGGGGCCCAAGACTGCGGCCAAGTGGATCGGACAGTACGACGGGCTGCCGGGGATCCTGGCGAACGCCGCCGAGGTGCCGGGCAAGGCAGGCGAGTCCTTGCGGGACAACCTCGAGCAGGTGGCACTGAACCGCCGGATCAACAAGCTGCTCACCGACGTCGAGCTGCCGTTGGGTCCCGAGGACCTCGCCGCCCGCCCGTGGGACCGGCACGCGCTGCACGCGATCCTCGAAGAGCTCGAGTTCCGCGCGATCCGGGACCGGCTGTTCGCGATGCTTCCCGACGAGGGCGAGAACTCGGCGACCGCTGTCGCGGCTGCCGACCTGAACCTCACCGTGCTCGGCGTCGGGGAGCTCGGCTCGTGGCTGTCCGCCCGGACCGGTCAGCCGCTCGGGCTCGACATCCGCGGTTCGGGTGCGCCGGCGCGCGGGGACGCCTGGGGTGTGGCCCTCGCGGACCTGGATGGGGACGCCGCCGCGTTCGACCTGCAGCAGATCGACCCCGTCGACGAGGTTGCGCTTGCGGCCTGGCTCGTCGACGCGTCTGCGCCGAAGGTCGTGCACGCGTCGAAGGACGCCTGGCACGCCTTGGCGGGCCGCGGGCTCCCGGTCGCCGGCATCGTGTTCGACACAGAGCTCGCCGCCTACCTGTGCCAGCCGGACCGGCGCGCGTACGACCTGGCGGACCTCGCGATCGGGTACCTGCGCCGCGAGCTCGGGGCCACCGACGCCAACGACGGCGGGCAGGGGCTCCTCGACCTCGAGATCGACGGCACCGACGAGGGTCGGCGGGCCGCAGTGCGCGCTGCGGCCGTTCGCGACCTGTACGACGTGCTGGGCGGCGAGATCGCCGACCGCGGCGCGACGAGGCTGCTCGCCGACCTCGAGCTGCCGCTCGTCGATGTGCTCGCGCGCATGGAGAGCACGGGGATCGCGATCGACCAGCCCTACCTGAGCAGCCTGGAGAAGTCGTTCGACGCGCAGGTGCAGGAAGCGGCCGCCGACGCGTACGCGGTGATCGGTCGCGAGGTGAACCTGGGCTCGCCCAAGCAGCTCCAGGAGGTCCTGTTCGACCAGCTCGGCATGCCGAAGACCAAGAAGAACAAGACGGGCTACACCACCGACGCCAACGCCCTGACGGACCTGTTCGCGCGCACCCAGCACCCGTTCCTCGAGCACCTGCTCGCCCACCGTGACGCGATCCGCCTGCGCCAGACCGTCGAGGGGCTGCTGCGGTCGATCGCGCCGGACGGGCGGATCCATACGACGTTCCAGCAGACGATCGCTGCGACCGGTCGGCTGTCGTCGGCGGACCCCAACCTCCAGAACATCCCGATCCGCACGGAGGCCGGCCGTCAGATCCGGCGCGCCTTCGTCGTCGGCTCCGGGTACGAGACGCTGCTGACCGCCGACTACTCGCAGATCGAGATGCGGATCATGGCGCACCTGTCGGGCGACGAAGGCCTGATCGAGGCGTTCCGGTCCGGCGAGGACCTGCACTGTTTCGTCGGCGCGCACGTGTTCGGCGTGCCCACCAGCGAGGTCACTCCCGCGATGCGTTCCAAGATCAAGGCGATGAGCTACGGCCTGGCGTACGGGCTGTCGGCGTACGGCTTGTCTCAGCAGCTCTCCATCGAGGTCTCCGAGGCCTCGTCGCTCATGCGCGACTACTTCGAGCGGTTCGGTGGCGTCCGCGACTACCTGGAGGGCGTGGTCAAGGTCGCGCGGACGACCGGCTACACGGCCACGATCCTGGGCCGCCGCCGCTACCTGCCGGACCTGACCAGCGACAACCGGCAGCGTCGCGACATGGCCGAGCGGATGGCCTTGAACGCACCGATCCAGGGCAGCGCTGCCGACCTGATCAAGGTGGCGATGCTCGGCGTGGACCGGGAGATCACCCGACGCGGACTGTCGTCGCGCATGGTGCTCCAGGTGCACGACGAGCTCGTGCTCGAGGTCGCCCCGGGGGAGCGTGACGAGGTAGAGGCGCTGGTCCGGGAGCAGATGGCTGCGGCCGGCGACGGAGCGACCGACGGACCGCTGGACGTGCCGCTCGATGTGACGGTGGGAGTCGGAGGCTCCTGGCACGAAGCCGGGCACTGAACCGCGCCGAGCGTGACGCGCGTGCTTCTGTTCGCTCCCGCCGTGCGGGGTGAGGTGATGTGCGCAAAAGTGTGGCCCACCGACGGCAAAGGAGCTGCCGTCACGCAGCGGCGACGGAGCCGCGGGGCCTTTCGGGGAGCCACTCGTGACCGACATGCTCGGACAGGCAGAGACCGACTACGAACGAGTACAGAACAGCGCGGAGTTCCAGGCGCTCAAACGGCGGTTCCGTCGCTTCGTGTTCCCCATGACCGCCTTGTTCCTTGCCTGGTACTTCCTGTACGTGCTGCTGGCGGACTACGCGCACGACTTCATGTCCCAGAAGGTCTGGGGCAACATCACGGTCGGCCTGCTGCTCGGGCTCGGCCAGTTCGTGAGCACGTTCGCGATCACGATGATCTACGCACACTGGGCCAACACGCGGCAGGACCCGGTCGCCGAACGGCTGCGTCGCCACATCGAGGAAGGTGCGTCGCTCGACGGTGAGGGCGCATGAGCGACTCGCTGCGTTCCCTGCTGCACGCCGCGACGACCGAGGACGTCGGAAGTCCGGCGGTCAACCTCGCGATCTTCGCCGGCTTCGTGGCCATCACGCTCGTGATCGTGTTCCGGGCGTCGCGCAACAACAAGACGGCCGCCGACTACTACGCGGCCGGGCGTTCGTTCACCGGACCTCAGAACGGCACGGCCATCGCCGGGGACTACCTCTCCGCCGCATCGTTCCTCGGCATCTGCGGTGCGATCGCCATCAACGGGTATGACGGGTTCCTCTACTCGATCGGCTTCCTCGTCGCGTGGCTCGTCGCCCTGCTCCTCGTGGCCGAGCTCCTGCGCAACACGGGACGGTTCACGATGGCCGACGTCCTGTCGTTCCGGCTCAGGCAGCGACCGGTGCGCATGGCGGCGGCGCTCGCCACCCTGACGGTCGTGTTCTTCTACCTGCTTGCCCAGATGGCGGGCGCCGGTGGCCTCGTGGCGCTGCTGCTGGGCGTCGAGGGCACGGCCGCCCAGGGTGCGGTGATCGCCGTCGTGGGCGCGCTGATGATCCTCTACGTCCTCATCGGCGGCATGAAAGGCACCACCTGGGTGCAGATCATCAAGGCGGTGCTCCTGGTCATCGGAGCCGCAGTGATGGCCGTCTGGGTCCTCTCGAAGTACGGGTTCAACCTGTCCGACCTGCTCCAGGGGGCGATCGACACCGCCGGCGAGGGCGGCGAGTCGCTGATCCAACCTGGCAAGCAGTACGGCGCGACGTCCATGAGCCAGCTGAACTTCCTCTCGCTGGCCCTCGCGCTCGTGCTCGGCACCGCGGGCCTTCCGCACGTGCTCATGCGCTTCTACACCGTCCCCACGGCCAAGGAGGCGCGGCGTTCGGTCGTCTGGGCCATCTGGCTGATCGGCATCTTCTACCTGTTGACGCTGGTGCTCGGCTACGGGGCGGCGGCCCTCGTCGGACCGGAGGCCATCAAGGCGGCACCGGGCGGCGTCAACTCCGCGGCACCGCTGCTGGCGTACGAGCTCGGCGGAACGATCCTGCTGGGGCTGATCTCGGCGATCGCGTTCGCGACGATCCTCGCCGTGGTGGCGGGACTGACGATCACGGCAGCGGCGTCCTTCGCGCACGACATCTACGCGTCCGTGATCAAGCACGGCGAGGTCAAGCCGGACGGCGAGGTACGGGTCGCGCGCATCACGGTGGTGATCATCGGGATCCTGGCGATCATCGGCGGCATCTTCGCCAACGGTCAGAACGTCGCGTTCCTCGTGGCACTGGCGTTCGCGGTCGCCGCGAGCGCAAACCTCCCCACGATCCTGTACTCGCTGTTCTGGAGGCGCTTCAACACCTCGGGAGCGTTGTGGAGCATCTACGGCGGGCTGATCTCCTGCCTCGTGCTCATCACGTTCTCGCCCGTGGTGTCCGGGAAGGTGGACCCGGTGACGGGCGACAGCCTGTCGATGATCAAGAACACGGCTGTCGACTTCCACCTGATCCCGCTCGAGAACCCAGGACTGATCTCCATCCCGCTCGGCTTCCTGCTCGGGATCTTCGGGACCTACGTCGGGAAGGTGAGGGCCGACTCGGCGAAGTACGCCGAGATGGAGGTCCGGTCGCTGACCGGAGCCGGCTCCGAGAAGGCCGTCGTGCACTGACGCCCCGGGGCGGTGGCGCCGTCGTCACCGCCCCAGGTGCGTCACGAAGATCGCGGTCCCGGGAAGCTGCGCGCCGCGCACCGGTCCCCAGCCGCCCCAGGTCCTGTCGTGCCCGGCGGGCCACTCGGGCTCGACGAGCCGGTCGAGCACGAAGCCGGCCGCTCGGAGCTCCGCGACGTGGTCGCCGAGCGTCCGGTGGTACTCCGCGTAGAGCACCGACCCCGACTCGCCGATCTCCGCGTACGGAGTCCGGTCGAAGTACGAGCGCGTCGCCGTCAGGCCCGCCTCGCCCGGGTCGTCCGGGAACGCCCAACGGATCGGGTGCGTCACGGCGAACACCCACCGACCGCCGGGGCGCAGGACACGCGCGACCGATGCGTGCACGCGGTCGGCGTCAGGCACGAAGGGCAGCGCGCCGAACGCCGTGAACGCGACGTCGAACGACGCCTCCGCGAACGGCAGGGCTCGGGCGTCCGCCTGGACGAGCGGTGTGGTGAAGCCGGTCACCCCGTCGTACCGCGAGCCGGCCTCGAGCATCCCGGCGGAGATGTCGGTCGCGACGACGGAGACACCCCGCTCGACGAGCCAGCGCGAACACTGGGCGGCGCCCGCACCGACCTCGAGCACTCGTCGGCCCTCGAGGGCGCCCAGAAGTCCCGCCTCCGACTCGCGCAGGCCCTCGGGGCACCAGCAGAAGTCGGCCGGCCCCAGGAACGCACCGTGCTCGGCCAGGTAGTCGGCCGCGTTGGCGTCCCACCACCCCCGCCCGGCGGCGCCACCCGACGACGGCGGAATGTCGAGATAGCCGGCCTCGGCGAGGGGGTCGTCGGTCATGGGCCTAGTGTCGCGGTTGTTCTGGTCGTGCGACATCTGCGTGACGCACGAGGTGGCTATGGTGTCCCCACGGCAGCCCGACGACGCGCGCCGAGCCCCGTCAACCGATCGTCCAAGGAGTGCAGCGTGCGAGTGGGACTTCTCACGGGCGGCGGCGACGTCCCCGGCCTGAATGCCGCGATCCGGGCCGTCGTCAAGCGGGGCGAGGGGGAGTACGGGCACTCGATCATCGGGTTCCGCAACGGGTGGCGGGGTGTGGTCGACGGATACAGCCTGCCTCTCACCCGGCAGCACATCCGCAACCAGCTGGCCGTCGGCGGCACCCTGCTCGGCACGGCGCGGTACCACCCCCACGACGACGACGGAGGCCTCGACGCGGTCCTGTCGACGCTGGAGTCCGAGCGCATCGAGGTGCTGATCTGCATCGGTGGCGACGGGACGCTGCACGCGGCCTCCAAGGTGGCCGAGGCCGGCGTGCGCATCATCGCGATCCCGAAGACGATCGACAACGACGTCTGGGGCACGGACCAGTCGATCGGCTTCGACACGGCGGTGGGCATCGCGACCGAGGCGATCGATCGCATCCACACCACCGCCGAGAGCCACAACCGCGTCATGATCGTCGAGGTCATGGGTCGCAGCGCCGGCTGGATCGCCGCGACGTCGGGCATCGCCGGGGGTGCCGAGATCGTCCTGGCCCCCGAGGCGCCGTTCGACATCGACAAGATCGAGAAGTTCCTCAAGCACCGGCACCGTGCGCACGCGAGCTTCTCGATCATCGTGGTCGCTGAGGGTGCCGTCCCCGCCGAGGGCACGTCGATGCACTACGAGACGCAGCACGGCAAGTTCGGGGACATCGTCGCCGGAGCCATCGGCGAGCGCCTCAAGATCGAGATCGAGAAGCGCACCGGGTTCGACACCCGCACCGTGGTGCTCGGTCACGTGCAGCGCGGTGGCATCCCGTCCCACGTCGACCGGATCCTCGGGTCACGCTTCGGCGTCGCGGCGATCGACGCGGCGAGCCAGGGCATGTCGAACGTCATGACTGCTCTGCGGGGCGAGAGCGTGCAGATGATCTCGCTCGACGAGGTGGCGGGGAAGGTCAAGTACGTCCCGGAGGAGCTGTTGGCCGTCGCCCGCGCGCTGGGCTGACGTCCCGCGCGCGCTTTGACCAGCCCTGCGTCACCCGGATAGGGTAGACGGCGGTGCCGCGCGCCTTGTTGCGTCGGCGCATCGCGAACGTGCGTCTCGCACGTGGATCGGTCTCGCATGTCGCGGCAGGTCCGGGGAAGCTCCCCACCAGCGTGGTCACCACTCGCAGTCCACCGTGCCGCCGGCACAACATTCGTGTCCGAACAACTTCCCTGTCCGCATCGGAGCCCATCCCTACATGAGCATCACCACCCCCGCGAAGCCCGCCACGCCGCAGGTCGCGATCAACGACATCGGCTCGGCCGAGGACTTCCTCGCCGCGATCGACGCCACCATCAAGTACTTCAACGATGGCGACATCGTCGAGGGCACCATCGTCAAGGTCGACCGCGACGAGGTCCTTCTCGACATCGGTTACAAGACCGAGGGCGTCATCCCGTCCCGTGAGCTGTCCATCAAGCACGACGTGGACCCCGGAGACGTTGTCAAGGTCGGCGACGCAGTCGAGGCCCTCGTCCTCCAGAAGGAGGACAAGGAAGGCCGGCTGATCCTGTCCAAGAAGCGCGCACAGTACGAGCGCGCCTGGGGCACGATCGAGAAGATCAAGGAAGAGGACGGCGTCGTCACCGGCACCGTCATCGAGGTCGTCAAGGGCGGCCTCATCCTCGACATCGGTCTGCGCGGCTTCCTGCCCGCGTCGCTGGTGGAGATGCGTCGCGTCCGCGACCTCCAGCCGTACGTCGGCAAGGAGATCGAGGCCAAGATCATCGAGCTCGACAAGAACCGCAACAACGTGGTCCTGTCGCGCCGTGCCTGGCTCGAGCAGACGCAGTCCGAGGTCCGCTCCACCTTCCTGCAGACGCTGCAGAAGGGTCAGGTCCGCCCCGGCGTCGTGTCCTCGATCGTCAACTTCGGCGCGTTCGTGGACCTGGGCGGCGTGGACGGCCTCGTGCACGTCTCCGAGCTGTCCTGGAAGCACATCGACCACCCGTCCGAGGTCGTCGAGGTCGGCCAGGAGGTCACCGTCGAGGTCCTCGACGTCGACTTCGACCGCGAGCGTGTCTCCCTGTCGCTGAAGGCGACGCAGGAGGACCCGTGGCAGGCCTTCGCCCGTACGCACGCCATCGGCCAGGTCGTCCCGGGCAAGGTCACGAAGCTGGTTCCGTTCGGTGCGTTCGTGCGCGTCGAGGACGGCATCGAGGGCCTCGTGCACATCTCGGAGCTGGCCGTGCGCCACGTCGAGATCCCGGAGCAGGTCGTGCAGGTCGGCGACGACGTCTTCGTCAAGGTCATCGACATCGACCTCGAGCGTCGCCGCATCTCGCTCTCGCTGAAGCAGGCGAACGAGGGCTTCGACCCGACGAGCGACGACTTCGACCCCGCGCTGTACGGCATGGCGGCGGAGTACGACGAGGCCGGCAACTACAAGTACCCCGAGGGCTTCGACCCGGCCACGAACGAGTGGCTCGAGGGCTTCGAGGCGCAGCGCGAGGTGTGGGAGGCGCAGTACGCGCAGGCCCACGAGCGCTGGGAGGCGCACCGCAAGCAGGTCTCCGACGCCGCGAAGGCCGACGCGGAGGCTGCTCTGACGGCCGCCGAGGGTGGGGCGACGGCCACGTCGTCCTCGTCCTCGTCGTCGTCCGCCGGGCCCGTCCCGTCCTCGTACTCGTCGAGCACCGAGGAGGCCGCGGGCACCCTCGCGTCCGACGAGGCGCTCGCCGCTCTGCGCGAGAAGCTCACGGGCAACTGATCACCGCTCGGCTGGTCACCACGGACAGCTGAGCACAGCAGACGGGCCGGTCACCTTCGGGTGGCCGGCCCGTCTGCTTTCCAGGCGTCCCGAGCGCGGCTCTTCCGACGTCGGCTTCCGGCCGCGACGCGCGCCGACAGCGCGAGGCGGCAAGATGGTCGGATGCAACGCATCGGACTCACGGGCGGGATCGCGGCCGGCAAGTCCGTCGCGGCACGACGACTGGCGCAGCTCGGGGCGGTGGTGATCGACTCCGACGCCCTCGCGCGAGAAGCCGTGGCGCCCGGGACGGCGGGGCTGGACGCGGTGGTCGAGGAGTTCGGCCCTGGCGTGCTCGCCGCCGACGACACCCTCGACCGCGGCGCCCTGGCGGCGATCGTCTTCACTGATCCCGCCGCGCGTGCACGTCTGGATGCCATCGTGCACCCGATCGTCCGGCGTCTGTCGGCCGAGCGCGAGGCCGTCGCCGCCGCGACCGACCACGGCGCCGTCGTCGTCCACGACATCCCACTGCTCGTGGAGACCGGACAGGCGGACGAGTTCCATGTGCTCGTCGTCGTCGACGCCCCGGCACTGCTGCGGGTCGAGCGGCTCGTGCGGCTCCGTGGGATGGATCGTCAGGCGGCCGAGGCGCGGGTCGGCGCGCAGGCGACGGACGCCGAACGGCTCGCGGTCGCCGACGTGGTGCTGGACGGCACGGGGAGCGACGACGACCTGCGCCTGCAGGTGGATGCGCTCTGGGAGCGGCTCACGGTCGAGCGTGCCGACGAGCTCGCCGCGGAGACACCGTGATCCTGCTGACCGGGTTCGAGCCGTTCGACGGGCAGGCCGTGAACGCGTCCTGGCTCGCCGTGCAGGAGGTCGCCGCTCGATGGACCGGCGACGACCTGGCGGTCCGCGAGCTGCCGGTGTCGTTCCGTGGCGCTCGACAGGTGCTCAGGTCGGCCGTCGCGGAGCTGTCTCCGTCGCTCGTGATCGGCGTCGGTGAGGCGTCCGACCGGTCGGCGGTCGGCGTCGAGCGGGTCGCCGTGAACCTGATCGACGCACGCATGCCGGACAACGACGGTTCCGCGCCCGTCGACGTCGCGGTGATCGCCGGGGCCCCCGCCGCGTTCTTCTCGACCCTGCCGGTCAGGGCGTGCGTCGCGGCCGTCCGCGACGCACAGATACCGGTGGAGGTCTCGTACTCGGCCGGCACATACGTCTGCAACGCGACCTTCTACGCGCTGCAGCATCTGCTCGCGTCCCGCCCCGACGTGCGCGGCGGGTTCGTGCACGTGCCGCGCACCGGACTCTCGACGGACCAGGCGGCGACCGCCCTGCGAGCGATCCTCGACGCCGCGTCGACCGTCGCGACCGACGAACGGGTCGTGTCCGGCGCCCACACCTGACGCGCCGGAGGGGGACGGTCCGGAACCGCGGGTGTCGGTGGGGGATCGTACGGTTGTCGTATGCGTCCCGTCACCGATCTGCAGCGGACCGTCGCGCCCTTCGAGGTCATCTCCGAGTACACGCCGTCCGGAGACCAGCCGAAGGCCATCCAGGAGCTCGCTGCGCGCATCAACGCCGGCGAGAAGGACGTCGTCCTGCTCGGTGCCACTGGAACCGGCAAGTCGGCCACGACTGCCTGGCTCATCGAGAAGCTGCAGCGGCCGACGCTCGTCATGGCACCCAACAAGACTCTCGCCGCCCAGCTGGCCACGGAGTTCCGGGAGCTGCTGCCCAACAACGCCGTCGAGTACTTCGTCTCGTACTACGACTACTACCAGCCCGAGGCGTACATCGCGCAGACGGACACCTACATCGAGAAGGACTCGTCGATCAACGACGAGGTGGAGCGACTGCGGCACTCCGCGACAAGCTCGCTGCTCACGCGGCGGGACGTGGTCGTCGTGGCGTCCGTGAGCTGCATCTACGGTCTCGGCACACCGCAGGAGTACGTGGACCGGATGGTGGCGCTCTCGGTGGGCGACCAGGTGGACCGCGACCAGCTGCTGCGCCGGTTCGTGACGATGCAGTACACGCGGAACGACATGGCGTTCACGCGGGGGACCTTCCGCGTCCGGGGTGACACGGTCGAGATCATCCCGGTGTACGAGGAGCTCGCCATCCGGATCGAGTTCTTCGGCGACGAGATCGAGGCGATCGCGACCCTGCACCCGCTGACGGGGGACGTCGTGCGCGCCGAGAGCCAGATCCACATCTTCCCCGCCACGCACTACGTCGCCGGTCCCGAACGGATGGAGCGTGCGATCGCGGGCATCGAGGTGGAGCTGGAGGACCGTCTCGCGGAGCTGGAACGGCAGAACAAGCTGCTGGAGGCGCAGCGGCTGCGCATGCGCACCACCTACGACGTCGAGATGATGCGCCAGATCGGCTCGTGCTCCGGCATCGAGAACTACTCACGACACATCGACGGTCGCAGCGCGGGCACCGCCCCGAACACGCTGCTCGACTACTTCCCCGAGGACTTCTTGCTGGTCATCGACGAGTCGCACGTGACCGTGCCGCAGATCGGGGCCATGTTCGAGGGGGACATGTCGCGCAAGCGGGCCCTGGTCGACCACGGCTTCCGACTGCCGAGCGCCACGGACAACCGGCCGCTGCGCTGGGAGGAGTTCGTCGAGCGGATCGGGCAGACCGTCTACCTGTCGGCCACGCCCGGCAACTACGAGATGTCCATCTCGGACGGCTTCGTCGAGCAGATCATCCGGCCGACCGGGCTCGTCGACCCGCAGGTGGTCGTGAAGCCCACGGCCGGGCAGATCGACGACCTGCTGGGGGAGATCCACGACCGGGTCGAGAAGGACGAGCGCGTGCTGGTCACCACGCTCACCAAGAAGATGGCCGAGGACCTGACGGACTACTTCCTGGAGAAGGGCGTCCGGGTCCGCTACCTGCACTCCGAGGTGGACACGCTGAGGCGCGTCGAGCTGCTGCGCGAGCTTCGACTGGGCGAGTACGACGTGCTGGTCGGCATCAACCTCCTGCGTGAGGGCCTGGATCTGCCTGAGGTGTCACTCGTCGCGATCCTGGACGCCGACAAGGAGGGGTTCCTGCGCTCGGGTCGGTCGCTCATCCAGACGATCGGGCGTGCCGCCCGCAACGTGTCGGGCGAGGTCCACATGTACGCCGACCGGATCACGGACGGAATGGCGCAGGCCATCGAGGAGACGACGCGCCGTCGCGAGAGGCAGGTCGCGTACAACCTGGAGAACGGCATCGACCCGACGCCGCTGCGCAAGAAGATCGGCGACATCACGGACCTCCTGGCGCGCGAGGACGCCGATACGGCCGAGCTGCTGGGAGGCGGTGGGCGCCAGACCAGCCGTGGCAAGGCGCCGGTGCCGGGCTTCGGTTCGAGGGGTGCGCCACGGGACGAGCGGACGCGCCTCACGGGCGCGGCGGCCGGCGAGCTCGCAGACCTGATCCAGCAGCTGTCCGACCAGATGCACGCCGCGGCGGCGGAGCTGCAGTTCGAGCTGGCGGCCCGTCTGCGGGACGAGATCTCCGGAATGAAGAAGGAGCTGCGCCAGATGCAGGCGGCCACCGCCTGAGGTGCCGGGTAGGGCCGTCGCTCCGGCGCGGGCGGACCGCGGGTCGGCGTCCTATGCTTGCCGCACGTTGAAGGGGAGTACCCCAGTCACGACCGCGTCGTCATCACGGACCTGTTCGCACGGGTCCCGGCGCGATCGGTCCGCAACAGATGCGACGTGCGGGCGGGGGAGACCTTCGGTCACGAGGTCGTCGTACCGGAGGTGAGTCCATGGACGTATCAGGGTGGGTCTGGGCAGGGACGTCCCTGTTGATCGTCGGGATGATCGTCTTCGACTTCTACGCGCACGTGCGCACACCGCACGAGCCCACGTTCTCCGAGTCGCTGAAGTGGTCGATCTTCTACGTCGCGATCGCCCTGCTCTTCGGGGTCGTTGTCGGGATCGTCTGGGGCTGGGACTTCGGCACCCAGTACTTCGCCGGCTACGTCACGGAGAAGAGCCTGTCCGTCGACAACCTCTTCGTCTTCCTCATCATCATGACGAAGTTCGCCGTGCCGCGGATCTACCAGCAGAAGGTGCTGCTGGTCGGCGTCGTCATCGCGCTCGTCCTGCGCACCATCTTCATCCTTCTCGGTGCCGCGGCGATCGAGCAGTTCTCCTGGGTCTTCTACTTCTTCGGCGCCTTCCTGGTGTACACGGCCGTCAAGCTCGCCGGCGAGAAGCACGACAAGGAGCACGACCCGACGGATCGACCGGACGGGTTCGCGGTGCGGATGCTCAAGCGTGTGCTGCCCACGACGGAGGAGTACCACGGCGACCGACTGAGCGTGCGGATCGACGGCAAGCGTCTGTTCACGCCGATGCTGGTGGTCATGGTCGCCATCGGGTCGACGGACCTCTTGTTCGCCCTCGACTCCATCCCGGCCATCTACGGGCTGACCAACGAGGCGTTCATCGTCTTCACGGCGAACGCGTTCGCCCTGCTCGGCCTGCGTCAGCTGTACTTCCTCATCGGCGGCCTCCTCGAGCGGCTCGTGTACCTGTCGCAGGGCCTGGCCGTGATCCTCGGGTTCATCGGGGTCAAGCTCGTGCTGCACGCCCTGCACGTCAACGAGGTGCCCTTCATCAACGGTGGTGAGCCGGTGAGCTGGGCGCCCGAGATCTCGACGGCGTTCTCGCTGGCCTTCATCGTGGGAACGCTCGCGGTGGCGACGATCGCGAGCCTGATCAAGACCCGCAACGACGTCCCCGCCGTGCCGTCGAGCGAGAGCTGACGGCCGGGACGTGGATGTCACACCCCTGATCTGGGCGGTCTCGCTCGGCCTCGCCGGCTCGTTGCTCGTCGTCGACGTAGCGGTGGTCGCGCGGCGGCCGCACATCCCCACGACCGTGGAGTGCCTGCGGTACCTGGGCTTCTACGTCGGTCTCGCCGTGCTCTTCGGGCTCGGTGTCTGGGCGGCGTGGGGAGCGGACTTCGCCGGGCAGTTCTACGCCGGGTGGATCACGGAGTACTCGCTGTCGGTGGACAACCTGTTCGTGTTCCTGCTGATCATGACGAAGTTCGCCGTCCCCCGGCCGTACCAGCAGACCGCACTGCTGGTCGGCATCATCCTGGCGCTCGTGCTCCGCGGCCTCTTCATCTGGGCGGGCGCTGCGGCGATCAGCGCGTTCAGCTGGGTGTTCTACCTGTTCGGCGGCTTCCTCGTCTGGACCGCCGTCAAGGTGGGTCGCGAGGGGGAGGCCGACGACGACGAGTTCAGGCCCCCGCTGCTCCTGCGGCTGGTCCTGCGCTGGTTCCCTTCGACGACCGAGTACCACGGCGTGAAGCTGACGATCGTCGAGGGCGGGCGTCGGCTCATGACCCCGATGCTCGTCGTGCTCGTCGCGCTCGGGGCGACGGACCTGCTGTTCGCGTTCGACTCGATCCCGGCGATCTTCGGGCTGACGAGCGAGCCGTATCTCGTCCTCATGGCCAACCTGTTCGCCCTCATGGGGCTGCGCCAGCTCTACTTCCTGCTCGGCGACCTGCTCAAGCGGCTGATCTACCTCAACATCGGACTGGCGGTCCTGCTCGGCTTCATCGGTGTGAAGCTGATCCTCCACGCGCTGTCGGAGAACGAGCTGCCGTTCATCAACGGCGGCGAGCCCGTGCCGTGGGTGCCGGACATCCCGACGTGGGTGTCCTTGGTCGCGATCGTGCTCATCCTGGGCGTGACCACGATCGCGAGCCTGTGGAAGGTGCGTCGAGACGATCGGGCGGGTTCAGGCGCTCCAGGGCCCCAGGACGACGTCCCACTCGCGGACGTCGGTCTGGGCGACGAGCGACTCGATCGCGAACGGGTCGGCGGCGAGGATCGCATCGAGCTCGACGCGGTCGGCGGTGCGGAAGACGAGCAGGGCCCCGGCGGCGCCGTCGACGAACGGCCCTGAACCGAGCAGCGTGCTCTGGCTCACCAGGAACTCACGGTGCGCCGGGCGCACGCGGTCGCGCACGTCGGTGCGCTCGTTGTAGGTGTATCGGACGGCATAGGTAGGCATGGCCCACATCCTGCCGGATGCGGGTGGCAGAGTGTTTCGCATGCCTCGGACGCTGCGCTCACTGCTCACCGACGACCTGCTGAACCGGATCCACGAACGCGCCCCGGGGCACGACCGGGACAACACGTTTCCCCACGACGACCTCGCGGACCTCGTCGCGGCGGGGTACCTGACGGCCTTCGTGCCCGAACGGCTGGGCGGCGCGGGCCTGTCGCTGGAAGAGGTGGCCCGCGACCAGGTGCGTCTCGCGGCCGCGGCTCCGGCGACGGCCCTGGCGGTGAACATGCACCTGGTCGTCACAGGATTGGCGGCCCTCCTGGTCGCCCGTGGAGACGACTCCGTCGAGTTCGTCCTGGCCGAGGCCGGCGCGGGGGAGATCTTCGCGTTCGGGAACTCGGAGGCCGGCAACGACCTGGTGATGTTCGGCTCGCGAACCCGAGCGGAACGCCAGGCCGACGGGAGCTACCGGTACTTCGGCACGAAGATCTTCACGTCGCTGTCGCCGGTCTGGACCCGACTGGCGACGTTCGGACTCGACGAGTCGGACCCGCAGAACCCGCGGCTCGTGCACGGCGTGGTCTCGCGGGGCGACGGCGGCGTCGAGAGCCTCGACGACTGGGACACCGTCGGCATGCGAGCCACGCAGTCCGCGACGACCGTCCTCGACGGCGCACTGGCGCCCGCCCATCGTGTCTATCGCTCGCTGCCGCCGGGCCCGAGCGCCGACCCGTTCATCTTCGCGCTGTTCGCGGTGTTCGAGGTCCTGCTCGCGGCGGTCTACACGGGGATCGGCCGCAGGGCGATCGAGCTGGGCGTGGCTGCGGCACAGCGGCGGACGTCGCTGAAGTACGACGGGCGTGCGTACGCGCAGGACCCCGACATCCGATGGCGGATCGCCGACGCCGTCCTCGCCCAGGACGGCGCCGAGCTCCAGGTGTTCGCGCTCGCGCGGGATGTCGACGAGCAGGTGGACCACGGTGCGCGCTGGTTCGCGCAGCTGGTCGGGCTCAAGGTCCGCGCGACGGAGTCGGCGCGGGTGGTCGTCGACGACGCCCTGCGGGTGTCGGGCGGCGGCTCGTACTTCAGCGGCAACGAGCTCGGTCGGTTGTACCGCGACGTCCTTGCGGGCATCTTCCACCCCTCCGACGACGAGTCGGCACACGCGACCATCGCCGCGTCCGTGCTCGGGGCGCCGGAGGCGTGACGTGGAGATGCCCGACGTCCTCGACCTGACCGACGGTCGTCTGCGCCCCGTGGAACCGGCGGACTGGCGACTCGACTACACGCTCTCGCGGGTACCGGACGTGACGAGATGGACCTACTACCCGGCCGACGCCAGCGAGGACGTAGCGCGGGCGCGGGTCGCACGGAACATCGAGCTGCGGCGGGACGGGCGCGGCGGCCGGTTCATCATCGAGACGGGTGGGATCTCGGTCGGCACGATCGGGATCTCGCTGCGGGTCGACGGTCCGTACCTGTACTACGCGCTCCTTCCGGAGGTGCGTGGCCGAGGGCTCGTGACGTCGGCGGTGCTGGCGCTCACGAGCTGGGCGTTCGCCCACGGCGCGCCGCAGGTTCACGCCCTGACGAGGGTGGGCAACTCGGCGAGCGAGCGGGTGCTGGAGCGGGCCTCGTTCGTCCGGGTGGGCGTCGAGGTCGAGCCGGACGGAGCCTCCGTCACCCGCTGGGTTACGGAGCAGTAACCTACGGAACCGTAAGTTAGGGTGTGCGCATGACGACCGGGCAACCTCCGCGCGAGGTCACGATCCCCGACGAGCCTCTCGGTGCAGCGTTGGACCGCGCGGCGGCGCGGTGCCCCGAGCGGATCGCCGTCGACTTCCTCGCTGGTCAGACGACGTATCGCGACCTGGCGGACGCGGTCGCCCGCGGGGCACAGGCCCTGCTCGACCTGGGTGTCCAGCCCGGTGACCGGGTCGCGCTGGTCATTCCCAACTGCACGGCGCACGTCGTCGCGTTCTACGCGGTCCTGCGCCTGGGTGCGGTCGTCGTGGAGCACAACCCGACGTACACGGCCGGCGAGCTCGCGCACCAGCTCGCCGACTCCGGAGCGGTCGTCGCGCTGGTCTGGGAGAAGACCGTTCCGGCGGTGCTCTCGTCGCTGACCACGACCCGCCTGCGATCCGTGATCGCGGTCGACCTCACCCACGACCTGCCGAGGTCGAGCCGGTGGAAGCTTCGCCTGCCGGTCGCGCGAGCGCGCACGGTCCGAGCCGCGATGCGCGGGCCGCTGCCTCCCGCGTTTCCGCGGTGGCACCGGCTCGTCGCCAAGGCGGACCCGATCGACACCGCCCACCCGGGCCCTGCATCGGACGACCTGGCGCTGCTGCAGTACACGGGCGGGACCACGGGGACGCCCAAGGGGGCGATGCTGACCCACCGCAACCTCGTCGCCAACGCGGTGCAGGGCCAGGCCTGGACTGCCGCCGAGCCCGACACGGAGG
This sequence comes from Cellulomonas sp. URHD0024, assembly GCF_000426185.1. GTDB lineage: Bacteria > Actinomycetota > Actinomycetes > Actinomycetales > Cellulomonadaceae > Cellulomonas. Next base: position 244,545 of record NZ_AUEW01000001.1, read on the forward strand.
TGGTCTACGCGCTGCTCCCGTTCTTCCACGCCTTCGGGCTGACCTTGTGCCTCAGCTATGCGATCCGGGTGGGCGCGACGCTCGTCGCGTTCCCGAACTTCGATCCGGCGCTCGTGCTGGAGGCTCAGCAGCGGGTGCCCGGCACGTTCCTCCCGGCGGTCCCGCCGATGCTCGACCGGCTCGCCGCCGCTGCAGGACCCGGCGAGCTGGCCTCCTTCCGCTACGCGATCTCCGGTGCGATGGCACTGCCTGCCCAGACTGCGAAGCGGTGGGAGGACGCGAGCGGGGGACTCGTGATCGAGGGGTACGGGATGACCGAGACGTCTCCCGTTGCTCTCGGCAACCCGCTGACCGACGACCGGCGTCCTGGCACGCTCGGCCTGCCGTTCCCGAGCACGCAGATCCGCGTGGTCGACCCCACGGACGCCTCGCGCGACGTGCCGCAGGGCGAGCGGGGAGAGCTCCTGATCCGCGGTCCGCAGGTCTTCGCCGGGTACTGGCAGCGGCCGGACGACACCGCGGAGCAGCTGCTCGACGACGGGTGGCTGCGTACCGGCGACGTGGTGACGATCGACGAGAGCGGGTGGGTCGTCCTCGTCGACCGGCTCAAGGAGCTGATCGTCAGCGGCGGGTTCAAGGTCTACCCGTCACAGGTCGAGGACGGGCTCCGGCTGATGCCCGGCGTCGCGGACGTCGCGGTGGTCGGCATCCCGGGTGGCGACCTCGGGGAGACGGTCGTGGCGGCGGTCGTGCTCGATCCCGGCGCGACGGGCGTCGACCTGCAGTCCGTGCGCGCATGGTGCGAGCAGCGCGTCGCGCGGTACGCCCTGCCTCGCCGGCTCGTGGTGCTCGACGAGCTGCCGCGGTCGATGGTCGGCAAGGTCCTGCGCCGCCAGGTCCGCGACCTCGTGCTCGCGCAGTAGCTCACCAGCCGCGAGCGCGCCATTCGTCGAGGTGCGGGCGCTCCGCGCCGAGAGTCGTGCTCCGGCCGTGGCCGGGGTAGACCACGGTGTCGTCGTCGAACCGGTCGAAGACGCGTTCCGTGAGGTCTGCCATCAGTGAGCCGAAGTGCTCCGGCGTCCGGGTCGCTCCCGGTCCGCCCGGGAACAGCGAGTCGCCCGTGAAGAGGTGCACACGTCCGGCCGGCTCGCGGTAGGCGAGCGCTACCGAGCCGGGCGTGTGGCCGCGCAGCTGGACCACGTCGAACGTCAGGGCGCCGACGGTGAGGATGTCGTCGTGATGCAGTCGCCGCGAGACCGGGATGTCGGTCGTCTCCTGGATCGCGTCGGCGTCGTCGGCTCCGGTCATCGACGGCGCGCCCGTCACAGCGACGACGGACGCGAGCGCGCGGTGGTGGTCCTGGTGTCGGTGGGTGGTGACGACGGCGTCCAGGCGGGCCGAACCCGAGCCCTCCTGGAGCAGCTCCAGAAGGCGTTCGGGCTCGTCGGCTGCGTCGACGAGGAGCTGAGCGCCCTCCCGGCGGTCGGTCAGGAGGTAGGCGTTGTTGTCCATGCTGCCCACCGCGAGCGCGCGGATCTCGACCTCGTCGAGCGTGTGCAGGACGGTCATGAGGTCCTCCGGTCCAGGGCCAGGTCGTGACTGTGCACCGCGCGCACGAGGGCCAGATGGGACAACGCCTGCGGCATGTTCCCAGCCATGCGGCGGCCCGCAGGGTCGTACTGCTCGGCGAGCAGACCGACGTCGTTGGCCAGGGCCATGAGGATGTCGAGGACCTCCGTGGAGCCCTGGACGTCGTCCACCCGGGCCAGGGCGTCGGCAAGCCAGAACGAGCATGCCAGGAACGCGTGCTCGTCGCCTGGTACGCCGTCGTCCGTGTGCTCGGTCCGGTAGCGACGCAGGAGGCCTGGCGCGATCTCCAGCTCGCTGCGGATGGCGCGGATCGTGCTGCGGATGCGGGGATCGTCCGGCGGCAGGAAGCCGACCTGGACCATCTGCAGCAGCGCGGCGTCGGTGTGCTCGGCGCCGTAGGACTGGACGAAGGTCTCGCGTGACCTGTTCCAGCCGTGCGCCAGGACGTCGGCGTGAATCGCGTCGCGCTCCCTGCACCAGCGATCGACCGGGCCGTCGAGCCCGTGCCGCTCCGCAGCGCGGACGGCCCTGTCCACTGCCGCCCAGGCCATGACCTTCGAGTGCGTGAAGTGGCGTGGATCGCCGCGGACCTCCCAGATGCCGCGGTCCGGCTCGCGCCAGTGGCCGAGCAGGTGGTCGACCAGGTGCCGTTGCAGCGACCAGGAGTCGTCGGTCTCGGCGATCCCGGCCTCCCGCGCCTGTTCGAGCGCGCACATGACCTCGCCGAGGACGTCGTTCTGCACCTGCCCGACGGCGGCGTTCCCGACCCGGACCGGCCGGCTGCCCGCGTACCCCGCGAGATGATCGAGCTCGCGCTCCGGCAGCTCCCGCCCGCCGTCGACGCGGTACATGATCTGCAGGTCGGCGGGATTGCCGGCGACCGCACGAAGCAGCCAGCCGCGCCAGTCCGTCGCCTCCTCGACGTACCCGTGCTCCAGGAGCGCCTCGAGGGTCATGGCCGCGTCGCGCAGCCAGCAGAAGCGGTAGTCCCAGTTCCGGGAGCCCCCGAAGTCCTCGGGCAGGGACGTGGTGGGTGCCGCGACGATCCCGCCGGTCGACTGGTCCGTGAGCAGACGGAGCACGAGCAGCGACCTGACGACCGCGTCCCGGTAGGAGCCCAGGTACCTGCAGCTGCGGGCCCACAGACCCCAGGCGATCCGGGTCTGGTCGAGCCGGTCCGGGATGGTCAGCCGCGGTGGCACCGGGTCCCACGAGCGGATCCACGTCAGGGCCAGCTCGACCGACTCGCCCGCAGGCAACGTGAACCGGTCTGCGTGTCGCCGGTCGTGCGCCTTCGGGAGGCGGTCGCCGCGGAGCAGCAACGAGTCCGGGCCGGCGATCGCCCGGATCGTGTCGGCACCGTCGTCGTCCGTCACGTGGTGCACCCACGGCTCGATCGCGCCGTACCCGAAGCGCACGATCCACTCGTGCTCGACCTCCACCTGACCGTCGGTGCACTCGAGACGCCGCACGATGTCGGCGCGTCCGTCCTTGAGCGGCATCGCCTCCAGCGCGACTGCCGTCCCTGTCGGCGTCACGTAGGTGGTCTCGAGGACGAACGAGTCGTCGAGATAGCGCCGGGTCACGGACGTCGCGTCGCGGACCGTCAGCAGCCAACGTCCGTTCTCCGGGGAGCCCAGCAGCCGCGCGAAGCACGCGGCCGAGTCGTAGGCGGGCAGGCACATCCAGTCGATCGAGCCGCGCCGGCTCACCAGCGCGGCGGTCATGCCGTCGCCGAGCACGGCGTACTCCTCGATCGGCACCGTTGCCGGGTCGTCGTCGTCCATGGCGTGAGCATGGCTTGGCGGTGGCCGACCGGCACGTCGAGGTGCTGGTCGGGCCCGGATGTCTGTGTTCACCCACGTCGAACAGATGTGCGATTGTCAGTGGCGGGACGTAGACTCCCCGGCGTGAACGAACGTCTGGTGGTGCAAGGCGCCCGCGAGCACAACCTCCGGAACGTCGACCTCGATCTCCCGCGCGACAAGCTCATCGTCTTCACCGGGCTGTCGGGGTCGGGCAAGTCGTCGTTGGCCTTCGACACGATCTTCGCGGAGGGTCAGCGGCGATATGTGGAGTCGCTGTCCGCGTACGCACGACAGTTCCTGGGTCAGATGGACAAGCCCGACGTCGACTTCATCGAGGGGCTGTCGCCCGCGGTGTCGATCGACCAGAAGTCGACCAACCGGAACCCGCGCTCGACGGTCGGGACGATCACCGAGGTCTACGACTACCTGCGTCTCCTGTTCGCGCGCGCCGGTACCCAGTTCTGCCCCGTCTGCGGCGAGCGAGTGACCGCCCAGACGCCGCAGCAGATCGTGGACAGGCTGCTGGAGCTGCCCGAGGGCACCCGTTACCAGGTGCTCGCGCCGGTCGTCCGGGGCCGCAAGGGGGAGTACGCGGACCTGTTCAAGGAGCTGCAGAGCAAGGGCTTCGCCCGCGCCCGCGTGGACGGCGAGGTCGTGCAGCTGACCGAGCCCCCCACGCTCGAGAAGAAGCTGAAGCACGACATCGAGGTCGTGATCGACCGGCTCGTCGCGCGCGAGGGCGTCCAGCGTCGGCTCACCGACTCCGTCGAGACGGCCCTCGGCCTCGCCGGTGGACTTCTCGTGGTCGAGCTCGTCGACGCCGACATCGACGACCTCAGCCGCGAGCGGCGTTTCTCCGAGCACCGGGCCTGCCCGAACGACCACGTGCTGGCGCTCGACGAGATCGAGCCGCGGACGTTCTCGTTCAACGCTCCGTACGGTGCCTGCCCCGAGTGCACCGGCCTCGGCTCGAAGCTCGAGGTCGACCCCGACCTCGTCGTCCCCGACGAGGACCTCTCGCTCGACGACGGGGCGGTCGCGCCCTGGGCGCAGATCTCGAGCGAGTACTTCGGCCGCGTGCTCACCGCGCTGGCCGCAGACATGGGCTTCTCGACGTCCGTGCCGTGGCGTGCGTTGCCTCAGCGCGCACGGGACGCGGTGCTCCACGGGCAGAACCACGAGGTCAAGGTCCGCTACAAGAACCGGTGGGGTCGCGAACGGCAGTACTCGACCGGGTTCGAGGGCGTGATCACGTTCCTCGAGCGTCGGCACAACGAGACCGACTCCGAGTGGAGCAAGGAGAAGTACGAGGCGTACATGCGGGAGGTCCCGTGTCCCGTGTGCGGGGGCGCCCGGCTGAAGCCCGAGGTGCTGGCTGTGCGTGTGGGCGGTCGGTCCATCGCCGAGGTGTGCGCCCTGCCCATCCGGGAGGCTCGCGAGTTCCTCGACACCCTGGAGCTCGGTGAGCGCGAGCGGGCGATCGCGATGCAGGTGCTCAAGGAGATCCAGGCACGGCTCGGCTTTCTGCTCGACGTCGGGCTGGACTACCTGTCGCTCATGCGTCCGGCCGGCACGCTGTCGGGTGGTGAGGCGCAGCGGATCCGGCTGGCCACGCAGATCGGCTCCGGACTCGTCGGCGTGCTGTACGTCCTCGACGAGCCGTCGATCGGGCTGCACCAGCGCGACAACCGCCGGCTGATCGAGACGCTCACACGCTTGCGCGACCTGGGCAACACGCTGATCGTCGTCGAGCACGACGAGGACACGATCCGTACGGCCGACTGGATCGTCGACATCGGTCCGGGTGCGGGGGAGCACGGCGGCCGCGTCGTGCACTCCGGCGACCTGGAGGGGCTGCTGGACTCTGCCGAGTCCGTCACGGGCGCCTACCTGTCCGGTCGGCGGAGCATCCCGATGCCGCAGGTGCGTCGGCCCATCGACAAGAAGCGGCAGGTCACCGTCGTCGGCGCGCGGGAGCACAACCTGCAGGGGATCGACGTGTCGTTCCCGCTCGGCACTCTCACGGCAGTCACCGGGGTGTCCGGATCGGGCAAGTCGACGCTCGTGAACCACATCCTCTACACGGTCATGGCCAACGAGCTGAACGGTGCGCGCCAGGTGGCAGGCCGCCACAAGCGCGTGACCGGCCTGGAGCACCTGGACAAGGTCGTGCACGTCGACCAGGGGCCGATCGGACGCACGCCGCGGTCCAACCCCGCCACGTACACGGGGGTCTGGGACCACGTGCGCCGGCTGTTCGCCGAGACCACCGAGGCCAAGGTGCGCGGCTACACGCCCGGGCGCTTCTCGTTCAACGTCAAGGGCGGACGCTGCGAGGCGTGCTCGGGTGACGGGACCTTGAAGATCGAGATGAACTTCCTCCCGGACGTCTACGTTCCGTGCGAGGTCTGCCACGGCGACCGCTACAACCGCGAGACGCTCGAGGTGCACTTCAAGGGCAAGACCGTGGCCGACGTGCTCGCGATGCCGATCGAGGAGGCCGCCGAGTTCTTTGCCGCCGTGCCGGCGATCTCACGCCACCTACGGACGTTGGTCGACGTCGGCCTCGGGTACGTACGGCTCGGGCAACCGGCGCCGACGCTCTCCGGCGGCGAGGCTCAGCGCGTGAAGCTCGCCGCGGAGCTGCAGCGGCGGTCGACCGGACGGACGATCTACGTGCTCGACGAGCCCACGACGGGGCTCCACTTCGAGGACATCCGCAAGCTGCTGGGTGTGCTCCAGTCGCTGGTCGACAAGGGCAACTCGGTGATCGTCATCGAGCACAACCTCGACGTGATCAAGAACGCCGACTGGGTCATCGACATGGGTCCCGAGGGCGGCAGCGGAGGTGGCTTGGTGATCGCCGAGGGGACGCCCGAGCAGATCGCGCTGTCACCGGACTCCCACACGGGCCGGTTCCTGGCCGAGGTGCTCGAGCCTGTCGTGGAGCGCGTCTCGGCATGACGACCGACGAACGGGTCCTGCGCGAGGACGATCCGCAGACCGTGCGGCTGCTCGCCGACGGCTGGGTCGTCGTCCACGAGTCGTGGGGCGCGCGGCTGACCGTGCCCGAGGACTCGGGCGAGTGGGGCACGCGCCTCGAGGCCTGTGTCGACGCGGTCCGCAAGCAGGGCTGGACCGTCTCCCGACTCGGGGAACGGGACGCGCGAAGCATCGTCGACCTCGACGGCGCCTCGATCGCGGACTACCCGGATGGCGGTCCGGCGACGTCTCACGCGGTCCCCGACGAGCCAACCCTTCGACGACGGCTTGCCGGGGAGTGGCACGCGTACGGTGCCCGGACGCCGGACGGCCGGCTCGACTGCGTGACGGTCATGCGCCCGGAGGAGGACCGTGTGGAGACCGAGTTCACGGTGACGCGGGCGAGGTATCGAGGGCAGGGGCTGGCCACGGCCGTCAAGGCGTACGCGATCCTCGACCAGCAGCGCCAGGGGACCCGGTCGTTCGGGACGGGCGGCTCGGCGGTCAACGAGGCATCGCTGCGGATCAACGAGGTGCTCGGGTACGTCCTCGAACCACGCTGGCTGACGCTGCGTCGTCCCTGAGCGCCCGCTCAGGGCGGCGTGGGGACCTCTTCCGCCGTGCGGAGCGGGACCGGTTCATGACGGACGGGGAAGTTCACCGAACGGGAGATGAAGCAGTGCTCGTGGGCCTTGCGGTGGAGGTCGACCAGCAGGGTGTCGGTCACCGGCGACTCGTCCGCAAGGAGCCCGCGACGACCGACGACCACCCGAGGCCGCAGGACGACCTCGCGGAACTGCCCGTGACCCGCTGCCTCGATCCGCATGGTGCCGACCGCTTGGTCCTCGTAGCCGACGACGACGACACCGGCGGCGGATGCCAGGTGCAGGAACCAGAGCATGTGGCACTGCGCCAAGGCGCTGACCAGCAGCTCTTCCGGGTTGAACCGCGACGGGTCACCGCGGAAGGCGGGGTCCGACGAGCCGAGCAGCGGCGGCTTGGACCCGATGCGCACCTCGTGGTCCCGGCTGTACGAGGTGTAGCTCGCGGTTCCGCTCGCTCCGGCGCCGGTCCAGGCGAGGTCGACCGAGTACGTGTGCAGGGGGCCCATCGCCCCACGGTAGCCGCGCCGAGGGGGCCGCGTCCGGTCCGCGACGTCGGTGGCGCGAACTAGGCTCGAACACATGGCCGATCCCGCCACCTATCGTCCCGCGCCGGGGGAGATCCCCGACGAGCCCGGGGTCTACCGCTTCCGCGACGAGCACGGACGCGTCATCTACGTCGGCAAGGCCAAGAGCCTGCGGCAGCGCCTGTCCAGCTACTTCCAGGACCTCTCCGGGCTGCACCCCCGCACCCAGCAGATGGTCACGTCGGCGGCCTCCGTCCAGTGGACGGTCGTCGGGACCGAGGTCGAGGCCCTCGCGCTCGAGTACTCGTGGATCAAGGAGTTCGACCCGCGGTTCAACGTGAAGTACCGGGACGACAAGTCGTATCCGTACCTCGCCGTGACGATGGCCGACGAGTTCCCCCGGGTACAGGTGATGCGCGGCGCCAAGCGCAGGGGCACGCGCTACTTCGGGCCGTACGCGCACGCGTGGGCCATCCGCGAGACGGTGGACCTGCTCCTGCGGGTGTTTCCCGTGCGCACGTGCTCGGCGGGTGTCTTCAGGCGTGCCAAGCAGCAGGGTCGGCCCTGCCTGCTCGGCTACATCGACAAGTGCTCGGCGCCGTGCGTCGGGCGGATCTCGCCGGACGACCACCACGCGTTGGCGCAGGACTTCTGCGACTTCATGGCCGGGGACACGGCCAAGTTCACGCGACGCCTGACCGTGGCCATGAAGGAGGCGGCCAACGAGCTCGACTACGAGCGGGCCGCGCGGCTGCGGGACGACATCCAGACGCTCGAACGAGCGACCGGGAAGAACGCCGTCGTGCTCGCAGACGGCACCGACGCGGACATCTTCGCGCTGTCGGGTGACGAGCTCGAGGCCGCCGTGCAGGTCTTCCACGTCCGCGACGGCAGGATCCGCGGTCAACGCGGCTGGGTGGTGGAGAAGGTCGAGGACGTCACGGACGGCGAGCTGGTCGAGCACCTGCTTCAGCAGATCTACGGCAACGAGGCGTCGGGTGACGGTGGAACGTCGTCGGCCGTCCCGCGGGAGGTCCTGGTCCCGGTGCTTCCGCCGGACGTCGACCAGGTGCAGGCGTGGCTCGGTGGCCTGCGGGGGAGCAAGGTCTCCGTCCGAGTGCCGCAGCGGGGCGACAAGCGCGAGCTGGCCGCGACGGTGCTGCGCAACGCCGAGCACGCACTCGTCCTGCACCGCACCCGCCGCGCGGGCGACCTCACCACGCGCAGCCAGGCGCTGCAGGAGATCCAGGAGGCCTTGGACCTCACGTCGGCACCGCTGCGCATCGAGTGCTACGACGTGTCGCACAACCAGGGCACCTACCAGTCGGCCTCGATGGTGGTGTTCGAGGACGGCCTGGCCCGCAAGAGCGAGTACCGGATGTTCAACATTCGCGGACCCGAGGGCCAGGGCGCGCGCGACGACACCGCTGCCATGCACGAGGTGATCACTCGACGCTTCCGGCGCTACCTGGCCGACCGGGCGGACTCGCGGGACCTGGAGCTCGACACCGGCGCCGACGAGGACGACCACCTGGTGCGGTCGGGTCCGATCGACGAGGTCACGGGCAGGCCGGTGCGCTTCGCCTACCCGCCCAACCTGGTCGTGGTCGACGGCGGTCCGCCCCAGGTCGCGGCCGCGGCGGCGGCGATGGCCGAGCTGGGCATCGACGACGTCGCGCTGTGCGGGCTGGCCAAGCGACTCGAGGAGGTCTGGCTGCCCGGGGAGGAGTACCCCGTCATCCTGCAGCGCTCCTCGGAGGGGCTCTACCTGCTGCAACGGCTTCGCGACGAGGCGCACCGCTTCGCCATCACCGCACACCGCAAGCGCCGGAGCAAGGGAATGACGACGTCGGTGCTCGACGACGTCCCGGGCCTCGGACCGGCGCGCCAGGCGGCGCTCCTGCGGCACTTCGGCTCCGTCAAGCGGCTTCGCGCTGCGTCGGTCGAGGAGATCGCCTCGGTGCAGGGGATGGGTGAGCGGACGGCCGCGGCAGTGGTGGCCGCCCTCAACCCGGCGCGCGACACGACGTCGGACAGTCCCACGACCGGCGCGTCGGACCAGGTGAGCGCGTCGGCTGGCATGCTTGACGCATGAGCGACGAGCCTTCGCCGATCACGGTGCCCACCGGGATTCCCGCCCTCGAGGCTGCGACGGAGGCGCCGCACCTCGTCCAGCCCCAGGTGCTGATCATCACCGGCATGTCGGGCGCGGGTCGTTCGCGTGCGGCGGCGGTGCTGGAAGACCTCGACTGGTACGTCATCGACAACCTGCCCGCCCAGATGCTGACGCACCTGGTGGGCATGCTCACCAGCGGAGCCGCCGGCGCCCGCGCGCAGCGGCTGGCGGCCGTGATCGACGTGCGAGGACGGGAGTTCTTCCGCGATCTCGCACTCGTGCTCGAGGGGCTCCGTGAGTCCGGCGTCGTCTACCGGATCCTCTTCCTCGACGCGTCCGACGAGGTGCTGGTCCGTCGGTTCGAGCAGGTCCGCCGGCCGCACCCGTTGCAAGGGGCGGGACGGATCCTCGACGGGATCGCGGCCGAGCGCGCGGCGCTGGTCGACCTGCGCGAGCGCGCGGACACCCTGATCGACACGTCCGAGCTCAACGTGCACGACCTGGCCCGGGAGGTCCGCACGGTCGTCACGACGGCCGGCGAGGACGTGCTGCAGGTCTCGGTGCTGTCGTTCGGCTTCAAGTACGGGCTGCCGCTCGACGCCGACCACGTGGTGGACGTGCGCTTCCTGGCCAACCCGTACTGGATCACCGAGCTGCGTCACCTGACCGGTCGGGACGCTCCGGTCCGTGACTACGTCCTCGGTCTGCCCGGGGCTGTGACCTTCGTCGACCGGTACGTGGCGGCCTTGGAGCCCGTGCTCGCGGGATACCTCAACGAGGAGAAGCGCTACGTCACGATCGCCGTCGGGTGCACGGGCGGCAAGCACCGTTCCGTGGCGGTCAGCGAGGCGATCGCGACGAGGCTGCGCGATCAGGGGCACCACGTGGCCGTCAGCGCACGCGACCTCGGCAAGGAATGACGAACGTTCGAGGAGCCCGCAGAGGTGCGCCCGCGGTCGTCGCGCTCGGCGGTGGGCACGGGCTCTCGGCGTCGCTCTCGGCGCTCCGGCTCATGACCGACCAGATCACTGCCGTCGTCACCGTCGCGGACGACGGTGGATCGTCGGGTCGCCTGCGCGAGGAGCTCGGGGTGCTGCCGCCAGGTGACCTGCGGATGGCACTCGCCGCGCTGTGCGACGACTCCGAGTGGGGTCGCACCTGGCGCGACCTGCTGCAGCACCGGTTCCACTCGTCGGGCGACCTCGACCAGCATGCCGTCGGGAACCTGCTCATCGTCGCCCTGTGGGAGCAGCTCGGCGACACCGTCGAGGGTCTCGACTGGGTGGGGCGACTCCTGGGTGCTCGGGGCCGGGTCCTTCCGATGGCCTCCGTGCCCCTGCGCATCGAGGCCGATGTCGTCGACGACCTGGGTGTCAGGTCGCTGGTCGTCGGACAGAGTGCCGTCGCCGTGACGACCGGAACGATCGAGGCTCTGCGGCTCGACCCTCCGGACCCACCCGCGTGCCCGGAGGCGGTGGAGGCGATCGGGGCGGCCGACTGGATCGTGCTCGGTCCCGGGTCCTGGTACACCTCGGTGCTCCCGCACCTGCTCGTTCCGAGCCTGCGTGCGGCACTCGGGCGAACGCGTGCCCGGACGATCCTGACGCTGAACCTCGCATCGGGTGAATCGGGGGAGACGGCGGGTATGCGCGCCGAGGACTACCTCGAGGTGCTGCGCACCCACGCGCCCGAGCTGAGGATCGACGCCGTCGTCGCGGATCCCACGGCGGTCGAGGACGTCTCGGCACTGGCTTCGCGCACCGCCGACCTGGGGGCTCGTCTGCTGCTGCGCCAGGTCGGCAAGGGTGACGGAACACCCCGACACGACCCGCTACGCCTGGCCGGCGCGTACTCGGACGTCGTCGAGGGCTTTCTCGGGGACGTCGGAACCCGGTCGGACTAGCTGCTCGGACCGGTCCCGGACAGCTGTCCCGGATGGCAGGATGCAGCCATGGCGTTGACGGCACAGGTGAAGGACGAGCTCGCCCGTCTGAAGGTGGACAAGACGTCCTCACGGAAGGCCGAGGTCTCGGCCACCCTGAGGTTCGCGGGGGGCTTGCACATCATCTCGGGGCGGATCGTCATCGAGGCGGAGCTGGACACGGGTATCGGTGCCCGCCGGCTGCGCCAGGCGATCTCGGAGGTCTACGGGCACGACAGCGAGATCATCGTCGTCTCCGGCGGCGGGCTGCGTCGCGGTTCCCGGTACGTCGTGCGGGTGGTCAAGGACGGCGAGTCGCTCGCCCGCCAGACAGGTCTCCTCGACAACCGCGGCCGTCCGGTGCGAGGTCTGCCCCCACAGGTGGTGTCGGCGGGCGTCGCCGAGGCTGAGGCAGCCTGGCGTGGCGCGTTCCTCGCGCACGGATCGCTGACCGAGCCGGGACGTTCGTCGGCTCTCGAGGTCACGTGCCCCGGCCCGGAGGCGGCTCTGGCGCTCGTCGGTGCGGCTCGTCGGCTCGGCATCTCGGCCAAGGCTCGCGAGGTGCGCGGTGTCGACCGCGTGGTCATCCGGGACGGGGACGCGATCAGCGCGATGCTGGCGCGTCTGGGTGCGCACGAGACCATGCTGCTGTGGGAGGAGCGTCGGGTCCGGCGCGAGGTCCGCGGCACCGCGAACCGGCTGGCCAACTTCGACGACGCGAACCTTCGCCGCTCGGCCCGGGCCGCGGTCGCCGCCGGCGCTCGGGTGGAGCGTGCGTTCGAGATCCTGGGCGACGAGCTGCCCGAGCACCTGCGCGAGGCGGGGGAGCTGCGGCTCGCGCACAAGGAGGCGTCGCTGGAGGAGCTGGGCAAGCTGGCCGTCCCGCCGCTGACCAAGGACGCGGTCGCCGGACGGATCCGTCGGCTCCTCGCGACCGCGGACAAGCGGGCGGCTGACCTGGGCATCCCCGACACGGAGGCCGGACTCAGCCCGGATCTGCTCGACCTCTGAGAGCCCAGAAAGGGCCTTTGGTCCCGACGGCCGGTGTCTGCGTGTGCGGTGTCGCGGGTATAGACTTCGGTTATCCGATCGCCACGCGTTCTACCGTGTTGTGCCAAGGTACGGTTTGGCAGGGCGGTTGACGATCGGAACGCACAGCGGCGTGCGGAACCCATCGAAAACATGTGTGCGCCGACCTCCGTCGGCGCTGCCGAGGAGGGCAAGTGACCATCAAGGTCGGCATCAACGGCTTCGGCCGAATCGGTCGCAACTTCTACCGGGCGATCATTGCCTCGGGCGCGGACATCGAGATCGTCGGTGTCAACGACCTGACGGACAACAAGACCCTGGCCCACCTGCTCAAGTACGACACGGTCCTGGGCCGGTTCCCGCTGAGCGTCGACTTCGACGACGAGAACATCATCGTCGACGGCAAGAAGATCCGCGCCCTTGAGGTGCGCGACCCCGCGGACCTGCCGTGGAAGGAGCTCGGTGCCGACATCGTCATCGAGTCCACGGGCTTCTTCACGGACGCGACCAAGGCGAAGGCCCACATCGAGGCCGGTGCGAAGAAGGTCATCATCTCGGCGCCCGCGAAGAACGAGGACGGCACCTTCGTCGTCGGCGTGAACCACACGGACTACGACGCCGCGACGCAGCACATCATCTCCAACGCCTCGTGCACCACGAACTGCCTGGCCCCGGTGGCCAAGGCGCTCAACGACGCGATCGGCATCGAGCGCGGTCTCATGACCACGATCCACGCCTACACGGGTGACCAGAACCTCCAGGACGGTCCGCACAAGGACCTGCGTCGCGCCCGCGCGGCCGCGCAGAACATCGTCCCGACGTCGACCGGTGCGGCCAAGGCCGTGGCGCTCGTCCTCCCGGAGCTCAAGGGCAAGCTCGACGGCTTCGCTCTGCGCGTGCCGACGATCACCGGCTCGGCCACCGACCTGACCTTCACCGCCTCGCGCGAGGTCACGGTCGACGAGGTCAACGCCGCGGTCAAGGCCGCCGCCGAGGGTCCGCTCAAGGGCGTCCTCGAGTACGTCGAGGACGAGATCGTCTCGAGCGACATCGTCACCAACCCGCACCAGAGCATCTTCGACTCGAAGCTCACCAAGGTGAGCGGCGACCTGGTCAAGATCATCGCCTGGTACGACAACGAGTGGGGCTACTCCAACAGCCTCGTGGCACTCACCACGTACGTCGGCGAGCGTCTCTGACCTCGTCCGTGCACCACGAGTGACGTCCAGCGTCCGCGTGCGCCCCGGCCCACCGGCCCGGTGCACGCGGACGCTGCTGTGTCTCGTGAGTGCGAAGGCTCAGCCACCACCTGTACGACCCTAGGCAGGAGAACATGAAGACCATCGAGGACCTCGGAGACCTGCGCGGCAAGCGCGTGCTGGTCCGTTCCGACTTCAACGTGCCGCTCGACGGAACGACGATCACCGACGACGGCCGTGTCCGGGCCGCGCTCCCGACACTGACGGCGCTCCTGTCCGCGGGTGCCCGCGTCGTCGTCACCGCGCACCTCGGTCGCCCCAAGGGCGCGCCCGAGGACAAGTACTCGCTCAAGCCCGTCGCAGCACGCCTCTCGGAGCTCCTGGGCCAGCCGGTCGCACTGGCCGACGACGTCGTCGGTGAGTCCGCCAAGGCCACTGTGGCCGCGCTGCAGGACGGCGAGATCGCGCTGCTGGAGAACATCCGGTTCGACCCGCGTGAGACGTCGAAGGTGGACGAGGAGCGGGCGTCGTTGGCGGCTGAGCTCGCCGAGCTGGCCGACGTGTACGTCTCGGACGGCTTCGGGGTCGTCCACCGCAAGCAGGCCTCGGTGTACGACGTCGCCCTCGTGCTCCCGCACGCAGTCGGGGCACTCGTTCTCAAGGAGGTCGCGTCGCTGCGCAAGGCGACGGACGACCCGGCCCGCCCGTACGTCGTCGTCCTGGGCGGCTCGAAGGTCTCCGACAAGCTCGGCGTCATCGCGAACCTGCTGACCAAGGCCGACCGTCTGCTCATCGGCGGCGGCATGCTGTTCACGTTCCTCGCGGCCAAGGGCTACTCGGTGGGCAACTCGCTCCTCGAGAAGGACCAGCTCGAGACCGTCAAGGGCTACCTGGCGCAGGCCGAGGCCGCGGGCGTCGAGATCGTGCTGCCGACGGACATCGTCGTCGCTGACGAGTTCAAGGCGGACTCCCCGGCGCAGGTGGTTCCCGCGGATGCCATTCCCGACGGGAAGATCGGCCTGGACATCGGTCCCGAGTCCAGCACGCTGTTCGCCAGCAAGATCGTGGACGCCAAGACCGTCGTCTGGAACGGCCCGGCCGGCGTGTTCGAGTTCGAGGCGTTCTCGGGCGGCACCCGTGCCGTGGCTCAGGCGCTGATCGACGCCGGCACCAACGGCGGCTTCACCATCGTCGGCGGTGGCGACTCCGCCGCGGCCGTGCGCACGCTCGGCTTCGACGAGGCCGGGTTCGGACACATCTCGACCGGTGGTGGCGCCAGCCTCGAGTTCCTCGAGGGCAAGACGCTCCCCGGCATCGCGGTTCTGGAGGACTGATCGTGGCGACGCGTACCCCGCTCATGGCGGGCAACTGGAAGATGAACCTGGACCACCACCAGGCCACGCACACCGTGCAGAAGCTCGCGTGGGCGCTGCGTGACGGCAAGCACGACTTCTCCAAGGTCGAGGTCGCCGTCCTGCCGCCCTTCACCGACCTGCGCAGCGTGCAGACGCTGGTCGACGCGGACAAGCTCGAGCTCGTCTACGGCGCGCAGGACTGCTCGGCCTACCAGTCGGGTGCCTACACCGGTGAGATCTCGCCGGCGTTCCTCGCGAAGCTGGGTGCCACGTACGTCGCGGTCGGCCACTCGGAGCGTCGGCAGTACCACGACGAGTCCGACGAGCTCATCAACAAGAAGGTCCTCAACGCGCTGGCCTCGGGCATCGTGCCCATCCTGTGCGTCGGAGAGGTCCTCGAGGTCCGCAAGGCCGGAGAGCACGTCCCGCACACGCTCGCGCAGCTGGACGGAGCGCTCGCCGGACTGACCGCCGAGCAGGTCAAGACGATCGTCGTGGCGTATGAGCCCGTCTGGGCCATCGGCACCGGCGAGACGGCGACGCCCGAGGACGCGCAGGAGCTGTGCGAGGCGATCCGGTCGCGCATCGCCGAGCTGTACGACGCCGAGACCGCCGACGCCGTGCGCGTGCTCTACGGCGGCTCCGTGAAGTCGTCGAACGTCGCGTCGATCATGGCGAAGCCCGACGTCGACGGTGCTCTGGTGGGTGGCGCGAGCCTCGACCCCGACGAGTTCGCGGCGATCGCGCGCTACCAGTCCCACGCGGTCGGTCTCTGACCTGTGCCGTTCCGGTCCCCGTCCGGTTCGTCCGGGCGGGGACCCGGGCCGCGGCATGGTGGTTTTCCGGCCGCCGGTCGCCTACCCTGTACCGCGGTCAACCGCAGCGTCGCCGGCCCGATTCGCCTGTGACGTGCCCTCCCAGTAAGGAACCGACGCCGACGTGGACGCCTTGCGTATCGCCCTCCAGGTGCTGCTGGTCCTCACCAGCCTCCTGCTCATCCCGCTCGTCCTGCTGCACAAGGGCAAGGGCGGCGGATTGTCCGACATGTTCGGCGGCGGCATCACCAGCAGCGCCGGCAGCTCCGGGGTCGCCGAGCGGAACCTCAACCGGATCACGGTCGGTACTGCGCTCCTGTGGACGGTCATCATCATCCTTCTCGGGCTCCTCGAGAAGACGGTCTGAGGGCGGTCGGCGATGGCGAGCGGGAGTGCGATCAGGGGGTCGCGAGTCGGAGCCGGTCCCATGGGCGAGGCGGAACGCGGCGACACCGCTCCCCGCATCTGGGTGTCGTACTGGTGCGCCAACGGGCACGAGACGCGGCCGAGCTTCGCTGAGGAGGCCGCCCTCGAGGCGCCTCTGACGTGGGACTGCCCGCGCTGCGGGTTCCCCGCCGGTCAGGACCAGGCGAACCCGCCGTCACCCAGCAAGAACGAGCCGTACAAGACGCACCTCGCGTACGTGAAGGAGCGGCGTTCCGACGAGGACGGTGCCGCCATCCTGGACGAGGCGCTGGCGGCACTGCGCGCGAAGCGCGGCGGCTGAGTCCGCGCCGGACAGCTGCACAAGAGGCCCCGCAACGGCGCGGGGTCTCTTGCTTTTCGTACGTCCGCCCGGCATGTGCCGTGCGGACGGCGAGCCGCGGTCGCAAAGGCTCCGTTCGCTCGGCTGGCCCAGCGGTGACCCGTCTGTCGTTCAGAGCACCCGCAGGAGTGCGAACCCGTCGTAGCCCTTGGTGCCGACCGTCTGGATCACCGTCGAGTCGTAACGCGGGTTGTCGGTGAGCAGGTCGACCATCGTGCGGATGCCCTGGACCCGGGCGTCGGGATGATGCGGATCGAGGACGCCGCCGGCGCGCACGACGTTGTCGACGATCACCAGCGACCCCTGGTGCGTGAGCTCGAGCGTCTGCTCGAGGTAGCGGGGGATCGACTCCTTGTCCGCGTCGATGAACACGAGATCGAACGGCTCGGTGCCGTCGGCGACGAGCCGGTCGAGCGTCTCGACCGCCGCGCCGACCAGCACGGAGGCCACGTCACCGAGTCCCGCGCGCACGAGGGAGTCGGTGGCCACGGTGGCGTGCTCGGGGGAGATCTCGAGCGTGACGAGCGAGCCGTCGGCGGGGAGTGCCCGCGCGAGCCAGACCGTGCTGTACCCGCCGAGCGTCCCGACCTCCAGGATCCGACGAGCTCCGACCGCCTGCGCGATCAGGTGCAGGAGCTTGCCCTGGTGAGGTGTGACGGCGATGTCGGGCAGCCCGGCGTGGACCGCGCTCGCACGCGTGTCCACCAGGGCGACGTCCTCGGGCACCAGCACCGCGAAGTACTCGTCGACCGCGGTCCAGAGGTCCTTGGTCTTCGGGGCCGCAGGGGCCTCGGCCGTGGACAGGGCGGCAGTCGCCGCAGCGTCGACGAGCCAGAGCGTCCGCTCGGTGCCGAGCGCGCCGGCAGCGGGCGTCACGCTCACCGACGCGCCACCGAGCGCGGACGCGACTGCCTCGGCCTTCTCGGCACCGGCGGCCACGACCCAGACCTCCCGGGCAGCACGGATGGCGTCGAACGTCAGCGAGACCCGCAGGGGCGGGGGCTTGGGCGACTCGTGCACGGCGACGGTGAGCGAGTACTGGGCGCCGAGCGCCTGGTGCCCCGGGAAGAGGGAAGCGACGTGCCCGTCCGGACCCATGCCGAGCAGCAGGATGTCGAACGCGGGCGTGCCGGCCTCCGTCAACGCCGACGCGTACAGCGCGGCGGACGCCTCGGGCGTCGGGACCTCGTCGCTCAGCGCGGGGATCGGGTGCACGTTCGACGCGGGCAGCGCCTCGCCGAGAGCGTCGATGAGCGCCTCGCGGGCCTGGGTCTCGTTGCGGTCCGGGTGGCCGTCCGGGACGAACCGCTCGTCCCCCCACCACAGGTGCACGCCCGACCAGTCGACGGCGTCCCGTACAGGGCTCGCCGCGACCGCACGGAGCGTGGCGATGCCGACCGTGCCGCCCGTCAGCCCGACGTGCAGCGGCGATCGGTGCGACTGCAGGTCGATCAGCCGGGTCAGCAGCCGCGCGGCCGCCGCCTCCGCCAGCACGGTGGCGTCGGGATGGACGACGACGTCCCGCGGGGCGTGCTGCGAGCCGGTCACGCCTGGAGCCTCGCAAGTCCCTTCTGGAGCACCTCGCCGTAGACCTCGTCGGCGTCGAGGCGTCGCAGCTCCTCCGCCAGGCACTCACGGAGCTGGCGGATCGGCAGGGCGATCCGGTGGTCGGGCTGGTCGGGCTGGTGCAGGGCGGCGGTCTTCCCGTCGGGCCGGTCCAGCACGATCGGTCCTGACGTTCGCTCGAGTCGGACCTGGGTGATGGCCAGTGCCTCGGTGACCCGCTCGATCTCGACCGGGCAGCGCAGCGCCTGCGCCAGCCACGCGGCGATCAGGTCGACCGACGGGTGGTTCGCCTGCCCGACGATGACCGCCTTGTGCACGGGCTCGTACGGCGGCTGGTCGAGCGTGGCGGCGATGAGGCCACGCCACAGGGTCGCGCGCGTCCAGGCGAGGTCAGTGTCACCGTCGACGTAGGTGGCCGCGAGCTGACGCAGGGTGGCCAGCGGGTGGAGCGCCTGCGTGGAGTCCGTGATCCGGCGGGCGGCCATACGACCGATCGGGTCCTCGGCCACGTTCTTCGGCACCTCGTACGGCCACCAGGCCACGATCGGCGCGTCGGGCAGCAGGAGGGGGATCACGAGGGTGTCCAGGTGCCGCTCGAGAGCGCCCGACGGCCGCAGGACGAGGACCTCGCTGGCACCGGCGTCGCCTCCGAGCCGGATCTGCACGTCGAGGTTCGACTCCTTGTCGGACACGTCGTTGGCGATGACGATCACGCGGCACGGGTGCTCCCGGCTGGCGTCGTTCGCCGCCTCGATCGCTTCCTCGGGGTCGCGGTCGCCCACCGACACGACGAGGGTCAGCACACGGCCGAGCGCGATCGCACCGCCCTCGTCGCGCTCCTTCAGCAGCCGCTTGTTGACGTCGCGGGTGGTCGTGTTCGGCATCTCGATGATCATGGCCGTCTCCAGGCTCGTCCGTCGCGCGCCATCATCTTGTCCGCCGACTCCGGCCCCCAGGTGCCGGAGCGGTACTGGTCCGGCTTCCCGTGGGCGGCCCAGTAGGCGGTGATCGGGTCGAGCACCTTCCAGGACAGCTCGACCTCCTCGTGCCGCGGGAACAACGGCGGGTCGCCGAGCAGGACGTCGAGGATCAGCCGCTCGTACGCCTCGGGGGAGGACTCGGTGAACGCGTGGCCGTAGCCGAAGTCCATCGTCACGTCGCGCACCTCCATGGCCGTGCCCGGCACCTTGGCGCCGAAGCGCAGCGTGACGCCCTCGTCGGGCTGCACGCGGATGACCAGGGCGTTCTTGCCCAGCTCGGCGGTCGCGGTCGACTCGAACGGGAGGTGCGGAGCGCGCTTGAAGACCACGGCGATCTCGGTGACCCGTCGGCCCAGACGCTTGCCCGTGCGCAGGTAGAACGGCACGCCGGCCCAGCGACGGTTGTCGATGTCCACGCGGATCGCCGCGAACGTCTCGGTGGTGGACTCCTTGTCGAAGCCCTCCTCCTCGAGGTACCCGACGACCTTCTCGCCGCCCTGCCAGCCGGCCGCGTACTGCCCGCGAGAGGTGTGCTTGCCGATGTCCCGGGGAACCCGGACGGCCGAGAGGACCTTGACCTTCTCGGCGCGCAGGCCGTCCGCCTCGAACGACGCCGGCTCCTCCATCGCGGTGAGCGCGAGCAGCTGCATCAGGTGGTTCTGGATCACGTCCCGGGCCGCGCCGATGCCGTCGTAGTACGACGCGCGTCCGCCGATGCCGATGTCCTCGGCCATGGTGATCTGGACGTGGTCGACGTAGTTGGCGTTCCAGATCGGCTCGAACAGCTGGTTGGCGAATCGGAGGGCCAGCAGGTTCTGCACCGTCTCCTTGCCGAGGTAGTGGTCGATCCGGAAGATGTCGTCCGGGTTGAAGACGTCGGAGACGATGTCGTTCAGCTCGCGGGCGCTCTTCAGGTCGTGGCCGAAGGGCTTCTCGATGACCACGCGGCGCCACGTGCCTTCGGCGGGCTGCGACAGGCCGGACCGGGCGAGCTGCTTGCACACCACGGGGAACGAGCTCGGCGGGACGGAGAGGTAGAACGCGTGGTTGCCGCCCGTCCCTCGGGTGACGTCCAGCTCCTCGACCGTCTCGCGGAGCCGGTCGAACGCGTCGTCGTCGTCGAACGTGCCCTGCACGAACCGGATGCCCTCGGACATCTGGCGCCAGGTCGCCTCGCGGAACGGCGTGCGCGCGTGCTCACGCACCGAGTCGTGCACGATCTTCGCGAAGTCCTGGGTCGCCCAGTCGCGTCGTGCGAAGCCGGTCAGGGCGAAACCCGGGGGCAGCAGACCCCGGTTGGTCAGGTCGTACACGGCCGGCATGAGCTTCTTGCGCGCGAGATCTCCAGTCACCCCGAAGATCACCAGCCCGCACGGACCGGCGATCCGGGGGAGCCGGCGGTCCCGCTCGTCCCGCAGCGGGTTGTTCTCGGCGCTGACCTTGGTCGAGCTCACCTGGCGACTCCCGACTCGTTCTGCTTCGCGGCGGCCGCGAGGCCGTCGGAGACGGTCCCGAGCAGCTCACCCCAGCTGGCCGTGAACTTGTCCACGCCCTCGACCTCGAGCTGCTCCGTCACGTCGTCGATGTCGATGCCCAGGTCGCGCAGGCCGGAGATGACCCCCTCTGCCTGCTCGCGGGTGCCCGTCACCGTGTCGTGCGCGTCACCGCCGTGGTCGGCGACGGCCCGCAGCGTGGCCTCGGGCATCGTGTTCACGACGCCGGCAACCACGAGCTCGTCGACGTAGAGCGTGTCGGGGTACGCCTTGTCCTTCACGCCGGTCGACGCCCACAAGGGACGCTGCGGATGCGCGCCCTGGGCCGCGAGGGCCTTCCAGCGGTCGTCCGCGACGACCTCCTGGAACAGCCCGTACGCGAGCCGGGCATTCGCGATCGCGGCCTTCCCGCGCAGAGCTGCCGCCTCGGGGGAGCCGAGCTTGTCGAGCAGCGGGTCGATCGCGGTGTCGACGCGTGAGACGAAGAACGAGGCGACCGACGCGATGGGGGCGAGATCGTGGCCGTTCGCTTGCGCCTGCTCGAGTCCGGACTCGAACGCGTCGAGCACGGCACCGTAGCGCTCGAGCGAGAAGATCAGGGTGACGTTGACGCTGATGCCCTCGGCGAGCACAGCCGTGATCGCAGCCAGGCCCTCGCGCGTCGCTGGGATCTTGATGAAGACGTTCGGCCTGTCGACTGTCGCCCACAGCGACTTCGCCGACGCGATCGTGCCCTCGGTGTCCTTGGCCAGTCGCGGATCCACCTCGATGGAGACGCGGCCGTCGACGCCGTCGGTGCGGTCGTACACGGGCCGCAGCACGTCCGCCGCCTCGCGCACGTCGTCGGTGGTGATCCGGAAGACCGCCGCGTCGACGTCGGCGCCGTCCGCGGCCAGCTCGCGCAGCTGGGCGTCGTACGCGTCGCCCTTGGACAGGGCACTGGCGAAGATCGACGGGTTCGTCGTCACGCCGACCACACCGCTGTCCGCGACCAGCTCGGCGAGGTTCCCCGTGCGCAGCCGCTCGCGCGACAGATCATCGAGCCAGATCGCGACTCCTGCGTCCGCCAGGCGTGCCAGGGGGTTGCTGTTCCGTGCCATGTCGATCCCCTTCATCCGAGCGCCGGCCCCGTAGAACCCGGGGCCGGCGCGTCCGATCAGACTCAGACCTGCTGGTCGCCCGTGCCGCTCGCGAGGGGCAGGCCGGGTGTGTTCGCGGGACCGCTGTTCGCCGCCGCGATCGACTCGTGGGCCGCGGCGACGACGTGCTCGGCGGTGAAGCCGAACTCCTCGAACAGCTTCTCCGCCGACGCCGAGGCACCGTAGTGCTCGATCGAGACGGAGCGGCCCGCATCGCCGAGGAGCTTGTGCCACGAGAGGGCGATGCCCGCCTCGACCGAGACGCGTGCGCGGACCGACGACGGCAGCACCGACTCGCGGTACGCCTCGTCCTGGTCCGCGAACCACTCGAGCGACGGAGCGGACACGACCCGGGTCGGCACGCCGGCGGCCTCGAGGGTGGTGCGGGCCTCGACCGCCAGCTGCACCTCCGAGCCCGTGCCGATGAGGATCACGTCAGGTGTGCCGGTGCTCGCCTCCAGCAGCACGTACGCGCCCCGTGCCAGGCCGTCCGCCGAGGCGAAGCCGTCCTCGCCGCGGGGGAACGTCGGGACGTTCTGCCGGGTGAGCACGAGGGCCACAGGACCGGTCGTGTGCTCGAGCGTCGCCTTCCAGGCAGCGGCCGTCTCGTTGGCGTCGGCGGGGCGGACGACCGTGAGGCCGGGGATGGCACGTACCGCCGCGAGGTGCTCGATCGGCTGGTGCGTGGGGCCGTCCTCGCCGAGACCGATGGAGTCGTGCGTCCAGACGTAGACGGCCGGCACGCCCATGAGCGAGGCCAGGCGTACGGCACCGCGCATGTAGTCGCTGAAGGTGAAGAACGTGCCGCCGTACGGCCGGGTCAGCCCGTGCAGCCGGATGCCCGAGAGGATCGAGCCCATGGCGTGCTCGCGGATGCCGAAGTGCAGGGTGCGTCCGAACTGGTCGCCGGCGAACTCCGTCGTGGAGCGCTTGGCCGGGAGGAAGGACGGCTCGCCCTTCATGGTGGTGTTGTTGGAGCCGGCGAGGTCGGCAGAGCCGCCCCACAGCTCGGGCAGCACCGGGGCCAGGGCGGAGAGCACGTCGCCGGACGCGGCACGTGTGGCTACCGCCTTGCCGGCGGGGAACACGGGCAGGGCGTCGGCCCAGCCGTCGGGCAGCTCGCCCGCGACCAGCCGGTCGAGCAGGGCAGCGTTGTCCGGGTTGGCGGCACGCCACGCGCCGAACGACTCCTGCCACGCGGCCTTGACGGGCGCGGTGCGCTCGCTCAGCCCACGCGTGTGCGCGAGCACCGCGGGGTCGACGTCGAAGGCTCTGTCGGGGGCGAACCCGACGGCCTCCTTGAGCCCACGGACGGCATCGCCGCCCAGCTTGGAGCCGTGGGCCGAGTGCTCGTTCGTCTTGCCGGGGGTCGGCCACGCGATCAGCGTCCGCAGGCCGATGAACGACGGGCGGTCGGTGACGGCCTTCGCCGCCTCGATCGCCGCGTGCAGGGAGTCGACGTCCTCGACGTAGCCGTCCGGCCCCGCCGTCCAGTCCACGAACTGGGTGTGCCAGCCGTAGGCCTCGTACCTCGCGACGACGTCCTCGGTGAACGCGATCTCGGTGTCGCCCTCGATCGAGATGTGGTTGTCGTCCCAGAGCACGATGAGGTTGCCGAGCTCCTGCGTGCCCGCGATGGACGACGCCTCGCTGGTCACGCCCTCCTGCAGGTCGCCGTCGGAAGCGATGACGTACACGAAGTGGTCGAACGGGCTGGTGCCCGGTGCGGCGTCGGGGTCGAGCAGGCCGCGCTCACGGCGGGCCGCCATCGCGAAGCCGACC
Source organism: Cellulomonas sp. URHD0024 (assembly GCF_000426185.1). Lineage (GTDB taxonomy): Bacteria > Actinomycetota > Actinomycetes > Actinomycetales > Cellulomonadaceae > Cellulomonas. The sequence continues at coordinate 268,215 of NZ_AUEW01000001.1, forward strand.
GCGGATGCGAGCCCCTGGCCGAGCGGACCCGTGGTGATCTCCACACCGGTCGTGTGCTTGTACTCGGGGTGTCCGGGCGTCTTGGAGCCCCACGTCCGCAGCGCCTCGAGGTCCTGGAGCTCGAGCCCGAAGCCGGCCAGGTACAGCTGGATGTACTGCGTGAGGCTGGAGTGGCCTGCCGAGAGGATGAACCGGTCGCGGCCCAGCCAGTGCGGGTCGGCCGGGTCGTGCCGGAGCACGTTCTGGTACAGCAGGTAGGCGGCGGGGGCCAGGCTGATCGCCGTCCCCGGGTGGCCGTTGCCGACCTTCTCGACCGCGTCCGCGGCCAGGACACGGACCGTGTCCACCGCCTTCACGTCAAGATCAGTCCAACCGACCGTCTTCGCCAGGGGAGCCTTCGCGTTCACCGCACCTCATTCCCACCCTGGCCTGCGGCCGGGTGACGTGTCGGACGAGTTCGGGCAGCCACTGCGGGCCACCGAGCAGGTCGGCGTCGCGCCTTCGCGGCGGTCGTCGGACCGTGCCCTTCGAGCCTATAGCGCAGGTGGGCCATGCCGCCGGGCGTGACCAGGACCGTGGTTGTCGCGCTCGTCACCAGCGATGGATGTCACACGCCCGCGGGGCGGTTGTACCGGTTCGGCGTCGCCCCGGGGGTGGGCGCAGGCCGTAGCATGGCTGCGCGACATCACCCCCGCCGGACACGAACGGAACCCGCAGCGCGTGCGCCTCAGCAGCCCTCTGTCAGTCGAAGACGCCGGAGCGTCGGACGACCAGATCGCTGTCGGCCCGCTGCACGGGTCGCAGTCCGTCTCGACCTCGCCGAGGGCGGGCTGGTTGCGGCGGGTGGTCGGTCCGTACGTCGCGTTGACCAAGCCCCGCGTGATCGAGCTCCTGCTGGTCACCACGGTCCCGACGATGATCCTCGCGGCGGGCGGCTGGCCCGGGCTGGTCCTCGTCCTCGAGACGCTGGTCGGGGGTGCGGCGGCGGCTGGTGCGGCGAACGTCCTGAACTGCTACCTCGACCGCGACATCGACAAGATCATGAACCGGACCAAGCGCCGACCGCTGGTGACCGGTGAGGTGTCGCCACGGGCGGCCCTGATCTTCGGCATCGCGCTCGGGGTCTTCTCGCTCACCTGGCTGTGGTTCCTGGTGAACCCGGCCTCAGCGTGGCTCACCGCCGCGGCGATCCTGATCTACGTCGTGGGCTACACCATGATCCTGAAGCGACGGACGCCGCAGAACATCGTCTGGGGCGGTGCGGCCGGCTGCATGCCGGTGCTCATCGGCTGGTCTGCGGTGACCGGCGGACTGTCCTGGACCGCCGTGCTCCTGTTCGGCGTCATCTTCTTCTGGACGCCGCCGCACTACTGGCCGCTGTCGATGAAGTTCAAGCGCGACTACGCCGCCGCAGGCGTCCCGATGCTTCCCGTCGTCGCCAAGGACACCAAGGTCGCGCGGGAGATGATCCTGTACACCGTGGCGATGATCGCGTGCTCGCTGCTGATCTGGCCGGTGCAGGGCATGACCTGGGTGTACGGCGTCGTCGCGGCGGGGCTCGGCATCTGGTTCCTGTGGAGCACCATCGGTCTGCTGCGCCGCGCCGAGGACCCCAGCCGCGGCAAGCTCAAGGCGATGACCGTCTTCCACGCGTCGATCACCTACCTCACGCTGCTGTCGATCGCCCTGGCAGTGGACGTCTTCCTGCCGCTCTGACGCCGTGACGACCATCGAGGCCTCCCTCGAGACCTATCTGGCCCACCTCACCGTCGAGCGGGGGCTGTCGGTCAACACGCTGCTCGCCTACCGTCGGGACCTCTCCCGCTACGTCGCGTTCCTCGCGTCGCGCGGCTGCCACGACCCAGGGCTGATCCGTGAACGGGACGTCGAGGACTACCTGCTGGCCGTCCGTACGGGTTCCGACGGGCGGACGGCGTTGTCGGCGTCGTCGTCGGCCCGGTCGGTCGTGGCGGTGCGCGGGTGGCACAAGTTCCTGCTGCTGGACGGCGTGACGGGAACCGATGCGGCGAGCGCAGTCCGCCCGCCGGCTCAGCCCAAGCGGCTTCCCAAGGCGATCTCGGTCGACGACGTCGAGCGGCTCCTCGACGCGGCCGGGCTCGGCGACGGCCCGGTCCCGCTGCGCGACCGCGCGCTCCTCGAGCTCGTCTACGGCACGGGGGCCCGCATCTCCGAGGCGGTCGGTCTCGACGTCGACGACGTCGATCGAACGCCGGGATACGCGTCGGTCCGGCTGTTCGGCAAGGGGCGCAAGGAGCGCGTCGTACCGGTCGGGAGCTTCGCGCTCGACGCGGTCGACGCCTATCTGGTCCGTGGGAGACCCGCACTGGCGACCGGGAGCAGGGGTGGGTCGCCGGGGTTGTTCCTCAACACGCGCGGCGCGCGGCTCAGCCGGCAGAGCGCCTGGGCGGTGCTGCGGTCCGCTGCGGAGAAGGCCGGTCTGGCGGGTGCCGAGCACGTGTCACCACACACGCTGCGGCACTCGTTCGCCACGCACCTGCTCGCCGGCGGCGCGGACGTCCGGGTGGTCCAGGAGCTGCTCGGGCACGCGTCGGTCACGACCACGCAGATCTACACGCTCGTGACTCCGGACACGCTGCGCGAGGTGTACGCCGCGTCCCACCCACGCGCGCGGTGAGCGTTGGCGTTCGACCGGTCTGTCGCGCGGCGTCGAGGCGGTCCGCTCCGGTAGGTTGTGCGGCGTGGTGAGCCAGCAGATGACCGACCCGCAGCTCGACGCCGTCGGGCGCCCGATGCCTGAGTTCCCCGACCCCACGCCGCTCGCCTCGCACGGCCCGGCCCGGGTGATCGCGCTCTGCAACCAGAAGGGTGGCGTCGGCAAGACGACGACCACGATCAACCTGGGCGCCGCGCTCGCCGAGTACGGCCGGCGCGTGCTCATCGTCGACTTCGACCCGCAGGGTGCCGCGTCCGTCGGTCTGGGGATCAGCCCGCACGAGCTGGACCGCACGGTCTACAACCTGCTCATGGAGCGCGACGCCCACATCCACTCGCTCATCCAGCACACCGCGACGCCGAACCTCGACCTGCTGCCCGCGAACATCGACCTGTCCGCCGCCGAGGTGCAGCTCGTCGGCGAGGTCGCGCGCGAGACGGTGCTCGCCCGGGCGCTGCGTCCGATCCTGGACGACTACGACGTCGTGTTCATCGACTGCCAGCCGTCGCTCGGCCTGCTGGCCGTGAACGCCCTGACCGCCGCGCACGGCGTGCTCATCCCGCTCGAGTGCGAGTTCTTCGCGCTCCGCGGCGTGGCGCTGCTGGTGGAGACCATCGACAAGGTCCGTGACCGGCTGAACCCCCGCCTGGAGCTCGACGGCATCCTGGCCACGATGTACGACCCCCGGACGCTCCACGCGCGGGAGGTCGTCGCCCGCGTGCACGAGGCGTTCGGTGATGCCCTTCTGCACACGGTGATCAGCCGCACGGTGAAGTTCCCCGACGCGACGGTGGCCGCCGAGCCGATCACGACGTACGCCCCGACGCACTCCGGTGCGGCGGCCTACCGGCAGCTGGCACGTGAGCTCGTCGCCCGTGGCGACGCCGCCTGACGAGGCAGCGGCCCCGCTCTCCGAGTCGACCCCGGCTGCGCCTGTCGGCAGCCAGGGTTTCGAGGTTCACCTCACGAACTTCAGCGGGCCGTTCGACCTCCTGCTCGGGCTGATCGCGAAGCACAAGCTCGACATCACCGAGGTTGCGCTCGCCCAGGTGACCGACGAGTTCATCGGGTACCTGCGGGCCGCTGAGAAGGAGTGGGACCTCGGTCAGGCGAGCGAGTTCCTGGTGATCGCAGCCACGCTCCTCGACCTCAAGGCCGCCCGCCTGCTGCCCTCGGCGGACGTCGAGGACCAGGAGGACATCGAGCTGCTCGAGGCCCGCGACCTGCTCTTCGCGCGGCTGCTGCAGTACCGCGCGTACAAGCTCGTCGCCGCCGACCTGGCCGAGAGGCTCGCCACCGAGGGACGCCGGTTCCCCCGCCTCGTCACGCTCGAACCGCATCTCGCTGCGCTCCTGCCGGAGCTGATCTGGCAGATCGGCCCGCAGGAGCTTGCCGCGCTGGCGGCCAAGGCCGAGCAGCCCCGGGCCCCGGCGCCCGGTGTCGACCTCAGTCACCTGCACGCGCCGGCCGTCAGCGTGCGGGAGCAGGCGGCGGTGCTGGTGGACCGGCTGCGGCACGGCGGTGCGATGTCGTTCCGGGCGCTGACCGCCGACGCGGACGCGACGATCGTCGTCGTCGCGCGGTTCCTGGCGCTCCTGGAGCTGTTCCGTGAGGGTGCGGTCGGGTTCGACCAGGTGACGCCGCTCGGCGAGCTGACCGTGCGCTGGACGGGATCGGCCGAGGGGGACATCGAGGTGTCCGACGACTTCGACCAGCTGGACACCACCATCGAGACGGTGCCGGAGCCTGCACCCGAGGAGGATGCATGACCGACGAACCAGTGGAGGCCGTCGACGCGGTCGACGTCGACCCCGCGGCCGCGGACGAGCTCGCGTTCGACGTCGACGACCTTCCCGGCGGTGCGCTGTCGGCGCTCGAGGCCGTCCTCATGGTCGCCGACGAGCCCATCCCCGCGATCCGCCTGGCCACCGTGCTGGCGCTGCCGACGGACCGGGTCGAGGAGCTGCTGGCCACGCTCGCCGCCGAGTACCGGGGCGAGAACGGTGGCCGCCCTCGCGGTTTCGAGGTGCGGCGTGCCGGCGACGGCTGGCGGATCTACTCGGCACCCGTGTACGCCGACGTGGTCGGCCGGTTCGTGCTGGACGGCCAGACGGCCCGCCTCACCCAGGCCGCCCTCGAGACCCTCGCCGTGATCGCGTACCGGCAGCCCGTCACGCGCGGACAGGTCTCGGCGGTCCGTGGCGTGAACGTCGACGGTGTCGTGCGCACCCTCACGACCCGCGGACTGGTGGCCGAGGTGGGCACAGATCCGTCCTCCGGTGCCGTGCTGTACGCAACCACGGGATACTTCCTGGAGCGGATGGGGCTGTCCAGCCTGGACGAGATGCCCCCGCTCGCGCCCTACCTGCCGGACATCGACGCCTTCGAGGGCGTCGACCAGGCGATCGGAGACAGCAGATGACCCCGCAGGCACCACGCTCAGGAGGCACCGGGTCGACCGGCGGACGGTCCGGGGGCTCTGCTTCCGGCCGCAGCGGCGGGTCGAAGCCCAGCACCGGCGGCTCCCGGAGCACCGGCGGTGCGAGCAGCGGCGGCTCGCGTGGTGGCAGCTCCGGTGGGTACCGGGGTTCGGGCGGCGGCGAGGGGTACCGCGGGAGCACCGGTGGTGGTGACGGCTACCGCAGCAGCGGTGACTCCTACCGCGGTGGATCGAGCGGCGGCGGCTCGTCGCGCGGCTCCGGTGCGGGTGGAGGCGCGTCACGCGGTGCCGCCGGAACGGGTGGATCGTCGCGCGGTTCGGCGGGCACCGGCGGCTCGTCGCGCGGTTCGGCGGGCACCGGCGGCTCGTCGCGCGGCGGTGCTCCCAGCTCGTCGAGGAGTGCCGCACCGCGCGCGAAGTCCGGCTACCCGCGCAGCGCGGCGCCGACAGGTGCGAGCAGGTCGCGCACGACTGCCCGACCGCCGCGCCAGCGCGTGGCCGAAGTGACGATCGACGTCCACGACCCCGACGGCGTCCGGTTGCAGAAGGTGCTCGCCGCCGCGGGACTCGGCTCGCGCCGCGCGTGCGAGGACCTCATCGCGGCCGGCCGCGTGACGGTGGACAACAACACGGTCCGCGAGCTCGGCGTGCGCGTCGACCCGCTGACCGCGGTGATCCACGTCGACGGCCTGCGCGTGCAGCTCGACACCTCGATCGTGACGATCGCACTGAACAAGCCCAAGGGCGTCGTCTCGACGATGCACGACCCGGAGGGCCGTCCCTCCATCGGGCAGTACGTCCAGGACCGCAGCGAGCGTCTGTTCCACGTCGGCCGGCTCGACGCCGAGACCGAAGGTCTGATCCTGCTGACCAACGACGGCGAGCTGGCCAACCGGCTGGCCCACCCGGCGCACGCCGTGCCCAAGGTCTACCTGGTGCAGCTCGAAGGTCGCGTCACGAACTCGTTGGGCGGCCGACTGCTCAAGGGCATCGAGCTCGAGGACGGTCCGGCCAAGCTGGACAAGTTCCAGATCGTGCAGACGACCCCGCAGGCCAGCCTGGTCGAGGTCGAGCTGCACGAAGGCCGCAACCGCATCGTGCGGCGGATCTTCGAGGAGGCCGGGTACCCGGTCACCGGCCTGGTCCGCACGCAGATCGGCCCGATCCGCCTGGGCGACCTCAAGTCCGGGCGCACGCGTGTGCTCTCGAAGACCGAGGTGGGTTCCCTGATGGTCCGGGTGGGCATGTGACGCTGGCGACCCGTGGGCCGGTGCGCATCGTGGGCACCGGGCTGCTCGGCGCGTCGGTCGGGCTCGCCCTGACCACGCGAGGCGTCGACGTCGTCCTGCACGACCCGTCCCGCACGGCGCTGGCCCTCGCACGGGACGTGGGTGCGGGCCGGCCCGCGTCTGCGGGCGACCCTGCGCCGGCGATCATCGTCGTCGCGGCGCCGCCCGACGTCACCGCGGACGTCGTGCGCGCCGAGCTGGAGGCGTTCCCCGACGCGATCGTCACGGACGTGGCCAGCGTGAAGGGCTACGTGCTCGCCGAGCTGCGCGCCGCCGGGGCGGATCTCAGCCGGTACGTCGGCTCGCACCCGATGGCGGGTCGGGAGCGGTCCGGTCCGAGCGCCGCGGTCCCGGACCTGTTCCTGGGCCGACCGTGGGTGATCGCCGACTCCGGCTCGTCGCGACCCGACGCCCTGCTCGCCGTGCGCTCGCTGGCGGTGGACCTCGGCGCCGTGCCGGTCGCGATGGACGCCGACGCGCACGACGCCGCAGTCGCGGCCGTCTCGCACGTCCCCCAGGTCGCTGCGAGCCTCGTGGCCGCGCGCCTGCGCGACGCCGACGACACGGCCCTGGGACTGGCCGGTCAGGGCCTGCGGGACGTCACGCGGCTCGCGGCGTCGGACCCGGCTCTGTGGACCTCGATCCTCGCCGCGAACGCGTCGGCGGTGCACGAGGTGCTCGTCGGTCTGCGCACCGACCTGGACGCCGTCATCGAGGCGCTCTCGCACGCAGCGAAGGCTGACGGACCCGAGACGGTCGAGCTGGGCGCGCTGGCGGCGATCGCGCACGCGATCAGCGAGGGAAACGCCGGCGTGGCGCGCATCCCCGGCAAGCACGGCGGCGCGCAGCGGATCTACGCGGTCGTGACGGTGCTGGTGCCGGACACGCCCGGCGAGCTGGCGCGACTGCTCACCGACGTGGGTGCGGCGGGGGTCAACCTCGAGGACCTGCACCTCGAGCACGCGGCCGGGCGACCGGTCGGTATGGCGGAGATCTCGGTGCTGCCCGGCAGCGTCGAGCACCTGGAGGCGGAGCTGAGTGCCCGCGGTTGGAGACTGGTGAGTTGAGCACGACCCTCGTCGTGGCGATCGACGGGCCTTCGGGCTCGGGCAAGTCGAGCGTGTCCCGGGCCGTCGCGAGCGCCCTCGAGCTGGCCTACCTGGACACCGGCGCGATGTACCGCGCGGCGACGTGGTGGTGCGTGCAGCAGGGGCTCGACCTGACCGACGCCGCAGCCGTCGCTGCCGCTGTGGACGGGTTCCCGCTGGTCATCGGTACGGACCCCGCGCACCCGAGCGTGCACGTCGGCGGTGTCGACGTGCACGAGGCGATCCGGTCGACCCAGATCACGGCGGTCGTCAGCGCGATCGCGACCAACCTGGAGGTGCGCGAGCTGCTCGGCAACCTGCAGCGGTCGCTCATCGCCGCGTCGGGGGAGTCCGACTCGTTCTCCCAGGGTCGGGGGATCGTCGCGGAGGGGCGCGACATCACCACCGTGATCGCGCCCGACGCCGACGTCCGCGTGCTGCTGACGGCGAGCGAGGCCGCACGGCTGGCGCGGCGTGCGCGTGACGTCCACGGCACCGACGACGCCGCGGCCGTGGAGGCCACCAGGGACCAGGTGCTGCGGCGTGACGCCGACGACTCGACCGTGGTCCAGTTCCACGTGGCCGCCGACGGCGTCGTGACGATCGACTCCTCGCACATGAACTTCGAGGAGACGGTGCAGGCGGTGCTGGAGGTCGTCGAGGCCGAGGTCGGTCCCCGGCCGTGAGCGTCCCGTCGGTGTGGGGTCCGCGCTGGTCCCGGTGGGTCGGCCGGTTCCTGGCGCGCGTCGTCTGGAACACGCAGGTCACCGGCAGGTCGAACGTTCCTGCGACCGGACCGGTCCTGATGGCCGCCAACCACACCGGCGTCCTCGACGGACCGCTGCTGCACGGCGTCGTGCCACGGCCCTCGCACGTGCTGGTCAAGGAGGAGATGTTCTGGGGCCCGATCGGTCTGCTGCTCCGGGCCGCGGGGCAGATCTCCGTGAACCGTGACGACGGCGGCCGGACCGCGCTGACCGCCGCGCTGGGCGTGCTCAAGCGCGGCGGGCTCGTCGGCGTCTTCCCTGAGGGCAACCGCGGCCGCGGCGACGCGACGAGCGCGCGGGCGGGGATCGCCTGGCTCGCCCTGAACGGGCACGCGTCGGTCGTCCCGGTGGCGGTGCTGGGCACTCGGCGCACGGGGGAGTCGGTGAACAAGGTGCCGTGGCCGAGACGTCGGCTTGCGATCGAGTTCGGCGAGCCGCTGGTGATCGAGCGCCCGCCGGGGATGTCCGGCAAGCTCGCCATCGAGCGAGCCAACGAGGCCATCCGCATCGCCCTGGCACGGCTCGTCGACGAGGCGTCGGCACGCTCCGGCATCCCGCTGCCGACCGACGACCCCCAGCGTGAGCGCAGCAGCAAGCCCGACTGATTTCCGGTTCGTCGAGAACAACCTGGGTCGCGCCACGTCGCCCGATCACGCCACTCAGGTTGTTCTCGTCGCCCCCGAGCCGCCTGGGTCGTGTCGCGGTCGCAGCACCTGGGACAATGGGGCCATGACCGAGACTGATCCTGCCCTGGTGCTGCCCGACGAAGAGGGCGACGCCCAACGCGAGCAGGCTCTGCGCGCCGGCCTGACCGAGTACGAGCTCGAGGACGAGGACCTTGCCCTCCTGCACGCCGGCGAGGAGGGTTCCGACGAGGACGAGCGTGTCGTCGTCTACCCGGTGCTCGCCGTCGTCGGCCGCCCGAACGTCGGCAAGTCGACCCTCGTCAACCGCATCCTCGGTCGTCGCGAGGCCGTCGTCGAAGACAAGCCGGGCGTCACACGCGACCGCGTCAGCTACCCCGCCGACTGGGCCGGCAAGCGGTTCACGCTCGTCGACACCGGCGGTTGGGAGGTCGACGTCGCCGGCATCGAGGCGCGCGTCGCCCAGCAGGCCGAGGTCGCGATCTCGCTGGCCGACGCCGTCATCTTCGTCGTCGACGCGACCGTCGGCGTGACCGAGACCGACACCCAGGTGGTCCGCCTCCTGCGCCGGTCCGGCAAGCCGGTCGTGCTCTGTGCCAACAAGGTCGACGGCCCTGCCGGTGAGGCCGACGCGGCCAACCTCTGGGCGCTCGGTCTGGGGGAGCCGTTCCCGGTCTCCGCCCTGCACGGCCGCGGCACCGGCGACCTGCTCGACGCCGCGATCGACGCGCTGCCCGAGGTCTCCGCGCACGGCACCCCGATCCCCGACGGGCCACGCCGCGTCGCGCTGATCGGTCGCCCGAACGTCGGCAAGTCGTCGCTCCTCAACAAGGTGCTCGGTTCCGAGCGCGTCGTCGTCGACGAGATCGCGGGCACCACCCGTGACCCGGTCGACGAGCTCGTCGCCCTCAAGGGCAAGCCGTGGGTCTTCGTCGACACCGCCGGGATCCGACGGCGCGTGCACCAGACCTCCGGCGCCGACTTCTACGCCTCCCTGCGCACACAGGCCGCGATCGAGAAGGCCGAGGTCGCCGTCGTCCTGGTCGACGCCTCCGTCAAGATGACCGAGCAGGACACCCGCGTCATCTCGCAGGTCATCGAGGCGGGCCGCGCCCTGGTCATCGCGTACAACAAGTGGGACCTCATGGACGAGGACCGTCGCCCGTTCCTCGAGCGCGAGATCGAGCAGGACCTGGTCCAGGTCGCGTGGGCACCGCGCGTCAACATCTCCGCCAAGACCGGCTGGCACACCGACCGCCTCGTGCCCGCCCTCGAGCGGTCGCTGGAGTCGTGGGACACCCGCATCTCGACCGGCCGCCTCAACGCCTTCCTGGGCGAGCTCGTCGCCGCCCACCCGCACCCGCTGCGCGGCGGCAAGCAGCCCCGCATCCTGTTCGCCACGCAGGCGTCCACGCGCCCGCCGCGGTTCGTGATCTTCGCGACGGGCTTCCTCGACCCCGGTTACCGCCGGTACATCGAGCGCCGCCTGCGCGAGACCTTCGGCTTCGAGGGCACGCCGATCTCGATCTCCGTCCGCGTCCGGGAGAAGCGCAAGCGCTGACGGGTTTGCGTGCGGGAACGACCTCGACCGTGGGGTAGAGTTTCCGAGGCTCCTGCGGGGGCCGACGGGCTGTAGCGCAGCTTGGTAGCGCACTTGACTGGGGGTCAAGGGGTCGCAGGTTCAAATCCTGTCAGCCCGACAACAAAGCCGCAGGTCAGACGGTATGTCTGGCCTGCGGCTTCGTCGTGTCCGGTGCTCTAGGCAGCCACGCGAACGGCTAGGCAGCCACGCTCGGCTACCCGGGCAGCCCGAGTTGAGCAGCGGCGGCAGCCACCGCGTCGCGCGCAGCGGATTCCGATACGTGCCCGTACAGATCGATCGTCGTCGTGATCGACTCGTGCCCGGCGACGCGGGAGACGACGGACAGCGGGACACCCGCGACCGCCATGGCGGTGAGGGCGGTGTGCCGCAGCGTGTGCAGCGATCCGGTCACCTGCGCGTCGCGCACGACGCGCTCGAACCAGTGGGACACGTTGCGCGGGTCGAGCGGCGTGCCCGCCTCGCTCGTGAACACGTGCTCTGAGCCGATCCACTACGGACCGGCGGCGAGCCGGTCGAGCCGCTGCCGCTGGCGCTGCTCGCGCAACGCTGCGGCGCTGGCGGGCGAGACAGGGATCGAGCGCCAGCCGTTGCCCGTTTTCGGCGGATGGATGACGAGCCCGTCGGCGGTCCGCACGAGCGTCCCGCGCACGCGCAGCTCGCCGCGATCCCCGTCTGCCGAGCTGGTGGCGCTGGCGCTCGAGCGTTGCTGGACGGTGCCGCGACACTGGCGCTGACGACCGCCAGCCGTCAGAGATTGGCGCTCGTGAGTCAGCTACGACGTCAGCGCCTGCGCAGCGGTCATGACGTTGACGATGACCCAGATGCACACGAACATCACGGCCAGGAAGCCGACCAGCGCGACCGCGCCGCCGACGATGACGATGCAGAAACCCCACAGCAACTGAAGCCGACTAGGTTGCGACTTCGTCGGTGGTTGCTCCTGCAGCTGCTCGCTCACAAGTGATCTATCGGCACGAACGGGTCCTGGAATCAGGCTCGACGCCGAGCAGGATGACGGCGGTCAGGCCCGGTCGCGGACGACGTCCTCGACGTTGTCGAGGACGCCCGTCTCGAGGACGAGGGCGGCGTAGACGGCGAGGTTTAGCACGCGGTAGACGCCCGTGCGGCGATCCTTGCGCAGCGCGTACCCGTTGGGGCGAGGCGGCGGCGAACGGTAGCCTCGCGGGCGACGAGGGACCGGGCGTCGAGTGTGGTGCTCATGACATCTCCCATGATCGATGATCGGCGTCGTCTGACGCTCTGGGAGGGTCGGGGCGTCCGGTGGCTGCCCGCTCCGACCCTCTGCCATGCCATGCCGCGACTCACGGCCACCGAGGGAACGAACGTACTGCCGTCGACCGCGAGCGCGCCAGAGGGCAGCCACGAGGGCAGCCACGCATCGCTGGACGGATCGTTTCGGCACGTCTCGTGCTGTGCCGTCTCGACCGCGTCGACGCAGGTCAGACGGCAAAACGACGATCGTTCGATATCGAGTCGAACCCCCTTCGACTTCCCTGGGGGTCAAGGGGTCGCAGGTTCACATCCTGCCAGCCCGACGTTGTGATGTCTCAGGACATCGAGGACGCCCGAACCTACGTTTCGTAGGTTCGGGCGTTCGTCATTTCTGGGTTCGTGGGTGTTGTGGCTGGTCGTCGCGGGTGCGGTCGAGGGTGAGCTCGCGCAGGCTCTCGCCGGTCGCTGCGTTCATGATGCGGATGTCGAGGTCGTGGAGCAGGAGCAGGACGTGGGTTCCGGCGTGGGCCCGGCCGATGCGGATGCGGTGCAGTCGGCCGTCGTGGCGCAGGGTCAGGTTCCCGGTCGTGGAGACGGGGTCGGCGCGGACGCGTCGTGGGTGTCGCAAGTGCGGTAGGCCTCGCCGTGCTCGTGGTAGCGGGCGAGTAGCTCGTAGATCCATGAGCGGGCGACCTGGTCGTCGCGGGCGACCTGCGCGACCGGGCGATCTGCCAGGACGACGGCGGTGATGACCAGGCGAGCCTTTGACATGCCCGGCCATCGTGCTCGCGCCACTGTGCTCGATGACCCGAGGCACGCTGTCCGCCATGACGCGAGACACCCCTCCGGGGTGCCCTGAGATCGCACACTGCCAGCCCGACGTATCAGGCCTGGTGAGACGGTGTCTCACCAGGCCTGAGGCAAGCGCGGTCACGGCACCCGCTTGGTCCCCGTCGCGACCGGTCAGAGGGCGGCGACTTGCTCTCGCTCGATGGCGACCGGTCGTTCCTGCGTCGACCGGACGGCCATCGCGCCCAATCCGACGATCATGGCGCCTCGCAGAAGCTCGATCTGCAAGCCGCTGGCCACGGGCATCGCAGGCAGCGGGGCCAGCATGACCAAGGCTCCAGCGAGGCCGGCCCAGCCGATCCAGCGCGGCACGACGTGGCCACGCAGGAGGGCGATGCCCAGCAGCAGCAGTCCGAGCATGATGCCGAGCCCTGTCGTGAGCTGTTCGACCTCGAAGCCCGGAGCGCCGATGATCGCGTCCTGGTCCGAGATGACCTCCGGGTGCGTGCGCGCCACGTCCGATGCCGCGAAGGCCATCAGGACGAGGTGCGGGACGGCGCTGAGCATGTTGCCGAGGAAGTACAGCACGTATCCGATCAGGCCGAGGGTGCCGAGGCGCGGCGCGATCCATCCGTAGACGCCGGGCAGGCCGAGCAGGAGCAGGACCGTGCCAAGCAGCAGGGCCAGAGACCCGGTGGCATGCGGTCCGGCGAGCGCCTCGGCGCTGTGCGCCCTGCCCTCGACGACGGGGTGCAGAACTCCGCCGAGCAAGCAGAGCGGCCCGGCGGCGATGGCAGCGACGCCACTGAGGCGGCGGAGGGTAAGGGTGTTCATGGCGATTCTCCTTGACTGGGGATCTGGTGATCGGGACTGGTCGGCTTTCGGTCGAGCTGTGCTGACCTCAGTCAGCGTCGGCGACGTCGCTGGTGGGTGACTGGTGTCTGGCCGGAACCCCGAACCAGCGCAGGAAGACGAGGGCTGCGAGCAGCATCGCTACCGCGTAGGCGAGGCCGGTCTCGGTGGCGATCCAGGGCGTCCACGGAGAGGTCTGCACGGTCGAGGGGTCCGCGAACTGGTAGAGGACGGCGTTCACCGTGGCGTGCGTGAGGACACCCGGCCACAGCCCCCAGCGCAGCTGCATCGCCGCGAGGATCGACCCCAGCGCGGTCGTCGCGATCGTGAACATGGCGACCGCGTAGACCGTCGACACCCCGGCCGGCGTACCGCCCAGGAACACGAGCAGGCCCACATGGGACAGGCTCCACAGGACGCCGCTGACCACGTAGACGATGCGCGTCGGAGCGAGCTCGGCGAGCCGGGCGACGAGCAGCCCCCGCCAGCCGATGTCCTCGGTGATCGCGAGGACGAGGTAGGGCAGAACCATGACCGTCGCGGCCAGGACGGCCGAGCGCAGGTCGCCGTCGTAGCCCGCGGCCCGGCTCAGCCACACGGCGGCGTAGGCCGCGAGCACCGGGACGAGTCCGACGAGCCAGGCGAGCAGCAGGGTGCGGCCTGCGACCCTGCGGAAGCCCCAGCCGCGGAGGCGATGCGTCGTGCTCAGACGTGTCGCGAAGGCGGCGACGAGGGGAGTGAGGGCCAGACCGTAGGTAGCGGCCTGTCCTAGAGGCGAGGCCTCGTCGAGGGTGAGCACGGCGACGCCCTGCGAGGCGGCGACGGCGGTGCAGGCCATTCCGAGGACCGCTTGGACGACGACGAAGCGAACGACCTCGCGTCGAGCGATACGTGCGGACGGCGTGGGGATACCCGCGTGACTGGTAGGTGCCGTAGTTGTCATGCCGCCAGGGTCACGGCGGGCCTTGGTGCCCGGCTGGTGCGGCGCTGGTGGGGGTCACGACAGGAGCCGGCTCGCCGACCGAGAGTGCTAGGTCGCCGGCAAGGAGTGCAAGAGCCTGAGTGCCCGCTCGACGAAGGGACGTGCCCCGAGCGCCTCGGCCTGGTCCAACGCCGCGAACAACACCCGGCGCGCCTCGTCGGTCTCGCCGGTGACCGCCAGGGCGCCGCCCAGGTAGAGCTGGGCCGGTCCCAGCGTGACCATGCCTGGCCACAACACCACGACATGGGGCCCGAACGACCGGAGGACGGGGATCAGAGGTGCGAGGCGCCCGGCGTCTCCCAACGCGATGAGGGCGGCCGCCAGCATGATGGACCAGGGAGCCCGGCGCTGCCCGGTGGGAGGTTCGGCGAGCAGCCCGTCGATCAGCGGAATCGCGACGTCACGGTTCCCGGACTCGGCGTGCCCGAGGGCGACCACCAGGAGGAATGCGGGGTCGGTGTCAGCGGCGAGATCGGCCGCCTGGCCGACGACGTCGATCAGCCGCCCGGCGTGCCAGGCGGCGATCCCTTCGACGGTGGATCGGGAGATCAGGTCGAGCATGGCCGCCGCGGGCGATGCTAGCGCCGCGGTACCGGCCGCTGCGCGCGCGAGCTCGCGGGCCTCGTCCAGCTCTCCCCGCAACAGCCGCAGGCCGGCCTCCCACCAGGTGTCGAGGAGGGCGAGATCGGGGTCCTGGGTGCGCCGAGCGATCTCCGTGAACGCGCGCGATGCCTGAGCCGACTTCTGGGGGCGGCCCAGCTCGAGCAGGACGCAGCGATGGAGGTGCGCGGCGGTCGCCTCCAGGCCGGTGTTCAGCGCGCCGAGCGTGAGCAGCTCCTGCACCTGGCCGAGCCGCTGAACCGCCGTGTCAGGGGTCCAGGTGGCCAGGAGCACCGCGACCAGCGCGCGGGCCCGAGCATCGCGATCGGCCCCCGCCTCGGCCAGGGCGCGGTCGGCGAGCGCGGCCGCCCCCGGGGAGTCCGAGGCGGTGAGCTGAGTCGACGCAGCCGCCAGCAGCCGGCTCCGGAGCGTGGGCTCGACATCGTCCACATGGGTGAGTGCTTCGTCCAGCAGGGTGTTCCGGCCGAGCAACGGCATCCCGAACAGGGACCAGTAGCCACCGATCCCGCCGGGTGCCGACTCCAGCGCCGACTCGGCGAGCCTGGTCCAGTCGCCCGATCCGCGGGCGAGCAGTGCCTCCTCGCGCAGTTCTGCCTCGCTCAGTTCGAGTCGCCCCGCACGACGGGCGGCCGTGCCGGCGATGCGATGCAGATCGGCGCGCACCTCGTCGTCCGTGGCCGCAGCCAGTCCTCGGTGCGCCCAGGAGACCGCATCGTCGAGCGCGGCGCCCGCGAGCGCGACCGAGGCGGCGTCGAGGGCGGCGCGTGAGGCGCGGTCGTCCGCGGATCCCGCTGCCGCCGCCAGACGGTGTTCGGCGACGGCGGCGGACGCGGAGATCCCACCGGTCGCGAGCGCATCGGCCAGGCGGCTGTGGATGGCGAGCCGGGCGCCCGGTCCGAGATCGGCTACCACGGCCTCGCGCACCAGCTCATGCGCCACACGGAGCCGACCTGGCGCAGACTCCTCGATCAGTCCGGCGCGCACGGCCGCCGCCAGTGAGAGCTCGATCGCCTCGGGCGTCGTCCCAGCGGCAGCCGCCGCGACCGCGAGCGGGAGCTCCCGGCCGGCCAGACCGAGTGCGCCGACGAGGTCGACGCCGTCGCTCGGCAGGGCCCGGACCCGAGCGCGAACCGTGTCCCGGACGTCGCTCGGCACGTCGGCGTCGGGGCCGAGCGCGGCCAGCGACCGGAGGAAGTAGGGATTGCCCTGGGTCCTGACCACCAGACGTTCAGCGGCTCCCTCGGCCAGGGGGAGGTCGCTCAGCTCGACGAGCAGGCTCGCCGCGTCCTGGGAGGACAGGCCGGACAACCGGAGGTCGAGGTGATCGGGACGCCGCGCCACCGCCGCCAGCACCCGGCCCAGCTCCTCGGGAGCGTGGGGAGCGTCGTCCCGCGCCGTGAGGATCAGGAGCAGGGGCACGTTGACCAGGGTGTCGAGGGCGATCTCCAGCACGAGCAGTGAGTCCGGGTCGGCCCAGTGCGCGTCGTCGAGGACGACGACGACCCCCGTGCCGCCGCCGGCCAGCTCGCCGAGACGCCTGCCGAGGTCGAGGCCGATGGCGAAGCGCCCGGCCTCCATCTGCGCGTCGATCGCCGGCATCCCGCCGAGGACTTGCGCCCACGGCCAGTAGGCGGGTGCGCCCGGTGCCGCGGGGCAGCGTCCCCAGCGCGCGCCCCCGCCCGACGGGATCACGACGTGGTCCAGCAGCTCCTCGACCAGCCGCGTCTTCCCGATTCCCGCCTCACCCCGGATCACGGCCGTCGCCACGGTTCCTGCGCGGGCACGGTCCCAAGCACCGCGCAGGGCCGTCATCTCGCGATCCCGGCCGGCGAAGCCGCGCCGGGACGGCGCCGGGACGGCCGCGGGTCGTGCCGACAACCCGGGATCATGCTGGAGCAGCCGCTGTTCCAGGGCCACGACGTCGGGCCCCGGGTCGACGCCGAGCTCCTCGACGAGGCGCTCGCGCAGCTCGCGCAGCACGGCGAGGGCATCCGCCTGCCGGCCGCCGCGGTAGAGCGCGGTGGCCAGCAGTGCTGGTCCGCGCTCCCGCAACGGGTGCTCCACGACGAGCGCACGCAGCTCCGGGACGGCCTCAGCCTCGCCCCCGGCTGCCAGCAGAGCCTGCGCGTGAGCCTCGCGGGCGACGACGTGCAGCTCCTCCAGCCGCTGGATCTCGGGTCCGAGCGCGCCAATGTCCTTGACGTCGGCAAAAGCCGTTCCCCGCCAGCGGGCCAGCGCCGCCGCGAGCAGCTCCACCGCTCGCGCGGGCGCCGTCACGACCAGCTCTCGGCCACTGCGGACTTCGGCCTCGAATCGGGTCGCATCAGTCGCGACATCGAGGCGGTACCCGTCCGTCACCGTGACGATGCAGGACGACGACGACCCTGGACGGTCGGGTTCAAGGATCCGGCGCAGGCGGGCGATATAGCCCTGCAGCGTCGTGGTCGCCGAGGGTGGCGGCTCGCCCCGCCAGACGAGGTCCGCGAGGGTCTCGGCGCTGATCTGACGGCCGCGGTGTGCAGCGAGCACCGCGAGCACCTCGGCGTGCTTGCGGGCGCCGAGATCGAGCTCGGCGCCGACGCCCCGGGTCACCGCCGTGGGACCGAGCACCCGCACCTCCAGCATGCCCGGCACAGTACCGGGCCGGACCGCGTCGTCCTCGCGGTTCGCCTCAGGTCGCCCGGCGGGTCGACTCGCGGTTCGTCACGGGAGTCCCGTCAGGCTTGCTGCAGCGCGCCCCATCGACGTGCCGTGTCCCGGACGAAGGCTTCGTAGTCGCGCGGCGGGCGTCCCAGCAGATCGGTCGTGGCAGCGACGTCACGCCGGGAGGTGGGTACGCCGTGCTTCCCGAGGAAGGCGTAGCTGCGCCGGTAGTCGGCCAGCTTGGGCCCATCGAGATGTCGGGCCAGCACATCCGGCCGGTCCGGGCGATCGCCGTCGTAGGCGACCGGCCGGTGGAGCACTCGACTCCACGTGGCTGCGGCCTCGACGCCGCTGACGGACGCGGGGCCGACCAGACCGTAGGCACCGGCGGGAAAGGCCGGATCGATCAAGGCCCGTGCCGCGATCTCGCCGACGTCGCGCAGGTCGACTCGGTTCACCCCGGACCGATGGGTCGGCAGGCAGTAGGCGCCTGCGAGGATCTCGTCCCGGATCAGCTCGTCGTTCTGGTAATAGTTGGCCAGACCGAGGATCACCGGACGTGTCCGAACCGCCCTTCCGATCCGCTTGGCGATCCGTAGCTTGCCCCGGTAGTGCGGGAGGAACGCGTTCACGAGCGCCCGCATGCCCCAGCGCAGGAATGGGTTCTGCGCGGTCACGGCCACGCCGGCGAAGACGAGCCGGACGTCGAGCCGCTCGCACGTGCTGACGAACAGGTTCGCCAGCTGCACCTCGTCCGGGTCGTGCGGTGACACGTACAGTGCCGCGCTGACACCCGTCAGCGCGCCCTCGACCGCACGGGCGTCCCGGAGGTCGCCGAGCACGGGCTCGACCTCCTTCGGCAGCTGCGCAGCTCCCGCAGGGCTCCGGACCAGGGCCCGCACGGTCGCACCGCGCGCCACGAGAACTGCGATGACCTCCCTGCCGATGTTGCCGGTGGCACCGGCGACCAGAATCGTCACTGTCGTTCCTTCCGCTCACTGATCCGCAGGTGGCCGCGCAAGCCCTCGGTGTCCAGGACCTCGCTGCGACCTCTTGACGTCACGCTCGCAGTGACGGCTGGGACGTGACTGGTGTGCCGCTGGTGCCACGTCGGGCGCTCGGACGCCGGAGGCGGGGTGAGCCGGGAGCTGGCGAGTCCGACTCCTCGTATCAGCCGCCGGAGCAAGCAATCAGAGGCACCGACAGTGTTTGGTGTCTTGACACGAACCATTGTCGGTGAGACCGTGAACGCATGTTGGACGTCACCGTGATCGAGGATCCGGCCGTCGCCGAGGCGGCGCTGGACCCGATCCGCGCGCGCATGCTGGCGGCCCTGGCCACGCCGGGATCCGCATCGTCGCTGGCCGAGCCGCTCGGGCTGTCCCGGCAGCAGGCCAACTACCACCTGCGCACGCTCGAGGGGCACGGGCTGCTCGTGCTCGTCGAGGAGCGCCGCAAGGGCAACATGACCGAGCGCGTGCTGCAGGCGACCGCGGCGTCGTACGTGATCTCGCCGGTGGCGCTGCCCGCCGTCGCACCCGACCCCGACCGCCTGCGCGACCAGCTCTCCGCCCAGTGGATGCTGGCCCTCGGCGCCCGCATGGTGCACGAGGTGGGCACCCTCCTGGCCGGCGCCCAGCAGGCGGGACAGCGGTTGGCGACCTACGCGGTCGACGGGACCGTGCGCTTCTCGTCGGCAGCCTCGCGCGCGGCCTTCGCCGACGAGCTGTCGGTGACGCTCAGCGGCCTGGTCGAGAAGTACGACGACCCCGCAGCACCCGGCGGGCGGGAGCACCGGCTGGTCGTCGCGCTGCATCCCGCCCTCAAGCCGGCTCCCGACGCGCTCCCGCACGACCCGCGCACAATCGCCACCACCACAGCCACCCATCAGGAGCACTGAGATGTCCCGTGAGTTCGAGATCGTCCGTGAGCACGACGTCGACGCCTCGCCGGAGGAGGTCTGGGACGCCCTGACCACCGGCATCGGCGGCTGGCTCTGGCCGATGGAGTACGAGCCCCGCACGGGCGGCAAGGCACCGTTCGACGGGGTCGTGGCCGCCTGGGACCCGCCGCACCACCTGGTCGGCCGCAACGACGGTCCCGACGGCTGGTTCAACCAGGTCGAGGAGGTGCTGACGCCGCTTCCCGACGGCCGCACCCACCTGCGGTACGTCCACTCAGGTGTCTTCGTCGAGGATTGGGACAACCAGTTCGACGGCGCCGGCGCGCACACCGACTTCTACCTGGCGACGCTGCGCTCGTACCTCGCGCACTTCTCGCGCCGACCGGTCACCTACTCCTCGACGGACGCGCCGGCGTCGTCGAACAGCCCCGACGGGTTCACCTCCCTGCGCGCGGGACTCGGCCTGCCCGACGACGTCGCCGTCGGTACTGCGGCAACCGTCAGCCTGCCGAGCGGTGACACGTCGGTGGTCGTCGACTACGCGCAGCCGAACTTCCTCGGCCTGCGTACGGACACGGCGCTCGTACGGCTCTTCGGTCGCAACGCCTACGGCGCGCCGGTCGGCATCGCGGTCCACGACTTCGCCGACGACGCCACCCCGAGCGAGACAACCACGGCCGACTGGTCGGAGTGGCTGGCCAAGGTCTATGCGTGAGCGCGCGGCGTCCGATCTTCGCGACAACGATGGTGTCCCGCCGAACCCCGGTTCGCGGTGCGGCGCGAATGGCTGACGATGTGACCGCCGACGCGACCCGCCCCGATGGCGGGAAGCGGTTCGGTCGGTGGACAACTCCCCGGCGCGGCCGGGGTCACGACCTCGACAAGGAGTACTGATGGCACAGATCGTCTCTACGCTGTTCATCTCGCTCGACGGTGTCGTCGAGATCGACCCGACCTGGCACTTCCCCTACTTCGACGCCAGCATGGGCGCGGCCGTGGGCGACGACTACGCCGGTGTCGACGTGCTGCTCTTCGGGCGCGTGACGTACGACAGCTTCGCCGGCGCCTGGCCCGCCCGGGAGACCGCCGGCGGCCCGGATGCACCGTTGGCGAAGCAGCTCGCGGTCCTGCGCAAGATCGTCGCGACCCGCGGGTCGCAGGACCTTGGCTGGCGCAACGCCGAACGCCTGGACGGCGAGCTGGTGGCGGTCGCCGCCGCGCTGCGTGCCGACGAGAGCATCAGCAAGGTCCTCGTGCCAGGGTCGATCTCGGTGGTGCGCCAGCTGCTGGCGGCGGGGCTCCTCGACGAGTTACGCCTCCTGGTCCACCCCGTGGCTGCGCGCAGCGGAGAGCGGCTGTTCGACGAGGGCGAGCCGATCTACCCGCTGACGCTCCTACGCTCCGAGGTCTTCCCGTCCGGGGTGGTCCGGCTGATCTACGCACCGAGCGAGCTCCCGAGCGCAGCCGGCTACGACGACGTCACCGACAACGTGCCGGGCGCGAGCGACACGTGAGTCGGCGACTGTTGTAGGGCTCATGGTGGTCAGGGGACGACGAATTGCCCCCGCGAGGCGGCTCAACAACGGTCCGCTGCGACCTAGTCGCATTCCACAACCCCACGAGCCGTTTGGCGCCGTTGCTTGACTGGATATGGGCCGGCGTGCAGCTAGGGCGACGGCCACTGCATCGCCTCGATCGCAAGAGCGCAGCGCTCGTCGGCGCCGCATCGCCTCCCCAGGACTAGGCCCGAAGAGGTCCTCGCACGATCGAGTCGCCCGAGTGCGCCGGGTTGCCGTCGATGGCTTCCTGCGAGACGTCGACCACGGAGTACTTGGTGAGGTCCAGCCCCGACGGAAGGTCGAACCGGCCGGTCGCCCCGTCGAGGTTTCCGACGCTGACCAGCCCGCTGACGTCGGGCGTCAGCAGCCACACCTCCTGGAACGCGTCGGGGGACGTCATGCTCTTGGACAGGTCGACGACGAGCACCCGGCTACCGTCGGGCGACGTCTCCACGACGGCCGAGCCCGTCGCCTGCCAGCCGGGCAGCGGCTCGAGCGTCGCGGTGGCGAGCACCGTGACCGGCTCGGCACGGGTGGTCCACCACCAGACGCCGGCGCCGCCCACGACGAGGCCGACGGCTGCGGCAGCCGCGACCCAGGGTGTCGCGCGAGAGCGCGGGCGGCGGCGCGTCCCGATCGACACGACGGGATTCGTCGACGGTCCCTGTGCCGCGAGGGCACGCGCCTGCGGCGTGAGGTCGAGCTCGTCGGCGACGCGTTCCCAGACCTCGGGTGCGGGCGCGACGAGTGCCGTGTCCGCGCCCGCCGACCGCGCGAGGTCGACGACGGCGCGCAAGGCCGCGAGCTCGTCGGTGCAGCGCTCGCATCCCTCGAGGTGCACGAGCTCCGTCGGCGACGCGACCTGCTCGCCCAACGCGAGGAGGGCGAGCGCGTCGTCGTCCACGTGCGACTCATCGAACGACACCGTCTGCCTCCCATCTGGTCCGTAGCCGGGCAAGACTGCGCCGGACGTGGCTCTTCACCGTGCCGAGGGGCAACCCCAGGCGGCTGGCGATCTGGTCGTGCGTCAGGTCGTCGTAGAACGCGAGCCTGAGGATGGTGCGCTGCGGGTCCCCGAGCCGCTCCAGCTCGTCGGCGATGACCACTCGATCGACCACCCGGTCGTCGACGATAGTCAGTTCTCCCGGGGCCGACGCCAGCGACCTGTCCCGCAGCCTGCGGTCGCGCGAGCGCCGCTCGTGCGCATCGGCCACGACGTGCCGCGTGATGCCGAGCAACCAGGCGGGCAGACGCGATCGCGCGGGGTCGAACCCGTGCCTGCTGCGCCACGCCTGCACGAAGACCAGCTGGGTGACGTCCTCGGCGTCGGCCACGCTGGCGAGCGACCGCAGTGCCACCGAGTGCACGAGCAGGGACCAGCGGCGGTAGGCCTCGGCCAGCGCACTCTCGTCTCCGTCGGCGAACGCCAGGCCCAGCTCGTCGACTCCTTCGCCGTCGCGGTCCCGCCCGGTCGCGGCCTGCGGAGGCACCCGTTCCCCGGAGCCGTGGCCGGGCACCGTCACGGACGACTCCTCACTCGTGTGCACCGTTGTCATGGCTGTCCGTCGACAGGCCTGGCAGTGACGACGACGTTGTCCACATAGTGCCCGATGTCCTGCCGGAACGCTCCGCCACAGGTCACGAGGACGAGTCGCGGAGCACCCGTACGGTCGAACCACTGCGCGACGGGCGCCCCCACCTTCGGGATCTTCTGCCGGTCGACGACCTCATAGGTGTGCGCCCGGCCGTCCGACGTGGTCAGCGACACGGTGGATCCAGGCTGGAGGTTGCGGAGCCGGGAGAACTGTCCGATGCCGGTCGTCCGACTGTCCACGTGCGCGGCCAGGACGGTCGCTCCCTGGGCGTCGTCCGGTGCGGGACCGAACCGGTACCAGCCCGCGCGGTTCGCATCCTCGGGGATCTGCATGTCGCCGTCCTCCTCGACGCCGACAGGGTCCACGGGCATGTCGATCGAGACCTCCGGCGCGACGAGTCGCACAGGGACCGGCTCGGTTGCCAGGGGAGCGGCAGCGCCGAGCGTCGCGTCGTAGACGGGGACGGAAGGGACCGGCGGCTCGGGAGCCGGTGTGGGCAAGGTCGAGGCTGGAGGGGCGCTCGAGCGCGCCGGCGTCCGCGGTGGAGCGCTGCACGACGAGAGCGCAACGCTCCCTGCGACTGCGAGCGCGAAGACCGCACGGGCCGCAGAAGGGCGCACCGGTACCCGGGCAGGCGCAGCAGCCCGCCCGGGTACCGGCGCACCGGTCATGGTCAGGATCAGCTCGACCGGGAGGTCGCGCGGCTGCGAGCGAACCCGAGACCGAGGACGCCGGCGACCGCCAACGCGCCCAGTGCCCACGGCCACGCAGGGGTGCCTCCGTCGGCGACGAGACCCACTTCGCCCGCGTTCACGCCGGCCGGGTTGCCGTGCAGGCCGTCGATCGTCTGCGTCGCGAGCGCCAGAGTCGCGGGCGAGGCCGACGCACTGCCCCAGGCGTAGACGATCGTGTTGGTGCCCTCGGTGATCGGCACGTCGGCCGGGCCGAGCAGCGCGGGTGTCGTGGTGCCCGTCGCGGTCACGCTCGCCGAGACCGTGCCGGCCGGCAGGTCCAGCACTTTCTCGTTCGGGTTGGTGAGGTTGGTGATCACGGCGCTGCCGCCCGCAACGATGTCGACACCGGGAGCCGCCGCAACGTGCCGGACCGTGAGTCGGCCCTGCCCTGCCGGCGTCGTGGAGATGTCGTTGGTGAACAGCGTCGCGGTCGGCTTGTCCGCCGCGTCGAGGTGGGCGACGGCCGTGTAGTTCTTGCCACTCTCGAGCTGGAGGTCGACCGGGCCGATGGCCGGAGCCGACGCGTCGGCAGCGTCCGCAGCCGTGATGGCCACGGTGTACTTCCCGGCCGGCAGGTCGAGCGGTCCGGCCATCGACCCCGGTGTGAAGTCGTCGAGCGTGCGCTTGCCGTTGACCCACACGTCGACCGTGAGACCCGGCACGCCGTGGAAGACCGAGAGCTTGGCGTCGGAGGCTGCCGACGCGGGCATCGCCGAGAGGGTGAGGAAGCCGAGTGCGCCGGCTGCGATGCCGGCGAGCAGACGTGTGCGCATGGTTCGTCCTTCGAGAAGGGGCCCGGCGAAGGTGGAAGCCGGGCGGCCGATGTGCTGACACCCCTCCTTCGGTCGTTCGACGTTCCCTGGATGCACCGGTGCGCCGACCGTGATGGCCGGCGCACCGGTGCACGCACCGCGGGTGGGCTCAGAGGTCCGCGGGACGGAGCACGAACGTGATCGCGTGCGCGATCTGGACGTTGCCCGCGTTGAGGTCCAGGCGCCCGCGGATCAGGAACGGGTCGATGTCGTTGCGGTCCTGGTCGCGCAGCCGCACGATGGCGCACCGCTTCGAGAGCACCTGGACCGTGAACGTGCTGCCCTGGGCGGTGGTCAGCACCGCGCCGTTGCTCGCCAGCGCCGCAGCGGAGTCGATCGTCACGCCCGGCACGACGTGATAGAAGAGGACCTGCTCGATCGCGTCGACGCCGACCGCGCCGGCGAGCGCGTTGAACACCTGCGCCTCGGTGCCGTACCAGCGGTGCGTCAGGTCCGCGGCCAGGACCTGGAACGCCCGGTCGGTGGGGAGGAAGGCCGTGAGCGGGACCGTACCGTCTGCCAGGACCGCGACCGGGCTCGACGGCTTGGCGGCGAGCACGGCGAGGACCGCCTGGTCCAGGATGTCGAAGTCCCGCCAGCTGCGGTCGAACGTGTGCCCGTCGGCGGCCAGCAGGGTCGCCAGGCTGGACGTCCCCGCCGGCGGCGGCGCGGCCGACGCGGCGGGCGCGAGCACGACGCCGGTCCCGGCGACGAGACCTGCTGCGACAAGGAGGGAGAGCGTGCGGCGGATCCTCATGATGAGCTCCTGCGGTCGGGACGAGGACGAGCACCCGGTGGCGCTACGTCGCGCGGGCGGCTGCTGCACCCGCACCCGTCCTTCGCCGTCCCGGTCCCCACCAGATGCACCCAGATAGCGGAGAACTGTCGTCCGACGGTCGGGGGCGACGGCGCACCAGGGGAGGGCATGCCGAGGTGCTCGTCCGAGAGCGTCGTCGCGGGTCGACGTCCACCGAACACCGTGGTGGGTCATGCAGGCATGTCGGCGAACCGTTCCCACACCCGGTGACGAGGCAGCGCGGCCTCCACCGCCTCGACGATCACCGCCGCCTCGGCGGCGACGACGACGCCAGGCGCAGACTCGTCGACCCCGGCCGCCGACAGCACGGGCCGAGCCGCCGGCACCCCGAGGATCACCTTCGCGTGCCGGAACGCCTCCTGGACGATCTTGACCACGCGTGGGTCCACCCCGGCGGCCGGCTGGCCGGCCTTGGCGTCGAACCACGGGTCCGCGTCCGGTGCGACCGCGGCCGCACCCAGGAGGACGACCGCGTCGAGCTCGACGGAGCTCGCCGTGAGCCAGGTGCGCTGGGCCGTCGTGGCGGGCCGCCCCTCCGCGAGCGGACCACCGTGCGGAGCCACGACCAGAGGCAGCAACCCCGCCTGGCTCAGTCCGGCGTGCATGTCCTCCAGCGCGTCCAGGTCGGTGGTCGCATCGGCGACGATGCCGACGACCCTCCCGGCGATCGGCCACAGCTTGCCCACCTGCGAGAGCGCCGGGCTCGGGACCACGTCGGCCGGCTGCTGGGTCGGGCTCGGCGCCGGGAGCCCGAGTCCCGCCGCCACGACCGCGCACAGCTCGGCGTCGATGTTCGCGAGCGCCTGCAGCTGCCGTTCCTTGATCGCTTGCTCGTAGCACTTGCCGAGCTCGAACGTGTACGCCTGGGCCGTGTGGGCCCTCTCGACGGGCGACAGACTGGCCCAGAAGAGCCGCGGCTGTGTGAAGTGGTCACTGAAGGAGGTCGGCGCCCCACGCTCCTTCACGCCGGCGCCCACCACTGCCGGGACGTCGATGAAGGCGATGTCGGCGCCGGCCTGGAAGGGGCACCCGCCGTCGAGGGAGTTGGGCCGGTACGGCGCGACGCCGGCGTGGTCGGCGCTCTGGTGCATGCCGTCGCGCAGCATGTCGTTCACCGGCGCGTGCGGGCGGTTGATCGGCAGCTGCGTGAAGTTGGGACCGCCGAGCCGGGTGATCTGGGTGTCGATGTAGGAGAACAGCCGGCCCTGCATGAGCGGGTCGTCGGTCACGTCGATGCCGCGGACCAGGTGACCGACGTGGAACGCGACCTGCTCGGTCTCCGCGAAGTAGTTGCGCGGGTTGGCGTCCAGGGTCATGAGTCCGACGGGCTGCACCGGCGCGAGCTCCTCCGGGACGATCTTCGTCGGGTCGAGCAGGTCGATGCCCTCGAACGTCTGCTCCGGCGTGTCCGGGAACACCTGCACCCCGAGCTCCCACTGCGGGAAGGCACCGGACTCGATGGCGAGCGCGAGGTCGCGACGGTGGAAGTCCGGGTCGGCGCCTGCAGTGAGCTGGGCCTCCTCCCAGACCTGGGAGTGCACTCCGGCCCTCGGCTTCCAGTGGAACTTCACCAGCGCGGTCTCGCCTTCGGCGGCGACCAGGCGGAAGGTGTGGATCCCGAAGCCCTCCATCGTCCGGTACGAGCGGGGGATCCCCCGGTCGGACATGTTCCAGATCGTGTGGTGCTGGGCCTCTGTGTGCAGGGAGACGAAGTCCCAGAACGTGTCGTGCGCGCTCTGCGCCTGCGGGATCTCCAGGTCGGGGTGCGGCTTGACGGCGTGGATGACGTCCGGGAACTTGATCGCGTCCTGGATGAAGAACACGGGGATGTTGTTGCCGACCAGGTCGAACGTGCCGGCCGACGTGTAGAACTTCGTCGCGAAGCCGCGGGTGTCACGGACGGTGTCCGCGGAGCCGCGGGACCCGACCACCGTCGAGAAGCGCACGAAGACCGGCGTGACGACCTCGGGCTGGAGGAACTCCGCGCACGTGAGCTGTGACGCCGAGCCGTACGACTCGAACTGCCCGTGCGCCCCGGCACCGCGGGCGTGCACCACACGCTCAGGGATGCGCTCGTGGTCGAAGTGGGTGATCTTCTCCCGCAGGTGGTGGTCCTGCAGGAGGGTCGGCCCGCGTCGGCCCGCCTTGAGCGAGTGGTCCGTGTCGGCGAGCGGAACCCCGCCGGCCGTCGTGAGCCAGGGACCGGCCTGTGCACGGGCGTCGTCTCGTTCCGAGAGCGGCCGGCCGGTCGCAGACACGGGCGCGGGGGACCGCGTCCCTGGTTTGGGTGGCTGGGGATCGTGCGGGTCGGTCGGCTCCTCGACGGAGACGGCTCGGCTTCCGGGGACACCGGGCGGGACATTCGGCTGGGCCATCGGGGGCTCCTCGCCTGGAGGTACGGTCGTCGCGCGCTTCCCGACGATGCGCCGCACCGGTTGGACCACTATCCGCCGCTGAGATCGTGCCGGCCATCGGAGCGCGCCCGCGCCCGACGGACCGACGCCGTCCGCGGGCGAGGGCGTGCGACCTGGGGTCGGCCGTTCCCCGTCCTCGCCCGCGGAGAGCGATCAGCTGCCGGCCGTCACGTTGTCGTAGGCGCGCTGGGCAGCGGACTGAGCATCGGCGAGCGCTTCCTTGGTGGACTTGTCGCCGAGCAGTGCCGCGGTGACCGCGTTGTTGAGCTCGTTCTCCAGCTCCTGGCCCGCCGGCGAGGAGCCGAACGTCCGGCCGTAGTCCAGCACGTCGTAGTACGTCGAGATCACCTGGTCGAAGCTCGCGTTCCCCGACGGGACGACCCACGTGGTGCGCAGGGCCTTGTCCGCCTCGGGCGAGCCGGTGAAGAGGCCGGTGTTGACCCCGCCGTCGGCCTTGCGCGTCGCTCCGCGAGCCTCGCCTGCGGCATCCCACGCCGCAGAGGACGTCAGGTCGATGGCCCAGGCGCACGCCGCTGCCGGGTTCTTGGCGGCGGTCGGGATGACGAAGGCCGACCCCGAGGCGACCGAGAACGGCTTGCCGTCCTTGCCGAGGAACGGCACCGCACCGAGCTGGACCTTGTCGAGGTACGGCGACAGGACGTTCGGGTACCACTGGGCGTCGACCTGGGCTCCCACCTGGTCGGCCACGAACTGGTTGTTCTCGCCGAACGTGTCGAAGGCGTCCGTGAAGCTCTTGACCTTGGCGAAGCCGCCCTGGGCGTCGGTGATCTTCTTGAGCAGGTCGATCCCGGCCTCGTTCGACGGGTCGTCGAGCGTCGGCTTGCCGTCCTTGTCCGTGAGGTGGCCACCGTTGGCCAGCACCCACAGCCCGGCCTGACCGGTGGCGACAGGGTCGAAGCCGAGGGTCGTCGGGACGCCGCCGCTCTCCTTGTACATCTTGGCGATCGCGGGGATCAGCACGTCCGGCTTCGACGTGTCGATCTGGTCGTCGGTGACCCCGGCAGCCTTCATCACGCGCTCGTTCAGGAGGATCGCGGGCGGCTGGTAGAACTGCGGCACCGCCCATACCTGGTCCTTGTACCGCACGTCGTCGACGACGAACTTGTACCACCAGGTGTCCGCGTCGACGTCGTGTGCCTGGAAGCACTTGTCGAGCGGCATGATCAGGTTCTGCGCCGCGTACGTCGTGACGTACCGACGATCCATCTGCACGACGTCCGGCACGTCGCCGCCGGCGAGGCGCGTCGTGAACTTCTGGGCGTCGAACGCCGTCTGGTCGAGCTTGACGTCGACGTCACCGAGCTGCTTGGCGGCGTAGTCCAGCCGCGACGTACCAACCTCGTCGGGGTTGTCGAACGCCCAGCCGTTCAGGGTGCCGGTCGGCGTACCCGTGAAGTCGGCGGCGGCCGTGCTGCCTGCCGAGCTCCCACCGCTGCTGCATGCGGCCATCGCCAGTGCCGCGGCCGGCACGAGCAGCACAGCGATGCGTCGGTTCCTCCTCATCACGACTCCTTCGCCCCGGAGCCGGCGACAGCGCCGGTCGGGATCGTCCCGGTCCTGAGGACCGAAGGCCGCGCCCCGTCTCGACGCCGTCGCGCACGGGGATTCACCCGGTGCGCCCTCCCAGGGTCGGTCCCGATCGTCCGAGCCGCATCCCGAGCCGGTGTCCCGGGTCAGGGGGACAGGGGCCGCTCCACCAGGTCGAGCTCGACGACCGGTTCCTCGCTCCCGGCCGGGATGGTGA
The DNA here is from genome assembly GCF_000426185.1 of Cellulomonas sp. URHD0024. Lineage (GTDB taxonomy): Bacteria > Actinomycetota > Actinomycetes > Actinomycetales > Cellulomonadaceae > Cellulomonas. The sequence continues at coordinate 297,460 of NZ_AUEW01000001.1, forward strand.
ACGTGCGCAGCTGGAACGGCCCGAAGGGCGACTCGACACGGCGGCCGAGCAGCCGGAGGTCGAGGACGCCCGTGGCGGCCCGCCCGAGCGTCTCGACGGCGCGGACCACGAGGTCGGCGCCGCCGGGGCCACCCGTCGGGTCCTCGCTGCCCTTGACGGCCGTGATCATCACTGCGCCACCGCCGTCGGAGGCGAAGGACCGGCTCGGCGGCAGCGGCCCGTCGTGCGCCGACTCGAGCATCGCCCGCGGTGGCATCCCGAGCTCCTGGGCACGACGGGTCGGATCTGCCGCGTGGAGATCACCGGCGTGGGGGAGCAGGACGTAGGTGAAGCGTTGGACCCCCTGGTCCTGGAAGGCGTAGTCGCCGTCCGGGTCGAGGAGGTAGGGGTCGTGCCAGGCGTACACGGGGCTGCGGACGGCCGTGATCCCGATGCTCGGCTGCGTCCCGCCCGAGATGTCGTAGCCGTGCTTGTTCGTCACCAGGACGGTGAGACCGGCCGGCCTGCCCGCCACGGAACCGGTGAGGTCGACCCACCCCTGACCCGGCTCCTCTGCGCCGTCGACAGGTCGCTGGATCGTCGCGAACGGGATCTCGTAGGTGGCGCGGGGATCGTCGAGCGAGGTGGGCACCCTGACCTTGAGGAGGTGCGCCTCCTCGTGCCAGTCGAGCGTGACGTCCACGCGCAGGCTGCCGGAGTCGTGGTCGAGGACCAGGTCCTCCGTCATCGTCGACGCTCCCCACGCCCGCTGCACCCGCACCCGGGCACGTAGCGGTCCGAGCTCCCGAACGGCGACGTCGCGCACGTCCATCGGCGACCCCGGCCACGCGTAGGACACGACCCGGTGCCCCCAGGTATCGGTCGGGTCCGCGCACACCTGCGTGTGCGTGCCGCCGTCGACACCCGCCATGACGTCCAGTCCGGTCCGCTTGTCGAGGTACGAGCACAGCCACCCCGTGCGAGGGTCCAGCTCGATGCGGACGAGGTCGTTCTCGAGCAGGGTCGGGGAGGCCACCAGAGAGGTCCGCGGGCTCGGGCCGCCGTTCGCGCCGCGGACGCGGTAGAGGCGGTAGCCCAGCGCGGGCAGGTCGGCGCGGAACACCAACGACGTGCGCCCGGACGCGGCCGCTGCCGCACGCGACTGCGTCGGCTGCCAGCGGACGGCGTCACCCAGCTCGTCGACCACGTCGGCCGGAGCGACTCCCAGGTGCAGCCCGATGTCGCAGGAGACCGGCCACGTGTGCGGGTTGAACACGAGGACCGGTTGCGAGCCCGGCTCGAACGGCACGTCGACCTGCCGGGCGATCGTGCCGTGCGCCCGGGCGGTCAGGTGCTTCGCGGTCGTGACGGCCGCGCCGAGCTGGTCGCGGGCGTCGTCGAAGGCGCCCTCGATCGCCGTGCCGGGCAGGATGTCGTGGAACTGGTTGAACAGCACGTGCTTCCACGCGCCCTCCAGCTCCTCGCGCGGGTATGGGAGGCCGTCGGTCGCGGCCGTCACGGCAGCCCACCGTTCGGCGACCAGCAGCGCGCGCTGGGCGCGGTACTGCCACGCCTTGATGCCGGAGTGCGCCGAGTAGCACCCGGGCGCGTGGTGCTGCAGGTCACCGGATCGGGCAGCGATGCCGTCGCCCGCGACGGCGTTGTCGAAGAACTCCCGAGGTCCCGCCATGCGCAGGCGACCGAACGACCCCATCCGGTCGTAGCGGTGGATGGACTCGATGTTCGCCTGTGTCGGACCGCCCCCGTGGTTGCCCACGCCGTAGAGCACCATGACCTCGCTCAGGTCCGGGTCGAGCGCGGCGAGCGCCTTGTCCACCTGGCCGTCCACCGGTCCGGCGCCCGTCGAGTACTCGTGGGGCACGCGGTACGCGAGGACGGAGCTGCCGTCGGGTGCCTGCCAGCGCAGGAGCGTGCGGTGGAAGTCGCTCTCGTGCGGACCCGGCCGCAGGTACAGGTACGAGTCGATGCCCTGCCCCCGCAGGATCGTCGGCAGGACCGCGCTGTGCCCGAAGGGGTCGAGGTTCACGCCGACCGTGGCGGAGCGCCCGAACCGGGACAGCAGGAAGCGTTGCCCGTACAGCCCCTGCCGGACGAAGCTCTCGCCCAGCGGCATGTTGCAGTCGGGCTCCACCCACCAACCGCCGACGTTGACCCACCGGCCCTCGGACTCACGTCGGCGGATCTGCTCGAACAGCTCCGGGTCCGACTCCTCCACCCAGGCCAGCAGGACCATCTGGTCGCAGGTGAACACGAAGTCGTCGTACTCGCCCATCCGCGCGATCACCGACGCGAACGTCGCCCGCGCCTCCTGGTAGCCCTCCTGCCACGGCCACAGCCACACCGGGTCGATGTGAGCGTTCCCGATCATGTGGACGAGCCGCGGCGGCGTCGCGGCGGGGGGACTCCCCGAGCCTGCGGGTTGCTCGCCCGCCGGCGCATTCGACATCGGCCCTGCCCGACCGGCGCGCGACGTGGGAGGCACCCGACGCACCGGCTCGGGCACCGTGTCGTTCGGGTCCCGCTCAGGCACGGGCCGACCGGTGGAGGTCTCGCCGTTGCTCGCCATGGGTCGTACCCTGCGAGAGCCGGCACCGCGAGAAACGACGGCGCACGGACCAGCACGCTCCGGAGCTCCACATGGACGTGACCATCCAGCTGGGTGCGGACGGTGAACCGCCGGTCGTCGTCGCGCGCGGCGTCCTCGACGTCCACACCGCCCCCGACTTCCGCGAGGCGGTGCTCCCGCTGCTGGCCGTGGCCGGCGCGGGTTCGGTCCTCGACACCTCCGCCCTGCACGTCGCGGACCCCGCCGGGGACGCGACCCTGCAGTGGTTGGTGAGGCACAGCCAGGAGTTCGGTGGCGCGGGGAGCCCGACGACCTCCTGAGTCAACGCCTGCACCCGATGCACCGCTCCATGAAATGAAGCGGTTCCCAGGTCTGTCAACGTGCACTTGACCCGCCGGAGAAGCGCTTCGCAGGATGGGAAGGTGCCCGGCTCGACAGAGAACTCATGAGCGCGACCCTCGATGCGATAGCCCGGCCGGCTGGTGGCTTCGCGATGGTGGCGATGGACCAGCGCGAGAGCTTGCGCACCATGTTCGATGCTGCGGGCTCGGTGTCCGTGCGTGCCGACGACAGCCGCCTGGTGGACTTCAAGGTCGCCGTCGCGCAGGTCCTCGGCCCCCTCGCCTCGGGCTTCCTCATCGATCGCGGCCCAGCGCTCCAGCGCATCCGGTCCTGTGTGCTGCCGTCGTCGACCGGCCTGCTCCTGGCGGCGGACAGCCTGGTGCAGGATGCCGGGGGACCGGTCGAGGAGACCGGACTGGACCACGTCGTGCTCGCGGACGGTTTCGACCTGCGCGGTGTGGCCGCACTCAAGCTCCTGCTGATCTGGAGACGTGACGAGCGGCGCCACGAGCGCGTCGAGCTGGCCCGGCGCTTCGTCGACGAGGCGCGCCGACGCGGTGTGCTGTCGGTCCTCGAACCGGTCGTGCGGGCCACGCCCGCAGAGGCCGGGAGCTGGGACCTGGACGACGCGATCGTGGAGGCGGCGCAGGAGCTGTCGGTCCTGGGCGCCGACCTGTACAAGGCGCAGGTCCCGCGGGCCGGGCGCGGGCCGCTCCCGGCGCTCGTGGCGGCGTGCGAACGGCTCGGACGAGCCGTGCGCGGTCCGTGGGTGGTTCTCTCGCAAGGGGTCGACCCCGAGGACTTCGCGCAGGCCGTCGTCGCGGCCTGCCGGGGCGGCGCGAGCGGCTTCCTGGCGGGCCGTGCCCTGTGGAGCGACGTGGTCGGCACACCGGACGTCGAAGCCACCCTGCGGGCCGTGGCGGTCCCGCGGCTGCGCCGGTTGATCGAGGTCGTCGACGCCGAGGCGCAGCCGTGGAGCCAGGTGTGGGCGTCGTCCTGACCGCGGACGGGACGCTCGTCGCCCGGGACTACCGGGTCGTCGTCCTGCCGACCCCGCCGCGCGCGGTGCTCGCCGACCGCCACGGTCGGATCTGGTCGCAGCTGAGCCTGCTCGCGTCGGTCGACCGGGTCGACGAACCGGACGTGTCGGTGGCCGTCGGCGCGCCCGAGGTCCGGCAGGTCGCGGAAGACCAGCTCGAGGTCGTGCTGTCCAGCAGCAGCACCGCGTGGTCGTCCAGGACCGTCCGGCTGCTGTGTCGCGACGACCGCCTCGAGCTCACCGTGACGGTCCGCGGTTCGGGCGACCTGGGACGCGTCCGGCTGTTCGGAGGCTCGGCGCTGCTCGGTTCGGGGGCGACGGGCACCTTCCGCTCGTCGATCGAGCACCGGAGCGTCTTCGTGCCGACGCCGACCGAGCCCGTGCAGGTCGTCCGGCCGGCGACCAGCGCGGCCGCGCTCGGGGTCCTCGGGGACGGGTCGCCCGGGCGGGTCCACGCGGTGTTCTCCCCACCTCCGCTCTGCCTGGTGCTGGGACGCGCCGCGGCGCCCGGACCGCTGGACGTCCCGGTCGGCGACTGGCTGTCCGTGGGTGTCGTCGCCCCCGTCGCGACCCTCGGGTTCACCGAGCTCACCTACGAGCCGCTCGACGACGGCTTCCTGCTCGCCCTGGACTACGACGGCCACACGGCGGTGGACGGCCGGTTCGAGACGCCGGCCCTGGTGCTGCGCCCGGTCGGCGACCCGTGGGACGGGCTGCGCACCTACCGCGACGACCTCGTCGACGCCGGCTTCGCGCCGCAGGGCCCCCGCGGAGATCGCCCGGCGTGGTGGCGCGAGCCGATCTTCTGCGGCTGGGGCGCGCAGTGCGCCCGGGCGCCGCTGCCCGGCCCGACGCGGTTGCACCCCTCGCACCTGGCCGACCTGCCGCTGGCCCCCACGGGCACACCGAACGCGACGGACCTCTCGCGCGCCGACGTGTACGACGAGCTGCTCGACCACCTGGCCGCGCACGGCGTCGAACCCGGCACGATCGTGGTGGACGACAGGTGGCAGAAGGCCTACGGCACCGCGGAGCCGGACGACGAGCGATGGCCGGACCTGCGGGGGTGGATCGCCAGGCGTCACGACGCCGGACAGCGGGTGCTGCTCTGGTGGAAGGCCTGGGACCCCGCCGGCGTCCCGGCCGACGAGTGCCTGGTCGACCCCTCCGGTCGGCCGGTCGCGGTCGACGTGGGCAACCCGGACTACCTGGACCGCCTCGACCGTGTGGTGGCGTCCTTGGTGGGTGGGGCGGGTCTGGACGCGGACGGGCTGAAGATCGACTTCACGCAGCGGTCGCCCTCGGGCGCGGCCGTCCGCCGGCCGGGTGGCGGGGGACCGTGGGGTGTCGCCGCGTTGCACGTGCTGCTGCGCCGGGCGTACGTCGCGGCGAAGCGGGCCAAGCCCGACGCGCTCGTCGTGACGCACACGCCGCACCCGTCGTTCGGCGACGTGTGCGACATGGTCCGGCTCGACGACCTCCTGGAGAGCGATCCTCTCGGTGCGCGCGTCCCGGCGGCCGGGCAGGCGGCGGTCCGGGCCGCGACGGTGGCCGCGTGCCTCCCGACCCACCTGGTCGACACGGACCAGTGGCCCATGACGTCGCTCGCCGAGTGGCGCGAGTACGTCGTGCAGCAAGCGGCGTGGGGGGTGCCGGCGCTCTACTACGCCGAGCGCATCGACCGGTCGGGCGAACCCCTCGAGCACGAGGACCTGGCCCTGGTGGCGTCCAGCTGGGCGACCTACCGAGCGCGCGACGGCGCCCGATGAGCGGCACGACCCCGACGGAGATCGTGCCGGGGGTCTTCCGGATCGCCGATACCTGCCACGTGTACGTCGTCGTCGCCCAGCAGGGCGCCGAGCGCACGGCGATCGCCATCGACTTCGGTTCCGGTGCCGTCCTGGACGAGCTGGCGGCGATGGGTGTCGACCGGATCACCGACGTGCTGCTGACGCACCACCACCGCGACCAGGCGCAAGGGCTGCCGCGCGCCGTCGCCGCAGGGATCCGCGTGCACGTCCCGCCGGTCGAACGTGACCTGTTCGACCGGGTCGACGAGATGTGGCGCACCCGCCCGCTCGACAACGACTACAACCTGCGCCAGGACCGCTTCTCGCTGCTCGAGCCCGTGCCGGTGGACGACGTCGTGCCCGAGTACCGCACAGCGCGGTACGGCGGCGTCGAGGTCGAGGTGCTGCCGACCCCTGGCCACACCGTCGGGTCGGTGACCTACCTGGTCCGCGCGGCGGACCGGCTGCTCGCGTTCACCGGCGACCTCGTCTACTCCCCGGGGAAGGTCTGGTCGCTCGCCGCGAGCCAGTGGAGCTACACCGAGACCGAGGGGCCGGCGATGACGGTGCTGTCGGCCTACCTGCTCATGGACCGGGACGTGGACGTCCTCCTGCCGTCGCACGGCGAGGTCATGAACGACCCCCGGCACGCCCTCGGACTCCTCGCGTCCCGCATGCGTGCCTACGTGGACTCCCGCCGGCCCCTGCCGTGGGACCTGCGGACCCGGCTCGAGGACCCGTACCTGCGCGTGACCGAGCACCTGCTGCTGAACACGTCGAGCCTCTCCTGCTGCTACGTGCTGCTGTCGCGGTCCGGTGCAGCGCTGCTCATCGACTACGGGTACGACATGACCACCGGTCTCCCGGGCGGCTCCGACCGGGCGTCGCGTCGGCCGTGGTTGGCGTCGCTGCCCGCGCTGCGCCGGACCTACGCAGTGGGTGCCGTGGAGGCGGTGCTCGCGACGCACTACCACGACGACCACGTGGCCGGCATGAACCTGCTGCGGGAGGTCGAGGGCACGCAGGTGTGGGCGCCGGCCAACGTCGCGCCTGTCCTCGCTTCGCCCGCCGACCACGACCTGCCGTGCCTCTGGTTCGACCCGGTACCCGTCGACCGGGTGCTGCCGCTCGGTTCGACGACGCGCTGGCGCGAGTACGAGATCACGGTCCACGAGCTGCCCGGTCACACGCTCTTCGCGGCGGCGTTCGAGCTGGTGGTAGACGGGATCCGGGTGTTGGTCACGGGGGACCAGCAGGACGGCCTCGGCATCCCGGGACGGCGTCGTGAGTTCCTCAACTACCAGTACCGCAACCGGTTCCGCGTCGAGGACTACCGGGACAGCGCCAGCCTCTACCGTGCCGTGGCTCCGGGCGTCATGGTCTCGGGCCACTGGGAACCGCGCTGGGTCGACGAGGCGTACCTGGAGATGCTCGCGGTGCAGGGCGAGGAGGTGGTGCGCGTGCACGACGACCTGCTCCCGTTCGACGAGCTCGATCTCGGAGCCGACGGCGTCCTGGCTCGGGCGACCCCGTACCGTTCCCGGGTCGTGGTCGGCGCGACCCGGCGTCTCGAGGTGGAGGTCCGGAACCCTTTTTCCGTGTCGTGCGGTGTCGTCGTCCGGCCCGTCGTGCCCGACGGGTGGCGCTGCGAGCCGGGCGTGGCCACCGCCGAGGTGGCCGGCGGCGGCGCGGTGGTCGTGCACGTCTCGGTGACGGCCTGCGGGCCGGCCCGTCCCCGGGTGCCGATCGGGTTCGACGTGAGCATCGGCGAGCTGCGGCTGGGCCAGCACGCCGAGGCCGTGCTCGAGGTGGTCGACGCGTGACGATCGAGCTCCGAACGGGCGACGGGACGGTGGTCGGTGTCGTCGACCACGTGGCCGAGCTCGTCCTGCCCGACGGTCGGACGGAGCCCTTCCGTGACGCCGGCACCGACGCCGACGGCACTCGCCGGGGCACCTGTCGCGGATTCCGGGCCGAGGCGCGCTGGTCCCCGTCCGACGGTTCGGGGGCACGCAGGGTGCGGCTCACGGTCCGCTACGACGGCGCCCGCCCGGCGGACGCGTCCATCCGGGTGCGCTGCTCCCTGCCGCCCCACGACGACCCGCCGTGGTGGCTGGTCCCCGGCTCGTTCTACGGCGCGAACCGCCCGTCCGACAGCACCGTGGTCTTCCCGAGGTTCGAGGTGGGGTCGCGGGACTACGACCACCTCGTCAGTGACCACTGGGCTCTGCGCGCCGACCGGGCGGCCACCCCCGCGGTCTTCGGCTGGGCGGGTCCCGGAGGCCTCGCCATGCTGGCCGCCGAGACGACCTCGCTCGGGATGACCGGGTTGGGCTTCGCCCACGACGCGCGCACCCGTCGGGGAAGCCTGCACCTGACATTCCCGTTCCGGGAGGAGCCGGTGAGCTACGACGGCTCGCCGTCCCCTCGACCCGCCGAGGTGGCGACCCACCGCTGGGCGCCGGGCGAGGAGGTGTGCGTCGAGCTCGTCGTCCACGCGCTCGGGAGCGACCGCCACGGGTACGCCTCGGTCCTGCGCGACGAGCACGCCCGGTCCCGGGCCTCCTCGCCCCTGCGTCCGTGGGTGGCCATCCCCGAGGCCGCCGACCTCGCCGCCGACGGCCTGTGCCGCTGGCACTACGCCGAGCCGGGTGTCCTGCTGGAGACCGTCGGGTTCGACCGGGGGATCGCGGGGCGCGACGGGCTGTCGGTCGACCGGCAGGCGATGCACGTCGGCTGGCTCAGCGGCATCCCGTGGGCGTACGCGCTGCTCGTGCACGGGCGTCGTCGGGCACGTCCCGAGGAGGTCCGCCGGGCGGAGCGCGTCATCGACTTCGTGTGCGCCGACCTGTCCCCGTCGGGCTCCTTCTGGGGCGTCTGGTACGCCGAGGGCGGCTGGACCCAGAGCTGGTCGAGCCGACCGCACGCGTTGCAGTCCCGGACCCTCGCCGAGGCGTCGCTGTTCCTGCTGCGCGCGCTCGAGCTCGGACCGGAGGTGCGGTCCGAGCACCCGCGCTGGTCGGAGGCGCTGCGCTCCACCCTCGACGCAGTCGCCGCCCGGCAGCGTGCGGACGGCAACCTCGGCGCCGCCCACGACGCCCTGACGGGCGAGGTGCTCTCGTGGGACAGCACGGCCGGGCTCGCGTGGGTGGCGCCCCTGGCGGAGGCGTCCCGCTGGGACGACGGCTCCTACCTGGCGGCTGCCGAGCACGCCGGGGACTACTACGCGCCGTTCGTGGAGGGCGGGCTGCTCCACGGAGCACCCGAGGACGTGGACGCGGCGCCGACCTCGGAGGACGGGTACGTCGCGGTCATGTCCTACATGGCTCTGCACCGCCGGACGGGCGACCCGCGCTGGCTGGACCTCGCCCGGCGCGCGGCCGACTGGATGCTCACGTTCCGGTACACGTACAACACCGCGTTCCCGAGCGGCACGCTCCTGGACGTCTACGACTTCCGCACCAGGGGCGCCGACAACGCGTCGCCGCCGAACCCCCACCTGCACGCCTACGGGCTGGTCTGCACCGCCGAGCTCGCCGAGCTGTCGGTCGCCACGGGCGACGACCACTACGTCGAGCGCGCCCGCGAGACCCTCGCCTGCTTCCGGCAGCTCATCGCGCGCTTCGACGGCGACTTCAACGCCTACCGAGGCATGGCGAGCGAGCGCTACTACCAGACCGAGTCGTTCCAGCCCAAGGGCATGCTCCTCACCCTGTCGCACGCCTGGTCGGTCGGCGTCCTGCTGCTCGCGTGCGAGCAGGCGATCGTCCGGCCGGAGCTCTTGGTGCCCGCGCGGTGAGCTACCCCTTGCGCCCGGTGGTGGCGACGCCCTCGATGAAGTACCGCTGCCCGAAGGCGAAGAGCACCAGCATGGGCAGCGTCACGATCAGCGACGCCACCATGACGTACTGGTAGTCGCCCTGGCCGCCTGCCGTGGGGCTGTACTTGGTCATCGCGTAGGCGATCCCGAGCGGAGCGGTGAACCCGTCGACGCTTCCCGCGTTCAGGTAGATGAGCGCCTGCTGCAGGTTGTTCCAGCTGGCCTGGAACTCGAACAGCAGCACGATCACGAACGACGGGATGGACAGCGGCATCGCGACCTTCCAGAACATCTTCCAGTAGCTCGCGCCGTCGATGCGGGCCGCCTCGAACAGCTCACGCGGCAGGCCGAGGAAGAACTGTCGCTGCAGGAAGATGTAGAACGCGGACCCGAACAGGTTGGCGCCGAAGAGCGGCACCCAGGTACCCAGCAGGCCCACGTTCTTCCAGATCAGGTAGATCGGGACCATGGTGACCGCGCCGGGCAGCATCATCGTCGCGAGCACGAGCCCGAACAGGATGCCGCGGCCCGGGAAGCGGAAGTAGGCGAAGCCGAACGCGACGACGGAGCTGGACAGCGCGACGGCGACCGAGGCGATCAGGGCGATGGCGAAGCTCGTTCCCACCCAGTGCAGGAGGGGCAGCTGGCGCCAGACCTCCACGTAGTTGGACCACTCGAACGTCCCCGGCCACAGCGAGTTGTCGAAGACCTTGCCCCGACCCTTCAGGCTGGCCGCCAGCAGCCAGGCGAACGGGTACAGGAACATCAGCGCGAACCCGATGGACAGCACCCACAGGACGATGCGCCCGACCCGGCGCCGCGGTCCCTGCGGCCCCCCGTCGGTCGGCTGTTCGTCCGGCCTGGGGGCGACGATGACAGCGGCACCCGGACGCGGCCCGGCGGTCCCGACGGCAGACATCAGCGGTCTCCCTCGTAGTAGACGAGCCGGTTGCCGAACCTCATCTGCACGAACGTGACGATCATGATGATGACGAACAGCAGCCAGGCCATGGCAGCGGCGAACCCGAAGTTGAACTGCCGGAAGGCCTGTTGGAACAGGTAGACGGCATAGAACAGGGACGCCTCCGGCGAGGAGTTCGACTGGTCGCGCCAGAAGAGCAGGTAGGCCTGGTCGAACACCTGGAACGCGGCGATCGTGAGCACGATGACGTTGAAGAACATGGCGCTCGAGATCATCGGCAGGGTGATGCTGAAGAACCGTCGGACGGGACCGGCGCCGTCGAGGGAGGCCACCTCGTAGAGCTCGCGCGGCACGTTCTTGAGCGCCGCCAGGAAGATGACCATGGTGCCGCTGACCGCCCAGAGCTGCATGAGGACGATCGACGGCTTGATCCAGGTGGGGTCGACCAGCCACTGCGGCCCGGCGATGCCGAACGCGCGCAGGCCCTGGTTGATCGCCCCGGTGTTCCCGTTGAGCAGGAGGAAGAAGACCGCCGCCGTGGCGACGAGGGGGGTCATCCTGGGCAGGTAGTAGAGCGTGCGGAAGGCCCCCGCGCCGCGCCCGATGCCGTTGAGGAGAGACGCCAGCAGGAGGGCGAAGGCGATCTCGAGGGGTACCGCCAGGAGCGCGTAGAACAGCGTGTTCCCCAGGGCGGTGGCCACGCGCGGGTCCTGCACGAGGCCCTGGTAGTTGGACAGCCCGGCCGGGACCGCGGCGTTCGTCGCGAGGTTGTAGTGGCTGAACGAGATCACCAGGCTGTAGATCATCGCGCCCGCGGTGAACACCAGGAACCCGACCAGCCAGGGCGAGATGAACAGGTAGCCCGCGACCGCCTCCCGGCGGTTGAAGCGCACGCGGGCCGGTCTCGGCCGACGGGCCGACACCCGCTGCACGACCTCGGGCTGCGCCATGGCGCCTCCGCCTGCGCGACCAGCGCGGGCGCCGCCGGTCCGTTCTCACCCGCGTCCCGCGTCCTGGTGTGGCCACGAAGGGCCACGTTGGCGCGAACGTAACTCCGCGCCGCGGGTACCGCAACACGATGGGTCAGAGCGCGGCGGCGATCAGCGCGTCGAGCCGTGCGGCCGAACGTTCCCAGCCTGCGGGCCGGTCCGTCGCGACCCAGGTGCGCTCCCGGACGCGGTGCAGCAAGGTGAACAGGTCGAGCCTGGGCCGCTGCGCCGCACTCACCCCGTAGGCCTCCAGGAGGGGCGTCACGTCGGCCGGGGCGTGGAAGGCCACGTGCACCTGGGTCTGCGCGAGGTCGCTCATGGGGTCGTCCCACGTCGCACCCTCGAGATCGACGACACCGGTGAGCGCGGGGTCCGGACCCTCGCGGAGCAGCAGGTTGCCGCTGATGAAGTCGTCATGGCAGAGGGCGGGTTCGGAGCAGGACTCGGCCGCCGGTCGTCGGGTCTCGACGAACCGTGCCACCCGACCTGCGAGGAGCGACGATCCTCCGGCTCCGACGTAGGCCGGCAGCAGCGTGTCGCGCAGCGCGGTGACCCGTCCCCACGCCGTGTCATGGGACGGTCGGAGCAGGTCGCCGAACCGCGCACCGCGGACGGAGTGCAGCCGGCGCAGCAGCCGGCCTGCCGCCTGGGTCAGTGCCGTCCCCGTCGCCGGGTCGATCACGGAGCGGACGTCCGCCCAGCGCACCCCCGGCAGGCGGGTCATGAGCACGTACCCCGCCGACCGGTCGGCGAGCTCGCCGTGCAGCAGCACGCGCGGTACGGGCAGGACCTCCGCGGCCAGGCGAAGGCCGAGGACCTCGGTGGCGAGCCGGGTGTCGGGAGCACCCGGGTAGATCTTCACGACCAGGTCGTTGCCCCGGAGGTCCCGCACGCCGACGACGTGCCCCGCGGCTCCCTGGACCACCGGCCTCCAGCCGTCAGGAGCGGTTCCCGGTCGCCGGTCCCGTACCGCGGCCAGCACCGGCGCGACGACGTCCGCCAGACTCACGACGCGCCGAGGCGCAGATCGCTCACGAGCTCGTCGAACGCGTCGCGGAACCCCTCGCGGCCGCGCAGCCGCACGACCGAGGAGGGGTGCGTCGTCACCAGGTAGCCGCCGCCGAGGAGTCGACCGCGTTCCTTCGTCACGCTCACCGAGCGGCCGAGGAGCGAGCGGGCGGCACTCGCGCCCAGCGCCACCACGACCCGCGGTTGCACGATGCCGAGCTCGGCCTCCAGCCAGGGGGCGCACGCCCGCAGGTGAGTGATGGTCGGCGACTTGTGCAGTCGGCGCTTTCCGCGTTCCTCGAACCGGAAGTGCTTCACCGCGTTGGTCAGGTAGACCGCGTTCTCGTCGATGCCCGCCTCGCGCAGGGCGTCGCTCAGCAGCCGCCCGGCCGGACCGACGAACGGCTCGCCCTCCAGGTCCTCGCGGTCGCCGGGCTGCTCGCCGACCAGGACCATCGAGGCGTCCGACGGCCCTCGGGAGAAGACCACCTGCGTGGCCGGCTGCCAGAGCTCGCAGCCGCGACAGTCCGGCGCAGCCGCGCGAAGGTCGTCGAGGTGCGAGGTGTCGGGGACCCAGCGCCCGGCCCCGGGTGCGTCGCTCACCGTTCGGCGTCGATCGAGCAGGGGCGCGCGCACGCCCTCGCGCTACACCCGGTCGCCGGGCTCGTCACGGTCGGCGTCCGCGTCGAGGTTCCCGATCACGGGAAACGGGATCCGGTCAGAGTCGTGGTCGGGGCGGTTCTCGTCGCGCGCCTCGTCGTCGGAGCGGAAGGGGTCGTTGCTTCCGCTGACCGGGTCGGGTGTGGTCTGGCTCATGGTGCTCTCCCAGGTGCAGGAGGGGAGGACCACGCTGCTGGAGCCCGTGCGGAGCGGCGGAGCCTGCTGGTGACGTCCGCCGTTCGATCATGCGCCCGCCCCGCCCGCGCCGCGACCGCTGTCCGGACGCGGGCGAGCCGCGGGCGTAGCGACGGGGCGGTGGGGGGACCCGCCCCGTCGCTACACGGTCTAGAAGCCCTGCCCGCCGTCGTTCGCCGCGTGTGCGCCCTTGACGTTGTCGGCCGCGTCGGTCGCGTCCGAGCGCAGTGCGGACGCCGCGTCGCGGCTCTCGTCGCGCAACGTCCCCCCGGCCTCGGCCGCCCGGTCCTTGACGGCGGCTGCCGCGTCCTGGGCGGGCTCCCGGAGGTTGTCGGCGACACTCTGTGCCGCCTCCTTGGCCTCCTGGACGAGCGGTGCCGCCTGGTCCTTGGCGGACCGTGCGAGCCGCTGCTCCTGTCGGGTGCTCGGGAGGACCGACGAGACGAGCCACCCCACCCCGAAGGCGACGAGACCCGCAGCCAACGGGTTCCCCCGCGCCCGGGACGCGGCCGCGTGAGGAAGGTCCGACGCCTTGTCGCCGAGCGCCGAGGCCGTCGACCCGACCCTGTCGGCGCCGTCTCCGACGGTGCCGCGCACCGCGTCCGCACCGTCGGATACGGCCCCCATGATGCGGTCCTTCACGGCGGTCGCGGCGGAGCGCGCACGTTCTGCCTGCCGCTGCGCGGCCTGCGTCGGGCTCACCTTGTCGGTGAGGGCGTCGACGTCCGAGCTGAGCTCGGCGCGCGTGCGTTCGATGTCGTCGCGGATCTGGTCCGGATCTGTGCTCATGAGTTCTTCTCCTCGTGTCCTTGCAGAGCGTTGGGGATCTTCTTGACGGAGTCGGTCGTCCGCGGCAGGCCGCCGACGCGCTTGGACTCGGCGCGGCCACGGGCCGCGAGGACCGCCGCGACGATCCCCCACACGACCGCGACGATGACCGCGGACCAGGGCCAGGAGTCCATCGCGTCGCCGAGCGCCCACCAGACGGCGATCGACAGGAACAGCAGGACGAAGTGGCCCGCCACGGCGGCGCCCGCGAACATGGACCCGCCCTTGGCCGCTTGCTTCGCCGACTGCGTGATCTCGGCCTTCGCCAGCTCGACCTCCTGGCGGATGAGCGTCGAGATGTCCCGGGTGACGTCTCCGAGCAGGTCGCCGACGGACTGGCGGGGTGGGGCGTTCAGCGGCTCGGTCATCGCTGGCCCCACGTCGACGAGCTGGGCACCGACGACGAGGTGGGCACGGTCGGTGTGCCGGGCACGGTGGCGGTGGGCACCGGCGACGTGCCGGCCGTCGAGGACAGGTCGTCGGCGAACCGCGGCCGGTCCTCGACAGGGTCGACGTACCCGGCCGACGCCAGCGAGGTCCTGGTCGGGTACTGGGCGGTGCGCTGTTCGGTGCGCGGCTCGTCGTTCGCGGCGTCCTTGATCCCCCGGGTCAGGCGGCCCAGCACGATGCCGGCGCCGGCCGCAATCGCGAGGAACGTCCCTGGACGGCGTCGGGCGAAGTTCCGGACCTCGTCGACGAGCTCGTCGGGGCCGTGCGTGTCGAGCCAGCGGCCGAGGCTGTCGATGCGCTGCCCGACCTCGTGCACGATGTCCGTCGCGGTGTTCTGCTCGTCCGTGCTCGAGGCCATCTGCGTGAGCTGGCTGCCGATCGAGGTCAGGCCGCCCGCGAGTCTGCTCTGCTGCGCGCTCGCCTGGTCGGAGACCTCGAACCGGGCCTGCTGCCACAGGTCACCGATCTGGCGGCGAGCCTCCTGCGAGACCGCGACGGCCTCGCCCTTGGCGTCCTCGAGCAGCTGACCGCCGGTCTGCTTGGCCGAGTCCTTGAGGCGGGTGGCCTCGTCCTTCGCCGTGTCCGTCGTACCGGAGGTGCCGTCCGTCGGTGCCGCATATGTCGTGCCGGACGTGCCGTCGTCCGGTCCCGTGTAGCTGCTCGTGTACTCAGTCATGGTGTTCCTCGTCTCGTGTCTTCCGTGCGAGGGATCCCTGCGACTCGTGCCGCGTGGGCGCGTCGCACGGACCGGGTCGTCAGATCCCGGGAGCCTTCTGCCGCAGGATCGTCCGCGTGTGTGGTTGGGGGGCGGGAGCGCCCTCGATCAACTCGTCCGCAGCGTGCGGGGCCTGTGCCTCGCACTGCTCGGGTCCGGCGACGCTTCCTGTCCCGGACGGCGGTGGACCGGCCCTGCCTCAAGACCGGTATCCCGGGACGCTAAGCCAGCCCGGACGTGCTCGCCACCGGAGGAGGCGGGAAGGGGGCGTTCGGGGGAGCGAGCGGCCGCCCTGCGCCCGCACCGCTCCGGGTGGTCGGCAGATCGGGTCGGTGAGAGGCTCGACGGGCTGGAGAAAACTGGCGACACACGGAGCTCGCACCCCCGAGGAGCCCGCATGTCCGAGTCCGACGAGCAGTTCCCCGCACAGCAGCAGCAGCCTCCCGGCCTGACCGAGCCGATGACCCCGGCGCCGGACCACGGCGAGTCCAGCTACGAAGGATCAGGACTCCTGAGCGGCCGCAAGGCGTTGATCACCGGCGGCGACTCGGGAATCGGCCGAGCCGTCGCCATCGCGTTCGCGCGCGAGGAGGCCGACGTCGCGATCGTGTTCCTCCCGGAGGAGAAGCCGGACGCCGACGAGACCGCCGAGTGGGTCGAACGCGCGGGACGCCGGTGCGTCCTGGTGGCGGCCGACCTCCGCAACGAGGACGAGGCCCGCGGCGCCGTGCGCTCCGCGGCGTCCGAGCTGGGAGGCCTCGACATCCTCGTCAACAACGCCGGCTACCAGTGGGCCCGTCGCGAGTCGGTCGCCGACATCACCACGGACGACCTGGACCGGACGTTCAAGACCAACCTCTACGCGCTGTTCTGGGTGACGCAGAGCGCCCTCGAGCACCTCGGGGAGGGGAGCTCGATCATCAACGTGTCCTCCATCCAGGCGTACCAGCCGTCGGAGACGCTGCTCGACTACGCGGCGACGAAGGCGGCGATCAACAACTTCACCGTCAACCTCGCGGGTGAGCTGGGGGCTCGCGGCATCCGGGTCAACGCGGTCGCTCCCGGGCCGATCTGGACGCCCTTGCAGCCTGCCACGCAGTTCGAGTCCAAGGTCGAGAGGTTCGGCGCGGACACACCGCTGGGCCGGGCTGGGCAGCCCGCGGAGGTCGCCCCGGCGTTCGTGTTCCTGGCCGCCAGCTCGACGGCGTCCTACGTGTCGGGCACCGTCATCGGCGTCACCGGCGGGAAGCCGGTGTTCTGAGCGACAGGACCGGAGATGAAGCGCGACAGGATCGCCGAGCCGTGGGGCGCCCGCACGCCCTACGGCTCGGGCGAGCGCTGGCCCGTCCGGGTGGACACCTACCTGGGCGAGGGCACGACCACCGACCAGGTGGACCGCTGGGTGCAGAGCGCGAGCGTCCTGCACTCGAACGGCGACGGCCTCGACATCGCCGTGCGGGACGGTCGGATCGTGGGGGTGCGCGGGCGCGCGAACGACCGGGTGAACCACGGGCGGCTCGGCCCCAAGGACCTGTTCGGCTGGCAGGCGAACCACTCGCCGGACCGGCTCACCCGGCCGCTCGTCCGCGAGGGCGGCCGGCTCGTCGAGGCGTCGTGGGACGAGGCCATGACCCGGGTGGTGTCACGGACGCGACAGCTCCTGGACACGCGCGGGCCCAGCAGCATCGGCTTCTACACGTCGGGCCAGCTCTTCCTGGAGGAGTACTACACGCTCGCGCTCGTCGCCCGGGGCGGGATCGGCACGGCCCACCTCGACGGCAACACCCGGCTCTGCACCGCGACGGCGGCCGAGGCGCTGAAGGAGTCGTTCGGCTGCGACGGCCAGCCCGGCTCGTACACCGACGTCGACCATGCCGACGTCATCGCGCTGTACGGGCACAACGTCGCCGAGACCCAGACCGTCCTGTGGGCCCGGATCCTCGACCGGTTGGCCGGCCCGAACCCGCCCGCCATCCTGTGCGTGGACCCCCGCCCGACCCCGGTCGCGCGCGCGGCGACCGTGCACCTCGCGCCACGGCCCGGCACCAACGTCGCGCTGATGAACGGGCTGCTCCACGAGCTGCTCGCGAACGACTGGTTCGACCCTGAGTTTGTCGCCGCGCACACCGTCGGGTTCGAGGACCTGCAGGCCGTGGTCCAGGACTACCCCGCGGAGCGAGCGGCGCAGATCTGCGGCATCGACGTCGACGACCTGCGCGCCGCCGCCACCCTGGTCGGGACGGCGGACCGTCTCCTGTCGACCGTGCTGCAGGGCTTCTACCAGGCCAACCAGGCGACAGCGGCGGCGGTTCAGGTCAACAACGTGCACCTGCTGCGCGGCATGCTCGGGCGCCCGGGCTGCGGCATCCTGCAGATGAACGGCCAGCCCACCGCCCAGAACACCCGAGAGTGCGGCGCGGACGGCGACCTGTCCGGCTTCCGCAACTGGGCGAACGCGGAGCACGTCGCCGAGCTCGCGGCGATCTGGAACGTCGAACCGTCGACGATCCCGCACTACTCGCCCCCGACGCACGCGATGCAGATCTTCCGGTACGTCGAGCAGGGCTCGATCGGGATGCTCTGGGTCCAGGCGACGAACCCGGCGGTCTCGCTGCCCGAGCTGGCCCGGATCCGGTCGGTCCTCTCGCGCGACGAGCTGTTCCTCGTGGTCCAGGACATCTTCCTGACCGAGACGGCGCAGCTGGCGGACGTGGTCCTGCCGGCCGCCGCCTGGGCCGAGAAGACCGGGACGTTCACCAACGCCGACCGGACGGTGCACCTGTCCGAGCAGGCCGTCGACCCACCGGGCGAGGCGCGCTCCGACCTCGACATCTTCGTCGACTTCGCCGACCGCATGGGGTTCGTCGACAGGGACGGCGTGCCCCTCGTCGGCTGGCGTGCGCCGCAGGAGGCCTTCGAGGCCTGGAAACGGTGCAGCGCCGGCCGACCGTGCGACTACAGCGGTCTGTCGTACGACGCGCTGCGAGGGTCCGGTGGGATCCAGTGGCCGTGCACGCCGGAGCACCCCGAGGGGACCGAGCGGCTCTACGCCGACGGGCGCTTCTGGGCGGACCCGGACCGGTGCGAGACGTACGGCCGTGACCTGCTGACCGGGGCGCCGGTCGAGGTGACGGAGTACCGGGCCCTCAACCCGGACGGCAAGGCGATCCTCAAGGGCGCCGCGTACCGGGCACCGCACGAGCAGCCGGACAGCGAGTACCCGCTCGCGCTCCTCACCGGCCGGACGCTCTACCAGTTCCACACGCGCACCAAGACCGGGCGGGCGCCCCAGCTGCAGGCAGCCGCGCCGGACGTGTGGGTCGAGGTGTCGGCCGACGACGCGAGTGCTCTGGCGCTCACCGAGGGCGATCTCGCCGAGGTGAGAACTCGTCGCGGCAGCGTCCAGGCGCGGGTACGGGTGACCGCGATCCGCCGCGGCGTCGTCTTCCTGCCGTTCCACTACGGGTACTGGGACGCGCAGGACCTGAGCGCGACCGGCGACGCCGGCCGAGCCGCGAACGAGCTCACGCCCACCGAGTGGGATGCCGTGTCGAAGCAGCCGCTGTTCAAGTCCGGTGCTGCACGTCTGCGCCGGCTGTCCGCGGGCGAGGGCCACACCTCCGCGGCGCCGACGACGACCGCGTCCGCACCGGTGTCCGCCGAGGTCCCTCCCACCCGCGGGGGCCCGGACGCAGAGGTCGAGGAGTCGACGCCCGCCGGGAGCTCGTCGTGAAGCTGGTGACCTTGACCTCCGAGATGGCCGCAGCCGAGGCGGGACTGGCGGCCGCGCTGACCCGCCTCGCCGAGGAGCACCCGACCGACGCGGACGTGCACCACGTGGCCCAGGACCTCGCCCGCTGGTCGCAGGATCATGCGGCCGCACTCGCCGAGCGTGCCGACCTCCGCCTGCCCGACCCCGCCGTGGCGCTGTCCGACCGCGACGACCCCGGTGCGAAGCTCTTGACCGACCTGCGGGACGTCTACGCCACAGCGTGTGGCGTGGCGACCGACTGGGACGTGCTGGGACAAGTGGCGAAGGCACGCCGGGACGACGAGCTGCGTGCGCTCGTCGAGCTGTGCGCCCCGCAGACGAAGCGTCAGGTCACGTGGCTGCGCGCTCAGCGCAAGGTGTCGGCGGCGCAGATCGTCCAGGAGTAGGAGCCCGAGGTGCGCCGAGGGCACGGCGGACCGACGATGGAGTTCGGCGTCGAGCAGGGTGCGCCGGTGGCCCACAGATCACCGGAGGCACCTGTGTGGTTCCTGCTCCTTCGGCGCGTACGCATCCTTCTCGTCGTCGTCGTCCTGCTCCTCTCGTCGCGACGGTGGCCCGTCGGCTCGCAGCGCGCATCGAACGTCGACCGGACGGCCCGAACGTCGGATCCCGCGGACTGCGGGCGGTCGAGACGTCCGCGACCAAGGCGAGGTCGATGCTGCGATGAGCACACCGACCGATACCGATCGCGTCCGGGTGGTGCTCCGCCCGGTCGGGTCGCCGCTTCCGCTCGGGTTCCTGGGTCTGTTCGTCGCGACGACCGGGTTCTCCGCCGTGCAGCTCGGATGGGTACCGGCGGACCAGGCCGCGGTGATCGCGGCCGGCGTGCTCGTGTTCACGGTGCCCGTCCAGCTGCTGGCGAGCGCGATCGGCTTCCTCGCGCGGGACCCGGTCGCCGGGACCGGGATGGGCGTCCTGGCCGGCACCTGGGCCGCGGTCGGCATCACGACGCTGCGCGCACAGCCGGCCACCCACTCTCCGGGCCTGGGTGTCCTCCTGGTGTCGGCGGCCGCCGCCATGCTCGTCCCTGCCCTCTCAGCGTCGGGCAAGCTGGTCGCCGCCGCGGTCATGGCGCTCAGCGCCGTGCGCTTCGCCTGCACCGGGATCGTCCAGCTCACCGGCTCTGCGGACTGGACCCGGGTTGCGGGGTGGACCGGGGTCGCGCTCGCCGCGCTCGCGCTGTACGCCGCCCTCGCCTTCGAGCTCGAGGACGTGCACGAGCGGTCCGTGCTGCCGGTGCTGCGTCGCGGCGCCGGCGCTGCCGCCATGAACGGTGGCGTCGAGCGGCAGCTCGACGGCATCCGCCACGAGGCCGGCGTCCGGCTGCAGCTCTGAGCGACACGACAGGGGCCGCCAGCCGGGTGGCCCAGGAGAGGAGACGACGATGTCGGACAGCGAGACCGGTGACGTCACCGGCACACGGGACAAGGACTACAACGTGATCTGGTTCGTGGAGGCGTGCCTGAGCAACGTGCTGCGCCTCGAGACGTACATCGCCGACGCGGAGCGCGACGGCGACGGCGACCTTGCGGACTTCTTCCGGCGTGCACAGGCGGACAGCCGCAAAGGCGCGCAGCAGGGCAAGGCGATCCTGCGCGAGCGGCTCGCCGGATGAGGGTGCCCGACACCCAGTGGTCCGACGCTGTCGGATGCCGAGTGATCGAGCGGAGAGAAGAGAGGTCAGCGATGAGCGAGAAGACACCCGACCGGACCGACGTCCCGGATCTGCCGGAGGCCCTCGACGGGCTGCCGCACCCAGAACCGGCGGACTCGCCGCCGGCGTCGGAGGACCCGGCCAACCCTGACGCCCACGGGCCGATCATCCACGCCTGACGGCGCGCCACCCGGGAGCGTGCGGCGCTCCCGGGCGGCGGGGCTCACTCGTCGGACGGCTTGGTGAACCCGGCGTGCATGGCCGCCTTGGCGCGGTCGGGCAGCACCGCTGCCGCGGCGGTCTGCGACTTGACCTTCATCGAGTGCACCTCGATCTTGTCCTTCCCGGCCATGAGCGCGTCGAACGCCTCGGTCGCGACCTTCACCGGATCGTCCTTGGGCCCGCGGCCGACGCGCGTGTCGGTCATGTCCGCCCGCTCGAAGAACGCCGTGTCGGTCGGGCCGGGCAGCAGCGCCGTGACGGAGACCCCGGTGTCCTTCAGCTCGTGCCGCAGCGCCTCGCTGAACGACAGGACGAACGACTTCGACGCCGCGTACGTGGCGTAGTACGGGCCCGGCATGAGGCTCGCGGTCGACGCGGTGAACAGCACGCGGCCGGCGCCCCGTCCGACCATGTCCGGCACCAGGGCCTTGGCCAGCCGGACGGGCGCGACCACGTCGAGCGCGATGACCTCGAGGTCGCCCTCGAGCGGCGTCTCGACGAACGGCCCGCCCTGGCCGACGCCGGCGTTCAGGGCGAGTGCGTCGACCGGTCGACCCTGGCGGTGGACGGCGTCGACCAGCTCCTGGACGCCGTCGGGGGTGGTCAGGTCGGCCTGGACGGCGTGCGCCGTGATCCCGTCCCGCCCGAGCTCGTCGGCGACGGTGTGCACGCCGTCGTCGTCGGCCGTGACGAGGACGTCGTAGCCGTTCTCGGTGAAGACGGTGGCGAGCGCGAGTCCGATCCCGCTCGACGCCCCCGTGACGACTGCGAGCGGGTGTGGGGTGGTGGGTGTGGTGGTCATGGCGACCTCCGTGCAACGAGTGCGTGAGCGCCGCCTGCTTGGCGCTCGTCCGACCGTAAGCGCGAGGACGGCAACGCGCTCGCCCAACGGTCAGGCCGGGACGAGCAGCCCGGAGTCCAGCGCGATCTCCGTGTCGAGGGTGACGTAACCCCGTTCCTCGAACAGGACGGTGACGCGTTCCGCCTCGACGGCGCTGACGGTGCCCGGCCCCCACTGAGCGTGGACCACCCGCTGTCCACCGGTCAGCCGGGAGTCGACGACGTCGAGGCTCGTACCGGCGTCGCAGCTGTCGCAGGTGCCGCACCGGTCCGGGTGCCGTTCTCCCAGCAGCTCGAGCAGCAGGCGGCGTCGGCAGTCCGACGAGTCGGCGTAGGTCTGCACCAGGTCGACGCGCGACCGGTCCAGTGCGCGCAGGCGGTCGTGGCGCTCACGGAGCTCCCGCAGGGCCGTCGCGTCGTCCATCGTGCCCGGCCGCAGGCCCGCGGCCTCGTGCTGCACCGCGCCCACCTCGAGCAGCGCGCCGAGGGTGCGGGCCACGGTCCGCGACCCGAGCCTGCTCGTCGCGACGACCTGTCCGCGGTCCTTCGCACCGCCCCGGACGGCGCCGAGCACCGCCCGTACGGACGCGGGCCGAGGCCCGCCCGTCGAGGTGAGGAACCGGTTGAGTCCCACCTCGCCGGGCAGCACGGCGGCGATCGCCCGTGCAGCCTGCTCGTCGCGCCCGGCCCGCCCGACCTCCTGGTAGTACGAGTCGAGCGAGGGCGGCAGACCGGCGTGCACCACGAGGCGGACGTCCGCGCGGTCCACGCCCATGCCGAACGCGCTCGTCGCGACGAGGAGGTCCGTCCGGCTGCCCAGGAAGTCGTCCTGCACGCGTAGCCGCTCCGCGCGGGGGAGACCGGCGTGGTAGGCGTCGGACGGCCGGCCGGCGTCGGTGAGCGCGTCGGCGAGGGCGTCCGCGTGGCTGTGCGTGCGGGCGTAGACGAGCGTCGGTCCGGACTCCTCCAGCACGGTCCGCACCACGAGGTCGTCGCGGTCGCGTGCGGTCGCGCAGTGCTGCACGCCCAGCCAGATGTTCGGACGGTCGGCGTCGCGCACCAGCACCCGGGAGTCGGTCATGCCGAGCCGGTCGACGATCTCCTGGCGCACCCGTGGGGACGCCGTCGCGGTCATCGCCAGGAGCCGCGGTCGACCCAGCCGGCGGACGGTCGGGGCGATGCCGAGGTAGTCGGGCCGGAAGTCGTGGCCCCACTCGCTGACGCAGTGAGCCTCGTCCACCACCAGCAGCCCGACGTCGGCCGTCGCCAGGGCGTCCGTGACGTCGGTCTTGACCAGCTGCTCGGGCGCCAGGAGGAGGGCGTCGAGCCGGCCGCCCCGGGCCTCGTCGAGCGCGGTGCGGCGCTGTGCCGGCGTGCGCGCCGAGCTCACCGACGCCGCACGCAGACCTGCCGCGCGCAATGCCTCGACCTGGTCGCGCTGCAGGGCGAGCAGCGGGGAGACCACCACGGTGAGGCGACCCGTCAGCAGGGTCGCGATCGCGTACACCGCCGTCTTGCCAGCACCGCTGCGGGCGACCAGGAGCATGTCGTGGGTCGCGAGCTCGCGCAGCGCCTCGGACTGGATGTCGCGCAGCTGTTCGCCCGGGCCCAGGACGCGGCGAGCGGCGTCGTCGAGAGTCGTCGTCATCGAGCGCTCACGGGCGGCGCCAGTCGTCGGACTGCAGGTGCGATCCCGCCATCGGTCCCATCGTCAGCATGCCGCCGTCGACGGCCCAGGACGCACCCGTGACGTAGCCCCCGTCGGGCCCGCAGAGCAGCCGGACCACGGCGGCGACCTCCCGCGCATCGCCGGGACGCCGCAGGGGCACGCCCGGCCGCGCCGCGCCCTCGAACACCGACTCGTCCTCCTGGCCGGTCATCGGCGTCGCGATCTCGCCGGGAGCCACGGCGTTCACGGTGATCCCGTGCTCGGCCAGCTCCAGGGCGGCGACCTTCACGAGCAGGCCGAGCCCGCCCTTGGCTGCGCAGTAGGGCGCGCTGCCCACGCGGGGCGCGTGCTCGTGGACGCTGGTGATCGCCACGATCCGACCGCCCGTTCCCTGGTCCACCAGGTGCCGGGCGCTGCGCTGCAGGCACACGAACGCTCCGTCGAGGTCCACGGCCAGGACGTCGCGCCACTGCTGCCACGTGAGGTCGAGCAGGGGAGTGGCGGTGCCGGTTCCGGCGTTCAGGACGACGGCGTCGAGGCCACCCATCGCGGTCACGGCGTCGTCGACCACCGCCGGCGCGCTCGTCGGGTCCGTCAGGTCGAGGTGCAGGACGTGCGCTGTGGCACCGCGCGCGGCGATCTCGTCGGCGGTCCGGCGCGCCCCGTCCTCGTCCTGGTGCCAGGTGATGGCGACGTGCTCGGCGTCGTCGGACAGCTCGGCGGCGATCGCCTTGCCGATGCCCGAGTCCGCGCCTGTGACCAGCACACGGCGGGGACCGTGACCCGCGGTGGGGTCGGGGACGACGACCGCGCGGGTCGCCGTGGGGGTACTCGTCATGGGTCCACACCACCCTCGTGACCGTGGTGAGCGGCCATGTCTGGACCGGCGGAGCAAGCCTAGGCAGGGCTGCGCGGGTCCGCGACAGCACGCGACAGGCGAGCACCTCGGGCTCCCGCACGTGAGAAAAAAAGTGCCGCCGCAGGACTGGCACTCGCATGTGGAGAGTGCTAATTATGTGCCTGTAGCCAGTCCGAGAAGGGATCGGACAGCACCCCGGGGGCCGGGCGGTCCGGTACCCCAGACGCGAAGGAGGTGAGGGTCATGGCTACGCGATTCGACCCGTTCCAGGAGATCGACCGTCTGTTCGGTCAGCTGCTGACGGCGGAGCGGTCGTCCGCGACGATGCCGATGGACCTGTACAGGGCCGGTGACCACTACGTGCTGCACGTCGACCTGCCGGGCGTGGACCCGGGATCGATCGACGTGAACGTCGAGGACCGGAGCCTGACGATCCGCGCCGAGCGGACGTCGCACACGGATGGCGACGTCCAGTGGCTCGCCAGGGAACGCCCGTCCGGGACGTACGCCCGCCAGCTGGCCGTGAGCCGCGGCCTGGCGCTCGACTCGGTCTCGGCCACGTACGCCGACGGGGTCCTGACGTTGAGCATCCCCGTCGCCGAGGAGGCCAAGCCGCGCCGCATCGAGGTGCAGCACGCGGGTGACCAGACGCAGATCACGTCCGGGTCAGAGGCGAACGCCTGATCGACTGAGGCAGGGGCGCGTGCCGGCGAGCGAGAGCCGCCGCCAGGAGGCGCAGGGACGCCCTGTGCGGGCGAGCCGAGGCCTTCGCGCCCCTGCCACGTCGTCACCTCCCGGAGGTGTCTCTCGGTGACCACGAGCGTCCGACGGCGGCTCGAATTGCCGTGGGCGAGGTCTCGGCCGACGATGTCGGGGCAGCCATCGAGCACCTGGTGGGATCCTGCGAGGAGACGGGGACCCCACGTGCCGGACCGCCCTGGCCCCACGATCTCGGTCGTCATCCCCGTGCTGGACGACGCGGCTCTCCTGGAGAGGTGCCTGCAGTCGCTCGCCGCGCAGCAGGTGGCCCCGAGCGAGGTGATCGTCGTCGACAACGGCAGCGCCGACGACAGCGTCCGGGTCGCTTCGGGGCACGGCGCCGTCGTGGTGTCGGAACCGCGGCGCGGCATCGGCTATGCGGCGGCCACCGGCTACGACGCGGCCGGCGGGCAGATCATCGCCCGGTGCGACGCCGACAGCGTGCTGCCCAGCGACTGGCTGGCCCGGATCCAGCGGGCCTTCGCCGACGACGAGCGGCTCGGGGCGCTGACCGGGCCGGGCCGCTTCTACGACGCGCCGCCCGTCGTCTCGTGGTGTGCCGCGGTCTTCTACATGCGGCTGTACTTCGCGGTCATGTGGGTGACTCTCGGCCACACCTCGCTGTTCGGGTCGAACTGCGCCTTCCGGTCGCAGGCGTGGCGGGCGGTCCGCCGAGAGGTCCACGACGGTCCGGACGTGCACGACGACATCGACCTGAGCTACCACCTCGGCGCGGTGGCGGTCATCCGCTACGCCGGCACGATGCACGTCGGCATCTCCGCCAGACCGCTGCGGTCGGCCCGCGGCATGGCGGTGCGGTGGCGCAGGGGGCTGCGTTCCGTCGTCGTGCACTGGCCGCACGACTTCCCGTGGCTGCGCTGGTCCCGCCGGGACGGCCACGTCGACCGAGTGCCGTCGCCGGCCGGGCGGCGGCCCGAGGTCACGTCATCGATCGCCAGACCCATCGATCACCAGGAGGTCCTCGTGAGCAGCCCCATCCCCGACCCCGGACGGGTTCCCGACGGTCCCGACTTCACCGACCTGCCCGATGATCGGGACGTGGCGCCCGACACCCTCGCGAACCCGGACGGGCCCTCCGAGGACGCCGGGCCGGTCGAGCCCCCGGACTGACGGACGTGCGCCCTGCCGGGGGCCGCCGGCAGGGCGCACGTCCGAGTGCAGCGGCGCTCAGGCCCGAGCCGTGGCCCGTGCGACGACGGCCTTCGCCACGGCGGGCACGAAGTCGTCCAGGTCGCCGGGGTTGCGCGAGGTGACCAGCGGGAAGCCGCCCGTGTGGTCCGTGACCACCGGCTCGTCCGTCCAGCTGGCGCCCGCGTTGCGCAGGTCCGTCTGCAGGGACGCGTAGGACGTGAGCGACCGATCCCGGACGACGCCCGCCTCGATCAGGGCCCACGGCCCGTGGCAGATGGCGGCGATCGGCTTCCCGGCGCCGGCGAAGGAGCGCACGAGCTCGACCGCCTGGGCCTGCAGGCGCAGGTTGTCGGCGTTGATCGTGCCGCCCGGCAGCAGGAGCGCGTCGAAGTCGTCGGCCTGCACGTCACCGAACGTCGCGTCCGGGGTGACGCGCTGCCCCGGGTCCTGGTCGGACACGAGCGTCTGGACGGGTTCGGCGGAGTCCGCCGCCACCACGACGGTGGCGCCGTCGGCACGGAGCCGGTCGACGGGCACGACGAGCTCGTCCTGCTCGACGCCGTAGGTGGTGACGAGCACGAGGACCGTGTGCCCGGTGAGGTCGGTGTCAGTCATGATGCGGCTCCTTGTCCTTTCCTCGCGACTGCCGCAGAGCGCGGCCCTGTCGTTCGTCCTCTTCCTGCTTGGCCTGCTTCTTCTCGCTCGCCCTCGTGTCCCGGGGCGGAAGCTGGATCGACTTCTCGGCCTCGATGCCGCCCTGCAGCTCCCGCCCGCGCTCGAGCTCGGCGTCCAGCTCGCCGCCGAACAGGAGGGCCAGGTTCGTGATCCAGAGCCAGAGCAGCAGCACGATCACGCCGGCGAGCGAGCCGTAGGTCTTGTTGTAGTTGCCGAAGTTCGCGACGTAGAACCCGAGCGCGACCGACGCGACGACCCAGACCACGATCGCGACGACGGCGCCGACGCTGATCCACCGGAACTTGGGCTGCCGGACGTTGGGGGTCGAGTGGTACAGGATCGCGACGGCGATCACGACGAGCCCGACGATCACCGGCCACTTGACGATGTTCCAGACCGTCACCGTCGCGTCGCTGAGACCGATCGTCTGGCCGATGGAGCGCGCCACGCTGCCCGAGAGGACGACCGCCGCCACGATCACCACCGCGATGACGACGAGGACGAGCGTGACCAGCAGCAGCGCCGGTCGCAGCTTCCAGATCGGGCGACCCTCGTCGATCTCGTAGATGCGGTTCATCCCGCGGCTGAACGCCGCGACGTAGCCGGAGGCCGACCACAGCGCCAGCAGGAGGCCGAACACCATCGCGAACCCCGCCGCCGGCGCCTCGGTGAGCTGGGTGAGGATGGGTTCGAGGCTGTCGACGGCGGACGCGGACCCGACGTCGCCCACGATGTCGAGCACCTTGTCGACCATCGTCTGCGGGTCGCCGAGCAGCCCGAGGATGGAGACGAGTGCCAGCAGCGCCGGGGCGATCGCCAGGACCGCGTAGTAGGTCAGGGCCGCCGCCAGATCGGTGCACTGGTCCCTGTTGAACTCGCGCAGGGTCTTGCGCAGGACGTAGATCCAGGACGGCTTGGTGATGTCGTCGGGGGAGGCGGGCTTGCTCGAGTGCTCGGGCGACGGGGCCGAGTCCTTGGCGGTGCTGCGTGTGCTCTGCGTGTCATGCGTCATGGGTTCGACCTCGTCTCGCGTGCTGGGCGGGCCCCTGGGCGCGCCGGGCCGGGTGGGAGCGGGCTGGCGCGGGCGACTGCTCCGTACGGGGCTGAGCGCGATGAGCGCTGGCGTGGTGTGTCTGTGGCGTGCCGCGAAGCGGCCGACCTGCCGATGTCCGGCGACGTGTCCTGTCCCGGGCGACGGTGTACGACGGGACTGCTTCCGCCTGAGTCTCGGACGCTAAGCCGGAACAGAGGCGCCCGCCACTCGGGGAGCGACGGCTACGGGGAGAGCTCGGTCAGCAGCGCAGGAACCTCGTCGACGAGCTCTCGTGCGAGGTAGCCGACACGGCCGACACGCACCGCCAGTCGGTCGCCCGCGGCGGCGTGCAGGTGCGTGGCCCAGCAGGCGGCCTGCTCTCGCTCCGCACGTCGGGCGAGCAGGCCGACGAGCAGGCCCGCCAGGACGTCTCCGCTGCCCGAGGTGGCCAGACCGGAGGACCCTGTGGCCATCTGCCACGCCCGCCCGTCCGCTGCGGCGATCGTGCCCCGGCAGCTGACGACCGCCCCGTACTTTGCGGCGATGCGTCGGGGCGCGTCGTCGCCGACCTCGTCGACCCCCAGGAGCATCGCCGCCTCCGTGGGGTTCGGCGTGAGGATCAGCCGACCGGCGAGCGCGGAAGCCACGTCCGGGATCCGGGGCAGGACGCCGAGGGCGAACGCGTCGAGCAGCACCGGCGTCCTCCTGCCGATCCGCGGCGTGAGCGCCTGCAAGAGGTCGACGGTCCGGTCGGGGTCGTCGAGCCCCGGGCCGACGAGCACCGCGTGCGCTCCGCCGAGGTCGCCGTCGAGGAGGTCCGTCCCGGTGCCCTCCAGAGCGCCGGAGTCCGTCTCGGGCAGGCCGAGCACACCGGCCTCGGGGAGGGCGACCGCCAGGTGGACCGCCACCGACCGGGCCACCGCGAGGGTCAGCCGGCCGGCGCCCACACGCAGGGCCGCGGTGCCGGCGAGCATCGCCGCTCCGGGCGTGGACCGCGCTCCGCCCACGACGACGACCGCTCCGCGGGAGTACTTGGTGCCGCCCGGCGCCGGCAAGGACCAGTCGCGGAGCACCGCCGGGGTGAGGGTCTCAGTGCGGGAGGGCATCGGCGTCTCCTCTGTGCTCCGTGGCCGGCGTTCCCCGGCGTGCCAGGTGGTCGTCCTCGTTGACCACCAGCGCCGTCCACGTGTCGGCGTCTCGCACGAGGCGGGTGACCGCCGCGTTCCGCACCGGATGGTGGCGAGCCAGCTCCAGGACCTCCAGCTCGGAGAGGCTCTCGCAGACGTAGCGGATCGACATGATCACCGCGTCGTGGGACACGACGAGGACGCGCGCACCGTCCAGCGACCGGTCGAGGTCAGCGAGGAACGACCGCACGCGGAGCACCAGGTCCGCCCAGGACTCCCCGCCCGGTGGGCGGTAGTAGAACTTGCCCAGCTGCCGGCGCCGTCCGCTCTCCGACGGGAACCGCGCGTCCGCGCCGAGCGTCGTCAGCCGGTCCAGAATGCCGAGCTCGCGGTCGCGCAGCCGCTCGTCCTGGTGCAGGACCAGTCCGGAACCCGCCTCCCGCATCCCGATCGTCGCCGTCTGCACGGCCCGCACGTACGGCGAGCACCAGGCCACGTCGGGCCCGTCCCCGCGGCGCTCCATGAGCCACGAGCCGAACGCGGCGGCCTGCTGCTCGCCCAGCGGTGACAACGGCGTGTCCGCGTCGCGCGTCTCGAGCTGGAGCTCCTCGCGGCCGGCTCGCTCCGCCTCCGTCGCCGCGACGTTGCCGACGCTCTCCCCGTGGCGCACGAGGATCAGCTCACGCACTCCGCTGTGTCGCCGCTCGGGCACCGCCACCTCCTACGCCGCCGGCTCAGGCCGAGTTGACCGGTCCGTCGGCGACCGGCGGGTCGGACGGGTCGGCCGGTGCGACGGGAACCTGCCGGTCCGACCTCTCGTCCCTCGGGTCGACGAGTCGCTCCGGTCGGCTGAGCACCGCCTCCGCCACGTCGTCGGCGGCGTTGGCGATGGAGGGGGAGGGGTCGTGGCGGTCCTCCACCACCGGTTCGGGAGTCCCGGTCTCGTCGAAGCGCCGTTCTGCAGTCACTGGAGGCTCCTACGTCTCGCGAGGGTCGCTGTGGCAGACGGGGCGGCGGGCCGAGGCCCACCGCCCCGCACGGGTCATTCGGCGGATGCCACATCCTGCAGGGAACCGCTGCTCCTGGCGCCGTCCCCGTCCTGCGGCGAGGTGGCAGAGGTCCCGTCCTTGGTCAGCTCGGAGATGAACTGGTGGCAGCGCTGCGCGCGCTGCGAGTCCTCGCTCATGACCTGCTCGAAGAACGAGGCGATCTCGTCCTTGCCGGCGTTGCGTGCGTCGCGCACGTACTGGCCGTAGTCGTGGCCGGCCTTGAGTGAGTGGTACTGCACGGAGATGAGGTCGAACGTGACGTCGTCGAACCCGGTCTCGCCTGTCGCCATGGTTGGTCTCCTCGACGTGTGGGACGCCGAGCGCTGTGTCCCGGCTCCCTGGTTGCCAGCCCTCTGCTTGACCGACCTTCACGCTATCCGGCCGTCGCGCGGGTGCAACCGGGCGGAGCCGGACCGACGCGGCAGGCTCCGGCGGGCGTCGCCGAGCCCTGCGAACGGGCTCGCGCAGGAGGGGTCGCCCGTCCGTTGGCGGCACTGCCGGGGCCGCCGTAGCGTGGGCGAACTCTTCTCGGTGAAGACGGCGCCGACCGAGATCGCGACCCGGCCCAGCGCTGCACGAGCGCCCGCGCGGACCCGAGCACCGGTCGGTCGTCGCGGGACATGGACGGCCGATGACCATGGCGACGCCCGGCGCACCCACCGATGCTCGGTTCCGGATCCCCGATCGGGCGCCCGCGCTCGTGCTCGGCGTGGGCCTCGGCGGATTCGTCGACGGGATCGTGGTGCATCAGCTGCTGCAGTGGCACCACATGATCAGCGACACGCACGGCCATCCCGTCACCACGGTCGCCGGGCTGCGTGCCAACACGCTCGCCGACGGGCTGTTCCACTCGTTCACCTGGGTCGTGGTGGTGGTCGGCGTGGTGCTGACGATCGTGTCCTGGCGACGCGGCCGGCTCGCTCCGACGTGGCGGTTCCAGATCGGTCTCCTGGTGGCGGGCTGGGGCGCCTTCAACCTGGTGGAGGGCGTCGTCGACCACCAGATCCTGGGCATCCACCACGTCCGCGACGATCTCGGCGGGCCGCTCTCCTGGGACCTCGGCTTCCTGGCCGTCAGCGCCGCGTTGCTCGTGGGCGGCTGGACCTGGCAGCTCTCCGGCCTGCGCGAGCTCACGACGCGGAACGCCCGGGCTGACGTCGGCGAGCTACCCCAGCGGCGGTAGCTGCTGGTCGCCCGCGAGGACCGCCCGGAACGGGTCCCCGCGCTCGGCGAGCCGGTCCATGATCGTCGAGATCGTGAAGGCGTCAGGCCTGAGCCACGGCTCGTCCAGCTCGTCCCAGGTGATCGGCGCGGAGACCGGGGCACCCGCTGCAGCTCTCGGGCTGTACGGGGCGACGAGGGTCTTGTTGATCGCGTTCTGCGTGTAGTCGAGCCGTGCCTGACCGCCCCGCTCCCGCACCTCCCAGCGCCAGCTCACGAGCTCCGGGACGACCTTGCCGATCGTGCGGGAGAGCTTCTCCACCCAGGCGCGCGTCTCGTCGAAGCCCGGCCCGGCGGAGATCGGCACCCAGATCTGGATGCCGCGTCGTCCGGTGAGCTTCGGCTGTGCCTGGACCTGCAGGTGCTCGAGCGCGTCACGGTGCAGGCGGGCCAGCAGGAGAACGTCCTCCCAGGCGGTCGACGGGCCGGGGTCGATGTCGATGAGGGCATACGTCGGTCGGTGCGGATCGGCGACCTGGGACGTCCACGGATGCCACTCGACGGCACCGAAGTTCGCCGCCCACACGAGCGCCGCGGGCTCGTCGACCACGAGGTAGGTGGTGGTCTCGTCGCCCTCCGCCTCCGGGTTGTCCCACCGGCCGATCCAGGCGGGGGCGTGGACGGGCAGCTGCTTGTGCCAGAAGCCCGGCCGGTCGACGCCGTTCGGGTACCGGTGCATGTTCAGCGGTCGCCCTCTCAGGTACGGGAGGACGACCGGCGCGATGCGGGCCGCGTACCGCACGAGGTCACGTTTGGTGACCGGGTCCTCGCCCGCACGCCCGGGGAAGAGGACCTTGTCGAGGTTCGTGAGGCGCAGCCGCCTCCCGAAGACGTCCCACGACCCGCCGGCAGGCAGGGCGTCGAGCCTGCCGAGGTCGTCGGGCGTCGGCCCCTGCGCGTGGACCGGATGCAGGTCGATGGACGCCTCGGCTGCCGGCAGGTCCGAGCGCCAGAGCCGGTCCGGGTCCGCCAGGACCTCGTCGTTGGTGCGCCCGCTGAGCACGGACCGGGCATGGTCCTCGGGATCCCAGCCGGGGACCGCGTGGTCGTCCCGCTTGTGCAGGAGGAGCCACTGCTCCTTGCCGCGCCGGTCGGACTCGCCACGCCGGATCAGGACCACGCGGCCGCGGAGCTTGGACCCGTGGAGCTCGGCGTGCAGCTCGCCCGCCTCCAGCTCGGCTCGCGGGTCCTCGCTCTTGTACGGCTCCCACGTGCCGTGGTCCCAGACGATGACGTCCCCGCCGCCGTACTCGCCGGCCGGGATCACACCCTCGAAGTCCATGTACTCCAGCGGATGATCCTCCACGTGCACCGCCATGCGGCGCGCGCCTGGGTCGAGGGTGGGCCCACGCGGCACGGCCCAGCTGACCAGCACGCCGTCGATCTCGAAGCGCAGGTCGTAGTGCAGCCTCCGGGCCCGGTGCCGTTGGACGACGAACCGGCGACCCGTGCGCGGCGGTCCCACCCGCGGAGCCGCACCGGCGGGCTCCGACGTCCGGGCGAAGTCACGCTTGGACCGGTAGGTCTCCAGCTCCTCGGAGCCGCGACGTCGCGCCTCCACGCTCGTCATGCCCGATAGGGCTCGGCGGTCCGAGCCCCCGAGTAGGTGCGGGTGGCTTGTGCGAGCCGTCGCAGGTCGTGGCCGGCGAGGCGCCGGGCGCGCATCCGAGCGAGCGTGCCGGGGGTGCTCGCCCGGGTGTCCTCCCGGCCCGCGATGAGCAGGCGCGTGGTCCCGCCCTCGGGCAACAGGTAGACGGTGACCCGGTAGCGGACCCCCGCCCACTGTGCCCGGCCCCGGGCGGCGACGCCGGTCGAGCTGGGCCGCAGCCGCAGGTCGGTGTGCCGCAGGTGCAGCAGGTGGTGGCTGTTCTCGTCCGAGCGGCCCGCCCGCAGGAGCGCGGACCACACCATGCTGGGGGTGCCGGGGCAGTCGACCCGGTGCACCGTGGAAGAAGGCACAGGAACCCCGCCTCGCGGTCGTCGCTCAGCCGCCTTCTCCGGCTCGTTCCACGATCGCACGCGACCCCGCCGCGCGCGACACGTCGTCAGCACTACGCGGGCGTCGCGATCAGGATGATGTTGTCGCTGTAGTGACCGCTGCGTCGGTCGAACGTGCCGCCGCAGGTGACGAGGACCAACCGGCGATCCCCCCTGAGAGTGAAGAGGTCGAGCGGCAGGTCCGGCTTGGCGACGGAACGCCGCTGGGAGAGCGTGTACGGGTAGACGCGGCCGGTGGAGTCGACCACGGTGATCGCCGTGCGCATCGGCGCGCGGATGAGCGTCGACATCGGCCCTGCGCCGTACTGGACGGCGTCGATGTGCGCGACGAGCACGACGCTGCCGGCGGCCCCGGACGGCGCAGCACCCGCGGACCACCAGCCGAAGGTCGACGGGTCGGCGGGGATGTCGAGCGCCCCTCCGGGGGCCGCGAGGACCGGGACGACGCCCGCCTGGATGCCGAGCGATCCCACCGAGATGCTCACGGGCGCCGCCTCCCCGGCGGGAGGTGCGGCAGGTGCCTCGGCCGCCCGGGTGGGCCTGGCTGGTTCGGGGGTGGGCGTGGCCCGGGAGGCAGCTGTCGACGCGTGCACGGCCGCGGGCTGGGCGAGGACGAAGCCGCCCGCGCCCAGCAGGACGAGACCGAGGACGCACCACACGGCCGCCCAGCGTCTCCGCCCCGCGGTCACGGCACGTCGACCGTGCCACGGCGACGGAGCAGCGTCCCCCCGGCGAGCAGCAGGGCGAGCGCGCCGGCGACGAGCAGGGCAGTCCCGACGGCGCTGAAGGACCGAGCGGCCTGGCCGCCGCTTCCCGCCGAGACCGAGGAGGGCACGCCGTAGGCCGGTGCTGCCGCAAGGAGCTCGTCGAGATGGTGCTGGACCACGGGCGCGGCAGCGCTCGCCAGGTTCTTGACGGTCGGGTCGGACCCGCTCGCGAGCTCGGTGGCCCCAGCCGCAAGAGTCGCCCGGTGCGCCGTGATCTGGCTGGTGATCCAGGCGGTGTCGAACGCCGCTCCGGTCTTCGCCTTCACGGACGCCAGCTCTGCCTGCTGCTCAGGCGTCGGCGAACCGGGAAGCGTCACGCCGAGCTGCGTGGCGGCTGCGGTGAGGTTGGCGTCCAACGTCGTGTGGTCGTCGATGAGCATCTGGCCGAGCCGTCGTACGGTGTCGGACGCGCCTTGAGCGACGGCCGCCTGACCGGCGGCGATCTCGGCGAGGTTGCCCTGGTGGGCGAAGACCATCCAGGACTGGTCCTGTGCGGACGGTGCGGCCTGGGCGGTGGGGGCGGCCAGGACGAGTGCGGCGACGGCGACGACGCCGGCCAGGGCGGTGCGACGGAAGTGCTTCACGGGAACTCCGATGGGGGGTGGTGACACCCGGCGCTTCGCGGCGGGTCCGGCCGCCCTGCTGGACCCGTGGAAGAACCGTAGGCGCAATCCGCCGGCCCGCAACAGCGCGGGGTGTCGGCACGATCGTCCAGGACACCGGGTGGGCTTCGGCGCGTGACCCCTCGGCGACACGCACGGATGCCTGGTCCCGTCGCGATTCGCGCCAGGTCGGCCTACTCTCGAAGTGGCGCCTTCGTCCGTCGACCCCGTCACTGGTCGACTGGTCACGTCCCGTCGGGTTCAGCCTGGAGCCCGTGCAGGCCGTCCAGGACGCGGTGCCGTGGGAGGGCCTTGTGACTACCTCGGTGCGAGTAGGTCGGTTCAGCTTTTCGCCGGAGGCGACCCGGTGGGCCTGGTCCGACGAGATGTTCGCGCTGCACGGCATGGCGCCGGGTGACGTGGTGCCGACGCGCGCCCTGTTCCTGAGCCACGTGCACCCCGGCGATCGCGACCAGGTGGCCGACGTCCTCCTGGGAGCCGAGGACGGGACCCGCGCATGCTCGTA
Source organism: Cellulomonas sp. URHD0024 (assembly GCF_000426185.1). Taxonomy (GTDB): domain Bacteria; phylum Actinomycetota; class Actinomycetes; order Actinomycetales; family Cellulomonadaceae; genus Cellulomonas. Next base: position 332,709 of record NZ_AUEW01000001.1, read on the forward strand.
CCGGCTTCTCGACCTGTCCGGCGCGCAGCACGACGTGGTGGTCGCCGCGGCGCGCAGCGAGAGCGGTGCCGTGCAGGGCTTCGTCGTCGACGACACGCAGCAGCGCAGTCGCGCTGTCGCGGCAGCGGTCAACGAGCAGCTGAAGGTGGCGTTGGAGTCGCACGCGGTGATCGACCAGGCCAAGGGCATGCTCATGATGACCTACGGCATCGACGACGGGTCGGCGTTCAACCTGCTGCGCTCGGCATCCCAGCAGCACAACGTGCGTCTGCGCGCACTCGCGGAACGGCTGGTCGACTCGGCCCGGTCCCTCAGCGGGCAGGACGTCGTACCCCGGGCCGTCATGGACGAGCTGTTCGTCCGTGCGATCGACGACCGGCGGCCTGCAGCGCCGCACGGCCCGAGCGCGACCGTGGAGCTCGACGAGCTGCCCGCGGGCCCCCGCCTGCGGGTCCACGGCGAGGTCGACCTGACGTCGATGACGGAGCTGGACGCCGCACTGAGCAGGCTGCTCGAGACGGCTCGGCCGCGGGGCCGGGTGGTCGTGGACCTCAGCGACGTACCTCAGGTCGGTGCCGCCGCTCTGGACGTGCTCCGCGCGGCGCAACGTCGCTGCGCTGCCCGGGCGATCACGATGGAGGTCGTCGGAGCGGGCGCCGAGCACCCGCCCGAACCGCACGCCGCCTCCGCCTCCCGGTCGGCGGGGCACCCGGACCGCGGGCTGGTGCCGCGCCTCCGGTGACGCCTCGCTCGGTCGGCTGAGGCCGAACGGCGAGCGACCTACAGTGGCCCTCGAGCTGGCGGGGCTTCGGCGTTGACGCCTGGAGATCGAATGCCCACACCCGCCACTCGCTCGCATGCCGTTCCCGTCCGCCGTCGGCCGTTCGTGGTGCTCGTGCTCCTCCTGCTGCTCCTGCCCGCCGCCGCGGTACTGCTCGGGGCAGCGGCCACCCAGGGCACGCCGGCGGGCGCGGTGCAGGGTGCCGCGTCCGACGAACCCCTTCCGCAGACGACCAACTACGACGACCGGGTCGGCGGACCGCACCAGGACACGCCGGAGGAGGAGACCGGCCGCGCCGTGACGCCTGTCCGCTTGGCGCTCATCGCGACCGTCGTCGTCGTCACGGCGGGCATCGTCACGACCCTCGCCGTTCGGGCCCGTCGGCGCCGACGCGCGGCGGAGGGTGACCTGTCATGACCTCCCCGGTGGTGCCCGACGAGCTGCGGGCAGCGGTCGAGCTGTCGTCCGGGGCCGTCATGACCGACGCGACCGTCGACACGTTGCTCAGCCTGCTCACCACCGCGGCGCAGCGCGTCGTCCCCGCGGGGTCCGGCGCCGGCCTGACCATCGGCGGGCCGGACTCCGCGATGAGGTCCGTCGCCGCCACCGACGAGGAGGTCGAGGCGCTCGACGCCCTCCAGTACGAGCTCGACGAGGGACCGTGCCTGACCGCCTGGCGCGACCGGGTGGTCGTGCGGATCGACGACGTCGCGACGGAGCGACGATGGCCCAGGTGGTGTGCCGTCGCGGCGCAGCGGAAGCTGGCCTCTTCGCTCAGCGCACCTCTCGTGGTGGGAGACACGGCGCTCGGCGCGGTCAAGGTCTACGCGCACACTTCCGGCCGCTTCGGCGAGCACGACGAAGCGACCCTTCGTGTCTTCGCCGCACAGGCAGCCGTCCTCGTCGGGCAGGCGCGCGCCTACGGTCGAGCGGGCGATCTCACTCAGCATCTCGGCGCCCTCCTACGGCAACGGGACGACATCAACCGGGCGTGCGGCGTGATCATGGAGCGCGAGGGCGTCACGGCCGACGCCGCCTACACCTACCTGATGAGCCTGGCGGAACGGGACGGTCACACGGTCCACGAGGCGGCTGCGCGCCTGGTGCGGCGGACGGGCAAGGTCCGTCGGTGACCGGCCGAACCCTGTTCGCGGAGCACCAGCGGCAGCTGATCAGGGCGGCGGTAGCCCGGACGCAGCTGTCGGCGGACGAGCTCTGGCAGCGCTCCTTCGCTCTCGGCGCGACGATCGGCCCGGGTGACCTGACGGCGTACCTGGGTGGTGAGATCGCGCTGCCCCCGCAGGAGGCGGACCGTGTGGCGCTCGCCGTCAACGAGCGCCTGGACCACGTGAACTACCGACAGCGGGCGCCGTACTCGCGCACGATCCGTCAGCTGGACAAGCCCGGCGGGCCGCTCGCTGCGCTCACCCAGCTGCTCCGCGCCACGCATCTCGCGGCCCCGGACGTCCTGCCTCGTGCGGTCGAGCTCGGGGCCGAGGAGCTCGGGGTCCGCGCGTTCGCCTACCTCGTCGACGACACGGACCAGGTGCTCGTCCCGGTAGGTGGTGCGTCCCGGCGGAGCACGGTGCAGGACGTCGACGCGACGCTCGCCGGGCGGGCCTACCGCCTCGTCGAGACGCAGCGCACCACGACCGACGGGCCGCGCCTCTGGATCCCCATCCTCGACGGAGCGGAGCGACTCGGCGTGCTGGAGGTGGAGCTCCAGGACGCGCGCGACCTCGACGACCCGGTGCTTCGTCGCCAGTGCTGGTGGTTCACGCACTACCTCGGGCATCTGGTCACCGTGCTCGACGCCTACGGCGACAGCATCGACTCCGTCCGGCGGCAGGGCGACCGGCAGATCCAGTCCGAGCTCGTCCGTTCCCTGCTCCCGCCGCTGACGGCGGGCTCGGACAAGGTCCTGATCAGCGGTCGTCTCGAGCCGGCGGACGCGGTCGGTGGGGACATCTTCGACTACGCGATCGCCACCGATCGGCTCCAGCTCATGGTGGCCGACGCGACCGGGCACGATCTGCACGCCGGTCTGGCCGCGGCCGCGGGCCTCGCCGCCTACCGGCACGCGCGACGCGCAGGACACGGACTGCTCCAGCAGGCGGAGGCCGTCGACGCCGCGATCGAGAGCCAGTTCCGCGGTTCCATGTACGCGACGGGCGTCGTCGCGCAGCTCGATCTCGACACGGGGGAGTGGCGCTACGTCAACGCGGGACACCCGGCGCCGCTGCTGGTGCGCGACGGTCGCGTCGTGCGGGAGCTGGACGGCGGCCGGCGGCCCCTGTTCGGGCTGGAGGCGCGCCACACGGAGGTCGCGTACGAGCGACTCGAGCCGGGAGACATGGTGCTGCTCTACACGGACGGCATCGTCGAGGCGCGGGACCTGGCCGGGACGATGTTCGGGCTGGACCGGCTCGCCGGCATCCTCGAGCGCTCGGCTGCCGATGACCTGCCGCTCCCGGAGGTGCTGCGGCGCATCCGTGGTCGCATCCTCGAGCACCAGGGCGGCGTCCTGCAGGACGACGCCACGCTGGTCCTCGTCCACTGGACCACGCAGGGTCAGATCGCGTTGGAGCCGGACGCGTCCGCGTGAGCCGTCGGCCGACGTGCTCGGGTCAGCTCACAGCGTCGCGCGACGGCGCAGCGCCGACTCCCGTGACGCTGCTCGCACGATGCGACGCCCGCGGTACGGGACGCCGCCCCGGAGCCGGAGAACGAGAGCGACCCACGAGCACACCCCGCGCTCGAGAAGCCACACCGGAGCCCACAGGACGCTCACCGGTCGATAGTGCGCCCGTCCGCCGGCGCGCGTCGCACCGTGCCACGCGACGAGCACGGCGGCGGACAGCAGGGCGAGGACCGGCGCCGCCCGGCGGCGACGGAGGGCCCAGAGCAGCACCGGCAGGACGGCCGACTCGGCGACCAGTCGAGGTGGCTGGCCGAAGCTGTCGTAGGCCTGCCGGACGCGCTGCGACCAGAAGTGCGCCGCGGAGGGCGGCCGACGCTCGACGAACAGGTCGTCGGCGCGCACCTCGGTCCCACCGTGCGCCCGGACGGTGCGGATGAGCTCGAGGTTCTCGAACAGCACGTCCCCCTCGTACCCGCCGGCCCGCAGGAGGGCCGAGCGGCGCACCACGAGCGTGCCCGGGTAGTCCGAGCCGAGCGCCCGGTTCACCAGGATCCGGCCGGTGTCCCAGCGCGCGTGCCACGGGGCGGGTGCGAACACGTTCTGCACGCGCAGCACGTCGGCGGGCCCCAGCCTGGCCAGTGACTCCTGCAGCTGCCGTGCATCCCAACGGACGTCGTCGTCGGCGACCACCACCACCTCGTGCCGAGCGAGGTGCACGCCGGTCATCACCCCGGCGACCTTCCCGTTGGCTCCCGGCCAGCGCTCGGGGCGGACGTGCCGCACCCGTGACCCCCACCGCTGGGCGTGTCCGGCGAACACCTCGTCCGGGGAGCCGTCCACGACCGTGACGTCGACGTGGCGGACCAGGTCGGCGAGGTACGTCGTCAGGTCCTCCAGGTCGTCGTCCCGCTCCCAGCGCAGCGGCAGGACGTACTCGGCGTCCAGCCGCTGCGCCGGGGGGAGCGTATTCACCGGGTCACTCCTTGTGGAGCCTGTCCTGCACCACCCCGGCGATCTTCTCCACCGCGTTGGGCAGGTCCGTCGTCCCGTAGAACCGAGCGTCGGGACGGGTCGGCGCCGGCATCGGCACGCCGGTCGGCGGCTCGGCGACGTAGGTGAACTCGCCCTTGCCGTCCGGGGTGGGCCCGGACGCCCAGCTGCCCTCGTCGGCGTGGGTTCCGTCGGAGAAGTTGATGTACTGGTAGGCCACCTCGCGGTCCTCCTTCTGCAGGGGGAAGTTGCTCGGCACCGGCAGCTCCTCCGCGCCCTCGGCCCGCAGCTCGGCAGCCGCCGCGAGCCACTGGTTCTGGTGCATGGTGTCCCGCGCCAGCAGGAAGCCGAGCAGGTCCCGCACGCCGGTGTCGTCGGTCATGTGGTAGAGCCGGGCGACCTGAAGACGGCCCTGCATCTCTGCGTTGGCGTTGGCGGTGAAGTCGGCCAGCAGGTTGCCGCTCGCCGTGATGTACGACCCGGACCACGGGTTTCCCATGCTGTCGACCGGTCGGGCCCCGGCACCGGCCACGATGGCCTGCTGGAGGTCGGTCCCGCCGAGCACGGCCGCGACGGTCGGGTCGTCCTGCATCGCGCCCTCGGCGACGCCGACCGGTGCCTTCTCCAACAGCTGGGCGATCATCGTCGCGAGGATCTCGACGTGGCCGAACTCCTCGCTGCCGATGCCGAACAGCAGGTCCCGGTACTTTCCGGGCACGTGGATGTTCCAGGACTGGAACGCGTACTGCATGGCCACCGTGATCTCGCCGTACTGGCCGCCGAGCACTTCCTGGAGCTTGCGCGCGTAGACGGCGTCGGGGCGGTCCGGCTTGGCCTGGTGCTGCAACGTCTGACGGTGAAGGAACATCGACAACTCCCCGATGCTGGCCGCCGGCACAGACCGACGGCGGCTGGTCTCCAGGCTGGGGGGAGCGCAACGCCTGAGGCGTCCGCAGGTCCTTCCGGCCTGGGGGCGCCGACGCGTTGCTTGCATCGGTGCTCGTCGTACCCCGGGTGAGGGGGTCGTTCGATCGACGGTAGACCTCCGCGCGCGGAGCGCAACCGGTGCTTCGACGCGCGTCATCGCGCCGGGGACGGTAGGACTGTCGTGGAGGGAACCAGCCGGCGAAGACGGGGCCGACGACGCGGACCACCCGACGAGGGGACGCACCCCATGCGTACCGTCCTTGCCCGACCCGACGCCGCAGACCCGACGACGGGGCGCGTCGTCGTCACCGGTGGTGCCGGCTTCCTGGGCAGCCACCTGTGCACCGCGCTGCTCGAGCGCGGCGCCGAGGTCGTCTGCCTCGACAGCTTCCTGACCGGGTCGCCGGCGAACGTCGCGCACCTCATGGACCGGCGTGCCTTCCGGCTGGCCCGGTGCGACGTCACCGACTTCGTGCACGTGCCCGGACCGGTGGATCTCGTGCTGCACTTCGCCTCACCCGCGTCACCCGTCGACTATCTGCAGCTGCCGATCGAGACGTTGAAGGTGGGCTCGATCGGGACGAGCCACGCGCTGGGGCTGGCGAAGGAGAAGGGCGCGCGCTTCATCCTGGCCTCGACCTCGGAGGTCTACGGCGATCCGCAGGTGCACCCGCAGACCGAGGACTACTGGGGGCACGTCAACCCCGTCGGTCCCCGCGGCGTGTACGACGAGGCCAAGCGGTTCGGCGAGGCGATCACGACCGCCTACCGGTCGACGCATGGTGTGGACACCGGGATCGTCCGGATCTTCAACACGTACGGTCCCCGGATGAGGCCGCACGACGGCCGTGCGATCCCGACGTTCATCCGCCAGGCACTGGCCGGCGAACCGGTCACGGTGGCCGGTGACGGCAGCCAGACCCGGTCGGTCTGCTACGTCGACGACCTGGTCCGCGGCATCCTCGCGCTCGCCGCGCACGGGCACAGCGGGCCGATGAACATCGGGAACCCGACGGAGCTGACGGTCCGGCAGATCGCGGAGGACGTCCTGGCCGCAACCGGGTCCCGCGCCGGGATCACGTTCATCGACCGGCCCGTCGACGACCCCGAGGTCCGCCGTCCCGACACGTCCCTGGCGGCCCGCGAGCTGGGCTGGTCGCCCGAGGTGCCGTGGGAAGAGGGGCTGGACCGCACCGTGCGCTGGTTCCGGCAGGCGTCGAGCGTCTCAGCCTGACCGCTCGAGAAGGTCGGTCGCCGCTGCGCCGACCTCCTCCACGCTGATGCGCTCGAGTGCGGGGTCGATGACCGAGCCGTGCGGGTCGCCCGGCGTGGCCTCGTCGCCGTGCCACAGGACCGTGTGCAGGGCGTCGTCGATCGCCGGTCCCCACAGCCGCGGGGACGTCGGCCCGAACAGCAGGACCGACGGGGTCCCGATCGCCGTCGCCAGGTGGGCGACTCCGGTGTCGCCGCAGACCAGGAGCCGGGCGCTTGCCACCAGGTCGGCGAGCTGTGGCAGGGAGGTCGGCCCCGCCACCTGGACCTGCGGACCGGCGAGACCTCGGACGTGCTGGCACAGCCGGGCTTCGTCCGGACCGCCGGTGAGGACGACGGTTACGCCGCGGCCGACGAGATCCCGCGCGAGGGCCGCCCAGCGCTCGGGCGGCCATCGCCGCGCCGCGGAGGCCGCGCCGGGGTGCAGCAGCACCTCACGGGACCGCGGCCTCGCGGGGATCTCCAGGCGCAGGTCGTCCCGGCCGCAGGCTCCGCCGGCAGAGCTGACCAGCCGGCACCAGCGGTCCACCTCGTGCTCGTCGGACCGCCACGGCGGGCCGGCCGCGGTGAAGCCCACGAGACGGGCCGGAGCGGTGGCACGCAGGAGCTCGTGGCTCTGCGGCCCCCGGCCGTGCAGGTTGACCGCGACGTGCCCTGGTCGCGCCCACCTGAGCGGAGCGTCGAGACCGTGCGTGTCGCAGACGTCGTCGACGAGACCCAGGTCGCGCAGCCAGGAGCCCACGGCCTGCGGCGCCGCGAGGGTCACCCGCCGCCCCGGCCACGCCCGTCGGACGCCACGCAGCGCCGGGATGCCCGTGAGCGCGTCGCCGAGGCCGAGCGCCCGGAGCACCAGGACGTCCCCGGGACCGGAGATCACGGCCAGGAGCTCTCCCCGGACGACATGACGAGCATCTCGCGGATCTCGCTGCCCACCGGCTGCGTCAGCGCGGTCAGGACGGCGCCCGCCGTGGCGGCCGGGTCGTTGAGCTGGGCATCCGGCCCCGGCCGGTACTGCTCGCTGCGACCGTCGAAGAACGGCGTCTGCATGCCGCCGGGCACGAGCAGCGTCACGCCGACGCGTCCCGCCAGCTCGGCGGCGAGCGCCTGCGTGAACCCTCGGACGGCGAACTTCGACGCACAGTAGGCGGTGGCGTCGCTGACCCCGCGAAGGGCCAGCGTCGACGCGACCGTCACCACGGTCCCGTGCGTCTGCTCGAGGTACGGCAGGCAGGCGCGCACCACGGCGACCGTGCCGAACAGGTTGACGCGCACCACGTGCTCCCACGTCTCGGTGTCGATCTGGTCGAGCGGTCCGCACGCGTCGATGCCGGCCGCCGTCACGAGCCCGCTCGGTGCGCCGACCTGGTCGACGAGCTCCTCCACCGCCCGTGCGGTGGCGACGGAGTCCGACAGGTCGACCAGCGCGTGGGCGACGCCGTCCCGAGGCGTGACACGGTCAAGGACGGCCGGTGTACCGCCGGCCGCGGCCACGGCATCGACGACGGCTGCGCCCAAGCCGCTCGCGCCGCCGGTGACGATCACGGTGCCCACGTCGCGCGGCGACGCCCCGATCGGCGGGATGGTGCTGAGCGTGCTGGTCATGCGACCTCCTCGGGCTGGGGCGTCCGAACCTGTGCCGTCCGCTCGATGATGGACGTGGTGGACCGACCGTCCAGGAAGGGCAGCAGCACGACGCGCCCGCCGCCCGCGCGCACGACGTCGGTCTCGGGCAGCGCCTGACCCCCGTAGTCGCCGCCCTTGGCCCAGACGTCGGGCTGCAGGGCGGCCAGGACCTGCCGGGGATCGTCCTCGTCGAACACGACGACGGCGTCGACGCAGTCGAGCGCCTGCAGCACCCGCGCGCGATCAGCCGCACCGACCACCGGCCGGCCCGGACCCTTGAGCCGGTGGACGGAGTCGTCCGAGTTGATGAGCACGACGAGGGCGTCGCCGAGCCGGCGTGCGGCCTGGAGCGTGGCCACGTGCCCGGCGTGCACGATGTCGAAGCAGCCCCCGGTCGCGACGAGGGTGCGTCCGCCGACGCGCAGACGCGCGGCCAGCCCTGCGAGGTCCTCGTCGGGAGCCGGCTCGGACACGGCGCCCGGCGTCGTGCACCGGCGCGTCCGGAACGCCTCCGCGCCGCCCGAGGCCACCCAGGCCGTCGCATCGGCGACGGCAGCACCGACCGCCATCGTCGGCAGGCGTCCGAGGGCGAGGGACACCACCACGGAGGCGGCGAACCGGTCGCCTGCACCGCACGCGTCGCCCCCTCGGGCAGGGGCGGCCGGGACGAAGGTCGGCTCGGTCCCGGTGGCGAGGAACGCCCCACGGTCGCCGGCAGTCACGGCGACGGCGCGGACACCCCACGCCTCGCGCAGCGCCCGGGCGACCTCGTCCGGTGGGGCTGTCCCGTCGGGCGCCGACGTGCGGGCCTCGGCCAGGTTGGGGGTGACCAGACCGGCGCCGGGAACCGGGGGACCACCGCGCGGATGCGGGTCCCACACGACCGGACAGCGCTGGGCGACCTCCGTGAGCAGGGCTCGGAGGCGGACGTCCCGGGTCACGCCCGCGCCGTAGTCGGAGACGAGGACGGCGTCGGCGTCGGCGAGGGCGGAGCGCACGACGTCCTCGGGCACGGTCGTCGGGGTGCCCGGACCGCCGTCGTCGATGCGCACGATCGAGTGCCCGTCGCTGCGGACCCGCACCTTGCGCCGCGTCGAGCCCTCGTGACCCAGCGGGACGAGGTCGAGCGTGGCGCGCAGCTCGCGCGACAGTGCCCGACCGTCGGCGTCCCGCGCGACCGGCGCCACGAGGGTGACCCGCGCGCCGCTCTCGCTGCACAGGAGAGCGGCCAGCCCGGCTCCGCCGGGGGAGTCGCGCACGGCCGTCACGTCGAGCACCGGGGCCGGGGCGTCCGGGCAGAGGCGGTCGGTGCTGCCGAAGACGTCGCGGTCGAGGAGCAGGTCGCCGACGACCACGACGTGCGGACGGTCGTCAGCAGGAGCCTCGGGCTCCGAGTTGTCGAGCCGTTCGAGGTGCGCGTCCACGGCCGCGCAGAGCGCGTGCACCAGCACGAGGTGCCCGGCCTGGACCGCGGCGGTGGACACCGCGGGCACGCACACCGCTGCGTCGCAGGCGTCCGCGAGCGGGTTCGGGGCCGCCCCGGTGAGTGCCCATACCTGCATCCCCAGCGAGCGCCCACGGGCCGCCGCCGCCAGGACGTTCGGGCTGCGACCCGACGTCGAGAGCAGGACGAGGACGTCGCCGGACCGGCCGTGCGCCTCGACCTGTCGGGCGAACATCTCGTCGGCGCCGTAGTCGTTGACGATCGCCGTCAGGCTCGAGCTCTCGGCGCACAGCGCGATCGCCGAGTACGGCCGGCGCTCGGCGACGAACCGACCGACCAGCTCGGCGGTGAGGTGCTGGGCCTCGGCGGCACTGCCGCCGTTCCCGGCCGCGAGCAGTCGCCCGCCGGCGACGAGCCGCTCGGCCAGCAGCCGTCCCCAGCCCTCGACGGTCTCCGCCTCGTCGCCGACCGCCGCGAGGGCGGACGTGAGCTCCGTCAGGTGCTCGTCCCACCACCGTCCCGGCGTCATCGCGCTGCCGCCTCGGTGAGCACCGCCCCGCGGACCATCGCCTGGTAGACCACCTCGGTCTGCGCGGCGATCCGGTCCCAGCCGTAGCGGGCGACGGCGCGCCGCCGCGCCGCCGCTCCGAGGACCGCGCGTCGTTCGGGGTGGCCGAGCAGGTCCCGCAGGGCGGAGGCGAGAGCGGCCGGGTCGCGGGGCGGCACGAGCAGTCCCGTCCTGCCGTCCTGGACGGTGTCGACCAGACCGCCGACGGCCGAGCCGACGACCGGCACGCCGCAGGCGGCGGCCTCGACCGGCACGATGCCGAACGGCTCGTACCACGGTGTCGCGACGACGGCGTCCGCGGATCCGACGAGGGCGGGCAGGTCGTCGTGGTCGACGCGCCCCACGAGGTGGACGCGGTCGTCGACACCATCGGCCTTGGCGACCTCGAGGAGGCGACGTGCCTCGTCGTCGGCGGAGAGCAGGTCGGCCGACGGACCACCCGCCACGACGAGCTCGGTGTCGGGCAGGTCGGCCAGCGCGTGGAGGACGGTCTCGATCCCCTTGCGCTCGACGAGCCGGCCGACGCACACCAACCGGTACCGCGCGCGCCGGGGCGGCTCGACGACGCCGCCGCACCCCGGCCGGAAGCGTTCGATGTCCACACCGCACGGCACCACGCGGATCCGCTCCGCCGGGACACCGAGGCGGACCAGCTCGGTGACCTCGTCGGAGCACGTCGCGACGACCACGTCGACGCGACGACCGATCGAGGCCTCGGCGGCGACCCGTCCGGGGGGACTGGTATCGCTGGACCCTTGGTGGCGGCGCTTCACCGAGCCGAGCGCATGGAACGTCTGGGCGACGGGCACGCCGGTGAGCGCGGCGGCGCGCAGGCTGGCCAGCCCGGACATCCAGAAGTGCGCGTGGGCGACGTCGGTCGCTCGGGTGCTCCACCAGTCGGCCAGCACGTCGCCGAACGCGTCCATGTAGGGGAGGAGCTCGTCCTTGGCGATCGTCCGGGCCGGCCCCGCGGCCACGTGCACCACCGTGACCCCCGCGGCGAGCTCGACGCACTCCGGCAGGTCCGGGTCGTCCCGACGGGTATAGACGTCGACCTCGTGGCCGGCGCGTGCCAGCGCCGTGCTCAGGGCAGCCACATGGACGTTCTGGCCGCCCGCGTCGACACCGCCGAGCGTCGCCAGCGGGCTCGCGTGTTCGGACACCATCGCGATCCTCATCGCGTCACCTCCTTGAGCACGGACTGCCAGTCGGACAGGAACCGGTCGAGACCGAAGACGCGCAGCGCGTGCTCGCGTGCTGCGCGCCCGTGCTCGAGCGCGTCCTGCGGGTCGTGCAGCCAGCGACGGGCTGCCTCGACAAGTCGGTCGGGTCGGGCGCTGACGACGCCGGCCTCGGGTGGTACGGCGTACGGGGCGGCCGTCGTGGCCACCGCCAGGACCGGCAGGCCGAGGGTCATCGCCTCGATCAGCGACAGGCCGAGGCTGGTCCACCGATAGGGGTGCAGGTACGCCCGGGCCTGCGGCAGCGCGGTGTGGAGCTCGTGCTGCGGCAGGTCGTGCAGGTGGCCGCCCAGCTCCGGCCGGTGCTCGCGCAGGGCGTCGACCCCCATGCCGTAGACCTCGACCGGCACGCGGGACGCCACGTCGAGCAGCACGTCCGTGCCGGCCACGCGCCAACGCCGCACCGGTTCGTTGACGACCGCCGCGATGCGCGCGCGCTCCCCGGTGTAGCGGTAGCCGGTATCGGGGATGCCGTGGTCCACGACGGTCGTCGGTGCGCGACCGTTGTCCCACATCAGGGCGTTGAAGTCGCTGACGTGCGCGATCGGGACGTCGGACCGGTCGGCGAGCGGGTGCCGCGACGCCGCCGCGGGACCGGGCGGCGTGTTGTGCTCGACGTACACGGCCGGCAGGTCGGTGCCCGGCCGTCGACCGGTCCACCGCTCGACGAGGTCGAGCTCGACGGGACGCTGCAGGACCGCGACGTCCAGCTCCTCGTCGCGCAGCGCCGCCACCGGCACCTCTCGGGCAGACCGCGGCCAGTCCCAGGTGCGGGCGCGCCCCCGACCGTCCGGCGAGCGTGCGTCGTCGACCGGGATGACGTACTCGTCGGGACCCTGGACGAACGAGGTCATCCACGAGCCGTGCACGTGCCAGACGAGGATCCTCATACGACCGCCTCCCGCCGGACGCGCCCCGCGAGCCGGTCGACGGCTTCGACGACGGCCTCGGTCGGCACGGAACCGAGGCACGGGTGCCCGACGAGCGGGCAGAGCCTGGCCCGGGTGTCGGCGCACGCGGCGCCCTGGTCTCCCAGGACCACGTGCGGCACACCGAAGGGCGCCCACCGGTCGGCAGGTACGACGGGGGAGAACAGGGAGACGACCGGGGTGCCCACCGCGGCGGCGAGGTGCGCGGGCCCGGTGTTGCCGACCACGACCGCGGCCGCTCCGGCGAGGACGCCCGCGAGCTCCGCCAGGCTGGTCCGACCGCCCAGGTCGACGGCCGCCGGCGACTGTGCGACGCCCGCGGTGAGGCGGGTGTCCGTCGGTCCACCGGTGACGACGACCTCCCACCCGGCATCGCACAGGTCGCGGACGATCTGCCGCGCGTGAGCCGGCGAGGGCGCCCGCGCGGGCACGGACGCCGACGGGTGCACGACGACGTAGGGGCCGGGAGGCACGAGGGAGCGGACCTCAGGCAGCGGCCGACGCACCGCGAGACGACCGTCGTCGCCCGGGCGCAACCCGCCCCCGGCCGACTCCGCCAGCCGGAGTGCGGCGACGACCTCGTGCAGACCCTGCGGGCGAGGGTGCCGGACGTCGAGCAGGCTGCCGGGGTAGTCCTCGCTCGTCGCGACGACGAACGGCACGCCCGCGAGCCGCAGGACCAGGGCCGCCGGCAGGGGGCTCTGGTGGAACGAGGTGAACACGACGGCCCGGGCGTGCTGAGCGGCGCGCAGCCGGTCGACGAGCGCCTGCACGGCCACCGGATCGACCGGCGCAGGGGACAGGCCGCTCCACGGTGGGTCGAAGGTCCAGACCGAGCGGACGCCGGGCAGGAGGCTGCCGGCCTGCAGGCCGCCAGGGGAGACGAGGAGGTCCACCTCGCCGAGCCGACCCAGGGCCCGGATCGCCGGTCCCGTGAGCAGGACGTCACCGTCGGAGTCGAGGCGGACCGCCAGCACCCCGCTCATCGGGCACGCTCCGGACCGGGGACGAGCAGCGCGACGGCCTCGCGCAGGTCGGTCGCCACGAGCTCCGCGCACCGGATCTCCTCGGGTCGGGTCGCGGGCGTGGGTACGAGCACGGCCCGTGCACCGGCGGCGAGCGCGGCGCCCACGTCGTCACCGATGTCGCCGACGACGCCGACCTCCCACGGGGACAGCCCGAGCTCGTGCGCTGCCCGGAGCACCATCCCGGCCGCCGGCTTGCGGCACGGGCAGCACGACTCAGGCCCGTGCGGGCACACCTGCACGCTGGCGAAGGGGCCGACGAGCTCCGCCAGCCGGTCGTTCACGGCGTCGACCTGCGCCCTGCTGATCAGGCCCCGCGCCACCCCCGACTGGTTGGTGATGAGGCCGACGGCGACGCGTTCCCGACGCAGGTGGTCGAGGCACTCCTGCGCCCCGTCGACCGGCTCGACCCGATCGGGGTCACCGTTGTACGGCACGTCTGTGACGAGCGTCCCGTCGCGGTCGAACAGCACGGCCCGGACGGCGGGCCGCCAGGGCGCTGCTCCCCGGTGCGTGACGACGCCCCGGAGCCGGTGCGCGACCGCGGCGAACGGGATGAGGACGCTCGTCCACGCCATCCGACGCCACTCGGCCGGGGCCCCCGGCTCGCCCGGGTGCGGGCCGGGCAGGATGCGGCGCACCGCGAAGTCGGTGGTCAGGACCGTCCACGTCGCCAGTGCGACCGCAGCGGGGCGTCGCTTGCCTGCGAGCGCCAGGATCGTGCCGGTCGCCGACGCGACGACCGTCGCCACGTGCCACGGGAACCGTCCCCGTCCGGTCTCGGCCCGCTCGCGCCACCGGCGTCCGTGCAGCGCCCGCATCAGGGCGTCGTCCCGGGCCCCGGCCTGCACCCGGACGCTGACCCGGTCCTGCGCGGGACGGACAGGGTGGTGGGTGGTGCGCGAGCCCTTGACGAGGGTCCAGCCCGCGGCACGCAGCCGCAGCGCCAGGTCGGCGTCCTCGCGGTAGGCCCGCGGGAACCTCTCGTCGAACCCGTGGACCTCCTGCAGCGCAGTGCGCCGGAAGGCCATGTCCGCGGTCGCCCATCGCGCCCGCTCGAGCCCGGCCGTGCTCCGTTCCCAGTCGGTGGGCCGGCGGTCCTGGGGAAGCGGCACGTGCAGGCGCGCCTGCGTCGCGGCCACCTGCAGCTCCGCGTCGGCCGCGGTCAGGTCGTCGACGAACGCCCGAGCCCACCCGGGGGGAAGCACCACGTCGTCGTCGAGGAACGCGACCCAGCTCTGACTCGTCGCCCGCCACCCGGCGTTGCGGGCGGCCGCCGGGCCGCGCCCCCCGGTGCGCACGACGCGAGTCGGCCAGGGCAGCGCCGGCGGCACCAGCGGCCGGGTCGCCGTGAGCGGGCGGTCGTCGCAGATCACGACGGACGCGGGTCCCGGTGCGGTCGGCGACCAGTCCTGCCCCACGAGGCTCTCGAGCAGCACGTCGAGCGACGGTCGTCCCACCGTGGGGACGACCACCGACCAGGACGGTGCCGGCGTCACTGGCTCGGGCCCCGGAAGAGGTCGGCGCGCCGGACCAGGTGCGGGCCGAGCACGAGCAGGTCGACCGGTGCGGACCCGAACAGCTCGAGCGCGTCCCGTGGGTCGTCGACCATGGGCCGGCCGGCGGTGTTGAGGCTGGTGTTGATCACGACGGGCAGTCCGGTGCGGTCGCGGAACGCCTCGATGGCGGCACCCAGCCGGGGTAGCTGTACCGGGTCGACCGTCTGGATCCGGGCCGTCCCGTCGACGTGCACCGCGGCGGGGATGCGGTCGCGCCACTCAGGTGCCACCTGGTGCACGAACAGCATGTACGGGCTGGGCAGCGGACCGTCCGAGAAGATCTCCTCCGCGTGGTCGAGGAGCACCATCGGGGCGACCGGGCGGAACTGCTCGCGACCCTTGACGTCGTTGAGCCGCTCGAGGTTCTCGGCGTGACCGGGGTGGGCGAGCAGCGAACGGTGCCCGAGCGCGCGCGGCCCGAACTCGCTGCGCCCGTCGAACCAGGCGACGACCCCGTCCGCGGCGAGCACGTCCGCCACCTCGCCGGCGTGGTCCCGTGGCGTCGTGAACGGCACGGCCGCCGCGCGCAGCCACTGCGCGAGGGCCTCGTCGTCCCATGCCCGCCCCAACGCTGCGTCCGGCATCGGCCGCGGCGCGTCGCCGAGCTCGGCCGCGAGCTGCATGGCCGCGCCGAGCGAGGTGCCGGCATCGCCGGCAGCAGGCTGCACCCAGACCTCCTCGAACCCGCTGTCCCGCCAGATCCGCGAGTTGGCCACGCAGTTGAGCGCGACGCCGCCGGCCAGGGTCAGCACCCGGTCGCCCGTCCGGTCGTGCAGCCACCGCGCCAGCTCGACGAGGACCTCCTCGAGGCGCGCCTGGACGGAGCAGGCCAGGTCGGCGTGGCTCCCGCCCCACGTGCCGTCGTCCACCCGCCGGGGTGCCCACCGGTCCCAGTCGAGCGGCTCGGCGACGAATCCGCCGTCGCCGGTCGCGTAGACGAGCGGTCGCAGCTCGTCGAGGAAGGCCGGCGTGCCGTACGACGCGAGCGCCATGACCTTGTACTCGTCGCTCGACCTCAGGAAGCCGAGGTGCTCGGTCAGCGACTCGTACAGGAGCCCCAGCGAGTTCGGCAGCTCCTGGGTCGCCAGCACGTCGAGGCGACCGCCGGTGTACCGCCCGGCAAGGTGCGACGCGCGTTCGCCGCGACCGTCGAGCACGAGGACGCTGCTCTCGTCGAAGGGGGAGGCGAGCGCCGCCGAGGCTGCGTGCGCCACATGGTGCGGCACGTACCGCACGATCGACGGGTCGATCCCGGGAAGCGACGTGGCAAGGAACCCGGGGAAGCGTTCGGCGTACGTCGTGCGCAGGTAGTCCCAGGGGTCGTCGAGGCCCAGGTCCTCGGCGTTCTTGGCCAGGGCCGGGTCCCAGCTGTAGGCGACCGCGTGCAGGTCCTCCGGCTGCATCCCCGCCTGCGCCAGGCACCAGCGCATGGACAGCTCGGGAAGCTCCCACGCGGAGAACGGGACCGGTCGCTTGCCGTGCTTGCGCCGGCTGAACCGCTCCTCTTCCGCGGCGGCGACGACCTCGCCGTCGATGACGAGGGCGGCGGACGGGTCGTGGTAGATCGCGTTGATACCCAGGACGCGCATGAGTGGCAGACCAATCATCGGTGGTCCAGAGTCGTGCGTGTTCTGCACACGATGAGTGGTGCTCGGTTCTCGGCGCCTCTGCTGGCCACTGTGAAGCACTTCTCCGAGAGCCGCACTTCGAACCGCTTCTCCCCGACGGAAGATCGGAGCAGTCCCGTGCCCGCACCCTCAGCGCTCGACCGGACAGGCTCGGTCGCGACGAACCGGCTCGCCGTGCACTACGCCGCGGGCCGGACGTCGTCCGCACGCGGCACCCGCACCGTGCCGCGGCGCGACCCCGTGACGGGCCTGCCGGCGCTCGACGTCGTACCGGCGACGCCCGACGAGGTGGCGGAGGCCGTCGCGGCGGCCGACGGCGCCCGCCTGCAGTGGCGAAGGACACCCCCGGCCGCGCGAGCCACGGCGTTGCGGGACGCCGCCGCGGCCGTCCGGGCGGGCGCGGAGGAGCTCGGCGACGAGCTCTGCCGCGCGACCGGGCGCCTGCTGTCGCAGTCGGTCGAGTCGGCGCTCGTCGCGGCAGACCTCCTCGACGAGGCGGCGACGACGGGTCTGGGCGCCGGCGGCCGGGTGCTCGCCGGAGGCTGGTCGGCGCTCGATGTGGTCCGGCGGGAGCCGCACGGCGTCGTGGCCGTCATCACGCCCTGGAACGATCCGTACCCGGCAGCGGCCGGCCTCCTCGCGGCGGCGCTGATCACCGGCAACACCGTCGTGCACAAGCCGTCCGAGCGCAGTGCGGTTCCCGGCTGGAGGTTGGCCAGCCTGGTCGCCGCCCACCTGCCGAGCGGCGTCCTCAACGTCGTCAACGGGGACGCACCGACGGGTGAGGCCCTCGTCGCGGACGCTCGCGTGGCTCTGGTCGCGCAGGTCGGCAGCACGGCGACGGGCCGCAGGATCGCGTCCGTCGTGGGCGCCCGCGGCGCTCGGGTGATCCGGGAGAACGGCGGGAAGGACCCGCTGCTCGTCGACGACGGGGTGGACCCGGCCTGGGCGGCCCGTCAGATCGCGACCGGGGCGTTCACCAACACCGGCCAGCTGTGCACGTCGGTCGAGCGGGTCTACCTCCACGAGGCCGTCGCGGATGCCGTCCTCGCGGAGCTCGTGAGCATCTGCGCCACGTTCGAGGTCGGCGACCCGACCGAGAGCACGACGGAGCTGGGTCCGCTGGTCGACGACGAGCAGCTGGCCGTCGTGCAGCGGCACGTGGACCAGGCGGTCGCGGCGGGTGCACGGGTGCTGGCCGGTGGCCGGCGGCTCGACCGCGCCGGCTCCTTCTACCCGCCGACCGTCCTCGACGGGTGCACGCCGGAGATGGACGTGATGACAGAGGAGACCTTCGGACCCGTGGCCGCCGTGACCCGGGTGCCGGACTTCGACCGCGGTCTGGAGCTCGCCGGACGCGGACGGTACGGATTGGCGGCCACGGTCCTGACCCCCGACCTCGACCACGCCCTGCGCGCGGCGGACGAGCTCGAGGTGGGCACGGTGAAGGTCAACGCGGTGTTCGGGGGAGCCCCCGGCGGCTCAGCCGACCCCCGCCGGGACAGCGGCGCGGGTGCCGGGTACGGTCCGGACCTCCTGGACGCGATGACGGTGCTCAAGGCCGTGCACGTGGAGGCGTGCCCGCCGGTCGTCGGCTGAGCGGCGGGGACGCGCAGGACCGGCTCTCCACCAGCTCACCGATCGCCGCGGCCGTGCGCTGCGGATCGGTGTGCTGCACGAGGTGACGAGCCCCGGGCACCTCGACCAGGCGGCCGTTGCCGGCGGCCCCCGAGACCCTCGCTGCCCAGGCGCCGCGGGCGACCGGATCTCGTGACCCCCTCACCACCAGGACCGGGCACCGGACGTGACGAACCGCGTCGAGCAGCGGATAGGTGAGCATGGCCGGCAGCTCTGCGACGTACCAGCGTGGTCCGCACCGCAGGAAGTCGGCGAGCAGGAGTGCGTTCCCCGAGACCGGCTCGCGCACGGCATCCCGGCACAGGTCGCGCGCCTGGGTGAGCGCCGTCGCGCGGTCCGGGTCGGTGACAGGGCCCAGGAGGACCACGTGGCTGACGAGCTCCGGCCGGACCAGGGCCAGCGCGACCGCGACCTGGACGCCCATCGAGTGGCCCACCACCACGGCCCGCCGGCCCCCGAGGTCGTCCAGGCGGTCGCCCAGAGCGCTGGCCAGCTGCTCGATCGACAGGGCTCTGCGCGGCCGGGGCGACCCGCCGAAGCCGGGCAGGTCGACGGCGTGCGTGTCCCCGCGACCCGCCAGCTCGTGCTGCAACCGGCGGAAGTAGCGGTGCGAGGCGCCGATGCCGTGGACGAGCACGAACACCGGCGGCTCGTGGTGCGGGCCGACGTGCTGCAGGGTGTGCACCCTGACGTGGTTCACGGGCGGATCCGTTCCCTTCAGGAGTCGGGGCGCCTGCTCCACCCTCGTCGAGCATGGCCGACGGGAACGGCGTTGCGCGAGCGCGCCCTCGTCGTCACCGCGACCGCGTGCGGCCCGACGCGACGTGGCGCACGATGGCGACGCGGGTGAAGCAGGCGACCGCGACCAGCGTGACAGTGGTGGTGGTGAAACATGGGAATCGACGACCTCAAGAACAAGGCCTCCGACGCTCTCGACAGCGACAAGGGTGAGAAGGCGAGCGACGCGGGTCTGGACAAGGCGAGCGACGCGGCCTCGTCGGCAACCGGCGGCTCGCACGACGAGCAGATCAGCCGGGTCGAGAAGTCGGCCGACGAGCACGTCGGCACCGACTGACCGGCGGCCGGGCGCATGAGCGAGACCACTGACGACGGGCCGACCACTCCTGCCGGAGACGGCACCGGCCCCGACGAGAGCGAGCTCGACCCCGCCAAGACCGGCTCCGACCACTCGCAGGACGAGCGCGGCGACGCCGGCTGACCGCGACGAGCACTGCTCGTCAGTGCGCGCCCACCCGGCGCGCCTGCTCGACGGCGGACGCCACCCCGTCGGTCCAGGGCTCACCGTGCCCGGGCAGGACGGTGGTGGCGCCCGTCGCGGCCAGCGGCTCGAGCGACGCCAGCGCCAGGGCGCTGTCCGCCGTCGCCGCACCCGCGACGATCTGCGGTCCCGGCACGCCGGTGTACGGGTCGAGGGTGACGAGCGCGTCGCCGCTGAGCACCACGTCGCGGTCGGGCAGGTGCAGCGCGCAGTGCCCGGCGGTGTGACCGGGCGTCGGGACCACGACGGGCCGTCCGGGGACGTCCACCGGACCCCCCTGCGGCAGTGCCTGCAGGCCACGGACCCCCGGCACCCGCAGGGCGCCCGCCGCCGCCATGGAGCCGAGGATCCGCAGCGCGCGCGGATGGCGGATCGGGTAGATGGCCCGGGGGTTCTCGTGCGCGTAGCGGTACGGGTGCTCGGCGAGGACGAAGTCGTGCGGGTGCGCCCAGACCGGGACGCCCAGGTGCGCCTGGACGCGCGCCGCGACCCCGGTGTGGTCGAAGTGGGCGTGGGTCAGGACGAGCGCGGCGACGTCCTGGGGGCGCAGCGCGCGCTCGCGCAACGCCCCGGCGAGCAGGGGCCAGATCGCCGGGAGCCCGGCATCGACGATGAGTACTCGCCCGTCGTCCTCGACCAGATAGCAGTTCACGAACGCGTGCCCGAGACGGTAGACGCGATCGGCGACCTCGGAGGTGATCATCGGTGCTCCGGACGGCTGTCGTGGGACCGCACGCCTCCGAACGGGTCTGACCGATCATCGCGCGCACCACGTGTGTGTCAAACGCAGCGTCGGTCGTCCCGGCGGATGCGCCCCGACGGGCGGTCGCGCATCCTGGGGCGATGATCCACGTCGACGTCCCCACCCTCGCGCTGCGCGGTGGCGCCATCCCTGTGCTCGGTCTCGGCACCTGGCAGGCGCAGCACGGCGCGGCCGAACGTGCCGTCAGTGCGGCTCTCCAGCTGGGCTACCGGCACGTCGACACCGCCACGATGTACGGCAACGAGGGGGAGGTCGGGCGGGCGTTGTCCACGGTGGGCATCGACCGGGACGACGTCTTCGTCACCACGAAGCTTCCGCCCGAACGCGTCGGTCGGGAACAGCGGACGCTGACCGAGTCGCTCATCGCGCTCAACCTCGACCACGTCGACCTGTGGCTCATCCACTGGCCTCCGGGCGGGCAGGCGGCCCCACGGACGTGGGACGAGTTCCGGGCGGCTCGCGACGAGGGGCTCGTCCGGTCGATCGGTGTGTCGAACTACTCGATCCGGCAGATCGACGAGCTCATCGAGGTGACGGGGGAGGCACCGGCGGTGAACCAGATCCCGTACAGCCCGTCGGACCACGACCCGGCTCTGCTCGCTGCCCACCGCGAGCGCGGGATCGTCGTGGAGGGGTACAGCCCTCTCAAGCGCTCCGACCTGCGTGCACCGGCCCTGGTCGACGCGGCCGCCGCGCACGACGTCACGGCGGCCCAGGTGGTGCTCCGTTGGCACGTGCAGCACGACGTCGTCGTCATTCCCAAGTCGACGGACCGGGAGCGGCTGGCTGCCAACCTGGACGTGTTCGGCTTCGAGCTCACGGACGAGGAGATGGCGCGCATCGACGCGCTCGGCTGACGGCAGACCCCGGACGGGCGGAAGCCGGTGGCTGTGTGCCAGGCTTGTCGTGCGCCGAGAACCGAGCCGACCGTAGCCAGAGGTGGTGGGCGGGTGCCAGTGACGACGACGACCAGACGTGCCGCAGTGGCGGCGACAGGGACGTGGACCGACCCGGACGGGGTGCGCCGGCCGGCCGGTGAGGTGCACGCCTGGCACAGCGGCGCCAACGAGACCGTCTGTGGTCTGAGCCTGTACCGGAGCTCGTTGGCGCGGTTCCCGCACGTCACGTGGGCGGACGTCCAGCCGGCGACCGGCGGGCACGCCGACGAGGTGGAGCGCGTCTGCCCGCGGTGCGCCGCAGGCATGGGCAAGAGGCGCGACGAGCGCCCGTGGGTGCGGACCCGGCCTCGCCCGTGAGCGCGTCGTCGAGCACGCCCGAGGACGACGTCGCTGCGACCACGGTGGACGTGAACCACCCCCGCCCGCAGCTCCGGCGCGAGGAGTGGGAGGACCTGAGCGGGCCGTGGGGCTTCGCGTTCGACGACGGCCTGCAGGGCATCCCCGGCCGCTGGCACGAGCGGGAGGACGTGTTCGACCGCGTGATCCAGGTGCCGTTCCCGTTCGAGTCGCCGGCCAGCGGCGTCCACGACACCGGGTTCCACCCCGTCGTCTGGTATCGACGGGAGTTCACGGCGACCGCCCGACCCGAGCAGCGTCTCCTGCTGCACTTCGGCGCCGTCGACTACCGCGCGCACGTCTGGGTCAACGGCGCGTCGGTGGCCTACCACGAGGGCGGCAACACCCCCTTCGCGGCAGACATCACCTCCGTCCTGGACGACTCCGGCACGCAGGTCGTCGTGGTCCGCGCGGAGGACAGTCCGTCGGACCTGCGGCAGCCACGAGGCAAGCAGGACTGGCAGCCGGAGCCGCACGCCATCTGGTACGACCGCACGTCGGGGATCTGGCAGCCCGTCTGGCTCGAGCACGTGCCCGAGGCGCGCGTCCGCTCGCTGCGGTGGAGCACCGACGCGGACGGTCGCGGCGTGGACCTGGTGGTCAAGGTGCGCAAGGACGCGAAGAACGACCTGCGTCTGCGGGTGGTCCTGACCCAGCGTGGGCGCGTGCTCGGCGACGACACGTACGCGGTGACCGACGGCGAGCTGCAGCGACGCATCACCTTCGCCGAGCACGACATGAGCCTCGGGCACTCCGACCTGCTCTGGTCGCCCGAGCACCCCAACCTCATCGACGCGGTCATCACGCTGCTCGACGGCGAGGAGGTGCTGGACCGCGTCTACAGCTACACGGCGGTGCGCAGCGTCTCGGCGTCCCGCGACCGCCTGCTCCTCAACGGGAGGCCGTACTTCCTGCGCCTGGTCCTCGCACAGGGTTTCTGGCCGCAGTCGCACCTGGCGGCGCCCGACGCCGACGCCCTCCGGCGGGAGGTCCAGATGATCAAGGACCTCGGTTTCAACGGCGTCCGGCTGCACCAGAAGGTGGAGGACCCCCGGTTCCTCGCGTGGTGCGACCGCCTCGGCCTCGTCGTCTGGGCCGAGATGCCGGCGGCCTACCAGTTCTCCACGACGACGATCGAGCGACTGACGCGCGAGTGGCTGGAGGTCCTCGAGCGTGACCTGAGCCACCCCTGCATCATCGCCTGGGTGCCGGTCAACGAGAGCTGGGGCGTCCCGGCCCTCGAGCGGTCGCGGCCGCAGGAGGACCTCGTCCGGGCGCTCTACCACCTGACCAAGGCCATGGACCCCGACCGGCTCGTGATCGGCAACGACGGCTGGGAGCAGCCCGTGACCGACGTGGTCACGGTGCACGACTACGCGTCCCGCGGCTCGGTGCTCCGCGACCGGTACGGCGACTGGGCCAGGCTGGAGCACACCCTCGAGCGCATCCAGCCCGGCTATCGCGTCCTCCTCCTCGGCGGCGCGGCGCGCGACGACCGGCCCGTGCTGATCAGCGAGTTCGGCGGGATCACCCTGGACGCCGACAACAACGGAGGCTGGCGCGGCTACGGCGAGGTCCGCTCGGCGGACGGCCTTCTCGAGGGATACCGCGACCTGGTGACCGCCCTGCTCGACAGTGCAGCCGTGGTCGGGTTCTGCTGGACCCAGCTGACCGACACGCAGCAGGAGCGCAACGGTCTGCTGACCGCGGAGCGCACGCCGAAGGTCCCGGTGGGCGCCATCCGGGCGATCACGCAGAGGGTGGCGGCGGCGGTCCCCGGAGACGCGATCGACGAGTTCGCCTACGGCGACTACGCCCCCGGCAGCCCGCAGGACCTCGACGGTCCGTCCTCGACCGGGTCGGGGTAGCGCAGTCCCTGCGCGTCCGGTGCTGGAAAGCGTTCGCCGCGACGAGCCGCCGATCAGCACGTACGTTGTGCACCAGAGAGGTTGGGTCGACAGCCCCGCACGACAGGACCCGCAGGGGTCTTGATCACCGGAGGCCCCGTGCACCCCGTCGAGCGACCCATCGGTCACCACGCTCTCGCCCCGCTCCCGCCCGTCGGCCGCACGTTCGTCGGCGGCTTCGAGAGCACCTACAGCCCCGCCACCGGGGTCGACGCGCTCGAGGTCACGGGGCATGTCGCCCGCTGGAGCGAGGACGTCGACGCGCTCCTGGCCGCTGGCGTCCGACACCTGCGCTACCCGTTGCGGTGGCACCGGATCGAGGCCGAGCGGGGCCAGTTCGTCTGGGACGAGACGGACCGGGTGCTCGGCGGGCTCCGGGACCGCGGGGCCGTGCCCATCGTGGACCTGGTGCACCACACGTCGTACCCCGACTGGCTGACCGACGGCTTCCGCGACCAGAGGTTCGGGCCGGCGTTCGTGCGCTACGCGCGGGCGGTCGCCGAGCGATACCCCTGGCTCGACGCCTACACGCTGTTCAACGAGCCCTTCGCCACCCTCTTCCTCTCGGGTCACGAGGCGCTCTGGCCGCCCTACGACCGGGGGATCGAGGGGTTCCGCCGACTCCTGCTGTCCGTCCTCCCGGCGCTCTGCGACGCGGCCACGACCTGGCGTGAGCTCCTCCCCGACGCGCACCACGTGTGGGTGGACACCGGCGAGCACCACCGGGGGACAGGCCCAGGCCGGGCGTACGCAGAGCTGGCCAACGACAGGCGGCACGCGGTGCTGGACCTCGTGCTCGGTCACGACCTCGACCCGGCACGACCGTTCCTCGGCCGCCTCGTGCACGACGCCGGTGGTCGCCTCCTGGACCTACCGCCACTGCGGGTCGACGTCCTGGGCCTGGACTACTACTGCCACTCGGAGTGGTTCTACGACGAGATCGGCGGCCACGCGCCCTCACCGCGACCCGTGGGCCTGGCGAACGTCGTGCAGCAGTACTGGGACCGGTACCGGCTGCCGCTCATGCTCACCGAGACCAACCTGCGCGGGCTGCCGTCCGACCGCGCGGGATGGCTGCGGCACACGCTCGAGCAGTACGAGGTCGCCCTCGGTCGCGGCATCCCGCTGCACGGCTACTGCTGGTTCCCCCAGCTGGACTCCGCGGACTGGGACTCGCTGCTGGCGCGCACGGCCGGGCGACCCGATCCGGTCGGGGTGGTGGCGCGCGCCGCCGACGGGTCGAGGATGCGCACCCCGTTCACGGACGCCTGGGAAGCGGCCGCCCGCGGCGTGCCCGTGGCCGAGCTGCCGGCGGTCCGCTTCCAGCCGCCGTGCGACGCCCAGCTCGAGGGCCTGCTGCCCGCCATGGCGCACTGGCCCTGGACAGACCCCACGCCCGCGCAGCAGGTGCACGTGCTGCGCGCGCAGCTCCCCGTCGACCCTGTCCACGCAGTCACCCTCGACACCCCTGAAGAGCCCACCATGTCCGTATCGCAGTCCGCCGCTGCCTCGTCGCACCGCCCCTCGGACCCGACGGAACCCGATCTCGTGGTCCTGTCCCACCTCAGGTGGCCGTGGGTGTGGCAGCGCCCGCAGCACGTCGTCTCTCGGCTCGCGCACACCCGGGCAGCGAGCGGCGCTCACACGTGGTTCGTCGAGGAGCCCATGACGGGCGACGTGGACCAGCCGCAGCTCCACCTGGAGGCGGCCGGGCCGGACGTGACGCGCGTCGTCCTGGTCGTTCCCGAGGCGTCCAGCCCCGTGCCACGCAGCGAGGCCTACCCGCACGATCGTGGGTTCGAGGACCCGGCCGCGCAGTCGTACGGACGGCTGCTGGCCGAGCTGGTGGGAGAGCCGGAGCTGCTGCCCGAGGTGTGGCTCTACACCCCGATGGCGCTGGACATCGCCCTGGCGATCCCCAGTGGCCTTCTCGTCTACGACGTGATGGACGACCTCGCGTCGTTCAAGGACGCGCCTCAGGGGCTCGTGCTGCGCCAGCGTCGCCTGCTCGCGGAGGCCGACGTCGTGTTCACCGGCGGGCCGTCGCTGCACCGGGGCATCCTGCGGCAGCGACCCGACGGCGTCCACCTGTTCCGCAGCGGCGTCGACTCCGAGCACTACGCCCAAAGCCGGGAGCTCCGGGACGCCCATGAGCGCCCGGTCGCGGGCTACGTGGGCGTCATCGACGAACGCATCGACCTCGAGCTCGTGGACGAGCTCGCCCGGCGCCTGCCCGACTGGACCATCCGGCTCGTCGGTCCGATCGCCAAGATCGACCCCGCCTCGTTGCCGGCGCGGCCGAACCTGGAGCTTCCGGGGATGAAGTCGTACGACGAGCTGCCGGGCGTCATGGCCGGCTTCGACGTGGCGCTGATGCCCTTCGCGCTGAACGAGGCGACGCGCTCGATCAGCCCGACGAAGACGCTCGAGTACCTGGCGGCCGGTCTGCCGGTGGTGTCCACCCGTGTGCCCGACGTCGTGGACGACTACGCCACCGTGGTGCGGCTCGCGGACGATGCCGCCGGTTTCGCGGACGCCTGCCGGGTGCTCGTCCTGGACGACGAGCATGCCCGTGACGTGCGCGCCCGCCCGTTGCAGGCGCGGCAGGAGTGGGACTACATCGCCGCGTCGATGTCGCGCCTCGTCGAGGGGGCGGCGCGCTCGACGCTCGGCGGCGCTGCAGCAGGGGAGCGGAGCGCATGACCGGCTGGCGCGAGCAGCTCCGGCACACGCCGATGAGCCTCGACCTCGAGCGCGCGCACGCGCAGGCCGTCGGAGCGGCGTCGGCCGGGCTGCAGGACGCAGGTCTGGGACCTGTCCGCCTCGCGGGAACCGCCGTGCCCACGCTCGCCGAGGCCGCCGTCACGTCGGCGACCCCCTTCGTCCGCGCACCTTTGCTCGGGCGGCTCTCGCGGGTCCGGGTGCTGCACACCCCCACCGGTCCGCCGGACCCCCGCGGCGGACCGGCCCGATGCCCGTCCTGCGACGTGCCGGACCCGTGCCCCACCGCGAAGGAGCTCGACTGATGACGACGACGACCGCAGCGCTCGACCTGCACGATCGGCTCCGGCGGGCACACCTCGTCGTCGTCGGCTCCGGCTTCTACGGGCTGACCATCGCCGAGCGCACGGCCCGGGAGCTGGGGCTGCGGGTCCTCGTGCTCGACAGACGGCACCACCTGGGCGGCAACGCCTACTCAGAGCTCGAGCCGCAGACCGGCATCGAGGTGCACCGGTACGGGGCGCACCTCTTCCACACCTCCAACGAGCGCGTGTGGCAGTACGTGCGACGGTTCACCGAGTTCACCTCCTACCAGCACCGGGTCTACACGGTCAGCAAGGGGCAGACGTACCCCATGCCGATCAACCTCGGCACCATGTGCCAGTACTTCGGCCGCAACCTGTCGCCGACCGAGGCCCGCGCCATGGTGCTGGAGCACGCGCGTGAGGTGTCGGCCGACGACGTGTCCAACCTGGAGGACCGCGCGATCTCCCTGATCGGGCGTCCGCTGTACGAGGCGTTCGTGCGGGGGTACACGGAGAAGCAGTGGCAGACGGACCCGAGGGAGCTGCCCGCCGAGATCATCACGCGCCTTCCCGTCCGGTACACCTTCGACAACCGCTACTTCAACGACACGCACGAGGGGCTGCCGGTCGACGGGTATACCGCGTGGCTGGAACGGATGGCGGCCCACCCGAACATCGACGTGGCTCTCTCCACCGACTTCTTCGAGGTCCGGCACCTGGTGCCGCAGGGCACGCCCGTGGTCTACACCGGGCCGCTCGACGGCTACTTCGGTCACTGCGAGGGACGGCTCGGCTGGCGCACGCTGGACTTCGAGCAGGAGGTGCTGCCGGTCGGGGACTTCCAGGGCACCTCGGTCATGAACTACGCCGACGCCGACGTGCCGTGGACCCGCATCCACGAGTTCCGGCACTTCCACCCGGAACGCGACTACCCGAGCGACGGCACGGTCATCGTCCACGAGTACTCCCGCACGGCGGGACCCGGCGACGAGCCGTACTACCCGGTCAACACGCCCCGCGACCGGGAGATCCTCGCCCGGTACCGCAAGCGTGCCGCCTCCGAGCGGGACGTCTACTTCGGGGGCCGCCTCGGGACGTACCAGTACCTCGACATGCACATGGCGATCGCCTCGGCCATGGCGCTGTTCGACAACCGGCTGGCCGAGCGGCTGCGAGCACGAGCCCTCGAGGGGGACGGCTCATGAGCACCGTCGCGGACGCCATCGTCGACCGGCTCCTGGACTGGGGTGTCGACCGGGTGTTCGGGTACGCCGGTGACGGCATCGACCCGATCCTCGCCGCCCTGGACCGACGGGAGGACCGCATCTCGCTGGTGACGGCGCGGCACGAGGAGATGGCCGCCTTCATGGCGACCGGCCACGCGAAGTACGGCGGCGGGGTCGGCGTCTGCCTCGCGACGCAGGGCCCCGGCGCCGTGCACCTGCTGAACGGCCTGTACGACGCCAAGCTCGACCGCGTGCCCGTGGTGGCCATCGTCGGTCAGGTGGTGAGCACGGCGCTCGGGTCCGGGTACCTGCAGGAGGTCGACCTGCACACGGTGTTCAAGGACGTCTGCGCGCAGTACCTGCAGACCGTCATGACGCCCGAACAGCTGCCGCACGTGCTCGACAACGCCTTCCGCACGGCGCTGGCCACCTCGAGCCCGGTCTGTGTGATCGTGCCGCACGACGTGCAGAAGGCCGATCCGGTCGAGGACCTGCACGGGCACGGGCTCGTGCCCACCTCGACCGCCGTCGCACGCGGCCGGTCGCTGCCGCGCGACGAGGAGCTGTCCGAGGCGGTGGCGCTGCTGTCCGCCGGTCAGCGGGTGGCCGTGCTGGCCGGGCAGGGGGCTCGCGGCGCCGCGGACGAGGTCGCGGCGGTGGTCGAGCGGCTGGGCGCGGGGCTCACCACGTCGCTGCTCGGCAAGCCGCTGCTGGACGAGTCGTCGCCCGGTCACTGCGGCGTCATGGGCCACCTCGGGACGACGGCGTCGGCGGACCTCATGGCCGGCTGCGACACGCTGCTGATCGTCGGCAGCAACGACCCGTGGACCGAGTTCTACCCCGCTCCCGGGCAGGCGCGAGCGGTCCAGATCGACGTGACGGCCAGGAACATCGGCACCAAGTACCCGGTGGAGCTCGCCCTCGTCGGCGACGCCCGTGACACCCTCGGGGCGCTTCTTGCGCGCCTGCCCGCACGGGACGGCTGGCGCGGCGAGGTCGAGGGCTTCCGGTCGCGGTGGCAGGAGACGGCTCGCCAGCGGGTCGAGCAGAAGGCCGACCGCCTCAACCCCCAGCTCGTCGTGAAGGAGCTGTCCGCGCACCTTCCGCCGGACGCGCAGGTGGCCGTCGACGTCGGCTCGGTGACCTACTGGTACGCCCGGTTCCTCCACCTGCCGCCCGGGGTGCCGGCTCACCTCTCCAGCACCCTCGCCTCGATGGGTTCCGCCCTCCCGTACGGGCTGGCCGCCAAGCTCCTGCACGACGACCGGCCGGTGGTCGCGCTGGCGGGCGACGGCGCGATGCAGATGAACGGGCTCGCGGAGCTCATCACGGTCGCGGACCGGTGGCGGGACTGGACGGACCCCAGGTTCGTGGTCCTCGTGCTGCACAACGGCGACCTCTCGGAGGTGTCGTGGGAGCAACGTGAGATGGAGGGCGATCCGCGGTTCGTCACGTCGCAGCGTGTCCCGGCCTTCCCGTACGCGGCCTACGCCGAGCTGCTCGGGCTGACCGGGATCCGGGTGAGCGACTCGAACGACGTGGCGACCGCCTGGCGCACGGCGTTCGCGGCAGACCGGCCGGTGGTGGTGGAGGCGGTGGTGGACCCGGACGTTCCCCTGCTGGCACCGCGCCAGCCGCAGGAGAAGGTCGACCAGACGGTGCGCGGCCTCGAGCAGGAGCCTGACGCTGGCACCGCTGTCCGGCTGCTCGGCGAGCAGCGGGCGCACGAGAACGGCTGACGAGCGGCGGGCGCAGGAGAACGGCTGACGAGCGGCGGCCGTGCCGGTCAGACGCGCCGCCGCGACTCCGAGGTGCGGCAGAGCTGCTCGCACGCGGCGGCGGCGTCGACCGACCGGCGGTCCATCTTGCAGACCGGACACGTCGAGTCGCGCTGGAGGCAGGCGGGACACGGCTCGGGTCTCCTGCCGAGGAGTCCGGGAACCGGGTGCGACCCGGCGCAACGGGCACCGCGGTCGCAGTGCGGGCAGTGCCCGTTGGTGAGGGTTGCTGTCCCGCAACGGCACACCTGCAGTGGCATCGGGCGAGCTCCGTCCACGGTCGTGGTCTGGATCCTCGCCCTTCTCGGGGGATGCGACTCACTGTAGTTGGCGGCGTCCGGCCCAGCACGTCGTGGCAGCCCGGCGCCCGAGTGCGCGACGGCCGCGATGGCCGCTGCGGTCGCGGTGACGGTCCTCAGAGCGCACGATTTTCCCCTCAGGTGCAGAACGTCGCCGGCGAGCACGACCAGGAGGACCGACGTGCGTGCACTCACCTGGCAGGGACGCGAGGACGTCCGGGTCGAGACCGTCCCGGACCCGCGCATAGAGCAACCGACCGACGCGATCGTGCGGGTGACGTCGACCGCGATCTGCGGTTCCGACCTGCACCTGTACGGCGTCCTCGGGATGTACCTGGAGAAGGGCGACATCCTGGGGCACGAGGCGATGGGCGTCGTCGAGGAGGTTGGCCCCGGCGCGACGCGCCTGAAGCCCGGCGACCGGGTCGTCGTGCCCTTCGGCATCGCCTGCGGCACCTGCTGGATGTGCACGCACGGGCTCATGTCGCAGTGCGAGACGACGCAGGTGCGCGACCAGGACAAGGGCGCCGCGCTCTTCGGCTACACCAAGCTCTACGGGCAGGTACCGGGCGGCCAGGCGGAGTACCTGCGGGTGCCGCAGGCACAGTTCGGGCCGGTCGTGGTGCCTGACGACGGCTCGCCGGACGAGCGCTACCTCTACCTCTCGGACGTCCTGCCCACGGCGTGGCAGGCCGTGGAGTACGCCGCGGTCCCGCCGGGCGGCACGGTCGTCGTCGTGGGGCTGGGTCCGATCGGGCAGATGGCGGCACGGATCGCAGCGCACCGCGGGGCGTCGCGGGTGATCGGGCTGGACCTCGTGCCCGAGCGGCTGGCCATGGCGCGCCGCCACGGCATCGACGTGATCGACGTGACGGCGGTCGACGACCTCCTCGGGGCGGTCCGTGACCTCACGGACGGCCGGGGTGCCGACTCGACGATCGACGCGGTCGGCATGGAGGCGCACGGGTCGTCTGCGGCGGCCGGCGCCCAGAAGCTCGCCGGTCTGCTGCCGGACGCTCTGGCCCGGCCGATGACCGAGAAGGCGGGGGTCGACCGGCTCGCGGCGCTGCAGACGGCCATCGAGCTGGTGCGGCGAGGGGGCACCGTGTCCATCTCCGGCGTCTACGGCGGCGCCGTGGACCCGATGCCGATGATGGACCTGTTCGACCGCCAGGTGAGCCTGCGGATGGGCCAGGCGAACGTCCGGCGGTGGGTCGACGACCTGCTGCCGCTGGTGTCGGGGGACGAGGACCCGCTGGGCGTGCTGGACCTGCGGACGCACCGTCTCCCGCTCGACGAGGCGCCGGACGCCTACGCGATGTTCCAGGCCAAGAAGGACGGCTGCATCAAGGTCGTCCTCGACCCGGCCGCACGGGCGGGCTGATGGCGACCGTCACGCGCGCGATGAGCTGCCCTCCGCAGGCGGTGCTCGACGTGCTCGCCGACGGCTGGACCTACGCCACCTGGGTGGTCGGGACGTCGCGCCTGCGCAGCGTCGACCTGTCCTTCCCGGCGCCCGGGTCCACCATCGACCACTCCTTCGGCGTGTGGCCGGCGGTGATCGACGACAAGACGATCGTGCTGGCGTGGCGTCCCGACCGAGGCATCGAGCTGCAGGCCCGTGGGTGGCCGGTGGGGGAGGCGCGGGTGCGCATCGACGTGGTTCCGCGGGCGGGGGGCTGCTCCGTGCGGATCGTGGAGGACGCCGTGCGGGGTCCGGGCCTCCTGCTGCCCCGACCGCTGCGTACAGCGCTCCTGGTGCCCCGCAACACCGAGACTCTGCGCCGCTTGTCGCACCTGGCGCAGGGGCGCAGCGCCCGCGCGGCGGCGGCGTGACCCCGTCGCCGGACCCACGCGTCGTCGTCCTCGTCGGCGCGTCCAGCGGGATCGGACGAGCGACGGCGCACCGGCTGGCGCGTCGAGGGGACGCGCTCGTGCTGGCCTCGCGTTCGCGAGCCGTCTTGGAGATCGTCGCGCGGGAGTGCGAAGCACTCGCCCCACCGGGTCGGCCGGGTGCGCACGTGGTGCCGACGGACGTGGCGGACCGTGCCGCTGTGGAGGCCCTGCTGTGCTCAGCCGTCGACCGGTTCGGTCGGGTCGACGCCGTGATGGTCTCGGCCGCCGTCGTGGCGTACGGGCGGTTCACCGAGGTGCCGGGCGACGTGTTCGACCAGGCCATGAAGGTGAACCTGCTGGGCACGGCCAACGTCGCGCGGGCCGCGCTGGAGCTGTTCGGCGCCGCAGGCGGTGGCCACCTGGTCGTGGTGGGCTCGCTGCTGGGCCGGATCACCACCCCCTGGATGAGCTCGTACGTGGCCGGGAAGTGGGGTGTGCACGGCCTGGCTCGCACGCTCCAGCAGGAGGTGCGACGAATGCCGGGCGTCCACGTCTCCCTGGTGGCGCCCGGCAGCGTCGACACGCCCGTGTACTCGCAGGCGGGCAGCTACGCCGGGCGGGTCGGTCGCCCACCGCCTCCGGTCGTCCGCCCGGAGGCTGTCGCCCGCACGATCGCGCACGTGCTCGACCGTCCGAGGCGCATGGTGTCCGTGGGGCGGTTCACCCCGGTGATGGCCGCCGCCTTCCGGCTGCTCCCGAGCCTGTTCGACGCTCTGGTGACGCCTCTGATGTCCGTCCTCGGGCTCTCGCGCCGGAACGTCGAGGCGAACAGCGGGAACGTCTGGGCCCCGACCCCTGCCGGCGAGGCCGTGCACGGACGGTGGGGGCGCCAGTGGCTGCGCGCGCCCCTCGTCGTCGCGGCGACGGTCCCGGCGGCGGTCGCCCTCCGTGAGCTGCTGCGCCGGTCCTGACGGCGGTCAGGGTTCCCGCAGCACGCGCTCCCACGCGGTGTGCGCGAGGGCCCGCCGCACGCGCCCGGTCGCGCTCGCCGCACCGAGCGCGGCGCGTGCGGCGTTCCACCCGCAGGCCCCGTGCACGCCGCCCCCAGGGTGTGCGGACGCGCTGGCCAGGTACAGGCCGGGCACCGGCGTCTCCGGACGCCCCAGTCCGGTGGTGGGTCTGAACACGAGCTGCTGGTGGATCGCCGACGTACCGCCGTTGACCGCGCCGCCCGCGAGACTGCGGTTCGCTCGCTCGAGGTCGGCCGGGCTCTGCACGTGCCTGCCGACGACCGCGTCCCGAAAGCCCGGTGCGACCCGTTCGACGGTGGACTCCATGCGCTCGACCTGGGCCTCGACCTCGGCCTGCGACCAGTCCGTGCCGCGGGGTACGTGCGTGTAGGCCCACGCCGACTCGGTCCCCAGGGGTGAGCGGGCGGGATCCGCGGTCGTCATCTGGCCGAACAGCAGGAACGGGGGCTCCGGGACGCGTCCCAGGGACAGGTCGGCGGCCATGTCGACGAATCCACGCATGTCTCGGCCCAGGTGCACCGTCCCGGCCTGCCGCGCGGCCTCGGCAGTCCAGGGCACGGGCTGCCCCACGGCCCAGTTGACCTTGAAGGTGGGGTGGTCCCACTGGAACCGCTCCAGGTCGCGCGTCAGGCGGGCCGGGAGGTGTTCCCTGCCGACGAGGTCCAGGTACAGCGAGGGTGCGGTCACGTCGGCGACGACCGCGCGGCGCGCTCGCACCCGCCGACCGTCTGCGGTGCGCACGCCGACGGCGCGCCCGGCCGACACGACGACCCGGTCGACCCGGGTGCCCGTCCGGACCCGACCGCCGGCGGCCTCGAGTCGTCGTACCAGTGCTCCCGCGAGTGCTCCGGCGCCCCCCTGAGGCACCGGGAAGCCGACGTCCTGCCCGAGCATCGCCAGCAGCCAGCCGAAGACGCCGCTGCCGGCGGCGTCGGGAGGGACGTCGGCATGCATGGCGTTGCCGGCCAGGAGCAGCCCGCCACCCTCGCCACGGAAGTTCTCGTCGGCGAGGCGCCGGACGGGGAGGACACCGATCCGGGCCAGGTCCAGCGCCCCCGCGATGCCCGTCCGGCGCAGCAGGCGCAGGAGGGCGACGGCCGGCGGCAGCGGCGTGAACAGGGCGTCGAGAAGCGGGTCGCGGATCGTGCGCCAGGCCTCGACCATTCGCAGCCAGGCGTCACCGTCGCCCGGCGCGAACTCGTCGAGACCGGCTGCGGTGTCGTCCGCGCCGCGGTGCAGCACCGCCGCGCGCCCGTCGTCCAGGGCGTGCGCGAGCACCGTCGGCGCGTGCACCCAGTGCAGCCCGTGGTCGCCCAGGTTCAGGCCCTCGAGGACGGGCGACGCCGCCGCGAGCGGGTAGAAGGCGCTGAACAGGTCGGTGTGGAAGCCCGGTCTGATGACCTCGTCGGTCCGGACGGCGCCACCCGGTGTGTCCTGCTCTTCGAGCACGAGAACGTCCCAACCCGCGTCGACGAGCGCGTTCGCAGCGACGAGGCCGTTGGGTCCTGCGCCGATCACCACCGCGTCGACCGTCAGGCCGGTCATCGTCAGCCCTGGGGCGCGCGCTGCACGAACGCCATGTGGCCGCCGAGATAGCCACTGACCGCGAGCACGGCGCCGCCGGCGAGCGAGAGGGCCACGCCAAGTCGTCGGCGACGCGCCCGTCGCAGGAGCCAGGACGTGGTGTACAGCCCGAGGGCGAGGCCGTTGAGCCCGGCGTGCGCGGCGCCGACCCGCTGCACGCGCTCTCCGGAAGCCGACCAGTCGGCCAGGCCCGTCAGTGCTGTGGGCACCGCTGTCAGGATGCCCAGGCCGAGCAGGCGGTCGGAGGCCGCCCTCACCTCGGCGGGCCCGACCAGGTCGAGCACCGTGCTGCTGAGCCACAGCCCGATCGGCGCGTCGGTCAGCAGCGGGTGCGCGGCATGGCCGATCGGCGCGCCGCGCAGCATGGCCCGGACGCGGGGGACCCGCTCGAGCGGGCGGGCGAGCGCGCGGAGGCCGCGGGCCGGCCGGTCCAGGCCGGCGTTCGTCTCGAGCGCGGTGGCGGCCCGACGTGGAAGCGGTCGGCGGGGCGATGACAGGGAGACCATCGGTCCCTCCCCGGAAGAGGAGTCGCGGCAGTCTTCTTCACCACCGCGAGCATCGCAGCGACGGGGCCACCGCGCAGGACGAGGGGCGGATCAGCGCCGCCGCGCCTCTCGGATCACCCGCGCGGCCGTCTGCGTCAGGGTCGCGCCGGCCACCTCGGCGGCGTTCAGCAGCCTCTCGTACGCGCTCGCCATGTCCACGCCGTACGTGTGCGCGAGGACGCCCTTGGCTCGTTCGATGGTCGCGCGTCCGTCGAGCGCGAGCCGGACGCGCTCCGCGAGGTCGTCATCCGTCAGGTCCGTCGGCTGTGCCAGCGCGAGGGTCGCGACGTCCGCGAGGTACTGACCGAGTCGCAACGCGGAGTCGTCAAGTCGTTCTGAGCGCCGGAGGAAGACGTTGAGGCCACCGATCGTCCGGCCGCGCCACGTCATGGGGAACGCGTAGACAGCGTCGAAGCCGGCCGTGACGACCGCGCTACCGACGTCGGGCCAGCGTTCGGCGATCATCGCTGCGCCCACGATGCTGAGCTGCTCACCTGTGGCTATGACGTCGACGCACGGTCCGCTCTGCTGCTGTGCCTGGTAGACCTCCAGCTCCGCAGCGCGATGAGACGTCGCGGCGAGCAGCTCGAGACCCCGGCCGACCTCGACGAGGAGCGCAGCCGCATCGGCGTGGAGCAGCGTCGCGCAGTCGTCGACGAGGCGGGCCACCACGTCGGTGGTCTCGTGGTCGCGCACCAGCGTGCCGAGCAGGTCGGCGAACGCTTCTACGGGTGTGTGGGTGTTCATGGCTCACCGTCCTTGGTGTCGTCGTCGCTCGACATTTCGTCCGTCGGGTCGCGGCTGTAGGCGAGACGTCTGTGCACGGGGCCGGGGACGGTCGACAGCCGTGGGGACACCGGCTCCGCCACGCCCTCGGCCAGCCCGGTGAACATCGGCACCCGCCGCCGGGGTAACGGCTGCCGCTGGGCCGTGCGCCGTCTTGTGCGAGGCGTCGCTGGTCAGCTCTCGGTGTCCGCGTCGTCCACCGATTCGGGGTCCTCCTCGGGCTCGAACGAGGAGGGCTCGCCGGCGGAGATACCCACACCTCCCGCGTGTGCCAGCTCCTCGACGTCGTGGACCAAGCCGTCGTCCCGGGTTGCCTCTGACTCTGTCATCACCGCGCCCTCTCTCTCGAATCCCTCAGCGTCTCCTTCAGCGTGCGCCGGCCGGAGCAGGCCGGCAATCCGGGCCGCTGAGCGCCACCGTTGCGAGCTCCCTGTGGGTGCGCTCGGGCCGGTGCGCGGCCGACGGGAGACATGACGAGACGCTCGCGGCACGCGCGCGTCGCGCTACGCACCACGACATCGGCGCCGGTGGCGCCGGTGCCCTGTTGGCCGGGGTGCCCTCCCGCCGCCCGTGGGTAGGACGTCGGGGGAGCGCGTCGGGCTGAGGTGCCGGGGATCAGCCCTCGACGCCGGTCGCTTCGTGTGGCGTGCCCACGGGCTTCGACTCCGGGGAACCGCGCTCCCTCAGGTAGATCGAGAGCAGGACCATGCTCGCGACCGCGAGGAACTCGGACTGCCAGTTCTGCAGCGTGCGGCTCCAGAAGTCGGGCAGCCGGAGGTACTCGGTCCAGGTCACGGGGTCCTGGAGGTCACGCATCTGCTCCTCGCTGTACGCCACGGAGCCCGTGATCGACTGGGCGAGCCACGAGAGGAAGAAGATCGACCCCATCACCAGGCTCAGCGATCGGGAGTACACACTCAGTCGCCACCCTCGGGCGCGGGCCCACCGCGGTGAGTCCGCCGTGGCGAACTCGGCGACCAGCTGGTCCTCGTCGCTCTCGCGTCCTGCCTCGTCCAGGGCCTTGGACTCCGGCGACCCGCGCTGCAGGAAGAAGACGGTAGCCACGATGTAGAGCAGGAACTGGAGGAACTCCGACTGCCAGTTCTCGGTCACGTCGACGGCGAAGGCGGAGGTCGTCACGTAGTCGACGAGGCTGATCGGGGCCAGGCCGGCACTGATCTGCGTCTCGTTGAACAAGGCCACGCCGGAGACGGCCTGCCCGGCGATGGCCGCGATGAAGATCACACCGAAGAAGAGGCTCAGGCCGTTGCGCTCCAGCCGGGTGCGGAGGCCGGTCACCGGTGCGACACCCCCAGGGCGATGCAGTAGCCCAGCCCGAGCAGGATGCCTCCGAGGCACGTCCAGAACAGAGCTCGCATCGTCAGGATCCTTCGACGACGCACCGGTAGGGCCGCTGTGGGCGAGGGTCGCAGCCGACGGCGGTGATCCGCCACGTCGAGCCCGTGATCGTCAGGAAGACCACGTCGGTCGACAGCACGACCTGCGCCTCGCGACCCGCGACCGACACCGTCGACGCCGGCCTCGGGTCTGCACGCTCCTCCAGCGTCGTTCCGACGTCGCCACCCAGGACGGCCTCGTCGCACGACTCGTCCGCGTCGCTCTCGAGCGTGTGCCGCGCGGCAGGGGTGAGCAGCCCGCACGCGGCCGCGCCGTCCGAGCTGCCGATCGCGGAGTAGAACGCCGATGCGGTACCCGCTGCGGCCGACGCGGCCGGCCGGCCCGCGCACGCCGTCAGCACGAGCATTCCGACGCAGGCAGCGCCGAGCAGCACCGTCACGTCGCGGTGCGTCGGGCGCCGGGTCATCGAGCGAGCGTAGGGCCTTGCCCTGGGCGGGCGCATGCCGAGGCATGCCGCCGACGCCGTCGACCTGCGCGTGTCCGGAGAAGTGAGAGGCGCCCGGTGGTACGCGACGCGAGCCCCACGTGATCACGTGCGAGTGAACGACCTCGCTCATCCGGGTGGCTTCGCTGCGTCGCAGGTCAAGAACGGCGCCCGCGGTGTCGAAGGCAAGTCATGGCCTTCGGTCCCACGCAGAACTACGACGACGCGAGTCTCGGCGTGTGGAAGGGCCGCCCGATGCTGGCCGGGGCGATCCGGACGGTGATCACGGCGGTGCCGGTTCTCCTCTCGGTCGGGTTCGGGCTGGTTGCCGTGCGCTGGTTCCCACCGCAACGGATCGGCGTCAACGCCTGGGCGTGGCTCGTCGTCGAGGTCGTCGTCGCGACGGGCGTCCTGGTCCTCGCGACCCGGCTGGCGCGCCGGCTCTTGCCCTTGACGACGTTGCTGCGCCTCACGATGTACTTCCCCGACCGGGCGCCTTCGCGGCTCGCCGTCGCCATGCGCCACTACTCGCCGAACGCGCTGAAGGTGCAGCTGGCCGCCTGGGGACGTCGGCGCGGAGTGCGTCCCGAAGATCACCACGCCGACCAGATCCTCGACCTCGTGGCGGCCATCGGCGCCCACGACCAGCTGACCCGCACCCACAGCGAGCGCGTCCAGGCCTATTCAGCGCTGATCGGGAAGGAGCTGGGTCTGTCCGGGCAGGACGCGGCAAAGCTCAGCTGGGCGGCTCTCCTGCACGACGTCGGAAAGCTGCACGTCCCGGCGACGGTCCTGAGCAAGCCCGGCGAACCGACCTCTAAGGAATGGGACATCCTGGTGGGGCATCCCGAGGCCGGGATGAACATCGCGAGGCCGCTCCGCGAGTGGCTCGGGCCCTGGCTGGACGCGATCGGTCAGCACCACGAGCGCTGGGACGGCGCGGGCTACCCCGGCGGTCTGGCCGGCACGGCGATCAGTGACGGCGCGCGCATCGTCGCGGTGGCCGATGCGTACGACACGATCACGTCGGCACGCTCGTACAAGAGGGCGCTCCCGGCCTCGGCTGCGCGTGCGGAGCTGGCGCGGTGTGCCGGTCAGCAGTTCGACCCGGAGGTCGTCCGAGCATTTCTCGCCATCGGCCTCGGAAGGTTGCGCCGGATCGCTGGGCCGCTGTCCCTCCTGTCGGCGCTGCCCGGCCTGCCGCACCTGAGAACCGACCTGCCGTCCGTCGTCCAGAACTTCACCACTGCGGGAGCGCTGAAGGCGACCGGCGTGGTCGGCGTCGTCCTGTCGATATCGGCAGCGACCGCGCTCGGGGCCCCGACGGGCTTCCCGACGCCACAACCGACCCCTCCACAGACCACCCGACCGCCTGCGTCGGGCGTGACCGACAGGTCTGTGGGCCGGGCGCCCTCAGCCGCAGACCGGATCGGCGCTGCGCTCCCGGCGGTGACGCCGCCATCGGCCGACGATGCTGCCCGTGCGCAGCAGGAGGCGCCGCTTCCCTCGGCGTCCACGCCTGCACCGGTGCCCACGCCGTCGGCGCCCGAGCCGTCGCTTGATCAGCCGACGGCCGCCGCCACCGCTCCCGACGAGGTCGACCAGGAAAAGGACGAGTCGGCGACCAAGGGCGGCAGCAACAAGGGCAGCACCAAGGGCAGCAACGAGGGCAGCAACAAGGGCCAGGCCAAGGGCGAAGCCGAGATCGAGGCCGAGCACTAGACCGGCTCCCCAGGATCGGACCTCAGCCAAGCGCGCGGGGACCTACCGACTCTGGCTGAGTTGTCAGTGGTCCTTCTTCGGCTTGGGGGGCTTCGGGTCGCCCCGCCCCGGCTTGGCGGCTGGCGGTCTGCTCCCGCTGCCCGGGCCCTTGGTCGCTGCAGGTGGTGCGGATGTCGATGCGGACGTCGGTGTCGACGGTGGTGCGGTGGCCAGAGCGGCCGCCGTCCGGGCAGCCGCGGCCAGCTCGGCCGCCGCGCGCGCGGCCTCGGCCCTGGCCCGTTCGGCAGCGACGTCCGACGCCACGCGCGCCAGCGCCTGGTCGATCTCGTGAAGCCGGGTCCTCGAGACGTCGCCTGCGGCACGTGCCGACTCCAGCTGCAGGCGCAGCGCCGCGATGCCGGCGTCGGCTGCGTCCCAATCGCCTGCGGCCGCCGCGCTCGTCACCGTGAGCACCTGATCCTGGAGGGTGGCGGCGCGATCCGGGTCCAAGGCCGCGCGTCCACCGCACCCGGCCAGGGACAGCACCAGGACCAGGACCACGGGGAGAATCGCCACCCCACCACGGCGCCTCACGGGTTCACACTCTGCTGCAGAGAGGTCAGTGCATCGCCGAGCTCGCCCTGGACGGCCGGGTAGCTCGGCGGGGCCGTCGGCGTCGCCCGGTCCCCGAGATGTACTCCGACGACGGTCGCGAGGGCCAGCACCACCACAGCCACCGCGCCGCCGGTGAGCAGGCGAAGGCGACGTCGCGCGTGTGGTCCACGGCGTTCGCTGTCCTCCGGGACGGTCGGGACGGGCCTTCCGACCTGAGGCAGTGCGATCGTGTCGGCGATGCCAGGGACGGCGGTGGTGGCCAGCACCTCGGCCATCGCGACCTTGACCTCCGAGGCGTCGGGACGTTCAGCCGGCGCGATGGCGGTCATCCGGGTGAGCAGCTGCGCGAGGTCGGATCGGGTCCCTGGGGGAATCGTCGGGGGCGACGTCAGTCGCATGGCGGCCACCTCGGCGAGCGTCCCGTCGAACGCCGCGCGGCCGGCGAGGCACTCGATGAGGACCAGGCCCAACGAGTAGACGTCCGACGACGGACCGACCGGACCGCCCGAGGCTTGTTCGGGGCTGACGTAGCGGACCGTGCCGAGCGTGACGCCCGTCATCGTGAGCCGCGTCGCACCGGAGAGCCGCGCGATCCCGAAGTCGGCGACCTTGACGATCCGCTCGGCGGGGGCTGTGTCGCGGTCGTCCCCGGGCGCAGCCAGCAGGATGTTGCCGGGCTTGATGTCGCGATGGACGATCTCTTGCCCGTGCACCACCTCCAGCGCCGCGGCTACCCGCAGGCCGACCAGCGCGGTGTCCTCCACGCTGAGGGGACCGCCGAGGAGGTGGTCAGCCAGGTTGGGTCCGTCGACGAGCTCCATGACCAGGTACAGCTGTCGATAGCCGTCGGCGTCGTGCACCGAACCGGCGTCGTACAGGGCCACCAGGCCCGGGTGGCTCAGCGTCGCGAGGATCCGGATCTCCGCCGACCCCCGCAGCAGGTCGTCCGCGTCATCCGAGACGGGCGGGAACAGCTTGACGGCGACCTGGCGATCGAGCAGGAGGTCGCTCGCGCGGTAGACGGTGGCCATGCCGCCGCGACCGATCAGGCCGTCGAGCCGATAGCGCCCGCCGAGGACCTGCTCCCCGTCTCGTCCCACCCTCAGCCCGTCAGCCGCGTGGACGGCGCCCACTCGCTCCGACATGTCTACGGAGGCTAGGCGCTCCCTGTTGGGCCTGCATCTCGGGTACGCAACTGCCGCACCATGCGCACCCGACCGGGTGAACGCACCCCGCCAGGCGACGACGACGCCCTTCGCCGGCTGCCACCCGAGGTGCGGGGCGACGAGCGTCGCGGTGTCGTGCAGCACCTGCTCGTAGTCGGCGGTCGACCATCCCCGCGGTCGTCCCGCATCGCGGGCACCCTGCCCTGCGTCCCGAATGCTGAGCAGTGTCGTCCATCCATTGACCGCAGCGGGATCCGTTCCTAGTTTGCGCGCCGTGCCCTCAGACAATCGTTCGTCCGACGACGGACAGACGCCCCTCGGTATCGAGCTCGACGGCGACGGCGCCCATCCTGCCGCGTGGCGATTCGCCGGACACGGCCCCGCCGAGCTGCTGGACCCCGCGCGCCTGGGCCGGACGGTACGGGCGGCCGAGACGGCAGGATTCTCGTTCGCCACGCTGGCCGCGCGCCGGCCCGGCGACGGGTTCCCGAACATCCAGGGGCGTCTCGATCCCGTGGAGCTGGCGGCCTATCTGGCTGCCCTGACGTCGCGGATCGGGCTCGTGGTCGAGACCAGCGCGGACGGCGCCGAGCCCTTCCACCTGGCCAACCGGCTGGCGAGCCTCGACCTCGGGCTGCCCGAGTCGGTCGGTCGACGGGTCCCCGAGCGGGAGCTGGTCCAGCAGTGACCGGACTGTTCGAGCCGCTCGTGCTGCGAGGTGCGACGTTCCGCAACCGGTTGCGGGTCTCGCCGATGTGCCAGTACTCGGCTGTCGACGGCGTGCCGCAGGACTGGCAACCAGCTCGACGTCGCCGAGCGCGCCGCGGCCTGGCCGCCGCAGATCGTCCGCGGGGCCTGGTGACGGACCGACGAACCCTCGCACGTGCCGTGAGCCGCACCCTGTTCGACCCAGTCAAGGAGATCCGACGTTGAGCAGCACGACGAGCACGGTCACGGTCCGGACGATCACGTGGGCGGCACCTGAGGCCGTCGCGTTGCGGGCCGAGTTCGTCGCGGAGATGACCGTCCGCTACGCGGAGCTGCTGGCGCAGCACGCCGACCTCGAGGACGGCCCGCCCGACATCGACCCGGCGACGATCCTGCACACCGTCGTCGCGGACGTGGACGGAGCTCCGGCAGGGCACGCCGCGCTGCAGGACGTCGGGCACGACTGGGAGGTCAAGCGCGTCTACACCAGGCCCGACGCCCGCAGGCGCGGAGTGTCACAGGCGTTGCTCGCCTCGCTCGAGACCTACGCGCGCGAGCGGGGCCGACGCAGGTTGGTCCTGGGCACGGGACCACTGCAGACCGAGGCGATCGCGCTCTACACCCGCGAGGGCTGGACGCGGATCCCCGGTTTCGGGCCCGAGGCCTTCCGTGACTTCGGGCTGTACTTCGAGAAGGTGCTCGGCACCGACTGAGGCCGCGCCCCGGGCCCCGCGACGAGGGATGACGACCGCCCGTCAGGGACGTCGCGCAGGCACGCCGACGAGCTCCCCCGCCTGCGCGCGATCCGCGAGCGGGGGAGCCCTACGACCGATCAGGACCCGAGGACCTCGATCAGGTTGATCTTGTTATTGGACGATCCGGCGGCGTTGCTCACCGTGAGCCGGCCGTCGGTGACGGTGACCCGTGCCGAGCCTTCGATGAAGCGCTTGGCCGTCGTCGGCGTGCCCGAGACCACGACCGTGCTCTCGACCGCGATCTTGTAGATGCTGTCGACGTTGTCCGTGTCACCCGCGACGATGTGGACGGTGTAGGTGCCGTTCGGCACCGCCAGCTCCCACCTCGTGGCCCCGCCGGACTTCTGCATGTGGGTCAAGGTGTCGTATCGCTGGTCCGGCGCTGCGGCGGAGTTGCGGTCCCGGACGTTGGGGGACCCGTCGATGTTCCACCCGTACGTGCGCCCGTTCCCGCGGTCCGCGTAGACGGCGCCACCGTCGGCGAGGTAGCCGGGCGGGACGGCGGCCGAGGACGGCTGGAAGTTGATCGCGGTGTAGTACGTCGGCGTCATCTTGAACGCCCGGATCTGCCCGTTGTGCAGCCCGGTGCCGACGATCTCGCCGCGGTCGTTGATGCCTGTGGCGTCGCGCAGGGTCCAGCCCGAGCCGACGGGGAGCAACGTGTCCAGCGGTGTGGCTGGCGTGCCGGACTGCCAGATCCAGGCGCGAGCCGGCGCGCACGGCTGGCACTTCGGATCCGCGCTCCCGACGACCTGGCCGGCGCCGTTGATGCTCTTGGCCGCGTTGTACTGGGCGCCGTCGACGGTACCGAGGTCGGTGATGACGCCGTTGCTGCTCCAGTAGACGGCGTTCGTTCCGAAGCCCCCCGGCGTCGGTGCGGCGCCGACCACGGACCCCGCGTCGTTGATCGCGTAGGCCGCCGACGATCGAGTGGTCCCGTCCAGGCCGGGCAGGTAGGTGACCGCACCGGACTTCCAGACGTAGCCGGGTGCGCCGACGACCTGGTCGTAGCCGTTGATCCCGCGGGCGACGTCGAAGTCGGGTCCGAGCTCGGTCGGCGTCCCGTCCAGCGCGTAGACGATCCCGAGCGGGAACATCTCGGAGTCCGCCGGGCGCTGGCCGCCTGCGACCACACCCCTCGGGTCCAGCGCGGAGCCGTAGCCGAGCCGGTTGACGTGCTGGTCACCGAGGACCTGCGGGACGTTCGCGGCGCTCCATCGGACCGGGTAGGCGTACCCACCGTCGGCCCGCGTGTACGAGCCGGTCACCTGGCCTGCGTCGTTGATGCCGTTCGCTGTGGCTGCTCGACCGCCGCTCGGACCGGGCAGGTCGGCGCGAACGCCTGTGGCGCTCCACCTGACGGGCTGCGTCCCGGTCCCGGAGACGTCGACGGACCCGACGACCACACCGGCGTTGTTGATGGCGTTGGCGTAGCTGTAGCCGCCGGTGGGGGTGGACAGCTCGACGATGGAGTAGCGGGCAGGGGTGGTCGTCGTGGCGGCGTGAGCGACGCTGGGCACGCCGAGCACGAGCAGTCCCGCGACGCTCGCGGTGAGGATGCGGACGGGACGGGTGTTGGCGGATCCGGGCATGGAGGGCTCCTCGGGTATCGGCCTCGCTGGGTGACTTCGTGACCAATGCATCCCGCCACATCGCGGGATCGTTCGACCTGGCAACTGCGGCACTGTCGATCGGGAACGCGCAAGACTCACCAGCGGCACAGGAGCGCCGGACCGGGTTCAGCGCAACGACGCGCCCGGCCGGCCGGCAAGGTCCGGCGAGGGAGCCGGATCATCTGTGCCTGAGCGGCAACATACCGGGAAATCCGCCCCGATAGAGCGCTCTATGGCAGGTGTTGTGTCCTGGTCCGTCCGCAGGTCGCTCGGGTGGTCTGGAGGTCACTCGTCCCGGGCGGCCCTACCCCTCGGAGCGCCTCAGGCCACGGCCGTCGGGGCCGTGGAACTGCTTCTGGTCGGGG
Organism: Cellulomonas sp. URHD0024; assembly: GCF_000426185.1. Classification (GTDB taxonomy): domain Bacteria; phylum Actinomycetota; class Actinomycetes; order Actinomycetales; family Cellulomonadaceae; genus Cellulomonas. The sequence continues at coordinate 377,096 of NZ_AUEW01000001.1, forward strand.
CCGAGGAACGGCTTCTCGTTGCCGAAGGCCGGGCCCCGCTCGAAGCGGGTGTCGCCGTGGTCGTGCACCGCGACCGCGATGACGAAGGCCCAGGCGATCGTCGCCAGGAACGACATGGCGATCAGGACGCCACCGACGATCACGCTGATGATGCTCCAGCGGCGTGAGTTGGCCGACTCCTGGAGTGCCACGGCGACATCGCCCGCACCGAACGCTCGGGCCGCCCGGTGGGAGGCCAGGAGCGCGGGGATCCCGGTGGGCCAGAAGAGCAGCATCGCGGCGATCACCCACCCGACGGGTGCGGACGTCCGGCCGGGGGGCAGCGCCGAGGGCGTCGCGAAGCCGGCCGGGGGACCGGCGGGCGGGGGGCTGGCCGGCGGGGGAGTGACGTAGGCAGGAGGATCGGCCACGGCGGGCGGATCGACGATCTCGGTCGGGTCGGTCGCGGGGTCGGACTCTCGAGCCATGGTTCCTCCTGGATGCGCGCTGGTGCGCCGACGTTAGGACGCCAAACTGGGAAGTCCCTTAGGGAATGGGGCAAACGGGTGACCCGCGATCGAAGTCTTCTCGGCTGCTCTGCGGCAGCTGCTGGCGCGGTTCGTCACGTCAGCACCGCCAGATCTGCTCGGCTCGAGACCGGTGCTGACGTGCCGGGTGAGGACTAGTGTTTCTTGATCAGGCGATCGCGCGCAGTGAGTGCCGCACGATCGGGCGCGCACGTCGACGTCGACGTGCAGGGCGCCGGCTCCCAAGAAACGGTGAGCACCCATCCCTTCGAGACGTGTCATGAGCCGAGCCTGCGGGCGGCGGTGGACGGGGCGGCGAGAGCGCCCCGAGTGTCGGACCTGCTGGACGCCACGTGCCGGCGAGCAGCAGGTCCCCACCGCCTGCTCCGCGGGCTCTCTGCGTCTCCGAGCCGGCCGACGGGTAGCGCGGCCCGCCTTCTTCGATAGTCTCCGAACGAGCCGCCGCCCTGCGTGCGGCCCCGCACGCGTGGTGTCCCACGAAGAGACCTGGAGGGCGATCGTGAGCACCGGACCCGACGAGGTCGAAGCGCCGGGCGGGAGCCGCCGGCTGATGGTCCTGCTGGCCATGGCGATGTTCGTGCTCGTCGTCGACACCTCGCTGATGAACGTCTCCATCTCGGCGGTCGTCGCTGACCTGGACACGACCGCCAGCGGCGTCCAGTCCGCGATCGCGCTCGAGGCGCTCGTGTCGGCCGCCTTCATCCTGATCAACAGCAAGGTCGGCGACCTCATCGGGCGCAAGCGCGCCTACGTCCTGGGTCTGGCGGCCTACGCCGTCGGCGCGCTGGCGATGACGGTGGCCCAGAGCCTCACCGCGATCATCGTCTTCTGGGCGATCGTCGGTGGGCTCGGCGCGTCGTTGCTGCTGCCGGCCATGCAGTCGCTGATCCACGGGAACTTCGTGGGAGGCGCGCAGAAGCAGGCGTACGCGATGGTCGGTGCCGCGGCGGCCATCGCGGCGGCGATCGGGCCCCTGCTCGGCGGCTTCGTGACGACCTACCTGTCGTGGCGCGTCGGGTTCGGTCTCGAGGTCGTGATCATCCTCGTGGTCCTCAGCCAGATCCGACTCGTCCGGGACGTGGCGTACACCGGATCGCGCCAGGTCGACGTGGTCGGTGCCGTCCTGTCGGTCGTCGGCATGGGCGGGGTGGTGCTCGGGATCCTCGTCTGGCAGGAGGGGGGCGAGTACGTCGGCGCCTTGATGGTGTTCGGCGCCGCGGCGCTCGTCGCCCTGGCCCGCTGGCTGATCCGACGCAAGCGCGCCCGACGCGTGACGCTGCTGGACCCGGACCTGTTCCGGCACCCGAACTTCACGGCCGGGATCTCCGGGCAGCTGCTGCAGCAGGTGACTCTCGGTGGCGCGATGATCGCCTTGCCGTTGTTCTTCCAGATGACGCTCGAGTACAACGCGCTCGAGGCAGGTCTGTCGCTCGCGCCCCTGTCGCTGACGATGTTCGCGGCGGCTCTCGTCGCCGGGAAGCGGGCGGGCGACCGGCGACCCGCGGCGATCATCCGCACGGGATTCCTGCTGGCGAGTCTCGGGATGGCGGTCATCATCCCCTTCGTCCCACGCGTGGACAGCGGCTGGTACCTCGCGCTCCCGCTCGCCCTCACAGGTGCGGGCCTCGGCCTGCTGGTCTCGCAGCTCAACAACTACACGCTCGCGCCCGTCGAGGAGGAGCGTGTCAGCGAGGCGGCCGGCGTGAACTCCGCCGCCGGCTCCTTCGGCCTCTCGTTCGGCCTCGCCATGGCGGGTGGTCTGATGCTCGCGACGCTGGCCTTCAGCTTCACCACCATGACGGAGAACAGCACGGTCATCCCCGCGGCCGAGCAGCAGCAGATCGCTTCCGCGCTGGAGGACGACGCCGAGATCATGAGCAACACCCAGCTCGCCGAACAGCTGACCGGGCTGCCGCCGGAGGTGGAGGCGGAGGTCGTCGCGATCAACGACGACGCGCGCAACATCTCGCTGCAGGTCGCGCTTCTCGTGCCGCTGCTCGCCGGGTTGCTCGGTCTGGCCAACTCCTTCCGCATGCTGCGCCTCCCCGACCGGGTACCGTCGTCGGCGCTCGAGGGGATGGACCTCGGTTGAGCGGGACACCGTCTCGGGTCGAGCGCTTCCTGCCGATCGTCGGCTGGGCGAGGACGTACGACCGCCGGTGGCTGCGCGGAGACCTGATCGCCGGCGTGACCGTGGCGTCGCTGATCGTGCCGAAGAACCTCGGCTACGCCGACATTGCCGGGATCCCGCTCCAGAACGGGCTCTACGCCGCTGCCGCGGGTGCGCTCCTGTACGCCGTCTTCGGCACGTGCCGGCAGATCTCGATGGGGCCGAGCTCCGGTCTCGCCGCCGTGGCCGCGAGCGCGGTCGTCGCGGCGGGGATCACCGACCAGGCTGACATCGCCTCGTTCGTCGCCGGCCTGACGCTCGCGTCGGGCCTCCTGTTCCTCGTCCTGGCCGTTCTCAAGATGGGCTGGATCGCGCAGTTCCTCTCCCGCGCGGTCGTCACCGGGTTCCTGTTCGGCGCGGCGATCGACGTCGTCATCGGGGAGCTGCCCAAGATCAACGGCACCAGCGTCGACGGCTCGAACTCGTTCCAGGAGCTGCGCTCGTGGGTCGGCGCGCTCGGCACGGGCAATCGCGCGACCCTGCTCGTCGGCGTGGTCTCGCTCGTGGTGGTGTTCGGTCTGCGCATCGTCGCGCCGCGCGTGCCGGGCGCCCTGGTGCTCGTCGTCGGTGGCCTGGTCGCCTCGTACGCCTTGGATCTCGGCGACCACGGCGTCGCGCTGGTCGGGGATGTACCACGCGGGTTGCCGTCCCTCGCGCTGCCGGACCTGGGCCTGATGTGGGACCACGTGATCCCGGTGACGCTCGGTGCGTTCGCGCTCATGCTGATCGGCTTCTCCCAGACCGCCGGGGACGCCCGGGCCTTCGCCGCCAAGCACCGGTACCAGATCGACGTGAACCAGGAGTCGCTGGCGCAGTCCGCCGCCAACGTCGGTTCCGGTGTCCTGCAGGGCATGCCGGTCTCGACGAGCCTGTCGGCGAGCTCGCTCAACGACCACTCCGGTGCCCGCACGGGGCTCGCGTCGATCACGTCCGGCGTCACGGTGCTGGCGACGCTGCTCGTGCTGGCTCCGCTGTTCTCCCAGCTGCCCAAGCCCGTCCTGGGCGCGTTGATCATCGAGGCGGTCGTCATGGGGATGATGAACCTCCCCGAGATGCGACGGATGTACCGCGTCCAGCGCTTCGACTTCTGGGTGGCGATCGCGGCGATCCTCGGCACGCTGGTGTTCGGTGTGCTCGCCGGCGTGATGATCGGCATCGGCCTGTCGCTGCTCTGGCTCGTCGGGGTGGCCACGCGTCCCGACATGCCCCTCCTCGCCCGCCAACGGGGCACCCAGGTCTACCGCGACGCGAGCGTGAACCCGGACGACGAGCTGCCGGAGGGCGTCGCCGTCGTGCGTGTCGACGGCGGGCTCTTCTTCGCGACGTCGGACGCTCTGGAGGACCGGGTACGCACGCTGATCCAGGACACCCCGGGTGTGCACGGCGTCGTCGTGGTCCTGGAGGGCGTCAACTTCGTGGACTCCCAAGGGTCGGCGAAGCTCGACGACATCCTCGTCCTGTGCACGCAGGCCGGCGTCACGCTCCGTCTGGCACGGCTGAAGCCGGGCGTGCGGGCGGTCCTGGTCCGCGAGGGCTTCGTGGAGCGCCTCGGTGCCGACCACATCCACGGCAACATCCACCGCGCGGTCGAGGCCCAGAAGGTCGGCGCGGGAACCGCAGACGAGCCAGGGCACTGACACGGATCGCTGATCCCCGCCGGCTCGAGCGAGGGCGCGTCGTCGGCGAACGACGTCGACGCTCGTCGGTCGACGGTCCTCACGTGACGCGGCCCAGCGCGATCGCGGCGTACATGAGCGCCGCGACGGTCTCACCGTCGGTGATCGTCCCGTCGGCCACCAGGCGCAGCACCTCGGCCCACGGGACCGTCCGTACGGCGGTGATGCCCTCTGCGGCCTGCTCCGCGGGCACGTCCGCGGGGCGGAGCCCGCGCGCGAGGAACACGTGCTCCGGGGCATGGCTGACGCCGTTGAGTGCGAACATGAACCCGATCGGCTCCCAGCGGTCGGCCACGAGGCCCGTCTCCTCCCGTAGCTCCCGTTGCGCGGCCAGCAGCAGGTCCTCTCCGTCGGACCCACCCGCAGGAACCTCCCACGACGCGGCGCCGGTGGTGTACCGCGCGACGTCGACCAGGACGACGCCACCGTCGTCCGTCACGGGCACGACGAAGACCGCCGGGTTGCGCACCTCCAGCACGCCGTAGATGCCCGAGCTGCCGTCCGGGCGGTCCACGTCGTCCTCGCGGACACGGATCCACGCGTTCTCGTAGACGGTCGTCGATGTGCGGGTGCGCCAGGGTGTCATGGCACCAGACTGCCCGACCATCCGGTTGCGCCGGTGAGCGCCCGCGCACAGAGTGATCGACATGGACCCGGCGCTGCACCGCAGCCAGATCATCGACCTCACGACGACCGGGCGGCACACGGGTGAGCCGCGCACGATCGAGATCTACCTCCACCATCTCGACGGGCGGCTGTTCATCTCGGGCCAGCCGTCGCCGCGCACCCGCGCCTGGGTCCACAACGTCGCCGCCGACCCGCACGTCGTGCTCCACCTCAAGGTGGGGGCGCCGAAGGATGTGCCTGCCCTCGCGCGAGTGGTCGAGGACGCGGACGAGCGTCGGCCGCTCATCGAGGCGGCCGCGAAGCGGTGGGGCCGTGACGACGTCGAGCTGATGATGGCGCAGAGCCCGCTGATCGAGATCACCCCGTCGGGCGGCTCCTAGCCGATCGAATACGGCAGCCGTCACAATGCGCGTCCACCGGCGAATGCATTTTCACCCGTTCCGGGGAATTTCCCGACCTGGGTGTTTGTCCAGGTCAGACCGTAGCCCACACAATCCGAACGTCACTTCCCAAAGAAGCGCGCCGGCACTTCTCGGAATATGCTGGCGACGCTGACGGCTCGCCGATGTGCCGCCGATCGATGCGTACGGGGTGGGCATGAGCGAGATCGCAGGTGGCCGCGCGTCGGACCAACGTCTCGAGGTCGCGCTGGCACTCGCGGCGATCGTCGAGTCCTCCCACGACGCGGTGATCGCCAAGGACCTCGACGGGACCGTCACGGCCTGGAACCTCGGAGCCACCACCGTCTACGGGCAGACTGCCCAGGAGATGCTCGGCAAGAACATCGAGACGGTCGTCCCGGCGCGGGTGCTCGAGCAGGAGCGGGCGCTGCACGCACGGGTCGCTGCGGGTGCGGCTGCGAGCGGGTTCCGCACGACGCGGCTCCGGGCGGACGGAGCGCAGGTCGAGGTCGTGATGTCGATGTCGCCGGTCCGGGACAACCGCGGCGTGATCGTCGGGGTCGCCTCGATCTCCCGGCCCGTGAGCAGCGACGAGCGCCAGGCGGCACGGTTCGCGGCGCTCCTCGAGGCGGCACCGGACGCGATCGTGTGTGCGGACTCGTCGGGCGTGATCGTCATGGCCAACGCACGCGCGGGGGAGATGTTCGGGTACGCGGGTGACGCGCTCGTGGGCAGACAGATGGAGCTGCTCCTCACGGAGGAGCAGCGGGCGATGCACGTCGAGCGTCGGGCCGACTACCTCAGCCGGCCCGAGCTCGCCTCGACGACGATCCACGTCGAGGTGCCGGGTCTTCGGGGCGACGGATCTGTCTTCCCGATGGCGGTCAGCCTGTCGCAGGACCGTTCCGACGACGAGCCGCTGGCGATCGCCGTGTTCCGGGACCTGACGGACCAGCGCGCCGCGGAACAGGTGGCCCGGGAGAACGAGACGCGGCTGCGCCAGCTGGCCGAGGGCGTCGACACGGTCTTCCTCCTGCGTCAGATCGATCCACCGGCGCACCTGTACATCAGCCCCGGGTCGGCCAAGATCCTGGGCGTCACCCCGGACGAGCTGATGGCCGACCCTGACGTGGTGACCACGCACCCGGACGACCGGGAGCGCGTCTGGCGCGACTTCGTCGCTCCGAGCCAGGCCGGCCTGCCCGCCGAGTCGGAGCACCGGATCATCTGGCCGGACGGTGTCGAACGGTGGGTGCACACGCGATCGACGCCCGTCCCGAACCCGTACGGCCCGACTGATCGCTACGTCATCACGATCGAGGACATCAGCGCGCGGATGCATGCGGCAGCGGCGCTGCGGGAGGCCGAGCTGGCAGCCCGGACAGCGAACGCCGCCAAGAACGTCTTCCTGTCCCGCATGAGCCACGAGCTGCGCACCCCGTTGAACGCGGTCCTCGGATTCGGTCAGCTGCTGGAGATCGAGCTGGCCGGGACGGAGTACGAGGGAGAGCTCGACCAGATCCTCATGGGCGGACGGCACCTGCTGAACCTCATCAACGACGTTCTCGACGTGGCGCGCATCGAGGCCGGCGAGATGTCGATCAGCCTCGAGCCGGTCTCGACGGTGGAGCTGATCGACGAGAGCGTCCGGCTCATGGCGTCCATGGCCGACCGCGCGGACGTCGTGCTGGACGCGTCAGCGGTCGAGGGGTGGCAGGTCGTCGCGGACCGTCAGCGGCTGCGGCAGATCCTGCTGAACCTGGTGTCGAACGCCATCAAGTACAACCGTGCAGGCGGCACGGTCTGGATCGAGCAGCACCTGCGCGACGACCACGTCGCTATCACGGTGCGCGACGACGGTCCCGGCATCCCGCGGGCTCTCCAGGATCGGCTCTTCACGCCGTTCGACCGCCTCGGTGCCGAGGCGACGGCCGTCGACGGGACAGGTATCGGGCTGGCGCTGACCCGGTCGCTCGCCGAGCTGATGGGCGGAACGGTCGACGCGGTGTCGGCAGTCGGCGAGGGATCGGCCTTCACCGTGACGTTGCCACGGGTGGTGGCCAGCCCGGACGACGGTCTGTCCGAACCGGACGACGCCCCTCGTCGGGCTCCGGTCGAACCAGACGTCGTCCCGACGAGAACCCTGCTCTACGTCGAGGACAACGCCTCCAACGTCGAGATCATCGCGCACCTGCTCCGGCTGCGGCCTCACTGGCGGCTCATCCACGCCGGGCTCGGAGGCCTCGGTCTGGACCTGGCACGAGCCAACCAGCCGGACCTCGTCCTCCTCGACCTTCACCTGCCGGACCGCTCGGGCCTGGACGTCCTCCAGTCGCTCAAGGGTGACCCGATCACCTGCGACGTCCCCGTGCTCGTCCTCAGTGCGGACGCGACCCCGGAACAGATGCGGCGGCTGCTCGCGGCGGGCGCGGCCCGGTACCTCACGAAGCCGCTCGACCTGCGTGACGTGCTCGGTGCGCTCGACGAGGTCGGAAGCCTGCGCGATGCAGGCTAGGTCTCTCGAGCGGTTCTCGACGATGGTCGTGCTGATCGTCGACGACAGCCCGAGCAACGTGCTCCTGCTCCGTTCGCTGCTGCTCCAGCAGGGCATGGAGCGGGTCGTCGCCGAGACCGACCCGCGCAAGATCGGCTCCCTCCTGCCCCAGGTCCGCCCCGACCTGGTCCTGCTCGACCTGCACATGCCGGAGGTCGACGGGTTCGCTGTTCTCGCGCAGGTCCAGGCCTACGCCGCCGGGAGCTACCTGCCGGTCGTCGTGCTGACCGCCGACACCACCACCGGAGCCCGCAACCGGTCGCTCGGCCTCGGGGCGCAGGACTTCCTGACGAAGCCGCTGGACATCACCGAGACCTGCCTCCGCATCGCGAACCTGCTCCAGACGCGGGAGCTGTACTCGACGTTGCGCACCTCCGGCCTGCGTCGGGATCAGCGACCTTCCGCCGAAGCCGAGGGCGCGGCGCGCACCCGGGAGCGGATCGAGCACGTCCTGCGCAACGGCACGCGTGACATCGTCTACCAGCCGGTCGTGGACACGCGAACCCTCGAGACGGTGGGCCACGAGGCGCTCGCGCGATTCGACGACCTGGGCCACGGCGGACCCGAGCGGTGGTTCGCCGACGCATTCTCCGTGGGGCTCGGCATCGAGATGGAGTGGGCCGCCGCGCTGGCTGCGCTGGACTACCTCGACCGCGCGCCCGCACCGCTGTTCCTCGCGGTCAACATGTCTCCGGCGACCGCGCTGCACATGCTCGAGCGTGAGCTGCTCACGCCGCAGATGGCATCGCGCGTGGTCATCGAGCTGACCGAGCACGTGCCCGTCGAGGACTACAACGCCGTCCGTGGCGCCTTCGCCGGGATCCGCACCCACGGCGCCCGCCTGTCCGCCGACGACCTCGGCGCTGGGTACGCCGGCTTCCGCCATCTCGTGCGGCTCAAGCCCGACATCATCAAGCTCGACATCTCCTTGATCTCGGGTATCCACCGCAGCACCGAGAAGCGCGCACTGACGCGAGCCATGGTCTCGTTCGCCGAGGAGGTGGGCGCGAAGCTCATCGCGGAAGGTGTCGAGGAGCCCGAGGAGCTGGCCGTCCTCCAGGGCCTCGGGGTTCCGTGGGCGCAGGGCTACCTGCTCGGTCGGCCGGGTCCGCTGCTGGGCACGGTGGCATGATCGGCCGCGCCGCGAGGTGTGGTCACGCGCCCTGACTCGTCGGCTCTCCGGTGGCGTGCACGCCGCCCGTCCGGGCGGTGCCGTGGCCCTCGACCACGAGGCCGTCGTCGTCGAAGAGGAGGACCTCGTCGACCACGTCGCCCCTCTGGTTGCGGTACTGCAGGACGAGGATCGAGATGCCGGCGTACACGTCCTCGACCGTGAAGTGGAGGTCGGGGACCAGCCGCAGACCCGCGGTGCAGTACGCCCGGAGCTCGGCCTTGCCGCGCACGATCCCGCCCGTGTCGGGCACGATCCTGGCGGCGACCGGGGAGGTGAACACCACGTCGTCGTGGAAGTGGGCCAGCACGGCGTCGAGGTCCCGCGCGTTCCACGCGGCCTCCCAGGCGGCACTGAACTGGGCAGGATGCGGGACGGCCATCGTGCCAGTGTGGCACCGGCCGCTGGCCGGCCGGTGCCCACCTGGTCAGACGATGGCGGGCAGGTCGCGGATGGCCGCAGCCACGTCGGCCTTCGAGTAGCTGGATCCGGGGTTGGTCGACGTGTGGCTGTACCGGACCACTCCGGCGCTGTCGAGGAGCGCGGCCCCCGACTGCTGGAGCGCGCCGAACGCCTTGCGCAGCAGCCCGACCTCGGCGTGCGGCGTTCCCGCGCGTCCGACGACGACCGGGTACGGGATGCCCTTCTTCGCCTTCCATGCGGCGGCGGCTGCGGCATCCTCCGGGACGGCGATCACCACCTGGACCCGATCCGCCTCGAAGGCCTCCTGCTGCGCGACGAGCACCCGCACGTGGGCGTTGCACTGCATGCACGAGAGCGCACGCATGAAGTAGACCAGCACATGGTGCGTGCCGCGGTAGTCCGTGAGGTCGAACGGCGAACCGTCAGCCTCCTGGACCTCGAAGGTGAGGGTCGAGCCGAGGTCGAGAGGCATGCACGTCTCCTGGGTGGTCAGGTCGGGTTGCGCAGGGTTGCGGTCAACGCCGTCATTCCGTCGGTGATGCGGTGGAGCTTGTCCAGCAGCTCGGCAAGCTCCTCGTAGGAGGCGAGCCCGTAGGCCGGCGTCAGGCACTCGACCGCCGCAGCGACCTCGCCTCGCAGCCGGCGGCCCTCCGACGTCAGGGCGACGGTGACCACGCGCTCGTCGCCCGGCTGCCGCTCGCGCGTGACCACGCCCTTGGCCTCCATCCGGCGCAGCAGGGGGGAGAGCGTCCCGGAGTCGAGGAACATCGCGTCCCCGAGCTCGTGGACCGCCATGCCGTCCGACTGCGCCAGCGCGACGAGCACGAGGTACTGCGGATAGGTGAGGCCGGTCTCCGACAGCACCGCGCGGTACGTCTGCATCACGGCCCGTGAGGCGGCGTACAGCGAGAAGCACGGCATGTGGTCGAAGGCGCTGCTGGGCACGCTCAAACATTGCACACAATGCGATTGTGCACAATGGGCCACTTGGCAAACGCACAGGGTTCTCCGAGACTTCTCCGAGCACCCAGGAGGACAGTCTTCGTATGACCGCCACGACCCGAGCCGCCGCGCCGAGAGGGACGGCCGCTGCGCGCCGCCCTGCGCCGTCCCGCCGGTCGTCCGCCGCGCTCGTGTGCCTGTGGGCCGGCTCGCTCGCGGTCACCGCCTTCTGGTGGTTCGGCACGCCGGCGGCGACCGGGTCGACGCCCGGTGGAGCTCTGATGAGTGTCGGTGAGCTCGCCGGGCTGCTGGCGTCCTTCCTGGTGTGCGCCCAGCTGCTGCTCGTGGCACGGGTGCCATGGTTCGAGCGGTCCGTGGGCTTCGACCGGCTCCTGTCCTGGCACCGGACGCTCGGTACCACGGTCGTCCTGCTGATGCTCACGCACGTGCTGCTCATGATCCTCGGGGGAGCGCTGCTCGACGCCACGTCCGTCTGGTCCGAGGTGCCGAGCGCCCTGGCGCGGCAGCCGTACCTCTGGCTCGCGCTGATCGGCACCGTCCTGTTCTTCGTCGTCGGGCTGTCGAGCGCCCGTCTGGTCCGGCAGAAGGTCTCCTACGAGGTCTGGTTCGCGATCCACCTGACCACCTACGTCGCCATCTTCCTGACGTTCTTCCACCAGATCGCCGGTGGGACGCACTTCGTGACCGACCGTCTGGCGCAGGTCGCCTGGATCGCGCTCTACTCCGGCACCGCCGCGGCGATCCTGATCTGGCGCGTCGTGCTGCCGCTCGTGGACCACCGGCGGCATGCGCTCAAGGTCTCCCAGGTGGTTCAGGAGGGTCACGGCCTGGCGAGCGTCTGGCTGACCGGCTCGGGCCTCGCGGATCTCGAGGCACGCGGGGGCCAGTACTTCCTCGTGCGGTTCCTGACGCGTGGCCACTTCGGCACGGCCCATCCGTACTCGCTGTCGATGGTCCCGACGAACGACACCCTGCGGTTCACCGTCGGCGCGCTCGGCGACCACTCCAGCGCGATCACCGCCCTGCGCCCCGGTACCCGTGTCCAGGTCGAGGGACCCTTCGGCCGGTTCACCGCAGACCGTGCGACGACCCACAAGGTGCTGCTCGTCGCCGGAGGTGCCGGCGTGGGCCCGATCCGTGCGCTGGCCGAGGAGCTCTTGCGCCGTGGGCACGACCTCGTCGTCGTGCACCGCGCGCACACCGTCGAGGGGCTCGCGCTCGCCGCCGAGTTCACCCCGTCACCATGGCTCCGGTACGTGCCTCTGGCCGGGCGTCGGACCGAGCTCGGGTACGACCCCCTCGACCCCCGTCACCTTCGACGGTTCGTGCCCGACGTCGCGGAACGGGACGTCTTCATCTGCGGTCCGGACCCCATGGTGAGCGCAGTCGTCAGGTCCGCGCGCGCGCTCGGCGTCCCTCGCACGGCGATCCACCGAGAGGAGCTGGGCTGATGTCTGCACGACCCTGGAGAGGGACGCTGCTCTTCGTCGGCGCCGCCGCAGCGATGACCGCCGCAGGCATGGCCAAGTTCGCGCCCGTCATGCAGGACACCACGGCCCCGGCCACGGCAGGCACGACGTCGAACGGGAGTGTCGACGGCACGACCGACCACGGCACGACGAACAACGGGTCGACGGCCTCCGGGTCGGACCCGGCGAGCACCGACAACGGCTCCAGCACCACCTCGGACACCGTCACGATCGTGGGCTCTGTCGAGCGGAACCGATACGGCTCGGTGCAGGTCTCGGTGACGTTCGTGGGCAGCCAGATCACGGACGTGCAGACCCTGCAGGTGCCCGACCGAGAACGCGAGAGCGTGCGGATCAACGAGAACGCGGCACCCGCGCTCGCGCAGGAGGTGCTCGCCGCACAGTCCTCCCACATCGACACCGTCAGCGGCGCGACGTACACGTCCGAGAGCTACGCGGCCTCCGTGCAGTCGGCCATCGACCAGCACGGCTGACCGTGCGGCACCGCGAGACAGTCATGGGGATCCCCATGTCGGTCGACGTCCGCGACGACGGACCGACGACCCCGGACCTGGTCGACCGGGCGTTCGCGGTCCTCCGGGCGGCCGACCGCCGCTTCAGCCGGTACGACCCCGCCAGCGAGGTGAGCCGCTACGCCCGGGACGAGGTCCGGCCGGCCGACCTCTCCGACGACCTGCGCGAGGTGCTGGCCGTCGCGGGGAAGGCCTGGGAGGACTCCGGGGGTGCGTTCTCAGTACGCCGACCGGACGGCACGCTCGACACGGACGGCGTGGTCAAGGGATGGGCGGCGCAGCGTGCCGCCGACGTGCTGTGGGCCGGCGGCCTCCAGCGGTTCTGTCTGAACGCCGGCGGGGACGTCGTCGTCCGGGGCGAGCCCGAACCGGGGAGAGGCTGGCACGTCGGGATCCGCGACCCGAACGACCCGCAGCTGTTCCTGGCCGTGCTGGAGCTGCGCGGCGGCGCGGTCGCGACGTCCGGCACGTACGAGCGCGGCGCACACGTCTGGGACGGCCGCACGGGGGAGCCGGCGACGGGCTTGGTCTCGGCGTCCGTCGTCGCGTCCGACCTGGCCACGGCCGACGTCCTGGCCACCTCGGTGCTCGCGCTGGGCGACGAGGGTGTCGACTGGGCAGGTCGGCACGGGGCCACCGCGGTCATCGCCGTGGGAGCCGACGGACGGATCCGCGCCGACCGTGCCGGCGCGGCGCTGCTGGGAACGACACGTTGATCCCGGCACCGGTACGTTCCGGCGCGCCGACGCGGTCTCGTGCACGAGTCATTCGGATCGCCTGAGAGACTTGGCGGCCGCGCCAGTTCCGCCGACCACCCGGGAGACCGTCGATGCTCGACAGCTTCACGTCGTGGCTGCAGACCGTGCCTGCCGGGGTGGTCTACTCGGTGATCTTCACGCTCGTCTTCGCCGAGGACGCGCTGTTCTTCGGCTTCGTCCTGCCGGGCGAGACGGTCGTCATCGTCGGCGGCGTGCTCGCCAGCCAGGGTCGGATCGAGCTGACCGTGCTGATCCCCGTGGTCGTGCTCGCGGCGATCCTGGGCGACAGCGTCGGGTACGAGGTGGGCAAGCACGTCGGCCCCCGGTTGTTCTCGTCGCGATTCCTGCGCGACCGGCAGCGGGCCGTGCAGGCAGGGCAGGAGATGCTCGTGCGGCGGGGGCGGGCCGCGGTGTTCCTCGGCCGGTTCACCGCCTTCTTCCGCGCGATGATGCCGGCCATGGCCGGCGCCTCCCGGATGCCCTACGCGCAGTTCCTCCCGGCGAACGCCGTGGGCGGGCTCGTCTGGGGTGCGGGGACGGTCCTGCTCGGCTACTTCGTGGGAACCGCCTACGAGCGGGTCGCGGCCCAGATCGGGCGCGGTCTTGCGGTCGCTGTCGTGATCGCGGCGATCGTGGCGCTGGTCGTGTGGCGCGTGCGGCGCCGCCGGGCCGAACGCGCCGCCGCGGAGGGTTCCGCCGAATGAGCAGGACGCCGGTGGCCTCGAGCATCGAGATGCCGTAGGGCGGTCCGGTGGCCCGCTCGATCACTCCGGCTCGTCGACGCCCCGACGTGCGTCGTGGTGCTCCAGCAGGCGCGTGAGCAGCGCGGTCAGCTGGGCGCGCTCGTCGGGGGAGAGGGGAGCGAGCAGGTCCGCCTGGACCAGCGACGCCTCGGCGGCGAGGCGCTGCATGCGCTCGCGCCCGCGGTCGGTGATCGTGACGACGTTGCGTCGTCGGTCCGCCGGATCGGGTGTGCGCTCGACGTAGTGGGCGGTCTCCAGGTCGTTCAGGCAGCCGACCATGTCGCTGAGGTGGATGCCTGTGCTGCGGCCGAGGTCCGCCTGGCTGGTCGGCCCGCGCTCGTCGAGCGAGGCGAGCACCCGGTAGTCGTACCCGCGGGCGCCGATCGCGGAGAGGCGCTCGACGAGGATGCGGTGCGCGTGGGCGGCTGTCTGGGTCAGCAGCCAGCTGGGCAGCGCGGCGACCTGTGCCGGACCGGTCATGGTCGGACGCTAGCAGAATCGTTGGTGCACCGAACGTCTTGTGGTCGATCGTTCAGTGGCCTAACGTTCGTACGACAAACGATACGGCGGACGATCGCGTCCGCCTCGTACGAGGGGAATCGATCATGACGCTCAACGGGCAGATCATCGGACAGGCCGAACGAGCCACGCGCACGCTCCTGGAGCTGCACCTGCGCGAGACCGGTCTTGCGTTCGAGACGTGGGTGGCCGTCAACCAGGTGCACTCCGGCGTCGGCGGCCGCGAGGCGCTCGTGGTTCGGCTCGTCCGAGGTCTGAAGATCGACGCCGAGGCCGCGCGGGACACGGTCGACGCCGTCATCGCCAGTGGCCTCGTCGCGGTGGGCGAGGAGCGGCTGACCCTGACGGCCGAGGGGCTGCAGAAGTACGCCGTCGTGAGCGAGGAGATCGCCTCCATCACGGCCCGGCTCTACGGCGACGTGCCGCCCGAGGACCTGGCAGTCGCCGGGCGCGTGCTCAGCCTGGTGACCGAGCGCGCGAACGCGGAGCTGGCGGCCGCCGCGTCGTGAACGCCGTCTCGCCACGCGCCTGCGGGCCGGCATGGGGTGATCGACCGGACGACTGACGACGCAGCGAGCCCACCGCAGCAGGACGTGCGGACAGTCGGCGGCCCGTGACGTACTACGGTGACGCCAGGTTCGCTGCCAAAGGAGGAGGCGTCACGTGGCCGTCGACATCCGCGACGTCGCCCGCCGCAGCGGGGTCTCCGTGGCCACGGTCTCCCGCGCCCTGAACGCTCGTCCCGGCGTGAGCGCCGAGACCCGTGATCGAGTCGTGGGAATCGCCCGCGAGCTCGGGTACCTGCCCAACCTGCAGGCGAGGTCGCTCGTCCGGCGGCGGTCCGACACCGTCGGCCTCATCTGGGACACCAGCTACTCGTCGGCCGGGTTGCGGGTGCCCTTCCTCCAGGATCTGCTCATCGGGTTGAAGCTGGCGCTCGCCGACACCGGGTACCACCTGATGCTGGTGTCGCCGAGAGCCGCCGCCGCGGACCTGCACGCGTTCGAGCACGTCGCCTCACAGCACAGTCTCGACGGCGTCGTGCTCATGGGTGTCGACGAGCACCTGCCGGCCGTGAAGGCGCTCATCTCGTCGGGCCTGCCGGTGATCGGGTTGGACCTCCCGGTCCGCGGCATCCGGGCCAGCTACGTCAGCACCGACAACCGGGCAGGTGCCGCCGCCGCCGTGCGACATCTGGCGTCGCTGGGTCACCGACGCATCGCGACGATCGCGGGGCCGCCCGACCAGCTGCCGGCCATCGACCGACTCGAGGGCTACAGGGAGACGATGGCCGGCCTGGAGCTGGCGGTCCCGGACGGATACGTCGTGCACGGGGACTACTTCCTGGACTCGGGCCGCGCGGCGATGCGGGCGCTGCTCGCCCTCGACGAACGACCGACCGCCGTCTTCGTCGCGGGCGACAGCATGGCGATCGGCGCCTGCCGCACGGTCCTCGAGGCCGGGCTGGACGTTCCTGGTGACATCTCGATCGTCGGGTACGACGACGAGGAGCTCGCCGCGGTCGTCCGCCCTGCGCTCACCACGATCCGGCAGGACTACCTCGCCATGGGTGCGGCGACGGTCGAGCTGCTGACCGACCTGATCACGGCACGGCACGCCGGCGGGCCGGTCGACGAGAGCGCCACGCTTCCGCGGTTGATCCGGGCCGTCCTGATCGCTCGGGAGTCGTCGGGGCCTGCCCCGACCGCCGGGTAGCCGTCGGCGCCGTCGCCAGTGTCGTGCGTGTCGTACGTCCGAATAGGGCGTTTTGCTCGACTTGCCGCCGGGCATAGCCCTATATTTCGGACCGATCGGAAACGTTTCCAGTTCCGGTCAGCCATCTCGACAGAAGGTAGGACGACGATGTCCGTGCCCATCACCCACCCCCGCGGGGTGCGCCGACGGATCGGCCGCCACGTGCTGATCGGCGTGACCGCCTTGTCGATCGCCATCGCAGGAGCGACCGCGGCCTCCGCCCACCCGAAGCCCCCGGCGCCGACCGACCTCGGCCCGAACGTCACGATCTTCAACCCGAGCATGTCGACCGCCGAGATCAAGGCGAAGTTCGACGCGATCACCGCGGCCCAGTTCAGCAACGAGTTCGGCCCTCGTCGTGACGCGGTCTACTTCCTCCCCGGCACGTACGGAACCCCTGAGGCTCCGCTCAACGTCCAGGTCGGGTACTACACCGAGGTCGCCGGGCTCGGCGCCTCCCCGACGGACGTCGTCATCAACGGCACGGTCAACGTCTACAACCGCTGCCTGGCCGACAACGAGACCAGCAACTGCCTCGCGCTGACCAACTTCTGGCGCTCGCTCTCGAACCTGACCATCAACGTCGCGGGCGGCCTGACCAACGTGCTGGGCGAGGCCAAGCCGCGTCCCGACTGGTGCACGAACACCGAGTTCTGGGCCGTCTCGCAGGCTGCTCCGCTCCGCCGCGTCAACATCAACGGCGGACTGTCCTTCATGGACTACTGCTCGGACGGCCCGCAGTACGCCAGCGGCGGGTTCATGGCCGATTCGCGCAGCAACGCGGACGCCGTCGTCAACGGCTCGCAGCAGCAGTGGTACACCCGCAACAGCGAGGTGAAGTCCTGGTCGAACGCGGTCTGGAACGCGGTCTTCTCGGGCGTCGTCGGGGCTCCCGCGGAGACCTTCCCGACCCCCAACCCGTACACGGTGCTCGACACCACGCCGGTCAGCCGTGAGAAGCCCTACCTGTTCGTCGACGCGGCGGGCAAGTACAACGTCCGCGTGCCCTCCGCTGCCGCCAACAGCTCGGGCATCACCTGGGGGGCCGGTCTGACGCCGGGCCGCACGGTGCCGATCAAGGACTTCTTCATCGCGAAGCCGGGCGACTCCGTGCACACGATCAACAACGCACTCGCCAGGGGCCAGAACCTGATCCTCACCCCGGGCGTCTACGACGTCGCCAAGTCCATCGAGGTCAAGCGCGCCGACACCGTCGTCCTGGGTCTCGGCTACGCGACCCTCCACTCGGTGCACGGTGCGGTTCCGCTCGAGATCGCCGACGTCCACGGCGCGGTCGTCGCCGGTCTCACGGTCGACGCCGGCGAGGTCAACTCGCCCGCGCTCCTTCGGGTCGGCAAGAAGAACGCCTGCGCGCACTCCAGCCGGACCCGTGCGCAGGACCCGACGACTCTGAGCGACGTGTTCTTCCGCGTCGGCGGCCCGTACATCGGCCGCACGAACATCGCCCTGGAGGTCAACAGCGACAACGTCCTGCTCGACCACGCGTGGGTGTGGCGCGCCGACCACGGTGACGAGGGCTTCCCGACGGACACCGTCGTGCGCTCGGCGACCGACGAGCAGCGTGCTGCCAACGGTCTGCCGCTGCTCAACGACGACGACACCCGCTGGGTGACGAACACCGCCGCCAACGGCGTGGTCGTCAACGGTGACAACGTCACCGCGACCGGCCTGTTCGTCGAGCACTTCCAGCAGTACAACACGGTCTGGAACGGCCAGAACGGCACCACGATCTTCTACCAGAACGAGCTGCCGTACGACCCGCGTACGCAGGCCGACTGGACGACGCCCGCCGGCACGCTCGGCTACGCCGCCTACAAGGTCTCCGACAAGGTGAAGACGCACCACCTCTACGGTGGTGGCTCCTACGTCTTCAACCAGAACAACCCGTCGGTCATCACCGAGAACGGCTTCGAGGTCCCGACCACTCCGGGCGTCCAGGTCAAGCACGTGCTGACCGTCAACCTCAGCCAGGGCACGATCCGCCACGTCATCGACGGTGTGGGCACCCAGGCGGACAACACCAACACCGGCACGCCGCAGTTCGTCACGCAGTACCCCGCTCCGTGACGAGGTAGTCCGCAGCAGGAAGCGGCGCCGGTGCATCCTCTCGGATGCACCGGCGCCGTTCCGCGTTCTCGTCGACGAGGGGACCTGGCGGCAGGCTAGACCTCGCCGGGGAGCGCCTTGCGGATGACGATCCGAGTCCAGGCGCCGACGAACAGTCGGTCGCCGTCCTCGAGCTCGCGGCGCTGGCCGACCGGGATCGGGGTCGTCGGCACGGCCTCGCCCGGCTTGCTGACGTACGTGCCGTTCGCGGACTGCAGGTCCTCGACCCACCACCGCTGACCGTCGGTGTTCAGCTGGCAGTGCCGTCGGGAGACCCCCGAGTCGGTCCCGCAGTCGACCTGGGGGTGGATGTTGCGCGAGACGGACGGTCGGCCGACCAGGACACTGCGCTCACGGAGCGGGACGAGGCCCGGCAGACCGACGGACGGCATGGGGTCCTCGGCCTTCTGCGCCGCGTACCAGTCCGGATCCACCCACATCTCGGCGACCCAGGAGTCGGCGCCGGCGGGCGGAGGAGTCGGGGACGAGGGCACGACCGGCGTCGGCGACGAGGTCGCCGGGGCCGAGGCGGGCGTGGCCGCCGGCGGGACGACCGGCGTCGGGCTCGACGCAGCGACCGGCAGGGAGCCCGTCGTGAAGTCGTAGCCGCAGGTCTCGCAGAACAGGGCGCCGGCCGCCGCGGGTGCGCCACAGTTCGCACACGTCGTGGCCGGGGGTGCGGTCGCGACCGGCGGGTCTGCCACGGCCGGGGCAGCCGCGATCGGGCTCCCGCACACGTCGCAGTAGTCGGTCGACTCGGAGGCGTGGCCGTTCGGGCACTGGACCGTGCTCACCGGCGGACCCGCGTGGTCTTGGTGGACGCGGTGTCGAGGGCCATCTCGTCGAGCTTGGCGGCGTCCCGCTTGAGGCGCACGGTGCCCTTCTCCTCGTCGTCGATGTCGACCACGCGGCGCAGCCGGCTGGTCGCCTCGTCGTTGCCGGTCTCCTGGGCCAGCTGCACGGCACGGCCGAGCTTCACGGTCGCGGTTGCGGTGTCACCCGCCGCCTTGGCCGCGAGGCCTTCCTGGATGGCCGAGGCGAGCTCGACCTGGCCCGTGTAGTGCGCCACCTCCGGGCTGATCCGAGCCGTCAGGGAGTCGTCGTCCGACCAGCGGGCCTTCACCAGAGCCGACGTGAGGACCTGGCCACCCACGGCGATCTGGACGCGCGCAGCGAGCTGTTCCGAGCCGACGGGCTTCGAGGGCACGCGGACGGCCACGTGGTAGTCGCGCGACTCGTCGCCCCACGCGCCCGTCGGGTAGGCGCCGGTCAGCGCGTTGACCTCGGTTCGTCGGGCCGTCAGGTCCTCGACCGTCGGTGCCACCCTGCGCACGAACAGCACCTGTGCACCCTGCGGCGCCCACACCCGCAGCTCGGCGTCGGCAACCCCCTTGGACATCGACGCCTGCACCAGCTGGCGGAAGTCCTCCGCGATGTCGGCCGGGTTCGCGATCAGGTCGACGGTGCCCAGCAGGGCCGAGGCGATCTCGCGCAGCTCGGCGACCTCCCATTTCGCACCGACACCGCGCGCGTCGCACTGGAACCGCCCGGTGACGTCCCGGATCGCGTTCGAGAGCTCGGCGCGGGGCTCGGACTCGTTCTTGCCGTCGGTGAGCAGGATCGCGTGACGCTGCGTGGCCTGCGGGACGTGGGAGAACACCTGGTCGGCGAGGCGCAGCCAGGTACTCATCGCGGTGCCGCCCGACGGCGACATCAGCGAGATCGCCCGCTTGGCCTCCCGGCGCGCACCAGGCTCCATCTGCACGATCGCGACCGGCGCGTTCGGGTAGGGGAACGCCCGCTGCGCCACGTGGCTGCCGCCGATGATGGCGAACCACGTGCCGTCGGAGATCTGATCGACCGCCACCTGCGCGGCGTACTTGGCTGCGTCGATGTTCGGGCCCTGCATGGAGCCGGAGGTGTCCACCATGACGATCTCGGCGACCGTGCCGGTGGCCGACGCGGCCCCGGCGGTCCCTGCACCCGTGCTGGTCACCGTCACGATGGCATGCACGTCCGTGGCGCCCTCGGAGAGGAACTCGTTCTGGAACACCTCGGTGTGGAACTCGGCCACTATCGCTCCTTGTGGTGAACGGGGTCAGCTGTCGACAGTATCGACCGTCGTCGTGCCCGGCACGACGTCGATCCGGTGCAGTGCGGCGGTGATGTTGTCGGCGCCGCCCTGCTGGTTCGCCCAGCGCACGAGCTCGGCCGCGATCGCGTCGGGTGCGGACCCCGCGACGCTCTGCGAGGTGCGCAGCAGGTCGGCCATCGCGGCCGCCTCGGAGCAGTAGTTCCACAGCCCGTCCGAGCAGACGAGAACCCACCCCGGGCCCTGCGCGCGCGTCGGCGCGGTGCGGGGGACGACGTCGGTCGCGTCCGGGCCGAGCCAGCGCGTGATGGCGTGCGCCTGCGGGGACGACTCCGCCTTGGCACGGGGCAGCCCCAGTGCCATGAGCTCGTTGGCGCCCGAGTCGTCGCTGCTGAGCTGGATCGGGTCGCCGGAGTCGGGAAGCCAGTAGACCCGCGAGTCGCCCAGCCACCCGGCGACCACGTGCGGTCCGTCGACGACGGCGGCGACGAACGTGCACGACGGAGGGTCGTGGCGGACCGCCATGTCCCCGACCGCGGTCATGATCGCACGGTTCGCGGCGTCGGCTGCCCGGACGAGGAGGGCGGACCACGCCGAGACGCGTGCCGTGCCGCTGTTGCCCTCCGGGATGCCCTCGACCAGCACGTCCCGGGCGGCACGGGCCGCGGCGAGGCTCGCGATGTCCGAGTCCGGGACGCTCGACACGCCGTCGCAGACGACCAGCACGGCGGCGTCGCCGGCGAGGCCCAACGCCATCGCGTCCTCGTTCTTGTCGTGCCGGACTCCGCGGTCGCACACGCCGCCCAGCGTCACCGAGGGTGCCTCCGACCAGTGGTCGCGCTCGGTCGCGGCCGGCGTGCCGCAGTCCTGGCAGTACCCGTCGTCGGCGATCTGTCCGCCGCAGGCGCGGCACGACCGGACCGCCGGCTCCGCGGCGGCCGGCGGTACCGCGACGGGCGGCGTGAGCGGCGACCCGCACTGCTCGCAGAACTTCGACCCGTCCTGGGCGGCCGTGCCGCACGACGCGCAGACGAGGCTCACCACGTGGTCCACCGCCGGATCTCGTGCGCGCGGTCCACCAGCGCGACGCGCTCCTCGTGGTCCTCGGTCAACGACGCGAGCTGGCGCAGTGCCCCCTCGAGCGCGTCGCGCAGCGCGGGCTCCTGCGCCGGCACGCCGTCGAAGCTCACGTTCCTCGCAGGTCCGCGCGTGAGGACCACGTCGAGCGCCGAGCCGAGCACGTCGACCCGCAGCTCGGCGTGCTGCAGCGGAGGCAGGACGACGGTCTGGACGCTCGCGAGGGCCTGCGAGAGCGCCGACACGTCCCCGGTGGCCCGGGCCAGCAGACGCGCTCGCATCATGCGCGCGTCGACGTAGGAGCTCCGGGTGGCGGTCACGAGATCGAGTGCGTGCAGAGCACCTTCCAGATCACCGCGGGCGCTGCGGATGCGTGCGAGCCCGAATGCTGCGGGGGCGGTGTAGTTGGCGTCGGCACGGGCGCAGATGACGTAGAGCGACTCGGCGATCTCTGCTTCGTCGCTCCGCTCGCACGCGGTGGCCAGAGCGAGCTTCGGCGCCAGCTCACCCGGCACCTGGCCGTAGACGGCGTTGAACGACGCGCGAGCAGCCACGGGATCGCCGTTGCTCAGCTGGGCCAGGCCGGACACCCACGCTGCGCGCCACTCCCACGGGTCGTCCGCGAGGATCTTCGCGAGCGCGTCCGACAGGACGGGCTCCACGCCCGCCTCGATCGCGGTCTGGGCGCGCCGCAGCCGTACCTCGACGGAGTCCTCGGGTGCGTCGTCGAGCGCCGACAGTCTCAGCACCGGGTCGCTGACGTTCACGCCCGCGAGCCAGCTGGCCGACGGGTCGCTCGCGTCCACCTTGAGGGCCGGCAGCTGATCCCACGCTAGCGGGCGACTCGCCTCGTCGGAGGCAGGGGCCTCGAAGAGGACGGACGCGGCCGAGTACAGCGCGGGGCTGCCCGGACCGCGGTCCGTCGCGACGACCTCGCGGAGCACACCCAGCAGCTGCGCGCGCAGCTCGTCGACGCTCCCGAACCGGTCCGACGGATCGACCGCGCAGGCCTTGGCGAGCAGGCGGTAGAAGGAGTCGTACGTCTGGAAGACCGGGGTGTCGGCCACCGCCGGCAACGACGCGACGAACGTGGTGGTGTTCCCTCGGAAGTCCAGCACGAGGGTCGCCAGCGTGCGCCCGATCGTGTAGATGTCGGACGCCACGGACGGGCCGACCTCGGGAACCTCGGGTGCCTGGTAGCCGACGGTGCCGAAGATGGCGGACTGCAGGTCGTCGACCCGCCGCACGCCACCCAGGTCGATCAGCTTGACCGCGTCGCCCTGCTGGATGACGTTGTCCGGCTTGAAGTCGCAGAAGAGCAGCCCGACGTCGTGGAGGTACGCGAACGCGGGCAGGATCTCCAGGACGAACGCGATCGCCTGGTCCACCGGGAGCGGGCTGTTGACACCGGCGTTGCCGTCGCGCCGGTCCTGCAGGATCTGCTTGAGCGACCGGCCGCCGACGAACTCCATGACCGTGTAGCCGGCACCCTCGTGCATGACGAAGTTGTAGATCTCGACGATCAGCGGGTGCTCGACCTCCGCGAGGAACTGCCGCTCCGAGATCGCCGCGGCGTACGCGTCCGGGTCGCCCGAGTTCAGCAGGCCCTTGAGCACCACCCACCGGCCGGAGACGTTCCGGTCGCGGGCCAGGTAGATCCACCCGAGCCCGCCGTGCGCGAGGCAGCCGACGACCTCGTACTGGCCACCGACCAGGTCGCCCGGGTTGAGCGCGGGCGTGAAGTCGAAGTGGTTCCCGCACTGCGGGCAAAACCCGGAGGACCGACCCGGCACGCCGTCACGCGTGCGTCCGACCTCATGGCAGCACGACGGGCAGAACCGTTTGCGCTCGGGTACCTCGGCGACGGCCATGACCGCCTGCAGCGGATCCTGCACCGGGGCGGCGGGCACGGTGGTCAGTCCGGCGCCGAGGCGTGCACCGCGCAGGCGGGTCGAGGACGTGCCCACGCGACGGGTGGGCCGGCTGCCGGTCGCCGAGGTCCGCGCCGACCCGAGCGCGACCGTCGCCAGCTGGCTCGAGCTCGTCCGGCCCGTCCGCGTCGACTGTTCGGCTCCCTCGTCGCCGGTCGGGCCGGCCGTCGCCTGGGCGACGCCCGTGCCGAGAAGGGAGGTCGCGGACGCCGGCGCTGCCGAGCCCGCGGGCTGCGGCGAGCCGCAGACGTTGCACCAGCCGTCCTCGTAGACGCCTGTGCACCCGAGCTGGGTGCAGTGGATGGCGGTCATCGCGATCCTTCCTGAGCTGCCGTGGGCAGGTCGCGGGTCAGGTACAGGTACTGCTCGACGAGGTAGCGGGCCATCGTGACGTCGCAGGGCACCGCCGACACCGCGGCGTGCGCCTCCTCGTAGCCGGAGCGGACGGTCGGCGACGCGCTGCGCCCGTTGGCGTCGGCAGCGGCGTGCGCGCCCGTCAGCTTGTAGCGGAGCTCCGCTCGTTCGCGCAGGGGAGCGCTGTAGGCGTCCGCGACGGCCTCGAACGCGCGACCGACCGCCGCGAGCCGGTCGACGAACGCATCCAGCTCCTGGCGGGTGTCGGGCACCGCGCCCAGCCGCGACACGTCGGGGACGGCGAGCTTGGGTGGGTGGGTGATCTCGCGCCGGCACCGGTCCGCCAGCTCGGTCAGGGTCGGCTCCCGCGTCTTGAGCGCACGCAGCGTGGCCTGCGCGTCGGCGCGGCCCTTCTCGAGGGTCCGGCGCTGGGACACGTACACGATGAGGTCGCGCTCCGCGCGTGCCGCCTCGGTCTCGAGCTCGCCGAGCGGACCCGTGACGTCGGCGCCGCGGGCCGCCTGCGCGACGAGCTTCTGCTCGCGCTGCCGCAACGAGCCGACCCGCTCGGCGGCCGCAGCGTCGGTGCCGGCCAGGTCCTCGCAGCGCACGAGCCCGGCACGCAGACCTCGGAAGCGCTCCGCCTGGTCGGCGCTGTCCGGGTCGAACGAGAGCCGGGAGCGGACCTTGGAGATCATGGCGTCGCACAGCGTCACGGCCTCGACGAGCGACACGAGTGCCGATCCGAGGCCCGAGTCGAGCCGGCCCCAGATGAGGCGCGACATCTTCTCCCGGTCGACCGCATCGGCCCGCCCCGAGTCCCACACCGCGACGAGCTCGTCGGCGCGCGTCCGGATCGCCTGCCACATCGTCATCGCCAGGAGCACGTCGGCCGTGTACGTCTCGGTGGTCGGGGAGGCCTGCGCGGCGGCGTCGAGCCTGTCCAGCTCGGTCCGTCGGTGGGCCAGCCACGCGTCGAGCCCACCGAGGTAGGTGAGCAGCTCCTGCGCCGGGATCGGCTCGCCGAGCCGTCCGGGGGCCTCCGGCGCGTCGGGTGTCGTCACGGTGTCCGGCCGTAGACCGACGTCGGCGGCTTGGGCGCGGGTCCGAGCGCGTGCAGCCAGCGGTCGTACATCGCCGCCCAGGTGCCGTCCGTCTTGGCCTGGTCGAGAACCGCGTTGACGAACCGCACGAGATCCACCTGGTCGGCGGCCACGCCGACGCCGTACGGCTCGGAGCTGAACGCGTCGCCGACGACCTTGGCGTACGGGTCCTGGGCCGCGAACCCTGCGAGGACCGTGTCGTCGCCGGTGATGCCGTCGACCTTCCCCTCCTGGAAGAGGACCAGGCACTGCGTGTGGGTCGGTGCGCTCACCGCCGTGATGTCGGGGTAGTTGTCCTTCAGACGCTCCAGGGTGGTGGTGTCCTCGGGGGCGCACACGGCCTTGCCCGCGAGGTCGTCGATGCTCGTGGCGGTCGAGTCGCGGGTGACGAGCACCTTCTGGCCGGCGTCGAGGTACTCGGCCGAGAACGCGATGTCCTGCCACCGCGCGCAGTTCATCGTGAACGTGCGTGCCACGAGATCGACCTCGTGGTTCTTCAGCACGGCGAGCCGCTGCCCCGACGTGATGACCCGGAACTGCAAGCGATCGGGGTCGCCGTCGAACAACGCCGCCGACACGAGGTGCAGGACGTCGATGTCGAAGCCCTCGATCTGCCCAGACAACGGGTTGCGCGACCCCATGAGCAGCGTGTCCGCCGAGACGCCCACGATCAGAGACGTGCGGTCCCTGATCGCCTGCATCGTGCTGCCGGCAGTGATCGCGAGCCCGGCGCCCGGCGCGTACGACGTCGTCGCGTCGTCGCACACGACGGCCGGCGCGGCGGGCGCCGCCGTCGGTTCGGGCGTGGCCGTGACCTGCGGCTCCGGCGATGTCGACGGGGTGCACCCGCCCAGGACGAGGACCGCGACGGCCAGTGCGCCGCTCAGGCCGAGCAGGGTGCGCCTCACCGGTACTCCTCCACTCGCTTCGAGATGCCGCGCCAGCTGAGCACCGCCGCCACCAGACCGGCGACGAGGATCAACCAGCCGAGGGCGACTGCTGCGGTACCGGCCCCGGAGAGCGCGTCCTGGGTCGCGGCCGCGCTGGCCTCCAGGCTGTCGGACGCCGCCGTCGAGAACGCGTCGAACGCTGCGTTCGGCGAGTCGGGCTCCGTGCTGATCGCGAGGGCGACGGCGTCGTCCCACTTGCCCGCGTCGTCGAGCTCGCGGATGTCGGCATGCTTCGCGGTCCACGCGTCCAGCGACTGGACGAGGGCGTCGTCGACACCGGCGAGCAGGCTGCGCGCTTCCGCCGTCTCCGTCTGGAACGTCTCCTCGTACGCCTGGCCGGAACCGCGCTTGATCAGGGTGAACGACTCCATCGACTTCGCGTCGTGGGCCAACGAGTACGCCTTCGAGACCGCAACCGTGTCCGCGTACGACCCGGTCCGGACGTCCGCTGCGTTCTGCGCGCTCCGGTCGAGGACGAACGCGCCGGCGACGCTCGCGACGAGCGCGAGGACCGTCGCCCAGAACAGGCCCGCGTTCAGCCGACGGTGCGTGCGCCGTGCGAGCCAGACCTGCACGACGACGAACGCGATCAGGGCGACGACGCCGAGCGCGAGCAGCCGCGGCGTATTGCTGACCGCCGCGAACGACGAGTCGACACGGTCCGAGTTGGTCTGCACCAACGTGTCGAGCTCGGGCAGCACCTCCGAGCGCAGCACCGAGGACGCCTGGTCCAGGTAGGCGGCACCGACCGGGAACCCCTGCCGGTTGTTGGCCCGAGCCTGCTCGACGAGGCCGGTGTAGGTGGTCAGGCCCGCGTTCGCCTTGCCGAGGAGCTCGGCATCGGCCTCGTTGGAGCCGGCGAGGTGCGCGAGGCCCGTGGCAGCCGCCGCGATCGCCGCGTCGTACTTCGCCCTCTGCTCCGGCGGTTCCAGGCCGCCGACCAGGAAGGCGTTGGTGGCCGTCGCGTCCGCGACCACGAGGTCGTTGCGGACGTCCTGGATGCCGACCAGCTGACGCGTGTCGGCGTCGGCGCTGGCCAGAGCCTTCGACTGCGCGAGGCCCGCCTGCACGCCGAGCACGCCCACGGCCAGGGAGGCGAGGACGGCGACGACCCCGGCCAGACGCATCCGTCCTGGGGTCCGGCTCAGCGGGGACCGATGTCTCGTCGTCGGTGCCGGCAGCGTAGGGGCCGGCTGCGGTGGTGCGACCGTCTGCGTCACGCGTGCTCCTCGATGTGCGCGGGCTCCTCGGCGGGCGCCGTCCCGTCGGTGGGGGAGGCGTCGGTCCCGTCGGACCCCGCGACCAGGTCCTCCGGGAGCAGCAGACGCAGCTGGTCCACCGTCGGTTGCTCAACGTCCCGAAGCCGCCAGGCGTGCCTGGTGATGGCCAGGTCGAGCACGTTGCGCACGTACCGGCCGTTGCCGAAGCCCTCGTCGCGGACCTGTACGGAGGCGATCTCCTCGAACCGCGAGAGCGTCTCGGGCGTCGGCTCGAAGTCGGCCTTGCGCGCGGAGCGCTCGAAGATCTCGCGCAGCTCCGCGTCCGTGTAGTCGGCGAACTCGACCGTCGTGGAGAACCGGCTCTCGAGCCCCGGGTTGGTCGCCAGGAACGTCGCCATCGGCCCCGGGTAGCCCGCGACGATCACCACCAGATCGTCGCGGTGGTCCTCCATGTCCTTGACCAGCGTGTTCACCGCCTCTGCGCCGTACTCGTCCTCCGCCAGACCGTAGGCCTCGTCGATGAACAGCACGCCGCCGATCGCGGTCGCCACGACCTCGGACGTCTTCACGGCCGTCTGCCCGAGGTACCCGGCGACGAGCTCCGAGCGGTCGACCTCGACCATGTGCCCCTTGGTCAGGAGCCCGAGCGCGCGGTAGATGCCGGCGACGAGCCGCGCCACGGTCGTCTTCCCGGTCCCGGGGTTGCCCAGGAACACCAGGTGGCGGGTCAGGGTCGGTGTCGTGAGTCCGGCCTCGGTCCGCAGTCGTTCGATGCGCAGGAGCTGCGTCTGCTGCCGGATCTGCTCCTTGACGGCGGCAAGCCCGACCAGGGCGTCGAGCTCGGCGAGCAGGTCGGCGAGCGTGCGCTCGGGGGGACCCGTGGTGGCGGGTGCAGCAACCGGCGGCGCCGGCTGCGTGCTCGCCACGGCCGGTGGTGCGCCCGGGGCGACCGAGCGCTGCACCGCAGCGGTGGCGGATGCCCGGGCGATCACGCCGATGTCCGCGACGCCGAGCTCGCACGCAGCCGAGATGACGTCGGCGAGGGCCGCGGAGTACGCCGTGGCGGCGGGTGTCCCGGCGATCTGGGCGAGCAGGTCCGTCGGTGACGTCCGCCACCGGCGCGCGCTCGACGCGGCCTCGAAGAACGCACCGTACGACGCGTCCGGAGACCCGACCCCCTCGAGCCACGAGCTCGGCGCTCCGCTGAGGGACTCGGCCACCGCGGCCGAGAGCCGCTCACCCTCGTCCCGCGCCGCGGCGCCGTCCAGGCCGGCGGAGACACCGGCCCGCTCCAGGGCGTCGAGGGCCTCGGCCAGGGTCATGTCTGCTCCAGTCATGGGAGTTCCGTCTGTGGCGTGTCGCGGCCGGCGTCCTGCGAGAGCTCGAGCGACGAACCGCCGCCGAACTTCTCGGCCAGGAACATGCCGTGTGCGACGAGGGCGTCGGCGTCCTGTCGCGAGACCGCGTCGGAGATCTTGTCGAGCGTGCGGTCGAGCAGGTCGAGCTGGTCGCACAGCAGCATCAGCGACGTCTTGCCCTGTGACACCGCGCGACGGTCGGCGAAGTCTCGGGGCAGCCGCAGGTAGCCGCCGACCGCTTCCGGCAGGTAGCTGGTCGCCGTCGCGACGACCGTGAACGCCTGCTGGCTGCCCTCGCCCAGCCGGTCGAGGCGCGGCGCCATGTCCTCCACGGTCCGAGCGATCGCGTGCACACGGGCAGTCACCGCAGCGGGTACGCGTCCCACGATCTGCTGCTCGACGGCGTGTGCCGACGAGACGATCTCCGCCGACGTCGGTACGGGAGGGGCAGCCGGCAGCTCGACCGCGGAACCCCGCCCCCTGCGGCGTCCGAACCAGCTCATGGAGCGCCCGCTGCCCGAAGGTCCGGTGCCACTCAGGTCAGGCCGAGGTCGAGCGACCCACCGGTGACCTCGGTGGTGTCCGCCTGGCGGACGCGGTCGAGGTACGACTGGGCCTTGGCGGTCTCGGTCTGCAGCACGCCGACGGTCTGGGCCATCGAGTCGAGCGCCTTCACCTTGAAGTCGTCGATCGAGTCCATCGTGGCGTAGATGTCGCTGAACGCCTGCTGGAGCTGGGCCAGCCCGATCGTCGCGCCGGCCGCCTGCTGCTGGATGTCCGCCGACTGGTCCTTGAGGATCTTCGCGGTCGAGGCGATCAGGCCGGTGGTGGTCGTGTTCAAGGCCGTGATCTGGTCGAGGACGAGCTTCTGGTTGTTCACCGCCTGCGCGACGATCACCGCGGTGCGCAGCGCCGCCACGGTGGTGGTGGTCGCGCGGTCGACGCCCTTGATGAGCTCGAGGTTGTTCTTGATGATGATGTCGATGGCGAGGTAGCCCTGGATGCTCACGGCGAGCTGCGTGAGCAGGTCCTGGTGCTTCTGGCGCACGTAGAACAGCACGTCCTGGCGCAGCGCCTTGGCCCGGTCCGGGTCCGTGGCGTCGAGCTGCGCGATCGTGGCCGAGAGCCGGGTGTCCAAGGACTCCGCGACGTAGATGTACTGGTTCAGGCGCGCCATGGTGTCCCAGAGATGCTGCTTCTCCAGGTTGAGCGCGGCGTTGTCCTTGCGCAGGACGTCCTGGCCGCCGTACAAGGACCGCACGATCGCGTCGATGTGGGACTGGGCGCTCTCGTACCGGCGGAAGTAGTCGGTCATCGAGTCGCCGAACGGGATCAGCCCGAGCAGCTTCTTGCCCAGCGTGGCCTCGCTGGGGTCGAGGTCGTCGACCGTCTTGCGCAGGTCGAGCAGGGACTTGCTGATCTGGGACGTGCCCGAGACGCCGCCGTCGCGCATGGCCTTGACCGGCGTCTGGAGCAGACGGTTCGAGGTGTCGGCGGCCGCGCGGATGTCGGAGTCACCCATGAGGCGGATGTCGTCCGCCTTGGCAGTCAGCTCGGGAGACCCGACCTGCGCGGCCATGAGGCTCGCGACGTACGCGTCGACCTTGGCGTCGAGACCCGGGAGCGCGGCCGCGTCGATCTTCGGGGCCATCGCGGGTGCCTTCGTGGTGGACACCGGCGCGGGCGCCGGCGGCGCTTCCAGTGCGAACACCGACTGCGGTTCCGGGGGGAGGAGGGGCGCTGCGTCGGTCATCGTCGTCCTTCACGTCCAGCACGGAACGAGCGATGCGCGCCGGCGTCATCGCCATACCGCTCGATGGTCACGGGATGGTCAAGCAGGTGTCGCGCCGAACGTAGCACGGCCACCCCGAGAGCCTAGGCGTCCGAGGCCAGGGGGACGAGAGAGTCCGCTCAGGGTGGAACTCGGGGGAGTCCCCGATGTGCCTTTCCGGCTCGCCGACGACGATCGGACGTACCAGATCACGACCGACGAACGAGGGAAACCACGATGGGAACGATCCACGACAGCATGACCGAGCAAGGACTGGTGCGCCCGCTCCAGGGGAGGGTGCTGGGCGGTGTCTGCGCCGGGCTGGGCCAGCGCTTCGGCCTCGACCCCTGGCCCGCGCGGCTGCTCTTCGTCCTGATCCTGCTCGTGCTCCCGGGCAGCCAGCTCCTGGTCTATCCGATCCTCTGGATCCTCATGCCTGCCGAACGTGTCGCCTACGTCCAGGCGCCGCCGACCGGTCCGGCACAAGCCACGGCCTGACCCCCGGGGCCGAACGGGCAGACCTTCCGCTCGTCCCAGGGTTGCCCAGCTAGCGCGTCGCGACGGCGCGGGGCCGTGGGGCGGGGGGACCGCTAGAAGCCGAGCGGGACCGGGTCGAGCCGCTTGAGCACGTCGGGGTCCATGGACAGGTCGATGGCCACGATCACCCCGTCCTCGATCGTGAACGCGAACGCGGTGCGTGGGACGCCGCCCGGGGCCCACATCGCCCCGACGGCGCCACCGAGCAGCGCGAGCTCGGCGGTCTGTGCCGCACCGTTGAAGGCGAGGGCAACCTCGTGCGCCCCGACCGTGTCCTTCAGGAACCCGAACGAGGCGACCTTCGGGTCGACGCGCAGGGTGACGTCCGGGTCGAGCGTGGCCAGCAGGGCCGCGAAGTCGCCGCCGCGGGCCGCGGTCAGGAACGCGTCGACGACCTCCCGCTGGCGGACGAGGTCGGTCTCGACGGTCGCAGGCGCGCCCTGGACCCGGCGCCGGGCGCGGCTCGCCAGCTGCCGGGTGGCCTCGGGGGAGCGGCCGACCATCGGTGCGATCTCGTCGAACGGGACGGCGAACATGTCGTGCAGCACGAACGCGAGCCGCTCGGCGGGCGAGAGGTGCTCGAGCACGACGAGCATCGCGAGCCCCACGGAGTCCGCGAGGACCGCCTCCTGCGCCGGGTCGACGGCATCGACGTCGACGCGTGCGAGAGCGACGTCGAGCGGGTCCTCGCGACGCGACGCCCGGCTCCGCAGCCGGTCCAAGCAGATCCGTGCGACGACGGTCGTGAGCCAGCCGGGCAGGTTGTCGACCCCGTCGGCGTCCACCCGGTGGAGACGCAGCCACGCGTCCTGCACGGCGTCGTCCGCCTCGCTGGTCGAGCCCAGCATCCGGTAGGCGACGGCCGTGAGGCGTCCGCGGTTCTCCTCGAACCGTCGCGCCAGGTACTCGTCGTCGCTCATCGGGCCATCCTCTCGTCTGTTGCGCTGTTGACGATCTGGACGGCACGCATGTGACCGTTGACCGCGACATGGCGCACCTCTACGGTCGAGTGAGCCGGCCAGCCGATGGTCGTCTGGCCCGCGCTGGAGGCCGTCATGCTCTCCGCCCACCCCGCGATCCCGGTCCTCGCCGTGACGGACCTCGAGCGGGCACGCGCGTTCTACGAAGGCACGCTGGGCTTCACCCCCGGGAACGACGAGATACCCGAAGGCGTCCTGTACTCGACCGCCACCAGCGGGTTCCTCGTCTACCCGTCCACCTACGCCGGCACCAACAAGGCCACGGCGATCTCGTTCCAGATCCCCGGCGACGCGTTCGACGCCGAGGTCGCCGCGCTGCGCTCCGCGGGCGTCGAGCTCCAGACGTTCGACGTGCCCGAGGGCGAGTGGGTCGACGGCGTGCTCACGTTCGAGTCGACGAAGTCCGCGTGGTTCGCCGACCCGGACGGGAACATCCTCAACGTGGAGACAGGCTGAGGGATCAGTCCTCGATCATCGTGCCGTCGGGCGCGACCGCGTACCAGACACCACCGACGTCCTGGCCGTTGACGTCACCTGCCGCCATGTCCTTGACATAGGTGTAGACGGGCATGCCGTTGATGGTGATCTGCTTGCCACCGTCGGCCGCGGGGATCGTGCCGACGGTCCCGGTCACGCCGTCGACGGTCGGGGTGTCCGACGTCGACTCGATCGCCGGCCAGGCGGCGGCGCAGTCGCCCGTGCACGCAGAGGCGCCCGAGTCCTTCGCGTCCTTGGTGAAGTAGTAGGCGGTCATGCCCTTGCCGTCGACGAGGATCTTGCCCAGCGAGCTGTCGGCGGTCGACAGGTCTGTTGCTGTGCTGCCGGCGGCAGCCGGGCTGGACATCTCGGTGCTCGGCGTGCTGGAGCCACCGCCGTAGCCGCCACCGCCGCCGCTGTCGTTCGAGCTGCCGCACGCGGCGAGAGTCCCGACGGCGAGCATCATGGTGATCGGGAAAAGGATCGAGGGCCGCTTGGACGTGCGCACGATGTACCTCCTGGGTTCAGGGCCGGTTCGACGACCGGCTACCTGGACCACGAGACCCGGGCGGGTGAGGTTCACCGTCCGATGAACTCTGCACGCTCCCGTCTCGTTGACCGGATAGGACATCGGAAGGAGGGCCGTGGGTGACGATCCGGACGCGCTCATGCGTGCGCTGCACCAGGCGTACGCCCGCCCGCTCCAGTCCTACGTCGTGCGGCTCACCGGTGACCACGCGCTCGCTCAGGACGTCGTGCAGGAGGCGATGGTCCGCGCGTGGAAGCACCCCGAGGTGCTGGCGCGCGAGCAGGACGCGACCCGTGCGTGGCTCTACACCGTGGTGCGCAACCTCGTGATCGACGACCGCCGCAGCGCCCGGCACGTGCGTGAGCGGACCATGGACCAGACGCCCGACCACGAGCAGCCCGACGAGTCGCAGGCGGTTCTCGACCAGTGGCTCGTGTCCGACGCGCTCGCGCAGCTGTCGGCGGAGCACCGCTCCGTCGTGGTCGGCGCCTACTACCGCGGCCGGTCGGTGGCCGAGCTGGCCCACGAGCACCAGATCCCTGAGGGCACCGTGAAGTCGCGCCTGCACTACGGACTGCGCGCGCTGCGCCTCGCGCTGCAGGAGAGAGGAGTGTCGTCATGAGCGACCGCAGCGCGGACGACCACCGGTTCCGCGACTGGGACGCCGCCTACGTGCTCGGCGCGCTGAGCCCGCAGGACCGGCGCGACTTCGAGGAGCACCTGCGCACGTGCGACGAGTGCAGCGCGGCCGTCACCGAGCTCGCCGGGATGCCGGCGCTGCTGCGGATGGTGCCGGCACAGGAGGCGCTCGACGGTGCCGACGACACCACCGGCGGCGAGGTCGTGCAGCTCGCGGCGCTCGCACACTCGGCGCGCCGCGTCCGGCGCAACCGGTTCGTCGCCCTCGTCGCCGCCGCGGCGGTCCTGCTGACTGTCGGTGGCCTCGCCGGCACGTTCCTCGCCCGGCCGGCACCCGAGCCACCGAGCGCGAACGTGACGACCAACCTGGAGCTGGAGCCCGTGGGCGATGTCGCCGTCACGGCGGACCTGACGCTGCAGAAGAAGGGCTGGGGCACCCGCATCGACTGGCAGTGCACCTACCCGGCCGACGCGTGGCCGACCGGCGACGGACCCACCTACGAGCTGGTCCTCGTCGACGCCGCAGGTGGACGGACCGTCGTCGCCACCTGGCTGGCCCGCAGCACCGGCGCCCACGGGCTCGGGGCGTCCTCCAGCATCGTCACCGACGACATCCGCTCGGTCGAGATCCGGGTCGCCGGCTCGGACGAACCGTTGGCCCGCGCGCAGACCTGACGGAACTTGGGTCTCCGGGGCACGCCGGGGTGCCCCCGTGCACCCGCTCGTGCCCGCCGGACGCCGGTCAGTGGATCAGCGACCGCCAGTTGTCCGGGACCCGCCCTGCGGGCCCCGGGACGGTCTGCTCACGCGGCCGGTGCTCGGGCGGCGCGAGCGGCGGGCCGTCCCCGTAGTCGTCGGTGGTGTAGTCCCAGTACCAGTCCTCGTCCGGCTCGAAGGTCCGCATGACCGGGTGGCCGGTCTCGCGGAAGTGCGCCGTCGCGTGCTGCGAGGGTGATGTGTCGCAGCACCCGATGTGCCCGCAGGTCGCGCAGCGGCGCAGGTGGAACCACCACCCGTCGCTGGCGTCGCACTCCATGCAGCCTGTGCCGCTCGGGGGCACGCTCGGATCGATGCTCATGCGGTGGGTCCCTCGGTCGACGAGTAGGGGAGACGGACGCGGAACCGGGTGTCCCCGGGCTCCGAGGTCACACTGAGGTCGCCGTGGTGCTTCCCGACGACGATGCGCCACGAGATGTCGAGGCCGAGCCCGGTGCCCGAGCCGACCGGCTTCGTGGTGAAGAACGGCTCGAAGATCCGGCCGATCACGTCCTGCGGGATGCCCGGTCCGGAGTCGGCGACGACGACCTCCAGCCAGTCGTCCACCCGCCGCGTGGAGATCGTGAGCGTCCCGGTGCCGTCCATCGCCTGCGCGGCGTTGTCGATCAGGTTCGTCCAGACCTGGTTGAGCTCGGCACCGAACACGTGGATCGGTGGGAGGTCGCGGTCGAAGTCCCGGACCACCGTGATCCCGTCGAGCTTGCGGTCCAGCATCGTCAGCGTGCTCTCGAGCAGCTCGTGGACGTCGACCACCTGGTCCGGCGCGCGACCGATCTGCGAGTACTGCTTGGCAGCCCCGACCAGTGCCGAGATACGCGTCGTGGCGTCCTCCACCTCCGACATCAGCGACTCGGTCTCCAGCGTGTAGGCGAGCCACCGGATCGCACCTTCGAGGACCTCGTCTCCGACGTACGACGCCACGTCGTCCAGCCACTGGGTTCCGAGCCCGGCGGTCACGAAGCTCTCGGCCAGCTCCCAGCCGCCCGCGATGCCGTGGTCGTCCATCCAGTCACCGACGCCGTCCTCGAGGTCGGAGACCTCCATGGCGCTGAGCGTCTTGCCCGACGCCCGGGTCGCCTTGTACACGGCGACCGCCTTCTCCTGCAGGTGGATGATCTGGGCCAGCTGGGCGCGGTCGTACGTCCCGGACGCGATGAGCGCCAGCTTGTGACGCATCCCGGCGACGCGCTCGCGCAACGTCGCGGTCGCCCTCGTGGCCGCTGCGGCCGGGTTGTTGAGCTCGTGGGTCAGGCCGGCCGACAGCGACCCCAGGGCCAGCAGCCGTTCGCGCTGCCCGATGACCTGCTGCGAGCTCTGCTGGCCGAAGAACAGGCCCTCGAGGAGGTGCACCGCCATGGGGAACCAGTCGTTCATGAAGCTGGCGAAGTCGGCGGCGCCGAGCACGTAGTACCGCGAGGGCTCCAGCACCCGCAAGGTCTGGGCATAGACCTGCGGCACGCGATCGCCGAGGTAGGCCGCCCAGGCGCCCGCATACACGCCGACCTGACTGGTGCGGGTCACCTCGACGTCGTCCGCGCCGACCCGGCGGTACATCGCCAGCGAGCCGTCGAGCAGCACGTAGAAGTCGGTGGCCGGATCGCCCTCGCGGTACAGCACGCCCGGGTCGATCTGCTCGACGTGGCCGCGACCGCACAGCCAGAGCAGCTGTTCGGCACTCAACCGCTCGAACAGGAAGAGCGTCCGGAGCTCGTCGATGTCGCACGCGAGGTGCGTGCGGGTGGTCGTCGCCGGTTCGTCGATGGTGGTCACAGCTGCTCCAGATGGCGGTGGAGGGTGGTGCTCACAGTTGTTCCAGATAGCGGTGGACCAACATGACAGCCATGGCGCCCTCACCGACGGCGCTGGCCACACGCTTGGCGGACTCGGCGCGCACGTCGCCGGCCGCGAACACCCCGGGAACGCTCGTCTCCAGGTGGTAGGGCGGCCGGTCGAGCGGCCACGACTCGGGCGTCTGGCCGTCGACCAGCAGGTCGTGCCCGGCGCACACGAAGCCGTGGGAGTCGCGCTCGACGACCCCGTCCAGCCAGGTGGTCAGCGGAGCGGCGCCGATGAACACGAACAGCCAGCCGGTCGCGACCGTGCGCTTCTCGCCGGTGGCGATGTCGCGCAGGACCAGCTGCTCGAGGTGGTCGTCGCCGACGGCCTCGACCACCTCGGTCTGCGTGACGACCCTGATCCGCGGGTTCCGTTCCACCTGCTCGATCAGGTAGTGCGACATGGACTGCGTCAGCGACGGCGCCCGCACGACCAGCGTGACGGTCCGGGCGTGCGCGGACAGGAACATGGCGGCCTGACCAGCGGAGTTGGCGCCGCCGACGATGTAGATGTCCTGGTCGGAGCACGCGGTCGCCTCGGTCAGCGCGGACCCGTAGTAGACGCCGCGTCCGGTGAGCGCCCCGATGCCCGGCCCGTCGAGCTCCCGGTAGGCGACCCCGTTGGCCAGGATCACGGTGTGCGCGTCGACGGAGCTGCCGTCCGCGAACCGCACCGACCGGGCGGCGCCGTTGACCTCGAGCCCGACGGCGTCCTGCGTCAGCACGATCTCGGCGCCGAACTTGAGCGCCTGTCGTCGCGCGCGGTCCGTCAGCTGTGCGCCCGAGACGCCGTCGGGAAAGCCCAGGTAGTTCTCGATCCGCGAGCTCTGGCCTGCCTGGCCGCCGGTCGCGGACCGCTCGACGAGTGCCGTGCGCAGCCCCTCGGACGCCCCGTACAGCGCGGCGCTGAGCCCGGCCGGTCCGCCGCCGATGACGACCAGGTCGTAGAACTCCTCGGTCGGCGCGACGGAGAGCCCGACCTCCGCCGCGAGCTCTGCGTCGGACGGTGCGACGAGGGCCTTCGCCGCCGTCGTGACGACGAGCGGGAGGTCGAGGCCGTCGGCGCCCGCCACCTCCAGCAGCCGTCGGCCCTCGGGCTCGTCGGAGGCGTACCAGCGGTACGCGACCTGGTTGCGGGCGAGGAACTCCCGGACCTCCGACGACCGCGCCGACCAGCGGTGCCCGACGACCTTCGTCTCGGGAACCGCCTTGCGGGAGGTCGTCTTCCACGCCTTCAGCTGTGCGTCGATGACGGGGTAGAACTTCTCCTCGGGCGGGTCCCACGGCTTGAGCAGGTAGTGGTCGAGGTCGATGACGTTGACCGCGTCGATCGCCACGTCCGTGTCGGCGTACGCGGTGAGCAGGATCCGGCGCGCGTACGGGAAGAGGTCCATCGCCTGCTCGAGGAACTCCAGCCCGTTCATGTCGGGCATCCGGTGGTCGGCCAGCAGGACCGCGACCTGGTCCCCCCGGAGCTTGAGCTCGCGGCAGGCCTCCAGCGCGGCGGCCCCCGACTCGGCGCGGACCACCCGGAAGTGCTCGCCGTAGTGGCGTCTCAGGTCACGCGCCACCGACCTGGACACGACGGGGTCGTCGTCGACGGTCAGGAGGACCGGTTGGCGTTGCACCTGCTCCACATGACTCCCTCGGCTGGTTCCTTCACCCACAGTTTGTGCTGCGGCGCCCGAATTGTCAGTCGCCGACGACGAGTGCACGTCCCCCGGTGATGCGGACGAGCTCCTCGAAGGTGGTGGGGAAGATCGTGTGGGGTGTGCCGCCGGCCGCCCAGACCTGCGGGTAGTCGGCGAGCGCGACGTCGACGATCGTCTCGACGCGGGCCGGGTGACCGACCGGTGCGACGCCACCGATCGCCTGGCCGGTCGCGGCGCGGACCTGGTCCGGCGTGGCCCGCGCGATCACGGACCTGCCGATCCGGTCGGCCAGCGCGGCCGTGTCGACGCGGTGCCGACCGCTCGTCAGCACCAGCAGCGGTTCGTCGTCGGCCCAGAAGATCAGGCTGTTCGCGATCGCGCCGACCTCGACCCCGAGTGCAGCGGCAGCCTCCGGCGCGGTTCGGGCCGAGTCGGGCAGCTCACGCACGAGCCCCTCGACCCCCGCCTCGGCCAGAGCCGTCGCGACCAGGCGGGAGCGGACAGGCAGCTCGGTCATGCGGAACCCTTCGGCGGTTGGCGGCGGCGGGGCTGGAGACGGATGTTGGGCAGCTCGGGGGCCGGGATGCGCAGGTCGCCGTGCCCCTGCACGGTCCCGAAGCGGTCCGCGCGGTCCGAGGACTCCCAGTCGGCGCGCGCACGAGCGATGTCGGCGTGGTCCCGTCCGACGAAGTTCCACCACATGACCAGGTCGTGCTCGAACGGTGCTCCGCCGAGCAGCAGGAGCCGCGCACCCCCGGAGGAGCGCAGGTGAATCGAGTCCCGCCCGTCGCCGAGGTAGAGCAGCCCGCTCGGCGCGTGCGGCGTGCCCGCGACGTCGAGCGTGCCGTCGAGCACGAGGATCGCGTGCTCGAAACCGCGAACCAGAGGTACCTCGCCCGAGGCACCGGCGTCGACCGTCACCTCGGCGCCCAGCAGCGGGGTGTGCACATGCGCCGGGGAGGCATGCCCGTCGACCTGCCCGATGAAGACGGTCGCGCGCAGGCCTGCCGCTTCCCAGACCGGCAGGTCGCCCACCTGCTCGAACCCGGCGGCGCCCTCCGCCCGCCCGTCCGGCAGCGCGACCCAGAGCTGAGCCGCATGCAGCAGCGGTTGCGACCCGAGCGAGAACTCCGAGTGCGACACCCCACGCCCGGCCGTCATGAGGTTGAGCTGCCCGGGGCGGACGACGGCCTCGGAGCCGACGCTGTCGCGGTGCAGGATCTCGCCGGCGATCGGCCAGGTAACCGTCTGCAGGCCCGTGTGCGGGTGGGGCAGGACCCGCATGTCGACCCGTTGCGGTCCGAACTCGTCCAGGAAGCACCAGGCACCGACGAGCGGCAGGCCTCGCTGGGGCAAGGTCCGGCGGACCTGCATGGCGCGCACACCGCCGAGGGGGACCTCGCGCGACGGGTGCAGCTCGAGCACCGGACCGTGCGTGGGGACCAGGTCGCACAGCTCGGGCACGGGCCGGACCTCGAGATTCGTCACGACCCCACCCTAGGAGCCGGACCTCACACCCGGGCACCCTCGCGCGTCTGCACACTGTGAGCGTGAAACAACCCTTCGAGCGGGTGGTCGTCGCACACGGTCCGACCGTGCTGCGTGTCTGCCGCGCCGTGCTCGGAGCTGCCGACGCCGAGGACGCCTGGTCGGAGACGTTCCTGTCCGCGCTGCGTGCGTACCCGGACCTGCCCGCCGACGCGAACGTGGAGGCGTGGCTCGTGACGATCGCCCACCGCAAGTCGATCGACGTGGTTCGCCGAGCGGCCCGGCAGGCCGTGCCCGTGGCCGACGTCCCCGACCGCCCGGCGGCGCACGACGGTCGCGACCTCGACCTGTGGGCGGCCGTGGCCGCGCTGCCCGAGAAGCAGCGGCACGTCGTGGCCTACCACCACCTCGGCGGGCTGCCGTACGACGACGTCGCCGCACTCCTCGGCGGCACGGCCGCGGCCGCCCGACGCGCGGGCGCAGACGGGATCGCGACTCTGCGCACCACCTACCCGGACATCGATGGAGGACGACGATGAACGACGAGACGCCGGCCGCCCTGCTGGCCGAGATCGCCCTGGACGACGTGGCCCGGCTGCACGCCGACCTCGTGCGGCGCGCGAACGACCTGGTGGACGTCGCCTATCGGACGCTCGACACCCCGGTGGGTCCCTTGCTGCTCGCGCGGACGGCTCAGGGGCTGGTCCGCGTCGCGTTCGCGGTGCAGGACCACGACGCGGTCCTGCAGGCCCTCTCCGACGACATCAGCCCCCGGGTGCTCGAGGCGCCGCACCGGCTCGACGACGTGGCCCGCGAGCTCGACGAGTACTTCGCCGGCCGGCGCAGGACGTTCGACGTCCCGCTCGACCTCCGGCTGCTGCACGGCTTCCGGCGCGTCGTCGTCGAGCACCTGCCCGACATCGCGTACGGCCGCACCGAGAGCTATGCCGACATGGCGCACCGTGCAGGCAGCCCGAAGGCCGTCCGCGCAGTGGGGACGGCGTGCGCGCTCAACCCGCTGCCGCTCGTCCTGCCCTGTCACCGTGTCGTCCGCTCCGACGGCTCGCCAGGGCAGTACGCGGGGGGCACGGAGGCGAAGCGACGGCTGCTCGCCCTGGAGACCGGTGCGCTCGCCGCGTAGCGTCGGTGCCATGTGCCGGAACATCACGACGCTCCGAGGCCTCGAGCCACCCGCCACCTCGGAGGAGGTCACCGCCGCGGCGCGCCAGTACGTGCGCAAGGTGACGGGCGTCCAGACGCTCACCGACAAGACACGCGACCCGTTCGAGGCCGCCGTCGCCGAGATCGCCGCCATCACGGCCCGGCTCCTGGACGAGCTGCCGGAACGCCGCCAGCCGCCGACGACCGTCCCGCCGCTGCGTCGTGCCGACGTGCAGGCCCGCATCGCGGCGCGCGAGGCGCACGAACGCGCGCATGAGCTCGGGCTACCTCACGAGCACGAGGACGACGACGACCTCGCCCACGTCTAGCCCGGAGCAGCTCGCCTACCGCAACGGCCAGTCCACGAGCCTCGGGATGCCCGCCGGGGCGACGGCCGCGAGGGCAAGGAACCGCGCCTCGGCACGGTGCAGACGGATGTGCTCGTCGAGCGACCAGGTCGGCCCGTTGCTGAGCACCATCCCGCAGGCGCAGTCGATGGTGACGCGGCCGTCGTCTGTGGCAACGACCTGACCGACCGTCGTGTGCTCGGTCGCCGCGCGCAGCTTCGCGTGCCGCATCTCGGCGCTGACGGGGGAGAGGTCCACCCGCCCATCGTGCCGCACCCGCGGCTACCGGTCGCTGCGGACCTCGTCGACGAG
The DNA here is from genome assembly GCF_000426185.1 of Cellulomonas sp. URHD0024. GTDB lineage: Bacteria > Actinomycetota > Actinomycetes > Actinomycetales > Cellulomonadaceae > Cellulomonas. The sequence goes on from NZ_AUEW01000001.1 coordinate 418,102, forward strand.
CTGGTCGAGCTCGAAGGACTCGTCCCACTCGCCGCCGCCCAGGCTCGGCATCATCGCGCGTAGACGGGGGTGCCAGGTCGAGGACCGGTCGGGAAAGCACCGCTCGAGCAGGTCGAGCATCGTCGCGACCGCGGTGGACGCACCGGGCGAGGCGCCGAGCAGGCCGGCGATCGAGCCGTCGGCGGACGTGACGAGCTCGGTGCCGAACTCGAGGACCCCGCCCTTCTTCTTGTCCTTCTTGATCACCTGGACCCGTTGACCCGCGGTGATCAGCTCCCAGTCGCGCGGGTGGGCGCTCGGCATGAACGCGCGCAGCGTGCGCAGCCGGTCGGCGTCGTTCGCGGTCACCTCGCCGACCAGGTACTTGACCAGGTCGAGGTTCTTCAGACCCACCGCCAGCATCGGGACGATGTTGCCGGGCCGGACGGAACGCAGCAGGTCGGTCCACGAGCCGTTCTTCAGGAACTTCATGCTCCAGCCCGCGTAGGGGCCGAACATCAGGGCGGAGCCGCCGTCGACCACGCGAGCGTCCAGGTGCGGCACCGACATCGGAGGAGCGCCGACCTCCGCCTTGCCGTAGACCTTGGCCTGGTGCGCCGCCACGATCGACGGGTTGGTGGTGCGCAGGAACTGCCCGCTGATCGGGAAGCCGCCGAACCCCTTGGCCTCCGGGATGCCGGACCGCTGCAGCAGCCGCAGCGCACCGCCGCCGGCGCCGATGAACACGAACCGGGCGTTGACCTTGCGGGACCGGGAGTGACCGTTCCAGCGCCGGTCCTTGATGCGCAGCCTCCAGGTGCCGTCCCGACGCTGCGAGAGGCGGGTGACCTCGCTCTCCAGGTGCAGACGGGCGCCGCGGGCGACCGCGTCGGTCACCATCGCGTTGGTCAGGCGGCCGAAGTCGACGTCCGTACCGACGGCCGAACGCGTCGCGGCGACGACCTCGTCCCCGTCGCGGTCGACCATGAGCAGGGGGGCCCACTGCGCGATCTGCGCGGGATCGGTGCTGAACTCGATGTCGTCGAACAGCGGGTGCGTGCGCAGGGTCTCGTACCGCCGGCGCAGGTAGTCCGCGTTCGCCGCACCGCGGACGAAGGTCATGTGCGGGGTGCTCGACAGGAAGCCCTCGCCGCCCGGCAGCCGGTTGGCGGTGGCGAGGTGGTTCCACAGCTCGCGCGAGAGCTCGAACTGCTCGTTGATCGTCACGGCCTTGCTGATGTCGATCGAGCCGTCGGGCTTCTCGGGCGTGTAGTTCAGCTCGCACAGCGCCGCGTGCCCGGTTCCGGCGTTGTTCCAGGCGTTCGTGCTCTCCTGCGCCAGCGCGGGGCGGACCTCGTGGATCTCGACTCTCCACGTGGGTTCGAGGGTCGTGATCAGAGCGGCCAGAGTGGCGCTCATGATGCCGCCGCCGACGAGGACGACGTCCACCGGCTGGTCGGGGAGGGCCACGGTCTTCTCGCGTTCTGGCACGTCTTCGATCGTATGTTGACGTCGAGATACCTCCACCCCCAGGCGCTGTGATCTTGGTCGCGGGCCTACGTCACAGTTGTGCCCGATCGGTGGGCTGTGGGTGCGTCGGGTTCCGCTGCGCGGTAGAACCAAGACATGAGTCGCGACCGGGACCTGACCTCCGACCCCTCCGCCGAGCACCTGGCGGACCCCCTGCAGTCGCAGGCGGACCTCGATGCAGCCGACGCCCGCTCCGGCGGCAATCCGTCCCGCGCGCCGCGGTCCCTGCACGCCGTCGAGCTGGAGGCGGACGACGAGGCGATCGCCAGCAGCGACGAGTGGGACGACCCCGAGCGTCTCTGAGTCAGCGCAGCCTGATCCCCCGGTCGCGGACCTGCCGGGCCAGTGACGGACCGTCCGGCCCTTGCAGGACGGGAATACCCTCCCGGCGAGCCCGCAGCTCTGCCCGGAGCGAGTCGTTCGTGGGCGCTGTCACGCCGTGCGCCAGGACGTGCTCGGTGAACGTCAGCTGGCGGATGAGGATCGCGAGCACGTGTCCCGGATGGCGCTGGGCGGCACCCGCGTAGATCTGCGGGTCTCGCTGGCCGTCGTCGCCGACCAGGACCCACTGCACCTGCGGCAGCTCACGCATCAGCCGCCGGAGCTGCGTGATCTTGTGGTGGGGTCCGCTGCGGAACCAGCCGCTGTTCGTCGGCCCCCAGTCGGTCATCAGCATGGGCCCCGCCGGGAAGCGGTACCGCTGCAGGAACCGGCCGATCGTCGGCGCCGCGTTGAAGGCTCCCGTGGAGAGGTAGATCACGGGCAGCCGCTCGTCGCCGTCCAGGAGCTCTGCGTACAGCGACGACATGCCTGGGACCGGCTCGCGGGCGTTCTCGTGCCTCAGGAAGACGTTCCAGGCCGCGAGGAACGGGCGCGGCAGTCGGGTGACCATGACGGTGTCGTCGATGTCGCTGACGATGCCGAACCGCACCTCCGGGCCGATGACGTGCACCGGCGCCGTCGACGACGCACCGTCCTGCGTCGTGATCCGCACGTCGTGCCACCCCGGTTCGAGGTCGGCGGTCAGCACGACGTCGACGTAGCCCCCGCGGTCCGTCGTGACCCGGTGGACCCGGTCGCCCAGCGTGACGGTCAGAACGGCTCCCGACACCTGCGCCGTGGCAAAGCTTCGCCACCCGCGCACGGCCGGGGCCGGCCGCTCGCCGGCCTGGGCCGAGCTGCCGGCACCCGGCAGGTCCTCGTCGCCCACGATCGGGGCGGCGAGCAGGGCCCGCGCCATGACGCGGACCCAGCCCGGCGCTCCGTAGCTGGCGTACGGCTCGATCCTGACGGTCCATCCCCGCCGCCCGAGACGCGCTGCGATCCGACGGTCGATGGCGCTCTCGATGCGGGCGGCGACGTGCGGTCGTGCGCTGTGCACGTCCGAAGGTCCGGCACCGGTCACACGTCGTCCTTCGCACCGGCCTTCTTGGCGGAGCCCTTCTCGGTGCTCGACGACCCCGTCGTGAGCGCCCCGCCGACCGACTCCAGGTGCGCGCGTACGAACCAGTGGAAGAGCTCGAGCTCGTGCAGGTGCCCGATGAGCATGTCGTTGGTGACCGGGTCGGTCTCCTCCGTCGCCTCCGCCGCCTCCCGGTGGGAGGTGATGATGCCGACGTAGACCACGTCGAGCGCGCCGAGGTGCGCGATGGCGCTGTCGCGGCCGATCGAGTAGTCGTCCCAGGTGCGGTTCTTCACCAGCGCGCCGGGCGTCCCGACGGGTGCGACTCCGAGCGTCGCGATGCGCTCGGCGATCGCGTCGACCATGAGCCGCACGGCGTCGACCTGCGGGTCGATCATCTCGTGCACCGCGATGAAGTGCGGGCCCACGACGTTCCAGTGGATGTGCTTGAGGGTGAGTGCCAGGTCGTTCAACGCATCAAGCCGGCCCTGCAGGACGGCGGCGACCTCGGCTCCCTGCTCCGGCGTGAGGGACGGGACTGTGTACTTGGGCAGCGCCATGGCGATCTCCTTCGGTCTGTGTCCCGCTACGTTGCCGCAGGTCGTCAGCCCCCGCCATCCGAGAAGGGGTCACCGCGCTCGGCGAACCGCGCGACCACCTCCTCGGGCGTCAGCTGCTGCAGACCCGGACGGATCTCGTCCCACCAGCGGGGCGCCGCGGCGTGCGGCACCTCCCGCCCCCGCAACGAGTAGGGCGTGATGGTGGTCTTGCTCGGGTGGTTCTGCGACCAGTCGATCAGCACCTTCCCGCCGCGCAGGTCCTTCTTCATGATCGCGACGACGAGGTTCGAGTTCGCGGCCGCGATCTCGTAGGCGAGGTCGTGGGCGTACTGCCGCACCTCCATCACGGTCTGCGTCCCCGGCAGGCGTGCGTACAGCTGCATGCCCTTGCTGCCCGACGTCACGGGCACGATCGCGTCGAGGCCGTCCGCGCGCAACCGGTCGGCCACGAGATGGGCGACCTTCGCGCACGCGTCCAGCCCTGCAGGCGGCCCGGGGTCGAGGTCGACGACGAGCCGGTCGGGGCGGTGGACCTTGCCGCGCGGCCCCACCCGCCACTGCGGCGTGTGCAGCTCGAGCGCCCCCTGGTTCGCCGCCCAGACCAGCCCCGCGAGGTCGTCGAGGAAGGGCAGCTCGAGCTCGGCGCCCTCGTCGTCGGATCCCGGCGCGGCCCTGATCTTCTGCCGACGGACCCAGGCGGGCGCACCGCGCGGGGTGTTCTTCTCGAAGAACTTCTCGCCCTCCACGCCGTCCGGCCACCGGATCCGGGTGACCGGACGGTCCCGCAGCTGCGCGAGCAGGGCCGGCGCGACGCCCACCGAGTAGTTCATCACCTCGGCCTTCGTCATCCCGGTCGTGGGGTACATGACCTTCTCCAGGTGGCTCACGCGGACGGCGCGGCCCTCCACGTCCACCATCTGCCGTTCCGGCGTCACGGCTGCTCCCAGGGGTCGGCGTCGGTGTCGGTCCGTACCCCGCGCACCACCGGCTGGCGCAGGCGACCGGTGGGGTTACGGGCGAGGTACAGGGTGTCGACGACGACGACCGGGTCCACCCAGTGGGTCCCGCGCGCGTCCAGTGCTGGGACCTCCTCGTCGAACGGCGAGTCGGTCCGGGCGTGCTCCACGAGCAGCTCGCGCATCCTGGCCGCCTTCGGACCGCTCAGGCCGCTGCCGGCGCGTCCGAGGAACCGCAGCGCGCCATTCGCGTCGCGGGCGCCGAACAGCACGGCGCCGAGCCGTCCCGACCCGTTCGTCTCCACCCGCCATCCGCACACCAGTGCGGCACGCGTCCGGCGGTGCGGCGCCTTGACCCACTCCTCCGAGCGTCGACCCGGGTGGTACATCGAGGTGCGCTTCTTCGCGACGACGCCCTCGAGCCCCAGCTGCCGGGTGACCCCCCACAGGTCCTGCCCGTCGGGGTAGACGGGGGAGCGTTGCACGTTCTCGGGCAGGGTGAGCCGTTCGAGGAGCGCTCGACGCTCGTCGTACGTCGAACCGGTGACGTCGACACCGTCGGTCCGCACGACGTCGAACACCATGAACGTCACCGGTTGTCGTGCCGCGAGGGCCGCCGCACGACGGCTGTCGCGCACGTGCATCCGCTCGGCGAGTGCGGTGAACGACGGGATGCCGTCGGCCAGCAGCACGATCTCGCCGTCGAGGATCACGTCGTCGATGGCCGCGAGACCCGCCAGCTCGGGGTACGCAACGGTGATCTCGCGCTCCTGCCGGCTCCACAGCCGCAGGACGCCCGTGGTCGTGTCGGCGAGCGCGCGGACGCCGTCCCACTTGACCTCGTAGGACCACTGCGAGCCGCGCGGAAGTTCCGTCGGACCGGTGGGGGGGTGGCGAGCATGGGCTCCACGGGTCCATCCTGCCGGTAGAAGGTCGCGCGGGTCGCGCCCTTGGTTCTGCGTGCATGCGGTTGGTTCGGACCACCGCACCCTCGACGACGAAAGGTCACCACCATGCGAGCGATCTGGAAGGGCTCGGTCGCCTTCGGGCTGGTCAACGTTCCTGTGCGCCTCTACTCGGCGACAGGGGAGCACGAGGTGACGCTCCACCAGGTCCACCGCGAGGACGGCGGCCGCATCCGGTACCGCAAGTTCTGCAGCATCGACGGCGAGCCCGTCGAGATGTCGGACATCGCCAAGGGCTACGAGACCGAGGACGGCGAGCTGGTCGTCCTCACCGACGAGGACTTCCGCTCGCTGCCGCTGTCGACGGAGCGCGAGATCGAGGTGCTCGAGTTCGTCCCCGTGGACCAGGTCGACCCGATCCTGCTGCAGAAGACGTACTACCTCGAGCCCGAGAAGTCCGCCGCCAAGCCGTACGCGCTGCTGCGCGGTGCGTTGGAGCAGGCCGACCGCGTGGCCGTGGTCAAGGTCGCGCTGCGCCAGCGTGAGTCGATGGCGATCCTGCGCGTCCGCGACAAGGCCATCGTCATGCAGACGCTGCTGTGGCCCGACGAGGTACGTGCGGTCGACTTCCCGGTTCTGGACGAGGAGGTCACCGTCCGCCCGCAGGAGCTGGCGATGGCGGCGTCCCTCGTCGACTCGCTCGCCGCCGACTTCGACCCGAGCCAGTACGAGGACCGCTACGCGGGTGCGCTCGAGGCGATGATCCAGGCCAAGGTCTCCTCCGGCGACACGCAGTCGGTTCCGGTCCCCCCCGGCGAGGAGACGTCGGGGGACGGCGGCGGGGACGTCGTCGACCTGCTCGCCGCGTTGCAGCGCAGTGTCGAGAAGGCGCGGAGCGCGCGCGGTGAGGAGCCGGCCAAGGCTCCCGAGGAGCCGAAGAAGCGGAAGTCCAAGGCGTCGTGAGCCCGGCAGACCGAGCGGCGTCCGAGCGGCAGGCGGACGCCGTCGCAGCCCTGCGCCGGATCGCGTTCCTCCTGGAGCGTGCGCAGGCGAGCGCGTACCGCAGCGAGGCGTTCCGCAAGGCCGCCGTGAGCGTCGAGAAGCAGGACCCGCAGCGTCTCGCGGTCCTGGCGACCACGGGTGCGCTGGCCACGTTGCCGTCCGTCGGCGCCCGCACGGCGGACGTCGTCGCCCATGTGCTGCGTGGCAAGCCGGTCGAGTACCTGGGCACCCTCGAGGACGAGTATGCCGCGTCGACGTTGGATCCGGCGGCGGCCGAGGTGCGACGAGCGCTGCGCGGCGACCTGCACGCCCACACGGAGGCCAGCGACGGGTCCACGCCGATCCAGGAGATGGTGCTTGCCGCGATGGAGCTCGGGCACGAGTACCTCGCGATCACGGACCACTCGCCGCGCCTGACGGTCGCCAGCGGGCTGTCCGCCCCACGGTTGCGGGCCCAGCTGGACCAGGTCGCCGCGCTGAACACGGTGGTCGGGCCGTTCAGGGTGCTGACCGGCATCGAGGTCGACATCCTCGACGACGGCGGGCTGGACCAGGACCCGGACCTGCTCGACCGGCTGGATGTCGTCGTCGCCTCCGTCCACTCCAAGCTGCGCATGGACCGCGGACCCATGACCGAACGGATGCTCACGGCCGTCCGCAATCCCCGCACCGACATCCTGGGCCACTGCACGGGACGCCAGATCAAGGGCAAGAGCCGCCCGCAGAGCGAGTTCGACGCCCGTCGCGTGTTCGACGCCTGCGCCGAGCACGGGGTCGCCGTGGAGATCAACTGCCGCCCCGACAGGCTCGACCCGCCCCACGACCTGCTCGACATCGCCATCGAGGCCGGGTGCCTGTTCTCGATCGACACCGACGCGCACGCCCCCGGCCAGCTCGACTGGCTCGGGGCAGGCTGTGAGCGGGTCGCGCAGCACGATCTCGATCCCGCCCGCATCATCACCACGTGGCCGCTGGAGGCTGTCCTGGCGCGCGCGCACAGGTGACGCGACACGCCCGGATCGGTCTGGAGGCCCTTCACGGGTTAGTGTCAGCCGGTCGTCCCCGGGCACGTCGGTACCCCCTCATGCCCGGGCACACCTCGGCCCGCACCTGGGCCCGCATTCCGAGTGAACAAGGAGCACATCTAGTGAGCGTGAACCGCACCGAGCTCGTCCAGGCCCTCGCCGCCAAGGCGGGCCTGACCAACACGGACGCCGACAAGGCCCTGAAGGCCCTCCAGGAGGTCGTGGTCGAGAACCTTGCCAAGGGCGAGGCCGTCACGATCCCCGGCTTCCTCGCAGTCGCCCGCGCCGAGCGTGGTGCCCGCACCGGTATCAACCCGCAGACCGGTGAGAAGCTCGAGATCCCCGCGGGCTTCCGCGTGAAGCTCACTGCGGGCAGCGCCCTCAAGCGCGCCGTGCAGGGCTGACGCAGCACCTCCAGCACGTCAGGCCGGGCCCCCGATCCACTGGGATCGGGGGCTCGGTCTCGTATGATCTTGGGAACGACTCTCAGGAAGGCGGCTCCGCGATGGTGGTCGTCCCGCGCCAGACGCGGCAGCGCGCCGAGATCCTCGACCTGCTCTCGGACGTCGACGAGTTCCGCAGCGCGCAGCAGCTGCACGAGATGCTGCGCTCGCGGGGTTCGAGCGTCGGCCTCGCCACGGTCTACCGCGCGGTGCAGAGCCTGTCCGAGCACGGTGACGTCGACGTGCTGCGGACCGAGGAGGGGGAGTCGGTCTACCGCCTCTGCGAGCAGCGCAGCCACCACCATCACCTCGTGTGCCGGTCGTGTGGCCGGACCGTCGAGATCGACGCGGGTCAGGCTGAGGCGTGGGCGTCACAGGTGGGGGCCGCGCACGGGTTCGACGACGTCGAGCACACGATCGAGCTCATCGGGACGTGTGCCGGCTGCCGGGCGGCCGCTGCGTCGTAGCGCTTCGGTCCGTGCGTCGCCCGATGACCTGGGGGAGCACCCACCAGAACCCGAGGAGGACGACGAGCGACGACACGCCGACGAGCAGCCCGGCGGTACGCCCGAGCACGACGTCGAAGAGGAGCATCGCTCCGCCGGCGAGGACGAGTGCCAGGACGAACAGCCCGACGCGCGCGAACCGGTTTCCCCACTCGACGAGCTGCGGCTTGAGGTGTCGGCGAAACAGGACCCGGTGCAGGGGGACCGGCGTGAGCAGCAGGGCCGTCGCCAGCACGGCGAGCAGCACCAGCACCAGGTAGAGGTTGCGCTCGTAGGTGTCGAGCGTCGCGAATCTCTGCTGGAACGGGATCGTCAGCAGGAAGCCCGTGAGGATCTGCGTGCCGGTCTGGGACACCCGCAGCTCCTGGAGGAGCTCGCTCCAGTTGCGGTCGGCCCTCTGGTTGGCCGTCTCGGTCCGACCGTCGTCCGGGTCTGCGTCCATCGGGTCCACCGTCACCTCCTGCCGACTGCTCGGATCATGCCGCACGGGAAGCCCCAGGGCACACTTGAGCCGTGACCAGACTGCACGACGCCGACCGCCGGGACTTCGCGTCCGACAACTATGCGGGGACGCATCCGGAGATCCTCGAGGCGATCGCGTCGGCGAACGGCGGGCACCAGACGTCGTACGGCGAAGACGTCTACACGGCACGCCTCCAGACCGTGCTCCAGCAGCACTTCGGGCCGACGGCTTCCGCGTTCCCGGTCTTCAACGGCACCGGCGCCAACGTGCTGTCCCTGCAGTCGCTGCTGCCGCGCTGGGGCGCGGTCATCTGCTCCGACACCGCACACATCCAGACGGACGAGAACGGTGCCCCGGAGCGGATCGGAGCCCTCAAGCTGCTCACGGTCCCGACGCCCGACGGCAAGCTCACTCCGGACCTTGTGGCCACCCAGGCATGGGGGTTCGGCGACGAGCACCGCGCCCAGCCCGGGGTCGTCTCCATCACGCAGAGCACCGAGCTGGGCACGCTCTACACGCCGGACGAGATCCGCGCCCTGGCCGACCAGGCGCACGCGCTCGGCATGCGCCTGCACCTCGACGGCGCCCGGATCTCCAACGCGGCTGCGGCCCTCGACCTGCCGCTGCGGGCCTTCACCACCGATGCGGCCGTGGACGTCGTCTCCCTCGGCGGGACGAAGAACGGGCTGCTGTTCGGGGAGGCGGTCGTCGTGCTCACCCCGGACGCCGACGGCGGTCTCCTCTACCTGCGCAAGATGGACATGCAGCTGGCCTCGAAGATGCGGTTCGTCTCCGCGCAGCTCGTGGCGCTGTACGAGGGCGATCTCTGGTTGCGGTCCGCCACGCACGCGAACGCGATGGCGGCCCGTCTGCGGGCGGGCATCGAGCACCTCCCCGGCGTCCGGGTGACGCGGCCGACCCAGGCGAACGGCGTGTTCGTCGTCTTCCCGGCCGGGGTCGTCGAGGCGCTGCGACGCCGCTGGCGGTTCTACGACTGGGACGTCGCCACCGGCGAGGTCCGACTCATGTGCTCGTTCGACACGACCGAGTCGGACGTGGACGAGCTGGTCGCGGCAGTGGCGTCCGAAGTCGCCTGAGCGCGAGAAAGCCTCGCCTCTCGTCGGAGAGGCGAGGCTTCGTCGTCGATGTCAGGAGCGGCCGCGCGCCGGGCCGTGGCTCGGGCGCGAGGCACCCTGGCCGGGGCGCGGGCCCGTGTCCTGGCGGATCCGCAACGGACGACCGGCGACGCGCGTACGCGCCAGACGGTCGATGACCTCGGGGGTCAGTCCGGACGGGATGTCGACGAGGGCGAAGCTGCCGAAGATGTCGATCTTGCCGACGTCCTTGCCGGTGAGGCCACCCTCACCGGTCAGCGCGCCCACCAGGGCGCCCGGCTGGAGACCGTCCCGGTGGCCGACCGCCACGCGCCAGCGCGGGGAACCGCCGGCGATGTGCGTGCTGTTGTTGCGACGCTCGCCACGCTCAGGGCGGTCGTAGCTCCGGCCGCTCGCGTGCTCGCCGTCGCGGTCCCGCCCGTTGCCACCACTGAGGTGAGCACGCGAGAGCGCATCGTCGAGGTCGTCGCCGCTCGCAGCCTGCGGGCCCTCGTCACCGACGGCGAGAGCCGTCAGGACGGCGAGCAGGTCGACCGGGTCGACGTCCGGGTTCTGCGCCAGGTGGACCGCGATGGCCTCGCGGTACAGGTCCAGGCGGCCGATCTCCTTGCGCTCGGCCGTGCGGGCGAGCAGCCCGGTGACCTTGTGCGCTGAGACCTCGACGGGCGTCGGGATCTCCACCTGGATGAGCGACTGGCGCGTGGTCCGTTCGATCTGACGCAGACGCGACTGCTCGGCCGGCGTGACGAACGACAGCGCCTCACCCTCGCGACCGGCGCGGCCGGTGCGACCGATGCGGTGCACGTAGGTCTCGGGCTCGCGCGGCACGTCGAAGTTCACGACGAGGCCGATCCGGTCGACGTCCAGCCCGCGGGCGGCCACGTCGGTCGCGACGAGCACGTCGAGCGCACCGGTGCGGAGGCGGTCGACGATCTTCTCGCGCTCCGTCTGAGCCACGTCGCCCGAGATGTAGGCGGCGGAGATGCCACGCTCGATCAGCGCGCTGCCGACCTCCTCGGCCGCACCGCGGGTGCGGACGAACACGATCGCGGCATCGGCCTCGGACACGGCGAGCACGCGGGCGAGCGCGCCGGTCTTGTGGCGGTGGGGGACGACCGCGTAGGTCTGGCGGACGCTCGTCACCGTGGACGCCTGGCGCGACACGGTGATCTCGACCGGACGCGTCAGGTGCTGCTCGGCGACGCGGCGGATGGGCGGCGGCATCGTCGCGGAGAACAGCGCGACCTGGCGCTCACGCGGCGCGGCCGACAGGACCCGGTCCACGTCCTCGGCGAAGCCCATGCGGAGCATCTCGTCGGCCTCGTCGAGCACGAGGAAGCGGACGTCCGCCATCTTCAGGGTGTGACGGTCGAGGTGGTCGAGCACGCGGCCCGGGGTACCGACGACGACCTGGGCGCCACGGGCCAGCGCACGCTGCTGCGGCAGGAACGGCGAACCGCCGTAGACGGCCAGGACGTTGAGGCCGGGCAGGTGCGTCGCGAACGACTGGATCGCGTCGGCGACCTGCATGGCGAGCTCACGCGTCGGCGTCAGGACGATGGCCTGCACCGCGTGCACGTCCATGTCGATCGACGCCAGGAGGGGCAGGCCGAACGCGGCCGTCTTGCCGGTGCCGGTCTGGGCGACGCCGACGATGTCGCGGCCGCTCAGCAGGGCAGGGACGGCCTGTGCCTGGATCGCGGACGGAGTGGTGAAGCCCAGGTCGGCGATAGCGGCCTCGAGCGCCGGAGGGAGTCCCAGCTCGTCGAAGGTGCCGTTCTCGGGCATGGAAGAGGGCGCAACAGAACTCATGAAATGAGAAACCGATCATCGCGGGGCGGAGCCCTGAACCGTGCACCGGGTCGGCGAACAGCGGGTCGCAGCCCCGGACCACCCAGTGGCAACCGCGTCTCGCGGTGCCTAGACCTCACAACAAGAGGCGGGCCCCAGCCACTGCCGTGCAGGCAGTGATGGTGGCGACGCCTCGAAGGGGGACGCGACGAACTCCAGATTCGGGGCAAGTCTAGCCGGGCGCGCGCCCGGTTGTCCGGACCGGTTCGCGTGACGTCGGGCACAGGTCACGTCAGGCCGAGCCGCGGACCCTCGATCGCCGGGCAGGCGTTCATGACGACGTCGAGTCCGGCCGCCTCCGCGCGCGCCGCCGCCTCCTCGTCGATGACGTCGAGCTGGAGCCACACCGCCCCGGCGCCGACCGCGATGGCCTGGTCGACGACGCCACCGGCCAGGCTGCGGTTGACGAAGACGTCCACCACGTCGATCGGCCCCTGGACCTCCGCGAGGGAGCGCACCCCAGCCGCGCCGTGGACCGCGTCCCCGCTCGGGTGCACCGGGACGATCTCCTTGCCGATCCGGCCCAGGTAGGCCGACACCCCGTAGGCGGCCCTCGCCCGGTTCGACGACAGGCCGACCACCGCCCATCGACCCGGGGCTGTCAGGAGCCGTCGGATCACCTCAGGGTCGTTGCGATGCGCCATAGCGCCAGCGTCGCACCAACGGGCCGTGCCCGCCGCGCGCCACGGTCGGGAGCGTGCCGGTCGCGCGCATAGGATCGTCGCCGCGCACAGTCCGCACGGGGATCAGGAAGTGGCAGGCGATGATCGACGACAACACCGTCTCCTCGCGCGTGCTGACGATCCCCAACGCGATCAGCTTCGTCCGGCTCCTGCTCGTGCCGGTGTTCGCGGTTCTCCTGGCCACTGGCAACGACGGCTGGGCGATCCTCGTCCTCGCCGTCTCCGGTGCGTCCGACTGGCTCGACGGGGTGCTCGCCCGTCGGCTCGGACAGGTCTCGAGGCTGGGCCAGCTGCTCGACCCCGCAGCCGACCGCCTGTTCATCATCGTCACGCTCGTGGCCCTTGCCTGGCGTGACGTCGTCCCGTGGTGGCTGCTCGGTGTGCTGGTGCTCCGGGACGTGGTGCTCGGCATCATGCTGCTCGTGCTCGGCCGCGCCGGCTACGCACCGCTCCCGGTTCACCTGGCAGGCAAGGCCGGCACCTTCGCCCTGCTGTACGCGTTCCCGCTCCTTCTGCTCGCCGAGCTCGACTCGTGGGTCGGTGTGGTCGCCGGCGTGGTCGGCTGGGCGTTCGCGCTCTGGGGCGTGGCCCTGTACTGGTTCGCGGGCGCCCTGTATCTCGCGCAGGCGGCGAGCCTGCTGCGCGCACCGGCGGAGCAGGCATGAGCTCCCGGCACGGCACTGAGAGACCGCTGCCGGTCGCGCCTGCTCGGCCACCCGACGCATCGATGACGCTGCTGACCGAGGTGTACCGACGCCCGCTCGACCCCGGGTACGCCGAGGCCGCAGCCCGGCGAGCCACCGGAACGGCGAGCCCACGCACCATCCGGTCGCTCTCGACGCTCGTCGTGATCGCCGTCGTCCTCGGGCTCGGCACCACGGCCGCGACCATCGCCCTGCGCCATCCCGCGAGCTCCGTGCAGAAGGCACGCGAGATCCTCGAGGGGCAGATCGGGGAGCGCACCGAGAAGGCCGAGAACCTCCAGGCCCAGATCGACGAGCTCACGGGCCAGGTCAGCTCGCTGCAGGCGGAGGTCCTGGGCGACGACGACCGTGCGCTGCAGGAGGGCGCGGACGCCGTGGCTGTCGAGTCGGGCGTCCAGCCGGTCGAGGGGCGCGGACTGCGTATCGAGCTCACCGACGCGCCCACGGAGGACCCGGACACCGAGGACCCGAAGCTGCGCGTCCAGGACCAGGACCTGCAGGTGCTGGTCAACGGCCTGTGGGCGTCCGGCGCGGAGGCGATCGCGGTCAACGGGCAGCGACTCACCTCGATGACGGCCATCCGCTCTGCCGGGGACGCCGTGCTGGTCGACCTCGTCCCGCTGAGCAGCCCGTACAAGGTCGACGCGATCGGGAACCCGGTGGCGATGCAGCCGGCACTCGCCCGGTCGAGCGCCGGTCAGCGCCTCTCCACACTGCGCACGAGCTTCGGGATCGGCGTCCAGATGTCGTCGCAGTCCCGCCTCAAGCTCCCAGGCACCGGGCCGGTCACGCTGCACGACGCGACGAGGCTGGGTCTGGGCGAGGCCACGGAGCCGACCCCGTCGACGACCCCGAGCCCGACGCAGAGCGGGACGGCCGATGCGTTCGGCGCGGGACGTGCGCCCGACGAGTCCGGTGTGGCATCGTCGGCACGTCTTTCGGGGAGGGAGGGCACATGATCGCCGTCATCGGGCTGCTCATCGGCATCGTGGGCGGGCTGCTCCTTCAGCCGACCGTGCCCACCGAGCTGCAGCCGTACCTGCCGATCGCTGTCGTCGCAGCGCTCGATGCGCTCTTCGGCGGGCTGCGCGCCATGCTCGACGGCATCTTCGACGACCGCGTCTTCCTGATCTCGTTCTTGTCGAACGTCGTGGTGGCCGCCCTGATCGTCTTCCTCGGCGACCAGCTGGGCGTCGGGACGCAGCTGTCGACCGCCGTCGTCGTCGTGCTCGGGATCCGCATCTTCTCCAACGCTGCCTCGATCCGCCGTCACCTGTTCAAGGCGTGACCGTGGACACCCCGTCGGACGAGAGAGAGGGTCGGGACGACCTGGAGCCTGGTCGCCCGAGCCCGCTCGAGGTGTTCGACGCCCTCAACGAGCCCCGCCCTGACCTCGCTGGGCCGGTCGTCAACGACGACGAGTCGCCTCTCGCAGCTGCTGCCGCCGCCGAGCTCGCCCGCGCAGAAGCCATCGAGCAGGCTCGCGCGGACGCGATCGAGGAGTCGGCGCACGACGCACCGGACGACGCACCGGACGTCGAGGTCGCCCCGAGCTCCGAGCCCGGGACAGACGAGCCCACAGGCTCCGACGACGAGCCCACGGGGTTCGACGACGCGCCTGCCCGGTCCGGCGAGGCGCCCGCCTGGGCAGAGGACGCGTCCGCCGGGTCGGAGGACGAGTCCGCCGTCGACGGGCTCGAGCCCGCCGTCGACCAGGACGAGCGTTCGTCGGGGCCTGAACAGCCGGCGAGTCCGGCAGCACCCGCGTCGCCGGGCGCATGGGCGGTGCTCGGGCGGGCACTGCGGCCGCGGATGACGCGGGCCCAGGTCCTGGCGGGAGTGCTGTGCGCCATGCTCGGGTTCGCGCTCGTGGTCCAGGTGCGTCAGGCGGCCGGCGCTGACCTGAGCTCCATGCGCCAGCAAGACCTCGTGCGCATCCTCGACGAGGTGACCAACCGCAGCGACGCGTTGGCGAACGAGTCGGCGGACCTCACCCGGGAGCGGGACGAGCTCCTGTCGGGCTCGGACCGACGCCAGGCCGCGCTCGACGCCCTGCGCCGCAGCGCCGAGACCCAGGGCATCCTGACGGGCCGGCTTCCGGCGGAGGGACCCGGTGTCGTCGTGACGCTCACGGAGCCGAACGACTCGAACGGGCTCGTCAAGCCGATCACGATGCTCGACGTGCTCGAGGAGCTGCGCAACGCGGGCGCCGAGGCGATCGAGCTGAACGGTCAGCGAGTGACGGCGAGCAGTGCGTTCACGGGCACCGCCGGTGCCATCGAGCTCGACGGAGTCGCCTTGGTCTCGCCGTACGTGTGGACGGCGATCGGCGACCCGGAGACGATCGACCCTGCTCTGCAGATCCCAGGCGGCGCGATGGCGCAGGTGCGCAACAACCGAGCCGAGGGCACGGTCGACCGCCGGGACAACGTCCAGATCACAGCCCTGCGCGTCATCCCGGACCCCGTGTACGCCACCCCGGTACCTCCGTCGAAGAAATGACCCTGGTTTGTCGGCCTTCGCCCGCCGTGCGCATCTCGACGGTGCTGCGCGGGACGCCCCGGTCCGCATAGGGTGTGAAACGCGTGGCGGTCAGCCCGCTTGCAGAGTCGGAACCGGGCCGGGAGGTGGCATGAGCAGCGACGATTCGCGCGTCGGCGGTCCGACATCCGGACAAGACACGACCATGAGTTTTGGTGCGATCGAGCCCGTCGAGATCGAGGCCGCTGCGCCCGTCGGACTCACCCCCGACGAGATCGGGGCGGTGAACGCCCTGCCGCCCACGTCCGCGCTGCTCGTCATGCAACGGGGCCCCAGTGCAGGGGCACGGTTCCTGCTCGACGCCGAGCGGACCGTCGCAGGCCGCTCGACCGGGGCGGACATCTTCCTCGACGACGTGACGGTGTCGCGCAAGCACGCGGAGTTCGTCCGCGAGGGCAACCAGTTCGTCGTCCGCGACATCGGCTCGCTCAACGGCACCTACGTGAACCGCACCCGGATCGACCAGTCGGTCCTGCGGGCCGGCGACGAGGTGCAGATCGGCAAGTACCGCATGACGTTCCATCCCAGCCCGCACCGGGACGCGGCGGACGCGTGAACCGACGGATCGGATGGACCGGGGGCATCGCGTGGTGAGTGCACGACCGAACCGGCTGGACGCCGTGCACGAACCTGCGACGACGCAGGACGCCGCACCGACCGACGAGCTCTGGCCGCGCGGCATCTCGCGCCGCGCGACCATGCGGATCTCGGACGTGCTCGCCGGCCTGCAGATCGAGTTCCCCGCCGTGACGACGTCCAAGCTGCGGTTCCTCGAGGAGCAGGGCCTGATCGAACCGGTGCGCACGCCGTCGGGGTACCGCCAGTACTCGCCGGCCGACGTCGAGCGCCTCCGGTTCGTCCTGCGCCAGCAGCGCGACCGGTACATGCCGTTGAAGGTGATCGGCGAACGGCTCGCGGCGCTGGACGCAGGGGAGGAGGACGAGCCTGCGCCCCGGGCCCGGTTGGCCACCCGCGACGGCGTTCGTGAGTCCTCCGGGACTCGCCTGACGCTGGAGGTCCTCTCGACCGAGGCGGGGGTCGAGGCGGCGTTCATCGAGGACCTGGTCACCGCCGGAATCGTGCGGCCGCACCCGTCCGGCGCCTTCGACTCCTGGGCGCTCCAGATCGTCGTCTCGGCGGCGGCCCTCGCCGAGCACGGGATCGACCCGCGGCACCTGCGCCAGTTCCGTGCTGCGGCTGACCGTCAGGCGGACCTGGTCGAGCAGGTGGTTGCGCCGTGGCGCGGCCAGCGCAGCGCATCGAGCCGTGCACGCGCAGGAACGCTCGCCGCGGAGGTCGGCGAGCTCTGCACGCAAATGCACACGGCCCTCGTACGCGCGGCCGTCGCCGACCTCGCTCCGTAACGGGACCGAGACACACTCGCGCCCCCCACCACCACGCCGGATCGCCCTGGGCGTCGTAGGTTGGGCCGTATGGGGGAAGATCCTGAGCTGATTCCCGTCGAGGTCGTGGGTGTACGTCAGCACCTGGCGGACGACGAGATCGTCGTGCTGCTCCTGGACCCCGACTCGGAGCTCCTCGTGCCCATCCTCATCGGGCCGTCCGAGGCGAGTGCGATTGCCTCCGCGCAGGCGGGGATCGTGCCGCCGCGCCCGATGACCCACGACCTGCTGCGGGACGTCCTGGTCGCAACCGGCTCGGGCCTGACCCGCGTCGAGATCACCCGGCTGGAAGAGGGCGTGTTCCACGCCGAGCTGGTGCTGCGCACCGGTCCGCGCGTCGACTCGCGCGCATCCGACGCCATCGCTCTGGCTCTGCGGTTCTCGTGCCCGGTCCTCTGCTCCGCCGAGGTGGTCGCCGTGGCCGGCGTCGAGGTCCGCACAGCGTCCTCCGAGCAGGACCTCGAGCGGTTCCGTCGGTTCCTGGACCTGGTGACGCCGGAGGACTTCGGCACCGGCAGCGAGCCCGACGACGAGGGGTTGTGATCAAACCTTCCGGTTCAGGTTGAAGGTGAGACTCGCGCACGGCGACACGCCCGGGGGCGTCGTGGCGTCTGCACCGTGACGGGCCTACTGTGGCGGATAGCCGGGCGAGACGTCGTCCTGACCGGCGCTCGACGAGTGGAGGATCCGTGACCAGCACCGAGAATGCCGAGAGCGTCGGCGGGGTCGTTCCCCAGCGCGCCCAGGGCATGCTCTTCGACGACGACCTCCCGGATCTCGACACCTCGACCGGTTACCGCGGCCCCACGGCCTGCCGCGCGGCCGGCATCACGTACCGCCAGCTCGACTACTGGGCCCGCACCGGGCTGGTCGAGGCCTCGGTCCGTCCGGCGACCGGCTCGGGAACGCAGCGCCTCTACAGCTTTCGCGACATCCTCGTGCTCAAGGTGGTCAAGCGCCTGCTCGACACGGGCGTCTCGTTGCAGCAGATCCGGACCGCCGTCGCCCACCTGCGCGAGCGGGGCGTCGACGACCTGGCGCAGATCACCCTGATGTCCGACGGTGCCAGCGTGTACGAGTGCACGTCCGCCGACGAGGTCATCGACCTGGTGCAGGGCGGCCAGGGCGTGTTCGGCATCGCCGTCGGCCGGGTCTGGCGTGAGGTCGAGGGCACGCTCGCGGCCCTCCCGTCGGAGCGTGCGGACGAGGACGAGGACCTCACCGGAGAGCCGTCGCCGCACGACGAGCTCGCCATGCGACGCCAGGCACGAACCGCAGGCTGACCAGCCCGAATACTACGTGCGCGCGTTCCGCCTATCGGCGGGGCGCGCGCAGTGCTCTGTCCAGCAGGGCGTCGAACGTGCGACCGAGCTCGACGGAGGCGGCCCCCGGCCAGGCGTGCACCGGCTGCGCGGCGCCCTGAGCCTGCTGGAGGGCCGCGCGCTCCGGGACGCTCGGACTGAGCAGGAGGGGCCCGTAGAGCGTCTGCAGCTCGTCGAGCCGGAACGCCTGCTCGACCGAGCGGGCCCGCACCCGGTTCACCACGATCCCGAGCGGCTGCAGCGCCGGTGCGGGACCGCGGCGCAGCTCGTCGATCGTCCGCATGGCGCGCCCGACGGCCATCACGGAGAACAGTCCGGGCTCTGTGACGACGATCGCTCGGTCCGCGGCCACGAGGCCCGTCCGCGTGAGGCCGCCGAGCGACGGCGGGCAGTCGATCAGGATCAGGTCGTAGGCGTTCACCCACGACAGCGCGTACCGCAGCCGCTCGACGTCGTTGTCACGCAGCCGGTCGTGCTCGGCCGAGCGCTCGGAGCCGACGAGCACGTCCACGCCCTCGTCGGCCCACGACGACCGGACGGTTGCGGCCTCGATCGTCGCGGCGCCGGGAAGCTCCAGCACCGTGGCCACGTCCGCCGTGTCCGGCCGCGCACCGAGCGCCATCGTGGCGTCGCCCTGGGGGTCGAGGTCGATGACGAGCGTGCGCAGGCCGCGTTCCAGGGCAGCCGACGCCAGACCGAGGGTCACCGACGTCTTCCCGACGCCACCCTTGAGGCTGCACACACCGAGCACCAGCACGGGCGACACCGTATCTGTGCCGCGTGTCGTTCACGAATCGCAGCCCGGACGCCGTTCGGGCGGCACGCAGAGGCCGGTCAGGGGAGACTGCGGGGATGAGCGTCCGACTGTCCCGCTGGGGCCACTCCTGCATCAGGCTCGACCGCGGCGACGACCGCCTGGTGATCGACCCTGGGGCTTTCTCGGACCTTGCGGGCGCCCTGTCCGGAGTCTCGGCGGTGCTCGTCACGCACGAGCACGCCGACCATCTGGCCGCCGATCCCGTGGCGGCGGCAGGGGTCGAGGTCTGGGGACCGCAACCAGCGCTCGACCTCCTGGCGGCAGCCGGGGTCACGGCTGACCGGCTACATGCGGTCGCCGCCGGGGACGCCGTCCACGCGGGTGGGTTCGACGTCACCGTGCTGGGGGAGTGGCACGCCGAGATCCACCCGGACATCCCTCGAGCCGCCAACGTCGGCTATCTGACAGCGGGCGTGCTGCACCCCGGCGACGCGTTCGTCGACCCGCTCGGCGCGGACGTCGACGCGCTGATGACACCGATCGGCGGTCCCTGGCTCAAGATCGGCGAGGTCGTCGACTACGTCCGGTCGGTCTCGCCCGGTCGGCTCGTCACGATCCACGACGCTCAGCTCTCCGCGCCGGGCGTCGGGCTCGCGTCGACGCTCGTGGGTCGCCTCGGGGGCGCGGGGGACCCGATCCTGCTGGGCTCGGGTGAATCGATCGAGCTGTAGGGCGCGCGCTGCCGGACTGGCCGCGTACCGTGATCCTCGTCGGAGGGAGAAGCCCGTGACTCACCCCCAAGGCCACGACGGCCATGCGCACGAGGTGCCCGAGCTCGAGTACGACGAGTCCGTACCACCTCGCCCCGAGGAGGAGATCGCCGACGCCGCGCGGTCGGTACCCGATCCGGCGGGCCACGGCGGCTGACCGGATCAGGCCGCGGCGCGCCCTGACGGCGCCCGTGCCCGACGTGGGGCATTCTGTCCTGGTGCTGATCCAACGCGTAGGCGAGGACGACTGGGAGCTCGTCCGCGACGTCCGTCTGAGGGCCGTGCGTGAGAACCCCCAGATCTTCGGCGCGTCGCTTGCCCGCGAGAACCGGTTCGTGGAGTCGCACTGGCGCATGCGTCTGCGCACGAGCCCCACGTGGATCGCGGTCGACGACACGGGCACCGGCCGAGGCATCGTCCAGATGCTCCAGGAGCCCGGCTCGCCGATCGACGACCGGCACGTGATCTCGTTGTGGGTCGCACCCGAGTCGCGCCGCCAGGGCATGGGCTGGGCGCTCCTCGACGCCGTCCGCCAGGCTGCGGCCGCCGACGGTGCGCGGACGGTCTCCCTGTGGGTCGTCGACAACAACCATGCTGCGGGCGACCTGTCCGTCCGCGCCGGGTACGCACGCACGGGGGAGCGGCAGGCGCTGTCCCGCGACGGTTCCCTGACCGAGGAACGCTACGTGCTCACCATCGTGCCGGAGCAGACGTCCTGAGTTCCGGATGTGACGCGCTCCTCGGCGTCGACGCATCGAGCGATCGCCGTGGCCCGGGCGAGACGTGCCCCTGAGGACCGGTCGTCGGCTCCGCCCGGCTCAGGGTGTCGACATGGCCCTCGCACGCACGGCCTGACGGACGAGGTGGTCGCGTTCTCTGACGTCCGTCGCCAGGTGAGCCGCACGGGCGAACTCCGTGGCCGCAGCCTCGGGATCGCCGTCGAGCTGGTACAGGTACGCGCGGACCGCGTGCCACCGGTGCCGGTCCCCGAGGACAGCCCTGAGCCGGTCGGTCTCACGAAGCCCGGCGGCCGCACCCAGGACGTGTCCGACCGCGACAGCACGCCCGAGCACCGCGGCCGGGTCGTGTCGCACCGGGTCGTCGGTGAGCCCGACCAGGTCGTCGTACCACGCAAGGATCTGTGGCCAGTCGGTCTCGTCCGCTCGCGCCGTGTCGTCGTGCAGCGCGGCGATGGCGGCCTCGATCTGATAGCGACCAGGGCGCTGCAGTTCCAGCGCCGACTGCAGGACGCGAACCCCCTCGGCAATCTGGCGGGTGTCCCAGAGCGTGCGGTCCTGCAGGTCGAGCGTGACGATGCGCCCCTCGGAGTCGAAGCGCGCCGGGAATCGGGCGTGGTTGAGGAGCATCAGCGCGAGGAGCCCACGAGCCTCGGGCTCGTCGGTGGCCAGCGTGAGGTGCCGGGCGAGCCGTATCGCCTCGCCGGCCAGGTCGACGCGCGCCGCGTGGCCGGTGGTGTAGATCACGTAGAGCACGCGCAGCACGACCGCGAGGTCGCCGGGCTGGTCGAGCCGGCGACCCCGCAGCATGCCCTTCGCCCGGCTGATCCGCTGCGCCATCGTCGGCTCCGGAACGTAGAACGCGTCGGCGATCTCCCGAGTGGTCAGCCCACCGACTGCGCGCAGGGTCAGCGCGACCTGGGATGCGGGCGACAGCTCGGGGGAGCAGCAGCAGAACAGCAGGAAGAGGGTGTCGTCGCCTTCCTCGGTCGCTCCCGGATGCGGCTCGACGAACACCGCCTCCTCGCGACGATCCCGGGCGGCCTGGCTGCGACGGGCATCGACGAGCCTCCGTGTCGCCACCGTGGTCAGCCAGGCGCGCGGGTCCCGCGGCGGATGGTCGGGCCATACGCGAAGCGCCTCCAGGAGCGCCTCCTGCAGCGCGTCCTCGGCGGCGTCGAAGTCCTCACCCCGACGGACCAGCCCGGCGAGGACACGCGGGACGAGGACGCGCAGTGCGACCTCGTCCCGCGCTGACGTGTCGTCGACCATGCGACTCAGTCGTTCGCCGGGATCTCGGACATGACCTCGCGGATGTCGATCCACTCGTACAACGGTGTCCCACCCGGACCGGGTTCTGACGAGACGTAGGCCGCGAGCTCGACAGCACGCTCGAACGAGTCGACGTCGATCATGTACCAGCCCGCGACGAGATCGCTCGTCTCGGGGTGCGGGCCGTCCGTCGTCACCGGCGCGGCGTCCGGGCCGCCGTAGCGCACCCAGGTCTGCGTCGGCGTCAGCGCCTGCGCGTCGACGTACTCGCCGTTCTTCTCGAGCAGCTCGGCGACGTGCTTGAGGAACGCCATGTGCGCCTCGACGTCCTGGGGTGCCCACTGGTCCATCGGCGGCACGTCGCGGTGGTCCTGGGGGCCGCCGCGGTAGTGCTTGAGGAGCAGGTACTTCGGCATGGTGCGTCTCCTAGGTGTCGTCGGCCGCGTCGGTCGCGGCCCTTCACCTGGTGAGCGGAGCCGACCTGCGGTTCTCGACATGAAATCACCGATCAAGCCAGGGGACCGGACCGCGTGGACACGGTGCCGCTGGGGCTGGAACCATCGGACGATGGGTTCGAGGAAAGTCGTCGTGTGCGAGCTGCTGTCCCTCGATGGCGTCGCCGAGGCTCCCGACGGCTTCTTCACCGAGTGGGACGACGCCCTGGACGCCGCCGGCGCCGACTGGATCGCCACCCAGGACGCCGTCGTCCTGGGCCGTCGCAGCTACGACGAATGGGCCGCGTTCTGGCCGGGCAGCGAGATCGAGCCGTTCGCGACATTCATCAACGCCGTCCCCAAGTACGTCGCGACATCTACGCCGCTCGACCGCGAGTGGGCCAACGCGAGTGCGATCGGCGGTGAGCTGGTCGACTTCGTGCGGGATCTGAAGAGCAGACCTGGCGGCGACATCGGCGTCCACGCCAGTATCTCGGTCGCGCAGACGCTTCTCGCCGCGGGCGTCGTCGACGAGCTCCGGCTCGCGATCGCACCGACGGTCCCCGGTGCCGGGCGAAGGCTGCTCGACGGGTTGCCGTCCATCCGCCTCGCTCTCATCCGAAGCGTGATCTCGCCGACGGGTCACCTGATCGTCGACTATCGCGTGCTGGGGTAGGCACCGCGGTCACGAAGCTCGCCGGGGGAGAGGTGGTCGTCGCGCCCTTGCGACCTTCAGGGCTGATGCACGGGCGGCTTCGGTGGGTTCGGTCGCACGATGCCGTCCGTCGGTGCAGCAACGACGCTGCCGTCCAGGGTGACCAGCGACGGCATGGGCTGGTCGGTCGGCTCGGGCCACGGCTGCGTGGGCTGCGGTGCCGGCGTGGGGTCGGGCGGAGCGGGTTGCACGATGGTGGACCCCGGCACCGGCGGAACGGGCCGGCTCGACGTCGGATCGACGTGCCCGGCGAGCGAGGGTGCGGTGTCGACCCGCGCGACCCCCATCGGAGGCAGCCCGAGCAGGTCGATGATCGTCTTGGGGATCGATGCGTGGGAGCGCCACTGAGCGTCGATGGCCTGGCCGACCTTGCCGCCGAACATGAGCAGAGGGAGGCGGGAGCCGCCGATCGCCACGAAGCCGTCCGGGTGCAGCGCGTCGGCCACCGTCTCGATCGACGGGGTCGTCACCGAGTCGGCGTACCCGCCCCAGTCGTCCCACGTCAGGATGAAGGTGGTGTCGGCCCACCCACCGCCGTCGATGACTGCCTGCACCCGGTCCCAGACCAGGTTGTGCCCCTTGGTGACGTAACCGGGATCAGACACCTGCGGGGGATGCTCGTCGAAACCCGCGGGGGACCACACGTAGCAGATCTGCGGCAGCGTCCCGGCCTTGGCCATCGGCACGAAGTCCTTGGGCGGGTGGACCTTCTCGTTGCCGGGCGCGGTGCTCAGGCTGGTGTAGTACTTCGTCGGATAGCCGCTCTGGTCCGGGAACGCGGCCCACGACACCCCGGCAGCCTCGGCGACGGTGAAGATCGACGGCAGGTCCCAGACGGGGTGCGGCCCGACGAACGGGGGATTCTTCATCGTCGGCATCTGCCCACCGATGGCGAGCATGTGGCCCGGCGTGGAGTTGGTGCCGGGACCGAAATGGTGGTCGGCGAAGACGAACTGCTTGGCCAGCCAGCTGTAGAACGGTATGACGACGTCGTTGTCGACCTGCGCTGCCAGTGCCGGATAGTCGCCCATCCGGTAGTGCACCCACGCGTTCCGGTCGTGCGGCTGGTCGAAGTCGGGGGGCTGCGTGAGCAGTGCGCCGCCATTCGCTACCGCGGCACCCCACGCGCTCATGGTGGGGAAATAGAAGTCCGTCGTCTTGTTCTCCTGCAGGAACACGATCACCCGGTGTCCCGGGATCGCAGCGGCCATGCGTGCCTCCAGGCGGGATTCATGGGGGTCGTGACGGGGCGTCCGGTGAAATCACGCTACTCGACCGAGCGAATGGCCGCAGCGCGCTCGGACTGGCTCGGACCGGCTGGAGCGCCCGTCGAGTGCTAGTGGCCATCGACGCGCTCCTCAGCACCCGGCGAGGTTCGCGCGCGCGCCTACGGATCTTCTCGATCTGACACGCGAGAGCAGCCCGGAAGCTCCCGCGACTCTCGGGGGAAGGCCAGCGCTCAGACCGGAGCAACGATGCGAAGGCACAGTCCGAACGGTTACTGGCACCCCTGGATATCAAATTGCGTCGCATCCACCGGCCGACCTGCAACGATTCAACGCCCGCGAATCGGCAGGGTGCCCGATCTCCGCTCGGCCCAGCCGCCTTCCGCGGCAAGAGCGGACATCAGGGAGCGCCGCGTTCGGGGTCCAAAATCTCCACGCTTCCGCTCTTGGTTGAGAACTGAGCGCTTCCACGCCACCGGGGTAGCTTGCGCTGAAGTTCTCGGAGTACTCGGATCGACTCCTCGTCTGACATCCCGGACGTGAATCGCCAATCCAGACCCGAGCCGACGACGTCGCTCACAAACACAATCTCGACCGCCAAGAGGACTTGCCGCCAGGCATTCGTCGTGAGCTTCTCGCCCGCTTCGATGCGTGTCCAAAGGGTCCAGGCCTCGCGCGAGAGGTTCTCCGCCCTGCTGAACCCCATCGCGGCTGCCAACTCGTCGGTGGGACGAGCCGGCCCGCTCCAGTCCAAGAGCGCGGCTCGGAGGAACCGCCTCTGCGGCTCGTCAAGTTCGACATGCGTAGCCGACGTCTCATCCATGAGGACGAGGATGGCAGCATCGGAGTCCCCGCTAGCCACCAAACCGGCGAGGTTGGCGGGCGAGTGAGTCGCGCGCGTCCTATGGTCGGAACCATCTAGCCTGGCGACGACAGGATTCCTCGCGCCAGGTGCGAGGAATCATGTGGTCGTCAGTGCGTCGATACCGGTGACGAGGACGAGTCGAGCGTCTTCTGCACGTTCTCGATGAACGTCGCTGGACCCACCAGCAACATGACCACTGCCAGGCTTGTGACGACGAGCGCCGCCACCCGCTCGCGCGCGATCCACCCGGTGCCGTGCCCTGCGCTACAGCGGCCGGGCACCGCAACCGGGTTTCGGCAGCGCCCGCCCCGACGAGTCGGAGCATTGCAGAACACCCGGGTACGGCGCCCGAGAACGGCCGTCCCCACGGCCGACCACAGGGCGACCGCGAGCAAGACGGCTGGGATCCACCTCGTCAGTTCCTCTGCCCTCATGTCAGCCGAGAGTACGAGCGGGCTCTGACACAGGAGGACGTGCTTGCTCAGGGACGCAACGGCCGCGCAAGAGGAGCCCGCGTCGCCAGGGGCTGTGTGTCGTCAGACGCAGTACGAAAGGGCTCGTACTGGCACCGCTGCGTATCAAGAATCGTCGTGTTCGTGGGAGCGGTCGAACATGGTTTCGCTCTCGATAGCCTCTGTGAATGCCTTCGCTCGCGCGCGCCATCGTTTCCCGGTCACAGCTGGACCGCTCGCTCATGTTCTATGAGACGACCCTCGGCCTGCGCCGCACCTGGGTCTCACCGCCGATCGCGAGGCTCCAGGACGCCTCCGGCATGGAGATCCAGCTGCACGAGCGACCGACGTCGGGCAACGACGGGGCCGTTGCCCTGAGCTTCGCAGTCGACGATGTCGGCGCCGCAACGTTCACTCCGTTGCGGCAGGCGCCGAGGTGATTGACGAGCCGGCCGACCAGCCGTGGGTAGAGCGCCAGTCGGTGCTCCGCGACCCAGACCGCCATGGAGGAGGCTCGACCGACCCTGGAAAGGCATGGTAGTGCGACGATATCGAGTTGGAGTTCGCATCCCCCTTCGTTTCACCGCAACATGGCCGCTTGTCGGGTTTCAATTCGACACACAAGGCTTCGCGTTTCGCGGGCCATTCTTGCGAATCTTTGTATCGAATACGATTGGCCTACGGCACGAATGGGGCGACATTTCTAGGCTTAAGGTCTCCGGCCACGGGGTAACCCTGTGGTTTACGGACTCGTCAAAGAGCGTCAAGGTAACCGGTCTATCGCGGCGCCGCTCTGAAAACATCGCGCACGCCGCTCGGATGGGCGGTGTGACGCTCCTCTGATGCCCACAGGGCCGCCGACCGCCCCCTCAACGGGGGGCCCAAACGAGCAACTATACAATTGCCCGTGATGTCTACACGCACGAGTTGAATACTCTGCACCCAGGATGGTGACACATGGGAATTGCCATGGCAATCGGGCCAGTGCGCGGCACCGCGAATATCTGAGCGACGCCGTGTACTTCGCCTCATACGCCAACCGGGACCGGAGAAGGTTTCCGATGCTCGCCGGAATCAACCCAATCGGGAACACTCTCTTCAACAGATTTCAGCGCGAAGGGCTGGCCTCAGAAGCGGAAACGTTGCTCGTCGAAGGCGTTCCAGACAAGGAGCGGCCGGCGTTGGAAGAAATTGTTCGACTGTGCGCTACGCAAGCTCGCATCAGGCCGCATCGGTTCTTGTGGTTCGTTGGCGATGAAGACGGATATCTCCCGGTTCCGCGTTCGTCCGGACCGAACGCCGGGGTCGGCGTATCGCTAGATGCGCGCTTCCGAGATGAAAGCGGAAGCAGTTTGGCAACAGCTGTTGCCAGTTCACCTACGGTCTGTACGGCCGGCAACCTCCTGCTTGCACCAACCGTTGGCTGTAGTTCAGGTGGGGCGGGCGACGTACCGGGCCCAGGTGCCACCGGCGACCTGCTGGTGGTTGAACGCGGTGACGTGGCTGTAGCCGAGCGCATCGGCGACAACGGGCGGCGGTATCTCGTTCACGAGGTCGTCGAGGGCTCGGTTGCGTGCGCCTCGCAGGTCGACTCCGAGGTCGCGAAGGCGGACCATGACGGTGTTCGGGTGCAAGCCAACGTTCGAAGAGGGCTAGAGGATGCTCACGGGCGGGCAACAGGCCTCTTGTTCGAGCCAGTTGTCATAATGTGCATTATCGGTAGTCAACTAGTGCGAGTGCGGCCGCAGGTCAGCGGAGGATCTGTCGCCGCAAATGAACAACAGCCTCAGAGGCCGAGAGCTTGGCCTTAGCTACTGCGAACTCCTCGTCGGACAAGTGTCCAGCGTTCCGCAGGGCTACCAGGCGAGTAACCTCCTCCGCTGCGACATCGGTGATATAAGGTTCACGACACCGCTTAGGCCTCGCGGTGGGGGAAGAGCCCCAACGGTGCAGCCTGTATGTGCGGCGTTCTGTGAACCCGCGTATGGGCGAGGCGCCTACCCGCCGGGCACGCCGTTCGAGTCGGATGGTCTTCCATGAGTGAAGGTAGCTGGGTCGTCGCGTATTGTTTCGGTGAGGGGGATATCGACCCTGAACTCACTGGACTGGTCGAGCGACTCGTTGTGGCCAATGACGGCGAGGTGGCTGAACGGCTCGCGTCTCTCATTGAGTTGAGAGTCGCACCTCCTCGCGGGGGCGTGGGGCGCGGTGCTGGAGCAGTGGTTCGTGCCGTGAGTGCGTGTCTGCCCCTCATGGCCTCATCGGGCAGGCCAGCCGCGCTGGCCCTTATTGGTCAGATCGGCGGCTCGTTGCTGGGCGCTGGCGCGACTGTGGATCAGGAAATGGCTCGCGGCCTGGCAACTGCCCTTCCCTTCTTTGCCGTGGCGGCTCAGTTGGGTGATGTCGACCTACAGGCCGAGTTTGTGGACTTCGCAGCCTTGTGTGCCGCGCTGGACGACAGTGTTGCGTCAGAGGCGTCCTATTACCTTCGCCGAGTGGTTGCGGACATAGGAGGAGATCTGGGCGCTGCGGCGGAGGTCGAGTTGCATCAGTTGTCCTCCAACGAGTGAGAGGCTGACGTGGACCCCGCCGACGTTGACGGGTCAGGTCGCTGTGGTGGGTAGGTGTTCGGGGTCGGCCGAGGTGCGGGCGACCTCGGCGGGGGTGCGGTAGGCCAGCCCGGAGTGCGGCCGGTGGTGGTAGCCGTCGATAGGAAGCGATCTCCTGTCGTGCCTGCTCGATGGTCTCCCACTCAATGCGCCAGGCGCAGCGCTTCTTGAACTGTCCGAACCAGGACTCGATGAACGCCTGGGACTCCGGGTCGCGGTAGCCGCCGCGGCGGTGGGTGATGCCGCGGGCGGACAGGTGCGTGCGGAAGTCCCGCGAGGTGAACTGCGACCCGTTGTCGGTTCCGAGTGTGAGCCTCCCGGCAGCGGCGGCGCGGGAAATGGACGGCGCCTTCGACGCAGGCGACCGTAGACCAACACGACCACCGTGTGGTCGCGCTCGACCGGACGTAGCCCTGCAGCTGCAGCGGCAGCGATGTCGCCCTCTCGAACCGGCGAGCCCCGGTGGTGGCGAGCCGTTCATGACGACAACCCGCCCCGCCGGGGCCAGATCAGGTGACCACACTCCCTACGTCCCCGGCTCCCCCGGTGGCGGCTCGCAGCCCGGCGCAGCGCTGTGGTGCTCGGTCGGCCAGGGAGCCAGGTGCCGGCACACGCGTGTGCGGGCGATGCCGGTCTTGGCGAGGATGTCGGCGCCCTCGTCGACCCACTGCGCCGGCCCGACGTCGACGAGCTGATGATTACTCGAGGCCGAGCCGCGACGGTCAACTCGTCTCAACGCGATACGTCTCTCCACCAGGAAAACGGGACGAGGTCAACTAGATGAGAGAACTCGCCTCACTGCTCCATCGGAACGTCGTCGCACCTCACAGCCCCGAAACGCCCATGTGCATCCGCGACCACGCTGGCTCGCACCGTTGGAATTATCACAACTGGGTCTGGCGGAACATGCGAGAGGCGGACCGCGCCGCACGGGCGCAGTTCCCCGTGGACGCCGACAAGGCGCAACGCACGGCTCTGTTCCTCGAGCTGTCCGAAAAGTGGGTGACGAAGGTGGTGGAGAAGGACCCCAGTATCGTCAGGGCCGGCTATTGGAAGTGTCAGCCGAACTACAAGTGGAGGTGAGCACGTGGTCGATCGCCCCGACTACGTCGAAATCCATGCGACGGACTGGTCCGACGCCGGACGTGTCGCGATGCCCGTGCACCCCTACGCGACGACGCGCCGGCTCAGAGCCGACGGGCACAAGGACGAGCCCTCCGAGCTCGGCTGGACTTGGGCCAGCCCGGAACCCGTCGACGACCTGGTGCCGACGGCTGACGGCATCCGGTTGGTCAGCCCGCGGCTGCGGGAGATCTTCGACGCCCACCTCGGACCCGACGACGAGATCCAATGGCTACCCGGCACCGTCACCCTGCCCGACGGCACCGCACTACCGCACTGGAGCCCACACTTCCCCGTGCACGACCTGCTCAACCATGAGCTCTCCACCTTCGGACCCAGCGGCCTGCCCATCGTCTACGTGCTCTCCCGCGCCAAACTTGCCGGCCACGCCGTCACGGCACTACCCGGCAACCCCTTGACCACCATCATTTCGGCGACCGTCGCCGACGCGCTCCTCGCACTCGACCTCGTCGGCGTCGACTTCATGAACGTGCCGATCGGGCCGTAGACCAACACGACCACCGTGTGGTCGCGCTCGACCGGACGTAGCCCTGCAGCTGCAGCTGCAGCGATGTCGCCCCGTCGAACCGGCGAGCCCCGGTGGTGGCGAGCCGTTCATGACGACAACCCGCCCCGCCGGGGCCAGATCAGGTGACCACACTCCCTACGTCCCCGGCTCGCCCGGTGGCGGCTCGCAGCCCGGCGCAGCGCTGTGGTGCTCGGTCGGCCAGGGAGCCAGGTGCCGGCACACGCGTGGGCGGGCGATGCCGGTGTCGGCGCCCTCGTCGACCCACTGCGCCGGCCCGACGTCGACGAACTGATGACTACTCGAGGCCGAGCCGCGCCGTCAACTCGTCTCAACGCGATACGTCTCTGTACCAGTCAATCCGTGCGAGTTGCATCTGACGCAAGGACTCTGAGGGAGGCGACCCGCTGAGGCGCCCCCCGAGTTTGATAGGCCCGGGCCCATGCTGCCGCCGCGTGCTCTTCAACGGTCGTTTCCTCCACCTACTCGCACCTGACGGTCACGCACGCGTACCAGTCGAGCAGCGCGAGTTGCATCTCCAGGCAGGTTTGATCTGCGGATCGTCGGCCGACTCAGTCGGACGCGCCGACGAAGAAGGTCCTCAGCGCGTCGGCCACTGCATCCGGAGCCTCTTCGCTCAGATAGTGGCCGACATCCGGTACGACCAAGCATGCACGCATACCAAATCAGCCAGTGCGAGGTGCATCTGAGGCACGGGTCCGGAGCCCTAGCATCAACTCGTGCCCGACTATGACGCTCGACTCGTGGATCTCTACGACGTCGACAACCCGGACGGTGCCGACCACGACTACGTGCGATCTCTTGCCGACGAGATCGGCGCACAGTCGATCCTGGACGTGGGATGTGGGACGGGAATTCTGACCGCGACCCTCGTACAGGCCGGTCGACGAGTCGTAGGCATCGATCCGTCCAGCACCATGCTCGCGTACGCCCGTGGCCGCGCCGGCGGTGGCGAGGTGACCTGGGTGCTCGGCGACTCGCGGAACATTCCGGCGGGCCGCTTTGATCTCGCGGTCATGTCGGGGAACGTCGCCCAGCACATCCCGGACCCTGCGTGGGAGCGAACACTGTCGGACATCCGCACGGCGCTCCGGGACGACGGTGTGCTGACGTTCGAGAGTCGCAATCCCCTCGCCCGAGCGTGGACGACGTGGTCGAACGTCGAACCGACGTCCAGGCCCACACCACACGGTCTACTTCGGGAGTGGCTGGATGTCGACGAGATCCAGCCGGGCCGCGTGGTGCTGACCGCGTACAACGAGTTCGTTCAGACTGGCGATCTCGTGATCGAGCACTTGACGCTCGAGTTCCGTGAACGGGAGCAGATCGAGCAGCAGCTCGTCGACGCAGGATTTCACGTCGCCAACGTCTGGGGTGACTGGTCCCGCACGGCCTCGACCAACGACTCACCGCTCATGATCTTCGAGGCACGAAGGAACTAGCCGCCCATTCGGCTGGCGACGTCGCTCGAGGTCTCTCAGCTCTGCTGCGACGCTGTAGCGACGGGCTCGTCCGCCGGCGTGGGATGACCGCCGAGCACGACGGTTGCGTGGTCCGTCTTCAGGGTGAGCTGTTTGCCGTCGAGTGCGTACGTCATGGGCTCGGCGAAGAATTCGTATGCCCAGTCCCGCGGGCCTGCGGCTCCCTCGATGCAGCCGACGAGGGAGACGACCGTGCCGCTGGCGTCCGGGGTGAGGGTCGACCCGTCGATGCTCACGGGGACCAGCGAACTGCCGCACGACACCTGGAGCTCGATGGTGACCTGTCCGTCGACCTGCTCGAACTCGACGGTGAGCGGATCGGTCGCGAGCCACGAGACGTCACTGGCCGCGTCGCTTCCGGACGTGGACACGAACGTCAGGCATGCGAGCTCGCTGGGCACGTGCCCTCGGTCGCAGTCTCCGGCGACGTCGTTCGTCGCTCCGACACCCGAGCCCATCGAGGCGCACCCCGCGAGGCAGGCCGCACCGATCAACGCCGCCGAGACGGGACCGAACCAACGCAGCATTGTTTTCGTCGTCGCCATCAGTTGCTGGTCGCCAGGGTCGCGGCGCGAACGCCGTACAGGATGGCGCGCATGGAATACCCCTGGATGCCGGTTTTCGGTGAATGGGCGAGCGGGTGCGAACCTATCGCCGGCATTGCTCCGCGGAACCTCGTTTCACACCGTGTCACCCGTTCGGGTCGTCGGACCCAGACGGGCACCGGCCCTCAATCCCCTGGGTTGAGCTCGAGACTCTCTCGCGGGAGGTGATCGAACCACTCTCGGATCATTCGCCGGCGGGGCCGACTCGCTTCTGGGTCGCCTCGATCGAGGCCGCTTCCTCGACCTCGAGGTTGCGTGCGGCCACCAGCGCGGCCAGATCCACGTTCTTCGAGAGCCGCCCGACCCCTGCGATCAACAGGCTCAGCCCCATCAACGTCAGCAGCGCACCGATGACGCTCGCTCCCTGAGCGCCATTCGAGTTGTCGACGTACCCGTTCCTGGTCAGGGAGTCGAGCAGTGCGGCTTGCTGGCCCATGTTCCAGACAGCCTGGCCGATGAACGTCAAGATGATGCCGGAGACGAGCCGGCCGGTGGAGCGCGCGAACTGGTAAGACTTCATGGTCGTGCCCTTCGGATTGGTGCGCCCGGCAGAAGACTTTGCATGCGTGCTCCGCGGCGTCACGGCGGGAGCCGGATACGGCTTCGGCATGTCGACGTCATCATGCACCGACGTCGGTCCCGGAATGTAGCGATTGGGTCCTTCGTCATTCAAGCCAGCGACCGGCGCGGGGGCGCCCGCGATCGAGGCGCACCTTGGGGGCATTGACCCGGTTCGTCCAGGTGGCCCACACTCGTCCTGGCTCATAGAGCGCTCTATCGCCGAGAAATGCCACCCCGAACCGCTTCCCCCACTCATCGGAGAGTCCATGAAGCGCCGAACGCTCCGCGCCCGCACGGGCGTCATCATCGTCGCGGTGGCAGCCGCACTCGTCGCCGCACTCGTCACGCCGGCCGCGGCCACCGTGATCACGACTGGCCACGTCGGCAGCGGCTCCCCCGCAGTCGCCCGGGTCGGCGACCGGCTGTACGTCGCTTGGACCGGCACGACCGGGACGGCGGCGGCGAAGTACCTCAACCTCGGCTACTCGCTGGCGAACGGCAAGAACATCGTCAAGCTGCCGCCTGACCCGCAATACACGAACCCGCAGAAGAGCCCGCAGGGTGAGGGGCCGGCGCTGGTCGCCGACGCGACAGGAGGAGCCGGCGTCACGATGGCGTGGACGGCAGGCGACAACGGGAACACGCTGACGGCCGTCCGGTTCGACGGCACGCACTTCGGCTGCTTCACCTCGTTCGCCTTCCTCACCACCGACCACGCCCCCGCGCTCGCCCGAGACCCACAGGGTCGCGCCTGGATCGCGTGGACCGACAAGACCAAGCACATCAACGTCGCCCAGCTGGGCCAGTCGGGGTGCACGGCCGCGGGCGGTGGGCTGATGAACCTCGTCGGTCGACAGGTGCTGACCGCGACCACGCCGTTCGGGCCTGGACTCGTCTACGACTCGAGCGGCAGTAGCGAGCTCGGTGTCCTGGTCGGCTGGGTGAGCGACGACGCGACGCGCTACCTCAAGTTCGGCACCTTCACGGGGACGACGACGCTCACGAACGTCTCGGGACCTCGTGACCCCGTGACGGCGCTCTCACCCCCGGCTCTGTCGTCGGCGGACTCGGACCTGTACGTGGTGTTCCGCGGCGCGAACAGTCACGAGTACCTCGGCTACTCGGAGGGCTGCCGCCCGTCGTGCTTCAGCGCGTCCGACACAGGGACGGTCGTCACGTCCGGGTTCGGCGTCACGCCCTACCTCGGCATCGCGGCGTACTTCGACGCCAAGGGCAGCCTGGCGTTCGACACGTTCTGGCACTGAGGTCGGCGGCGGGACCGCGAGCGTCCAGCCGGGCGCTCGGTCCCGCCGCACGGTCCTGCGCCGACGCGTCAGGAGCGACCCTGGGCTCGATGGTCGGCGTCCAGCGCCTCGGCGTAGTAGTCCTCTGCGGCGCCGCCGACGACGCCCATTCCGTTGAGCTCCCACTCGGTGCCGTCGGGAGCAGACCCGCCCAGAAGTGGGTCGAACTTGACGGCGTCGCGAACCGCTTTCACCAGGTCGCGAAGAAAGTCGGCTCGCTGCTCGAACGTCAGGCGACTCGCTGTCAGACGCACCTCGGAACGCAGCCGAGCCGCGGCCCACTGCGGAGTTTCGACGACCTTCTCGTTCATTGCTCCCCCGTTTCCCACGCTGTCGAGACGCATCCTCTCGGCAGGCACCGACACGCGCCTCCGGGAGTTGGTCGTATCCGGGCGCGGTCGCTCGTCGGACGTGCGCCCGCACGCCGCGGTAGTCGGAGGCGGCCGTCTCGACAAATCACCCGCCAGGGACGATGCCCGGAGGAACCGGGCGCGGGCTACGCTCCAAGCGGGCGGCCCGCAGGAGGGACCGGCCCCGCTCGCGGACGCGGCTCGCCCGTATACCCAGGTGGCGGCACATCGTGCGCGACGCCGGACAGAAGGAGAACACGATGCCGCGGATGCTACGTCGCGCTGCAGTGCTCGGGGCCACGGCCCACGTCGCCGCGAACCGCGGAGCCGCGAGAGCGAACGCCCAGAACGCCGCCGCGCAGGAGGCGGCCGCTCCTGAGCCGGAGGCGGCACCGGTTGCGGCGGCGCCACCCGCAGCCGCGCCTGCGGACGTCTACGCGGAGCTGACCCAGCTGAAGGAGCTTCTCGACGCGGGCGTGCTGACCCAGGCGGAGTTCGACGCTCAGAAGACGAAGCTCCTCAACGCCTGACCAGCAGACAGCGAGACCTGGCGTCCTGGTCCGGGGCGCCGGCACGTTCCGTCCCACAGGAGTTCAGCATGCCCATCGGTCCAGTACAGCTGCTCGTCGTCAGCTTCGAGAAGCCCAACTTCTCGGGAGAGATCCTGGAGGAGCTGCAGCGCCTGCGTGAGAACGAGCTCATCCGCCTCATCGACGTCCTGGTGGTGGAGAAGACGCTCGACGGCGACGTCGTCGCCCTGTCCTGGAGCGACCTGTCGATCGAGGAGGCGGAGGACTTCGGCGCGACGATCGGCGCGCTGCTCGGACTCGGGCTCGCGGGTGAGGCGGGTCTCGAAGCAGGAGCCCTGGCGGGCTTCGAGGCGGGGTCCGACGGCCATGTCCTCGACGAGGAGCAGGCGTGGGACGTCGCCGCGCAGATCCCCCGAGGGAGTGCCGCGGCGATCGCGCTCATCGAGCACGTGTGGGCGACACCGTTGCGGGCTGCGATCGCACGCGCCGGTGGCGTCCCGGTCAGCGACGGGTGGGTGCACCCGCTCGATCTCGTCGAGGTCGGGCTGCTCGCCGCCGACGAGCTCGAACGCGCCTGACATGACCGACGCGGGGCACGGATCCGTGCCCCGCGTCGTCGGACCCGGCCGGAGCTCAGCCGGCCGCCTGCTTCACCAGCGCAGCGATCCGCAGCTCGTCGGCAGCCGTCAACGTCGTGAGCGCGAACTCCGTCGGCCACATCGTGCCGCCGTCGAGCGCCGCCGAGTCGCTGAACCCGAGGGTCGCGTAGCGTGCCTTGAACTTCGCCGCCGGCTTGAAGAACAGCACGACCTTGCCGTCCCTCGCGTAGGCAGGCATGCCGTACCAGGTCTTCGGGGCCAGCCCCGGGGCCGACTCGGCGACGAGGATGTGCAGGCGCTCGGCCATGACGCGGTCGGCGTCCTCCATCTCGGCGATCTTGCCCAGCACCTCGGCCTCGCCGTTGCCCTTCTTGCCGCTGACCTCCCCTGCGCGTTCCTTCATGGCGGCGCGCTCGTCGTCGGTGAAGCCCTGCGTCGTCGTCTCCGTCTGGGTGTTCGTCATGTCCGCCGTCCTCTCGGGTGTCGTGTTGGCCTGACGTTCCCCGACGAGAAGATGTGACAGGCGAACTCACCTGCCGACGTAGGCCGCCAGGTGCTCACCCGTGAGCGTCGTGCGGTCCGCGACGAGCGCCGCCGGCGTTCCCTCGAACACCACGAGCCCGCCGTCGTGGCCGGCGCCGGGGCCGAGGTCGATGATCCAGTCGGCGTGCGCCATCACGGCCTGGTGGTGCTCGATGACGATGACGGACTTGCCCGAGTCGACGAGACGGTCGAGCAGGCCGAGCAGGTTCTCGACGTCCGCCAGGTGCAGGCCCGTCGTCGGCTCGTCCAGGACGTAGACGTCGCCCTTCTCCCCCATCGACGTCGCCAGCTTGAGGCGCTGCCGCTCCCCACCGGAGAGGGTGGGCAACGGCTGGCCGAGGCGCAGGTAGCCCAGGCCGACGTCGACGAGCCGGTGGAGGATCGCGTGCGCGGCAGGGGTCTTCGACTCGCCCGTCCTGAAGAACTCCTCCGCCTCCGTGACGGACATCGAGAGCACCTCGCTGATGTCCCGGCCACCGAGGTGGTACTCGAGCACCGAGGCGTCGAACCGCTTGCCCTCGCAGACCTCGCAGATCGTCGACACGGTGGCCATCGGTCCCAGGTCGGTGTAGATCACGCCTGCGCCGTTGCAGTTCGGGCAGGCACCCTCCGAGTTGGCGCTGAACAGAGCGGGCTTGACGTTGTTGGCCTTCGCGAAGGCCTTGCGGATCGGCTCGAGCAGGCCCGTGTACGTGGCGGGGTTGCTGCGTCGCGACCCCTTGATCGCACCCTGGTCGATGGACACGACGCCGGCGTCGGCCGGGATGGACCCGTGAATCAGCGAGCTCTTGCCCGACCCTGCGACGCCCGTGATGACCACGAGGACACCGAGCGGGACGTCGACGTCGACGTCCCGCAGGTTGTTCGCCTTCGCTCCGCGGATCTCGAGGCTTCTCGACGACGACCGCACCGAGTCCTTGAGCACCGCGCGGTCGTCCAGGTGCCGCCCGGTCAGGGTCCCGCTGGCCCGCAGGTCGTCGACGGTGCCCTCGAAGCAGATCGTGCCGCCCTCGGTGCCGGCACCCGGGCCCAGGTCGACCACGTGGTCGCCGATGACGATCGTCTCGGGCTTGTGCTCCACGACGAGCACCGTGTTCCCCTTGTCCCGCAGCGCCAGGAGCAGGGTGTTCATCCGCTGGATGTCGTGCGGGTGCAGGCCGATCGTCGGCTCGTCGAAGACGTAGGTGACGTCGGTGAGCGACGACCCGAGGTGACGGATCATCTTGGTCCGCTGGGCCTCGCCGCCGGAGAGCGTGCCCGACGGCCGGTCGAGCGAGAGGTAGCCCAGGCCGATGTCGACGAACGAGTCGAGGATCCCGCCCAGCCCCGAGAGCAGCGGAGCCACCGACGGCTCGTCCAGCCCACGCACCCACTCGGCGAGGTCGCTGATCTGCATCGAGCAGGCGTCGGCGATGCTGAGGCCACCGACCTTCGAGGAACGCGCACCTTCGTTGAGCCGGGTGCCACCGCAGTCCGGGCACGTCGTGAACGTGACAGCACGGTCGACGAACGCACGGATGTGCGGCTGCATGGCCTCCTTGTCCTTGGAGAGCATCGACTTCTCGATCCGCGGGATCAGGCCCTCGTAGGTCATGTTGATGCCCGCGATCTTCATGCGGACCGGCTCGTGGTACAGGAAGTCGTGCAGCTCCTGCTCGGTGAAGTCGCGGATCGGTGTTGCCGGGTCGAAGAAGCCGGACTCCTTGTACAGCCGCGTGTTCCAGCCGCCGCCGGTGTAGCCGGGGATCGTGAGCGTGTCCTCGTCGAGCGACTTGGAGTCGTCGTAGAGCTGGGCGAGGTCGATGCTCGTGGCGCTGCCCATGCCCTCGCACCGGGGGCACATGCCTCCGGTGACCGAGAAGCTGCGGCGCTCCTTGACGGTCTCGCCGCCTCGTTCCATCGTGATCGCCCCGGCTCCGGACACGGACGCGACGTTGAACGAGAACGCCTGAGGCGGGCCGACATGGGGCTGCCCGACCCGGCTGAACAAGATGCGGAGCATGGCGTTCGCGTCGGTCGCGGTGCCGACGGTCGAGCGCACGTTGGCGCCCATCCGCTCCTGGTCGACGATGATCGCGGTGGTCAGCCCGTCGAGGACGTCGACGTCCGGCCGGGCGAGCGTCGGCATGAAGCCCTGCACGAAGCTGCTGTACGTCTCGTTGATCATCCGCTGCGACTCGGCGGCGATCGTGCCGAAGACGAGCGAGCTCTTGCCCGAGCCCGAGACGCCGGTGAAGATCGTCAGTCGTCGTTTCGGCAGCTCGACGCTGACGTCCTTGAGGTTGTTCTCCCGTGCGCCCTGCACACGGATCAGGTCATGGCTGTCGGCGAGCGTCACGCGCGAAATCCTGCCACGCCCACTCCCCCGGCGAGCAGCCGCGCACCACCGGATATCGTTGAACTCTCAATGACCGAGCGAAGGTGAACGCGGTGCCCGACTACGGCCACGATCTGGTCTTCGGCAGCTTCCTGACCCCGTCGGCGAAGGACCCACGACGCGTCGTCGCACTTGCCCAGACCGCCGAGCGGGTCGGGATCGACCTCGTCACGTTCCAGGACCACCCCTACCAGCCGGCGTTCCTCGACACGTGGACCCTGCTCGGCTGGGTGGCCGCCTCGACCGAGACGATCCAGCTGTCCGGCAACGTGCTGAACCTGCCGCTGCGTCCGCCCGCCGTGCTCGCCCGCGCGGCCGCCAGCCTCGACCTGCTGTCCGGCGGACGGTTGGCTCTCGGGCTCGGCTCGGGGGTGTTCTGGGACGCGATCGTGGCCATGGGAGCACCCCGTAGGACGCCCGGGGAGAGCGTGACCGCGCTCGACGAGGCGATCGACATCATCCGCGGCATCTGGGACGCCGACGAGCGCACTCCCCTGCGGGTGCGCGGCACGTTCCACTCCGTCGACGGCGCCAAGCGTGGCCCGGCTCCCGCGCATGACATCCCGATCTGGCTCGGTGCGTACAAGCCGCGGATGCTTCGGCTCGTCGGCACCAAGGCCGACGGGTGGCTACCGAGCCAGGGCTACCTGCAGCCCGGTGACCTGAGCCGGGGCAACGCGACCATCGACGAGGCGGCGCACGCGGCCGGTCGTTCCCCGCGCGACGTCCGGCGACTGCTGAACCTCACGAACGGGCCGCAGGGGTCGACCGCGCAGTGGGTCGACGAGCTTCTGCCGTTCGCGCTCGAGGACGGCATCGGGACGTTCATCCTCGCCGGGGACGACGAACGGCTGCTCGCGGTCTTCGGGCAGGAGGTCGCGCCGGCGTTGCGGGAGGCGGTCGCCACCGCGCGGTCGACTGCCCCACCGCGTGCCACGATGTCGTCATGAGTGCCGACGACGTCACAGAGATCCAGCACACGATCGCGACCATCGAGCAGCAGGAACGCGACCTGGTGTTCACCGCGTTCACCCACGACGACGCGTGGCAGCTCGGCTGCCTCCTGGTCGAGCTCGGTGAGGAACGCGACCTGCCGATCACCGTGGACATCCAGCACGGAACGCAGCAGGTGTTCCATGCCGCGCGGGCGGGCACAACCGCAGACAACGACTCCTGGGTGGCCCGCAAGGTGCGCGTCGTCCTGCGCTTCGGTGCGCCGTCCTACCTGGTCGGGCTTCGGGCCAAGGCGAAGGGCACGACGTTCAACGAGCAGCACGACCTTCCCCTGCGCGAGTACGCCGCGCACGGCGGCGCGTTCCCGATCCGGGTGCGCGGCGTGGGCGTCGTCGGCGTGGTGACCGTCTCGGGCCTCCCCCAGGCCGACGACCACGCGCTCGTCGTCGAGGCCCTGACGGCGCACCTGACGGCCTGAGCCGACCACAGCCCCGGCCGCTCTCCTGAGGTCCCGGTCGACCGTCCCGTCGCCCGCTCCCGTCTCACCCTGGTGGCATGACGGCACACGAGGACGACGACTGGCTCGACGAGGAGTGGGACACCCAGCTCAGTGCGGGGCGGAGCGCATGGGAGGCGCTCGACTGGGACGACTCCGGTCCCGACGACGACCTGCCTCCGCCCCCACGCGGTGCGGTCCGGACCCCGGACGACGCGCTCGCGGTCCTGCTCGGTCTCGTCGGTCCGGAGCGGTCCGGGGAGCCCGCGCTGTGGTTCGTGATGCTCGACGCCGAGGGATGCACGTTGCCGGTGGCGCTGCCGATCTCCGACATCCCGATGCGCGCCGATCCGGAGGTCGTCGGCGGCGTCATGCGAATCCTCGGCTCCGTGCTGGACGACTACGCGCCGGGTGGTTCCGTGCTCGTCGGGCTGGTGCGCGAGGCGGGCGGTGACCGAGGGCTCTTCGAGTCGTCGTGGGCGGGATCGTTGCGCGAGGGCGCCGACGAGGCCGGCGTCCGGCTGTCGGGGCTCGCCGCGATCGGTGCGGACCGCGCGCGGATGCTCGAGTGGTGAGTCAGCCGACGGGGCCAGGCGCCGCGTCGTCGATCGCCGCGAGCTGGTCGAGCGTCGGCTCCCACAGGATCGACGCGACGTTGGCACGCAGCTGCTCGGGCGTCCGCGCGCCCGCGATGACTGTGGCGACCGCAGGCTGCGCGGCGAGCCCGCCGAGCGCGAGCGTCGGTAGCGTGATGGCCCACTCCCGCGCCAGGGCCTCGAGCGCCTCGATCCGGCCGAAGTCGGCGGACGCCAGCCGGTCGGGCCAGCGTGACAGGCGCGACCCCTCGGGGGCGCCGTCGTCTCGGGTGTACTTCCCGGTCAGCAGCCCCGACGCCAGCGGCACGTACGGGATCAGCGCGACGCCGACCTGCTCGAGCGCCGGGATCAGCTCGGCCTCCGCGTCACGCGCCAGGAGGTTGTACCGGTTCTGGGCGGACACGAGCGGCGTCGCCCCGGCGGTCCGCGCGCTCCAGTCCGCGTCGACCACCTGCCAGGCCGCGAAGTTCGACGATCCGAGGTACC
Source organism: Cellulomonas sp. URHD0024 (assembly GCF_000426185.1). Taxonomy (GTDB): domain Bacteria; phylum Actinomycetota; class Actinomycetes; order Actinomycetales; family Cellulomonadaceae; genus Cellulomonas. The sequence continues at coordinate 458,880 of NZ_AUEW01000001.1, forward strand.
GGACCTTGCCCTCCACGACCAGCTCGTGCAGCGCGCCGAGCGTCTCCTCGATCGGCGTCACCGGATCGGGCACGTGCATCTGGTACAGGTCGATCCGGTCGGTACCGAGCCGCTGCAGCGAGGCCTCCACCGCAGTGCGGACGTACGCGCGTGAGCCCGGGGCGACACCCTCCGGCGCGCCGGCACCGAACTTGCTGGCAAGGACCACGTCGTCCCGGCGACCTGCCAAGGCTGCCCCGAGCAGCTCCTCGCTCTGGCCGAACGTCCCGCCGTAGACGTCGGCCGTGTCGAAGAACGTGATGCCCGCGTCGAGCGCCTCGACAACCAGCGCGGGCACCCCGTCGGGCGCGAGCGTTGCGCCGAACGTGTTGCATCCCAGGCCGGCGACGGACACGGACGGCCCGCTCTGGCCCAGCTGCCGGACCGTCATCTGCCTGGTGGGAGCGTCATGGGTCACTCAGTGACCCTAAGCCTCTCCGCCACATACTGACGGCGTTCACCATCCCTTCACGTGGACCTGGAACACTGGAGGGGCCTCCACCGTTGGAACCGGTGGAAGTACACGCTCTCGACGGCCGTACAACGGCACGGAGGATCTCAAGATGGCAAACCGGTCCCTGCGCGGCATGCGCATCGGGTCCCACAGCATGGAGACGGAAGACGGCGTCGAGTTCGCGCCCCGCCTCCAGGCTCACTACGACTGCCCCAACGGGCACACGATCATCCTGCCGTTCTCGGTCGAGGCCGATGTTCCGGTGGTGTGGGAGTGCCGTTGCGGCGAGGAAGCACTGCTCCGCGATGCCTCTCGTCCCGAGGTGAAGGCCGGCAAGCCGCCGCGCACGCACTGGGACATGCTGCTCGAGCGCCGCACGGTCGGCGAGCTCCAGGAGCTCCTGGACGAGCGCCTCGACCTGCTCCGCTCGGGGAAGCTGCGCCGCAGCGCCTGAGGCTCGCGAGATTCGGGCTCTCAGCCCGCAGAACGCCTGAACGCTCCCGCCACACGGCGGGAGCGTTCTGCTATCCCCCACCGGGTCACGCTGAACAGTGCCTCCACGACGATCGCCCGGCTCATCTTCGACGTCCCGAGCTCGCGCTCGACGAACGTGATGGGGACCTCGACGACGCGTGCGCCCTGCCGGACCGCCCGCCACGCCATGTCGACCTGGAAGCAGTAGCCCTGGGAGGCGATGTCGTCCAGCGCGAGGTCGCGCAGCAGGGCCGTGCGGTAGGCGCGGAAGCCGCCCGTCGCGTCGCCGAGCGGGATGCCGAGGATGATCCGCGTGTACGTGTTGGCGCCGCGGGACAGGATGTGCCGGCTCATCGGCCAGTTCAGGACCTTGCCCCCGGGCACCCACCGCGACCCCAGCACCAGGTCCGCGTCCCGGAGCGCGTCCAGGATCCTGGGCAGGTCCTCCGCTCGGTGCGAACCGTCGGCGTCCATCTCGACGACGACGTCGTAGGAGCGCTCGAGCGCCCAGTGGAACCCAGCGATGTAGGCGGTCCCGAGGCCGAGCTTGCCGGACCGGTGCAGGACGTGCACCCGTCCGGGGCGTGTGCCGTCCTGCTCGGCGATCTTCTCGGCCAGCTCGCCGGTGCCGTCGGGCGAACCGTCGTCGACGACGAGCACGTCCGCGTCCGGCACGTGAGTCGCCAGCCGGTCGAGCGCGATCGGGAGGTTCTCGCGTTCGTTGTAGGTGGGGACGATGACGAGCACCCGGCCGACGGAGCTCGTCATGCGGCGCTGCCGATCCGGTCCTCGCGACGGCGGCCGCGGGCTCCGGCGATCCCCGCCCCGACCATGACGAGCGCCAGGCCGTCGATGACCCAGGCAGGCCACGACCCCAGTCGCGTCGCGAGCGTCAACGAGTCGCGCAGCGGAAGCGACGCCACCATCTGCGCCGCCGTGAACAGGTCGGTGTCCTGGGACACGACGCCGTTCGGCTCGATCACGGCGCTGACGCCGACGGTCGAGATCTGGACGGTCGCCCGACCGTGCTCGATCGCGCGCATCCGTGACATGGCGAGCTGCTGGGTGGACTCGTCCGACTCGCCGAAGGACGCGTTGTTCGTCTGCACGACCAGCACCTCTCCCCCGGCTCGGACCGCGTCGCGCACGATCGCGTCGTACGCGACCTCGAAGCAGATGACGTCGCCGATCCCGACCGTGCGGCCCAGACGTTCGGACTGCAGCGGGAGGTAGCCGGGCTTGTCGCCGGGCAGCATATCGCGGGTCACCAGGTCGACTGCCGACGAGAAGGGCCGGACGAGCGACCGCAGGGGGATGTACTCGGCGAACGGCGCGGGATGCTGCTTCGAGTAGGAGGCGGTGACGCCCACGCCGGGCTCCCAGAGGACGGCCGTGTTGTACCGGCCGCCGCTGTCCGGGTACTGGACGGTGCCGACGAGCATCGGCGCGTCGACCGCGGTGGCGGCGTCGTCGATCAGCTTGGCGGCCTTGCCGTCCACCTGGGGGTCGATGTCCGACCCGTTCTCCGGCCACAGGACGAGATCGAGCTCGCCGGGCGCCACCTGGTCGAGCAGGGCGTAGGTGCCGTCCACGTGGTTGTCGAGAACCGCTTCCCGTTGCCCGAACGCGTCGAGCCCGGTGCCGGGGACGTTCCCTTGGACTGCGCCGATCTTCAGGGTGCCCTGTTCGTCCTGCGTGTCGAGCGGGATGAGCAGCCCGACGGCGAAGAGCACCACGACCGTCGCGACGGCCGCACCGAGGCGAACGAGCCGAAGCCGTCGCGCCGTGAGCCAGATCCGGGCGAAGAGCACGCCCACGGCGACCACGATGCCGCTGAGCAGCGGGGTGCCGCCGATCGCGGCGAACCCGGCCAGCGGCGAGTCGGCCTGCGAGAACGCGAGCCGGCCCCACGGGAAGCCACCGAACGGCCACGTCGCCCGAAGCTCCTCGACGGCCACCCACAGGACCGAGAAGACCACCACCTGCAGACCGGCGCTGCGCCAGACGGCCTCGCCCCGGCGCGCCCACGCCCACGCCGCCCCGAAGAGGGCGACACAGGACGCCTCGAGGGTGGACAGCGCCAACCAGGGCACCTGCCCGACGGCGTCACCGGTCCAGCTGATCAGCGGGACGAAGAACGCGAGACCCCAGAGCAGGCCCACCAGGGCGTTCCACCGTGCACTGTCGCGCCGCAGCGCCAGGTAGAGCAGGGCGCTGCCGAGGAAGGCGGTGCCCCACCAGCCGGGCGCGGGGAAGGCAAGCCGGGTCAGGTAGCCGCCGGCGACCGCCAGGACGAGAGTCCACCAGCGGGCAGGTTCACGGGCGGGCACCACTGGAGAGTACGTCAGGTAAACGCTCCGGATGGCTGCCGCCCGCGGCGGCGCGCTCCGGGCGCCGACCGACCGGCCCGCGTGTCCTTCGTACCGGTCGGCGTGCAAGCGCACGGACCGTTGTCTACTGAACACGCGGGCCCGGTCGGAGCCCTAGCTCCCACCTTTGCCCCCCATGGCCCGACGTCGTCGTGGGCATGTTGCTCCGGTGGATCTCCTGAAACCTACCGAGTTCCCAGGGAGTGTCAAGGCCGGATCGGTGCAGGTGAGAGCCGTACCCGCAGGTCACCTGTGCCCCGCGCGTACGGTCTGTACGCATCGGTTCGGCGTGTCGGTCCGCGTGTCGCGAGATCCGGTGGATCGGGACGGCGCTGTCCCAGAACGGCGTCGAAACTTTTCACCCGGTCAGACGTCCAAGATGCTCGGCGTGTCTCGCGACGCGTCTCAGAACGTGTCGTGCAGGACCGACGAGCCGCGGACCGTGCGCAGGCATTCGGGCAGCGGCGCGTCCGGCGACATGTCCGGCAGGAGCGGGATCCCGGCACGCGCGTCCGTGCTCCACGACGAGAAGCGACCGTCGGCGGCCTGCACGGTGAGACGCTCCGCGCGCCAGACGGCGAAGTGAGCCGGCGATCCCACGCGGAGCTCACCAGCCCCCGTGTGGTCGAGGCCCGCGAGTCGCCAGCCGCCCCGGGTCGACGCCCGGAAGGCGGCACGCGCCGAGATCCGCTGGTCGACGGCCCGGTGCTGGACGGCGGCCCGGACGGCCGACCACGGGGAGATCGCCGTGACGGGCGAGTCCGACCCGAAGGCTAGCGGTATCCCGGCCGCTGCCAGGTCCGCGAACGGGTTGAGCGCGGCGGCCCGGCCGGCGCCCAGGCGCGCGGCGTACATGCCGTCCGGGCCACCCCACGCGGCGTCGAACCCGGGCTGGACGCTGAGCTGCACTCCGAGCAGGACGAACGCGGCGAGCGTCGGAGCGTCGACCATCTCCGCGTGCTCGAGCCGGTGACCACGCCGCGCGATCGCCTCGACGCCCTCGACGTCGACGGCGGCGCGCAGCCCGATGAGCAGCTCGTCCATCGCCCGGTCGCCGATCACGTGGAACCCGCCCTGCACGCCGGCGCGGGTGACAGCCGTGAGGTGGTTGCACACCTGCTCGGCCGTCAGGTAGAGCGTGCCGGCATGGTCTGGGGCGTCGGCGTACGACGAGCGCAGCGACGCCGTGCGCGAGCCGAGGGAACCGTCGATGTTCAGGTCACCACCGATCCCGGTCAGGCCCGGGATCGCGGCGAGGATCTCGCGCGCATCGTCGACGGTCACGCACTGCTCGCCGCGGTACCCGACCACGTGCGGGAGCCCGCTCTCCTCGGCCGCCGTCATCTCGAGAAGCTCGACGAGTCCCTCGCGCGTGTCGATGAACGGGGCCGACTGCTCGTGCACCGAGACGACACCGCGCGCCGCGGCGTGCTGCAGAGCCTGCCGGTACAGCCGCGTCCGCCGGTCGGGCGCGACGGCACGGGCCGCGTCCCGGGCCGCGTGGTGCGCGTCGCGTTCGACGCGACCGTCGTAGCTCCAACCCGGCAGGACGTCCAGCCCGGCGCTCGCGGTCAGGGCGCTCGAGACGACCGCCGAGTGGACGTCGACCCGCGCCAGGTACACCGGCGCACCGCCCGCCGCCGAGTCGAGCTCCTCGCGGGTGGGCGGGCGACCCTCGGGCCAGCGCTGCTCGTCCCAACCGAAGCCGAGCAACGGGCTGGCCTTCGCTCCGACCGGGCGCTGCTCTGCCGCGCGATGCACGGCGTCCAGGGCGTCCGCGAGCGAGTGCACTCCCCCGTCGGGCGACAGGTCGATGCTCTCCAGCGCGAGGGCGGTCTCCAGGACGTGGACGTGTGCGTCGACGAACGCCGGGGCGACCAACGCACCCTCCAGGTCGATCACCTCGTCCGCCCGCGCGACGAGCCCGTCGGCCGTGTCGTCCGCACCGACCCAGGCCACCACACCGTCCTCGACGAGCATGGCCTCGGCGAACGGGTCGGCGGACGTGTGCACCGCACCGTGGCGGTAGAGGGTCGAGCTCACACGGGCACACTAGAGCCCTAGACCGAGGAGTACGCGACCACTCCACGTCGCAGTGCGTCGACGGCCTTGTGCGCAGTCTCGCGGACGCGGTCGGTCGGAGCAGCCTGCGAGATCTGGTCGAGCACGTCGATCACCTGTTTGCACCACCGCACGAAGTCGCCCGCGGACAGCTCGCTCCCCCTGAGCACGGCGTCGAGGCTGCGTCCGGCGGCCCAGCGGTGCACGGCCTCGACGAGTCCTGTGTCCAGCGGCTGGGTGGTCTCGACCTTGTGCGCGGTCTCCAGGTCGTCGAGCTCGGACCACGCCCGCACCGTCGCGTCGAGAGCGACACCCAGCCTGCTCGCCGGGCCGCCGGGGACGTGCGGCTCCCCCTGGTCGTCGCGACGTGAGCGGTAGACCAACGTCGAGACGGCGGCGGCCAGACCGGGGGCGTCGAGCTCGTCGAACACGCCGCGGCGCAGGCACTCGGCCAGCAGCAGGTCGTTCTCGGCATAGATCCGGCGCAGCCAGCGGCCCTCCGCGGTGACCTCGAGGGAGGCGCGGCTGTCCCCCGAACCGGACTGCGCAGCGTCCGACTGCGAGAGGTACCCGAGACGCAGCAGCACGTCGCAGATGCGGTCGAACACCGCCGCGATCGACCCGGTGCGTCCCGCGATGCGCGCGACGAGCGCGTCGTGCTCGCCGGCCAGGCGGGCCCAGCGCTCCGCCCAGCGCATGTGGTCCTCGCGGTCGGGACAACCGTGACAGGGGTGCGCGCGCATGCGGCGCCGCAGCTCGGCGATCTCGGCGTCGTCCGTGGCCGCCACGCGCCGGGTCGGCTTGACGCGGCCCTTCGGCGAGGTGTGCGCGTGCCCCTCGTCGCTGACCGCCGTGCGAAGCTGCGCGGCGAGGTCACGACGAGCCGCCGGGACGCGGGCGGTGAACCCCTTCGGCACCCGCAGGAAACCGACCGTCCGTGCCCCGGTGCCGACATCCGCGACCGTGAGCTTTCGGACCTGTCGGTCGACGGTCAGGACCGTCGGCTTGGGTCCGTCGAAGCCGGCCTCGCCGCCGGGGTCGATGACGACCACGTGTCCCGACCGACGACCGACGGGGATCTCGAGCACGTCGCCGACCCGGAGCCCGTCGAGGGTCCGGGCGACCTCGGCGCGACGAGCCGAGGCCTCGGCGCGTGTCAGGTCTTTCTCGCGAGCGGTGATCTGGCGCCGCAGCGAGGCGTACTCGGCAAAGTCTCCCTGGTGGCACTCCATCGCCTTGGCATAGCCGTCCAGGGCCTCTGTGTGGCTCTGTGCCTGGCGCGCGAGCCCGACCACGCCCCGGTCGGCCTGGAACTGCGCGAACGACGTCTCCAGGACCTCGCGGGCCCGGTCGCGGCCGACCTGCGCGACGAGGTTGACGGCCATGTTGTAGGTCGGCCGGAAGCTGGACCTCAGCGGGTAGAGCCGCTTGGACGCGAGGCCCGCGAGCTGCACCGGGTCGAGCCCGGGGTGCGCGACGACCACCGCGTGACCCTCGGTGTCGATCCCACGGCGGCCGGCACGCCCGGTCAGCTGGGTGTACTCCCCCGGCGTCACGTCGACGTGGCTGGACCCGTCCCACTTGACCAGCTTCTCCAGGACGACGGACCGCGCGGGCATGTTGATGCCCAGCGCGAGCGTCTCGGTGGCGAACACGACCTTGACCAGCCCTTGCGAGAACAGGTCCTCGACCGTCTCCTTGAACAGCGGGAGCATCCCGGCGTGGTGTGCCGCGACCCCACGGCTCAGCGCCTCGGCGAACTCCCAGTACCCCAGCACGGGCAGGTCCTCGGGAGGGACCGCCGCGCACTTCTCCTCGACGACCATCCGGATCCGCGACGCCTCGGCGGGAGTCGTCAGCCGCACTCCCGCGGCGAGGCACTGCTGCACGGCACCCTGGCACCCGGCGCGAGAGAAGATGAACACGATCGCGGGCAGCAGCCCGTCCGCCTCCAGCGCGTCGACGACCGCGAACCTGGGCGTCGGCTTCCCACCGCCGGGCCGGTTCGGGCGGCCCTGCTGCTGGCGACCGCGGTGCGCCGGACCGCGTCGGGCCGGGATCTCCTCACGGTTGCTGCGTCGCAGCAGGTGGCTCAGGTCGGGGTTGATCGGCGGGTCGACGCCCGGGTCGGTCGGGTCGACGTGGCCCGCGTACAGGTCGAGAAGCTCACCCCGTACAAGAACGTGCTGACCGAGCGGGACCGGGCGATGCTCGCTGACCACCACCGTCGTGTCGCCGCGGACGGTGGCCAGCCAGTCACCGAACTCCTCCGCGTTGGAGACCGTCGCCGACAACGAGACCAGCTGCACGTCGTCCGTGAGGTGGATGATCACCTCCTCCCAGACCGGTCCGCGGAACCGGTCCGCCAGGTAGTGCACCTCGTCCATGACCACGAACCCGAGACCCTGGAGGGTCGAGGACCCCGCGTAGAGCATGTTGCGGAGCACCTCGGTGGTCATCACGACGACGGGCGCGTCGCCGTTGATCGTCGTGTCCCCCGTGAGGAGGCCGACCTTCTCGGCGCCGTACCGGCGGACGAGGTCGCTGTACTTCTGGTTGGACAGCGCCTTGATGGGCGTCGTGTAGAAAGCCTTGCGCCCCGACTCGAGCGCCAGGTGCACGGCGAACTCGCCCACGACCGTCTTGCCCGCGCCCGTGGGAGCTGCGACGAGAACGCCGCTGCCACGCTCCAGCGCGAGGCACGCATCTACCTGGAACTCGTCGAGCGGAAAGCCCAGCAGCTCCCGGAACCGCGCGAGCTCGGTGCGCTCCACCTCGGCTCGGCGCCGGGCCGCTGCATACCGTTCGGCGGGCGAGAGCTCCACTGACGGGTCAGGGGACGGGGTCGACTTGCGAGTGCGGGCCACCACACGCACACCCTAGGCACACGCGTGCCCGTCGCGCGTCCGCCGCGCGCTCAGCACAGGACGGGCAGGGCTCCGGGCACCACCGTGACGCGCAGGGGCAGCGGGCCGACGCGCTCACCGTCGGCGAACGCTGCCGGCGGAAGGTGACCCAGCGAGGTCAGGGGCTCGATGAGGACCGACGTGCTGCGGAACACGTCCACCGACGGGTGGCCGACGTGCTTGCCGCCGTAGATGCCGGGGAAGATCTTGACCACGCCGCCCTTGCTGAACGGTCCGGCGACGACGACATCGAGCTGGCCGTCGTCGACCACGGCGTCCGGCGCGATCTTCAGCCCACCGCCGATCCACGGCGCGTTCGCGACGGCGACGAGCGTGCCCGTCGACTCCCAGACGCGGTCGTCCAGGGTCACCCGGTAGCCGTACGGGGCGAACGTCGGCAGCTCGGTCAGGAGGGCACGCACGTAGCGAAGGGAACCCTTGGGCCAGGTCATCTCGTTCGCCCGCGCGTTGATCGCCGCGTCGAACCCGCACGAGAGCACCCCGAGGTACCACTCGTGGGCAGCTGTCCCGGGCGGCCCCACCCGAACGGCGTCCACCCGCCGCGGACCGACGAGAAGTCCGTGCTCGATCCGGGCGACCGACGTGTCCACCTCACCGGGCTTCGGCAGCTCGAGCGTGCGTGCGATGTCGTTGCCGGTGCCCGCCGCGACGATCCCCAGGGGCACACCGGTTCCTGCCACCACGTTGACGCCGAGGTGCACCATGCCGTCACCGCCGACGACCACCAGGGCATCGAGACCTTCGAGAGCCGCTGTCCGCGCCCGGTCGGTGGCCAGCGCGAGCGACGACGCCGAGAGGTCCACGACGTCGTGACCCCGCCCGCGCAGCAGCTCGTGCGTGCGACGACCCGCGGCGGTCCCGCGGCCCTTGCCCGCGGTCGGGTTGACCACGACACCGAGACGGGTCACGCGGTGCCGCCTGGGGCGTCGTCGGGCAGGTAGCCGTCGAGCGTCGGCAGGCCGTTGGCGAGGCGTTGCTTGTTGACCCGCCGGTCGTGCAGCTCGCACACCAGCAGCGCGAGGAAGTACAGGCCACAGATGGGAAGCGCCACCATGAGCATGGTGATGGCGTCGGGGGTCGGGGTCATGACCGCGGCGAACACGAACGCGGCCATGACGGCCCAGCGCCAGCTCCGGCGCCACATCGCCGCCGTGCCTATGCCGGCGAAGTTCAGGGCGACCATGACGACGGGAAGCAGGAACGCCAACCCGAACGCCAGCATCAGACGCATGACGAAGCCCAGGTACACCTGGGCGTCGATGAAGTTCGCCGCACCGGAGGGTGTGAACCCGGTGAGCAGCCGTACCGCGTTCGGCAGAGCCCACCAGGCGAGGTACGCGCCCGTCAGGAACAACGGCACGGCGACACCGACGAACCCGAACGCGTATCCCCGCTCCTTGCGCGTCAGGCCGGGCGTGATGAACGCCCAGAGCTGGTAGATCCACCACGGGCTGGAGATCAGCACGCCCAGGAAGAACGAGACCTTGATCTGCATGTCGAACGACGCGGCAAGGCCCGGAAAGTTCAGGGTGATCAGGGCGTCTCGTTGCTTGGCGACCTCGAGGATCGGGCTCTGGAGCGCCTGGAACACGGGCGTGTACAGGAACCAGCCGATGACCGCGCCGACCAGGATGCCGAGCACCGCGAGGAACAACCGATGACGCAGCTCGACCAGATGTGCCCGCAGCGGCATCCGGCCGCCGGGTTCCGCCCCGCGGCGTGCGCTCACCCTCGGGTCAGGACTTCGGCGGGGCGGAACCCTCGGTCGGCTCAGGCCGGTCCGGGGTCGGGACGACGGGCGTCTGCACGACGACCGGCGGCGGAGTCACGACCGTGTTCTGGACGGGGGGCGCCGTGTTCGGCGTCGCGTCGGCGGGCGGCGCGTCGTCCGTGCGCAGGTCCTTGACCTCGTTCTTGAAGATCTTCATCGACTGGCCGACGCTCTTGGCGACGTCGGGAAGGCGCTTGGCCCCGAAGATCAGGATCACCACGGCGAGCAGGATGATCACGTGTACGGGGCCAAGGTTCTTCAACACGGAACGGATCCTTCCCTCACAGCATGGATGACCTGTCGATCCTACGCGTGCCGGTCCGATCTCAGCGCCAGTAGGCCTTCCATGCCCGTCGGGTCGCGGCGCGGCGATTGGCACGGACGACTCGACGACCCGCTGCCGCGACGCGTAGCTCCGCGTAGCGGTCGTACATCTCACCGGGATCCGCCAGCACGGTCGGGCCCGTCTCCGGCCGGAGCGCCTCCGCTGCCCGCTGCAGCTCGTCGACCCGCACGGCGAGCTGGCCGAGCACCTCCGCCGCGCGACCCAGCTCCTTGCCCAGGGCGACGCCCGAACGCCACAGCCGGCGGCCCAGGAAGAACGCGCCGGCGAGCGTGGCCAGCACCAGGAGCGTCCACACGGAGAACCAGAGCACGATCACACCTCCGTCTCGGCGAGTGCGCCGTAGGCCCGCAGCGCCGCACGGGCGGAGGTCGCGACCTCCTGCGCCACCCGGACGGGCGTAACGGAGAGCACGTCGTCGGCCACCTGCAGCACGAGGTGGCGCAGCCACGCCTCCTGCACGATCCGCAGGTCGACCTCGAAGGAGCCGTCGTCGTGGTTGCGGACGGCGTCGACCGGCGTCGTCTCGGCCACCCACCGTGCCCGGCTGGTCAGGTGCAGCGTGACCAGCTCCCCCTCGGGCCCGGGAGCGAACAGGTGCGCCCGGTCGCCCACGTGGTGGTCCACGCTCGGCTCCTCCAGGACGCGGGCCTCGAGCACCCGGTCGACGCGGAACAGCCGTTCGCCGTTGACGAGCAGGCACCAGGCGAGCAGGTACGAGCGCTCGTCGTCGGTGGCGAGCCGGATCGGGTCGACGTCGCGCTCGGTGGCGATGTCCGAGGCGTTCACGTAGCGCAGGTGCAGCCGACGACCGTCGCGGAGTGCCGTCGCGACTGCGGCTGCCACCTCGGGCGCGGCGTCGACCGCGAGCCGGACGTCGACCGCGGCAGCGGCATCGCCCGTCGCGGCGGTCAGCTTCCCCAGCGCGGACCGCAGGACCGCGGCACGCTCCGGATCCATCGCCGAACCGAGTGCGGAGTCGAGTGCCCGGAGCGCCGCGACGAGCGCCACGGCCTCGCGGGCGCCCAGGCGCAGCGGGCGTGTCATGCCGCGTGACTCGGTGAGGCGGACGACGCCCTGCTCGTAGGACGCGGCATCGAAGTCGATGAGGTCGTGGGGGTAGTAGCCCGGCGTGCCCGTGACCCACAACGTGTCGATGTCGGACATCACCTGGCTGGTCGTCACGCCGAAGTGGTCGGCGATCTTCTCGACCGAGACCCCTTCGTGGCGGTCCAGGTAGGTGATCATGCCGAGCATCCGCAGGAGCCGGTCGCTGGCGCGCTCAGCCATCGACGTCCACCCCCTGCCGCTCGTCGAGGGTCGCGGCGGTGCGCAGGAGGTGCAGGACGTGGTTGCGCAGGCTCACGGGTGCGAGCACGACGACGGCAGCGCCGTAGCCGACGAGCTCCTCGGCGAGCTCCCACTCGGCCCGGTACGGCACGTGGACGAGCTCGCGGTTCGCGACGAACGGTGCCGTCGCCGGATCAGTGGTCCAGTCCGGTGCGTCGGCCGGCGCCGGGACCGCACGGGCGCGCGGGGCGCTCGCTCGCTCGGGCAGGATCGCGAGCGTCGCGATCCTCTCGGGACCGGCACCCCAGGTCTGCAGGGCCTCGGTCAGGGCCTCGGGCGCGGGCGCGGCGAACGAGCCCGGCTCCCCCACCGGTCGCACGGTGCCCTCGATCCGGCTCAACCGGAACGAACGACTGGCGCCGCGGTCCCGATCCAGCCCGACGAGCACCCAGCCGCCGCGGCGGGCCAGCAGCTTCCAGGGCTCGACGATCCTGTCGCGGACCTCGCCCGTGGTGGCCGCCCGGTACGTGAACCGGACCGGCTGGCGGGCCTGCACCGCGTCGACGAGCGGGCTGAACGCGCCGCCACCTGCCCGGACGCGCGGTGCGAGACCCGCAACGAGATCCGTCGACTCGACGCCTTCACCGACGGCCCGCAGCTTCGTCAGCGCGCGCGAGGTGTCCACCTGGACGGCCTGGTCCTGCCACACCTGGGCGGCCATGGCCAGCACACCGAGCTCGGCGGCGGTCAGGTCGAGGGGCGGCAGCGCGTAGGCGTCCAGGTCGACCCGGTAGCCGATGTCGTCGCCGTGGCCCGCGTCCGTGACGGTCAGGATCGGGATGCCGAGCTCGCGCAGCGTGTCCTTGTCCCGCTCGAACATCCGCTCGAAGGCGTCGTCGGACGGTGCTTCCTGGTAGCCGGCGACGCTCGTGCGCACCTGCTCCTTCGTCATCCGGCCCGCGGTGTTGACGAGGGCGATGACGAGGTTGAGCAGGCGCTCGGCAGGGGCGATCTGAGCGGCCATCGAGCACCACCGTAGTGGCCGGTAGCGTGGGCGCGTGATCACGTGGCGTGCGGGAACCGTGGTGTCGCTCGGATCCACGTGGCCGGGCGCGGCGGAGATGACGGTCGAGCTGGAGTCGCCGGTCGGCGCCGTGCCCGCCGGAGGGACGGTACGCGCGCTCGCGTACCCGTCGCTCGTCGGCTCCCCCGAGATCGGAGACCGGGTGCTCCTGAACGTCTCGGCCCTCGCCCGCGGGCTCGGCACGGGCGGGTACGCGCTCGTCGTCGCCGGCCTCGACGCCCTGCCCGCCGATCCGCCGGACGGCCCGGGACACCTGGTGAAGGCCCGCTACACGCCGCTGCAGGCCATGGTGCTGGGGGTCGACGACCAGGAGTCCCCGCACCACGACGTGCTTCGCGACGCCGACGACCTCGGGGGTCTGCCGGTCGTCGTCGCGGACCTGCACTCCGCCCTTCCCGCGATCGTCGCCGGTGCCCGGTTCGCCGCGGCGCGCGCGGGCGCGGAGCCCCCTCGCGTGGCGTACGTCATGACCGACGGCGGTGCGCTCCCCGCCTGGTTCTCCCGCGCAGTCGCCGGCCTACGGAGCGCCGGGTGGCTCGAGGCGTGCATCACGACGGGCCAGGCCTTCGGCGGCGACCTCGAGGCGGTCACCGTGCACACCGGCCTGCTCGCCGCGCGGCACGTGGTCGGAGCCTCGCTGGTGGTGGTCACGCAGGGACCCGGGAACCTCGGTACAGGGACGCGCTGGGGGTTCTCGGGTGTGGCGGCGGGCGAGGCGGTGAACGCGGCAGCCACGCTCCGCGGTCGTCCCGTCGCCTCACTGCGGGTCTCGGGTGCCGATGCCCGAGAGCGGCATCTCGGCATCTCGCACCACTCGCTGACGGCCTACGGGCGGGTCGCGCTGGCGGCGGCAGACGTCGTCGTCCCGGTCTTCGAACCCGGGGACCTGGACGGACTCGGGCACCGCATCGACGACCAGGTCGCCGCGTTGTCGGCGCGCCACCGCGTGGTGCGGGTCCCCGCGGGCGCGGACCTGCGCAGCGCGCTGGCCGGCACCCCGGTCCGCCTGTCGACCATGGGCCGGGGCCTCGAGGCCGACCCGGCGGCGTTCCTGACCGCCGCCGCGGCGGGGATCCACGCGGTCGACCTGGTCACCTGACGAACGCCCCGTCGACCAGCCTCGGCACCGAGCCGCTCTGACCGACCTCGGCGGCGATGCCGACATCCGCGTCGAGTCCGCGACCGGTCAGCTCCCGGCCACTCGCGCACTCGAGCAAGGCCCGGTGCTCCCGTCCGCGCACCTCCCGGTAAGCCGCTGCAGCGGCGGACGCCTCGGGAGACAGTGAGAGGCCACGCTCGCCGAGGGCTGCGACCACGGCGCCCGCACCCCACAGGTCCTCGACCGCCGGTCGTAGCGATCCGTCCGGCCACGCCTCTCCTGCCGCCACCACCAGCACACGATCGACGCCGCTCACGGCCTCGGCGACCGCGTCCGCGTTGCGCAGGCTCGCACCGACCACCTGCGTTCCCCGGACGGCGAGGCGACGACTGATCGCCGACCCGTTCGGCGACGGAAGGACGAGCGTGCCCGGTCGGGCCCAGCGCCGCAGGCTCGCGGGAGACAGGGACGGGCCGGCGGTCAGCGATCTCGGCCCGGCGAGCGTGGCGCCGTGGTCGAGCGCGACACGCACCGCCTCGTCCGGATCTCCGGCGTGGGGCACCACGGCGATCCCGAGGTCCGCCGCGACCGACAGCGTCGTCGTGAACGAGAGCACGTCGACGACGACGGTGACGTCCGCGAGGGGTGCCAGGGCGTCCGCACCCTGCCACCCCCACTCGAAGGAGACCGTGTACCCGATCTGGAGGAGGTCGTCCGCCGTCATTCCAGATACCCGGTAGTCGGGTCGACGTCCGCCAGGAACTCTCGGATCACGTCGTCGATCTGCTCGGCGTCGAGCGGGGGGCCCGAGACCGAGAAGCCGTAGCCGGGGTTCGGGCCGCTCAGCCAGGTGACGTCGTAGGTGTTCGGTGGACGCTCCACCACCGAGAAGCGTTCGCCGTCGACCTCGATCTCCACGTCAGTCGTCCCTGTCCGTGGCCGTGTGCTGCGCGACGAGGGTGGCCAGCCGGCGGGCCTCGGCGTCCGCGTACGCGCCGTCGGCCCGCTGGATGCCCATGACCGCGAGCGTGTCCCCGTCCGAGAGGTCCAGCTGGACCCAGGGTCGTCCGGAGCCGAACCGCACCGAGACGATCTCCGCCCACTCCAGCCGGCGCGTGTAGACGAGGTTCCGGACCGTGACGCCGTCGTCGTCGACCCGCGCCCGCACCGACGCCTGCCGCCAGCAGAAACCCGCGATCAGGAGGCCGACGATCGCGAAGCCCAGCTGGTCACCGAGGTTCAGGGTCGGCAGGTACGCGATCAGGAGACCGGTCAGAACCAGCACGACGGCTGCCATCACGAGCGTCACGACCCTCGCGGCGCGAGGTCGGAACGTTCGGTACGACGGGTCCACGACGGTCAGAGTCGGCACGCGTGGATCGACGTCACCAGGATCGCGCGGGCGCCCACGTCGTACAGGGAGTCCATGACGCGGTTGGTCTCGTCGCGACGGACCATGGCCCGCACGGCCGCCCACTCACGGTTGTGCAGCGGCGACACCGTGGGCGACTCGAGCCCGGGGGTGATCGCGACCGCCGCGTCGACGAGGTCCAGGGGCACGTCGTAGTCCATCAGGACGTACTCGCGAGCCGTCAGGACACCCTGGAGGCGTCGGGTCAGCACCTCGAGGCCCGCCGGTTCCGGACCGTCGGAACGGCGGACCAGCACGGCCTCCGACCGCAGGATCGGCTCCGCGAAGATCTCGAGTCCGGCGGCGCGCAGCGTCGTGCCGGTCTCGACGACGTCGGCGATCAGGTCGGCGACGCCGAGCTTGATCGCGGACTCCACCGCACCGTCCAGGCGCACGACGCCCGACGGCTCGATGCCGAGCGAGCGCAGGTACGAGCGGACCAGGACCGGATAGCTCGTCGCGACCCGGTGGCCCCCCACCTGCGCGACGTCGGACCACTGGCCGGCCGCTCCGGCGAACCGGAAGGTCGAGCGCGCGAAGCCCAGCGGCAGGTGCTCGACCGCGGCGGACTCCGAGTCCAGCATGAGGTCGCGTCCGGTGATCCCGACGTCGACCGTGCCCGCGCCGACGTACACCGCGATGTCGCGCGGACGCAGGAAGAAGAACTCGACGTCGTTGTCCGGATCCGGCAGCACGAGCTCGCGGGAGTCGCGACGCTGCCGGTAGCCCGCCTCCTTGAGCATCTCGGCGGAGGGCTCCGACAGGGAGCCCTTGTTCGGGACGGCAATCCTCAGCACAGCGATGTCCTCGGGTCTCAGAGGTGCGCGTACACGTCGTCGAGCGTCAGTCCGCGCGCGATCATGAGCACCTGCAGGTGGTACAGCAGCTGGGAGATCTCCTCAGCCGTCCGCTCGTCCGACTCGAACTCGGCGGCCATCCAGACCTCGGCGGCCTCCTCGACGACCTTCTTGCCGATGCCGTGGACGCCGGAGTCGATCTCGGCGACGGTACGGGAGCCGGCAGGACGGGTGGTGGCCTTGTCCGTCAGCTCGGCGAACAGCGCGTCGAAGGTCTTCACGCGCGCACTCTAGACGGCTCCGACCGCAGCCCGCGCAGGGCGACCACGGTGGCGACGGCGGCCTCGGCGGCCTCGGCACCCTTGTCCTCGTGCGAGCCGGGCAGCCCGGCACGGTCCAATGCCTGGGCGTCGTCGTCACAGGTGAGCACGCCGAAGCCGACGGGCACCCCGGTGCGGATCGCGACGTCGGTGAGTCCCAGCGTCGCGCCCTGGCACACGTACTCGAAGTGGGGTGTGCCGCCGCGGATGACGACGCCGAGCGCGACTACCGCGTCCGCACCGTTCGTCGCCGCCACCTGAGCGGCCACCGGGAGCTCGAACGTGCCGGGCACACGCACGATCGTCACGTCGGTCACCTGCGCGGCGTCGAGGGCGCGCGCGGCGCCCGCGAGCAGACCGTCCATGACGACGGTGTGCCAGCTCGCGGCGACGACCACGACCTTCAGGCCCGTTCCGTCGACGGTCAGCGTGGGTGCTCCAGCACCGCTCATGCCAGGTCCTCCAGGTTCTCGAACGCGTGGTCCTCGTGGTCTGCGCCGGGCACGGCCGGCGTCGCGTGGACGGGCGCGACGGGGATCGGGTCGCGCTCCGTGCCGACGGGCAGGTGCAGCAGGTGGCCCATCGACGTGGCCTTGGTGCGCAGGTACGCCTCGTTCTGCGGGGTGCGCCCGACCTCGAGGCTGCGGATCTCCGCGACGTCGATGCCGTGCGCCCGCAGGCCGGCCACCTTGGCGGGGTTGTTGGTGAGCAGGCTGATCCGGCTGACACCCAGGTCGGTGAGGATCGCGGCGGCGGCGCCGTACTCGCGCCGGTCTGCGGGCCACCCGAGGTCCAGGTTGGCCTCGACCGTGTCGCGACCCTCGTCCTGCAACGCGTAGGCGGCGACCTTGGCCAGCAGGCCGATCCCCCGGCCCTCGTGCCCGCGCAGGTAGACGACAGCGCCGCCCTGCTCCGCGGCGAGCTCCAGGGCCGCGTCGAGCTGCGGTCCGCAGTCGCAGCGGGCCGAGCCGAACGCGTCGCCCGTCAGGCACTCGGAGTGCACCCGGACCACCGGGTGCTCGGCCAGGCCGCTCGTCGGGACCAGCGCGACGTGCTCGTCGCCGGTCCGCAGGTCGCGGTAGCCGTGGATCCGGAACTCGCCGTGCCTCGTCGGAAGGTACGCGGTGTGCGTCGCGTGGACGCGCTCGCGCGGGGGGGCCGCGACGGCGACCTCGCGGGTCACGTCGTCGCCGTGGCCGGTGCGCCACGCCACGATGTCCTCGATCGTCAGGAGCACGAGGCCCTCGGACTCGGCAAGCTGGGAGGCGACGTCGAGCCTGGTCATCGTCCCGTCGTCGTTGACCAGCTCCGCGATCGCCCCGACGGGCTCCAGACCGGCCAGCCGGCACAGGTCGACGGCCGCCTCGGTGTGGCCCGCGCGGTGCAGCACACCGCCCGGGACCGCCCGCAGAGGGAGCACGTGTCCGGGACGGATGAGGTCCTCGCGACCCGACGCCGGGTCGGCGAGCACGCGCAAGGTGCGGGCACGGTCGGACGCCGAGATGCCGGTGGTGACACCGGTGGCCGCGTCGACCGTGACCGTGTACGCCGTGCGTCGAGGGTCCTGGCTGTGCGGGACCATCAGCGGCAGGTCGAGGGCGTCGGCGCGGGACGCCGGCATGGGCGCGCAGAGGTAGCCCGACGAGTGACGGATGGTCCACGCGATCCACTCGGGCGTCGCGGACTGCGCCGCCAGGATGACGTCGGCCTCGTTCTCCCGGTCCGGCGAGTCGGCGACGAGCACCGGCCTCCCCTGCCGGAGCGCCTCCAGGGCGTCCTCGACGGTGCCCAGTCGGACGGTCATCGCAGGACCCCCGCCGACGAGAGCAGCCGCTCGGTGTACTTGGCCAGGACGTCTACCTCGATGTTCACGCGCGCTCCGGGTGCGAGGGTGCCGAGGGTTGTGGCCTCGAGCGTGGTGGGGATGAGCGAGACACCGAACGACCCGTCGGTGACGTGGGTGACGGTCAACGAGATGCCGGAGACCGCGATCGAACCCTTCTCCGCGATGTACCGGGTCAGCTCGGGAGCGAGCCCGATCTCGACGTCGTCCCACCGCGGCCCCGGCTTCCGGCTCAGGATCGTCCCGATCCCGTCGACGTGGCCCTGGACCACGTGGCCGCCGTAGCGGCCGCCCACCGCGAGTGCGCGCTCGAGGTTCACCGGGCTGGACACGCCCAGGTCCTCCAGCGCGCTGCGGCGCAGCGTCTCCGGCATGACGTCCGCCCAGAACGTCCCGTCGCCGGGCAGCTCGGTCACCGTCAGACAGACCCCGGAGACGCTGATCGAGTCGCCCAGGCGAGCGTCCGACACGACCAGCGGGCCGCGCACGCGCAGCCGCGCGTCCTGCGGACCCTGCTCGAGCGCCTCGACGGTGCCGACCTCTTCGACGATTCCGGTGAACATCAGCTCTCCTCCATGGTGCTTGCGGGTTCGGGTGTGGCGACGACCAGCACGTCCGGACCGAGCGGCAGGACCTGCCGCGTGGTCAGCCGGACGGCGTCGCCGATGGTCGTGATGCCGAGGTCGGCCAAGGCCGGCGGCCCCGCGCCGAGCAGGACGGGTGCGACGTACGCGTGCACCTCGTCGACGAGACCCGCGCGCACGAAGGCCGCGGCGAGCGTCGGACCGCCCTCAACGAGGACATGCCGCACCTCGCGCTCGGTCAGCCGAGCGAGCACGACGGCCGGGTCGTGCGTGTCGATCTCGATCAGCTCCCCGCCAGGACCGCGCAGGCGTGCGCCCACCGGAACCGGCCGGTGCCCCACGACGACTCGCAGCGGCTGCTGCCCGTGCAGCTCGCCGGCAGCGTTGCGCGAGGTCAGCGACGGGTCGTCAGCCAGGACCGTTCCCGTGCCGACGACGATCGCACCCACCTCGGTCCGCAGCTCGTGGGCATGGTGGCGCGAGACCTCGGACGTGATCCACCGGCTCGACCCGTCCGCTGCCGCGACCCGACCGTCGAGCGACGTCGCGAGCTTGAGGGTGACGAACGGTCGACCCCGTTCCACCGACGGCAACCAGGCGCCCAGCAGCTCGCGACCCTCGGCGGCGAGCACGCCGGTCTGGACGTCGACACCGGCGGCGCGCAGTCGCTGGGCGCCGCCCGCCGCGACGGGATTCGGGTCGGCCACCGACACGACGACACGACGCACGCCCGCGGCGATCAGCGCCTCCGAGCACGGACCCGTGCGGCCGGTGTGGTTGCACGGTTCGAGCGTGACGACGGCCGTCGCGCCCACCGTGTCGGTGCCGCGGGCCGACGCGTCGACGAGCGCGGCCACCTCGGCGTGCGGCGTCCCCGCACCGCGGTGCCAGCCTTCACCCAGCACCTCGCCGGACTGGCTCAGAAGGACGGCACCGACGCGCGGGTTGGGGCCACCGGCCGGCCCGCGACGGGCGATCTCCAGCGCATGCCGAAGGGCAGACAGCTCGGCGGGAGCGACGTGCTCGACCTCCGTGCTCGACATGCCTACCTCCGGGCGCGATGGCTCCGGGGTATGGGCGGCAGGAAGAGTCCCGCTACCACGGCGCAGGGCGCCGCCACGTGATCCTCCCATCCGGACTTTCACCGTCGGTC
This sequence comes from Cellulomonas sp. URHD0024, assembly GCF_000426185.1. Lineage (GTDB taxonomy): Bacteria > Actinomycetota > Actinomycetes > Actinomycetales > Cellulomonadaceae > Cellulomonas. Next base: position 478,899 of record NZ_AUEW01000001.1, read on the forward strand.
CTGGAGTTCCACCAGGTCAACCGCCCGATCCTTGCGGACCGGTCGGGTCGCGGACTGTCACCGCCGGCTCGGAATTACACCGACCCCGGAGCACGTGTATGTGTTCGTACTGCGCCAACGATCATGCCACACCAGGCATTCCCCACCGAATTCCGATGGACCCGGTCAAGTTTCGCGGCATCACGCCACGGCGGTCTCCGCCAGCAGCCGTAGGGCCCCGATCTCGGCCGCGACGTCGGGTGCGCCGTAGACCGCGGACCCGGCGACGAACACGTCGGCGCCGGCCTGAGCGATGCGCTCGATGGTGTCGCGCGCGACCCCGCCGTCGACCTGGAGGAGAGTCGACAGCCCCAGCTCCTCGATGGCACGCCGGGTCCGCCGGATCTTGGGCAGCATGCCCTCGATGAACGACTGTCCGCCGAACCCCGGTTCGACGGTCATGACGAGCACCATGTCGAACTCCGGCAGCAGGTCCAGCAACGGCTCGACCGGGGACGCCGGCCGAAGCGCGATGCCGGCACGCACGCCGCTCGAGCGCAGCTCGCGGGCCAGGCGCACCGGCGCCTGCGTGGCCTCGGCGTGGAACGTCACGGACGCCGCCCCCGCGGCGGCGTACTCGGGCGCCCACCGGTCGGCGTCCTCGATCATCAGGTGCACGTCCAACGGGATCGGCGACACCTGGGCGATCCGGCGCACGATCGGCAGCCCGAGCGTGAGGTTGGGGACGAAGTGGTTGTCCATGACGTCGACGTGCACGAAGTCGGCCGTGGCGATCGCCGCCAGGTCCCGCTCGAGGTTGACGAAGTCCGCGGACAGGATGCTCGGGTTGATCAGCGCAGGCACATGAGCAGCCTAGCCAGCGCCCGCCTTCGAGGGCTCCCCGAGCTCAGGACGTGCGGCGCAGCAAGCTCAGGTGCATCGCGTCCGTGCCGTGCACGTGCGGCCACAGCTGGACGTCGAGGCGCCCGTCCGGCAGGTCGATGGCGCCAGGCACGATGCTCCGCACCACCGCCTGGGCATCGATCACCTCGACGACGAGACCGTCCCGGGCGGCCGCGCGCAGCGCGTCCTTGACGACGAGCTGGGTCTCGACGAGGTGCGGCGAGCACGTCACGTAGGCGACGACACCGCCGGGGCGCACGGCCCGCAGCGCGGACACGAGCAGCTCCCGCTGCAGGGCACCCAACGTCGGCAGATCGTTCGGGCTGCGGCGCCAGCGGGCTTCGGGACGACGGCGGAGCGCACCGAGCCCCGTGCACGGCGCGTCGACCATCACCCGGTCGAACGACGCTGGCTCCAGCGCACCCAGGTCACGGCCGTCACCCGTGCGCACGTCCTCGACCGCGTCCGCCGGCACTGCCCGCAACGCCTGCTCGACCAGCTGGGTGCGGTGCGGCTGCAGCTCGTTCGCCACGATCCGGGCACCGCGCTCCCCCGCGACCGCCGCGAGCAGCGCCGCCTTGCCACCCGGCCCGGCGCACAGGTCGAGCCAGCGCTCGTCGCGCCCCACGACCGGTACCTCGGTCAGCGCGAGGGCCACGAGCTGGCTGCCCTCGTCCTGCACCCCGGAACGTCCCTCGCGCACGCTCGACAAGGCTGCCGGGTCACCACCGGCCAGCACGACCGCGGTCGGGGTCAGCGATCCTCGGGTGGAACCGGAGGCGTCGGCGAGCACCTCGTCGGCGTCCGCGAGCCCGGGCCGCGCCACCACGGTGACGTGCGGCGCCACGTTGTCCGCGACGAGCAGCTCCTCGATCTCGTCCGCGGAGCGCCCGTGGCCCACGAGCGCCTCGCGGAGCGCGCGCACGACCCAGACCGGATGGCTCTGGACAGCGGCGAGGGCGGCGAGCTCGTCGGTTCCCTGCGTGATCCGCTCCTCCCAGACGTCGAGCGGCTCTCGACCGATCGCACGCAGGACCGCGTTGACGAACTGCGACGCTCCTGTGCCCAGCTGTTCACGCGCGAGGCCGACGGTCTCGGAGACCGCAGCGTGGGCCGGGACCCGCATGCCGAGCAGCTGGTGCGCTCCCAGCCGGAGCACGTCGAGGACGGGCGGGTCGATCTTGTCCGTCGGACGAGCCGCGGCCAGCGCGATGATCGCGTCGTACCGGCCCTGCAGGCGCAGGGTGCCGTAGGCCAGCTCGGTGGCGAACGCGGCGTCCCGTGCGTCGATCCGGCGCTCGCGCAGGAGCGGGGGCAGGACGAGGTTCGCGTAGGAGTCGGTGCCGGCCACTGCACGCAGGACGTCGTAGGCGGCCGTCCGGGCCGCGTCGCTGCCCTTGCGACGCTGGGACGGCGCAGCGGACGACCGTTGCGTCCTGCCCTGGGAGCGCGCGGCGCTGCGCTGCCGGCCGCTGGCGTCACGACGGTCGTCGGCGGTCATGCGACGCCTCCGAGCACGACCGCGCCGTCGAGTCGCGCGCCGCGGGCCCAGTCGGCCGCCGCCATCGGGCGCTTGCCCTGCGGCGTGACGTCGCCCAACCGGACGGCATGACCCGCGGTGCCGACGAGCACGTCACGCTTGCCGGCGCGCACCTCGCCCGGAGCGAGGTCGGTGACGTCGGGTGCGCCGACGACAGGTCCCAGGCCGAGGCGCGAGCCGTCGGGCACGGTGGTCCAGGCTCCCGGCGCCGGTGTGCAGCCCCGGATGCGTCGGTCGATCACGTGCGGTGGCTGCGACCAGCGCACGCGGGCGTCCTCCGTCTCGAGCTTCGGTGCGTGGCTCACGCCGTCGGTGCCCTGCGCGACGGGGCTCAGGATCCCGTCCTCGATGGCGTCGAGCGTCTGCACCAGCAGTCCGGCTCCCGCGACGGCGAGCCGGTCGAGCAGGTCGCCCGCCGTGTCTCGCGGGCGGATCGTCTCCGTGAGGAACCCGAAGACCGGGCCCGTATCCAGTCCTGCCTCCAGACGGAAGGTGGTCGCCCCCGTGACCTCGTCGCCAGCCATCAGGGCGTGCTGCACGGGGGCCGCGCCGCGCCAGGCGGGCAGGACCGAGAAGTGCAGGTTGACCCAGCCGTGCGTGGGCACGTCGAGCAGCGCAGGCGGGATCAGCGCGCCGTAGGCGACGACCGGTGCGGCGTCGACGGCCAGCCCGGCCAGCCGCGCCTGGAACTCCTGGTCGCGGGGTCGGTCCGGGGTGAGGACCTCCAGGCCTGCCTCCAACGCGCGGGCCTTCACGGCGCTGATCCCCGAGGTTCGGCCGCGGCCGGAGCGGGCGTCGGGGCGGGTCAGCACCGCGACCACCTCGTGGCGCGACCCCAGGAGGGCCTCGAGCGACGGCACCGCGGCCGCGGGAGTTCCGGCGAAGAGCAGTCGCATGGCCCCGATCTTAGGTGCGCGGCAACGGGACGCCGCGCGCGACCAGCTCGTGACGCAGCTCTTCCGCGGACGTGAAGAGCACGGCCTGGAGGCCCAGCCGAGCGGCCGCGTCGACGTTCTTCGGGGCATCGTCGACGAAAACGGTGGTCTGCGGTGTCAGGCCGAACCGCTCGATCAGCAGCCGGAAGATCCGTTCGTCCGGCTTGGCCATCCCGACCGCGCCCGAGACCAGCACGTCCTCCAGCAGCCCGATCGCGGGCGCCGCCGGCTCGGCGAGGTGGAACGTCTCCGCCGACCAGTTGGTCAGGCCGAGGGTCCGCACACCCGCAGCCACGAGGTCGCGCACGAGTCGCTCGGACCCCGGCACGGGACCGGGCAGGGCGTCGGCAAAGTGGTCGACGTAGACGTCGAGAGCGCGTGAGTGCTGCGGGAACCGAGCACGCACCTCGGCCCTCGCCTGTGCCCAGGGTCGCCCTGCGTCCTGGCGGTGGTTGAACGACGGGAAGTCGACGTCCGCGAAGAACGCCTCGACGGCCTCCCTGTCCATCCGGCCGACGAACGGACCGAACGGGTCCCACCGCACGAGCACCTGGCCCAGGTCGAAGACCACCGCATCGATGCTCATCCGAGGTCCGCCGGGTCCAGCTGCACGCGCACGGAGCCACCCTCGCGTCGCGCGCTACGGACCGCCTGCGACGCCGCCAGGGACCTCGCGAGGGCCGGACCCTGCGACCGCGGGACGCGAACGAGAGCGCGCACCTCGGACTCGAGCGACTCCTCCGGCGCGGCGACGGGCACGGGGCCGAGCACCTCGAGCTGAGGCACGTCGAGCCGGGCGACCAGCGCGTCCACCGCGTCGCGCGGACCCGTCACCGAGGCGATCCGCACGGACGGCGGGAGTGCGAGCTCGGCCCGTTCTGCCAGCTCGCGCGACGCATAACCAGCGGGGTCCCAGCGCACGAGCGCCTGCGTCGCCCGCTCCTCGGCGTCACCGACGAGCAGGACGACTCCCCCGTCGGAGCCGGACCTCACCAGCGCGGCGGCCGCGAACCACCGTCGCAGCGCGTCCTCACCCGTGCGCAGTGCGGCGCCGGCCGTGCTGACGGATGCGTCGAGCAGCAACGCGGCCGCGTAGCCGCCCGGAGCGACGGGCTCGGCACCGGGCGTACAGACGACGACCGCCGGCTCGTCCCTGACGCTCGCCAGCACACCCCCGGCGGCACGGGCACCGGAGACGCGGACCGGTACGCCGGGGAACGCGCGGCCCAACTCCTCGGCCGTGCGCTCGGACCCGACGCGCACGGACCTGAGCGCGTGGGAACCGCACTCGGTGCACCGCCAGTCGGTCGCCAGCCGGCCGCACCAGCCGCAGGTCGGCACCGCGGTCGCCGAGGCCAGCCCCAGCGGGCCGTGGCAGACCCCGCAGCGCGCCGACGCCCGGCACCGGCCGCACGCGACGGCCGGGAGATACCCGGCGCGCGGCACCTGGACGAGCACCGGCCCGTCCGCGAGCCTGTCGCGCACGGTCCGCCACGCGGGGGCGGGAAGTCGAGCGGCCGCCGCGGGCCCCTCCCGGGCGAGCTCGATCGAGGTCAGGGCCTGCACGCGCGGGGCTCGCGCCCGGGTTGTCGCGCGGTCGGCGGTCACCTCACGCGCCCAGCCGCTCTCCACGAGCGCCTGACCCTCGACGCTGCGTCCGTGCCCGGCGACGAGCAAGCCGCAGGACTCCAGCTCCGAACGCAGCGCGAGCACCTCCCGGACGTGCGGGTACGGCGCGCGCGGCTCGGCGTGCAGCGGGTCGCCGTCGTCCCACACGACCGCGAGGCCGAGGTTGCGCACAGGTGCGAACGCGGATGCTCGTGTCCCGACGACCACGTCGGCCTGCCCCCGGAGGGCGGCCAGGAAGGACCGGTAGCGCACGGCCGGGCCGTCGTCGGCGGCGAGCCGGACGGCTCCGCCCTCCGTGCCGGGCACCCAGCGTGCGATGTCCACCTCGGCGAGCGCACCCAGCACCCGGTCGATGTCGCGAGCGTCCGGCACGACGACCAGCGCCCCACGACCGCCCACCACGCACGCCGCGACCGCCTGGGCGATCGCGTCGGGCCACCGATCGCCCGCGGAACCGGGCAGCGCCGACCACACCGCCCGGGGAGCGCCCCCGGTGGTCAGGTGCTGCAGGAAGGCCGGGCCGCCCCGGTACTGCGCCCACGCCGTCGCGGTGCTTTTCGGTGCCGCAGGCGGCTCGGGCTCGCCAGGCATCTCCGCCTCGACCCGGGCGTGCCGGGCAGGGACGGCGAGGCGCAGGACGTCGACGAGCGTCCCAGCCCAGCGATCGGCCACGGCTCGGGCGAGACGGGCCACCTCGGGCGACAGGACCGGTTCGGCGGAGACGACCTTGCGCAGGGGCGCGAGCGTCCCGTCGTGCTCCGCCACCTCGACCCTGTCGAGGACGTACGCGTTGACGTCCCGTCCGGCGAAGCGCACCTTGACGCGCGTCCCGGGTACGGCCGTGTCGGCGAGCGCCGCCGGCACGAGGTACTCGAAGGCACGGTCGAGGTGCGCCGGCGGCAGGTCGACGCACACGCGTGCGACGGGCAGCTCCCGCGCGACCGCAGGACCATCGACGACGGGTCGTGCGCGACGCCGGGGCCCTGGCAGACCGTCGAGCACGAGCTGCTCGCCGTCCGCCGTCACGTCCATGGGGTCATTCGACCACCCACGACCGACGCACGACGTGCGACGTCCACAGGACCGCAGGTCAGCCGATCGCGGTCTGCAGGTCCGTCACCCGGTCCGTGCGCTCCCAGGTGAACTCGGGCAGCTCGCGACCGAAGTGCCCGTACGCGGCCGTCCGCTGGTAGATCGGACGCAGCAGGTCGAGGTCCCGCACGATCGCGGCCGGACGCAGGTCGAACACCTCGCGGATCGCGGAGGTGAGCCGGTCGACCGGGACGGTCTCGGTGCCGAACGTCTCGACGTAGAGGCCGACCGGGTTCGCCTTGCCGATCGCGTACGCGACCTGCACCTCGCAGCGACGCGCGAGCCCGGCCGCGACGACGTTCTTGGCCACCCAGCGCATCGCGTACGCGGCGGAACGGTCGACCTTCGACGGGTCCTTGCCCGAGAAGGCGCCCCCACCGTGACGGGCGATCCCGCCGTAGGAGTCGACGATGATCTTGCGGCCCGTGAGGCCCGCGTCGCCCTGCGGACCACCGACGACGAACGTTCCGGTCGGGTTCACGAACAGGCGGTAGTCGGTGACGTCGAGGTCGATGGTCGCCAGGACGGGCGCGATGACGTGCTCGGCGATGCCCGGCCGCAGCTGGGTCTCGAGGTGGACGTCCGGCTCGTGCTGGGTGGACAGGACGACGGTGTCGAGCGTGGCCGGGCGGTCGCCGTCGTAGCCGATGGTCACCTGCGTCTTCCCGTCGGGACGCAGCCCCGGCAGGATCCCGTCCTTGCGGACGAGGGCGAGTCGCTCGGCGAGCCGGTGTGCCAGCCAGATCGGCAGCGGGAGCAGGGACGGCGTCTCGTCGGAGGCGTACCCGAACATCAGGCCCTGGTCGCCCGCGCCCTGCAGGTCGAGCGGGTCGATGTCGGACGAGTCGTCACGGACCTCGATGGCCTTGTCGACGCCCGCCGCGATGTCCGGCGACTGCTGACCGATCGAGACCGACACACCGCACGAGTCACCGTCGAACCCGATGTGCGAGGAGGTGTAGCCGATACCCCGCACGACCTGGCGGACGATCTGCGGGATCTCGACGTACGCGCTCGTGGTGACCTCACCCGCCACGTGCACCAGACCGGTCGTGACCATCGTCTCCACCGCGACCCGTGCCTGCGGGTCCTGCTCCAGGATCGCGTCCAGGATGGCGTCGGAGATCTGGTCGCAGACCTTGTCCGGGTGCCCTTCGGTGACGGACTCAGACGTGAACAGGCGCAGCGTGGGCTCGGTCATGGCGCACAGCGTAATGGCCGACGAGGAGATCGTTGTCTCATATGCGAGCAGTGACCGCATCCCAGACAACGTGCGCGACGACGTCCTTGCTTCCGGAGGCGCTCGCGACGACGTCACCAGAGCCGTCGAGGATCGTCACGTCGTTCGCGTCCATGCCGAACCCGCGTCCGTCACCGACGGCGTTCACGACGAGGAGATCCGCACCCTTGCGCAGCGCCTTCGTCCGCCCGTGCTCGAGCACCGACCCGGCGCCGTCACCCGTCTCGGCGGCGAAGCCCACGACGACCTGGTGCGCGCGCAGGCGGTCGTGCGCGAGCTCCGCGAGGATGTCCACGGTCTCGACGAGCTCGAGCACGGGCGCGGCGCCGTCAGCACTCTTCTTGATCTTGGTCTCGACGGCCGTGCGCGGGCGGTAGTCCGCCACTGCCGCCGCCATGACCACGACGTCCGCGTCCTTGGCCGCGGCGCGGACCGCGTCCCGCAGCTCGGCTCCCGTCTCGGCGTGGACGACGTCCAGCCCCGCCGGGATGCGCACGGTGACGTTCGCGACGACGAGCGTCACGCGGGCGCCCCGGTCCCGGGCGGCGCGGGCGAGCGCCACACCCTGGCGTCCGGACGAACGGTTGCCGAGGAACCGCACCGGATCGAGCGGTTCGCGCGTGCCACCTGCCGAGATGACGACGTGCCGGCCGACCAGGTCCTGGTTCACGGTCGCCACGAGCGCGAGCGCGGCCTCGGCGATGGCCTCGGGCTCCGGCAGGCGACCGGGCCCGGTGTCGGCGCCGGTCAGCCGACCCGCGACCGGGTCGAGCACGTGCACGCCGCGGGAACGCAGGGTGGCGACGTTCGCGACGGTCGCCGGGTGCTCCCACATCTCGGTGTGCATCGCCGGGGCGAGCAGGACGGGACACCGGGCGACCAGGAGCGTCGCCGTGAGCAGGTCGTCGGCCTGCCCGGTCGCCGCACGCGCCAGAAGGTCGGCGGTGGCCGGCGCCACGATCACGAGCTCGGCCGACTTGCCGACCGCGACATGGGCGACCTGGTCGACGTCCTCGAAGACGTCCGTGGTCACCGGCTCACCGGAGAGGGCCTCCCAGGTGGCGCGGCCGACGAACTCCAGCGCCGCGCGGGTGGGCACGACCCGGACCGAGTGCCCGGCCTCGCGCAGCAGCCGCAGCAGCAGCACCGACTTGTAGGCGGCGATGCCGCCCGCGACACCGAGGACGATGCGCATCAGGGCAGGTCAGCCCTCGGTGGCCTCGGACGTCAGCAGGCCGGCGTCGATCTCGCGCATGGCGATCGAGAGCGGCTTCTCCTGCGGACGGGTGTCGACCAGCGGGCCGACGTACTCGAGCAGGCCCTCGTTGAGCTGCGAGTAGTACGCGTTGATCTGGCGCGCGCGCTTGGCCGAGTAGAGCACCAGCGCGTACTTCGAGTCCGCGCGCTCGAGCAGGCGGTCGATGGGCGGGTCGGTGATGCCGGTGGGGGCTGCGACGGTTCCGGACACGGTGATCTCCCGAAGGTAAGGGTGTGGGACTGCCGACCAGTCTACCTGGTCGGTAGTCCCATCCCGCGGACGAGCTCGTCGGTCGCCTGGTGCACGTCGTCGTTGACGATGATCTGGTCGAACTCCGCGGCCGCTGCGAGCTCGACCCGAGCGGTGGCGAGCCGTCGCTCGCGCTCCTCGGCGCCCTCGGTCCCCCGTCCGACCAGGCGCCGTTCCAGCTCCTCGAACGACGGCGGTGCGAGGAACACGAAGTGTGCGTCCGGCATCGACGCGCGTACCTGGCGGGCGCCCTGCAGGTCGATCTCGAGCAGTGCCGGCTCTCCCGCAGCCAGTCGCTCTTCGACCGGCCGTCGCAGGGTGCCGTACTTGTTCTGGCTGTGGACCACGGCCCACTCCAGGAACTCCCCCTGCGCGACCATCCGGTCGAACTCGTCTCCGGACAAGAACAGATAGTGGACCCCGTCCACCTCGCCCGGCCGTGGCGACCGCGTCGTCGCGGAGACCGAGAGCCAGACCTCGGGATAGCGGGACCGGACGTCGGCGGACACGGTCCCCTTGCCGACGGCGGTCGGTCCGGCGAGAACGGTCAGCCGGGCGGGCGTCGTCGTCATGGGTGGTGCAGCACTCCTCGTGCAGTGGACGGGTCAGGAGCGGAGCCGCAGGACCCGGTCTACGTCACCCGAATCGGTCGACGAGAGCCTTCACCTGGTGCGGTCCGAGCCCGCGGACGCGCCGCGTCTCGGAGATTCCGATCTCGGAGATGATCGCACGGGCCTTGACCTTGCCGACGCCAGGCAGGGACTCGAGGAGAGCCAGCACCTTGAGCTTGCCGATCGTCTCGTCGGCCTGTCCCTGCGCGATCACCTCGGAGAGGGTGCCCTGCGAGTACTTGAGGCGGTTCTTCACCTCGGCACGAGCCTGCCGTGCCGCGGCCGCCTTCTGGAGCGCTGCCGCTCGTTGTTCGGGAGTCAGCGGAGGGAGTGCCACGCGCGTCACCTTCTCGTCGTTGGGCTGGCGATCCAGCACGCAAGTACGCGGGACCGATGTAACGAAACTAGCGACCCCCCTGGTGAACGGCAACGCGGGCGGACGATCCGAGCATCGCGGCACCCCCGTCTGACCTGCGGCGCCGTGTCACCGTGACGGTGGCGTCGGTCGACGAGGAGCGATGGGCAACGGCGTCGCCGGGCGAACGACGGCTACACCGACCACATGGCGTCGTCAGACCGCCAGCGCCGTCGCGGCCTCGTCGGCGGCAGCCCTCGCGGCGGCGCGCAGCGCGAGGACGTCGGGTCCCGCAGCGAGCACGCCGCGCGACGACGAGGCGAGGACCTGGCGTCGAGCTGCGCCGAACACCCGCGCCAGCTCGCGCGGGCCCGCGCCCTGTGCTCCCACACCGGGCGCGAGGAGCGGACCGTTCACGGCGGCGAGCTCGACCCCCGTGCGTTCGGCCGCGTCGCCGACCGTGGCGCCGACCACCAGGCCGATCGAGCCGAGCGGGCTCGCGTCGACGTTCAGGGTGGCTGCGCGCGACGCCATGAGCGCAGCAACACTGACCCCGTCCGACGTGCAGGCGTGCTGGACCTCCTGGCCTTCGCTGTTGGAGGTCAGACAGAGCACGAACAGGCCGCGGCCGGTCGCGAGCGCGAGCTCGACCGCGGGGTCGAGCGAACCGAACCCGAGGTACGGCGACACCGTGAGGGCGTCGCCGGCGAGCGGTGAGCCGTCACGCAGGAACGCGTCCGCGTAGGCGGCCATGGTGGAGCCGATGTCGCCGCGCTTGGCGTCGACGATCACCAACGTGCCGGTGTCCCGGCCCGCGGCGATCACCTCCTCGAGAACCGCCACCCCGCGCGATCCGTGCCGCTCGAAGAAGGCGGCCTGCGGCTTGACGGCTGCCACCCGACCGCCGACGCCCTCCAGCACCGTCAGCGCGAACCGGCGCAGCCCCTCGACGTCGTCCTGCAGGCCCCACGAGTCGAGCAGGCTCGGGTGCGGGTCGATGCCCACGCAGAGCGGCCCGTGCTCCTCCATCGCAGCTGCGAGCCGCCGCCCGAAGGTCACGCGGACACCCTGGCGGCGGCCCGAGCCTCACGACGGATCAGCGCCGCGGCGTCATGCTCCTGCAGGCTGGTGACCGCGAACGGCCCGGACTGGGCCGCCTCGATCGCCTGCACGGCCGCACCGAGCTGCTGGACCGTCGTGACCATGGCCTTGTCGGCGGCCGTGGTCGCCGCACGGATCTCGTAGCCGTCGGCACGGGCACCCTGGCCCGACGGTGTGTTGACGACGATGTCGACCTCCCCCGCGGTGATGAGGTCGACGATCGTGGGCTCGCCGTCGCCGCCACGACCCGAGGAGTACTTGCGCACGACCCGGGACCTGATCCCGCTGCGGTGCAGCACCGCGGCAGTCCCCTCCGTCGCGAGGATCTCGAAACCGAGCTCGGCCAGGCGCTTCACCGGGAAGACGATCGAGCGCTTGTCGCGGTCGGCCACCGAGATGAACGCGCGTCCGCCGCTCGGCAGGCCGCCGAACGCTGCCTCCTGGGACTTGGCGAACGCCGTGGGGAAGTCGACGTCGAACCCCATGACCTCACCCGTCGAGCGCATCTCCGGGCCGAGGACGGTGTCCACGACCACACCCTCCCTGGTGCGGAACCGCTTGAACGGCAGGACAGCCTCCTTGACCGCGACCGGCGAGTCGAGGTCGAGCACGCGTGCGTCGTCGAGCGGCAGCACACCACGAGCGCGAAGGTCGGCGATCGAGTGCCCGGCCATGACCAGTGCCGCGGCCTTGGCCAGGGACACGCCCGTGGCCTTCGAGACGAACGGCACGGTGCGCGACGCCCGCGGGTTGGCCTCCAGGACGTACAGGACGTCGGAGACGAGGGCGAACTGGATGTTCAGCAGACCGTGCACCCCGACGCCGCGGGCGATCGCCTCGGTCGACAGCCGGATCCGCTCGAGCTCGCTGACGGAGAGCGTGACGGGCGGGAGCGTGCACGCCGAGTCACCGGAGTGGATGCCGGCCTCCTCGATGTGCTCCATGACACCGCCGAGGAACAGCTCGGTCCCGTCGAAGAGCGCATCGACGTCGATCTCGATCGCGTCGTCGAGGAAGCGGTCGATGAGCAGCGGAGGGAGCGTCCCGGCTCGGCCTCCGTCGGCGGCGTTCTCCAGGGCGCGCTGCACGTACTCGTCGAGCTGGTGCTCGTCGTACACGATCTCCATGCCGCGACCGCCCAGCACGTAGCTGGGCCGGACCAGGACCGGGAACCCGATCCGGCGGGCCGTGTCACGCGCGCCGGCCATCGTGGTGGCGGTGCCGAAGGCAGGTGCCGGCAGACCAGCAGCCTCGAGCACCTTGCCGAACTCGCCCCGGTCCTCGGCGGCGTCGATCGCGGCCGGGGACGTCCCGAGGATCGGCAGACCCGCGTCGGCGAGGCGCTGCGCGAGCGAGAGCGGCGTCTGGCCGCCGAGCGTGACGATCAGGCCCTCGACGGGACCTGCCGCCAGCTCCGCGTGGTAGACCTCGAGCACGTCCTCGAACGTCAGCGGTTCGAAGTACAGCCGGTCCGAGGTGTCGTAGTCCGTCGAGACCGTCTCGGGGTTGCAGTTCACCATGACGGTCTCGAACTCGTCCTTGAGCGCCAGCGCGGCGTGCACGCACGAGTAGTCGAACTCGATGCCCTGGCCGATGCGGTTGGGGCCCGAGCCGAGGATGAGGATCGCCGGACGGGTGCGCGGCGCGACCTCCGTCTCCTCGTCGTAGGAGGAGTAGTGGTACGGCGTGCTGGCGGCGAACTCGGCCGCACACGTGTCGACCGTCTTGAAGACCGGCCGCAGCCCGACCGCGTGCCGGGCGCCACGGACGGCGTCCTCGGACGTGCGGCGCAGCGTGGCGATCTGCACGTCGGACAGACCGTGGCGCTTCGCGTGCAGCAGGACGGAGCGGGTCAGCGCGGGCGCCGCGGCCGTCTCGGCGGCGACCTCGTTGATCAGCTGGAGCTGGTCGATGAACCAGGGGTCGATGCCGGTCAGCTCGTAGACCGTCTCCAGCGAGACGCCCGCACGCAGGACCTGCTGGACGTCCACGAGCCGGTGCTCGGTGGGCCGGGAGATCGTCGCGGTCAACGCGGACAGGGCGTCGCCGGTCAGGGCGTCGCCCGTCCAGTGGAAGGTCGAGCCCTTCTTGTCCAGCGACCGCATGGCCTTGCCCAGCGCCTCGGTGAAGTTGCGGCCGAGCGCCATGGCCTCGCCCACCGACTTCATGGTCGTCGTCAGCGTGTCGTCCGCGGCCGGGAACTTCTCGAACGCGAAGCGCGGGACCTTGACGACGACATAGTCCAGCGTCGGCTCGAACGACGCCGGCGTCGAACCCCCCGTGATGTCGTTCGGGATCTCGTCCAGGGTGTAGCCGATCGCGAGCTTGGCGGCGATCTTGGCGATCGGGAACCCGGTCGCCTTGGAGGCCAGCGCGGACGACCGCGAGACGCGCGGGTTCATCTCGATCACCACGACGCGCCCGGTGGAGGGCTCGATGGCGAACTGGATGTTGCAGCCGCCGGTGTCGACGCCGACCTCGCGGATGACCGCGATGCCGATGTCGCGCAGGCGCTGGTACTCGCGGTCGGTGAGGGTGAGGGCGGGCGCGACCGTGACGGAGTCGCCCGTGTGCACGCCGACCGGGTCCACGTTCTCGATGGAGCAGACGACCACGACGTTGTCGTGCTTGTCGCGCATGAGCTCCAGCTCGTACTCCTTCCAGCCGAGGATCGACTCCTCCAGGAGCACCTCGGTCGTCGGCGAGTAGTGCAGGCCCTGGCCGACGATGCGACGAAGGTCGCCCTCGTCGTAGGCGATGCCCGACCCCAGGCCGCCCATCGTGAACGACGGCCGGACGACGACCGGGTAGCGCAGGTCGTCGACGGCGGCGAGGGCGTCGTCGATCGTGTGCACGATCGCTGAGCGCGCACTCTCGGCACCGCAGACCTCGACGACCTGCTTGAACTGCTCGCGGTCCTCGCCCTTCTGGATCGAGGCGATGTTCGCGCCGATGAGCTCGACGTCGTACTTCTCGAGCACGCCCGCCTCGTCGAGCGCGATCGCGGCGTTCAACGCCGTCTGCCCGCCCAGCGTCGGCAGGATCGCGTCGGGTCGCTCCTTGGCGATGATCGTCGTGAGGATCTCCGTGGTGATCGGCTCGACGTAGGTGGCGTCGGCGAACTCGGGGTCCGTCATGATCGTCGCCGGGTTGGAGTTGACGAGGATGACCCGCAGGCCCTCCTCCTTCAGCACCCGGCAGGCCTGCGTGCCCGAGTAGTCGAACTCGCACGCCTGTCCGATGACGATCGGGCCGGACCCGATGACGAGGACGCTGCTGATGTCTGTGCGCCGGGGCATCAGGCGGCACCCTTCTGTGTGGTCATGAGCTCGACGAAGCGGTCGAAGAGGTACGCGGCATCGTGCGGCCCGGCGGCTGCCTCCGGGTGGTACTGGACGGAGAACGCGGGCAGGTCGAGAGCCTGCAGGCCCTCCACCACGTCGTCGTTCAGGTCGACGTGGCTGACCACGACCCGGCCGTAGCGACCACCGTCGTGCGGCGCGACGGACTCCCCGTCGAGCGGTGCGTCGACCGCGAACCCGTGGTTGTGCGCGGTGATCTCGACCTTGCCGGTCGAGCGGTCCATGACCGGCTGGTTCACGCCTCGGTGGCCGTAGCCGAGCTTGTAGGTGCCGTAGCCGAGCGCCCGGCCGAGGATCTGGTTGCCGTAGCAGATGCCGAAGAACGGGATCCTGCGGTCCAGCACCTCGCGCAGGAGCTCGACCTCGTGCGTCGCCGCACCCGGGTCTCCCGGACCGTTGGAGAAGAAGACACCGTCCGGTGACGTCGCCTCGACGTCCGCGAACGTCGCGCTCGACGGGAGCACGTGCACCCGGACGCCACGCTCGGCGAGCCGCTGCGGGGTCATCGCCTTGATGCCCAGGTCCACGGCCGCGACCGTCGCGACCGGTGTCTCCAGAGGCGAGCCGTCGGGCCCGAGCGCCTCGACGACGTAGGCGACGTCCGTGGAGACCTCGCCCGCGAGGTCCGCGCCGGCCATCGCCGGGGCGGACCGGACCTCCGCGAGCAGCTCGTGCTCCGGTCGGCGTTCTCCGTCCGCACTCTCGAGCGCGCCGCCGGAGAAGATGCCGGCCCGCATGACCCCGCGCTCGCGTAGGTGGCGGGTCAGGGCTCGGGTGTCGATGTCGCTGATACCGACGATCTCCTGAGCCTCCAGGTCGTCGTCGAGCGTGCGCACCGAGCGCCAGTTCGACGCGCGACGTGCCGGGTCACGCACGACGTAGCCGGCGACCCAGATCCGGGTGGACTCCTGATCGTCGTCGTTCACGCCCGTGTTGCCGACGTGCGGCGCGGTCATCACGACGATCTGCCGGTGGTACGACGGGTCGGTGAGCGTCTCCTGGTACCCGGTCATGCCGGTGTTGAAGACGATCTCGCCGAGCGTCGAGCCCTCTGCCCCGTACCGGCGGCCGGTGAAGGTGCGGCCGTCCTCGAGCACCAGAACTGCTGTGGTCATGAGTTCTCCTCCTGCGCGGGGGACGCGGCCCCCGGGGTCAGACGAATGAGCGGGGCGATGGCGTTGACGAGCTGGTCGCGGTCTGCGTGATGGCGCGGCCGCAGGCCGGTGTCCACGCCGCGGGGGTCGTCCGGCGAGGCCTGCCAGGTGACGACGACGATGCCGTCGCCGCCGACCACCTTGCCGGCGATGCCGGGGCTGACCGTCACGTCACGAAGGTCCGTGGTCGGCACGAACAGGTCGGGGGCACCCGCACGGGCCATCCGGACCCCCGCGTCGAAGACCTCGACCTCGGCCCGGCTGCGCCCACCGAGGCCGTTCGCCGTGATGCGCTCGAGCCAGTCGCCGGCGCGGGTGGTCGAGATGTACACGACGGGCACCGGACCGAAGAGCGACCGGCCGAGCTCGGACGGGACGACGGGCAGGGACGGGACGAAGACTGCGGTCCGCCGGGCCCGTGCGTTCCATCCCGCGCGCATGACGACCAGCGCGACGACGACCATGCCGATCAGGATGATGACCGCGAGGGTCGCGTGCCTCAAGAGCTCACCACCACGGACTCGTCGCACGCCGACCCGTCCATCACCGTGGCACGACCGCGCAGCCAGGTGGCGATGACGCACCCTGCCAGCTCGCGACCGCGGAACGGGGAGTTGGCGCCCATCGTCGCCTGCTCCTCGGGCACGACGACCCGGCGGATCGCCGGGTCGACGAGGACCAGGTTGGCCGGCTCCCCCACAGCGATCGGACGACCGTGGTCGCTGACGCGGCCGATCCGCGCCGGCGCCGTGGACATCACGCGGGCGACGTCGGCCCAGGTCAGCCGGCCGGTGTCGAC
Organism: Cellulomonas sp. URHD0024; assembly: GCF_000426185.1. GTDB lineage: Bacteria > Actinomycetota > Actinomycetes > Actinomycetales > Cellulomonadaceae > Cellulomonas. The sequence continues at coordinate 495,106 of NZ_AUEW01000001.1, forward strand.
CATCGTCTCCTGCACCACCGAGAGGGCTGTCTCCAGGCCGGTCATGCCGAACGCGGCGGCGCCCCACTCGCAGTCCTTGTCCTCGCGCGTGTGCGGTGCGTGGTCCGTGGCGACGATGTCGATCGTCCCGTCGGCGAGGCCTTCTCGGACCGCCTCGACGTCGCGCTGCGTGCGCAGCGGCGGGTTGACCTTGAACACCGGGTCGTAGCCGCGGGCGAGCTCGTCGGTGAGGATCAGGTGATGCGGCGTGACCTCGGCGGTGACGTCGATCCCCCGGGACTTGGCCCACCGGATGATCTCGACGGACCCCGCGGTGGACAGGTGGCACACGTGCAGTCGCGACCCGACATGCTCGGCCAGCAGCACGTCGCGCGCGATGATCGCCTCCTCCGCGACCGCGGGCCAGCCGGGCAGCCCCAGCTCGGCGGAGACCACACCCTCGTGCATCTGCGCACCCTCGGTCAGCCTCGGCTCCTGCGCGTGCTGGGCGATCACCCCGTCGAACGCCTTGACGTACTCGAGCGCTCGTCGCATCAGGACGGGGTCGTAGACGCACTTGCCGTCGTCGGAGAACACCCGGACCGCCGCGGCCGACTCGGCCATCGCACCCAGCTCGGCCAGCCGCTCGCCTTCGAGGCCCACGGTCACCGCGCCGACCGGTCGGACGTCGACCCAGCCCGCGTCGCGACCGAGCCGCCAGACCTGCTCGACGACACCCGCCGTGTCCTGCGTGGGCGAGGTGTTCGCCATCGCGTGGACGGCCGTGAAGCCACCCATGGCGGCAGCGCGCGTCCCGGTGCGGACGGTCTCGGCGTCCTCGCGGCCCGGCTCGCGCAGGTGCGTGTGGAGGTCGACCAGGCCGGGCAGCAGCACCAGTCCGGTGCCGTCGATGATCACCGGGTTCTCGCCGGCCTTGGCCTCGGCGTCCGCGCCGATCGCCGCAATCACCCCGTCGGCGAGCAGCACGTCCGTCGTGCCGTCGCCCAGCGGGCTGACGTCACGCAGCAGGTAGTTCCTCACGCGTTCACCTTTGCTTCGTCGGAGATCGTGCCCGCCGGGGCGTCGCTGCCCGCCAGCAGGAGGTACAGGACGGCCATCCGCACCGCGACGCCGTTGGCCACCTGCTCGACGATCACCGCGCGCGGCGAGTCGGCAGCGTCGGCCGAGATCTCCAGGCCGCGGTTCATCGGGCCGGGATGCAGGACGATCGCGTGGTCGGGCAGCGCGTCCAGCCGCCGGGCGTCGAGCCCGTACCGGCGGGTGTACTCCAGCGGGCTCGGGAAGAACCCGCCTCCGGCGCTCGACATCCGCTCGCGCTGGACCCGCAGCATCATCACGGCGTCCGGCTTCTCGTCGGCGATCACCGCGTCCAGGTGGTAGGACACCCTGGCCGGCCACGCCCCGACCCCGACAGGGACGAGCGTCGGCGGAGCCACGAGCGTGACCTCGGCGCCCAACGTGTGCAGCAGGTGCACGTTGGAGCGCGCGACGCGGCTGTGCAGCACGTCCCCGACGATCGCGACGCGCAGCCCGGCGAGGTCGCGGCCGGTGACGTCGCCGGGGCCCATCAGATGGCGCCGCAGCGTGTACGCGTCGAGCAGCGCCTGCGTGGGGTGCTGGTGCATGCCGTCGCCGGCGTTGATGACGGATCCGTGCGTCCAGCCGTTGGTCGCGAGCGTGTGCGGCGCACCGGAGGCGTGGTGCCGGATCACGACCGCGTCGGCGCCCATGGCCTGGAGCGTCAGGGCGGTGTCCTTGAGCGACTCGCCCTTCGACACGCTCGACCCCTTGGCCGAGAAGTTGATGACGTCCGCGGACAGCCGTTTGGCTGCCGTCTCGAACGAGATGCGCGTGCGCGTCGAGTCCTCGAAGAACAGGTTCACCACCGTGCGACCGCGCAGGGTGGGGAGCTTCTTGATCTCCCGGGCCTGCGTCGCGGCCATCGACCCGGCGGTGTCGAGGATCCGGACGGCGTCGGCCAGGCTGAGGTCAGCCGTGGACAGCAGGTGCCTCATCGGGCGCCTCCTTCGATGAGCACGGCGTCCCGGCCGTCGCACTCCTGCAGCAGGACGCGCACGCGCTCGCCGGTCGAGGTCGGCAGGTTCTTGCCGACGTAGTCGGCGCGGATCGGCAGCTCGCGGTGACCTCGGTCGACGAGCGCCGCCAGCTGGACCGCACGCGGTCGGCCGAGGTCGCTGATGGCGTCGAGGGCCGCGCGGATGGTCCGACCGGAGTAGAGGACGTCGTCGACGAGGACCACGACCTTCCCGTCCAGCCCCGTGCCCGGGATGTCGGTCTCGCCGATGGTCCGCGTCGGGTGGTGGGCCAGGTCGTCCCGGTACATCGTGACGTCGAGGCTGCCGACGAGCTGGCTGGCGTGCAGGCCCGGTTCCACCGCGATCAGGCGCTCCGCGAGCCGGCGCGCGAGAGGCAGCCCGCGCGTGGGGATGCCGAGCAGGACGACGTCGGCGCCGCCCTTGTTCCGTTCGAGGATCTCGTGCGCGATGCGCGTCAGCGCCCGGGCGATCTCCGGGGCGCCGAGGACCACGTTGCCGGCGTCGTCGTCGGCAACGGTCTCGTCGTTCTCTGTGGGCACGGCAGGACTCATCCAGCAGCTCCTTCCCCGCCTCACAGGACGGGTCTTAAAGGAATGTCTGTCGAGCGCTCACCCTACCGTCCGGACAGCCCCTCCCGGGCCGGGTCGACTGTGGCGGCGAGCACCTCGACGAGCAGCGGCTGCACCAGCTCGGCGGGCAACGCCTCCAGGGTCGCCATCACGACGGCGAGGTCGTCGGGCAGTCCCTCGCTGAGCACCGTTGCCGCGAGCGACGGGTCCGGGGCCGCCGGCGGCAGTCCTCGGACTTCGTCCGCAGCGGCGGCCAGGGTCGCGACGAGGTCGGCGACGACCGTCCCCGTCACGGGGGTCACGGTGAGGTGGGCCGTGCGGGGCAGCACGGAGCCGTCGGGCTGGACCATCGCGGGCTGTGCCTGCAGGAGGAACCCGCGGCGGCGGACCTCGTCGATGAGCAGGAACGGGTCCACCCGGTCGGCGGCGGCGACGGACTCGTCGGTGGCGACCGCGACCAGCGGGCCGGTCGGGTCGCCGACGACGCGCAACCCGACGACCCCCGACACGGCCGTGACCAGCGCATCGGTGGCGGCGCGCGTCGACCCCACGAGCTCCGCCAGGCCGCTGGTGCCCAGCACCTGCAGGACCGCCCACGCGGCCGCCATCGACCCGACGCCCCTCGAGCCGAGCATGGTCGGGTTCACCACCGGGTAGCCCGGCCACGCGGTCGTCGCGAAGTACTGCGCGCGGTGCCTCTCGCGCGAGCGGTAGAGCACGACGGAGGCGCCCTTGGGGGCGAAGCCGAACTTGTGCAGGTCCGCCGAGATGGACGTCACGCCAGGGACGGCCAGGTCCCACGGCCGCTCGATCCCGCCCCACCACGGGAGGACCCACCCACCGATGCAGGCGTCGACGTGCACCGGTACCCCCGCGCTCGCGGCCACCTCGGCGACGGGGTCGATCACCCCGAACGGATAGCTCGGCGCGCTGACGACGACCAGCGCGGTCCGCTCGTCCACCCGCGCGAGCACGTCCGTGGCCGTCGGCGCGCCGGTGCGCGGGTCGACCGGCACCGCGAGGACGTCGAGGTCGAGGTAGTGAGCGGCCTTGTGGAACGCCGGGTGGGCCGTCGTCGGCAGGACGAGGGTCGGTCGCGCCGTGGGCCCGTTGGTCGTGCGCCACAGGTCACGGGCCGACTTCACCGCGAGCATGCACGACTCCGTGCCGCCCGACGTCACGGAACCGACCGTGTCCTCGTCGCCGTGCAGCACGTCCCGCGCGAACGCCACCAGGCGGCTCTCGAGCTCGGCCACGGACGTGAACGTGGTGGGGTCCAGACCGTTGACGGGCAGGAACATGCGCACGGCCTGCGACGCGACCTCGTCGAGGTCGGGGCGCCCGGGGTCGTAGACGTACGACAGGATCCGACCGCCGTGCGTGGGCGGGTCTGCCGCGCGCCAGGAGGCCAGGTCGGCGAGGACGTCGGGGGCCGGTCGCCCGGTGCTGCGGTCGATGCTCACGGGTGGACCTCCTGCGGGGCGGGGTGGTCGACGAGGTCTGCCGACAACGGGTAGCGGGACAGCGGCACCAGGCTGAGCAGCGCGAGCACCGCCGGGAGGAGGGAGAACGCGAGCGCGATGCCGGTGAGCGCCGAGCCGGGTTGCGTGACCGCCTCGTCGGCGGTCTTCGAGACGAAGCCGGTCAGGGCCAGCATGCCCAGCACCAGGGTGGGGCCGAGAGCGAGTCCGGCAGTCTCCCCGGCGGTCCAGACGCCGCCGAGAACGCCGGCGCGGTCCTCACCTCGGTCCCGCGCGTCGACCGCGACGACGTCGGGCAGCATCGCGAGCGGGTAGAGCTGCATCCCGGCGTAGGCGACACCGGCCAGCGCGACCGAGGCGTAGACCCAGCCACCAGGTGCCCACCGCATCGGGACCAGCGAGAGCGCAGCGACGGCGAACACGATCGACGCACCCACGTAGGAGCGCTTCTTGCCGAACCGGCGCGCCACCCGCGTCCCGACGGGCATGACGAGCAGTGCGGGCGCGACCAGCGCGACGAACAGGTAGGTCACCGCGTTCTCGTCGCCGAGCGTGTACGTCGCCACGTACTGTGCGCCCGCGAGCATCGCCCCGGTCGCGAGCGCCTGCAGCAGGAACGCGCCCAGCAGACGTCGGAACGCCGGGATCTCCCGGAGCGCGGCCGCCCCCAGGCGCAGGGCCTGCCCGCGGGCGTGGGCGCGCACCGGCACGGGACGGTCGGAGGCGACCTGCGCCCGCCTGGGTGCGCCCGACCAGGCCGCCAGCATGCCGAGCCCGATCGTGATCCCGCCGACCAGACCCATCACCGCATAGCCCCCGCGACCGCCACCCGCAGCGTCACGCACCAGCGGGCCACCCGCGCCGAACGCGAGGATCGCGAGCGCCAGCACCGCGATGCGCGGCGCGAGCAGACGCGTCCGGGACGCGTAGTCGGGGGCGATCTCGGCCGGGAGCGCGATGTAGGGCACCTGGAAGATCGAGAACGCGGTGGCGGCGGCCACGAAGGCGAGCACGACCCAGACCGCGGCGGACGTTCCCTCGAACGCGCGAGGGGTCGCGAACACTGCCGCGAAGAGCAGCGGGAGCGTCACGGCGCCCGTGAGCAGGAAGGCACGCCGGCTGCCGTGCCGTGCGGCCGACGCGTCCGAGCGCGCGCCGATGAACGGGTCGATGACCACGTCCCAGAGCTTCGGGACGGTCACCACGAGCCCGGCCAGGCCGGCGGCGACGCCCAGGGTGTCGGTCAGGTAGTACGCCAGCACGAGGCCCGGCAGAGTGCCGAAGCCACCGGTCGCCACCGATCCGAGCGCGTAGGAGGTGATGGTGCGCCGCGGCAGCATCGCCGGGCCGGGAGCCGTCGTCACGGGGCAATGATCGCAGCCCTCGAATGTGTCGTAGCACACATGAACCAGTGAAAGAACTGTGCCCGTCACCCGGATGCCACGTCATCTGGGGGCATCAGGGTGACGATGTCCACTTCGTGCTGGCATCCGTACCGACGTGGGTCACGGTCCTGCAGCTGCTCGCTGCCGGAGTCGTGGGTGGCTTCTGCGTGCTGCAGTGGGTGTGGTGGCGCGGCGAGGTGCGGCCCGCCAGCGCGGCGTGGTCCTTCGCCTGGTCGCTCGACATGTCGCTGGTCCTCGCGGCCGGTGGGCTCTACACGCTGACCGTCCCCGGGTCCTTCCAGGACGCCCTCGCGTACGTCCACGCCCAGCTCATCGCCGCGTTCATCCTCATTGCCATCCCCGGGACCCGGGCGATCGCGGGAGGACCGCCCGCTCGCGCCTGGGCCTGCGCTGCCGGTGGGCTGTTCGCGGTACGCGCCATCGTGTGGTGGGTCCCGGCGGAGCACTTCCCGGCCGGGATCGACCCGCAGGTGGTCAGCGAGGCACTGCTGCTGGTGCCCACCGTCGTCGTTGTCACGTACGTCGTGCTCGCCGTGGGCCGCACCCACCTCACGAGGTTCGGGTCGCTGCTCGTCCTCGCCGGCGCGGAGTCGCTCGCGATCTTCACAGCCGGTGTCCTGACCCCGGACCGGGGTCTCGGTGGCATCTTCACGGCGCTGTGGGCCATCCCGCTCGCTCTCGCGCTCGAGGCCGTCGCACTCAGCCGGATCCGCGACGCGCAGGACAGCGCGGCGCTGCAGCACCTGATGCGCGACGCCGTCGCCCGACTCTCCAACGCCGCCTGGTTCGTCAAGGACGCCGACACCCTGCTGGTGAGCGCACGGGACGAGGCCCGCACGATCCTGGCCGATCCCAGCCTCGAAGGTTCCCTGCGGCCCATCGCGCGCGACCGGTTCGTCACCGAGCTCTTCAGTGCGGAGAAGCTGGACCACACCGCCCAGGCACGCGCGTTCATGATCGACCTCTCGCAGATCGTCTCCGCCGCTGCCGAGCGCTACCAGCTCGCCGAACGGCTGCACGCGACCGCCTTCGCCGACTCCCTGACCCGGCTGCCCAACCGTCGCTCGGTCGAGCGTCACCTGGTCGACGTGCTGGACCAGGCCAACGTCGAGCGCACACGCGTCTCCCTGATCTACTGCGACCTGGACGGGTTCAAGCGCGTCAACGACGCCCTCGGCCACGCGAGCGGGGACGCGCTCCTCGTCCGCGTCGCCGACTACCTGCGGACCGCCCTCGACGACCGTGACGCCTACATCGGCAGGTTCGGGGGTGACGAGTTCGTCGTCGTCCTGTCCCGTGCGCCGTCGGACGTCGACCTCGTCGCCCTCGCCCGTTCGCTGCGGGAGGGGTTCCTCGACCGCACCGTCGGGAGCCGCCCGGCGCGGCTCACAGTCGGGGTCGCGACCTGGCTGCCCGGGGACATCGTCGACCCCGACGCCCTGATCCGGCACGCCGACACGGCCATGCTCGAGGCCAAGCGGACCCACTCCGGCTTCCGCGTGTTCGACCGCGTCCTGCGCCGCCGGGTCGAGGCCGAGCGCCAGCAGCGCTCGGCGCTCGAGACCGCCGTCGCCGGCGGGCACTTCACCGCCTACTTCCAGCCGATCGTCGATGCCCAGACCCTCGAGATCGTGCAGGTGGAGGCGCTCGCCCGCTGGGACCACCACGGTCACCTCATCCTGCCCGCGGACTGGCTCGACCTCGCCGAGGAGACTGGTCTGATCGTCCCCATCGGCCTGTCCGTGCTGAGCCAGGCCCGGCAGGCGCTCGAACGCTTCCAGATGCCGGTGGCCGTGAACATCGCCGCTCGACAGCTCGCCGAGCCCGACGCGCTCGCGCAGATCGAGACCGCCTGGGGTGACGCGTTCTGGGAGCACCTGACGCTCGAGATCACCGAGAGCGCCCTCGTGCACACCACGTCGGCCGTGCCGGTGCTGTCCGAGCTCCGCGCCCGCGGCGCCCAGATCGCCGTCGACGACTTCGGCACCGGCTACAGCTCGCTGGCGCGCATCGCCCGGCTGCCGGTCGACCAGCTGAAGATCGACCGGTCGTTCGTCCGCGACATGTCGACCGAGCGCGGTCAGGGCGTGGTCCGCGCCATCGTCGCCCTCGCGCAGACGCACGGGCTGGACGTCGTCGCGGAGGGCGTCGAGACGCCGGACCAGCTCACGGCCCTCATCGCCATGGGTGTCACCCGGGTCCAGGGCAACTTCCTGGGTCGTGCCGCTCCCGGGCTCCCGGTCCGCGGTCCGCGGCCGGTCACGGGCACCCTCCCGGTGGTCTCGCAGACCCGGGTCCTGCACGCCGTGCCGACGCAGGGTGCGTCGCGCGAGGGCTCCCTCGCCGCCGCGCAGCGCACCGTCTGACGAACGCGCCGCACCACGGGGTTCGTCGTCGTCCGTGCCGGCTCGCTCAGGCGAGCAGCGTCGGCTTCAGGTCGACGATCCGGCCCAGGAGCCCGTTGACGAAGTTCGGCGACTCGTCCGTGGACAGCGACCGGGCCAGCTCGACGGCCTCGTCGACCGCGACCGCGTCCGGGACGTCGTCGTTGAACAGGATCTCCCACGTGCCGATCCGCAGCAGCGCCCGGTCGACCGCCGGCATCCGGTCGATGGTCCAGCCGTGCGCGTGCGTGGCCAGCAGCTCGTCGATCCGCCCCTGCTCGGCGATGACACCCTCGACGAGGTCGACCGAGTACTGCGGCAGCGAGGCCTCGGTGCCGGGCTCTGCGATGCGCCGCGCCAGCAGGCTCACGGGATCGACGCCGCGCTGGTCGGCCTCGAAGAGGACGTCGAGCGCGCGCTTGCGGGCCTTGGTTCGAGCTCCCACCTCAGTCGTTCACACGGCCGAGGTAGCTGCCGTCACGGGTGTCCACCTTGACCTTCGTGTTCGCCTCGAGGAACAGCGGCACCTGGATCTCGTAGCCGGTTTCGAGCGTGGCGGGCTTGGTGCCGGCAGAGGACCGGTCACCCTGCAGGCCCGGCTCGGTGTACGTGACCTCGAGGACCACGGACGGCGGGAGCTCGACGTACAGGGGGGCACCCTCGTTCGTCGCGACCATCGCGCTCTGGCTCTCCAGCAGGAAGTTCGCGACGTCACCGACGGTGGCCTCGGGGATGTGCACCTGGTCGTACGTGTCGGTGTCCATGAAGACGAAGTCCGTGCCGTCCTTGTACAGGTACTGCATGTCGCGCTTGTCGACGTTGGCCGTCTCGATCTTCAGGCCGGCGTTGAACGTGCGGTCGACGACCTTGCCGGACAGGACGTTCTTGAGCTTGGTGCGGACGAAGGCGCCACCCTTGCCGGGCTTGACGTGCTGGAACTCGATGACGGTCCACAGCTGGCCGTCGATCTTCAGCACGGTGCCGTTCTTCAGGTCGTTGGTGGTCGCCACGATCGTCGCTTCCTGTCGAGTGAGAGTCGCGCCCTTCGCGGGTCACGCTGAGCAGGCGGCCGTTCCTCCAGGCCGCAGACCGCCGACCATCCTATCGTGCGGCCGCGCGAGGCCCCGACGTCCGCCTCCGGCCCGCCCTCCCCCGCGATTCAGAGGATCCACCGAAGATTTGTCGGTCGATCCTCTGAATCGTGGTCAGCCGAGGCGCTGGCCGAGCCGGGTGAGGTTCGCTCTGATCTGGTGCACGACCTCGGTAGGCCGTCTGGTGAGGTCGTCCCACGTGTAGCGGAGCACGGTGCACCCCGCCGCGACGAGCTGGTTCTGGCGCGTCCGGTCCGCCTGGAACCGATCGGCGCCGTGGAACGCTCGTCCGTCGACCTCGATGACGAGCCTCGCGTCGGGGAACCAGACGTCCGCCGACGCAGCGACGCCCACCTCCGCGAACAGCGACGCGCCAGCCGTCCAGCCGACGATCCCTGCCCCACGCAGCAGATCGTGCAGGAGCTGCTCCGCAGGGCTGGCCGCCCGAGACGCGAGCTGTTCGACGGCAGTCCGTCGTCGGACGTTCCCCCAGGCTCGCGGATGCTTCCCTACCCACTCCGCGACGAGGTCGGCATCGACGCTGCGTCGACTGATCGCCCAGGCCACGAGCGTCGACGCCTCGAGCGGGTCGAGGCGGCCCACGCAGTCGAGAATGGTGCGCTCACGGCTCGTCACTCGCCCGGCACCTGCGCGCACGACGTCATCGCCGAGCAGAGGGTAGGCGTGCACCCGCAGGATCCCGCGGTGCTGCCTCGGCGACGGGACGTTCACGTGGATGAGACCGTCGTCGGACACGGGAAGGCGGTGGAACCTGGCCGCCGTTCCCAGGCAGACGACCGCGTCCGGCCAGCACAGAGCCGCAGCCTGGACGTGCTGCACCGGGCCGACGGACACCCCTGACCGGATCAGCGCGCGGCCCACGATCCGGGTCCAGGTCCCGTTGCGCAGTCGCTGGTCGACCTGGTGCCGCGTGAGCCCCGCTGCCTTCGCCTGGTCGACGGAGAAGACGCCGGCCTGAGCCGACGCAGCGGACGGCACCCAGTCCCGATCGCGGCGAGTCACGACGAGAGCGTGCCCTGAGCCGGAGCCGGTGGATGACCGCCAGCCCCTCCGGCGCTGGGCCGAGGGCTGTGGACGTCTCACCGATTCAGACGATCCGCCGGATATTCGTCGGCGGACGCTCTGAATCCTGGGAGGGGTCAGGGGCGTGCGGCGACGACCTCGAGCGCGAGCCGGTAGCCGAGCGCGCCGAAGCCGGCGACAGTGCCCGACGCGACCGGACCGATCACGGAGACGTGGCGGAACGTCTCCCGGGCGTACGGGTTGGACAGGTGGACCTCGACCAGCACCAGGCCGGCGGTCGTCACCTGAGCCGCGGAGTCGCGCAGGGCGTACGAGTAGTGCGTGAACGCCGCCGGGTTGAGGACGACGTGCGCCCGGGCGTCCACGGCCTCGTGGAGCCAGCCCACGAGCGTCGACTCGTCGTCGGTCTGCCGGACCTCCACCTCGAGATCCAGCTCCTTCGCCCAGATCTCCACGGCCGCCGCCAGGTCCGCATGGGACTCGGAGCCGTAGACCTCGGGCTCGCGGACGCCGAGCCGGCCGAGGTTGGGGCCGTTGAGAACCAGGACGCGTGCCATGCGGCGAGCCTAGGCGACGCCGCGCCGGACGCCGGACGCCACGCGCGTCACAGCGAGACGACCCGCGACGGAGCCGCCGCGCCCTCGCTCACCTCGGCGTACGCCGCCGCGAGCAGCGCGGGGTCGGGACCCTCCAGGCGGACCGGGCGGCCGATGTCCTCGAGGACCACGAACCGCAGGAGGTCCCCGCGTGTCTTCTTGTCCCGACGCATCGCCGACAGGAGCTGCTCCCACCGGTCACCCCGGTACGACACGGGCAGCCCCAGGGACGCCAGGATCGAGCGGTGCCTGTCGACGACGTCGTCGGAGAGCCGTCCGGCCAGCCGCGCGAGCTCCGCGACGAACACCATCCCCACCGACACCGCCGCGCCGTGACGCCACTGGAACCGCTCGACGTGCTCGACCGCGTGCCCGAAGGTGTGGCCGTAGTTCAGGATCTCCCGCAGCCCCGCCTCCTTCAGGTCCTCACCGACGACGTCGGCCTTGACCTGCACCGCGCGCTCGACGAGCTCCAGCAGGACCGGCGACGACGACGCCGCGACCGGGTCGGTCAGGAGCTCGACGTTCTTCTCCACGAGCTCCAGGATGCGCGGGTCCGCGATGAAGCCGCACTTGACGACCTCGGCCAGGCCCGCGACGAAGTCGTGCTTGGGCATCGACGCCAGGGCGGCGAGGTCGCACAGGACGCCTGCGGGCGGATGGAACGCACCCACCAGGTTCTTGCCCTCGGCCGTGTTGATGCCGGTCTTGCCGCCGACGGCGGCGTCGACCATGGCCAGGAGCGTCGTCGGAACCTGGACCACCTGGATCCCGCGCAGCCACGTGGCCGCGACGAACCCGGCGAGGTCCGTCGTCGCTCCCCCACCGACCCCGACGACGGCGTCCGTGCGCGTGAAGTCGGCCTGGCCGAGCACCTGCCACAGGAACGCTGCGACCTGGGCGGTCTTGGCCTCCTCGGCGTCGGGTACCTCGGCGATCAACGCCTCGTAGCCGTGCGCCAGCAGGTCCTCGCGGATCGCATCGGCCGTCGCGGCGAGAGCGGAGGGATGCACGACGAGCACGCGGCGCACGTCACGTCCCAGGAGGCCGGGCAGGGCGCCGAGCAGGTGGCGGCCGAGAACCACGTCGTACGGCCGCTCCCCCGAGACGTGGATGGTCCGAGCGTCGGTCACAGCGGGTTCTCCTCGATCTCCTGCCGCCGCAGCGCGGCCAGCTCCAGCTCGATCAGCTCGGCGACGTCCGCCGGCTTGAGGCCGTCGGTCAGCACCCGCAGCGTGGCGACGCCCTCGTAGACGGGACGACGCGCCTCCATCAGGGCGCTCCACTGCGCCCGAGGGTTGCCCAGCAGCAGCGGTCGCGACGTGTTGAAGCCCACCCGCGGCGCCGCGTGCGCGAGCGTCACGTCGAGGAACACCACCACACCGCCCTCGTTCCGGTACGCCCCGAGGAGCTCCTGGGTCCGCGGGTCGAGCACCGCTCCCCCGCCGAGCGCCAGCACCCCGTCGTGCTCGGCGAGCGCCGAGGCCACGGCCGCGGCCTCGAGAGCGCGGAACTCGGGCTCGCCGTCCTCGATGAAGATGTCGGCGATCCGCTTGCCGGACACCGCCTCGACGTCGGCGTCGGTGTCCCGCACCGAGAGCTGCCAGCGCTCGCCGAGCGCCATCCCGACGGTGGACTTCCCCGAACCTGGAGGGCCGACGAGGACGACGCGCGGACCGGGCACCGAGCTCACGCCAGGAGGTCCGGGATGGCCGCGACATAGGCCTCGAGGTTGCGACGCACCTCGGTCACCGAGTCCCCGCCGACCTTCTCGAGCAGCGCGTCGGCGAGCACGAGCGCCACCATCGCCTCCGCGACGACCGCCGCGGGCGGGACCGCGCAGACGTCCGAGCGCTGGTGCTGCGCCTTGGCCACCTCACCGGTGGAGACGTCCACCGTGGCCAACGCACGCGGGACGGTCGAGATCGGCTTCATCGCCGCACGCACGCGCAGCACCTCGCCGTTGGTCATCCCGCCCTCGATGCCACCGGCGCGGTTGGTGGTACGCACGATCCGGCCCGACCCGTCGCGCTCGATCTCGTCGTGCGCCTGCGAGCCTCGACGCGCGGCCGTGCGGAAGCCGTCACCGACCTCGACGCCCTTGATCGCCTGGATGCCCATCAGCGCCGCTGCGAGCCGTCCGTCGAGCTTGCGGTCGGCGTGCACGTACGACCCCAGCCCCGACGGCAGACCGTAGGCGAGCACCTCGACCACACCGCCGAGGGTGTCGCCGTCCTTGTGGCACTCGTCGATCTCGGCGACCATCGCCGTACTGGTGGCGCCGTCGAAGCAACGCACGGGATCTGCGTCGAGCGCAGCGGTGTCGTCCGGGTTCGGTAGCGCGGCGTCGTCGGGCACGGAGACGCCTCCGATGCTCACGACGTGCGAGACGAGCCGCACGCCCGCCGCCTGCTCGAGGAACCGGGCCGCGACCGTCCCGAGGGCCACCCGGGTGGCCGTCTCCCGTGCGCTCGCTCGTTCGAGGACCGGCCGGGCGTCGTCGAAGGCGTACTTCCGCATGCCGACGAGGTCGGCGTGCCCGGGGCGCGGCCGGGTGAGCGGTGCGTTGCGCGCGCGGTTGAGCACGTCGGGGTCGCCGACCGGGTCGGCGGACATCACCTCGACCCACTTGGGCCACTCGGTGTTGCCGATCTCGATCGCGACCGGGCCGCCCTGCGTGAGTCCGTGGCGCACGCCGGCGAGGAGTCGCACCTCGTCCTGCTCGAACTTCATGCGGGCACCGCGCCCGTAGCCCAGGCGCCGGCGGGCCAACGCGTCCTGCACGTGGAGAGTCTCGACGGAGACACCCGCAGGCATGCCTTCAAGGATGCCGACGAGAGCTGGGCCGTGGGACTCGCCGGAGGTCAGCCAACGCAACATGAGGCGCATCCTCCCATGCCACGCACAGCACGAAGGGCTGGGTCCGCCTGGTGGCGGGCCCAGCCCTTGGTGGTGCGTGCGTGCGCTACCCGACCGGGATCATCGGGTTCTTGCCGGGCACGGCGCCGGGCAGCGGTGCCGGCTTTGCCGTCGGGTCCGGCGTGGGCGTACCCACCCCGTCCGGCAGGACGTACGCCTGACCCACGATGACCAGCTCCTGGTCGCCGTCGTGCGTCGCCGGATAACCCGCCCCGCCGGCGCCCTCCTTCTTGGCGGTCGCCGTGACGCTGGAGACCAGCAGCAGACGCGGCGAGTTCTGCACGTCGAACAGGAACGCGTTCGTGTTGTCGAAGGACCCCACCACGCCGACCGAGAACGGGATCGAGATCAGCGGTGAGGTCACAGGTCCTGGTGCCGCAGGGGTCGCGGCGTCGGCGGCAGGCGCGTCCTTGGACGTGCCGTCCGTCGGTGTGGGCGTCGGCGCCGGCGCCGGCGGGGGCGCGAGCAGCGTCGGCAAACCGGGCGTGATGGCCGTGATCGTCACCGAGTGCGCGACCGCGATCGCATCGAGTGCCAGCAGATACTCCGCGAGCTGTTCGGTCGTGGGCACCTTCTGGTGGATCGCCGCCAGCTGCGCCTTGTACTCGTCGAGCTTGGCGAAGTCGGCCGCGAGCTTGCGCACCGCGACCTCCTGGATCTGGTTCGCGGAGACGGTCTGCGTCGTCTGGTCGCGGAGCTCGGATGTCTTCGACATCGTCGGAGAGATGGCGAAGACGTACGCGCCCGCGGCGATGACCACACCGACGAACGCCGTCCCGCCGATCCACGTGCTCTTCTTGGCAGCCATGATCAGCCCTCGCTCTTCGGCACGTCGAAGCGGTGTGTGTACGCAGCGTCGGTCACGTTGACCGCGAGCGTGACCGAGTAGTAGTCCCCGCGCTCGTCACCGCTGATCGCAATGGACGAGACGGTCGCGTCGATGAGACCGGGCACCGTGTTGAGGGCTGTGATCCAGGCGGCGCTGTTGGGCACCGTCAGGGTGCGGGCCTCGAAGGTGATCCGCCCTACGGCCATGCCCTGCAGGGGAGCGGTCGAGGCCACAGCCGGTGTTGTCGGGGTCGCCACCGTGATCGCGTAGGTCTCGAAGCTGATGTCGGCCGGGAGCACGGCCGTGACCGCGTCCAGGTAGGAGCGCCACTGGACGTCCGTCGACATGCCGAAGGCCACGGCGTTGTTGGCGGCCGTGAGGGCTCCCTTGACCTTCGGCACCTCGGCGTACTTCGCCGCCTCGGTCTCGAGCCGCGCCGTCTCCGACTGGGCGTCTGCCAGGTCGTTGGTCGCCGAGGCGTTCGCGATGAGAGCCACGCCGAACGCCCCGAAGCACAGGACGACGACGAGGACGAGGCTCATCACGAGCCAGCGCTTCGTCGCGCGCATGCCTCGGGCAGCACGGACCTCGGGTGGGAGCAGGTTGACCTGCGGAAGCGTCCCGCTCAGTGCCGTGCCGGCACTGGACCGGCCCTTCGGTCGTTCCAGAAGCGTGGTCATGCGGCAACTCCGTAGGCCAGCCCGACGGGGAGGGCGATGAACGACTCGTGCCCGACCAGCGCCTCGCGCTGGACGGTCTTGGCGGAGCGGAGGCCCGCGAGCGGGTCACCCAAGGTGACCGGCAGCCGGCTCGCGCTCGAGAGGTACTGCCCGAGGCCGGGGAGGTGCGACCCGCCGCCGGTGAGGACGCAGACGTCGATGCCGGCGCCCGGGTTGTTGCTCGAGTAGTAGACGAAGGTGTTGCGCACGGACTCCACGAGAGCGCGCACCACGGTGCTCACGGCCTCGGCGGCGTCGGCACGTTCGGGCGCAACCGCGTAGCCGATGCCGACCTCACGCTTGACCGCCTCCGCGTCGATCGCGGCGATGCCGAGCGCACTGGCGACCGCCGCCGTGACGTTCTGGCCGCCGGTGGGCAGCGACCGTACGAGGCGGGGCGATCCCTGGGCCGAGATGACCACGGTGGTGATGGTCGCGCCGATGTCGACGAACGCGGCCGTCGAGTGGGCGAGCTCCCCCCGGGCGAGCGCACGGTGCAGGGCGAAGGCGTTGAGGTCGACCATGCGGGGCCGCAGGCCCGCGCCCTCGACCGCGAGGACGTTCGCCGTGACAGTGTCCCGCTGCGCGGCCACGAGCATGCCGTTCACGGTGCGCCCCTGCGGTCCGTCGAACTCGCGGGTCGGGAAGTAGTCGAGGAGGGCGTCCTCCGACGACATCGGCAGGAGCTCGCTCACCTGGAACGGGAGCGATGCCCGCAGCTGTGCGAGCGGCATCCAGGGCAGGTCGAGCTCACGCACGATCACCCGCTGGTTGCCGACGCCGATGACGACGTCCTTCGACTCGAACTTGGTCTGGGCCCAGAGCTGCCGCAGCGCGCTCGAGACAGTTTCCGGCTGCACGACCTCGCCGTCGCGGACGGCTCCGAGGGGCAGAGCGACCTGGCCGAAACGAACGAGTGTCGGAGGCGTCTTGCCCGTCGGGCCGCCGCTCCCGAACTCGAGCTCCGCAGCCCGGACGCACGACGAGCCGATGTCCAGCCCGATGACGCGTGTGGTACCCACGAGAGTCCTTCCCACGGACGATTGAGTTCATTCGTCCTATCGGGTGGCTCGGCGTCCGACTTGAGGTCTGTTCCACATTCGCTGGTGCGAATTGTCGACGTCAGAGCACTCCGACGTACCACTCCCAGAGGGGCTGACCGACGACGATGCCGACGGCGGCGCCCAGAAGCATCCACGGCCCGAACGGGATACCGGACTTGCGGCCGGCGCGGCCGAAGACGAGCAGACCGATCGCGAAGAGTCCCCCGAGCAGGAACGCGGAGAACCACCCGATGACCAGTGCACCCCAGCCGAACCAGCCGAGGTAGAGGCCGAGGACACCGGCGAGCTTCACGTCCCCGAAGCCCATGCCACCGGGGTACACCAGCACCGTCACGAAATAGACCAGGAAGAGCGCGACCGCGCCGATGACCGCGCGGAGCAACGCCTCCCAGTGAGGCTCTCCCCACGGGTTCCAGCTGGCGAGCGTGATCAGGGCGAGCGCGACGGGGTATGCCGGCAGCACGATCGCGTCGGGCAGCCGCTTGGTGTCGAGGTCGATGAGTGCCAGCGCGACCGAGATCGCCGCGAGGTAGAGCAAGGCCGGCAGGATCCACGTCGGGCCGGCGAACCAGGCGGTGAGCGCGAACAGCACGCTCGTGCCCGCCTCGACGAGCGGGTACCGCGCCGAGATCGGGGCACCGCAGTCCCGGCACCTCGCCCGCAGGAGCAGCCAGGACACGACCGGGACGTTGTCCCGTCGCCGGATCGCGTGCCCGCACGCCGGGCACGCGCTCGGCGGGTGGGAGATCGACTCGCCCCGAGGAACACGCCAGACGACGACGTTGAGGAACGAGCCGATCGCCAGCCCCACCACGCCGCACAGCAGCATGAGCATGAGTGTCGTGCCGGTGTCTGTCATCTACCCCTGCCTCGCGGTCGACTCCCGCGGGGCCGACGAAGTGCCTCCACGGCCATGCCGCATCACTGCTTGATGGCCACCGGCGTGTCGATCTCGCCGCTCGAGCGCAGCGTGTAGACGGAGTTCGCCCACTTCGGGAAGAACGGCACCGGCAGGCTCACCAGACGGACGTCGTACCGGTAGTCCTTGAGGTAGCCATGGTACTTCGTCGCCGTCGCGCAGCCCGAGTCCGGGACACCGACGATGCCACGCCAGCGCTGCGCGATCGAGCCGTTGACCAGCAACGTGCCCTTGAAGCAGCCCGAGTCGTAGCTCTGGACCATCAGGGAGTGCTGCAGCGTCTGGATCGCCGCGGCGACCTGGACGCCCTGCGCCGGGGTGTACACGCCCGCACCGGGCTCCTTGTACCGCGTCAGGGCCACCGCGTCGGTGTCCGTTCCCGACTTGGTCGTCGACTTCCACTCCCACAGGGTCGAGCTGTACACGGTGCAGACGCCGGCGCTGTAGGTGGTGCACTTCTTCTGCGACTCCACGGTGCCCACGGTCGAGTGGAGCACCTCGACGGAGTTCGTCGCCACGAGCCCGAGCACGTCGGTGCCGGCCAGGGTTCCGCCGGCCATCACGATGTCGCCCGTCACCATGATCGACTGCGCGGCTGCCAGCGTCAGCGCACCCTTGAGCACACCCTCGACGTAGATGTTCCCGAGGTTGCACCGCTTGCTCGGCGAGAGCATGACCTTGTCGGCCAGCATGGTGCTCGTCGATCCCGACGGTGCCGTGCCGGTGTAGTTCCCGGACGGCAGGGTCGAGCCACCGGGGCCGCGGAGCTCACCGGCGTAGCACGGACGCGACGTCGCACCCGAGTCGGCGGCGTAGACGACCATCCCGTCGGGCACGGGGATCGACGCACCGGACGAGCTCTCGAGGGCGGCGAGGGTCCCGCACGACGGCATGACACCAGCGAGGCTCGGCGTCGGGACCGGCGCCACGCCGTTGTTGACCGACGTGCGGTTCCACACGGTCATCATGCCCGGCGCCGTGGCCGAGGCCGGAGCGTCGAAGCGGATCCGCACGGCGCCGAAGTACTTGCAGCCCGGCTTCGACGAGAGACCGGCCGACGTGTCGGTCAGGTAGAGCGGGGCGTGGTACAGCGGCTTCTTCCCGCTGAAGTCCGCATCGCTGACCACGGAGTCGGCAGGCGCCTGGCGTAGGCAGGTGGCCACCCAGGTCGACACGACGCCCGTCGCGTTCTTGCAGTTCTCGTCGGCCGTCCAGACCTGCTTCTTGAAGGTCGGCTTGGCCTTGGATGCGTCGTTGTGCGTCGCCCAGATGGTGTCGTTGCTGAACACCTCGCCGTCGAGGACGTCGCCGCTGGCGAACCGGATCTCCTGGCAGTCCGTGTCCGTGTCCCGGATGCCCCCGTGGAGCGGCATGTAGTGCCAGTAGTACGCGACGCCGGCACCCGACTTCCCGCACTCGTCCGTCGGCGCCCCGCCCAACGGGTTGGTCGCGGTCGGGGCGTACTTGGCCAGGAGCGTGTTGCCGGGGTCCGCGTCCTCGAAGTCGGTGTAGTACACGTAGTCGAGCGAGGTGCCGACCTTGATCGTGCCCTCGACCGTGCGGTACCTGCCGTTGGCACGTCCCGTCACCGACACCCCGTACGTGTCCGAGCCGACGGTGTACGTGATCTTGTAGTGGTACCAGCCCCGCTTGGTGCTCGTCGATCCCGGCTCCACCGGAGCCCAGCCGGGAAGCGTCGTCATGGTGTAGCCGCAGATGTTGCTGGTGGGCGACATCGGGCCCTGCCACGCCTTGTTGAGGCAGTCGACCTTGGTCCCGTACGAGTCGTCCCGGTTGAGCCGTGAGATGAAGTCGTCGATACCGGTCTGCGCGGCCGACATCGAGGTCGAGTAGTCCTGGTCGTACCGGGCGAACTTGGTCGAGCGCATGGTGACGGAGATCGACGCCAACGCGAGCATCGACAGCACCAGCATCGACCCGATCACAAGGATCAGGACGGAACCGGAGTCGTCCGTGCGCCGAATGCGACGCAGCACGCCGCGACGAGCTGGAGGAGTCCTCATGGCGTTGTCTCCGTACCGGGTCTGAGCACGGCCTGCGAGTTGGGCAGCAGGACGCGTTGGATGTACGTGGTCGGCTTCGGGTGAGTCGGGCTCGCGACCTGGACCGTGGCCGACACCTCCACGGACAGGAGGTTGTCGATCTCCGGACCCGTGAGCGGGGTCCCGACACCCAGCTGCTTCGAGTCACCGGTGGGGAGCGCCTCGTTGCTGTAGTAGCGGAACAGCGTGTGGTCGACGTCCGTGACGACGCCCGTGGTCAGTCGGCGGGTCTTGAGCCGGAGCTTGCACGCGGTCGAAGCGGCCGAGTCCTCGGCGTTGCAGTACGCGTACCCCGTGTCCGAGCTCGGCAGCGGCGAGTCGGGCACCTGGATCTTCTCGATGAGCACGCCGGCGTCGGGACCGGTGGTCGCCACGGTGTAGGTCACGCGGCTCGGACCGGTCGCGTTGTTCGCGTTGTTCAGGTTCGAGTAGAACGACATCGTCGTGGGCGTCGCCGAGATGAAGGCGTCCGTGGCGGCGCAGATCGACAGGTCGGCACACGTGATCAGCTGGCTCGGTCGCACCGCCGAGCGGATGAGCTTGGTGACCCGCTCGCTCGCCGTCCTCCCGGCATCCACCTGGTCCTGCCGGGCCGTGATCTGTCCGGTGGATCGCGTGAAACCGATGGTCATCGTGGCGATCGCTGCCAGCAGGATGCCCGTGATCATCATCGTGACCAGCATCTCCGCGAGGGTGGTGCCCGCCTCGCGGTCCAGGTCTCGGCGCGCCGCAGCGCGCAGTCTGCGCAGCGTCATGGCTTGACCACGTTGAACACGGTCGTGGAGCCGGCCGTCACGGTCTGGGGTACGAAGCTGGTGGGACTCGTTCCCCAGTAGGCGCCGTACTGCGCAGGCCAACGGTTCGTCACGTCCATGAGCGCTCCCGTGATGGTCAGTGCGGTCGTGCTCGAGCCGCCGACGGAGACCGACGACTCGATCGAGACGGTCTGCCCGACGACCGCCGCGTCCGGAACCGGGTTGCCCGCCGCGTCGACGAACCGCAGCCGCAAGGTTGCACCCGCGTCGTAGGCGAACGAGACGCTGTTGTTCAGCTGCCCTCGAGCGACGAGGCCGACGGCCTTCGTCGGTGCCGGGTTGCCCGTGAGGTCGACGTAGCCCGCGTTGGACACCTTCGCCGCGTACGTCGTGCCCGCGCCGACTGCCGGCGCCACCTGGGCGACCGCGCAGCCCGACGTGTCGGTGACGACGTTCTTGGTCTCTGAGGGCGAGGTCACCGTCACGTTGACGTCCGGCTGCGGAAGGCCCGCCGCGGTCACGACCTTGACCGCCACGTACCCGTTGTTGCCACCGATGCTGTCGTCCTTGCGCGGCGCCAGTGCCGCGCTGGTCCGCACCGGCTTGGCCGGCTTCATGTTCGGCCACGTGACCGAGACGATGACCTTCAGCGTCGGATAGCTGACCAGGCCGCCGCCGTCGCACGGGGTCGAGGCGCCGCCGGTGATGTTCCACGCGACGGTACGGGTGACGGTGTACTTCTGCCCGTCGACGAGCAGTGGCTGCCCCGCGGTCTGGCCGGGCAGGGGATGAGGGTTGACCTGCGTGCCGGCGTCCGCGACGAGCTGCGGCTGGAGGCTGTCCCGCGTGAACTGCTCGCGGACCATGTCGATCTCGCGGGCGGCGAGGTTCGCCGCGGCGACGCGGTTCCTGTTGCTCACGCCCTGCGCCTGAGAGTTCATGATGACGCCGATGATCGCGATCGACATCATGCCGAGGATCACCATCGCCACGACGAGCTCGATCAGCGAGAAGCCGCCATCGGCCTTCGTCGCACGACGGGCCAGCGATCTCGACACGTGGATCCTCCGTGGTTCTCGGGAGCTGGGCGGCAGTGCGGCGAGAGTGCAGTCGCCGCAGGGTGGGTGGGACCTGCGAAGGGGGCGACCCCCGGCGGACGATGTCCGCCGAGGGTCACCCCACTACAGCGATCAGGAGCAGTTGTTGCTCTTGCTCAGGCCGTTCGGGCCGTAGCTCCAGACGGAGGCACCGGCGATCGACGGCGACGGGTCGACCGAGACGCAGAAGGAGGTGCCGCTCGTGATGGCGAGGAAGGTCGCCGCGGTGTTCTTGCCGGACAGCTTGCCGCTGGCCTCGACCACCGGCGTGCCGCCGGGAGAGGTGAGGGTCCAGGCCGGAGCCGTGCCGCCCAGCGTCAGGGTCGCCGTGCCGTCGACGTAGTACGTGAGGATCTCCTTGCCGATGATCGTCACGTCGGACTTGGCGGCGGTCTCAGCAGCCTTCTTGCGCTGGTTCAGGAAGACCGGGACGGCGATCGCGGCGAGGATGCCGATGATGATCATGACGACGAGGAGCTCGATAAGGGTGAAGCCCTTGTCCTTCTCCTCGATGGACTTGCGGATGCGAGCAATCATGGTGAGCTCCCCTAGAGGTCAAGTACAGATGGTCAGTTTCACAGCCAGTCCGGCTCAGCCGGTTCGGTCCTACGTGTCATGCATCGACCCCGACGGGCGGGACCTTGAGCGGAAAGTTCCCACTCGTCGGGATTCACTCGCTCGGAGCAATCCCGGGCAGAACGTCAGTTGATGAGGTTGAAGACGCCGAAGATCGGCATGTACATGGCAATGACCATGGAGCCCACGATCGCGCCGATGACGACGATCATGAGGGGCTCGATCAGGCTCGTGAGCTGCTCGGTGGTCGACTCGACCTCTTCGTCGTAGAAGTCCGCGACCTTCGCCAGCATCGTGTCCAGGGCGCCGGTGTCCTCACCGACGGCCATCATCTGCACCACCATCGGCGGGAACACCGGATGCTGGGACAACGGCCCGGCCAGGGACTCTCCTCGTCGGACGGACTCCTGCACGGCCTTGGCGGCCTTTTCAATCACGAGGTTCCCGCTCGTCTCCCCCACGATGTCGAGCGCCTGCAGCAGCGGGACGCCGGCGTGGATCATCGTGCCGAAGTTACGGGTGAACCGCGAGACCGCAATCTTTCGGAACAATTGCCCGAATACGGGCAGCTTGAGCTTCCACGGGTCCAGCTTCTCGCGGATCCCGCGGTCGTTCTTGTGCTTGCCCCACCAGATGGAGAAGATGATCAGCGCGACAATGAGGGGCAGGATGGTGATCTTCAGCGCCTGCGACATCCACATGAGGATCTGCGTGGGCAGCGGAAGCTTTCCACCAAGATCGTCGAACATGTGCGCAAAGACGGGGACGATGAACAGGAGCATTCCTGTGGTCGCCAGGATCGCGATGACGAAGACGACGATCGGGTAGGTCATCGCGGACTTGATCTTCCCGCGCAGCTTGACCTCGGCCTCGAAGTTGTTCGCCACGGAGATCAGGGTCTCGTCGAGGAAGCCGCCGACCTCGCCCGCCTTCACCATGTTGATCATGAGCGGCGGGAAGACGTCGGCGTGCTTGCCGAGCGCCGTCGAGAACGCGGTGCCGACCTCGACGTCGGAGCGCACCTGGGCGACGACCTTGGCGAGCGCCTTCGACTCCGTCTGGTCGGCGAGGATCGTGAGCGCACGCAGCAGCGAGAGGCCGGCGTCGATCATCGTCGACAGCTGCCGCGACATGATCGCGAGGTCCTTGAGCGTGATCTTGTTGCCGCCGAAACCGGGGATGTTGATCTCGGTGTTGAAGCCGCCCGTGCTGACCTCGGAGATCGAGACGGCCGCGAGGCCCATCTCCCGGAGCCGGTTCGCGACCGCCGCCTGGTTGCTCGCCTCGACGCGGCCCTTGACGAGCTTGCCCTCCTTGTTCCGGACGGCGTACTCGTACGTCTTCGTCGCGCCGGCCATCAGAAGGCCTGGCTTCCGAACGCGCCGCCCATGGTGGCCTGGTCACCCATGCCTGCGGCGCCCTGCGAACCGCCGGAGAAGCGGCCGGTCAGTCGGTTGAAGTCCTCCACGTGGTGGCACTTCTCCAGTCCGGTCTCGTAGCTGATCTTGCCGGTCTTGACCAGCTCGGACAGGTGCTGGTCCATGGTGTGCATGCCCTGCTTGGCGCCCGCCTGCATCGCGGAGTAGATCTGGTGCGTCTTGCCCTCGCGGATGAGGTTCCGGATGGCCGGCGTGGCGATGAGCACCTCGGTGGCGACCGCTCGGCCGGGCGCGTCGGAGCGCTTGGCCAGGGCCTGGCAGACGACGCCCTGGATCGCGCCCGCGAGCTGAGTGCGCACCTGGGCCTGCTGGTGGGCGGGGAACACGTCGATCACGCGGTCGATGGTCTGTGCCGCGTCCTGCGTGTGCAGCGTCGCGAAGACGAGGTGACCGGTCTCGGCTGCGGTCAGCGCGACCGAGATCGTCTCGAGGTCGCGCATCTCGCCGACCAGGATGATGTCCGGGTCCTGGCGGAGCACGTGCTTGAGCGCGTTCTGGAACGAGTGCGTGTCCTGTCCGACCTCGCGCTGGTTGACCACGCACTTCTTGTGGCGGTGGAGGAACTCGATCGGGTCCTCGACCGTCATGATGTGGTCCTCGCGCGTCCGGTTCGCGAGGTCGATGATCGACGCCAGCGTCGTGGACTTGCCCGAGCCCGTCGGTCCCGTGACGAGGACCAGACCACGCGGCAGCCCCGCGAAGGTGCCGACGACCGCCGGAACTCCGAGCGCCTCGAGCGGCTTGATCTCGTAGGGGATCACGCGGAACGCGGCGCCGATGGACTCGCGCTGCTGGTAGATGTTCACGCGGAACCGTGCCAGGCCGCGCACGGCGTAGGACAGGTCGAGCTCGAGGTTCGCCTCGAACTTCTCGCGCTGCTTCTGGGTGAGGAACGAGTACAGCGTGCGCCGCAGGCCCTCAGGCTGGACCTGGGCGAAGCCGTCCAGCTGCTTCAGTGCGCCGTTGATCCGGACCATCGGGGTGGTCCCGGTCGTGAGGTGCACGTCGGAGGCGCCGCGGCGGACCATCTCGGTGAGGATCTCGTCGATCGGGAGGTCGCCCTCCTGCTGCTCCTGGCCCATGCCACGCCGGGGGGAGCGATCGCGCCCGGGCGCCGCAGCGCGCTGCGGCGGCACCGCCGGGGCAGCCTCGAGCGGCCGCGCGGGAGCGGTGGTCTCGGCCGCAGGGGCCTGAGCGGGCATGAACACCTGCGCGGCCGGCGCTGCCGGTCCCTGGGGTCCGAACGACGTCGGTGCCTGTGGGGGTGCCGCGTGGACGGGGGGACCCGACGGTGCCGGCAGGTGCCCGACCCCGGGAGGTGCCTGGTAGCTCACGGCGTTCGCCGTGCTCTGCGACGGGATCGGCGAGTACATCGCCATACCGGCCGGAGCACCGGGTGCTCCGGGAACGGTCGGCGGACCCGGCTGCGGGCCGACCGGGCGGTAGGGAGGAAGCGCCTGCTGGGGCTCCCTCATGGGCGCCTGAAAGGACTCGCTCACGTCATTCCTCCACATTCGGCTGGCGGACAGGTCGCGCGCCAAGGTCGACGGCACGTCGGTCTCTGAGGCATTCATCGGTCCCGGCAATGCCCGACTTGAGGCATCGGACCCAGATCTGGCGCACTACGCGACGACGCGCAGGATCTCCTCGACCGACGTGTCGCCGTTCGCGACCTTCTGCCAGCCGTCGTTGCGGAGCGGGATCATGCCCTGCTGGATCGCGGTGGCCATGATGTCCGCGCTCGACGAGTGCGCGACCGCGTGGCGCTCGATGTCCTCGGTCACGCTCATGACCTCGTGCAGCGCGAGGCGTCCGCGGTAGCCCGTCCTCGAGCAGGTCACGCAGCCGACGGGGCGCATGAACTCGGGCAGCGGCTCGCCGTCGACCCAGGGGAACCTGGCCGCGAACAGCTCCTGAGGCGTCGGCACGTACGGCTCCTTGCACTTCGAGCAGAGCCTGCGCGCGAGCCGCTGGGCGACGACGCAGTCCAACGCCGACCCGACGAGGAACGGCTCGATGCCCATCTCCGTCAGACGCGTGATCGCCGAGGGCGCGTCGTTGGTGTGCAGGGTCGACAGCACGAGGTGGCCGGTGAGGGCCGCTTCGATCGCGATCTGGGCGGTCTCGTGGTCACGGATCTCACCGAGGAGGACCACGTCCGGGTCCGACCGGAGGATGGATCGCAGGGCACCGGCGAACGTCAGGCCGGCCTTCGGGTTGACCTGCACCTGGTTGATGCCGGCGAGCCGGTACTCGACCGGGTCCTCGACCGTGATGACGTTGATCTCGGGCTTCGAGACGGCATTGAGCGTCGCGTAGAGGGTGGTCGACTTGCCCGAACCGGTCGGGCCGGTCACCAGGATCATCCCGTACGGCTTCGTGTACGCCTCGCGGTAGACCTGGTAGTTCGACTCGAGGAACGACAGGTCGCGCAGGTCGAGGCTCGCCGTCGAGTTGTCCAGGATTCGCATGACGATCTTCTCGCCCCACACCGTCGGCAGCGTCGCCACGCGGAGGTCGATCTTGCGACCGTTGTGGACCACGGACATGCGGCCGTCCTGCGGCTTGCGGCGCTCGGCGATGTCGATGTCGCTCATGATCTTCACGCGGCTGATCACACCGCTCTGGATCTGCCGGGGCGCGCGCTGGGTCTCGTGCAGCACGCCGTCGATGCGGTAGCGGACCCGCAGGTCGTGCTCCGACGGCTCGATGTGGATGTCGGAGGCGCGGTCGGTGATCGCCTGGGTGACCAGCAGGTTCACGAAGCGCACGATCGGCGCGTCGTCGTCGGCGATCTCCCCCATCTTGGAGAGGTCGGCCTGCGGCTCGGACTCGATCTCCTCGAACGCCTGCGACAGACCTTCCATCTCGTCGTCGGCGCGGCAGAACCGGTCGATCGCACGCATGAGGTTGTCGTGGGTGGCCACGACGGAGATGACGGGCATACCAGCCATCGAGCGGACGTCGTCGACCGCCATGACGTTGCCCGGGTCGGCCGTGGCGAGCACGATCGAGCCGCCCTCCAGGGCCACCGGCAGGACCGTGTAGCGGCGGCACAGCGCGGCGGGCACCAGGCTCAGCGCCGTGCGGTCGACCGGGTAGTCGTCCAGGTCGATGAACTGCATGCCGACCTGCGCGGCGAGCGCCTTGACCAGCTGGCCCTCCGTGAGGACACCCAGCTCGACCAGGGTCCTGCCCAGCGACGAGCCGCGTGCCATCGTCTCGTCGAGCGCAGCGAGCAGCTGGCTCTCCGTCACGAGCCCTTCGTCGAGCAAGATCTCCCCGAGCTGCCTCATGCGCGTGCCTTCCGCCTCAGCCGGCAGCAACCACGTGTTGGTTGCCGCACCTCCGAGGGAAACATCGGCACGCGCGTCGACCCCCGTGAGTCACAGGCGTCGAAAGTTGCCCATGAGTTTGGCCACGTCGGTCAGCCGGCGAGCTGGTGCTCGAGCCCCGCTGCCATCGCCGCGACGGGGCCCGGCCTGCCGGTCATCAGCCGGACCTGCTCGGCGGCCTGGTGCAGGAGCATCCGCTCCCCCCCGACCACGACTCCCCCGGCTGCCTCCCACGCGGCGGACAGCGCCGTCGGTCGCGGGTCGTACGCCACGTCCAGCAGCACGCCCTCGATCGCACCGGCCAGGTCGTCGGCCAGGGCGTCGGCACCGTGCGGGGGCAGGGTCGACACGACGACGTCCGCACGCACGATCTCGGCGGCTGCGGCGTCCAGCGGACGGAAGACGGGAGTGACCCCCATCCGGTGCGCGGCGCGCATGAGCCCGCCTGCGCGGGACAACGCCCGGACATACACGACCGGAGACGAGCAGCCCAGCTGAGCGAGAGCCGCGAGCGTCGACGACGCCGTCGCACCCGCTCCGAGGACTGCTGCGGTCGCGACGGCCCGGTCGTGCAGACCCTCACGGAGCGCCTCGACGAGCCCGTGGACGTCCGTGTTGGCGCCCACGAGCACCCGCGAGCCACCGGCGCCCTGGAACAGGACGGTGTTGACGGCGCCGACCACCTGGGCCAGCGGCTCGACGTGGTCGAGCAGCGGGATCACGGTCTGCTTGAGCGGCATGGTCAGGCTCAGCCCCGCCCACGCGGCGTCGAGGCCTGCGACGAAGCTCGGCAGCTCGTCCTCGGTCACGTCGAAGGCGTCGTACCGCCACTCGTCGAGACCCAGAGCCGCATAGGCAGCGCGGTGCAGGGTCGGCGACAGCGAGTGCGCGACCGGGTGCCCCAGGACCGCCGCCCGCCGCGGAGCGGTAGCCGTCACTTGCCGTGCGCCGCGTTCCAGTCGCGCAGCTTCTGGATGTTCGCGTTCTGCTCGTCGTTCGAGGTCGTGAAGAGCGTCTCGCCTGAGTCAGGGTTGACCGTGACCCAGAAGATCCACGGCCCGTCGGCGGGGTGCATCACGGCGTTGATCGAGTCCGCGCCGGGCGAGGAGATGGGACCGGGCGGCAGGCCGACGTGCTCGTAGGTGCTGTACGGGTTGCTCGCGTCATGGTTCTCTGCAGCCGTCGGAGCGCTGGTCTTGCCCAGGTAGTACGACGTGGTCGAGTCGATCTGCAGCGGGATGGCCCGTTCCAGTCGGTTCTCGATGGCTCGCGCGACCTTGTAGCGGTCGTCGTCGAGCTTGACTTCGCGCTCGATGATCGACGCCTTGATGATGACCGTCTCCCACTGGTCCTGCGGCACCCCGGCAGCCTGCAGGTGCTTGACCGTCTGCGAGGTCAGCTGGCTCAGCACGCTCGCCGCGGTGGCGCCCGGCTGCACGTCGTAGGTGGCAGGGAAGAGCCAGCCCTCGATGTTGCCGCCAGCCTCGGCGGGCAGCCCGATCGACGCGGGGTCCGCGATCGCAGCCTTGAGGTCGTCGACCTTGATCAGGGTCTTCTCGCTGATCTTCGCGATCGTCTGGTCCTTGTTCAGGCCCTCCGGGACCGTCACCTTGAACGAGACACGACTGGCCGGCTCGAGGAGCGCCACGATCGCGTCGGAGGACTTCATCTCGAGCAGGAGCTTGTAGGTACCCGGCTGGATCGTGGCAGCCGCCGGGTTCTCGGCGAACGCGTCGACGAACGATCCCGTGCTCGCCACGACACCCGCGTCCACGAGCGTGGTCGCGATCTGGCCGCCCGACTGGCCCGGGGCCACCACGACCTTCACGCTTCCGTGACCCGGACCCGGGTAGTCCTTGACCGAGCCCGTGGTGGAGGGACCGCCGTCGAAGAACCCGCCCATCAGCTCGAAGACGACGTAGCCCGCACCGAGGACCATGACAAGAGCGACCACGAGCACGCCGACGGAACGGCGGCGGCGGCGCTTGCGCTCACGCTGCTCCTTGGCGCGGCCGCGGGACCGGGACGAACGACGAGGGTCGGGAGCGTCGTGCGGGTCACCACCGAAGAGATCGGTCGTCACCGCGTCACCTCGCTCCACTGGGGCCCACCACTCGGTCTGATTGCTCACGTGCGCGTCACTCCACCGTCGTCCGTGCGTCGCCCGCAGCCCCCCCGCGCGCCGTCGGAGGGTGCTGAACTGGATCCGCGACGACCCGTTCTCCGGGACGTCGCCCCGTCGCACTCTCCGCGTCCAACGCGGACTGCAAGATCACCACCGCGGCCGCCTGGTCGATGACCTGCCGATGGCTGCGTCCAGATCGGCCGGACGCATGAAGCGCGAGATGTGCGGACACCGTGCTCATCCGCTCATCGACCATGCGCACCGTCACCGGTGCGATGGCCTGCGCCAGTTGGACAGCGTACGCGCGCGCGGCCTGCGATGCGGCACCTTCGGACCCCGACAAGTGTCTCGGAAGTCCGACGTACACAACACCCACACGTCGCTCCTCCACCTCGGCCACCAGCGAAGCGATGTCGGAGGGCGTCCGACCCTTGCTGCTGGTGTCCCGCGCGAGAGTGGCCACCGGCGTGGCGATCAGGCCGTCCGGGTCGCTCGCAGCCACACCGACCCGGACCGATCCGACGTCGACCGCGAGCCGAGCGCCGCGTACGACGGGGTCGGGAGGTTCGCGACGGGACGACACGTCAGCCGTTGGCCGCGTCGGTGATCGCGGTCAGCGCGTCGCCGAGCTTGTCCGCGTCGGTTCCGCCGCCCTGCGCGAGATCGTCCTTGCCACCGCCACCACCGCCGAGGATCCCGGACGCGGTCCGCACGAGCGCGCCGGCACGAACGCCGCGCTCCCGGGCCGGCGCGTTCGTGGCGACGACGACGACGGGCCGACCG
Organism: Cellulomonas sp. URHD0024; assembly: GCF_000426185.1. GTDB lineage: Bacteria > Actinomycetota > Actinomycetes > Actinomycetales > Cellulomonadaceae > Cellulomonas. Next base: position 524,357 of record NZ_AUEW01000001.1, read on the forward strand.
TTGCTGGTGCCTCCGACGGCGACGATCGCCGGGGTGGAGTCACCCAGGCGGGAACGGACGTCGAGGACCAGGGTGCGCAGGTCGTCACTCGACGCGACCTCGCCGGCGTCGTGCGCCACGACCCGGGTCTCGCCCACGGTCTGGGCGCCGGCCGCGACCGATCCGGCCTGCGCGAGCAGTGCCGCCTGGCGCAGCGTCGCGAGCTCCTTCTCGGACTCCTTGAGCTTGGTCAGCAACGACGAGACGCGATCGGTCAGGTCGTCCGGACGGGCACCCAGCAGGCCGGAGAGCTGGCCGACGAGCGCGCGCTCCTTGGCCTGGTACCCGTACGCGCCCGCGCCGACGAGCGCGTCGACACGTCGGACACCCGACCCGATCGCCGACTCGGACAGCAGGGTCACGAGACCCAGCTCTCCGGACCGCTGGACGTGCGTACCCGCGCACAGCTCGAGCGACCAGCCGTCACCGATGTCGACGACCCGCACCTGGTTGCCGTACTTCTCCCCGAAGAGCGCCATGGCGCCACGACCGCGCGCCTCGTCGATCGGCATGACGGCATCGGTGACCTCGAGGTCGTCCTGGAGCCGTTCGTTGACGCGAGCCTCGATCTCCGCGACGACCTCGGACGGCGTCGCCGACGGCGATCGGAAGTCGAAGCGGAGGCGGCTGGGCGCGTTGAGCGAGCCCGCCTGTGTCGCACCCTCCCCGATCGCCTCGTGCAGCGCCTTGTGGATGAAGTGCGTCGCCGTGTGCGCTCGCGCGATCGCACGGCGACGGAACAGGTCGATCGTCGCGGTGCCGGACTCCCCGAAGGTCACGGTCCCGTCGACCAGCCGACCGTGGTGCACCGACAAGCCCTTGACCGGCGCCTGGACGTCGTCCACCTCGATGCGCGCGCCGCCGTCGAGCACGATGGTGCCGGTGTCCGCGAGCTGACCGCCCGCCTCGGCGTAGAACGGCGTGACGTCCAGGACGACCTCGACGTCGGCGGGCGCCGTCGCCGCCGGGGCGGGGACGCCGTCGACCAGCAGGCCGACCACGCGTGACCTCGCCGTCGAGTCCGTGTAGCCGACGAACTGCACGGGCTTGGCGTTCTCGGTGCTCAGCGTGCTGTGCAGGTCCTGGTACGCGGCGTTGTCCGCGCGACCCGCCCGCTTGGCCAGCGCGTCAGCGCGCGCCCGCTCCCGCTGCTCCTTCATGAGGCTGCGGAACGACGTCTCGTCGACCTGGACGCCCTGCTCCGCCGCCATCTCGAGCGTCAGGTCGATCGGGAAGCCGTAGGTGTCGTGCAGCTGGAACGCGTGCGATCCCGACAGGACCGCGAACGCCTCCTTCTTCGCTGCGCGCACCGCCGTGTCCAGGATCATCGTGCCCGCCGCCAGCGTCCGTCGGAACGTGTCCTCCTCCGCGTACGCGACCTGGCTGATCTTCTCGAAGTTCGCCGCGAGCTCGGGGTAGCTGGGGCTCATCGCGTCGCGGCTCAGGGGAAGCAGCGTCGGCAGCGCGAGGTCGTCGACGCCCAGCAGACGCATCGCCCGGATCGAGCGGCGCAGCAGCCGGCGCAGCACGTAGCCGCGTCCCTCGTTCGAGGGCGTGACCCCGTCGCCCATGAGCATGAGCGCGCTGCGCACGTGGTCCGCGACCACACGCATCCGGACGTCGTCCCCGTGCACCGCGCCGTACGTGCGACCCGAGAGCTCCTGCGCACCCTGGATGACCGGGAACACCTCGTCGATCTCGTACATGTTGTCGACGCCCTGCAGGAGGTACGCGACGCGCTCGAGTCCCATGCCGGTGTCGATGTTCTTCTGCTTGAGCTCGCCCAGGATCGGGAAGTTCTCCTTGCCGCCCCCGTCTCCGCGCTCGTACTGCATGAAGACGAGGTTCCAGATCTCGAGGTAGCGGTCCTCGTCGACGACAGGTCCGCCCTCCGCGCCGAACTCGGGTCCACGGTCGACGTAGATCTCCGAGCAGGGGCCCGCGGGTCCGCGCGCACCGGTGGACCAGTAGTTGTCCTTCCAGCCGCGCCGCTGGATCCGCTCGTCGGGCAGACCCGCGATCTCCTTCCAGAGCGCCGCCGCCTCGTCGTCGTCGTGGAAGACGGTGACCCAGATCGTGTCCGGGTCGAAGCCGTAGCCGCCGCTCTCCTTCGAGCCGGTGACCAGCTCCCAGGCGTAGGTGATCGCGCCTTCCTTGAAGTAGTCCCCGAACGAGAAGTTGCCGTTCATCTGGAAGAACGTGCCGTGCCGGGTGGTCTTGCCGACCTCCTCGATGTCGAGGGTGCGCACGCACTTCTGCACGCTCGTCGCGCGGGGCCACGGCGCCGTCTGCTCGCCGAGCATGTACGGGATGAACGGGACCATGCCGGCGATGACGAACAGGGTCGACGGGTCCGGCGAGATGAGCGGGGCCGACGGCACGACGGTGTGGCCGCGGCCCTCGAAGTAGTCGAGCCAGCGCTGGCGGATCTCGGCGGTGCGCATCGTGTCCATCTCTCGTCGTGGGGTCGTGCTCATCGTGCGGGGCGGGTCGGCAGGAGTCGACGCCATTGTTCCCTGACCTCAGGAGGACGTCAGAAGAAGGTGTAACCGTCGTCGTCGTCCGGGTCTTCCGTCGGCCCCGGCGCGGCTGTGTCCCCGGCGGCCGGCCTGCGCGACGACCACGAGCCTCTGAGGTCCGCGACACGGTCGGGGCGCTCGGCGCGGATCGCGTCCACGTCGACGTCGCCGACGAGGTCGTGCCGCAGCTGTCGCTCCCGCTCGCTCATCCCGGCGACGAACTCGCTGCGCACGGTGCGCAGGGCCGAGCCGAACCGAGCCGCGCTGCTCACGGCGTCGGTGGCACCGGCCGGTACGTAGGCGTCGAGGACAGCCCGTCCCTTGCGGATGACGACGACCGTCACGACGACCCCCACGCCGATCCAGACGAGGCGGCGCATCAGCGAGCCTTGCGGGCGCTCGCGCCCAGACCGCCGAGCGCGCGCCGCACGCCGTAGGAGAAGGCCGCCACCTTGATCATCGGCGAGCCGACGGTCGCGGCGAACAGCGCCGTGAGCGCGGAGACGTTCTCGGACACCTGAGCCGCCGCCGTGGTCACCGTGTCGATGTTCTCCAGCTGCACGTTCGATGACGCCACGAGGGTGGCCGTCTCGTCCAGGACCGGGATCGTGTGATCGGTGAGCTCCTTGACCGACGCCGTCGTCGCGTCGAACGTGCGGCCGAGCTTCACCATCGGCACCGCCAGTACGCCCACGAGCAGCACGAACGCGATCGCGGCGATCAGCCCCGCGACGTCACCCACCGACATGTCCAGCCTCCCGGTTCCGGGGCCATCGACCCCGCGGAAACCCTACCCGCGCACGAACGCCCCGCGTGCGCCGAGGCGCAGCGGGGCGTTCGTGTCCTGACGGTGGGTCAGCGGGCGTAGTACTCGACGACCAGCTGGACCTCGCACGTGACGGGGACCTCGGCGCGCTTCGGGTGACGCACCAGGACGGCGCTGAGCTTCTCGAGCTGCACGTCGAGGTAGCCCGGCAGGTTCGGGAGGACGTCGCGGTGCGCGCCGGCGGCGGCAACCTGGAACGGCACGGTGGCCTGGCTCTTCGGCTTGACCTGGAGCGTCTGCCCCGGCTTCACGCGGAAGGAGGGACGGTCCACGATCTTGCCGTCCACGAGGATGTGGCGGTGCACGACGACCTGGCGGGCCTGGAGGATCGTGCGGGCGAAGCCCGACCGCAGGACGAGGGCGTCCAGGCGGGTCTCGAGGTTCTCGACGAGCGCCTCACCGGTCAGGCCCGGGGCCTTGCGGGCGTCCTCGTACGCACGGGCCATCTGCTTCTCGCGGAGCGCGTACTGGGCGCGCAGACGCTGCTTCTCGCGCAGACGGACGGCGTAGTCCGACTCGGTGCGACGACGGGCGCGGCCGTGCTCACCGGGCGGGTACGGACGCTTCTCGAAGTGCTTGACGGCCTTGGGCGTCAGGGCCAGGCCGAGGGCGCGGCTCAGGCGAACCTGGCGGCGCGAACGGGTCACACTGCTCACAGAGGTACTTCCTGTCGTTCTCGAATGACGTCACACCCGTGTCCGGAAGGATTTCCGGAGGGCGTGGGGCCGACCATGTGCCGCCCACCAGCAGTGCTGGGGGCGAGCCGGCTAGGGCCCCAGGAGGCCAGCGCACGCACGAGGCGGCGAAGGCGAACCCCGCTACCTTACAGGGTCGCGGCCCCGGTCCGAAATCAGCAGCAGGTCGTGCGGACCGGTCGGGCGCCTCAGCACGGCACGTCTGCGATGTCGGCCGGGTCCGCCCATGCGACGCGAGCCACTTCACGTCCGAGCGGAGGAACGTCACCCCGGTCGCCGGGGGGCCTCTCTGCACACCGGGGACCGACCGACCCGCGCCGTCCGGAACCGGTGGTAGGCAGCACGGACGTCCGCCTCGGTCGTGTCGCTCCGACTCCGCGCCGGCGTCTCGTCCGAGACCGTCGTGCGCCGGGCAGGGCCGGCGACCGCGACAGGCCACGTCGAGCATCACGTACGAGGACAGTCTCGCGATGGTGGGCAAGCGGCGCGACACGGGCACCGGCGGCTGATCCGGCGAGCGACGCGCTCCCTGTCGCCAGGAGCAGCGCCGAGGTGGCGAGCGTGCGGGCTGCGGTCACGTGCATGGCCGCAGCCTGGATGCGGCACGGGTCAGTCCGAGGCGTCGAGGATGCTCCTGATGCGGTCCACTCGTTCCGTCACCGATCGTTCGTAGCCACGGTCTGTCGGTTCGTAGTACCGCGTGCCCAGGAGCTCGTCGGGAAGGTACTGCTGTGCGGCGACGCCGTGCGGCTCGTCGTGCGCATACAGGTAGCCGGTCCCGTGACCGAGGTCCCGCGCACCCGGGTAGTGGGCGTCCCGCAGGTGTGCCGGGACCGAACCGATGCGGCCGGCCCGCACGTCGGCGAGCGCCCGGTCGATGCCCACGTACGCGGCGTTGGACTTCGGCGCCGTCGCGAGGTGGACCACCGCCTCGGCCAGGATGATCCGCGCCTCCGGCATGCCGATCAGCGCCACGGCCTGGGCAGCCGCCACGGCGGTCTGCAGTGCGCTCGGGTCGGCCATGCCGACGTCCTCGGCCGCCGCGATGACGATCCGGCGGGCGATGAACCGGGGGTCCTCCCCCGCCGCGATCATGCGAGCGAGGTAGTGCAGAGAGGCGTCGACGTCCGACCCGCGCATCGACTTGATGAATGCGCTGATCACGTCGTAGTGCTGATCGCCGTCGCGGTCGTACCGCACCGCGGCCACGTCGATCGCGCGTTCCATCGTCGCGAGGTCGACCAGGACCGGCTGGACCGCGTCCTCCTCGGAGAGCGCAGCGCCGGCCGCCGCCTCGAGAATCGTCAGCGCCTTGCGCGCGTCACCCCCCGAGAGGCGCAGGAGGTGATCCTCTGCGTCCTCGTCCAGCGCCACCGCGCCCGCGAGCCCACGCTCGTCGTCGACCGCCCGACGGACGAGCCGGCGCACGTCGTCGGTGCCGAGCGGCTGGAGCGTGAGCAGCAACGACCGGGACAGCAGCGGGGAGTTCACGGAGAACGACGGGTTCTCGGTGGTCGCCGCCACGAGGGTGACCCACCGGTTCTCCACGCTGGGCAGCAGGGCGTCCTGCTGCGCCTTGGTGAACCGGTGGACCTCGTCGATGAACAGGACCGTCTCGGTTCCGCCCGTCGCCAGCCGTCGGCGCGCGTCCTCGATCACGGCCCGGACGTCCTTGACGCCGGCCGTCACCGCCGAGAGCTCCACGAACCGGCGACCGGACGTCGCCGCGATGAGATACGCGAGCGTCGTCTTGCCCGTGCCGGGCGGACCCCACAGGACCACAGAGGTCGGGGCAGCTCGTCGGGCCGCGTCGTTCGCGGGCTCTACCAGCCGGCGCAACGGAGAGCCTCCGACGAGCAGGTGCTCCTGGCCGGCGACCTCGTCCAGAGAGCGCGGCCGCATGCGCACGGCGAGCGGCGCACCCTCGCCGACCGCAGGCAGCCCTGAGGTCGTCGACGTCACCGCATCGAAGAGGTCCATGCGGGCAGGGTACGCACGAGCACCGACGGCGCGGCGCGCTGAAGCACGCTGGTTGTGCGGGCTGGCGTTATCACCTGCGACGATGGCCAGCGTGTTCGTCCGTGTCGGTCGCCTCGTCGCCCACCGCCCACGCCTCACCGTCGCCGTGTGGCTGGTCCTCGTCGTTCTCGGCTACGGGTTCGCCGTGGTCGGTGTGCACGGCGAGAACCTCTTCGACCGCCTCACCACGGGGGCTCCCGAGGTTCCCGGGTCGCAGAGCGCCCAAGGCCTGGCGATCCTCGACGAAGCCGACCAGAGCGGCGCGTCGCTGACCCTCGCGCTGCAGGGCGTCGACCCGACCGACGCGGACGTGGCGACGGCCATGGAACCGGTGCGGTCCGAGCTTGCGGCGATCGACGGCGTCGACTCCGTCATCGACCCGCTCGGGCTACCGGGTGGCGCCACCAACCCCGCCGCAGCGCCGCTGGTGGCCAGCGACGGCGACGGCTTCCTCGTCGTCGTCGAGCTCGACCCGGGGCTGAGCGACACCGAGCAGGCCGACACGGTGGCCCAGGTGCACACCCGGCTCGACCAGGTGCCCGCGGATCTCCAGGAGGCGGCGCCCGGGGTCACCGGCATCGTGGGCGGCACCGCCCTGATCGTCGGCGCCATCACCGACCAGGTGCAGAGCGACCTGCGCACCGGCGAGGCGATCGCGCTGCCGATCGCCCTGGTCATCATGGTGTTCGTCTTCGGCGGTTTCCTGGCGGCGTCGATGCCCATGGCGGGGGCGATCGCCTCCATCTCCGGCGGCCTCGCTGCTCTGCTCGCCTTCTCCTACTGGATCGACCTCGACTCCTCCGTCGTCAACATCGTGACCGTGCTCGGGCTCGGCCTGTCGATCGACTACGGCCTGCTCATGGTGTCCCGGTTCCGCGAGGAGCTGCACCGGCTGGTCGACGAGGACGACGGACGGGCCAGCCGGCGACGACGTGGCGACGGCGCGGTGCTGACCGCGATCGAGCACACGATGGCCACAGCCGGGCGGACGGTGACGTTCTCCGCGCTGACCGTCGCCATCTCCATCGCGGGCCTGCTGGTCTTCGAGCCACCGATCCTGCGGGCGTTCGGCGCGGCGGGCGTCGCCGTCATCCTGGTCGCCGTCCTCTCCGCCCTCACGCTCATGCCCGCGCTGCTCGCCCTCGCCGGGCGGCGGCTGATCCGGCCCAGCATCCTCGACCGGGTGCCGGGCCTGCGCGTCGTCCTGGCCCGCACGTCCGACGTGCAGACCGAGGAGGGCCTGTTCTCGCGGCTCACCGGGCGGGTGCAACGCCGGCCGTGGTGGGTGTTCGGCGGGACGGTCGCGGTCCTCGCGGTCCTGGCGGTCCCGCTCGCGCACCTCGAGCTACGCAACTCCACCACGGAGCTCCTGCCCGCAGGCAGCACGCAGCGCGAGTTCGTGGAGCTCCTCGCGAGCGACTACGCGGCGGCATCCACACCGGCTGTCACGGTCGTCGCCCAAGCCACCCTCGAGGACGCGACGGCGTGGGCCGAGACGTTGGACGACCTCGACGGGGTCGCGTCGGTCGACCCCCCGACGACGGTCGGCGGCTACGTCACGATCGGCGTCCGACCGGACAGCGACGACCCGGGTGACGCGACGTCACGCCAGGTCGTCCAGGAGATCCGCGACCTCGACGCACCGTTCCCGACCTGGGTGGTCGGCCAGGCCGCCGCACAGATCGACTTCACCGACGCCGTCGTCGCGCGCGCCCCGTATGCGATCGCGATCGTCGCGCTCGCGACGCTCGTGCTGCTGTTCCTGATGACCGGGTCGGTCGTCGTCCCCGTGAAGGCCCTCATCACGAGCGCGCTGTCGCTCGCGGCGTCGCTCGGCGTCATGGTCTGGGTGTTCCAGGACGGACACCTGACGGGTCTCCTGGACTTCACTCCGACCGGCGGCATCGAGACCTACGTCGTCGTCCTCGTGGTCGCGTTCGGCTTCGGCCTGGCCATGGACTACGAGGTGTTCCTGCTCTCGCGGATCAAGGAGCTCGTGGACGCCGGGGTGACGAACGACGACGCCGTCCGGCTCGGCATGCAGCGCTCGGGCCGGATCATCACCTCCGCGGCCCTGATCGTCATCGTGGTCTTCGCCGGCTTCGTCGCGGGCAAGCTGCTGGTGATCAAGGAGGTCGGCTTCTCGCTCGCGGTCGCCGTTCTCATCGACGCGACCATCGTCCGACTCCTCCTGGTCCCCGCAACGATGACGCTCCTCGGCACGCGGAACTGGTGGGCGCCCGGCTTCCTGCGCCGGCTGCACGAGCGGCTCGGGATCATCCACTGACCCCACATGGCTCTGCCCCCACCCGACGGGACCGGCCGAGGTGGCTCAGGCAGGCGGACGTCCAGCGCCGGTAGGCGAGAAGGACGTGAGCTCCGCGTCCGTCCGGAAACCGAGCCGCCGGTAGATCCGGCGGGCGCCGTCGTTGCTCGCGTACATGCCCAGGGACACCCAGTCGGCGCCGGCCGCCAGACCGGCACGGGTCACGACAGCGGCCAGAGCCGTTCCCGTCCCCGTCCCCCGCAGCCCCGGCAGGACTCCCAGGCCGTGCACGTGCCAGGACAGGCCATCACCGAGCCCGGCCCGCTCCGCGGCGCCCACGACGCCGACGAGCGCACCGTCGGCCTCGACGCCCCACCACCCCAGCTCGCCGGGAACGGCAGGATCGGCGGACGTGCCCGGATTGGAGTCGCGCAGGCAGGCACGGATCGCCGCGGCGTCGGTGACGTGGTCGAGGCGACGGACGCGCTCCTCGCCCGGTACGACGTCGGGCGCAGCATCCGTCGAGAGCCAGTCCCACGTCGAGAACGCCACGAGACCCAGTCGCTGCAGGGCATCCGGAGCGGGCGTGCAACCACGCGGCACGCTCATCCAGGCCGCGCCGTCGAGATCCAGCCCGTCGACCAGGCCCGCGACCCTGTCGGGGTCGCCACGCCCGAACAGCGTCGGTCGGTCGGCGTCGCCGAGCAGCAGGAGCAGCCCGTCGTCGTCGCCCCGCACCTCGACCGAGCCCCACCGGGACCGGTCGCCCATCATCATCCGATCCACCCGCCAACGTGCAGGGAGGGTGTCGAGGACGTCGACGGTCATGCCGCGGGGGGAGCCTTCGGCTTCCAGTCGACGCCGGCCTCTCGACGCTGCTCGGGCGTGATCGGGCCCGGGGCGGCCGTCAGCGGGTCGTACCCGCCACCCGACTTCGGGAACGCGATGACGTCCCGGATCGACTCCGAGCCGGTGAGGAGCGCGAGGATGCGGTCCCAGCCGAACGCGATCCCGCCGTGCGGCGGGGCGCCGAACTGGAACGCGTCGAGCAGGAACCCGAACTTCTCCTGCGCCTCGTCGGGGCCGATGCCCATGATGTCGAACACCCGCTCCTGCACGTCGCGGCGGTGGATACGGATGGACCCGCCGCCGATCTCGTTGCCGTTGCAGACGATGTCGTAGGCGTAGGCCAGCGCGGCGCCCGGGTCCTGCTCGAACGTGTCGATCCAGTCGGGCGTCGGTGACGTGAACGCGTGGTGCACCGCCGTCCAGGCGCCCCCGCCGACCGCCACGTCGTCGTCCTCGCCAGTGGGCTTGAACAGGGGTGCGTCGACGACCCAGACGAACTTCCAGTCGTTCTCGTCGATCAGGTCGCCGCGGCGCCCGATCTCCAGCCGCGCGGCGCCGAGCAGCGCGCGCGCCTCGCTCGCCTTGCCCGCCGCGAAGAACACCGCGTCGCCCGGGCTGGCGCCGACCGCCGCGACGAGTCCGTCGCGCTCGGCGTCCGAGAGGTTCTTGGCGACCGGCCCGCCGAGCTCGCCGTCCTCGCCGACGGTGACGTACGCAAGTCCCTTCGCGCCGCGCTGCTTGGCCCACTCCTGCCAGGCGTCGAACCCGCGACGCGGCGTCGAGCCGCCGCCGGGCTGCACGACGGCACCGACGTAGGGCGCCTGGAACACGCGGAAGGGCGTGTCGACGAAGTAGTCGGTCAGTTCGACCAGCTCGAGCCCGAACCGCAGGTCCGGCTTGTCGTTGCCGTAGCGAGCCATCGAGTCCGCGAACGTGATGCGCGGGATCGGCGTGGGAACGGTGACCCCGATGAGCTCCCACAGGGCGACGAGGATCTGCTCGCCCAGCGCGATGACATCGTCCTGCTCGACGAAGCTCATCTCGACGTCGAGCTGCGTGAACTCCGGCTGGCGGTCCGCGCGGAAGTCCTCGTCGCGGTAGCAGCGGGCGATCTGGTAGTACCGCTCGAGCCCGCCGACCATGAGGAGCTGCTTGAAGAGCTGCGGCGACTGCGGCAGCGCGTACCAGGATCCCGGGCTGAGGCGTGCGGGAACCAGGAAGTCACGCGCACCCTCGGGGGTCGAGCGCGTCAGGGTCGGCGTCTCGACCTCCACGAAGTCCTGCGCGTCAAGCACGCGGCGGGCGGCCTGGTTGGCCTTCGCGCGCAGCCGCATCGCGGCGGCGGGTGCGGGCCGGCGCAGGTCGAGGTAGCGGTACTTGAGGCGGGCCTCCTCGCCCACGGTCTCGTCAAGCGACGACGAGACCTGGAACGGCAGCGGAGCCGCCTCGTTCAGGACGACGACCTCCGCCGCGACGAGCTCGACCTCGCCCGTGGCCAGGTTCGGGTTCTCGTTGCCCGCGGGCCGACGACCGACCTCGCCCGTCACCTGCAGCACGTACTCGGCGCGCAGACCGTGAGCGACGGCCTCGTCGCGGATGACGACCTGCGCGATGCCGGACGCGTCCCGGAGGTCCACGAATGCCACGCCGCCGTGATCGCGCCGCCGGTCCACCCAGCCCGTGAGGGTGACGGTGGTGCGGATGTGCTCGGCTCGCAGGGAGCCGGCCGTGTGGGTGCGGAGCACGGGTCGTCCTTCGGGGTTCGGGGTCGGGTACGCCCGTCGGGCGCCCGCACGATCTTAGTGCCCGTGCGGTCTGGGCCCTGCGGTCATCTCGATGGTGGTGCGGAGTCGCGTGACGCTGGGTGTCTGCGGAACGGAGGAGAACCCGAACCGCACCGCCGGGCGGACGGGAGCGATGCCGCCCAGGTCCGACGAGCCCCAGACGGCACGGACGGCGGTGATCGTGTGCTGGTCCGCGGCGGTGTACCACTCACGTCGACCTCCGCCCGCCGTCCCACGCGTGCGGACGCCGCTCAGGACCACTCGCGCGACGGGGTCGATCGCCGCAGCCACCAGCGGTGCGGACGGGGCGTGGTGGGGCACGAGAGCCAGCAGTCGTCCCACGGCTGTCCGGGCACCGATCCTGAGGTCCGCTGTCAACGGGCCGGCTCGCAGACTCCACCGGCGCCGGCCCTCGTCCGCGCGCAGCAGCACCGGCACGACGTGCAGTGCGTCGAAGTGATAGGTCGACGTGACGAGGTCCACGACGTCGTCCCGCGGTGCGAGCAGCAGGCGCGTGCCGTCGGCGCGTTCGACCATGACGTCGACGAACGCGCCGAGCGGTGAGGCCGACCACCGCCCGACGACCACGCGCGTGCCCTCGGCGGTCCCGAATCCGGCGATGTGCCCGTCGAACGAGATCCGCTTCGTGGTCATCCCCGCCACGCTAGGCGGGTCGGCGGCGCGTCGCCCGTCCTCGGATACCGCGGACGCTCAGAACAGGACCGGCTGCGCCGCCGCGATCGTCGGCTCGTGAGCGGGCAGCGCGGCGTCTGCGACGATGCTCCCTCCCGGGTAGGACCCCTCCCCCTGCCTGCGAAATGCACGGCGGTCGCGACCCTCGAAGCCATGCCGGACGAGCAGGGGCCTCACCCGCTGGTCAAGCCAGCGAGAGTACTCGTGCGGGACGTAGGCACCACGCCCGTACAGCGCCTCGTAGCGGTGGGCCAGCGCGGGCGCGTGCTCGCGCAGCCAGGCGAGGAACAGCGGCTTGACCGCTCCCCGCAGGTGTAGAGGGAGGACCGTGACACCGGTCGCTCCGGCATCCGCAAGCTTCGCGAGCAGGTCGTCGAGGTGCGCGCGCCCGTCGGTCAGCCACGGAAGCACGGGCGCGACCATCACGCCGCACGGCAGCCCCGCCTCGCGCACGGCCCTGATGAGCTCGAGCCTCGCCCGCGGCGTGGGCGTCCCCGGCTCGACCGCCTGCTGGAGCGTTTCGTCGGCGATCGCGAGGGAGATCCCGATGCCGACGGGAACGTGGGTCGATGCCTCCGCCAGCAGGGCCAGGTCCCGGCGCAGCAACGTGCCCTTGGTCAGGATGGACAACGGCGTGCCTGCGTGGACGAGCGCCTCGATGATCCCGGGCATGAACCGGTAGCGGCCCTCGACCCGTTGGTACGGATCGGTGTTGGTGCCGAGCGCGACGTGCTCACCACGCCACGAGGGCCGGGCCAGCTCCGCCCGCAGGACGTCGACGACGTTCGTCTTGACGACGATCTGCGTCTCGAAGTCACGCCCCGCATCCAGATCGAGGTACTCGTGCGTCGGTCGCGCGAAGCAGTAGGTGCACGCGTGCAGGCACCCCCGCGTGGGGTTGACGGTCCAGCGGAACGGCATCGCCGACGCGTCAGGCACCTTGTTCAGGGCGCTCTTGCACGTCACTTCATGGAACGTCACGCCCGCGAACTCCGGTGTGCGCACGCTCCGCACGAGTCCGGCGAGCGCGAGACCGGGCAGCGCCGTCCCGTCGTCTCCGAGCTTCTGACCGTCCCATCGCATGCACCCCAGTCGAACAGGTGTTCTATCGCATGTCAACACCCGCTCGCCGCCGTGCCGCGGCTTGCCGACGCTGTCCGGCCTTCGACGCCATGCTGATCGCGACCGCACACCCAGTCGCGTCGTGGCTGCCCGCCTGGGTGCTGTTCGAGACGACGCCCAGCCTCGAGATCCCCGTCCTCAGGAGACGGTGACGGGAACGACCCTCGGCCACAGGTCCTCGTCGGACGGCGACCACACCTCCGCGTCGGCGTCCACCTGTTCCCCCGAGCGGATGTCCTTGATCTGGTCCGGCGCACCGTCGACCCCGGCGAACCACACGAACGGGATCCCCCGCCGGTCGGCGTGGCGGATCTGCTTGCCGAACTTCGCCGCGCTGGGCGCGACCTCGACGGGGATCCCGCGACCACGCAGCCGTGCCGCTACCTCGGCGGACCGTTCCCGCGCATCCTCGGAGCCCACGGCGACGAGCACCGCGCTCGGCACGGAACGCGTCGCGCGCACGAGGCCGGCACCAAGCAGCCGGGACACGAGCCGCGAGACGCCGATCGAGAGGCCGACACCCGGGTACGTGGCCGCACCGTCGGACGCGAGCGTGTCGTAGCGCCCGCCCGAGCAGATCGAGCCGAGCTGCTCGTGACCCACGAGGACCGTCTCGTAGACGGAGCCGGTGTAGTAGTCCAGGCCGCGCGCGATCTTGAGGTCGGCGACGACCACGCCAGGCGCTCGCACCGACGCCGCCCTGATCAGCACGCCGAGCTCGGCCAGACCGTCGTCGAGGAGCTCGCTGCTCACATCGAGACTCTCGGCGAGCGCACGGACCGCGTCGATGACGCCCTCGTCGGACCCGCTGATCGCTGCCAGTGACAGGCACGCACGGGCCTGCGCCTCGTCGGCACCCGCCTCTGCCACCAGCAACGCGGCGACCTTGTCCGGACCGACCTTGTCCAGCTTGTCGATGGTGCGCAGGACCGCCTCGACGTCGTCGAGACCGAGGCCACGGTAGAAGCCCTCCGCGACCTTGCGGTTGTTCACCAGGATCCGCACAGGTGGCACGCCGATCTCCTGCAGCGCACCGAGCGCGGCCGCCATGACCAGCGGCAGCTCGACCTCGTAGTGGTACGGCAGCTCCCCCGCGCCGACCACGTCGATGTCGGCCTGCACGAACTCACGGAACCGGCCGTCCTGCGGCCGCTCGCCGCGCCACACCTTCTGGATCTGGTAGCGCCGGAACGGGAACGCGAGGTGGCCCGCGTTCTCGAGGACGTACCGGGCGAACGGCACGGTCAGGTCGAAGTGGAGACCCAGTCCGGCGGTGCGGTCCACCTCTTCTTCCTGCAGGCGGCTCAGCACGTAGACCTCCTTGGAGGTCTCCCCCTTGCGCAGCAGCTGGTCGAGCGGCTCGACGGCGCGCGTCTCGATCCCTGCGAACCCGTGCAGCTCGAAGGTGCGGCGCAGGACGTCGAGGACGTGCTGCTCGACGAGGCGGCCGTCGGGCAGCCACTCAGGGAATCCGGACAGGGGGGTGGGTCGTGCCATGGGGCCCGATCCTTCCAGACGACTCAGCCGTTCAAGAACGGGTTGTCCGCGAGCTCTGCGGCGATCGTGCTCGTCGGACCGTGCCCAGGGATCACGACGGTGTCGGGCGCGAGCAGAGCGACGACCTCCCGGAGCGTGCGCTCCATCGTCGCGAGGTCACCGCCCGGCAGGTCTGTGCGACCGATCGTTCCCGCGAACAGCACGTCCCCCGTGAATGCCAACCGGTCTGCGTCGGCGTCGACGAGGTACAGCGTGGAGCCCTCGGTGTGGCCCGGAGCGTGTCGGGCCACGATCCGCAGGCCGCCCAGCTCGAGCGCGACATCGGCCTGCCGCGGCCCGGTCGCGGCACCGAACGTCTCGATCCGCGTGGGGGCCTTGTAGGTCGACGGGTCGAGGTCGGCGGCGGCGAGCGCCTGCGCGAGCGGTCCTCGCGGGTCGTGCACCGCGTGGCCGAGGACACCGAGGGTGCCGAACGGGTCGGCGAGCCGGTAGGCGTCCGCGGCGTGCAGGACGACCGGGACGTCGAAAGTGTTCGAGAGGCGCGCCGCGTCCCAGGTGTGGTCGACGTGGCCGTGCGTCGCCAGGACCGCCGCGGGCCGCAGCCCACGGGTCGCGACGACGTCGACGACCTCGTCGGCCACGCCCGCACCGGCGTCCACGACGACGCACGTGCCGTCGTCGTGGACGAGGACGCTGCACCGCGCACCGAACACCGGGGCGACGACCGTGATCACCTGCATGGGACGCACCGTAACGCGCCGTGCGTCCCGCCGAGTGGCCAGGATGGCGGCACGTGGCCCCGCCTTGCCTAGACTGTCCCGGATTGCTTCG
Source organism: Cellulomonas sp. URHD0024 (assembly GCF_000426185.1). Taxonomy (GTDB): domain Bacteria; phylum Actinomycetota; class Actinomycetes; order Actinomycetales; family Cellulomonadaceae; genus Cellulomonas. Next base: position 539,497 of record NZ_AUEW01000001.1, read on the forward strand.
TGCAGTGCGGCGGGTGAGGTGCCTGTCGTCGACGCACAACGATGCGAGGAGTAGGCGTGACCATCAAGCGCGAGCGTGAGTACGAGCGCCGGCGGTACGAGAAGTGGCAGCAACGTCAGGCGGCAGCGAGGGCGCGCAAGGTGCGTCAGCGGTGGATCGCCGGCAGCGTCGTCGCCGCCCTCGTCCTCGTCGTCAGCGTCGCCTCGCTGGTCCTGCTCAACAAGGACGACAGCTCGACGCCCGACGCATCCCCCACGCCGCAGGCATCGACGCCTGCGGCGGCACCCGCCGCGAACTCCGCCGCGGTGCCGGACCCCTCCCTCGCCCAGGGACGCTCCTGGACCGGCGACATCTCGCTCACGCAAGGCGACCTCGGCGTCAAGCTCGACGGCGCGGCGGCTCCGCAGGCCGTCGCGAACTTCGTCACCCTCGCGGACAAGGGCTTCTTCGACAAGACGAAGTGCCACCGCCTCACCACCAGCGGCATCTACGTGCTCCAGTGCGGCTCCCCGGACGGCACGGGCAGCGGTGGTCCGGGCTACACGTGGGGTCCGATCGAGAACGCACCCTCCGACGGCACCTACCCGGCCGGCACGATCGCCATGGCCCGCGTGCCGGACGACGGCTCGTCCATGGGGAGCCAGTTCTTCATCGTCTACAAGGACTCACCGATCCCCGCGGACAGCGCGGGCGGCTACACCGTGTTCGGCCAGGTCACGTCCGGTTTGCCGGTCGTGCAGGCCATCGCCGACGCAGGCATCAAGGAGGGGACCGAGTCCCCGGTGTCCGACGTCATCATCGAGGGAGTGAACATCAAGTGACTCAGACCCCGACGCCCGGTGCCGTGCCCGACGACGTGGAGGAGACCTCCGGGTCCGATCCGCTCGACGCCACGCCCGAAGCGTCCTCTGCGTCCGACGCTCCTGAGACAGCCGAGCAGGTGGTCGACGAGGTCGACACCGTCGCCGAGGACGAGACGTCCGCCGACGAGCCCGTGGGCGGCACCCCGATCGACGAGTCGGTCCCCGACGACGCCGAGGCCCCGGCGACCGTCGCTGCGGACGTGACCGGCGAGCAGGATGTCGCGGACGAGAGCCGTCCGGTCGAGGAGGTCCCTGCCGAGGACGTCACGGTCGCCGACGACGTCGTGGTCGAGGACGTCGTGGTCGTCGACGAGGTCGTGGTGGTCGACGACGTCGTGGTGGTCGACGACGCCGGCGTCGAGGACGAGGCCACAGTCGTCGAGGAGATCGTCCTCGTCGATGGTGAGGTCGTCGCTGAGGACGTCGCGGTGGTCGTGGCCGACGAGCAGGCTTCCGACGAGGTCGCTGCCCAGGAGTCGACGGAGTCGACCGAACCCGAGCCGCGGCCAGCTCCCACGCCGCGCCCGAGCCCGCGTCCCCGTCCGGTCCCCCACCCGCCGACGCACCCGACCGCGAACGCGGCGACCAGCACGGCGCCCGCCCCGGTCGCACCCCCGCAGGACGCAGCCGAGGCCGCCCTCGCGGCGACCTTCGGGAGCGTCGACGACGAGGGCACCGTCTCGGTGCGCGAGGCCGCCGGTGAGCGCGTGGTCGGGCAGTTCCCGGGGACGACGAAGGACGAGGCCCTCGCGCTCTACGTGCGACGGTTCCTCGACCTGCAGGCCAAGGTCGCGCTGTTCGAGGCCCGGCTGGGGGCTGCGGATCTTTCCGTCAAGGAGATCGACCAGACCCTGGCCAAGCTCACCGAGGAGGTCGCCGAGCCGGCTGCCGTCGGTGACCTGGACGGACTCCGGGCCCGGCTGGAGGCGCTGCGCGCGATGGCGGCCGAGCGTCGGGCGATCGCCGAGGCGGAGCGGGCGGCCGCGCGTGAGGCTGCTGTCGTCGCGCGGACGCAGATCGTCGAGCAGGCCGAGAAGATCGCGGGCACGGATCCGTCCCGCATCCAGTGGCGACCCGCCGGCGAACAGCTGCGCGTGCTGCTGGACCAGTGGAAGGAAGCGCAGCGCTCGGGTCCGCGTCTCGACCGTCCGACGGAGGAGTCGCTCTGGAAGCGGTTCAGCCACGCGCGCACGACGTTCGACCGTGAGCGCCGACACTTCTTCGCCGAGCTCGAGACGCGCAACGCCTCGGCGAAGCAGGTCAAGGAGTCGCTGGTCGCCGAGGCGGAGCGCCTCCAGAACAGCTCCGACTGGGGTGCGACCGCCGGTGTCTTCCGGGACCTGATGGCCCAGTGGAAGTCCGCAGGCCGTGCCAGCCGCGCGGACGACGACGCACTGTGGGCCCGGTTCCGTGCTGCGCAGGACGCCTTCTTCGCGGCACGGGACGCCCAGACGGCCGCGACCGACGAGGAGTTCCGGGCGAACCTCGAGGTCAAGGAGGCGCTGCTCACCGAGGCCGAGGCGCTGCTGCCGGTCACCAACCTGGCTGCGGCCAAGCAGACGCTGAACCGCATCCAGGACCGCTGGGAAGCGGCGGGGAAGGTGCCGCGCGGCGACGTCCAGCGGATCGAAGCCCGCTTGCGCGCCGTCGAGACCGCCGTCCGCGACAACGACCAGGCGCAGTGGCGTCGCACCAACCCCGAGACGCGCGCGCGCGCCGAGGGTGCCGCCGCTCAGCTGGAACAGGCGATCGCGGGTCTCGAGGCCGATCTCGCCAAGGCGAAGTCTGCGGGTGACGCCCGCAAGATCGCCGACGCGCAGGCGGCCCTCGACGCCCGGCGGGCGTGGCTGGAGCAGGTCCAGCGCGCCGCACAGGATGCGCGTGGCTGACGCAGCTCGTCAGTGAGTGGACGGAGGGACCGAGCATGCTCGGTCCCTCCGTCGTTGCTCCCGGTCACCTCTCGTCCACAAGGGGGCCCGATCGCCCCACGAGACTCGTCGAACAGCGATGCTCGTCGCATGGACCTCCTGGCCCCGTATCGCCCGCACACCGTCGTCCTGCCCGAGACGATGCGGCGGTCTGATGTCGGAGCGGCGGCGTGGTGGTGGCTCCACGACGTGGGAGTCGTCCGACCGCTGTGGGGCGATGTCGCGATCGCTTCCGACCTCGAGGAGACGGCTGCGCGGCGGTCGCGTGCGATCGCCGACCTGGTTCCCTCCCGGGGCGTCGTGGGGCGGCAGAGCGCGGTGTGGCTGCACACCGGCCAGTTCGCACCGCGGCGCGTCGACGTGCTCGTCGCGACCCGTTCGCGACGTGCCGAGCCACATCCGCTGCGCTCGACCGCGGAGTCGACGTGGGGAGCGGACGACGTCGTCCAGGTGGGATCGATTCGGGCCACGACGGTGCAACGCACCGGTGTGGACATCTGCCGGCACCTACCGCCCGGGCATGCTCTACGCCTGCTCGAGCCACTCCTCGAGGCGGGCTTCGACCCTGTGCACGCGCGGGTGCAGCTCGAGGGCCTCGCCGGCCATCGCGGCATCCTCGGCGCCCGCAACATCCTGCGACGGCTGACCGATTCCGCGGGAGAGGACCTCGAACCCGACCCAGGTGCGCAGCCGCCCCTGTGAGCGGGTGCGCTGCGGCCGACGGGTCGGTCGATCAGGCTCGGGTGACCGGGCCGTCTGCGGACTTGGCGCCGGTGACGCGGTAGACGTCGAAGACACCCTCGACCTTGCGCACGGCCGCAAGCACGGAGGCCAGGTGGGACGGCTCGGCCATCTCGAAGACGAACCTCGAGAGGGCGACGCGGTCCCGGGACGTCGAGACGGAGGCGGACAGGATGTTGACGTGGGAATCCGACAGGACGCGCGTCACGTCCGAGAGGAGCCTGCTGCGGTCGAGCGCCTCGACCTGGATCTGGACGAGGAACAGCGACGAGCTCGTCTGGCTCCACTTCACGTCGACCATGCGCTCGGGCTCGGCGCGCAGGCTGGCCACGTTGATGCAGTCGGAGCGGTGCACGCTGACGCCCGCGCCGCGAGTCACGAAACCGACGATGTCGTCACCGGGGACGGGGGTGCAGCACTTCGCCAGCTTGACCCAGATGTCGTCGACACCCTTGACGATGACCCCGGGGTCGCCGGTGCGTACCCGGCGCTGCGTCGACCCAGGCCGCGCGACCTCGGCGAGGTCCTCCTCGTTCGCGGTCTCCCCGCCCATCGACTGCACGAGGCGCTGGACTGCGGTCGCCGCGGACACCTGCCCCTCGCCGATCGCCGCGTACAGCGACGAGACGTCGGCGTAGCGCATCTCGTTGGCGACCGCGACGAGCGACTCGTGCGAAAGCAGACGCTGGATGGGGAGGTTCTGCTTGCGCATCGCCTTGGCGATGGCGTCCTTGCCGTGCTCGATCGCCTCTTCGCGGCGCTCCTTGGAGAACCACTGGCGGATCTTGTTCCGCGCGCGCGGGCTCTTGACGAAGCCGAGCCAGTCTCGCGAGGGCCCCGCGGTCTCGGACTTCGACGTGAAGACGTCGACGACGTCCCCGTTCTCCAACGACGAGTCCAGGGGTACGAGCCGGCCGTTGACGCGTGCGCCCATGGTCCGGTGGCCCACCTCGGTGTGCACCGCGTAGGCGAAGTCCACCGGCGTCGACCCGGACGGCAGCCCGATGACGTCGCCCTTGGGCGTGAAGACGTAGACCTCGGACCCGGCGATCTCGAACCGTAGGGAGTCGAGGAACTCACTCGGGTCGGCCGTCTCCTTCTGCCAGTCGACGAGCTGCCGCAGCCACTGCATGTCGTTGCCGCTGGAGTCGGGAACCGCGCCCTTGGCGCTCTCCTTGTACTTCCAGTGCGCGGCGACGCCGTACTCCGCCCGGCGGTGCATGTCGTGCGTACGGATCTGGATCTCGACCGGCTTGCCCTCGGGCCCGATCACCGTCGTGTGCAGCGACTGGTAGAGATTGAACTTGGGCATCGCGATGTAGTCCTTGAACCGGCCGGGGACCGGGTTCCATCGCGCGTGCAGCGCACCGAGCGCCGCGTAGCAGTCGCGGACCGTGTCGACCAGGACGCGAACACCCACGAGGTCGTAGATGTCCGCGAAGTCACGACCGCGGACGATCATCTTCTGGTAGATCGAGTAGTAGTGCTTCGGACGACCAGTGACCGTCGCCTTGATCTTCGCCTTGCCGAGGTCTGCGCCGACCTGCTCGCGGACCGTCGCCAGGTACTCCTCGCGGGCGGGGGCCCGCTCGGCGACCAGGTGCACGATCTCGTCGTAGACCTTCGGGTAGAGGGTCGCGAACGAGAGGTCCTCCAGCTCCCACTTGATCGTGTTCATGCCGAGCCGGTGTGCCAGCGGGGCGTAGATCTCGAGCGTCTCGCGCGCCTTCTTCTCCGCAGAGGCGGCCGCGACGAACTTCCAGGTTCGGGCGTTGTGGAGCCGGTCGGCGAGCTTGATGACGAGCACGCGGATGTCGCGGGACATCGCCACGACCATCTTGCGGACCGTCTCGGCCTGCGCAGCGTCGCCGTAGGTGACCTTGTCGAGCTTCGTCACGCCGTCGACGAGCATCGCGATCTCGGGCCCGAACTCCCGGCGGAGCTGGTCGAGCGAGTAGTCGGTGTCCTCCACGGTGTCGTGCATGAGCGCCGCGGCCAGCGTCGACGGGGTCATGCCGAGGTCGGCCAGGATCGTGGCGACGGCTACCGGGTGCGTGATGTACGGGTCGCCGCTCTTGCGCAGCTGGCCGCGGTGCGCCTTCTCGGCGACGACGAAGGCCTGCTCGACGACGGCCAGGTCGGCCTTCGGGTGATTGGTGCGGGCAGCCTGGAGCACCGGCTCGAGCGCGGGGAACGCTGCACCACTGCGCGCTCCGAACCGACCAAGACGCGATCGCATCCGCCCCGAGGGGGCTCCCGGCTGCGTGTCGTCGACCCCGGACTCGGGCGCGCGGACGTCCTCGGTCATCGCACCCCCCTCCACGCTCGAGGCGTCAGTCTACGACTGCGGGCGAACCCGGAACGCACGACGGGCACCTCAGGGAACGCTGACCAGCACGTCGATCGCGTGGCCACCGAGCTGGTCGCGGCCACGCAGCGCCTCGAGCTCGACCAGGAACGCGAGCCCGACGACGACGGCTCCGCACCGCTCGAGCAGCGCCACCGTCGCGGCGGCCGTGCCGCCGGTCGCCAGGACGTCGTCGAGGACCAGGACGCGTGCGCCGGCCGGGATGGTGTCCGGATGGACCTCGATCGTGGCCGTCCCGTACTCGAGCGCGTAGGACTGCGACGCCGTCGGACCGGGAAGCTTTCCGGCCTTGCGGACGGGCAGCACGCCGGCGCCGAGCGCCACAGCGACCGGGGCGGCGAACAGGAAGCCGCGCGCCTCCATCCCGGCGACGAGGTCGACCGGCCCCTCGACAGCCGAGGCGATCGCGTCGACGACCGCCGCGAACGCCTGCGCGTCGGCCAGCAGCGGAGTGATGTCCCGGAACAGGATCCCGGGCTCGGGGTAGTCGGGCACGAGGCGGACCAGCTCGTCGATACGACGCAGCACGTCGGCCCGGTCCACCGGACGAGGACGCCCAGCAGGGGCGTCCGAGGACGCCCCTGCCAGGTTCGATGCGAGGTCGGGTCGGGTCACTTCTTGGTCGGCCGTCGCTTCGGCTGGGCTGCGACGCCCTGGTGCGAGCCGGCCTTGAGCGCACCGGCCGGCACGTACGACGGCCCGGCGAGAGCGAGGTCGCCCCCGTCGGTCGTCAGGCCACCGGCCGCTGCGGCACGAGCCGCGAGGATCTTGGCGGTGTGGGCCTTGATCGCGGGCTCCTGCTCACGCAGGGCCACCTCGAACGGCGTCGCGAGGAAGACCGACGAGAAGGTGCCGATGAGCATGCCGACGAACAGCGCGAGCGCGATGTCTCGCAACGTCCCGGCGCCGAGGACGACCGCTCCCACGAACAGGATCGCCGCGACCGGCAGGAGGGCGACGACCGAGGTGTTGATCGACCGGACCAGCGTCTGGTTGACCGCCAGGTTGGCCTTCTCGGCGTACGTCCACCGCGACTGCTCGAGCGTGTCGGCCGTGTTCTCGCGCACCTTGTCGAACACGACGACCGTGTCGTAGATCGAGTACCCGAGAATCGTCAGGAAGCCGATCACCGTCGCCGGTGTGACCTCCCAGCCGACCGCGGCGTAGACGCCGACCGTGATGATCAGGTCGTGGAACAGCGCGAGAAGCGCGGCGATGGCCATCCGCCAGTTCCGGAAGTAGATCGTCATCACGACGGTGACGAGGAGCAGGAAGACGACGATGCCGATGATCGCCTTCTGCGAGACGTCCTTGCCCCAGGAGGCACCGATGAAGGAGCTCGTGACGGCTCCGACCGGGACGTCGTAGGCCTTGGCCAGTGCGCCCTTGACCTCCTCGACCTCCGTGTTGGTGAGCTTCGACGTCTGGACGCGCAGGCTGTCGGCGCCGACCGTCGTGACGCGCGGCTCCTCGCTCGACTTCACGCTCTTCACGGTGTCGATGGCGAGCTGCTGGTCCTTGTCGGCGACTCCGGCGACGACGAACTCGGAGCCACCACGGAAGTCGATGCCCGGGTTCAGGCCAGGCTTGATCAAGAAGATCGTGGACAGGATCACGAGGATGGTCGAGATCGTGAACCAGATCTTGCGTCGGCCCACGATGTTGTACGAGCGGCGACCCGTGTAGAGGTCGTTGCCCCACTGGGCGAATCCGGCGGCCATCAGTGCTCGTTCCCCTCGGTGCGCCCGGACTCGGGCTCGGACTCCTGCGACGCGCTGTCCACCGGGGCGTCGGTCGGCTCGGTCGACGCCTTCTTCGCTGCGGCACGCCGCTCGGCGATCGTCAGACCCGCTTCGTTCGGCGCTCCGACCGAGACCGGCACACGCGAGCCTTCGACGGTGGTCGGGGTCTCGGTGGCGTCCTGCACATCGGCAGTTGCGGGCGGCACGGTGACCACCCGGCCGCGGCCTGCGTACCGGGTGCCCGGAACGCCGAGGCGTCGCGGGTCGAGGCCGGAGAGCACGTGGCCCTCACCGAAGAACTTCGTCTTCGACAGGAGCTCCAGGACCGGGTGCGTGAACATGAAGACCACGAGAACGTCGAGGAGCGTCGTCAGACCGAGGGTGAAGGCGAACCCCTTGACGCCGCCGACAGCGAGCACGTAGAGCACCACGGCAGCGAGCAGGTTGACCGTGTCGGACGCCAGGATCGTGCGGCGTGCACGTGCCCAGCCACGCTCGACGGCGGCTGTCAGGACGCGCCCCTCCCGGAGCTCGTCGCGGATGCGCTCGAAGTACACGATGAACGAGTCCGCGGTGATGCCGATGGCCACGATCAGGCCGGCGACGCCCGGCAGGGAGAGCCGGTAGCCCTGGAGCCACGACAACAGCGTGATGACGGCGTAGGTGATCGTCGCGGAGACGACGAGGGAGGACACCGTCACCAGGCCGAGCGCGCGGTACTGGAACATCGAGTAGACGACGACCAGCGCCAGACCGATCAGACCGGCGATCAAGCCCATCCGCAGCTGCTCGGAGCCGAGCGTCGCCGAGATCTGCGACTCGCTCTGGACGTCGAAGTGGATCGGCAGCGCCCCGAAGTTGAGCTGGTTGGCCAGGCCGGCGGCGGACTCACGCGTGAAGTTGCCGGAGATCTCCGCCTTGCCGTTCGAGATGATGTCGTTGACCCGGGGGGCCGAGATCACGAGGCCGTCGAGAACCATCGCGAACTGGTTGAGCGGCGCGGTCTGCGTCTTCAGACGCGTGGTCACGTCGGTGAACTGCGACGTGCCCTTGGAGTCGAACGAGATGTTGACGACCCACTCGTTGCTGGTGCCGCCGCCCGGCAGCGGCTTGAGGCCCGAGCTCGCTCCGCTGATGTGCTCGCCCTCGACCTCGACCGGCCCGAGGATGTACTTCGCGGTGCCGTCCGGCGAGCACGTGACGAGCGCCTTCTCCGGGTCACCGTTCGCGCCACCCTTGCGGTTGGCGGGGTCGGTGCAGTCCAGGGCGTCGTAGTCCGCCTGCACCTTCGGCGTGATGTAGTAGGCGGCGTCGCTCGGGCTGTCCGGCTTGGCCTTGGTCGGCTCGTCGGAGGGCTCGGCGTCCTTCGGCGTCGGCGTGGGGTCCGGAGCCGCTGCCTCGACACCGTTGGCCGGGATCGTGGACGACGGCGACGGATCGGTCGTGGTCGGCGTCGGAGCGCCCTCGTTCAGGACCGGCCGGAACTCCATCTGCGCGGACGTCCGCACGAGCTTGAGGGTCTCCTCGCTCGGGTGGCCCGGCAGCGAGACGACGATGTTGTCGCCCTGGCTCGTGATCTCCGCCTCGGAGACGCCCGAGGAGTCGACGCGCTGGCGGATCACCCCGATGGCCTGGTCGACCGTCCCCTTGGGAGGCCTCTCGCCGTTCTCCGTGACCGGCTTCAGGATGATCTGCGTGCCGCCCTCGAGGTCGAGGGCGAGGTTCGGAGTCCACGACGCGTCGGACCACTTCACACCGGCGGCGATGGTGCCGAAGAGCGCGACGATGATGAGGCCGAGCACGACCAGCGTGCGAACGGGCCTGCGGCGGCGGATTGGAGGAGCCAACGGAGTTCTTCTCTCGTGCGCGCACCCGCGGCGGGAGCAACGGGTGGGGTCAAGGTCCGGGCATCGGCGCCCGGACCGAAGGCTTACTTCTTGTCGGGGTCCCCGTCCTTGCGAGCAGGGGGAAGCGAGGACAGGTCGTCGGGGACGTCGATGACGTCGTCGTCCGCCTTCTCGAGCAGGACGGCGTCGGCGTCTTCGACCTCGTCGTCGTCGACGTCCGACTCGTCCTCCGCCTCGATCTCGTCGACGGGCGGTTCGATCTTCTTGGAGATCGCGGCCCGGATCCAGCGGCTCCGACTGCCGGGAGCCGACTCGAGCGTGATGACGTCGTCCTCGACGTCCACGACCGTGCCGAGCAGACCCGAGTGCGTCATCACCTCGTCACCCGCGACCAGGTTGTTCCGGAACTCCAGCTGGGCGCGCTGCTGCTTCTTCGTACGGCTGGACATGAACCACAGTCCGAGCAGTGCGAGGGCGACGATCGCATAGAGTTCCACAGTTACAAGCTCCGATCACGGTGATGTGTCCGCCGCAGTCTAGGCGTAGCGGCTCGCCGCTCCAACGCACGACCGCGGACAGAGGTTCCGGGCCACGCTGGAGCCCCGGCCGGATCGGACCCTACGGACCTCCACGGCGGATGGACCCTACCCGAACAGCGTCCCCGCCGTGTGCGGCACGTCAAGACCCAGGTGCGTCCATGCCGCCGGAAGGGCGATGCGGCCTCGGGGCGTCCGACCGACGAGCCCCTCGCGCACGAGGAACGGCTCGGCGACCGTCTCCACGGTCTCCGGCTCCTCACCGACCGCGACGGCGAGCGTGGTCAGTCCCACCGGTCCGCCGCCGAACCGTGTGCACAGAGCGGTCAGAACCGCCCGATCGAGCCTGTCGAGTCCAAGCTCGTCCACCTCGTACACCTCGAGCGCTGCCCGCGCGGCCGAGAGACTGAGAGTCCCGTCACCGCGGATCTCCGCCCAGTCACGCACCCGCCGGAGCAGCCGGTTCGAGATGCGGGGGGTCCCCCGCGACCGGGACGCGATCTCCGCGGCCGCCTCGTGCGCCAGCGGGACGCCGAGCAGACCGGCGGACCGCAGCAGGACCCGCTCCAGCTCGTCGGTGGCGTAGAAGTCGAGGTGACCGGTGAATCCGAACCGGTCGCGCAACGGCGCCGGCAGCAGGCCCGCGCGCGTCGTCGCGCCGACGACGGTGAAGGGGGGGAGGGCCAGCGGGATCGCGCTCGCACCGGCACCCTTGCCGACGATGACGTCGACGCGGAAGTCCTCCATCGCCACGTACAGGAGCTCCTCGGCGGGACGGGCCAGCCGGTGGATCTCGTCGATGAAGAGGACCTCGCCCTCCTCGAGAGAGGACAGCACGGCGGCGAGGTCACCCGCGTGCTGGATCGCCGGCCCACTGGTGACGCGCAAGGACGTGCCCAGCTCTGCCGCGATGATCATGGCGAGCGTGGTCTTGCCGAGGCCGGGCGGACCCGAGAGCAGGACGTGGTCGGGCGCCCTGCCGCGAGCTCGTGCGGCCTGCAGCACCAGTGAGAGCTGGTCGCGGACCACTCGCTGGCCGACGAACTCGTCGAGGTTGCGTGGCCGCAGCGCCGCCTCGGCGGCCCGCTCGATGTCGTCGGCAGCGGACCGGACCAAGGACTCGGCCCCGAACCGCTCCGTCACGAACTCCTCGTCGTCTGTGCGACCCGGCTGGTCCTCAGGCATGTCCGCCGCCCAACGTCCGCAGCGCCGCGCGAAGCACGCCTGCGACCTCGTCCTCGCCGACCGGCCCCTCCGAACCCTCGAGCACGGTCGACACCGCGTCCCCGGCCGCGCGCGCCGTCCAGCCGAGACCCACCAGCGCCTCTACGACCATGTCCCTGCGGTCCCCCGGGACAGGCCGCGCCGGGGTTGCCGACGGCACCGCCGCGGGCACGCCGATCCGGTCCTTGAGCTCGAGGATGATCCGCTGCGCACCCTTGAGGCCGATGCCCGGCACGCGCTGGAGCGCCTTGACGTCCTCGTCGAGCACGGCGCGGCGCAGGCCGTCGGGCGTGTGGACCGCGAGCATCGCCAGAGCGAGCCGCGGACCGACACCGCTCACCGTCTGCACGATCTCGAACACCTCACGCTCGTCGCTGTCGGCGAAGCCGAACAGGGTCAGCGCGTCCTCGCGCACCAGCAGCGAGGTGGCCAGCTGCGCGCTGGATCCGACCCGCAGACCGGCCAGCGTCGCGGGTGTGGCGTGCACGAGAAGGCCGACTCCCCCGACCTCGACGACCGCCGCGTCGAGCCTGACAGCCTGCACCGTGCCGTGGACCGAGGCGATCACCAGGCTGCTCCCTCACGAACGTCGCTGCACATGGGCCCATGCTGGCACATTCAAGCGAACAGGTGTACGAGTGACACGCTCAGCCGCGCCGCCGGGCCGCCTGCTCTGCGGTGGCCCACGCACGTTGTGCCGGGGTCAGCGACCCGGGCGCGCGCTGCGGCGCCCCGAGGGCACCCGCGGGGCGCCAGATGTGGCAGATGGCCAGCGCGAGCGCGTCGGCGGCGTCCGCCGGACGTGGCAGGTCCTCGAGGCGCAACAGCCGCTGCACCATCGTCTGCACCTGGGCCTTCTCCGCCCGGCCGCTCCCGGTGACGGCTGCCTTGACCTCGCTCGGCGTGTGCAGCGCGACCGGGATCCGACGACGGGCCGCGGCGACCATCGCGATGCCCGCGACCTGTGCCGTTCCCATCACGGTGCGGAGGTTCTGCTGGGCGAACACGCGCTCGACCGCTACCGCGTCCGGCGCGTGCTCCTCGAGCCACTCCTCGATCTGCTTCTCGACGTGCAGCAGCCGCTGGTCGACGTCCCAGACCGCGTCGGAGGTGGCGACGCCGACGGCGACCATCGCCAGGCGCCGGCCCGGCAGGCCGTCGACGACACCCAGACCGCACCTGGTGAGGCCGGGGTCGACTCCGAGGACGCGCACGGGGTCATGGTCGCAGCCTGCCCGGTCCGTGCCGGGGAGGCGTGCCGGACGGCAGTCGACACGCCAGGCCCGACGACGGAGGGACCCCGCCGACGAGCGGCAGGGTCCCTCCGGATCGGGCGCGGGAGCTCAGTCGTCCTCGAGCTCCGCCATGACCTCGTCGGACGCGTCGAAGTTGGCGTACACGTTCTGCACGTCGTCGGAGTCCTCCAGCGCGTCGATCAAGCGGAGGATCTTGCGGGCGCCCTCGGCGTCCACCTCGATCTGCGTGGCCGGCCAGAACACGACGTCAGCCGAGTCGTACTCGATGCCTGCGTCCTGCAGAGCCGTGCGCACGGGTACGAGATCCGTGGCCTCGGACAGCACCTCGAAGGCCTCGCCGAGGTCGTTGACCTCCTCGCCCCCCGCCTCCAGCACCGCCTCCATGACGGAGTCCTCGTCCGTGCCGTCCTTCGGGACGATGACGACGCCCTTGCGCGAGAACAGGTACGAGACCGAGCCGGGATCGGCCATCTGACCGCCGTTCCGGGTGAACGCGACCCGGACGTCCGAGGCGGCCCGGTTGCGGTTGTCCGTGAGGCACTCCACCAGCACGGCGATGCCACCGGCTCCGTAGCCCTCGTACATGATCGTCGTGTAGTCGGCGCCGCCGGCCTCCTGGCCGGACCCGCGCTTGACCGCACGGTTGATGTTGTCGATCGGGACCGAGTTCTTCTTGGCCTTCTGCACCGCGTCGAAGAGCGTCGGGTTGCCCGCGAGGTCACCCCCACCGGTGCGTGCCGCGACCTCGATGTTCTTGATCAGCTTGGCGAAGAGCTTGCTCCGCTTGGCGTCGACCACGGCCTTCTTGTGCTTGGTGGTGGCCCACTTGGAGTGACCCGACATCGCTTCAGCTACCCCTTCGTCTCCCGCGCACCCTCTGTGGCCGGCTCCGGCCGGTCGTCACAGGGTGTCGCGGACGATCTCTACGAACAGTTGGTGCACCCGGGTGTCTCCGGTGACCTCCGGATGGAACGAGGTCACGAGCAACGGACCCTGGCGGACGGCAACGATCCTACCGGCGGCGGGACCCGACTCGACGCGCGCCAGCACCGAGGCCGCAGGGCCCACCTCCTCGACCCACGGAGCGCGGATGAACACGCCGTGCACAGGCCCGTCGATGCCCTCGATGTCGAGGTCCGTCTCGAACGACTCGACCTGTCGGCCGAACGCGTTGCGCCGGACGGTGACGTCCACGCCACCCAGGGTCTGCTGGCCCTCGATGCCGCCGAGAACGCGGTCGGCGAGCAGGATCATGCCCGCGCACGACCCGTAGGCCGGCATCCCCGCGCGCAGCCGGGTGCGGACCGGCTCGAACAGGTCGAACGCCCGAAGCAGCTTGTCCATGGTCGTGGACTCGCCGCCCGGCAGGACGAGCGCGTCCACGGCATCGAGCTCCCGCTCGCGGCGCACGGGCACGGCCGCCACCCCGACGGCGGTCAGGGCGTGCACGTGCTCGCGCACGTCTCCCTGCAGGGCGAGGACTCCGACGGTCACGGTCACAGCGCGCGATCTTAGTTCGCGAAGGCCACGTGCGACCGACGCGACCACCCACGGCCCTACGCTCGGTGTCGCGTACGGACGGCCCTGGCCGCCTGCCGGTCGAGACCGGCCTCGGGCTCGACCGCCCACGGGCGGGGCCGTGGAGACCCGGCCCTCTCAGTCGCGCATGGGCGGGGGCCGCGAGACCCGGCCCTCTCACTCCTCGAAGCCCGCGTGCCCGGACCGACGGTGCGCCAGCAGGGCTTCCGCCTCCGCCTGCCGTGCGACGGCGTGGTCGATGAGCGCCTGATAGATCGAGATGTTCTCGAGAAGCCCACACACGTCGAGGGAACGGGCGTCCTCGGTCTCGAGCTGCCAGACGAGACCGATCAGGCGCTCCGGGTCGTCGTTGATGCGCGGCAGCGCCGGCGGGGCTGGGAAGGCGGAGCGGGGTGTGGAGCCGTCGGGGTGGTTGCTCATCTAGATCTCCTGTGGTCGTTCCTGCACGAGTCGACTCGAACAACTGTACGAGCACGCACTGACATCGAGCGCCGTAGGCTCCAGCCCTGTGAACGACGATCTCGACCAGCGCGCCGCCTCCCTCGACACCGCGCACGCAGACACCGACCTGCGGGCGCGGTTCGAGCTGCCGGAGGGCGTCGTCTATCTCGACGGCAACTCGCTCGGCGCCCTGCCCGTCGGTGTCGCGGACGCCGTCGCGTCCGTGATCCGCGGTCAGTGGGGCACCGACCTCATCGCCTCGTGGAACACCCACGGCTGGTGGGACGCGCCGACCCGGGTCGGCGACGCCGTCGGCCGGATCGTCGGAGCGGCGCCAGGGCAGGTCGTCGTCGGGGACTCCACGAGCGTCCGCCTCCACCAGAGCCTGCACGCGGCCGCGGCCCTGCGCCCGGACTCGTCGGTCGTGGTCACGGAAGCAGATGGCTTCCCCACGGACCGGTACGTGATCGACGGCGTCGCCGACCAGGTCGGCTGGCGGGTGGTCCACGCGCGCGTCGACGAGATCCCGGGCCTGCTCGACGACGACGTCGCCGCGGTCGTGCTGTCGCACGTCGACTACCGCACCGGCGAGCTGCGCGACCTGCCCGGCCTGACCGCGGCGACCCACTCGGTGGGGGCACTCGCCGTGTGGGACCTGTGCCACTCGGCAGGCGCGGTACCCGTCGATCTCGACACGCACGGCGTCGACCTGGCCGTCGGCTGCGGATACAAGTACCTCAACGGCGGCCCCGGTGCGCCGGCGTTCGGCTACGTGGCCCGACGGCACCAGGACACGTTCGTCAACGTCCTACCCGGCTGGAACGGTCATGCGGAGCCGTTCGACATGGCGACCGAGTACCGCGGCGCGCCCGGCATCTCTCGCGCGCGGATCGGAACTCCGCCCCTGCTCTCGCTCCTTGCGCTCGAGGCCGCGCTACGCGCCTTCGACGGCATCGACATCGGCGACGTCCGCGCACGATCGCTGTCGCTCACCGGGTTCCTTCGCGCCTGCATCGAGGCTCTCGTGCCCGGCGCTGCGTTCGCGTCCCCGAAGGACGACGCCGAGCGCGGATCCCAGGTCGGCGTCCATCATCCGGCCGCCTACGGCATCGTCCAGGCGCTCGCTGTCCGGGGCGTGGTCGGCGACTTCCGGACGCCCGACATCGTGCGGCTGGGCGTGGCGGCGCCCTACCTGACGCACGCCGACATGGTCACCGCGGCGCGTGCCCTGCGGGCCGTGCTGCTCGCCGAGGAGCAGCTCGACCCGGCCTGGGCGACGCGCCACACCGTGACCTGAGCGGCCGGCGCCACTACTCGCGCGCCAGCCCCAGGTGCTGGATGACCCCGTCCCAGACCGGCAGCAGGCCGCGGACCAAGGAGACCAGGCGGTCGGGGAAGACCTCGATGTCGACCTGGGCAAGGTCGTCGAGCGACCACCAACGCAGCTCGTCGATGACGTCCAGCTCGAGGTCGGTCCAGCCGGCGCTGTCAGGGACGAACGCGGCCGCGGGCACCCGCGCCAGGTAGAGCACCTCGTCCTGACGGCAGTGCTCCGCGTAGAAGTCGAAGATTGCCGAGCGGGTGAACACCGGTCCGACGAGGTCGTCGACACCCAGCGAGATCCCGGTCTCCTCGCGGACCTCCCGGATGGCTGCGGCCGCCGAGTCCTCGCCGTCGTCGATCCCACCGCCGACCGTGAACCACCAGCTGCGTTCGGGCTGGTCCACGTCGTGCCCCCGGATGAGGAGCACCCGGTCGAGCTCGTCGAGCAGGATCACCCGCGCGGCCTCGCGGAACAGCAGGCCGTCCGCGCCGCGCCGCCACTCCGGTCCGAGTCCGTGGACCGGACCTCCGCCGTCGGCGCTGGTGCGACCGGGGACGGCTGAGGCCGCGGACTCGTCGTCCGCGGCCTCGGCCGTCGTGTGGTCCTGTGTCACCAGCCGCGCTCGGCCAGGCGGTGCGGCTCGGGGACGTCCTCGACATTGATACCGACCATGGCCTCGCCCAGCCCGCGGGACACCTTGGCGATCACGTCGGGGTCGTCGAAGAACGTCGTCGCCTTGACGATCGCCGCGGCGCGCTCGGCCGGGTTGCCGGACTTGAAGATGCCCGATCCGACGAACACACCCTCAGCGCCGAGCTGCATCATCATCGCGGCGTCTGCCGGGGTGGCGATGCCGCCGGCGGTGAAGAGCACCACGGGGAGCTTCCCGGCGAGTGCGACCTCCTTGACGAGGTCGAACGGCGCCTGCAGCTCCTTGGCAGCGACGAACAGCTCGTCCTCCGGCAGCGAGGTCAGCCGGCGGATCTGGTCGCGCAGCGTGCGCATGTGCGTCGTCGCGTTGGAGACGTCGCCCGTGCCCGCCTCACCCTTGGAGCGGATCATCGCCGCACCCTCGGTGATGCGGCGCAGGGCCTCGCCGAGGTTCGTCGCGCCGCACACGAAGGGGACGGTGAAGTTCCACTTGTCGATGTGGTGCGCGTAGTCGGCGGGCGTGAGCACCTCGGACTCGTCGACGTAGTCGACACCGAGCGACTGGAGCACCTGCGCCTCGACGAAGTGCCCGATGCGCGCCTTGGCCATCACGGGGATGGAGACGGCCTCGATGATCCCGTCGATCAGGTCAGGGTCGCTCATGCGTGCGACGCCACCCTGAGCGCGGATGTCGGCCGGTACGCGCTCGAGCGCCATGACGGCGACAGCGCCGGCGTCCTCGGCGATCTTCGCCTGGTCCGCGGTGACGACGTCCATGATGACGCCGCCCTTGAGCATCTCGGCCATCCCGCGCTTCACACGGGCGGTGCCGATGACGCCGGCGTGCGTCGCGGTGGTGGGCTGGCTGTTCTCGCTGGTCACGTCGAGCCTCACAGATCGTGTACGGGTAGGTCGTAGACGGAATCGGGGCCGGTTTCCGCCGGCCACGATGGTCAATCGTAGACCGTGCGGCACGAGCGTCCGGGCCGCTGACGGGGCCGCTAGTGCCCCTCGGTGCCCGCGGCGGACCGACTGCCCGGACGGCCGAGGTTCTCGGGCCACGTGTCGTCGAGCTCGAGCGAGTGCGGGACGGGGGCGTGCCCGGCCAGTCGCATGAGCCGGGCGAACGGTGCGCTGCGCGCGTGGGCGGTCTGCGCCACCGCCTCGTTGTGGAAGCGACGCGCAAGCTGGACCCGGTACCAGGCGGAGGCGAGCGCGTCGGCGAGCTCGTCGCCGGTCGGGTCGGCTCGCAGGACGGCGACCTCGTCGGGGTCGTCGAGCACCTCACGCAGAGTTGCGGACAGCTCGCTCTCGATGCGCCCGCGGTCGACCGGCGCCGGTTGGCCGTGCGCCGGACCGCCGAGGGTCAGCGGCAGCGCGCCGCGGTCGGACTCGAGCAGCCGACGCAGGTCGGAAGGCAACGCCCCGACGTCGGTGGGATCGGGGCCGCCTGCGGACAACGCCGCCCAGGCGGCCTCACCGACGAGCACCGAGCTGACCGGGTCGAACAGGCCCGACGTGGCGAGCTCGGCCGCAACCGTCGCGCGCCGGACGAGCTGCGCATCGACGACGGCCTTCGACGAGGAGACCTTCCGGTGCAGCCGGTCGAGGCGCGATGCGGCGACCCAGACCCACCACAGACCCAGTCCGAGGACGATCGTGATGTAGACGGAGAGCTCCGACCAGCTCATCGGGCCGCGCTCCGTCCGCGCAGCCGCGCACCGCGCTGCGACGACGGGTCCTCGCCCACCGGCTCGCGGCGGTCGGCAACGACCATCTCGTAGACGGTCAGCACCTGGTCGGTCACGACCGACCAGTCGTACTGCGGCACGGCTTCGCGAGCCCGCGCCGTCACGGAGGCGCGCAGCGCGGGATCCAGCAGGACGCGGATGAGCGTGCGCGCCAGGTCGTCGCTGTCGCCCGTCGTGAACAGCACCCCCGCCGCGCCGTCGTCCAGGACCCGTGAGAACGCACCCAGATCACTCGCGACGACGGCCGCGCCGGCGCTCATCGCCTCCACCAGGACGATCCCGAAGCTCTCGCCACCGGTCTGCGGCGCGCAGTAGACGTCGACCGAGGAGAGCAGCTTGGCCTTCTCCTCGTCAGAGATGCCGCCGAGGAACTCGACCGCACCGGCGGCCTTCTCGCCGAGCAGCTCGCGAACCTCGTCGGGACCCGTCTCCCCACGACCGGCGACGAGGAACCGCGCACCGGGGATGGCGGCGAGCACCCGGGGAACGGCGTCGAGCAGCACCGGGAGTCCCTTTCGGGCCTCGTCGAGGCGCCCCAGGAACGCGATCGTCGGCGCCTCGGGAGTTCCGGTCCACCGGGCGTCGGGCTCGGCGTCGATGAAGCCCTGGGTGTAGACGCCGTTGGGGATCACCACGGCGTCGCCGCCCATGTGCTCGACCAGGGTGCGTCGGGCGTCCT
This sequence comes from Cellulomonas sp. URHD0024, assembly GCF_000426185.1. Lineage (GTDB taxonomy): Bacteria > Actinomycetota > Actinomycetes > Actinomycetales > Cellulomonadaceae > Cellulomonas. The sequence continues at coordinate 558,387 of NZ_AUEW01000001.1, forward strand.
CGGAGACGGCGATGCGCGCGGAGATCTTCTCCAGCGACTGGCGGACCAAGGGGTAGGCCATCTGGAGCGGCCGGGAGCGGATGAGCGCCGTGTGGAAGGTGGCGACGATCGGTCCGTCGGCGATCCAGAGCGCGAGCATCCCGAGGCTGGGCGTCACAGGCTCGTGCAGGTGGAGGACGTCGAACTCCCCTACCGCGAGCCACTTGCGCACCCGCGCCGCGGTGACGGGGCCGAAGGTCATGCGGGCGACGGCGCCGTTGTAGCGGACGGGGATCGCCCGGCCGGCCGCCGTCATGTAGTCGGGGATCTCGGTGTCGTCGTCGGCAGGGACGAGGACAGAGACGGTGTGGCCGCGGGCGATCAGGGCCTCGGCCAGGTCCCGCACGTGGAACTGCACCCCGCCGGGGACGTCGTAGGAGTACGGGCAGACGATGCCCACCCGGAGCGGCCGCACGTCGTCAGGCATGCTCATGCGGGTCGCTCCGCGCGCTCCAGCACGGCCGCGTAGCGCTCGGGATCGAGGTCCTCGACGAACAGCTTCTGGAGCATGTGCCAGTCCTGCGGGTACCGACGGATGCCCGCGCCCAGCTCGTCGACCCACGCCTGTGTGAGCACGCGGACCTGGTCGGCACGCGGGATACCCGTCGGGACCGGGATCGGCTCGTGGAAGTCGACGACGATCCCCCACGGCGACCCCGCCGCCTTGCGTCGCGCTCCGGTGAGCCGCTCGTAGGAGATCACCGTGGTGACCAGCGGAGCACCCGTGGAGATCGCCAGTGCGGCGGGACCCGCCGCGAACCGCGCGCGCAGACCGAACAGGTCCGCCTCGACGCCGCTCGCGGTCAGGTCCCGGTCCGCGAGGAGCGGGATCAGGCCGGGGCCTCCGCGGGCCGCGCGCACCAGCCCACGAAAGACGTCCCCCGAACCCGTGAGGGGGAAGATCGTGAGGCCGATGCTCTCGCGGAACGCGAGGAACTCCTGGAAGAGCTCCTCCGGCTCGAGCCGCTCGGCCACCGTCGTGACGGGAGCGATCGCCCGGGTGGCCCAGGCCCCGGCGAGGTCCCAGTTGCCGACATGGCCGAGCGCCAGGACCACCGACCTCCCGCTCTCGGTGTAGGGCCGGAGGTTCTCCAGCCCGACTCCGCGGACACGGGCGTCGACCTGCGCGCTGCTCAGCGAGCCGAGCGTGAACGCCTCACCGAAGTACCGCATGTAGGAGCGCATCCCCGCCCGGCCCAGCCGGCGCAGGGTGCGCGCATCGAGGTCGGGGCGAGCGCGGGCCAGGTTCTTCTCGAGCTGCACGACGCCGCCCGTGCGCCGCAGCCAGGCGAGGTCGGCGACGACGGCGAACGCGCCGCGCAGCACGGGCCCGGGCACCTTTCCCGCGACCTTCCATCCGAACGCGTAGAGCCGCGCGACGTCGACCTTCACCGCGCGACTCCCGCCGCCTGTCGGTAGACCTTGCTCATCCGCTGCACGATCGTGACGGCGGACGCGACCGCCAGCAGCGCAAGGATGACTGTCAGGACCGCGGTCGGGGCACCGATGCCGACGGCGCCGGTGGCGACGAGGACAAGAAGGAGCCGGTCGGCCCGCTCCGCGATCCCGCCGGAGGCCGTCATCCCGAGGCCCTCGGCCCGCGCCCGCGCGTACGGCACGATCGAACCGAGGACGAGGCACACGAGCGCGAGGATCGCGGTGAGCCGGTCGTCACCACCCGCGGTGAACCACAGGACAAGGCCGGCGAAGATCGCACCGTCCCCGAAGCGGTCCATCGTCGAGTCGAGGAACGCACCCCACGGACCCGTCCGTCCGGCCTGGCGTGCCATCACGCCGTCGAGCGAGTCGGTCAGCACGAACACCGTGATGATCAGGGTGCCGAGGAGCAGGTGACCGGTCGGGAACGCCCACAGGGCCGTCGCGACGACGACGAGCGTGCCGCCGATCGTCACCGCGTCCGGCGAGACCCCCATCCGCAGCAGGAGCGTGGCCAGAGGCGTGAAGAAGCGGGTCATGGCACCGCGCAGTCCGTTCAGCACGTGCTGATCATCCCTTCGGTGCGGTCGGCCACGCCGCTGCGAGGCGTGCCCGCGTGTCGCCCAGGAGCTCGGGCAGGGCACGGCTCCGGCCGACGATCGGCAGGAAGTTGGAGTCGCCACCCCAGCGCGGCACCACGTGCTGGTGCAGGTGGTGAGCGATCCCGGCGCCGGCGACGTCGCCCTGGTTCATGCCGAGGTTGAAGCCGTGCGGGCTCGAGACCTCGCGCAGGACACCCATCGCCGTACGCGTCAGGGCGGCGACCTCCGCGACCTCGGCCTCTGTCAGGTCCGTGTAGTCGGCGACGTGCCGGTACGGGCAGACCATCAGGTGCCCCGAGTTGTAGGGGTACAGGTTGAGGACGACGAACGCGAGCTCCCCGCGAGCCACGATCAGCGCGTCCTCGTCCGTCCGGGTCGGTGCCCGGCAGAACGGGCATCCCAGGCCCGCCTCGCCGTCGGTCGGCTTGTCCTGCCCACCGATGTACGCCATCCGGTGCGGGGTCCAGAGCCGCTCGAAGCCGTCGGGCACACCGGCGAGGTCGTCGGCAGGCTCGATGTCGGACACCCGTCAGACCTGCACGCGATCGCGGACCGCGGAGACGATGCGCTCGATCGCCTCCGCCACAGGCACCCCGTTGTCCTGGCGCCCGTCGCGGTAGCGGAACGAGACGCCGCCGGCCTCGGCGTCCTCGCCGCCCGCGATGAGCACGAACGGGATCTTCTGCGTGCTGGCGTTGCGGATCTTCTTGCCGAACCGGTCGTCCGACCGGTCCACCTCGGCGCGGATGCCCTGCGCCCTCAGCTGCGCCACGACGTCGTCGAGGTACGGCTCGAACGGCTCCGCGACCGGCACCGCGAGCACCTGGACGGGCGCGAGCCAGGCCGGGAACGCGCCGCCGTAGTGCTCGGTCAGCACCGCGAAGAACCGCTCGACGGACCCGAAGAGGGCACGGTGGATCATCACGGGCCGCTGGCGGCTGCCGTCGGAGGCCGTGTACTCGAGCTCGAACCGCTCGGGCAGGTTGAAGTCGAGCTGGATGGTCGACATCTGCCAGGTGCGCCCGAGGGCGTCCTTGACCTGCACGGAGATCTTCGGGCCGTAGAACGCGGCGCCGCCCGGGTCGGGCACGAGGTCGAGACCGGACGCCTCCGCGACCTGGCGCAGGGTCTCGGTCGCCTCTTCCCAGACCTCGTCGGAGCCGACGGACTTGTCCGGGTTCTTGGTCGAGAGCTCGAGGTAGTAGTCGTCCAGCCCGTAGTCCTTGAGCAGGTCCAGCACGAACTTCAGCGTGGTGGTGAGCTCGTCCGCCATCTGCTCGCGGGTGCAGTAGATGTGGGCGTCGTCCTGGGTGAAGCCGCGCGCGCGGGTCATGCCGTGCACGACGCCGGACTTCTCGTACCGGTAGACCGTGCCGAACTCGAAGAGCCGCAGGGGCAGCTCCCGGTAGGACCGGCCACGGGCCGCGAAGATCAGGTTGTGCATCGGGCAGTTCATCGGCTTGAGGTAGTACTGCTGCCCCGCCTTGCGCACGTGCCCCTCGGCGTCGCGCTCCTCGTCGAGGGTCATCGGGGGGTACATGCCGTCCGCGTACCAGTCGAGGTGCCCCGAGATCTCGTACAGCTTGCTCTTGGTGATGTGCGGGGTGTTCACGAACTCGTACCCGCCCTGCACGTGGCGCAGCCGGCTGTAGTGCTCCATCTCCATGCGGATCACGCCGCCCTTGGGGTGGAACACGGCCAGCCCGGAGCCGATCTCCTCGGGGAAGGAGAACAGGTCGAGCTCGGTGCCGAGCCGGCGGTGGTCCCGACGCTCCGCCTCCGCGATGCGCTCGAGGTACGCCCGCAGCTCGTCCTTCGTCGGCCAGGCGGTGCCGTAGACGCGCTGGAGCTGAGGGTTCTTCTCGGACCCGCGCCAGTAGGCGGCAGCCGACCGGGTCAGCTGGAAGCCGTTGCCCAGCACGCGGGTGCTCGGGACGTGCGGCCCACGGCACAGGTCCTGCCAGACGACCTGCTCGGTCTCCCGGCCGGCCCCACGGACGTTCTGGTAGATGCTCAGGCCGCCCAGGCCCACCTCGACCGAGGCCCCCTCGGCCGCGCCGGGATCACCCTTGAGCCCGATCAGCTCGAGCTTGTAGGGCTCGTCGCGCAGCTCGGCGCGAGCCTCGTCCTCGGTGACGTCCCACCGGCGGAAGGTCTGACCCTCCTTGACGATGCGGCCCATGACCTTCTCGATCGCCTTGAGGTCCTCCGGGGTGAACGGGGTGTCCACGTCGAAGTCGTAGTAGAAGCCGTCGGTGATCGGCGGCCCGATGCCCAGCTTCGCGGTCGGGACCACCTCCTGGACGGCCTGCGCGAGCATGTGCGCCGCCGAGTGCCGCAGGACGGCCAGGCCGTCGGGCTCCTCGATGGTGACGGCCTCGACGACCGCACCCTCGATCAGCGGAAGGTGCAGGTCGCGCAGGTCGCCGTCCACACGGACCACGACGACATCGCGCCGGGCGGAGTACAGGTCGGTACCCGTCGTCCCCGGCTCCACCGTGGTCGCGATCCCGTCGACGGTGAGGGTGATGAGCTCGGGCACCGGTACTGCCTCCTTCGTGGCGGCCCGCCCGGGCGGCAGGCCACTCGATGCTACCGGCGGGGACGACGCCTGCCCGACGCGTTATGGGACGCCAGAAGGGGCCGGCCCACGGGCCGACCCCTTCTGGTGAACGTGGGCGATACCGGACTCGAACCGATGACCTCCTCGGTGTGAACGAGGCGCTCTACCAACTGAGCCAATCGCCCATCCCCCACCGTCTGTGCCCGTCGGTGCGACACACCGTGTCTACCGAGGAGCACCACCAGCGGGTGATGTCGAAGGAATGTTACCCGGCGGGCGACGAGATTCCGAACTGGACATCACGTGCGGGCAAATACGCCCTGATCAGGGCCTGCCCGCGCTCCCACGCCCACGTTCGTGTCATCTCACGCGTAGGTGCTGTGACCCATCCCCGGTTCCGCGGCGCGTCCCTCCGGGTGAACTAGGGGTTGTTACCGGTCCAATCCGGCAATCGTCCTGCCATGATGGAGCCTCCAGCCCTTGCGAATAGGAGGACCCGATGACGAGCTCGACCTACGACGTCGTCGAGGTCGTCGCCATGCAGCTCATCGGATCCGACGCGAGCGTCATCCCGGTGAGCGCAGAGTTCTCGTTCCGAACCACCGATCCGTACACGGTACGCGCGGTCTTCACAGGCCCGCACACCATGTCGACGTGGCTGGTCGGACGCGAGCTGCTCTCCCTGGGAATGCACGCAACCGCCGAAGCACCGGCGGGTACGGGCGACGTCCAGGTGTGGCGAGACGAAGACCCCGACTACACGCTCGTTTCGCTCAGTGGTGTCGAGGGCAGCGCACTGCTCGCCGCGCCCACCGAGCCGATCGAACGCTTCTTGTCCGGTACCGAGGCGCTGGTGCCTCTGGGTACCGAGAGCGACCGCATGGAAGGCGAGATCACGGCGCTGATCGCCGCGCTGCTCACCGCCTGACACCCATCCTCCGACGACCGGTTCCGCTGCGGCGGGGCCGGTCGTTCGTATGTCACGGGTCGAGGTCGTCGGCGAGGCGCTTCTGGAACAGTCGCTGCGCCTCGAGTGACACCGGGCCGGCCGTGACCTCCGCGCCGTCCAGGCTCACGACCGGCGAGACGTTGCGGATGGACCCGCTCATCATCAGCTGTGCCGACCCGTCGGCCACCTCGTCGAGCACCTCGTAGCGCAGCTCCCCCGGCGCCGCCTCCCGAACCGGCAGACCCTCCTGCGCGGCCCACTCGAGCAGCAGCTCGCGGGTGATCCCCGCGAGGCACCCGCTGGACAGCGGGGGTGTGACCAGCTCGCCGGCGCGTTCGAGGAAGACGTTCGACGCCGTTCCCTCGCAGAGCTCACCGACGGTGTTGGCCAGGACCGCCTCGTCGGCTCCGCGCCGGTACGCCTCGGCGACTGCGACGACGTTCTCGGCGTAGGACGTCGTCTTCAGGCCGGCCACGGCCGATCGCTCGTTGCGCACCCACGGCACCCGCACGACGCGGGACACGGGCGACGGCACGGCCGGGCCGGCCAGGACCAGCAGGCTCTGGTGCTGGTCCTCGGGCGGCAGCCGGTTCGAGCCGAGCGGACCCACCCCGCCCGTGAGCGTGATCCGCAGTCGGCCGGTGTCCGGGCCGGCCGCGGCGAGAACGGCTCGCACACCCTCGCGGACGGCGTGCAGGTCCGGTTCCGCCAGGCCGATGCCCAACGCGGAGCGACGCAGACGCTGGAGGTGACGACTCAGGGCGAACGCCGTACCTCCGTAGACGGCGCAGGTCTCGAAGACTCCGTCGCCGACCGTGAGCCCGTGGTCCACGCCGGTGACCACGGCTTCGTCGGGAGAGTACAGACGACCGTCCGACCAGATCACCACGCTCATCCGGTCATTCTGGCACCGGCCCGACGTCGACGTCGGACGCCAGACCGACGAGTCGGGCGGCCTTCAGCTCGGTCTCCGTCCACTCGGCCTCCCGGTCGCTCCCCCACGTGATCCCGGCCCCGGTGCCGAAGCGCAGGAAGCCGTCGGACCACCAGAACGTCCGGATCCCGACCGCCAGCTCAGCCCGCACCGAACCGTCGTCTCCGACCTCGATCCAGCCGACCGCACCGCAGTACGGACCCCGGGCCTCACGCTCCAGGGACTCGATGATCCGCAGCGCGGACGCCTTCGGCGCGCCCGAGACGGACCCCGGCGGGTAGGTCGCCTCCAGCAGACGCGCCCACAGGTCGGGGGCGTCGACCACGGAGCGGTCCAGAACGCCCTGCACTGTCGAGACCAGGTGGACCAGTCCGGGGTGATGTTCCTCACCCAGCAACGACGTCACCTCGACCGTGCCCGGCGCGCAGACCCGCTGCAGGTCGTTGCGCACGAGGTCGGTGATCATGACGTTCTCTGCACGGTCCTTGGCGGTCAGCGCATCCGCGGTGGCTGCCGTGCCCTTGATCGGTCCCGACGTCACGACCCCGTCGGCCACCCGAAGGAACAGCTCAGGGGACGCCGTGACCACCCACACGGCGTCGTGCGCACCGCCCGTCGGCACGTGCACGCCACCGGCGAACGGTGCCGGGTTCCCGGCGTCCAGCACCGCCGCCAGGGCGCGAGCGTCGGGCTCGTCGGGAAGCCGTGCGGACAGCACCCGGCAGATGTTTGCCTGGTAGACATCGCCTTCCTGAATGCGCCCCCGCACGACCTCGACCGCATTCGCGTACTCGTCGCGGTCCAGCGACGACGTCCACGCCCCGACATCCGGTCCCTTCCACGACCGTGCGCCCCCGACCTTCGCCGGCGTCACCGTCGCGAAGCGCCAGGCCCGCACGCGGCCTTCGAAGTCGCCGACGACGGCCCACCAGCCCGGCTCCGTCATCCGGTGCGGCTCGGCCCGTACGTCGACGACCTCGATCAGGTCGGTCGCCTCGACGCCGGCGAACCATGCGCTCGCAGACGCCCGCGCGGTTTGCTCAGGCACCTGCTCACGCTATCGACACGGGATCGGACGCCCACACATCCGCGCGATGACCCGTCTGCCGGGGGCCAGTTGGACTCTCGCCGAGATCGTCGGTTAGAGTTCGGGACGCACACGGAGCACCGGTGAAAACCGGCGGACGTGCTGTGCGGACGTGGCTCAGTGGTAGAGCATCACCTTGCCAAGGTGAGGGTCGCGGGTTCGAATCCCGTCGTCCGCTCGGAGGCAGACATCCTGATCGGCTTGCCAGCCGCTCTGGACTGCGGTCTCAGGGTGGAGTGGCCGAGAGGCGAGGCAGCGGCCTGCAAAGCCGTATACGTGGGTTCGAATCCCATCTCCACCTCGTAGGACATCAGCAGTGTGTTGTGCCCCGGATCACAACCCGGGCGATTGGCGCAGCGGTAGCGCGCTTCCCTGACACGGAAGAGGTCACTGGTTCGATCCCAGTATCGCCCACCACGAAGTCCCAGGTCAGAGCTCCATGACCTGGGACTTTTCATGTGGAGTGGGTCGCGAAGGGCGCGAGAGCCGTCGCGCGAGGAAGCCGGCCGGGTCCAGCGAGTGGGCTGCGCCGCCGGTGTGACGCGATGTGTAGCGTCGACGCAGCGCGGTGTCAACGACGGCTGAACCCTGAGCAGGTATCGACGGCCGAAAACTGAGCAGGTCGCCGCGATAGGCGGGCGCGAGTCGGCTCGGGATTACGGTGTCGTCATGTCCGGAAAGCGACCGCAGAGCGGGCCAGGGCGGGATCCAGCAGTCGAGGGGATTGAGGTCCTGCTGGGTGGTGCGGCTTTGCGCAACCCAGCGGGCTCCTGGCAGGGACGTGCTCGGCACGTCCTGACCATCTGCGCCTGCGTCACGCTCGATGAGTCGCCCGACTGGATCATCTTCGACACGGTCGATGGCATCGGATGGCGGCGCTGGCCGGACGATCTTCCGAACGAGGAGATGGTGCGGGCGCCGCTTGAGGCGGGTGGTCACGCCGATCCATCTGACGTTCTTGCGTGGTTGCAGGGCAACGCCGCCGATCCATGGGCGAGCGGTGACGGCGACGGTCCCCCGGAGGTCGTCGAGGCGTTGCAGCGGTGGGTTGTCACCGCCTGACTGACCCGCGCGCTCATGCCGCGATGCTCGCGCCCCCGGCACTGGGTCGACCGGGGCGGGCTATCGCGCCCAATCGAGTTGGGGCAGGTCAGGTCAGTTGTCGCGGTCTTTGGCAAGGAGTTCGCGGCGGGCGCGGGTGCGGTAGGACTCGCCGGCCAGGGTGAGGACTTCGGCGTGGTGGACGAGTCGGTCGATCATCGCGGCGGCCACGACTTCGTCGCCGAAGACCTCGCCCCAGCGGCCGAAGGGCAGGTTCGAGGTGACCATGATCCAGCCTTGTTCGTAGCGGGAGGCGACGAGCTGGAAGAACAGGTTCGCGGCGTCGTGGTCGAAGGGGATGTAGCCGACCTCGTCGATGATGATCAGCCGGTAGCGGCGGATCTTCTTCAGCGCGGCTTCCAGTGCCCCGCCGTGGTGCGCGGCGGCGAGGCGGGCGATCCAGTTGGTGGCGGTGTCGAACAGCACGGAGTAGCCGGCTTGGGCGGTCTTGATGCCCAAGCCGATGGTCAGGTGGGTCTTGCCGATCCCGGGCGGCCCGAGCAGGACCACGTTCTCGGCCTTGGGCACGAACGTGACGGTGGCCAGGTGCGCGAGCAGGTCCTTCCTGAGTGAGGGCAGGTGCTCGAGGTTGAAGTCCTCCAGGGTCTTGACCGCCGGGAAGTGCGCGGTGCGGATCCGCATGATCGACCCGGCGGACTCCCGGTCGGCGACCTGACGCTCCAGGACCGCGGCGAGGTACTCCTCGTGGGACCAGTTCTCGGTGCGGGCCAGGTCGGCCAGGTCGGCCAGGTCGGCCCAGGTCCGCCCGATCGTGGGGGTCTTCAGGACGCGGGTCAGGTAGGCGAGCTTGGACCCCAGCTGGTCGGGTCGTGGCGCGTCGGTCTTGGCGGTCCTGGTGGTGGTCATCTGCGCTCCTTGGTCATCGGCCCGGTTCGTGGTGGGCCCGGGTCGAAGTCGACGCCGAACAGGGCGTCGTAGTCCGGCAGCGCCCGGATCGCGACCACGTGACCGTCGAGGTGGGACCGGGTGGTCTGGGTGCGTCGGCGTTGGGCCAGAGTGATCACACCCCAAGCCGTACTCGGGGTGCTCAAGATTCACCCGTCGATTACGGCTCAGTGTTCAGGCGTCGTCGACACGCCGCGGGCCACCGCACGTCTGTATCACCGAGCCCATCGGCAGACCCCTCCTCGTAGGGACGCGACTGCCGACCAGCTCCGGCGCAAGCCGGTCGACAGGGTCGACCCCGCACGGATCTGCACCGACATCTCTCACGTTCTGTACCAAGCACTCGGTGGCAGGTCAGGATGAGGTCAGGCTTCCGGCGTCCGCACACTGGTTGAAGGCTGGGTCGACATGGACGTGACGATCACGGTTCAGGGCGATGGAGCGACGGACCAGCTTCGCGCGCTCGACCAGGAGCTGTCGGATGTCGACGAGCTGCGCGGACGCGTACGTCCGGTGGCCGGCCGGCCTCGGCCTGGCGAGCTCGGCGTTCTCGACTCGGCTCTGGTCGTCGCGGTGGGACAGGGCGGTGCGATCACCGTCATGGTGGCAGCTCTCGTCGCGTGGCTCCGGCGGCGCGTCGGCACGTTGTCGGTCACGCTGACCGTGGGTGAGAACTCCCTCGAGGTGACCTCCGAGAACGTCCGTGGCCTCACGGCGGAGCAGGTCAGGAGCCTGGTCACAGAGCTGCGGGAGTCCCTCACCGAGTCCGCGGGCGGCTGAGCGACATGGCCTCGTCGTCGGCGCTCGACATGCCAGGCACGCACGTGCTGCTGATCGGCGGCAGTGCGCACGTCGAGGGTTCTGCACTGCCCTCGGTGCCCGCCGTCGGTCGGTCTGTCGATGCGCTCAGGCAGACGCTCGTGGAGCAGTGCGGTGTCGATGCCGCACACGTGCGGGTGCTGCACGACCCGGCCGACCCGGGTCAGCTGGGGAGCGCGATCACCGAGGCGGCGAACCAGGCGGAGAGCGTGCTCCTCGTCTACTACGTGGGTCACGGACTGATCGGCCCCATGGACGGTCAGCTGTACCTGGGCACGTACTCGACCGACGACCTCATCGAAGGGCTCGCGTACAAGGCGCTGCCGTACTCGGCGGTGCGCGAGGCACTCGCCAGAAGCCGCGCTCGCCTGATGGTCGTCGTGCTCGACTGTTGCTTCTCGGGGCGGGCAGATGGCGCGTACGGCGCAGCGGCGGCGGACGCTTTCGCCGCGAGTGCCGTCCGGGGCACGCATGTCCTGACGTCGGCCGCCGCCGATGAGTCAGCGCTCGCACCCCCGGGCGACGAGTACACCGCCTTCACGGGGCAGCTCCTTCGGCTCTTGCACGAGGGAGATCCGACGCGCCCGGAGTCGCTGACCCTGCTGGACGCGTACGAGTGGCTCGACCGCACGCTGCCGGCGCACGGCGCCCCCCGACCACGACAGCACGCGAGCGACACGTCCGGCCAGCTCGTGCTGGCACGCAACCCGGCGTTCACACCCGTCACCTCCACCCCGGCCGAGCCGCCCGCCGACGTGCCGTGTCCGTACCGAGGCATGGATCGGTACGACGCACAGGACGCGCACTACTTCTTCGGGCGCGAGGACGCGATCGACGACGTGCTCCGACTCATCGCCGTCGGGACCGGCCCGTTCATGGTGGTCGGGCCGTCTGGGTCGGGCAAGTCGTCGCTCTTGCACGCCGGCCTCATCCCGGCGCTCGAACGCGGAGCGCTCCCGGGCTCGGCCGGATGGCGCTGCCGCGTGATGACGCCCGGCGAGCAACCGACGGCCACGCTCGAGCGGACCCTCCGGGGCGCCGACGACCGCACCCGCACCATCCTCATCGTCGACCAGCTCGAAGAGCTGTTCACCGCGTGCGCCGACGAAGACGAGCGAGTCGCGTTCCTCCACCAGCTGAGCACGACGGGTGACCATGTACGCGTCGTGCTCGGTCTGCGCGCTGACTTCTTCGGGCGGTGCATGACCTATCCCGAGCTGGTGGCCGTGCTCCGTGACAGCACCTACCTGATGGTGCCGATGACAGACGTCGAGCTCCGGGACGTCATCGAGAAGCCGGCCCGCGAGGTCGGGCTCGCGCTGGAGCCCGGGCTGACCGACCTGATCCTGCGAGATCTGCGCGCCGGGCACGCCGAGTTCGACGTTGCCGGGGCTCTGCCGCTGCTGTCCTACGCCCTCCTCACCACATGGCAGCGGCGCGCCGGTACCACCATGACCCTCGCCGGCTACCAGGCGGGAGGCGGCATCTGGGAATCCGTCAGCCGGCGCGCCGAGGCGACCTACAGCGCGCTCTCCCCCGCAGCCCAGGACGTCGCGCGTCGCACCCTGCTGCGGATGGTCCACATCAGTGCCGACGCCGACCACACCCGCCGGCGAGCACGGACCGCAGAACTGACCGGCCGGGCGGACGCCACCACCGTCGCGCAGGTCCTGGACGCGTTCGCCCGGGACCGGCTGACCATGGCCGACAACGAGACGGTCACCATCACGCACGAGTCTCTGCTGCGTGCGTGGCCGCGGCTGCGGCAGTGGATCGAACGCGACAGCGCCGACCTGGTCATCCACCAGCAGATCAGCGACGCCGCTGAACGCTGGGCGCAGCTGGGCCGGGACGACGGCGGGCTCTACCGAGGCCGCGCGCTCACCGAGGCCGAGCTGTGGAGGGAGGCACGCGACAACGAGCGCGAGCTGAGCCCGCTCGATCGGCAGTTCCTGGACGCGAGCTCGGCCGAACGGCGGGCTGCTGCGGAAGAGGCGGAACGGCGGCACGCCGGGGAACGCCGTCAGAACAGCCGACTGCGCCTGCTGACCCTCGGGCTCAGTGTGCTGGTCGTGGTGGCGCTCGCAGCCTCGGGGATCGCCGGGCTGCAGACCCGCAGCGCCCAGGCGCAACGTGGGACGGCGCAGGAGCAGCAGCACATCGCCACCGCCCGACTGCTGGTGTCCCAGGCTGAGGCGGCACGTGCCACCGACCCGAACCTCGCGTTGCAGCTCGGGATCGCCGCGCAACGGATACACCCCGATCCGCAGACAGGTGCGAGCCTCGTCGGCACGCTCACCGGCACCCGCTACGCGGGACGGATCTCCGGCCTGTCCCGACAGGCGACGGTCTCCTACGCTCCGGCCGGTCACCTGCTCGCGACTGGCCACACGGTGCGCACACGCGTCGCGGTGGACCAGTCCGCGAGCGTCGGGTTGGGCACTGAAGCAGGCCCGTCGGGACCGAGCGCTTCGGCACCGAGCGCATCGGCGTCTCCGACCTACATCACCACGTTCCAGGCCGCGATCACGCTGTGGACCGTGCCCGGGGCAGGAGCACCACGCCGGATGGGCGCCCCGATCCTCATCGACAACGCCGATCGATCGTTCGTGGTCTTCGCGCCCGACCGGCAGATCCTCCTCACCTCAGACGACGACAACAACGCCGTGGTCTTCTGGGACGTGTCCGACCCCGCACGACCCTCGAGGCTCGGCACTCTGGACGCTGGGCAGCACGTGACGATCTCCGCGGTGGCCTACTCGCGGGACGGCCGTCAGCTCGCCACCGTCGAGGACGACTCGCTCGCTTTGTGGGACGTCGGGGACCCGGCCCACCCGCGACGACTCGGCACGCAGCCGACCGCACGCGAGCGGGTGTCCTCGGTCGCCTTCTCGTCGGACGGCCGGCTGATCGCCACAGGGGACGACGAGGGCGTTGTCCTGTGGGACGTCGGTGATCCCACCCACCCCCACCAGGTCGGCGTGCCACTGGCGGCCAGGAATCCGGTCACGTTCTCACCGTCGAGTCCCGTACTGGCGACTCACGACAAGAGCGACGAGGACGCCAACGCCTTCGTGCTGTGGGACGTCGACCAGCCGGACTCGCCGCGTCGGCTCGGCACCATGGGTGGGAACAACGAAGGCATGGCCTTCTCCCCGGACGGGCAGACCGTCGCGACAACCGGCTTCGGCGGAACCTCCACGTTGTGGGACGTCACCGACCCGGCCGCTCCCGTCCGAACCGGCGACCCGTTGGTCGGCCACACGGGGTTCGTGGGCACGGCGACGTTCTCGCCGGACGGCACATCTCTCGGGACCGCCAGCTCCGACGAGAGCGTGATCCTGTGGAACCTCACGGACGTGGGGCGGCCGGCTCAGACCGGCGAGCCGGTCGCGCACGTCGACGCGCTGGTGCTCCCGGCAGACGGTCGCGCACTGGTGGCCGGTGGCGACGGCCACCTGGTGTCGCTCAGGGAGCTCGAGGGCGGGACGAAGCAGCGCACGCTCGCCCAGGACGTCCCAGGCGGCTGGGCCACGATCTCACCGGACGGCCGTCTTCTTGCCACCCCCGCGAGCGACGGCTCGATGACGCTGTGGGACATCTCCGAGCCGACCCAGCCCGTCCGCATCAGCACGACGCCGCCGGGCAGCGGCGCCCCGGTGATGTTCTCGCCGGACAACCGGTTGCTCATCACCGGCGACGAGGACACGTCCTACCTGTGGGACGTGTCCGATCCGCGACACCCGGTCCGACGAGTCGACACCCTGCCCGCCGTCATCGTCCTTGCCGCGGCGTTCTCACCGGATGGTCGCACGCTGGCCGTCGCGAACATCTACGACCGCGCGGCGACGCTGTGGAACGTCAGCGATCCGAAGCACCCCACAGAACGACCGACGACCCTGCCGGTAGAAGCCTTCACCAACGTGACCGGACTCGCCTTCAGCCCCGACAGCTCGACCCTGGCGACGGGCCGAGCCGACGGCACGATCGCGCTGTGGAACGTGTCCCGCCCCGAGAAGCCGACCCGGGTCGGCCAGCTCCTGATCGGCCCGAGCGACGTGCACGGCAACGGGGGTGCCGTCAACAGTGACGTGAGTGTCAGCGCCTTGTCGTTCTCCCCGGACGGCCGAATCCTGGCGACGACGCACCTAGCGGCGGGCCTCATCCTGTGGGACGTCACCGACGTCAATGCGCCCACACAGTTCGGGCCACCTGTACCCCTGTCGACACGGCCCGCGTTTCAGGTCCTGTTCTCCCCCACAGGTCGGACCGTCGCCACCATCGGGGTCGACCACAAGGCCACCCTGTGGGACGTCAGTGGGGTCGTCGACCTCCAGCGGCACGCCGCCCAGACTGCCTGCACCATCACGGGCAAGGGCCTCGACGCAACCGCCTGGAAGACGTATGCCTCAGGCCTGCCCTACCAGGACACGTGTGCGTGACCCGCGGTTGCACCGACCCTGCCGATCTCGCAGTTCAGACGCCACGGGTGCTGGGCCGAGACTCGCGTCGCGACCAACCGCGCTTCGCGTTACGGGCGAGGTCTCCGATCCCTCGGACGCGGGCGGCGAGAGGGCGGGAGCGAAAGAGCCCGGCGTCAGGTCGCGGGGGGCCGCTTGGCCGCGAGGACCGGGACGTCGGCCTCGAGCAGCACCCGTTGCGCCGTGCTGCCCAGGATCAGCTTGCCGACGGGGCTGCGCCGTCGCAGGCCGATCACGATCAGCTCCGCGCCGCTGGTGCGTGCTCGGTCGAGGATCTCGTCGGCCGGGTCGGCTGTCGCGTCGTGCGCATACACGACGTTGCGCACGTGGAGGCCGTCGAGCCTGGCGCTCAGTGCGTCCGCATGTTGCTCGAGCGAGATGTCGAAGGCGTTGTCCGCGCCGGTGTCGGGGCCGCTGATGACGTGCAGGACGGCGTCGGACGACCGTGCCTGCGCGATGGCAGCGTCCAGGGCGGCCTCGCCCTCTGGCGTGTGCACGTAACCCACCACGATGTTCATGCCGGTTCCTCCTCCTAGCGGTTCAGGCCAGAGCGGCTGTGGCGGCGCGTGCGCCGTCGCGGGCGAGGCTCGCGCGTGCTGCGACGAAGGCGTCGCGCAGCACGGCGTTCGATCCGAGGTCTCCGAAGACCGGTTCGTACGACAGGAACGCGCCCGGCGAGCTCGCCTCGGCTTCGACGACGTGCCGGAGCTCGTCGAGTCGCTTGTCCTGGGGCGCGGTCGTCGCTCCGGCGTCCGTCGTGCCTTCGAGGTAGCGGCACCACGCGGCGAGCACCAGCGCGCACCGGGAGATCTCGCGACCGGCCGCCAGCTGCGCACGCACGACCGGGAGCAAGAACTTGGGGATCCGGTCGGAGGCGTCGACCACCTGGCGGGCGAGGGTGTCCCGGATGGCCTCGCTGCTGAACCGAGCGATCAGCTCCTCGCAGTATTCCGACAGGTCGATGCCGGGGACGTCCTGCAGGGTGCGGATCGCCTCTCGGTGCATGTAGCCGAGCAGGAAGCCGACGAACAGCGGGTCGCGGCACACGTCGTGCACGTACGTCTCGCCGGCCAGGATCCCGAGGTAGCCCATGGCCTGGTGGGAGGCGTTGAGCAGGCGAAGCTTCATGAGCTCGTACGGCGTCACGTCGTCGACGACCTGCACGCCCACCTTCTCGAACGGGGGCCGGCCGTCACTGAAGCTGTCTTCGAGCACCCACTGCGTGAACGACTCGGAGCGGACCGGCCACCGGTCCTCGATGCCGAGCGCGGCCACCGCCGCGACGACCTCGTCGGTCGTGGCGGGCGTGATCCGGTCCACCATCGAGCTCGGGAACGCCACGCGCTCCTCGATCCAGTCCGCCAGCTCGGCGTCGATGACGCGGGCGAAGGCGGTGACCGCCGTCCTCGCGACGTGCCCGTTGCCCTGGATGTTGTCGCAGGACATCACGGTGAACGGTGCCGTCCCAGCAGCGCGGCGGACCGCGAGGGCCGCCACGATCAGGCCGAGGACGCTCGACGGCGACGATGCGCCCGGGGCCAGGTCCGCCAGGGTTGCCGGGTCACGAGGCTCGAACGCACCGGTCGCGTCGTTGATGCCGTACCCGCCCTCGGTGATCGTCAACGAGACGACGTGCGTCGCCGGGTCCGCGAGGCGGTCGACGACCGCCCGGGTATCGGCGGGCGCATGCAGGTGCGCGACGTGGGAGCCGATCACCCGTGCGTCGGTGTCGCCGGAAGGGTCGACGGTGAGCAGGGTGTACAGGCCGTCCTGCTCGTCGAGCACCTCGGCGATGGTCCGGTCGGCCGGCAGGACGCCGACCCCGCAGATGCCCCAGCCGGTCTCGCCCTCGTGCAGCAGCCGGTCGACGTACATGGCTTGGTGGGAGCGGTGGAATGCTCCGACTCCGAGGTGCACGATCCCTGCGGTGACGTGGTCGCGGTCGTAGCCGGGGACGGCCACGCGCGGATCGAGGCCGCCGAGAGCCCTGGAGTCGAGGTGGATCGTCATGTGTGGCGTCCTTCGGTATGGGCGTGGCCACGCGGCCTCCCCCGCAGGGGAAGCCGCGTGCGGGTGCTCAGCAGCTGGACTTGTAGAGGTACTGGGCTCCGTCGCCGTCCACGTTGTCCTTGGTGATGATGTGGAACCCGGTCTGGATCGTCGGGGTGACCTCGCTACCGTCCAGGGAGGCCATCGCCTGGTCCACGCCGTCGACACCGATCTCGTACGGATCCTGGGCGATGAGCGCCTGGACGGTCCCGTCCTTGAGCTGACCGACCTGGTCCGGGCCGGCGTCGAAGCCGACGACCTTGACCTGGTCCTGCTTGTCGGCCTGGCGGACGCCGGTCGCCGTGCCGGCCGCGGAGAAGGTGTTGGTCGCGAACACCCCGACGATGTCGGGGTTCTTGGCCAGAGCCGCCGTGATGAGCCGGGCGGCGGTCGCGGTGTCGTTGTGGCTGTACTGGACGCCCAGGTAGTCGAACTTCTCGTCCTTCGCGGCGGCCGTCTCGAAGCCCTTGACGCGCGCGTCGACGGTCGAGATGCCGGGGTCGGTCGACATGATGAGGATCTTCCCGCCGTCCGGGTTGAGGTCCTGGATGGCCTTGAACGCGGCCGCTCCCCCGCCCTCGTTGTCCGACGAGATCTGCGAGGCCGCGAAGGACGGGTCGTCGACCGTGGTGTCGACCAGCACGACCTTGATGCCCTGGTCGGCGGCGGCCTTCAGCGGTGCCTGCATGGCGGAGACGTCGGTGGGGGCGATGAGGATCGCGTCGGGCTTGCTGGCCATGACCGAGTCGACGATCGGCTTCTGGAGCGTCGGATCGAACTTGGCCGGACCCTGCGTGTTGACGGTCGCGCCGACCTTCTTCGCCTCGGCCTCGATGCCGCACTGCATGGTGACGTAGAACTCGTCGCCGGCGACGCCCTGGACGAACGCCAGCTTCTGGTTGCCGCCGCTCGCGCTCGACCCGGACCCGGAGCCGGAGTCGTCGGAGCCGCTGCTGCACGCGGTGAGTGCGAGGGCGCTCGCTGCGACCAGCGGGAGGAGCTTGGTGATGGTCTTCATGGTCTGTTCCTTCGGGGTGTCGGGTCGAGCGCGTCGTCGGCGCCGTCGAGCAGGGGTGGTGGAGGTGGTGCTGCGACCGGTGCGGCTACGCCGACCGTCGGAACAGGTGGGCGAGGGAACGCTTGCCCGTCTTGTTGGCGCGGGATGCGGCGGCCCGGCGGCGCTGGTCGATGTAGACCGCAACGATGAGGACGGCTCCGATGGCGACCTGCTGCCAGAAGGGCTGCACGCCGGTGATCACGAAACCGTTCTGGAGGATGGCGGGGATGAAGAGGCCGACGACCGTGCCGAAGATCGTGCCGATACCGCCGAAGAGGCTCGTCCCACCGATCACGACCGCGGCGATCACCGCGAGGCTGGTGTTGGACTGGCCGGCGATGGCCGTCGTCGAGTACTGGGCGAGCGACAGGATCCCGGCAACGCCGGCCATGAAGCCGGACAGCGCGTAGATCGTGATGAGGTGCCGGTCGACCTTGACGCCGACCCGTCGAGCCGACTCCTCGTTGGAACCGACGGCGTACGTGTACAAGCCGTACCGGGTCTTGTGCAGCACGACGCCGAAGATCACCAGGAACACCAGCGCGATCACCGAGATCGTCGGGATGGTGGTGCCCGGGATGTTGCCGTAGCCGATGTTGGTCGAGAGCACGGCGGGCACCTCACGGATGTCGACGCCACCCGTGATCACCTGCGCCAGCCCGAGCGCCCCGCTGAGCGTGCCCAGGGTGACGATGAGCGGCGGGACCTTGGCCTTGGCGATCAGCGCTCCGTTGAGCAGGCCCCACAGGATCCCGCAGACGATCGATACCAGGATCCCGACGATCGCCGTCCCCCAGCCGTCCCCGCCCATGGACTGCATGACCTTGGCGGCGATCACGCCGGAGAACACCAGGACCGATCCGATGGAGAGGTCGATGCCGCTGGTGATGATCACGTAGGTCATGCCGATGCCGAGGACCGCGAGGATCGACACGTTCTGGATGACCAGTCGCAGGTTCCCCCAGGTGGGGAACGTGTCCGGCGCGAGCAGGCTGAAGACCACGGAGATGGCCACCAGCACCAGGAGGATCTGGAACGACTGCACCTTGACGATGCGTCGCGCGAGCCCGGCGAGCCCACCCCCCGACTCGACCGCCGTCATCAGTGAGGCGTCCGGGCTGACCGCCGCCTCGCTGCGGAGCTCGCCACTGGGTGCGGCGTCGGCTGCCACTCCGACCGCGTCGGCCGTGGCGTTCTTGGCTGACATGTCACTGTTCATCACTTGGCTCCTGCGTCCAGGGCGCCGGTCATGGCGCCGACGAGCTCTTCGACCGTGGTGTCCCGGGCTTGGAAGGTGGCCACGCGGCGCCCGAGCCGCAGGACCTGGA
This sequence comes from Cellulomonas sp. URHD0024, assembly GCF_000426185.1. Taxonomy (GTDB): domain Bacteria; phylum Actinomycetota; class Actinomycetes; order Actinomycetales; family Cellulomonadaceae; genus Cellulomonas. Next base: position 577,739 of record NZ_AUEW01000001.1, read on the forward strand.
CCCGGTCGGAGACCTCGATGACGTGGGGCATCGAGTGGCTGATGAAGACGACGCCGACGCCCTTGTCGCGAACCTTGCGGATCGTCTCCAGCACAGCCTTGGTCTGGACGACGCCGAGCGCCGCGGTGGGCTCGTCGAGGAAGACCACGCCCTTGGCCCAGGCGACAGCACGGGCGATGGCGATCGCCTGGCGCTGGCCACCGGACATGCTGCCGACCGGGCTGGAGTAGCTGCGGACCGTGGCACCGAGCTCGTCGAACGCGACCTTCGACCTAGCCCGCATGGTCTTGTTGTCCAGGAAGCCGAGCTTTCCGAGGAAGCCCGGGGCAGGGAGCTCGCGACCGAGGTACATGTTCTGCGGCGGCGTCAGGTGTGGAGCGAGCGCCAGGTCCTGGAAGACGGTCTCGATGCCCATGTGGCTCGCCACGCTGGGCGAGCTCAGGTCCACCTCCTCCCCGTTGAACAGGATGGAGCCGGAGTCGAGCGCAAGGTTGCCCGACAGCGCCTTGACCATCGTCGACTTGCCGGCGCCGTTGTCGCCGATGAGTGCGACGACCTCTCCGGCGTGCACGTCGAAGTCCGCCCCGTCGAGGGCACGGACGGCGCCGAAGCTGCGTGTGAGACCGCGAGCTTCGAGAATGGGGGTGGTAGACGGCATCGTCAGAGCTCCTTCGGTGAGCGGGTACGAGCAGGTGTGAGGCGGGCGACCAGATCCGCCCTGGTGCGAGTGGCCTCGACGATGAGGCCGTTGGCGGTGTCCACGTTCGCGACCCAGGCTCGTGCGTCCTCGGGTGCGTCACCGAACGATCGGCGTCGCGACACCAACCTCTCGCTCCGCACGTCCGGCGGCACGTCGAGGTACCAGGCCTCGTCGAGGCATGGTCGGACGGCGTCCCATCCGAGGTCATCCAGCAGGAGGTAGTTGCCCTCCGTGAGAACCAGCGGCGTGTCCTCGTGGACGGCGACGGCGCCCGCGATGGCGGCCTCGAGACCGCGATCGAAACGTGGCGCATACACGACCGGTTCGACCTGGTGACGCAGCCGTCGGAGCAGGGCGACGTAACCGCCGACGTCGAAGGTGTCCGGCGCGCCCTTGCGCTCCCGGCGCCCCAGACGCTCGAGCTCGTCGTCGGCGAGGTGGAAGCCATCCATGCCGACCAGGACGGCTTGGTCACCGAGCGCTCGCAGAAGTGCTGCGGCGACCGTCGACTTGCCGGCTCCCGGTGCTCCGGTGATGGCCAGGAGGGTGCGTCGGTTCGACCCGGCCAGGGCACGGGCGCGGTCGACGAGGTCGTCCACCGACATCTCGCGCACCGCGTCCCGTGCGACGGCCTCGGGCTTCGTGGTGTCGACGTTGGTCACCATGGAGAACTCGTTTCGCTGACGTGGTCCGACGGCCGTTCGCTCGAACGTCGGGGTCGAGTTGCCGAGGAACCTATGCCCGCATGACACCGGTGTCAAGCGTTCCCTGTCACCGGTGACAGAAATGTGTCTGTCACCGGTGACACAGCGACCGATCTTGGGCTACATTGACCGCGTCGTCGAGGTTGGCGCGCGTGCCCTCGGGCCGCGAGACGGCCTCACATCCCCCGACCCGAGGAAGAGTTCCCATGTTCGATCTCAACGGCCGCACGATCCTCGTCACCGGGGCCGGCGGTGGCATCGGCGGCACCACGGTCCGCCACCTGGTGAAGGCCGGCGCCGACGTCATCGCGAGCGGGAGGACGCAGGACGCGCTCGACGAGCTCGCCGCGGAGACGGGCGTCCGAACGCTCCCCTTCGACCTGACCAGCGAGGACTCGGTCCGGGACGCCCTGGACGGCACCGACCTGTGGGGCGTCGTGAACTGCGGCGGCTTCGGAGGTGAGATCGCCACCCCGATGGACACCGACATCGCGGTGTTCGACCACGTGATGGCGGTCAACGCGCGTGGCACCCTGCTGGTCACCAAGTACGCCTCCCGCTCCATGATCCGCCTGGGCCAGGGGGGCGCCATCGTCAACGTCTCGAGCCAAGCGAGCCTCGTCGCCCTGACCGGCCACATCTCGTACGGCTCGTCCAAGGCCGCGGTGGACAACATCACCAGGGTCTCTGCGCTGGAGCTGGGCCGGTACGACATCCGCGTCAACAGCGTGAACCCCACCGTGGTGATGACGCCGATGTCTGCCTGGTACTGGGGCCGCCCAGACATCGAGGGTCCGTTCCTCGACGCCATGCCGCTCGGGCGATGGGCGACCGAGGACGAGATCGCGGGTCCGATCACCTTCCTGCTCAGCGACGCCGCCTCCATGATCTCGGGCGTGTCGCTGCCAATCGACGGTGGCTACACAGCCCGGTGAGCGGGCTGTCCGGCTGACGGAAGGGGGCCGCGGCGCATGACGACGATGCGTGATGTCGCGCGTCGTGCCGGAGTCAGCGCGAAGACGGTGTCGCGCGTCTTCAACCACGACCCACACGTGAGCCCGGGGACGAAGGCACGCGTCGAGGCCGCCCTGCGTGAGCTGAACTACGTTCCGAGCACGCTCTCCACGACGTTCCGCACGGGTAGGGCGCCGGTGATCGGCGTCGCTGTGCCCGACATCGCCGACCCGTTCTTCGGGGCGCTCGCCAAGGCGGTCGAGGCGCTGGCCGCCCGGCACGCCATGTCCGTCGTGATGACCAGCCTGGGCGAGGATCCCTCGCGTGAGCCGGCGATCGTCCAGTCCCTCCTCCGGCAGTCGCTGAGCGGGCTGGTCATCGCGCCGATCGCGGGTGACCAGTCCTATCTCGAGGCCTGGGCTCAGCACACGCAGGTCGTGTTCGTGGACCGTCGACCGTCAGGGATCGTCGCCGATTCCTTCACGGAGGACGACCATGCGGGCGCACGCGTCGCCACCGAGCACCTGGTCGGGCACGGTCACGTCAGGATCGGCTTCCTCGGCGACAGCACCGCCATCCCGACCAGCCGTGGTCGTCTCCAGGGATATCGGGCTGCGCTCCTCGACTCGGCGATCGCGTACGACGAGTCGCTCGTCGTGCTCGGCGCGATGGACCGCCCGTCCGCCGCCGCCGCCTTCGCCGCCCTGCAGCATCTCGAGGCGCCGCCCACCGCGATCTTCACGTCCAACGCTCGAGTGACCATGAGCCTGGTGCCGGTCCTGCACGCGCACCGAGGGCTGGCCTTGGCCGGCTTCGGCGACTTTCCGATGGCCGACGTGCTCGAGCCGTCGCTGACCGTGATCGACCAGGACCCGGCGGCGCTCGGCACTCTCGCGGCCCAGCGGATCCTCGACCGGCTCGCACATCCCCAGCGGCGATTTCGCCGCCACACGGTGCTCCCGGTCCAGCTCGTGGAGCGCAGGTCGTGCCTCCCGAACGGGTGACCGGGGCGTCCCGAACGGGTGACCAGGTGGATGCGGCCGTCGCGAGCGTCGGGGCCTGCGTGGATCAGGCCGTCGTGAGCCTCGCGGCCGCGCCCCGGTCGACGAGCCGGACCGGGAGCACGGTCTTCCGCCGCAGTCGCCGGTCAGGCTGGTCGATCCTCAGGAAGAGCCGCTCGGCCGCGAACCGGCCGACCTCTCCGGGATCCTGGTCGATGACGGTGACCGGCGGCGTGAGCGATCCGGCCATCGGGAAGTCGCCGAAGCTCACCAGCTCGACGCCGGACCAACCGATCCGCTGGAGTGCGGGGACCGCGTCGAGGCTGCACCGCGCGTTCGACGAGAAGATCGCCGTGGGCGGGCTCGCGAGCTGCTGCCAGCGGCGCAGCGCCGCCTCGAAGGCCTCGCCGTCGGTCTCACCGAGGTACACGAGCTGCTCGTCGGCGTCGACCTCGGCCGTCGCGAGCGCCTCCCGGTAGCCCTGCAACCGCAGCGCGGTCGTCGGGAAGCGGTAGGCATCACCGACGAAGGCGATGCGCCGGTGGCCGTTCGCGAGCAGGTGAGCGGTCGCCTCGCGACCGCCCCCGGCGTCGTCCTCGATGACCGAGTCCGCGACGAGCTTCCCCGGCGCGCGGTCGACGAAGACCATGGCCGTCCGCTCCTGCCAGGGGCGCAGGTAGGACTGGTCCGGCCCGACAGGGCACGCGATGAGACCCGCGATCTGTCGCTTCAAGAGGTTCTCCACGGCCTCCTGCTCGTGGCCGGCGTCGTTGCCCAGACTGGTGACGATGACGCCGGTGTGCCGAGCCACGGCCACGGCCTCGACCGCGTGGATGATCTGCGCGAAGAACGGGTCCGAGATGTCCGGCACCGCGACCCCGATGGCCGACTCGCGCCCTGCCCGGAAGCTGACGGCCAGGACGTTGGGGACGTAGTGCAGCTCTCGCACGGACGCCTGGACCCGTGCGCGCACCTCGTCCCGGACGTATCCCTCGTTCCGCAGGACACGGGAGACGGTCTTGGGGCTGACGCCGGCGTGCGCGGCGACGTCTCGCATCGTGGCCATGGGGATCTCCGTCCGACGTCGGGTCTGCGGAGAATCTATGACACCGATGGCACATCCTGGCGCACCGGCCCGCCCAGCAGACGCGCGAGAACGGCGTCGACGAGCGCCTCCGGCTGCTGCATGGCGTCGGCACGGACGTGCGGGACCCGTGGCGCGGCAAGGTCGACGCCGGTCAGCCCGTCCTCGCGGGCGAGCCTCGGAGCGTCTCGCCCGGCACCACGCCGCCGGATCCGGTCCTCCACGGCGGCGGCGCTGATCTCGAGCCAGACGAGAGTGGGCCTCCCGCCCGCAGCCTCCAGACGCGCCGCCAAGGCCGCCCAGGCCGTCGGGTCGCGCCGCTCGGAGGTGAACGGCGCGACCAGGACGACGCTCAGGCCCAGCCGCAGGTTCTCCTCGGCCACCGCGGTGATCGCCGCGTAGCGGGCAGCCCGGGTCGCACCCGCCAGGACCGGGTCGTCGAGATCGTTGACTCCCAGCAGCGTGGCGACGACGGCGGTCAGGTCGGCCGTCGCGGTGTCGAGGTCGAGCAGGGCGGCCCCGAGGCGTCCGGCCAGCAAGGCGGCCAGGGTGCTCTTGCCCGACCCCGGCGGGCCCGTGACGACGACAGCCTGCGACTGTCGTCGTCCCTCGTTCGTCTCCACGTCCGGCGACCGATCGTCACGCCCGTGCGGGCGCCCCGTCGACGACCGCGGCCAGCTCACGCAGGCGGGGCAGCGCTCGCGTCGTGAGCAGATCGTGCCGGGTCTCGTGGGAGACGGCCAGGCTGTCCTTCCACAGCGACCGGCCGGCCATCGCGCCGCAGGCGCCGTTCGCGACGGCGATCTCGACCTGCTTGATGAACGTCTCGTGGTTGACGCCGGCGGACAGCACGGCCCACGGCACACCGTCGGCGGCCGCCGTCACCGCGGCGCACGCGGCAGCCGAACCCGGGTAGGGCAGCTTGAGCAGCTTGGCGCCGCACTGCACCGAGATGCGCGCCGCGTCCGCGATGAGCTGCGGGAACGCCGCCTCGTACTCGGCCTCGCTCTCACCGTCGAGCCGGTACGTCAGGATCTCGACGATCAGCAGCAGCCCCTCGGCCTCGCAGGCCTTGACCAGGTCACGGATCTCCTCACCCACGCGGGAGCCGGCGTCCTGCTTGTCGGGCCGCATGTACCAGAGCATCTTCGCCACGTCGCCGCCCAGCTCGCGGACCGTCCGAGCCGTGACGCCGTCCACGAAGTGCGTGAACCTCAGGCCGTCGGTGGTCTCGAACCCCGAGGCGTCCATGCCGACGACGAGAGCCGTGCCGCGGGCGAGGGTCCCGTCGTCGACGATCGCCGGGAGGGCGACCTCCGGGTCGAGCAGGATCGCGGGCGCCGCGTTCCCCAGGTACTCCACCAGGTCGGACTTCGCCTCGGCGAGCTGGTCCAGCGTCACGGAGCCAGGGCCGTCGGGGGCATCGGTCATCACGGCCTTCATGCCGTTGCGCTGGTCGGCGGCCACGATCAGGACGTGGCCGGCGGGCGTCGAGATCGCGGCCATGCCGCGCCGTTCGAGGGTGGTGAGCTCGTTCATGGGATTCTCCGGGGGTCGTCGTGCGGGTTCCGAGCAGGTGCTCGCGGACTGTGAAGTCGTCACGCCGAGTCGCGGCTGACGGCAGGTTGGAGGTCGCTCTCGAGCAGACCCATGGCGAAGAGCGCCGCGCCGTACGCGGTGTCCTGATCGCGACTGGAGACGACGAGCCCGGGCAGCACCGCGGCGCGTGCTCGCTGGACGCTCGCCATCCCGGCCCACCCACCGGTGAGCAGGCTGGAACGGGCCGGCGGGACCACCCGGTCCATGGCGTCGACGAGGAGCTGGATCTCGTCGTTGCTGTGCCGCAGCACCGCGTTGAACAGCTCCGCCGGGCTGACGCCGTCCCCGCGGACGGTCAGGGCAAGCACCCCGTCGTCGTTGCGGGCACCGCTGACGTGGATGCTGCCCGGGTCGAGCGCACCCTCGAGCGGCAGGCCGGCAGCCTCGGCGTCCAGCCTGTCTCGGCCCGCGCGGTCCGTGATCCCGGACAGCTGCAGGGCGCGTCGCATGAGCAGCCCGCTCTTGACGCCCGCGACGATCACGGACTGGCCGGGGATGACGTGGCGGACGCAGTTGATGAGGTGCTGGGCGAGCTGGGCGCGGGCGTCGAACGACAACGGCTCGTCGACGACGCGCAGGAGCACCTCCGCAGTCCCCATGGACACGTGGTACCGGTCGTGGGCGATGACGCCGCCGGACACCGCGGAGACGAGGTGGTCATGGCCGGCGACCGTGATCTCCGCGCCGGCGAACCCGGCAGGGACCCAGCCGGCCGTGGCCGCCCCGAGCCGGGTGCCGGCGTGCACGAGCGGAGGCAGCAGGCGCTCCGACGCGCCGAGATGGTCGATCAGCTCGAGCCAGGGCTCTCCCGTGTCCTGGTCCAGAAGACCTGTCCGTGAGGCCAGGGAGTACTCGCTCACCCCGTCCGCGCCCATGCTCGCGGCGACGAACTCCGGCAGGTTGAACCACCGCACGTCGCGCAGGTCCACCCCGCCGTCGCGCAGGTGGATCAGCTTCGCCACGGACACCTGCGCGCCCACCGGAAGTCCGGTGCGCCCCGCGAACTGCTCGAGCATGTGGGCGGGCAAGGACTCGATCTCGGGGCGGCCGCGCGGATCGAACCAGGCGATGCCCGGGGCGACCGCGGCGCCGTCGCGACCGACCAGGAACCCGGTCTCCCCCATGCCGGAGACGGCGACCACCTCGACCGCGGCACGCCGATCGCCCGTGGCATCCCGCAGGTCGTGGGCAGCGGTTGCCAGGAGCGTCCGGATGCTGCCGATCAGGGCGTCCGCGTCGAGCTCCGTCGTACCGCTCGGGCCCGGGCGCCACGGCGTCGGCCGCTGCCGGACCAGCACCTCGTTCCCACCCTCGTCGGCGATCAGGACCTTGATCCCCGTGCTGCCGAGATCCAGCCCGGCCACGAGTCGTCCGCTCACCACTGCCCCACTGCTTCCTCCATCGAACGTCTTGATCGTCGAGCCGAAGGTCGCTCGCGCGTTCTCCCGAGCGGTCCGCGGTCGTGGAGCCACCGTCTGACACCGGTGTCTGACACCGGTGTCATGATGCGTGCTGAGGGCGGTGCCTGTCAATCCCTCCAGCCATCACCCAGCTGGTTCGGCGGCCCGGCGCCGGCCGCGGCCGACGACCGTGCATCCCCGGGACCTGCACCGACGGACCTCCGCGGAAGGTGCCGACGGGTCCGCATCGTGAGCAATGGCGCGCAGGCATTGACCGACGCCCGGTGGCTTCCTACGGTGCGCCGCGTCTCACGCGTCCGCGCCCAACCGGAAGGCCAGAACATGCCCGTCGAGTTCCTCGGAATCGCCACCACGAGCGACGCCTCCGAGACCACCGCCGCGACCACCCGACCGATCGACCTCGGGTATCTCGAGCGCATCGTCCGGACGCACCAGGACAACGGCTGGACCCGTGTGCTCTTCGCCTACGGCTCCGGCGGCCTGGAGCCGTCGGCCCTCGCCGGGTACATCGCGGGCCGGCTCGACTCGATCGAGCTGCTTCTCGCCCACCGTCCCAACGTCTCCTACCCGACGTTCGCCGCCAAGACGTTCGCGACCCTCGACCAGGTGTCGCAGGGACGGCTGTCCGTCCACTTCATCACCGGTGGCAGCGACCACGAGCAGGCGCGCGAGGGCGACCGGCTGACCAAGGACGAGCGCTACGCCCGGACGCGCGAGTACATCCAGATCGTGAAGAAGGCCTGGTCCAGCACCGAGCCGTTCGACCACCACGGCGAGTTCTACGACTTCGACGACTTCATCCTCGACGCCAAGGCGTTCGAGGGCCGATTGCCGACGATCTCGTTCGGCGGGTCGTCCGACGCGGCCTACCGGGTCGGCGCGGCCGAGGCCGACATCTACGCCGTCTGGGGCGAGCCGTTGGTCAACACCGCGGAGCAGATCGCCCGGGTGCACGCCGAAGCCGCCGCTGCGGGGCGAGCGACGCCGCCGCGCATCCATGCCGCATTCCGCCCGATCATCGCGCCCACCGAGGAGCTCGCCTGGGAGAAGGCCCACGACGTCGTCGCCCGGATCGAGGCCCGAAAGGCCGCCCTCGCCGGCGTGTCGTCGCGCTGGTCCTCGGGGCCGCCCCAGAACGCGGGCTCGCAGCGACTGCTGGCGATCGCCGAGCAGGGAGATCGCTTCGACACCGCGCTCTGGACGGCGACCACCAAGGCCACCGGCGGCGCCGGCAACTCCAACGCACTCGTCGGCACCCCCGAGACCGTCGCCGAGGCGCTGCTCGCGTACTACGACCTCGGCGTGCGGATCATCTCTGCACGCGGCTACGACCTGCTGGACGACGCCACCGACTTCGGTCGGTACGTCATCCCCATCGTCAAGGAGGAGGTCGCCAAGCGCGACAAGGAGGCGGCCGCACAGGGCGCCGCTGCGTGACGTGAGGCGACCCGATGTCCGGCGCACTGGCCACTGGACCAGGCTTCGGGCATCGGGCCCCGCCACGGCCGAGCGTGGATGCCGGTCGTCACGGTGCGCCACAGCCGGTGCGCAGGTGCCTTCGCGCGCCGGGGCGTACGGTCGTAGCGGCTGACCACAGAGGCGAGCCCGGGTCGCCAAGTCGCGGTCGGCCGGAGCGCGAGCGGCGCAGCCAGGAGGGACGCAGCGGGGGATGGACGAGGCGACGCGCACCGCCGCGATCACGGAACTGCAGGCCGTCCTGCTCGAGACGGTCGGCATCGAGGAGTTCCTCGACGGGGTGGCCGACGCAGCAGCACGACAGGTAGGGCCTGCGACATCGGCGACGATCACCCTGCGCCGCGACGGTAGACCGACGCTCGTCGCCGCGAGCGATCCGCGCGCTGCCGAGTGCGACGAGGTCGAGTACGCGGTCGAGGAGGGGCCGTGCCTGAGCTCGATCGACCTCGGTCGGCTCATCCACGTCCCGGACATCGCGACGGAGACCCAGTGGCCGGCCTGGCGGGCTGCGGCGCGGGGCAACGGCTACAGGTCGGCGGCGGCTCTCCCCCGGTCCGTCCGGCCCGCGACACACATCGCGCTCAACCTGTACGCCGTCGACGCGCACGCCTGGAACGAGTCCGCGATCGAGGTCGCCGACCTGTACGCCGACGAGGCCGCGCGAGCGGTCGCCCTGTGCCTGCGGACTGCCGACCTGGCCGAGATGAACGCCGACCTCCGGGCGGCCCTCGCGTCGCGTGCCGTGATCGACCAGGCCCTCGGCGTCGTCATGGCACAGAACCGTTGCTCCCCGGACAAGGCGATGGCGATCCTGCGCAGCGCGTCCCAGCACCGCAAGGTGAAGCTTCGGGAGGTGGCAGCCATCGTCGTCGAAGCCGTCGCCGGCACCCCGGCTCGGACGGTCGACACCTTCCAGCAACGCAACTGACCCGACGAGCGCCTTGCGGTGGCGCGACGGTCGCCGTGGCCTTAGCGTCCGACGTGCCGGGCTGACTCGTCGGCCCGTGCACCTTTGCCCGGGACAGGAAACGTCGCCGGGTACGGCAGGTGCGCAGCGCGTGCGCCGCACCGCGACAGAGGACACCCGTCGCTCGGGCATGCCCCGATCCCCGCCGGATCGGCGCCCGCCCTGCTCCCACATCCCACCCCGCGCCGCGCTCGACGCCGACCGACTCCCGGGCGCCGACGCCCCATCCACAGACGCTCGACCCTCCGAGCGGCTAGGAGGAGGAACCCCATGGCCCTACACATGCAGCGACCCGGCGAAACCGGGCCGACCCCCGTACGCTCCTGCGCCGACGCGAGCCGGCTGCCTGCCTCCACAGTGCCCACGACGGCCACGGACGGCGGTACCGCATCCCCGGCGCCGACCGGCCGGTTCACCTTCTCCCCCCTCACCGAGCGCTGGCAGTGGTCTGACGCGATGTACGCCCTCCACGGCTTGGAACCGGGCGACGTCGTTCCCACGGCGGGCCTCTTCGCGCGCCACGTGCACCCCGACGACCGGTCGTTGGTCGAGGCGGTGCTGCAGCTGGGCCGTTCCCGAGAAGCCGGCTGCGAGTACCGGCTCGTCGACATGGCCGGCGCCGAACGAGCAGCGACACTGGCCGTCAGCCCTGCGCCCGACGGGTCCGTCACCGGCCTCGTCGTGGACGTGACGAGAACGCGCAGCCGGGCCGTGGCCGAGGCCGTGGACGGACATCTCGCTCTCGCGCTCGAGTCCCGAACGGTCATCGACCAGGCGAAGGGCGTCGTCATGTCGACGTTCGGAACCGACAGCGAGACTGCCTTCGCCTCTCTCGTGAGCATCTCGCAGCGCGAGAACATCCGGGTCCGCGCCATTGCCGAGCTGATCCGCACGGCGGCGGAGCACGGCGGTCTCGACCCGGCCCTCCGAGCGGTCGTCCGGAGCGGGCTCGACGCGGTCTCGGAGCGGGCGGCGACGTCCCGGCGGGACGTGCCCATGAGGTCGCAGGTCGGCTGACCGGATCGAGGCTCGGCGGGCAGGGGGACCCCTGCCCGGCGAGGGGTGCGCCCGGTCGCACGGCGGTCCGTACCGCACCAGACTCGGGACGTGCCAGACGGGACGCACCAGAGCGAACCCCTCGACGAGTACCGCGCCAAGCGGGACCCGGCGCGCACGCCCGAGCCCGTCCCGGCGCCGGGCGCCGTCCCCGGCGCGGCCCTGAGCCCGGGCGCGGGTCGAGGCTTCGTCGTCCAGGAGCATCACGCCCGAGCCCTGCACTGGGACTTCCGCCTGGAGCGCGACGGCGTCCTCGTGTCCTGGGCCGTCCCCAAAGGTCTGCCGCTGGACCAGAAGACCAACCACCTCGCTGTGCACACGGAGGACCATCCGCTCGAGTACGCGACGTTCGAGGGCGAGATCGGTGCCGGCGAGTACGGCGGCGGGCAGGTCACCGTCTGGGACCGCGGCACGTACGACCTGGTGAAGTGGTCGCCGCGCGAGGTCCAGGTGGTCCTCCACGGCGAACGCGTGCAGGGCCGCTACGTGCTGTTCGCCACGGGCGCCAAGGGCGCCGCGCCCGACGCCGGGAAGAACTGGATGGTGCATCGGATGGATCCCCCGACCCGACCCGACTGGGAGCCGGTGCCCGCGCTCGTGCGCCCGATGCTCGCGGTGCCCGGCGACCTGCCGGAGGACGACGAAGGCTGGGCGTACGAGATGAAGTGGGACGGGGTCCGCGCGGTCGCCTACGTCGACGGGGGCCGGGTGCGCCTCATGTCCCGCAACGACCTCGACATCACTCGCTCCTACCCTGAGGTTGCCCGGATGGGCGAGCAGCTCGGGTCGACGCCCGTGGTCCTGGACGGCGAGCTCGTGGCCTTCGACGCGGGCGGCGCGCCCGACTTCGGGCGCCTCCAGCAGCGGATGCACGTCGCCGATCCCGCCGTGGCGCGACGCCTGGCTCGCTCCGTGCCCGTCGTCTACCTCGTGTTCGACGTGCTCCACCTCGACGGCCGGTCGACGCTCGACCTGCCGTACGACGAGCGGCGCACCCTTCTGGAGCGGCTGGGGCTCGCAGGCCCCTCCTGGCAGACCCCGGCGTCGTTCCCCGGACCCGGCGCCGACGTCCTGGCGGCCAGCCGCGAGAATCGTCTCGAGGGTGTCCTCGTCAAGCGGCGCTCCGCGACCTACCGTCCAGGCAGGCGCTCGTCGGACTGGCTCAAGGTCAAGCACGTGCACATGCAGGAGGTGGTGGTCGTGGGCTGGCGACCGGGCAAGGGCAGGCGCGCGAACACCATCGGATCGCTGGTCCTCGCCGTTCCCCAGGACGGTGTGCTCCGTCCCGTCGGTGGCGTCGGCACGGGCTTCACCGACCGGATGCTCGATGACCTCCGGTCGCGTCTGCTCCCGCTCGAGCGACCGACGTCTCCCTTCCAGGAGCGCCTGCCGTCCGCCGAGGTCCGCGATGTCCGCTGGGTGCGTCCGGAGCTCGTCGGAGAGGTCGCCTACACCGAGTGGACCGGCGACGGGCGGCTGCGGCATCCGGCCTGGCGCGGTCTTCGGCCCGACAAGGACCCCCACGACGTGGAGCGGGAGATCTGACGGCCCGCTACGTCCGGGCCTGCAGCCGGTGCAGGACCACGTCGACCAGCGCGCTGTCGCGAACCTCCGCCGTCATGAAGGTGGCGTGGGGCTGCCGTCGGCGGTCGGTCGGCGAACCGGGGTTCAGCAGCCGCATGCCGGCGGGCGTGACGGTGTCCCACGGGATGTGGCTGTGCCCGAACACGAGCACGTCCAGGTCGCGGTGCTCGGCATCGCACCGGCGCTCGCGACCCGCGGCCTGGCCCGTCTCGTGGACCACGCCGAGCCGGACGCCGGCGAGCTCCACGCGCGCGACCCGCGGCAGAAGAGCGTGCAGGGCGTCGCCGTCGTTGTTCCCGTGGCATCCGACGAGCCGGCGCGCCCGTCCCGAGAGGGCGGCGCAGAACTCGTCGGAGACCCAGTCGCCCGCATGGACGACGACGTCCGCGTCGTCCACCGCCGACCACACCGGTGCCGGCAGGTCGTGGGCGCGGCGCGGGATGTGGGTGTCGGCGAGCAGGACGAGTCGCACGAGTCGATCCAACCGGTCGGAGCACGGGCCCGCCACCGACACGGAAGCCGACCACCCGGAAGCCCAGGACGCCTGAGTGGCGGGCTCGTCGGGCCTGGCCTAGCGTCCCGACATACCGGTCGGAACGGTCGACCGGACAGTCGCCCGGGGCAGGAAGCGTCGCCGGACGTGGTCAGGTGCGCGGCGCAGCCCGCCCGCACACCGCGGACGAAGGACTCCTCGGGCGCAGCGCGCGCCTCGCTCGAACACGGCGGTCACGGTTCCTGGGCCGCCGACCCGGTGGGGTGGCCGCCGGCCCACGGCGCTGCTGCGACCGTCGTCCCGAAGAGGTAGGGCCACCATGTCCGACCAGCGCACCGACAGCACCCTGAGCACGGCCAAGGAGCATGCTCCGTCCCCCGACGACCCGCGCAAGCCCGCCTCGCCCGAGGACATCACGAAGCGCTCCTGGCGGTACGTCCTGCGCACGACCCTGCGCGAGTTCGCCAAGGACCAGTGCACGGACCTCGCAGCAGCGATGACCTACTACGCGGTTCTCGCGATCGCGCCCGCGCTGCTGGTGCTCGTCTCGATCCTCGGGCTCGTCGGAGACCCGCAGAAGATGATCGACGACGTCCTGAAGATCGTCGACGACGCGGGCGCCCCGTCCGCGGGAGAGACCCTCGAGCCGATCCTCACCCGACTGACCCAGGCGCCGGCCGCCGGCTTCACGCTCGTGCTCGGACTGGTGCTGGCCCTCTGGTCGGCGTCCGGGTACGTCGCGGCCTTCAGTCGAGGCATGAACCGCATCTACGAGATCGACGAGGGACGTCCGTTCTGGAAGCTGCGGCCAGCACTGCTCGTCGTCACGGTGACCCTGGTCGTCATCGCCGTCGTGATCGTCGCCGCACTCGTCCTGTCGGGCGCCGTCGCGAGGTCCATCGGCTCGACCATCGGCCTGAGCGACGCCACGGTGACGGTGTGGGACATCGTGAAGTGGCCGGTCATCGCCGCCCTCGTCGTCGTGGCGATCGCCATCCTCTACCACGCGACGCCGAACGTGCGGCAGCCGAGGATTCGCTGGATCAGCGTCGGCGCCGTCGTGGCGCTCGTCGTCTGGGTGCTCGCCTCGCTCGCGCTCGGCGTGTACGTGTCGAACTTCTCGAGCTACGACAAGACCTACGGCTCGCTGGCCGGCTTGATCGTGTTCCTGCTCTGGCTGTGGATCACGAACCTGGCACTCCTGTTCGGCGCCGAGCTCGACGCCGAGCTCGAACGCGGACGCGAGCTCCAGGGCGGCATCGAGGCCGAGAAGACCATCCAGCTCCCACCGCGCGACACGCGCTCGAGCGAGAAGAGGCAGGCCAACGAGGAGAAGGACGTACTGCTCGGACGTGCGCTGCGTGAATCGCACGGGGCGAGGGGCGACGACGACAACGACGGCGCTGCGCCCTGACGGCCGGTCGCCCTCGACGCAGTCTCCATGAGCATCCACATCGGGACCTCCGGATGGTCCTACGACCACTGGGACGGCGTGCTGTACCCGCCGGGACTGCACCCGTCGGACCGGCTGGCCAGATACGTCCAGGAGTTCGACACGGTCGAGCTCAACGCCAGCTTCTACCGCTGGCCTCGCGAGTCGACGTTCGCCGGCTGGCGGCGAAGATTGCCGCCGGGTTTCAGCATGTCGGTCAAGGCGCCGCGCGGCCTGACCCACGCCAAGCGCCTGTACGCGCCCGAGGTCTGGTCGGAACGCATCGCCAGGTCCTGGCACCAGCTCGGCGATCGACGCGCGGTCGTCCTGGTCCAGCTGCGACCCGACCAGGAGCGCGACGACGCCCGGCTCGACTGGTTCCTCGACTCGTTGCCCGACTGGGTCCGCGTGGCGGTCGAGCTCCGCCACCCGTCGTGGCAGGTCGACGAGGTCTTCGCGCTGCTCGAGCGTCACGGCGCGGCATCCTGTGTGATGAGCGGCGCCCGCCTGCCGTGCGTCCTGCGCGCCACCGCTCCGTTCGTCTACGTGCGGATGCACGGTCCGGACCACGACCACCTGTACGGCGGCTCGTACTCGGACGACGACCTGCGCTGGTGGGCCGATCGCGTCCGCGAGTGGGAGAGCTCCGGGCGCGACGTGCTCCTGTACTTCAACAACGACGGCGGTGGGAACGCGGTGCGCAACGCCAGGACGCTGCGCTGGATCCTCGGCGTGTGACGCGACTCAGACGCGCGCTAGTCGCCGACGGTGAGGCGGCCGCGCTGCACGATCAACGGGTCGACCTCGCCGATGACGTCCTCGTCCTTGCCCTCGTAGGAGAACTGGCTGAGGAAGTACCGCATGGCGTTCAGGCGGGCGCGCTTCTTGTCGTTGCTGCGGACCGAGATCCATGGCGAGGCGTCGGTGTCCGTACCGGCGAACATCGCCTCCTTCGCCGCGGAGTACTGCTCCCATCGATCGAGCGACTCGAGATCCATCGGTGACAGCTTCCACCGCCGGACGGGGTCGATCTGGCGGATCGCAAAGCGGGTGCGCTGCTCGCGGCGGGTGACCGAGAACCAGAACTTGGTCAGATGGGTGCCGTCGCCGACGATCAACCGCTCGAACTCCGGGGCCTGGCGCATGAACGCCGCGTACTCGTCGTCGGAGCAGAAGCCCATGACGCGTTCGACACCGGCCCGGTTGTACCAGGACCGGTCGAACAGCACGATCTCCCCGGCCGTCGGGAAGTGCCGGATGTAGCGCTGGAAGTACCACTGGCCCTGCTCGGTGGTGGTGGGCTTGGTCAGCGCCACCACGCGAGCCGCGCGCGGGTTCAGGTGCTCCATGAACCGCTTGATCGTGCCGCCCTTGCCGGCTGCGTCACGCCCCTCGAACACGATGATGTGACGCTCGCCGGTCTCCTCAGCCCAGTACTGCAGCTTCAGCAGCTCGACCTGCAGGTGGTACTTCGCGTCCTCGTACTCGTCGCGATCCATCAGCTCGTCGTAGGGATAGTCCTCGCGCCAGGTCTCGACGGCCTTGCCACCGGGGTCGATCAGCACCGGGTCCGCACCTTCGCCGCCCGAGACGCTGTAGCCCTCAGCGACGAGCCGGTCGATGTACTCCCGCAGGGAGTCCTCGGAGTCAGGGTGGTACCCGTCGAGATCGCGTGTCGTGTCCATCGCGTCCTCCTGACCGAGCGGCCCGCCTGCGACTGTATCGACGTCCTCCCCTGAGGACCATGCCCGTGACGCAGCCCTTGCGGGGCCCGGTCGTCACCTCTTGTGCGCGGCCGCCTTGACACGTCGCCGGTGCGGGTCCCGCTTGACGCGGTCGGCCGTTCGACAGGACTTGCCGCGCGCTGCGCCGCAGCGAGGGCATTCGATGTCCAGAGGCTTGCTCATTGGGTGATGGTGCACGAAAGCGGCTACGACGTCCAGGACGACCGCCCAGGAGTACACGGGCACCCGAGCACGCGCGTGAAAGCTAGCGTGGCGCCCATGGCCTACCTCCTGAAGTGGACCGAGCAGTCGGACGGCTCGTTCGCCGCCACGACGCACAACGGCAAGACGTATCGCGTCGTGCGGATCGACGACGCCTGGTGGGCGCTCGCGCCGTACGACGACACCCGGGGCGGCCCGCATGATTCGTCGATCACCGCCCGGTACTCCTGCGACGCGTACGCCCTCGAGCTCGAGGGCCCCCAGAACGTGCTCTGACGGCGCCGCTCGTCGCGGTGGCCATGCTCGGGCCGGCGGGCGGCGAGGTTAGCCTTGCCTGTATCGGTGCAGGTCAGGGCAGGCTTCGCTTCGATGACACAGGCCGACGAGCGTGCCTATGGTGACCGTGTGACCATCCTGCCGAACGCTCTGGTGCGACGCTCGGAGTCGCCCGCGCCGTTGTCCGGGGCCGGCCTGAACAGCCTGCGGGCCGGCGTGCTGGGCGCCAACGACGGGATCGTCTCGGTCGCGGCGATCGTCGTCGGTGTCGCGGGTGCCTCGTCGTCGCAGAAGGCGGTCCTCGCCGCGGGCGTCGCGGGCCTCGTCGCCGGAGCCCTCTCGATGGCGGCCGGCGAGTACGTCTCTGTCAGCTCCCAGCGCGACGCCGAGCGCGCCGCCGGCGTCCCGGCCGACGCACAGACCAACCCGTGGCACGCAGCGTTCGCGTCCCTGGCCGCCTTCCTCGTCGGCGGGATCGTGCCGATGATCGTCGTGCTCGTGCCCTGGCCGAGCGCCCTCATCGTCCCGGCCGTCGTCGTCGCGGTGGTCCTGGCTCTCGTGGCGACGGGCTGGCTGAGCGCTCGGGTCGGTCGCGCGCCCGCTCGTCGGGCGGTTCTGCGCAACGTGGTGGGTGGCGTGCTCGCGATGGCCGTCACCTACGGCGTCGGAGCGCTCCTCGGCATGGCCCTCTGACGGCGGTACCGTCACCGCCAGAACTCGGCCAGGTGGGCGGCAAGGGCTCCACCGTGCGCGTATCCGGCTCGAGCAGCGGCCGGACGCAGCGACGGGTCCATCGCGTTGGCGCCGAACAGGTGCTCGGAGCCGCTGTCCGGGCCGATGGTCTCGACCTTGCTGCCGCGTGCGCGGAGCTCGTCGACCTGCGCGGCGAGCTGCAGGCCCCAGTCCAGTGGATGCCGGGTCCTCCCGCCGAAGGGTGACAGCACGAGAACCCGCCGGTATCCCGCCGCGAGATCGGCGTTCTCGTTGCGTCGGTAGCCGCCGTCGATGTACTGGTGGTCCCCGATCCGGTAGGGAAGGCCACCGGCACAGCTCGCAGCGACCGCGTCCACCAGCTCGACCTCGCTCCGGCGGTCGAACACGACCGGTTCACCGGTCCGGGCGTCGACCGCCGTGACGAGCACGGCACGTTCCGGCCAGTGCTGGCTGGGCAGCCGCGAAGCGACGGTGGCGCGCCACTGTGCCTGCCAGGATCCGTCGGACGCCGCCTCCATCTCGAGCGCCGCCGCTCCCATCCTGCGGCGCATGTCAGCGGCATCGTCCGATGCCGCGATGATGGCGGCGGTCCGCTCCAGGTGGCTCGCCACGGGCCCGGCCGGAGCGCGGCCGCGGCGGGGACCCGCGCCTGCCGGTGGGGCAGTGTTCAGGATGGCGGACAGCAGCTCGGTCGGCGTCGCGCCGGCCAGCTGGGCGGCGGCCGTCGAACCGGCTGACGTCCCGATCGTCAGGTCGGCTGCGGTCACGTCCAGCCCGGCCTCGAACAGGCCGGCGACGACGCCGATCAGCCAGGCGTTGCCTGTCGATCCGCCGCCACCGAGGACCAGCGCTCGCGCGCCCGTGGCGGGTATCCGCACGGTGGCATCGATCTGTGGGTGGTCCTGGTCGGACGTCGACAGGTGCCGGACCGTCGTCGAGACGGAGTGCAGAGGTGCAGAAGGTGTGGTGTTCATGAGAGTCGCCCTTCGCGAATTGCCTGGAGGGGCGCTCCCGGTGGCGACTAGCTCAGTCGCACGACCGTGGACTGCGAGGGAGCACCCAGTGCGGATCCTGCGTTCATGGGTCTCACCTCCGGCGGTCGGGAACGATCACCCGGACGGTACACACGTGCGGCTCGGGTGTGCAACGGGCGTCGGAACGGGTGGTCCGGTGGGTGAGCGCGACCATGGCCTCCGGCGACGGGCCGAGCGTAGCCTCGAGAAGTCAGGAGCGACCGACGGACGAGAGAGCGGGCACGCGATGAGCATGATGGCGGACATGATGAAGAGCATGCCGATGGCAGGTGCTGCCGGTATGGACATGGCAATGATGCAGGGATGCATCGAGGCCTGCTCCGCGGCGTCGATGGCGGCCACGATGTGCGCCGACGCCGACGGTGGTGAAGGTATGGGCCGATGTGCGTCGATGTGTATGAACACCGCCGAGATGGCCGACACGATGATGCGCATGATGCTGCGGCCCGCGGGCTACGACATGGGCGTCATGACCTCGATGATGTCGACATGCATGGCGATGGGTGAGGCCTGCGCCGCCGAGTGCGACATGCACGCCGCGATGTCGGAGCACTGCCGAGTCTGCGCAGCGGCCTGCCGGGCCATGGTCGAGGCATGCTCGACGGCCATGTCCGCGATGCAGGCGGCCTAGCGCTACGCCTGGTCGAGCGACCGCGCCGAGAACCACGTCCCGCCGAGGGCGACCAGCCCAGCGACGGGGTGCACCGCAACAGGCTCGCCCAGCGCTGGCGAGGCGATGGTGCTCATCACGACGACGTGGCCGTCCAGCAGGGTGACGGTCAGGCGGTCGCCGTGCCGCGAGACGACGAGGCCGTCGCGCCATGCGCTCGGTGACGCCTTGGCGACGACGGACTGGATGGCAAGGACATCGGTCTGGGTGCGGTCGGACACGGTTTCTGCTCCATCGGTGGTTCTGCGCGAGGTGTGTTGCTTCGCACCGGCACCACCCGATCAGAGCGGGGGCGCTCGTTGCTGGCGTGCGGCGCGGCGGCGCCGCGGGAGGTCCTCCCCCGGGCCAGGTGGATGACCTGCCGGTCAGCCCTTCCAGGCTGCGAGGACGAGCACGACTCGGTCGTCAGCAACAACACATTCGACAGACAAGCCGGTGCGTCGACGACATGTCGACGGACCCCGCGTCACGCGGGATCTCGAGCACGGGCTTGGCGATGGACATGGTTCGAGTGTCGGTGGCCGTCCACATGCTGTCAAGGCGTCTCACGCCTTGGCACGACGGCTCCGGACACCGGATGAACGCCGTCCGAACGGTGCGACGCACCGGAGCGCCCGGCCGACGCCGCGTCCCGGACCGGCATCACCCCGTCTCGCCGCCAGCGATCCGCCCGAGCAACCCCTTGAGCGCGGAGACATAGATCTCCGAGAAGGTCGGGAACGGCTGGATCGTGTCGGCCAGCACGTCGAGCGGCACGCGGGCCCGTACGGCCAGCGTGGCCTGCTGCAGCCACTCTCCCGCCTCGGGTCCGAGCGCATAGGCACCGGTCAGCCTCGTCCCGTCGCTGACCAGGGTGAGGAACCCGTTGTCGTCGGCGTAGGCCCGCGTGTACGTCGCAGTCTTGGCGACGTCGCGCACCGGGACTGTCGCGGAGAACCGGTCGCTCGTCGCACCGACCGACGCTGCCTGCGGATCGGTGTACGTCACCCGCGGGACGGCGTCGTAGTTGGCGGTCCGCCGCTCTCCCAGGATGTTCGCCGCAACGACGTCGCCCTGGTACTTGCCGACGTGGGTCAGCGGCCACAGGCCCGTGACGTCGCCGATGGCCCAGAGGCCATCCGTCACGCGCAGCCGATCGTCGACCGGCACCCCGCGCGGGTTCTCCTCCACGCCGACCGTCTCCAGGCCGAGGCCGTGGACCCGTGGTCGCCGTCCGGTGGCCACGAGCAGCCGGTCCCCTCGTAGCTCGCGTCCGTCGTCCAGGTCGAGCACGAAGTCGTCGCCGTCGCGTCGGGCGCCCGCAACGCCGGTGGAGAGCACGAGCTCGACGCCGTCGCGACGGAGCACCTCCCCCAACGCCTCGCCGAGCTGCGCCGGCTCGCGGGCCAGCAGGTGCGCGGACCGGTCGGTCAGCACCACCTCAGCGCCCAGCCGGCGAACCGCCTGCGCCAGCTCCACGCCGACCGGCCCACCACCCATGACGAGCAGGCGGCGTGCGACCGCCTTCATGGAGGTCGCCTCGCGGCTCGTCCAGACACCCTCGAGCTCGCTCAGGCCCGGCACGGGCGGGAAGAAGGGCTCGGCACCGTTCGCGAGCACCACGTGATCCGCCGTGTGCCGCACCCCGTCGACCTCGACCGCCCCCGGACCCGCGAGCCGGCCACCGCCGCGGAGAAGCTCGATGCCGTTGTCCGCCAACCACCGCACCTGCCCGTCATCGGAGTAGTCCGACACCATGAAGTCGCGCCAGGCCAACGCCGCCTCGACGTCGACCTCTGCGCTGGCGGCGGCGTCGCGGGCACCGTGCACCGCCTCCCCCGGCCGCAGCAGCGTCTTCGACGGGATGCACGCCCAGTACGAGCACTCCCCGCCGACGAGCTCCCGCTCGACGACGGCGACGCGCAGGCCGCCCTCCGCCAGGGCGCCCGCGCAGTGCTCACCGGGCGAACCGCCGCCGAGGACGATGACGTCGTAGTCGGCGCTCATGTGGGGAGCTCGTCCCCGGCGCGCTCGGCGCTGCTCATGTCCGGCTCCTTCGCGTGGGTTGCACCCGCGAGCAGACCAGCCCTGCCGCGACACAACGGTGAGGTGCTCGTGTCACAACCTGCCGCCACCCGGCAGGGCCGTCAAGGCGCTCCGACGCGGCGAGCTCCGCGTGGAGGGTCGCCGGCGCTTGGTGACCGAGGCAACAGTGACGAACGATTGCAGTCGTGCAATAATGCAGTTATGCAATCAACCGAGACCGGGCTGCGAGAGCGCAAGCGCGTCGAGACGCGGCACCGCATTGCGGACGCCGCACTCGAGCTGACGCTCGAGCACGGTCTGGACGGTGCCACCGTCGACGCCATCAGCGCGGCCGCGGGCGTGTCCCCGCGTACGTTCTTCAACTACTTCGAGTCGAAGGACGACGCGCTGCTCAACGCGCCGGACGCGCACGAGATCGAGGCGATGGTCGCCGCCACCGTGGCGGCGAGCGACGACCTGAGCGTGCGCGAGGTAGCGGTGCGCTTCTTCGTCGAGAAGATCCGCACCACGCTGCAGTCGGGAACGCAGCGAGCGCAGCGCCGCGAGCTGTTCGACCGGTACCCGCACCTGCTGGCCACCGCGTTCCGTCAGCTCGGAGACACCCAGGAGGCGTTCTCCGGTGCCCTGGTCCGGATCGCCACCGCTCGCGCGGTCGGGACCGACCAGGACACGGCCTGGGCGGACATCGCGATCATCGCCGCAGCCTTCGCGGTACGCGCCGCCATGACCGAGGCCGCGAAGAGACCGGGGCTCGCCACCACAGACCAGATCGAGGAGCGTGCAAACGCGCTCCTGAAGACAACATGGGAGAACCTCACGTGACCACCACAGCCGCGGAAGCCGAACAGGCACCGCAGTACCTCCCGCAGCCGGCCTCGGACACGTCCCACAAGGGCGTCCTGCTGGTGTTCGCCGGCCTCCTCATCGCGATGCTGCTGTCGTCGCTCGACCAGATGATCTTCTCGACCGCCCTCCCGACGATCGTCGGCGAGCTGCACGGCGTCGAGCACATGGTCTGGATCACCACGGCCTACATCCTGGCCTCGACGATCGTCATGCCCGTCTACGGCAAGCTCGGCGACCTCGTCGGCCGCAAGTGGCTCTTCGTCAGCGCGATCGCCATCTTCCTCGTGGGCTCCGTCATCGGCGGTCTCGCGCACTCGATGCCGACCCTGATCGCCGGACGCGCTGTCCAGGGCTTCGGCGGCGGCGGCCTGATGATCCTCGCGATGGCGATCATCGCCGACGTCGTGCCGGCCCGCGAGCGTGGTCGGTACAGCGGGATCATGGGCGCCGTGTTCGCCGTGTCCTCGGTCGCCGGTCCCCTGCTCGGCGGGTTCTTCACCGAAGGGCCCGGCTGGCGGTGGGCGTTCTGGATGAACGTGCCGCTCGGCATCCTCGCGATCATCTGCGCCGTGAAGTTCATCCACCTCCCGAGGCGCGTCCGCGCCAAGCCTCGTCTCGACTACGCCGGCATGGTGCTGATCGCGATCGCGAGCACCTGCATCGTGCTCACCACCACGTGGGCCGGCTCCACGTACGACTGGTCCTCGCCGCAGATCCTCGGCCTGATCGCCGGTGCGATCGTGTCCGGAGTCGCGTTCGTGCTCGTCGAGCGCCGCGCGGCCGAGCCGATCATGCCGCTGTCCCTGTTCCGCAACCGGAACTTCAACGTCGCCACCCTCGGCGGGCTGCTGACCGGCATCTCGATGTTCGGGGCGATGGCCTTCCTGCCGACCTATCTGCAGATGGTCACCGGTTCCAGCGCGACCGAAGCCGGACTGCTGATGGTGCCGATGATGCTCGCGCTGCTCCTCACGTCCGTGATCTCCGGCATCGCGATCTCCCGCACCGGCTCGTACAGGTGGTACCCGGTCGTGGGCATGGTGTTCGTGGCCATCGGTCTGCTGCTGCTGTCGACCATGACTCCCGGGCTCGCCGTCTGGGTCATCTGCGCCTACACCGCCATCATGGGCGTCGGTCTCGGCATGACCATGCAGAACCTGGTGCTCGTCGTGCAGAACTCGTTCTCGATCAAGGTCGTCGGTACCGCGACGTCGTCGAACAACTACTTCCGCCAGATCGGCGCGTCGGTCGGCTCCGCCGTCGTCGGCTCGCTCTTCGCGTCGAAGCTCGCCCACCTCCTGACGGAGCGTCTCCCGGCCTCGGGGGCCGCGGGCGACACGGGCAGCTTCACGCCCGACCTCGTGCACAACCTGCCCGACCAGGTGCGCGAGATCATCGTGGGCGCCTACAACGACGCCCTCACGCCGGTGTTCCTCTACATGGTGCCGATCGCGATCGTCGCGGCCGTCGTGCTGGTGTTCATCAAGCACAAGCCGCTGGCCACGTCGATCGAGCCGGAGGCCGTCGCCGAGCCCCTCGACATGGACGGTGCCACGCACCTGGCGCTGTACGAGGCCGAGCTCGACACCGAGAACGACGTCGAGCGTGACGACGAGGACGACCTCGACCCGCGACAGGAAGCGCTCGCAGCGAGCTCGTCCTGAGCGAACGGCCCCGCACCCGGGTGGTGCGGGGCCGTTCCGCGTCGGGCGGTGGCGACCGCCGGGCGGTTCTGTCACGCTCGACGCATGCCGATCGAGGATGAGTCGAAGGCCATCGACGAGGTGGTCGACCGGATCGCGACGAGGTTCCCCGACGTGCCCTCCGAGCAGGTCCACGAGCAGGTGGACACGGCGTTGGCCGAGTTCGAGGGCTCGGCGGTGCGCGACTTCGTGCCCGTGCTGGTCGAGCACAAGGTGACCGACGAGATGCGCAAGCACACCGAGTCCTGACCGGTACGGCTCGGACCGGGAGGGGCGTCAGCGGCCCCAGACGAACCGGACGTCGAGGTTCACGAACGTCGGGGGCCCGTCGCACAGAGCCGCGAGCCTCGCCGCGAACGCGTCGGTCTCGGGCCGTGCGGAGTTCTCCATCGCCGCCTCGTAGGAGTCGAACTCGACGATGTTGAGGTAGCGACCCGGCTCGTCGCGGTCGGCGGTCACGACCGTCCGAACCACGTGGGTGTCACCTTCCGCAGCGCGGGCCGACACGTACTCGTCGCCCAGCGCCTGCACCTCGTCGATCCGCGTCGTGCGGAAGTCGATGATCTGCACGAATCCTGTCATGGCACCCCTCCGTCTCGACATCAGCGTCCTCCGGACCCGGCGGCGCAGCAAGGCCCTACGGGCTGCGACACCAGGACCGGGTGCGGGTCGCCCCGCCGAGTCAGGTGGCGCGCACGAGCGCGGCACTGAGGTACCGGATCGTCCCCGCGGCCATACCCTCAGGATTCCGGGTGCCGTCGAGCCCGGCGAACCCGCGCAGCGGCCTCTGGAACGGCCGAGGGATCCATTCGCGGACCATGTCCGCCTTGCGGGCGTCGTCGAGCCGCATCGCGTGCAGGACCTCGGCGGTGATGTCGCGCTCGCGCACCGGCACGAGCCCGCTCGATGCGAGCTGCTCCCGGGTCGTTGCCACGTCCGGTTCGTCGCGAAGGTCCGCCCACACGAAGTGGCCGCCGGGCCGAAGGACGCGCCGCACCTCCGAGACGAATGCCTCCATGGACCCGTAGCAGTGCGACGACTCGACGTTCACGACGACGTCGAACGAGGCGCCGGTGAACGGCAGGGCCGCTGCGTCGCCGCGGACGAACGTCAGCTGCGGTCCCCGTCGGTCACGACGCGCCAAGGAGACCGCCGACGCTGCGAAGTCGACTCCGGTCGTCGATCGTGGGCCCAGGTACCGGCTCATCCAGGACGCACCGCCGCCGCGCCCCGACCCGACCTCGAGCACGTCCGCTCCCGTGAGGTCGACACCGTCGAGGACGTGCGCGTAGAGCTGGATGCAGAACCGGTCCGGCTCGTCGGCCGGCTCCAGCTCGGGTGCCGCACCGACGCGCGATGCGTAGCCGTAGTTCATGAACGCCCACTCGGTGCGCCGTACCCGCGCGCCGAGGAGCTCGTAGCAGGCTCGCCATGCCAGCTGCCGGATCCCCATGCGCCGGACCCTACCGCTGACAGCACAGCTCCCGGCCGTACGCTGCGGCCGAGGACCGAGCCGCAGGAGGACGACGTGACGTCAGTGCCGAACGCCCCCGAGCCGGGGCCGGCAACCGCCCCGCAGCCGACGCACGCGGTCGCGCTGCCCTCGGCACCGACCCGCCCCCGGTTCACCGGCGCTCCCGTCGGCTGGGTCATCGCCGCGATGCTGGTGTTCTGGCCGACCGGCATCCCGGCGCTCCTCGCGTCGCACCGCGCGGCGCAGGCGTTCGGTGCCGGTGACGACGAGACGGCGCAGCGCGAGGCGGCCGGCGCCCGGCGGTGGGCCGTCACCAGCGTGATCGTCGGCGGCTGCCTGATCGCTTTCTCGATCCTGGTGTGGATCGCCTGGGTCGCCTTCTTGCTCTTCGTCGCGTACCAGATCGACGACGGCGCGTGGACGGACGGTCCGCAGTGGTCGAACCAGCAGTCGTTCGACGGTCCGGACCAGCCAGGACTCCCCGTCCCCCCGCGCTCCGGAGTCGGCGGGTAGCGCCCGCACCGCCGAGCGGGTGACGTCTCGAACGTCCAGTCGGGTGAAAGATGGACGGATGTTCATCAGTCGTGCCGCTAATGACACTGGTCACTGACTTGTTCACTTACCGTTGGGTAAGTCGCGAGACGGCAAACCCGCTGCGAGGCGGGGACGCAAAGCCACGGGGCCTTCACGGTCAGCCGGGCTACCGAACAGACAGGACGTACATGGACCAGCTCGGATACCCGGTCGACCCGGCGGAGACGACTTCTGCCGGCTCAGTTCCTGAGGACCGTCTGCGGGCCTGGCGGTCGCTCGCCTTCCGTATCGAGACCGTCGACGCCGTCCCGACGCAGGCCGTACACGCATCCGCAGCGTGAACTTCCGTGGGCATCTCCCTGCGCAGACATCGCCCGGCGCCATGATGGGGCCGTGCATCCCGGCTCCGATCTGACACCGGCCCCGCAGGCGATGGTCCGGCGGCTCGGCCTCCGGGACGCCGTGGTCGTCGGGATGTCGGCGATGATCGGCGCCGGGATCTTCTCGGCGTTCGCGCCCGCCGCAGCCGCAGCCGGGTCAGGCCTCCTCATCGGGCTGGCCATCGCCGCGGTCGTCGCCTACTGCAACGCGACGTCCTCCGCCCGCCTCGCCGCGCGGTACCCGACGTCGGGCGGTACGTACGTCTACGCCCGCCACCGGCTCGGTGAGCTGTGGGCCGGCCAGGCGGGCTGGGCCTTCATCGTCGGCAAGACCGCCAGCTGTGCCGCGATGGCTCTGACCGTCGGGTCGTACGTGGCTCCTGGTCACGCCCGACCGGTCGCCGTGCTTGCCGTCGTCGCCCTGACGGCCCTGGGCTGGGCGGGCGTTCAGCGGTCCACCCAGCTCAGCACCGTGATCGTGGTCGTGTCGCTCGCCGCGCTCGCGGTCGTCGTCCTGGCCTCGTTCCGTGGTGGCACGGCTGACCCGACGAACCTCCAGCCGTTCCCCGGGTCCGACGCGGTGGGGATCCTCCAGTCGGCCGGGCTGCTGTTCTTCGCCTTCGCCGGCTACGCCCGCGTCGCGACCCTGGGTGAGGAGGTGCGCGACCCCACCCGGACCATCCCGCGTGCGATCAGCATCGCTCTGCTCGTCGTGCTGGTGGTCTACGGGGTCGTCGGCCTCAGCGCACTGCTCGCGATCGGCGCGCACGGGCTCGCCGCGACGCCCGCACCGCTTCAGGCGGTCGTCGAGGCGGGGTCGTGGGCCGCGTGGTCGCCCGCCGTCCAGGTCGGCGCCGCCACCGCGTCGCTGGGCGCACTGCTGGCACTCCTGCTCGGCGTGTCCCGAACGGTCGTCGCCGTGGCCCGTGACCGACCGCCGATCGCCCGGCTCGCCAGGCTCCACGCCCGGACCCGCACCCCCCGCACGGCCGAGGTGACCATCGGCATCGTGGTCGTCGCCCTCGTCTCGACGCTCGACCTGCGAGGTGCGATCGGCTTCTCGTCGTTCGGGGTGCTCGTCTACTACGCGATCGCGAACGCCTCCGCGCTGACTCTGAGCCGCGACGAGGGGCGACCGCCGCGGCTGATCCCCGTCGTCGGGCTGGTCGGCTGCCTCGTGCTGGCCTGCACGCTGCCCCTCGGTGCCGTGCTGGCCGGGCTCGTGGTCGTCCTGCTGGCCACGCTCGAGTGGGCGGTCGGGCGACGCCGCTGAGCTCCCACCGGGTGTCTCGTCCCCTGCGGGCCATGGGTCCACTATGGGAGGACGACGAGCCCGGGAGGGAGGTCTGGTGGACGGTCGGCGTCGACGCGGATGGTGGCGGCCGCGCGCGCTGACGGGAGCGGTCGTTGCGGCCGCCGTCCTGGTCCCGATGACTGTCGCGGCTCTCGACGGTCGGGGCAACGCGCTCGAGCGCTTCGTCCAGAGCGGCGGAGGCGCCTGGGTGACGTCGCCCTCCCAAGGACTGGTCTCGCTCATCGACGGTCCGTCCGAGCAGGTGGTCGCCGGGATCCGCCTGCACGCCCAGGACCATGAGCTCGATGTCGTCCAGTCCGGCTCGTCGGCCTACCTCGCGGACACGACCGACGGCACCGTCGCCCGCATCGACGGCGCGACGGACGAGGTCACCGACCCCATCCGGTTCACCCCGGCGGGCGGCGGCCTGACGGTGCTGCGCAACGCGGACGTCGTGTACGTCCTCGACCCCGCGCGACGGACCGCCTCCAGTGTCGACCCCCGCAGCCTTCGGGTTCGGCGAGCGTTGTCGCTGGCCGCACAGCCCGGACCCGGGCAGGCGGTCGTCGACGACTCCGGCCGACTGTGGGTGATCGATCGCACGAGCGGTGCCCTGACCTGGTTCGACCCCGACAAGCACGTCGACGCCGGCGCCCACGCCGCCGCGTCGAGGCTCGTGCTCGTGGAAGGGCGACCCGTGCTGGTCGACACCACGACGGGATCCGTCCGGACGCTCGGCGACGCGGGCGTCGCACGGAACGCCTCCTGCCTCGACGTGCGCTCGAGCGACGACGTCCATCTGCTGGGTTCACGCACGCGCGCCGAGGTCTTCGCCGCCGTCCCGGCGACCGGCACCGTCGTCGTGGCGTCCGTGGACCACGACGACTGCAGCCGCTTCATCCAGGTGGCCGACCCGGACGCCACGTTCGGCGCGCTCGCCCAGTCCGGCAGGTTCGTCTTCGTCCCCGTGACCAGCACCGGCCGCACGCGCGTCATCGACACCACCGACGACCGCATCGTCGGCACGTTCGACCTGGCGGCACCAGGACACGACGTCGAGCTGATCGACAAGGACGGGCTCGTCTTCTACAACGACCGGGACGGGTCCGACGCGGGCGTGCTCCGACTCGACGGCGACACCTGGCGCGCGTCGCACGCACTCCAGAAGTACGACCCGACGACCGGCAAGGCCGCCGCGATCGTCACGCCAGAACCGCAGGCTCCCGCCACCGCCGCCCCAGCCGCGCCGACGCCCGGACCGAGCCGCGCTCCGGCTCCTGCCCCGAGCAGGTCGGCGTCCCACCGACCGCCGTCGACGGTCGTCCCTGCCCCCTCCCGCACGCCGCGCCCCGGCGGCACGACCCGTCCCGGCGGTGGGACGCATCAGGGTGGCGACGCCGGCCCGGTCGTCGGCGCGCTCACGCTGGCGCCCGTGCCGGCCGTGCTCGGCGGTTCCGTCACCATCAGCGCACCCGCGCAGAACGCGGACGGCGCCACCTGGACGTGGAGCTTGAGCCGGCCCGGCGGCCCGGTGCTCGCGACGGCGAGCTCGGTCGGCACGATGAGCGCCACGCTCCCGTACACCGGCGGCGCCGACTTCGTCGTGACCCTGACCGTCCGGACCGCGCGGGGAACCGCGACCGCGACACCGCTGGCGTTCACCGCCGATCCGGCGCCCTACGTCCAGGTCACCTCCGTGACGGCAGACGCGACGACGTACACGCTCGGGCAGACCGTCCATCTCTCGGCCACGACGACCGGCGCGCCGCCCGGAACCGCGTTCAACTGGTCCTATCAGAGCGACGTCGGCAACGGCTTCATCCAGACCACGACCGACTACGCCCCGATCACGTTCACGCCGGGCGCGGCCGGCAGCTACCAGATCACCCTCGAGCTGCTGACGCCGGACGGCGCCATGAACGCCGGGACCACCACGTTCGTCGTGGGTCTGCCGTGCTCGGCATCGCCGGACGCGATCGCGGTGGGCACGGGAACGCTCGACGTCAGCTCGGGCAGCGCGAACCTCGGCCTCACGGCACCCGGCGGGTGCGTCGGAGGCTTCGACGTCACGTTCGAGATGCCCGGGTGGCTGCAGGTCTCGCCGTCGACCGTGACGGTGCCGGCCGGCCAGTCGACCAGCGTCACCGTGACCCGCGCGGGGACCCCACCCGTCGACGGAGACAACGGGCTGGCGTTGTACCTGACCTCGAACGGCGGGAGTGGACCGGCAGTCTCGATCTTCGCCAACATCCCACCGACCAGCGCGGGGCCGGACTCGTGCACCATGCCCGGCGGCCCGCTACGCGCTGTGACGACCTTCTGGAACGACGGTGATCTCGCCGGCCTGACGGGCACCTTGACCATCGGTGGCCAGAGGTTCCCCATCACGAACATCAACCCGACGCAGCCGACGTCGTTCCGCGCACTGGTCGACACGACGACGATCGCAGGAGCCACCCAGTACACGGTCGTGGCGCGGGACCGGTACGGCGCCAGGTCGGCCCCGTACCACGGGACCCTCTGCTGAGGCTCAGCCGCGCAAGGACGTGAGCAGCACGAGCGCTCCGACCACGAGCGCGACAGCGCCGACCACGGCCGCCGCGACGATCAGCCCGCGGCGGGCGTCGCCACGGTACTCGGCCTCCACGGTGTCGCTCGCGGTCAGGTAGCGCAGCGCGAGACGCGTCCCGACCCGCATGGTCACGGCCACGTCGACCGGCGCCGTGATGCCGACGTCCTTCGGCTCCGCCTCGACCACGACGGCCGGTGCCTGGGCGAGCAGGCCGACGAGGTCGTCCGCCGGCGGGCTCGGCGGTGCCGCAGGGAGGGCGGGCGCCAGCCGTCCCGCACCCGTCAGGGCGGCCCCGAGGCACACCGCGTACTTGGGGTGCACGTCGACGACGACGGGCACCCCGAGCTCGGCGGCGATCAGCTCCGAGACCAGCGGGATACGGCTCGACCCGCCCGTGAGCAGCACGCTGTCCAGGTCGCGTGGGGTCAGGCCCGCGGACTCGATGGTGCGCGCGAGCACGTCGACCGTGCGCAGCACGTCGATGCGGATCGCCCGCTCGAGCTCGCCGCGGGTGATCCGGACGTCACGCGTCAGGCCGGGCAGGATCACCGGGACCGTCGCCTCGACGTCGTGCGACAGGGTCTCCTTGGCCAGCACCGCCGACTCGCGGACGGATGCGAGGCCCTGCCGCACCGCCGGGTCCTCCACGTCGAGCAGCGACCAGGCGCGGCCGAGGGCGGAGGCCACGTGGTTCATCACGGCCTGGTCGACGTCCTCGCCGCCGATGTGCTCGTCCCCGTCGGGGTCGCCGCGCAGCTCGTAGCCGTCGCCCGTCTTGAGCACGACCGCGGAGTCGAACGTGCCACCACCGAAGTCGTACACCGCGACGAGCGCACCGGGCGCAACCCGGCGCTGCGACGCGTAGTGGACCGCCGCCGCGACGGGTTCGGCCAGCAACCCGACACCCGTCAACCCCGCCTCCGCCGCCGCGCTCACGAGCAGGTCGCGGCGCAGGTCACCCCACTGGGCCGGGCAGGTCAGGGTGACGTGCTCGGGCGGACCACCCTCGCGCGCCGCCACGGTCTCGACGACCCAGCGGATCAGCGTGCCGGTGAGGACCTCCGGGGCCATGGCCTCCTCACCCAGCAGCAGGCCGGTCGGGTCCCCCATGCGCCGCTTGAACCCGCGGGCGAGCCGCTCGGGTTCCAGCACCCCGCGTCGCACGGCCGCATCTCCGACGAGCAGCGCGCCGTCCGCCCGGAGCAGCACGGCCGAGGGCACGGTGTCGGTACGGTCCGAGAGCGGCACGGTCGACGCGCGGCCGTCCCGCCAGACGGCCGCCGCGGTGTAGGCCGTCCCGACATCGATGCCCAGCGCGTAGGTCACGGTGTCGCCGCCGGTGGCGCGCTGCCCTGCACGACGCAGCTGCCCGCGATCGCCCGGAACTGGTCACAGACCGCGCGCGCCTCGGCCTCCGACGCGAACCCGTCCTTGAAGACGACCGTGTTCCCGGCGTTGCCCGCACCGTCGGCGAACGTCGCCGAGTCGAGGCTCGACCGCATCTGCACACCCTCCGCCCCGGCGCCCTGCAGGGCGGCGAGCATCGCCATCGCCGCGCCCTGGTTCGCCGCGTCGCTCAACGGGAAGTTGCCGAAGATCGCGTAGAAGCCGACGGGCTCGAAGGGGGCGCCGCCGGCCGTCGCCGAGGGCGTCGGCGCGGGCGTCTCGGTGCCCGCGCCGGGCAGCACCTCCGTGCACTTCTGCTCGCCGTACCCGCCCGGCTTGTCCTCCACCTCGACGGCCACGCGGTAGCAGTGCGTCCCGGCCGACCGGTCGGGCCAGGACGTCGAGGTCTGGGCCGCGTCGATCTTCAGGGCACCGGTGGCGTCACCCGCCTCCGACAGCTCCTGCAAGCTGTAGCCGGTGGCGTACGGGCTCCGTTGCCAGTGGATCTCGACGACGCCGGGCCCGCCCGTCGCCGAGGTGACCGCGACGGTCGGGGGCAGTCCGACCTCGAGGGCCGTGGAGCCGCCCTGACCGCGCAGGATCAGGTACGCGGCCACCAGAGCGCCGACGAGCAGGATGGTCAGGACGACCATCCAGCGCCGGACCGTCGGCCGCTGGACGTACGTCTCGGCGAGCTCCCCCGCACGGTCGGTCCCGGGGACGCGGTACGTCACGGTGAAGGGGTGGGGCAGCGGCTTTCCGACGAGCTTGGGCGTACGCGGCTGGACCGCGAGATACGACGGGACCGTCGCGCCGGCAGGGACCTCGACGGCGGTCGGCGCCAGCGCGAAGCGCAGGAGCTCGGCCCGGTCCGCCACGGCCAGCTCGACCTCCAGGTCGGCGGTGCCGGTGTTGTGCAGGTCCACCCGGTAGTGCCCGGCGCGTGCCCCGCGGGAACCGTCCGGACGCAGCCGCGCGTCCAGGTCCTGCACGGCGCTGACGACGATGTCACCCTCGACGACCGCCGCGACGTCCTGTCGTTCCATGGAGACGCACCGGACACCGAACGGGATGGTGCCGACGGGCGCAGCGGGAGCCACCGGCGGACGGAAGAGCACCTCGACGGTCTGCTCCTGGGACTCTCCCGGCAGCACCGACACGTGCGCCGGGACCACCGTCGCCCACCGCGCGGCCTCGCCGAGCACCTCGAACCGGTACTGCGCGACGATCTCCCCCACGTTCCGCACGGTCACCCGTGCACGGGCCTGCCCTCCGGGGTCGGCGCTCAGCACGCTCTCGCCGATGACGAGCACCGGATCCACGGGCACCCCCTCACCGTCAGCCCATCCGTGCAGTTCCGAGCCATCCCTGTATCAGCCGCGCACACAGCCTCTCTAGAGTGATGTACCACACATCCGATTTGTGCCAGCTTCGGTACCAGACCCAGGGAGTGTCGTGGACGCCGAGTACCCGGACACGTCGTCCGCAGGGCGGACCGCGTGGTTCGCCGAGCGCTTCGACGCGTTGGTCGCCAACATCGAGACGTTCATCAAGGGCAAGCCGGACGTCGTGCGCATGGCCGTGATCTGCATGCTGGCCGAGGGGCACCTGCTCCTCGAGGACGTCCCCGGCACCGGCAAGACGTCCCTGGCCAAAGCCATCTCGCAGTCCATCGACGGTTCGATGCGCCGCATCCAGTTCACCCCGGACCTGCTGCCGTCGGACGTCACGGGCGTCCAGATCTACGACAGCGGCAAGCGTGAGTTCGTCTTCCACCCGGGCGCAGTGTTCGCGAACATCGTGCTCGGCGACGAGATCAACCGCGCCTCGCCCAAGACCCAGTCGGCGCTCCTCGAGGTCATGGCCGAGCGCCAGGTCACGATCGACGCGGTGCCGTACCTGGTGCCCCGGCCGTTCATCGTCATCGCGACGGAGAACCCGGTGGAGCAGAGCGGCACGTACGACCTGCCCGAGGCCGAGCTGGACCGGTTCATGATGCGGACCACCATCGGGTACCCGGACCACGACGCCGAGGTCCAGGTGGTGGCCAACGCCACGGCGGGCCACACGACGGACAGCCTGCAGTCGGTGATGACCACGTCGGACCTGCAGCAGATGAACCAGATCGCCGCACAGGTCCACCTCGCGCCCGCGGTGCTCACGTACATCGTCACGATCACGGCGTCGAGCCGCACCCTGCCCGACCTGCGGCTCGGGATCAGCCCGCGCGGCACGATCGCCGTGGCCAAGGCGGCCCAGGCGTTCGCCGCCGCGCAGGGACGGTCGTTCGTCACCGCCGACGACGTCAAGGTCGTCTCGCCCTACGTCCTGCCGCACCGCATGATCCTCAAGCCCGAGGCCGAGCTCCGCGGCCGCACGGCCCTCGAGCTCCTGCAGCAGATCATCACGTCTGTGCCCGTGCCGCAGACCCGCGCCGCGGTCTGAGGCGGTCGTCGTGGTCACCGCGTCGGGCAAGGGCGTCGCTGTCGCCGGTCTTCTGCTGCTCGCGTCGGGCTGGTGGTTCGACTACCCCGAGCTGGCGCTGCTCGGGCTGGTCTGCGTGCTCGCACTGGCAGTCTCGGGCGTCTGGATGGTGTACCGGCCGACGCTCTCCGCTGTCCGCGAGATCCAGCCGCTGCGCGTGCAGGAGGGCGAGCTGGCCCGCGGGGTGGTCACCCTGACGAACACGGCTCGCCGCCGGAGCCCGCCCGTCCTGGCCGCCGAGCGGTTCGGCGACCGCAGCATCACGCTCCCGCTGCCCAGCCTCGCCCCGGGCGCGCAGACAGCGTCGACCTACCCGCTCCCCACGCACCGTCGGGGCATCTACCGGGTCGGACCCTTGTCGATCGGGCACACCGACCCGCTGCGGCTCATGAGCATCTCCCGCGACTTCGCCTCCACCGCGGAGCTGACCGTCTACCCGCGCCTGCACGCCCTTGCCTCCCTGCCGAGCGGACACTCGCAGGACTCGGAGGGACCGACGTCGTCGAGCGCGCCACGCGGCGGCGTCGCGTTCCACAGCCTGCGCGAGTACGTCCCGGGCGACGACCACCGCCTCATCCACGCCAAGGCCACCGCCCGCACCGGGATCCTCATGGTGCGGCACAACGTCGTGCCCGAGGAGCCGCGGCTCATGGTCGTGCTGGACACGTCCCGGGCGCCCTACTCGGACGACGAGGCGTTCGAGGAGGCGGTCCGCGTGGCCGCGTCGTTGGCCGTCGCCGCAGTCGACGGGCGGTTCCCGCTGCAGCTGTGCACGACCGGCGGCGCGGGCATCGCCGTCGACCGTACGCGCGACCGCACGGAGGTGCTGGACCTGCTGGCTCGGGTCGAGAGGTCGGACGACGACCCCGGCCTCAGCGCCCTGCTCCGGATGGTGCCGCGCGAGGAGGGTGTCTCGCTCGGCGTGGTCACGGGCCAGCCCGACCCGGACCAGCGCGCCGCGATCTCTCGGGCGCGCCCGCGGTTCCAGATGGTCTCCGTGGCGCAGGTCGGCGACCGGACCGGACGTCGGTCGGCACCGCTCGACGGCGCTCTTGTGGTGAACGTCGACACGAGCGACGACTTCGCACGGGCCTGGAACAGCCTGATCCGGGGTTGACGGTGGCCACGACGACGCAGGACAGGTGGGGCGGCCGGCCGGTCGGACCGGTCGCGGTCGAGCTGGCGCTCGGTGCGTTGTCCGTCGCTGTCGCCGCGCTCGCGTTCACGCCGTACTTCTTCGGCTGGGGTTGGACCGCGCGGGTCGGCGGTGCGGTGCTCGTGGGGACCGCGCTGGCCGCGGCGTCCGCCTGGTGGCGCTGGGCGGGGTGGCTGAGCGCGCTCGCGGGCCTGGTCGCCGTCTACCTCTACGCCCTGTTCGCGCTGCACGGTGTGCCCAAGCCGTCTGCGCTGGCGGCGACCGGCACGGACCTGCTGTCCGGGTGGGACCGGATGCTCACGGTGACGCTCCCTGCCGACCCGGGGCCGCAGTCGCTCGCCCTGCCCGCGGCCGCCGCCCTGACCGCCGCTTTCGTCACCGGTCTGCTCGTCCTGCGGACCGCGGCAGTCACGTCGCTCGCTCTGCCGGCGGTCGGGGTGCTGGTGCTCGCGCTCGCGCTGACGGCCGCGCGAGGCCAGAGCCAGACGGGGGTCACGGTCGGGCTCGCGGTGGTGCTCGCGGCGCTCATCCTGCTCCGTGCCAACTCCGTGCGCAGCGCCGACGCCGGTTCCGGCGGTCGCGCGGCCGAGGAGGCGCTGGACCGCGCGGTCGGCGCCGACGCGGCCGGTGCCCGGCGGACGTCCTCCGCCGGGCGGGTCCTGCTCGGCATCCCGGGTGTGGCACTCGTCGTCGCCGTGGCCGCCGCACTCGTCCTGACGGTCCCGATCGTTCCCGGCACGCACCGGGCGGACCCCCGCGACTCGCACAAGCCCCAGATCGACCAGTCGTTCGGGCTCTCGCCGCTGGTCGAGCTCAAGCCGCAGATGACCGGTCCGTCCTCGGCGCTGTACACGGTCTCGGTGACCGGTCCGGGTGCCGACCGTGTCGACCGCATCCGGCTCGCGGCGCTCGACGACTTCGACGGCGCGCTCTGGAGCCAGTCGGGCACGTTCGTCAGGGCCGGGACGAAGCTGCCCGAGGCAGCAGCCCCCGCGAGATCGTCCGACCCGGTCACGCTCGCCGTCGAGGTGACGAGCCGACGCAGCCCGTACCTGCCCGTGGTCGGCGAGACCCGCACGATCAGCGGGACCTCGGTCGCGATCGACGAGTCGAGCGGGAGCGTCGTGCGCGCCGAGGCCGCAGACAGCTCCGGCCCGAAGGCCGTGCGCTACACCGCGACCGCCGATGTCGCGAGCACCGTCGGCATCGACAAGGCCGTCCCGCCGCCGTCCGAGCCGCGGCTCAAGGCGCTGCCTCACGCACCCGAGTGGGTGCGTCAGCAGGCCGACCTCGCCCGCGGCACCGCCGCGAGCCCGAAGGCTCAGCTCGACGCGCTGCAGAGCTACCTGCGGACCCGGGCCTACGACCCGACGGCCAAGGCGGGCAACTCCTACGCCGCAGTCCGCCGCACGCTCGTCGGCGAGAAGGCCACGCCCGGGTACGCCGAGCAGTACGCGTCGGCGTTCGCGATCCTCGCCCGGTCGATGGGCTACCCGTCGCGGGTCGCGTTCGGCTACCTGCTGCGGGACAAGGAGAAGACCGGAAGCACGTACAAGGTCTCGACGACCGACGCGTTCGCGTGGCCCGAGGTGCTCCTGGACGGCTACGGCTGGGTGGCGTTCGACCCGACGGACACCCGCAACCTGGCCGACCCGCAGCCGCAGGAGCCCGAGGACCAGCCGGTCATCCCCGACAACCCCGCGGCCGCCCAGCCGGCCCAGCCCGACCAGGCCGCGGGGAACGGCGGCACGGAGGTCGGCGGCGGCGTGGTCACGCGGATCGTGCGCACCTCGGTCGTCACGGTGTCGGTCCTCGTCCTGCTCCTGCTGCTGCTCATGGCGGCGGTCGTCGGCGGCAAGCTCCTGCGTCGCGGACGGCGACGCACGGGCGGCACGGCCTCCCGTCAGATCAGTGCCGCCTGGCGCGAGACCACCGACCGACTCCGTGAGCAGGGCATACCCGTGCCGCCGTCCTGGACGCCGATCGAGGTCGCCCGCGCGGCTCGGCCCCACCTGCCCGAGGGCGCCGCGGACGACGTCGCCGAGCTCGCCGTCGTCGCGACGAACGCCGTGTTCGCCCCGTCCGCCCCCGGACCCGCTGCCGCGCGCAACGCCTGGCGGCTCGAGGGAACCGTGCGCACCGCGATCGCCGCCGCGACTCCCCTGGCCGTCCGGCTGCGCACGTGGCTGGACCCGCGCCCGCTGCTCGACCCGTCGGGCCGACGGTCCCGCGCGACGACACTCGAACCGGCCGAGCGCGAGGGCGCGCGGGCCCGAGCATGAGGCGGCGCTGGCAGGTCCCCGCCTGTGTCGCGTTGATCGCCCTCCCCGTCGCGGGGATGACGGCGCTCGGAACCAGCAACGCCGTGACCTCGCTGGCTCAGGACAGTGGCACGGCCTGGGTCGCCTCGCCGCACCAGGGTCTGCTCTCGCTCATCGACGGGCCCGCGGACGAGGTCGAGGCGACAGTCCGCATCAAGGGCGTCGACCACGCGCTCGACGTCAGCCAGGCCGGTTCGTCGGCGTACCTGACGGACCGCACCGTCGGCAGCGTCGCGCTCGTCGAGGGTGCGACGAGCGAGGTGGACAAGGCCGTCGCCTTCGGGACGGCCGCCGACTCCGGGCTCCGAGTGCTGCAGGGCCACGACCACGTCTATGTCGTCGACCCCGCGCAGTCGCTGGCCTACCTCGTGGACCCCGACACCCTCAAGGTGCACGACCAGATCGCGCTCGGCGCCGCACCGGGTGCCGGGCAGTCGGTGGTCGACGATGCCGGGAACCTGTGGGCGGTCGACTCCGCCCGCGGTGGCCTGACCTGGTACGACGGGACCAAGCACGTCGACCGAGGCGCCGCCGCACGCACCGACCAGCTCGTCCTCACCCAGGGGTCGCCCGTCCTCGTCGACCCGGAAGCGGGGACGGTCCGCCAGGTGAGCCCGTCCGGGTCCGCGGGCAGAGCGACGTGCCTGGACATCCCCAAGGGTGCCGGCGCTGAGCTGCTGGGGTCGCAGGACAAGAGCGAGATCTATGCGGCCGTGGCCTCGACCGGCACCCTGGTCATCGCCGGCGTGGGTCACGACGACTGCGGGCGGGTCGTGAAGATCGGGACACCCGGGACCGGCACCTACAGTGCGCTCGCCCAGTCCGGCCGGTTCGTCTTCGTGCCTGACCGCTCGAGCGGCGTCACCATCGTCGTGGACACGCGCAAGGGCACGGTCGCGGGGACGTTCCCGCTCGCCGACCCTGGGCACGCGCTCGAGCTCACAGCTGCCCCACCCGCCAGCGGGATGGTGTTCTACAACGACCGCGACGGGTCCGCGGCCGGCGTCCTGCGCCTGGTCGACGGCATCTGGCGAAGGGCTGCGTCTCTGGAGAAGTTCAACCCCACCACCGGCGCGCCGGCGACCCCGCTCACTCTGCCCGAGTCCCCCGCGCCGCGTCCGAAGAACACCCCGACGGCCACCGCCACTGCGACGCCGGGCACGGGAGGGTCCACGAAGGTCGGAGGCAAGGGCCAGGGCGGGCGGGGCAACGGGCCGGGTCAGGGGGGTGACGGGCCGGGTCAGGGGGGTAACGGGCCGGGTCAAGGTGGTGGCGGACCGACGACGCCGACACCCCCCGTCACCTCGGCGACCGCCATCCCCCCCACGAAGACCTATGGACCGGTGACGATCAGATCGCTCTCCGTCAACGAGAACGACGCCACCAACACCCTCAGCGTGACGCCCGCGGTCGAGGGGGACACCGCTGACCTCGAGTGGCACTGGCACCTCGTGGCCCAACCGGGCGGGGTGAAGGATGAGGTCACCGCACCCGGCGCGTCCCTGCCGGTCGCGTGGCAGACCAACACGGTCTTCAGCGTGACCCTGACGCTGGTCCGTGAAGGCCAGCCGGTCGGCGCACTCACCCAACCGTTCGCGGTCGCCGCGCCGTGCTCACCCCTGCCCGTCTCCCCCAACCCGGTGGACCTCCGGAGAGCCGGCGCCGTGGTCGTCATCACGGTGAAGGCGCCCCAAGGGTGCGCCGGAACGGTCGCCGTGACGGTCTCCCCAGCAGGGGGAATGGGCTGGATCGCCGTTCAGAACAGTTCCTTCACTCTGGCTGCCGGCACCTCGCACGACGTGACGCTCACGGCAGGCGGTACGCCCCCGACGGACGGCTTGAACGCCCCCGGGCTCAACGTCACTGCTGGGACGGCCTCGCAGCAGATCGGCGCCCTGGGAAACCGGCCGCCCGTCATCACCGCGGCTAGCTGCACGTACACGCTCCCGACCTACGACCCGGCTCGAAAGCCCCCGATCATTGCCGGCAAAATCGTCGTCACGGGCGCCTTCTCGGATGCCACTCCGTCGACGGTCAGGATTTCCGGCCCTCCGGGGATCACGAGGACGGGACCCGTCGGCCACTTCTCCAGCAGCGCCAAGCTCGCGGGTTCGGACACCGCGCCGTCGACCGTCAAGGTGACAGCGACTGACGAGTTCGGGGCAGCAGCCCACATCGACGTCACGTGCGTCGATGCAAGTTGAGGAGCGGACGCCGTCGGCTCCGCGAGGCAACCGGCTCCCCTTAGCGCGGTCTACAGGGTCTGGAGCAGACCTTCACACGTCCGACGAACGTCCGTGGCCACCCGACGCATGTCCGGCGATGCGATCGGGCTGCTCGAGCGTTGCTGCCACCTGCGCAGGGCCTCCCGGGCCCCGGCGTGCACGGTCTCTTCGTCCGAGTCCGTGGCGAGCCCCAGCCGGGCCCGTGGGTCGTCGCCGTCGACGCCGAGCAGCCGTTCGGCGTCTGCGAGAGCTTCCTCGTCTCCCAGCTCGAGCTCGCCCGTACGCAGGTCCTCCAGGACTGCCATCTCGGTGAGCTCGTGCGCGCCGGCCACGACGCTCTCGACGCCCCGACGCAATGCGGCAGACCGCGGGATCGACGACGCGTCGAGCGCCGAGCCGATCGCCTGGAGCGCACCGCGTGCCTGCAAGACCGCCGACCGCACTGCGAAGCGCTCGCGGAGCAGCGTGCGGACCTCGTCGAGACCGCTGGCCACGCGCAGGGCCACCGCCAGCGATCCGGCATCCGAGGCGTTTCCGAGGCGGACGAGGCTCACGGCCAAGCGGATGCCGAAAAGGCCGAGCAGGTCCAGCAGCTCGGACCGGAGCTCACGTGACGGGCCCAGGTCGGGGCGCGCGTCGACGAGCCGGTCGGCAGAGAGCAGCAGCGAGGTCGGCGCGGTCGCGAGGTCGCGCAGGCCGGCGAACTGGCGTTCCTCCAGCTCGACGGATGCCATGGCCAGCAGGCCCGAGACCGGCACGACCCCCTGCACCAGGGCGCGGACGCGGCGGTCGGCGGCGTAGTCGGAAGCGACCCGGGCGGCAACCTCGAGCGAGTCCTCGCGGCCGCCGGCGATCTCGTCGGCCCGCGACAGGATGCCCAAGGCGTTCACGGGCGAGCTGCGGCCGAGGGTGTCGTCCTGCATCGCGCCCAGGAAGCCGACGTCCGCCGCGTGCAGGTGCCGCATCAGATAGAGGACCGCGTCTGCCCCCGGGGCGTCCTCGACCAGGAACGCCTCGGTCCGGGCGGAGATCTCCGTGCGGACCGAGCCGATGCCGGGCGTGTCGATGAGGGTCATGGTCGCGAGCCGGGACGACGGCGTCTCGACGACGAGCGAGGTGACCTCGTCGGCGGGGATGGTGCCGAGGTCGATGTGGGTCTGTCCACCGATGCGCCGGAACGGCACCTGGACCGGTTCGACGCCGGCGCGGTGCACCCACGCCCGGGTGGCCGGGCCATCGACGTAGCTCGTCACGATCCGGGTGCACTCCGTCGCATCGGTGGCAGCCAGACGCTGGCCGACGAGGGCGTTGAGCAACGTCGACTTGCCCGCCTTGACCCGGCCGGCGAACGCCACGCGCAGCGGACCGTCCAGCCGGTCGAGGCTCGCGCGCAGCGCGTCCTCCTGCGGCGTGCCGGTGTACGCCGCGATGGCGTCGACGAGCAGCCCGCGCACCCGGTCGGTCGTGCTCACGACGGCACCGGCAGCAGCTCGGCGATCAGGTGCCGCGCCTTGAGGGCCTGACCCTCCAGCCCGGCGAGCTGCCGGTCCACCTCCTCCCGACGGCGGCTGCGCTGCGCAGCGTCTGCGGCCAGTGCGGCCGACAGCTGCTCGACGGCCCGGGTCGCCGTCGTCAGCAGCTCAGCGGCGCTGGACTCGAAGTCCTCCCGCAGCCGGCGCTGCAGCCGTCGGACGGCGTCACGGGTGTCCTTGCGGGCTGCCGTGTCGACGTCCTCGAGGTAGCCGAGCACCGCGCGCTCCGTCTCGGCCCGCAACAGACGCAGCTGCGACTTGTGCGCGCTCTGCCACGACTTGCCGGCGAGCACCCCGGCAAGCACGACCGCCACGGGGAGGACCACCGGGAACGCGAGACCGAGCACCAGTCCGGCCGCGTGCGTGATCATCGCCCCGGCCGACCCACCCCGCAGAGCGGTGATGCTCGCGTCGAGCCCGGACCTGCGGGTCGGGGTGGCCTCGAACCCGACCGAAGCCCACGGCGACCCTTCTGCGATGCCGAGGTCGAGCGCTCTACGCAGGTCCATGGCAGCCGATCCGAATGTCGCGGACACGGTGTCTGCGACCTGCTCGGCGCGCGCCCGGACGACTGACTGGTGGTCGAGAACCGTCTCCGTCGTGCGTTGCTGCAACCACGGACCGAGATCGGCAGCGAGTCGCGCCGGAGGCATCTGCGCGATCCGCTCGGCCGCGTCACGACGCAGAGCGCGGACCCGGACCGTGAGGTCGTTCTCGACGTCCGCCGACAGGTCGCCCATCTGGTCGTACAGCGTCTGCTGCCAGCGGGAGCCGACGCCGCGCAGGTCCGTGGCCTGCGCCTTCGCGGCCGTCCACGCCTCGCTCTGCGAGCGGGCGCCGGCGTCGTCGGCAAGCCCGCGTCGTTCGGCGGTCAGCTCCGCGGTCAGCTGGCCGAGGACGCTGACGGCGACCGCGGCCGCCGACACCTCGCCCGACCCGGCCGCCCGGTCCTGCTCCGCGACCAGCCGGGCCGTCAGCTCGGGATACCCCGACTCGACCAGCAGCCCGCGGTCGCGCTCGCGCAGCCCGGCGTGCCGCAGCGGTGCTGAGAGCGGGTACAGCGGGACGTCCAGACCGGCATCCTGGATGTGCTGCGCGTCCGCGGCCACGATGCGACGCCACTGCGGGTACAGGTCCACCCGCGTGACGGCGCCCAGGACCACGGGGCACAGGGACGCGGCCTGTGACAGGAACGCGAGCTCCGCCCGGCCGAGCTCGGCACCCGCGTCGGTGACGAAGATCAGCACGTCCGCGACGGCGAGCGCCCGAAGCGCGATGCCCGCGTGGCTCGACGCCAGGCCGCCGCTGATCCCGGGCGTGTCGACGAGCACCGTGCCGCCCTCCAGCAGTCGACGGGGTAGTCGCACCTCCAACGCACGAGCCTGCGGCCCGGCGTGACCGGT
This sequence comes from Cellulomonas sp. URHD0024, assembly GCF_000426185.1. Classification (GTDB taxonomy): domain Bacteria; phylum Actinomycetota; class Actinomycetes; order Actinomycetales; family Cellulomonadaceae; genus Cellulomonas. Next base: position 620,185 of record NZ_AUEW01000001.1, read on the forward strand.
CGCGACCGCGTCGACGTCGGTCGCCACGGCACCGCGCTCGGATGCCGGTCCCTCCCCCAGCAGCTCGCGCGCCTCGAAGCGCTCGCCGTACCGGACGTACGTGGGGACGGCGGTGGCGACGTCGGCGTCGGTGGCGCACACGCGTGCGCCCAGCACGGCGTTGACCAGTGAGCTCTTGCCCTTCTTGAACTCGCCGCAGACCACCACCCGGAACTCGGGGACGGCGAGGCGCCCGAGCGACGCCTCGATGCGGCCGACCAGGTCGTCACGTCCCTGTGCCCGTGCGGCGTCGGCGGTCTGGACGAGCAGGTCCTCGACGTCCCCCATGTCCGCATTGTCGCGGTGCGAGCCCCGTCCGGGGAGACGTCGGGGCTGTTGAGTTTCTGTGGAGCGCCTGTTGAGCGTCGGGGCGCACTGTGGCGTCGTGACGACGACGCTCACCGAGGCCAGGCCACGGCACACCACCTCCGACGTCGTGCGGGTCTGCATCGAAGGCGGCGACGCGATCACGCGCACCGGCATCGCGACGCTTCTCACGCACGACGCAGACCTCGCGGCCGTCCAGCCGGAGCACGGCCCCGACATCACGCTGGTCGTGCTCGACACGGTGACGCCCAGGGGCCTCGCCGAGGTGCGGTCGCTCGCGGCCCGTGGGGACTCGCGAGTGGTGGTCGTCGTCGGCGACCTGAGCACGGACGTCGTCGCCGTGGTGCTGCAGGCCGGTGCGGTCGGGCTGCTTCGCCGCCACGACGTGACCGGCGAGAGCCTCGCGCAGCTGCTCCGCTCCGTCGCCGGCGGCGACGCGGTGGTGCCGCCCGACCTGTTGTCCGCCCTGCTGCCGCACTCCGGCGGCGACGCGCCCGCGCCGCGGATGCTCGCGCTCGCGACGCTGACCGAGCGTGAGCGCGCGGTCCTGGAGATGCTCGGCGACGGGTCGGACACGCGCGAGATCGCACGGCGACTGGCCTACTCGGAGCGCACGGTCAAGACGATCATCCAGGACATCACGCGGCGGTTCGGGCTGCGCAACCGGTCGCACGCCGTCGCGTACGCCGTGCGGCACGGCTTGATCTGACTAGTGCACGTCGGGGTGGTCCTGGCCGAACAGGTCGTCCACCAGGTGGTCGTCGTCCGGAACGGGGACGTCGTGCGTGAACGTCGTCGTCAGGGCGTCGGCCATGAGCGGGTCCGAGCCGCGCACCAGCTCGATCGAGTCGGAGTAGCCGTCCGAGTCCGAGTCGGCGACCGTCGGCCTGCTGCCCGTCACCATCAGCTCGTACCCGTCGGAGAGGCCGTCGCCGTCGGAGTCGATCGTGAACACGTCGAGACCGAGCTTGGCCTCCATCTGGTCCGTGATCCCGTCGCCGTCCGAGTCCAGGGCCGGATCGATCGCGTCGGCGTGCGACGTCCCGTCGGAGATCCCCGGGATGACCACCGCGAAGTCGAAACGCTTCTCGGTGGCCGCCCCGAACCGCACGCCCTTGTGCGGGTTCATCGCCTCGATCGTCTGCCCGTCGCCCATGCTGATGGCGACGTGGGCATTGGTGGGACGGACCGACCCGGCCACGGGCTCCGAGGGAAAGTTGAACAGCAGCGCGCCGGGCGTGTGGATCGCCTGCTCGACGGGGATCGCGTAGCCCTCGTCGCGCAGCTGGATGTACTGCATCCAGGACGCGTGCGGCAGGTCGACGCCGACGCGCCCGGCGGCCCACTTCACCAGGCCGGAGCAGTCGAACGTGTCGGGGTCGGCGTCGTCGAGGTCCACCCTCTCCCCGAACACGTACGAGTCGCCGGCCTGGGCGGTGGCCGCGTCGAGGAACTGCTGGAGCACTCCCCCGTCGTGCCAGTCGCCGCCGTCGGTCACAGCCACGGCGTCGGAGACCGGATCCGCTCCTGGTTCCGGTGTCGCCACACCGCCGGCCGCCGCGGTCACGTCGCCGTACCCCTGCGTCCCGACCCAGCTGCCGACGGCGTGGTCCCCGTTCAGCGTCGCGGCGACCTCCGCCTCTGTCCGGAACTGCAGGTAGCGCGCGCCCGTGCCGCGGTGGGTCACGGTCCAGGGCGAGATGTCGGTGCCGTGGCCCGACACCTCGAACGCCGCCTTCGCGTTGTTCAGCGGATCCGTCAGGTCGACGCCCTGCAGGTTCGGGTGCGCGGCGACGTTGATCTGCCAGAGGCCGAGCGAGTTCTCCCCGACCGTGGCGTGCGCGCCGGTCTCGCCGCCCGACTCCGCGAGCGCGATGGCCGTCATGGTCACGGCCTGATCCGGGCTGAACCCGGCCAGCCGGGCCACGCGGTAGATCTCGCTGGCCTCGACGACGCTCACGTCGCCAGGCTAGGCGCGCTCCCCGCCCACGTCACTGCCCGTTGGGGCATGCCTCGCCCACTCCTCGGCCACGACGACGAGTCCGGCGGGAGCATGGTGCTGTGATCTCCGACGTCGATGCCGCACTCGCGGCTCTCCTGCGGACCGAGGTCCTGCTCGGCCAGAGCGCGGAGGTGGTGCTCGAGGCACCGACGCGCGAGTGGGCGGCGCGCCGAGGCGGGCCCGTCGTGGACGTGTTCCTGTACGACATCCGGGAGGACGTCGAGCGCCGCGACGGCCAGGCCCGCGCCGTGCGCGACGAGAACGGGCGCATCTCCGGGCATCGCCCGGGCCCGCGCTACTACAAGGTGTCCTACCTGGTCACCGCCTGGACCAGCCGGCCCGAGGACGAACACCTGCTGCTCGGGCAGATCCTGGACAACCTCGTGCGCTTCGACCGCATCCCCGAGTCGTGCCTGCCACCGCGGTTCGTCGACGAGCAGCTGGTGATCACCGTCGCCCGGCCGCCTGGCCCGGACCGTTCGCTGACCGACCTGTGGGGCGCGCTGGGCGGAGAGATGAAGCCGTCTCTGGACGTCGTGATCGTGGCGCCCCTGCAGCCCGCCCGCGAGTTCGTCGCCGGGCCACCGGTGCAGGAGCGCGACCTGCGCGTCGCCGAGCGCTGATCTACGACCTCACTCCGAGGAGATCTCCAACGCATCGATGACCTCAGGCGTCAGCCCGAGGTTCTGGACTCGAGCCATCCACGCCTCCACCAGCATGGCGCGGACGTCGGCGAGCTGTTCGTCGGCGGCCGCCTTGATCTCGCTACCGTCGGGAATCACAGGCTCCGGACTGTTTGCTGGGCCCCGCCGGACGCTGTTCGTCTGGCTGGAGACCGCCGAATCGATGTCGTTGCTCTCCTGCGACACGAACAACGTCGTGTCCGTGACAGCGTCGCCGCTGGCCTTCGCGATCTCCTGGTGCAACCAGTACATGAACTCCCGGAAGTTGGTGATGGCATGCTGCATGCCCTGGCCACCCGTGCCGCCGCTCACCTTCTCAGTGTCCAGCTCGACCTCGATCGCCGTCTTGAGGTCCTTGTACGCGGAGGCCGCCTTCGACTTGGCGGCGACGACGTCGCCGTAGTCCTTCGAGTCCTTGCGAGCCGCAGCACCCTGATAGGTCACGATCGTCGTCTGGTTCTTGTCGAGGCCTGATCCACGGTCCGGCAGGTCGGCCCCGAGCGCGTGCCAGAGCAACGACCCGCTACGGAACGGGAGCACGTGCTCGGACCGCGTCTGCCAGATCAGAGGTCCGGGCGCCCTGGCCTTCGGGTGCTGGGCCTTGCTGACGATCCGTTGTCCCTGGAGCCCGTGCTTCTCCTTGGTCCCGACACCCGGAGCACTCGCGCCCGGGTTGAGGATCGCGAAGGCGCGTACCTTCGCGACGAGGTCGATCGTCGCCTTGTCGAGTGCCGTGAGGAGCGGTCCGAGCTTCTTCACATCCCTCGGGACCTTGGCGCGCTCGTCGTCGTACGCCTTCTTGGCGGCGATGTAGGCGTCGACCTCCGCCTGGAACTTCGGGGCGTCGGGCATCAGCGAGACGGGGACAGGGTCGCTGTGGAGCACGAGCGCACCGTCGGGCCCGTCCGACCTGACGTGATGCGTCTCGTCAACCTCCTCGACCTCCTCGTCCACGACGAAGGGCTTGTCGAACCTGGCCGGATCGATATCGCTGTCCTTGTCACCTCCCAGGCCCAGTGCGTCCAGTGCGGCCCTGCCCAGCGCGATCGCCTTGTCGAGCAGCCAGTCGATGGCCTCGTCGATCTTGACGCGCAGACCCAGGACGATCTTCTTGACCTCGTCGGGCACGTCGCCGAGCCCTGCCTGGTTCATCAGGAAGCCGATCGCGACCGGGACCGAGCCGGCCAGGCCCTTCTCGAGCATGGCGGCGCCGGGCGCCACGTCACCCTTGGCGATCGACGCGACCGTCGAGACGTAGCTGTCGACGAGCTCCAGGAGCTCCCGCACGTAGTCGAGGACGGACTGGATCCCCTTGAAGATCGCGATGGCGCTGTTCACGACCGCCATGACGCCGGTCGGGTCGAGCATCGAGAGGACCTTGGCGACCGCCTTGTCGACGACCTCCTTCATGATCCACTGCTTGGCCGAGTCGAAGATCAGGTCCCACAGGTTGCTCAGCTGCTCGCTGATCTTGTCCCAGATCGCCTCGAAGCCCCGCTCCTGGATGTCCTTGAGGAAGGCGAACGCCTCGCCCGCCAGCTCGATGGCGCCCTTGATCTTGTCGACCGTCTCCTGGCCGATCTTGTCGGCGAGCTTCTTCCACAGGCTCTCGACCGTGATGCCGGAGACCTGGATCACCAGCGTGATCGCGGCCTGGACGGACAGCTCGGTCGGCACCTGGACGCCGATCGTCTTGAGGCCGCGGAACATCCAGTCGGCCAGGCCCTTGAGCAGGTAGTCCGCAACCTTGTCGAAGAAGGCGCTGAACCCGCGCTTCATCGCCTCGATGAGGTTCATCAGGAACGCGATCGGGTCCTTCTTGATGTCGTCGATCGCCGACATCGCCTGGTCGATGATGTGCCCGAGCAGCTCGGGCGGGAAGTTCATCAACCGCAGGATCAGCTCGACGACGACCTGGATGACGACGGCCGCGAACGTGATGATCCGTTCGAGCGGGCCACCGAACTCGTCCATGATCTTCTGGAACGTCTCGATGGGCTTGAGCAGGTTCTCCAGCGTCACCAGGTTCCAGATGCCGAGGAACGTGTCGGTGATCGTCTTCCAGGAGATGTTCAGCGACTCCATGGCCGACGTGATCCGGCCGGCCGCGTCGGCGATCACGCCCGACTCGGCGAGCTTCTTGTACATGCCGTCGCCGCCGGGCAGCAGGAGGATGAACCCCTTGATGAGGTTCTCGGCGGTGCGCGGCACCGCCACCTCGGTGAAGGGGTCCTTCTCGAGGATGACGGTGAGCAGCTCGTAGCCGGGGATCTTCTGGGCGTGCGTCGACAGCCACGCCAGCAGCGACTTCTTGACCAGGACGAGGACCTGCTTGATGACGTCCTGGGCGAAGTCGCCGATCTTCTTGACGATCCCCCAGGCCTGGTCGGCCAGGGCCGGAAGCGTGTCCAGGAGGTTCGGGAGGTTGGCCGGCGTCAGCGCGTCCCCGGCCTTGCTGAGCAGCCCGCCGATCTCGCTGATGATCCCCTTGAACTGGTCGATCTTGCTGCCGACCCAGTCCGCGGTCTCCTGGAGCGTGCCGCGCTCGGTCATCTGGGCGAGCACGTCGTCCTGGTGCAGGACCTTGAGGAACTCGGTGAGGATCTCGACGGGCGTCGCCGGGACGTCCTCGCCGGTCAACGGGTTGGTGTGCAGGACCTTCTTGGCGAGGTTCCAGTACGGGGCGATGCTCTCCTTCTCGAGGAACGGCTCGGCGACCTTCGCCAGGACGGCTCGGACCTTCGCGATCACCGTGGCCGCGATCTCGCCGAGGAACGCCTTGAGGTCGCTGACGATCCCGTTCAGGTACTTGCGCGCGATCGCGACGTTGTAGTCGACGCCCTCGACGATCTTCATCTCGTCCCAGGCGGCCTCGAAGTCGTGCATCACCCGGCCGAACGTGAGGTTGTGGTTGGCCAGGCCGTCGCTGATCATCGTGAAGACGTCGTCGAGCACCTTGACGGTCTGCAGCAGCGGCCCGACCGCAGCCCCGAACGGTCCGTACGACAAGAGCTTCTCGACGAACGACTGGCGGCTCGCGGCCGCGGACTCGCCCGTGATCGGGTCGCTGCCCACGACGACCGTCACGACCCCGTACCCCGGCAGCGCCTGGAAGTCCTTGATGAGCCAGTCGGGCATGAGCGTGCCCAGGGCGAGCCGGGCGACGTCGGCCCGGTAGACCCCGACCGCCTGCTGCTGGACGACGTGCGTGGCCTCGTGCGCCATCAGCTCCAGGTCGGCCGCCGACTGGCCCTCGCCCAGGAAGATGTCGGCGCCGACGGTGAAGGCCCGCGCCTGGAGCTCGGCGGCCGCGGCGCTGACCTCGGGGCCCTGGTGCACGCGGACCGCGCCGAGGTCCACACCGAGGTGCTGCTCGACCCGCACCTGCACGGCCGGATCCAGCGGAGCACCGGTGCCGGGACTGCCCAGCAACGAGTGGACGTGCGGGGAGACGTCGACCTGGCCACCCGCGGCCACGGCCTCGGCGTGCTCGGCGACCGACCCGTCCTGAGCGGGAACGGCCGGCGCGCCGTCGTCGTCGCGCGCGACGAGGGGCGCACGCGCTGGCGGTGGTGGCGCCGCAGGGGGCACACCGGGGACCACGACGGCCGCACGGCGGTGCACGATGTCGGAGGCGACCTGCGCCGCCTCCCGTTCGGCCGGGTCGTTCGGGTGTGTCACGCCGAGGGTCGCGCGCGCGATCCTGTTGGCCGGAGCGGGCCCGGTCGGTGCGCCCTGCGTGGCGAGCGAACCGCCGGCCCGCGCGAGCCGTGCGAGGCTCGCGTTCGACGCTCCCGCGCCGAGCGGGTTGCGCGAGACCGGCGTCCGGAGCGCGTCGGGCGCCGCCGTCCGCTCGGGCTCCATCGTCCTGGTCGGCGTCGGCACGGCCCTACCGCCCTGACCGGACGACGTCGAAGTACCGCTCGAACTCGACGGGCGTGGACAGGTGACCGAGCTTGACGAACTCGCGCTGCATGGCCATGACGACGCGTTCCATCGTGATGGCCCCACCCTCGTCGGCGGCCGTGAACGCGGCACCCAGGGCGGCGCCTCGGATCACGCCACCGGTGACCTTGAACTGCCGGGCGAGGAAGTCCAGATCGAGGTCCTCGACCGGGGCCTCGGGCGGGAACACGAGCCCCCAGATGCGGCGACGCTGCTCGTCGTCGGGCGCCGTGAACGTCACGGCCACACCGATCCGCCGCAGGAACGCGTCGTCGATGTTGCGCTGCAGGTTCGTGGCCATCACCACCAGGCCGTCGAACGTCTCGAGCCGCTGCAGGAGGTAGGCGACCTCGATGTTGGCGTACCGGTCGTGCGCGCTCGACACCTCGGAGCGCCGACCGAACAGCGCGTCGGCCTCGTCGAAGAACAGGACCACGTCGCCTGCTCCGGCGGCCGCGAAGATCCGTTCGAGGTTCTTCTCGGTCTCGCCGATGTACTTGCTGACCACGGCCGACAGGTCGACCTTGTAGACGTCGAGCCCGAGCTCACCCGCGACGACCTCCGCCGCGAGCGTCTTGCCTGTGCCGGAGGGTCCGGCGAAGAGTGCGACGACCCCCGCCGACGGCACCGCCGGGAACCCCCAGTCGCCGAACACCGTGCGGCGTTGGCGGTATCGAGCCGCGAGCTCGTGGAGCTGTCCCTGCTGCGGGTCGGGAAGGACCAGGTCGCCCCAACCGCGTCGCGGTCGCACCCGCAGCGCGAGACCGTCCAGGTGCCCCCCGGCCAGTCGTCGGACGGTGGAGTGCACGGCGTCCGGTCCGGCGATCGTGGTCAGCAGCCGTAGCTGCTCCCGCGTGAGGCGCTGGCCGTCGTCGTCCAGGGACCCGGTGGCCGCCAGCCAGTCCTGCGGGCCGGCCTCACCGTCGAGCACGTCGAGCTCACGCCAGCGTCGTTCCGGCAGCGACTCCAGCGGCAGCTCACGTCTCGACGACAGCGCCACCGAGACGGTCGGCACCGCCTCGATCCGGGCGGCGGCCGCCGCGTCCGGCGGTGCCGTCACCTCGAGGACGACGGCGGCACCGTTCACGACCGCCTCCCGGACGACCGCGGACCACTGCACGTCGTCGCTCGGCACAGCGCTGACCAGCAGCGGGATACCCGGCAGCTCGGCTGCGACCGCGCGTCGTCGGCTCTCCGGGTCGGCGCCGTGCACGAGCACCGCGCGCGGCCCGGCCCGCGCCGATCTGGGTGGTTTGCCGGCGCCGGGCAGGAGTCGAGCGCGCGGAGGCAGTCCGGGGTCGGGTGAGTCGGCGCCGAGCACGGACCACACGACCCGCGCCGCGACCCCCCACATCTGCACCGCCCAGGGCGCCGGGGCGTCGGCGACGACGAGCTCGGCGGTCCGGAGCGGCGACCCCGGCGCGACCGCTCGCGCGCCGGGGTGATCAGGTCCGAGCAGTCGGGCGAGCGACGCGTGCGTCAGACGAGGCAGCTGGACCGAGTCCTGCACGTAGGCGACGAGCCGCTGCCGTCGCGGGTCCACCTCGACCGCCGTCAGCAACGCCAGGACCTCGAGATCGCCGCGCGTCAGGTCGGCGTTGCGGGCGATGCGCGCGAGCGGGTCGTTCGAACGCATGGCCCACGCGGCCAGCTGCTTGCGCGCCAGCGCGACGACCGGTGCGAACGCCCGCCGGATCGGCGCGACCGCCTCGGCCTCGGGTCCGTCGAGACCCGGGAGCCCGCGCAGCAACGCGTCGAGCTCTTCGTCGGCGACGTACATGCCGGCGAAGTCCCGCGGCGGAACGCCGGAGACCACACGGCAGAGCGCGGCCTCACGCTGCAGCACGAGGTCGGCGTAGCGCTCCCAGGGCGTCACCATCCCGTAGTAGTGCATCGGGACCGGCCGCGACCAGCACCTCACCTGCCATTGCCCCGGGGACTGCCCGAGTGGGCAGTCAGGTGCGCCCCTTGGCGCACGCGCCGGACACTTCCACCCGGCCGCAGGGACGACGACCGTGGATCAACGGACTCCGAGCCGACGGAAGGGTTGGTCATGGCCACGCTCAGCAGCATCCGGTCCCCTGGCGTCTACGTGCAGGAGATGCCGACCGGCTCACGCCCCATCCAGGGCGTCGGTACCGCGATCGCGGCATTCATCGGCGTCACGGCGAACGGGCCGTTCGACACGGCGACGCTCGTCACCAACTGGACCCAGTTCACGACGACGTTCGGAACCTGGGTCGAGGGCGCCTACCTGCCGCAGGCCGTCTACCAGTTCTTCAACAACGGCGGCGGTGCCGCCTACATCACGCGCATCGGCTCGCTCGACTCCGAGACGAGCCGGAAGGCGTCGGCGGAGCTCACCAGCGCGACCCGCGCCGGCCAGAGCGTCTTCCGCATCGAGGCCAGGTCCTCCGGCCAGGAGGGCGACCAGATCAGCGTCACCGTCGAGCCGCGCCCGGAGCCCGAGCAGCAGGAGGGCGAGGGCGAGCGCGCACCCGACGAAGCCTTCACCCTCGTCGTCCGACGGGGCGACCAGGTGGAACGGTACGAGAACGTCACGCCCCGCAAGGGTGGCAACAACGTGGTGACCGCCGTGGCGGAGTCGCAGCTGATCTCGATCTCCGAGCACGGCAACGCCTCGATCGCCGAGCGCGTCCCCGCCACGGGCGAGATCGTCCTGACGGGGGGCGCCACCCTGCCGGCGCGTCTGACGCCCGACGACTACCTCGGCGACGTCACCGCACGGTCAGGGATCGCCGGTCTGGAGGCGCTCGACGACGTCACGATGGTGATCGTCCCGGACCTCCTCGGCGCGTACGAGGCCGGCCAGATCGACGCCGACGGCGTCAAGACCGTCCAGGGCGCGATCGTCGCGCACTGCGAGTCCCGGCAGGACCGCATGGCGATCCTGGACACCCCGAGCGGACTGTCCGCGCAGCAGGTGCACGAGTGGGTCACCGAGAAGACGCAGTTCACGTCGGCGTTCGCCACGGTGTACTACCCGTGGCTGTCGTTCTACGACCCGCTGGTCAAGCACTCGCGGCTGTTCCCGCCGAGCGGTGCGGTCGCGGGGATCTGGGGCCGGTCCGACGACTACCGCGGCGTGCACAAGGCGCCCGCCAACGAGGTCGTCCTCGGGGCGCTCGAGGTCGAGCGCGGGCTGACCCGGGCCGAGCACGACATGCTCAACCCGGCCGGCATCAACGCGATCCGGAACATGCCCGGGCTCGGCATCACCGTCTGGGGCGCCCGCACGCTCGCCTCCGACCAGTCCTGGCGCTACATCAACGTGCGTCGGCTGTTCAACTTCATCGAGTCGAGCATCCTGCGTGGCACGCAGTGGGCCGTCTTCGAGCCCAACGACCAGGACCTCTGGCAGCGCCTGCGTCGCACCATCCGAGGCTTCCTGCTGGGTCTCTGGCGCGACGGCGCCCTGTTCGGCACCACCCCGGACGAGGCGTTCTACGTGAAGTGCGACGCCGAGACGAACCCGCCCGACGTCATCGACGCCGGCTTCGTCGTCATCGAGGTGGGAATCGCACCGGTGAAGCCCGCCGAGTTCGTGGTCTTCCGCATCAGCCAGCTGCCGACCGGCGGCGCGGTCCAGGAATAGCCGGAGCGAAAAGAGCACAGCCATGGCCATCGGCGACGACGCACTGTCCAGCTACGCGTTCCACGTCGAGATCGACAACGTGACCCTCATCCAGTTCAAGGAGGTGTCCGGCCTCAAGCTCGAGATCTCGGTGATCGAGCACCAGGAGAACAAGGCCAAGGGCATCCCGATCAACAAGCCCGTGCCCGGCGTCCGCAAGAACAACCCGGTCACGCTCAAGCGCGGGATCACGACGGACACCGGGTGGTGGGCGTGGGTCAAGGAGGTGCACGACGGCAAGATCGACAAGGCCCGTCGCAACGCGTCGATCGTCCTCATGGACTACGACCTGACGGAGAAGTTCCGCGTGAACCTCCTCAACTGCTGGCCGTCGGCGCTCTCGATCAGCGGCCTGCAGGCAGGCGGCACGGAGATCGCCGTGGAGGAGGTCACCCTCGTCCACGAAGGTCTCGAGCTGGCATGACCGCCGTGACGACGACGGCCCAGACGGGCCTCCAGACGGAGTTCGACTTCGTCCTGCCCCTGGGCTTCGCCTCGGACGACGGTCAGATCCACCGGAACGGCACCATGCGCCTGGCCCGGGCCCGCGACGAGATCGCGCCGCTCCGCGACCCTCGCGTGCGGGACAACGAGGCGTACCTGACGGTGATCCTGCTGGCGCGGACGGTGACCCGGCTGGGCGACCTGTCGACCATCAACGTCAACGTCATCGAGGGCCTGTTCACCCCGGACCTGGCGTTCCTGCAGGACCTGTACCGACGGATCAACTCCGAAGGTCGGACCACCACGGAGGTCGAGTGCCCCGCCTGCCACGAGGCGTTCGCGGTGGACCTGGCAGGTGGTGCCCCGGGGGAATCCTGACGTACGCGACCCCGGACCTGCTCGACGAGGTCGCGTACCTGGCAGCCGTCCTGCACTGGCCGCTCGACACGCTCCTGGACCTGGAGCACCCCGACAGGCAGCACTTCCTGGCCTATGCCCGCCGGATGGTGGAGGCCGCTGACGACGACACGGAGGAAGGAGGGCCGTAGCCATGCGATGGCCCTTCTCCGCTCCGGCGGCTCCGGCGCCGGCACCCGCCCCGGCTCCCGCACCGCCCGCCGTCGCCCGCGCCTGGGAGAACCTGCCCGTGCTCCGCCCGCAGGCGCTGTCCCTTCGACCGGTCGCCCGGACGTCCGAGTTCGTGCACGGCCTGTCCACCCGGACCTCGTCGCCGGTCATCCTGCGGGCGCCGGAGCATCTGGTCGACGTCGGGCCGGTCGGCGTGGTCCGCGCACCGATCGCACGGGCGAGCGCACCGGTCGCGCAGCGCGAGCATCTCGAGCAGGCGCCGCCCCGACGCGTCCCGCGGTGGCGGCGAGGCCCGTCGGGAGACTCCCCGGCGTCGCGCACCCGCGCCGCCTCGGCTACTGCGCTCGCGTCCTCACCGTCCTCGGCGTCCGCGCCGTCCGTGCCCGCTGCACGCCCCTCGGCGGTGCCTGTCGTCGAGACGGTCGCCCGCGCCGTCGAGGCGTCGGCGCCCAGCGCCCCCGTCGGTCCCGACGTGCCGGCCGTCGCCCGGGTGCCCGAGCAGCCCGCACGGCAGCGGTCGGCTCAGCCCAGCCCGCCTGCGAGGGCCGTCGCCGGGGCGTCGGTCCGTCGGGCGTCCAGCACCACGCCGCCGAGCACGGGTGGCTCCCCGAGCGTCGGCTCCCCCGGCGTCGCGCGTGCGACCGCACCCCGCCCGGACCGGTCCGTCGACGCCGCCCCTGCCGCGGAACCGTCGCGTGCCGGGGGCGGGTCGCCGGCGGTCGCTCGTGCGTCGGCGACCTCCGGCGGCGACGTCCGCTCGGACGCGCCGGTCGTTCCGGGAGCCGCGGTGGGCGCGACCGCCACCCCCACCGTCCGGCGACCGGCGGTACCGGTCAGGCGATCCGTCGCCCCACCGGTCACCCCTGGGTCGCCGGCATCGGTCCGCCCGGCCGCGTCGACGAGCGCACCAGCCGTCAGCGAGGCGTCCGTCCCCGTCGCCGCGAGGACCTCGCTGAGGCCCGTCGCCCCCGCCCACGCCGAGCCGACGACGACGACGACGACGACGACGGTATCCCGCACCGCGACACCGCACGTCGCGGCTCAGCCGTCGACCGGCGCGCCGGTGTCCGCGTCAGTGTCCGCGCCGGTGTCCGCCGAGCCGACCTCTGTCACCCGGTCTCCCGTCGGACCGACTTCCCGTGGCCCGAGCCCCGTTCGGCCGTCGTCCGTCGCGTCTTCCGCCCGGTCGGCACCCGTAGCGTCGGCACCCGCCGGGTCGGCCACACCCGGGTCTGCCTCGCCTGGGTCGGCCTCGGCCGGGTCGGTCGCCGCCCGGTCCGTGACCGCCGGGCCGTTCCGCCGGTCGGTGGCGCGGGACCCCTCTGACGGGCCCCGGGCCATGCCCAGCGCACCCGCTCCCACCGCGACGGTCACACCACCCTCCACCGCCCCCGCCCGCCCGGCCGTCCCGGTGACGCGTGCGGTCGACGCTGAACCGCACGCACCTGCGACCGTCCGTCGGGCAGCGGCCGCGACCCCGACACCTGCACCGGACGCCCCGGCGGAGCCCGCACGCACCGTCGCGCAGAGGTCGACGATCGAGCGGACGTCCGAGGGGTCGGTCGTGCCGACCGTCGTCACGCGCCCGCTGGGCCTGGGGCGCCCCGTCTCGCCGGACGTCCCTCGAGCGTCTCTCGGCCACCCTGCGCTCGCCACGCCGCAGGCCGTTCCCCCGACGACGGCCGCACCGTCGGCCGCACCGGCTGGCGTCCCGTCGACACCCGGACAACCGGCCGGACCGCTCGGCATCCCGGTCGGTCGGCTGGCCGCCCGGAGCGGCTCGGCGCCGTCGAGCCCGAACATCCCGACCGTCAGCTCCGCGCCGATCGCTCGACGCGTGAGCGACGTACCCGGCGAGCACCCGGCCCGGGTGCCGGGGCTCGGCCACCCGGTGAGCGCACCGTCGATCACCCGGAGCGTCGGCGCGGCGGGCGTCGCCCCGTCGACGACGCCGGCGAGGACGCCGAGCCCGGTCGACACGAACGACCCGGGTTCGGCCGCGGTCGAGGTGGGGCTCGCGCGGTGGGTCGCACCCGACGAGGTCAGGTTCGTCCCGCCGCCGGGGGCCGGCGCGTCCTCGTCGGCACCCACCGCGACCGCAGCGCGCGCGCCACAGAGCGTCCGGACCTCGACGCGGACGGGTGCGGCGCCACCGGGACCACTGACCCTCGTCGCGCGCGACGACGAACCGGCCGGGGCGAGCGCAGCGCCCGCGCCGACTCCGACTCCGCCTCCTCCCGGCGAGATCGTCGCCGCCGGGCCGACCGCCGCGTCTGGCGCGCCCACCGGAAAGGACCTGTCGGCTCTGGCCGACGAGCTGTGGGACCGCCTCGAGACCCGCCTGCGGGCGGACCTCCTGCTCGAGCGCGAACGTCGTGGCGCGCTCCCGGACCTGTGAGCCGACCATGAGCCCCGACAGCGACTACCCCGCGAACACCCTGAGATTCGACGTGACCATCGACGGCCTGGAGATCGGCTCGTTCACCGCGATCGACGGCCTCTCGGCGCAGTACGAGATCAAGACGTACGCGGAGGGTGGGGAGAACGGCTACGTGCACCGGCTGCCCGGGCGGCTCTCGTGGGGGACGATCAAGCTGACGCGACCGGTCCACATGCGGACCCGCGAGCTGTCGCAGTGGTTCCGCGAGGTGGCCTCGGGCATGCCCTCGGCCTCGCACACCGCGGCCGTCAAGGCGATGAACGACAACCGCACCGCCATCGTGACCTGGGAGTTCAAGGGCGTCTGGCCCGTGAGCTACAAGGGGCCGTCGTTCGCGGTGGACAGCGGGAAGATCGCCCTGGAGGTCTTCGAGTTCGCCCACGACGGCTGGACGGAGTCGTGATCCCATGAGCGGTGCCGAACGCGCGATGGCGGTGCTGGCCGAGCAGGACAACCCCGGCAAGCGGCTCGAGTTCCACTTCAACCCGACGACGATCTCGTTCTCGCGTGCGGTGACGTGGAACCGCAGCCCCAAGAAGACGACCGACCCGCCGGTGCAGTTCACCGGCGCAGGACCCACCTCGATCACGGTGCAGATCTTCCTCGACGCGGTCGGCAAGGACCGGCCCAAGGGGGTCCAGCCCGAGATCGACCAGCTCCTCGGCTGGACCACCGTCCCTGACGTCACCAAGCCCAGCTCCGGGCCGCCGCCGCTCGTGTTCGCCTGGGGAGTGCTGTCGGTCAGCACCGAGAAGTCGTTCGTCGGCTACCTCGAGTCGCTGAAGGTGACGGTCGAGATGTTCGACCGCAACGGCTGCCCCCTGCGCGCGACCGCGGACGTCGCGCTGAAGTCGGCCGCGCAGGAGCCCAAGGGCACCAACCCGACGTCCGGCGCCGAGCGCTCGCGGCGCCGGCACACCCTGCGCAGCGGGCAGACGCTGCACTCCGTGGCCTACGACCACTACGGCGATCCCGGGGCGTGGCGGGCGATCGCCGAGCTCAACGGCATCGACAACCCCATGCGCCTCGGTCCCGGGCGCGAGCTGTTGCTGCCCGACGTCTCCGAGCTCGCGCGGGTGGTCCGATGAGCCCCGCCACCGGACCCGCGGCGCGACCGGTGATCTCGGTCGGCGGGACGGAGCTGACCGCCCGCGCGTCGGCGGCGCTGCGCTCGACCGTCGTCGACACCGACGCGCACGGTCCCGACTCGTGCCACCTGACCTTCGACGACCCGGGCACGTCGGTCCTCGCCGACACGGGGATCGACCTCGCCGACACGCTGACGGTCGTCGCGGGACGCGTCGGCGAGGACACGGGCGACCGGCTCTTCGACGGCGTCGTCTACGCGATCGGGTACGACTACGACGACCGCGGCGGCTTCACGACGATCACCGCGTACGACCGGTCGTACGGCCTCTACACGGGCCTCCACACGGTCAGCTACCAAAACATGACCGACGGCGACGTGGCCCGCAAGGTCGCCAAGGATGCCGGCCTCAAGGAGGGGAACATCGCGAGCAGCTCGGTGCTCCACGAGTACGTCGCCCAGATCAACGAGACGTACTTCGCGTTCCTCGAGCGGAGGGCAGCCGAGGTCGGGTGCGTGGTCACCGTCGTCGGCGAGAAGCTGAGCTTCGCTCCCCCGTCCAACGCGAGCGCGGCGCCCGATCCGGGGGACCACGACTCGACGGGTCGGCTCCAGCTCGTCCCCGGCGAGAACCTCCAGCGGCTCTCCGTGCGGGTGACGGCCGCCCAGCAGGTGTCCCAGGTCCAGGTCCGAGGCTGGGACGTCGCGACCAAGCAGGCACTCGTCGGCACGACGTCCGCCGCGACGACCGCGGCCGTCATGACGGACACCCCGGCGTCCGTCGCGCAGCTGTTCGGCTCCCCCACCTCGGTCACCGTGGACGTGCCCCTGGGCCAGCAGGCGGAGTGCGACGCGGCCGCCAAGTCGCTCGCGGACAAGGTGGGCGCCGCCAGCGCGCACGCCGAGGGCGTGGCCCTCGGCGACCCACGGATCGTCGCGGGCGCGGCCGTGAGCATCGGAGCGACCGGCGGACGGTTCGACGGCCGCGTCACGGTCACGCGCGCCAAGCACGTCTGGGACGCGCGCAGCTACCGCACCTCCTTCACGGCCAGCGGTGCGCACGACCGGTCCGTGCTCGGGCTGGTCCGCTCGGGCAGCCGACCAGGCAACGACCGCGTCGCCGGACTGGTCGTCGGCATCGTCACCAACGTGGCCGACCCCGAGAACGCCTGCCGGGTCAAGGTGCGGTTCCCCTGGCTCGACGACCAGTTCGAGTCGGACTGGGTCCGCGTCCTGCAGCTGGGCGCCGGGAACGACCGCGGCTGGCAGCTGCTGCCGGAGGTGGACGACGAGGTGCTGGTCGGGTTCGAGCAGGGCGACCAACGCCGGCCGTACGTGCTGGGCGGCTTGTTCAACGGCAAGGACAAGCCGCCGCGCGACGACGCGGTCGACTCCGGCGGCGCCGTCGTGACGCGCGTATGGCGCAGCCGGACCGGCCACGAGGTGGTGCTCAGCGACAAGCAGGGCGAGGAGAGCGTCGAGCTGCGCACGGGCGAGGACAAGGTCAGCCTCGTCATGAAGACCTCCGACGGCTCGCTCGTCGTCAAGGCCGAGGGCGACGTCACGGTCGAGGCCAAGGGCGACGCCAAGGTCACCTCGACGGGCGACCTCACGCTCCACTCGGACGGTGCCGCGACGATCTCGGCGGGCAGCGGGCTGACGCTCGAGGCGCGCAGCGGCAACGTCACCGTCAAGGGCACGCAGATCAAGCTCAACTAGGCGAGAGGACGGACGGACATGGGCGGAGCAGCGGTCGTCGCGGGCGACAAGATCATGGGCCTGTGCTCGGGGCACAAGATCCCCGGGCCGACGGGCTCGCCGATGCCGGGGCCCCCGATGCCGTTCACCGCACCGCTGACCTCCTCCCTCGCGAGCACGGTGCAGATCGGTGGGAAGCCGGCGGCCGTCGAGGGCAGCTCCGGGTACAACCTCCCTCCGCACGTCGGGCTCCACCCGTCTGACCAGAAGTTCGTCCCGACGACGCAGGAGGGCAAGGTCTCCACCGGCAGCGGGACCGTGCTGTTCGACGGAAAGGGCGCCGCCTACACGGGGTGCACGGTCTCAGGATGCGTGACGTCCTCGCCCAAGGTCATGGGCACCGGTACGAGCGTCATCGTCGGGTCGTGAGGAGGAGACATGAGCGGAACCAACAGCTTCGTCGGCGCCGGTTGGCACTGGCCGATCGAGACCGACCAGACCGGCGCCATCGCGCTCGCCCACGGCACGACCGAGCTGGAGCAGGCGATGTACCTGATCCTGTCGACGACGCCGGGCGAGCGTCCGATGCGACCGGAGTTCGGGGCGCGCCTGGCGCAGTTCGTGTTCGCGTCCGGCGACGCGACGACGGCCGGCCTCGTCGCCGCCGAGGTGCAGACCGCGCTCACCCGATGGGAGCCGCGTGTCGTCGTCGAGCAGGTGGTGGTCTCCACCGACGCCGACGAACCCGCGACGCTGTGGATCGACATCCTGTACTCGGTGCGCTCGACGAACGACCGACGCAACCTCGTGTTCCCCTTCTACGTCATCCCCGAGCGCGAGGACGCGCTGCCCGTGCTGCCCGCGTCGGTGGCCTCGTGAAGGGAGCCCGATGAACCTGCCCACACCGCGCCTGGACGACCGCACGTTCCAGGACCTCGTCGACGAGGCCAAGCGGAACATCGCGCGGCGATCGCCGCAGTGGACCAACCACAACGTGTCCGACCCGGGCATCACGCTGGTCGAGACGTTCGCCTGGATGACCGAGCTGCTGCTGTACCGCGTGAACCGCGTGCCCGAGCGGCTGCACGTCGCGTTCCTCGACCTCGTCGGCGTGCAGCTCTACCCACCCTCTGCCGCCCGCACCGAGGTGTCGTTCCGGCTCTCGTCGCACCACGGTGACGTCGTGCGCATCCCCGCGGGCACCGTCGTCTCGACGCGTCGCACGGTCGCGCAGGACGCCGTCGGGTTCACCACCCTGCGCGACCTCGACATCTCGCCGGGCGCCTCGCGGACCGTGCTCACCATGCCGGCGGGCGGCGAGGCCACGGACCGCACGTCCGGGCTCGGCCTCGGCGACGGCTTCCTCGCCTTCAGCTCCACGCCGGGCGTCAACGACGCGCTCTACCTCGGCCTGGACCATCCGGCCCCGTCGAACCTGGTCCTGGTCCAGGTCGTCTGCTCCATCGGCGGGTTCGGCATCGACCCGCGACACCCCCCGCTCGTCTGGGAGGCCTGGACACCGGACGGCTGGGAACCGTGCGAGCTCGAGCGCGACGACACCCTCGGGCTCAACGTCTCGGGCGGCATCGAGATCCACGTCCCGCCGGGGCACGACGAGTCGAACGTCGCGGGCATCTCGGCGGCGTGGCTGCGCTGCCGGGTGGTGCCGGTCGCCCGCCCGTACCGGTCGTCGCCCGTGCTGGTCTCGGTCACGGCGGCGACGATCGGCGGCGACGTGGAGGCCGTGAACGCCGAGCGTGTCCTCGACGAGACGCTCGGAACGAGCGACGGGACGACCGGCCAGGTCATGCACGTCGCCTACCCGCCGGTGGTCCTGGACGCCGACGAGGCCTTCGTCGTCGACGTCGTGTCGGCCCCGGGGGCACAGACCCCGTGGATCGCGGTCGACGACTTCGCTGCAAGCTCGCCCGACGACCCCCACGTCGTGCTCGACCGGTCGACGGGCGAGGTGCGGTTCGGACCGGCCGTCCGACTCGAGGACGGGTCGGAACGACGGTTCGGCGCGATCCCGCCGCGCGGGTCGACTCTGCGGGTGCGGCAGTACCGCACCGGCGGCGGCGCCGGCGGGAACGTGGCCGCCCGCGCGATCGCCGTGCTGCGGACGTCGATCCCCTACGTCGCGTCGGTCTACAACCGCAGGGCCGCCGCGGGGGGCGTCGACGGCGAGACGGTAGAGAACGCGCGCCGCCGCGGTCCGCTCGAGCTGCGCAGCCGCGGTCGCGCGGTCACGGCAGAGGACTACGTCGACATCGTCCGGCGGACCGCCCCCGAGCTCGCCCGGGTGCACTGCGTCCCGGTCACCGAGGGCGCGGACGCGGGCAGCGTCCGAGTGCTCGCGATCCCGGCGGTCCAGCCGAGCGACGGGCCAACCGCCCTGCGCGACCTGCAGCTGCCGGACAGCGCACGCGACCGCGTCCTGCGGGCGCTCGACGAGACGCGGGTGGTCGGGGTCCGGATCAGCGTCGAGCCGCCCAGCTATGTCGGCATCCGCATCGACGCGCGGGTCCGGGCACGTCCCGACTCCGAGCCGGCCGAGCTCGAGCGGGCGTGCCTGACCGCGCTGTACCGCTACTACGACCCGCTGACCGGCGGCCCCGACGGCACGGGATGGCCGCTGGGGCGACCGGTGCAGCCGGGCGAGGTGCACGGGGTCCTCGGGCGGGTGCCCGGGCTGGACTTCGTCGAGGCGGTCGTCCTCTGCCGGGCCAACCCGCTCGACGGGTCGATCTCCGCACCGCAGGACCGGATCGACCTCGACGACACGCACGTGGTGCTGAGCGTCGAGCACTCGGTCGTCGTCGACCAGGCCGTGTGATGCGGACGCTGAGCGGGACGGCGACGCCCGTGCACACGTCCCTGCTGACCGGGCTGCCCGCGGCCTTCGTCGGCAGTGAGCTGACCGTGAACCTGGTCGAGGCCTTCGACGACGTCCTGGCGCCCGTGACCGTGCTGCTCGACGCGCTGGACGCCTACGTCGACCCGCGCTACGCGCCCGACGACTTCGCCCGCTGGGTCGTCTCGTGGCTCGCCCCAGGGATCGCTGCCCGGAGATCGGCAGACGACCTGCGCGCGCGCCTGGGGGACGTCACCGAGGCGATGCTCGGTCGCGGCACCACCGGCGGGGTCGTCGCGGCCGTGCGAGCGTGCACGGGGCTCACGCCGGAGGTGCGCGACAACGGCGGCGTCTCGTGGAGCCGACGACCTCACGCGCCGTTGCCCGGCACCTCGCTGCCACGCCTGGAGGTCGACGTGCGGATCGCGGCAGACGAGCCCGATCCGGACGCGCTGCTCGACCTCGTGCGGTCGGTCGTGGACGACGTCAAGCCCGTGCACGTGCCGGCGACCGTGCGCCGGGTCGGTGACTGACCGGCACGTCGAGCTCTGCCAGCACGTCCGCGTAGTCGCGCCCCGCTGCCGCAGCGGCCGCCGGTTGCCCGTCGGCCTCCAGGGCGTCGACGAGCAGCTGCCACAGCTCGTCGCGGTAACGGTCGATCACCAGTCCCTGCCGGGCGGCGTCCACAGCGCCCCGGGCGTCGCCGCCCTCCGCGCGCAGCAGGGCCAGCACCTCGCACGACCGCAGTACGGCGGACCGCAGACCGTCACGCTCGTCAGCCACCCACTCCGCGCCCCCGTCGTCCGGCAGGAGGTCGGCGCGGTACTGCGCGATGCCCTCGGCGAGGGCGCGCTCGGCCGCGGCGCGGTCACCCCGGGCCCGCGCCGAGTCGCCGCGGTGCAGGGTCTCCTGGAGCCCGCGGGCGTCGTGCCGGTCGCTCGCATCGAGGACCAGTGCGTACCCGGCGCCGACACGCCGGACGTACGACGCCGACACCGGCGCGCCGGGCCGGTCGAGGATCCGACGCAGCGCGCTCACCGCCACCTGAAGGCTGTGCTGCGCCCGCTCGACGTCCTTGTCGGGCCAGAACCACTCGACGAGCCGGTCGCGATGGACCGCCGCGGGCGCATGCACGCACAGCGCCCGAAGGACCGCCCGGTGCTGCGGGCGCAGCGCACCGAGGTCGGTCGGCACACCGTCCCGCAGCACGAGGAACTCGCCGAGGCACCGCACCTCGAGCCGGGGCACGGTCCTCTCGGGCACCGGACCGGCTGCGGCGTCGCGGGCCCGCAGCGCCAGCGTCAGCCAGCGGGCACCGTCGCACGAGGCGGCGAGCCGCAGCGCCCAGGTGCGGTCGAGGGTGGACCCGGTGGCCGCGACCGCCGCGGCGTGCGCGAGCGGCCCGACCTGGGCGGCGTCGCGGACGACGGTCTCGAACGAGTCGACGGGTGTCCGAACCCACGCGTCGAGCACGTCGCACCAGGTCAGCAGGGCGGGTGCCGCGAGCTCCGCCACGTCGGCACGGAGAGCCGACACGTCGGACGGGCGCAGGCGACCGCCGGCGAGACGACCCATCGCCTCGAACAGGGCGAGCAGCGCGGCCCCCCACCGGTCGCCGCCCGCCCGCGCCGCCGACCGCAGGTGCGCGAGCGCCGCACCGTCCGACCCCGGCCTGCACGCGAGCTCCAGGCCGTCCACGAGCCGTTCGAGAGCCGGTGCGCCCGAGCTCTTCGCTGCTGCACCCGCCCGCTCCCGGGCCTCGGCCGCCTCGGCACGCAGCGCCCACGACAGGCTCACCGCCTCACCGAGCAGGGCGAGCGCCTCGAGGGTCGGACCGTCTCCGACGTTCTGGGCCACCCGCGCGAACCCACGTGTGGCCGCCGCCAGGTCGCCCGCCACGAGGTCGGCGACCGCCCCGGCCAGCTCACGTCGGGGGTCCGGCGAGGCGTCGCGTCGCAACCGGTCCGGCCGACGACGCGGCACGACGAACGCGTCGCGCGCGCGCGCCACCCAGTCGTCGACGACGCCCAGCGGAGGGTTCAGCCAGGTCTGCACCATGCGCAGCTCACGGTCGACCGCCGCACTGTCCGTGCCCGTCCACGGGCGGCTCGCGGCGCGGCGGTACGCCTCGACCGCGCCGTCGAGATCTCCTTCGACGACGAGCCGCCGGGCCAGGGCGAGGGCCACCCACGGGTCGGTGTCGCGGATCACCGACGGGAGCATGTCGATCCAGGCACCCGGGCGGTCCGCGAGGTCACCGCCCGCCACGGCGAGGATCCGACGGGCCGTCTCCCAGTCCTGCGCGCGGCAGGAGGCCCGCAGGGAGTCGTCGAACTCCGCCGCCTCGAACGCGAGCTGGGACGCCCGGACGTGCAGGGCGCGCGCGCGGGTACCGCCCTGGACGTCGGCGAGGACGCCCAGCAGGTGCGAGCGCATCACGTCGTGGCACGTGTACGTCAGGCCGTCCACGTCGACCGCTTCGGTGAGCAGCCCGAGCCGGTGCGCAGCCGCGAGGTGCGCCCCGCCGTCCTGTGCACCCAGCAGCGCATCGCACCGGGCACCGGTGAGCCGGCTGAGCACCGACGTGTCCCGCAGGAACTCCCGCAGGTCCGCCGGGATCTCGTCCAGCACGTGCCGCGCCAGGTAGTCGCCGGACAGCGGTCCGCTGCCCGCCCCCAGCACGCGAGCGCGCACCGACGGCGGTCGTCCCCGCGTGGCCAGGTGGAACAGCTCGAGCCCCGCCGCCCAGCCTCCGGTGCGGCTGGCGAGGTGCGCCGCCTCGGGCGCCGGCATCCGCATGCCGTGACACTGCCGGAACAGCTCCTCGACCTCCCAGGCGCGGAACCGCAGGTCGTCCTCGAGCACGACGTCCACGCTGCCAGCGAGCCGCCGGGCGAGCACCACGGCCGGCGTTGTCCGCGACCCCACGAGGACACGCACGGTGTCGGGCTGGTGCTGGAGGAGGTGCGTCACCAAGGGCGCTGCCGGCGAACCGTCGAGCGACTGCAGCTCGTCGAGGACGAGAAGGCCCGGACCCGCCACCGCCTCGAGCGCGTCGAGCGCCTCGTCGATCTCTCGCCAGGGCGGCCCGCCGGCCACCCCCAGGGGTGCGCAGGCAAGACGAAGATGAGCGAGGAACACGTGGACCGACCCGAGAGCCGGGTCGAGGGTGAGCCACGCCGCCGGCCGGTTGGCACGGGCGGCCGCATGGGTCAGGAGCGTCGTCTTGCCGCAGCCTGCCGGAGCCGCCACCAGGACGAGGCCGGGAGCCCGCGGGCCGAGCAACCGCACGGTCAGGCGGTCGCGGTGCAGGCCCCGGGCAACTGGCGTGGTGGTCCTGCTCCGAAGGACGGTGACGACGTCGTCACGAGCGGACACGCCGCTCTGCCCCTGCCATGTGAATCGTCCCCCTTGCTTCACACCCCCGCGTACGCTGACCCTAGCCTTTCGGACCATTCGCCCGAAAGAGTGCATCGCGGGACAGCGCCAGACGGGCAGGCGGGCACGTCGTTGAACGATGGGGATGGCACGCAGGAGCGTGACGACGACGACCTCGCGTCGTTGCTCGCACCGCCGGACGTGCCGTTGCGCCCGGGCCGTCCACCACGGCCCGACGAGCGGACGTCGACCGTGCCGTCGACCGTCCCGGCTCCGGATGTCCCGGCCACGGATGCCGCGCCGGTCACTGCCTCCGACGACACGTCTCGCGTCGCCGACGACACGCGTCGCGTCGCCGACGAGCCCGTCCGGACCGTGGTCCCGCGGACGTCGAGACGACCCGCGCCCCCTGCCCGCACGACCTCGGACCGCGGGCCGGCACAGAGCCGCACGCGCCTGCTCGCCTCGCCGGCGGCAGAGCCTGTCGCACCGCTCGTCCTCGGGCGCCGGTTCCAGCCCGTCGCCGGCGGATCGCTGCCCCGCCCCTCGGAGGGCGACGGGGCCGTCGCGCACGTGCTTGCTCCGCCCGGCGCCTGGGTGCACGCGATCCTCGCGGGTCGCGTGCGGCGCGCCCCGGCGCAGATCGCGTCCGGCGCGCTCGAGCTGCACGGCGACGACGGCACGGTGCTCGTGGTGACGGGGCCGGCGCAGGTCGCCTGGACCGTCGACGACGACCAGCGCGTCGGTGCCGGCCACGTTCTCGGCGTCGTGGTCGGGGCGGCCGGCGACCCGCCCGTCGATCCGCTGACGATCCTGGCGTTCGACGCGCAGGGGCAGCAGGTCGACGCCGTCGCGTTGCTCGTCGGCCTGCCCGACCCGGGCGAGCTGGACCTGCACGGCGACGACGGCACGACCGGCGTCGACCCCTACGACCTCGACCTCGAGCTGGCGGGCGGGGGTGTCCCGTGATCGAGTGCCCCCGCTGCCACCACCAGAACGCGGACGGTGCTGTCCTGTGCGTCACCTGCCGCACCTACCTCGGGTGGTCTGCCTCGGCTCCCGTCGACGCCGCGACCAAGACGCCGACCACGGCCCCGACCGCACCCACCCCCGCACCGCCAACCCCACCCACCCCCGCACCGCCAACCCCATCCACCCCCGCACCGCCGCACCCACCGACCCCACCCACCCCAGCGTCCCCGCACCCACCCACCCCGGCCGCCGTGCCCGGCGCGCCAGCCGGCAACCGGTTCACCATCGGCCCGCCGACCTCCGTCGCCGGCGTGCCGTCCCACGGACCGTCGACGCCGACGGTCGTTCCCCCGACCCCGGCGTCGCACTCGATCCGTCCGGTGCCCGTCGTCCTGGAACCGGGTCCGGCAGCACCGCGGACGGCACCGCGGCCGGCGCCGGAACGGACGATCGGCGTGCGCGTCGAGGCAGGCGCAGCCCGGCTCGCTCCCCGGGCACCGGACGACGAGTCGGCGCAGGGCGGTCCAGGGCAACGTCCGGGCCCGTTCGACGCGATCCAGCCCGACGACGTCGACCAGTACGCCGGAGCCGACGGTCCGACCGGCGGCATGAGCGCCTCCGGCGACGGCGAACCACAACTGGGCGACGCGATCCGGTGCCCGGTCTGTCGTCGCGCGCTGCCCTCGTCGCGCCGGTTCTGCCGGTGCGGCGCCACGCTCGTCCGCCCGGTCGTGGTCGAGGAGGAGGTCGAACGCGCGCGGTTGCCCTGGTATCGGCGGCTCGACGACCGCATCCGCCGCAACCAGGCGTTCTGGCGGCGGATGCGCTCGGCGAACGCGGGAATCCGCGCACACTACGACCGGGTCCGCTCCGTGCGGGTCTACGCGGCACAGCTGACCGCGATGCTCGCTGCGGTCGGCATCACGGGGGTCGTGCTGCTGCCGTCGGCCGCCGCCGTCCGGGAGCAGGCGGTCGCGCAGGCGACGTCGCTCGACCCGCGTGGCTACACGGTCCTGCAGGCGACCGCGTCGACCGTTCCTGCGCAAGCCGCCGACCCGCAGTACGCACCCGCGTTCGCGGTGGACGGCAAGACGGCGACCGCCTGGGGCGGCACCTGGACGCAGCCGACGACCTCGGGCGGAGCCTGCGGGCAGGCGGGTGGGACCGCGACGCTCGTCCTGACGCTCCCCGCGCCCACCGACGTCGACCGCATCTCCATCCTCGGTGGCATGCCGGCGACCAGCCCCGACCGTGACCTCCAGGACAAGCCCGGTGTGGTGGACATCGTCTGGGGTGACCGACCCGACCAGTGCACGGAGGTCACGATGGTCGACTCGTCGGCACCGCAGCCGTTCACCCTGGACGCCAAGGACGTCACCAAGGTCGCCGTGGTGATCGTCGGGACGATCGCGCCGCAGAACCCGTCGCCGACACGCGTCGTCGCTGTGTCCGAGGTCCAGCTCCAGCGGCGCGGCCTCGTCGCCGTCGTGCCCGCGGTCCCGGTACCCAGCTCCCTGCCGAGCACGATCCCGACGGCGGTGCCGACGGGCTGAGCCTGTCGCAGGGTGCGCATCGGGTCGGGCCGTCGAGGCCGCGCTATAGGGTGCGTACGTGCCCTCCCCCAACCGGAACCGCGGGCCGAGCGCCGCCGAAGAGAACCGCAACGCCCTCGTCGACGCCGCCCGACGGGTCCTCGCCGAGTCGGGCTCGGCGGCACCGTTCAGCTCCATCGCCCGGGAGGCCGGCGTCGGCCAGGGCAGCCTCTACCGACACTTCCCCAACCGGGCAGAGCTCACGCTCGTGGTGTTCGAGGAGAACCTCGCGCAGCTGGGCGAGCTGGCGGGCGAACGGACGACGTCGCTCGCCGACTTCGTGCGCGCGGTCGTGCGGCAGGCTATCGACTCCGTCGGGTTCGGCGAGGTGGCCGGCGGGCTGGTCGACGACGACGCGCTGCGCCCGTTCGAGAGCCGTTTCCGTGCCATGGCAGCGACGGTGCTCGCGCGCCACACGGACCAGGGGGCGACGCCGATCCTCTCGGTCGACGACTTCCTGCTCGCGATCCGCGTGGTGACGAGCGTGCTGTCGATGACGAGGGTCGACGATCGCGTGCGCATCGCCGACGAGGTCCTGCGGCTGCTCGCCCCGACGATCGGCCCGGTCCGCGTCGCCTGACGTCCGACATGCGTCCGGCGGGTGCCAGGACCCGTCCTGCGTCGGGATCACGTCGTTGCCTCTGTGCAACGAGAAGCCGTTCGTGCACGGTTGGTGCAGCCGGCCCCGCCCGAAGCGAGCGGATCCCCGTGTACCGGGCCGAGTCAACCGCCCCGGTCGGTGCAGTCTGAGCGAGAGCAGGGCTCCATGAGCATCCCGAGCAGTGCCGTCACCGCCCAGCGTTGGCGAAGCAGGCGGTCCGCAGCGGTCGGCGGCATCGTGTTCGCCGTCCTGCTCATCACGGTGCTCGTGCTCATGCGCGTCGCGGTGGTCGACGAGACGCTCCAGGACCTCGTCGCCCACCCTCGACGGCAGGCCCTGATGCGGACAGCGCTGCAGCTCGTGCCGTTCGCGGGGATCGCGTTCCTCTGGTTCATCGGTGTGGTCCGTGACCAGCTCGGCGACACGGAGGACCGGCTGTTCTCGTCGGTGTTCCTGGGCAGCGGCCTGCTGTTCCTGGCCATGATGTTCCTCGGTGCCGTGCTGGCCACGAGCCTCCTGCGGATGGTGCCGGGCCCCGACCTCGGCCCGGGCACCTGGGAGTTCGGGCGGCAGTCGACCGTCACGCTCGTCACCGTGTACGCGATGCGCATGGCGGCGGTGTTCACCGCGACCGTCAGCACCGTCGTGCTCAGGACCGCCGCGGTGCATCGCAACCTCGCGTACGTCGGGTACAGCGCCGCCCTCGTCCTCCTGCTCGCGGGTGGCCGGTACCGCTGGGTCGAGCTGCTCTTCCCGGCCTGGGTGCTCGTCCTGAGCGTCGCGATCCTGATGACGCCAGAGCGTCCGCGCGCCGACACCCGCCCCGGGTGATCCGCGCAAACCCGCATGCGCTGGCCCGCCGTCCGAAGAGGATGAGGACAGACCCGTATATTTCGGGCCATGAACATCGTCGTGGGCGCGGTCATCGTCATCGTCGTCACTGCGCTCACCTGCACCGCGATGCTCTTCGTCCGTCGACGGGCGCCCGACGGGAGCTTCTTCGCCGACGGTGACCGCGCGTCCGGCGTGTTCGGCGTCCTGGCCACCGGCTTCTCGGTGCTCCTCGGCTTCATCATCTTCTTGGCGTTCGACTCCTACGACCAGGCGCGCTCGGGCGCCGAGGCTGAGTCGACGATCGTCGCCCAGCAGCTGGAGACGGCCCAGTTCTTCCCGACGGACACCTCGAAGCGGCTCAGCGGCGAGCTCGTCTGCTACGCCCGGTCCGTGGTCGGGACGGAGTGGCCGGCGATGGCCGACGGCTCGCTGGGCGAGGCCGTGAACCCGTGGGGCGTGCGGATGTTCCACACCCTGCAGGACTTCACCCCCGGCAGCGACACGGAGCAGTCCGCGTACGACCGGTGGATGGACCAGACGGCATCTCGCGAGCAGTCCCGCGTCGACCGGGTGCACGGCGCCGAGGGTCTGATCCCGTTCCCGCTCTGGCTCGTGCTCTACGTCATCTCCGGCGTCATCTTCGCCTACATGCTGTTCTTCGCCGACCGCGCGGAGATGGCGAAGACCCAGGTGATGCTCATGGGCAGCGTCACGGTCGTGATCACCCTGCTCCTTCTGCTGCTCACGTTCTTCGACCACCCGCACGGCGGGGGCCTCGGGAAGCTCGAGCCGACGGCGATGCAGCGCAACCTGCGGATCATGAACCAGGAGCTGTCCTCCATCGGGCTCGACCTGGCGCTCCCCTGCGACGCCGCCGGACGTCCCGCCTGAGCGACACCCCGAGGCACACCCTCTGACGTGCGCCGATGGACCTAGTATCGAGGCGCGGGTGCCCGATGTGTCGGGTTCCCGCCCGCAACGGCCGGACGCCAGACACGCATCTGCCCGCACCTGGAGGCTCTCAACATGGGCATCACAACGAATTTCGGCAACGGCGACGTCCTCCTCTGGATGCTCGAGTTCTTCCTTTTCATCATCTGGTTCTGGCTCTTGATCGCGATCTTCTCGGACCTGTTCCGGGACAGGAGCACCGGCGGCGGCGTGAAGGCTCTGTGGGTCTTCTTCCTGATCATCCTGCCGTTCCTGGGGATCCTGCTGTACCTGATCTTCCGTGGTCGGGGCATGGGCGAGCGCGGCCTGGCACAGGCAGCCGCGGCGCAGGAGCAGCTCGACGCGCAGATCCGCACGGCAGCCGCCGGACCGGTCGACTCGCCCGCCGACCAGATCGCCAAGGCGAAGGCGCTCCTGGACAACGGTGCGATCACACAGGCCGAGTTCGACTCGCTCAAGGCTGCGGCGCTGGCCTGATCGTCCCGACGAGCCGGCTGAGGACCACGGGCCTCAGCCGGCTCGTCGCTGTCTGCGACGGCCCGTCAACGCGCGGGGCGACGTACCCCTCGCGTGGGTTCCGCGGTCAGCGGGTCGTCGGGCCACGCGTGCTTCGGGTACCGGGCTCGAAGCTCCGCACGGACCTGCGGGTACCCGGTCCTCCAGAACGACGCGAGGTCAGCCGTGACGGCCGCAGGTCGTCCGGCCGGCGACAGCAGGTGCAGGAGCACGGGCACCCGGCCATCGGCCAGTCTCGGTGTCTCGCGCCAGCCGAAGGTCTCCTGCAGCCGCACGCCGAGCACAGGTTGGTCGCCGGTGTAGTCCACCGGCACGGTCGTCCCGCTGGGCACCTGCAGCCGCTCCGGCGCGAGGACGTCCAGACGCGCCGCATCCGGCCAGGGCAGCAGGCGGCGCAACGCCGACGTCACATCGATGCGGTGCAGGTCGGACGACGCGCGGGTCAGGTCCGGTCCGAGCCACGCGTCGAGGGTGTCGAGGAGCGCTCCGTCGGACACGTCCGGCCACGGCTCGCCCAGCGCTCGGTGCAGGAACGCGAGACGAGCCCGCAGCGCGGAGGCGCCCTGCGACCACCGCAGCACGCCCAGCCCGTCGCGCCCCACGCCGTCGCGCACCGCCGCCTGGACCAGAGCCGGGGCGGGGTCGGTCAGCCGCTGCGAGGTCAGCTCGATCGCCCCCAGTGACCGCACCCGTCGCGCGACCACCCGGCCGGCTTGCCACTCGACGCGCTCCTCGTCGCGAACGAGCGCGGGCGCTGCCTCGAGGGCGAGGTCCGCGTCGAAGGGAGCCGCGGACCGTATCGTCGCGTCGCGTCGAGCCGCGCCGCGGTCGGCGTCGGCCACGGCGAGCCACGAGAACCCCGCCAGGGGCGAACCGGTCGGCAGCGTCGCACCCGTGCCGGACGCCATGAGGTACGCCGACCCGCCCGGCCGCAGGCGCGCGATGCGGTCCGGGTGGGCGAGCGCGACGACGAACGCCGTGGCGAGGTCGTCGGTCAGCCCGCTGCCGGGCGTCCGATCGGGCAGGGCCGCCAGCAGGCGTGTCGTCTGTGCCCGCCACCGATCGGTGTCCGGGCTTCCGCGCCGAACTGCTCGCAGCGCCGCGACGAGATCGCCGCCGGGCGCGCGCAGGTCGTCGGAGAGCATCGCCACGATCTCTGCGGCACGCCGGGCCCCTACCACCGCCGCGCCGTCGAGCAGGGCGCGCGCCAGCCGCGGATCGACCGGGACCGCGGCGACCGCCCGCCCACGCGACGTGACGGAACCGTCTGCAGCGAGGGCGCCGAGGCCCTGCAGGGTCGCGACGGCCGCCTCGAGCGCCGCGGCAGGCGGCGGGTCCAGCAGCGCCAGGTCGGCCCCGGTGGGACTCCCCCAGCAGGCGAGCTCGAGCGCGAACGCCGTCAGGTCCGCGGTACGGATCTCGGGCTCCGGATGTGCCGGCAGGCGCACGTGGTCGGCCTCCGTCCAGCACCGGTAGACCGCGCCGGGTCCCTCTCGACCAGCCCGTCCCGCACGCTGCTCGGCCGCAGCACGGCTCACGCCGACGGTGACGAGCCCAGCCAGACCGCGCCGATGATCGGTCCGGGGTTGTCGCGAGAACCCGGCATCCACCACGACCCGGACGCCGGGCACCGTCAACGACGACTCCGCGACCGCCGTCGAGACCACCACCCGACGCCGAGGTCCCGGCGCCAGGGCGAGGTCCTGGTCCCGTGACGGCAGCCGGCCGTGCAGCGGTCGGACGTCCGCGTCCACCCCCGAGAGCCGTCGCGCGACAACCCCGATCTCGCCGGCCCCCGGGACGAACACGAGGACGTCACCCGCACGCTCCTGCAGCGCGCGACGCACCGTGCCCGCGACATGGTCGAGAAAGCCCGGCGTCACCCCGCGCTCGTCGGTCCGGGTGACGCGCGGCGGGGCCGGGCACCACAGCACGTCCACGGGGTGCAGGGCCGCCTCGACCGACACGACCGGCGCCCCGGAGAGCAGCGCTGCCGTCCGTTGCGCCTCGAGCGTCGCCGACATCGCCACGACCACGAGGTCGTCCCGCAGGTGGCTGCGGACGTCGACGAGCAGCGCCAGGGCGAGGTCGCCGTCGAGATGCCGCTCGTGCACCTCGTCGAGGACGACCGCCCCGACGCCGGCCAGCTCCGGATCCCGCTGCAGGCGCCGAAGCAGGATCCCAGTGGTCACCACCTCGATCCGGGTCGTGGCGCTCGTGCGGCTCTCACCCCGCACGCTGAACCCGACCGTCGCGCCGACCGGCTCGCCGATCAGGTTCGCGAGCCGGCGGGCCGCGGCGCGGGCAGCGATCCGGCGCGGCTGGGTCACGACGATGCGTCCCGGGATCGCGGCCGCGACCGCGGGCGGGACGAGGGTCGTCTTGCCCGTGCCGGGCGGAGCCTGGACGACCACGACGCCGCGGTCCAGCACCGCGGCGACGACCTGGTCGAGCGCACCCCGTACCGGAAGCTGCGGCGGATCGGCCAGCAGCTTCGTGATGGGGTCCGCGTCCACGGATGGAGTCTGCCCTGGTCCGGGTGCGACCGGGCAACCAGGCCAGCGCAGGCGCCGTCAGGCGGCCGGGGGCCTACCCGTGTCCCGCTCGTGCGACGAGATCTCCCGGAGCTCGACGACCGCCGGGGGTTCGTGCATCTCCGCCGCGGAGTAGGCCTCGGCGGCGGCCAGTGCGTAGTCCTGCGGTATCGCGACCCGCGCACCGCTGCGCCGTCCGGTCGCGACCGCGGAGGCGTACGGCCGGCCGGCGACCCACCAGCACGCGAGCACGAGTGCGCCGCCGGCGACCGCGTCCAGGAGCCAGTGGTTCGCGGTGAGGACGACGACGGCCGTGGTCGTGGCGACGTAGCCGAACGCGAGGACCTTGAGCCAGCGCCGACGGGCGAGGCAGGCCAGCACGACACTCACCCACAGCGCCCAGCCCACGTGCATGGACGGCATCGCCGCGACCTGGTTGGTCACCGTGCTGGCGTTCTGCGCCTGCTCGGCGGCCGACGGCCACCACCCGTACTGCGAGGTCGTGGACACGGTGTCGATGAAACCGGCAGTCAGCCGCGGCGGGGCGGTCGGGTAGAACATGTAGCCGAACAGCGCGATGAACGTGGCCGCGAACAGCGCGGTGCGGGCGGGCCGGTAGAGCGCGGGACGCCGGACGTAGAGGACGATGAGCACGGTCCAGGTGACGATGAAGTGCATCGTCGCGTACCAGTAGGCCGAGAACACCGACACCGCGGTGATCGGCGTGACCGCGTGGTTGACGGCCTGCTCGATGTCGATGTGGAGCCACCGCTCGACCTCGAGGATCTGCAGGGCGTGGTGGCGGGCGGCGCCCCAGTCGCCACCCACGACGAACCGGGTGGCGCTGTACGCGGCGTAGAGGGCAACAACAAGAGCGAGCTCGCGCAGCGCAGCGCGTCTCGCGAAGATTCGTGCAGGGGCCTCTTCCACCATCGGGACGAGGCTAGCGGACGGGTGCGACATGAATTGCCGGTCCGCGCCGATCAATGGTGTGACATCCGTCAGGAATCGTTAAGGTCGCGTTCCGTCAATTCACCGGAATTCACCCGCCGAGCCCGCGCGGCCGTTCACGCTGCCGCGGGTTCGGCAACCCTGTCGCGCGCCGACTCGACAGGGAGCAGGATCGCGCCGAGCAGGAAGCAGACGGCTCCGACGAACGTGCCGACGTTCACGAGGGCGAGGTTGGCAAGCTCACCCGTGGAGCGGAGGTAGCGGGCCCCGACGGCGGACAGGCCGAACGCGATCGAGCCGAGCAGGTTGAGGGCGCCGATGCGCCAACCGGTCGAGCGGTCGGACCTCGGCAGGATGCCTCGGTTCACCTCGGAGTACGCGAACCAGCTCGCGACGAGGAAGGCGACCGAGCCGAGGGCGTCGGGCGCCCAGATCAGGTGCCGCTCCTGCGCGACGGTGAAGTCGGTGCGGGTGGCGGCGAACGTGGTCACGTTGAAGAACAGGGTGCCGACGAGCTGGACGAACGCGGCCCAGAAGTCCAGGCGCCTCGGCTTCCACCCGATGAGCCGGCGCAGGGGGCCGCGGGTCGGCTTGTCCGCGATGAAGATCCCCTCGGGCGCCGTGACGGTCTCGCGGTACTGCAGGTACCCGGCGCTGGTGAAGAACAGGGAACCGACGAAGAACGTCCACGCGACCGTCGCTGCTGCGACGTTGTCGAAGTAGACCGGCAGCGACCCGAGCGCGAAGCAGACCGAGCCGATCGCGAACAGGCTGCCGATCCACCAGCTCATCGCGGTCGGGCGCTCGACCCAGGAACGGGCCGGGTCCAGCACGCGGTCCTCCAGCAGACCCAGCCCTTTGCGGTGCCGACGAGAGCTCCAGTGCACCCGGGACCCGTCGGGACGCTCCAGCACGGCACCGGTCACGAACGATGCCGGGCCGGAGGTCTCGACGACGGTCCATCCCTCGGGGAGGTCGGGGATGGTCGTGCCCGTGGTCACTTCGCCAGGCCGGTGCGCGCCTTGCTCTTGGCGGCGGCGTGCGCAGGCGAGGTCCAGACGTCGGGCTTTCGCGCCTGCTTGTGCGTGGGCTGCTCGGCCGCCAGTCCCTCGTAGGCCAGGAACAGGTCCTTGAGCAGCTGCTCGATCATGAGCCTGCTGAGGTCGAGGCGGACGACGACGCGCAGGAGGTGGGTCTCCTCGGCGTCGGGCGGGAGGCTGTACGCCGGCACGATCCAGCCGTCCTCGCGCAGCCGGGAGGACAGGTGGTAGACGTCGAAGCCCGGGTCGCCCTTGAGCGTGAAGGTCACCACCGGCTCGGCCAGCCCCGGGTTGAGGATCTCGAACTTCCCGCTGGCGACGAGGCTCTCGTTGAGGAACCGGGCGTTGGCCAGCATCGTCTCGACGATCGCGGTGTACCCCGACCGGCCCAGCCGCAGGAAGTTGTACAGCTGCGCCTGGATCATGGCCGACCCGCGCGAGAAGTTGAACGTGAACGTGGGCTGCGCACCGCCGAGGTAGTTGACGCTGAAGACGAGGTCCTCGGGCAGCTTGGTCGAGTCCCGGAAGATCAACCAGCCGACGCCCGGGTAGACCAGGCCGTACTTGTGCCCGGAGGCGTTGATCGAGGCCACCTGCTCGAGGCGGAAGTCGAACCTGAAGTCGGGCTCGGCGAACGGGGCGATGAACGCGCCGCTCGCGCCGTCGACGTGCAGCGGGACGTCCCAGCCCTTCTCCTTCTTGATCCGCACCAGGAGGTCGTTGATCTCCTCGATCGGGTCGGACTCGCCCACGTGCGTGGTGCCCAGGACGGCTCCGACAGCGATCGTGTTCTCGTCCACCAGCGGCTCGACGTCGTCGGCGCTGATGACGAACCGGTCCTTCTTCATGGGGATCTTGCGCATCTCCACGTCGAAGTAGTTGGCGAACTTGTCCCAGACCACGTGGGTCTCGGCGCCGAACACGACGTTGGGCCTGTCGGTCGGCAGCCCCGCAGCGGCGCGACGGTTGCGCCAGGTGCGCTTGTGGGCGAGCAGGCCGAGCATGATCGCCTCGGAGGAGCCGATCGTCGCGACGCCCACGACCTTGGCGTTGTCCGGCGCGTGGAACAGGTCGCCGAGCATGTGCACGGCCGCCTCCTCCACGAGCGACGCGGCCGGGTACTCCTCGTGGTCGATGTGGTTCTTGCGGATCGTGTCGTGGATGAGCTTCTCGGCCTGCGGCTCCATCCAGGTGGTCACGAACGACGCGAGGTTCAGCGTCTCGCGGCCGTCGAGCATCAGGCCGGTGTGCAGCAGCTCGTACGCCTCGTCGGGATCGATGCCGTGCTCGGGGAACACGCCCCGGTCGATGTGGTCCCGGAAGCTGGGCCGCCCGTGGATCGGGCCGTACACGTCGCGCTTGTCGGTCACGGAACTGCTCCCTCGAGTCCGTCCGCCGGGTCCGCACCCGGGGAGATGTGCACGTACCTGCGTTGCCGAACGTAGCAGCCGAACATGCACGTCTGTCCTGGTCTGTCCCGAACTCGTGATCGTCCCGGAACGGCGCCGCGGCCTGCCGGTAGACTGGGGGCTCCCCCGCGCCCGGCTCTCGTGCTCACCTCTGCTCGTCGGCCATCCGACGACGACCCGCTAGGACACGCACGATGACGACCCTGACGAACGAGCCCGTGACGCACGAGGTCGACGAGGCCGACCTGCAGACCTTCCTGCGGGTCGCCGAGCAGATCAGCGCGCTCCCCTCCGACCACCCGCACCTCGCGCTCGCGCGACGGGCCACCTCGGCGCTGTTCAAGGCGGCCAAGAAGCAGCGCCGGGCCGAGAAGCGCGACGCGATCAGCTCGGCCGACCGTGCCGTCATCGCGGCGACGGCGACGGGCAGCCCCGGCCGGATCGACGACGAGACCAACGGCATCCCACTCGTCTCGTCGGCACAGGGAGCGACCGCGGGGACGCTGCTGAAGGCTCGGCCCTGCTACATCTGCAAGGAGCCGTACGTCGACGTCGACGCGTTCTACCACCAGCTCTGCCCGGCGTGCGCGCTGCTCAACCACGCCAAGCGTGACGCGCGGACCGACCTGACCGGCAAGCGCGCCCTGCTCACGGGTGGCCGCGCGAAGATCGGCATGTACATCGCGCTGCGGCTGCTGCGCGACGGCGCGACGACGACCATCACCACCCGGTTCCCGCGCGACGCCGCGCGCCGGTTCGCGGCGATGTCCGACAGCGACGAGTGGCTCGACCGGCTGAGCATCGTCGGCATCGACCTGCGCGACCCCGCCCAGGTGGTCGCGCTGGCCGACGAGGTCGCCGCGCAGGGGCCGCTCGACATCCTCATCAACAACGCCGCGCAGACCGTCCGCCGGTCTCCGGGCGCGTACTCGCACCTGGCCGACGCCGAGCTGGAGCCGCTCCCGGACCGTCCGCTGCCGCCGATCACGACGTTCGGCCGCACCAGCAGCGCCCACCCGCACGCGCTGGCAGGCTCGGTCACCGAGCTGACGAGCATCGCGGCCGGCGCCGGTGTCGCGGAGCTGGCGCTGACCGCCGAGGCGGCGTCGCTGACCCGGCTCGTCGCCGGCACGGCCATCGACGCGGGCGGCCTCGTGCCGGACACCGCGGAGTCGAACAGCTGGGTGCACACCGTCGACCAGGTGGACCCGATGGAGCTGCTCGAGGTCCAGCTGTGCAACCAGACGGCGCCGTTCATCCTGGTCAGTCGACTGCGACACGTCATGCGCCGACCGGTCGGACGCTCGTACGTGGTGAACGTCTCGGCCATGGAGGGCGTCTTCTCGCGCGGCTACAAGGGCCCCGGCCACCCGCACACCAACATGGCGAAGGCTGCCCTCAACATGCTCACGCGCACGAGCGCGACCGAGCTGGCGCAGGACCGCATCCTCATGACCAGCGTGGACACCGGGTGGATCACCGACGAGCGGCCGCACCCCACCAAGGTCCGGCTCGCCGAGGAAGGCTTCCACGCCCCCCTGGATCTCGTCGACGGCGCCGCTCGTGTCTACGACCCGATCGTGCGCGGCGAAGCCGGCGAGGACCTGTACGGCTGCTTCCTCAAGGACTACGCGCGCTCTGCTTGGTGACGCTGGTCACACTGACGTCCGGGAAGGCGTCGCCGGGAGGCGGGACGGGCGGACAGACGCCACGATCGGCGCATGCATCGCGAGATGAGCGCGCACCTGGTCCTCGACGTGACGTCACCGGCAACCCTCGCCTTCGAGCTCGCGGTGTCTGGGCAGTACACCGTGACCGAGGCGCTCACGGTGTCGATCGACGGGGCCTTCGTCGAACCACGTGAGGTCGTCGACAACCACGGCACGCGCCTGCACGTCCTCGAAGCCGGCGCCGGTCGCCTGCTGCTGGACTACGCCGCGACCGTCGACGGCCGCGCCGGCTCCGAGAGCGTCGCCGAGGCGGACCTGCTGCGCTACCTGCGACCCAGCCGCTACTGCGAGTCGGACTCCCTGGGCCCCACCGCACACGCCGAGTTCGCCGGCCTGAGCGGCTACGACCTGCTGTCCGCGGTCAGCTCGTGGGTCGGCTCGCGGCTGTCCTACGTCCCCGGATCCAGCCTGCCCACCGACGGAGCGGTCCGGACGCTGCTCGCCCGCGAGGGCGTCTGCCGCGACTACGCACACCTCGTCGTCGCCCTGCTGCGGGCGCTCGACGTCCCGGCGCGGCTCGCGTCGGTGTACGCCCCGGGGCTGCAGCCGATGGACTTCCACGCGGTCGCCGAGGCCTACCTCGACGGGCAGTGGTACGTCGTGGACGCGACGACGCTCGCGCCGCGGTCGACGCTCGTGCGGATCGCGACCGGTCGGGACGCCTCCGACACGGCGTTCCTCAACGTCCACCACGGGTTCGCGGACCTGCTCGAGCTCGAGGTCACGGCCGTCGCGGCGACGCTGCCCGACGACGACGTGCGCGACCTGGTCGTGATCGGCTGATCTCCCCGGTTGGGCACCGCCCGCTGCTAGCCTCCGGAACGTGAGCGCCGAGGATCTCCCCGCCGACGAACCGGCCGCACCGCCCGCCCGCACGAGGACGAGCTGGGCCGTACGCCGCCGCGAGCCGGACCGGTTCGCCTTGGTCCTCACCCTCCTGGTGACCGCGTACGTGCTCTCCGCGCTGGGGGGCAAGGACTGGGTGCAGGTCGTCGTGGCGGTCCTCTACGTCGGCGCCCTGTTCGTCGCGATCCGGTCGTCGCGCGTCGAGGGTCGCGCACGCATCGTCATCCGCGCCATCCCGCTCGCCGCCGCCGTCGTCAGCCTCGCCGCCTTCGTGGCGCTACCGCGGCAGGACGCGTACGGCGTCCTGAACGCGGCGGTGGCCACCATCCTGGTCACCGCCCTGGTGGTCATCCTCGACCGGATCCTGCGGCGTTCTGCCGTCACCCTGCAGTCGATCTTCGGGGCCTTGAGCGCCTACCTCCTGATCGGCATGATCTTCACGGCGGTGTTCGGCGTGCTCGCGTGGCTGGGCCCTTCCCCGTTCTTCGCCGGTGGCCAGGAGGTGAGCCAGCGGGCGCTGCAGTACTTCTCCTACACGACGCTGACGACCCTGGGCTACGGCGACTACACCGCGGCAGAGTTTCCGGGGCGCAACATCGCGACGTTCGAGGCGCTGGTCGGCCAGATCTTCCTGGCGACCTTGGTGGCGCGCCTCGTCGCCTCCTTCACCGTCACCCCTCGCCGGTCGAGGCTCGGCACGACGATCGACACGACGAGCCCGGACGCACCGGGCGAGTGAGCCCCCGGCCGGTCAGGCTGTGATGCCGGAGGTCGACGCGACGACGTCGGCGATCTTGCGCGAGAGCGCCTCGTAGAACATCGACAGAGGGAACTCGTCGTCGAGCACCGCGTCGGTGAGGCCCTTGGGCGGACCGTCCAGCGGCAGGTCGCGGACTGCCCACGCCGATGCGGGGTGTGCCGTG
Source organism: Cellulomonas sp. URHD0024 (assembly GCF_000426185.1). Classification (GTDB taxonomy): domain Bacteria; phylum Actinomycetota; class Actinomycetes; order Actinomycetales; family Cellulomonadaceae; genus Cellulomonas. The sequence continues at coordinate 658,224 of NZ_AUEW01000001.1, forward strand.
AGCGTGCCCGACACCAGCGCGTACGCAGCGAGCCAGTGGGCGGTCTTCGGTCGGTCGATCGAGCGCCAGTAGAGCTGCTCGATCTGCTCGGCGAGCGCGATGACCGCGTCGGGGACCTTCGGCCAGTCGATGGTCAGCCGCGAGTCGGTCCAGTGCAGCACGTGGCGTTGGTGGAGCCAGGCGAAGAGCAGCTGGCCGCCGAGCCCGTCGTAGTTGCGGACGCGGGTGCCGGTGACGGGGAACCGGAAGATGCGGTCGAACAGGATCGCGTACTGCACGAACCGTGCGTGCGGCACCCCGTCGGCCTCGAGCCGGACCGCCGCCCGAAACGCGGTCAGGTCGCAGCGCAGCTCCTCGAGCGAGTACAGGAAGTACGGCATCCGCTGCTTGATCATGAACGGGTCGAACGGCAGGTCGCCGCGCATGTGCGTGCGGTCGTGCACCAGGTCCCACAGGACGAACGTCTCCTCGGCCAGGTGCTGGTCGTCGAGGAGCCGCGCCGCGTCGGGGGGCAGCGCCAGACGCGTGGTGTCGGCGGCAGCGCGCACGACGCGGCGGAACCGCGCAGCCTCCCGGTCGGCGAAGATCGCGCCCCACGTGAAGGTGGGGACCTCGCGCACGGCCACGGTCTCCGGGAAGAGCACGGCCGAGTTGGTGTCGTAGCCGGGCGTGAAGTCGAGGAAGGTGACGGGCACGAACATCCCGTTGCTGAACTGGGTGGCCTCCAGGTCGGCGACGAGGTCGGGCCAGCGCACCCGGAGCAGAACCGCCTCGATCCGCCGGTCCGTGCTGCCGTTCTGCGTGTACATCGGGAACACGACCAGGTGCACCAGTCCGTCGGTGCGCTGCGTCTCGGGTCGGAAGGCGACCAGTGAGTCGAGGAAGTCGGGGACCTGGAAGCCGGTGTCGGCCCACCGCGAGATGTCCTTGCCCACCGCCGTCAGGTACTCCTCGTCGTGCGGGAGCGCCGGGACGAGCGCGCTGACAGCGAGATCGATCGCCGTGACGAGCTCGCGAGCGCGGTCGTGCTGCCGCGGATCCGCGACCGACCCGTCCTTGACCTGCAGCCGTTGCAGCTCCGAGACGTCGGCCTTGAGCCGCTGCCAGGCCGGGTGGTCGATCAGCGGGTCGGGCTCCAGGGCGGCCGAGAGAGCCGGCGGGGCAGCCCAGCACACGGCGTTGAGGAGCAGCTCGGGGCTGCCGGCGAGCGGATCGACCCCGAGGGCGAGCGTCGCGGGCCCGCCGTCCTGACGCGATCCGGCCGCGACGACAGGCCCGCGTCCGCCGAGCCGGAGCATCGGGACGGCTGGGTCCTCGACGGCGAGCGCGCAGCGCACCGGCAGCGTGAGGTCGTCGGTCCACGCCAGCAGGTCCTGAGCGCCGAGGTCTGCCGCAGCGAGCATGTCGGTCTTCTCGGTGGGACGGGTCGCGATACCTCGGGAGGCGAGCAGGGCGGTCGTGGCGGGTCCCTCGTGCCCCGTCACGAGGACGACGGCGCCGGACCGGGTGGCAGGAGGATCGGTGCCCGGCAGGACGAGCACGACGTCGGGGTTCTCGTCGGCGCCGACCAGCTCGATCCCGCGCCGCTCCAGATGCGACTGGTGGGCAGGCGGCAGGTCCCCGGTCACGTGCAGGGTGGGAAAGAGGCTCATGGGGGGAATCTCACTATCCGGACGGCAGCGTTACCGCACGGTACGGTCTGGCGGCGGCGCGGTCAACGGAGGCCGGACGGCGCACGTCGTGCGCTCGCTGCGGCGGCCGACGCTGCCGAGCGGGTCGGCGGCTCCTCCCCCACACTGATCCGATGCGGAGCGTCGGCGTCGAGGAAGAGTTCTTGCTCGTCACACCCGACGGGCAGCCCCACGCCGTCGCGACAGCAGTGCTGCGCCATGCGGCCGACGAGCCGTCGTCGGGCGACGCACCGGGCGGAGATGTCGAGAAGGAGTTCAAGCAGGAGCAGATCGAGACGTCCACGCACCCGTGCACCGACCTCGCGGATCTCGTCGACCAGATCCGGACCGGACGTTCGCGGGCCGACGCGCTCGCCGGACGCGCCGGCGCTCGTGTGGCAGCCCTGGCCACGGCACCGCAGGCCGTCGAGTCGACCGTCCTGCCCGACCGGCGCGCGCACGCGATCCGGGCGGAGTTCGGCCAGACCGCCCGGGAGCAGCTGACCTGCGGCTGCCACGTCCACGTGGAGGTCGCCGACGACGACGAGGGCGTGCGGATCCTCGACCGCCTCCGCCCGTGGACCGCGATCCTGCTTGCCCTGTCCGGGAACAGCCCGTCGTGGCAGGGCAGGCACACCGGCTACGCCAGCTACCGCTCGCAGGTCTGGGGTCGCTGGCCGACGGCCGGTCCGACCGCTCCCTTCGGCGATGCTGCCGGCTATCGGGCCGTCATCGACGGTCTTCTGCGCTCGGGGACGATCCTCGACGAGGGGATGGTCTACTTCGACGCCCGCCTGTCCTCGCGCTACCCCACTGTCGAGGTCCGGGTCGCGGACGTCTGCCTCGACGCAGGTGACGCGGCGCTGCAGGCCGCTCTCGTACGCGGGCTCGCGGACACCACGAGCGAGCCGACGGCCCCGCTGCGGACCGAGCTGCTGCGGGCGGCCGGCTGGCGGGCCGCGCGCTCGGGCCTCACCGGCGACCTGGTCCATCCCCTGTCCGGGACACCCGTCCCCGCAGCGGAGGCCGTCGGTGCGCTGGTGGAGCACGTGCGGCCGGCGCTCGTCGCGAACGGCGACGTGGACTGGGTCGAGCACCAGGTCGCCGCCGTGCTGCGCCGGGGGAACGGCGCGATCCAGCAGCTGGGGTGGCGGGCCGAGGGCGCAGACGACGACGAGGTGGTTCGTCGCGCCGTCGACCGGACGATCGCGTAGAGAGAGGCTGAACGCGGCAGGGTCCAGGAACCGCTGCCGTCGCACCCAGCAGGTCCGGCGGGCGACGGCAACTGGTCGAGATGTGGCGAAGTCCACCTGGGCATCGACGTGCACCACGCGCCAGAAGAGTCGAGGGCTGGCACCCTGGAGCGCATGCAGATGTGGCCGGGACGCCCTTACCCGCTGGGCGCCACCTACGACGGAACCGGGACCAACTTCGCCCTCTTCTCCGAGGTGGCGCAGCGGGTCGAGCTGTGCCTCATCGCGCCCGACGGCACCGAGACGCGTGTGGACCTCACCGAGGTCGACGCGTTCGTGTGGCACGGCTACCTGCCCGCGATCTCGCCCGGCCAGCGCTACGGCTTCCGCGTGCACGGGCCGTACGACCCGGCCCGGGGTCACCGGTGCAACCCGAACAAGCTGCTGCTCGACCCCTACGCCAAGGCGATCGACGGCCAGATCGACGGCGACCCGTCGCTGTACTCCTACCAGTTCGGCGCTCCGGACGAGCGCAACGACCAGGACTCCGCGGCGCACACCATGACGTCCGTGGTCATCAGCCCGTACTTCGACTGGGGCAACGACCGCCCGCCCCAGCACCAGTACCACGAGTCGGTCGTCTACGAGGCGCACGTCCGTGGCCTCACCATGCAGCACCCGGCCGTCCCGGACGAGCTGCGCGGCACGTACTCGGGCTTGGCGCACCCGGCCGTGATCGAGCACCTCACCTCGCTCGGGGTCACCGCGGTCGAGCTCATGCCCGTGCACCAGTTCGTCAACGACCCGTCGCTCGTCGAGAAGGGCCTGTCGAACTACTGGGGCTACAACACGATCGGCTTCTTCGCGCCGCACAACGGCTACTCCGCGTTCTCGCAGGCCGGTCAGCAGGTGCAGGAGTTCAAGGCGATGGTCAAGGCGCTGCACCAGGCGGACATCGAGGTGATCCTCGACGTGGTCTACAACCACACCGCCGAAGGAAACCACCTGGGTCCGACGCTGAGCTTCCGCGGCATCGACAACGCCAACTACTACCGTCTCGTCGACGAGGACCAGGCGCACTACTTCGACACGACGGGCACCGGCAACTCGCTGCTCATGCGCTCGCCGCACGTGCTGCAGCTGATCATGGACTCGCTGCGGTACTGGGTGACCGAGATGCACGTCGACGGCTTCCGGTTCGACCTGGCGGCCACCCTGGCCCGGCAGTTCCACGAGGTGGATCGGCTCTCGGCGTTCTTCGACCTCGTGCACCAGGACCCGGTCGTCTCGCAGGTCAAGCTCATCGCCGAGCCGTGGGACATCGGCGAGGGCGGCTACCAGGTGGGCGGCTTCCCCCCGCTGTGGTCGGAGTGGAACGGCAAGTACCGGGACGCGGTGCGTGACTTCTGGCGCGGGGAGCCTTCCACCCTCGGCGAGTTCGCCAGCCGGCTGTCGGGTTCCTCAGACCTGTACGAGCACACCGGCCGCCGTCCGATCGCCAGCGTCAACTTCGTCACCGCGCACGACGGCTTCACGCTCGAGGACCTCGTCTCCTACAACGAGAAGCACAACGAGGCGAACGGCGAGGGGAACGCCGACGGCGAGAGCCACAACCGGTCCTGGAACTGCGGCGTGGAGGGGCCGACGAAGGACAAGCGCGTCCGCGGGCTGCGGGCACGCCAGCGACGCAACTTCCTGGTCACTCTCCTGCTCTCGCAGGGCATCCCGATGCTCGCGCACGGCGACGAGCTCGGCCGTTCGCAGCGGGGCAACAACAACGTCTACTGCCAGGACGGCCCGATCTCGTGGATCGACTGGGACCTCGACGAGGACAAGACCGCATTGCTCGAGTTCACCCGCCGAGTCGTGCGCCTGCGCCAGGACCACCCGGTGTTCCGGCGTCGTCGCTTCTTCGCGGGGCAGGCTGAGCACGGCGGCGAGTCCGACCTGCGCGACATCGCCTGGCTCTCCCCGGACGGCCAGCACATGCGCGACGATGCCTGGGGTGCGGACCACGCGCGTGCCGTGATGGTCTTCCTCAACGGCGACGCGATCGTCGAGCCGGACGAGCGCGGTCAGGACATCGTGGACGACAGCTTCCTCGTGCTCTTCAACGGGCAGCCCCACGGCGTGACGTTCAGGATCCCGGGCAAGGAGTACGGCGAGGCGTGGACCGCTGCGCTCGACACCGACGAGCAGGTCGAGCCCGGGACCAGCGTGCCGGCAGACGCGGACCTCGAGCTCGCCGAGAAGTCGGTCGTGGTGCTGACCCGGGCTCCGAGGACCGCGGCACCCACGGCCTCGGGCATCGGCGCCGTCGCGTCGGCGTCGCGCGAGGCGGCCAAGGTGGCGAAGCGGCCGGCGCCGACCGCCGAGACACGGCCGAAGCGCCGCACGACCCGGCCTCGCCCCAGCGCATGACCGACACGCGCCCGACCCCGGCCCGCCGGCTCCCCGCCGCCGGGAGGCCGTTGCCGGTCTCGACGTACCGCGTGCAGCTCGGACCGGACCTGACCCTGCGCGACGTCGCCGACCGGGTTCCCTACCTGGCGTCGCTCGGCGTGACGCACGTCTACCTCTCCCCGATCCTGCGGGCCGCGCCGGGATCGACCCACGGGTATGACGTCGTCGACCATGACGAGATCGAACCCGCACTCGGCGGTCGTCCGGCCCTCGAGCACCTGGCCGAGGTGGCCCACGCGGCGGGGCTCGGGCTGGTGCTCGACATCGTGCCCAACCACATGGCCGTGCCGACGCCCGTCTGGCACAACCACGCGCTGTGGTCGGTGCTAGCCGAGGGCCCCGACTCCCCCTACGCCGACTGGTTCGACGTCGACTGGTCGGCCGGCGACGGCGCTGTCCTGATGCCCGTGCTGGGCGACCGGATCGGCGCCGTGCTCGGTCGCGACGAGCTGCTGCTCGAGGAGGTCGAGGTTCCCGGCGAGGGCCTGCGGACCGTCCTGCGCTACTACGACCACGTGTTCCCCGTCCGGCCAGGGACGGAGAGCCTCCCGCTCGCCGAGCTCGTCGAGCGCCAGCACTACCGCCTGGCCTACTGGCGGGTGGCCGACGAGGAGCTCAACTACCGGCGGTTCTTCGACGTCGGCACGCTGCTGGCCGTGCGTGTCGAGAACCCCGCGGTCTTCGAGGCGACGCACCGCCTGGTCCTGCAGCTCGTCGCCGACGGCGTGGTCGACGGGCTGCGGATCGACCACCCGGACGGGCTGGCTGACCCCGCGGGCTACCTCGCGCGGCTGCGCGAGGCGACCGGGGGCGCGTGGGTCGTCGTGGAGAAGATCCTCGCGGGCAGCGAGACGCTGCCGGCCGACTGGGACACCGCCGGAACCACCGGCTACGAAGCCCTCTGGCGGATTCAGCAGACCTTCGTCGACCCGGGCGGCGCGGCCGTCCTGGACTCGGTGATGCACCGGCTCACGGGCGACACCTCCGACGCGTTCCCCGGCATCGCCGAGAGAGCCAAGCGCGAGATCGTCGACGGACCCCTCTACGCCGAGGTCCACCGCCTGGCCTCGCTCGCGGCCGAGATCTGCCACGGCGACCTGCGCCTGCGCGACCACACCTGGCGCGCGCTCGAGGACTGCCTGGTCGAGCTGCTCGTCGCCTTCGACCGCTACCGGGCCTACGTGGTGCCGGGCGAGCCGGTGCACCCCGAGTCGCTCGAGGTGCTGCAGGCGGCGGCACGGCAGGCACGTCTGCGGCTGGCGCCCGAGCGGACGGCCACGATGGACGTCGTCGTCGACCTGCTCCTGGGCCGCGAGGTCGGCAGCGCCGGGCAGACCCGCGGACCGCGCCGCGAGGAGCTCATCGTCCGCTTCCAGCAGACCTGCGGTGCCGTCATGGCCAAGGGTGTCGAGGACACCGCGTTCTACCGCTGGACGCACCTCGTCGGCCTGTGCGAGGTCGGCGGGGAGCCCGAGCAGTTCGCGCTGACGCCCACCGACCTGTCGGCGTGGGCCGCGCGGATGCAGGTGTCGTCGCCGCTCGGCATGACGACCCTGTCCACGCACGACACCAAGCGCGGCGAGGACACCCGCGCGCGGCTCGGAGTCCTCAGCGAGCTGCCCCGCGAGTGGTCGCACCTCGTCGACCGCCTCCGGGCGGCCAGCGCCCCGTACCGCAGCGCGCTGCTCGACGGCCGGACCGAGTACCTGCTGTGGCAGACGCTCGCCGGTACCTGGACCGAGCGCGGGCCGATCAGCGAGGACCGGCTGGTCGAGTACCTGACCAAGGCGGTCCGCGAAGCCAAGTCACGTACCACGTGGACCGCGCCCGACGAGCCCTACGAGCGGGCCGTCCTGGACGCGGCCCGGCAGGCGCTGGTCGACCCGCAGGTCGCCGCCCTGTTCGGCGAGTGGGAGGTCCGGACCCGCCCGGCCGTCCGTGCCGCGACCCTCGGCACGAAGCTCGTCCAGCTGACGTTGCCCGGCATCGCCGACGTCTACCAGGGCACCGAGGTGCCCGAACCCGTGCTGGTCGACCCCGACAACCGCAGGCCCGTCGACGCCGCCGCCCTGGCGGCGCGCCTCGTCCGCCTCGACGACGGCGCCGGTCCGCGGGACCTCGCCGACGAGAAGCTCCTCGTCACGTCCCGGGCGCTGCGCCTGCGGCACGACCTGCCCGAGGCCTTCGTCGGGCCGACCGCTGGCTTCCGGCCGCTGGCGCACTCGTCGGGGCACTCGTTGACGTATGCCCGGACCGTCGACGGCGTGCCGCAGGTCGCGGTCGTGGCGACCCGGCTGGCCGCCGCGGTGGACCGACTGGGCGGCTGGGCCGACCACACTGTCGCGCTGCCCGACGCCGACTGGTTCGACGTGCTCACCGAGCGGCCGGTGACCGGCGGTGTCGTCGACGTCGCCGGTGTGCTGGATCGCCTGCCCGTCGCCCTTCTCGTGCGGTCGGAGACCTGATGCGTCCTGCTGTCTGGGCCCCGGCGGCCGCGCAGGTCGACCTGGTCGTCGGCTCCTCGTCGATCCCGCTCCTCTCCGGTCACGACGGCTGGTGGCGCACCGATCGGGACCTGGACCACGGGACCGACTACGCCTTCGTGCTGGACGGCGGCGACCCTCGCCCGGACCCTCGCTCGCGTTGGCAGCCCTCCGGCGTCCACGGGCCCAGCCGTGTGTACGACAGCTCGACGTTCGGGTGGACCGACGCCGGTTGGACCGGCGCGGACGCCCGCGGCCACGTGACCTACGAGCTGCACGTCGGCACGTTCACCCCCGAGGGCACCCTCCGGGCCGCGATCGGGCACCTCGAGGAGCTCGTCGACCTCGGCGTCGACCTGGTCGAGCTGCTGCCGATCGCCCCGTTCAACGGGGTGCACGGCTGGGGCTACGACGGGGTCGCGGTCTACGCGGTGCACGAGCCGTACGGCGGACCGGCCGCGCTCCAGGAGCTCGTCGACGCCGCCCACGCGCACGGCCTGGGTGTGTGCCTGGACGTCGTGCACAACCACCTCGGCCCGTCCGGGAACTACCTGGACGAGTTCGGCCCCTACTTCACGCGCGAGCACGAGACGCCGTGGGGCGCCGCGGTGAACCTGGCCGTGCCGGAGGTTCGCCGCTGGCTGATCGACAGCGCGCTGCAGTGGTTCCGGGACTTCCACGTGGACGCGCTGCGGCTCGACGCCGTGCACGCGCTCATCGACGACTCCCCCGTGCACGTCCTGGCCGAGCTGTCCGACGAGGTGGCGGCGCTGTCCAGGTCGCTCGGCCGCCCGCTGTCGCTGATCGCCGAGACGGACCTCAACGACATCGTCTCGGTGACGCCGACCGGCGCCGGCGGGTGGGGAATGACCGCCCAGTGGGCCGACGACGTGCACCACGCGGTGCACGCCCTGGTCACCGGCGAGCGGCACGGCTACTACGTCGACTTCGGCACGCCCGAGGTGCTGCGCAAGGCTCTGACCGGGGTCTTCGTGCACGACGGCAGCTTCTCGACGTTCCGCGGCCGCGACTGGGGCCGTCCCGTCCCGCCCGCGACCGACGGGCACCGGTTCGTCGTCGCGGCGTCCACCCACGACCAGGTGGGCAACCGCGCGCTGGGCGACCGCCCGTCGGCCCGGCTGGACCCCGGCCGGCTCGCCGTCGAGGCCGCCCTGATCCTGCTGTCCCCGTTCAGCCCGATGCTCTTCATGGGCGAGGAGTGGGGCACCCGCACGCCGTGGCAGTTCTTCACCGACCACCCCGAGCCGCCGTTGGCCGACGCCGTGCGCGCGGGCCGCCGCCGCGAGTTCGGCGGGCACGGCTGGGACGTCCTCTACGGCGGCGACGTCGAGGTGCCCGACCCGCAGTCCGTCGCGACCTTCGAGGCGTCCGTGCTCACCCGCGACGAGCTCGAGCTGCCCGACCACGCCCGGCTGCGCGACTGGTACCGGGCGCTCATCGCCCTGCGCCGTTCCGTCCCGGACCTGGCCTCCGGTGACCTGGGCGCCACGGATGTCGTCTGGGGCGGCGAGTCCGAGAACCGCCCGCAGGACGTGCCCTGGGACGGATGGCTCGTCGTCCACCGCGGGTCGGCCCGGGTGGTGCTCAACCTCTCCGGCGACGAGGTCGCGATCCCCGTCCACACCGACGACCCCGTCGACCTCGTCGCCTCGTGGGAGTCGGCGTCGTTGGAGCCGGCTCCCGGCGGTGCACTGGTGCAGATGCCGCCGCGCTCGGTCGCGGTCCTGGCGGTCGCCACCGAGCCCGCCTCTCGATCGGCTCGGGCTCGTCGCTAAGGTGTCCGGGTGCCGAAGCCCGCCGACATCCCCCGATACGTCGACGACCGCCCTCTGCGGTTCGGACTCGTACCCACGGTGCAGGAAGCGACGGTGTTTCCCGCGGCGCTCGTCCGCTCGGACGCCCCACGCGCCGCGCGGCACGTCGTCGCTGGTCTTCTCGGGCTCGTGGTCGGCGCGCTCGCGCTGATCGCGTTCGGGTACTCCGGACTCAGCGACCACATCGGCTGGGTCTACGCCCAGCCGGTGGCGGTCGCGCTCGCCCTCGTCGTCGCGGTCGTGAACTGGAAGTACGGCGCGTGGACGATGTACGCCGTGGCGCTCGTGATGGCGCTGCCCGCACTCCTCGCGGTCGGCGCCGATCCCGGACCGATGCTGTTGGGCCTGGCGATCCTCGTGGGCGGGCTGGTTCCGACCTGGCGCGGCGACCAGGCGCGGCAGCGGCGCTGGGCACGGACCAGTGCGTTGATGGACGGCGCGGTGCTCACCGCCGCCCAGGTCGTTCGGGTGGATCGCGAGGACCTCGCCGGCGTCGCCGAGTCGAGCCTGTGGGTCACGATCGCCTCGGTCGACCGCCCTGGGCTGACGTGGACGGTGGGGCGGATCAGCGGCCCGGACTTCCAGCCGCGAACCGGTGACCCGATGTCTGTCTGGTACGCCGCCGACGACCCCGAGATAGCCGTGGTCGTCGCCGCTGAACCACTCGTACGGCGCGCGCGGCCGTTCTGATCGGTCAGTGCTCGCCGTCCGGGAGGACCGCCCGGTAGTGATCGACCGCCGAACGCCCGAGCGGGTCGGCCGGGCCGACCGCGGTGACGACGGCTTCCTCGACCTCGGCGCGCAGCTGCGTCAGGGCCCGCGCGTACGTCGACGTGATCGTGCGGCCCAGGGCCAACGGGGTCGCGGCGAGGGCTCGCTCCGTCACCACCAGGTCGACCAGCAGGCCCGAGCTGTCCACCGTGACAGCCACGTCCCGCGCGGCCGACCACCTGGTGACCCGCACAGCCTCGATCGCCGTCGCGACGGCGGTCGCACGAGCAACCTGTTCGGCACCCTGTCGCTCCCACGCGGCGAGGAGCGCGTAGGCCTCGGACGCGTCACGCAGCGGGTCCGTGGCCGACGGACCGCTGGTCGGTGTCATTCGTGGTTCTCCGCACGGTCGACGGCCTCGTTGACGCGCAAGACGTTGTAGGACAGCCCCACCGTCGTGTTCAGCTCCTCGCTCCACGTGGGCACGGAGCCCGCAGCGCGTCCTGCGCCCGCGACGAAGCGCGACGGCGCTGCAGGCATCGAATCGAGCACCTCACCGATGCGCCGGAGGGCCGGCACCGCCTCGCGCAGCGCGACGTTCGCCTCCTGAACCAGTCTGAGGAGATGCTGGATGCCCTGGGTGAGCTTCGTGAGCCACCCACGGACCCGCTCGACCCGGATCGCGATCGCGGCGACCGCCTGCGGCACCACCCACGTGGCGCCGATCCCGACGGTCCCCGCCACCTGCGACGCCCAGGAGATGAGCTTGCCGACGAGGTCGGCGACGATGTCGCGCACGATGCTGCGGACCGCACCGACGACGATGCTCGCGCCGAGCATGGCCTGACCGACCCCGTCGGTGAGTCCGGCGAGGACGTCCAGCCCGGAGCGGTAGACCGAGGCGAACGTGTCGTACGCGTCGGCAGCCGGTCCAGCCCAGCCGGACAGCGCCGAGCGCACGGCGGCCTCGTAGCTGTCGGCGACCTCACGGACCCGCCCGGAGACGTTGGACCACGTCCCCGCCTTGGCCTCCACGGCTCGTGGGTTGCCGGCGATCGAGTCGAGCATGTCCGGCAAGGGCCACATGTAGTCGAGCAGGAACCCCGCGGCGCTCGCCGCCATCGAGCCGATGGGGTCGACGGCGAACTCCACCAGGTCCATCGCAGCGCCGAAGGCACCGCCGATCCCTGCGAGGTCGGCCCACTCACCGTCCCCCGCCGACTCGATGGACGTCGCCGCGGGTCCGATGATCCTCAGGCTGCGGTAGCACTCATCCAGCCCCGGACGGCCGGCGACCTCGGCGACGAGACTCATGGCAGCAGCCTTTCGACGCTGTGGAACGCCTCACGGACCTCGCCATCGACGGCGTCGTAGGCGCGGGAGGTGGTGTCCACGGTGGTGGCGATGGAGCCAAGCGAGGTCGCTGCGCCCTGGACCGCACCCGCCGCAAGACCCTGGAGCGCCACGGCGGGTGGCACGAGGAACGAGCACAGCAGGCCGAAAGCGGAATCCGGAGTGGCCGCGATCTGCGACGCCTCGACCGCGTCGCCGAGCCGGTCGGCCTGGGTCCGCACAGCGCGCGCGTGCGCGCGGACGGCGTCGGTGTTGACGACGAGCTCAGGCATGCCCACCCACTCCGGGGCCGCGCAGCAGTGCGTCGAGGTCGTCGAGGAACGCGGTGTCGTCGAGGTCGACGGGCTGCCCGGCGAACGCAGCAGTCAGTGGCCTGGCCCTCTCCTGCACGTCGAGCACGGCGGCGCGATACGCACGCAGCACGGCCGAGCTGACGCCGTCCGTGCCCTGTGCGATGGCGGCCGGCGTGAGCGCCACGTCGGTCAGCAGCCCCCGGTGGTCGACCTGGGCGCGGACGGTTCGGTCCGGGTCGGTGCCGACGCCGACCAGCTGCGCGACCTCGCTCGACAGCTCCTCCGCTCGGAGCCCGTCCGCAATCCCGCGCCGCAGCGTCGCCTCGGCCTGGTCGTGCAGGCGTCGCGCCTCTGACATCGTGCCCCCTGACATGGTGGTGGACGGACGCTAGCCGACGTCGCCGGTGTCCCGGGGCCCGTTCCGCGGCCGATCGCCCGTGCGGACGGGCTGAACTTTCGCTCGCCGGGCACCGGCCGCCGCGGCGCGGACGTCCGGTCTGCCGACCAGCGCCGCTCCGTCGGCCGCGAGCGAACCCAGCCGGGACAGCGCCCGGTAGTACTTCTTGCGGTAGCCACCGGCGAGCATCTCCGGGGAGAACAGGTCGTGCTCGCCCGAGCCGCCCAGCAGGACGGGCACGTCACGGTCGTAGAGCCGGTCCACGAGCACGACGAGCCGCAGCGCGACGTCCTGCGTGGGGACGGGTCCTACGGCGGTCAGCCCGACCAGGCCGACTCCGTCGAGCAGGGCCCCGTAGCGGGACGGGTGCACGGTGGCCAGGTGCGCCAGCAGGGTGTCGAAGTCGTCGAGGGTCGCATCCGGACGCCCCGCGACCGCCGCGCGGACGGCGGCGTCCTTCAGCCCGGTGGCGTCGGTGACGAGCGACCGGTGCCGGTAGTCGTCGCCGTCGACGCGGAGCACCTCGAACCGGGCGGCCAGCGCCTGGATCTCACGCAGGAAGTCGTCGGCCGCGAACCGACCCTCCCCGAGCGCGTCGGGCAGGGTGTTCGACGTCGCCGCCAGCGCGACGCCGCGGTCGCCGAGCTCGCGCAGGAGCCGGGACATCAGGACCGTGTCGCCGGGGTCGTCGAGCTCGAACTCGTCGATGCAGACGAGGCGCCGGGTGGCGAGCGCCTCGACGGTCGGCAGGAAGCCGAGCGCGCCCACGAGGTTCGTGTACTCGACGAACGTGCCGTAGGCGGCGTCCCCGACCGCCCGGGCCAGGGAGGTGAGCAGGTGGGTCTTCCCGACGCCGAACCCCCCGTCGAGGTACACCGCAGGGGTTGCCGGCTTCTTGCGCCACCACCTGCCGGAACCGTCCCGGATCTGCGCAGCGACGTGCGACAACCGCTCGACCGCTGCCCGCTGCGACGGGTGCGCGGCATCGGGCCGGTAGGTGTCGAACGACTCGTCCGCGAAGTGCCGCGGAGGGACGAGCTCGGACAGGAGGCGCTCGGTCGGGACGTGGGGACGCCGGTCGGCGAGCGACGAGGTCGGCGCGTGGACGGCGCGGGACTCGGGCACTGGCACGAGGAACGAGACTACGCGGCCTCGTCAGGCGAGGGCAGACACGCGCAACCGAGGACCGCGCAGAAATCCCGACCAAATGAGACGGCTTTTAGCGCACAGTCGGGCGGCTGTCCATATGTCGGTAGGAGCGTCTCAGATGACGGAACGACTCTCCCGTGCGCGCCCCTCGTCAGTCATCCTCAGGGGGTGACCATGTCCGGGACGTCCGCCTGTCGGTGCATGCGCGCCGCCGCGGCCCTGAGCATGCGCTGCTGCTGTCCGCGGAGCAACTGACCCCGCCCACGTCCCCCTCGGGCGCGCGGTCTGCGTCCGATCGCCGCTCCCCCGAGCGCTGGGTGCAGCCGCACGACCATGTTCAACCGGAGGTAGCGCCCTATGGCGCAGACCAGGATCGCCCCACCCTCGGCTCGCCCCGAGGGCCAGTGGGCGTTCGGCCAGACAGAGCCGCTGAACGGCAACGAGCTGTTCAAGCAGCAGGACGACGCGCTCAACGTGCGCCAGCGGATCGAGGACGTGTACTCGCGCGAGGGCTTCGCGAGCATCGCGCCGGAGGACCTGCGCGGACGTATGCGCTGGTGGGGCCTCTACACGCAGCGAAAGCCCGGCATCGACGGCGGCAAGACGGCAACGCTCGAACCGCACGAGCTGGACGACGAGTTCTTCATGCTCCGGGTGCGCTGCGACGGCGGCGCGCTGAGCCTGCAGCAGCTGCGTACCGTCGCGGACATCTCCGTCGAGTTCGGCCGCGGCACCGCGGACGTCACCGACCGGCAGAACATCCAGCTGCACTGGATCCGCGTCGAGGACGTGCCCGAGATCTGGCGGCGCCTCGAGGCCGTCGGGCTGAGCACCCAGGAGGCGTGCGGCGACTGCCCGCGCGTCGTGCTCGGGTCCCCCGTCGCGGGCGTCGCGGCCGACGAGATCATCGACGGCACTCCCGCGGTCCGCGCGATCGTCGACAACTACATCGGCGACCCGCGGTTCTCGAACCTCCCCCGCAAGTTCAAGACCGCGATCAGCGGCTCGCCGCACCACGACGTCGCGCACGAGATCAACGACGTCGCGTTCGTCGGCGTCGTGCACCCCGAGCTCGGCCCGGGCTTCGACCTGTGGGTCGGCGGGGGCCTGTCGACCAACCCCAAGCTGGGCGTCCGCCTCGGCGCGTTCGTCACGCTCGAGCAGATCCCGGACGTCTGGGTAGGCGTCGTGAGCATCTTCCGCGACTACGGCTACCGCCGGCTGCGCACGCGTGCGCGTCTGAAGTTCCTCGTCGCCGACTGGGGACCGGAGGTGTTCCGCCAGGTGCTGGAGGGCGAGTACCTCGGTTTCACGCTGCCGGACGGCCCGGAGCCCCCGCCGCCGCCCACCGGCAACCGGGACCACGTGGGCGTGCACCCGCAGAACGACGGGAACTTCTACGTCGGCGTCGCGCCGACCGTGGGCCGCATCTCGGGCGACCTGCTGCACAGGCTGGCCGACCTGGTCGAGACTGCCGGGTCAGGACGGGTGCGCCTCACGGTCGAGCAGAAGATCATCGTGCTGGACGTCGCCCCGGCGAACGTCGACCCGCTCGTCGAGGGTCTGGAGGCGCTCGGGCTCCCGGTGCGGGGTGCGTCGCAGTTCCGTCGCGGCACCATGGCGTGCACGGGGATCGAGTTCTGCAAGCTGGCCATCGTCGAGACCAAGGCGCGCGCGACGCACCTGATCGGCGAGCTGGAGAACCGGCTGCCCACGTTCGACCAGCCGATCACCATCAACCTCAACGGCTGCCCCAACTCGTGCGCCCGGATCCAGACGGCCGACATCGGCCTCAAGGGTGCGCTGGCGAACGGCGAGGACGGCTACCAGGTCCACCTGGGTGGCGGTCTGGGCATGACCAGCGGTCTGGGGAAGACCCTGCGCGGCCTGCGCGTTCCTGCAGAGGAGCTGCCCGACTACGTCGAGCGTGTCGCGACGAAGTTCGACGAGCAGCGCACCGACGGCGAGCTCTTCGCCCAGTGGGTGCAGCGTGCCGACGAGGAGGACCTGCGATGAGCGGAACGACGGGCGAGCGGGCGGTGCCGTACTACTGCCCCTTCTGCGCCAGCGAGGACCTGTGGCCCGCCGGAGAGACCCACGGCCAGTGGGAGTGCCGGTCGTGCACGCGTGCCTTCGCCCTGAAGTTCGTGGGGCTGGTGAGCCGCGCATGAGCACCATCGATCTCACGACGCTGCGCGAGCAGGCCGAGCAGGCCGGTCGCGACCTGGAAGGTGCACACCCCGAGGAGATCCTCGCCTGGGCCGCTGCGACGTTCGGCGACGACCTGGTCGTGGCCTCGTCGATGGGCGACGAGATCCTCGTGCACATGGCCGCGAAGGCCGCACCGGGCGTCAACGTGATCTTCCTCGACACCGGCTACCACTTCGCCGAGACGATCGGCACGCGGGACTACTACGCCGACTTCACGGACATCAAGCTCCTGACGATCCTGCCGCTGCGCACCGTCGCGGAGCAGGACGCCGAGCACGGCGAGAAGCTCCACGACCGCGATCCCAACCTCTGCTGCGCGATGCGCAAGGTCGAGCCGCTCGAGCGCGGGCTCGCGCCGTACACGGCGTGGGTGACCGGCATGCGCCGCGAGGACGCCCCGACGCGGACCGACATCACGGTCGTCGGCTGGGACGCGAAGCGGGACAAGGTCAAGCTCAACCCCCTGGCCGCCTGGACGCAGGCCGACGTCGACGCCTACGTGGCGGAGAACAACGTCGTGCTCAACCCGTTGCGCCAGGCCGGGTACACGTCGATCGGCTGCGCCCCGTGCACGCGTGCGGTGGCGCCCGGTGAGGACCCTCGTGCGGGACGCTGGTCCGGCACGGGCAAGATCGAATGCGGGTTGCACACATGAGTTCTCCGACCCTGACCCAGCTGGATGCGCTGGAGTCCGAGGGCATCCACATCATGCGCGAGGTGGCCGGCGAGTTCGAGCGGCCGGTCCTGCTGTTCAGCGGCGGCAAGGACTCGATCGTCATGCTGCACCTGGCGCGCAAGGCGTTCTGGCCGTCGGCCGTGCCGTTCACGCTCATGCACGTGGACACCGGGCACAACTTCCCCGAGGTCATCGAGTACCGCGACCGCGTGGTCGAGCAGTACGGGCTGCGGCTCGTCGTGGCCAGCGTGCAGGACGCCATCGACGACGGCCGCGTGGCCGAGCGGCCCGACGGCTCCCGCAACTCCCTGCAGACCGTGCCGCTGCTCGACGGCATCATCGCGAACAAGTTCGACGCGGTCTTCGGCGGTGGTCGTCGCGACGAGGAGAAGGCCCGCGCCAAGGAGCGCGTGTTCTCCCTGCGGGACGAGTTCGGCCAGTGGGACCCCCGCCGGCAGCGCCCGGAGCTGTGGGACCTCTACAACGGCCGGCACAAGCTGGGCGAGCACGTGCGCGTCTTCCCGCTGTCCAACTGGACCGAGCTGGACGTCTGGCGCTACATCGAGCGCGAGAACATCGAGCTGCCGTCGATCTACTACACGCACGAGCGCGAGGTCTTCCTGCGCGACGGCATGTGGATCGCGCCCGGCGAGTGGGGCGGCCCGAAGCCGTCCGAGACGCTCGAGACCCGCACGGTCCGCTACCGCACCGTCGGCGACATGAGCTGCACGGGCGCCGTGGAGTCGTCTGCCGCGACCGTCCCCGAGGTCATCGCCGAGGTCGCCGCGAGCCGGCTGACCGAACGCGGTGCCACCCGAGCCGACGACCGCGCGTCCGAGGCCGCGATGGAAGACCGCAAGCGCGAGGGCTACTTCTGATGCTGCCGATTCTTGAGGAGCACGTACCGGTGACCGAGCACGCGACGCGGGACCTCCTGCGCCTGGCCACGGCCGGATCCGTCGACGACGGCAAGAGCACGCTGATCGGGCGCCTGCTCTACGACACGAAGTCGGTGCTGGCAGACCAGCTCAGCGCCGTGGAGGCGGCGACCGCCGCCCGCGGTGGTGGTCAGGTGGACCTGGCGCTGCTCACCGACGGCCTGCGCGCGGAGCGTGAGCAAGGCATCACGATCGACGTCGCGTACCGGTACTTCTCCACCGCGACCCGCGCGTTCGTCCTCGCGGACACCCCTGGCCACGTCCAGTACACCCGCAACATGGTCACGGGCGCCTCGACCGCCGAGCTGGCGATCGTGCTCGTCGACGCCCGCAAGGGTGTCCTCGAGCAGACGCGCCGGCACGCGACGATCACCGCGCTGCTCCGCGTCCCGCACGTGGTGCTCGCGGTGAACAAGATGGACCTCGTCGACTTCGACGAGCCCACGTTCCGGGCGATCGCCGAGGAGTTCACGGCCTACGCCGCCGGGCTCGGCATCTCCGACGTCGTCGCCGTGCCCCTGTCGGCGCTCGCCGGGGACAACGTCGTCGACCGCTCCACGCGGACGCCCTGGTACGACGGCCCGACGCTCCTCGAGCACCTGGAACGTGTCGAGGTCGGTCGGGACGCCCAGATCGAGGCGTTCCGGTTCCCGGTGCAGGTCGTCATCCGTCCGCGCACCCCCGAGCACCCCGACTACCGCGGGTACGCCGGTCGCGTGGCGTCCGGCGTCGTCAAGGTCGGCGACGAGGTCACCGTCCTGCCGTCGGGCAAGACGAGCTTCGTGGTCGGCATCGACACGTTCGACGGACCGCTGCAGGAGGCGCACGCGCCGCAGTCGGTCACGCTCCGGCTCGCCGACGACGTCGACGTCGCCCGCGGCGACGTCCTGGTGCCCACGGGGTCGGGTGTGACGGTCGGCTCGGACCTCGAGGGCACGATCTGCTGGCTGGCCGAGAAGCGCAGCGTCCTGGGCGCCCGCCTGCTCGTCCGCGTCGGCACCCGCACGGTGCGGGCCCTGCTGCGCGAGGTGAACGCCCGACTCGACGTCGACACGCTCACCGTCGACGCGTGGGACGGCGTGGACACCCTGCACGCGGTCGACGCCACCGACACGTCCTCGGACATCCCGCCGCGATCGCTCGGACTCAACGCCATCGGCCGCGTCAAGATCCGGCTGGCCGAGTCCGTGGTGCTCGACGACTACGCCACCCACCGCCGCACGGGCGGGTTCCTGCTCGTCGACCCCGCGGACGGCACCACGCTGGCCGCCGGGATGATCGGGCCGACCCTGCTCGACCGGATCGCGCCGACCGGCTCGTCGGCCGACGACCAGGACTGGCTGGCGGGCGCCGGGATATGACCAGCCGCCACCCGCTGCTGCTCGACCTCGCGGGTCGCCGCGTCGTCGTGGTCGGTGGCGGGCCGGTGGCAGCACGTCGTGCGCGTCGACTCCTCGAGGACGGCGCGTCCGTCGTGGTCGTCGCCCCCGCTCTGTGCGAGGACCTGGTCGAGCTGCTCGACCGGGTCACCTGGCGGCAACGCGAGTACCTGGTGACCGACCTCGACGGAGCCTGGCTCGTGCACACGGCGACCGGGGACCGCTCGGTCGACGACGCGGTCGCCGAAGACGCGGAGACCGCACGCCTGTGGTGCGTCCGCGCCGACGACGCCGCGGCATCGAGCGCCTGGACGCCCGCCGTCGCCCGCTCGGGTGATGTCACCGTGGCGGTCGGCGCCGGCGGCGACCCGCGGCGGGCGACCGCCCTGCGCAACGCGATCGCCCTCCTCCTCGACACGGGTGCGCTCCCCCTGCGTCGGCACCGGCCGGGCACCGGCCACGTCGTGCTCGTCGGCGGCGGACCCGGCGACCCGGGGCTCATCACCACCCGCGGCCGCCGGGCGCTGGCGGAGGCCGACGTGGTCGTCGTCGACCGCCTCGCACCTCGTGCGCTGCTCGCCGAGCTGGACCCGTCCGTCGAGGTCATCGAGGCCGGCAAGTCCCCGCACGCCCACACGCTCACGCAGACCGAGATCAACGCGGTGCTCGTCGAACGTGCGCAGGCGGGCGACCGAGTCGTGCGGCTCAAGGGCGGCGACCCGTTCCTGCTCGGCCGCGGCGGCGAGGAGGTCCTCGCCTGCATCGCCGCCGGTGTACCGGTCGAGGTGGTCCCCGGGGTGACCAGCGCGCTCGCCGTCCCGGCTGCCGCGGGCATCCCCGTCACGCACCGCGGCCTGTCCCGGCAGCTGACCATCCTGTCCGCGCACGACACCGCCCCCGACTGGGCCACGCTCGCGCGCCTCGAGGGCACGCTGGTCCTGCTGATGGGCGTCGCGCAGCTCGGTTCGCACACCCGCGAGCTGCTCGCGCACGGCAAGGACCCCGGCACGCCCGTGGCGATCGTCGAGCGCGGGACGCTCCCGTCGCAGCGGACCACGGTCGGCACCCTCGCGGACATCGCGGTGCGGGCGCGGGAGCGCGGCGTCGGCAACCCCGCGGTCGTCGTCGTCGGCGATGTCGCTGCACTCGCGGACGTCCTGGGCACGGTCTGAACCCCTAGCCTGGTTCTGTGCCCGACGACCTGCCAGCGCTCGACGTCCTGCTCCCCCTCGGCGTCCCCCGACTGCAGCCACTCCCCGGCGAGCCGGAGCTGATCGCGTTGTTCGGCGACTCACCCGGCGTCCGCGCCAACATGGTGAGCACCGTCGACGGGTCTGCGGTCGGCGCCAACGGTCTGTCCGGGTCGATCAACAATCCGGCCGACTGGCGAGTCTTCCGGGTCCTGCGTGCGCTCGCGGACGTGGTCCTCGTCGGCGCCGGCACCGTGCGCGCCGAGGGCTACACCGCCCTGTCGGTCGTCGACGACCTGCGCGCGGCCCGGGCGGCCCTCGGCCGTGCCGACGACCTCGAGCTGGCCGTCGTCTCGACGACGGGAGACCTGCCGGCGGCCCTGCTCGACGGGGAGCGGCCTCCGATCGTGATCACCGTCGCCCACAATCCTGCGCTCTGGGGCCTGCGCAAGAGGATCGGCCGGGACCGCGTCCTGGTCACGGCCGACGAGCATCGCGTCGACCCCCGAGCCGCGGTCAGGGCGCTCGCCGCCCGAGGTCTGCGCCACGTCCTGGCGGAGGGCGGCCCGTCGCTGCTCGCTCGGTTGATCGAGGCCGACGTGGTGGACGAGGTGTGCCTGACGTGGAGCCCGCAGCTTGTCGGCGGACCGGCCGGGCGCATCCTGAGCCAGCCGTCCTGGTACTCCCCCGTCCGCGACGTGCAGCCGTTGCACCTGCTCCACGCGGACGGTGTGCTGCTGGGTCGCTGGCGGGTGGCTAGGCTCGGCGCGTGACCGACACCATCATCGTCCTCACGGAGGACACCCTCTCCAGCTCCGACGTCGACAAGCTCCTCGCCCTGCACGACGGCGAGGCGTACGCCTACCGCGTCCTCGTCCCGGCAGACACCGACCAGCCCCTCGTCGCCACGATCATCGACAACCTGAGCATGGGCGAGCTCCGGGAGGCGTGGAACCGCGCGCGTGGCAAGGAGCCGTCGCAGCCCGAGGCGAAGGCCACGGCCGACGAGCAGCTCGCCGGCAGCATCGCCGCGTTCCAGGCGGCCGGCCGGACGGCCACCGGTGTCGTCGTCGACGACGACCCGCTGCCCGCGCTGAAGACGGCGGTCGCTGACGGCGACGTGATCGAGGTGGCCGTGGTCACGTACCCGCACGCGGTCGAGGACACGTTCCACACCGACTGGGCGTCGCGCGCCCGCGACGAGCTCCAGGTCCCGGTCCTGCACCTCTACGCGGGGACCAGCGAGCTCGGCTGACCCCCACCACTGTCCAGCGTGAACGCGAGTGCGTGCGTTCCGGCCGAGTTCGTGCGTTGAAACGCGCAACCTCGGCTGGAACGCACGAACTCGTGCGGTCACGCCGTCCGACGCCGGTCGGACGGCTGGTCAGAAGCCGGTCGACGTCACGTCCGGGTAGTAGCGGCGGAACTTGCGGACCTGGTTGACCAGCGCCATCCACACGTACAGCCGCCGACGCGGCGACAGGTCGCGGGCGTACCGCAGCGGGTGCGCCACCGCCTTGGTGCGGACCAGCCGACGGACCCGGGCGTTGAGGGCAGGGTCCTTCACGTACCGCAGCAGGAGCCGGTGCGGCAGGATCGAGTAGAGGATCTCGCGGTCGACGACGACCGGCTCGACCGCCACCCGGTCCACCTGGTCCTCGACCACGAACCGCATCGGGTTGGCCCCGGCCGCCGTGACGTAGTAGTTGTTGCGGCCGATCCGAGGGTTGACCTCGAAGAACCGGAACTGCCCGGAGCGCGGGTCCACCTTGACGTCGAAGTTGGCGAAACCGCGGTAGCCCGTCGACGACAGGAACGTGCGCGCCTGCTCCAGCATCTCGTCGTCGCGTGTGGTGATCATCGCCGCCGGGTTGCCGAGCCCCGACGGCGTGTGCTCCTCGAGCAGCACGTGGGCCGAGCAGAGCAGCGTGATCACGCCGCGCGTATCGACGTACGCGGTGATCGAGCGCATCTGCGTGTCGTCGCCGGGCACGAGCTCCTGGACCACGAAGCGCCCGCGGAACCCCGCGTCGCGCAGCGCCTGCCAGAGCCACGTCAGCTCGTCGGGCGTCGCGATCTCGAAGACCTTCTTCTTCCCCTCGAACTCCACGTCCTGGTAGTCCGCGCTGCTGGCGGCCTTGGCGATCAGCGGGTAGTCGAGGTCCACGGCGGCCGCGGCCCACTCGGGACCCGCGAAGTCCTGCACGATCGTCCGCGGCACCGAGATGCCGAGGTCGGTGCAGATCTGGGCGAACGTCGCCTTGTCCGAGATCTTGTCGAGCAGGTCCTCGGACAGGAACGGGACCACGTAGTGCTGCTCGAGCAGCGCACGGTGCTGCACGACCACCCGGACGAGCCAGTCGGAGTTGGCCATGAGCAGGAGCCGCTTGTCCGGCATGGCGAGCGCGACCTCCACCAGCCGGTCGACCAGCTGGCGGGGGTCGTGGCCGTCGTCGACGATCTCGTGCCGGACGATCCGCGAGTGGGCCACCGGACCCAGCGCCGCACCGGCAACGACCACCGACGTGACGCCGTAGGCCTCGTGGAACGAGCGGGCCAGGGCGTACACGCCGATGTCGGCGCCGAGGATGACGGGCTGCAGCGGGAGGGCCCCGCTCACGCGGGCTGCTCGGTGCGGTCGCCGGTCCAGAGCGTGTGGAACGTGCCGTCCTTGTCGGTGCGGCGGTACGTGTGCGCGCCGAAGAAGTCGCGCTGCGCCTGGATCAGCGCGGCGGGCAGGCGCTCGGCCCGGACGCCGTCGTAGTAGGCGAGCGACGAGGAGAACGCCGGCGTGGGCACACCGTGCAACGCCGCACCCGCGACGACCCGGCGCCAGGCGCCCAGGCCGTTGCCGACGGCGCCGGTGAAGTACTCGTCGGCAAGCAGAAGAGGCAGGTGGGCGTCGCGCTCGTACGCCTCGGTGATGCGGTTGAGGAAGCGGGCGCGGATGATGCACCCGCCGCGCCAGATGCGCGCCATGGCGCCACGGTCGATGTCCCAGCCGAACTCGGCGCTCGCCGCGGCGATCTGGTCGAAGCCCTGCGAGTACGCGACGACCTTCGAGGCGTACAGCGCGAGCCGGACGTCCTCGATGAACGCGTCGCGGTCGGTGACCTCCCACGGCGTGACGTCCCCCGGCAGGGCGGCCGCGCCGGCGGTGCGCTGCGGGACCGAGCCGGACAGGGCGCGCGCGAACGTGGCCTCCGCGATGCCCGTGATCGGCACGCCGAGGTCGAGAGCGTTCTGCACGGTCCAGCGGCCGGTGCCCTTCTGCTCCGCCTGGTCGAGCACGATGTCGACGAACGCGCTCCCCGTCTCGGCGTCCACGTGGGCGAGCACGTCGGCGGTGATCTCGATGAGGAAGGACTCGAGGTCGCCGGTGTTCCACTCCGCGAAGATCCGGCCGATCTCCGCGGCGGAGGCACCCAGCCCCTGGCGCAGCAGGTCGTACGCCTCGGCGATCAGCTGCATGTCCGCGTACTCGATGCCGTTGTGCACCATCTTGACGAAGTGGCCGGCGCCGTCCGGCCCGATGTACGTGCAGCACGGCACGCCGTCGACCTTCGCCGAGATCTTCTCGAGGATGGGGCCGAGCGACTCGTAGGACTCCTTGGTGCCGCCGGGCATGATCGACGGGCCCAGGAGCGCACCCTCCTCGCCACCGGAGACACCGGAGCCCACGAAGTGCAGGCCCTTCTCCCGCAGCGCCGCCTCGCGACGGATCGTGTCCGGGAAGTGCGCGTTGCCGGCGTCGACGACGATGTCGCCCGCCTCGAGGAACGGCACGAGCTCGTCGATCACGGCGTCGGTCGGGCCGCCGGCCTTGACCATCACGATGATCTTGCGCGGGCGCGCGAGCGACGCGACGAAGTCCTCGACCGACTCCGACGGCACGAAGTCGCCGTCGTCGCCGTGGTCCGCAACCAGCGACTCGGTCTTCGCGTAGGACCGGTTGTGGATGGCGACGGTGTACCCGTTCCGCGCGAAGTTGCGTGCCAGGTTGCGGCCCATCACCGCCAACCCCGTGACGCCGATCTGCGCGGTTCCGGTGGCGGTTCCTGAGGCGACCATGCGGGAGAGCTCCTTCGAGGTGCCGTCCCCTGCGACCGGGTTGCGGGCGGGCGCGGGGGGCGACGGGTCCGGGTGGTGGGTGCGCGCGCAAGCCTAGTGCGCACCGCCGGGCGACGGAGCGGCGTGCCGGACCGCAAGACGACACCGTCGTGCGTACGCTCCACACCGTGACACCCGCTGGTCCGGAGGACGTGCCCGTCGAGTTCGTCAGTGCGCTGCGCTCGCTGCGTCAGGTGACCGTCCGCCCCGAGGTGATCCTCGACGAGGTCCCCGGGCCGGCGCGCATCGCGCCGTTCTCCGCCGCGCTCACCGCAGAGATCCGGACCGCGCGCCGGTCCGTCGCGGCCGCCGAGCTCGCGTCCGGTCGGTTCGTCGTCCTCTTCGACCCGGCCGGCCAGGAGGCGTGGGAGGGCCACTTCCGGCTCGTCACCCTGGTCCGGGCGACCCTCGAGGCCGAGGTCGGCGCCGACCCGCTGCTCGCCGAGGTCGCCTGGAGCTGGTTCACCGACTCGCTCCGGGAGTCCGGGCTCGACCCGCACGCCGCTGGTGGGACCGTGACGCGGGTGCTGTCGCAGAGCTTCGGTGCGCTCGACCGTCGCGCCGAGCAGACCGAGCTGGAGATCCGCGCGTCGTGGACCGCGACCGACGAGAATCTCGCCCCTCACCTGACCGCGTGGGCGACCCTGCTCTGCACTGCTGCCGGTCTGGAGCCGCTGCCCGAGGGTGTCGTCGCGCTGGGACCGCGCCGCTAGCCTCAAGTCGACCGCTCGGGCTGCCGATGACTGGCACGTGAGCATCGAGCCGCTGCGACGAGACCTGGCCCAGGCGCGTGGGCCCGAGCTTCGACGTACCCTGCCGAGCTCGCGTCCGCGGACCGCTGCCGCCGCACCGACCGCGGCGGGTGCGACAGCCCAGCAGATGTGCGTCGTGGTGACGGAGGTCGCCGACGGCGACGGTGGCGCGCTGGTGCGCAACCTGCGTCGCCGTGGAGCGCCGAGGGTCGTCGTCCTGACCCGGCGAGCCGCCCGACCCGAGCTCAGCATCCTGCTCGCCGGCGGCCTGCGCGGCGCCGTCGCCAGCACCACCTCCCCCACGCTGGCCCGGGCCGCGGCACCGACCGTCGCCCCGCCGCCCCTGCCCGAGCTGACGGCGCGAGAGGTCAGCGTCCTCAAGCTGGTCGCGGACGGACGGACCAACCGGCTCATCGGCGAGGAGCTCGGACTCTCGGCGCTCACCGTGAAGAGCCACCTGGCGCGCATCTCTCGCAAGCTGGGGACCGGCGACCGGGCCGAGCTCGTGGCCATCTCGATCCGCGGCGGCGTGCTGTCCTGACCGTCGCCTGACCGGTTCGCTTCCGCGCGGCCTGCGCAGATGCATCGGTCTCGTCGCTTACGGTTGCTGTCATGCGACCTGAGGTGACCCCCGAGCTGCCGGCCGGGGGGTCCGAGCCGCTCGGTGTCGTGCCCGATGACGCCGCAACGAGCGGCCCCGAGATCGTCATGCTCTCCGAGCCGGCCGAGGGGATCCCGCCCGTCGTCGAGACGCCCGAAGCCCTGGCCGCCGTCGTCGCCGCGTTCGGTGCCGGTACCGGCCCGGTGGCCGTGGACGCCGAGCGCGCGTCCGGCTACCGCTACGGCCAGCGCACCTACCTCGTCCAGATCCGGCGCGAGGGGGCCGGGACCGCACTGATCGACCCGATCGCGGTCCCCGACCTCTCCTCGCTCTCCCAGGCGCTCGTGGGCGTCGAGTGGGTGCTGCACGCGGCGTCCCAGGACCTGCCCGGCCTGGTCGAGCAGGGGATGGTGCCCAGCCGGGTGTTCGACACCGAGCTCGGCGCGCGACTGCTCGGGATGGAGCGGGTCGGGCTCGCCGCGGTCGTCGCAGATGCGCTCGGACTCGGGCTCGCCAAGGAGCACTCCGCGGTCGACTGGTCCACCCGCCCACTGCCCACCGAGTGGCTGCGGTACGCGGCGCTCGACGTCGAGGTCCTGATCGAGCTGCGCGAGATCCTGGCCGAGAGGCTGGCCGTGGCCGGGAAGGCGGAGTGGGCCGCCCAGGAGTTCGAGGCGGTGCGCACCGCGCCGCCGCCTCCCCCGCGGGTCGAGCCGTGGCGTCGGGTCTCTGGCCTGCACGCGATCCGCGACGCGCGGCGGTTGGCCGTCGTGCGCGAGCTGTGGCTGACCCGCGACCAGAACGCTCGTGAGCGCGACATCTCCCCCGGCCGCGTCCTGCCCGACCATGCGATCGTCGCGGCCGCACAGGCACTGCCGGTGTCCGTCGCGCAGCTGACCGCCCTCCCGGCCTTCGCCGGGAAGGGCACACGTCGACGCGCCACCCTCTGGCAGCAGGCGATCGACCGCGCCCTCGCCGAGCCTGACAGTCACCTGCCCTCGGTGCGCGGACCCAAGAGCGATGCCCCACCGCCGCCCCGCGCATGGGCGGAGAAGGATCCGGGTGCTGCGGCTCGTCTGGGTGCGGCTCGTGAGGCCGTGGCCACCTTGTCCGCGCAGTGGTCGGTGCCCGCGGAGAACCTCTTGCAGCCGGACCTGCTCCGGCGGCTGTGCTGGACCCCGCCCGCCACCCTGGACGTCGACGGGATCGCCACGTTCCTGCGTGCCGGTGGCGCCCGCCCGTGGCAGGTCGCGCTCGTCGGACCCCGGTTGGCGGAGGCGTTCGCGACCCTCTGAGGCGCGCTGTTACTGTTCGGTAACTTACGGCTCGCGCCGCTCGGGGCACCCGGGTAGCGTCGAACCGTCGCGGGCTCGCAGTCGCGTGCCCGCCGGACACCGTCGTCCCGCCTTGGAGGCCTGGATGCCCACCCCCGCTCCGCGTGTCCGTCGCGTCGTGTTCGTCGACGGGGTACGCACCCCGTTCGGTCGGGCACGCAAGGACGGCCTGTACGCGAACACCCGCGCCGACGACCTGTCGGTCAAGACCATCCGCGAGCTGCTGCGCCGGCACCCGTCGCTCCCGCCGGAGCGGGTGGACGAGGTCGCCATCGCGGCCACCACGCAGCAGGGCGACCAGGGGTTGACCCTGGGTCGCACGGTCGGTGTGCTGGCCGGCCTGCCACGATCGGTCCCCGGCTACGCCATCGACCGCATGTGCGCGGGCGCGATGACCGCGGTGACCAGCACGGCAGCCGCGATCGGTGTGGGCGCCCAGGACGTCGCGCTCGCCGGTGGCGTCGAGCACATGGGCCACCACCCGATGGGCTTCGACGCCGACCCGAACCCCAGGTTCCTGTCCGAGCGGCTCGTCGAGAACGACGCGCTCAACATGGGCGTGACGGCCGAGAACCTGCACGACACCTTCCCCGCACTGACGCGCGAGCGTGCAGACGCGTTCGGCGCCGCCAGCCAGGCCAAGTACGCGGCGGCGCTGGCCGCCGGGAAGATCGACCCCGACCTCGTCCCCGTGGCCCTGCGCGACCCGGAGAACGGCTGGGGTCTGGCGACCGCCGACGAACCGCCGCGTCCCGGCACCACCGTCGAGGCGATCCGGGCGCTGCCCACCCCGTTCCGGCCCGGTGGCCGCGTCACCGCCGGGACGGCCGCTCCGCTGACCGACGGCGCCGCGTCCTGCCTGCTCGCCGCCGAGGACACCGCATCCGAGCTCGGCCTGCCGGCCCGGATGCGGATGGTCTCGTTCGCGTACGCGGGTGTGGAGCCGTCGATCATGGGCATCGGTCCGGTGCCGGCCACCACCAAGGCCCTGCAGCGTGCCGGGCTGACGATCGACGACATCGGCCTGTTCGAGATCAACGAGGCGTTCGCGGTGCAGGTGCTGTCGTTCCTCGACGCGTTCGGCATCGCCGACGACGACCCGCGGGTGAACCAGTACGGCGGCGCGATCGCGGTCGGTCACCCGCTGGCGTCGTCGGGCGTCCGCCTCATGCTCCAGCTGGCCCGGCAGTTCGCCGACCACCCCGAGGTCCGGTACGGCCTCACGACGATGTGCGTCGGCCTCGGCCAGGGTGGAACCGTCGTCTGGGAGAACCCGAACCACACCGACTACGAGTCCTCCGACGCTTCTGAGGGGAGCGCCCTGTGAGCACGCCCACCGCCGAGCGACGTGCCGAGCGCGTCACCCACGCCCACGCCCGGGACATCCGCCTGCCCGGCGGCGGGGGCACCCTCGCCCTGGTCACCCTGGACAACGGCCTCGACCACACCAAGCCGACGACCCTCGGACCGCTGGGCATCGCCGAGCTCACGGCAACCCTCACGGGCCTCCAGGCCCGCGCCGCCGCCGGCGAGATCGTCGCGGTCGCAGTGACGGGCAAGCCGTACTTCTTCGTCGCCGGCGCCGACCTCACGCAGGTCGGGAGCATCACGGACCGCCCGACCGCGCTGGCGTTCGCCCGTGCCGGGCACGCCGCCTACGAGCTGCTGCACAGCATGGGCGTCCCCACGTTCGCGTTCGTGAACGGCGTCGCTCTCGGCGGCGGGCTCGAGCTCGCCCTCAACTGCGACTACCGCACCGCAGCGTCCGACGTGCGCGCGCTCGCGCTGCCCGAAGCGGGCCTCGGGCTCGTACCCGGCTGGGGCGGCGCCTACCTCGTGCCGCGCCTGGTGGGCATCGAGAAGGCGCTCGACGTCGTGCTGACGCGGCCTGCCACGAACAAGCCGTACGCGGCAGACGAGGCGGCGTCGATCGGTCTGGTGGACGTCGTCCTCGACCCGGCCGACTTCCTCGAGGAGTCCATCCGGTGGGCGGCCCGCGTGGTGTCCGGGGAGATTGCCGTCGAGCGACGTCCCCTCGACCCGGCGCCCCTGTGGGACGGCGCCGTCGCCGTCGCGCGTCAACGGCTCGACGCCGTCGTCGCGGGTTCGCGCCCTGCACCCGGCCGCGCCCTGGATCTCGTCGCGGAGGCTCGCGACGCTTCTCGCACGGACGCGTTCGCGGCGGAGGACGAGGCACTCGCCGACCTGATCATGAGCGACGAGATGCGCGCCAGCGTGTACGCGTTCGGGCTGGTGTCCGCGGGAAAGCGGCCCGCCGGCGCACCCGACCGCTCGCTCGCACAGCCCGTGACGCGCGTGGGCATCGTCGGTGCCGGACTCATGGCCGCGCAGATCGCGACCCTGTTCGCGCAGCGGCTCGGCGTCCCGGTCGTCATGCGCGACCTCGACCAGGAGCGTGTCGACAAGGGCCTTGCTGCCGTCAAGGCGACGGTGGACCGGCTCACCTCGACCGGTCGGATGGGGCAGGCGGCGGGCGCCCGGCTGCTGGGTTCGATCCACGGCACCACCGATCTCGCGGAGTTCGCGTCGTGCGATCTCGTCATCGAGGCGGTCACCGAGATCCTCGACCTGAAGAAGCGGGTGTTCGCCGAGCTGGAGACCGTCATCGCCCCCACGGCGATCCTGGCGACGAACACCAGCGCACTGTCCGTCAGCGCGATGGCCGCGGACCTGCAGCACCCCGAGCGCGTCGTCGGGCTGCACTTCTTCAACCCCGTCGCAGCGATGCCGCTGGTGGAGGTCGTGCAGGCCGAGCACACGTCGCTCGAGGCGCTCGCCACCGGGTTCGCCGTCGCCGCCAAGCTGCGCAAGACGGCCGTTCTGGTGGTGGACCGGCCCGGCTTCGTCGTCAACCGCCTGCTCGTCCTGCTCCTCGGGGTCATCGTCGACGCGGTCGAGCACGGAACCCCGGTCGAGGTGGCGGACCGTGCGCTGCGGCCCCTCGGGCTGCCCATGCCGCCGTTCGAGCTGTTCGACCTCGTCGGGCCCGCCGTCGGGCTGCACGTGCTGACGTCGCTGCGCGAGGACCTGGGTGACCGGTTCCCGCGCTCCCCCGGCCTCGAGAAGCTCGTCGCGGACGGTACGCGCATCGTCCTGCCGGCACCGGCCAAGGGGCTGCCCAAGCCGGTCGACCCGGCGATCCAGGCGGCGTTCACGGAACAGGCGGTCGGGACACCGCTCGACGAGGCCGGGGTACGCAGCAGCGTGCTGACCGCACTGACCGTCGAGGTCGGTCACATGCTCGCCGAGGGCGTCGTCTCCGCGCCCCAGCAGATCGACCTCTGCATGATCCTGGGCGCCGGCTGGGGCTTCCACCTGGGCGGTCTCACGCCGTACCTGGACCGCACCGGCTACTCGGAGCGCGTGCTGGGCCGACGCCTGCTGCCGGACGGCGTCGCCAACGTTCCGACCGTGTGAGACGACGGGCGGCGGTCGGCACCCGGCCGCCGCCCGTCCTGTCTCAGACCAGCGGTATCCAGACCCGCATGGTCGACGGTCCCCGGTTCGCCCAGTCGTGGTACTCGACGAGCGGCACCTCCGCGGTCGCGCCCGAGGTGGCCGCCTCGTGCAGAGCGTAGGGCCACGGCTCGTCCGTCGACCGTTCGAGCCCGAGCGTGGCCACGACCCGCCCGTCGACCACGTGCAGCGGGACCGCCGCGTCCAGCCGCACGTCGGCGACGTCGGCGGAGACGCCCGACTCGCCGAGGTCGACGGACTCCACGGCCAGGACGAGCGGGCCGCTCTCGACCGCGACGCACCCTCGCACCGCGTCGATGCGTGGGTCGGCTACGGACAGCCGCGGCCCGACCGGGAGCATCAGCTCCACGACGTCGCCGGCCGCGAAGGTCCGACGCACCGACACCGACCCCACGGGCACCGGCCGTACGCCGTCAGGAGTGCGCAGCGTGGCGCCGGCCGCCCAGGACGGTACTCGCATCCGCAGGGTCCATGGCTCGTCGTCGGAGTCGACCACCGTCACCCGGACCACCCCGTCGTGCGGGTACCCCGTCTCGACGTCGACAGCGATCGGGCGACCGTTCGGTAGGACCGTGCGGATGCGCGCGGGCGCGTACTGGTGGAGCTGCAGGCCGTCGTCGTCCGTCGTCGCGACGTACGACGCCAGGCTGGCGAGCGTGCGTGCGACGTTGGGCGGGCAGCACGACACCGCGAACCACGGCGCGCGCATGGACGACGACGCCCGCGGGACGGCGACGTCGGTGGCAGGAACGGTTCCCGGGCGCCGCTGGTGCAACGTGTTGGTGTAGTAGAAGGACGTGCCGTCGTGCGAGGGTGACGTCGCCACCACGTTGTACAGCGTCCGCTCGATCAGGTCGGCGTACCGGGAGAGCCCCTGGGCGAGCAGCAGCCGCCACGAGAACATGATCGACCCGACGCCCGCGCAGGTCTCGGAGTAGGCGCGGTCCGGGGGCAGCACGAAGTCCTCTCCGAACGACTCGTCCAGGTGGTGCGACCCCTGCCCGCCCGTGATGTACGTACGGCGCGCGACCGTGTTCTCCCACTGCGTGGTCAGCGCGGTGAGGAGCTCGGAGTCGTCGGTCTCGACGGCGACGTCGACGGCGCCCGCAGCGAGGTAGTTGGCGCGGACGGCGTGACCGCGCAGCACCGTTGCCTCACGGACCGGGACGTCGTCCTGGTAGTAGCCGCGACCGTACTCGATGTCGCCCAGCGTGCCCGTGCCGCGCCGCGCGACGAACAGTGCCGCCTGCTCGACGTACCGCGACTCCCCCGTCGCCCGGCCCAGCTCGGCGAGCGCCGGCTCGATCTCCGCGTGCCCGCAGACCGCGACCCGCCCGTCGGGACCGAAGACGGCCACCACGTGGTCGGCCGCACGACGCGCGACGTCGACCAGGCCGTCGTCGGCCGACGGGCGGGTCCGTAGCCGGGCCACGGCAGCCTGGAAGAGGTGCCCGTAGCAGTACAGCTCGTGACCCCACTCGAGATCGCTGTACCGATCGCCCTGCCCCGGACGTCCGAAGGCCGTGTTGAGGTACCCGTCAGGTTCCTGGGCGAGCGACACCCTGTGCACCAGGGCCGTGTACCGCCGGTCGAGGTCGGCGTCGTTGCTCCGGCCGATCTCCCAGGCCATCGCCTCGAGGAGCTTGTACACCTCGGAGTCCGAGAACTCGCGTCCGGTTCGTGCGCCGAGCGTGCCGGCCGCTGCGGCGTCGAAGTTCCCGATCCAGCCTTCCCGCTCCAACCAGTGCTCGATGTGCGCGAGGGTCCTGGTCGCGTTGACCGCTTGCCGCTCCGCCCAGAAGCCTCCCGTGATCTCGATCTCGCCGAGCCCCAGCGGGCGCAGGGCGCCGCGGGAGGGGGCGACCGGCGTGGCGGCGGTCGTCGTCGTGGTGGTCATGGTCATCCCTTGAGCGCACCCGACATGAAGCCGCGTACGTAGTGTCGTTGGAGCATGAGGAAGAGCACGATGCAGGGCACCGCCAGCACGACCACCCCGGCCTCGGTCGCGCCGTAGTCGATGACGCCCTGGACCTGGACCCGCAGGTTCGAGACGGCGAGCGGCAGCGTCATCTTGTTCGTGTCGTTGATGAGGATCAGCGGGGCGAAGAAGTCGTTCCAGGCCGCGAGGAACGCGAACAGCCCGACGGTGATCAGGCCGGGCCGCACGGCCGGGAGCAGCACCCGCCACAGGGCCGAGAACGACGAGCAGCCGTCGACCAGGGCCGCCTCGTCGAGCTCGCGCGGGACGGACTCGAACGAGATCCGCATCATGAACGTCGAGAACGGCAGCTGGAACATGGTGAGCACCAGCGCGACCCCGACGAGCGAGTTCGAGAGACCCACCTTGTTGAGCAGCACGTAGAGAGGGATCAGGAGCGACGCGTACGGGACCATCAGGATCGCCAGCGTGAGCATGAAGAGCAGGTTCCGGCCGGGGAACTTGAACCGTGCGAAGGCGTACCCGCCGAGCGTCGAGATGACGAGCGTGAGCACCACGCACAGCCCGGACATGAACACGGAGTTCGCCAGGTACTGCCAGATGCCGGCCTGGTAGTGCGCGAGCGTGACGTAGTTCCCGAAGCCCCAGCCGTCGACCTGTCCGGTCCCTGGGTGAGGCGACACCGAGGCGACGGACGTCCACACCAACGGGTACAGGAAGATGATCGCGAGGGCGCCGGAGAACACCCAGAACGGCGTGCGCATCGCGACGCCGCCGATCCGGGTGGTCGGCGCGGCCGGGCGGGCCGGAGCCACCGTCGGGCGCTCGGTCGTCGAGGTCATGGTCGCCTCAGTTCTCGCCCGAGCCGCGGAAGGCCCGCAGCTGGACGACGTTGATGATCACGAGGGCGGCCAGCACGATGACCGAGATCGCCGCGGCGACGCCCAGGTCGTTCTGGCCCTGGAACGCGACCGAGTAGATGAGCTGGACGACCGTGATGGTGCTGTTGTCGGGTCCGCCCTTGGTCAGGATGTAGAACTGCTCGAACGCCAGCAGCGAACCGGTCACGCACAAGATCGTCGTGAGCGCGATCGTCGGCTTGAGCAGCGGGATCGTGATGTCCCGGAAGGTCCGCCAGACACCGGCGCCGTCCATCCGGGCCGCCTCGTACAGCTCCCCCGGGATGGCCTGCAGCCCGACGAGCATGAGCAGCATGTAGAACCCGGCGAACCGCCAGACGACGAGGAACAGCGTCGAGGCCAGCGCGGCGTTCGGTGAGCCGAGGAACGACCAGCCGAAGTGGTTCATGATCGGCGCGAACGGGCCGGCGAGCGGCGAGTAGAGGACGTAGAACAGCAACGACGCCGAGGCGAGACCGAGGGCGCTGGGGACGAGGAACGCGGTGCGCAGGAACCCCTTCCAGCGCGACGACTCCTGCACCAGGAGCGCGAGGCCGAGCCCGATCGAGATCAGCAGGATGGTGGCGAGCACCGTGTACTTCAGCGTGAACCGGATGGACGCCCAGAAGAAGCGGTTGTCCACGGCGTTCGTGAAGTTGTCCGGGAAGTTGATGCCCTGGTCCCCGGCGAGGAGCGGCCACTGCGACGCGCTCATGCGGAAGACGAGGATCAAGGGGATGACGAACAGGACGATCACGAACAGGGCAGTGGGCGCCGCGTAGGCCCAGCCCCGGAGGCCGGCGCGGTTGGCCCGGCGGTTCGTCGTGGCTGCGGTGAGCCGGGCGGTCTGGATCGACATGGTGCACCTCTCGTCGGTCGGTCGGACCCGCTCCGCCCGTGGGTGCCGTGTGCCTTCGGCACCCACCGGCGGAGCAGCGGCAAGGACTACTGGCCGAGCACCGAGGTGATCGCGTCGTTGTCCGGGTCGACCGAGCTGCCGTCACCGAGGACGGCGTTGCGCACGAGCGTCAGCCAGGGGCTGTCCGGGGCGTTGAACGCCTGCTGGAAGTTCAGCGACACCGGGGTGTCGCCCTGGCCGGCCACGGTGTTGATCGTCACCAGTCGGGGGTCCTTCTTGGCGTAGGCGTTGTCCGCCAGGTCGCTGCGCGAGACGACGTCGTTGTCCTTGGCGAGCACCTCGACCTGGGCGTCCTCCGACATCATCCAGGACAGGAAGTTCCACGCCTGCGACGCCTTGGTCGAGTCCTTGGAGACGCCGATCCCGTCGCCTCCGACGAACGTCGACGCGCCGCCCTTGGGTCCGGGGATCCCCGCGACGCCGACGTCGAAGCCGGTGGTCGACGAGAGCAGCGTGGCCGGGTAGAGCATCTCGCCGACCTTGCCCGAGGTGAACCCGGCGGTCCAGGTGGGGCCAGCCTCGTCCTTGGACGACGGGAGCACGGCGCCCGCATCCCACATGTCCTTCCAGGCGGAGTAGACGCTCTTCGCGGTGTCGCTGTTGAGCAGCGACTCGGTGCCCTCGGGGTTCATCACCTCGTCACCGTCGGCCCAGACCGAGGGGAACCAGGTGAAGACGAGGCAGCCGCCGCAGTTCAGGCCCGTGGCCGTGCCGTAGGTGTCCGGCTTGTTGAGCGCCTGGATCGCCTTGGCGTTGGCGACGTACTCGGTGAGGTTGGCCGGACCCTTCTCGGGGTCGAGGCCGGCTTCCTTGTACAGGTCCTTGTTCCAGAAGAGCATCGACAGGTCGAGAACGAACGGCAGGACGTGCTCCTTGCCGTCCTGGGTGCCCGCGGCGAGGTGGCCCTTGTTGATGGCGTCCTTGTAGCTCAGCGCGTCGATCTGGGCGGTGAGGTCCTGGAACAGGCCCTGCTTGACCCAGTTGGGCACGTAGACGATGTCGGCGGCGAACAGGTCGGGCAGGTCCCCGGACCCGGCGGCTGCGCCGACCTTCGCCACGTAGTCGTCGTTCGGTACCACCGTGAGCTCGACCTGGTTCTTGTGCGACGAGTTGTACGCAGCCACCAGGAGCTTGGCCTGCTTCTCCAGCGGCGCGCGCGTCCACAGGGTGAGCTTGCTGCCGTCGTCCGTCCCGTCGGTGCCGGCCGTCACGGCGGCGCTCGCGCCGCCCGAGCTCGTGTCGTCCTTCGCACTCGTGCAGGCCGCCAGACCGACCAGCAGGCCGGCCGTGACCAACCCGGCGAGCAGGCCTCGACCCGTCGTCCGGGTTCGGGTGATCCTCATGCTGTCTCCTCGTGCTCTTCGTCGAGCGGGTGCCGTCTGCGGCGGCACTCCGGGGTTCATGGGCGAAAACGCCCTATCGGTGATGGTGCGTACTTGAAGCGCGATGGCCTCGAGTACCTGGGAGGACGCATTTCCGAAACTCACCGAAAAGGTTTTCTGAAGATAGATCGGCCAGGGGTAGCGCGTCAACCATCTGGTGCGGTTACAGTTCGATCACGACGCGACGAGGCAACCCTCGTCGGCGACAGGTGGAGGGGGTCCCGTGGCACGCACACCGCCCGCACGAGCGGTCACGCTCTCCGACGTCGCCCGGCTGGCGGGCGTCTCCCTGGCGACCGCCTCGAAGGCGCTCAACGGCCGTGACCAGGTCAAGGACTCGACGCGGCAGCGCGTGGTGGACGCCGCCGAGCAGCTGTCGTTCAGCCCGAACCCGATCGCCCGGAGCCTGCTGGCGGGCCGTACCGGGACCGTCGGCCTGCTGACCAGCGACCTCGAAGGTCGCTTCGTCATCCCCATCCTGATGGGCGCCGAGGACGCGTTCGGCGCCGGGCAGGTCAACGTGTTCCTCTGCGACGCGCGCGGCGACACGATCCGCGAGCAGTACCACCTGAAAGCCTTGCTGACCCGTCGGGTCGACGGTCTGATCGTCGTCGGCAGGCAGACCGATCCCCGGCCCTCCCTCGGCCACGACATCCCGGTGCCGGTCGTCTACGCCTACGCACCGTCGGACGACCCGTCGGACCTGTCGATCACGCCGGACAACGTGCACGCAGGGCGGATGGCCGTCGAGCACCTGGTGTCGTGCGGGCGCACCAGGATCGCGCACATCACGGGCGAGCACGCGTACGCCGCCGCGCGCGACCGCGCGCAGGGCGTGCTGGCCGCCCTGGAGGACGCCGACCTGGAGCTCGTCGGTGACGTGATGTACAGCGAGTGGTCCGAGCGCTGGGGTCGCGACGCGGCCGCCATGCTGCTCGCCCAGCACCCCGAGGTCGACGCCGTGCTCTGCGGCTCCGACCAGATCGCGCGCGGCGTCCTGGACACCGCGCGCGACCTGCACCGGACCGTCCCCGACGACCTGGCCGTCATGGGCTTCGACAACTGGGAGGTGCTGACCACCAACGCGCGGCCGGAGCTCACCAGCATCGACGCCAACCTCAAGCACCTCGGACGCACGGCAGCCCAGCGCGTGTTCGCCGCGCTGGACGCCGTCGAGCTCGGCTCCGGGACCGAGTACGTCGAGGGTCGGCTCGTCATCCGAGGGTCCACGGTCCCCCGCCGCTAACGCCTCCGGATCGCCAGGAGCCGCTGCAGGACGACGAACACCAGCAGCAGTGCGCCGATGAAGATCTTGGTCCACCAGGAGCTGAGGGTGCCCTGGAACGTGATGATCGTCTGGATCAGCCCGAGCACCACGACGCCGAGCACGGACCCCAGCACGAAGCCGCTGCCGCCGGTCAGCAGCGTTCCGCCGATGACCACGGCGGCGATGGCGTCCAGCTCCATGCCCACGCCCGTCAGCGAGTAGCCGGACCGCGAGAACACGGCGAAGAGGAGACCACCGATGCCCGCGCACGTCCCGCTGATGACGTAGACGAGGACCTTCGTGCGTGCGACCGGCAGCCCCATGAGACGGGCCGACTGCTCGCTGCCGCCGATCGCGTAGACCGTGCGACCGAACCGTGTGTAGTGCAGCGTGACGAACGCGATCACCACGACGGCGAGCGAGATGACGCCGCTCGGAGTGAGGACGAACGTCCCGTAGACCGGCCATCGCGTGGTCGAGAGGGAGACGATCACCGGGTCCGCGATGGGGATCGACTCCGGCGCGACGATGTAGCACAGGCCCCGGGCGAGGAACATCGCCGCCAGCGTCGCGATGAACGGTTGTATCTCGAAGACGTGGACCATCAGGCCGACGGCCAACCCGATGAGCGTGCCCACCAGGACCGCCACGGGGATCGTGAAGGCAGCGCTCCACCCGTGCGTGAACATCCACGCCGAGACGCAGGTGGACAGGGCGAGCACCGCGCCGACCGACAGGTCGATGCCGCCCGTGAGGATCACGAACGTCATGCCCACGGCGAGCACGACGAGGAACCCGTTGTTGATGAGCACGTTGGCCATGACGCGGCCCGTGAGGAAGTTCTCGTAGAGGTGCCCGCCGATGGCGAGCATCGCGATGAGCACGATGACGGTGCCGAGCACGGGGATGTAGCGGTCGTCGATCCGGAACCTGCGGCGGGTGGCCGTCGTCGAGGAGTCGGAGACTGTCCGCGAGGTGAGCTGGTCGGTCGCCATCAGGCCGAGACCTCCACGGACGCAGGGACGGGGGCGACGGCTGGTCGACGTCGACCCCACGAGCTGTTCCGCACCTTGGGCGACTGCAGCAGGCAGACGACGATCACGACGAGCGCCTTGAACAGCGACACGGCGTTGGCCGGGATGCCGAGGATCGTGATGGCGAGGGTGAGCGTCGTGATCACGAGGGCGCCGACGAGCGTGCCTGCGAGGGAGAACTTGCCACCCGCGAGCGACGTACCTCCGATCACCACCGCGAGGATGGCGTCGAGCTCGATGAACAGGCCGGCGTTGTTCGCGTCGGCCGCCATCGTGTCCGCACTCTTGATGAAGCCCGCGATGCACGCGAAGAGTGCGCACAGGATGTAGACGGTCCAGATGATCGTCCGCGCCCGCACGCCGGCGAGCCGGCTGGCCGACGGGTTGATGCCGACCGCCTCGATGAGCACCCCGAGGGCGGTGCGCCGCGTCACCAGGGCGGTGACCAGGAAGAAGAATCCCGCGATCAGCGCCGCGTTGGGCAACCCGAGGGTGTACCCCGATGCGAGGGACTTGTAGGGCGCGCTGGTGACCGTCGTGATCTGGCCGCCGGT
Organism: Cellulomonas sp. URHD0024; assembly: GCF_000426185.1. Taxonomy (GTDB): domain Bacteria; phylum Actinomycetota; class Actinomycetes; order Actinomycetales; family Cellulomonadaceae; genus Cellulomonas. Next base: position 696,454 of record NZ_AUEW01000001.1, read on the forward strand.
GATGAGCATCGCGATGCCACGGCCGGCGGTCATGAGGACCAGGGTCGCGATGATCGGTTGGATGCCCACCACGGCGATGAGGAAGCCGTTCCAGACCCCGATGACCAGGCAGATCAGCAGCGCGGTACCCATCGCTGCGGCCACCGTGGCGACCGAGCCGGGGTCCGGGGACGAGGCGATCTGGGTCAGCGCGACGGCTCCAGCGATCGCCATGACGGCGCCGACCGAGAGGTCGATGCCGCGGGTCGCGATCACCAGGGTCATGCCGAGCGCGACGAGCAGGAGCACGCTGGTGCGACGGATGACGTCGATCGGTCCGCCGAAGAGGTGACCGTCACGCACCTCGATGTCGAGGAACGTGTGCGACTTGAGCACGCTGGCCAGCAGCAGGGCGAGGAGCGCGACGACAGGCCAGAACAGACGGTGGCGGGTGATGCTCATGCCTCGGAACCTCCACTCGCGATCAGGTGGACGACGTCGTCGGTGGTCACGTCGTCGTCGTTGACGATCTCGGCCACCTTGCGGCGGTCGCGCAGGACGGCTATCCGGTGGGACAACCGCAGTACCTCCTCCAGCTCGGCCGAGATGAACACGACGGCCATGCCCTCGGAGGCGAGCTCCGCGACGAGACGCTGGATCTCGGCCTTCGCGCCCACGTCGATGCCGCGGGTGGGCTCGTCGAGGATCAGCAGCCTGGGCTGGGTGGCCAGCCACCGCGCGAGCAGGACCTTCTGCTGGTTGCCCCCGGAGAGGTTGCCCGCGAGGGCGTCGGGGTTCGCCGGACGGATGCCCAGCGCCTTGATGTACCCGTCCACGACCTCGTCGGTCTTGCGCCGCGACACGCGCCGGAGCCAGCCACGCTCGGCTTGCAGGCCGAGCGTGATGTTCTCGCGGACGGTCAGGTCACCGACGATGCCCTCGGTCTTGCGGCTCTCCGAGGAGTAGACGATCCCGCGCGCCAGCGCGGACCGGGGGGTGCGGAGCCTGGTCGGCTCCCCCTGCACGCGGATCTCTCCCCGGTCGGCCCGGTCGGCGCCGTACAGCAGGCGTGCGAGCTCGGTGCGCCCCGAGCCCAGCAGACCGGCGAGGCCGACGACCTCGCCCGAGTACACGTCCAGGTCGAACGGCTCGATCGACCCCTTGCGGCCCAGCCCGATCGCCTGCACCAAGGGCGCGGTGTCGGACCGTTCGGCGACGGAGCGCTTGGGCGCCTCCTCCAGCTGCTCGAGGACGGCGAGCTCCCGGCCGATCATCTTCTGCACCAGCTCGACGCGGGGCAGCTCGGACGGACGGTACTCGCCGACCAGAGAGCCGTTGCGCAGGACCGTCAGCCGGTCGCTGATCGCGTAGACCTGGTCGAGGAAGTGCGAGACGAACAGGATCGCGACGCCGCGGTCGCGCAGCGCGCGGACCACGTCGAAGAGCCGCGCCACCTCGTCGGCGTCCAGGCTGGACGTCGGTTCGTCGAGGACCAGCACCCGGGCGTCCACGACCATCGCCCGCGAGATCGCCACCAGCTGCTGCACGGCGAGCGAGTGCGAGGCCAGCGGCGACCTCGGGTCGATGTCGAGGTTGAGGGTCCGCAGGTGCTCGCGGGCCTCTCGGCGCGTCGTCGGCCAGTCGATCATCCCCGCTCGGCGCACCTCGTGGCCGAGCATGATGTTCTCGGCCACGGACAGGTTGTCGCAGAGGTTGACCTCTTGGTAGACCGTGCTGATCCCGACCTCCTGCGCCTGGGCGGGCCCGGAGAACGACCGCTCCTCACCGTCCACGACGATGCGGCCGGCGTCGATCGCGTACACGCCGGTCAGGGCCTTGATGAGGGTCGACTTCCCGGCTCCGTTCTCGCCCATGAGCGAGTGCACCTCGCCCGGGAAGAGACGGAAGTCGACGCCGTCGAGCGCCTTGACGCCCGGAAAGCTGAGGGTGATCCCCGTCATCACGACGATCGGAGGGACGAGCTGTTCGTCGGCGGCACCCGACGACATATCGGTGGTGGTCATCATCGACCTTTCGTCCGAGCCGACCTCGTTCGGTGGCCGGTAGGAGGAACCGCTCCCCGGGGCAGTCTGCCCCGGGGAGCGGCAGGACGCTCGTCGGTCAGTACTGCCGGTCGGGCAGCGCGGCCGTGGCCTGCTCCTGGTTGAACGCGTCGTCCTGCGTGACGATCCGCGGCTCCACGGTGCCACCGTCGTTCAGGGTCTTGATGATCTTGGCAAGGTCCGGGCCGAGCAGCGGGTTGCACTCGACGATGTAGTTGATCTTGCCCTGGGACAGGGCGGTCATGCCGTCCTTGACGCCGTCGATGGAGACGATCTTGATGTCCTTGCCGGGCACCTTGCCGGCGGCCTCGATGGCCTCGATGGCGCCGAGCCCCATGTCGTCGTTGTGCGCGTACACCACGTCGATGTCCGGGTAGGCCTGGAGGAAGCCCTCCATGACCGTCTTGCCCTCGGCGCGGGTGAAGTTGCCCGTCTCGGACGCGATCACCTTGACGTTCGGGTTGCCCTTGATCGCATCGGCGAAGCCGGACTTGCGGTCGTTCGCCGGCGCCGAGCCGGTCGTGCCCTCGAGCTCGACGACGTTGATCGGCTCGGTGCCGAAGGTGTCGGAGACGTACTCGCCGATCCGCTGACCCTCCTTGACGAAGTCCGACCCGATGAAGGTCTTGTAGAGCGACGTGTCCTTGGAGTCGACCGCACGGTCGGTCAGGATCACGGGGATGCCGGCCGTCTTGGCCTCCTCGAGCACGCCGTCCCAGCCGGACTCGACCACCGGCGAGAACGCGATGTAGTCGACACCCTGCGCGATGTAGGACCGGATCGCCTGGATCTGGTTCTCCTGCTTCTGCTGTGCGTCGGAGAACTTCAGGTCGAACCCGTTGTCGGCCGTCAGCGTGTCCTGGATGGACTTGGTGTTCGCGGCACGCCAGCCGCTCTCCGAGCCGACCTGGCTGAAGCCGACGACGATCGCGTCGCCACCGCCGCCCCCGGCCGCGGCGGTGGTGTCACCGCTCGCGCCGTCACCACTGTCGTCGCTGCTGCCTGCGCATGCCGCGAGACCGAGTGCAAGCGAAGCGACTCCGGCGATGACCGCACTGGTCCTGAACTTCTTGCTGAGCATCTGATTCTCCTCCTTGAGAATGGCTGGCACGCGGCTCCGGCCCACGCCGGCCGGTCCGCGCCGCAGACCCCAGGCACGGGATCCGCGAGCGCCGCTGCGTCCGGCGAGGGCCGGTCGGCAACGTGTTCGACTCCTGAATGTTAGCGCTCACATTGAGCCGGGCGCCTCCCTCTCTGGTTGCGTTCTGATCACGTTTTTCACGGCCGGTGTCACAGTCCTTGGGCAACCCGGTAGAACACCTGGTTCCACCGGACCTGGTCCTTGAACCCCCGACGGCTCGTGCTCTCGTCGATGACCAGCAGCTCGGTGCCGGCGATCTCGGCGAAGTCCTCGAAGACCTCGACGCCGACGGCGGTCGTCAGGACCGTGTGGTGCGCTCCCCCCGCCGTCAGCCAGGCCTCGGCCGACGTCCGGAAGTCGGGACGGGGCTCCCAGACGGCGCGGGCGACGGGCAGGTGGGGCAGGGGCGCCGACGGGGCGACGACGTCCACGACGTTGGCCGTGAGGCGGAACCGGTCGCGCAGGTCCGCCAGCGAGACGACGACGCCCACGCCGGGATCGGCGTCGAAGACGAGCCGCACGGGATCGTCCTTGCCGCCGATGCCCAGCGGATGGATCTCGAGGCTCGGCCGGCTCGTCGTGAGCGTCGGGCAGATCTCCAGCATGTGCGCGCCCAGGATCAGCTCGGACCCCGGCGTCAGGTCGTAGGTGTAGTCCTCCATCAGCGACGCACCGCCGGGGAGGCCGGCGCCCATCACCTTGGCGGCGCGCACGAGGATCGCGGTCTTCCAGTCGCCTTCGGCACCGAACCCGTAGCCGTCCGCCATGAGTCGCTGCACGGCGAGCCCGGGCAGCTGACGCAGGGCGCCGAGGTCCTCGAAGTTCGTCGTGAAAGCCATGGAGCCGAGCGAGCCGAGCAGGGTACGCAGCGCGACCTCCTGGCGGGCGGCGTATCGCAGCGCCTCGTGCCGGTCTCCCCCGTGCCGCAGCTCCGGGACGACGTCGTAGACGTCCTCGTACTCCGCGACGAGCTTGTCGACGTCGGGTTCGGGTGCGTCGTCGACGGCCGCGACGAGGTCGTTCACGCCCCACGTGTTCACCGACACCCCGAACCGCAGCTCCGCCTCGGTCTTGTCGCCCTCGGTCACCGCGACGTTGCGCATGTTGTCGCCGAACCGGGCCAGACGCAGGTCGTGCGTCGCCGCCCAGCCTGCGCACGCCCGTACCCAGGTGGCGATCGAGGACGTGACGGTCGGGTTGCTCACGTGGCCGGCGACGGTCTTGCGTGCGATGCCGAGCCGCGTCGCGAGGTAGCCGAACTCCCGGTCGCCGTGGGCCGCCTGGTTGAGGTTCATGAAGTCGAAGTCGATGGTCGCCCACGGCAGCTCGACGTTCGCCTGCGTGTGCAGGTGCAGCAGCGGCGTGCGTAGCACGTCGAGCCCGGCGATCCACATCTTGGCGGGCGAGAACGTGTGCATCCACGCGACGACACCGATCACGGCATCGTCCGCGTTGGCCTCGAGCGCGACCCGACGGATGGCGTCGGAGGTGGTCAGCACGGGCTTCCAGACGAGTGTCGCCGGCAGCTCGCCACCGAGCGCGCGAGCGATCTCCTGAGACTGCTCCGCGACCTGCTGCAGGGTCTGCTCGCCGTAGAGTCCCTGGCTCCCGGTGAGGAACCAGATCTCGCGGTCGGCGTACGGCTTCGTCATGAACGATCCTCCGTTGGTGCTTGTCCGTACACGTGCTGGTAGCGGGCGTACAGCGAGTCGATGTCTGCGGGGGCGATCGGGGCGGTCGGGCCGAGCTGGCGCGCGACGTGAACGGTTCGCGCCACCTCTTCGACCATCACGGCGGCCTTGACGGCGGCGCGGGCGTCCCGACCGATCGTGAACGGTCCGTGGTTGCGCATGAGGACCGCCGGGCTGCGCGATCCGCGCAGGGTCTCGACGATCCCGCGCCCGATCGAGTCGTCGCCGATCAGGGCGAACGGACCCACCGGGACGTCGCCGCCGAACTCGTCGGCCATCATCGTGAGAACGCACGGGATCGGTTCCGCGCGTGCCGCCCAGGCCGTGGCGTAGGTCGAGTGGGTGTGCACGACACCACCGACCGTCGGCATGTGCCGGTACACGTAGGCATGCGCCGCAGTGTCCGACGAGGGCGCGCGGTCGCCGTCCACGAGAGCGCCGTCGAGGTCGCAGACGACCATCGACTCGGGGGTCAGCTCGTCGTACGTGACCCCCGAGGGCTTGATGACGAACAGGTCGTCGACGCCGGGCCCGGACGCCGGGTCGACCAGCACGCGCTGCGACACGTTGCCGGCCGTCCACACGACCAGACCCCAGCGCGGGAGCTCGGCGTGCAGCTGCGCGACCGCCTCTCGCGTGCGGGCGACCTGCTCGAGCACCTGGCGTGGGTATGTCGTCATGCCGGCTTCCGATGACATCGCCTAGATCACCTCCACCGCGGCGCGCTCGACGGCGAGACCCGCGCTGTAGCGCTCGAGGAAGATGTCGAAGCCGTGCACGTCGCCGTCGTCGGGCACCTCCGTCACCGCGACCGCGTCGCCGAAGACGCGGTCGCTCAGGTAGGTGCTCAGGTCCTGCTCGGCGGCCGCGCCGAGGTAGGCGGCCAGCACCGCAATCCCCCACGCACCGCCCTCGCCCGCGGTCCGGCCGACGGTCACCGGCGCACCGACGGCCGCCGCCAGCAGCCGCTGTGCCACCCCCGCCGTCCGGAACAGCCCGCCGTGGGCGTACATCGCGTCGAGCTCGACGCCCTCGGACGCCAGGACCCGCATCCCCAGGCTCAGGGTGCCGAACGCGCCGTAGACCTGGGCGCGCACGAAGTTGGCGAGCGTCAGTCGGCTGTCCGGCGTCCGCACGACCAGCGGACGCCCCTCGGACAACCCGGTGATCGGCTCACCGGACAGGTAGTTGTAGGCCAGCAGACCGCCACCGTCCGCCTCGCCCGCAAGGGCCTGCTGGAGCAGCACGCCGAACACGACGTCGGAGGGTGCCGGCTGCCCCAGCGCCGTGGCGAACTGACCGAAGACCTCGGCCCACGCCCCCAGCTCGCTCGCGCCGTTGTTGCAGTGCACCATCGCCACCAGGTCGCCTGCCGGGGTCGTCACCAGGTCGAGCTCGTGGTGGACGCTCGTCAGCGGCTTCTCGAGCACGACCATGGCGAAGATGCTGGTCCCGACGCTGACATTGCCCGTGCGCGGTGCGACGGCGTTGGTCGCGACCATCCCGGTGCCGGCGTCGCCCTCCGGTGGGCACAGCGGGATGCCGGCCTGCAGCGTGCCGGTGGGGTCGAGGAGCGCGGCGCCCTCCTGGCTCAAGGACCCCGCGTCCTGTCCGGCGAGCAGGATCTCGGGCAGCAGCGGCTCGATGTCCGGCCCGGGGTACGCCGCCAGCATCCGCGCGTCGTAGCTCTTCGTCTCCGGGTCGACGGGGAACATGCCGGACGCGTCGCCGATGCCGAGCACCTTGCGGCCGGTCAGCTGCCAGTGCACGTAGCCCGCCAGCGTCGTCAGGAACCGCACCTGCGGCACGTGCGGCTCACCGTCGAGCGTCGCCTGGCGCAGGTGCGCGACGGACCAGCGCAGCGGGATGTTGTAGCCGAACAGCTCGCTCAGCTCTGCAGCGGCCGGCCCCGTGCTCGTGTTGCGCCACGTCCGGAAAGGGACCAGGAGCGAGCCCGCCTCGTCGAAGGGCAGGTAGCCGTGCATCATCGCGGAGACGCCGATCGCGCCGACGGTCGTCGCGCGCAGCCCGTAGCGCTCCTCCACGTCGGCGAACAGTGCGGCGACGCATTCCTGCAGGCCGGTCCAGACGGCATCCAGAGAGTAGGTCCAGACCCTGTCGACGAACTGGTTCTCCCAGTCGTGGCTGCCGCTCGCGAGCGGTGCGTGGTCCGGACCGACGAGAACCGCCTTGATCCGTGTGGAGCCGAGCTCGATGCCGAGCGTGGTCCGACCGCTCGCGATGGCCACGTGGTGGTCGATCGTCATCACGCCGCCTGCCTCTCTGCACGGGACCGCGGCGGACGCCAGCGGCCGGTTGAATGTTAACGCTAACATTCACCGTGTTGTCCAGAACGCTTGATCTCGATTCGGACTCGATCCTGCGCGGGCGTTGCTCCGACCTAGCGGCTCCTGGGACAGGAGCGACCAGTGGGGCACATGAGGTACCTCACCAGTCCCGTGAGTCCCCACGGGTCCCAAGCGGCGCTAGGTCGACGCAGCGGCGCTCCGCCCAGACGCCGGGCTCGTGCGCGGGCGTCGTCGGGAAGGCTCGTCGTGCGGCGGTCAGGCCGGCCGGATGGAGCTGGCGCGGACGACGAGCTCCGCAGGGATGCGCTGGTGGAGCGTCGACTCCCCCGCGAACGCGGCCTGCAGAGACGAGACGGCCAACCGGCCCAGAGCCCCGAAGTCCTGTCGGACGGTCGTCAGCGGCGGCGTGTAGTGCGCGGCGCCGACCTCGTCGTCGAACCCCACGAGCGCGACGTCCGAGGGCACGCGCACGCCGGCCTCCCAGAACGCGTGCAGCAGGCCGAGGGCGAGCTGGTCGTTCGCTGCGAAGATCGCCGACGGCAGACCCTCGCGCGCGAGTCGGCGTCCGAGCTCGTACCCGTCTGCGGCGTCCCACGCGGCCTCGATGTGCTCCGGTGCACCGGGCCCACTGATCTCGCGCCAGCCCGCGAGCCGGTCCTGGGCGTCGAACCAGTCCTGCGGCCCGGCCACGTGCAGCACCGACGTGTGCCCCTGGTCGAGCAGGTGCTGGGTGGCCAGGCGCGCACCGTGGCGTTGGTCCACACCGACCGCGTGCAGGTAGGTCTCGGCCGGCAGGTCCGAGGCCGACGAGATGAGCACGACGGGGACGGGCAGGTCGATCGAGGCGATCGCCTGGGCGACCTCCGTGGTCGGCGCGATGATCGCGATGCCGTCCACCCCGTGCCCGAGGAAGTGCTCGATCGCGGCGTGCATGGACTCACCGTCGAACGTACGGATCGTCGCGACCGAGACGTACCAGCCGACCTCGCGCGCGGCCTCCTCCAACCCGACCAGCGTGCTCGTCGGCCCGTAGAGCGCCGTCGCCGGCGTCACCACCCCGAGCACGCCCGACCGCCGGGTGACCAGGGCGCGGGCGGCGCTGTTGCGACGGTAGCCGAGCCGGGCGATCGCGTCGTTGACCCGCTCGCGAGTGGCCGGGCGGACGCTGGGATGGTCGTTGAGCACGCGCGAGACCGTCTGGTGCGAGACCCCAGCGAGGGCGGCGACGTCACTCATCGCCGGCGGGCGGGCAGGGGACGTGCCGGTCATGTGCCCACCTTCGGACGCCGAGGGTACGACGGAACCGACGGCGCCCGGTCGATCTCGTCTGCGAGTGTCTGCTGGGCCCACGGTAGTGGTCCCGAGGTCAGTAGACCGTCAGACCCCGCGAGCGGAAGGTCGCGCGGACCTCCTCGAGCGCCTCGGCCGTCGGCGGAACCGTGTCCTCGAGCTGGTACTCGAGTCCCAGCTCCGCCCACTTGTCGCGACCCATCTGGTGGAACGGCAGCACCTCGACGCGCTCGGCACCACCGAAGGCGACGATCTCGTCGGCGGCGGCCGCGACGTTCGACGGTGCGTCCGTCAGACCCGGCACCATGACGAAGCGCACCCAGATCGCGATGCCGCGGTCGTTCAGCCGGCGCCCGAACTCGAGGGTCGGCTCCAGCTCGCGGCCCGTCGCGCGACGGTAGGTGTCAGGCAGCCCCGACTTCACGTCCAGCAGGACCAGGTCGAGGTCGTCGAGCATCTCGTCCGTGCAGTGCCTGCCGAGGAACCCCGAGGAGTCGAGAGCCGTGTGCAGGTCCAGCGCCTTGGCGCCCCGGAGCAGCCGCGCCGTGAAGGCCGGCTGCATGAGGGGCTCCCCGCCGGAGACGGTCAGCCCACCACCCGTCGCGGTCAGCACGGTCCGGTACCGGCTCAGCCGTCCGAGGATCTCGTCCGCGGTCACGTCCGTCCCGCGACGCATCTCCATGGTGTCGGGGTTGTGGCAGTAGAGGCAGCGCAGCGGGCAGCCGGCCAGGAACACCGTCATCCGGGTCCCCGGGCCGTCGACCGCCGTCACCAGCTCCCACGAGTGCACCGACCCGAGCTCGCCTGTCCGGATCGATGTCAACCGCGTGCTGCGGTCGACATCGATCTCGGCCAGGCCTGCCGTACCGGCGTGCGCGCGTGGGAGTCCCAGGCTCACCGTCGGTTCCCTGGAGGGCAGGGTGGAGGTCATACCGAGCCGTGGAACGTCCTGGAGAGCACGTCGAGCTGCTGCTCACGGGTCAGCCGCACGAAGTTCACGGCGTAGCCCGACACGCGGATGGTCAGCTGGGGGTAGTTCTCCGGGTGCTCCATCGCGTCCTCGAGGGTCTCGCGGTTGAGGACGTTGACATTCATGTGGAACCCGTCGGACAGCACGTAGGCGTCGAGCAGACCCACGAGGTTGCCGACCCGCTCGTCGGGCGTACGACCCAGTCCTGCGGGCAGCACGGTCGAGGTCAACGAGATGCCGTCCTGAGCCTGCGCGTACGGGATCTTGGCCACCGACAGCGCGGACGCCAGCATCCCGTGGGAGTCCCGCCCGTTCATCGGGTTGGCCCCGGGCGCGAAGGGTGCTCCGGCGGGCCGGCCGTCGGGCGTCGACCCCGTCGACTTCCCGTACACCACGTTCGACGTGATCGTCAGGACCGACTGGGTCGGGACGGCCTGGCGGTAGGGGGACAGCAGGCGCAGCTTGTCCATGAACGTCTCGACGAGCCCGACCGCGATCGCGTCGGCACGGTCGTCGTCGTTGCCGTACGTGGGGAACTCCCCGTCCACGACGTAGTCCGTGACCAGCCCACCAGGCACGCGCACCGGGTGCACCGCGGCGTACTTGATGGCGGCGAGCGAGTCCGCGACGACCGACAGGCCGGCGATACCGCAGGCCATGGTCCGCAGGATGTCCGCGTCGTGCAGCGCCATCTCGAGCCGCTCGTACGCGTACTTGTCGTGCATGTAGTGCACGCAGTTCAGTGCGTCCATGTACGTCTGGGCGAGCCAGTCCATCGTCCTGTCGAACTTGGCCATCACGTCGTCGTAGTCGAGCACGTCCCCGACCACGGGGTCGCTGACCGGTGCGACCTGGCGGCCGGTGATCTCGTCGCGACCGCCGTTGATGGCGTACAGGAGCGCCTTGGCCAGGTTCACGCGAGCGCCGAAGAACTGCATCTGCTTGCCGACGCGCATCGGCGAGACGCAGCACGCGATCGCGGCGTCGTCGCCCCAGGCGCTCCGGATGAGCTCGTCGGACTCGTACTGGACGGCAGACGTGTCGATCGAGACCTGCGCGCAGAACCGCTTGAAGCCGAGCGGCAGCTTGTCGCTCCAGAACACGGTCAGGTTCGGCTCGGGCGCCGGGCCCAGGTTGTAGAGCGTCTGGAGGTAGCGGAACGACGTGCGGGTGACCAGCGGTCGGCCGTCCTGACCGATCCCGCCGATCGTCTCGGTCACCCACGTGGGGTCGCCCGAGAACAGCTCGTCGTACTCCGGGGTGCGCAGGAAGCGCACGATCCGCAGCTTGATGACGAAGTCGTCGACGAGCTCCTGGACCTGCTCCTCGGTCAGGACCCCCGCTTCGATGTCGCGCTGCAGGTAGATGTCGAGGAACGTCGAGGTGCGACCCAGCGACATCGCGGCGCCGTTCTGCTCCTTGACGGCGCCGAGGTAGGCGAAGTACAGCCACTGCACGGCCTCGCGGCCCGTGGTCGCAGGCGCCGAGATGTCGTAGCCGTACGACGCCGCCATGGTCTTGAGCTCGTTGAGCGCGCGGATCTGCTCGGAGTTCTCCTCGCGGGCCCGGATGACGTCCTCCGTCGACCGGCGGGCGTCGAGCGCGGCCCGGTCCTCACGCTTCGCTGCGATGAGCGCGTTCACGCCGTAGAGGGGCACGCGACGGTAGTCGCCGATGATGCGTCCGCGACCGTACGCGTCGGGCAGACCCGTGATCAGGTGCGACGAGCGCGCCGCGCGGACGTCGGGCGGGTAGACGTCGAAGACGCCGTCGTTGTGCGTCTTGCGGTACGTCCCGAAGACAGCGCCGACCACCGGGTCGGCGTCGTAGCCGTACGTCTCGAGCGACTTCTCCACCATCCGGTAGCCGCCGTTCGGCATGATCGCGCGCTTCAGGGGCGCGTCGGTCTGCAGCCCGACGACGAGCTCGTTCTCCTCGTCGATGTAGCCCGGGGCGTGGGAGGTGATCGTGGACGGCGTGTGCGGGTCGATGTCGTAGACGCCGCGCTCGCGCTCGGCGGGGAACATCTCGCTCAACCGCGCCCAGAGCCCCGTGGTGCGGGCGGTCGGTCCGGCGAGGAACTGCGCGTCGCCCTCATAGGGCGTGTAGTTCCGCTGGATGAAGTCCCGGACGTCGATGCGGTCCGTCCACGGACCCGGTTCGAATCCTGCCCACCCAGGCTCGCGGTCGCGTGCGCTGTGGTCGGTGGTGGGCACTGTGCTGGTCGACATCTGTGCTCCTCTTGAGGTCGGTAGTTCGACCCTAGGTTTGAGGGAGCCCCGCCCAACCGGGCCGAAAGACCCTAGAGGGACATTGCGTGCGTCACACTCTACGACCGAGCGCGACGAGGGTGTCCCGGGCGATGTCCTCGGGACGCAGACGCAACGTGTCGACGAGCTCGTCACGCGTCGCGTGGTTCAGGAACGTCCGCGGGATGCCGACGGCCTGCACCGGTGTGGTCATGCCTGCCTCGGCGGCGCGCTGGCCGATCAGTGCGCCGATCCCGCCGTCGACGACGCCGTCCTCGACCGTCACGACGTGGTGGTGCTCGCCGACCAGCTTGGTGAGCGACTCGGGCACCGGCAGGACCCACCGGGGGTCGACGACGTCGACGCGGAGCCCGTGCGCGGCCAGGATCTCGGCCACAGCGAGCGCCGTGCCGACCATCGCCCCGACCCCGACGACAAGCACGGAGGCCGCGTCCGGCGGCCCCTCGTGGCGCGCGAGCAGGTCGACGCCGTCGAGGTCCTCGAGTGCGGGCACCGGGTCGACGAGGGCGCCCTTGGGGTAACGCACGACGGTCGGGGCGTCGTCCACGTCGACCGCGGCCCGCAGCGCGGCCCGCAAGGTCGGCTCGTCGCGCGGGGCCGCGAGCCGCAGGCCGGGGACGATGCCGAGCATGGCCATGTCCCACATGCCGTTGTGGCTCGCTCCGTCCTCACCGGTCAGGCCGGCGCGGTCGAGCACGAACGTGACGCCGGCCCTGTGCAGGGCCACGTCCATGAGCACCTGGTCGAAGGCCCGGTTGAGGAACGTGGCGTACACGGCCACCACGGGGTGCAGACCACCGAACGCCATACCGGCTGCAGAGGTTGCGGCGTGCTGCTCGGCGATGCCGACGTCGAACACGCGCTCCGGGAACTCCGCCGCGAACGGCGCGAGGCCCACCGGCTGGAGCATCGCCGCAGTGATCGCGACGACGTCCTTGCGCTGCCTGCCGATCCGCACGATCTCGTCGGCGAACACGCCGGTCCAGCCGAACCGCGACGGCGCCAGCGGCAGCCCGGTCTCCGGATGGATCCTGCCGACGGCGTGGAACCTGTCGGCGACGTCCTGCTCGGCGGGCGTGTAGCCGCGTCCCTTCTCGGTGATGACGTGCACGATGACCGGGCCGCCGAACGCCTTGGCGGCCCGCAGCGACCGTTCGACCGCGCGGATGTCGTGCCCGTCGACCGGGCCGACGTACTTGATGCCGAGGTCCTCGAACATGCCCTGCGGCACCAGGACGTCCTTGATGCCCTTCTTCATGCCGTGCAGCGCTTCGTACGTGGCCCTCCCCGGAGGACCGGCACGCCGCAGCGTTCGCTTGCCCCAGGTGAGCACGTTCTCGTAGCCCTGGGTGGCCCGCAGCGTGTCCAGGTGGTGCGCCATCCCCCCGATGGTCGGCGCGTAGGAACGGCCGTTGTCGTTCACGACGATGACCAGCCGCCGGTCCTGCCCGTCGGCGATGTTGTTGAGCGCCTCCCAGGCCATGCCACCCGTGAGAGCGCCGTCGCCGATCACCGCCACGACGTGCCGGTCACCACGACCCTGCAGCTCGTTGGCCTTGGCGATGCCGTCCGCCCAGCTCAGGGCCGTCGAGGCGTGCGAGTTCTCGACGACGTCGTGCTCGGACTCGGCGCGGCTGGGGTAGCCCGACAGACCGTCGCGGCTGCGCAGCTTCGAGAAGTCGGTGCGGCCCGTCAGCAGCTTGTGCACGTACGCCTGGTGCCCGGTGTCGAAGACCATGGTGTCCAGCGGCGACTCGAACACCCGGTGCATCGCGATCGTCAGCTCGACGACGCCGAGGTTCGGGCCCAGGTGGCCGCCGGTGCGGGACACGGACTCGACGAGGAACGTACGGATCTCAGCGGCGAGCTCGTCCGCCTGCTTGGCGTTGAGGCGGCGCACGTCCACCGGGGAGCTGATGCGATCGAGCTGCCCCATGGGTGTGCACCTGCCTTTCCTGCGAGTCGGATCGTCACACTCTACGAGGTCGGACCCAGGAAGCACGTCCGGTGCCACGCACTACAATCGACAGGAAAGGGGAACACCCATGCGCTTCCTGCCCGGCCACGCGGCCACCTCCGACCTCACCTACGGAGACGTGTTCCTCGTCCCGTCGCGTTCCGAGGTCACCTCCCGTTTCGACGTCGACCTGACGGCTGCCGACGGCACCGGCACGACCATCCCGGTCGTCGTCGCGAACATGACGGCCGTCGCCGGTCGCAGGATGGCCGAGACCGTCGCCCGTCGCGGCGGCATCACCGTGCTCCCCCAGGACGTCCCGACAGACGTGGTCGCCGAGGTCGTCGCGTCCGTCAAGGCCAAGGACACCGTCATCGAGACCGCCGTGGTCGTGGGCCCGCACGACACGGTCCACACCGCGCTCACCCTCATCGGCAAGCGGTCCCACGGTGCGGCCGTCGTCGTCGACGGCGGCCGGCCGATCGGCGTCGTGACGGAGGCCGACTGCGGCGGGGTCGACCGCTTCACGCAGGTCGGGGCGGTGATGAGCGCCGATCCGACGACGCTCGACCTGGCTGTTCTCGAGCTCGGCGGCCACCGGGGGCTGGAGGCGGCATTCGAGACGCTGCACGCCGCTCGGCGCCGCTTCTCGCCCGTGGTCCGCGACGGCGAGCTCGTCGGCGTGCTGACACAGGTGGGCGCGCTGCGGTCGTCGATCTACCGTCCCGCGCTGGACGCCGACGGACGCCTGCGCGTCGCTGCCGCCGTCGGCATCAACGGGGACGTGAAGCAGAAGGCGTCCGAGCTGCTCGAGGCGGGCATCGACGTGCTCGTCGTCGACACCGCGCACGGGCACCAGCGCAAGATGCTCGACGCCCTGAGCGCCGTGCGTTCGCTCGACCCGCAGGTGCCGGTCGTCGCCGGCAACGTCGTCACGGCCGCCGGCACGCGCGACCTGATCGACGCAGGCGCGGACATCGTCAAGGTGGGCGTGGGACCCGGGGCGATGTGCACGACGCGCATGATGACCGCCGTCGGACGACCGCAGTTCTCCGCCGTGCTGGAGTGCGCCGCCGAGGCGCGCCGCCTCGGCCGGCACGTGTGGGCGGACGGCGGCGTGCGTCACCCGCGCGACGTCGCGCTGGCTCTGGCCGCCGGAGCGGCCCAGGTGATGGTCGGCTCGTGGTTCGCCGGTACGCACGAGAGCCCGGGCGACCTGCACGCGGACGGCACGGGTCGGCTGTACAAGGAGAGCTTCGGCATGGCCTCGGCGCGGGCGGTCGCGGCCCGGACCGTCGGCGTGACCGCGTTCGAGCGTGCCCGCAAGGCGCTCTACGAGGAAGGCATCTCGTCGTCCCGGATGTACCTCGATCCCCGTCGCCCCGGCGTCGAGGACCTGATCGACCACATCACCGCGGGCGTGCGCTCCGCGGCCACGTACGTCGGCGCGACGACCCTGGACGAGCTGCACGACCAGGCGGTGGTGGGCATCCAGTCGGCTGCGGGCTACGAGGAAGGGCGTCCGCTGCCGGACGGGTGGTGACCAGCGTGCGACCTGTGCTGATCCTCACCCATGCCCCGCACGAGGGACCCGGCCTGATCGCGAACGGCCTGGACACGCCGGTTCGCGTGCGCACGGTCCTCGACGTGGCCGAACCGCGTCTGCCGGCGCTCGACGACGTGTCGGGCGTCGTCGTCATGGGCGGCGCGATGGACGCGGACGACCTGACGGGACACCCCGGGCTGGCCGCCGAGCAGGCGCTCCTGGCGTCGGCGGTCGAGGCCGACGTCCCGGTGCTCGGGATCTGCCTGGGCATGCAGCTGCTCGCGCTGGCGCTCGGGTCACGGCTGCGACGGCGAACCGGAACAGAGATCGGGTTCGCACCGGTCGACGTCGTCGCCGACGACCCGGTCCTGGGTGTTTTCGGGTCGCGTCCGAACGTGCTGCACTGGCACTCGGACTCGGTCGACCTGCCGCCCGGTGCCACCCTGCTGGCGTCGACCGAGCTGACGCCGGTGCAGGCGTTCCGGGCGGGCAGCGCGCTCGGCCTGCAGTTCCACCCGGAGCTCGACGCCGGCATGCTCGCGCTCTGGTTGTCGACGCCGGACATGGTCGGGCAGCTCGCCGACGACGAGATCGAGACCATCCGCGCCGCGGGTGCGGAGCAGCTCCCGATCCTCGTGCCCGCCGCGGAGAAGGCCTTCAGCGTCTTCGGACAGCGCGTGCGGGCGCGCGGATGAGCTCACCCTCCCTTCGTGGGGCTCGTGAGGAGCTCACCGACCTGTGCGCCCGCGGCCTGGACTGGCGCGTGGACCCGGCGCGCATGCTGTCGGACCCTGCCGACGCTCGGCCGGCGGCGGTCCTGGTCCTGTTCGGTGAGCTCGAGGGCACAGGTCCGCTGGCCACCGCGCACGACCTCGACGTCCTGCTCCAGCGGCGTGCGGCCGGCTTGGGCAGCCACGCCGGCCAGATCGCGTTCCCGGGCGGTCGGCTCGAACCGTCGGACCACGGCCCACAGGCGGCGGCGCTCCGGGAAGCCGTCGAAGAGACCGGGCTCGACCCGTCCGGGGTCGACCTCCTGGGCACGCTGCCCCCATTGCCCGTGCCGGTGAGCAATCACCTCGTCACGCCCGTCCCGGCCTGGTGGACGCGCCCGTCGCGCGTCGCCGCCGTGGACCACGCGGAGACGGTGGACGTGTTCCGGGTGTCGGTGACCGACCTGCTCGAGCCGAAGAACCGCGCGAGCGTGGAGCACACCCGCTGGGGCCGCACCGTCCGCACGCCCGCGTTCCTCGTCGACGGAGTCCTCGTCTGGGGATTCACCGGCATCGTCCTGGCACGGATGTTCGACGCGCTCGGCTGGTCGGTCCCGTACGACGAGAACCGCACCGTCTCCGCGCGATGATCGTGCACCCGGTCCCGGAGATCGACGTCTCGGAGACGCTCGTGCGCGCGCTGCTGGGCGCCCAGCATCCCGACCTCGCCGAGCTGCCGCTGAGGTGGGCGGGAACCGGCTGGGACAACGCGCTGTGGCGGGTGGGCGACGACCTCGCCGGCCGGTTCCCCGTACGGGCGATCGCGGCACCGCTCGTGGCGAACGAGCAGGCGTGGCTCCCGGTCCTCGCACCGCTCCTCCCGGTCGACGTGCCGGTCCCCGTCCGGGTCGGCGTCCCGTCGTCGACCTACCCGTGGTCGTGGAGCCTCGTCCCGTGGTTCGACGCGGTCGCAGCCCACCACACGCCTGTCGTCGACAGGTCGGCCTGGGCGGTGCAGCTCGCCGAGGTCTTCGTCGCCCTGCACAGGCCGGCTCCGCCCGACGCGCCCGTCAACCCCTTCCGCGGGATCCCGGTGCCGCGGGGACGGTTCTCCGAGCGCCTCGAGATCCTCGACCTCCCCGACGCCGACGGGATCCTCGCCCGCTTCCGTGACCTCGCCGACGCGCCGGCGTGGGACGGACCCCCGCTGTGGTTGCACGGCGATCCGCACCCCGCCAACCTGCTGGTGCGCGAGGGTGTCCTGCGCGCGGTGATCGACTTCGGAGACGTGACGTCGGGAGACCCCGCCTGCGACCTGGCGACGGCCTGGCTCACGTTCGACGCCGAGGGTCGAGCCGCCTTCCGCGACCGGCTGGGGCCCGACGAGGCCACGTGGCGGCGCGCTCAGGCGTGGGCGTTGCACATGTCGCTGTCGCTGCAGGCGTACCCGGACGAGCACCCGACGCTCGTCGACATAGGCCGGCACGGCATGGTCCAGGCACTCGCCGAGTGAACCGTCGACGACCGGAACGTCACGTGGCGGCGGCGTAGGAGACGCTCCGTCGACGCTCTACCCGAACGTCGCCGAGACCACGACTGTGTCGGCGTCGGCAACCACGCTGACGTCGGACACGGACACTCCCGGGGGAAGCAGCGCAGCGAGGTCGATCGTGCGTCGGACCGCGGCCGCGATGGTCGGACGGAACGGTTCGACGAGCCTGTCCACGATCGGGTTGCTGCCCACCAGCTTCGGGTCGCGGATCGAGAGCACAAGGGCGTCGTCGATCGACGCATCGGCCGTCAGCGTCACGGCGGCGCGCATGATGCTCTTCTGCACCGTCGCAGACGCTCGGACGAGCAGCTCGCGAGGCCCCCGGTTCTCGAGCTCGATGTCGAGGGCGGTCAGGTTGAGCCCCCTCGCCTCGAGCTCGGCGGCAAGTACCACCCGCGCTGCACCCTCGAGGTCCTCCAGCCGTGCGGAGACTCTCGCCGTGCCGACCACCGGGTCGTCCTCGGATGGCGGCTGCACCTCGACGAAGAGGTGGCCGTCCGAGGTCGTCGCCCACGCAAAGCGCAGGTCGCTCGCCGCGACCGCCACATCGACGGGAACCTCCGCGACCGACGCAGCGTGAGCCACGAGCTCGAACGTGCGGACGGTCGCCGGCTCGCGATGCGTGACATCCACCGACGCGAGGTGTACCGGGTCCGCTCGGTCGAGACCGACGACGACACCAGAGGCATCCACGAGCAGGGACGAGACGTCGGCGCCGTCCAGGTGAGCGGTCACGGTGACCTGGTCCAGACCGCGGACGCCCGGCTGCCCCAGGGTCGACAGGAGCTCTCGGACTCGGGACGCGATCTCTGTGTCGCTCGTGGGTCGGGGGGCGGGACCGAACGGGACATGTCGCGCGTGGGCCATGGACCGAGGCTAGGCCGGGCACACCCGCCCTCACCACTCGTGGCGAGGTCGGCCGCCCGCGACCGCCCGTCCAGGGCCGTCGTCGGCCACGGCGGCGACGCGAGAGCGCACCCCGGGGACCCAGTCCGCCGGCTCAGGAGATCGTCAGCGCCGCCGTCGTCACCGACCTGGTGGTGTACCCGGTCCGTCTCACCGTGACCCGGACCGAGACGGCCGTGCCCGTGCTCGCGCTGGTGAGCTTGTAGCTCGCGGCCGTGGCCCCGCTGATCGCCACGCCCGACCGCAACCACTGGTAGGTCACGGTCGTCCCGGTCGGCGTCCAGGTTCCCGGCGTCACGGTGAGGGTCGACCCGACCTTCGGCGTGCCCGTGACCACCGGCGAGACCTTGGTGGTGATCGTGCCCGCCGCCACGGCAGCCGTCGCCGTCGAGGTCGCGCTCCTGGTGACGTACCCGGTCCGTGAGACCACGACCTTCACCGCCACCGCCTTGGCCAGGTCGGATGCCGTCAGCCGGTACGTCGACGCGGTCGCACCGCTGATCGCCACACCCGAACGCAGCCACTGGTAGGTCACGGTGGTCGGGTTCGGGGACCAGGTCCCTGCGATCGCGGTCAACGTGTACCCGACCTTCGCCGTGCCGGACACCGTCGGCTTGACCGTGTTGACGAACGACCCCGCGGTGACCTTCGCCGTCGCGGCCGACGTCACCACGAGCGTGGTGAATCCGGACTTCTTGGCGGTGACGCGCAGCGAGACCGTCGCGCCGAGGTCCGCCAGGGCGAGCGAGTAGGTCGACGCGGTCGCGCCGGTGATGACCGCACCGTTTCGCAACCACTGGTAGGTCCGCGTGACGGTCGTCGGCGACCACGTGCCGGTCGACGACGTCAGCTTCGCGCCGACCTTCGCAGACCCGGAGATCACGGGCTTCACCGTGTTCGTGATCGTCCCGACGAGCACCGTCGCGGTGGTTGCCGAGGTCGCCGTCACGCTGGTGTAGCCGATCTTGAGGGCCGTCACCCGTACCGAGACCGCGGTGCCCAGGTCGGCGGCGGCCAGCGTGTAGGTCGACGACGTCGCACCGCTGATCGCGACACCGCCACGCAGCCACTGGTACGCGGGCGTCGTTCCCGCCGGGGACCACGTCCCTGGCGTCGCAGTCAGCTTCGTGCCCACCTTGGCCGCGCCGGCCACCGTCGGCTTGGCGGTCCTCATGATCGTGCCCGGGGAGACTGCGGCCGTGGCGGCCGAGGTCACCGACGACCTCAGGTAGCCGGACCTGCTCGCGGTCACCCGCACCGAGACCGGCGCGCCGGCCTCGGCTCCCGTCACCGTGTAGGTCGACGCCGTTGCACCGCTGATCTCGCCGCCGCCGCCAAGCCACTGGTACGACACCGTCGTCGCCGCGGGCGACCAGGTGCCCGCCGTCGCCGTGAGCGTGGACCCGACCTTGGCCGTGCCGCTGACCGTCGGCGTGACCGTGCTCGTCAACGACGGCATCGCCACCAGGTTGATCCCGGCCACGTCCTCGCACCCGGGGATCACGACGTCCCGTTGCGAGACCTCGGTGAAGTCAGTGGCTCCGGAGCCGCTCGACGGCCAGTAGCCGAGCGCGACGTGATACGAGCCGTCGAGCAGACCTGTGACTGTGTACGGGCCCCCAGCCACCAGCTCGGACGTTCTCGACACGAGGTTCGGGTCGTCGTCGTTGTAGACGGTGACCTTGCCCACCGCGCCGTCCGGGATCAGACCCGGCTCGATCGTGCCGCTGACTGTCGCGCACGTCGTGAGGTGCCCGTCGATGCCGTCGACGACCTCGCCGATCCCGACCGGGACGACGTCCGCGTCGGCGAGCCGCACGGGCCCGTCGCTCGCTCCGGGCTTGTAGAACGTGCCGGTGTACAACGAGAAGCCGCTCTCCCGGTTGAACCCGATCTTGAAGGAACCGGACGGCACCTCGTCGACCTGGTAGGCATCAGACGGCGACCACCCCTGCGCCACGATGTGACCGGACGCCGCGTCGACGACGCTGACGCCGCCGTCGTGGCCCCCGTCGCCCGCGGGATCCGCCGGACGCGTGAGTGAGCCGAGGACGGAGGAGGCCGCCTGGGCGACGGCGCGCAGACCCGTCTGGCCGGATGAGACCGGCGTGCCGTCCACCCACCACGCGTGCTGGAGCGGCTTGTCCTGGCCGGCATAGCGACCATCGACGATGCCGCCGGGGCCGTCGTTGAACCAGAGGAGAGCGCTACCGGGTCGCACGCGCCGCACGGCGAAGGAACCGTTGGCCGAAACCTGAGCGTTCGCGACGTACGACACGGTCGTACTCTCGGCCGACATCTGCGGCCCCGACGAGCCATTCGGCGGTGTGTATCCGGCCGGCAAGGACAGGCGACCCGAGATCGTCTGACCGGTGGTCGGCTTCACCACGACTCCCGACCGCCCGCCGACGATCGACGCCGCACCGTCGGCGGAGTCGGCGAGGGGGGATCCGTCGGCGGAGTAGTACCCGGGCAGGAGATTGCCGTACACCCCTCCCCCGTCGTTCTCCCAGAACTGGAGCCGGTACGCCACTGCACCGTCGAGACGTCCGACAGAGAACCGGTACGACCCGTCCGCGGCCTTGACCACGGTCTGGAACCCGCCGCCGAGACCTGGCGTCGACGAGGTGACACCGACCTGCATCGTCCCGGGGGTGTACCCGGTCGGCAGCAGGAGCGTTCCCGAGATCGACACCGCCGGACGGAGCGAGACCTGCACAGAGCTGGGAACGGAGACGACGACCGCGTCCTGGTACGTCGCGACGAGCTGCGGGCTGCCTGCGTAGTAGCCCCCGACGAACGGGCCTGACGACACTCCGACCTGGAACCGGTACCCGAGCTGGGGATCCATCCCGGCGAGGGTGAAGTCCACATGGTCACCCACGGGCACGCTGGTGGAGGCCGCCGGGGTGTTGCCCCAGTTCGTCGCGTCCGTCCACGCGTAGATGTAGACGCCGTCGGCCAGCCCGATGGTGGCACCCAGCGGCGGGCGCACGCTGACGGTCATGGCAGCAGCGGCCCGCGGGTGGAGCTCGAGGCCGGAGCGCCCACCGGCGATGTCGACCGCGGCGCCCGGTTCCCGCACGAGGGGTTGGCCGGCGCCCGCCCACCATCCGCCGACGTACCCCATCTGCCCGAACAACCGAAGTCGGTACGACACCGCCGGGTCCAACCCGTCGATGCTGAACGTCTCGCCCGACGAGTACCGTGAGTCCACCAGTTCCCAGAAGTTCGCGGACGCGTCCCAGCGGTACGCCCCGACGTTGACCCCCGCCGGACCGGCCCCCGCCGGCATGACGACGGAACCGGAGATCGTGACCAGGGTGGCCGCCCCCTCGACGTGCGAGTCCAGAGCGTCGGCATGCCGCGCCGCGGCTCCGGCAGCGGGTGAGGGATGGACGACGACCCCGCCGGCCGGCGCCTCGACGTCCACGCTCCCGCGCGCGTCGTCGACGACTCCGGTCGCGGTCACCCAGCCCGACGCGAGCTCCGGGTGCGATGCCGTCGGGTCCTCGAGGCGCAGGGAGTATGCCTCACCCGGCGCGAGGTGCTCGAGGGCGTACGCGCCGTCAGCAGCAACGGTCGCGGTGTCCGTGATCGAACGGAAGTCCCCGTCGTGGTGGTGGGACGCGCTCACGACGAGGGGCGCCGACTCGTCGTGGACGAAGCCCGCCGACAGCTCGACGGTGCCAGCGATCGACGACCACTCACCGGGCATCGCGATCAGCCCGTGCGTGGGCGCCGAGACGGGCGCAGACGCCGACGGTTCGCGAACGAGGTGCTGCCCGCCGCCCGCGAACCAGCCGCCCAGCACGCCGGCTCCGTCACTGAGCTGGAGCCGGTAGGAGGCGCCAGGCACCAGGCCGGCGACGACGAACGTCGAGTCGCCCCCGAGGTCCACGGGCGCGACAGCGGGCAGCGAGGCGTCGAGGGCGACTGCCTGCACGGTCATCGGGTGGCTGTACGCGTCCTGGTCCGACCGATCGCTCGGGTCGGGTAGCACGAGCGAGCCGGAGATCGTCGCAAGCGCCTGCTTGTCCGACCCCGCCCCCGCACCGTCGCTCGCCTCGACCGACGTCGCACCCACGACCCCACCCCCGGCCAGCGCGGAGGTCGCGGGCAACATCGTGAGCGCCAGCGTGGCCGCGAGGCCGAGGGCGAGCGCGCGGGCCGAGCGCGAGAGGGCAGGGTGCATGTCGTTTGCTCCAGCGGTCGTGGCGCGCGGGGCGTTCAGAACATGCGCGGGGACCAGAATCGCCCAGCCCCGCGATCTGTGACAAGTCCGACATTCGTTGCAGAAGCGCACTTCACCCGAACGGACTCGAACCCACGGCCACACCAGGTCGAGAAGACGCCGCCGCTGGAGACGGAATCCATCCCCCGCAGGCGGGCGGCATGCGGCCGGACCGCATCCGTCACCTACCCTCGTCTGCGTGTCGAGAACCGCTGGTCTGCGGGACGGGCCGCGCGGTGGACGCAGCGGCTCGCCTCGCGTTGCGGGACGTCCGGTCGCCACCACCGAAGGCCCGACCCCGTGGTCCGGCTGGTCGCGGATCGCCCTCGCTGCCGTCCCCGCGTCCGCCGTCGTCCTCGCGCCCGGCGGCCTCTTCCGCTTCGTGCTGCCGAAGCTGGCCGTCCTGGCTGTCGCGGTGCTCGCTGCGGCGCTCGCACCGGCGGCCGGTCGGCTGCACCGCTGGGCGGCGTGGCTCGTCGGAGTCGGCGCTGCGTGGCTGGCCGTCGCCGCGCTCACCGGCGCCGCGCCGCTGGCCCAGGTGCTCGGGCGCTGGCCGCGCTACGAAGGACTGGTCGCGGTGCCGCTGTACGTCGGGGCACTGTGGGCCGGCGCGCGGTTGCTCGGGCCACAGGTGACCGGCAGCTCGGTGCGCTGGCTCTGGGCGGCGTCGGCCCTGGTCGCCGCCCTGCTGGGCACGGTCTCGGCCCTGGAAGCCGCGGGCCTTCGTCCGCTCGGCGGGGACGTGTCCCGGCCGGGGGCGCTGCTCGGGAACGCCTCCGACCAGGGTGTCGTCGGTGTTCTGCTCGTCGCTCTGCTGTGCGTTCCCGCCGTCCGTCGACGATCGCCCCTGCTCCTGCTCGGGCTCGCGGGCGCGTTGGTCACGGTCGTGTCGTCCGCCTCGCGCGGGGCCGTGCTGGGTGTCCTCACCGCACTCCTGGTGTGCTTCGTCGCGCAACGCCCCGGAAGCGCCTCCTGGCGCAGCGCGGCGGTGATCGGGCCGGTAGCGGCGGCCGCCGTCGTCGTCGTCGGCACGCTTGCCCTTCCCCTGTCCCGCGCGCGCGCCCTGGGCACGAGCGGCCTCGCCACGGAGACGGTCACCGGGCGCAGCGACCTCTGGCGGTCGGCCGTCGACCTCGCCGCGGACCATCCCCTCCTCGGAGCGGGCCCCAGCGGCCTGGTCGACGCACTGCCCGCGCACCGCACGCAGTCGTGGGCGACGACTGCCGATCCGGTCTCGGTGGTCGACTCCACCCACTCCTGGCCGGTCCAGGCGCTGGTGGCGGGGGGCCTGCCGCTGCTGGTCTCCGCGCTCGCACTGGCTGCCGTCGTGGTGGTGCTCGGCATCCGTCGCCTGCGCGCAGCACGGGCGGCATCGACTCCTGAGCAGTCCGACCTCGTGATCGGCGCCCTGGCCGCGGTCGTCGGCTACGGCGTCGCTCTGAGCACCCACTTCACCTCCGCCGGCACCGCAGGTCTGGCCGCACTGCTCGCGGGGACCCTGGTTGCCGCTGCGCCCAGTCACCGCCGGTTCGTCGCCCCGGCCGTCGCCGTCGTCTCGGGCGCCCTCACCGTCGCCCTCGTGGTCGGCACTGCCGCGGAGTACCCGCTCGCTTCGGCGGTCCGGCACGCGTCGGTCGGCGACGTCGACGCGGCGGACGACCAGTTCGCGCTCGCGCAGCGGCTCCGCCCGTGGGACCTCGACATCCCGCTCGTCGCCGCGACGACCTTCTTCGCCGGCACGCAGGCGGGTGACGTCCCGTCCGCGGAGGCGGCCGCGCGATGGGCCCGACGATCGGTGGACGCCACCGGATCGCTCGAGGCGCAACGCGTCCTCGGCGCCGGCCAGCTGGTCGCCGGGCAGCCGACGGTCGCGCTCGAGACGTTGGACGACGCCCTGCGCCGTGCGCCCCTCGACGCCTCCATCCAGGTGTGGCGTGGGCTGGCACTCGCTCAGCTGGGAGACGAGCGCAACGCCGAGCAGGCCTGGCTCGCAGCCACGACCAACAAGCCCACCGCGGCGCAG
Source organism: Cellulomonas sp. URHD0024 (assembly GCF_000426185.1). Lineage (GTDB taxonomy): Bacteria > Actinomycetota > Actinomycetes > Actinomycetales > Cellulomonadaceae > Cellulomonas. The sequence goes on from NZ_AUEW01000001.1 coordinate 721,095, forward strand.
GCCTGGGCGCTGCTCGCCCGGCTGTACGAGTCCCAGGGACGGGTCGAGGATCACGCCAGGGCGCTGGACCTCTCGGCCGGTCGCTGACACCACCGAGCGACTGCGTCTCACGACCCGCGACGCGGCCCACGACCGACGGCGCGACAGTGAGCGCGACCATCGTGCGGCTGGTCTGGCGCGCCGGGCCCCGGGCACGTCAGAGGCCGCGGCGTGGGCTGGTGCCCTCGCCGCGGCCCCGGGCCGATCAGACGATCAGGAGACCTTGACGGCCGCCGTCGTGACCGATGCCGTCGTGTACCCCACCTTGGTCGCGGTGACCTTCACCGACACCGACGCGCCCTTGCTCGCACTGGTCAGGACGTAGGACCTGCCGGTCGCGCCGCTGATCGGGGCACCACCACGAAGCCACTGGTACGTGAGGGTCGGGCCGGTCGGCGACCAGGTGCCCGCCGACGTGGTCAACGTCTGCCCGACCTTCGCGGTCCCCGTCACCGTCGGCTTGACCGAGCTGGTGATCGTGCCCGACGAGACCTTCGCCGTCGACACCGACGTCGCAGCCGCCGACGTGTACCCGCTGCGGGCGACCGTCACCTTCACCGCGAGCGTCCTGCCCAGGTCGGACGCCGTCGGCACGTACGACGTCGCGGTCGCACCCGTGATCGCCACCCCGGCACGCAGCCACTGGTAGGCGACCGTGGACCCGGTCGGCGACCAGGTACCCGCCGACGCCGTCAGCTTCACACCGACCTTCGCCGTCCCGGTCACCACCGGATTGACCGTCCTGGCGAACGAGCCCGCGACCACCGCGGCCGTCGGCTCGGACGTCGCTGCCGCCGCGCCGTACCCGTCCTTGGCGGCGGTCACCGTCACCGCCAACGCCTTGCCCAGGTCCGACGCGGTCGGCGTGTACGTCGACGCGGTGGCACTCGTGATCGCCACCCCGGCACGCAGCCACTTGTAGGTCGCAGTCGTCCCCGACTGCGTCCACGTACCGGCCGACGCGGTCAGCTGCACCCCGACCTTCGCCGTCCCCGAGACCACCGGCTTCACCGAGCTGCTGATCGTCCCAGCGGCGACCACGTCGGTCGGCGCCGAGGTTGCCGACGCCTCGAGGTAGCCGTCCCTGGACACGGTGACCTTCACGGCAACCTGCTTGCCCACGTCGGGCGCGGTCAACGTGTATGCGGACGCCGTCGCACCCGAGATCGCGACACCGGCACGCAGCCACTGGTACGTCGGCTTCGTCTCCGACGGCGTCCAGATGCCGGCCGTCGCCGTCAGCCTGGAGCCCACCTTCGCCGACCCCGTCACCAGCGGCTTCACCGAGCTGGTGATCGTCCCGGCTGCGACCACCTCGGTCGGCGCAGAGGTGGCGGACGCGTCGAGGTAGCCGGTCTTCGATGCCGTGACCTCGACCGAGACGTGCGCATGCAGGTCCGCCGCCGTGAGCGCGTAGCTCGGCGTCGTCGCGCCCGCAACGGGGTCACCGTCGCGCAACCACTGGTAGGTCACGGACACCGTCGAGGGCGACCACGTGCCCGCGGCGACGGTCAGCACCTTGCCCACCTGCGGCGTCCCGGCGATCGTCGGCTTGGCGACGTTGGTGACGGACGGCATGTCCAGCAGGTCAACCCCGGTCACCTCCTGGCACCCCGGGACGACCACCTCCCGCTCGGAGACCTTCACGTAGCCGTCGTCGCCCCAGTACCCGAGCGCCACACGGTAGGACCCGTCGAGCAGACCCGTGACCGTGTACGCACCGTCCTCAGGCGAAGCGGACCGGGTCACGAGGGATGTGTCCGCGTCGTTGTACACGGTCACCTGCGCGTAGGCGCCGTCCGGGACCAGACCCGGCGCGACGGTTCCACTCACCGTTGCGCAGGTGACGAGGCGTCCGTCGATGCCCTCGACGGCTTCGCCGGCTGCCACGTTCACGGCGTCGGCGTCGGCGAACCGCACGGGACCGTCCGTCGCACGGGCTGTGTAGAAGGTGCCCGCGTACAGCGAGCTGCCGCTCTCACGGTTGAACCCGATCTTGAAGGACCCCGCGGGGACCTCGCCGATCCGGAACGAACCGTCCGCCGAACCACCGAAGTCGCTCTGCGCCCAGGTTGACGTCACGTATCCACCGGAAGCGGCATCGACGATGCTCACGATCCCGTCGGCACCCCAATCGTCGCCCTCGTGGCCCGGGGGCCGGGTGAGGGAGCCGGCGAGGGCGGAGGATCTCTGCGCGACCGCGCGAAGCCCCGTCGACCCGCTGGCAACGGAGGTACCGTCCCCGGACCACGCCAGGGGGCGCTCCTGACCTGTGTACGTACCGTCCAGGAAGCCGCCCGAGCCGTCGGCGAATGCGAGCGAGTACGTGCCGGGGCGCAGGCGCCGAATGACGTACGAGCCGTCGACCACGGACACCGGGCTCGAGCCGTACCCATTGTCGCCGTACGCGGTGACAGTCGGCCCGAAGGCCTGAGGGCGCACGTACCCGGTGGGCAGCGAGAGCGTCCCCGAGATGGTCTGACCACGCTCTGGCCGCAGAACGACACCCGACCGCCCGCCGACGATCGACGTGCCCGACTCGACGGTGGAAGCGAGTTTCGCGCCGTTCGCCGAGAAGGACCCGGCGAGCAGGTCTCCGTCGAGCTCGCTGAAGTCGAGCCGGTAGGGCGCACCGGGGTCGAGGCCGCCGACCGAGAACGGGTAGGAGCCGTCCGCGGACTTGCCCACGCTCACATATCTCGAGGAGGTCCAGCCACCCCACTCCGACGGCTCGCGAACCGTCACCTGCATCGTCGCCGGCACGTAGCCGTCGGGGAGCAGGATCGTGCCTGAGATGGTCACAGCCGGCCGAAGCGTGAGGTTCAGGTTCGCTCGCGGGGCGTGGATGTCGGTGCCGTCCTCGGCGTGCATCACGGTGAGGTCGCCACCTGCGTAGTAGCCGCCGGCGAACGTGCCGGACGTGTCGCGCACCTCAATGCGATACGTCTGCTCGGGGTCCAGCCCGCCGAGGGCGAAGTCGACGTGGTCGGAGTCGGCGTCGGCGGAATTGAAGAACCACCCCGACCTCGCGTAGGTCCAGTGAGTCATGCCGTAGGAGGTGCTCGCCCTGTACGCCGTGATCGAGATGCCGTCGCGCCCGCGGATCACACCGCCGGCCGGGGCGTGCACGGTCCCCGAGACCGTGGCGGCCGACCGTGGGCGCAGCTGGACGCCGGCACGGGCCCCAGTGATGGGCCGCGCGACGTCTGCTTGCGCCACCAGCGGCTGGTCGTCGCCGATCCACCACCCTTCGAGCAAGGAGTCGTTGCCCTGCACCTCGAGGCGGTAGGACACGGCTGCGTCGAGGCCGTGGATGGCGAAGCTGGCCCGCCCTGTCCCGTCCTGCAGCGCCATGGCCGCACCAGCCCACACCCAGTAGTGCGACGTCTCGGACCAGCGGTAGGCCTGGACGTTGATGGACGACGCGTCCACCCCGCTCGGGAGGACGACGGACCCTGAGATTGCGACTCCCTGCACACCGCCACGGTCGTCGTCGGCAACGGGGTGCACGATCACGCCGTCGGTGGGAGCGACGAAGTCGAGGATGCGGCTTCCTTCTTGGGTGAGACCTGTAGCCGACACCCAGCCCTGCGCGAAGCCGACGTGAGTCAGCATCGGGTCGGAGATGCGCAGCGAGTAGCTCTCGCCGGGGGCCAGGCGGTCGAACGCGAACGTCCCGTCGGCGGCCACGCTGGCGCTGCCTGTGGGCAACCAGACGATCGAGTTCGGCACGTGATGCAGGACCTCGAGCGAGATCGGGGCCGCCTCGTCGTACACGTAGTCCTCGGGCAGCTCGACCGAACCGGAGATGGTCGCCCACCGTCCGGGCTCGGCGGTCAGGCCGACGCTCGGCGCCGGAACCGGCACATAGGCCGAGTGGTCACGCGCAAGCGCCTGACCGTCGCCGTCGAACGATCCGCCGAGGACGCCAAGGCCGTCGCCGAACTCGAGGCGGTACAGGGCGCCGGACACGAGACCATCGACCTGGAACGTCCCGTCCTCCGCCAGCCATGTACGCAACGGCTTCGGCAACGTCACCTCCAGCGGCACGGCGTCCACCCACGAGGCATACATGATGTCGTCCGCCCAGGACCGCTGGTTCCAGTCGGGAAGCGCGATCTGACCCGAGATCGTGGCCGACTCCCGCGTCAGCATCGTCAGCCCGGCGGCCGGTGCGGTGACGACCTCGGCGCCATCGCTCACCAGCGCCAGCTGGGCACCGGGTCCGGCGTAGTAGCCGCGAACAGTCCTCGACGAGGTGACCTCGAGCCGGTACTCGCGACCCTCGTCCAGGCCCTGGAGCACGAAGTCGCCGCTGGGCTCGATGCCGGCGGACGAGTCGTAGGTCCAGCCAGACACGTCGTCCTGCCACCAGCTGGCGCTGACGGCCGACCACCCGACGTCGCCCGGCAGGTCCACGTGTCCCGAGATCGACGCAGCACCGTCACCAGCCATCGCGGCGGTCGCGGAGAGCCCGGTGAGGGCGAGTACGCCTGCGAGGGCGAGGGCCAGTGCGCGGACGAGGCGCAAGAAGGCACGGTCCATGTGTCGATGCTCCAGGCGTGGTTGACCGAGGTGCGGCGGCGCTGCTGCGGGTTCGCCGAAGGATTCCTCAGGAAGTCGCCGCCGGGCCAATAGGACGGGGACCTCATAGCGGACGCCATCCCCCACACCGGTCATCAATCCGGACAACCGCACACGGCTTTCACTCGCTCGGCGCAGCGGCCCCCGCCATGACCAATGTCCCGATCTTGGAGACCGCCCGCGACAGCACAGGCCGCGCGTGGGTACCGGTGCACGGGCAGCCCTGGTGACGTCACGAGGTCGCCATTGAGGCCGTCGGGGCCGGCACCGCACCGTGCCGACCTGCAGGTCCAGCCGACCGTCGCTCGTCGAGCGGAAACGTGAGCGTTGCGCTTCGGCGAGCGGCAAGAACCGCGGGCCCGGCCCCGCGAGGGGACCGGGCCCGAGCTGTGGAGCCGTCAGGCCACGCCGGCGACCTGCCGCAGCACGTACTGCAGGATGCCGCCGTTGCGGTAGTAGTCCGCCTCGCCGGGGGTGTCGATGCGGAGCACGGCGTCGAACGAGACGACGGAACCGTCCGTCTTCGTCGCCGTGACCGCCAGCGTGCGCGGGGTCGTGCCGTCGTTCAGCGCGGTGACGCCGACGATGTCGAACGTCTCCGTGCCGTCCAGCCCGAGCGAGTCGGCCGACTCACCGTCCGGGAACTGCAACGGCAGCACGCCCATCCCGATGAGGTTGGAGCGGTGGATCCGCTCGAAGCTCTCGGTGATGACCGCCTTGACGCCCAGCAGGCTGGTGCCCTTGGCGGCCCAGTCGCGCGACGAACCGGAGCCGTACTCCTTGCCGCCCAGCACGACCAGCGGGATGCCGGCCTCCTGGTAGGCCTGGGACGCGTCGTAGATGGAGGTCTGCTCGCCGGTCAGGAGGTTCTGCGTGAAGCCGCCCTCGACGCCCGGGACGAGCTGGTTGCGCAGCCGGATGTTGGCGAACGTGCCGCGGATCATGACCTCGTGGTTGCCGCGGCGCGAGCCGTAGCTGTTGAAGTCGCGACGCTCGACACCGTGCTCCGCCAGGTACAGGCCGGCGGGGCTGTCGGCCTTGATCGAGCCGGCCGGGCTGATGTGGTCGGTGGTGACCGAGTCGCCGAGCTTGGCCAGCACCCGGGCGCCGTGGAAGTCGACGACCGGCGAAGGCGTCGCCTGCATGCCCTCGAAGTACGGGGGCTTGCGCACGTAGGTCGACTCCGGGTCCCACTCGAAGGTGTCACCCTCGGGGGTCGGCAGCGAGCGCCACCGCTCGTCGCCGGTGAACACGTCGGCGTAGTCCGCCGTGAACATGGCGCGGTCGATCGACGCGTCGATCGTCGCCTGGACCTCCTCCGGGGACGGCCAGATGTCCCGCAGGAAGATCGGCTGACCGGCCTCGTCGCGACCGAGCGGGTCCGACTCGAAGTCGAAGTCCATGGTCCCGGCCAGCGCGTACGCGATGACCAGCGGCGGGGACGCCAGGTAGTTCATCTTGATGTCGGGGTTGATGCGCCCCTCGAAGTTGCGGTTGCCGGAGAGCACGGCCGCGACGGCCAGGTCGTGCTCCTGCACGGTCTCCGAGACCTTCTCGTCCAGCGGTCCCGAGTTGCCGATGCAGGTGGCGCAGCCGTAGCCGACCAGGTGGAACCCCAGCTTCTCGAGGTACGGCCACAGGCCGGCCTTCTCGTAGTAGTTGGTCACGACCTGCGAGCCCGGCGCCATGGAGGTCTTGACCCACGGCTTGGCGGTGAGGCCCTTCTCCACGGCCTTCTTCGCGACGAGGGCCGCGGCGATCATCACCGACGGGTTCGACGTGTTGGTGCAGCTGGTGATGGACGCGATGGCGACGGCGCCGTGGAACAGGTCGAAGGACCGGCCCTCGCTGTCCGTCGTCGGGTAGACGCGCGTGGCCGACGAGGTGATCGCAGGCGAGTCGGACGCCGGGAACGACTCCTCCTCCGCCTCGTCGACACCGTTGGCGGCCTCGGGCGCGTACGTCGGCAGGTCGCGCTGGAACTGCTCCTTGGCCCGCGACAGCTCGATCCGGTCCTGCGGACGCTTCGGACCCGCGATGGACGGGACGACCGTGGAGAGGTCGAGGTCGAGGTACTCGGAGAAGACCGGTTCGACGTAGGAGTCGAGCGTCGGGTCGAGCCACATGCCCTGTTCCTTGGCGTACGCCTCGACGAGCGCCAGCTGCTCCTCGGACCGGCCGGTCAGGCGCAGGTAGTCCAGGGTCACGTGGTCGATCGGGAACATCGCGGCGGTCGAGCCGAACTCGGGGCTCATGTTGCCGATGGTCGCGCGGTTGGCCAGCGGCACCGACGCGACGCCCTCGCCGTAGAACTCGACGAACTTGCCGACGACGCCGTGCTGCCGCAGCTTCTGGGTGATCGTCAGGACGATGTCCGTCGCCGTGACCCCGGACGGGATCGTGCCGGTGAGCTTGAAGCCGACGACGCGCGGGATGAGCATCGACACGGGCTGGCCGAGCATGGCCGCCTCGGCCTCGATGCCGCCGACGCCCCAGCCGAGGACGCCGAGGCCGTTGACCATCGTGGTGTGCGAGTCGGTGCCGACGCAGGTGTCGGGATAGGCCTTGCCATCGCGGACCATGACGCCGCGCGCCAGGTACTCGATGTTCACCTGGTGCACGATGCCGGTGCCCGGCGGGACGACCTTGAAGTCGTCGAACGCGGTCTGGCCCCAGCGCAGGAACTGGTACCGCTCGCGGTTGCGCTCGTACTCCAGCGCGACGTTGCGCTCGAACGCGTCGGCGCGACCGGCGACGTCGATCTGCACCGAGTGGTCGATGACCAGCTCGGCGGGTGCCAGGGGGTTGATGCGGGTGGCGTCGCCGCCGAGGTCGACGACCGCCTCGCGCATGGTCGCCAGGTCGACCACGCAGGGCACACCGGTGAAGTCCTGCATGATCACGCGCGCCGGCGTGAACTGGATCTCCGTGTCGGGCTGCGCGTCCGGGTCCCACGTCGCGAGCGCGTTGACGTGGTCGGCGGTGATGTTCGCACCGTCCTCGGTGCGCAGGAGGTTCTCTGCCAGCACCTTCAGGCTGAACGGGAGCTTCTCCACCCCCGGGACGGCGGAGAGGCGGTAGATCTCGTAGGAGGCGTCACCGACCTCGAGAGTTCCTTTCGAACCGAAGCTGTCGACGCTGCTCACGGGGGGCTCCTTCGCTGGAGAGCATGCCGGGGACGGGTTCACCCGGACGGCTGGGGAGTGCGTCCTGCCACCCTACGGGGCGCGGTCCGCTATTTATCTCGACATCAAGATACATGCTCCGGACGCCCACCGCACGCAGTTCGGCCCCCGTCTCACGACGGGGGCCGACGGCGCCCACGGGAGGCGGCGGCGCCACGTGCTGGTGGCGCCGCCGCGGGTGCGGGGACCTTTCGGATGCCGGCCCGACGCCAGGGGCGGGTTCAGCGCTTCGCGGCCTGCTCCGCGTCGACGGCGTCCTGCGCCTTGCGCTCGGCCTCGATCGCACGCTCGTGCGACCGCGGGTCGTACTCGGGCGTGCCCTGCTTGTGGAGCTCCTGGGTGACCAGCCGCTTCGCCTCTGCCAGCCGGCTCACCGGATCCTTGTCGCTCACGGTGCCGCTCCCATCTGCCGGGCCGCGCGATCCGGCTACGCGATCCACGCTAGTGCCGCGCCCGCCGGTGTGCAGCGCCTCAGCGCGTCAGGACCGCGATCGCCTCGAGGTGGTGCGTCATGGGGAAGAGGTCGTAGGCCCGAAGGTCTGCCAGCCCGTAGCCGTCGGCGGCGAACAAGGCGATGTCCCGCGCGAGTGCGGCCGGGTCGCACGCGACGTAGACCACACGCTCCGGCCGCAGTGCGGTGATCCCGGCGACGACGGCCCGCCCGGCGCCGGTGCGCGGCGGGTCCAGAACGACGGCGTCCGCGTGCACGACGTCGGAGTCCGCATCGACGCGTCCGGTGAGCACCTGCGCGACATCCCCCGAGTGCAGCTCGACGTTCCCGCGGTCATGGAGGTTGCGCCGGGCGTCCTTCACGGCTCGCGCGTCACCCTCGACGGAGACGACCTCGCCGGTCTCACCCACCGCATCCGACAAGGGCGCGGTGAACAGGCCCGACCCGGCATAGAGGTCGAGCACCGCGGCACCGTCGACGTCGCCCAGCCCGGCGAGCACGGCCTTGACCAGAAGCTCGGGCGCCTCCCGGTGCACCTGCCAGAACCCGGCGCCTGCGACCCGGAACGTGTAGCCGCGCTCCCCCACCTGCACGTGCTCGCGCACCGCCGTGCGGGCGTTCGTCCGACCGTCCATGCGACCGCGACCCAGGTCGAACGGTGCCTCGTCGACGAGGACCATCGGCGTGTCGCCGCTCGACGGGGCGACGGCCTCGACCCGCGCGCCCGCGGTCCACCGGCGGCCGAACAGGTCCAGCGCGGCGATCGCCTCGCTGGCCAGCGGCATCGAGTCGAGGATCTTGATCGTGTGCGAGCGGAACCCGTGCATGCCGGCACGACCCTCGGCGTCGGCGACCAGGTCGATCCGGGTGCGCCAGCCGAGGCCGCCGCGCTCGTCGTCGCCCGACGCCGCCTGTACCGGGACGTCGAGGTCGAGCTTGGCCAGCCGCTGGAGCTGCTCCGCCAGTACCGCCGTCTTCCAGGCCCGCTGACCACTCAGCGACACGTGGGCGAGCTCACCGCCGCCGACGCCGCCCGGACCGGCTGCCGGCCAGACCGACTCGACGCGGTCCGGCGACGCGTCGAGGACCTCGACCGCATCGGCGCGCCAGAACTTGGCGGTGTCACCGAAGTCCGTCAGGCGCGCCCGGACGCGCTCACCAGGCAGCGTGTGCCGGACGAAGACGACCCGACCCTCGTGCCGCGCGACGCAGTGCCCGCCGTGGGCGACAGGCCCGATCTCGAGCTCGACGACAGGGGTCTGGGGATCAGTAGCCACGCGGAACGGTACCCCGGACCGGATCCTCGAGCCCCGTCTGGCCCTCGGTCGACGCCAGCTGCCACGGCACGGAGGCGACCACGACGCCGGGCGTGAACAGCAGTCGCCCCTTGAGCCGAAGCGCGCTCTGGTTGTGCAGCAGCTGCTCCCACCAGTGCCCGACGACGTACTCGGGGATGTAGACGACGACCAGGTCGCGCGGGCTGTCTCGCCGGATCGCGCGCACGTACGTCAGGACGGGACGCGTGATCTCGCGGAACGGCGAGTCGAGCACGCGCAGCGCCACGGGGATCGCGAGCTCCTCCCACTGCGTGCGCAGTGCTTCGACGTCCTCCGGGTCCACACCGACCGTGACGGCCTCGAGGATCTGGGGTCGCGACGCACGGGCGTAGGACAGGGCCCGCATCGTCGGACGGTGGAGGTGGCTGACGAGCACGATCGCGTGCACCCGGCTCGGCAGGGCGCGTGCCGACTCGGCATCGGCGCCCAGTGCCAGCTCTTCGCGGACCTGCCTGTAGTGCCGGTGGATGGACTGCATGAGCCCGAACACGATCGCCATGGCGAGCAGCGCGATGTACGCGCCGTGCGTGAACTTCGTGATGAGCACGACCACGAGCACCGTGGCGGTCATGACGAACCCGATGCTGTTGATGACGCGCGACCGCTTCATCCGCGCCCGTGCGTCCGGGTCCGCCTCCGTGCGCAGGTGGCGCGTCCAGTGCTTGACCATGCCGAACTGGCTGACCGAGAACGAGACGAAGACGCCGACGATGTAGAGCTGGATGAGCCGGGTGACCTCGGCGTCGAACGCGATGATGAGCGCGATCGCGGCGAGGGCCAGCGTGACGATCCCGTTGGAGAACGCCAGCCGGTCGCCGCGGGTGTGCAGCTGGCGGGGAAGGAAGCCGTCGCGCGCCAGGATCGACCCGAGCACAGGGAACCCGTTGAAGGCGGTGTTGGCGGCCAGGACGAGGATGAGGCCGGTCACGATGGAGACGATGACCGCCATCCACGGGATGTTCTGGAACACCGCGGTCGACAGCTGGCTGATCACCGGGTGCTGGATGTAGGTGGACTCGACGGGTTGGCCGTTGCGGGTCAGCTGCGTCATCGGGTCGTCCGCGAAGGTGACCCCCGTCGCGCGTGCGAGCAGCAGGATCGACAGGATCATCGTCACCGAGATGCCGCCGAGCAGAGCCAGAGTCGTCGCCGCGTTCTTCGACTTCGGCTTCTTGAAGGCCGGGACGCCGTTGCTGATCGCCTCGACACCCGTGAGCGCCGCACAACCGGACGCGAACGCACGCAGGATCAGGAAGAACCCCGCGAGCCCGGTGAGGCCCTGGTCGAAGTTCGCGCTGGGCAGCAGCTGCAGGTCCGAGCTCTCGGCCATCGCGAGGTTGCCCGTGGCGTACTGGATGGCGCCGACGACGGCGACGGACCCGATGGCGAACATGAACAGGTAGACGGGAACCGCGAACAGCGTCCCCGACTCCTTCACGCCGCGCAGGTTGGCGAGCGTGAGCAGGACGACGAGTCCGACCGCGAACGCCGCCTCGTGCCCCCGCAGCGGCGGGAAGGCGGTCGCCGCGTACTGTGCGCCCGAGGAGATCGACACGGCGACGGTGAGCACGTAGTCGACCAGCAGGGCGCTGGCCACGGTGACACCGGCATTCCTGCCGAGGTTCGTCGTCGCGACCTCGTAGTCACCGCCCCCCGACGGGTAGGCGTGGACGTTCTGCCGGTAGGACGCGACGACGACGAGCATCACGAAAGCCACCGCGAGGCCGACCCACGGCGAGATCACCAGGGCAGTGGCTCCCGCGAGCGAGAGCGTCAGCAGGATCTCGTCGGGCGCGTACGCCACGGACGACAGCGCGTCCGAGGCGAAGACGGGCAGGGCGATGCGCTTGGGGATGAGCGTGTGGCCGAGCCGGTCGCTCCGGACTGGACGTCCGAGCAGCAGGCGTTTGGCGGCATCCGAGAGGTCCGACACGATGGGTCATGCTAGGCGCCCCACGGCTCGGTGACACCACCAACGCACGACAACGTGGACCCGGACGTCACGGACCTCGCCGGCCGTATAGCGTGCGCATGTGCACTTCGTGATCATGGGCTGCGGACGAGTCGGCGCCACTCTGGCGCAGAACCTCGAGGAACACGGGCACTCGGTGTCCGTCATCGACCAGAACCCTGAGGCGTTCCGTCGCCTCGACCCGAGCTTCGAGGGCAACAAGGTCACGGGTCTCGGCTTCGACCGTGACACGCTCACGCAGGCCGGCATCGAGGACGCGTTCGCCTTCGCCGCCGTCTCCGACGGGGACAACTCGAACATCCTGGCGGCTCGGGTGGTGCGCGAGACCTTCGGGATCGAGAACGTCGTCGCTCGCATCTACGACCCGCACCGCGCCGAGATCTACCAGCGCCTCGGCATCCCGACCGTCGCCACGGTCCGGTGGACCGCGTTCCAGGTCCTTCGTCGACTGCTGCCGATGGGTGCGACCGACGAGTACCGCGACCACTCGGGCAAGATCCAGCTCTCGCAGATCGACATCCACGAGGGCTGGGTGGGCAAGCCGCTGCGTGCCCTCGAAGAGGCCAGCGGTGCCCGCGTCGCCTATGTCACCCGCTACGGGGAGGGCATCCTGCCCACGCCGACCACCGTCCTGCAGGAGAACGACACCGTGCACGTGCTGCTGCTGGCCGCCGAGTCCGCCCTGGTCGAACGCATCCTCACCTCGCCGCCGGCGGTGTCCGAGTGAGGGTCGTCATCGCCGGAGCCGGTTCGGTCGGCCGGTCCATCGCGCGCGAGCTCCTCGGTCACGGGCACGAGGTCACCCTGATCGACCGGCAGCCGTCCGCCATGCGCGTGTCGCAGGTGGCCGATGCCGACTGGCTGCTGGCCGACGCGTGCGAGCTGCCCACGTTGCGCCAGGTCAAGGCCGACGAGGCCGACGTCGTCGTCGCCGCGACCGGCGACGACAAGGCGAACCTGGTCATCTCGCTGCTTGCCAAGACGGAGTTCGGCGTCCCCCGCACGGTCGCCCGCGTGAACAACCCGAAGAACGAGTGGATGTTCGACGAGGCGTGGGGCGTGGACGTCGCCGTCTCGACGCCTCGCATCATGACGGCCATGGTCGAGGAGGCCGTCACCGTCGGCGACCTCGTGCGAATCTTCACGTTCCACCAGTCGCGCGCGGACATCCTCGAGCTGACGCTCCCCGAGGACTCCCCGCTGGCCGGGATGCGTGTCGGTCAGATCGAGTGGCCGGCAGACACCGTTCTCGCCGCCATCGTGCGCGACACACGCCCCATCGCTCCCAGCCCGGACGACACCCTCGAGGGCCGCGACGAGCTGCTCTTCGTCACGGGGCGGGATGCGGACGAGTCTGAGCTGGAACAGATCCTGACCCGCGGACCAGCGTCCAGCTGACCCAGAGGGCGAGCGCGGTCCCCGGCAGACCCATCGCGAGCTTGGCCGTGCCCAGCCAACCGGTCGCCGACGCCAAGTACAGCGGCACCTGGACGGCCAGGCGAAGGCCGAACAGGGCCACCCAGGGCCACGTCGCGAGCGCGTACCGGCGCCGGAGCACCGGGTCGTCGCGCCACGCGACGACCGCACCCCAGCTGCCCGTGCTCGACAGGGGGCCCTCGGGACGGAACAGGCCGAAGATCAGACCGACAAGCGGCCAGCCGACGATGATCGACACCAACGTCGCAAGGAAGTACGCGACGTTGACCCACAGGCCGTAGGCGAAGTAGTTGTTCGCGTCGCCCGTCTTCCAGGCCCAGAAGACGCCGATCCCGACGCCCAGCAGCCCGGAGAACGCCTGTGTGACCGGTGTGCGCTGGACCAGTCGCACGATCACGGCGACGACGGCCGCCGCGCTCGCCGCGATCAGCGCCGGCTTGAGGTCCTGACCGGTGGCCAGGTAGACGACGACGAACAGCAGTCCCGGTGCGACGGACTCGACGATCCCGCGGACGCCGCCGACGGCATCCTTGGCGGAGAACTCCTGGGCCGTCAGCGCACGCAGTCCGCGCAGCCCACCCTCCTCGGGCGGGACGACGTCGTCGATCGCGTCGATACCGTCGATGGGTCCGTCGCCTCGGTAGGGATCACTCACCGGGACGCGGCCGCAGCTCGTAGCGCGGGTTGAACACGGTCCGGCGACCGTCGACGAGACACACGAGGCCCTCGATCTTCAGCCGTCGACCGGGTGCGATCCCCGCGATCTCACGCCGTCCGAGCCAGACGAGGTCCAGCGAGCCGCTGCCGTCGTACAGCTCGGCCTCCAGCGCGGGGACACCTTCGCGGGGTCTCAGCGTGACGGACCGGATGACCCCCGAGACGCTCGCGCGCGAGCGGTTGGCGAGCTGGTCGACGGGCGTGCAACCGACCGACCGGTGCGCGTCCTGGCGCTCCTCGTCGGCCTCGATCTCGGCCTGCGAGGCGACGGCCATCCTCAGGCGTTCCTTGAGGCTCATCGGGTCTCCGTGATCTCTGGGCCGCGGGTCAGCGGGTCGAAGCTCGGCTGCTCGGGCTCGTCCGACTCCGGCTCGGCGGGCTCCTCCGTGCTGGGGAGCGTGAGCGTGAGCAGGTCGCGCGGGGCACGCGCGTCAGTGCCGCGGACCACGACGATGCCCGCGAAGATCGTCTCCAGCATCGCGGCTGCCGCGGGATCGACCGCAGCGCGGCCCGTGAGCACCCCGCGGACGAACCAGCGCGGGCCGTCGGCACCGATGAACCGGGCAGGTCGGTGACCGGTCCGACCCTCGGGCGTACGGGTGGGCAGCCGGGCGAGCAGCTCGCGCCCGAAGGGCCCAGGCAGGTCGTCGACCGATCCACCCTGCTGGGTCACGGACTCCGCGATCTCGCCGCGGATCTCGTCCCAGATGCCCTCGGTGCGCGGAGCGGCGAACGCCTGGACCTGCAGCGACGAGCCGTCGAGCAGGATCGACGCGGCGGAGACGGTGTCCGTCGCCTTGTCGATCTCCATGCGCAGCTCCATGCCCTGCACGCCCGGCAGCCGGATCGCACCGAGGTCCACCCGCACGACGTCGTCGTCCACCTCGTCCGCGTCCCACGGGCCGCCGACGCGTTCGAACGGCTCGGCCGCGACCTCGACCACCTCGTCGAGCTCGTCCACCTCCGTGTCGACCGACTCGTCCTCGGTGTCGACCGACTCATCGGTCGCGTCGCTCACCTCATCGGTGGCGGCGTCCTTCGCGCCACGTCGGAACAGACCCACGTTGCTCACTCCTCCTCGACGCGCGCGCGGTGGCGCACGTTCCTGCCTGCACGAGCGCAGACCGTCCTCTGACCCAACACCGTTCTTCTGGCGACGCATCCGGGCGCCGACGGCTCGACGCCCGGTGGGCGGGTCCTCTGCCGGTGGACATCGCCGACCCGAAAACACTAGTCCCGCCGCAGGGACGGACCTAGCCGGCCGGTGCCGCCTTCCATCCTCCGCTCGACCCGAACCCGCCGTCGCCGCGGTGCGACCCCGGAAGGTGATCGACCGCGACGAACCGCGCACGCTCGACCCGCTGGATCACCAGCTGCGCGATGCGGTCGCCGCGGTGCAGCTCGAGGGCGTGCTCCACGTCGGTGTTGAGCAGCGTCACCGCGATCTCGCCCCGGTAGCCGGCGTCGACCGTGCCGGGCGCGTTGACGATGGTCAGCCCGTGCCGCATAGCCAGACCCGACCGCGGGTGGACGAACGCGGCGTAGCCGTCAGGCAGCGCGATCGCCACGCCCGTGGGGACGGTCACCCGCCCCTGCGGCGGGATCACGACGTCGATGCGCGTGACCAGGTCGGCGCCCGCGTCACCCGGGTGCGCGTACGTCGGTTCGGGCAGGTCCGGCTCCAGCAGCTGCAGGAGGACCTCGGGGTGGTGGTCGGCCGTCACGGGGCCAGACCCTACCGGCCCGGGTGGGATGCTGGGGGCATGCCCGACGTTCCCGGCGACACTTCGCTGCCCGCACCGGTCCCCACGCGCACGATCTACTCGGAACGGCTCACGCTCGGACCGCTCGGTTGGGTGCTGCTGACGCTGTTCGCGGTGATGCTCGGGATCGCGTTCGTCCCTGTGGACGTGCGGTTGGCGGTCGTGCTGGGTGCGGTCACCCTCGTCGGCGGACTGGTCGCTCTCGTGTCGACGGCGCCCGTCGTGCGCGTCGACGGCACGACGCTGTACGCGGGCCGGGCCCAGATACCGCTGAGTCTCGTCGGCGGCGTGGAGGCGCTGGACGCGACCGCGGCGCGTGCGGAGCTGGGACCTCGCCTCGATGCCCGTGCGTACCTCTGCCTGCGCGGGTGGATCCACACCGCGGTCAAGGTCGATCTCGTCGATCCCCTGGACCCGACGCCGTACTGGATCGTCTCGACGCGTCGTCCGGCGGCCTTGGCCGTCGCGCTGACCGGCTCCTGAACGCAGACGGCCGGCCGCCCACGGGGCGACCGGCCGTCAGACAGATGAGGGCGTCAGGCGGCGCACTCGGAGCAGACGGGGTGTCCGTCTCGTTCGTAGGCGAGCTGGCTGCGGTGATGCACGAGGAAGCAGCTGGAGCAGGTGAACTCGTCAGCCTGACGGGGCAGCACGCGCACGGAGAGCTCTTCGCCCGACAGGTCAGCTCCAGGGAGCTCGAACCCTTCGGCCGCCTCGGTCTCGTCCTCGTCCACCACGCCCGAGTTCTTGTCGGAGCGCCGAGCCTGGAGCTCCTGGAGCGAGTCCTCGCTCAGGTCCTCCTCGGTCTTGCGCGGGGCGTCGTAGTCGGTAGCCATGTCTGGCGTCACACTCCGTGTCTTGGGGGGAACTCGTACGCGTGAACAATGCGCCGTGACAGCGTTTTGTTCCCGGTCGCGGTGGGATTCTGCACCAGATCTGCCGGTAGCGCGAACAGTGACGGAACATCGGCCGTGATCAGGCTCGTTGGTCAACTGTCCTGGTCAGCGTCAGATGCTTCGAGGAAGGCCACCAGCTCCTCGACCCTGCCGGGCGGTCCGGCGACCGTCATGGCCTCCCCCGCGGGGCGCCCGCGCAGGCCTGTGACCACGGCACCCGCCTCCTGCGCGACGAGTGATCCTGCCGCGAGGTCCCAGGGCTGCAGACCTCGCTCGTAGTACAGGTCCAGCCCCCCGGCCGCGAGCGTGCACAGGTCGAGAGCGGCCGACCCGATGCGACGGATGTCACGTACCCGCGGCAGAAGGCCGGCCACCACACGGGCCTGCGCGCGACGCCGGGCCGCCACGTAGCCGAACCCCGTGCCCACGAGGCAGGCGATGAGCGGCTGCGCGTCGTTGACCCGCAGGGGCCGCCCGTCGAGCGTGGCTCCGCGGCCGCGGCCGGCGAGGAAGACGCGACCGTCCTGCGGTGCGACGACGCACCCCGCCAGCACCGTCCACGTCGCCGGGTCGGGATCCGTACCGTCGGGCGAGCTCACGGCCGCGACCGACACCGCGTACGCCGGGAGGCCGTACAGGTAGTTCACCGTGCCGTCGATCGGGTCGACCACCCACCACGTGCCGGACGAGCTCGGGGTCAGCGCATCCTCCTCCCCGAGGATCCCGTCCTCGGGCCGCAGCTCCGCGAGCCGGCGGCGCAGGAGCGCCTCCGAAGCCAGGTCCATGGCGGTGACGACGTCCTGCGCGCTCGTCTTGGTCGCCGCGACGAAGACGTCACCCTGGCGGCCCTCTCGCACCAGCTCGGCCGCCTCGCGCGCGACGGACTCGGCAACCAGCATCAGGGTCGGGATGTCTTCGTTCACCCGCTCATCCTCGCAGCGCTCCCCGCGGCGCACCGTCCGGGGTCCACGGCTCAGGGCCGGATCGATGGCAGGCTCGTGCCGAGGTACTGGGAGGTCGAATGGCTGAGCTCGAGCTGGTGGGTCTGCACGAGGACGGGGAGCATCTCGTCCTGGTGGGTCCGGACGGTGCGCGATTCCGGCTGCGCATCGACGAGCCGCTGCGTGCTGCCGTGCGCCGCGACCGTCCGCAGCTCGAACAGCTGCGCGCCGAGAGCGCCGGAACCCTGAGCCCACGGGAGATCCAGGCCCGCATCCGTGCCGGTGCGACGACGCAGGAGGTGGCCGAGTCGGCCGGCCTGGCCGTCGAACGGGTCCGCAGGTACGAAGGACCGGTGCTGGCCGAGCGCGAGCACGTCGCCGAGCAGGCTCGTGGCACGCGCGTCGGTCGGGAGATGGGTGCGCCGGTCCTCGGCGATCTGGTCACCGACCGCCTGGCGGCCCGTGGTGTGGACCTCGCATCGCTCGCCTGGGACTCCGCCCGCGACGCCAACGGTCCGTGGGTCGTTCTCGCACGGTTCACCGTGGGCGACTCCGAGCGGGAGGCGCGCTGGATCTTCGACCCGTCGAAGCGCACCGTCGTAGCCGACGAGGACGAGGCCCGCTGGCTCTCCGAGACCGAGCTCCCCGACGAGCCCGTGTCGCGGCGGCACCTCGCGGCCGTCCGGGACGTCGTGTTCGACTTCCAGTCCGACGGCACCACGATCCGCACGGGCGGTGCGGCGCCTGCGCAGGAGGCAGCCCCCGAACCTGCACCGGACCCGCAGGACGAGACGGCCGCACTCCTCGACGACCTGCGCGACCGTCGCGGCGTCCGTCAGGCCCTGGAGCTGGAGCTGGACGACGACACCGAGGAGTTCGAGGGCTTCGGACCGCAGCACGCGTTCGACTTCGGGCGGGCCGAGACCGAGGCTCCTGGCGCGCACCCCGTGGACGCCGACGAAGCCGAGGAGGCCGTCGTCTACCCGGTGCCGTCGATCGTCCCGACGCCGATCGGGCTCGCGACCGAGCAGCCCGAGCGTCCGGAGCAGCCCGAGCACGACGACCGCCCGCGCGCGGCGCGTCGGGGGCGCGCCAAGGTCCCGAGCTGGGACGAGATCGTGTTCGGGGCGAAGCCCGAGTAGGTCTCAGCCTACGTCGAAGTCGAACGTCGGCATCGACGGTGACATCGCTCGCGCCGCCGCCGCGGTCATCCGGCGCATGTGGTGCCGGCGGCACAGCACCTCGTACCCGACCTCGTCTGCACCCGAGTCGACGTCACCGATGACCACCTGCTCACCCTCGACCACCATCGCCCCGCCGACGGTGCGGGCGTTGTGGGTCGCGCGGGCACCGCACCAGCACAACGCCATGACCTGCAGCACCTCGACGCGGTCCGCAAGCTCGACCAGACGAGCGGCCCCCGGGAAGAGTCGGGCGCGAAAGTCCGTCGAGATGCCGAAGGCGAACACGTCGACTCCGAGCTCGTCGACCACCCTCGCCAGCTGCTCGACCTGCTGCGCGGTGTAGAACTGCGCCTCGTCGCCGATCAGGTAGTCGACCGGGTGCCCGTGCGTGCGCCGTGCGATGACGTCGGCCCAGAAGTCCGTGGAGTCCTCGACCTCGTGGGCACGCTGCGTCAGGCCGAGTCGCGACGAGATGACGGCCTTGCCCGCGCGGTCCTGGCGCGTGAACAGCACCCCGTCGCGGCCACGTGCGGCGTGGTTGTGGTGCATCTGCAGCGCCAGCGTGGACTTGCCGCAGTCCATCGTCCCGGAGAAGAAGACGAGCTCGGCCACCGGTCAGACCACCTCAGGTTGCGGGCGGCTCATGCGACGACGATGCACGGCACCAGCATCTCGTGCCGGGTGAGCGACCCGTGCACGCCGATCAGCTCGAGCGACGCGGGGGTCTGCGTCGCCGAGTCGACGACGGTCGCCCGTCCCGTCATCGCGACGACGACGTCCCCGATGATCGGCGCCACGTGGTCGGCCACCTCGCCGAACCACCCCTGCCCGGAGGCCTCCTCACGTGTGGCGACGACCGCGGCGGAACCGAGGACGTCACGCCAGCGGCCGACGACCCCGTCCGGGTCGGCACCGCGCTCCAGGTGCAGGTGCAGCGCGCGTGGCTCCCCCGCAGCCAGCTCCACCCCGTCACCCAGCGCCGGGTTCGTCGCGATGTCCCAGCGCTGGCTCAGGTCCACGTCCACCATGCCGTGGTCGGCCGTCACCAGCAGCACGGCGTCCTTGGGGAGGCTCCGCGCGAGCCGCCCCAGCTCGGCGTCCAGCTCGGCGAGCGCGTCGCCCCACTGCAGCGACCCCCAGCCGTAGTGGTGGCCGGCCTTGTCCACGTCGCCCCAGTAGAGGTAGGCGACACCGGGCTTGCGCAGCGCGTCCACGGTCGCGTCGATCCGGTCGGCGAGCGACTCGGCCCGCGCGTACACCGGCCCCCGCAGCGCCGCTTCCGTGAGGCCCGACCCTGCGAACCGTGCCGGACCGATGCTCGTCACGGTGGTGCCGGCGCCGGTGAGACCTTCGAACACCGTCGGTTCGCGCTGCCACTCGCGCGCCGGGGGCAGGTTGGTCCAGCTCACGAGGTTGCCCAGCAGCCCGGTGGCGGGGTCCCGGACCGTGTAGCCGAGCATCCCGGTGCGCCCAGGCGGGACTCCCACCCCGAACGTGCCCATGGCGGTGGCCGTCGTGGACGGGAACGTGCTGGTGAGTGGAGTGGAGCCGCCCAGCTCCCGGCGCAGGAACGGAGCGTGGCCCGCACGTTCAGAGAGGTTCGCGTAGCCGAGCCCGTCGACCAGCACGACGCACACGCGGGACGCGGACGGCAGTCCGAGGACCTGCTGGGCGTGCGCCGCGCCTGGCAGGTCGACGGCCAGGGCACCGGCCACGGCCGGGAGGACACTACCCAGACAGGGGTACGACGAGTTGGGGGTCAGCAGGTCCGCGGCCTCGAACGCGTCCACCGACGCGGCCGACTCCAGACGCCCGAGGTCCGTCATCGTGCGCGCGCGCTGGCCGCCGAGAGCTGCCGGGCGAACGCCGTCGCGGCTCGGACCGACTCGGCGCCTTCCGCGAGCGCGCTGACGCGGACGACGACGTCGTCCGGCGCGAGCGTGCCGGTGAAGCCGTGGTCGGCGTCGCAGCTCGGATCGCCACAGGTGGCGGGCTCGAGGTCGACGCGGGAGACCGCCCCCCAGCCGATCACGAGAGTGAGCTCGGACGCGCCCGTACCGGCCTGGTGCTTGTCGGGCTGCCCGACCACGTGCGTCAGGGCGATGGACTTCAGCTCGGCGATCGGGACGGCTTCCGTGGTCGCCGACGCACTCGCCGACGGGTGCTCGGAGTCCGCCGGATGGTCGTCCACGTGGGCGACGACGAGCCGCGTCGGCGTCAGGACCAGAACCGTGACGTGACGGCGCACCTCGGCCGCGTCGAACGTCGTCTCGGGATGGACGAGGTGGGCGACGACGTCCTCGTCGGCCAGGGCCACGTCGAGCACGTCGCCGACGAGCTCCGGGTAGTAGCCGGCACGGTGGAGGTCGACGCGCAGGTCGGTGGCGGGAGCAGACACCCGGACATCCTCCCACTCGTCGCGGTCTGGCGGGCTGCTCATGTGGATGACAGCCTCCGCGTCGCGTCGGCCCGATCGGCGCGGGCCACGGACGCGCGAGCACCGAGCACGACCGCCCCACGCTCCGAGACGACGACCGGGTTGAGCTCGAGCGACCGCAGCTCGGGCAGGTCGTCCGCCAGCACGGCGACGCGCGCGATGAGCTCCTCGAGGGCGCCGACGTCGAGTGCCGGCAGGCCCCGGTACCCGAAGAGCCGCGGCGCCGCCCTCGCCGACCGCACGAGCTCGGCGACGTCGACGTCCGTGAGGGGCGGGACGCCGTAGGCGACGTCGCCGAGGAGGTCGGAGGCGTCCCCGGCGAGCCCGAAGCTGATGATCGGGCCGAACAGCGGGTCCTCCACCGAGCGCACCACGCACGCCGACCCGTGCGGCGCCATCGCCTGGACCTCCAGCGGCAGACCGTCGGCCGGCGCGTCGAACGCCTCCGCGAGAGCCAGCACCTCGCCGACGTCACCGCGCAGCTCGGCCTCGTCGGCGATGTCGAGCCGGACACCCCCGAGGTCCGCCCGGTGCCGTAGCGCGGAGACCGTCGTCTTGAGGGCGACCGGCCAGCCGATCCGTTCGGCCGCCGCGACGGCGTGGTCGGCGTCCCGCACCGGGTACGACGGGACGACCTCGACGCCGACGGACGAGAGCAGCGCGTCGACCTGTGCCGGGTCCAACGCCAGGGCACCCCCGTCGCGCGGCAGCCAGCCGGCGACGATGCGGCGCGCGGTCCGCGTGTCGGCACCGCTCGGGTGCAGCGGCAGCCCCCGGTCCACCGACCGCCAGTGCGCGTACTTGGCCGCCCTGCCCAGCGCGAGGGCGCTGTCCTCAGGCGTGCTGTAGGCGGGTACGGTCCAGCTCCGACCCTGGGGGTCGGTCGCCGTCAGCTCGGGCGTCAGGCCGTGGAGCTCGTCCATGCACGCGACCGTCGTCCGACCTGTGCGAGCTGCCGCCGTCGCCAGCTCGGTCTGCAGCACGGGGTCCGGCCCACCGACCGTCGGGATGCGCACGGCGATGACGACGTCGCTGTCAGGGTCGTCGTACAGGGCGGCGACCGCGGCTCGGACCTGGTCGCCGTCGGCGTCCTCAGGCAGCAGGACGACACGCCCGGACGCGACGAGTCCCGCGGCGGTCGCCGCCTCCGCCACGAGCGCCGCGGTCGAGGCGGAGCTCGCCAGGATCGCGGCACGTCGACCCGCCGGGAGGGGCTGGTGCGCCAGCACCTGCGCCACGTCCAGCAGCTGGTGGGTGTTGTCGACGCGCACCACGCCGGCCTGGCGCAGCATCTCGGCGAGAGTGCGGGGCGGCGCGTGCGTGGCGCGGACGGCGTGCCCCGGCGGGACCACCTGACCGGACCGTCCGGCCGTCACGACGACCACTGGCTTGAGCTGCGACAACCGGCGGGCGACGCGGTTGAACTTGCGTGGGTTCCCGATCGACTCGAGGTAGAGCCCGACGACGTCCGTGGTGTCGTCGTCGGCCCAGAACTGCATGAGGTCGTTGCCCGAGACGTCGGCACGGTGCCCGGCGGAGACGAACTCGGAGAGCCCGATCCCGCGCCGGCGCACTGCCGCAAGCAGGGCCACGGCCATCGGCGCGGACTGGCAGAACAGCCCGATCCTGCCCTCGGGTGGTGGCGACTGGGCGAGGGACGCGTTGAGCAGTGCCCCGCCTCGGTGCGCAAGGAGCCCGTAGGAGCCGGGCCCGACGACGCGCATCCCGCTGCCGTGGGCGGCACGGAGCAGCGACCGCTGCCGTTCCAACCCGTCCGGTCCGTCCTCCGCGAACCCGGCGGACAGCAGCACCACGCCACGGACCCCGAGGGAAGCCAGGTCCCCGATCACGCCGACTGCGTCGTCGGACGGCACGGCGACGATCGCCAGGCCGACCGGTCCCAGCACGTCCACCAGGCTCCGTGCAGGCTCGCCTGGCACTCCGACGCTGTGGACCACCAGGTCCGGGTCGCCAGCGCGCAGGTCGAGAAGCACGGTCGAGGCGAGCCGTCCGGCGAGCGAGGAGTCGTCGGTCCCCGGTCCGACCACGACGACGGAGCGCGCCTCCAGGAGCATCCGCACGGAACGCGCCTCCGCGCGGTGCTCGCGGTCGGCCATCACGGCGAGCGAGCGGTCGGTCGGGTCGATGTCGAACCCGAGCGCGACGACGCCGTCCTCGGTGCGTTGCCGCACGACGTAGCCGGCCTCGCGGAACACGGCGATCATCCGACCGTTCTGCGGCAGCACCTCGGCGACGAACCGTCCGACCCCCCGCTCACGAGCCGCCGCGGCCAGGTGCTCGAGCAGCACCGATCCGAGCCCCCGGCCCTGGTGCGCGTCGGCGACGTTGAACGCGACCTCCGCGTCGTCGTCGTCGATGCGGTCGTACCGCGCGACCCCGATGATCTGGTCGGTCCCCCCGACGTTCGCGACCGCGACCAGCGCCACCCGGGCGACGTGGTCCACCGTCACCAACCGCTGCAGGTCCCGCTCGGACAGCCGATCCATGGCGGCGAAGAACCGCAGGTAGGTAGAGCGCTCGGACTGGGCGACGTGGAACGCCTGCAGCGCGTCGGCGTCGCTGGGCAGGATGGGCCGGATGTGCGTGGTGGACCCGTCGTGCAGCACGACGTCCGCCTCCCACCCGGCCGGGTAGGCGGAACCCTCATCGGCCCCGCCGGCGACGTCTGCCATGTCCGTCAGGCTAGTGCGACGCCCTGCGCGCCGCGGCCTGTCGGCGCCGGTCCGGGGCACGGACGGTCCACAATGGTCGCCGCACCGCAGTCCTGCCCCGAGGAGCATCAACGATGGCGCGTCGCCCCGCGACCCCCGACGTCCCACCCGACGACGTCGTCGAACGCATCGTCGACATCGACGTCGCGACGGAGATGGAGGGCTCGTTCCTCGAGTACGCGTACTCCGTCATCTACTCCCGCGCCCTGCCGGACGCCCGCGACGGGCTCAAGCCGGTGCAGCGCCGCATCCTCTTCCAGATGTCGGAGATGGGTCTGCGCCCGGACCGTCCGTACGTGAAGTCGGCGCGCGTCGTCGGCGACGTCATGGGCCGGCTGCACCCGCACGGCGACACGGCGATCTACGACGCCATGGTCCGGCTCGCGCAGCCGTTCTCGCTGCGCCTGCCCCTGATCGACGGCCACGGCAACTTCGGTTCGCTCGACGACGGACCGGCCGCACCCCGGTACACCGAGGCCCGGATGGCGCCCGCCGCTCTGGCCATGACGACGGGCCTCGACGAGGACGTCGTCGACTTCGTCCCGAACTACGACAACAAGCTGACCCAGCCGGAGGTTCTCCCCGCGGCGATCCCCAACCTGCTGGTCAACGGCGCGGCCGGGATCGCCGTCGGCATGGCGACGAACATGGCGCCGCACAACCTCGTCGAGGTCGTCGCGGCGGCTCGCCACCTCGTCCTGCACCCGGACGCGACGCTCGAGGACCTGCTGCGGTTCGTGCCCGGCCCCGACCTGCCGTCGGGTGGCAAGATCGTCGGCCTCGACGGCGTGCGCGACGCCTACCGGACGGGCCGTGGAGCGTTCCGGACCCGCGCGACCGCCCGCATCGAGAACGTGACGCCCAAGCGCAAGGGCATCGTCATCACCGAGCTGCCGTACGGCGTCGGACCCGAGAAGGTCATCGAGAAGGTCAAGGAGGGCGTCCAGACCAAGAAGCTCACGGGCATCTCGGACGCGATCGACCTCACGGACCGGACGCACGGGCTGCGGCTCGTCATCGAGATCAAGACGGGCTTCGTCCCGGAGGCCGTGCTCGAGCAGCTCTACCGGTTCACGCCGCTGGAGGACTCGTTCTCGATCAACAACGTCGCGCTCGTCGACGGACAGCCGAAGACCCTCGGCCTGCGCGAGCTCCTCGTCGTATGGGTCGAGCACCGGCTGGTCGTCGTACGACGGCGCTCGGAGTTCCGGCTGGCCAAGCGGCTCGAGCGCCTGCACCTGGTCGAGGGCCTGCTCGTCGCGATCGTCGACATCGACGAGGTCATCCAGGTCATCCGCACGTCGGACGACGCCGACACCGCGCGAGCACGGCTTCGCAGCGTCTTCGACCTGTCCGAGCCACAGGCCGAGTACATCCTGGAGCTGCGGCTGCGCCGCCTGACCCGGTTCTCGCGGATCGAGCTGGAGAAGGAGCAGGAGCAGCTCGCCGCGGAGATCGCCGAGCTGCGCGAGATCCTGGCCGACGACGCACGGCTCCGCGCGCTCGTCTCGGAGGAGATGGCCGACGTCGCCGCGACCTACGGCACGCCGCGCCGGACGATCCTGCTGGAGTCCGCCGGGGGCACGTCCATCACAGGCGCGCCCGCAGCGCGCGGTTCTGCGGCACCCCTCGAGATCGCGGACACTCCCTGCTGGGTGCTTCTGTCCGGGACCGGCCTGCTCGCCCGGACCGCGTCCGAGGAGCTCCCGACCCGCGTCGACGGTGCCCGTCGCGCGAAGCACGACGTCGTCTCGGGCACCGTGCTGACCTCCGCGCGGGCCGAGCTCGGCGTCGTCACGTCGCAGGGCCGGATCGTGCGCGTCTCGGTGCTCGACCTGCCCGCACTGCCACCGACGGACGGCACCCCGAGCCTCTCCGGTGGTGTGCCGCTCGGCGAGGTCGTGACGCTCCTGCCGCGCGAGCGCGTGGTGGGGCTGGCGTCACTGGCCGCCGACTCGCCCACCCTTGCGCTGGCTACGGCCCAGGGCACGGTCAAGCGCGTCGCGTCCGGCGACGTCCCGGGCAACCGGGACGCGTGGGAGACGATCGCGCTCAGGGACGGCGACGAGGTGGTGGGCGCGGTCACGGTCGGTGACACCGACGAGCTCGTGCTCGTGGCGTCGGACGCCTCGCTCCTGCACTTCCCCGCGTCGGCCGTGCGACCTCAGGGCCGTGCCGCGGGCGGCATGGCCGGGATCAAGCTCGCAGCCGGTCAGAGGGTCGTGGCGTTCGGCGCCGTTCGAGCCGACCAGACCGCCACGGCCGTCGTCGTGACCGTCGCCGGCGCCTCCGGTGCGCTGCCGGGGACCCAGGCCGGCTCCGCCAAGGTCAGCCCCTTCGAGGTGTACCCCGCCAAGGGCAGAGCCACGGGAGGCGTCCGCGCACACCGGTTCCTGCGCAACGAGGACGCCCTGATCCTCGCGTGGGTCGGCGACGCACCCGCCTGGGCCACGGGATCAGCCGGTCAGCCGATCGAGCTGCCCGCGCTCGACCCGCGACGCGACATGTCGGGAACGCCGCTCAGCGCACCGGTACACGCGGTCGGCTGAGCGTCCGCGCGGCGCGCACCATGAGGACCACGTTGTCGGGCATCGCGTGCCGGCTCACGACCGGCCGCGCGGTCGGCTCCGGGGCACGGCGCTGCTGCATGTTGCGAAGCACGACCGCGGCCGCGATCAGCGCCTGGGCGGCCACGTAGGTCACCATGACCCAGAAGTCGTGCTGCGGAAGGTGGAACGACGGGACGAACTCGTCCAGCGCGATCAAGCCGTCGGAGATCAGGAACACGGCACCCCCGACGCCGGCCATGCGTCCGACGCCGGTGGACAGCACCGCCATCGCGGTCAGGCAACCGCCGTACACCGCGACGGGGATCGCCAGCGATCCCGCGCCGTTCGCACAGACCCCGACCATGCCGACCAGAACGGCCGCGTACGGCAGCAGGAGCACCGGGCGTCGGTGCAGCACGGAACGTCGCGCGTCCGGCGCGAAGGCGACGACGAACGCCACCTGGGCGAGCAGGAAGAACCCGACCATGACCAGGAATGCTGCGTCGTCCGCGACGAACGACGGCACGAGGTCGCCCAGCCACGAGAACCCGAGCGCGACGAGCGTCCAGGTCACCAGGTGGCCGCGCGGCCAACGGGTCGCAGCAACGAGAGCCCCTGCCAGCACGGGCATGAGCGCCCACTGGGTGACCTGGGCGACGCCCTCGGCCCCGACCCACTCGGCGCCGACCTGCACGAGCGCGACGACGACGAAGACCGCGACCCAGATGCGCGCGACCCAGGACAACGTCCGTCCCACGACGACCTCCTCGACGCCGGACGACGTCGACCGGCAGCAGTGTGGCGGGACATCGTCGTCCCGCCGCGCCCGATGCTAGCCCGCCCAGACCCGCCCCGTGCCACCCAGCCGGGTGAGGTGTGTCAGAGGTTGATCGCGAACATCGTGGAGCTGCGGAAGACCGCGTAGCCGAGATTCGTGTACAGCCGGTGCGCGCCCGACTGGTTCGCGGTGTCGACGCCGAGCTCGGCGAACTCGATCCCGTCGGCCTTGTAGACCGCCATCGCGGTGCTCAGGAGCGCCCCGGCCAGCCCCCTTCCGCGCCAGGCCCGCCGGACGCCGAGCAGATCGGTATAGCCGGCGCTGTACCCCGAGATCTCCCAGTCCTGCTCGTAGCGACCCGAGAACAGGTAGCCCGCCACCTCGCCCGTGGCGTCGTCGACCGCGACGAAGCTCCAGGTCGGGGCGAACATGCTCCGACCCTGCGCCCATTCGTCGACCGTCCGCGGCTCGCTGCCCCAGTGGTCCGCGAACGCCTCGTTGTGCGCGAGGCGAACCTGGTCGTCCAGCTCGGTGGACCAGGGGACGATGGTGAGCCCCTCGGGCGCCGGGACGTCCGGGAGCGGATCGCCCAGCGGGCGCCTCATCTCGGCGTAGAACCGCGCGGCCGCGAAGCCGCCGGCACGCAGGAGGCGGACGGTGGCCGTGGCGTCGTCGTCGACGAAGACCGCCAGACGTGCGGGCAGCTCCTTGCCGGACTCAGCGATCTTCTGCCGCCCGCGCCCCGCCGACCATGCCAGGAGCTCGCGACCGATCCCCTGGCCACGCCACTGGGGGTCGACTCCACCGTCCAGGAAGGCCCGCACCACCCGGGTGTCCCCGGGCGGCTGGTTCACCTGCGCGTACGCGCGGATGCGCCCGTCGGCGTCGACCCCTGTGAGGGTGTCACGCTCGTGGTCCTTCCAGTCGCCGTCGAACCGCTCGTCCACCTCGTCCTGCGAGCTGCGGTAGGGAAGGTGGTCGGCCTCCTCGACAGCGTTGACCAGGCGCGTGAGCTCCGGGACGTCGTCCCGGGTCAACGGGCGCCAGGTCAGGTGGGCGAGGCCGTCGAGCGACGGTAGCTCGGTGGGTGCTGCGACACGCTCGACGATGGAAGCCTCGATGGGGTTCACGGTGTTCACGATCCCGTCGCCAGCAGCGCAGAGCAACCGAAAACGGTGAGCCAAACCGCCGGTCGTCCTAAGAGCCGGCTCCGCCGCGCAGGATCGACGTCATCTTCTTGCCCTTCGCGACCTCGTCGACGAGCTTGTCCAGGTAGCGGATCTTCTGCTCGAGCGGGTCCTCGATCTCCTCGACCCGCATGCCGCAGATGACGCCCGTGATCTGGGAGGCGTGCGGGTTCCATGCGGGAGCCCGCGCGAAGAAGGTCTCGAGGTCGGTCTCGTCGACGATCGCCTGCTCGAGGCCGGCCGCGTCGTACCCCGTGAGCCACGTGATGACCTCGTCCACCTCGTGCCTGCCGTGGTTCTTCCGCTCGACCTTCTGCACGTAGAGCGGGTAGATGCGGGCAAAGCTCATGCCGAAGAGTCGACTGGTGGACATGTCCGCCTCCGTCGTCAGGGGCTCAGGCGTCGATGCGGCTGCGGTCCAGCCCGTCGGCCCCGTCGATGATGAAGTCCTTGCGGGGTGCGACGTCCGAGCCCATCAGCAGCTCGAACGTCTGCTCGGCCTTCTCGGCACCGGCCACCGTGACGCGGCGCAGCGTGCGGTGCCGGGGGTCCATGGTGGTCTCGGCCAGCTGGTCGGCGTCCATCTCACCCAGGCCCTTGTAGCGCTGGATGTCGTCCTTGTAGCGCTTGCCGGCCCGGTCGAGCTTCTTCAGCGTCGCGGCGAGCTCGGCCTCCGAGTAGGTGTAGACGTACTCGTTCTTTCGCCCGCCGCCACCGATCACCTCGATCCGGTGCAGAGGGGGCACCGCCGCGTACACCCGACCGTCCTCCACCAGCGGTCGCATGTACCGGAACAGGAGGGTGAGCAGCAGGGTGCGGATGTGCGCACCGTCCACGTCGGCGTCGGTCATCAGCACGATTTTCCCGTAGCGCGCCGCCTCCAGGTCGAACGTGCGGCCCGACCCCGCGCCGACTACCTGGATGATCGCGGCGCACTCGGCGTTCTTGAGCATGTCCGAGACGGACGCCTTCTGGACGTTGAGGATCTTGCCGCGGATGGGCAGCAGCGCCTGGAAGTCCGAGCTGCGGGCCAGCTTGGCCGTGCCGAGCGCGCTGTCGCCCTCGACGATGAACAGCTCGCTGCGGCCGACGTCGTCGGACCGGCAGTCGGCGAGCTTGGCGGGCAGTGAGCTGGTCTCGAGCGCATTCTTGCGACGCGAGATCTCCTTCTGCTTGCGTGCAGACAGGCGTGCACGCATCTCGCCGACGATCTTGTCCAGCAGCAGCGACGACTGTGCCTTGTGGTCGCGCTTCGGCGAGGAGAAGATCGCCCCGAGCTCGGTGTCGATGACGCGAGCGACGATCGCCCGGACCGGTCCGGTGCCCAGGACCTCCTTCGTCTGCCCCTCGAACTGCGGCTCGGCCAGGCGGACCGTGACCACGGCAGTCATCCCTGCGAGCACGTCCTCCTTGTCGATCCGCTCGGAGGTGTCCTTCGCGGAGATCTTCAACCGGCGCGCGTTCACCTCGACCTGCTTGCGCAGCGTCCGCAGCAGACCGGCCTCGAAGCCCGCGAGGTGCGTCCCGCCCTTCGGCGTCGAGATGATGTTGACGAAGCTGCGGACCTCGGTGTCGTACCCGGTCCCCCAGCGCAGCGCCACGTCCACCTCGCACAGCCGCGACACCTCCTGCGCCGACATGTGGCCGCGCTCGTCCAGCACGGGAACCGTCTCGTGGAACGTGCCCGACCCGGTGAGCCGCCAGGTGTCGGTGACCGCCGGGTCCGGCGCGAGGTGCTCGACGAAGTCGACGACGCCGCCGCTGTGCAGGAACGTCTCCTCGTGCGGGCCGTCGGCGCCGGGCGTCCCGGCGACACCGCGCTCGTCGCGGACCATCAGCGTCAGGCCCGGCACCAGGAAGCTGGTCTGCCGCGCACGCGTGACGAGCTCGTCGTAGGCGAACACCGCCGTCTTCGGGAAGATCTGCGGGTCCGCCCAGTACCGCACGCGTGTGCCCGTCCTGGCCCGCGCCACCTTGGCGCCCAGCTCGAGCGACGATCCGGAGACGAAGGGCTCGAAGACCGAGTCCGGGCCGATGCCGCCTCGGTCGTCGAACGTTCCCGGTTCGCCCCGTCGGAACGTCATCCGGTGCGTGCGGCCGTTGCGGTCGACCTCGACGTCGAGGCGCGAGGACAGGGCGTTGACCACGGAGGCACCGACGCCGTGGAGCCCGCCGGACGCGCCGTACGAGCCCCCACCGAACTTCCCTCCGGCGTGCAGCTTCGTGTACACGACCTCGACTCCGGTCAGGCCGGTCTTGGGCTCGACGTCGACCGGCACACCGCGTCCGTTGTCACGCACCTCGACCGAGCCGTCCGCGTGCAGCACGATGTCGATGCGGTCGCCGTAGCCTGCGAGGGCCTCGTCGACCGAGTTGTCGATGATCTCCCACAGGCAGTGCATCAGGCCGCGACTGTCGGTGGTGCCGATGTACATACCGGGGCGCTTGCGCACCGCCTCGAGGCCTTCCAGCACCGACAGGTGCCGGGCCGTGTAGCCGGACTGCGAGGAGGTCGTGGTCACGGCCCGATGGTATCCGCCGGCCCCGACAAGACCCGGCGCCATGCCGTCCTGCGTCGTGGCGGGACCTCGGACGACCACCTTCTGTCGCTATCTCGCCGTTTGCCCTGTTACGTCAGATCTCGATTTGTTTCGGCATGGTCACAGTCCACTACGCGGTGAGCGAACCACCCGCTCCCGGTGCCATCAAACCGGGAACGAGATGGTTGTATGGATCTGTGACGGGCACCATGACGCAACCACTGACCGCGGCCGACCGCTGCGACCGCTGCGGCGCGCAGGCCTATGTCCGGGTGATCCTCCCGGTCGGAGAGCTGCTGTTCTGCGCGCACCACGCGCGCGAGCACGCACCGAAGTTCGCCGAGCTGGCCACCCACGTGCAGGACGAGACCGACCGGCTGCTTGCCGAGCACGGTGCCGGAGCCGGCGCAGCGACCTGAGCGCGCGCGCCACAGACGAGGCGACGAGGCCCGGACCGCAAGGTCCGGGCCTCGTCCCGTTTCTGCTGCTCAGGCCAGGACGTCGGTCCAGGCGTGCACCCGGTAGCGCGAGACCACGCCGTGCACGACGAACGGGTCCTTGGCCGCGAACTCCTCCGCGGCCTCGCGGCTCACGAGGATCGCCATGGCACCGTTGACCTCGGGCTGCTCGAAGGTGCCGACCGCCAACAGCAGGCCGCGGTCGGCGAAGTCCTGGACCTGCACGCTGTGCGCCGCGTAGTGCACAGGGGCGAGCGTCAGGACGTCCGGTCCCGAGTCGTAGACCAGGACGTACCGGACCTGGCTCATGCCTGGACCGCCTCGGCGCGCTCGACCACGCGGGCGAAGGTCATTGCCCGGCCACACAGGTCGCTACCGCGCACGGCCGTCGCCTGCTGGACCGGTGGTGCGGCGAGCGCGACCGGCGCAGCTTCACGCGCTCGCACTGTCGTCCTCCGGTGCGCGATCGCCGGTCGGAGGCCAGGACTACCCATGATTCACCTCCGGTAGGCCGTGTCGACAGTCAACCGTCGGTCCCGGCTCACCGCTAGTCGAGACGTGCGCTCTAGGCTGCCCCCACGGCCGCCACCTGGTCGACGGCGAAGTCGGCCCACTCGGGGCCGGCCGCGAGGTCACGGGCCTGCTCCACCGCCACAGCCAGCGCCGCCTCACGTTGCTCGGGCGAGCCGTGCATAGGCTGCCCGCAGACGAACGTCACGTCGGTGATGCCGATGAACCCGAAGATGGCCCGCAGGTAGGGCTCCATGAAGTCGTAGGAGTGCATCGGTCCGCCGGCCGAGTAGTCGCTGCCACGGGTGGAGGCGACGACCAGCTTCTTGCCCAGCACCATCGGCTCCGGGTACCCCGTCGAGCCGTACCGGAACGTGTACCCCGGCTGGACGATGCAGTCGATGTAGTACTTGAGCGCGTACGGGATGCTCAGGTTCCACATGGGCGCCGTGATCAGGTACGCGTCAGCCGCCTGGAAGTGCGCGATCAACGACTCGACGTGGGACCACGCCTCCGCGTGCCCCGGGTCGATCGGGCGCCCGACCAGCAGGTCGTACTTCGCCTCGATGTTCCCGCCCTCCATGGAGGGCAGATCGTGGTCGTACAGGTCGATGACCTCGACGGTGACGTCCGGACGGTGGTCACGGAGGCCGGTGATGAACGCCTCCGACGCCTTGAGGGTGTTGGACTCCCCGTGTCGAGGAGACGCGATGATGTGCAGCAGCTTCATGTCCGGCCCCTAGCGCAGCGAGGGTGATGGGCGACCAACCAGCGGCCGGAAGGCGATCGCGACCGCTCCGCCTCTCAGGTCGAATTTAGGAGCTTCATGTTTCACGTCGTATCCAGCGCTGTATCCACGGCATGAACATGTGGCGTCGCCGCAACGTGACGAGGCCCGGACCAGGTGGTCCGGGCCTCGTCACGACATCAGGCTGTGTGCGTGTCAGTCCAGGTAGTCGCGCAGCACCTGCGAGCGCGACGGGTGACGCAGCTTCGACATGGTCTTCGACTCGATCTGCCGGATCCGCTCACGCGTGACCCCGTACACCTTGCCGATCTCGTCGAGCGTCTTCGGCTGGCCGTCGGTCAGGCCGAAACGCATCGACACCACGCCGGCCTCGCGCTCCGAGAGCGTGTCGAGCACCTGGTGCAGCTGCTCCTGCAGGAGCGTGAAGCTCACGGCGTCGGCCGGGACGACAGCCTCGGAGTCCTCGATGAGGTCACCGAACTCGCTGTCGCCGTCCTCGCCCAGGGGTGTGTGCAGCGAGATCGGCTCGCGGCCGTACTTCTGGACCTCGACGACCTTCTCGGGCGTCATGTCCAGCTCCTTGGCCAGCTCCTCCGGCGTGGGCTCGCGGCCCAGGTCCTGGAGCATCTGGCGCTGGACGCGCGCGAGCTTGTTGATGACCTCGACCATGTGCACCGGGATACGGATGGTGCGCGCCTGGTCGGCCATCGCGCGGGTGATCGCCTGCCGGATCCACCAGGTCGCATACGTCGAGAACTTGTAGCCCTTGGTGTAGTCGAACTTCTCGACCGCGCGGATGAGGCCGAGGTTGCCCTCCTGGATCAGGTCCAGGAACAGCATGCCGCGACCGGTGTACCGCTTGGCCAGCGACACGACGAGTCGCAGGTTCGCCTCGAGCAGGTGGTTCTTGGCGCGTCGACCGTCGTTCGCGATCCACTCGAGCTCGCGCTTGATCTTGGGCTCCATCGCGACGCCCGCGTTCAGCCGCTCGTCGGCGAACAGGCCGGCCTCGATCCGCTTGGCCAGGTCCACCTCCTGCTCGGCGTTCAGCAGCGCGACCTTGCCGATCTGCTTCAGGTAGTCCTTGACCGGGTCAGCGGTCGCACCTGCGGTGACGACCTGCTGCGCCGGAGCATCGTCGTCGTCGGCGTCGGAGTAGACGAAACCGCTGTCCTCGGACTCTTCCTCCTTGGCGGCGGGCTTCTTCTCACCGTCCTCCGACTCGTCGTCCTCGTCTGCTGCCTCGACCGCCTCGACGACCTCGATCACCTCGGCGACGACGTCCACGACCTCGATGTCCTCGATGTCGATCTCTTCGGCGTCGACTGGCTCGTCCTCGGACGACTCGGTGTCGGCGTTCACGGCCGCTGCCTTGGCGGCCGGGGCGGCCTTGGCGCGCGTGGTCCTGGGCTTCGGGGCAGCGGGCGCGTCGCCTGTCGGGTCGGCAGCCGCGGTCGCGCGACGACGCGTCGTCGTCGCGGTCGCGTCCTCGGCGGCCACGACAGCCTTGGCGGCGGGACGTGCCTTCGCGCTCGTGGCGGCGGCCACGCGGGCAGGCTTGGCGGTGGGCTCCGTGACGCCGATGCCGGCCGTGGCGAGGCCGCGGACGACAGCGCGCAGGCGCTTGGCGTCCTGGACGTCAGCCTGCTCGCACGCGGTGCGCAACTCCTCGGCACCGACCATGCCGTGCGTGCGGCCGCGAAGGACGAGCTCCTGCAGGGCAGGGTGCTCGAACTCACGCGGAAGAGCTGGGTGCGGGGTCTGGGACGACACGAACGACCTTTCGGCAAGGCGACACCGGGAGGGGCCGGGCGTCTAGATAGATATTGTACCGACCCCGCGAGCGTCTCGCCGTAATCTGGGGGCACGACCAGGCGACCGCCAGGGCGGATCTCACGGGGTTCACGGTCACAACGAACGAGAGCCGCGAGAGATTCCCGTTCCCTGGGGCCGGGCGCGTCGCTCGCTCGGGGGTCAGCTGGGCTTGACCGTGAGAACCGGACAGGACGCGTCGAACAGGACTCGCTGTGCGTTGGCGCCGAGGATGAGCTTTCCGACTGGGCTGCGGCGACGAAGACCCAGGACGATCAGCTGAGCGCCGACCTGCTCGGCCGTCGAGATCAGATCGTCAGCGACGTCGCCGCTCTCGAGCAGCAGGACCTCGTGCTCGACGCCCGTCTCGGCGAGGTGTGCTCGCACCTGGTCGAGATCCGCCTCGATGACGGCGCGCTCGGAGTCGGGTTCGCCCGGACGCGCGCTGACCACCACGACGACCGGCGTCTGACGCCGACGCGCCTCGTCGACCGCCGCCGCCAGAGCCGACCGACCTTCCGGGGTGGCCAGGTAGCCCACCACGATTCCCATCGGCTTCTCCCGTCCACGGCGACACGGCCCTTCGGTGAACGTACCCGAGGCCGGCTCGGACCACGAGCGCATCGTCCGGCACGTCGAACCCCCCGACGACGAACGCCCGCCTGCCGGTCAGCCGGAACGTCGCACCCAGCCCGGAGGTACCGCCGCGCCGAGGGCGTCGTCGAGGAGCGCGGCCAACCGGTATCCCGACTCGGCGTCGAGAGCACCGTCGAGCAGGACGCGCGCCCGTGCACCGTCCCCGCGCCACCACGACAGGAGAGCGAGCAAGGTCAGCGCGGGCGCCTGGACGCCCACGCGCCCGTGGGCGACGACCCCTTCCAGTGCCGCCTCGTGCACCGCCGTCGCGGGTTCCGGCGGGGTGACCGCATGCGCCGGGTCGATGATCCTCGCCATCGCCGCACCGAGTGCGCTCTCGACGTCCTCGGCATCGCCAGCGACCGAACGCTCCGGGAGGTCACCGGTCCCTGGGACGAGGGCGACGAGGATCGCGTCGCGGACCCGGCGATCGTCGAGCCCGGCCTCGAGCCTCCCCCACGGAACACGTGTGCCGGGTCCGTCGGGCATGGACATCCGTCGCACGACCTCACGCCATGCCATGACCGAGTCGACCCGCCACGACGCCAGGGTCAGTGGGCCACCCACCAACGCCTCTTCTCGATGGGACTCCCAGCGACGACGAGCCCTCGCGACCGTCCGGCGACGCTCTGCGCCGGCGGAGCGGATCCGCGCGATGTCCTCGCGTGAGTCCGCTACCGCGGAGCCGGCGAGCACCAGCTGCGCGCCGATCTGCGTACTGTCGAGGTCGAGCAGGGGTCGGCCTCCCGGGGGGCAACAGTCGTCGACGCAGTCGAGGGACAGGTACCCGGAGCTCGTCACGACCCACACCGGGACGTCCCCGAGAGACGGCTCGGCGGCGTCACGGAAGCACTGGGCAGCACGCTGCGCGGGGCCGACATCGCGGCGCGGGTCGTCGTCCGTGTAGAGCACCAGCACCCCACGCTCGGCGTCGTCGCGGCCCAGGTACGCCAGCAGGCGACGGGCGAGCGCGGGACCCTCCTGGGGGTCGGCCAGGTGCGGTAGGTCGACCCGCACGACCAGGCCGACCCTGCCGCGCGGCGCCCGAAGACTGATGGCAACGGCACTGTCCCGCGGCCTGAAGCCGAGGCGATGAGGCACGAGGGCGAGCAGCTCGCGTGCCTCGGTCATCCGAACTGTGGTGATCTCCATGGGCACAGCCCACCCGCCCGCAGGGTCGTGCGGTGGCGAGTGACGCAATCTGTGTGCGAACCCCGCCGGTGCGGGGGTGTGGTCGCCTCGACGACGCCCGTCGGATGACCGGCCGCACGGGTGGGCCCGCTAACCTGGCCCGATGCCCAGCCGGTCCACGCCTGTCGCGCGCGCCGCAGCAGTTGCTGCGCTCGTCGCGACCATGCTGTGCGTGGCGGGCTGCTCGACCAGCAACCCCGGGACGGGACCGGCCGCTGGGTCGACGGCCGTGACCGCGTCACCGGCCCCGACCGAGACCCTGCTCCCTGGGGCCGACAGCACGCACTCCGCAGTGGGTGAGGTCGTCGCCGGGTTCCCCGTCGACCTGGTCCCGGTCCCCGCGGGCGCCGAGGTGCTGGTCTCGTCGGCCGAACCGGTGCAGGGCACCGACCTCACCGAGATCAGCCTCAACCTGCGCTCCGAGCAGGACACGGCCGCCCTGCTCGCCGCGGTCGGCGCACCGCTCCTCGCAGCCGGTTTCGTGGAGGGAACTCCCCCGGCCCCGGAGCCCGGTCTCGCCGCGCAGTCCACGTTCACCCGTGGTGACGGTTCGGAGCTGCTCCTCGTCGGGATCCTCGACCGGGACGACCAGCGCACCCTCACGCTCGGTGGTCGGGTGCGCACCACGTCGCCGTAGGCTGCCCCGCGTGACTCTCTCGGCCCCCAGCCTCGTCGACGCCGACGACGTCCGCGATCGCGTCGACGCGGTCCTGGCACGCCACGTCGCCCAGCTGCGCACGGTCCTGGCCGGCGCGAGCGACGACGCCGACCGCCTCGCCGATGCAGTAGCCCTGATGCTCTCCGGCGGCAAGCGTCTACGAGCCGCGTTCTGCTACTGGTCGTGGCGGGCACACGGCGGTCCGGCGGGCGGTCCCGAGGCAGACGCCGTGATCCAGGTCGGAGCCGCGCTCGAGCTGTTCCAGGCCGCGGCACTCTTCCATGACGACGTGATGGACGACTCGGACACCCGGCGCGGCTTTCCCGCTGCCCACCGCGCGTTCGCCCGCCTGCATGGGGAGCACGCACTGACAGGCGACCCCGACCGCTTCGGCATGTCGGCGGCGATCCTCCTCGGCGACCTGACCCTCGTCGCCAGTGAGCAGGAGTTCGCCAGCGCCCTCGCGACTCAACCGGCGCAGCGGGCGGCGCGGGCGCGGGCGGTCTTCGACCTCATGCGCACCGAAGTCACGGTCGGGCAGTACCTCGACGTCCTCGCTCAGGCACTCCCGTGGGGCGACGATCCCGAGCGGGACGAGGTCCGCTCCCGCGAGGTCATCCGCGCGAAGGCGGCGCGGTACAGCGTCGAGCACCCGATCACGCTCGGCGCCGCGCTCGCGGACGCGGACGACGCCGAGCTGGCTGCGTGCCGGCAGCTCGGACTGCCACTTGGCGAGGCGTTCCAGCTGCGGGACGACCTGCTCGGCGTCTTCGGCGACCCTGCCACCACAGGAAAGCCCGCCGGCGACGACCTTCGTGAGGGCAAGCGCACCGTGCTGACCGCCCGCGCGGTCGCACGGGCACGTGCGGTCGGCGACGAGGCGACGGTGACGCTGCTGCGTACGCGCTTGGGCGATCGCGCCCTGACCGAGGCGGACGTGACCCAGCTGGCCGAGGCGATCCAGGCCACCGGGGCGCCGGACGACATGGAGCAGCTCATCGACTCGCTCGCCACCGTCGCCTTCGGGCTGATGGATGCACGCGGCTGGCCGGAGCCGGCGCGGAGCCAGCTGGTGGGCCTGGCGCATGCGGCGGTCGACCGACTCGCCTGAGGAGGCGCTGCCCGCCGCTCATGATCACCGCGGTCGACGGGCACTCGCGGACGCTCAGAGCTCGGCGGCAGCCAGCCGTCTGATCTCGGTCTTGCGCCCGGACCGAAGTGCGTCGATAGGAGTCCCGGGCAGCGCAGCCTGCTCGGTGAAGAGCCACTCGATCGCGTCCTCGTCGGAGAACCCGGCATCGGCGAGAACGGTGAGCGTCCCCTGGAGGGATGCGAGGACCGTCCACGGCTCGTGCGCATCTGGCTGCGTGGGCTGTGCAGGGTTCGCCAGGTGGCCCGGCACCAGGAACGACGCGGGGATCGAGAAGACCCGGGGATCGCCGCGACGGGTGCCCACGACACGTCGCTCCTGGACGATGCGGCGGACCTTCGAGGGATCGGTGCCGAGGCGTTCGGCGACATCGGGGACGGTGAGCCACTCGGCTACAAGGAGGTCCAGGGCGTCTGCAGATGCGTTCACCCGACCAGAGTACGCATCCGTGAATTACACCTCGGCAATTCGGGCGGGCGCTTTCCACGCGGGATTCCGTGGGCTACCGTCACATTTTGTCACTCCTGTCACACAGGTCACTTCTCTTAACTTTCGTCACACGAGGTGTCGCCCATGTCCCAGTCCGTCGCAGCCCGGTCGGTCGGTCTTCGCCGAGTCGCCACCAGCACCGGCGCCCTCGCGCTGGTCGCCGTCGCCGCGACGGCCACGGCTGGCGCTGCCCATGCCGACGAGCAGTACACGGTCCGCTCGGGTGACACCGTCGGCCACATCGCCGCTCGTCACGGCAGCAGTGTCGGCGCCATCGCGCGGGCGAACGCACTGGCGGACGCCGGCCGGATCCGGATCGGCCAGGTCCTCACCATCCCGAGCAGCGTGCAGGCCCCGGCCGTCGCCGTCACCCGCGCACCGGCGGCCGCCAGCTACAGGGTCGTGGCCGGCGACAACGTCAGTCGGATCGCCGCGCGGTTCGGCACCACCGTCCAGGCGATCGTCGCCGCGAACGGCTTGGACCGACGCGCGATGATCCGGATCGGGCAGACGCTCACCGTCCCCGGAGCGGCAGCCGCGCCGGCACCTGCCGCAGCCGCCGCACCCGCGGCACCCACGGCGGTCGCGAAGGCCGCCGGCTCCGTCACGTACACCGTCCGACCCGGGGACACCGTCTCGGCCGTGGCGACGAAGCTCGGGTCCTCGGTCGCCGCCATCGTCGCGGCGAACCACCTCGACGCACGGGCGTTCATCCGCATCGGTCAGGCCCTCACCGTCCCGGTGGCAGCGGCACCCGCCGTCGTCGGCAACACGTTCGCCGGTCGCACGTACTCCGCTCCGGTCGTCGCGGCGGCCAACGCGAACCTGTCCGCGCTGCGGGGGGCGCCGGTCCCGTCGAAGGCGCAGATGCAGGCGAAGATCGCGGCCACCGCGCGGTCGATGGGTGTCGACCCCGCGCTCGCGCAGGCTGTCGCCTTCCAGGAGTCGGGTTTCAACCACGCAGTGGTCTCCCCCGCCAACGCCATCGGCGCCATGCAGATCATCCCCAGCTCGGGCGCCTGGGCATCAGAGCTCGTCGGACGCCCGCTGAACCTGCTCGACCCCGACGACAACGCCGTCGCGGGCGTGGCCATCCTGCGCTCGCTGGTGAAGTCGGCTCCGGACCTGCCCACAGCGATCGCCGGGTACTACCAGGGCGCAACGTCCGTGAAGCGGAACGGCATGTTCGCCGACACACGCATCTACGTCGCCAACGTGCAGACCCACATGACGCGCTTCCGCTGAGAGTCGGACCTGCGCCCGTACACTCCTGCGAGTGGGAACAACCGTCACCGATCCGCTCGTCGGCCGCCTGGTCGACAGCCGGTACGAGGTCGTGTCCCGCATCGCCCGCGGGGGCATGGCCACCGTCTACCTCGCTGTGGACCGGCGCCTCGACCGGGATGTCGCACTGAAGGTCATGCATGCGCACCTGGCGGAGGGAGCGTCGGGAGCCGACTTCGTCGCCCGGTTCCGCCGCGAGGCGCGCACCGCCGCCCGGCTCACGCACCCCGGCCTCGTCGCCGTGTACGACCAGGGGCTCGACGGCGAGACCAGCTACCTGACGATGGAGTACGTCGACGGCGCCAACCTGC
Organism: Cellulomonas sp. URHD0024; assembly: GCF_000426185.1. GTDB lineage: Bacteria > Actinomycetota > Actinomycetes > Actinomycetales > Cellulomonadaceae > Cellulomonas. The sequence goes on from NZ_AUEW01000001.1 coordinate 761,071, forward strand.
GTCGCTACCTCGGCGAACGGGGCGCCCTGACGGTCGGGGACGCGTTCCGGATCGGTGAGTGCGTGCTCGATGCCCTCGCGACGGCGCACCGCGGCGAGCTCGTGCACCGGGACATCAAGCCCGAGAACGTCCTCCTCGCCACCGATGGCCGGGTCAAGCTGGCCGACTTCGGTCTCGCCCGCGCCGTCACCGAGGTGACGTCGACCACGACGGGAACAGTGCTCGGGACCGTCGCCTACCTGGCGCCTGAACTGGTCACCCGTGGCCTCAGTGATGCACGCACCGATGTCTACGCGTGCGGCATCCTGCTGTTCGAGATGCTGACCGGCCGCCAGCCGTTCACCGGCGACACACCCATCCAGGTGGCCTTCCAGCACGTCTACAACGACGTCCCGGCCCCCTCTGAGCTCGTCGACTGGCTCCCCATCGAGGTCGACGAGGTCGTGCGTTCCCTCGCGGCACGCGACCCGGACGACCGCCCGCTCGACGCAGGCGCGGCGCTGGCGCTCCTACGCCGGACACGGCTCGCGCTCGATGAGGAGACACTCGATCGGCACGCCGACGTGGCGCCGTCGATCGTCCTGCCGGCGGCGACGGATCCCGACGAGACGGACCTCGGTCCCGATCTGGAACCGGACGTCGCCGACGACGACGTGCCGGGTGAGCTCGCCGCCGACCAGGCGGAGACGACACAGCTGGTCTCCGATGCGCGCGGCGCGACCGTCGCCCTTCCGATCGGCCTCGGCGTCAGTGCGGCAGAGCTCGCCTCGGGCGGCCTGCCAGACCCGGCCCGACGGCGGCACCTCGTGCGCTGGATCGTCGCTCTGGGTGTGCTGGCCGCCATGGTCGCCGGCGGCTGGTGGTGGTACGGCCAGGAGGGGCCGGGCGCGTACACCGCGGTCCCGACGATCGTCCGGCAGGACGAGGCACATGCGACGCAGATCCTCGAGCGGGCGGGGCTCCGGGGAAAGTCGACGAAGGACTTCAGCTCGGCACCGATCGACGAGGTGTTCGCGACCGACCCCGGAGAGGGCAGTCGGATCCGCAAGGGCGCGACGGTCGCGTTCGTCGTGTCGAGAGGGCCGGATCTGGTGGTCGTGCCCGGCGGGGTCGTCGGGGCGTTGCAGGCCGACGCGGCCAAGGTGCTCACCGACGCGGGTCTCAAGGTCCAGTACACCGACCCGGCCAACGCGGACGACGTCGCCGCCGGCAAGGTTCTCAGCGCGACACTGCCGGACGGGAGCGACGTCGTCCCGGACGCCAAGGTCAACCGGAACACGCTCGTGACGCTCACGATCTCGGACGGACCCGCCGCGGTCACGATCACCTCGGTGGTCAACCTGACCGTGGCCGATGCGACGAAGCTCGTCGCAGCCGATGCCCTGAAGATCGCCCCGACGGAGGTGTTCAACGACGCCGTGCCCAAGGGGATCATCATCGACCAGTCACCCGCGCCGGCGACCGCAGGCCACCGGACTGACACGATCTCCGTGCACGTCTCGAAGGGCCCGGAGCTGTTCCCGGTCCCCGACGTGAACCACCAGGGCGTCGACGCAGCGACCAGGACGCTCACCGAAGCCGGGTTCCAGGTCAAGACCAAGAAGGCGGCCGCCTACTTCGGTCTGGGTTTCGTCGTCGGCCAGAGTCCCTCGGGTGGCGACATGGCCCCGAAGGACGCGGTCATCACGCTGTCCATCACCTAGCGCGTCCCGGCCGACCGGCCAGGACGCGCCAGGGAGGACTCAGCTCGCTGCGCGGAGAAGCTCGACCACCTGGAACGCCATCTCGAGGGACTGCTGGTGGTTCAGTCGAGGGTCGACCAGCGTCTCGTAGCGGCGCGACAGGCCCTCGTCGTCGATCTCCTCGGTGCCGCCCAGGACCTCTGTGACGTCGTCGCCGGTGAGCTCGATGTGCAGACCGCCCGGGACCGTCCCCAGTGCGCGGTGCACCTCGAAGAAGCCGGCCACCTCGTCCATGACGTCCGAGAACCGGCGCGTCTTGTACCCGGATGCCGAGGTGATCCCGTTGCCGTGCATCGGGTCGCACACCCAGGTGACGGGACGGCCGTCAGCCGTCACCTTCTCGACGAGCGCAGGCAGCAGGTCGCGGACCTTGCCGGCGCCCATGCGCGTGATGAAGGTGATGCGTCCGGCCTCGCCGCTCGGGTTGAGCTTGTCGATGAGCGCGAGGGCGTCGTCGCCTGTGGTCGTCGGGCCGAGCTTGATGCCGAGCGGGTTCTGCACGCGGGAGAAGTAGTCGACGTGCGCGCCGTCGAGCTGACGCGTCCGCTCCCCGATCCAGACGAAGTGTCCGGAGCAGTCGTAGGGCAGGCCGGTGCGCGAGTCGATCCGCGTGAGCGGTCGCTCGTAGTCGAGCAGCAGACCCTCGTGGCTCGCGAAGAACTCGACGGTGCGCAGGGCGTCGAAGTCCGCGCCGCAGGCGGCCATGAAGCGGATCGCGCGGTCGATCTCCGCCGCGATCTCCTCGTAGCGCGAGTACGCCGGGTTGGCCATGAAGCCGCGGTTCCACTCGTGGACCCGAAGCAGCGACGCGAAGCCGCCGGTGGTGAACGCACGGATCAGGTTCAGCGTCGACGAGGACGTGTGGTACGCCTCGAGCAGCCGCTGCGGGTCCGGCGTGCGCGCCTCGGGCGTGAACTCGAACCCGTTGATGATGTCGCCGCGGAACGCAGGCAGCGTGACTCCGTCGCGGGTCTCGCTGTCCGACGAGCGGGGCTTGGCGTACTGCCCGGCCATCCGGCCCATCTTGATGACCGGGAGGCTCGCGCCGTAGGTCAGGACGACCGCCATCTGGAGGATCGTCTTGATCTTGTTGCGGATGTTGTCCGCCGTCGCCTCGCCGAACGTCTCGGCGCAGTCACCGCCCTGCAGGAGGAACGCCTCACCACGGCCGGCCGCGGCCAGCTGCGATCGCAGCGCGTCGGCCTCGCCCGCGAACACCAGTGGCGGCACCGTGGCGAGCTTGTCCGTGACGCGAGCAAGTGCAGCCGCATCCGGCCACTGCGGCTGCTGGACCGGGGACATGGACCGCCAGGCATCCAGCCCGGCGACGACCTGGGGATCCGGCTCGACCGTCATGAGTGGCTCGCCGGCACGAGGTCCTGACCGATGTCCGCAAGGAGCTCGCCGAACCACGGCTGCGACACGTCGAACGCCTTGCCGCCCGCGATGCGCGGGAACTCGATCGCCCGCAGCACGTCGCCCTGCTCCTCGTCGTGCCCGATCACGCCGGACTCCCCGCGCAGCGCGCAGTCGACCGCCAGGTCCGTCATCGACTTGATGAGCCGCAGGTCCTCGGCGTTCGCGGCCGCAGCGCGGGAGTAGTACCCGGACTTCTGGACCATGACCTTCTCGGCGCCCAGCTTCTCGGCGAACTGCTTGGCGAACCACTGACCGGGGTTGATCGTGTCGAGGCGCACGTGGCCGAACGCGTCGCGCCCCACCTCGGTGCCGGAGGCCTCGAGCTGGTCGACGATCTCGTGCATGCCCGCACCCTCGGACAGGAAGATGTTGACGTTGCCCTGCGAGTCCATGACCTGCTTCAGACGCGCCGCCTCGGCGTCGATGTCCAGCGCCAGCTCCGGCAGGAACACCGCGTGGATGTCCCAGCGCTCGCGCGTCAGGCCGATGCCGGGAACCCACTCCTGCGCGTCGAGCCACCTGCGGTAGTCGGCGGCCGCGGCTGCGGTCAGCCACCCACAGTGCCGGCCCATAACCTCGTGCACGATCAGCATGCGCGGACCCGAACGGTGCTCGCCGATGATGTTCGCGGCGAACCCTGCGGCCTCCTCGGCGGCGGTCCACGCGCCGAGCGACTGCTTGATGGGCACCACGTCGTTGTCGATCGTCTTGGGCAGACCGACGACCGTGAGCTCGTAGCCGTTGTCGTGCAGGTAGGCCGCGAGGTCGGCCGCCGTGGTGTTCGTGTCATCGCCACCGATGGTGTGCAGGACGTCGACGCCGTCGGCCTTCAGGCGCTCGGCCGCAACCTGCAGCGGGTCCTCGCCCTCCTTCACGAGACCGCGCTTCACGCAGTCAGCCGCGTTGGTGAGCTTGACGCGCGAGTTGCCGATGGGCGACCCGCCGAACTTGTGCAGGATCCCGGCCTTCGCCCGAGTCTCCTCGTCGATGACGATCTTGTCGCCGCGCAGAAGGCCGTAGTACCCGTGCTCGTACGCGATGATCTCGATGTCGGGAGCGATCTCCGTGTAGCGCTCGATGAGCCCGCCTACGGCGGACGACAGGCACGGAGCGAAGCCACCCGCGGTCAGGAGGGCGACGCGACGAACCGACATGAGACACACCTCTCGTTGAAACCTGTGGCGCAGCTCCCCGCAGGGATCGCCAGGACGACGCCCACGCGGGCGCACGGTCGGCTCGACGCCGACCGGGTCATCCTACTGACGTCTCAGGCTCGCCCTCCGGCGGTACCGGAACCTGGACGTCCGGCACGGGTCGACCGCCCGGCGCGGAAGGCAGGTGGTCGGCCGAGTCGCCCGCCGCTGCGGGGTGGCCGGTCGCGATGCGCGCCTTCTGGGTGGCCGCGTAGACGTCGACATACTCCTGCCCCGACAGGGCCATGATCGCGTACATGATCTCGTCGGTCACCGAGCGCAGGATGAACCGGTCGTTCTCCATCCCCTGGTACCGGCTGAAGTCGAGCGGCTCGCCGATCACCATGCCGATCCGCATGACCTTGGGGATCCGCCGCCCGGGTGGCTGCGCCACATCCGTGCCGACCATCGCCACCGGGACCACGGGCGCGCCGGACTCCAGCGCGAGGCGCGCGATGCCCGTCTTCCCGCGGTAGAGGCGGCCGTCGGGGCTACGCGTCCCTTCGGGGTAGATACCGAACAGGTCGCCCTCGCGGAGCCGTCGCAGACCCGTGCGCAGCGCGGCCTCGCTCGCCTTGCCGCCCCCGCGATCCACCGGGATCGTCCCGACACCACGCATGAACCCTGCCGTCAACCGACCCTTGACGCCCGCACCCGTGAAGTACTCCTGCTTGCCGATGAAGACGAGCTCGCGGTCGAGAACCAGGGGCAGGAAGAACGAGTCGATGACCGCGAGGTGGTTGCTCGCCAGGATCGCGCCACCTTCTTCGGGCACGTTCTCGGCGCCGCGCACCCAGGGACGGTAGACGAGGTGCAGCAGCGGACCGACGAAGACCCGCTTCATCAACCAGTAGAACAACGGTTCACCTCTCGACCCGACCCACGGACTGTGCGTTCACTCGTTGCTGAGCTCGCACGTGCAGAGCCCCCACGTGCCACGCCGACCGCTGTGCACGACTCTAGAGTGCTCCTATGGCACCTCGCCCCGACGACCCTGACGACGGCGTCCCGTCGCAGGGCGCTGACGTCCCGGACGAGACCGACCCACCGTCCGACGAGGACGTCTGGAACGGCATCGTCGCGCAGCTCGGGGACCTCGCAGGGTACGACGGAACCGCGCCCGTGGAGCCTGAGGCCGCCACCCCGCTCGAGTTCCCGGTAGCCCCGTGGATCGCGGAGTCGCGTGTCGTGCGCCCGGCGCCGGACCTCTCCGGACGCGACTGGGAGGGATCCGCGCAGTTCGACGAGGCGGAGGCCACCGTCGACTCCGAGGAGCATTTCGTCCCGCCGGACCCGGGTCCGGTCCTCGGCGGTGACCCCCTCCTGACGATGGCGTGGATCGCCGCGGTGGGCATGCCGCTGTTCCTGCTGATCGTGGTCATCGCGTGGCCTACCGCTCCGGCCGCGCTGATCCAGGCGGCCGCGGTCGTGTTCGTGCTCGGTGTCGGTGTCCTGCTCTGGCGCATGCCGAACCGCCGGGAGCCAGGGGACGACGACACGGGTGCCGTCGTCTGACAGGTCAGACCCGCGCAAGATCCGCGGCGCCGACCATCCCGGCGTCGTTGCCCATCGAGGCGACCACGAGTGCGGCCTCGGGGCGGTGCCCTCTCGCCGAGAGCTGCTCGGCGAAGCCGCGACGCGCGGGCGCGAGCAGCAGGTCACCGGCCGCAGCCACGCCGCCGCCCACGACGATCAGCGCCGGGTCGAGCAGTGCGGTCACGGACGCCGCTCCCTCACCGACCCACTTTCCGAGCTCGGCGAGCAGCTCGACAGCCAGCGGGTCGCCCTCCTGGGCTGCCTGGGTGATCTGCGGTCCGGTGAGGCGTTCCGCGTCGCCGCCGGCAAGCTCGAGCAGCCGCGTCGCCCGGTCGGGCTGGATGATCACGATCGCCTGGGCGTCCCGTACGAGCGCGCTGCCCGAGGCGTACTGCTCCCAGCAGCCCTCGTGCCCGCAGCCGCAGTAGTGACCACCGGGGACGACCCGCATGTGGCCGATCTCGGCGGCCACACCCCACGCACCACGGACGAGCTTGCCGTCGGTGACGATCGCGCCGCCCAGGCCGGTGCCCACCGTCAGCATCAGCATGTCGTCGACGTCGCGGCCGGCACCGAACCGGAACTCGGCCCAGCCCGCTGCGTTCGCGTCGTTCTCGACGACGATCGTGATGTCGTCCTGGATGAGCGACGCCACGCGCTCGCGCAGCGGGTAGTCGCGCCACGCGATGTTGGGAGCGAAGAGCACGGACGAACGGTCGGCCGAGACGAACCCGGCGGCCGCGAGACCCATCGCCCGGATCTCGTACGACGCGCTGAGCTCCGCGTACACGTCGGCGATCGCCTTGTCGATTCCGGCGGCGTCGTCCGGAGAGGTGTCGCGTCGGGTCTGCGCGAGGATCTCGCCGTCCTCGTCCACGACACCCGCCGCGATCTTCGTCCCGCCGATGTCCACACCGATGGCGTGCATGTTTTCGTGTGCTCCTACGCGTTCGTGCCGTGCTCGGGACCGTCCGGTTGCGGTCCTCCACGCTAGCCGCACGGCGCGCCTCGGTGCGCACCCGTCCGACCACCGTTCCCGACCGCGACGCGAGCGTACCGAACCTGCCCGGATGTCACGTGCGCGTCACGTATCCTCGTCGCACACTTCGCCACTGTCACTGGAGCCAGCATGGACGAGTTCCGAACTCCCCTGCGTCTCGAGGTCGACCCCTCGAACAACCTGAACGACCTGCTCGCCGACCGCGTGACGGGAACCCCCGACCGCGTCGTCATCGAGCACAAGGCGCAGGCGGGCGGCCCGTGGATCCCCCTGACAGCGCAGGAGTTCGACGCGGAGATCGTCGCCGTCGCCAAGGGCCTCGTCGCTCGCGGCGTCGAGCCCGGGGACCGGGTCGGGATCATGTCGCACACCCGCTACGAGTGGTCCCTGCTGGACTGGGCCGTCTGGGCCGTCGGCGCCGTGCCGGTGCCGCTCTACGAGACGTCCTCCGCCGAGCAGGTGCTCTGGATCCTCACCGACGCGGACGTCTCGCTCCTGGTCGTCGAGACCGCCGCGCACGCCGCGACGGTCGAGGAGGTCCGTGCGGACGCGCCGACCCTGCGCGAGGTGCTGCTGCTCGACGACGGCGCGATCGAGACGATCCTGGCGGGCGCGGACTCGGTTCCCGACGAGGAGATCGCCCGACGCCGCGGACTCGCGGCGCTCTCGGACGTCGCCACGGTCATCTACACCTCGGGCACCACCGGCCGCCCGAAGGGCGTCGAGCTGACGCACGGCAACTTCTACGAGCTCACCGTCAACACCGTCGCCGACCTGTACGAGGTCGTCGGCGAGCCCGGCGCACGCACGCTGCTCTTCATGCCGCTGGCCCACGTGTTCGCCCGGTTCATCGAGGTGCTCTGCATCCCGGCGGGCGCGGTCCTCGGGCACACGCCGGACACCTCGACGCTGATCGAGGATCTGGCGTCCTTCCGGCCGTCGTTCATCCTCGCCGTGCCGCGCGTGTTCGAGAAGGTCTACAACTCCGCCGAGCAGAAGGCCGCTGCAGGTGGCAAGAGCGCGATCTTCCAGCGCGCCGCGAAGACGTCCATTGTGTACTCACGCGCGCTTGACACGCCGCGCGGGCCGAGCCCGTGGCTCAGGCTCCAGCACAAGGTGGCCGACGTCCTGGTGCTCAAGCGCCTGCGTGCGGCGCTCGGTGGCAACGCGAAGTACGCCATCTCCGGAGGCGCTCCGCTCGGCGAACGCCTGGGTCACTTCTACCGCGGCCTCGGGCTGAACGTCCTGGAGGGCTACGGCCTGACCGAGACCACCGCACCGGCGACCGTGAACCGTCCTGGCAAGGGAACCAAGATCGGGACCGTCGGTGTCCCGATGCCCGGCACGTCGATCCGGATCGCCGACGACGGTGAGGTCGAGGTCAAGGGCATCCCGGTGTTCCGCGGCTACCACGCCAACGACGTGGCGACGCGCGAGTCTCTGGTGGACGGCTGGTTCCGCACGGGGGACCTGGGTGCGCTCGACGACGAGGGCTACCTGCGGATCACCGGGCGCAAGAAGGAGATCATCGTCACGGCCGCCGGCAAGAACGTCGCGCCCGCAGTCCTGGAGGACCGGCTCCGCGCGCACCCGCTGATCAGCCAGGTCGTCGTCGTCGGCGACCAGCGTCCGTTCATCGGTGCGCTGATCACCTTGGATCCGGAGGGCGTCCCGGGCTGGCTGGCGGGCCACGGCAAGCCCGAGATGACCGTCGCCCAGGCGGCAACCGACCCCGACGTGCTCGCGTCGCTCGACCTGGCGGTCGAGAAGGCCAACAAGGCCGTCTCACGTGCCGAGTCGATCCGCAAGTACCGCATCCTGGGCGAGGACCTCACGATCGCGAACGGCTACCTCACCCCGAAGCTCAGCATCCGTCGCACCCAGGTGCTCAAGGACTTCGCGGACGAGGTGGACGCGCTCTACGCATCGCCCGCAGGCAGCTGACGGGTCACATCGCCCGCACCATCCGCAGCGGTGGCACGAGCCCTGAGGCGGCGAGCACCTCGATCGCCCGCTGCTCGTCCGCACCGAGCTCGGTGTGCTGGCTGTGCTCGGTGTGCCCTGCAGGCTGGGTGGGCGACCTCGGACGGACCGGGATGGTCAGGAACGTCACGACGCAGTCCGCGCACGCGGCGCCGCGCTCGGTGCAGGTGTCGCAGTCGATGATCATGCGCCGGACGCTAGCGACGGCCACCGACAGTCGGTCTCACAGGTGCTGGATCCGCGCCACGAGAGTGCTCGAGGGGACCACCCACGCACCGTCCGCCTCGACGTCCCGGACCACTTCCTGGTCGCTCGTGACCACGACCAGCACCCGTCCGGGCGGCTCGGCGTGCACGAGGCGGCGGATCAGGTCGTCTGCAATCTCCCCGACGGCGAACAGGACCCGAACCCCTCGCGGCTGCCCCCCGGTCGCGCCCTGCCCTTCCTGACCGTCGAAGCAGACAGTGACCTCGGCCCCCGTGCGTGCCGCGACCGCCGCGAGTCCGTCGACGAGCCGACGCCGCTGCTCGGCGAGCGTCAGCCCCGCGAAGCCCGTCTTCGAGACGTTGTAGCCGTCCACGATCAGGTGCGCCCACGGTTGGCGCAGGAGCTCCTCGAGGAGGGCGGGGTCGTCGACGGAGCGTCCGCGCGAACCCGGCCGAGGAGCGGTGCGTCCCGAGCCCTCGTCGGTCCGCCCGACGAGGTCGGCGGGCCTCTCCCCCGCCGGCGGGAGGGCGAGCTCCGAGCGCAGCCCGCTCGCCGCGTCGACGATCGTGTCCAGCAGGAGCCGGACCCGTGCATCGGCGAGCTTGCGAGCGGCCCGCAGCTCCGCGCGAGCCGCCGTGCGTTCCGCCGCCGCGGCGCGTCGCTCGTCGACCGCCGACCGCAGGTCCTCGTCGGCGCGGGACCGGGCGAGCTCGACGGCGTTCAGCATGGCCTGCGCCTCGTCGGCCGCCCTCCGGCCCTCGCTGCGCGCGCGGTCGGCATCCGAACGCAGTCGGCGCAGCTCGCGCTGCAGTGCGGAGAGCTGATCCTGCGCGGAACGCGCGTCCTGCGTCGCCGACGTCAGGTCCGCGCGCAGGCGCTCGGCTTCGGCCTGTGACCGAGCCAGGCTCACGCGCAGCTGTGCGACCTCGCCGTCGTCCGGCGCCGCCACGCCCGCCGGCACCAGGCTCCGCCAGACCCCGTCACCCATGAGCCATGCACCTGCGGCGGCCTGCAGGGACTGCTCCGGGTGGCCGTCGACGAGCTGCGCCGCAAGGTCGGGGTTCGCCTGCGCCCACACCCGCGCGACGCTGCTGCGGAAGCCGTCCTCCTGCAGCAGCGCGGTCCACAGCGGCCCCGCCCCGGCGGACGCCCGACGTCGTGGCGCGAACCGGTGGACAGCCCGCAGCGGTGCAGGGACGGCGACGGGCTCGAAGCCACCGAGTGCGTCCGAGGCGATCTGGACGAGGGCGGACCGCAGCGTCGGCGGGACGTCCGACCGGTCGTCGGGCACGCTCGCCGCGTCCTCGAGGTCGATGCCGGTCATCCCAGCACCCTAGGTGGCGACACACCCACCGGTGCGCCGCGGGTGCCGTGTCGGTGACCGTCTGTAGCGTCCGCCCCATGTCGTCCGTCCGTCGCCTGCGCCCCGTCCGGGCGGACACGACCCCGGGGCCCGACGCGAGAGCGCACCAGCCCACCCTCGAGGATCTCGGCACACCGCTGTCGGACGTGACGTTCGTCGTGGTCGACCTCGAGACGACGGGCGGGACCCCGTCGGACTGCGCGATCACGGAGATCGGTGCGGTCAAGGTGCGCGGTGGCGAGGTGCTCGGCGAGTTCCAGACGCTGGTGGACCCGGGCGGCCCGGTGCCTCCCTTCATCCAGGTGCTCACCGGCATCACCACCACGATGCTCATCGGTGCGCCGCCCATCGAGGAGGTCCTGCCGAGCTTCCTCGAGTTCTCCCGCGGTGCCGTTCTCGTCGCCCACAACGCCCCGTTCGACATCGGGTTCCTCAAGGCTGCCGCTGCGCGCACCGGGCACGCCTGGCCGGGCAACAAGGTCCTGGACACGGTCCGACTCGCCCGTCGGGTGGTCACCCGCGACGAGGTGCCGAACCACAAGCTGTCCTCGCTGGCCGCCCTGTTCCACGCGACCGTGACACCCAACCACCGGGCGCTCGCGGACGCTCAGGCGACGGTCGACGTCCTGCACGCGCTCCTCGGCCGGATGGCCCCGCTCGGCATCACGCACCTCGAGGACCTCGCGACGGCGACGGACCCCGTCCCGCAGGACGTACGTCGCAAGCGCACGCTCGCCGACGGCCTGCCCGACTGTCCGGGGGTCTACCTGTTCCGCGGCCCCGGCGAGGAGGTGCTCTACGTCGGCACGTCCACCACATCGCTCCGGCAGCGCGTCCGCAGCTACTTCACGTCAGCGGAGAAGCGCGGCCGGATGATCGAGATGGTGCGCGTGGCACACCGGGTGGACCCCATCCCGTGCGCCACCGCACTGGAGGCGCGCGTCCGCGAGCTGCGACTCATCGCGGCCCACTCCCCCCGCTACAACAGGCGGTCCCGCTTTCCCGAGCGCATGCCGTGGGTGCGGCTCACGTCCGAGCCGTACCCGAGGCTGTCCGTCGTGCGCGAGGTGAAGGCGGACGACGGCGCGAGCTACATCGGTCCGTTCTCGTCCGGCGCCACGGCACAGCTGGCCCTCGAGGCGTTGCACGAGACGTTCCCGATCCGCCAGTGCACGCGCAGGCTGCCGCTGGTCGCACCGGTCGGTGCCTCCGCGTGCGTGCTCGCCGACATGGGGAGGTGCAGCGCGCCGTGCATCCAGGAGGCGCCCGACTACGCCGCGACCGTCGCGTCGGTCCGGCACGCGATGCTCGCTGATGCGGACGCCGTGGTCGTCGCGCACGCAGGCCGCATCTCGGCGCTCGTCGGCCAGGAGCGTTTCGAGGAGGCCGCCACCGTGCGCGACCGCCTTGGCGCGTTCCTGCGCGGTGCCGCCCGCGCGCAACGGTTCGCCCCCCTCGCAGCGTGCTCGGAGCTCGTGGCAGCACGCCGGACGGACGACGGCGGCTGGGAGGTCGTGCTCGTCCGCTACGGCCGTCTCGCGGGCACGGCGCGGGTCGACCGGCGCACCGACCCGCGTCCCGCGATCGGCGCTCTTCAGGCGTCGGGTGAGCACGTCGAGGCCTCCGTGGCACCCGCCCCGGCGGCGCATCCGGAGGAGACGGACCTGGTCCTCGCGTGGCTCGACCAGCCCGGGGTCCGCCTCGTGGAGGTCGCGAGCACGTGGGCCTATCCGCTGCGCTCGGCCCTGCGCCTGAAGGACCCCGCAGCCGCGATCGCGATCGTGCCCCGACCTGACGGTGGGTTCGTGCTCCACCCGGCGGAGGCGCTCGGAGAGCGTCCGCCGACCGTGCTCAGCGGCGAGCTCGACGCCGCAGACGCGCAGGTCCTGCCCACCGGCGTACGGCGTCCTCGCACGGCATGATGTCGAGCATGCTCACCGCCATCGTGCTCATCGACTCGGACGCCGCACGGATCCCGGAGGTCGCTGCCGCGATCGCCGACATCACGGGCGTCAGCGAGGTCTATTCCGTCACCGGCGAGGTCGACCTCGTCGCCATGGTCCGCGTCCGCGAGCACGACCACCTCGCCGACGTCATCGCCGACAAGATCAGCAAGGTCGACGGCGTCCTGCGCACCCAGACCTACATCGCGTTCAGGACGTACAGCCAGCACGACCTGGAGCAGGCGTTCTCGTTGGGACTCGAGGACTAGCAGGCGGGCCCACGGGACGGGTGCTGGACGGTCGGGGCTCTCGTCCGCGAGCCGCACGTGCCCGCGCTGCCCGGCGGGTCGGACCGCTTGCTGCGGATCTGGCCTGCCGCTCCAGCCTCCTGCGCTGCGGCACGAGCTGGCCCGGGAGGTCTCAGCCCGCGCTGGCGGCCCGCCACCGCGCGAGCACGTCGGCGGCCCGCCCGCTGTCCAGCGACTCCCGTGCGTGCCCGGCGCCGGCCACCAGCCGATCGGTGAGCGAGCCGGCGTCCGTCCCCGGCAGCGTGCCATCGGCGACCAGGGCGGCTGCGGTGTTGAGCACGACGGTCTCCCGCACGGGCCCGTGCTCACCGTCGAGGAGTCGGCGCGCGACGTCGGCGTTGTAGTCCGCCTTCGCGCCCCGCAGCGACTCGAGCTGGATCCGGGCGACGCCGAGGTCCGTCCAGTCGACGAGGGAGTCCTGCACCTCGCCGTCGCGGACCTCCCAGAGCCGGGTCGGCCCGGTGGGTGCGATCTCGTCGAGCCCGTCCTCGCCACGGAACACGAGCGCACTCGCGCCCCGACCGGCGAGCACGCCCGCCATGAGCGGAGCCATCCGGGCGTCGGCAACGCCGATCGCGGCGGACCCCGGCTGCGCCGGGTTGGTCAGCGGTCCGAGGAAGTTGAACGCCGTCCCGATGCCGAGCTCGCTGCGCGCCGGTGCGGTGTGCCGGAACGACGGGTGGAACATCTGCGCGAAGCAGAAGGTGATGCCGACCTCGGTCGCGATCTCGGCGACCCGCGCCGGCGGATGGTCGAGACGGATGCCGAGCGCCTCGAGCACGTCGGCGGAGCCGGAGGACGACGACGCGGCCCGGTTCCCGTGCTTGACCACGGTGAGCCCCGCGCCGGCGACCACGAGCGCCGACATCGTCGAGATGTTGACCGTGTGGGAGCGGTCGCCGCCGGTGCCCACGATGTCGATGGTCCGCCCCGGAACAGCGATGCGGACGGCGTGCTCGAGCATCGTGTCGGCCAGGCCCGTGAGCTCGGTGACCGTCTCGCCCTTGGTCTTCAGGGCGATGAGGAAGGCGGCGACCCGAGGGGTCGACGCCTCACCGCTCATGATCTCGCCCATCGCCCACGCGGTCTGCTCGGAGGTGAGGTCCCGCCGGTCGACGAGGGTGGCGAAGAGGTCCGACCAGGTCGGAGCGTCGGTCATCGGGCGACGGCCCGAGCCTCGACGAGCGCCGCGACGGCCGCGTGCAGCTCGACCGGGTCGAGCGGCCGGCTGACGACCGCCTCCGCGTTGGACCACGAGGCGAGCCAGGCGTCCTGCGGGCGACCGGTGAGCACCAGGACGGGCGGGCACTGGTAGATCTCGTCCTTGAGCTGGCGGGCGAGCCCCATGCCCCCGACCTTGTCGGCCTCGCCGTCGAGGATCAGCAGATCCAGCCCACCGGCCTCCGTGCTCGAGACGACGGCGGAGGCGGTCGCGACCTCGACCCACTCGATGTCCGGTGCGCCCCGACGCAGGCGTCGTCCGACGGCCAGCCGCACCTGCTCGCGCGCGTCCACGTCGTCGCTGTACAGAAGGATCCGCGGTGCCGCCGGGACGGCTGCGTTCTCGGGCTGGCCGGTGCTCATGGAGGTCCTCACTCATCGTCGACGTGCGTCCGAGGGGAATCTTGGCACGGGTCGTCGCGAGGCGGTGAGGAGCAACACGTCTCGAGCCGCCGACACATAGCACGAGCACCGCGACGCGCCGGTCTCCGGGTCGGTACACCCATCGTCGTCAGGGCCTGAGGACGGGTCCCGACGACGACCGTCTGCCGCGTGATCCCGCGCCCCACGGCCGCCTCTGCCGTACCGGCCACCCCACGGATCCTGACGATGTGACATTTACCCGCCGACACCGCGCCGTTCCAATGGCCCACGGCGGGGCCGGGTCAGCCATAATGGCCAACGTGTCGACCGCAACGGCTGCCCCCCGCACCAGCCCACACGTGAGCGTGAACCGTCCGAACCCAGTGTCGGTAGGGACGATCGTGTGGCTGGCCAGCGAGCTCATGTTCTTCGCCGGCCTCTTCGCCATGTACTTCACGCTGCGATCCGCAGCGCCTGACGAGTGGACGTTCTGGACCGCGAAGCTGAACATCCCGTTCGCCACGGCCAACACGATCGTCCTGGTGCTCTCGTCCGTGACCTGCCAGGCCGGAGTGTTCGCGGCCGAGCGGTTCCAGCCGGTGCGCAGCGGGTCGCTGCTGAACGTTCGCCGGTGGGGCATGAACGAGTGGATGACCCTCACCTACGTGATGGGCTCGGTCTTCGTCGCGGGCCAGATCTTCGAGTACGCGAACCTCGTCCGCGAGGGCCTGACGCTGTCGTCCAGCCCCTATGGCTCGGTGTTCTACCTGACGACCGGCTTCCACGGTCTGCACGTGCTCGGCGGACTCATCGCGTTCATCTTCCTGCTCGGTCGCTCGTTCAGCGCGAAGCGCTTCGGCCACCACGAGGCGACGACCGCGATCGTCGTCTCGTACTACTGGCACTTCGTCGACGTCGTCTGGATCGCGCTGTTCGCCATGATCTACCTGCTCAAGTAGCACCGGTGGGCGTCGCCGCCCGCCAGAGCTGAACCCCCATCCCCAACGTGCGAGACGAGGATCGATCCGTGAAGGCACTCGCAGCCCGCAGGCAGGATCGGCGCGCGCCGATCGTGCTGCTCCTGCTGGCGCTGCTGCTCACCGGTGCGCTGTACGCGGTGCTGGCACCGACATCAGCGGGCGCGGCGACCGTGAAGGCGGACGCCACCGACATCGCCACCGGTGAGAAGCTGTTCCAAGCCAACTGCGCCACGTGCCACGGACCGTCGGCGGCAGGCACCGCAAGTGGTCCCTCGTTGATCGGCGTCGGCGCCGCAGCCGTGGACTTCCAGGTGGGAACCGGTCGCATGCCGGCGCAGATGAACGGCCCGCAGATCGAGGCCAAGCCGGTCCAGTTCGAGCAGGAGGAGATCAACCAGCTGGCGGCGTACGTGGCGTCGCTCGGTGCGGGGCCTGCCATCCCGACCGCGGAGATGGTCGACCCCAAGCTGGGCGACGCTTCGAACGGGATGGCGATCTTCCGCACCAACTGCGCGATGTGCCACAACGCGGTCGGCGCCGGTGGCGCACTTTCGCAGGGCAAGTTCGCGCCCAAGCTGTGGGACACGACGCCGACGCACATCTACGAGGCGATGCTCACCGGCCCGCAGTCGATGCCGGTGTTCAACGACGCGAACATCACGCCGGAGGAGAAGCGCGACGTCATCGCGTTCATCGACCAGCAGGGCGGCGCGTCCCCGGGCGGCCTGACCCTCGGCGCCCTCGGCCCTGTCAGTGAAGGCCTCTGGGCGTGGGTGGTCGGGCTCGGCCTGCTCATCGGCGCAGCGGTCTGGATCGGAGCGAAGTCCTCGTGAGCATTCACGACCCGGCCCCCGAGGCCACGACCGACAACTCGCTGATCCTCCGCGAGGACGGCACCTACCCCGAGCGGTTCGAGGACCCCGGCCACCCGGAGCACCACGACCGCATGGGTGACCTGGACCCCAAGGCGAACAAGAAGGCCGAGCGTCAGGTCGTCTTCCTGTTCGTGATCTCGATCCTCGCCACCATCGGCTTCCTGATCGCGTACTTCGCGGTCCCGCCGGGCGACCAGCCGCACACGATCCTGCGGTCGAACCTGCTCCTCGGCCTCGGCCTGGCCGTATCCCTTCTGGGCATCGGGATCGCCGCTGTCCACTGGGGCAAGGCCCTGATGAACGATCACGAGAAGGCCGAGGACCGGCACGAGCAGCGCAGTTCCGACGACACCCGTGCGGCTGCCGTCGAGGTGCTCAAGGAAGGCGCTGCGGACTCGGCGATCGGTCGTCGCGGGCTCCTGCAAGGCACCATGATCGGGGCGCTCGCACTCTTCCCGCTGGCGATCGTCGTGCCGATCGTCGGCAATGTCGGCGGCGACTGGGACGTCAGCAAGTTCAAGTACACGATGTGGCGCAAGGGCACCCGACTCACGACGGACCCGACGGGCCGGCCGATCAAGGCGTCGGACGTGACCATCGGGTCGATCTTCCACGTCCAGCCGGACAAGCTCGACGAGCAGGAGCACCCGCTCGACGAGAAGGCGAAGTCGATCGTGCTCCTGGTCCGACTCGATCCTGAGGATCTCAAAGAATCCGAGGACAAGAAGAGTTGGTCCTACAACGGGATCGTCGCATACTCGAAGATCTGCACCCATGTGGGATGTCCGGTCGCGCTGTACGAGCAGCAGACTCACCACCTCCTGTGCCCGTGCCACCAGTCAACGTTCGACGTGGCAGACGGAGCAAAGGTCGTGTTCGGACCGGCGAAGCGGCCCTTGCCGCAGCTGCCGATCACCGTCGATGACGAGGGCTATCTGATCGCACAGAGCGATTTCCATGAACCCGTCGGCCCGAGCTTCTGGGAGCGACTCACGTGACGACGACATCAACCCCCTCTCCTGTCGAGAAGATTGCTGCCGGCACCGCGGACTACCTCGACCAGCGCACCGGCCTCGGCACCGCCGTCAAGGTCTTCGCGCGAAAGATCTTCCCCGACCACTGGTCGTTCCTGCTCGGTGAGATCGCGCTGTACAGCTTCATCACCATCCTGATCTCGGGCGTCTTCCTCACCCTGTTCTTCGTCCCGAGCATGAACGAGGTGACGTACGACGGTCCGTGGGTGGCCCTTCAGGGACAGCACATGTCGGAGGCGTTCGCCTCGACGTTGAGGCTCTCGTTCGAGGTGCGCGGTGGCCTGCTCATGCGGCAGATCCACCACTGGGCCGCGCTGATCTTCATGGCCTCGATCGTCACGCACATGATGCGGGTGTTCTTCACGGGAGCGTTCCGCAAGCCTCGCGAGCTCAACTGGCTCGTCGGCTTCACGCTGATGATCCTCGGGCTCGCCGCGGGCTTCACCGGCTACTCGCTCCCCGACGACGTGCTCTCGGGCAACGGCCTGCGGATCACCGACGGTGTGGTGCGGTCCATCCCGGTCATCGGCAGCTATATCTCGTACTTCCTGTTCGGCGGCGAGTTCCCGGGTGAGGTGCTCATCCCGCGCATGTTCACCGTGCACATCCTCCTGATTCCCGGCATCATCCTTGCGCTGATCGGGCTGCACCTGTTCTTCGTCGTGCTGCACAAGCACACGCAGTACCCGGGGTCCGGACGAAGCAACAAGAATGTCGTCGGCTACCCGCTCTTCCCGATCTACGTAGCCAAGGCCGGCGGTTACTTCTTCATCGTCTTCGGTGTCATCGCGTTGATGGCGGCGACGATGTCGATCAACCCGGTCTGGAACTACGGCCCGTTCGATCCGTCGATCGTCTCCGCGGGCGCCCAACCCGACTGGTACATGTTGTTCCTCGAGGGTGCGCTGCGCATGATGCCCGGCTTCGCCGAGGTCGTCATCGGTCAGTACACGCTGTCGCTGAACGTCCTCATCCCTGCCGTGGTCGTCCCCGGGATCTTGTTCACCACACTCGCGCTCTACCCGTTCATCGAGGCGTTCGCGACGGGTGACCGCAAGGAGCACCACGTGCTCGACCGCCCGAGGAACCGACCGTTCCGGACCGCGTTCGGCGTGTCGCTCCTGACTGCGTTCTTCGTGCTCATCCTCGCCGGTTCCAACGACCTGATCGCCACCCACTTCCACCTGTCGATCAACGACATCACGTGGACGTTCCGGGCCCTGGTCTTCCTCGGACCCTGGTTCGCCTTCTGGATCACCAAGCGCATCTGCCTCGGCCTGCAGCGCAAGGACCGCGAGCTCGTCCTGCACGGCCACGAGACCGGTCGCATCGTCCGGTTCGCCAACGGCGAGTACATCGAGGTGCACAAGCCCCTCGACGCGCACGAGCGGTGGCTGCGGGTGCAGCACGACAACACTCGTCCGCTGGAGATCGAGCCAGCCGAGGACTCACGCGGCGTGCGCCGCAAGGGATACCGGCTGGACCGCATGCGGCAGCGCCTCTCGGAGACGTTCTACGAGGACCGCATCGAGCCGGTCACGCCCGCCGAGCTCGTCGCCGCGCACTCCCACGGAGAGCACGACGCGATCGGGAGCGGCGAGCCCGCCCCTGCCGAGCTGACAAGCGCGGGCACCCAGGCCGGCGTCGTCGGCGGTGGCCAGCACCTCGTGGATCCGAAGGACGAGACTGCCCCTGACGGGCGGAATCACTGATCCTGAGCAAGAGTTGTCCGAGGAGTCGGGCGGCTCGCCGTCACGGCGAGCCGCCCGCTTCTTCGTTTCTCAGGGGCGGACAGTCCCACACCGACGCAGGAGAGGTACTCACGCATGGCTGACTACTCGCTTCCGGATCTGCCCTACGACTACGCGGCGCTCGAGCCGCACATCTCGGGGCGCATCATGGAGCTGCACCATGACAAGCACCACGCGGCCTACGTCGCCGGCGCCAACACGGCGCTCGAGAAGCTCGCCGCGGCACGCGACGCCGACGACTTCGCCGCGGTGAACCTCCACGAGAAGAACCTCGCCTTCAACCTGGGCGGGCACGTCAACCACTCGGTGTTCTGGCAGAACCTCTCCCCCGAGGGTGGCGACAGGCCCACCGGCGAGCTGGGCGCCGCGATCGACGAGTTCTTCGGCTCGTTCGACGCGTTCCAGAAGCACTTCGCCGCGAACGCGATCGGCATCCAAGGCTCTGGCTGGTCGATCCTCGCGTGGGACTCGATCGGCCAGAAGCTCGTCATCGTGCAGCTCTACGACCAGCAGAGCAACATCGCTCTCGGCCTCGTCCCGGTCGTCGTGCTCGACATGTGGGAGCACGCGTTCTACCTGGACTACGTCAACGTCAAGGCGGACTACGTCAAGGCGTGGTGGAACATCGTGAGCTGGTCGGACGCCGCGGCTCGTTTCGAGCGCGCGCGCACGCAGACCTCCGGGCTGATCGTCGCCCTCTAGCCCTCTCTACGCCCCGCACAACGCCTGTGGGCCCGCACTCGTCGTCGAGTGCGGGCCCACGGCCGTCGTGCGCTCAGGAGACCTTCTCGAGCGTTCCGATCTTCTTGTCGCTGTCCCCCAGGACCGTCATGGTCTTGCCGTCGATCGTTGCCGACGTCGCTCCGGACAACCAGGTGTCGACGTCGCCGCACGCCATCATCGTGGCGGTGAACGGCCCGAGCTCGACCGTCGAGCCACTGATCTTCCAGGTCCCGTTCAGCTGGTTGCACCCGTCGGACCCGCTGACCGTCCCGTTCTTGAGGAACAGGAGGTCGACCAAGGGCTTGGAGTCCGGCTCGTTCCACTGTCCCGTGACGTCGGTGGACTTCAGGGAAGAGCCGGAGGAGTCGTCGCCGGCGCAGGCGGTCAAGGCCGCCCCCGCCAGCGCGACAAGGAGGATGGTTCGAGCCACGACTGCGCGAGGATGCCTCATGCCGTCGACGCTAGCAGGGCGAAATCCCTGCTCACACGGGCTGGAACACCCAGGTGAGGACGTCAGTGCGCGTGCTGCCCGCGAGAGAACTCGAAGACCCAGCCGACGAGTCCGATGACACCCAGGGCGACGCCGATGCCGACGAGCCAGAAGTCGATGGCGAGCCCCGCGAACGCGATCGCGGCGGCCACACCGAGGACGAGCGGCCACCAGCTCCACGGGCTGTACACACCCTGGTCGCCGGCGCCCTGCTCGATCTGACCGTTCGGGTCGTCCTCGGGGCGTTCGTCGATGCGGCGGCCCAGCAGCGCGAAGTACGCGCCGATCATGCCGACCAGACCACCCACGAGCGGGATGCCGACGGTCCCGACCGCCTCGCCACCGCTCCACCAGGCGTAGATCAGACCGACCGGTACGAAGAAGAGAACTCCGTAGAGGAAGAGCTTGGTCTCGAGCTTCATCGCGTCTCGTCCTCGTCCGTTCCGGCTCCGTCATCCACGATCGTCGCTGTGGACTGCTCGGGCTCGCCGGTCCCGTGCATGATCCGATCGCGGGCGACGCTCTGCTGGCCGCGGCGGTCCGACTCCCAGTCGAGCACAGGGTTGGGATCCGGCTCGACGAAGTCCATGGCAGCCACCTCAGGGTGGTGCAGGTCGAACGCCGGACGCTCCGAACGGATACGTGGCAGCGACGTGAAGTTGTGCCGCGGGGGCGGGCAGCTGGTGGCCCACTCGAGCGAGGCGCCGTAACCCCACGGGTCGTCGACGGTCACGAGCGGGGCGTTGCGCCAGGTCGTGTACACGTTCCAGAGGAAGGGCAGCGTCGACGCGGCGAGGATGACGGCGCCGATCGTCGAGACCTGGTTCATCGTCGTGAAGCCGTCTGCTGGCGAGTAGTCGGCGTACCGGCGCGGCATGCCCTTCACACCCAGCCAGTGCTGGATGAGGAAGGTGGTGTGGAAGCCGATGAACAGCATCCAGAAGTGCACCTTGCCGAGGCGCTCGTCGAGCATCCGGCCGGTCATCTTGGGCCACCAGAAGTAGAACCCGGCGAACATGGCGAACACCACGGTTCCGAAGACCACGTAGTGGAAGTGGGCGACGACGAAGTACGAGTCCGACAGCTGGAAGTCGAGCGCCGGGCTGGACAGGATGATGCCCGTCAGACCGCCGAACAGGAACGTGACAAGGAAGCCGATCGTCCACAGCATGGGCGTCTCGAACGTGATCTTGCCCCGCCACATCGTGCCGATCCAGTTGAAGAACTTCACACCGGTGGGCACCGCGATCAGCATCGTCATGAACGAGAAGAACGGCAGCAGGACCGATCCGGTGACGTACATGTGGTGCGCCCAGACGGTCACCGACAGGGCGGCGATGGCGATCGTGGCGTACACCAGACCGCGGTAGCCGAAGATCGGTTTGCGGCTGAACACCGGCAGGATCTCGGTCACGATGCCGAAGAACGGCAGCGCGATGATGTAGACCTCCGGGTGCCCGAAGAACCAGAACAGGTGCTGCCAGAGGATGGCGCCGCCGTTCTCGGGGTTGAACACCTGGGCGCCGAACCGTCGGTCCGCGCCGAGCGCGAACAGTGCCGAGGCGAGCGGCGGGAACGCCATGAGCACGAGCAGCGACGTCACCAGGGTGTTCCAGGTGAAGATCGGCATGCGGAACATGGTCATTCCGGGGGCGCGCATGGTGACGATCGTCGTGATGAAGTTGACGGCACCCAGGATCGTGCCGAAGCCGGCGAGCGCCAGCCCGAACACCCAGAGGTCTCCACCGAGCCCCGGTGAGTAGACCGTGTTGGACAGCGGCGCGTAGGCGAACCATCCGAACGACGCGGCGCCCTGGGGTGTGAAGAAGCCGAACCCGGCGATCGTGCCGCCGAAGAAGAAGAACCAGTACGCGAGCATGTTCAGCCGCGGGAACGCGACGTCGGGCGCACCGATCTGCAGAGGCATGATCACGTTGGCGAACCCGGCGAACAGGGGCGTCGCGAACAGCAGCAGCATGATCGTGCCGTGCATGGTGAACGCCTGGTTGTACTGCTCCTTCGACTGGAACACCTGCATGCCCGGGTCGAAGAGCTCCGCGCGGATGAGCAGCGCGAGGGTGCCGCCGACGGCGAACCAGACGAACGACGTGATCAGGTAGAGGTACCCGATCGTCTTGTGGTCGGTGGAGGTGATCCACTTGATCACCGTGCGGCCTAGCGTCTGGCGCGACGGCGCCAGTCCGGGGATGTGCTCCGCGACGGCAGCCATCAGTTCTCGCCTTCCTTCGCCGCGTCGGGCGCGGTGTCCTGCTGGCGGCTGTACTCGAGTCCGAGCGAGCCTTCCTGGCCCTTCTCCTGGAGCTCCTTGATGTGTGTGTCGTACTCCTCGCGCGAGACCACGTTGACGTTGAACAGCATCGACGAGTGGTACTCACCGCAGAGCTCGGCGCACTTGCCCTCGTAGAAGCCGATCACCCTCGGCGTGAGCTGGAAGGAGTTCGTCTTGCCGGGGATGACGTCCATCTTCATGAGGAAGTCGGGCACCCAGAACGAGTGGATGACGTCGCGCGAGTTGAGCGTGAACGTGACCGACTCGTCGACGGGGAGCCAGAGCGTGACCTGGTCACGCAGCACGCCCGTGCCGGCGCTGCCGACGTCCTGCGCGTGCTGGCCGGTCTCGTACGCGTCGTCGTCGAGGTAGTTGAAGTCCCAGCTCCACTGCTTGCCGATGACCTGCACGTGGTTCTCGGTCTTCGCCGACGTGTCGACGAGCGCCGTCGTGTCGCGGTTCGTGTAGTAGAACAGCACGCCGACCATGATGATCGGCAGGATCACGTACATGATCTCGAGCGGCACGTGGTACCGGAGCTGCACCGGGAGGGTGTCGTCCGCCTTGCGCTTCCGGTAGACGGTGACGCACCACAGGATCAGGCCCCAGGTGATGACGCCGACGATGAGCGCGGCGATCCAGGAGCCGACCCACAGGCTCGTGATCCGACCGGTCTGGTTGGTGATCTCGTGCTCCGACGAGCCAGGCAGGAAGCCTCGCTCCACCTGCTCGGAGCATCCGCTCAGGAGGACGACGGCGACAGCAAGCAGACCAGCCAGGACCAGCGCTGGCCGCCGCGTGCGGCGGGGGGTGTCCGGGTGCAACGGGGGGACCTCTCACTCGCGTCCCGTCGGCGCTCCCATGGTGCGGTGGCGTCGTCCGGGACCTTCGTCCTCGACTGGTGCAGCCTAGCGCCCCGGGCCGCGCGTTTCGTGCTGGGCTCGACTCTTGACGACGCCGTGTCAGCACGACGTTCGTCACGTCAGGCCCCGGTCCGCACGGGGGGTGCACAGCCCGGCGGGCCGTCCGGGAGGACCGTCTCCCGCCTGGTCACGCGCCTCGCGGGGTTAACGTGCCTCCGTGAGCACGAGTGGTGAACGCGAGACGACCCGACCGCGCGAGGCGCCCGTTGTGACCGACACCACTGTCGGGCGGGTCGTCCTCGACGCCGGCGGGCACGCTCCGCTGCTCGCGGAGGCCCGCGCCGCGTTCGTCGAGGCGCTGGACCAGGGGTGGGCGGACCCGCGCAGGCTGCATGCAGAGGGTCGGCGGGCTCGCATGCTGCTCGACGGCGCACGGGAGGCGATCGCCGCAGTCGTGGGCGTCCGGACGCAGGACGTCGACCTGTCTCCGTCGCACACCGCTGCGCTCCACGCGGCTGTTCGATCGGTGGCGCGGGGTCGTCGTCGCGTGGGTGGCGACATCGTCGTGGGCGCCGTCGAGCGCGCGGCCGTGCTGAATGCCGCCGATTTCGCCGGCCACCGGGTCACGGTGCCCGTCGACTCGACCGGTCGGGTGGATGCGCTCGCCTTCGCCGACGTCGTCCGCCTGCCTGGGGTAGCACTCGCGGCCCTGCAGCACGCGAACGGGGAGGTGGGCACGCTCCAGCCCGTCGGGGCCGTCCATGACGCTGCGCGCACAGCCGGTGTCCCGCTGCTCGTCGATGCGGGCGCGAGCCTCGGACACGTCGACGTGGGTGATGCCTGGGACCTGCTCGCCGGCGACTCGGGCGACTGGGGAGGTCCCGGAGGGCTCGGGGTGCTCGTCACACGCGCCGGGGTGCGTCGCTCCCCCGACTGGCCCGACGACGAGGACCGCTGGTTCCCCGGGGGCGTCAGCGTCCCCGCTGCGCTCGCCGCGGCCGTGGCACTGCAGGTGGCCACCGGTGCGCCGGACGACGTCCGCCGGCGCGAGCTGATCGACACGGTGCGCACGCGGGTGGCTGCCGAGGTCCCCGACGTCGATGTCGTGGGCGATGCCGTGGAGCGACTCCCCCACGTCCTGACCTTCTCCTGCCTCTATGTCGAGGGGGAGGCGCTCCTGGGCGCGCTGGACGCACGCGGGTTCGCGGTCGGATCCGGGTCGGCGTGCACGTCGAGCGCGCTCGAACCGAGCCACGTCCTTGCCGCCATGGGGGCCCTCACCCACGGCAACATCCGCCTCGCGCTACCCCGCGGCGCACGCTCGGCAGAGGTGGGCAGATTCCTGGACGAGCTGCCGGGCATCGTCGCGGCGGTGCGGGAGTCGTGGGGGGTCACAGCGCTGTGATCGTCGTCGACGCCCGTGGGTTGCGCTGCCCGGCACCGGTGATCCGGCTCGCCCGGGCCGCGAAGGACGCACCGGTGGGCAGCACGTTGACGGTGCTCGCGACCGATCCGGCGGCGGTGCACGACGTACCGGCCTGGGCCCGGATGCGCGGCCACGTCATGGTCGAGGCGACTCAGGCGGACGGCGTCCACTCGCTCACGGTCCGCACCCAGGCATGAGAAAGGGCCCCAGCCACGAGCCGGGGCCCTTCTCAGGCAGATCAGCTGAACGAGCCGCCGCACGCGCAGGCGCTGCCGGCGTTCGGGTTGTCG
This sequence comes from Cellulomonas sp. URHD0024, assembly GCF_000426185.1. Taxonomy (GTDB): domain Bacteria; phylum Actinomycetota; class Actinomycetes; order Actinomycetales; family Cellulomonadaceae; genus Cellulomonas. The sequence continues at coordinate 786,071 of NZ_AUEW01000001.1, forward strand.
ATCGTGAAGCCCTGCTTCTCGATCGTGTCGGCGAAGTCGATCGTCGCACCCTCGAGGTACGGGACGCTCATGCGGTCCACGACGACCTCGACGCCGTCGTAGTCCTTGACGGCATCACCGTCGAGGACGCGCTCGTCGAAGTACAGCTGGTAGATCAGGCCCGAGCATCCACCGGGCTGGACGGCGACACGAAGACGCAGGTCATCGCGGCCTTCCTGCTCCAGGAGGCTGCGCACCTTCCCGGCGGCGACGTCGGTGAGGAGGACGCCGTGCGTCGTGGTCTGCGTGGTCTCGCTCATAGTCTCTCCAGTGGGCTCACGGGATGGTGCGTCTGCGCAATCGGCCTTGGACCGTCTGCGTAACAGCACCCGGCGCCGAGTTGTTCCCCTCCAGGGTACGTCTCCCCCGCGCGATCATCGGTGTGCGGTGCGTCGCACCACGAGTGCGAGCTACCGCGACCACGTCCGAGCGACCCGGGTCGTGCGGGCGGCGAGAGTCTGCGCCGGGGCCTCCAGTGCCGCGCGCACCTCGTCCGGCGTCTCGCCGACGGCGTACGCCGCGGTGATCCCCGCGGCTGACAGTTCGCGTCGACCGACGAGCACCTCGCCGGCGAGCACGATCGTCGGGACCGCGTGCGCGAGCGCTCGGGACGCGACCTCGGTCGCCGCCTTACCGTGCAGCGACTGCCAGTCGAACCGCCCCTCGCCGGTCACGACGACGTCCGCCTCCGCGATCCGCGCGTCGAGGCCGACGGCCTCGGCGACGAATCCCGACCCGGGCACGAGGCGGCCCCCGACGAGGCCGAGCCCGAAGCCCAGGCCCCCCGCGGCGCCTGCTCCGGGCGCGGTGGTCAGGCGCGTCGTCGCCGACGTGGCTCGCGCACCGGCCATGAGGTCGGGACGGATCGCGTCCCCGAGCGCCGAGGTCGCGACGTGGGCGAAGTCCGACAGCGCACGCTCGAGCGCCTGGGCCTGGAGCGGTGTTGCACCCTTCTGCGGCGCGAACCCGGCACTCGCGCCCTGCAACCCGAGCAGCGGGACGTCCACGTCGGTCGCGACGACGAGGTCCACTCTGCGGAGGCGGTCACGGAGTGCTCGCAGGCCCGCGAGGTCGTCTTCCGTGACGGCGCCCAGGGGTGCGCCGCCACATGCCAGAGCGGTCGCCGAGACGCCCGGGACACCAAGTGCCTCCGCAAGCCCGACGAGAGCGCCCGCACCGGCGTCGTTCGTCGCCGACCCCCCGAGGCCGACCACGATCCGGGCTGCGCCGGCCGCGAGGGCTGCGGCCACCAGCTCGCCCACCCCGCGGGTCGTGGTCCGGCCGGGGTCGCGTCGGTCGACGGGCACCAGCGGCAGCCCGATGGCTTGCGCCGACTCCAGGTAGGCCGTCGCGCCGACGAGCAGGAAGACGGCCGGAACCTGCTCACCCACCGGGGACGTCACGGTGACCGGCACCAGCGAACCGCCCAGGGCGCGGTGCAGCGTCGCGACGAACCCTGGGCCCCCGTCGGACAGCGGGCAGGTGAGCACGTCGTCGTGCGGCGCGACCGCGCGCCAGGCACCGGCGATCGCGTCGGCCGCCTCGTCGGCGGTCAGGCTCGAGCCGAAGCTGTCGGGGGCGATGAGGACGCGCACGCCGTGCATCGTGGCACGGCTGGACCGCGTCGGCTCTCAGCAACGGGCCCGTGTGCGAGGATCGGCGCGTGAGCGTCACCACGGATCGCAGCACCTTTTCCGAGCCGGCTCCGTCGGCCCTGCTGCTGCTCGGGCGCGGCATCGACCTCGCCTCCGAGCGCGGGGTCGAGTGTGTCGGCGACCTTCCGGCAGCCAGCGACCCGGACCTCGTCGAACGGGCACGCGTCGCCCGCGCCGCGCTGGGAACCCGCGCGTTCGTGCTCGGCCACCACTACCAGCGCGACGAGGTCATCGACTTCGCCGACGTCACCGGCGACTCGTTCAAGCTCGCGCGGGAAGCCGCCGCACGGCCGGAGGCGGAGTTCATCCTCTTCTGCGGCGTGCACTTCATGGCCGAGTCGGCCGACATCCTGACGTCCGACCACCAGCAGGTCATCCTCCCGGACCTCGCGGCCGGCTGCTCGATGGCGGACATGGCGGCGATCGACCAGGTGGAGGACGCCTGGGACGTGCTCGTGGACGCGGGGATCGCCGACGCCACGGTGCCGGTCACGTACATGAACTCGACGGCTGCCATCAAGGCGTTCACCGGACGTCACGGGGGCACCATCTGCACGTCGTCGAACGCGCACGTGGCGCTGCGGTGGGCGTTCGACCAGGTCGGCGGGGTGGGCGGCGGCGGCAAGGTGCTGTTCATGCCCGACCAGCACCTCGGCCGGAACACGGCCGTGCTGCAGCTCGGGCTCTCCTTGGACGACTGCGTGGTGTTCGACCCGCGCAAGCCTGGCGGCGGGCTGACCACGCAGCAGCTGCGGGACGCCCGGATGATCCTGTGGCGCGGGCACTGCTCGGTCCACGGACGTTTCTCGGAGCGCAACGTCACCGACATCCGGGCGGCGGTCCCCGACGTGACGGTCCTCGTGCACCCCGAGTGCAAGCACGAGGTCGTCACCGCTGCGGACCTGGTGGGCTCGACGGAGTACATCATCAAGGCGTTGGACGCGGCCGAGCCCGGCACGTCGTGGGCGATCGGCACCGAGCTGAACCTCGTGCGTCGTCTCGCGACCGCACACCCGGACAAGAACATCCACTACCTCGACTCGACGGTCTGCTTCTGCTCGACCATGAACCGGATCGATCTGCCGCACCTCGTCTGGGCCATGGAGTCGCTGCTGGCCGGTCGCACCGTCAACCAGATCGTCGTCGACGCCGACGTCGCGCACTGGGCGCGGGTGGCCCTCGACCAGATGCTCGCACTGCCCGGGTACTGACGTGTCCACGGGGAACGGGCTGCGCGTCGGCATCTTCGTGTTCGACGGCGCCGAGGAGCTGGACGTCGTCGGACCCTACGAGGTGCTGAAGTACTGGGCGGACCACTCCGAGCTGCACCCCGAGGTCCTGACGTTCTCGCAGGACGGTGGCGGCGTGGTGTGCGCCAAGGGCCTCCGGCTGGTGCCCGACGCCTCCGTGGCAGCCCTCGGACCGCTGCACGTCCTGGTCTACCCCGGCGGCCACGGGACACGTCTCCTGCTGCGTCAGCCGGAGCACCTGGCGTGGGTGCACGCGATGCGCGCGACCACTCCGGTCCTTGCCAGCGTCTGCACCGGCGCACTCGTCTACGCGGCCGCCGGTCTCCTGAGCGGTCGCCCCGCGACCACGCACTGGGCGGCGTTCGACGAGCTGCTCGAGCTCGAACCGGACGTGCTCGCCGACACCGAGGCCCGGTTCGTCGACGACGGCGACCTCGTCACGTCGGCCGGGGTGTCGGCCGGGATCGACCTGGCGCTGCATCTCGTCGCGCGCCTCGAGTCCGTCGACGTGGCACGCGACGTCCGCCGCGGCATCCAGTACGACCCGCAGCCCCCGGTATGAGCGACCTGCTCGCCGCCCCGGTGCTCGAGCACGCCCTGCTGCCGGTCAGGGCCGGCCAGCACGAGGCATTCGAGCGTGCGCTGGAGCAGGCGCTGCCCCTCCTCGCCGAGATCCCCGGCTTCCGCGGGGTGCGGGTCTCACGGAGCGTCGAGAGCCCCGGCTCCTACCTGCTGCTCATGGGTTGGGAGTCGGTCGAGGCGCACACCGTCGGCTTCCGCGGCTCGCCGCAGTACGCCCGGTGGCGCGATCTTCTGCACCACTTCTACGACCCGTTCCCGGTCGTCGAGCACTTCGTCGTGGTGGACACCCTTCAGGCCTGAGCAAGCTTCTCGAGCAGGAGCGCCTCGGCGAGCACCACCTTGGCCAGCTCTGCGAGGTGCACCGACTCGTTCGCTCCGTGCGCTCGACTGTCCGGGTCCTCCACGCCTGTGACCAGGATGGATGCCTTCGGGAACACGTCGAGCAGCTCGGCGATGAACGGGATCGATCCCCCCACGCCGATGTCGACCGGCTCAATCCCCCACGACTGGGCGAAGGCCCACCGTGCAGCCTGCATCGCGGGCGAGTCGGTCGGCGCCTGGAACGGCTTGCCGGCCTCGCCGTCGGTGACGGTGACGTGGGCGCCGAACGGCGCGTGGTCGAGCAGGTGGGTGCGCAGCGCGGCCATCGCCGCCGTGGGGTCCTGACCGGGCGGGATGCGCACGGAGAGCTTGGCCGAGGCGCGCGGCGTGATCGTGTTCGACGCGGTCGCGACCCGGGGTGCGTCGAGACCGATGACACCGATCGCGGGCCGCGTCCAGAGTCGAGCCGTGATCGGCCCGGTACCGGCCAGTCGGACGCCGTCGAGCACACCAGCGTCGGCTCGGAACGCGGCCTCGTCGTAGTCGACGGTCGGGTCGGGCGCGCGCACCAGCCCGGCGACGGCGACGTCGCCGGCATCGTCGTGCAACGTCGCGATCAGGCGAGCCAGCAGGGTGGGCGCATCGAGGACTGCTCCGCCGAACATGCCCGAGTGCACCGCGTGGTCGAGCACGGCCACCTCGACGACGCAGTCGACCAGCCCGCGCAGCGACGTCGTCAGTCCCGGAACTCCTACGGCCCAGTTGTTCGAGTCGGCGACCACGATGACGTCGGCAGCGAGCAGGTCCCGGTGGGCGGTGAGGAAGGGCAGGAACGTGGGCGAGCCGATCTCCTCCTCGCCCTCGACGAACACCGTCACACCGACCGCGAGCTCGTCACCGAGCACGCGCAACGCTCCGACGTGCGCCATGACCCCGGACTTGTCGTCGGCAGCGCCACGCCCGTAGAGCCGGCCGGCGCGCTCCGTCGGCACGAACGGCGGGCTCTGCCAGTCGGCGTCCTCGCCGGGTGGCTGGACGTCGTGGTGCGCGTAGAGCAGGACGGTCGGGGCACCGACAGGTCCCGGGCGTCGGCCGACGACCGCCGGCGCGCCCCCGTCCACCTGCAGGACCTGGACGTCGTCGAAGCCGACCCCGCGCAGGAGGCCCGCGACCGCATCCGCGCTCGCCACGACGTGCGCCTGGTCGAACTCCGCGTTCGACACGCTGGGTATCCGCACCAGCGCCTCGAGATCTGCGCGCAGGGCACCGAAGAGGTCCGTCGTCCGCAGACGCAACGCCTCGGTCCGTTCGTCGGAAGCGATGTCAGTCACGGTTCAGCACGCTACTCGACTACCCTGGCGTCGTGCCCGGACGCAGCAATGACCAGCAGCCCGCCTTGTCGGAGGGCCCGAGCGAGCCCGTGGGCAAGGGGCGACCGACGCCGAAGCGCAAGGAGGCCGAGGCGGCCAACAAGCGTCCCCTGGTGAGCACGGACCGCAAGGGCGCGAACCGTGCACAGGCCGACGACCGCAAGAAGCAGCGGAGCCTCGAGTACCAGGCGATGCAGACCGGCGACGAGAAGCACATGCCGCTCAAGGACCGCGGCCCGCAGCGGCGGTTCATGCGCGATGTCGTCGACGCCCGCTGGAACCTCGGCGAGTTCGTGCTCCCGGTCGCCGTGGCGCTCATCGTCCTCCAGTTCGCGTTCCAGCAGACGCCCATCGCCTTCGGCGCGATCCTGGCGCTGTACGCCTACATGATCCTGTTCTCGATCGACTCCTGGTTCCTGTGGCGCAGCACGAAGAAGCGTCTGAAGGCGAAGTTCGGCGCCGACGTCGCGCTCAAGGGCGCGCCGTTCTACACGGTGACGCGAGCGCTCCAGATCCGCCGGTCCCGCCTGCCGAAGCCCCAGGTGAAGCGCGGCCAGTACCCCAGCTAGGGTCGAGGAATGGTTTCCTACCGCTTCCTCGGCCGCTCCGGCCTCAAGATCACCGAGATCACCTACGGCAACTGGCTCACGCACGGTTCGCAGGTGGAGAACGACACCGCGAAGGCGTGTGTCCGGGCCGCGCTCGACGCGGGCATCACGAGCTTCGACACCGCGGACGTCTACGCGAACACCAAGGCCGAGAGCGTCCTCGGCGAGGCGCTCAAGGGCGAACGGCGTGCCAGTCTGGAGATCTTCACCAAGGTCTACTGGCCGACCGGCCCCGGCGGCGCAAACGACTCGGGCCTGTCCCGCAAGCACATCCTCGAGTCGATCGACGGTTCGCTGCAGCGCCTGCAGACCGACTACGTCGATCTGTACCAGGCACACCGATATGACCAGTCCACGCCGCTCGAGGAGACGATGCAGGCGTTCGCGGACGTCGTCCGTGCCGGCAAGGCTCTCTACATCGGGGTCAGCGAGTGGACCGCGGACCAGATCCGTGCCGGGCACGCCCTGGCCCAGGAGCTCGGCATCCACCTGGTCTCGAACCAGCCGCAGTACTCGGCCCTCTGGCGGGTCATCGAGGGCGAGGTGGTCCCGACGTCGGCCGAGCTCGGCCTCTCGCAGATCGTCTGGTCCCCCGTCGCGCAGGGTGTGCTCACCGGCAAGTACCTGCCCGATCAGCCCGTGCCCGCCGGGTCGCGGGCTACCGACGAGAAGGGGGGCGCAGGGTTCATCGGGCGCATCCTCGCTCGCCCGCAGGTGCTCCCGCGCGTCCAGAAGCTGCGGCCCGTCGCGGACGAGCTCGGCCTCACGATGGCTCAGCTGGCCGTCGCCTGGGTGCTCCAGAACACGAACGTCGCCTCCGCCATCATCGGCGCCTCTCGTCCCGAGCAGGTCACGGAGAACGTCAAGGCGTCCGGCGTCGTCATCCCGCCCGAGCTCCTCAAGCGCATCGACACGGTCCTGGGCGACTCGGTCGTCAACGACCCCGCCGAGACGGCCCTGGGCGCGCCGGGTCCGCGCTGATCCTCAGACCGGCACGACGGCCGGCTCCGCAGCCGCGGCGTCGGCCGTCGGCACGGTGAACCGCGGCAGGAACACGTGCACGAGCGGTCCGATGGCCACCGCGTACAGCACCGTGGCAGGCCCGAAGGTGCCCCCGAGGATCCATCCGGCGGAGATCACGACGACCTCGATCCCGGTGCGGACGAGCCGGATCGACCAGCCCGTCCGCGCGACCAGACCCGTCATCAGCCCGTCGCGCGGACCCGGCCCGAGGCGGGCGCCGACGTAGAGACCGGTCGCCAGGCCGTTGAGGACGATCCCGGCGACCGCCAGCGCGCCGCGCGCACCGAGGGGCAGCGGGTCGGGCAGCCGGTCGAGAACGCCGAGGAACGGGTCGACGAGGATGCTGATCACCGCGACGTTGGCCACCGTCCCGATACCCGGGCGCTGACGCAGCGGGATCCAGCAGGTCAGGACGACGACGCCGGTCAGCAGCGTCACCATCCCGAACGACAGACCCGTGTGCGCGACGATCCCCTGGGTCAGCACGTCCCACGGCATGGAGCCCAGCCCGGCGTGCACGACCATCGCGATCGACGCCGCGTAGAGCACGAGCCCACCGAGGAGCTGCCCGGACCTGCGGGTCACCGGAAGTTCCATTCGGTCCACCCGTACCGCGGCTCACGCTGCGGTCGAGGACGACGCCGACGCCGCATCGCCGTCGTGGCGGTCACGATCGACGCTGTCAGCACGAGTATCAGAATAATCGATAGCCACATGTCCATGGTCGCCAAGCCTGCGCGGCGATTGGCCTTCCTGGACATAGCCACTTGTGCAAGAGTGGCTCCATGACGATGACCGACCTGCCGGCCGACCGCCGGATCAGCGGCCGGCGGCTGCAGTCCGTGCTCGGTGCCTGGCAGCGTCCCGGCCCGGCCTACATCGCTCTCGCGGACGCGCTGCGTGCGGCGATCCTGTCGGGCTCGGTTCCCCTCAGCACCCGCCTGCCGAGCGAACGCGAGCTCGCTGAGGCCGCCGGGATCTCCCGGACCACCACCACGGCCACGTACGGACTGCTTCGCGACGAGGGCTACCTGGCCAGTCGGCGCGGCTCCGGCACCGTCACCACGCTGCCGAGCGATCGCGGCGCACGAGGGACGTTCCCGAAGCCCCACGACGACGAGCCGGGCGTCGTGGACCTGTCGATGGCGGCTCCGTCGGCCCCGTCCGTGCTGCACAGCGCCTACCTCGCGGCACTCGACGCACTCCCCCGTCACCTGACGGGGACCGGGTACGCGCCCCTCGGGCTGACCGTCCTGCGCGAGGCCATCGCCGCGTGGTACTCGGTCCGCGGCACACCCACGACGCCGGACCAGATCCTGGTGACCACGGGTGCGCAGCAGGCGATCCACCTCCTCGTGCACGCCCACGCCGGCCCGGGTGACCGTGTCGTCGTCGAGCACCCCACCTACCCGCACGCGATCGAGGTGGTCCGGGGCGCCGGCGCGCGTCCGGTGCCCGTGCCGTCCGGGGAGCGTGGGCTCGACATCGACCTGCTCGAGTCGACCATCCGCCAGGTCGCCCCCCGGCTCGTGTACCTGGTGCCCGACCATCGCAACCCGACGGGCACCTCGCTCGACGACGACGAGCGCGCCGCCGTGCGCGCGTTGGCTCGGCGGTACCGCACGACCGTCGTCGGCGACGAGGTCCTGACCGAGCTGACGATCGACGGGCCCGCACCCTCGTCGTTCGCCGGCGACGGGACCGGGTCGGCGTTCGTCGTCTCTATCGGGTCGGCGTCCAAGTCGTTCTGGGGCGGCTTGCGGGTCGGCTGGGTCCGCGGTCACCCGGACCTCGTGGCCCGGCTGGCCTCGGCGCGTGCGACCGTCGACATCGGCACGCCGCTGCTCGAGCAGCTCGTGGTCGCCGAGCTTCTCGCGCGGCCCGTGGACCTGCTCGACCGCCGACGCGCCGTCCTGCGCGAGCACCGCGACCTCCTGGCCGGCCTGCTGCTCGACCGGCTGCCCTCCTGGCACTTCGAGCTCCCGCGCGGCGGCCTGTCGCTGTGGGTCGATCTGGGCGCACCGGCCTCCAGCGCACTCGCCGCGATCTCGGTCCGGCACGGCGTGCGGATCGTGCCCGGGACGGCCTTCGGCGTGGACGGCAGCTTCGAGCAGAACCTGCGGGTCCCGTTCACGACGTCCCATGACGAGCTGCGCCGCGGCGTCGCGGCGCTCGCGGACGCGTGGGCGAACCTCGGCATCACCGAGCCGGGCCGCGGTGCGGCCCGCGTGCACGCCATGGTCTAGGTGTAGGGCAGCGTCAGCGTCGGTGTCGCCTGCGTGCCTTCGTGCAGCAGGCGGACCGCGTGCACGCCCTGCGCAGCGAGGGTGCGCCAGTGCTCCCCCAGCCACTGCTCGGCGTCGTACTGGGTGGTGAAGACGGGGCTCACCGGGCTGCTGACCGGCTCGGTGTCCGCACCGTCGAACCGCCACTCCCACTGCGGCCGGAGCACCATCACGCGACCGCCCTGCGTTGCGCGGGCGATCGGAGGGCCTGGTCGGCACCGAGCGCGCGGCTGATGCGGGACGGCCAGAACGGGCCCTGGTAGATCAGGCCCGTGTAGGCCTGGACCAGGGTCGCGCCGACGGCGACGTACTCGCGCGCGTCCGCCGCCGTCGTGATGCCGCCGACGCCGACGATCACCGCCTCCGGGCCAAGCCTGTTGCGCAGGCGTGCGACCACGTCCAGCCCGCGGGCCAGCACGGGCGGACCCGACAGGCCACCCGCGCCGAGGTCGTGGGCGATCGTGGTGTTCACCGCGACGATCCCCTCGAGCCCGAGCTCGGCCGCGAGCTCGGCAACGGCGTCGACGTCCTCGTCGGACAGGTCCGGCGCGATCTTCACCAGGAGCGGGACCGCAGGCTTGCCCGCCGCCGCGGTCGCCTCGTCGGCCGCGACACGCGTCGCCTCCAGGATCGGGCGCAGCGCCTCGACGGACTGCAGGTCACGCAGGCCCGGTGTGTTCGGGGAGGAGACGTTGACCACGAGGTAGTCCGCATAGGGAGCCAGCCGTCCGGCGCTCGCCGCGTAGTCGACAGGCGCCTGCTCGGTCGGCGTGACCTTGGTCTTGCCGATGTTCACCCCGACCACGAGCCGACGACCTGCCGGAGTCGCACGCAGCCGGCGCAGGCGCGCTGCCACCTCGGCGGAACCCTCGTTGTTGAAGCCCATCCTGTTGCGCAGTGCGCGCTGCTCGAGCACCCGCCACAGCCGCGGCGGCTCGTTCCCCGGTTGGGGGTGCGCGGTCACCGTCCCCACCTCGACGAAGCCGAATCCCAGCATCGTCATGCCGAGGATGCCCTGGGCGTTCTTGTCGAACCCGGCGGCGAGGCCGAACCGGGACGGGAAACGACGGCCGAACACCTGGACCGCACCCTGTGCCGGCGGCGCGAACACGCGGGCGACGAGTCCTCGCAGCAGCGGGACACGCGCGACCCCACGGATCAGGCCGAACGAGAGCTCGTGCGCACGCTCGGGGTCCATGCGGCGGAATACGACGTCGAAGAGCAGGCGGTACACGCACTCAACCCTAGGTGGTCTCCGCGGGTCGGCCGGTCCGCCAGAGCCAGAGCAGCCCGAGGAACGGCAAGATCACCGGGATGTAGCCGTAGCCCTGTCCGAACGCCGACCACACGGTCTCGTCAGGGAAGTCGTCGACGACGGTCAGGGACAGGACACCCACCGTCAGGACGCCGACGAGCTCGATGCTCACCGCCCACCACGCGGCAGTCCGCCAGTCCTTCGCCAGGGCGATCGTGGCGACGATGTAGACCAGTCCCGCGGCGAGCGAGAGCAGGTAGGCGACGGGCGCCTCGTGGAGCTTCGTCGCGACTTGGTAGAGGCCGCGTGCAGTCGCGGCCAGCGCGAGGATGCCGTAGACGGCGACGAGCAGGCGTCCCGGTCCGCTGGCGGTCGAACGGGTCTTCACACGGTCCCCCAGATCTGCAGGAGTCGGTACTCCAGGAATGCGACGGTCAGTGCGCCGACGAGCAGCACGACGCTGCTCCACCGGGTGCGCTCCGCGAAGGCCCACGCTGCGGCGATCGGCAGGATGAGCAGCTGCGTCAGGACGTACCCCCACAGGAGCACCCCGTCGACGTCCGGAGCCTGGGTGGCGGCAAGGACTCCGGCGACGATCGCCTGGACCACGAGCACCGCCTCGACCACCGCACCGCCCCACAGCTGACGCAGGACCACGGCGCGGTCGCGCACGACGAACCACAGGGCCCAGGCGCCGAGCACGGCGCACAGGCCGACGACGAGCAGCGCGAGGGGGACGATCACGGTGCCCCACCGTACCGGCGCGCCGACCTATAGTCGGACGCGTGACCGTGACGCTGACCTCACAGGACCCTGCCCGCCTCGTCGTCGACGCCCTGGTCGTCGCCGTCAGCCAGCAGGACGGCGCACCCGTCGTCCTCGGCGCCGACCAGCTGCCCAAGGAGCTTCGTACGCTCCTGGCGTCGTCTGCGTCGGCCCTCGGCGTCACCGGCGCTGCAGACGAGGTCCGTCGGCTGCCCGGCACCGGCCTCGTCGCCCCGGTGCTCGTCCTGACGGGGGTCGGCGCCGGCCCGCTCACACCGGAGGCCCTGCGCCGGGCGGCCGGTGCCGCGACCCGCGACCTCGCCGGAACCGCGAGCGTGGGCCTCGCACTTCCCGCCGACGACGCCGAGTCCGTGGCGGCCGTCGCCGAGGGCGCCCTCCTCGGCGCGTACTCCTACACGCGCTACAGCGCCTCGGCGAAGGCGCCCGTCGGGGAGATCCAGATCGTCACCAAGCACCCGCGCGACCGAGCCGCCAAGGCTGCGGTCGACCGGGCCTCGGTGGTCGCTGCCGCGGTGCACGGCACCCGCGACCTGGTGAACACCGCTCCGAACGACCTCTACCCCGCGGCGTTCGCAGACCTCGCCAAGGCTGCGGTCAAGGACTCGGGCGCCAAGGGTCTGCGGGTCACGGTCGTCGACGACAAGGCGTTGCTCGCGGGCGGGTACGGCGGTCTCACGGGCGTCGGACAGGGCTCGTCGCGCGGTCCGCGGCTGGTCAAGGTCGCCTACTCGCCGTCGCGCGCCAAGGGCAAGGTCGCGCTCGTCGGCAAGGGCATCACGTTCGACTCGGGCGGCATCTCGATCAAGCCGGCCGCGGGCATGGAGGCGATGAAGTCCGACATGGCCGGTGCGGCCGCCGTGCTGCACACGGTCGTCGCGGCGGCTCGTCTCGAGCTCCCCGTCGCGGTCACGGGTTGGCTCTGCCTGGCGGAGAACATGCCGTCCGGGACCGCCCAGCGGCCGTCGGACGTCATCACGATCCGCGGCGGCAAGACCGTCGAGGTGCTCAACACGGATGCCGAGGGCCGCCTGGTGCTGGCCGACGGGCTCGTCGAGGCGGTCGGCGAGAAGCCGGACGTGGTCCTCGACATCGCGACCCTCACGGGCGCGCAGGTCATCGCGCTCGGCCACCGCGTGTCCGCGGTGATGGGCACGGACGACGTGCGAGCCGAGGTCGTCGCGGCCGCAGGCGCGTCCGGTGAGCAGTTCTGGCCGATGCCGCTGCCTGCCGACCTGCGCGCCGGGCTGAAGTCCAAGGTCGCCGACATCGCCAACATCAGCGACCGGTTCGGCGGCATGCTCACCGCGGGGATCTTCCTGCAGGAGTTCGTCGGTCAGACGCCGTGGGCGCACCTGGACATCGCCGGTCCGGCGTACAACGAGCGCAGCGCCCATGGGTACACCGCCGTCGGCGGCACGGGCGTCGGCGTCCGCACGATGCTGAGCCTCATCGAAGGCCGGGTCCCGCAGGCCTAGGAACCGGCTGTCAGACGCCGTTGGCGCGCTTCCGCAGGATGCGCTGGCGGGAGTTGTAGTCGCGGACGCGCTGCGGGTAGCCGGTGCGCTGCACGTCGTAGATCGGGATGCTCATCTCGCGCGCGATCTCCGCGGCGGCCTCACCGTCCGGCACGCGTCGACGCGTCCACTCCCCGTCCGTCGCGACGAGCATCACGGTGGTGGGCGTGGAGTTGGTGCGCGGTTCGACGTACGCCTCCACCCCGACCCGGGTGAGGATGAACTCCTTGAGGTGCGCGACCGTGGCGTCTCGGGCGGAACGGTCGGTCGGTGCGTCGTTGGCCGGCGGGTGCTTCCGACGAGAGAACAGGCCCATGCCGCCTGAGGGTACATTCCGCGCCCCTGCGGGGCCTGTGACGCACCAGACGGAACAGCAGTCATGGGACGACTGTTCCGAGGGTCACATGAGCGCGCCGAGCGTCCGGGTCGTTCGGGACCTGCGGGGATGACAAGATGGTCGGCGAGCTTGAGACCACCCGTCTGCGTATGAGGAGTCTGCACGTGGCCGACACCAACGGCACCGCTTTCGACATCGTCGTCCTGGGCGGAGGCAGCGGCGGCTACGCGGCTGCGCTCCGGGCCGCCCAGCTGGGGAAGTCCGTCGCACTTGTCGAGGCCGACAAGGTCGGCGGCACCTGCCTGCACGTGGGCTGCATCCCCACCAAGGCGCTGCTGCACGCCGCCGAGCTGGCCGACCACGCCCGCGAGGGCGCGCACTACGGCGTCCACACCACGCTCGAGAAGATCGACATGGCGGGCGTCAACGAGTACAAGGCGACCGTGATCGGCCGCCTGTACAAGGGACTGCAGGGCCTCATCAAGTCCCGCAACATCACCGTCTTCGAGGGCTACGGCAAGCTCGTCGCCAAGGACACGGTCGAGGTCGACGGCCAGCGCATCACCGGTCAGAACATCATCCTCGGCACCGGCTCCTACGCGCGGACCCTGCCCGGCCTCGAGATCGGCGGCCGAGTCATCACGTCCGACCAGGCGCTGCAGCTCGACTGGGTGCCCAAGTCCGTGATCGTGCTCGGCGGCGGCGTCATCGGCTCCGAGTTCGCCTCCGTCTGGAAGTCCTTCGGGGCCGACGTCACGATCATCGAGGCGCTCCCGCACCTCGTCGCGAACGAGGACGAGGCGCTGTCCAAGGCGTTCGAGCGCCAGTTCCGCAAGCGCGGCATCACGTTCAACCTCGGCGTCCGGTTCGCCGGCGTCACGCAGGACGACAACGGCGTGCACGTCTCGCTCGAGGACGGCAAGACGTTCGACGCCGAGCTCCTGCTCGTCGCCGTCGGCCGCGGTCCCCGGACCTCGGGCCTCGGCTACGAGGACCAGGGCATCACGCTCGACCGCGGGTTCGTCATCACGAACGACCGCCTCCACACGGGCGTCGGCAACATCTACGCCGTCGGCGACATCGTGCCCGGCCTGCAGCTGGCGCACCGCGGGTTCGCCCAGGGCATCTTCGTCGCCGAGGAGATCGCCGGGCTCAACCCGGCGACGATCGTCGAGTCGGGAATCCCCCGCGTGACGTACTCCGACCCCGAGGTCGCGTCGGTGGGCCTCACGGAGGCACGCGCCAAGGAGGTGCACGGTGCAGACAACGTCGAGATCCTCGAGTACAACCTCGGCGGCAACGGCAAGAGCCAGATCCTGGGCACGCAGGGCTTCGTGAAGCTCGTCCGCCAGAAGGACGGCCCCGTCATCGGCGTCCACATGATCGGCGCGCGCGTCGGCGAGCTCATCGGAGAGGGCCAGCTCATCGTGAACTGGGAGGCCTACCCCGAGGACGTCGCCTCGCTCGTGCACGCACACCCGACGCAGAACGAGGCTCTCGGAGAGGCGCACCTCGCCCTCGCCGGCAAGCCGCTGCACGCCCACAACTGACCACACGATTCGAAGGAGACACGAGCGGTCATGTCCGACAACGTGCAGCTGCCCGCCCTCGGTGAGTCCGTCACCGAAGGCACCGTCACCCGCTGGCTGAAGAACGTCGGCGACACGGTGGAGGTCGACGAGCCGCTGCTCGAGATCTCGACCGACAAGGTCGACACCGAGATCCCGTCGCCGTTCGCCGGGGTCCTCGAGCAGATCCTGGTCCAGGAGGACGAGACCGTCGAGGTCGGCGCGACGCTGGCCGTGATCGGCTCCGGCTCCGGTTCGCAGTCGGGTTCCGACGAGGGGTCGTCGGCCTCCGGCGAGGGATCGTCGGCTCCCGCCGAGGCTGAGGCGCCCGCCGAGGCTGAGGCGCCTGCGGAGCAGGCACCCGCCGAGGAGTCCGCCGCCGAGGTCTCACCCGTGCAGTCGACCGAGGAGCACGAGGAGCCCGCTGCGGCTCCGGCGGCGTCGTCGGACGGCGGTGGCACCGGCGAGAACGTCACCCTTCCCGCACTGGGCGAGTCCGTCACCGAGGGCACCGTCACGCGTTGGCTCAAGAGCGTCGGCGACACGGTCGAGGTCGACGAGCCGCTGCTCGAGATCTCCACCGACAAGGTCGACACCGAGATCCCGTCGCCGTTCGCCGGGGTGCTCGAGCAGATCCTGGTCCAGGAGGACGAGACCGTCGAGGTCGGCGCGACGCTGGCCGTCATCGGCTCCGGTTCGGGTGGATCCGGCTCCGCTTCGTCGGCACCGGCCGAGGCTGCACCGGCACCCCAGCCCGTGTCCGCACCCGCCGCTGCCGAGCCTGCCCCGGAGCCGCAGACGGCGCCCGAGCCGTCGGCGGAGCAGGAGTCGGCCGCGCCCGCTCCTGCACCCGCCACCCCGGCACCGGTCCCCGCGACCCCTGCTCCGGTCCCGGCGACCCCTCCGGCGGCGCCCCAGGCCTCCGGCAGCTACCTCACCCCGCTCGTCCGCAAGCTCGCGGCCGAGAAGGGCGTCGACGTCTCGACCCTCGCCGGGACCGGCGTCGGTGGGCGCATCCGCAAGGAGGACGTCCTCGATGCGGCAGCCCAGGCAGAGGCCGCGGCCAAGGCGGCGGCTGCGCCGGCACCCGCTCCGGCTCCTGCTGCCCCGCAGAAGTCCGCTGCTGCCGTCGTCTCACCGCTGCGCGGGACGACCGAGAAGGCCAGCCGGCTCCGGCAGATCATCGCCGAGCGCATGGTCGACGCACTGCACTCGCAGGCGCAGCTGACCACGGTCGTGGAGGTGGACGTCACCAAGATCGCGCGCCTGCGGGCCAAGGCCAAGGGTGAGTTCTCCGCACGCGAGGGCGTCAACCTCACGTTCCTGCCGTTCTTCGTGCTCGCGGCGATCGAGAGCCTCAAGGCATACCCGAAGATCAACGGCGTCCTCGAGGGCAACACGATCACGTACCACGGCGAGGAGAACGTCGGCATCGCGGTCGACACCGAGCGTGGCCTCCTGGTCCCGGTCATCCGCGACGCCGGAGACCTCAACCTCGCCGGTATCGCCCGCAAGATCGTCGACCTCGCCGGTCGCACCCGCCAGAACAAGGTGACCCCGGACGAGCTCAGCGGTGCCACGTTCACGGTGACCAACACCGGCTCGGGCGGGGCGATCATCGACACGCCGATCGTCCCGGGCGGGACGTCGGCGATCCTCGGAACCGGAGCGATCGTCAAGCGCCCGGTCGTCATCCTGGACGCGGACGGCGCCGAGGTCATCGCCATCCGCTCGATGTGCTACCTCTCGCTGTCCTACGACCACCGCCTGGTCGACGGTGCGGACGCGTCCCGCTACCTGAGCGCGGTCAAGGCCCGTCTCGAGGAGGGTGCGTTCGATTCCGAGGTCGGTCTCTGACGCCCGATGCCAGCAGGGCCGCGGCCCGGATCCCTTGCGGGATCCGGGCCGCGGTGCTTCGTCGCCAAGGGCACGCGTTCCGACCTAGCGGCACTGGGGACGAGTGGGGCCAGCGGGACGCATGAGACACCTCATGCGTCCCAGCGCTCACTCCTGTCCCATGCGGCGCTAGGTTCGCGCGCCGCGCGACGGACCCCGGGCGACGAGGCCGAGGTCGGTGCGACCGGACCGCCTCGACCGGCCGCGGCAACGCGTCGCCCGTAGGGTGAGCGCCATGCAGGTCGTGGTGGCGGGGTCGCACGGGTTCATCGGTGGAGCACTGGTGCCTCAGCTCCGGCGCGACGGCCACCTGGTCCGGGTGCTGGTACGCGGGGAGACGCGCAGTCCCGACGAGATCCGGTGGGACCCGGACGCGGATCGGCTCGACCCGGCGGCTCTGGGCTGGGCGGATGCGGTGATCAACCTCGCGGGCGTCAACCCGGGCAGCCGACTGCTGACTCAGGCTCGCAAGCGGCTGATCGTCTCGTCGCGCGTGAACACCACCCGGTTGCTCTCGCGGACGCTCGCGACGCTCGAGAGGGACCGGCACCGCGTGCTGCTGCAGGCGTCCGGGATCGGCGCGTACGGCTCGCGCGGCGAGGACGAGCTCGACGAGGACGAGCCGCTGGGCACCACGTTCTTCGCCGGCGTCGTGCGCCAGTGGGAGGCCGCGACCGCGAGCGGGCAGGAGGCGGGCGTCCGGGTGGTGCACCTGCGCACGGGCGTCGTGCTCAGCTCGCACGGCGGCGCGCTCGGGCGGTTGCTGCCGCTGATCAAGCTCGGCGTCGGAGGGCGGTTCGGAGACGGACGACAGTTCTGGCCGTGGATCACGCTCACCGACGAGGTCCGGGCCATCGAGCACCTGCTGACCTCCGAGGTCCACGGGCCGGTCAACCTCGTGACCGCGGCCGATCGCAACGCCGACGTCGTCAGGGCGCTGGCGAAGGCGCTGCACCGTCCTGCCGTCGTGCCGGTCCCGGCGTTCGCGCTGCGCGCGGTGCTCCGCGACTTCTCGTCCGAGGTGCTGGGTTCCAACCGCGCCGTCCCGCGGGTCCTCGAGGCGGACGGTTTCCGGCCCACGCACCCCGACCTCGCGACCGCTGCACACTGGGTCGCGGCCGGCGGCTGACCCTCAGCGTGCGGGCTCGGTGACGTCCCAGACGCGCCAGCCGTCGTCGGTCCAGCGCAGCCCGAGGACCACGGTGCGAGCCGGGTCGGGACCCGAAGCGGTCGACATCGCGGCCGTCACGGCGACGTCGGTGGTCGACCCGCGGGTGCCGTCCTCCGCGACGAGCCAGGCGTCCTGGATGTCCACGGCGAGGCCCTTCGTGCGCGCCGGGTCGAGAGCGGCCAGCAGCGCCGCGTCGACAGCATGCGCAGGTCCGTCCGCGATCTCGACCTGGGTGAGCCGATCAGCGTCCGCCTCGCCGATCGCGGCCGCGCGGATCCGGCTGAGCTCGATCGCCGCTGCGACCGGGTCCCGCTCGTCCGTCAGCGCGCTCGCCGGGGAGCCTGCGGTCGAGAGCAGCCGCCACCCGGCGAGACCGAGTCCCAGCGCCGCGACGCACACCAGCGCGAGGAACCGCGTCGGGAACCGTCGCCCGGACGAGCGTCGGGTCGGTGCGGTGGGCGGACGGCGGGCGCTCGTCAGGAGTGCGGACGAGGCGAGCGACCCGGCGTCCGGAAGCTGGAGGGCTTCGGGCTGGACGGCGTGGAAGCACGCCTCGGCCAGCATCGCCGCGTCGACCGAGGGTCGGGCGAGGGTGTCGATCAGCGCGTCGCGCAGCACGAGCCCGCCGGCCAGGAGGTGGACGTCGGCATGCGGCAGCTGCGCGATCACGACGGCCGCCAGTGCCGCCAGGTCCTCGGCCGGCGTGGAGGCGCCGACGACGACGCCGCGCAGGTCGCCCAGGATCGGACGTCCGTCGGGCCGCACGAGGATCGACGCCCTGTCGACCGCCCCGTGCACGAGGCCGGCGTCGTGCAGCGCGCCGAGGGCTCCCGCCACAGGGATGGCGACCGTTGCGGCCTCACCGTCGGTGAGCGGCGCTCGCGCCGCTCGGATCTGCGCCAACGAGAGCGCCTCGACATCCTCGACGAGCAGACCGACCCGGCCGGGGGTGAGCTCGGTCGCGTCGAGGAGCCGGACGAGGTGGTCGTGGCGCACCCCGCGCAACCGGGCCACGCGGGCGACGAGCGCATCGTCCTGCACGTCCGCGTCCATCGCGTGCAGCTGGACGCGGTGGCCGGTGCCGTCCACCGCGACCGCGAGCCAGCGGTCCGGGTCCAGCAGAGTGGTCGCTCGAAGACCGAGCCTGGCCAGGGCGTTCTCGACCTCAGCCGGCACCACCGTCGCATCCATCCCGCCATCCAAG
Organism: Cellulomonas sp. URHD0024; assembly: GCF_000426185.1. GTDB lineage: Bacteria > Actinomycetota > Actinomycetes > Actinomycetales > Cellulomonadaceae > Cellulomonas. The sequence continues at coordinate 804,935 of NZ_AUEW01000001.1, forward strand.
CGAGGTCGGGTCCGGCCCGTCGGCGGTCATCCACAGGTGCGGTCAGGGCATGCGGACGATCCGACCCTCGTCGGCGGACAGGCGGGCGGCATCGAGCACCCGGGCGGTGCGGGCGGCGTCGAACGGGTCGACGGGCGGCGGCCCACCGTCGACGACCCACGAGGCGACAGCGTGGTAGATGTCGACGTGCCCACCACGGGCCCGGGGCACCGGCACGCGCTCAGACCCGCGGACCAGCCACCCCTCGTGCGTCGGCTCCCCGGGCCGGCGGGTCTCCTCGTACGCGTCGTCGAGAGCGGCGAACGGCGAGGGCTCGCCCTCGAAGCTCGTCACCAGGTAGGCGCCCGCGTCGCCGAGGACTCGTGTACGCGGTCCGGGAGCTCCGACGACCGCGCCGGCCTGCAGGTGGCTGACGACCCCGGACGTGTGCGTCAGGGCGAGGAACACGTCGTCGACGGCTGGCGTCGTGCGCGCATGGAGCTCGGCGTACACGGAGATGACCGGCCCGAAGAGCTGCGTCGCGGAGTCGACCAGGTGCGCACCGAGGTCGAGCAGGAGGCCGCCGGCGAGCGGGTCGTTCTCCTTCCACCGGTCCTGGGGCACGGGGCGGAACCTCTCCCACCGCCGCTCGAACCGGTGCACGGTCCCCAACGACCCGTCGTCGAGCAGCGACCTCAACGTGAGCTGCTCCGCGTCCCAGCGCCTGTTCTGGAACACGGTCAGCCGTCCGTCGCCGCGGGAGGCCAGCAGCTCGGCGTCGTCGGCCGTCGTCGCCAGGGGCTTGTCGACGATGACGTGCAGCCCGGCGTCGAGGGCGGCGAGGGTGTGGGCCAGGTGGTCGCCCGTGGGGCTCGCGACGACGACGAGGTCGAGGTCCGCCGCGTGCGTGAGCAGACCCGCAAGATCGGGTTCGACGACTGCGCCGGGCCAGTCGGCCTCGACCTGCTCCGCACGGTTCCGCGTGACCACGGCGGTCACCTGCTGGCCCGCCTCCCGGAGCAGTCGGGCGTGGATGCCGCGCCCCGCTCCGCCGTACCCGACAAGTCCCACCCGGAGTGCGCCCATGGCGCTCACTCTAGGTCGGCGCCGACCGCATGCTGGCGCCGCTCGTGGGGCTCGCGGGACAGGGCGCTCGGCCACCAGCTCCGCCGATCGAGGTCGTGCACCAGTGCCGGCACCAGCAGGCTGCGCACCACGAGCGTGTCGAGCAGCACGCCGAACGCGACGATGAAGGCGATCTGCGCGAGGAACAGCAGCGGGATGATGCCGAGCGCCGCGAACGTCGTCGCGAGCACCACACCGGCGGACGTGATGACGCCACCCGTCACCGTGAGAGCCCTGACGACCCCTGCCCGGGTGCCCACGGCGACGGACTCCTCCCGGACTCGCGTCATGAGGAAGATCGAGTAGTCGACGCCGAGCGCCACCAGGAACACGAACGCGTAGAGAGGGACGACCGGGTCGGCGCCCGGGAACCCCAGGATGTGGTTGAACACGAGCGCAGCGACACCGAGCGCGGCGGCGAACGACAGCACGTTGGCGACGAGCAGGAGCGCGGCCGCCGCCACGGACCGCAGCAGCAGCATGAGGATGAGCCCGATGACCAGCAGGACGACCGGGACGATCACCTTGAGGTCGCCCTCGCTGGCCCTCTGCGTGTCGAGCGTCTCGGCCGCCGCACCACCGACCAGGGCCGTCGGACTCTGCTCGTGCACTGCCGCGCGAAGGTCGTCGACGACCGCGACGGCGGCCTGCGAGTCCGCGGACGCCTCCGTCGTGACGTCGAGCCGCACGCGCCCCTCCACGACGACAGGCGGCGCATCCGGTGCGCCAGGGCGACCGCCCGTGTACGGCGCGACCGACGAGACCCCGTCGACGCTCTCGGCCGCCGAGGTCACCGCGTCGACGTCGGCCTCGTCGACGATCACGATCGCGGGCTGCACCCCACCGGCGGGGAAGTGCTCGACGACCACTGCCTCCCCGGCGACGGCGTCGACGTCGGTGAGGAAGACGTCGACCTGGCTCGTACCGGACGCCTTGAAGGTCGGCAGGAACGCCGCTCCGACGCACAGGACCAGCGCGGTGAGGATCCACACGGGCCGGGCGCGGCGGCCCACGAACCGCGCGAGCCGTGCCCACAGCCCGGAACCGTCGGCCGGGTCCTGCTCGGCCACCGGGTCGACGTTCGCCTGCGCGGCGAGTGACGCCGACGTGGCGGACGGTCGCGGCGCGCGGGGCCAGAACAGGAATCGGGAGCGACGACCGCCGATCAGCAGCATCGCCGGCAGAAGGGTGAGGGCGGCGAGCATGGCCGAGGCGATACCAATCGCCGCGACGGGCCCGAGCGAGCGGTTGGACCCGAGGTCCGACAGCAGGAGGCAGAGCACTCCGGCGATCACCGTTCCGGCGCTCGCGACGATCGGCTCCACGCAGGCACGCAGCGCACGGCGCATCGCCTCGGCCGGGTGCTCGACGCGGCCGAGCTCTTCCCGGTATCGCGCGACGAGCAGCAGGGCGTAGTCCACGGAAGCGCCGACGACGAGGATCGAGAGGATTCCCTGCGACTGCCCGTTGAGGACGAGGGTGCCGTTCTTGGCGAGGTGGTAGACGACGAGTCCCGCCAGGCAGAGCGCGAACACGGCGCTGAAGATGACGACGAACGGCAGGAACGGTGAGCGGTAGACGATCACGAGGATGAGCAGCACCGCGCCGAGGGCCACGAGAAGCAGGACGCCGTCGATACCGCCGAACGCAGTCACCAGGTCGGCGACGAACCCGGCCGGCCCGGTGACCCACGCCTGGAGACCGAGCTCCCCCGCGGAACCGGCGCTCGCTCCGAGCGACTCGTCGAGGGAGGCACGCACCGCCAGGACGAACGAGTCGGTCACACCCTCGTCGCCGGCCAGCAGGTCGTCGGCCTTGGCGGCGTCGAGCGAGAAGGCGACGAGCAGCGCCTCACCGTCCTGCGACGGGACGACCGCTGGCTCGCCGACGAGGTAGTCGGACCACGTCCCGTCGTTCCCGACCGGCAGCGCCTCGTCCGGCACCGACGCGGCCCACTCCTGCACGGCGCCGAGCTGGTCGGGCGTGATGTCACCGCCGTCCTCGGCGGTCAGGACGACCAGTGCCGGTAGGGTCGCCGTGTCGACGAAGGCCTTGGTCTCTGCGGCCGCCTGGGTGGACTCGGCCGACGCAGGCAGGAAGGCCGCCGCGTCGTTCGTCTGGACCTGCGAGAGCTTGCCCTGGGCCATGCCGCCCAGGGAGCCGATGCCGAGCCAGGCGATCAGCGCGACGCCGACGAGGACAGAACGGACGACGGTCGACCGGCGATTACTCAGCATGCTGAGTATCATGCGGGTGGGTGCTCGACAAGGCAAATGGAGGCATGCGGATGGCACAGGAGTGGGACCCCGCTTCCACGGATCCCGCTCAGTGGCCCGCCGGGCGCCTGCTCTCCGCAGCGGCACGCCGCGTGGAGCGCGACTGGGACGCACGGCTCGCCGCGTGGGACCTCAACCACGCCAGCCTGCCCGTGCTGGTCCACCTGTCCCGCAGCCCGCTCTCGCAGCGCGAGCTGGCCGCGGCATGCGCGGTCACGGAACAGACCATGAGCCGTGTCGTGGCGCGCATGGAGCGCACCGGGTACGTGACGCGAACACCCCATGCCCAGGACCGCCGCCGACTCGTGCTCTCGATCACCGACGAGGGCCGCGCAGCGCTCGCCATGGCGTCGGACCGCGAACCCGCCGAGACGATGGTCACGCGCGGGCTGACCGACGACGAGGTCACCGAGCTGCGCCGCCTGCTCGCGCTCGTCGCGCGACCCCAGCCCCACCCCTCGGGTTAGCCTGACGGCATGCGGTTCGACGAGCTCGACCTCGGCACGCGCCGGCTCCCGTACGAGCCGACGTGGCAGCTCCAGCGCGAGGTGCACGCGGCGGTCGCGGACGGGACGAGCGAGGACGTGGTCCTGCTCTGCGAGCACGAGGACGTCTACACGGCGGGCAAGCGCACCGCGAAGGCCGACCGGCCTGTCGACGGCACCCCCGTCGTCGACGTCGACCGGGGCGGCCGCATCACGTGGCACGGCCCCGGACAGCTGGTCGGGTACCCGATCGTCCGGCTGGCGACCCCGATCGACGTCGTGCGCTACGTGCGCGCGCTCGAAGAGGCACTGATCCGCACGTGTGCGGACCTCGACCTCTCGGCGATCCGCGTCGAGGGGCGCAGCGGCGTCTGGTTCGCAGCGACGAGGACCCGGCGCGAGCGCAAGGTCGCCGCGATCGGCGTCCGCGTCTCCCGCTCGGTGACCATGCACGGGTTCGCCCTGAACTGCGAACCGGACCTGTCGGTGTACGACCGCATCGTGCCGTGCGGGATCCCCGACGCCGACGTGACGTCCTTGTCCGTCGAGGCCGGCCGCCGCGTGACGATCGCCGAGGTCACGCCCCTGGTCCGCGAGCACCTGAGCGCAACTCTCGCGCCCCTGCTCGACCGCGTCCCGGCACTGTGACGTCGCACTCCCCCGGCCGCCTGCGCGCCGCTCGCGGGTTAGTCTGACGGGCGTGACGATCGCAGCCGATGGCCGACGCATGCTCCGTATCGAGGCACGCAACGCCGCGACCCCCATCGAACGCAAGCCGGAGTGGATCCGGACCCGCGCGACGATGGGCCCCGAGTACACCGAGCTCAAGGGCCTGGTGAAGCGCGAGGGCCTGAACACGGTGTGCGAGGAGGCCGGCTGCCCCAACATCTTCGAGTGCTGGGAAGACCGCGAGGCCACGTTCCTCATCGGCGGCGACCAGTGCACGCGGCGCTGCGACTTCTGCCAGATCGACACCGGCAAGCCCGCGGACTTCGACGCAGACGAGCCGCGTCGCGTGGCCGCGTCGGTGCAGGCGATGGGCCTGAAGTACTCGACGGTCACCGGCGTCGCCCGCGACGACCTGCCTGACGGCGGCGCGTGGCTCTACGCCGAGACCGTCCGCCAGATCCACGCCGTGAACCCCGGCACCGGCGTCGAGCTGCTGATCCCCGACTTCAACGCCACGCCCGAGCTTCTCGACGAGGTCTTCTCCTCGCAGCCCGAGGTCCTCGCGCACAACCTCGAGACCGTCCCCCGCATCTTCAAGACGATCCGGCCGGGCTTCCGCTACGACCGGTCCCTCTCGGTCATCACGCGGGCGCACGAAGCCGGCCTGGTCACCAAGTCCAACCTGATCCTCGGCATGGGTGAGACCACCGAGGAGGTCGTCGAGGCGCTCGCCCAGCTGCGCGAGGCAGGCTGCGACCTCATCACGATCACGCAGTACCTGCGCCCGTCCGTGCGGCACCACCCCGTGGACCGCTGGGTGCGTCCGGAGGAGTTCGTCGAGCTGTCGGCGAAGGCCGAGAGCCTCGGGTTCCTCGGTGTGATGTCGGGTCCGCTGGTGCGCTCGTCGTACCGCGCCGGCCGCCTGTGGGGCCAGGCGATGCGTCGCTACGGCCGACCGATCCCCGAGGCGCTGGCCCACCTCAGCGAGCCGACGACGTCCCGCCAGGAGGCGGCGAGCCTGCTCGCCCGCTGACGTCAGGAGCATGTCGGCTCGTCGGTAGACTTTCGACCCATGGCCCGCGAGAAGACCCCGACCGCACCCGTCAAGAAGCAGCGCTGGTACCACCAGCTGTGGCAGGTCTTCCAGATGACCAGGAAGACCGATCCCGCGATCACGTGGATCCTGCTGGCGATCGTCCTCGTGATCATCGGGATCGGTGTCGGCATCGGCCTCGCCACCGGTGGCGTGGTCTTCTGGCTCCTGCTGAGCATCCCGTTCGCGGCGCTCGTGGCGATGTTCGTGCTCTCGCGGCGCGTCGAGAAGGCCGCGTTCGCCCAGATCGAGGGCCAGACGGGTGCCACCCTCTCCGCCCTGCGCAGCATCCGGCGCGGGTGGACGTTCCCCGAGGAGCCGGCAGCGTTCGACCCCAAGACCCGTGACCTCGTCTTCCGTGGCGTCGGCCGGCCCGGCGTCGTGCTGGTCGGCGAAGGTCCCGCCCCGCGGATCACCAAGCTTCTCGAGGCCGAGCGCAAGCGCACCGCGCGGGTCGTCGGCGGCGCACCGATCATCCTGATGCAGATGGGCGACGGCGAGGGCCAGATCCCGCTGCGCAAGCTCCCCCGGGCCGTGCAGCGCGTGAAGGGCGGCAAGCTGACCAAGGCGGAGATCGCGGAGGTCAACAAGCGTCTGACCTCCCTCGGCGGCGCCAAGCTCGCGATGCCCAAGGGTGTCGACCCGAACCGTGCGCGCCCCGACCGCAAGGGCATGCGCGGCCGCTGACCGGCCGCGAACATGCCCCGCGACCCGTTCTGGAACCACAACACCCACTACCACCCGCTCGCGCTGAAGCATGTGCGGGGCTCGGCGTCCGCTCTCGACGTCGGGTGCGGTGAGGGGCTGCTGGTCCGTCGCCTCCGGGCGGCAGGGGTCACGTCGGTCACGGGGATCGACCTCGACCCTCACCAGGTGGGACGCGCTGTCGGCGGCCCGGGCATCGACTACCTGGCGGGTGACATCCTGGACGTTCCCGGTGGTGAGTTCGACCTCGTCACGTGCTTCGCGACGTTGCACCACCTCGACCTCGAGGCCGGACTGATCCGGCTGGCGGCGCTCACCGCGCCCGGCGGGCACCTCGTGGTCGTCGGGCTCGCGGCGGTGCGCTCCGCGGTCGATGCGGCCGCGAGTCTCGCCGCGGTCCCCGTCGCGCTGGTGGCCGACCGCGTGCGCGGCACCTGGGAGCACGGCTCGCCGATGGTCGACCCGGTCGACGGCTACGGCGACGTGCGACGAGCGGCCCGCGCGATCCTGCCGGGGGTCCGCTTCCGTCGCCGGCTCTACTGGCGCTACAGCCTCGAGTGGCAGCACCCGCTCTGAACTCAGCGGCGGACGATCGCCGTCCCGGCCACCCGATCGTGCAGGCCCCTGCCGTCCGCGTCCCAGACGACCGCCGGGATGACCAGGCACAGCAGCAGGGTGCGGACCAAGGCGCTGAGGAAGCCCGGCGCAGCCGTCTCCCACACAGGATCCGCGGCCTCGGCCGAATCGGCCGCGAAGACGCGACGCACCCGTAGACCGAACAGCCGGTGGCCCAGCGTGTTGCCGATCGAGCCGACCAGGAGCACGTTCTCGAGCGCGAAGATGCCGAGCGTCGCCCACTGGTTACCGCGAGTCAGGAAGAACGCGTCGGGCGACACCGAGAAGAACGCGCCCGAGATGGCCAGGCACGCGACCCAGTCGACCAGGACCGCACCGAGCCTCCGACCCAGCCGAGCGAGCGAACCGGCGCCCTCGGAACTCAGTCCGAGCCGGTGCCCACGACCACCGACGGGGTCGCGGCCGGAGGGTTCACCTTCGAGCCACGAGCTGAGGTCTTTCCGATCTGCCACCCGAGCAGGGTACGGGCCGCTACCACTGCGACGAGCGCGGAGCGAGACGGCAATGCGCCGGAAACCTGCCCGGTATGCGCTGTTCGTAGGTTGTGCCCACTCGCTCCGCCGAAGACACCGGAGTGCCGAAGCGTGCCTGAGAGGTATCAATGAGCGGAAACGCCGTGCGTCGTGAGGCGATCTGGAACGTCGAGGCCTACGTCCCGCCCGCCGTGAGCTTCAACGGCGCCGAGGCGCCCGGCAAGATCTTCGGTGCGAACGTGTTCAGCAAGTCGGTCATGCAGAAGCGCCTGCCGAAGTCGGTCTTCAAGTCCGTCATGGCCACGATCGACCACGGAGCGATGCTCGACCCCGCCATCGCCGACTCCGTCGCCTCGGCCATGAAGGACTGGGCCCTGGAGAAGGGGGCGACCCACTACGCCCACGTCTTCTACCCGCTGACCGGCCTGACCGCCGAGAAGCACGACAGCTTCTTCGAGCCGGTCGGCGACGGCACGTCACTTGCCGAGTTCGCCGGCAAGACGCTGGTCCAGGGCGAGCCGGACGCCTCCAGCTTCCCCAACGGCGGGCTCCGCAACACGTTCGAGGCTCGCGGCTACACCGGCTGGGACGTCACGAGCCCGGCGTACATCCTCGAGAACCCCAACGGGAACACGCTGTGCATCCCGACGGTCTTCGTCTCGATGACGGGCGAGGCCCTCGACCACAAGACCCCGCTCCTGCGCTCGCAGCAGGCGATGGGCGAGCACGCCGCGCGCATCCTGGCGCTCTTCGGGCACGAGAACCAGAAGGTCGTCGCGTTCTGCGGTCCCGAGCAGGAGTACTTCCTCGTCGACCGCCACTTCTTCCTCGCGCGTCCCGACCTGCTCAACGCGGGCCGGACGCTGTTCGGCACCAAGCCACCGAAGGGCCAGGAGTTCGACGACCACTACTTCGGGGCCATCCCGGACCGGGTGCTCGGATTCATGATGGACACCGAGCGAGAGCTGTTCAAGCTCGGCATCCCCGCCAAGACCCGCCACAACGAGGTCGCGCCCGGCCAGTTCGAGATCGCGCCGATGTTCGAGCGCGGCAACCTGGCCGCCGACCACCAGCAGCTGCTCATGACCACGTTCAAGACGGTCGCCAAGAAGCACGGCATGGAGTGCCTGTTCCACGAGAAGCCGTTCGCCGGCGTCAACGGCTCTGGCAAGCACGTGAACTTCTCGCTGGGGAACAGCGAGCTCGGCTCGTTGCTCGTGCCCGGCGACACCCCGCACGACAACGCGCAGTTCCTCGTGTTCTGCGCCGCAGTCATCCGTGGGGTCCACACGTACGCCGGCCTGCTGCGCGTGTCCGTCGCGTCGGCGACCAACGACCACCGCCTCGGCGCGAACGAGGCTCCCCCGGCGATCATCTCGATCTTCCTCGGCGACCAGCTCGCCGACGTGTTCGAGCAGATCGCCAAGGGCGCCGCCACGTCGTCCAAGGGCAAGGGCGTCATGCACATCGGCGTCGACACGCTGCCGGTGCTCCCGACCGACCCCGGCGACCGCAACCGCACCAGCCCGTTCGCGTTCACGGGCAACCGGTTCGAGTTCCGGGCGCCCGGCTCGATGCAGACGGTCGCCGGCCCGATGACGACGATCAACACGATCATGGCCGACTCGCTCGACTACTGCGCGACCCAGCTCGAGACCGCCGTCGCGGCGGGCACCGACTTCGACACCGCCGTCCAGACCCTGCTGACCGAGATCATCACGGACCACGGCAACGTCGTCTTCAACGGCGACGGCTACTCCTCGGAGTGGCCCATCGAGGCGGAGCAGCGCGGGCTCGCCAACCTCAAGACCACGCTCGACGCCCTGCCGGAGCTCCATCACCGAGTCCGCGATGGAGCTCTTCGAGAAGTACGGCGTCTTCAACCACCGGGAGATGCACAGCCGCTACGAGATCGGGCTGGAGCAGTACGCCCTGACCATCTCCGTCGAGGCGCGGCTCATGAACGAGATCGGCACGACGGCGATCCTGCCTGCTGCGGTCAAGCAGCAGACCGCCACCGCGCTGAACATCGGCGCCCTGAAGGCGGCCGGCGTCGAGCCGGACCTCGCGCCGCTCGACGAGATCAGCGTCCCGCTCGCCGCCCTCCGCGCCGGCCTGACGGCTCTGCGCGCAGCGATCAACGCCGAGGTGGGGCACACGGCTCTCGCGGAGGCCACGCACGCCCGAGAGGCGCTGCTCCCGGCGATGGCCGATGTGCGCGCCGCCGCGGACGCCCTCGAAGAGGTCGTCGCGGACGAGCTCTGGCCGCTGCCGACCTACCAGGAGATGCTCTTCATCCTCTAGGACTCCGTTCCGTCGAAGCGCGCACACTCCGCGGACAGTGGCCTGGCCGCTTGGGGCACCGGGCATAGGGTCAGGCGTTGTTAACACGGAGCGGTGTGTCGTAACGCCGTCGAAACATTCAATACACGACGGAGAAATGGTCCGCTCGTACCCTCTGTGTGCCCGACCTGATGGGAACCCCCGACCGAGGAGCAGCGGATGTTCAGCAAGCCAGAGGAAGTCCTGGCCTTCATCAAGAGCGAGGACGTGAAGTTCGTCGACGTCCGGTTCTGTGACCTGCCCGGCACGATGCAGCACTTCAACGTCCCTGCCCCCACGCTGGACGCTTCCTTCTTCACCGAGGGCCAGATGTTCGACGGCTCGTCGATCCGCGGGTTCCAGGCGATCCACGAGTCCGACATGAAGCTGATCCCCGACGTGACGTCGGCGTACCTCGACCCCTTCCGGGTCGAGAAGACCCTGAACATCAACATGCACATCGTCGACCCGTACACCGACGAGCCCTACAGCCGCGACCCGCGTCAGGTCGCCGCCAAGGCCGAGGCGTACCTGGCGTCGACCGGCATCGCCGACACCGCGTTCTTCGCGCCCGAGGCCGAGTTCTACATCTTCGACGACGTGCGCTTCAAGACCGCGCAGAACGAGTCGTTCTACAAGATCGACTCCTTCGAGGCTGCCTGGAACTCCGGCCGCGAGGAGGAGGGTGGCAACCTCGGCCACAAGATCCCCTACAAGGGTGGGTACTTCCCCGTCCCGCCGGTCGACGGCTTCGCCGACATCCGCGACGAGATCAGCCTGCAGCTGGACGCCCTCGGCCTCGGTGTCGAACGCGCGCACCACGAGGTCGGCACCGCCGGCCAGCAGGAGATCAACTACCGCTTCGACAAGCTGGCGATCTCCGGCGACAAGGTCATGCTCTTCAAGTACGTCGTGAAGAACGTCGCGCACAACAACGGCAAGTCGGCGACCTTCATGCCGAAGCCGCTCTTCGGCGACAACGGCTCGGGCATGCACGTCCACCAGTCCCTGTGGAAGAACGGCGAGCCGCTGTTCTTCGACGAGAAGGGCTACGGCGGCCTGTCCGACCTCGCCCGCTGGTACATCGGTGGCCTGCTCAAGCACGCGCCGTCGCTGCTCGCCTTCACCAACCCGACGGTGAACTCCTACCACCGCCTGGTCCCCGGCTTCGAGGCGCCCGTCAACCTGGTCTACTCGGCCCGCAACCGCTCCGCGTGCATCCGCATCCCGGTCACCGGTTCCAACCCGAAGGCCAAGCGCATCGAGTTCCGCGTGCCGGACCCGTCGTCGAACCCGTATCTCGCCTTCGCCGCCATGCTCATGGCCGGCATCGACGGCATCCAGAACCGCATCGAGCCGCCCGAGCCGGTCGACAAGGACCTGTACGAGCTGCCCCCCGAGGAGCACGCCCTCATCCAGCAGGTGCCGGGCTCGCTCGGCGAGGTGCTCGACAGCCTCGAGGCGGACCACGACTTCCTCACCGCGGGCAACGTCTTCACGCCTGACCTGATCTCGACGTGGATCGACTACAAGCGCAACGCCGAGGTGGACCCGATCCGTCTGCGCCCGCACCCGCATGAGTTCGAGCTCTACTACGACGTCTAAAGATGCGTTTCAGAAAGCCCCTGGTCGCTGCTCCGACCGGGGGCTTTCTGCTGCTCTGACCTGGGCAACACCGTTTCAGAGAGCGTCAGCGCGCGTCCAGGCATATCGGACTGTCACGTACCCCTCACGCACCAGGGACTGACCAAGCGCGGACCGGGCCGCTGACGTACATCAGGCCATAGGTGGTTCGCCCACGACGGCCCCGGCACTCTGCCACCGCCCCTGGGCGTCCGGGAGTGTCAGATGAACGGTGGGCGGGGCCCGGCGTTTCTTAGAGGTGCGAGGGGTTGATGCGCCCCTCGAAGGTGATGGCGAACGCGTTGAGTGCGGCCTTCCATCGGATGACCCATCGTGCCCGGCCCCGGCCTGTGGGGTCCAGCGCCCGGGTGACTAGGTAGAGACATTTCAGAGCTGCCGCGTCGTTCGGGAAGTGTCCCCTGGCCCGGACGGCTCGCCGGTAGCGGGCGTTCAGGGACTCGATCGCGTTGGTCGTGCAGATGATCTTGCGTCCTGGTGTCCGGCGGAACGTCGGACCTGAGTAGCGTCGGCCTGCCCGGATCACCCGTACGAGGGAAGTGGCCCCAGGACCCCAACCGATCGGGCAGGCTCAGCGTTGTCTTGGCGTCGGATGGTCGGGGCACCCACGAGGAGGGTCTGTGCGGGGGGACTGGGAGCCGCTGCTCGAGCAGCTGGTTCGGGAGCGGTACGCGCGCCTGCTGGCGAGGGCGTACCTGCTCGTCGGATCCGGCGGTGACGCCGAGGACCTCGTGCAGGAGGCACTGCTGGCGACGTTCGGCGGGCGCGCACGGCTGCGGTCCGTGGAAGCCGCTGAGCAGTACGTGCGCCGGGCGATCGTGTCCCGGTTCGTCGACCGGCTGCGGCGCGACGGGCGCGAGCGGACAGCGCACGTCGAGGCCTCACGGCTCGCTTCCGTGCAGACGCCGCAGGACGTCTCGACCGAGCTCGAGTCCGCGCTGGCCCTCCTCCCCCCGCGGGAGCGCGCCTGTGTGGTGCTGCGACACGTCGAGGTGATGTCCGTCGCGGAGACGGCCGAACAGCTCGGGCTCAGCGAGGGCGCCGTGAAGCGCTACACGTTCGACGGCATCCGCACGCTCAACAGCACGCTCGGGACCCGAGCGTCCAGCGAGGACCTGCCCGTGCACCTCGTCGCGGGCGGCGCACCGAACCAGGAGGTGTCTCGTGGAGCGTGAACTCGACGACGTGGTCTTCCAGTCGCTCACGCAGCGCGTCGACCGACTGGCCTCGGTGGCGCCCGAGCCGTCCGTGCTCGCGGGCACGATCGCTCGGGTGCGCCGTCGCCGGCGTCGCCGCGCCACCGGACAGGTGTTCGCCGCCGTCGGCGTCGTGACCGTACTCGCCGCCGGGCTGACGGTCGGCGGCGAGCACAACCGACCAGTGCCCGCGACGACGCCCACAGCAACGCCTTCGCCCTCACCGAGCGCGTCTCCGCAGCCGACGCCGACGCCGACGCTCGCCGAGGCGCCCGCACCGAGCCAGGCCGAGGTGGACGCAGGGCTTGGCCTGCCGGCAAGCGTCGCAGCTCCGGCCGACATCTGGGACCAGGTCGGCGAAGGCTGGGCGCTCGGCATCTACCGATCGTCCTGGTCGATGCGCGACGGCTCGTCGACACCGTTGCGTAACTCGCTGGTGGTCAGCTCGCCCGAGGGCGTGACCTACCGACTGCGCGAGCTGCCGACTGACACGGCCGTCGAGCTCGTCCGCTGGGAGCCGGGCGCCACGAAGGCGCTCGTGACGATCGCCCCGGTGCGCGACGGCGTCACCGGCTACTCGATCCGCGGCTGGCTCGATCTGCTCACCGGCACGCTGACGCAGGAACCTGGCGCCGTGGGCGAGGGTGAGGCCCCGGGGATCTCCTTCGAGGGCCTCGACCACCGCGGCGACGAGGTCTGGTCCGTCAGGTACGGACAGACCGGCGGCGGCGGACCCGTGACGATCGTCGTGCAGACGACCGACGGCGTGCTCGTGCGCCGGATCGACCTCCAGGGCGACGACGCGCATCCGGGCCTTCTCGACCCGAGCGGGCACCTTCTCGCGGTGCCCGGCCACGATGAGGCAGAGATGACCTACGACGTCGTCGACCTCGACACGGGTCGCGAGAAGGCGCACCAGTACGGCGTGGCGAACGGCTTCTGCCAGGTCGTCGGCTGGCAGTCGGGCAGTGAGCTGCTCACGCGGTGCCGCGCCGACTCCTGGGAGTCGAGCGGCTTCGACAGCCACCTGCTCACACCGGGCGACTCGCTCTACGTCGTTCGCCTCGACGGCGGCGCACCGCGCTTCGTCCGGGTTCTCGGCGCCGGCGATCCCGCGGTCCCGCTCTGGAGGGGACGCACGTTGCCCGACGGGCGCGTGGTCGTGGGTGCGCTCCCCGTCGGAGCCGACGACGTCGGCTCGTGCATCGCCGGCCTGTACGCGCTCGACGGCGACACGACGACGGCGCTCGGCATCGACGGCGTCGCCCGGGTGCAGCCCGTCGGGACCGTCGGGTCCCGGCTGTACAGCGTGACGACCACCTCGTGCGACGGGAACTTCCGGGGCACCCAGCTCGAGTCGCTGGACGGGTCCGACCGCACGCCACTGCTAGCCGCACCGAGCTCCGCGTCCCAGCAGCTGGAAGGCGGCCTGGACACCTGGGCCGTCGCCGGCGGGCCCTCGGGCCATACCTGGGGCTGAGGCCGGTCACGCCGCCACGTGCAACGCGTCAGGCGTGACGACACACAGTGCCGGGCAGATATGTCGCTCCATCTGGGGGCCTCGTCGTCGCTTTCGACGACGAGGCCCCGTAGGGCCTTTGCGCCCTAGAGGCCCGCCGACGCCGTCGACAGACTGGGTGGACCGCCGGTGCGGCGGCACGCCCGTGCACGAGTGCTCGCAGGGAAGGCAGCGCAGCCATGGGATCCCCGACAGAGCCCACCTCCTCGTCGAAGCCGACGGGTACGACCCGCTCTGGTCGGTGTCGCCTGCTGTCCGAGCTGCTGCCCTCCTCGACGGCGATGACGGGAGCGATCCTCGGCAGTCAGCTGGACCCGGGCGCAGTTGCCGTCCTGCTCGAGGATCTCAGCGCCGCGGGCGCCCAGGTCTTGAGCGGACCGACCAGCGCCACGTTCCAGCTCGATCAGGACGACGTGACGGGTATCCGGACCTACCCGAAGATCGCGACCCTGACGACCCTCGACCTGGCCCTGCTGGCACATCAAGGGCTCCTCGTCGAGGTCAGCCTGTACCGCGGCCGTCGCGAGATCTTCCGTGGCCGGTTCGAGGAGCCTCACCCGACCGGAGACCTGGTGAACCTGATCGACGGCCCTGGGGACCGTTGGCGTCACCGCTGGGACGAGTTCGTCCACGCCGTCCGCCCTGCGGTCGCCTGGATGTACGGCGGATTCCAGGCGTCGGGTGCCTGCTTCGGGTGCGCCTCGGCCGCCCGAAGCCCCCACGGACCGAGGCAGGCGTAGCCAAACGAACCAAGTGGGCCCTAGAGACCAGCTTCGGTCCGGATGCGTGTACTACCCAGCGCTATGGTCCAGGGCCTCATCGATGCCCTTCGCATTGACATCGGATGCATGCGCGTCGACGGCGGACGCCTCTGGCAGCATCGGCGCGGCGCGCTGCCACGCCTTCAGCGGCTGCACAACACTGGAATAGAAGTTCTCGACGCCGCCGACGACACTCGGTACGAAGCCGCCGCGTACCCCGGAGCGCTTCGTTCCCATGGGGCTGACCAGCGTGAGTCGGAACTCTGCGATCTCGGCGCCCCGGTCGGGTAGCAGCGCCGTTGGGTTGCTTCGGACCTCCCCCAACCGCTCGCACGATGTCTCCGCCCGACCGGTGAACAGTGCCTCCACGAGCAGCGCGTCGGGCGCTTCTCGCAACTGGCGCAAAAGCCAGCTGATCCGTCGTTGACCCGTGCCCTCCTGCGGGGCGACCAGCGCGACGCTGACCCGGACCTGCGACGTGCGCAGGTCCGCCGTCAATGCCACCAGACCCGCCGCGAGGGGCACCTTCAGCACGGCCTCGAGCAGGCCGTCTCCGGCAAGCTTCGTCGCGATCGCCTGGATGCGGGCGGCCGATTCTGTCGCGAGCTTGCGTGGGACGGACTGCGTCACGGTCACACCGAGCTCGGAGCTCAGCCGCAAGCACATGTGGCGCACCAGTCGAGTCCACGCGTCCGCGACCGCGGGGACCTTTCGGTCGCCTGCTCGGAGCGTACCGGCCTGGATCGCCTGCCGGACCGGGACCCAGGCAGCACCCATGTCGTCGAATGTCTCCGCCCCAGAGCGGGAATGTTCGAGGTAGCGCACGAGCTCGCAGAGAATCCACGCCTGGAGCGGGTCGCCGACGCCGCGGTGATGCAAGGTGAACTTGGCTTCATGCAAGACCTCCGCCCACGACAGGTGTTGGAGAGTCACAATCCGCAGCTTGCGCTTGTCCACGTCTGCGACCGGGTGCTCCCCGGCGTGCGCAGCAATCTCGTTCGAGAGAGTTATGAGGGAGTCGTACCCCTGCCGCCGCGCGACATCCAGGTAGCGCTCGACCTGATCGCGGCGCAGCTCCCCGCTCCCCGTCTTCACCTCCAGGAGAGCCGTCCACATTCGGCCTGCACGAGAAACGCGCAGCACCCCGTCCGGGTACAACGTCGTCTCCCCCAGGGTGTGTGCCACCTCCAGATACGTCTCGACATTGCCCGCGGGCGCCCCGAATCTGGCCGTCAGTGCGCGCCCGAAGGCAGGGACGGCCATCATCGTCGCGAGCAGCGCGGAGGTTGCCCGCTTCTCCTGCTCCTCCGCGGTGCCGACCCCCGAGATCGAGAAGAGTCGCGCTGCCTGCCAGGTAGGTGCTCCCGCAAGTTTCAGAACCGGAGGAGCGACGGGGGCAGCCGCACGCTTCGTCGTTCGTACGCCCGCGCGCCGCTCCGGCGTCGAGCTGGCGACCGGGGACTCCATGGCTGGGAACTCAACGACCGTGGCGATCGCGTCGACAACTGCGGGCTCGCGAATCTCGACGTCCGGCTCGGCATCTTCGTGGACGACCTCATCGATTGTCAGGGTGTCGTCGGAGCCCGGCGCCGGCACCGGCGCCCGATGGACCGGCTGGTCGTCGACGCTGACCCCGAAATCGGTCGCGAGACCTGAGAGGCCGGTATCCCAGCCCTGACCGACGGCCCGAACCTTCCAACCCGGTCCACGTCGGTAGATCTCGCAGAAGACGAACGCAGTCTCAGTCGTCGCGTCGGTGATCTCGAAGAGTGCCAACGATTCGCCAGCTTGGTCGCGCGCCTGCAGCACCAGTCCGGACAGGGCACCGAACGTCCCCTCCGACAGGCTGGCGGTCACCGCAACCGTCTGCACGTCAGGGTCCAGACTCGCCAGATCGATTGCGATCCGCGCGTTCGCCCCGTCGTCACTCACCGTGCGCCCCAGGAGGTGCACGGAGCCGTCCTGCGAGGCCGGCTGGTTGAAGAAGACCAGGTCGTCGTCCGATCGCACTCGACCCGAGCCATCGAGCAGCAGCGCGGCTGCGTCGACGTCGACCACCCCTTCAGGCTCGTCCCAAGCGACGCTGACCCGAACGCTTGTGACCTGGGACGGCAACTCGCAGTTGGCCCCCTTCGTGAGAACCGTCTCGCCCATGCCCGCATGGTATGGGCGACCGCTGACACCTCGGTCGCAATCGCACAGGGTCGCAGAAACTCCACCCGGCCGGCAGGCGGGCCTATGAAGGCCAACTCAGACACAATCAATTGCCGCCTACCCGTTTGGCGGGTTCTGGACGGCCCTCTATGCGGCGGGCGTGAGCACCGCGGCGAGCAGGCGCGACACGATCTCCTCGCCGGCCTCTGCGCCGGCGGCCTCGGTGACGACGACGTGTGGTGCCTGCCAACCGGACGTGTGCAGCTCGCCGTGCGCGGGGCGCACGCCGAACGCCGCGGTCGAGAGGATCCCGGCATCGAGCAGGGAGTCCCCCGCGGCCAGGATCGCCGTCGAGCCGACCCGCGACGCCACCTCGGCCACCGCGGACTCCTTGGTCAGCTCGACCGGCACGCAGTAGACCTTGCGGCCCTGCATGGACACCGTCCACCCGCGCTCGGCACACCAGTCGGTGAGGTCGGCCAGGAACCGGGCAGGCATGAGGTCGCGCTCGACGACGAGGTACGTGAACAGGTCGTCGGCGATCCGGTGCTTGCGCACCCACGCCGGGTCCGCGCTCGCACGCACGTGATCGACGACCTCACTCAGCGGGGCGCACCGGGACAGCTGCTCGGCCACCTGAGCCGCCCAGCGGTCGCAGGTTCGGCCGTCGACCAGGATGTGGCCGCCGTTGGCGGTGATCGCGTACCGGGGCTCGGCTGGAAACCGGACCCGGAAGAACTGAGACGTCGTCCGGGTGGTCGTCGGGACGAACGTCGACACGCCGCTGAGCGCGATCAGCAGCCGCTGCGCGTCGGCCGTCCAGTACGACATCGGCTCACCGTGCTGAAGCTCGGCGACGGCCAGCTCGAGCGGAGCAACACCCAGCTTCACCGCGCCGGCCGAGTAGATCAGGGTGCGGTCGAGGTCGCACGCCACCACCGGCGCCGGAGTCGGGTGGTCGTACCCCGGGACGGATCGCGCGTACGCGGCGACCTGCTCGGACAGGCGCGCGTCCAGTCCGAGGCGTGCCGCTGACGCGCAGACCCGAGCGCGGGCAGCCTCGTCCGTCATGAGCTCGTCCGGGCTGCGACACCGTCCGCGCCGACGGCGCCGGCGGTGAAGTTCGGGTGGATCAGGCCGATGCACGTGTACGCCAGGTCCGGCACTCGCTCGACCGGGACACCACGCTCGGCGGCGAGCTGCAGGACGTGCTCCACGTCGCCGGGGGCGGCATCGGTGCGTACCAGGATCTTCCACGGGACGCGCCGCAGCAGCACCCGGGTCGTCTCGCCGACGCCGGGCTTGATGAGGTTCACGTCCCCGATCCCGTAGGCGGCCGACACCTGCTCGACGGCCGCCCACCCGGACCAGTCCGCGTCCGAGGCCTCCCTCGTCGCGAGCTGGGCGGCGACGTCGCCACGGACGGCGTCGAACTGCGCGCTGACCTCGTCGAGAAACGTTCCGGAGACGTCCGCGTGCGCGAGCTCGGCGTAGAACTTCGCGCCGTGGAACTGCCCCGGCGTCAGCACGCGGTCGTTGAGCACGGTGCGGGAGACCAGCCCCGAGACAGTCGAGTTGAGGCACGCCGACGCGATGAGGAAGTCGTCCCGGGTGCCGAACATGCTCACGCAGGATCCCGGGTCCGCGAGCACGGCCAGGTCGGGGCTGAACTGCACGCCGGTGCGCACCTCGTGCTCGACGAGCGCCGCGGCCAGCTCCCGGGAGATGGCGCCCTTCCCGGTCCACCCGTCGACGAACAGCACCGACGAGGGGTCGTGGCGGTCGGCGATGTAGGCGAGCGCAGCCGGGTCGATACCGCGGCCGCGGACGATCGAGACCGCGTAGTGCGGCACGTCGACTCCCCCGCGCTGGGCCCAGCGGCGCATCAAGATCCCGACCGGAGTCCCGGCACGGGCGAGCGAGACGAGGACGAGCCCGTCCTGACGCGCGGCGAGCGCCAGCTCCGTGACGACGCCGACGGCGGTCGCGAGCCGGCGCACCGAGGAACCCAGCGTGCGGACGAACAGCGCCTGGTACGCCGGCGAGGGCTGGTACTCGATCGGCAGCGACTCGGCGTAGTGCGCGCCGCCCGACTGGATCGCTTCCTCGCGCTCCTCGACGGGCGCCTCGAGGGCCACCTCGGACAGGTCGGTGAGCAGCCAGGAGACCTCGTCGGCGGCGTAGGAGCCGAACTGCGGGCCGTGCAACGGGTCCTGGCGCGTCGCCGTGCGAGGCTGCGGCGCTGGTGCGGGGATCATCGAGGTTCCTTGGTTCGGTCGGTGGCGAGCGCCGCGGCCGCTCCGGGCAGTGTCACGACGAGGACGTCGCGGACCGTTCCGCCCAGCTGGTCCAGCAGTCCGCCGGGCGCCGCGAGGGCGTCGGAGTCTGCGTCGGCGTCGAGGACGAGCACGACCGCGTCGGGTGCGCAGCTCGTCACGTTGTAGGCGAACCGTCGGCCAGGGCCGTCGGCCGGGTCGTCGTGCGCAGCGAACGCTAGCGCTGATCGGATGGCGTACCCCGGGTCGTCCACGGTCAGCACGGGCGAGCGGGTCGTCGAGGAGAAGCGGACGTCCCACGCCCCCTGCAGCGTGTCGACGAGCGCGCACGCCAGCCGCATCGGGACGTACATGAGCTCCTCGGTGCCGAGGACCAGAACTCGCGCAGCTGCGTGCGGTGGCGGGGTCAGCGCGGCCGCGAGCTCAGCGGCGAGACCTGGGAGCACCTCGTCCAGCCGGCGACGATCGTCGTCGTCCCAACCGTGGCGGGCGCCCTCGGGCACGTCGGACGGCCACGAGAGACGCACCCGCCGGGCCGGTGTCCGACCCTGCGTGGAGCCGAGCTCGGTGGGCTGCAGCGCACGGGTGAGCGCCCGCGCTCCGCGGTCGGCGACGTCCTCCGGCACGGTGAGCGTGCCGGCGGCCAGCGCGACGACCTCGACCCTGGCACCGATCTCGGCGGCGAAGGCCTCCAGCGCCGCGGTGTCCTGGGGACTGCGCAGGTCGACGAGGGTCGCGACGACATACCTGGACCGCGGGCGCAACGCGTGCAGGGCGGCGATGGTGTTCCGAGCGGTCCGGCCGGTGCTCAGCTCGTCGTCGACCAGGACGAGGGTGTCGACGTCGAGGACCGAGGGGTCCGCGGGCAGGAGCAGGTGGGTGGTGGCGTGCGAGTGCTCCTCCTCGAAGTGCCCGACCGGGTCGATGCCGTGCACGGGCCGGCGCGTCGAGTGGAGGTACGGCGCACCGAGGCTGTCCGCGACGCAGTGCCCGAGCGCGGTCGCGGTCTCGGCGAACCCGAGCACGCACACGCCGTCGACCGGTGGACTGCTCCGCGTGGTCGAGTCGTCCACGCGGCGGCCGGCCGTCGCGCGTCGCAGCGCACGCCCCAAGGGCCTGAGGTCACGGGCGCTGCCGCTCAGGGCGTCGCGGACGAGGTCCCCGAGAAGCAGGCCGGCGCCGCGCACGACACGAGGGTCGACGGGGACGTGCTTGCCCAGGACGTGTGAGACGAGCAGCTGTGCACGGCGCGGGTTGCGGCGCACAGCCATCCCGACCAGGTCGTGCAGGGTGAGACCCACGGGTGCCGTCGTGGTGGTGACGACGACCCCGAGCGCTTCTGCGGCCCACGTGCCGTCCCACGCCTCCACCGTGCCGGCCCGGTGCCGGGGCGTCACAGGTCTCCGTCGACGCCGAGCAGGTCGATGACGCTGATGTCGGGGGCCGCGACTCCGAACGCACGAGCGCGGACCATGGTGCGCTCCGCCCAGGCACGGTGCGGCTTGGACTCGTTCATCTTGTTGCGGAACCGCGACGCCGCCGCGCCTGCGCTGGAGCCTGTTCCGAGCACGTCGGTCGCGTCGGCGAACTCCTCGTGCGTGACGACGGACATGGCGTGGACGACGGGGACGTGGCTCGGGTGGATGACGGTCTTGCCGGTCAGACCGTTCGCCTTGTCCAGGACGACCTCGCGGATGAGGCCGTCGAGGTCCTGCGTGATGAGCGCTTTGCGCAGGCCGTTGGCGTCGTGCGACTCGAACGGCGTCTCGCGCAGCTGCGGCTTGAACAGGCGCTCGTTCGCCCCGAAGTACTCCCACACCGGACCTGTGACGGTGAACCCCGTCCCGTCGGCGCGGCCGAGGATGTTCACGACATCGGTGATGACCTCGGCGACGAGGCGCACGTCCCAGATGGTCAGGTCCCGGTTCCTGCGGATCCCGAACGTGCTGCACATGTCCGTCGCCCCGATGCGCACAGCCAGGACGGACTCCCGGTGCTTGTCCAGCAGCCGCTGCACCCCGACCAGCTCGTCGGTGCGGGTCTCCCGGTGCACGATCTGCGGGGACTCGATGACGGGCATCGCGAAGAGTCTGCGCCCGCTGGTGACCTGCGCCTCGGTGAGCGCGTCGAGGAAGGCGGCGCCGGACGTCTCGGTGAACTTCGGCAGGACGAACCCGGACAGGATGCCCGCCTCGTCGCCGAGCCCCGCCATGATCTCCCCGAGCTGCTCGGGGGTGCGGACGCGGACGAAGACGAGCGGCCCGTCGATGTCCTGGTCGGCGCCGATGACCCGGCCGGTCAGGCTGAGGGTGCGCAGCTGGCCGATCGCATTGGCCTGTGCAGCGGGAAGCTCGTCGTCCGCTATCGCGTCCTCGAGGCAGACGACAACGCTCATCACGTCCTGCGCGGCGTGCCTGCGGACCAGGTCCTGGGCAAGGTTCTGGCGCGTCGCGGGCATGTACAGGGTGGCACCGAGCGCGGCGGCGAGCGTCGCCGTGTCGGCGTTCCGGCCGAAGGCCTCCGGCGGGCGGCTGAACAGGCGTTCCGTGTCGTGCTCAGGCAGGCGTCGGAAGTGCCGCATCCGGCCGGATCCCTTCGTGTGTCGTGGAGCGGTACGGCCGGCGCACCAGGTCTCGGCCGGCCGTCGGCGTCCTTACTTGCGGCCCGCGGACCAGCGCATCCCCCACCCGTAGGCCTGGTCGACGTCGAACTGGGAGCCGCGGATGTATCGCACCTCGCGCCGTACGGACAGCTGCCCGCCGTTGTTCTCGAGCATCGCGATCGCGCACATCGCCGAGCGCGGGTCGTGGTCGTCGAGACGGACCTCCACCTGTGATCCGTCCGCCGGGTACAGGGTCACGACCGCGTCCGCGGCCGCCCAGTTCGGCACGCCCTCGTAGATGAACGCGAACACGAGGATGCGCCGGATGTTCGCGACACGGGACAGGTCGACGAAGAGGTTCTCCCCCGCCGTGTTCGTCCCGCTCCGGTCGTCGCCGTCGAGCCAGACGATCGGTGACCCACCGAACCCGTGCTGGTCCCTGAACGCGTTCCCGAGCGCCTGCACCACGCCCTTGGACCCGTCGGTGTACTCGAACAGGGCAGCCAGGTCCAGGTCGATCGCGGCGGTCGCCGGCCGGCCGAAGAACCCTGTGCGTGCCGGAGCAGCACCCGCGGGGCGCGCGGTCCAGTTCAAGTTGACGCGCAGCACGCCGGCGGTGGCGTTCTTGGTCAACGAGACGGTCGGAGCCGACGTGGTGAGCGTGACCTTGCCCGGGGCGGGCGCCGGTGCCGGCGTCACGGTCGGCGTCGGAGCCTCGGGTGCAGGCTGGGCTGCCGGACGCTTGGTGTAGTCGATGGGCACGGTCATCTCCGTTCGTGGGTAGTGGCTGTGCTCAGGTGAGGGGGGTCCGGGCGTCGACCCAGGTGATGTCGGCGAAGCCGTAGGCGGTGCAGGCATTCTTCAAGGCGCCCGGAATGAGCTCGTTCTCGGCGCGCAGGACCAGCTGCCCATCGACGTTCAGGACGGACATGACCACCAGGACGCCGGCGAACGGGGCGCTGAGCAGTGGGACGTCGACGCGTGCCCCACCGGTGGTCGTCACGGTCAAGGCACCCGCCCAGGCGAGTGCGGCACCGGTCGCGGAGTATGCGAGGACGAGCAGCCGGTCGAGCTCGCGAACCTGACGGAGGTCCACGCGCAGCGTCTGGCGGCGCTCGCTCGTCGCGGTGGCGACCGGACGCCTGCTGCCGGACGGTGCCAGGGTGCGGCCCGCAGCGGCGTCGAGGACGGACGACTCCCCGGTCCGCAGGCGGTACGCGAACGCCAGGCGCAGGTCGCCGACGCTCTGGGGCACCGTCACGTGCACGTCGAGCGCACCGACGCCGGACTGCACCCGCGTCAGCGCGAGGGTGGGCCGCTTCGCGGTCAGTACGGCGCCACGCTCCGCCGTGACGCGGTCGGGGAGGTAGCCGAGGACCACGTCGCCGTTCTCCGCCGAAGGGCGCCGCCGGGCCGGCCGGGTCGGCTCATCGGCGGGGGCCGGGCTGGAGAGGTCGAGCGAGGTCGTCGTCGGCGGCGCCGGTACCGGCGGCGCAGCGGGGCGGCTCAGGTCGAGCGGGGTCGCCCCGGGCGCAGCGGGGGGTCGCAGGTCGAGCGAGGTCGTCGTCGGCACCTCGGGTGTCGCAGGGCCACTCAGGTCGAGCGAGGTCGTGCTCGTCGGTGTCGTGGGCGGCGTCACACGCGGCGCGGCCGGGGCCGCCGAGCCGAAGAGGTCGAGCGACGTGCCAGCAACGTCCGAGGCCAGGACGGGAACCGAGGCGGAGCTCGGCCGGACGGCTGCCGGCGCGGGAACCTGGGGCCGGACGGACCGGCGACGAAGCCAGGGCAGGTCGGTGCGCGGGCGCGCGTTCGCCGGGTCGAGCACGGTCACAGCTGCACGCCGAAGTCTGCGGCGATCCCGACGATCCCGTTCGAGTAGCCCTGCCCGACGACCTTGAACTTCCAGTCGGCACCGAGGCGGTACAGCTCACCCAGCACGAGTCCGGTCTCGTCGGTGAGGGCGTCTGCGAGGTTCTCCGACCGGACCAGCTCGAGGTTGTCGGCCAGGTCCAGCACGCGGATCCGCGCCTCTCGCAGCTGACCGAAGGTGCGCCGGCTGCCGGTGCCGTCGTTGATGTAGGCCACCACGACGATGCGGGCGACCTCCGGCGGGACGTCGGCCAGGTCCACCTCGATCTGCTCCAGGTCACCGCCGACGGCCTTCTCCAGCTGGGTGACCGACATCGCCGGCTCCGTCAGCTGGTTGAAGAAGACCACGTGCTCGTCGGACAGCACCTGGGAGTCCGCGGTGCACAGGAGCGTGGCGACCACCAGGTTGTCGGTCAGGACCGGCTCCGGGGACGCGAGCGCGACACCGAGCACCACGGCGGTCAGGTTGGGGATCTCCCGGGTGAGAGCCACGTTCGACCCACGGGTCATCGGGCGGGCGGCCATCACAGGTCCAGGTCCGAGCCGGCGAACTTCGTCTCCAGGAACCGACCCTGCGTCATGAGCGCGTCCGCATCCTGGTTCCTCGTCGCGACCAGTGACGCTTCCGCCGAGCGGTACAGCGCTTCCAGCTGCGACATCAGCGACTGCGTCGGAGTGCGACCGTCCCCTCGCGCCGTGTCGCGCAGGGCGGGGTCGACCGCGAGGTAGCCCTTGAGCGTCGTGGGCAGGTAGTCGTTCAGGGTGCTGGCCACCGCAACGGTCGTGTACACGTCCAGAGGTCGGACCGACGAGGTCTCGATGATCTCGCCCAGCGTGTCCGTCAGCTTGCGCGCGTTCGCGACCGCAGCCAGCGGCAGGGTGCCCGACCGCGCGTTGATGAAGTGCACCGAGTACCGCAGCGACTTGGCCAGCGCCGCCGGGCTGTCGTACGACGCCGCACCCGCAGCCGCGGCGGCTGCCGCGATCCGCAGGTGCTCGGCCGTCTGCTCACGACCCCTGCTCAACCAGCTCACGTCACTCCTGTACCAAGGTCACCGATGCGGGGCCCCGAGGACCGCGGTGCCGGTCCTCGGGCTCAGTCCGTCAGCTTGCTTCGCGGGCCCGGGTCCGCTCGAGGTACGGCTTCGCGCGCTCGACCTGACCCTCCAGCGCCGTCACGGTCGCCTGCATGCTGTCCAGGGCCTGGGTGCGGAAGGTGTCCAGCGCGTCCATGGTGGCGAACACGTTGTCGAACGCGGCCTGCAGCTTGGCGACGTCGAGCGTCGCGGACGCCGCCTGCTGGTTGATCGCCGCACCCTGCACCCGCAGCTGCTCGGACGTGGACTCGATGAGGTTGGAGGTCACCGTGTTCAGCGCCGTGATCTGGTCCAGGACGAGCTTCTGCCGAGCAAGGGCCTGCGAGACGATGACCGCGGTCCGCAGCGCGGCGATGGTCGTCGTCTGCGCGCGGTCGACACCGCGGATCAGCTCGAGGTTGTTGCGGCGCACGAGGTCCAGCGCGAGGTAGCCCTGGACGCTCACGGCCATCTGCGTCTGCAGGTCCTGGCGGCGCTGACGCACCGGGAACAGAGCATCGGAACGGACCGTGTTGGCGGCCTCGGAGTCGCCCGCCGCCTCCAGCTCCGCGACCTTCGCGACCAGGGCGTCGTCCAGGGCCTGCGCCAGGACGTTGTACTCACCGAGCTTGCCCATGGTCGTCCACAGGTTCGCCTTCTCGCTCTCGATGGCCGCGTTGTCCTTGCGGAGCTCGTCCTGCCCGCTGGCGAGCGCCTTGACGATCGCGTCCAGGTGCGACTGCGCGGACTGGTACTTCGCGAAGTACCGGTCGATCGACGTCCCGCCCGGGAGGAACTTCAGGACCTTCTTCACACCGGTCAGGTCGGCACGCTTCGGGTCGAGCTCGGTGACCGTGATGCGCAGGTCCGCCAGCGTGTTCGAGACCCGGGTCTGGGCGTCACCCTTGCCGCCCTTGAGCGCAGCGGCCGGCCGGTCGAGCATCCGGGAGGAGACGGTCGCGGCGGTGCGCATCTCCTGGTCGCCCATCGTCGTGATGGAGGAGACCTTCTGCGAGAACTGCGGCGACTTGGTGTCGAGCGTCGTCAGCTCGCCGACGAACGTGACGGCCTTGCTGCGCAGCTCAGCCTGCTTGGCGTCCTCGATCGGCACGGCCTGGGCGGCCTCCTGCGCCTGGATGACCTGGACAGCGGCGGGTGGGGTCAGCACGAGCCCACCTGCAGAGGGCGCCGCGGTGGCGGTGGCGGTGACCGGCGACGCGGTCGCACCCAGGTCGAGCTCGGACATCAAGGACCTCCTGCAGTTGGGGAAAAGGCCTTCTCGGACAGGTCGGCACGACCGCCAGGGACGACTGTAAGGGGACTCACCGACGCCCGAACATCACATCGGGCCCAGGAGGGCAGGTATGAGCCGAACGCGGCAGCTGAAAGGCGGCCCGGGACGTTCTCACAGGCCACGGACGTAGCGACCAGAGGATGAACTTTTGGCCTCATCCGCCCAAAACGCCTGCCTCGGCGCCGGGTGCCGAAGCGTGTCGGACTGTTCCCATAGCATTCAAGGCGGCCCAGCCGATAGGCAGGCTGAGGTGTGGGACCGGCCCCACCGTCGAGACACTGGAGGATCCGTGAGCGTCAGCCTCACCAAGGGCGGAAACGTCAGCCTGACGAAGTCGGCACCCGGCCTCACCGCCGTCGTCGTCGGCCTGGGCTGGGATGCCCGCACCACGACGGGCACCGACTTCGACCTCGACGCCTCCGCGCTGCTGCTCGCCGCGGACGGCCGGGTCCGGTCGGACGCTGACTTCATCTTCTTCAACAACCTGCGCAGCGCCGACGGCTCCGTCGAGCACCTGGGCGACAACCTCACCGGTGAGGGCGCGGGCGACGACGAGCAGCTCAAGGTCGATCTCGCCGCCGTGCCGACGGACGTCGACAAGGTCGTCTTCCCCGTCTCCATCTACGAGGCCGACGCGCGCCGACAGTCCTTCGGCCAGGTGCGCAACGCGTTCATCCGCATCGTGAACCAGGCGGACGGCGTCGAGCTCGCGCGCTACGACCTCACGGAGGAGGCCAGCACGGAGACCGCGATGGTGTTCGGCGAGCTGTACCGCAACGGCGCCGAGTGGAAGTTCCGCGCGGTCGGCCAGGGCTACGCCTCCGGCCTCTCGGGCATCGCGACCGACTTCGGCGTCAACGTCTGACCCACTCGTGGTGCGCAGGCCGCCGCGCTCGCCGCGGCGGCCCGTGCGCGCCGCGCTCACTGAACTGACTGACTGATCGGAGAGACCCATGAGCGTGACCCTCGCCAAGGGCGGCAACGTGTCGCTGACCAAGGAGGCCCCGAACCTGACCGCGGTCGTGGTCGGCCTCGGCTGGGACGCCCGCACCACCAGCGGAACCGACTTCGACCTCGACGCGTCGGCACTGCTGCTCGGCGTGACCGGCAAGGTGCTGTCCGACGCGAACTTCGTCTTCTACAACAACCTGGTCAGTCCGGACGGCTCCGTCGAGCACACAGGTGACAACCGCACGGGCGACGGGGACGGTGACGACGAGTCCCTCAACGTCAACCTCGTCGCGGTCCCCGCGCAGGTCGACCGCATCGTGTTCCCGGTCTCCATCCACGAGGCCCGTGAGCGCAACCAGTCCTTCGGGCAGGTCCGCAACGCGTTCATCCGCATCGTCAACCAGGCCGACGGGCAGGAGCTCGCCCGCTACGACCTGAGCGAGGAGGCGTCCTCCGAGACCGCGATGGTGTTCGGCGAGCTGTACCGCCACAGCGGCGAGTGGAAGTTCCGCGCCGTCGGCCAGGGCTACGACACCGGACTCGCGGGCATCGCACGCGACTTCGGCGTCAACCTCGGCTGAGACACCCAGACGTACGACGGCGGTCCGCGACTGACGCGGAGACGTCGGCACCTTCCACAGAACGAGAGAGCAGTGTTCCTTCGCACCTTCGGCTGGTCGATCGCCGTGGCCTTCGCCGCACTGATCGTGGCCTTCTTCTACGGCGGCTGGGCCGCCTTGGCGCTCTGCGCGATCCTCGGGGTCCTCGAGGTGTCCCTGTCGTTCGACAACGCGGTCGTCAACGCCAAGATCCTCGAGAAGATGAACGCGTACTGGCAGAAGATCTTCCTGACGATCGGCGTCGCCGTGGCGGTCTTCGGCATGCGGCTCGTCTTCCCGCTGCTCGTCGTCGGCGTCACCGCGCACCTGAACCCGTCGGACGCGATCAGCCTCGCGATGGAGAAGGGCGACCCGGAGGTCGCCGGGACCTACGGGTACCTGCTCAACCAGGCCCACCCGCAGATCGCGGCGTTCGGGGGCATGTTCCTGCTGATGCTGTTCCTCGACTTCATCTTCGAGGACCGCGACATCACCTGGCTGAGCTGGCTCGAGAAGCCCCTGGCCCGCATCGGGAAGCTGGACCAGCTCTCCGTCGTCGTCGCCGGACTCGCCCTCGTCGTGGCGGCGCAGACGCTCGCGGACGACCCCGCCACCGTCATGGTCGCCGGGGTCCTGGGCATCGTCACGTACATCGCCGTCAACGGGCTCGGGACGCTCTTCGAGTCGGACGACGACGACGAGAACGACGACGCGACGCTGCCAGGGATCCACGGGGACGCCGGGCAGATCGAGCGTGCCGTCTCGCACGGCCCCAGTGAGCTCGCCAAGCTCGCGGGGCGCGCCGCGTTCTTCACGTTCCTGTACCTGGAGGTCCTGGACGCGTCGTTCTCTTTCGACGGTGTCATCGGCGCGTTCGCGATCACAGCCG
Source organism: Cellulomonas sp. URHD0024 (assembly GCF_000426185.1). Classification (GTDB taxonomy): domain Bacteria; phylum Actinomycetota; class Actinomycetes; order Actinomycetales; family Cellulomonadaceae; genus Cellulomonas. The sequence goes on from NZ_AUEW01000001.1 coordinate 833,525, forward strand.
ACCCCATCATCATCGCGCTCGGCCTGGGCTTCATCGGGGCGATGTTCGTGCGCTCCATCACCGTCATGCTCGTCCGCAAGGGCACGTTGTCGGAGTACGTGCACCTCGAGCACGGCGCGCACTGGGCCATCGGCGCCCTGGCCGTCATCCTGCTCGTGAGCATCGGCCGGCACGTGGACGAGATCATCACCGGCCTCGTCGGTGTCGCGTTCATCGGCGCCGCGTTCCTGACCTCGGTCCTGCGCAACAGGCGCATCCCGGTCGAGCCTGGTGGGTCCGACGTCAGCCAGCCCGAGCTCGTCTCCTCGAGCGTCTGAACCGTCCGCAGCTCCCTCAACAGAAGGGCACGTCATGTCCGTCAGTCTCAGCAAGGGCCAGACCGTCTCCCTGACCAAGTCCACCGGTGGCACGCTCACCCAGGTCCGTATGGGCCTCGGCTGGGACGCCCGCAAGGTCCGTGGCTTCTTCGGTGGTTCCAAGGAGCAGGCGATCGACCTGGACGCCTCCTGCCTGTTGTTCGACGCAGCCGGCCGGCTCGCCGACCAAGTGTGGTTCAGCCAGCTGCGCAGCCAGGACGGCTCCGTCCAGCACACCGGCGACAACCGCACCGGCAAGGGCGACGGGGACGACGAGTCGATCCTCGTCGACCTGACGCGGGTCCCCGCGACGGTCAAGACGCTCGTGTTCGTCGTCAACTCCTACTCGGGCGAGAGCTTCTCGCAGATCGAGAACGCGTCCTGCCGTCTCGTCGACTCGACCAACGAGCAGGAGATCGCCCGCTATGACCTGACCGGGTCCGGGCCGCACACCGCGCAGATCATGGCGAAGGTGACCAGGGACGGCGCCGGCTGGACGATGACCGCCCTCGGAGTCAAGACTGAGGGCCGCACCATCAAGCACATGCTGCCCGCCGCCGTCGAGGTGCTCTAGGACCACGACGTGGCCCAGCGGACCTCGCCGGACCGGCGGGGTCCGCTACGGCGACCGCCACGCGTGAGCCGTCGCGCCCGTGTGGCCGTACCCGCTAGTTTGACGCCACCCGCCGGGACGAAGGAGAACCATGGGCAAGCAGCGCAAGGCACCGATCGAGGACCGACTCTCTCGGTACGCCGTGACCCGTGACCTGAGCCGAGGGCTGGGCAAGGGCATCGACAAGCTTCCGGTGAGCGAGCTGACCAAGACGGTCATCAAGGTCAAGAGCGGTCAGGTCGTGGCCGTCACTGCCGAGACGTCGGTCGCGCTGGCCGCCTCGGCGAGCGCCGCCGCAAAGGCAGGTGTCGAGCGGTTCGACCAGGTGAGGCACGAGCTCGCTGACGTGCCCCCGGCGCCGTCGCCGGCACCCGAGCCCCCCGCCGTCGACCTCGTCGCGAGTCTCGAGAGGCTCAAGGCGCTGCACGAGTCCGGCGGTCTCGACGACCAGGAGTTCGCCGCCGCCAAGGCGCGGTTGCTCGACCAGTTCCTCTGACGGCCGCAAGAGCCGCCCGGCAGAGCCCTGCCGGGGGCTTCGCCGCACCCGCACCTCGTTGCCGATGTGCTCTGTGTGGCGCACGCTGGACGTCGGGCGACGACGAGGTGGGTCCCAGATGTCGATCGAGAAGCTGCCTGCCGGGACGAGGGGTGCTCGCAGCGTCCCTCGCGTGATCCAGCGCCTCACGCTGCCGCTCAGGCTGCGCATGCACCATCGCGCCGGCGACAAGATGGGCGAGATGGACCTGCTCTACATCTCGACCGTGGGAGCGAGGTCGGGCGAACGACGGACCGCACCGGTCGCCCGGTTCGACGACGGCGACGGCGCCTGGCTCGTCGTCGCGTCGGCCGGCGGTCAGGCCCAGCACCCTGCGTGGTACCTCAACGTGGTCGCGCACCCGCAGGACGTCGAGGCCGAGGTGAGCGGCGTGCGGCACCGCGTCGTGCCCGAGCAGCTCGCGGGCGCCGAGCGCGCCGAGGCGTGGCGCGCGATCACAGCCCGCGTCCCCGGCTTCGCCAGCTACGAGGCCAAGACCGACCGACCGATCCCCGTGCTGAGGCTGCGCTCCGCGGGCATCGTGGACGGCGCGTCGGCGGACCGGTAACCCTCCCCCGCCGTATCAGGCGGTCCCGGCCGGCGCTCCTTCACAGGACACCGACCGAAAGGCGTCTCCCATGACCCTGACGACGACAGGCCTGACCAACGGCGGACGGACCGCCCACTACCAGATCCAGTACGACGACAGCCTGTCCACAGCGGACGGGCGTGATCGCGCGAACGGACTCATCGCCGCCTGCGAGGGCGACTACTCCATGATGGCGGCCTGGTTCGGCAACATCGCGCTGACCGTGGGCATCCCCGTCACCGTGAACATCAGCCCCGGGGGCTACGCGAGCGCCGGCTGGGGACCTCCGATCCGGGTGACTCCCGGCAACGGCTCGGGCGTGGACGTCGTGCGCTACCTGCTGGTGGCCGAGGTGACCGAGATGTTCATGCTGGCCCAGAACAGGGGCTGGTTCGCCTCGGACGGCAGCAACGAGGGTTCGGCGGGCGAGGGTCTGTCGCGCGTGCTGTCGGCGGAGTTCTTCCGCAAGGCCGGGCTGGGCTACAACCTCGCCGGGTTCGACACGGCCGGGATCTGGCTCAACAGCGACCGCGCGGACTTCGTCAACAACGTCGACGAGCACGATCACGCACCGGATGTGAAGTCGGGCTGCGCGACCTTGTTCATCAACTACCTGTCCTACCAGCTCGGCTACTCCATCAACCGGGTGGTCGCCGCCGCAGCGCCCACGCTCGCCGGCGTGTACCGCAACCTGACCGGCGACGCCACCGACCCGTTCCCGGCGTTCAAGGCCCAGCTCGACCGGCACTTCCCGCGCACGGACGCAGCCGGCAACCCGGTGTTCTCCGTGGTGCCCGGGCCGAACCCGGACAACCCCTACCCACTCGATGTCTCGTACCCGGAGGTTCCCATGGCTGTCCGCATCTTCTGGAGGATGAATCCTGGCCGCAACGTGGTCAACGTGAACTGGGACGCGTTGAGCGCCGACTCGATCATCATGGTCTCGGCCAGCGAGTACAACGCGGCCTCGCAGGAGCTGCCCAACGGCTCCGACCAGCGGTTCGTCGGCGACGCCTCGGTGACGGTCGAGAACGTGACTCCACACGGTCCGCCCTTCGACCCCAACCACGGTGTGACCTACGTGGTGAACGTGGCCTGGGGTGCACCGCTGAACATCTGCACCGACATCGCGCTCATCGAGAACAGCCCGCAGGCCGTCGTGTACGTCGGCCCGCGGCTCGCCAGCGGGACGAGCGCGCACAGAGCCGAGTCGAGCCCGTCGGCACCCGCAGCCGTGGGCGCCGGGCCGGCGACCTTCCACGAGGCGACGATCGCCGACGACGGCCGTGGTGGCCTGACCGTGACGAAGGTCGACACGACGCTCGAAGCCCGAGCGGCCGACTGACGACCGGCCCGCGGACGGACACTGCGGTGTCCGTCCGCGGGCCTGTGTGCCGGACCGGAGGCCTGGCGGTGCTGACGTCGGGCGTCGCCGGGGACTACGTTCGCTCACGTGGCGACGATCATGGAACGACTGCGCGACGCCTCGAACGCACACGACCCGGCCGGCATGGCTGCCCTGTTCGCGCAGGACTACGACAGCGCGCAGCCGGTACATCCCGGTCGGGCGTTCGTCGGTGCGGCTCAGGTCCTCGCGAACTGGACCGAGGTCTTCGATGCGGTGCCCGACTTCGTGTCCGAGCTGATCGCGTCGTCAACCGACGGCGACACCGAGTGGGCGGAGTGGCGGTGGCTCGGCACGCACTCCGACGGCTCCCCGTTCGCGATGCGCGGTGTCACCGTCTTCCTCGTCCGCGACGGCTCGATCGCCGCGGGACGCCTGTACATGGAGCCTGTCGACGACAGTGGTGGGGACGTCGCCGCCGAGATCGAGGGTACCTTCCGGTCCGGAGCGCACTGACTGATCGGTGACGGCTCGCCGCAGGTCGGCTGTCCCCCTGCGGAATCGCGGCCACCCCCCAGCAGTGGCCGCGATGCCCCCGTGGAGGTTCTCAGACCGCGCACCTGGTCTTCGTCGGGCAGGCCGGCGCTGGGACGGGCGACAGCGCCTGGCTGGCGTGGGACGCCCCGGGTGCGTCGTCCGTCGAGCCCTGATGCCCGCCCGAGCCGCAGGCGCAGAGTCCGGCGGCGAGCACCACCGCGACGAGCATGCTGAATGGCTTCCTCATGATGTCCTCCGTGACGGTCGGCACCGCGGGGGGTCGCGGTGGTCCTGACCGGTATGGCAGCCCCCGGTATCACGCCACCGCTCCCGCGGTATCACGGCGGTATCGCGGGCGTTGACCGTGCCGAGAACTCGGCGGACAGTTCTGGACATGGGCATCCAGGTGCTCGGACCACTGACCGTCGACGGCCTCGACGGCTTCGGCCTTCGGGACCGAGTCGTCCTGCAGGTCCTCGTCGTGCGGGCCAACGAGGCGGTGGACACGGAGGTTCTCGCGGACGCCGTGTGGGCCGGAAGCCCGCCGGCGAGCTGGCCGAAGGTGGTGCAGGGGTGTGTCAGCAGGCTGAGGAAGCACCTGGGCCCGCAGGCGATCGAGACCACCTCCTACGGCGGCTACGTCCTGCGCGTCAGCGACGACCAGCTCGACAGCCGCCGGTTCGAGCGGATGGTGAGTCGGGCACGGGAACACCTGACCGACCTCGACCCCGACCGTGCGTCGTTCGTGCTGGACGACGCCATGTCGTTGTGGCGGGGCCGGGCTCTGGCCGACCTCGACGAGTGGGAGCCCGGTCGCACGGAGGCGGAACGGCTCGAGGGCCTGCGCATGGACGCCCAAGAGCTGCGCGTCGAGGCCGAGATCGCGGCCGGCCGGCCGCGGACGAGCCTGGACGAGGCGCGGGCACTGGTCCGGGAGGCACCGTTCCGTGAACGTCGCTGGGCACTCTTCGCCCGCGCGCTCTACCAGTCGGGGCGGCAGTCGGAGGCCCTCGACGTGCTCGACCAGGCCAAGCGCATGCTGCGCGAGGAGCTCGGGCTGGACCCGGGCACCGAGCTCCTGGCCCTCGAGGGTGCGATCCTGCGGCAGGACGCCGCGCTCGAGAGTGCCGAGCCGCTGCCCGCGAGCCTCGTCTGCCCCTACCGGGGACTGCTCCCGTACGACAGCGCGGACGCGGAGACGTTCTTCGGCCGCGAGGCCGACGCCGACGCATGCCTGTCCCGACTGCGCGCCCGGGGGACCTTGGCGGTCGTCGGCCCGTCCGGCACGGGAAAGTCGTCGCTCGTCCGCGCCGGCGTCGTCGCGACCCTGCAGGGCGAGGGCTCACCCGTGCTGGTGACGACTCCCGGGACGAGGCCGCTGGACTCCCTGGCGGGCCTGCCGTCACGGGCGCCGTTCCCCGTGCTGGTGGTCGACCAGTGCGAGGAGGCCGTGACCCTGTGCACCGACCACGGCGAGAGGACGGCGTACCTCGACGTGCTCGCCGCCTACCGTGGGCCGGTCGTGCTCGCGCTCCGCGCCGACCGCCTGGGCGAGCTCTCGACGCATCCCGGCTTCGCCCGGCTCGTCGAGCGCGGTCTGTACCTGCTGTCGCCGCTGAGCGAGGAGAACCTGCGCGCGGCGATCGAAGGACCGGCACGCCAGGCGGGGCTGCGTCTCCAGCCCGGCCTCGTCGACCTCCTGGTGCGCGAGGTCGAGGGCGAGCCGGGAGCGCTGCCGATCCTCTCCCACGTCCTGCGACAGACGTGGGAACGACGGGAGGGCGCGACCCTGACCGTCGACGGCTACCGCGCGACCGGCGGGATCCGGGACGCCGTGGCGCAGTCCGCCGAGCACCTGTACACCGAGTTCGACGAGGTGCAGCAGGCCCAGATCCAGGCGCTCTTCCTGCGCCTGGTCAGCCCGGGCGACGACGGCGTCCCGATCCGGGCCAGGGTGCCCCGGGAGACGCTCGCGCACGACGAGCAGCACGAGCGACTCATCGACGTCCTCGCCGCCGCTCGCCTCGTCAGCAGCGACGCGGGTGACGTCCAGATCGCGCACGAGGCGCTCGCGCGCGAGTGGCCACGCCTGCGCAACTGGCTGGAGGACGACGTCGAGGGCCAGCGCGTCTTCCGGCACCTCGCCGCGTCGGCCGAGGGCTGGCACTCGCTGGGTCGTCCGGACAGCGAGCTGTACCGCGGCGTCCGGCTGGCCGGCGCGATCGAGTGGGCCGACCGGAACCGGGTGGACCTCACCGGAACCGAGCAGGCGTTCCTCGATGCGTCCAGGAGCAACGCGGACCGCGAGCTCCGGTCGAAGGCCCGAAGCAACCGACGCCTTCGGCTCGCTCTGGCCGGGGTCGGCGCACTGCTCGTCGCCGCGCTGGTCGCCGGCAACGCGGCCATCGATGCGGCTCATCGGTCCGACGACCAGGCCCGGATCGCCGACTCACGGCGGCTCTCGGCCGAGGCGCTGACGACGACCGAGCCCGACCTCTCTGTCCTGCTCGGCGTGGAGGCCGTGCGACTCGACGGTTCGCTGGCTGCCCGCTCGTCGCTGTACGACGTGCTCGAACGGACCGGGGACCTCGTCGCGGTCGCCCACGCGGCGGGCAGCTACGTCGACGTCAGCCCGGACGGAAGCAGTGTCGCCGTGACCAGCGCGATCGGAACAGGCGACGCGGGTCAGACGGTCTTCGACTCACGGGACCTCTCGAGGTCCGGCGGACGCGACGACCTGCGGGTGCTCTCCCTCGACTACACCCCGGACGGCACGGGCCTCGTCGTCGCGGTCATCGGCACCGACCCGACCGGGAAAGCCGTCGACCTCCCGGACCCGGACCCACTGCGCGTCCTCGACTCCCAGACGTTCGAGGAGGTGGCGACCTACGGCGGCTTCCACGAGGGCGCGTTCGTCGACCGGGACGGCCTGGCCATCAGCGCGGACGGCTCGCGGCTCGCGGTCGTCGCGTGGCTCGACGACAACACCGAGGAAACTCTGGTCTGGGACACCGACAAGCCCACCGAGCCGGTCCTGCGGATACCGATGCCGGAGATCTACGGCAGGGTGCTGCTGAGCCCCGACGGCGAGACCGTCTACGTCGTCCAGAGGTCCGGCAAGAACAGCCTGCGCGCCTTCGACGTCGACACGGGCACCCTGCTGCGGACGGCGAATCCCGAGTACCGGGGCGAACGCGAGTCCATCATCGCGCTGAGCCCGGACGGCTCGACCCTGGCGCACTCCGACGTCTCCGGCGTCGTGGTCATGGACGCGACGACCTTCGAGCCGCGGTTCACGCTCGTCGGCGAGTCCGAAGGGGTCAACGCCCTGCAGTTCGGCCCCGACCCCACCCAGCTCGCAGCCGGTTACGCCGACGGGGAGATCGTCGTGTGGGACCTCCCCTCGCGTGGACAGCTGCACGCCTTCCGGGGACACACCAAGGAGGTGACCGACATGTCGTTCAGCCCGGACGGGCACACCCTGTACTCCGTCGCACCGGACGGGTTGCTCCTCGCCTGGGACCTTGACGACTCCAGCGGGTTCCCCGGCTGGCGTACGTACCCCGCGGAGCCGGAAGGTGTCGACCTTGCACGCAGCATCCCGTCGCCGGACGGCACGAAGGTGCTGTACCAGTCCTACGGGAACGGTGTGCAGGACCGCGCGATCCAGTTCCGCGACCTGGCGACGGGCGACCTCACCCCGTTGACGGAGCTGCCCGGGCTGATGCCCGATCAGTACGTGTGGAGCCCGGACTCGAGCATGCTGCTCACCGTGGGGATCGACCCCATGACGAAGACCGGCTGGATGGAGTCGTGGGACCCGGAGACGGGCGCGTCGATCCGTCGCAACGACCGCACGCCGGCAAGTGCTGCGACGTTCACGACGGCAGGGACAACGATCCTCGCGGTGGACCCGCAGGCCTCCGTCTGGAGGATCGACCCGGCAACGCTCGAGGTCGAGGGACCGCCCATCGCACTGCCAGACCTGGACGCCGAGGAGTGGGACTACCCGACGACCAGTCCGGACGACCGCACCCTGCTCGTGCGCCGATGGTGGACCAACAACACCGTCGCCGTGATGGACCTCGCGACAGGGCGCACCCGGGACGTCCTGTTCCCGGGCTTCCCGGACACGTGGGCCTTCTCCCCCGACGGCACCGGTCTCGCGGTCTACTTCGGCGGCGAGAGCGAGTGGGTCGTGCTCGACGTCGAGGCCCTCCGCGAGGGGCGCCTGGAGTACGTCCACGAGGCCAGCCGGTTCCCGAGCAACCACGTCTGGCAGATGACCTACAGCACCGACGGCTCGCAGCTCGTCACCACCGGCAACGGGGTCGTCGACCTCTGGGATGCCGAGACGCTCGCGCCTCTCGGCAGCCTCACCGCGGGGAGCCCCGACGACGTCGCGACAGCACGCGCCATGCCCGGACACACGATCCTGATCGCCCAGCCCAGAGGAAAGGTCCTCACCTGGGACACGCGCGAGCAGCACGTGATCGACCTGGCATGCGGGCTCGCCGGTCGCAACCTCACGCACGCCGAGTGGAACCGGTTCGTGGAGAACCGCGCGTACGAGCTCACCTGCCCCGACGTCAGCTAGTACACGTCCCGCACGTACCGCTTCTCCTTGGCCAGTCGCTTGAGGTAGCCGGTCGCGTCGTCTGCGGAGAGATGGCCGTGGGTCTGCGCGATCTCGTGCAACGCCCGGTCGACGTCCTTGGCCATCCGGCTCGCGTCGCCGCACACGTAGAAGTGCCCGCCGTCCTGCAGCCACGCCCACACCCGCGAGCCGCTCTCCCGCAACCGGTCCTGGACGTAGATCTTCTGCCGCTGGTCGCGGGAGAACGCGAGCGTCAGGTGGGTCAGGAACCCGTCCTCCTGCCATGCCTGCATCTCGTCCTGGTAGTAGAAGTCCTTCTCGGAGTTGCGTTCACCGAAGAACAGCCAGTTCCGACCGCGGTGCCCGAGGGCCTGCCGCTCCTGCAGGAACCCGCGGAACGGCGCGACCCCGGTTCCGGGTCCCACCATGATCATCGACGCGTTCGCGTCGCTCGGCGGTCGGAAGTGGCTCGTCGGCTGGACGAAGACCGGTACGTCCGCCGTCTCGCTGTGGTCCGCCAGGAACGTCGAGCAGACGCCGTGGCGAGCCTGACCCTGGTGCTCGTACCGGACCGCCGAGACCGTCAGGTGCACCTCGTCCGGCGACGCCAGGGGGCTCGAGGAGATCGAGTAGAGCCGCGGCTGGAGGCGCTTGAGCACGCCGAGCCACTCGGAGACGTCCGCGACGACCGGGTACTCGGCGAGCACGTCGATCGCCTGCCTCCCCCACAGCCACTGCTGCAGGCTGGTCTTGTTCCCCGAGCGCAGGAGCGTCGCGAGCTGGCGGCCCGGGTGGCGCTCGTTGACGAACTTCAGGAGGTCGGGCGTGACGTTGACGATCTCCAGGTGGTTCGTGCACGCGTCGCGCAGCGAGAGGCTCCCGGCGCCGGCCAGGTCGACCACGGTGTCGGGGTGCAGACCGGTCGCCACGAGCCATGCGTCGACAGCGGCCGGGCTGTTGACCGGGCGAACACTGAGCGCGTCGCCTGCTCGGTAGGTGAGCTCAGCGTCGACCTCGAGCCCGAACTGGCGCACGTCCTTGGTCGATCCGACGGAACCGAGCCGCACGTTGCGCGTCACCCGGGTCACGAGCGGCACGTGCCGGGAGTACGAGGCGACGGCAGCGGGCGCCTGCGGCCGGGGCGTCACGACCAGCGACGACGCGGATGCACTCGCCGGGGGCAGCAGGGCCGCGACCCGTACGAACCACGCCTGTGCGAGCTCCCCGTCGTCGGGCTCGCAGTCGGCACGATCCGTGAGTCGTTCGGCGCCGAGCTCGCTCAGCCGCGCGTCGAGCCGACGACCGTGACCGCAGAAGTCGTCGTAGCTCGAGTCACCGAACGCGAGGACGGCGAAGCGCACACCGTCGAGCCTCGGCGCACCGCCGTCGGCGAGCGCACCCCAGAACGCTTCGCCGTTGTCCGGCGAGTCCCCGTCGCCGAACGTGCTGCTGACCAGGAGCACCGGATCGCCGCCCGGCAGCCTGGCGACGTCGTAGTCGTCCATGCCGACGAGCTCGACGTCGTAGCCCAGGTCGCGCAACCGGCTCGCGAAGTCGACCGCGTGGTCCTGCGCGTTCCCGGTCTGGGACGCCCACAGCATCCGGACCCGTGGCTTGGCAGGCGCGCGCCGGGGAGCGCCCGGCGCGCGGTGGAAGCCGGCGATCATCCCGTTGATCCAGGCGCGGGCGACGTCGTCGAACGGCGCAGATTCCGGCAGCACCGCCGGCTCGCCGACCTGTGACCGGTCATGCGCCCAGAGCAGCCCTTGCAGGTACTTCTCCTGCTGCGTCGTGAGGTCGGGCGGTCCGCTGGGCGCGCTGCCGAGGCCGCTCAGGATCAGGCTCGACGATCCGACCGCGGCCGGCTCGCCCCGCGTACCGGGCGCCTCCACCGCAGCCTTCGCGGGGGCGGCGGCCACCTTGGTCACCGAGACGGCCGACACCTTGAGCTCCGGCTGGAACGAGAGCGGGTCGACCGCGTCGTTGGTGACGGCGTTGACGGCGAGGTACTCGCCGTAGGTGTCGTTCCAGTGGAAGGGCGCGAACAGGGAGCCCGGCATCACCCGGTCGGAGACCGACGCCGGCAGAACCGCGCGGCCCCGTCGTGACGCGACCTCCAGCGAGTCCCCCTCGGCGATGCCGAGCCGCGACGCGTCGTCGGGGTGGATCTCGACGAACGGCCCAGGGTTCAGCTTGTTGAGCTTTCCGACCTTCCCGGTCTTGGTGAGCGTGTGCCACTGGTGCTGCAGACGGCCTGTGTTGAGCGCGAACGGGAAGTCGTCGTCCGGCATCTCGCGCGCGTCCATGTGCGGCCGCGGGAAGAAGACGGCGCGGCCGCTCGTCGTCGCGAACGCGAACCGCGGCCGGGTGCCGTCCGTGCGCTCGAGCAGGTTCTGGCTGATGCCGTCGTTCAGGTAGCGGATCGGGTTGCGGCCGTCATCGTCGGACCTCGAGGCGTCCTGCGGGGGGCTCGGCCACTGGACCGAGGTGCGCGCCAGCCGGTCGTAGGTGATGCCGCGCAGGTCGTAGCCCGTCCGCGGGTTCCAGAACTGCTTGATCTCCTCGAAGACCTCCTCGGCCGACGCGTAGCTGAATGCCTCGCCGTAGCCCATCGCACTGGCGACCTCGGCGATGATCTGCCAGTCGGGCATCGAGTCGCCGACCGGGTCGGCGGCCTGCTGCAGGAGCGTGAGGTTCCGCTCGGAGCTGATCGTGACGTACGTCGACTCGGCCCACAGTGCGCCGGGCAGCAGGATGTCCGCGTAGGCGTTGGTCTCGGTCTCCACGAAGACGTCCTGCGCGATCACGAGGTCGCAGCTCTCCAGCCCCTGGATCACGGTGCTGCGGTTGCCGACCGACGCGACCGGGTTCGTGCAGATGATCCAGCACGCCTTGATGCTGCCGTCGACCATCCGCTGGTACATGTCGACGGTCCCGGTGCCGACCGACGTGCTCAGAGTGCCGTCGGGCACTCCCCAGGACCTCTCGACGAACGCCCGGTCCTCCGGGTCGACGACGCTGCGCTGGCCCGGCAGGCCCGGACCCATGTAGCCCATCTCCCGGCCACCCATCGCGTTCGGCTGTCCGGTGAGCGAGAACGGGCCGCTGCCGAGGCGGCAGATGGCACCGGTGGCCAGGTGCAGGTTGACGAGCGCGTTGGTGTTCCAGGTGCCGTGCGTGCTCTGGTTCAGGCCCATCGTCCAGCAGGACATCCAGTTCCCGGACTCGCCGATCCACGTGGCGGCCGTGCGCAGGTCGGCCTCGGAGATCCCCGTCAGTTCCGCGACCGTCGCCGGAGGGTAGTCCTCGAGGAAGGCGGGCATCTGCTCCCAGCCCTCTGTCGCCTCGGCGATGAACTCCTCGTCCAGGTGCCCGTCGGCCACGAGCAGGTGCAGGAGACCGTTCAGCAGGGCGAGGTCGGTCCCGGGCTTGACCTGGAGGAACAGGTCCGCCTTGTCGGCGGTCGCGGTGCGACGAGGATCTACGACGATCAGCTTGGCGCCGGCCTTGACCCGGTCCATCATCCGCAGGTACAGGATCGGGTGGCAGTCGGCCATGTTGGAGCCGATGACGAAGAACACGTCGGCGTGGTCGAAGTCCTGGTACGACCCCGGGGGGCCGTCGGATCCCAGCGAGAGCTTGTAGCCCGTGCCCGCGCTCGCCATGCACAACCGCGAGTTCGACTCGATCTGGTGGGTGCGGACGAAGCCCTTGGCGAGCTTGTTCGACAGGTACTGCGCCTCCAGCGACATCTGCCCCGAGACGTAGAACGCCACCGCCTCGGGCCCGTGCTCGTCGATCACGCCGCGGAGCCGGCGCGCCGCTTCCTGGATCGCGCTCGCCGTCGATCGCGGCTCCAGGGGTGCCCCTCGCTCGGGACGCACCATCGCCCGCTCCAGGCGCCCGCCGGCCTGCAGCATCTCGGCGCTCGTCGCGCCCTTGGTGCACAGCCGCCCGCGGTTCGTGGGGTGCTCCTTGTCCCCCGACGCCTTCACGACGCGCCGCCGCCCGGTCGCCGGGTCGACGGCGACCTCCAGCACCATGCCGCAGCCCACACCGCAGTAGGAGCAGGACGACTTGACCGTCGTGCTCATGCGCCGGCCGCTCGCTGTCTGGGACTCACCCCGTCGACGATGCCCGCACCGGGTTGCCGCGATGCCGCCATCCCGTAGCGCCGACGTCAACATGTGCGCACAAGCGCACGGCCGCGGCTGTGAGCGCCGGCTCCCGGTCGACCGGACGCGGCGGCCGGTCCGTGCGCGCCCGCGCCCTCGTCGTCATCGAATCTGCACGTCAGCGCACCGAACGTGCACGCGACCCCCTCCGAAGTGCCGGACAGGCGACGCACAGGATTCCTACGTTGGCCCCATGGCCGATGCTCGCGTTCCTGCCCATGCCCCGCCCGCGTGGAACCTGGGCCCGGTGTACGGACCCCGGGAGAAGCCCGGGCGACTCGTGAGCGCCCTCGCCCCGTTCTGGGCCGACCGCAGCCGATCGATGACGGGCGCCAGGCTGGCACTGTGCGTCGTCGTCGGCGCGCTCTGCGCGATCGCCCTCGTGGGGCATCAGCCGGGACTCGGGGCCGCCCTCGCGGGCGCCCTGGTCTGGGTGGCGGCCGCGCCCACCCTCTGGCGGCGGCGGTCGGCGGCCGATCTCGTCACCGCCGTGCTGTCCGTCGCCCTGCTGGCCGTCGTGGCGATCCGGGCGGCCGGGTGGGTGGCCGGGCTGTGCGCAGTCGTCGCCGCATGGGCGGGCGCCTCGGCCGTCACGGGCGCACGCTCGGCGCCTGCCCAGCTGCTGGCGCCTCTGTCCTGGGCTGCGGGGGCGGTTCGGGCGGTGCCGTGGCTGGGCGCCGGGGTCGGGCGCGCCGCGGGGTCGCGACGAGGCCAGCTGCTCGTCGCGCTGCGGAGCGTGACGATCACCGTCGGGCTCCTCGTGGTGTTCGGGCTGCTGTTCGCCAGCGCGGACGACGTCTTCGCGGGCTACCTCCCGCGCGTGCACGCCGAATGGCTCCCGGCGCAGCTCGTCGTCGGAGCGCTGGTCGCGGTCGTCGCCGGGACGTTCGCGCACCTCGCACTCCACCCGCCCACCTGGAGCGACCTCCACCTCTCCCCCGCGCCGGCGGCACGTCGCGCCGAGTGGCTGCTGCCGGTCGTCGCGCTCGACGCACTCGTGCTGGCGTTCGTCCTCGTGCAGGTCGACACCCTCGTGGGCGGTCGGATCGGCGGCATGACCTACGCCCACTACGCACGCCAGGGGTTCTGGCAGCTCGTCGTCGCCACGGCCCTGACGCTCGTCGTCGTGGCCGTCGCCGCTCGACGGGCGCCGGACCGGACCACCGCCCGCGTCGCGCTGGGAGTCCTGTGCGTCGCGACCCTCGGCGTCGTGGCATCGGCGCTGCGCCGGATGGACCTCTACGTCGACACCTACGGCCTCACTCGCCTCCGGCTGCTCGTCGTCGTCGGCGAGGTGGTCCTCGGGGTGATCGTCGTGCTGGTGGTGGTCGCAGGCGTGCGGTGGACGGGCGGTTGGCTTCCCGGCGCGATCGTGCAGGCGGTGGCCGTCGGGATGCTCGGCCTGGCGCTCATCAACCCGGACGCGCAGATCCTGCGCCACAACGCCGCTGCCGGCAGCACAGGACCGATCGACGTCGTCTACCTGCAGGGGCTCTCGTCCGATGCGGCGCCGGCCATGGACGAGCTCCCCGAACCGCTGCGCTCGTGCGTGCTGAGCCAGGCGGACACGGGACCCACCTGGGGCGGCCCGTTCGCCTGGAACCTCGGCCGCAGCCGCGCAGCGGAGGTCAGCCCCGTGGAGAACGACGCCGGTTGCGCGCGGCTCAGGTCGTCGGAACGGGCTCCGTGACGGGCTCCTCCTGCGGAGGCCGAGCCAGCAACGTCACGACACCCACGACCAGGACTGCGACGAGGGCCACCGTGAAGACGATCTTGCCGGTGAGGCCGTCGGCCAGCACCAGCACGAGGACCGCCAACGCGATCACGACGACGCGTATGAGCGTGCGCTGCTGGTAGAGCCACGCACCGAAGCCGCCGGTGCCCACCCCGTGCCGGTCACCGAGCCCGCGTACCCACGCGGCACCCCTGCCTGACGTCTCGCGCACGGACCGGGCAGCCGGTGTCCCACCCGCGAGGAACGCGATGATGGCGACCACCAGGCCCAGCACGAGGAACACGCGAAGCTCGACGCGGAGCAACGTGATGACCTGGTCGTAGATGGTCACGGCGACGTCGGGGCGCTGGACGCTCGGCGGCAGAGAGTTCGTGTAGAACCATCGGCCGATCGCCAGGCCGACCGCCAGGAGCGCCATCGCCCCAGCGAGCGACAACCCGGCGATCACGAGGGCGCGGGACCGTCGTTGAGCGACCAGGACGCCGGCGGCGAGCAGGAGGAGCGAGATCCACGGCAGTGCCCGGCCGCCGATGTCGACGGCGTTGTAGGCGTTCTGGAGGCGCACGAAGTCGGCGCTGGACGCGACCGGGAACGTGACCTTGACCGTCGGGATCTTGCCCGCGAGCTGGAATCCGGCGTCGACGAGCGACTGCTTGACCTGCTCGATGATCGGCGTGATGTCGATGACGAGCTGACCGCTGTCGCTGATCTGGCCCAGCGCGTCCGGGTCGCCGCGCAGGGTCGCGACGATCTGCTCGTGCGCGGTGCGGTTCGCCGCGGTCCACGTCGCCGCGAACGCGTCGGACGTCACGATCTTGTCCACCTGCTTGTGGACGAACCCCGTGACGGCGTCCTTCAGCGGACCCTTCAGCGACTGGATGCCGGTCGCCACGATAGGTGGCAGGTCCAGGGTGCCCAACGCGTCGCCGACCTGCGTCGCGAGCTGGTCGACGTTCAGCGCCTCGACGACGGCGTTGGTGACACGGTTGCTGACGGCGGCCTGGACCCCAGGGTCGCTGGCGATCGGCGCGACGGTCGCCACGTAGGCGTCGGTGTCGACGACGAGGTCACGGGCCCACTTGCCGACCACGGCGACGGGCGCCAGGAGGGCGCCGACCAGGATGAGCACGATCGCTGCTGCGGTGCGACCCGGCTTGCGCCGCCGGCGAGCGGCGGTCGGGCCGGCAGCTGTTGCGGCCGCAGCCGTCGGGGCAGCAGCCGCCGCGGCCCGCAGGGCGGCGTTCTCCGCCTCCAGAGCCGCCAGGCGGGCCACCAGGTCCGCACGGTCGGGGGCCGGCTCGGCCGACGGTTCCGTCGGTACCGCCACGACGATCGGTGCGGTGTCGTTCACCGAGCCCGCGGTCTCGAGCACGGCCGTGGTCCCCACGATCGGTTCGGTGTCGTTCTCGCCCGGAGCGCTGGGCTCGACGGGGTCGGCCGTCTCGTCGGCCGCGATGTCCTGCGCGATGCTCTCTGCCGGTTCGTCGATCACCGGGACCTCGTCCGGCGGGGTCGGCGCGCCGCCCTCGACAGGCCCCGACGTCCCGCCCGGTGGCCGGGCCCCCGTCGAGCTGCGCGGCTTTCGAGGCGTCGGCTTGTTCTCGACCACGGGCCCTCCCGGCACAAGGTGAACAGCTCACGTGCACGATGTCGCACGTGCACGATGTCGGGTCGAGCATGGCAGTACCGCTGGTCACAGCGCGAGGGCAACAGCAGGTCAGCCGTAGAAGACGCGCTCCACGACCGTCCTGGCGCGTCGTGCGGTGCGCAGGTAGTCCTGCTCGAGCTCGCCGCCGGAGCCCGCCGGGTAGCCGACGACACGGGCCAGGCCCGCCAGAGCCTGCCGGTCGTGCGGCAGCACGTCGGCGTGCGCACCCCCACGACCGGTCCACAGGACGTTGCCGTCCCGCAGCCGTGACGCCAGCTGCCAGGCGTCGGCGAGGACCTGCGCGTCGTCGGCGTCGAGGTGCCCCGCCGCGGCCGCCGCCTCCAGCGCCTCGAGAGTCCCGGTCGTGCGGAGAGCCGGCTCCCGGTCGGCGTGCCTGAGCTGGAGCAGCTGGGCGGTCCACTCGACGTCCGCGATGCCGCCGCGCCCGAGCTTGAGGTGCCGCGTCGGCTCGATGCCGCGAGGCAGCCGCTCCGACTCGACACGCGCCTTGATCCGACGGATCTCCCGCTCGACGGACGGGTCGATGCCGCCGTCGGGGTAGCGCAACGGCGCGACGAGCTCGACGAACCGCTCCGCCAGCTCCGGGTCACCGGCCACCGGTCGCGCGCGGAGCAGCGCCTGGCTCTCCCACGGGGACGACCAGCGGTCGTAGTACTCGGCGTACGAGTCGAACGAGCGGACCATCGGGCCGTTACGACCTTCGGGGCGCAGGTCGGCGTCGACCTCCAGCGCGGGCTCCGGCCCGACCGAGCTCAGCATGGTGCGCAGGGTCGTGGTGACCGAGAGCGCGAACTCCTGGGCCAGCACGTGGTCCGCACCCGGCAGGGGGTCGTGGACGAAGAGCACGTCGGCGTCGGAGGAGTACCCCATCTCACGACCGCCCCAGCGCCCCATGGCCACGACGAGCATCCGCGTCGGGTTCTCGTCCAGGCCCCGCTGCGAGCGGGCCTCCCACTCGGCCACCCGCAGAGCGCCGACCAGGACGATGTCGGCGGCGACGCTCAGGCTCTGCGACGCCCGCGTCCCCGTGACGGTGCCCGTGACGTCCGCGGCGGCCGTCCGGGCGAGCTCGCGACGACGCAGGCCGCGCAGCGCCGTCACCGCCTTCACCGGCTCCTCTGACCTGGTCAGGATCGCGTCCGCCTCGGCCGTGAGTCGCTCGTAGGTCCGCGGCTCGAGGTCGGCGTCGTCGGCGAGCCAAGTCACCGACTCCGGCGAGCGGGTCAGGGCGTCGGCGACGTAACGGCTCGTCGAGAGGACCCGGGCGAGCCGACGTGCCGCGGTGCCGGAGTCGCGGAGCAGCTTGAGGTACCAGTGCGTGGCGCCCAGCTCGTCGGAGAGCCGACGGAACGCCAGCAGGCCGCCGTCGGGGTCGGCGCCGTCCGCGAACCAGCCGAGCATCACCGGCAGCAGCTGACGTTGGATCGCCGCCCGGCGGGACAGGCCCTCCGTCAGGGCGGCGATGTGCCGCATCGCCCCTGCCGGGTCGAGGTAGCCGATCGCCGCGAGGCGCGCGCGTGCCTCGTCGGGAGACAGGCTCGCCTCCTCCGTGGACAGCTGCGCGGTGGCCGGGAGCAGCGGTCGGTAGAAGAGCTCCTCGTGCAGGCGACGCACGTCCCGCTTCGCGGCCTTCCACCGTTCGACGAGACCGTCGGCACCCTCGGCCCGCATCCCGACCGACCGGGCCAGTCGACGCAGGTCGGGCTCGGACGTCGGCATCAGGTGCGTCCGGCGCAGGCGGTGCAGCTGGATCCGGTGTTCGAGCGCGCGCATCAGCCGATAGCAGACCGCCAGCTGCGCGGCGTGCGACCGCCCGACGTACCCACCGGCCGCCAGCGCGGCGAGGGCCGTCAGGGTGCTGGGGCTGCGGATGGACTCGTCGGCGCGCCCGTGCACGAGCTGGAGGAGCTGCACCGTGAACTCGACGTCGCGGAGCCCGCCGACGCCGAGCTTGATCTGCCGGTCCGCCTCGGCGGCCGGGACGTAGCTCTCGACCCGACGCCGCATCGCCTGCGAGTCCTCGACGAAGTGCTCGCGGGTCACCGCTCCCCACACGAACGGCTGGGTCATCTCGACGTACTCCCGGCCCAGCGCCCCGTCACCGGCGAGCGGTCGGGCCTTGAGCAGCGCCTGGAACTCCCAGGTCTTGGCCCAGCGCTCGTAGTAGGCCTTGTGGCTGGCGATCGTCCGGACCAGCGGACCGTTCTTGCCCTCGGGCCGCAGCGCCGCGTCGACCGGCCAGAGCGCCGGCTCCACCGACGGCGACGAGCACGCACGTGCGAGTCCCGCGGCGAGCCGGGCGCCGACGGACAGGGCCTCCGCCTCGTCGACACCGTCTACCGGCTCGGCGACGTAGATGACGTCGACGTCGCTCACGTAGTTGAGCTCGCGTCCGCCGCACTTGCCCATGCCGATCACCGCGAGCCGTACCCCGAGCCCGTGGTCGTCCAGCTCCGCCCGCGCAATGGCCAGGGACGCCTCGAGCGCCGCCGCGGCGAGGTCGGCCAGCGCCGCGGCGACGCCGGGGAGCCGGGACAGCGGGTCGTTGCTCGTCAGGTCCGTCGCGGCGATCCGCAGGAGTCGGAAACGGTACGCCCGGCGCATCGCGTCGATCCCGGCCGCCCCACCGACGGTCGCGACGGGGACGTCGGCCGACGGGTCCGCCCCCACCGCCGAGAGCAGCTCCGCCCGCACACCCTCGACCGCCACGCCCGTGCCGGGAGTGTCGTCGAGCAGGATCTGCAGTGCCTCGGGGTGCGCCACGAGCGTGTCGCCGAGGGCGACCGAGGCGCCGATCACGGCGAGCAGCCGAGTGCGCGGACCGCCGTCGTCCTGGAGGATCCCGCGCAGGACGGCCGAGTCGTCGACGACCGCGCCAGCGAGCTTCGCGAGAGCGAGCAGCGCAAGGTCGGGATCGGCGACGTCGGTGAGCGGACCGATCAACAGCTCAGCCGGCTCGTCCACCACCGCGAGCAGCGCCGCGTCGGCGAGCAGCGTCTGGGCGCGCGCCGGGTCGGAGACCCCGGCGCGCGTGAGCCGCCCGGCCAGCGACGAGCCGCGGCCCGAGGACGAGACCGTCACAGGACCGGCAGGAACCGCCGGAGCTCGTACGGCGTGACCTGAGCGGCGTAGGCCTCCCACTCCTGGCGCTTGTTGCGCAGGAAGTAGTCGAACACGTGCTCGCCCAGCGTCTCGGCGACGAGCTCGGACTTCTCCATGATCGAGATCGCGGCGTCGAGCGAGGTGGGCAGCGGCTCGATCCCGAGCGCCCGACGCTCCGAGTCGGTCAGCTCCCAGACGTCGTCCTCGGCGCCCTCGGGGAACTCGTAGCCCTCCTCGATGCCCTTGAGCCCCGCGTTGAGCAGGACCGCGAACGCGAGGTACGGGTTCGTGGCCGAGTCCACCGCGCGGTACTCGATGCGGCTCGAGTTGCCCTTGCCCGGCTTGTACATGGGCACGCGGACCAGGGCCGAGCGGTTGTTGTGGCCCCAGCAGATGTAGCTGGGCGCCTCGGCGCCGCCCCAGAGCCGCTTGTAGGAGTTCACGAACTGGTTGGTCACCGCCGTGATCTCGGCGGCGTGCCTGAGCAGGCCGGCGATGAACGACTTGGCGGTCTTGGACAGCTCGAGGTGACCGCCCGCCTCGTGGAACGCGTTGGCGTCGCCCTGGAACAGCGAGAGGTGCGTGTGCATGCCGGAGCCCGGTTGGTCGGCCAGCGGCTTGGGCATGAACGAGGCGAACACGCCCTGCTCGAGCGCGACCTCCTTGACCACCGTGCGGAAGGTCATGATGTTGTCGGCCGTCGTCAGCGCGTCGGCGTAGCGCAGGTCGATCTCGTTCTGGCCCGGGCCGGCCTCGTGGTGGGAGAACTCCACCGAGATGCCCATCGACTCCAGCATCGTGATCGCGGCACGCCGGAAGTCGTGCGCGGTCCCGCGCGGCACGTGGTCGAAGTACCCGCCCTGGTCGACCGGGACCAGCGGCTGAGTCGGGTCCGCCGGCGCGTCGAAGAGGTAGAACTCCACCTCGGGGTGCGTGTAGAACGTGAACCCCTGGTCGGCGGCCCGCGACAGCGCCCGCTTGAGCACGTTGCGCGAGTCGGCCAGCGAGGGCTCACCGTTCGGCGTCAGCAGGTCGCAGAACATGCGTGCGGTGCCGTGCCGCTCACCGCGCCACGGCAGCACCTGGAACGTCGACGGGTCGGGGCGGGCGATCATGTCCGCCTCGTACACGCGCGTCAGGCCCTCTATCGCGCTCCCGTCGAAGCCGATCCCCTCCGAGAACGCGGCCTCGAGCTCTGCCGGGGCCACCGCCACCGACTTGAGGATCCCGAGGACGTCGGTGAACCAGAGGCGGATGAAGCGGATGTCCCGCTCCTCGACTGTGCGGAGCACGAACTCCTGCTGCCTGTCCATGCGGTACATCCTGCCTGATGAACCACCATTCCCGGCGTCAGTGTCCGGGGTGGGTCTGACGGGCGACGTCAGCGGGTGCAGAACGGCGCAGCAACCGTGCGCGGCAGGACGTCGGGACTCCGGGTCGCGCCCGGCGACGGACTGCTCGGGCGAGGCTCTCGCCACGGCGTCGACGAAGGTGCAATTGTGGCGATGTAGGCGTATTTGCACCTCAGGCCACACCTCCTCATTCCGAGAAGGTGCGCTGACCGCAGCACGGACGGGTGGAGTCGCTCATGGCCACAAGGTTCGACGTCCCCGAAGTCGTCGACGCGCTCGTCGTCGGATCGGGCTTCGGTGCCTCTGTCGCGGCACACCGGCTCGCCGAGGCGGGCAAGCAGGTCGTCGTCATGGAACGGGGCCGCCCGTACCCACCCGGCAGCTTCGCCCGCACGCCTGCGGAGATGGGGCGCAACTTCTGGGACCCGAGCGAGGGCCTCTACGGGCTGTTCGACGCGTGGACGTTCCGCGGCCTCGAAGGGCTGGTGTCCAGCGGGCTCGGCGGCGGTTCCCTGATCTACGCGAACGTCCTGCTCCGCAAGGACGAGAACTGGTTCGTGCACGAGTCGCCGCTGCCCGGCGGCGGGTACGAGCACTGGCCCATCTCCCGCGCCGACCTCGACCCGCACTACGACGTCGTCGAGAAGATGCTGGGCGCGACGGTCTACCCGTACGACGACACACCGAAGACCATGGCCATCGAGGCCGCTGCGGTCGACCTCGGGATGCCGGCCGTACGTCCGCCGCTCGCGGTGACGTTCGCCCGTCCCGGCGAGGACCATGCCCGCAACCTGGAGCTCCCGCAGGCGGGGTACGGGTCGGTGCACCAAGGATCGCGGCGCGTCACGTGCACCCTGTGCGGCGAGTGCGACATCGGCTGCAACACCGGGGCGAAGAACACCCTCGACCACACCTACCTCTCGTCGGCCGCGCACCACGGAGCGGACATCCGCACGCTGCACGAGGTGCGTGGGCTGCGACCGCTCGACGGCGGCGGCTACGAGGTCCGGTACGTCGTGCACGACCAGCAGGGCGAAGGGTCCACCGCGACCCGCGAGCTCGCGGAGCGCACCATCGTCGCGCGCCGGGTCGTGCTCGGCGCGGGCACGTTCGGCACCACGTTCCTCCTGCTGCGCAGCCGCGCGTCGTTGCCGGCCCTCGGCCCGGCCCTCGGCACCCGCTTCTCCGGGAACGGCGACCTGCTCACGGTGCTGCTGAACTGCACCCGCGAGGGCCTGCCGTTCCCCGTCGACGGCGGAACCGGTCCGGTCATCACGACGGCGATCCGCCGGCCCGACGCCCTCGACGGTGGCGGCGCCACCGGACGCGGGTACTACGTCGAGGACGCCGGCTTCCCCGGGTTCCTGTCGTGGCTCGTCGAGACCTCGCAGCTCAAGCCGGCGGCCCGGCGGGCAGCGATGTTCGCGTGGCAGGTGGTCCGCAACCGAGTGTTCGCCGGTGGTCACTCGAACATCTCCGGGGACCTGTCGGCGCTGCTCGGCGACGGCCACCTGTCCGCCGGCTCCGTGCCCCTGCTCGGGATGGGGCGTGACGTCCCGGACGGCCGGATGAGCCTGCGCGGCGGCAACCTCGCGATCGACTGGACCACCGCGACCTCGAAGGCGTACTTCGCCAGCGTGCGCGACACCATGGAGCGGATCGGCGACGCCCTCGGTGCCGAGTTCCAGGACAACCCGCTGTGGTGGGCCCGGCACACCATCACCGTGCACCCGCTCGGTGGTGCGCCCATCGGTCGGCACGTCGGCGAGGGGGTGTGCGACGAGTACGGCGAGGTGCGCGGGCACCCCGGGCTCTACGTCGTCGACGGGGCCGCCATGCCGGGGCCCGTGGGCGCCAACCCGTCGTTGACCATCGCGGCCATGTCCGACCGGGCATCGACGCGGATGCTCGAGCAGGACTGGTCGCGGCCGAACGCCACCACCGTCCCGGCACCGGGGGTGACGTCGGCCCCGCAGAGGTCCGGCGCCACGTCCGTGGCTTTCACCGAGCGCATGACTGGGCCGTTCACCCTGGGCGAGACCGATCCGGTCCGCGGCGCTGCTCAGGCTCGGGCCCGTCACGACACGCTCGCGTTCGTCCTGACGATCACGGCCCCGGACATCGACGCGTTCGTCGCCGACCCGCTGCACCGCGGGCAGGCACGGGGGTTCGTGGAGAGCAACGTGCTCGGTGGGCGGCTCGACGTGGAGGACGGATGGTTCAACCTGTTCGTCAAGCCGAGCGGCACGGCCGGTCGACGCATGCTCTACCGGCTCTGGCTGCGCGACGCCGGCGGCACGCCGCTCACGCTCGTCGGCGCCAAGGACGTCGTCGACGACGGCGGGCTCGACGTCTGGACCGACACGACGACCCTGTTCACGCGGGTGCTGCGCGGGCACGTGCCGCCGCCAGCGGACGCGACACCGGAGGAGGTCGACGAGGTCCTGAAGGGCCTGGAGAGCGCCGAGGAGAGGGCGCCGGACGGCACGATCGGCGCCGGGGTGCTGGTCATCAAGCCGCTCGACCTCGCCAAGCAGCTGACCACGTTCCGCACGCACGGCCCCGGCGGCGCCAAGGCGCTCGCCGCGTTCGGCCGGCTCTTCATGGGCGAGCTCTGGGACGTGTACGTCGCCCCGAAGGTCGGCTCGAACGCATGAGACGACGCGAGCTGGCGCGACACGAGGCCGACATCGGCTTCACGCCGAGCCGGGAGGTGCGCTGGCTCGACCCGCCCGAGCTCGCCCGGACCGCGCTCAAGGCGATGCTCGCCCAGGTCTTCGCCGACTACGGCGACCGGCGCGAGGTCCAGGCGGCTCTGCCGGGCGGCCTCGTCGAGCTCGCGCACCAGCCCGACGGCGACCTGTGGATCGACTTCGCCGCGGACCTCGGCGACGGGTTCGACGCCACCTACACCGTCGCCTCGCTGCTGGCGCAGCCGGACCTCACCGTCGACGGCCCTGGCACGTCGTCCGTGACGCTGCCGCGCGGCCACCTGCTCGTGTTCGGCGGTGACGAGGTCTACCCCGCCGCGTCGGCCCGCGGGTACGAGAACAAGACGCTCGGCCCCTACGGCGCCGCACTCCCGGCCGCGCCCAAGGGGACCCCGCGCGATGCGACGAACGAGCCGTCGCTGCTCGCCCTGCCGGGCAACCACGACTGGTACGACGGCCTGACGGCGTTCCTGCGCGTGTTCACCCGCGGGGCCGCGATCGGCGGCTGGCGCACCGTGCAGAGCCGCAGCTACTTCGCGACCCGCCTCGGCCCTCCGGGCAAGCCCGGCTGGTGGCTCCTCGGGCTCGACAGCCAGCTGACCGAGTACATCGACGAGCCTCAGCTGGAGTACTTCCGGAGCACCGTGACCGCGTTCCTGCGACCGGGCGACGCCGTGATCCTGTGCTGCGCCGAGCCCGGCTGGGCGCACACCGGCACGGATCCGGACGGGTTCAACCAGCTGCACTTCTTCGAGCGCGAGATCGTGCGGTTCCGCCGGGTCCCCGGCACCCAGGACGTCGAGGACACCGGCGCGCGGGTGCGGCTGTGGATCAGCGGCGACTCCCACCACTACGCCCGTTTCACGGAGCGCCCACCGGACGGGCAGCCGTCCGGTCCCGACCCACGATCGGTGCAGGCCGTGACCTGCGGTCTCGGCGGGGCGTACCTGTCCGAGACGCACCGCCTGCCGAGCCACATCGCGCTGCCACCCACGGGCTCGCGGATGCGGGACAAGGACCCGGTCAGCGTCCCTTTCGACCGCACCGGTCCGACCCTGCCCGACGCGTCGACGTCGCCCGCGTTGTGTCGTCGGATCGCGAACCCGTTCAGCGTGTGGTGGGCCGGGCGCCGCAACGTCGGCCTCCTCATGACGGCCGGCTACGGACAGGTGCTGCTGGTGGGCCTGGTGGCCGTCCTGCTCTCGCTGGGCGCGGAGGGGTCGTTCGTCGACGTCCTGCGCACCGCCACGCTGGACTCCGCAGCGCGGTTCGCGCTCGTCGCGCTCGGCTGGATCGTCGTCCTCCTGGCGCTTCATCTGGTGATGGCCCGCCTCATGCCGCGCGGCCGGCTCCCGCACTTCGTGACGTTCTCCCTGGGAGCCGCGTTCCAGCTGGTCGTCACGCTCCTGCTGGTCCTGCTCGTCGTCGCGGTCCAGTGGCCGTCCGGGTGGAGCCCGGCCCTGGTCCTCGGCCTCTGCGCGGTCCTGGTGTGGGTCGTCGGCGCCGTACTGGGGACAGAGGCGTTCGCGCTGCTGCTGCTCACGCAGGGAACCGGGAAGGTCGCGACCTGGCAGATGTCCGGGCAGGCCGTACCGGACGACAAAGGGTTCGTGCGGATGCACCTGCGCGAGGACGGGTCGCTCGAGCTCTACGTCCTGGTCGTCGACACGGTGTGCCGCGACTGGGAGCTCGACAGCACCGGAACCAGACCCGTGCCCGCAGGCGGCCCGCTCACCGCACGGCTGCTCGACGGACCGATCGTGATCGCACGAGAGGGGTACTCACGATGAGTGTGCAGGAGATGTCCCACGAGTCCGCACCGACGGGTCGCCGACCCGTGACCCGGGCGGACCATCGCACCGAGGTGGTGCCGCTGGCGGCGGGCGACGGCACGCCGATCACGCTGGTGCACGTACGCGCACCGTTCGAGCCCTGGCGCGGTCCCGTGCTCCTCGTGCACGGCTCCGGGGTGCGGGCCGAGCTGTTCCGGCCGCCCATCCCGCACACCCTCGTCGACGGGCTGCTGGACGAGGGGTGGGACGTGTGGATGCTGAACTGGCGCGCGTCGGTCGACCTCGAGCCGATGCCCTGGACGCTGTGCGACGCGGCCGTGCACGACCACCCGGCGGCGGTCAGGCACGTGCTGGAGGCGACCGGCGCGACGACCCTGAAGGCGATCGTGCACTGCCAGGGCTCGACGTCGTTCGTCATGTCCGCCGTCTCGGGGCTCCTCCCGGAGGTGGACACCGTGGTCAGCAACGCGGTGTCCCTCCACCCGGTCCTGCCGCTGTGGTCGCGCGCGAAGATCTGGTCGTTCACCCCGATCCTGCAGCACCTCACCCCGTACCTCTCGCCCGCCTGGGCGTACCGCAGCGAGGGCAACTTCTCCAAGGTCGTCCGACGGGTGGTGCGGACCACCCACCACGAGTGCGACAACCTCGTGTGCCGCATGGTGTCGTTCACCTACGGCAGCGGGTTCCCCGCTCTGTGGTCCCACAAGAACCTCGACGCCGCCACGCACGAGTGGATCACGGGCGAGTTCGCCGACGTGCCCATCTCGTTCTTCGACCAGATGAGGCGATCGGTCGCGGCCGGGCGGCTGGTCAAGGTGCACGACTACCCGCAGATCCCCGACGACCTGCTCGCCGGTCCACCGAAGACGCAGGCCCGGTTCGCCTTCTTCGCGGGCGCCGACAACCTCTGCTATCTGCCGGAGTCCCAGGTCCGGACGCACGCGTTCTTCGCCGCCCAGCGTCCCGACAAGGGCGACACGCTGCACGTCCTGCCGGGGTACGGACACCTCGACGTCTTCTGGGGCACCCGTGCCCGGTACGACACCTTCCCGCTCATCCTCGAGGAGCTGAAGTCATGAACGCAGTCATCGGCACCGCCCGGGCCGTGCTCTCCCGCCTGCCGTCACCCGTCCCGCGCCGGCAGCGCCGGCTCACCGGCCAGTCGGCCCGGGTGGACACGATCCCCTACGACATGCCCGTGAGCTCGGAGGACTCCCCCGTCCTGATGGCCGCGTTCCCGTGCTCCCTGTCCGCCGCCCGGGCCCTGCTTCCCGGGCGCGAGCTGCACCCGGTGAGCCTCGGGTTCGGCAAGGGCATCGCCATGGTCACGGTCGTCAACTACCGGGCGACCGACATCGGCAAGTACATCGAGTACTCGATGGCGATCGCCGTCACCCACGGTCCACGACCCGCGCCGCCCCTGGTCCCGATGGCACTGCAGCGCACCCTGCAGTTCGGCCAGTACGTCGTGGACCTGCCCGTGAGCACCGAAGTCTCGGTCAAGGGCGGCAAGGGCATCTGGGGCATGCCCAAGCACGCCGGCAGCCTCGACTTCGTCGTCACCGACGAGACGGTCTCCGCGCAGTACGACGACCTGGACGGACGGTTCGGCGCCCTCATCGAGATCGAGCGTCCGGGTCCGACGGCGCTGCCGCTCAAGCTCGCCGCGGCCAACTTCTGCGCGTTCCGCGGCATGCTCATGAAGTCGACGATCTACTTCGAGGCCACCGGTGACGTCGCCGTCGGACCCGGTGCACGCGGCCGGTTCGTCCTCGGCGACGCACCGAGCGTCGCTCCCCTGCGCACCCTGCAGATCGGCCCGCACCCGCTGTTCACCGCGTACCTCCCGACAGCGCACGGCGTGCTCGACGACCACTTCGAGGCCTGGTTCCTGACCGACGAGTCGCTCGACAAGGTGGACGCGCAGACCGCGGCCGGTGTCTTCGGGGAGTCGCTCGAGTCCGTCGTCGGGCTCGGCCGGGGCGAGACCTGGCCGGCGGCTCCCAAGCGGGGACGTGTGGAGAGCGAGAGCGACGCCGTCCATGCGAGCAGGCCGTGAGCGCCTTCGTCGCCGCGCTCTGGTTCCTGTTCGGGGCCTCCCTCTACATGGGCACCATGTGGGTGCTCAAGCTGTTCCTGTTCCCGACGTGGACCGGGCTGACCCGGGACAACGTGGCGATCTACTTCGGCATCCCGACGCGTCGCGCGACGAAGTTCTTCACGGTGGTCGTGCCGATCATGTTCGTGGCGTCGATCGTGCTCGTCGTCGTCGAGTGGGGCACGAGCTACGTGTGGTTCGGCGTCGGCTGCCTGATCGGGATCTTCCTGCTGACCTTCGTCGGGCAGGGACTGATCATCCCGATCAACAAGCGGATCCGCAGCGGCGACTTCGCCGACGACACCGAGCTGCGGCACCTGCTGAAGCGGTGGATGACGCTCAACGACGTCCGGTTCTACAGCTCCACGGCCACCTGGATCGTGATCGTCGGGTACGTCGTGGCGCGTGGCGACCTGCTGGGCGCGCTGACGTGAGCGCGGCGCCCGCACCCACGGCACGCGTGGCCCGCCGCACCCCGTTCGCGCTCGTGCTCGAGGTCGTCGCCTGGCTCACGGTGCTGAGCGGTTCCGTGCAGGTGGTCGCGCCGGGGTTCGTACTGCGCCTGCTCGGCGCGTCCGACGACGGCACGGCACGGCAGCTGTTCGCGACCGTCGGCATGTTCATGGTCGTCGCCGGCGGGCTCCTGGTCACGACCCTGCGCAGGCCTCGGCCCGATCCGGACGTGGTCGTCTGGTCGGCGGTGCAGAAGCTCGGCGCGTCGGTCGCGGTGGGCGTCGCGGTGGCCAACAGCGTGTTCGACCCGGTCGCCCTGGGCGTCGCCACGCTCGACCTGCTCACGTCCGTGCTGCTGCTCGTCTTCCTCAGGACGCAGGCACGCGAGAGGGGCGCGCGGCCATGAGGTCCCTGGTGCTGGCCGGTGGCGGGATGCGGGTCGCGTGGCAGGCCGGCGTGGTGCGGGCCCTGCAGGAGGACGGGTTGACGTTCGACCACGTCGACGGCGCGTCGGGCGGCATCATGACCGCCGGGATGCTGCTCTCCGGCGTGGACGGCGTGCAGATGTGCCAACGCTGGCGCGGCGTGGACGTGCAGGACTTCGGCTCGGCGCTGCCGCTGCGCGACTACCTGACCGGGCCGTGGAACCTGCCGGCCGTCGGCGACGCCGACGGTGTTCTGGACAAGGTCTTCCCGGCCCTCGGCATCGACGTCGCCGCCATCAACGCGAACCCGGTCGTCGGCACGTTCAACGTCGTCGACTTCACCACCAAGGAGTGCCTCGCGATCGAGTCGACGCACATCGACGCACCGCTGATGGCCGCCGGCATGTCGCTGCCGCTGTGGCTGACGCCGCTGAAGCGCGACGGGCACGTGTGGACCGACGCCGTGTGGGTCCGCGACGCCAACGTCGCCGAGGCCCTGCGCCGTGGCGCCGACGAGGTGTGGCTCGTCTGGTGCATCGGCAACAGCCCGCACTGGGGCGACGGCCCGCTGGAGCAGTACGTGCACATGATCGAGATGAGCGCCGCCGGTGCCCTGCTCGCGGACTTCGCGCTGGCCGACGCCCAGGGCCGCAGCTGGGTCCTGCACGTGGTCCGACCGGAGCACCCGCTGCCCCTGGACCCCGAGTTCTACCTCGGCCGCGTCTCTGCCGAGTCGCTCGTGCAGATGGGCTACCGCGACGCACGCCGCTACCTCGACTCGCGCACCGACGCCGGCGTGGTCAAGGACGCGTCGTGCACCGCGATGGTCGACCCACCGCCGTCGGCCCGCTTCACCGAGCACCTCACCGGCACGGTCGACGGCTCGCCGGTGACGCTCGACCTGACGGTCGTGATGCCGTTGGACGGCGCTCCCGACGACGCGGCCGTGGCGGGCGCGATCGACCACGGTCCCTGGCGCGACCGCCTGTACCTCGCCGACGGGCGGGTCGAGACGACACCGGAGCAGTTCAGCTATCACGGCACCCTGCGGCTCGACGGCCGGGTGCTCGACCTGGTCGCGACCCGCTCCCTGGTCGACGACGCCGGCTTCGACTCCTGGTCCGACCTGGACCACGTAGACGTGGCAGTCACCGACCGGGTCTCGGGGGATGCCGCGCTGCGAGTCCGCTTGCAGCTCGGTGCGGGCGGGCTCGCGAAGCTCGTCGGGTCCGTCGAGCCGGTCGGCGTGCACGGCGTGCTGGACCGCGCGGACGTGGAACGCCGGTTCCTGGCGCGGCTCGGACGGGGTCCGGGCGTGGGCTGACGGTCGTCGGGCACTGCGGCGTGCGTCACGCCGACAGACGCGGTGCGTCGGGGACCGGGTGGCTACGCTCGACACATGCCTCACGCCCGCGTCGCCCTGGCGCAGATCGACACGCGCGTCGGTGACGTCGCCGCCAACGCCCAGGCGGTCCTGGCCTGGGCACGCCGGGCTGCGGACGCCGGTGCCGACGTCGTCGTGTTCCCCGAGATGACGCTCACCGGCTACCCGATCGAGGACCTCGCGCTGCGCGCCTCGTTCCGCCGGGGTGCCGAGGAGGCGCTGCAGCGCACCGCCGCCGCGCTCGCCGAGGGCGGGCTCGGCGACCTCGCGGTCCTCGTCGGCACCGTCGGCGAGCGGTCGGTGACCCCGGTCCACGAGCCGCACGCCCCCGAGGGACCGCGGCGGCCGACGAACCAGGCGGTCCTGCTCCAGCACGGCGAGGTCCAGGCGCGGTACAACAAGCACCACCTGCCGAACTACGGCGTGTTCGACGAGTACCGGATCTTCGCACCGGGCGGCGACCTCATGGTGATCGACGTGCGGGGCCGGCGGGTCGGCGTCGTGATCTGCGAGGACATCTGGCAGGACGGTGGTCCGGTCTCGCAGATGGACGAGGCCGAGGTCTCGCTGCTCGTGGTGCTGAACGCGTCACCGTACGAGGAGGGCAAGGGCCATCAGCGGGTCGAGCTCGCTGCCCGGCGGGCGCACGAGGTGGAGGCGCCGGTCGCCTACGTCAACCTCGTCGGCGCCCAGGACGACCTCGTGTTCGACGGCGGCTCGTTCGTGATCGCCACCGACGGCCGCGTGCTGACGAGCGCACCGCAGTTCGAGGAGCACCTGCTGGTCTGGGACCTGCTCGACGACGACGACGCGCCGGCCACCGGTGAGCTCGCCCGGACGCTCGACCCCGACGAGGAGGTCTACCAGGCCCTCGTCGCCGGACTGCGCGGGTACGTCCGCAAGAACGGGTTCCGGTCCGTGCTGCTCGGCCTGTCCGGTGGCATCGACTCGGCTCTGGTCGCGGCGATCGCCGCCGACGCGATCGGCGGGGAGAACGTCGTCGGCGTCTCGATGCCGTCGGTCTGGTCCTCGGACCACAGCAAGGACGATGCGGAAGACCTGGCCAAGCGGATCGGCGCCGACTACCGCGTACAGCCGATCAAGCCCATGGTCGACGCCTTCGACGGCGAGCTCGCCCTCGAGGGGATAGCCGCCGAGAACCTGCAGGCCCGCATCCGCGGCGTCATCCTCATGGCGATCTCGAACCGGGAGGGCCACCTGGTCATCGCACCGGGCAACAAGTCCGAGCTCGCGACGGGCTACACCACGATCTACGACGCCGGCAGCATCGGCGGGTTCGCACCGATCAAGGACGTCGACAAGTCGCGGGTCTGGCAGCTGGCCCGCTGGCGCAACAACGCGGCGCTCGACGCGGGCGAGCTGCCGCCCATCCCCGAGTCGTCGATCACCAAGCCGCCGTCCGCCGAGCTGCGGCCGGGGCAGGTCGACCAGGACTCGCTTCCCCCGTACGACCTTCTTGACGAGGTCCTGGACGCCTACGTCGAGAACGCGGAGGGCCGACCCGAGCTGCTCGCACGCGGCTTCGACCCGGCCATCGTCGACAAGGTCCTCGCGCTGGTGGACCGCGCCGAGTGGAAGCGGCGGCAGTACCCGCTGGGCACCAAGGTCACGGCGCTGGCGTTCGGTCGCGACCGCCGGCTCCCCATCACGACCGCGTGGCGCGAAGCCTGATTCTTCGATGAGC
Organism: Cellulomonas sp. URHD0024; assembly: GCF_000426185.1. GTDB lineage: Bacteria > Actinomycetota > Actinomycetes > Actinomycetales > Cellulomonadaceae > Cellulomonas. Next base: position 864,699 of record NZ_AUEW01000001.1, read on the forward strand.
AACAGGAGCAACGAGCGATGAGCCAGACCCCCAAGCGCGTGCGCGTGCACCACCTGCGCGAGGCGAAGGAGCGCGGTGAGCGGCTGACCATGCTGACGGCGTACGACGCCGTGACGGCGCACCTCTTCGACGCCGCCGGCATCGACATGCTGCTGGTCGGCGACTCGATCGGGAACACGATGCACGGCCACACGACGACGTTGCCGGTGACCGTGGACGACCTCATCCCCCCCGCACGGGCCGTCGCCCGGGCGGCGAAGCGTGCGTTCGTCATCGCGGACCTGCCGTTCGGCTCGTACGAGGCCGGCCCGGAGCAGGCGCTCGCCACGGCGGTGCGGATGATGAAGGAGACCGGCGTCGCCGCCGTGAAGTTCGAGGGTGGCAAGCGCGTGGTGCCGCAGATCAAGGCGATCACCGACGCCGGTATCCCGGTGGTCGCGCACCTCGGCTACACGCCGCAGTCCGAGAACCTGCTGGGCGGACCGCGGGTACAGGGTCGGGGCGACCACGCAGCCGAGGCCCTGTCCGAGGACGCCGTCGCCGTCGCCGCCGCGGGCGCGGTCGCCGTGGTGCTCGAGATGGTTCCGGCGCCCGTCGCGGCGCGCATCACGGAGGTCGTCGCCATCCCGACCATCGGCATCGGGGCCGGTGCCGGCTGCGACGGCCAGGTCCTCGTGTGGGTCGACATGGCCGGCATGACCGAGTGGTCGCCGCGGTTCGCCAAGCGGTTCGGCGAGGTGGGAGCCGCGCTCTCCGCAGCCGCGACCGCGTTCGCCGACGAGGTCCGCGGCGGCACCTTCCCCGACGCCGGTCACCAGTTCGACGCATGACGGCAGCCCGCGCGGTCCTCGTCGCGGGGATCGTCGTCGGTGCTCTCCTGCTGTGCCTCGCGCTGCCCGTCGGGGCGGGTCTCTACCCCGTGGCGCAGGTCGTCTCGTTCCGGGCGGTCCTGGGTCTGGGGTCGCTGGCCATGGCGATCCTCCTCGTCGCCCTGCCCGGGACCCGTCGAGCGCTCCTGCCGCTGGTCGTCGCGTTCGCCGTCGGGGCTGCGGCGCAGGGCTGCGTCCTGGCGTGGCGGAGCGTCCCGCACGGGCCCCCCACCGCGGAGAGCACCGACGACCTGGTGGTGCTGTCGTTCAACACCCTGGACGTCGTCTCGGCGCAGGACCTGTTCCAGCTCGTGGCGGCGCAGCACGCGGACGTCGTCGCGCTGCCCGAGACCTCGCACCCGACAGGCAAGAAGGTCGCGGCCCTCATGGCGCAGGCGGGCCACCCGATGCAGGTCCACACGGCCATCGGTGCGTCGCCGATGGTCAGCGGCACGACCCTGCTCGTCGGGGAGCGCGTCGGCGACTACCCCACGACGACGCCCCTGGCGACGAGCTTCGGCTCGCTCCGTGCAGACCCGATCGACCCCGCGACCTCACCGGTCGTCGTCGCCGCGCACCCGATGTCTCCGGGCCACCGGCGCACCATGGACGCGTGGCGCCACGACACGGCGTTGATCGCCCACACCTGCGCGACGACCCCCGGCGCGATCGTCGCGGGCGACATGAACGCGACGCTCGACCACCCGGGCCTGCGCGACCTGGGCCCCTGCGTGGATGCGGCGCGCGAGGTCGGCGAGGCGGCGCACGGCACGTGGCCGTCGTCGGCACCGAGCCTCCTGGCCGCTCCCATCGACCACGTCTTCGTCGACGGGCGGGTGTGGCGGGTCGTGCGGTTCGCCGTCCTGCCGGCGACCGGCGGAAGCGACCACCGACCGATCGTCGCGACCCTGGAACGACGCTGAGTCAGCGCTTCTCGTCCTGCTCGTCCCAGGCCTGGTTGCGTCGCCGCGCGGTCTCGAGCGCCTTCGTCGCCTCCTCCCGGGTGGGGTACGGCCCCATGAGCTTGGTGTAGTCGCTCTGCCGGCCCTCCTCCACCTGGTGGGTCTCGATGTTGAAGTAGAACCCGTCGGCCATCACGCTCTCCCTCGGTCGCGGGCGCCCGTCCGGCTGCGGTGCCCTCCCTTCCGTAGACTGCCAGGTATGTCGTCCGTGCACGCGCCGCGCAGCGCCCTGGTCCCCGGTGCGGTCAGCCCTCGCCGCCCGGTCCCCTCGTCGATCGCCCGGCCCGAGTACGTGGGTCGCCCGGGTCCCGCACGGTGGACGGGGCCCGACGCCTTCGACGACGAGATGATCGGACGCATCCGGGTTGCGGCGCGCATCGCGGCGCAGGCGCTGGCTGTCGTCGGCGAACGTGTCGAGCCGGGTGTCACCACCGACGAGCTCGACGCCGTCGGCCACGAGTTCCTGCTCGACCACGGGGCCTACCCGTCGACGCTCGGCTACCGCGGGTTCCCCAAGTCGTTGTGCACGTCGATCAACGAGGTCATCTGCCACGGCATCCCGGACTCGACGGTCGTCGAGGACGGCGACATCGTGAACGTCGACATCACGGCGTTCGTCGGCGGCGTCCACGGCGACAACAACGCGACGTTCCTCGCGGGTGACGTCGACGAGGAGTCCCGCCTGCTCGTCGAGCGGACCCAGGAGGCCCTGGCCCGGGCGATCAAGGCGGTCGTGCCGGGGCGCGAGCTCAACGTGATCGGGCGCGTGATCGAGAAGTACGCCGCGCGGTTCGGGTACGGGGTCGTCCGTGACTACACCGGGCACGGCGTCGGCCCGGCGTTCCACACGGGGCTCGTCGTCCCGCACTACGACGCGGCTCCGGCGTACGACACGCTCATCGAGCCCGGCATGGTCTTCACCATCGAGCCGATGCTGAACCTCGGCACCCCCGACTGGATCGTGTGGGACGACGACTGGACGGTCGTGACGGCCGACGGCCGCCGCAGTGCGCAGTTCGAGCACACCCTGCTCGTCACCGAGACCGGAGCGGAGATCCTGACAGTGCCATGAGCGAGGACAAGAAGCACACGAAGAAGCACGGCACGGCGTTCGGCGTCGACATCGGCGGGAGCGGGATCAAGGGCGCGCCCGTCGATCTGGGCGACGGCGAGTTCGGCGCGGACCGGGTGCGCATCCCGACACCTCAGCCGTCGACGCCCGACGCGGTGGCCGCCACCGTCGCTGAGGTCGTCGACTCGTTCCACCTGGACAAGGGAGTCCCGATCGGGGTGACCTTCCCGGCGGTGATCCTGCACGGCGTCGCGCAGTCCGCCGCCAATGTCGACAAGTCCTGGATCGGCACCAACGTCGAGAAGGCCGTCCAGCACGCGACCGGACGCAAGGTCCTCGCCGTCAACGACGCTGACGCCGCCGGCTACGCCGAGGCCCTCTACGGCGCCGCGAAGGGGGTCGACGGCGTGGTCCTCATGGTCACGCTCGGGACCGGCATCGGCTCGGCACTCATCGTCGACGGTCATCTCGTTCCCAACACCGAGCTCGGCCACCTCGAGATCGACGGCCACGACGCCGAGTCACGCGCCGCCGAGAGCGCGCGCGACCGCGACGACCTCTCCTGGGAGGCGTGGGGAGAACGGTTGCAGCGGTACTTCACGGTCGTCGAGAACCTGTTCTGGCCGGACCTCATCGTGGTCGGCGGCGGCGTCAGCAAGCACCACGAGAAGTTCCTGCCGCTGCTCGACCTCCGCACGAAGATCATCCCCGCCGAGCTGCGCAACGCTGCCGGGATCATCGGCGCCGCGGCGCTCGCCGCCGACTATCGCGGCTGACCTTGTCCGTCCTGGTCGAGGTCGCAGACGGAGTACACGTCGCGACGAGTGCCGTGTACATCACGACGTCGACGGTGGTCGTCGCGCCCGACCGGTCCTGCCTCGTCGTCGATCCCGGCGTCACGGCGCACGAGATCGACCTTCTCTCGTCGTCGATCCGCGTCCACGGCTGGCGGCCGGTCGCGGTCTGGTCGACGCACGGGCACTGGGACCACCTCCTGGACGGCGGCATGTTCACGGGACTGCCGCGCTGGTCGGGGGGCTGGCCCGTGGACGTCGAGACCCTCATGACCGAGCGCGACGAGGACGACGAGCTGGCCCGCGTGCTGCTCGCCTCGCACGGCGACTCCCCCGCACCCGTCGTCGTCCCGCCGCCGGTGCGGTACCCGTCGAAGGACGGCTGGCTCGACTGGGACGGTCCGTTGGTCCGGGTCGTCGAGCATGCCGCGCACGCCCCTGGCAGCACGTCGCTGGTCGTGCCGTCTGCGGACGCGCTCGTCGCCGGAGACGTGCTCTCGGACATCGAGATCCCACTGCTCGACCTGTCGGCACCGGACCCGGTCGGGACGTATCGCGCCGCCCTGGACCTGCTGGCCGGAACCGCGTCCCTCGTGGTCCCCGGCCACGGGCACGTCGGTCCCCTGTCTCCTCGGGTCGCCGCCGACCGCGCCTACCTCGACGGCTCCTTCGCCGGCGACGCACGCCTGCTCGACCCGTGGCTCGCGGCCGTTCACGAGGCGCAGAGGGCCGTCCTCGCCGGCTGACCGCGTGCGACGATGGCGGCATGGTCTGGTCCCTGGTCGGCGGCGGCGCGATCCTCGCACTCGCCCTGTTCGCCATCGACCGGATGGTCGCGCGGGGCTGGTTCGACCGGCGGACCCCCCGGGAGCGGCCCGCGGCGTCCTCCGGAACCGGATCCGGGTTCCTCGGTGACCTGATCGACGTCTTCCAGCCCAACCACGTGCACCTCACGGCTGAGCAGGAGCGTCAGGAGGCTGACATCCAGCACGCCGAGGACGCCTGCCTGCCCATCGACCTCGACTCCGGCCACGTCCGCCTCGATCCCCGGTAGCGGGCCCCCGAGTCGGCGCCTAGCGTGCCTGGCATGCCTCCTGTGATCTCCCAGCTGGTGATCGACTCCGCGAACCCCTACGCCCTGGCCGCATGGTGGCGCGACGTCCTCGACTGGACCTACGTGTGGGACCCGGCGGCCGGGGACGACGAGATCGAGCTCGCACCGCCCGACGGCTCCGCGACCAACCTGCTGTTCGTCAAGGTCGACGACACCAGGTCCGTGAAGAACCGCCTCCACCTCGACCTCCGCCCGCCGAACGGCTCCACCCAGCAGTCCGAGCTCGACCGCCTGCAGGCCCTGGGCGCCGTCCCTCTCGACATCGGCCAGGGCGACGTCCCCTGGCGCGTGCTCGCGGACCCGGAAGGCAACGAGTTCTGCCTGCTGGGCCGCACACCCGCCGAGCAGGCCGCCCGCGAGGCTGAGGAAGCCAGCGACTGATCCGGCTGGCGCACGCTCGGACCGGGCGGAGAACCGCGCGAAGACCGGCGAGCAGGTGAGTGTCGAGGTGTCGACCCACCTGGTCGGTTCGAGCTGTTGTGCGCGGATGAGTCAGTCGATACGCCGGGTTCTGTCCTCGCGCGCGGTTGCCCGCAGCTGCGCGAGTGGCGGCCATCCCTCTACGACGTACGTTGCCGCACGCCTCCAGCGGCCTACCCGGGAGCTCGGGCGAGCAGCCCTCGAACGCTCCCTGTCTGACCTTGCTCCGGGTGGGGTTTACCGAGCCGCACCGGTCACCCGGCACGCTGGTGGTCTCTTACACCACCGTTTCACCCTTACCTCCTCGGCCGAGGCCGAGAAGGCGGTCTGTTCTCTGTGGCACTTTCCCGCGGGTCACCCCGGGTGGGTGTTACCCACCACCCTGCTCTGCGGAGCCCGGACGTTCCTCGGCGGGCCCGGAGGCCCGACGCGGCCGCCTGACTGACTCATCCGCGCCGCAAGCGTAGCCGCAACTGCCTAGACGTCGACCCGGTAGTCCAGGGAGAGCTCGTCGCCGGAGACCCCGCGAATGCCCCAGTTCTGCGGTGGGCTCTCGATGATGATGATCTCGAGGTCGTCGGCGGCCAGGCCGAGCGTGGGCGCGACGTCGTCGTAGAACGCGGCGATCAGGGCCCGACGAGCAGCGACCGACCGTCCCGTGAAGCACAGGATCTCAACGACCAGGTAGTCCTTCGATCGGGGCGCGACCAGGTCGTCCGCGTCGAGCAGGAGGAACCGGTGGAACCGCTTCTCCGGCGGAAGGCCCCACGTCCCGACGATCACCCGGTGCACGGCATCCGACACCGAGCCGCGGCGGTCCTGCCAGACGTCACGCCGGCCGTAGATCTTCACGTGCGCCATGCGGTCCTCCTCGCGTTGCCTCGTCGCGCGGAGCCTACAGTTCAGGCGTGCTCGTGCTCCTGCCGCCCTCCGAGGGCAAGACGCCGCCGCGCGCCCGCGGCCCCCTTCTGGACCTCGACGCCCTGTCCGCCCCGGGTCTGACCCCGATGCGCGAGAAGGTGCTCGACGCGCTCGCCGCGGTCAGCGCGTCGCCGGACGCGCTCGACATCTTGGGCGTCGGGCCGAGCATCGCCGACGACGTCGCCCGGAACGTCGCGCTGCGCACCGCAACGACGGCGCCGGCCACGAAGGTCTACACGGGGGTCCTCTACGCGGCGGCCGGGATGGACCGGCTGACACCGACGGCACGGGTGCGGGCGGCGGACTCGGTCCGCATCGTGTCCGGGCTGTGGGGTCTGGTGGCACCCGACGACCACATCCCGGCGTACCGGCTGTCGATGGGCACGGACCTGCCCGGCATCGGCCCGCTCGCGGGTGCGTGGAGGGCGGCGCTCGGAGTCGAGCTGCAGGGACGCGCCGAGGGCGAGCTGGTCGTCGACTGCCGGTCGGCGACCTACCTGGCGGCGTGGCACCCGCCGAGGACCGCCGACTGGGTGGCGGTGCGCGTGCTCCGTCAGGAGAGGGACGGATCGCGATCGGTGGTGTCGCACAGCGCCAAGCACACGCGCGGGGTGCTGACCCGGCACCTGCTCACCCGTCGCGGAAAGGCGCCGCACGACGCGACGACCCTGGCCCGGGTCGCGGGTGAGCTCGTCGGCACGGACCTGCTCGCCGTCGAGCTCGGCCCGCCGGCCCGAGGTGCGCGGACGCTGTCGCTCGTCGTCGCGTGAGGCGCGTTCCGTGGTGGCTGGTCGCCGTCCTCGCGACGGTGCTGGTGGTGGCTACCGGCTGGCTCCCCCACGACGATGCCGTCGAGCTGGCCGAGCGCACGTTGCCCATCCTGGCCTTCGTGGCGGGTCTGACCGTGGTCGCCGAGATGTGCGCCGGTGCCGGCCTGTTCGAACAGGCGGCCGGACTGGCCGCGCGACTCGCCCGGAACCGGCGCTGGGCGCTCTGGTCGCTGGTCGTCATGCTCGCGATCCTGAGCACGACGGTCCTGTCGCTGGACACGACGGCGGTGCTGCTGACGCCGGTCGTCATCGCGCTCGCCCGACGCACCCACACACCGCCGCTGCCCTTCGCGATGGCCGTGCTCGCGCTGGCGAACACCGCGTCGCTCGTGCTGCCGGTGTCCAACCTGACCAACCTGCTGGCCGACCACGTGCTCGAAGAGGCCGGCGTCGGCTACCTGGGCCTGATGTGGGCGCCCGCCCTCGTGGCGATCGTGGTCACGGTCGCGGCCCTCGCACTCCGCGACAGACGAGTGCTGCGCGGCTCGTTCGACCCGAACCTGCCCAGGCGCCCGCGCGACAAGCCGCTGCTCCTCGTCTCGGCCGTGACGGTCATCGTTCTCGGCGTGGCGTTCGCGCTCGGTGCGCCGACGGCACCCACGGCGATCGCTGCGGCGGTCGTCCTGCTCTTCGTGACGCTGGCCAGGCACCAGAAGCTGCCCGTGAGGGCCCGGGAGCTCGTGCCGTGGCGCACCCTGCTCGTCGTCCTCGGCCTGTTCGCCGTCGTCGAGACGCTGCACTCCCACGGGCTGGGCACCCTGCTCGCCGACGCGTCCGGCACCGGCCACGGCGCGACGGACCTCCTGCGGGTGGCCGGCGTCGGCGCGCTCGCCGCGAACGGGCTCAACAACCTGCCCGCCTACCTCGCCCTGGAACCCGCGATGGGCGGCGACCCGCTGCGCGTCGGCGCCCTGCTCATCGGGACGGGCGTGGGACCGCTGGTCACACCCTGGGGATCATTGGCGACGGTCCTGTGGTGGCAGCGCTGCCGCACGGTGATGCTGGACGTGCCGACCGGGACGATCGTGCGACAGGGTCTCCTGCTGGCGCCGGTGGCCGTCGTGCTGTCGACGCTGGCCCTCGTCGCGACGCACTAGGGGCGGCCGCCCCAGCCCTCGCTCGGTGCACCGACGACCGCGACCTCGTTGCGGCGGTCCTCGAAGAGCCGGACGATGCTCACCGACGCAGGCGCCACCCTCAGCTGGCTCCACGACGACGGCTGCGCGCCCATGGTGACGCCGAGCACCGCACGGATCGACACCGCGTGGCTCACCACGACGACGGTGCGGTCGACCCCCTCCGCCAGGAGGCCTTCGAGCCCGCGGCGCACCCGGCCACCCACGTCCTCGATCGACTCCCCGCCCGGCGGGCGGAGGTTCGCCTGCGTGTGCCAGGGCTCGAGCTGCCCGGGCCAGCGCTCCTCGATCTGCTCCGAGGTCAGGCCCTCCCAGTCGCCGAAGTTCGCCTCCTGGAACGTCGGGTCCGTCCGGACCGGCAGGCCGAGCCGCTCGGCGATGATCGAACCGGTCATCTGCGTGCGGACCATCGGGGAGGCGATCACCAGGCTCGGGTAAGGGATGTCGCCCCACAGGTCGCGACCGACGCGGTCGACAAGGTCCGCCGCGGCGTGCGCCTGTCGGACACCCGTCTCGTCGAGCGGCGGCCCGGGAACGCCCGACCCCGAGTAGCCGCGCGACACGGTCATCGTCGTCTGCCCGTGCCGGACGAGCACCACGGTGACGGGCTGCTCGTCGTCGAACCGGACGCCAGCGCCGGACGGTCGAGGTGCCCGGCCGAGGGGCGGTGCGGCGACGTCGCTCACGTGGGAGGTCTTGCGGTCCATGGCCAGGTTCGCGAGGCGGTCGGCGGCGCCGTTCTGGGCGCGAGGCACCCAGGTCCAGGTGACGCGCGCGGGGTCGACGATCTCGGAGGCGAGTCGAGCGAGCCGACGCATGTCCTCGTGCTTGATCTGCCACACACCGCGCATCTGCTCGATCACGAGCCGCGAGTCCATCCGGACCTCGATGTCGGCGGACGGGTCGATCGCGACGGCAGCACGCAGCCCGGCGACGAGCCCGGAGTACTCGGCGACGTTGTTGGACACGACGCCGAGGTACTCGGCCCGCTCCGCGAGGACCGCGCCGGTGTCGGCGTCGCGTACCAGCGCGCCGTATCCCGCCGGACCCGGGTTCCCCCGGGATCCGCCGTCGGCCTCGACGACGAGCCGGCGCGCCACGGTCAGCCGCGCGGCTGCTCGGGCAGCCGCACCAGGATCCGCCCGCACTCCTCGCACCGCACCACCTGGTCCTCGGGCGCCTTGCGGATGGCCTCGACGTCCAGCGGGTTCAGCTCGAGCCGGCAGCTCTCGCAGCGGGCACCGCGCAGCGCACCGGCCCCGCGACCTCCCAGCTGCGCCCGAAGCTTCTCGTACAGGGCGACCAGTGCCGCGTCGAGGCCCTGGACCGCAACAGCTCGCTCCGCGCGGATCTTCTCGGCGTCGGTGTCCAGCGCTGCGAACGCCGCATCCCGCTCCTCCACGACGGCGGCCCGACGCGACGCCAGCGAGTCGTGCGCGCTCGTGACCTCGGCCAGCGCCTTCTCGTGCGCCTCGAGCCGCTCCATGACGTCCAGCTCGACCTCCTCGAGGTCCGACTGCCGACGACCGAGCGCGACCAGCTCGTGCTGCAGCGCCTGCAGGTCCTTCGGGCTCCCCTGACCGGAGTCGAGCCGCGCCTGGTCCCGCGCGGCGCGGTTGGCGACCTGCTCGACGTCGGCCTCGGCCTTGGTCAGCTCTCGCTTGAGGTCGCCGACCGCGGTCCTGCTGGTCACCAACGCGGTGTGCAGGTCGTCCACCTGCGAGTCGAGCTCCACCAGGCGTGCCAGCTCCGGCAGGGTCCGTCGCTTGTGCGCGATCTGGTCCAGCCGGGTGTCGAGCTCCTGGACGTCGAGCAGTCGGCGCTGGTCCGCTGCGGGGGCTGTGGTCACGGGTGTCCTTCGGTCGAGGCGTGTGGTGCGGTCTGCTCGGGGCTCGCGACGCGACCCGTCCACGGGTCGGTGCTCAACGTGCTGACGCGCACCTCAACCGTAGTCCCCGCGGCGGCGGCATCGTGCTGCAGGGCCCGAGCGGCGTGCTCGAGCCACGGCCACTCGGACGCGAAGTGGGCGACGTCGACAAGGTACGGGAGCCCGTCCTCGTGCTCCGCGCGTTCCCGAAGCTCGGATGCCGGGTGGTGGCGCAGGTCGGCCGTCACGTAGGCGTCGACGCCGGACCGACGCACCGCGTCGAACAGCGAGTCGCCAGACCCCCCCACCACGGCGACGCGTTCCACCCGGCCGTCCGGGTCGCCGGCGAACCTCACACCCTGTTCCGTGAACGGCAGAGCCTTCGCGACGACGTCCGCGAACCCACGCAGAGTCGTCGGCACCGCCAGCCGTCCGACCCGGCCGATGCCGGTCGACCCCGGCCAGGACGCGAGCTCCAGCACGTCGAACGCAGGCTCCTCGTAGGGGTGCGCCTGTCTCATGGCGGCGACCACGGCTGCGCGCAACCGGCGCGGGGCGACCATCTCGACGCGGGCCTCGACGACCCTCGACGCGACGCCTGCGGTGCCGATCGCGGGGTTCGCCTGCTCCGACGGCGTGAACGTGCCTTCGCCGGTCGACGTCCACGCGCACCGCGAGTACTCCCCGATCGCCCCGGCACCCACGGCGGCGAGCGCGTCGACGACCCGCTCGGCGCCCGCGACCGGCACGAAGACCACGTGCTTGTCGAGCGCCTCGCCCGGTGCGGCGTCCAGCGGCGAGGTCTCGACGAGCCCGAGCGCCTGCGCGAGCGCGTCTGCGACGCCGCCCGAGGCCGCATCGGCGTTGGTGTGTGCCGTGTAGAGCCCGATCCCGCCGAGCACCAGGCGGTGCAGCAGCGCGCCCTTGAAGGTCGTCGCCGCGATCGAGTGGACCGGCTTGAGGAGCAACGGGTGGTGGGTCACCACGAGGTCCGCCCCCCATGCCGCGGCCTCGTCGACGACCGTCGCGACCGGGTCGACGGCGAACAGGACGCGTGCGACGGGCTGCGACGGGTCGCCCGTCACGAGCCCGACCGCGTCCCAGGACTGCGCCGTGGAGGGCGGGTAGCGACGTTCGAGCAGCTGCACGACGTCGGCCAGGGTCGCTGCGGTCACGCCTGCACGTTACCCAACGCGGGCCACGTCGCCGACGCCGATCGAGCCCGTCCGGACGGGCACCATCTGGATCCCGAACCACACCTCGCCGTCGCGGCGCCGGTGACGGGCCAGCGTGCGCAACGGCTCCTTGCCCTTGTGCTGCGTGTCCGGGTCGATCGTGGTCAGCACGCACCGCCCGCAGGTGTCCGCGAACCGGAGGAGGACGTCTCCGATGGTCACGGTCGGCCAGCCGTCCTCCTCGAAGGGCTCGAGGTCTCCGTCGAGGACGATGTTGGGCCGGAACCGGCGCATGTCGAGCGTCGGGCGAGGCTCCGGCGGCACCCGCCCGGCGTCGAGCGCCTGCTGCACCAGCTCGTCGTGGACCTCGTCGGCCCAGCGGTTCAGCCGGGCCAGCGACGCGGTCGTCGTGACGTGCACGGGGCCGGTGTCCGTGAACGCCAGCGGGTCGTCGAGCGTGCCGCCGTGCCGCTCGGACATCCCCCGACGCCGCGGGTCGTCGAGCCACACGAACCGCACCGACCGCCCCAGCAGCTCGGAGCACCACTGCGCGGCCTCGGCGCCCGCATGGGTCGCGACCGGCAGGCGCGTCATCTCGATCGGCACATCGGGCGCTCCCTGCGGCTCAGCCACGGTGATCGTCGGCAGACCGGCGCCGGACAGCTCCACGCCTCCGTCGACGGTCCTCGCGTGCGCCGCCAGCATCCGCGGGAACCTGCGCGCGGTCAGGGTGGCACCGTCGTCCTCGACCAGCATCCAGCGCCGGTCGCCCCGCGGTCCGGCGACGTCGACGGCCATCCTCGACAGCGGGGTGCCGGCGAAGGACTTCACCGGGAACACGGTCAGCGCGGAGACGACGGGCACCAGCGGACCATAACAATCAGGCAACCTCGGCACAGGTTCCGCCACGTTCTGCCAGCATGTGCCGCATGCTCCGTGGCCTCACCGTCGCCGTGTCCGTCGTCGCACTCACCTGCATGCTGAGCGCATGCGCGAGCACGCTCGACCCCGAGACCCCGTCACCGACGTCCTCGTCGAGCGATGCACCGAATGCCTCACCCGCCGCTGCCGCGAGCAGCACACCGGCCGGACCCTCCGCCCAGTGGCCGACCGCCGTGTCGGAAGAAGACTTCATGTCGGGCACAGAGGCCGCCGCCGTCTGGCTGGTCACGGGGCCTGAGGACGACGCCGAGTCGTGGAACCCGATCGAGACCGCCGCTGCCGAGGCCGGGTACGACGTCGCCTCGATGCCGGTCGGCTGCCACGACACGTCCGACGCCCTCCTCGAAGCTCCCGGGACGGACATCTGGTCGGACGCCTGGGGTCTGGCGGTGTTCTTCTCGTCCGACGCGGACGCCGCCGCGTTCGTGGCCAGGTGGACCGGAGACGCACCCGTGGTCGCCGGGATGGGCCACGTGCAGTGCGACTTCGGCTGATCCGCGCCTAGCGGAGCCGCTGCACGCGGCTCTCCACGTGGTCCCACGCCGCCGCGGAGACGCCTGGGTGCACCGACCGGTCGATGTCGACCAGCGCGGCCGAGGTCGCTTCGACGGTCTGGGTCACCGCCCGCCGCGCGCGGACGGGCGGGAGACCCCAGGAGACACCCTCCGCGACGAGGTCGTCGACGGTGATGTCGGCGATGGCCCGCCGGCCGGCGACGTCGAGCGCCAGGAGGCCCGACGAGACCCCGGTGTGCTCGTGCATCGACACGTCGTACGCCGGTGCCAGACGGACCCTCGCCCCGTCGTCCTGGCGCACGAACGAGTGGTTCTTGGCGTGCGCGTCGGTGTTGCCGACCAGCACGGTGAAGGTGGCGAGCCGCAGCAGCGGGTCGGTGGTGGATCCGCCGTCCGTGAGCACGCGAGCAGCCGCCGCGTAGGACGGGAGGGCGCGCCCACGCTGGAACTTGCGGTCGGGGTCCGCCGTGGACAGGCCGAGCGCCTGAGCGAGGTCTTCCTGGTGGACGCGACGCACCGAGCCGCCGTCGGTGACGCGGTCGTACCGCTCCACGACGATCGCTCGCACGTCCGCGAACCGCTCGACCCGTGCCTGCACGCTGGTCAGCCCGACGCGCCGAGCCAGGTCGAGCGCGGCCGCCTCGGTGTCGATGAGGTCACGCGTCGCCGACCGGTCCGGCCGGGACAGCTTGAGGATGTGGGTCGACGGTGCACCGCCACGCACCCGGGCCCACCCGCCGGGCGTCTTCGCGAGCGCGACCTTGGGTTCCAGCCCGGCGAGGGACGTCAGGGAGTCCAGTCGCTCGCCACCTCCGCCGTGCCGTGCCGCATGGGTCAGCATCGCGGCGATCTCGTCGGCGTCGACGGGCTCGAGCCGGCCGGTCGTTGCCGGGTCCGGGGCCCCCTCGTCGACGAGCACGACGGCGCCGGCGGTGTCCTTGCCGTACACCGCCAGCATCGCCAGCGTGTCGTCGGGGTCGATGCGGTGCTCGGCAGCCATGGTGCTGCGGGCGCGTCCTTCCGGGAGCAACCCCTCGAGCCAGACCCGGACGCGGGTGGGCTGCCGACCCTCGGGCGTCCCCACGGGCAGCAGGTGGGAGAGGACCCGGGAACCGTTCCCCCAACGGCGCAGGGCCTCGTCGCTCCACCTCAGCGCGATGCCCGACCGCTCCGGGCGCACGGTGGCGGCCAGCGTGCCGTAGAGCCAGACGTCCAGGGCGCCGGTCACCGTTGCTCGACCCGCAGGACGACCCCCAGCTCGCGCAGCACCGCGAACAGCCGGTCGGTGTACAGGCTCGGCTTGCCCTGCTCGATCTCGTTGACGTACCTGCGGGAGATGCCGAGCTCGTCGGCCAGCTCGGCCTGCGTCAGCCCGCGGGCCGTGCGCGTCTCCCGCAGGAACTGGCCGAGGTCACTGGGGCGGGTCACCCACGCCCACGGCAGCTCGTCGCTCATGAGGGCCTCCATGTCACCATATCCGCACATCGGGCGGTGGTAACGATATCGTTACTCATGCCCGATGTCACCATATGGTGACGCACGAGAGAGGGGTGGGCCCGGCCGGTTTCGAACCGGCGACCTCCGCGGTGTAAACGCGGCGCTCTGACCAGCTGAGCTACAGGCCCCTGACGACGACGGGCGCTCAGCCTACCGGTCAGGCAGCGACGAGTGCTGCGACCGCGGCCCGGTAGTCGGACAGCTCGCGCGCACGACCGGGTGGGTTCACGACGGACCAGCGCAGGATGCCGTCACCGTCGACGAGGAAGCTGCCCCGGACCGCGTGCCCCTTGGCCTCGTCGAAGACGCCGTAGGCCCGCGCGACCTCGCCGTGCGGCCAGAAGTCCGACAGCAGGTCGAACCCGAACCCCTCCTGGGTGGCCCAGGCGCGCAGCGAGTGCTGGGGGTCGCAGGAGATGACCGCCACGTGCACCCCGGCACTCTCGAAGTCGGCGATGTTGTCGCGCAGCTCGCACAGCTCGCCGGTGCACGTGCGCGAGAACGCGAACGGGACGAAGACCAGGACCGTGGGACCACCACGCAGGCCGCTCAGGGTGACCGGCGTCCCGTGCGTGTCCGGCAGGGAGAAGTCCGGGGGCGCTTCACCGAGCGCGGGGGTCGTCATGGAGCGACCCTAACAACCGTCAACGCCCGCGGCCTCTGGCGGCAAGTCGGGTTGCCGACCAGTCGGTGGCGATCGACAGGGTGCTCATCGCGTGCAGGCCGGACGTCGTCGCGGCCTCCTCGATGTCGCTGTGCGACACGTGGCCGGTGCGACCTGCCTTCGGGGTGAGCACCCAGATGGGGCCGTTGTCGTCGAGCACGGTGAGGGCGTCGACGAGCGCGTCCGTGAGGTCCCCGTCATCCTGCCGGAACCAGATCACGGCACCGTCGGTGACGTCGTCGTAGTCCTCGTCGACAAGCTCGGTACCGGTGATGGCCTCGAGCCCGGACCGCAGCGTGTCGTCGACGTCGTCGTCGTAGCCGAACTCCTGGATCACCTGTCCCGCGGCGAAACCCAGACGAGAAGCCGCGTTCGCGGCGTCGTCCGTGGTGGATGACACGTCCTGACCGATCCCTTCCCTCGCTCGCCCCGGGCCGGGACGACGCAACCTGTTGCCAAACCGTAGCCCACCGCACGGGCACGTGGCCTGGCAAGACACGAGGTCGGAGACAACCGCACGACCGGTGTCACGGACGTCACGTGTCGCTTCGGGACGCTCGGTGTGACTTTCAGGCCGTCGGGGTCCGAGAATGGGTCGACTACCCGCACCTCGTCACCGCGCCCAGGCAGGCGTACGCGACGGGGCAGGGCACAGATGCGCCGCCGATGCCGACCGGGCTCGTGCGCGCGGACGAGACGCTAGGAGCGCAGGTGGCTTCGATCGACGAGACGGGACCGCTCATCGGCGGCCTGCTCAGCCAGGTCCCGGACATCGATCCGGACGAGACCGGCGAATGGGTGGAGTCCCTCGACGGACTCATCGACGAGAAGGGCGGACCGCGCGCGCGGTACGTGCTGCTGAGCATGCTGCGGCACGCCCGACAGCGGAACGTGGCCATCCCGGCCTCGCTCAACACGCCGTACGTGAACACCATCGCGGTGCACGACGAGCCGTACTTCCCGGGCGACGAGGCGCTCGAGCGTCGCTACCGATCCTGGATCCGCTGGAACGCCGCCGTGATGGTGACGCGCGCGCAGCGGCCCGGTGTGGGCGTCGGCGGGCACATCTCCTCGTACGCGTCCGTCGCGACGCTGACCGAGGTGGGCCTCAACCACTTCTTCCGCGGCAAGGACCACCCGGGCGGCGGTGACCAGGTCTACTTCCAGGGCCACGCCTCCCCCGGCGTGTACGCCCGCGCCTTCCTGGAGGGGCGGCTGTCCGAGCACCAGCTCGACGGGTTCCGTCAGGAGCTGTCCCACCCGGGCGGCGGGCTGCCGTCCTACCCGCACCCGCGCCTGGCGCCGGACCTGTGGGAGTTCCCCACGGTCTCGATGGGCCTCGGCCCGTCGTCGGCGATCTACCAGGCCTGGACCAACCGGTACCTGCACCTGCGCGGCATCAAGGACACCAGCCAGCAGGACGTGTGGGCGTTCCTCGGCGACGGCGAGATGGACGAGCCTGAGTCCCGCGGCATGCTCCAGCTGGCCGGCCAGCAGGGCCTGGACAACCTCACCTTCGTCGTCAACTGCAACCTGCAGCGGCTCGACGGCCCGGTGCGCGGCAACGGCAAGATCATCCAGGAGCTCGAGGCGCAGTTCCGCGGCGCCGGCTGGAACGTCATCAAGGTCGTCTGGGGCCGCGAGTGGGACGCCCTGCTCAACGCCGACAAGGACCGCGCGCTGGTCAACCTGATGAACACGACCCCGGACGGCGACTTCCAGACGTTCCGGGCCGAGAACGGCGCGTTCATCCGCGAGCACTTCTTCGGCCGCGACCCGCGCACCAAGCAGCTGGTCGAGAAGATGACCGACGACGAGATCTGGGCGCTCAAGCGCGGCGGGCACGACTACCGCAAGATCTACGCCGCCTACAAGGCCGCCCGCGAGCACACGGGTCAGCCGACGGTCATCCTCGCGCACACCATCAAGGGCTACGGCCTGGGCTCGGGCTTCGCCGGGCGCAACGCCACGCACCAGATGAAGAAGCTCAAGGGCGACGACCTCAAGACCCTGCGCGACTCGCTGCACATCCCGATCACGGACGAGCAGATCGACGCCAACCCGTACGTCCCGCCGTACTACCACCCCGGCACCGAGGACGAGGGCATCCGGTACATGCTCGACCGCCGCCGCCAGCTCGGCGGGTTCGTGCCCGAGCGTCGGACCACCCACAAGACCCTCGTCCTCCCGGAGGACAAGGTCTACGAGGGCCTGGCGAAGGGCTCGGGTCACCAGGAGGTCGCCACGACCATGGCGCTCGTGCGCCTGTTCAAGGACCTGGTGCGCGACAAGGAGTTCGGTCACCGCCTGGTCCCGATCATCCCCGACGAGGCCCGCACGTTCGGCCTGGACTCGATCTTCCCGAGCGCCAAGATCTTCAACACGAACGGCCAGAACTACATGGCCGTGGACCGCGAGCTCATGCTCTCCTACAAGGAGTCCGAGTCCGGCCAGATCATGCACACGGGCATCAACGAGGCAGGGAGCGCGTCGGCGTTCCAGGCCGTCGGCACGTCCTACGCGACGCACGGCGAGCCGCTGATCCCGTTCTACTTCTACTACTCGATGTTCGGGTTCCAGCGCACCGGCGACCAGTTCTGGGCCGCCGGCGACCAGATGGCCCGGGGGTTCCTCATCGGCGCCACCGCCGGCCGCACCACCCTCACGGGCGAGGGTCTGCAGCACGCCGACGGACACTCCCCGCTGCTGGCCGGGACCATGTCGCACGTCGTGCACTACGACCCGGCGTACGGGTACGAGATCCGGCACATCGTCCGCGACGGCATCCACCGGATGTACGGCGAGAACGACGACCGCGACCCGAACGTCATCTACTACCTCACGGTCTACAACGAGCCGATGCGGCAGCCGGCCGAGCCGGAGAACGTCGACGTCGAGGGCATCCTGCGCGGCATCCACCTGATCTCGCCGATCGAGGGTGACGGGCCGCGTGCCCAGATCCTGGCGTCGGGCGTGGCGGTGCCGTGGGCGCTCGAGGCCAAGCAGCTGCTCGCCGACGACTGGGGTGTCCAGGCAGCCGTCTGGTCAGTGACGAGCTGGAACGAGCTCCGTCGCGACGGTCTGGCCGCCGACCAGCGGGCCTACCTGCACCCCGGCGAAGAGGAACGCGTCCCGTACCTCACGCAGAAGCTGCAGGGCGCCGAGGGTCCGTTCGTCGCGACGACGGACTACGACCACCTCGTCGCCGACCAGGTCCGCGCCTGGATCCCCGGCACGTACGCGACGCTCGGCGCCGACGGCTTCGGCTTCTCGGACACCCGCGCGGCGGCCCGTCGTCACTTCAAGATCGACGGCCCGTCCACGGTCGTGCGCGTGCTGCAGCAGCTGGCCCGTTCGGGCGCGGTCGACCCCGCGGTGGTCGGACAGGCGATCGATCGCTACCGCCTGCACGACGTCACCGCCGGCACGTCCGGCAATGCGGGCGGCGAGAGCTGACCGCTGACGCATGACGATGGCCCGGGCGCTCGCCCGGGCCTTCGTCGTCGGTGCCCGAGCGGGTGGATCAGTTGTTCTGCTCGGCCCGCGCCAGCTCATGCGCGAGCTCGAGCTTGAGCTCGGCGGTCGCCGCCGTGTCGGGATGCAGGTCGAGGGCGGCGAGGTGCTGCTTGGCCTCGAGCGGCCGGCCCGCCTCGATCGACGCGAGGACCAGCTGCCGGCCCACCTCCGGGTCGTGCTCACGCGGGCGCCAGTGCCCGACGCCGAGGCCGACTGCGTCGACCGGCATGTCCGCACTGCGCAGCAGTGCCAACGCCTCGACCAGGGCCCGCCCGGACGGGTCCCGCTCCGCTGCGGTCGTGAGCCGGCGCAGAGTTCCCTCGTGGTCGTCGGCGACCGACAGTCGCGCGACCTCGATGAGCGGGTACCAGGCGCGCGGGTTCCCGGCGAGCTCCTCGCCCAAGGCCCAGACAGCGAGGTCCGCGGCACGCCGGCGTTCACCGTCGTCGGTCGGGGCTGCGAGCGGGTCCTCGTCGGCGATGGTGGCCTCGGCAGCCCTGCGGCGGACGATCTCGGCCAGCGCGACGAAGGCCCGTTCGTTGTTCGGGTCGTCGCTCAACATCGAGCGCAGCGCGTCCTCATGGAGCGTGTCCCCACGCCGCGCGGCGGTGGTCGGCCGACGCGCGCCAACCCGCGAGGCCGAAGACGGCCGTCGCATGAGCTGACGCAAGCGGGGCAGGAGTGCCATGAAACGACCATATCCCGTAAGGGAGGAATCACACCGGCCGAGGGTGCCCCCGACACGGCTGTGCACGGGGCAACGTTTGTCGACTTCCCACAACCCGGACCCTATGCTCGGCCCATGTCCAGCACCCTCGACGGGCCCACGAAGGCTCCCCCGGCACGCCCGCGACGGACACCGCCGGCTCGGTTGACGACGCCCGCGTCGGACGCGCGCGGCGGACCTGAGACGCAGCGCCGCGTACGGGAAGGCGCCGGCCTGCTGTCAGCGGCGGCGATGCGCAGGCTCGACGAGGACCTGGAGTGGTACCGCGCGCTCCCCGCCGAGGACCGCTCCTGGGTCGGCCTGATCGCGCAGGCCGGGATCACCGCGTTCGTCACGTGGTTCGCCGAGCCGACGCGTCCCCCGCACGGCGTCGGTGACATCTTCGCGACCGCACCGCCTGAGCTCACGCGGTCGATCTCCCTGCAGCACACCCTGCAGCTCGTGCGTGTGGTGGTCGACGTGGTCGAGACGAACAGCGACCGTCTGGCCGCACCCGGCGACGAGCGGGAGGTCCGTGAGGCAGTTCTTCGCTACTCCCGGGAGGTCGCGTTCTCGGCAGCCGAGGTCTACGCCAGAGCGGCTGAGATGCGCGGCGCGTGGGACGCCCGGCTCGAGGCGCTGGTCGTGGACGCCCTGGTCCGCGGGGACGCGGACGACGCGCTGCGGTCGCGGATCGCGGCGCTGGGATGGAGCGGACGAGGATCGACGCTGGTCATGGTGGGCACGACGACCTCCGCACTCGACGACGTCCGCGCCGCCGAGCTGCGCAGAGCGACCCGTCGTGCGGCCGGCGACGCGCTCGTCGGCATCCAGGGGGACCGTCTCGTCGTCTTCCTCGGTGGGGAGGGTGACCTCCGTGCGGCGGCGTCGACCCTGCTCCCCCGGTTCGGCCCGGGACCCGTCGTGATCGGGCCGGTGGTCGGCGATCTCACCGACTCGGCGAGGTCCGCCCGAGCAGCGCTGTCCGGCTTGCTCGCCGCGCCCGCCTGGGAGGAGGCTCCGCGACCCGTGCAGGCCGACGAGCTCCTGCCCGAGCGGGTGCTGATCGGTGACGAGACCGCTCGTCGGACGCTGGTCGCGCAGGCGTACGGCCCGCTCGCCGCCAGCCAGGGCTCGCTGCTCGAGACGCTCTCCGCCTATCTCGGCACGGGACGCTCCCTGGAGGCCGCTGCGCGCACGCTGTACGTGCACCCGAACACCGTCCGGTACCGCCTGCGCCGGGTCGCCGACGTGACCGGCTGGGATCCGCTCGACGCCCGCGAGTCCTACGTCCTGCAGATCGCGTTGGCGCTCGGCCGCCTGGACGCGGCCTCTTTGTAGGAGAGGTACAAGGCCGCCCGGGAAGGTTGGTGGACGCCGTGACCGGGTGATGCGGCGCCGGGACGGCAGAGTTGGGGGCGTGCTCGTCGTCGTCTGCCCTGGTCAGGGCGCCCAGTCCCCCGGCATGCTCGCCCCGTGGCTCGAGCTGTCGTCCGTCGCCGAGTCGATCGCGAGGGCCGGTGCCACCACGGGCCTGGACCTGGTAGCCCACGGCACCACGTCCGACGCCGACACGATCCGTGACACGGCCGTGGCCCAGCCGCTGCTGGTGGCGTCCGCGCTCGCCAGCCTGCGCGCGGTCCTCGACATCGACGCCGGCGCCCCGCTCGC
Source organism: Cellulomonas sp. URHD0024 (assembly GCF_000426185.1). Lineage (GTDB taxonomy): Bacteria > Actinomycetota > Actinomycetes > Actinomycetales > Cellulomonadaceae > Cellulomonas. The sequence continues at coordinate 885,370 of NZ_AUEW01000001.1, forward strand.
CATGGCTGCCGCGCCGTTGCTCGACGCCACCGCGGGCCACTCCGTCGGGGAGCTGGCCGCCGCCGCGATCGCTGGTGTGCTGACGGACGACGAGGCCCTGCGCCTGGTGACGATCCGCGGCGCTGCGATGGCCCGCGCGGCCGCCACGACGCCCACCGGGATGAGCGCGGTGCTGGGTGGCGACCCCGACGAGGTCCTTGCCCTGCTTGCGCAGCACGGGCTCGTCCCCGCGAACGTCAACGGCGGCGGGCAGGTAGTCGCAGCCGGGACGCTCGACGCACTGGCCGCGTTCGCCGCGGCCCCGCCTGCGAAGGCACGCGTGATCACCCTGCAGGTTGCCGGCGCGTTCCACACGCAGCACATGGCCTCGGCGGTCGCCGAGCTGCGAGCGGCGGCCGAGGACGTGACACCGGGCGAGCCGATGGTGCCGCTGCTCACCAACTCCGACGGGTCCGTGACGGCCTCCGGCGCCCGGGCCGTCGAGCTCATCGTCGCCCAGGTCGCCAACCCCGTCCGCTGGGACCTCTGCCAGGCGACACTGCAGCGGCTCGGGGTCACCGGGCTGCTCGAGCTCGCGCCCGGCGGCGTGCTCACGGGGCTGGCGCGGCGTACGCTGCCCGGGGTCGAGACCGTCGCCGTCAAGACCCCCGCCGACCTGGACGCAGCACGCGACCTCATCCGTCGGCACGGCGGTACCGCCGCGAACACCATCCCCGCGAACAGCCTGGAGAACCCGTCGTGACCCGTCCCACCCTCACGCAGGCCACCGGACCGGCGCACACCCGCATCCTCGGCCTCGGCGGCGTCCGCGGCGAGAACGTGGTCACGAACGACGACATCGCCGGCCCGATCGACTCGTCGGACGAGTGGATCCGCCAGCGCACCGGCATCGTGACGCGTCGCCGTGCGGGGGCGGGCACCGACGTGATCGACCTCGCCACGGACGCCGCCAACCTCGCGCTCAAGGACGCGGGCCTGACCGGCGCGGACATCGACGTCGTGATCCTGTCCACGGTCACGTACTTCCACCAGACCCCGGCGGGCGCCGCGATCATCGCTGACCGCATCGGCGCCTCCCCCGCGGCCGCGTTCGACATCTCCGCGGCGTGCGCCGGGTACTGCTACGGCATCGGCCAGGCAGACGCCCTGGTGCGCGCCGGAACCGCGCGCAACGTGCTGGTCATCGGAGCCGAGAAGATGAGCGACTTCGTCGACCCCACCGACCGCTCGATCTCCTTCCTGCTCGGCGACGGAGCCGGCGCGGTCGTCGTCGGCCCCTCGGACACCCCGGGGATCGGCCCGACGATCTGGGGCTCCGACGGTGCCCAGGCGCACGCGATCCGTCAGACGCACTCGTGGCTCGCGACGCGCGACGAGGGTCTCGGCTGGCCCACGCTGCGCCAGGAGGGCCAGAGCGTCTACAAGTGGGCCGTCTGGCAGATGGCACCCGTCGCGCAGAAGGCGATGGACGCCGCGGGCGTGACGGCCGACCAGATCGAGGCGTTCATCCCGCACCAGGCGAACATGCGGATCATCGACCAGATGATCAAGACCCTGAAGCTTCCGGAGTCCGTCGTCGTCGGCCGGGACATCGCCGACACCGGCAACACGTCTGCGGCCTCGATCCCGCTCGCGACCGAGCGACTGCTCCGCGAGGGACAGGTGTCCAGCGGCGCGCTCGCCCTGCAGATCGGCTTCGGCGCCGGTCTGGTCTATGCGGCGCAGGTCGTGGTCCTGCCCTGAGTCATCTGTCGGTGCGGCCCCCCCTGTACCGTTCGTCCGACCCCACACAGCACGAACCCGACTAACGAGGAGATACCGATGGCGTACAGCGAGCAGGAGATCCTGGCCGGACTGGCCGAGATCGTCAGCGAGGAGACCGGCCTTCCGACGGACTCCGTCCTGCCCGAGAAGTCCTTCACCGACGACCTCGACATCGACTCGCTGTCGATGATGACGATCGTCACGCTGGCCGAGGAGAAGTTCGAGGTCACCATCCCGGACGACGAGGTCAAGAACCTCGCGACCGTCGGCGACGCCGTCAGCTTCATCGCGGGTGCGCAGGCCTGAGCCTGTCCCACCCCGGGTCCGTCCGGGCCGGCGCATCCCGTGCCCGCCCGGGCGGTCCACACCTGAACAGCCCCCAAGATCCGACCTGGAGCACCGATGAGCCACGTACCTGATGTCGTCGTCACGGGACTGGGCGCGACCACCCCGCTGGGTGGGGACGTGACCAGCACCTGGGCCGCCGCACTGAACGGCGAGTCCGGTGCGCGGCGCTTCGACGACGCCTGGTTCGAGCGGGCCGGGACCTTCGGCATCCCCGTCGAGTTCGCGGCGACCATCAAGGTCGACCCCGGGGAGGTCCTGACCCGTCCCGAGCAGAAGAAGATGGACCCGTCCGCGCAGTACGCGATCATCGCGGCCCGCGAGGCCTGGGCCGACGCCGGTTCGCCCGAGGTCGACGGTGACCGGCTCGGGTCGGTCGTCTCGTCCGGCATCGGCGGCCTGCAGACCATCCTCGACGCGTGGGAGAAGCTCCTCACCAACCCGGACGGGGGCGCCCGTCGCGTCCTGCCGATGACCGTCCCCATGCTCATGCCCAACTCGCCGACCGCCTACGTCTCGCTGGAGTTCGGTGCCCGGGCCGGCGCGCACGCGCTCGTCTCGGCCTGCGCGTCGGGCGCCGAGGCGATCGGCTACGGGGTCGAGATGATCCGCAGCGGACGCGCGGACGTCGTCATCGCCGGTGGTACCGAGGCAACGATCCACCCGATGCCCGTCGCCGCCTTCGCCGCGTCGCGCACCCTCTCGCTCCGCAACCACGACCCCGAGGGCGCGTCCCGCCCGTACGACGTCGACCGCGACGGCTTCGTGATCGGCGAGGGCTCCGGCATCGTCATCCTCGAGAGCGCCGAGCACGCCGCCGCGCGTGGCGCCCGCGTCTACGCGCGGATCGCCGGCATCGGTCTGTCCGCCGACGGTTACCACATCACCTCCCCCGAGCCGTCGGGCGACGGTCAGATCCGCGCCATGAAGGCCGCGCTCGAGGAGTCAGGGATCGCGCGGACCGACATCGTGCACGTCAACGCGCACGCGACGTCGACCGTGGTCGGTGACCTCATCGAGGCCCGCTCGATCCGCGGTCTGCTGGGTGACGAGGCCGACCACGTCGCCCTCTCGGCCACCAAGTCGATGACCGGCCACCTGCTGGGTGGCGCGGGCGCTCTGGAGACGATCTTCACCGTGCTGGCGCTGCACGAGCGGCAGGCACCGCCGACGATCAACGTCGAGAACCCCGACCCCGAGCTGGTGCTGGACCTGGTCCGCGACAAGCCCCGCGCGCTGCGGGACGGCCAGATCGGTGCCGTGAACAACTCGTTCGGGTTCGGCGGACACAACGTCGCCCTGGTCGTCGCCTCGGTCTGACGCCCGGGTGACGCTCAGCGCCGCTGACCGTCAGCAGCGGACCGTCAGTACCCGCTGAACGTGTCCGTCCGGACACGCCGGACGCCTGCGCCACGCAGGACCTTGCGGGCGTGGTCGACCATGCCGGGCGAGCCCGAGACGTAGCCGACCCGGCTCGCGGCGTCCGGGACCTGCGCCCGCAGCAGCTCTGCGTCGAGCAGGGGCGCGGACACGTGGGTCCAGCACTGGGGCAGGTCGTCGGGGATCGCCGGCGACACGACGACGACGCGCGCGCCCGAGGCGAGCAGCACGTCCGGGTACGCGGGGGGGTCACCAGGACCCAGGAGCAGGACGACCACGACGTCGCGCGGGTCGCCGGAGCGCACGAGGGACGCGAGGTGGCTGACGAACGGGGTCACGCCGATCCCGCCCGCGACGAGCAGCAGCGGCACCGAGGCGTCGCGCGGGAGCAGGAAGTCGCCACCGACGGCCGTGGCCCGTACGAGGCCCCCCTCGGGGACGGAGCTCAGGGCGGCCTTGAAGGTGCTCGGTGCGTCCGAGAGCCGGAACGCCACGGTCAGCTCGTCGCCGGGCGCGCTGGACATCGAGAACACCCGCCGGGAGCCACGCCCGTCGGCGTCGGCGTGCGGGATGTGCAGCTCGATCCACTGCCCAGGCTCCCAGCGCACCGGGTTCTCGGGCGCGAAGGCGACCTCGCGCACGCCGGGGACGACGGTCCGGTGCCCCTGCACCCGGAGGTGGACCGCACGACGCTGACCGAACAGGAACGCCAGGACGTTCCCCACCAGCAGCGCCAGCTCCGGCGAGCTGTACACCGAGCCGAAGTGGAACGGCACGAACGTCAGCGCACCGACCACAGCCGCCTCGGCGAGCTGCTGTCGTCGTCGCGGCGGCAAGGTCAGCGGCTCGGTGAGCATGAAGCACGCGGCAAACACGAGGGGGTAGGACTGGAACGCGGTGACGAGGGCGTCGAGCGGCGGGGACCCGTCGGAGACGAGCCGGGAAACCACGACCGCCAGCGACGCGACGAGATAGGTGGCCACCAGCAGTGCGCGCCGCGTGCGCAGGACGACGGCGAGCCCGGCGAGGGCGACCACCGGCAGCAGCGCCGGCGTCGCGACCCACCACGCTGCAGGGAAGCCGCCGAACGGCACGGCGACGAGCCCCCCGAGAAAGGCGCCGGCCGCCGCGGGGTTGAGCAGGTGCCGGGCCCGTACCGCGATCAGGAACTTGGAGAGGCCGGCGACGACGGCGGCAGCCGCGATCGTGAGGAACGAGGCCACGTTCAGCTGTGGCCAGAACAGGAGCGCGAGGATGAGCCCGGTGATCACCGAGGACTCGACGTGCACGCGCGTCCGCCACAGGGCGCCGCACAGTCGGCTCGTGAGGGCCGTGACGGCGACGGCCACGACCGCGCCCAGGAAGATCGCCAGGGGGTCCTGATGCACCGAGCCGACCAGTGCCAGCACGATCGCGGACAGGAGGATCGCCCCGAGGGCCCACGTCGTGACGCGGTACATCGTGGTCTTCCCGAGGGATCCGGACAGGCCGCTCATGCGAAGACCTCCCCCTGGAGGCCCAGCGAGTAGCGCAGCCGCCCGTCGGACCCGAGCCGCGCGTACGTATGCGGAATCGCGGCTTCGAGCAGGTCTGCATCGGCGAAGAAGTGCGCGGTCGCCAGACCGTCGGCGACCATCGCGCACGGCGCCACCACCCACGTGGCAGCCACGCGCTTCGTGGGCATGCCCGTCCTCGCGTCGAGGACGTGGTGCAACCCGTCACCCCAAGCCCGTCGGTCCACCGCCGAGCCGCACAGCGCGGCGTCGGCAAGCTCCACCACACCGACGGCACGCGTCGCGTCGCCGGGCTGCTGCAACGCGACCCGGAACGCCTCACCCCCGCGGTGCACCAGGTCGCCGCCGGCGTCGACGACGTACTGCTCGATCCCGCACGCCCTCAGCTCGGCGGCGACGAGATCCACGAGCTGACCCTTCCCGGCAGCGCCGACGTCGAGCAGCACGGGTTCTCGAACGACCAGCACATCGCCGTCGCGCTCGAGCACGGCATCCCAGGCGGGTGCCGCCTCGGGTGCGCCGGAGGGTCGCAGGGAGTAGTCGGCGTCGTAGCCGAGGCGAACGAGGCTCCGCCCCACCAGGGGTGAGACCGCCCCGTCCGTGACTCGACCCAGCAGCGCGTAGAGGTCGAGCAGTGGCCCGGCCTCGGCGGGCAGGCGGTAGGTGCCCGCCTCCCGCGCCATCAGGCTGACCAGCGAGTCGGCTCGGAACCGCGACCAGACGGCGTCGTACGCGTCGATCCGGTCACGGACCCGCCGCAACGTGACGACGTCGAGCGGTCCGTCGAGGTAGATCGACCAGCGGGTACCTATCGCGTCGAACGACGCATCAGGCGTGCGCATCGGACGCGATCTGCGCCAGCGCCGCGTTGAAGCCCTCCGGCGTGAGGGACGCGCCGGAGACGACGTCGACGTCCGCGTCGGCGACAGCCTTCCCGACGACCACGCCGGACACCGCGGAGGCGAACGCGCTCTGGAACTTCTGGCTCATCGGGTTGGTCGCCGCGGGCGTCACGGCGACAGCGGTGATCACGCCGTCCGCGAGCGTGACGGAGACCCCGATCGACTCGTCACCTGCCGGGGACGTGTAGGCCCCGGTCGCGGTGTAGGTGCCGTTCTTGTAGTCCGAGACGTTCGTGGAGGAGGGTGCTGACTCCGTCGCGGTCGTGCTCGCGGCCACGTCCGCGCCGGTCCCGTGGTCCGTCGACTGCGAGCAGGACGCGAGTGCCGCGACCAGTGACGCTCCGGAAACGAGCGCGACCGTGTGCCTGTGGGGTGTCCTCATGGGAAGTGCTCCAAGTTCGTGCCGACCAGCGGCGTGAGATCGCGACTCTGGAAGCACTGTAGAGAATTTCACCCGCTCGCCGCCAAGCCGGTCCAGCACCCGGGCGATCCAGGCATCCCGGGCATCCACCCGCGAACCAGGTTCAGCCCAGGCGGGTGGGCCCTCCGGCCCAGCACACGGAGCTCTCCCTACGGAGCTCGGCCCACGGTGGCCCTGCAGCAGTTCGACGTGCCGGACGAGCGGCGCGCTCAGCCGACGCGGTGCAACCAGCGCACCGGTGCGCCTGCGCCGGCGTACCTGAACGGCTCGAGCTCGTCGTCCCACGCCTGCCCGAGCGCGAGGTCCAGCTCGGTGCGCAGCCGGACCGGGTCGGCCGCGTGCTCGAGCGCGGCACGGATGCGGTCCTCGGGAACGACGATGTTGCCGTGCACGTCCGTCGCGGCGTGGAAGATGCCGAGCTCCGGGGTGTGGCTCCAGCGCGACCCGTCGACCCCGTGGCTCGCTTCCTCGGTCACCTCGTAGCGCAGGTGCGCCCAGCCTCGCAGCGCAGAGGCGAGCCGCGCGCCGGTGCCCTGGGCGCCCTGCCACGAGTGCTCGGCGCGGTAGAAGTCGGGTCCGGCCGGCTGCTCCGTCCAGTCGAACGCCGCGCGTCCGCCCAGCACGTTGCCCGCCGCCCACTCGATGTGGGGGCACAGCGCGCGGGGTGCGGAGTGCACAAAAAGAACACCGCGGGTGATCGCACCTGCCATGTCGTCCTCCTGAACGGGCTTCGAGGTTCGTCTTCCCCAACGACCTCAGAGCGTCCAAGCAACGGCACCCAGATGAACACGGTCTCGCGGCGTGCTGGTCACAGCATGCACGACGCCTGCCCCGCGCGCCAGCCTGACGCCCGGCGAGCCTGCGACCTCGCCGCCCTCAGAGCTGGTCGCGGATCGTCCGCATGGCCTTCTTGCGGACGGACCGCTCGAGGCGGTCCAGGTAGAGCATCCCGTCGAGGTGGTCCACCTCGTGCTGCAGGCAGCGGGCCATGAGCTCCGTGCCCTCGACGACCACCTCGTTGCCGTCGAGGTCGGTGCCGACGACGCGGGCGTACCAGGCGCGCTTCGTCGGGTACCACAGTCCGGGGACCGAGAGACAGCCCTCGTCGCCGTCCTGGTACTCGTCCTCGGACAGCTCGACGATCACCGGGTTGAGCACGTAGCCCACCTCGTCGTCGATGTTCCAGGAGAACGCGCGCAGGCCGACCCCGATCTGGTTGGCCGCCAGGCCGGCGCGCCCGTCGGTGTCCACGGTCTCCACGAGGTCCTCGACGAGCCCACGGACGCGGGCGTCGATCGTCGTGATCGGGTCACAGGGAGTGCGCAGGACGGGGTCCCCGACGGTCCGGATCTCTCGCATGGCCATGCGGTGATCCTTTCATGGCCGCCGCCCTCCCGAGGCGCGGGGCGATCCAGGTTGTGACCAGGCTGACACCGCCTGCCGACGTCCGTGCGTCCCACTGGCGTTATCTTTGTACTGACCAGTCAGTCTAAGGAGCCTCGTGTCGACCATGACCCCACCCCTCGCCGCACACGCGCGTGCCCTCGGGCTGACGGGAGATCGCGGAACCGTGTACGGGCCGCTCGACCTCGACATCACCGAGGGGTCGCTCTCCGTCCTGCGCGGTCCCCAGGGGTCAGGCAGGACCAGCATCCTGCTCACTCTGGCGGGTCGGATGATCCCTGACCCGTCGTCCCGGCTCGTCGTGCTCGGGCACCGGCTTCCCGCCGATCGTCCAGCACTGCAGAAGGAGGCGGCGCTCGCAGGCTTCGCCGGGATCGACGAGCTCGACGACTCCGTGACCGTCGCGCAGCACGTGCGCGAACGCCTGGCGTGGCTCTCCCCGTGGTACCGGCGAATGCGCCGGCCGAACCAGTCCGTCGTCGACGCAGTCCTCGCACCCGTCTACGGCGACGTGCCGGTCCCGGCAGCGGAGACGGTGGTGTGGCATCTCGACGAGGTCGACGCCCTCCTGCTGCGCATCGCCCTCGCGATGGCCCAGCGGCCGCGCCTGCTCCTCGTCGACGACCTCGACCAGGTCCACGACCCGGCTCGTCGGCGCCTCGTCTGGGATCGGCTCGACGCCCTCACCGGCGACGGGCTGACCGTCGTCGCCGCCAGCGCAGCCCAGGCGCCGCACACCGTCCTCGACCTCTCCATCTGAAGGACTCCACATGCTCTCCTTGACCTCCGGATCCGAGCTCCGCCGCTTCCGCCGCGGACGGCTCCCCCGGGTCGCGGTCGCCGTGATGCTGCTCGTCCCCCTGCTGTACGGCGCGCTGTACCTCTGGGCGTTCTGGAGCCCGACCGCGCACCTGGATCGTCTGCCGGTCGCGCTCGTGAACTCGGACACGGGAGGCACGCGGACAGACGGCGGGCGACTCACGGCCGGCGCCGACCTGACGGACCAGCTGACCGGTGCGGACGCACTGGACTGGCATCTCACGGGCGCCTCGGACGCGGCGTCGGGCGTGCGGGACGGCACGTACTACTTCTCGGTCACGATCCCCGACGACTTCTCGGCGGCACTGCTGTCGGCGGGCGGGGACGCGCCGACGAGCGCCCGGATCGACGTGACCTACAACGACGCCAACTCGTTCATCGGCACGACGCTGGGCCGCGCCGCGATGACTCAGGTGCGGGACGCGGTCGCGGCGACCGCGGGTCAGGAGGCGGTCGACCAGGTGCTCGTAGGGCTCGGCTCCGCCCGGGACGGCCTCTCCGAGGCGTCCGATGCCGCCGTCTCGCTGCACGACGCCGCGAGGACGCTCGGCGACGGCGCGACACGGGTCGCTGACGCGGCCGGGCAGGCGCGCGCCGGGTCGGCACAGCTTGCGGCCGGCTCCGTCACGCTCAGGTCCGGCGCGGCACAGGTGGCCGACGGCAGCGCCGCGGTGGCCGACGGAGCCGGGAGGCTCTCCGAAGGCGCCCAGGCGGCGAGCGGGTCCAGCGTGGCCCTCGCCGCCGGGACCCGGCAGGTCGCCGACGGTGTCCACGAGGCGGTCGGGCAGGTCGACACCGTGAGCTCGGGCCTCGCACAGGTCGGCGGCTACCTGCAGGGCCGCGCTGCCGCGGGCGACCCTGAGGCGGCCGCACTGCTCGCCGCGCTCGGCTCGGCCGACCTACCCGGCATGGCGACCCGGCTGCACCAGCTCGACGCGGGCGCTGCGCAGGTCGACTCCGGGGCGACGGCGCTGCGCGACGGCCTCACGACCCTGGCCGGGAGCGCTCAGACGCTGTCGACGGGCGCGACCTCCGTGGCGGACGGGGCGTCACGGCTCTCCGACGGCACGGCGGACGCTGCCGTCGGCGCCGCGACGCTGGCCGCAGGCACCGCCGCGCTCGCCGACGGAGCGTCGCACGTGGCGAGCGGTACCACCCAGGTGAGCGACGGCACGCGGCAGCTCGCGGAGGGACTCGACGCCGGTACCGCGCAGATCCCCGACGACTCGTCGGCCCAACGGACCGCCCGCGCCAGGACGATCGCCAACCCCGTCGCCCTCGAGTCGACCGACCTCGCCACGGCGGACAGCCTCGGCGAGGGCTTCGCCCCGATGTTCCTGCCGATGGCGCTCTTCGTGGGCGGCATCGTCACCTGGCTCCTGATGCGTCCGCTGCCCACCCGGGCGCTCGCCACCCCGGCGGCCGGCTGGCGGGTCGCCATCGCCGGGTACCTGCCCGCGCTGGCCATCGGCACAGGTCAGGTCCTGTTCCTTCTCGGCGTCGTCGGACTCGGGCTCGGCCTGCACGTCGGTCACCCCGTCGGTACGGCCGCGTTCCTGGTCCTCGTCGCCGCGACGTTCCTGGCCGTGCAGCAGATGCTCATCGCGGTGCTGGGGCCGGCGGCGGGCAAGGTGGCGACGATCGCGCTGCTGATGCTCCAGATCACCTCGGCCAGCGGCACGTACCCGGTGCAGACGACGCCCGCGTTCTTCCAGGCGCTCCACCCGATCCTGCCGATGACGTACGCCGTCCAGGGTCTGCGCGACCTCGTCACCGGATCCCCGGACGCCCGGCTGTGGTTCGCCGTCGGATATCTGGTTGCCGTCCTGCTGGCCTCGCTGGCTGTCACCTCGTGGAAGGCCGGCCGGATGCGCACCTGGACGATCGCCCGGCTTCACCCGGCATTGACCCTATGAGTGCTCGAGCGATCTGCGAGGCTGCCGACATGCGTGCCACGGACACCAAGCAGCAGATCGTCGACGCTGCGCTCGGGCTGGTCGCCGAGCGCGGCTTCTCGGCCACGTCCGTCGACGACATCGCCGCGGCCGCCGGCGTCGCCAAGGGCAGCGTCTTCTACAACTTCGGTTCCAAGGCCGGACTGTTCGACTCGATCATCAGCGAGGGCGTCGGGCGCCTCACCGCAGCCCTGCGATCAGCGGCCGAGGGGCTGCACGGCCGCGATGCGCTGGAGGCGCTCGTGACCGAGCTGCTCGCCCAGATCGAGGCCCATCCGAACTTCGCGAAGCTGATGGCCGCCGAGTCCTTCCGCACGGGTCGCAGCTGGCAGCACGCGATCCAGCAGCTGCGCGACGAGTCGATCGGCACCTTCGCCGACGTCGTCGCGGAGGCCTGGCCCGAGCGCAACGCGCTCCTCGCGGCTGCCGCGCTCTTCGGGGCGACGCTGCTGGCCGGGCTCGAGTGGCTGGTCTTCGAGCCCTACCGCACGCTCGCGGAGGTCCGCGAGGCGGTCTTGGCGACCATCGCCTGATCCGTCGCCCCACCCCGGACATGCAAGAAGCCCGCCGTTCCCGGCGGGCTTCCTGCGTCGTCCCGTGGGACGTCAGTGTGTGTCGAGATCACTCGCCACGCTGCGTGGGAACACCCGTGAGCAGCGAGCGGACCTCGGACTCGTGGAAGCGGCGGTGGCCGCCCAGGGTACGGACCGCCGAGAGCTTGCCGGCCTGGGCCCAGCGCGTGACCGTCTTGGGGTCGACGCGGAAGAGGACCGCAACCTCACCGGGGGTGAGAAGGGCGCCCTGCGAGAGGGGGGCTTCGATGGTGGGAACAGCCATGATCGTTCTCCTGTCGTTCGGTAGCTCGGCTGGCCTCGTGGGCCCCGTGGCTTTGCGTCCCCGCCTTGCAGCGGGTTTGCCGTTTGTCGCTGACAAGGGGAACTATGCCCGGATCTGGACAGGTGTGCAACAGGCGGAAACGGCGGTTTCGCGCGCAAACGGGTGATTCAAACCCTCCAAAACCGGGCGGACGGCCCCCTTCACCTTCCCTCGGAGAGGGGTCGTGTGTCAGCACCTGGCGGACGGTGCTGGCGCCGCGTCGCCACGGCGGCTCCCCTGCCAGATGCCGTCTGACCAGGAGTTATGTCGAGGGGCGAAGGAACCCGACACCTGTCCGTTTCGTCACGCGCGTCCCGCGCGGCGCGCCGTCCCGCCGCCTCCTGGGCACCTGTCCAACTTCCTCCCGGGACAGATGCGACAGACCCGGGCAGACTTCCCGACATGTGACGCGTTTCACCCGTTTGCCGTAGAGATGGGGCGCCTGCGAGGGGCGCGCGTCGTCGCGAGGCAGTCCGTCGACGGCGCTCGAGCCCGACTCGGAGGGGATCCTGCGCCGCCGGTTCGCGAGCTCCTTCGGTAGTGTTCCACTGCCCCAGTAGCTCAGCCGGTCAGAGCGCCAGACTCATAATCTGAGAGGTCGTCGGTTCAAGCCCGACCTGGGGCACTGCGCCACGCGGGTACCGTGCTGCCGTGGCCTTGTTCTCCCGTCGACGACTCCCCGACGCCGTTCGCGCGCGCCTCGAGCTGCGCCCCGGCGACGCCGTCCTGGTCAGCACCGAGCTGACCGACGAGCGGTGGGTCGTCGCCAGCCGCCTGGCGCTGCACGTGCTGGACGCCGGACAGGATGCCGTCCGCTACCCGTGGTCGGACGTCGACCACGGCGCCATGGACCCGGCGACCAGGACGCTGAGCGTCCGGTGGGTCTGGGGGCGCACCTCCCGGTTCGTCTTCACCGACGCTCCCGGGTCGACCGCGTTCGCGCAGACCTTCCGTGAGCGGGTCCAGCAGTCCGTGGTCCACGCCGTCGCCATTACGCTCCCCGACGGGCAGCGCGTCCGAGTCGCCCTGCGCCGCGGCGAGGACGGCGAGCTGTTCACGCAGGTCCTCGGCGAGGGCTCCGTCGACCTGTCCGACCCGGCGGTCGCCGCGGTCGTCGACGCGGCGGAGGACGAGGTCCGCGATGCCGTCGGGCTCCCCCGCTGAATGCAAGAGCAGCCCCCGACGGCTGCTAGAGTTTTCCCCGCACGATCCCTCGTAGCTCAATTGGCAGAGCATCCGACTGTTAATCGGACGGTTACTGGTTCGAGTCCAGTCGAGGGAGCCACTATCAGCGCAGGTAAGGCCGCCTCTCGAGGCGGCCTTCGTGCTTTCGTGCCCACTACGTGCCCAACACGGGACGACACTCCGTTCCGCCTGGGGAGCATCCGGGCACTCAACTTCGGGCCTTCAGTCGAGGCCGGACCCAACGGTCGCCACGGAGCCACGCATAGCCGAACTCTCTCTGCGGCAGCGTCCGAGCAGCGCGTCCGACGTCACGCGCACGATCTCGCACAGGTCCACAACGTAGTGGCTTGAAGCGCACGGCCACGTCTGAGGCGTCGGGATGCACACGCACGTCGAACGCCGCACCTGGGGCAACACAGCGGCTACGTTCTCCACGTGGATGCGCCCGGCGCGATCGCGTTGGCCCTCGGGCTCCTCGGAGCGTTCGTCGGGCAGCCACCTCGGCGGCGAAGGCTGTGGCCGGGCCTGGCCACTGCGCTCGTCGCATCAGAGCGCTCGAGCCCTCGCCGCTGCTGCGACAGAGCGGCAATGGCGTCGCCGAGGTCGACCAGGCTAGCCTGCGCGCTGCCCGGCGCGGTGGGCGACGTCTGCCTGCGGTACTTGGACGCGGCCGGCAACCTGGTGACCTCGGACTTCGACGAGCGCGTCCTCGGCACCTCCCCGGAGGCTCTGCTGTCGATCCCGCGACACATCGCCGTGGCCGGCGGCACGCGCAAGGTCGCCGCCATCCGGGGGGCGCTGCGCGGCCGCTGGGACAACGTGCTTGTCACCGACGTACTCAGCGCTCGAGCACTCGTCTACGGCGCGTGACCGGATCGCGGGTCCCGGAGGCGGTCGCCCCGATCCGGGCGGGTCGTCCGGTCGTCGTCACCGACCGCCGACCACCCCGGCCGGGAGGACGAGGGCGGCCTCGTCGTCGCCGCCCGGAACGCGAGCCCCGGAATCGTCGCGTTCATGATGGACCGGTGCAGGGCGCTTCTGATGTGTCCCGGTCACGGCCGACTCCCGGCTCCTCGACCTTGCTCCGATGGTGGCCGACAACCGGGACGGTCTGCGCACCGCGTTCACCGTCTCGGTCGACGCCACGGTCGACATCACGACGGGTATCTCTGCCGCCGACCGGGCCGCGACCACCGCCGTGCTGTGGCGGCCCGGCTCGACCGCCGCCGACCTCGTCCGCCCCGGACACATGTTGCCCCTGGTCGCCCATCCGGGCGGCGTCGCCGCGCGCCCGCGTCACACCGAAGCGGCAGTCGACCTCGCCATCCTCACCGGACTGGAGCCCGCCGGGTCATCTGCGAGATCGCCGACTGCGACGGCGTGACGCTGCGCGGCGTCCGGCCGCGCCGCTTCCCGTCGGCACGGGTTCGTGCAGGCGGCAGCCCCGTCGAGCGCCGCCGGGTCGTCAGTGGACCCAGCGGGAGTCGATGTTGAACTCGCGGGCGACGGACCCGATCTGCTCGAGGGTCAGGCCCTCGGCGCGTCCGCCGGCCACGAGATCCATGTACTCGTAGCGGGCACCGGTCTCGGCGTACTCGACCCGGTCGACGGCCCGGGTGACGGACACGTCCGAGCGGGCCATCACGCCGTGCTTGGACCAGAGCACGATCTCGAACTCACGCAGGCCCTCGACGTTGGCGGCCATCAGCTCGGCGGACCCCGGGATCATGAACTCCAGGACGCCCACACCGGCCGACAGGGACACGATCGACTCGGGTTCCCAGCGCAGGATGCGGGCGTTCATGGCGGCGGTGTCCCGGTAGGCGGGGATGTGCGACAGGTAGGTCAGGTTCATCGGCTGGGCGTGCACGACTGCCTGGAACTCGACACCTCGGCGCCGGACCTGGTCCTGGTGGACCCCGAGGTGGGAGTTGAACTCGCTGGTCAGCTTCTCGAACAGTCGGCGCGGCGAGGTGTGCAGGGTCGCGGTGAGGCCGTCGGCGTGGACCAGGACGGCGCCGATGTTGGCTTCCGGGTCGTCCTGGATCTGCCGCAGACGGCGCCCGGAGCCGGTGACCAGGATCGTGTGACCCGCCAGGGCCGGTGCGGGGGCGGGCAGATCGATCCGTTCGGTGATGGGGAACCGGCGGCGCACCTCGATGTCCCAGCCGACGTAGATCGAGAGGTTCCCGGCGCCGGCCTCGGAGGCGTCGATCTCGCAGATCCGGGCGCCGGCGGCACCCATGGACACGAGGAGCTCCTCGAGGTCGGGGCGCGGCGGGGTCGAGTACATGGTGTTCCTCACTGTCAGGGCTGCGGTCGTGTCCGCAGTCGGTGTTCGGCCTGCTCCCAGGCCGTGCTGGTACCGGTGGGTTCCCACCGGACGAGTTCGGTGGAGGCGGCGACGACCTCCCGGATCGCCGGCAGACCACCTGCCAGGTCCCCCAGTGCCCACGCCTGCACGAGCAGGTTGCCCATGGCGGTGCCCTCGGCCGGTCCGGCCAGGACGGGCAGCCCCGTGGCGTCGGCGGTCAGCTGGCACAGCAGACCGTTGCGCGATCCCCCGCCGACGACGTGAAGGACCCGCACGTCGCGGCCCGAGAGCTCCGCGACGGTGCGCAGCGCACGGCGGTAGGCCAGCGCCAGGGAGTCCAGGATGCAGCGGGTGATCGACGCCTCGTCCTCGGGGACCGGCTGCCCGGACGCGCGTGCGGCGTCGCGGATCCGGGCGGGCATGTCGCCAGGAGCAGCGAAGACCGGGTCGTCGACGTCGATCACGGTCCGGCAAACCGGCACGTCCGCGGCAGCTGCCAGGAGCTCGACCAGCGAGGACGTGTGCCCCTGGGCGCGCCAGGTGCGTTGCGACTCGGTGAGCAGCCAGAGGCCGGCCACGTTCTTCAGGTAGCGCACGGTCCCGTCGACACCCAGCTCGTTGGTCACGTTCGCCAGCCGCGACGCCTCCGTGCGGACCGGCGCGGTCAGCTCGACCCCCACGAGCGACCAGGTTCCCGAGGAGATGTAGGCGGCGTGCTGCGGGTCGGCCATCGGGACGGCGGCGACCGCCGAGGCGGTGTCGTGCGATCCGACGGCCACGACCAGTCCATCGCCCCAGCCGAGGTCCGCCCGCAGATGGCCGAGAACGGCGCCGGGTTCGACGAGGGGAGGCAGCAGCAACGAGACGCTCGCGCCGACCGCCTTCTCCAGATGGCCGAGGACCTGTGCGCTCCAGGCGCGCGCGCCGACGTCGAGCAAGCCCGTGGTCGAGGCGTTGGTGACTTCGGCGACCCGGCCGCCGCCGAGCCACGCCGTCACGAGGTCCGGGACGAGCAGTGCCTGCTCAGCAGCGCGCAGCTGCACGGTTCCCGCGGCCGACAGCAGCTGGAACACGGTGTTGAACGGCTGCACCTGGGCACCCGTGAGGCCGTAGTGCTCCGCCGCGGGCATCGTCGCGAAGAACCGGTCCGACGCCCCGAGGGTGCGTTCGTCGCGGTAGTGCACCGGGTTGCCGAGCAGCGCACCGTCCGCGTCGAGCAGGCCGTAGTCCACGGCCCACGTGTCGACGCCGACCGAGTCGAACCCGCCCCGCCGATGGGCGGCCTGCAGCCCGGCTCGGATGCCCGACCACAGCGAGAGGACGTCCCACTGCAAGACCTGGCGTCCGCCCGCAGGCACCCTCACCGGTGTGTTGTCGAAGCGGGCGACCTCGTCCGTCAGCAGCCGGCCCCCGGACAGCCGCCCGGTCAGGACTCGACCACTGGTGGCGCCCAGGTCGACCGCGGCGTAGGTGTTCATGGGTAATCGGTCCGGCGTCTCTCAGGCACCCCAGCCGGCCTGCGCGCCGCCGACCCGCTCGTCGGCGATCCGCCGCCCGTACCCGGACACCGCGTACGCGGCCATGGGGTCCGCCGGCAGACCGCGCTCCTCGCGCCACGCCGCCAGCGCGGGACGCACGTCGGTGTAGAACGCGTCCATGAACATCCCGTTCGCGGTCAGGACGTCACCAGCGTCCTGCGCGACCCGCAGCTCGGCCAGGTCGACCAGCAGCGCCCGGGCGGTCATCTCCTGGACGTTGAGCACCGAGCGGATCTGCCCGGGGATCTTGTCCTCGATGTTGTGGCACTGGTCGAGCATGAACCGCACGGGCGACCCGGCGTCCAGGCCTCCCCCACGGACGACCTCGAACAGGATCCGGAAGAGCTGGAACGGGTCGGCGGCACCCACGATCAGGTCGTCGTCGGCATAGAACCGCGAGTTGAAGTCGAACGACCCCAGCCGACCCAGGCGCAGCAGCTGCGCCACGATGAACTCGATGTTCGTGCTCGGAGCGTGGTGGCCGGTGTCCAGGCAGACCAACGCCCGCTCGCCCAGCGCCGTCACGTGCGCGTAGGACGTGCCCCAGTCCGGGACGTCCATCGTGTAGAAGTACGGCTCGAAGATCTTGTACTCCAGGACCAGGCGCTGCTCCACCGACAGGCGCGCGTAGATCGTCGCCAACGACTCGGCGAGCCGGTCCTGGCGGCCGCGGATGTCGCCCTGACCCGGGTAGTTGGTGCCGTCCGGGAGCCAGATCTTCAGGTCCTGCGAGCCCGTCGCATCCATGACGTCGATGCACGCGAAGTGGTGGTCGATCGCCTTCTGGCGAATCCGCGGGTCCGCGTGCGTCAGCGAGCCGAACTTGTAGTCGTCGTCCTGGAACGTGTTCGAGTTGATCGTCCCCAGCCGAACACCGAGGCCCTGCGCGTAGTCCGCCAGCTCGGCGTAGTCCTCGACCACGTCCCACGGGATGTGCAGCGCGACGCTCGGGGCCAGCCCGGTCAGGCGGTTCACCTCGGCCGCGTCGGCGAGCTTCTCCCGGATCGTGCGAGGCGTGCCCGGGGTGCTGAAGACCTTGAACC
Organism: Cellulomonas sp. URHD0024; assembly: GCF_000426185.1. Taxonomy (GTDB): domain Bacteria; phylum Actinomycetota; class Actinomycetes; order Actinomycetales; family Cellulomonadaceae; genus Cellulomonas. Next base: position 902,830 of record NZ_AUEW01000001.1, read on the forward strand.
GCGTGCCGGCGTTGCCGAACGCCCACGAGGGCAGCTCGATCGCCTGCGCGGCGAGAACGTCGAGCTGGTCGGTGCTGAGGGTGGTCATGGCTTCTCGTTTCGCTCGGGTCTTCAGTCGTGGTGCGCACTGCATGGCCGTCGACGGACGGACGCGGCCGGCGGGAGCCGACCGCGCCCTGGTCCCTCACAGCAGGTCGTGAAGCAGTTGCTCGATGTCGGCGATCGACGCCTCGCGCGGGTTCCCGCCGGCGCACACGTCCTCGAACGCGGCCTTCGCGAGCGCCGGCACATCGGCCTTCGTCGCGCCGACCTCGCTGATGCTGGTCGGGTTTCCCAGGGCTTGCGTCAGACCGGCGACCGCGCTGACGGCCGCCTCGCGCGCCTCGTCGATCGGCATCACGTGTGCGCCCTCGACGCCGAACGCCGCGGCGATGTCGCGGTACTTCTCACCCGTGGCCGGGGCGTTGAACGCCATCACCGGCGCCAGCAGGATGCCGTTGGCCACGCCGTGCGGCGCGGAGTAGAAGGCGCCGAGGGGGTGCGCCATCGCGTGCACGAGCCCGAGGCCGACGTTGGAGTAGCCCATCCCGGCGACGTACTGGGCGAGGGCCATCCGGTCCATCGCTGCTTCGTCGCCGTCCGCGGCCGCGGCCAACGATCCGGCGATCACCTGGATCGCCTTGAGGTGGAACAGGTCCGACAGCTCCCACGCCCCCTGGGTGACGTACCCCTCGATCGCGTGCGTCAGCGCGTCCAGGCCGGTGGCGACCTTGAGCGCGCGCGGGGCCGTCGCCATCATCTTCGGGTCCACCACCGCGAGCACCGGGATGTCGTGGGGGTCCACGCAGACGAACTTCCGCTGCCGTTCCACATCGGTGAGGACGTAGTTGATCGTCGTCTCCGACGCGGTGCCGGCCGTGGTCGGCACCGCGATGATCGGCACGCTGGGGTGCTTCGTGGGCGCGACGCCCTCGAGCGAGCGGATGTCCGAGAACTCGGGATTGGTGACGACGATGCCGATCGCCTTGCAGGTGTCCTGCGGGGAGCCGCCGCCGATCGCGATGAGGACGTCCGCGCCCGCAGCCTGGAACGCGGCCACGCCCGACTGCACGTTCTCGATCGACGGGTTGGGCTGGACGTCGCTGTACACCGTGTACGGGAACCCCGCCGAGTCCAGCAGGTCGGTGACCCGTGCCGTCACGCCGGTGTCTACCAGGACCCGGTCCGAGACCACGAACGCCTTCCCGAAGCCCCGGTGTGCGAGCTCGTCGGGGATCACCTCGATCGCGTCCGGACCGAAGTACGCCGTCTGGTTCCAGACCATTCGCTGCGCCACCGTGCACCCGCTTTCGTCGTGTCGACCTCGTCGTTGTATCGATTCAATCTGCCGCGAACCCCAGCGGTAAGGGTCGAAGGTCCTGCAGTCGCTGGCCTCGGCCGCCTCTCATGGCAGCCGCACGTGCTGGGGGCCGAGCTCGTCGACCCGGGTGACGCCGAGCAGCGCCATGGTGCGGCGGACCTCGCGGGTCAGGATCTCCGCGGCGCGGTCGACGCCGCGTTCGCCGCCTGCCATGAGCCCGTACAGGTAGGCGCGCCCCACCATGGTGGCGTCTGCCCCCAGCGCCAGGGCGGCCACGATGTCGGCGCCGGACATGATCCCGGTGTCCACCCAGACCTCGGTCCGGTCGCCGACCGCCTCCACGACGTCGGGCACCAGCCGGAGCGGCACGGGCGCCCGGTCGAGCTGCCGGCCGCCGTGGTTGGACAGCACGATCGCGTCCGCCCCCGCGTCCGTGACCCGCCGCGCATCCTCGATGGTCTGGATGCCCTTGATGATCAGCGGCCCGTCCCAGGACGCCCGAAGCCACTCGAGGTCGGCGATCGTCATGGTGGCGTCGAACAGCTTGTCGAGCAGGTCGGCGACCGTGCCGGACCACTCGGACAGGGACGCGAAGGTCAGCGGCTCCGTGGTGAGCAGGTTCATCCACCACGCCGGGTGCGTCGCGGCGTCGAGCACGGTCTTCACCGTGAGCGCCGGTGGGATCGCGAAGCCGTTGCGCGCGTCGCGCAGCCTCGCCCCCGCGACCGGGACGTCGACGGTCAGCTGCAGGGCCTCGTAGCCTGCGGCCTTCGCGCGGCCCATCAGGTCCTCGCCCGCGGAGCGGTCCTTCCAGACGTAGAGCTGGAACCACTTGCGAGCCTCGGGTGCCGCCTCCGCGACGTCCTCGATCGAGGTCGTGCCCATGGTCGACAGTGCGTACGGGATGCCTCGACGCTCGGCGACCCGGGCGACAGCCCTCTCGCCCTCGTGGTGCATCAGCCGCGTGAAGCCCGTCGGGGCGAACGAGAACGGCACGGCCGCGGGCTTGCCGAGCATGTCGGTCGTCGTGTCGACGGCTGACACGTCGTGCAGGATCGACGGACGCAGCTCAAGGTTCCGGAACAGCGACCGGGCACGGCCGAGGGTGATCTCGGCCTCGGCCGCTCCGTCGGTGTAGTCGAACACCGACCGCGGTGTCCGATGTCGGGCGACCGTCCGCAGGTCGGCGATCGTCAACGCATCGGCGAGCCGGCGCTCCGTCGCGTCGAACCGGAGGGGCTTGGGTCGCATGAGCGGCTTGAGCTCGGACCACTTCGGGATCTGGCGCTGGGTCATGGCGTGGCCCTTCAGCGCAGGAAGGCGGCGGCGACGCCGGAGTCGACAGGGATGTGCAGGCCGGTCGTCTGAACGAGGTCGGGTCCGGTCAGCGCAAAGACCGCGGCGGCCACGTGCTCGGGCAGGACCTCGCGCTTGAGCAGCGTCCGCTGCGCGTAGTACGCGCCCAGCTCGGCCTCCGGCACGCCGTAGGTGGCCGCGCGCTGCGCGCCCCAGCCGCCGGCGAAGATCCCCGAGCCGCGCACAACCCCGTCGGGGTTGACCCCGTTGACGCGGATCCCGTGCTCTCCCAGCTCGGCCGCCAGCAGGCGGACCTGGTGCGCCTGGTCCGCCTTGGTGGCCGAGTAGGCGATGTTGTTCGGGCCCGCGAACAGCGAGTTCTTGGACGCGATGTACACGATGTCGCCGCCCAGCTTCTGGGCGATCATCGCCCGGGCGGCCTCACGAGCCACCAGGAACGAGCCGCGCGCCATGACGTCGTGCTGCAGGTCCCAGTCCCGGGCGGTGGTGTCCAGCAGAGGTTTGGAGATGGACAGACCCGCGTTGTTCACGACCAGGTCGACCCCGCCGAACGCCAGGCACGCCGCGTCGATCATCTCGGTGATCGCGTCCTCGTCGGTGACGTCGGCGTGCACGGCGACGGCGACGTCTGGTCCGCCCAGGGCGGTGGCGACCTCCTGCGCACCCTCCAGGTTCACGTCCGCGACCACGACGCACGCTCCTTCGGCGGCGAGGCGTTCGGCGATCGCCCGCCCGATCCCGGAACCGGCGCCGGTGACGACCGCGACCCGGGTGGCCAGCGGCTTGGGCGCCGGCATGCGGGCGAGCTTGGCCTCCTCGAGGGACCAGTACTCGATGCGGAACTTCTCGGCCTCGTCGATCGGGTCGTAGGTGCTGATCGCCTCGGCGCCGCGCATCACGTTGATCGCGTTGACGTAGAACTCCCCGGCCACCCGGGCCGTCTGCTTGTCCTTGCCGAAGGAGAACATCCCCACGCCGGGGACCAGCACGATGGCCGGGTCCGCGCCCCGGATCGCCGGGCTCTCCGGGGTGGCGTTGCGGTCGTAGTAGCCCTGGTAGTCCGCCCGGTAGGCAGCGTGCAGCTCGGCCAGCCGCGCCACCACGTCCTGCAGAGGAGCGTCGGCGGGCAGGTCCACCACCAGCGGCTTGACCTTGGTCCGCAGGAAGTGGTCCGGGCACGACGTGCCCAGCGCCGCGAGCCGGCCCAGCTCGGCGCGGGACACGAAGTCGAGCACCACGTCGGAGTCGGTGAAGTGGCCGATCTGCGGGCGGTCCGTGGAGGCGAGCCCGCGGATCACCGGGGCCAGGGCCGCGGCCCGGGCGCGCCTGTCGCCGTCGGGCAGAGCCGGGTGCACGACCGGGCCGAACGGATGCCGGTCCGTGGAGCGCGAGGTGATGAACGCCTCGGCGGCGCCGATGATCCGGAGCGAGCGCTCCTCGGCCTCCCGCGACGTGTCGCCCCACGCGGTGATTCCGTGCCCGCCCAGGATGCAGCCGATCGCCTGCGGGTTCGCCTGCTTGATCGCCGCGATGTCGAGCCCGAGCTGGAACCCGGGCCTGCGCCACGGCACCCAGACGACCGTCTCACCGAAGATCTCGCGCGTCAGAGCCTCGCCGTCCGCCGCGGTCGCCAGAGCGATACCCGCGTCGGGGTGCAGGTGGTCTACGTGGGCGGCGTCCACCAGCGCGTGCATGGCGGTGTCGATCGACGGTGCGGCGCCACCACGACCGTGCAGGCAGTAGTCGAACGCTGCGACCATCTCGTCCTCGCGCTCGACGCCGGGGTACACGCCGGTCAGCGCGCGCACCCGGTCGAGCCTCAGGACGGCCAGACCCTTCTCGGTCAGCGTGCCGAGGTCTCCCCCGGATCCCTTGACCCACAGCACCTCGACGTCCGCGCCGGTCACCGGATCGAGCGTCGTGCCCTTGGCCGATGTGTTGCCGCCTGCGTAGTTGGTGGTGCGCGGGTCGGCTCCGAGGCGGTTCGAACGCGCGACCAGGGACTCGACGACGGGGTGGGACATCATTGCCATCCTCTGGGTGGTGAAACGATTCAAGGCTGAAACGTTTCAGAGCGTACGAGCGCCGCACCGGACGCGTCAAGTTGCCACCCGTTCAGGTGACGAGCGATGAGCTTCGCACGACCAGCTCGGGCCGGAACACGACGTCGTCGATCTCGCCGCTGTCGGCCTGGCGCAGGAGGAGCTCCGCCGCCGCGTGGCCCATCTCGTGCGTCGGCTGCCGTACCGACGTCAGCGGCAGCGCCAGCTCCCCGGCGACGTCGATGTCGTCGTATCCGACGATGGCCGTCCGCGCGAGCAGTGCGGTGCCACCCTGGCGTCGCAGGCAGCGCTGCACCCCGATCGCGACAAGGTCGTTCACACAGAAGATCGCTCGGGGCGCCGAACCGTCGTGCGCGGCGAGCCACCGCGTGAGCGCGTCGTCGGCCCCGGACGCGTCGAGGGTCGCGAGCGTGACCTCGTCGACGACCTGATCTGGTTCGAGCCCGGCTGCGGCCACCGCGCGGTCGACGCCCACCCGGCGCGCCTCGCACTGCCGGATCTCGTGCGGGCCGTTCAGGAACACGATCGACTGATGTCCCTGCTCGAGCAGGTGAGCTGCGGCGAGCTCGCCGCCGGTCACGTCGTCCACCGACACCGAGGAGAGCCCGGAGGCGGCGGACGCCGCATCGAGGAGCACCACGGCAACGCCGCGGCGCTGGATCTCCAGGAGGTGGTCGACGGATCGCCCGGTCGGCACGACGAGCAGGCCTAGGACCCCGTGCTCCTCGAACAGCCGCAGGTACTTGGCCTCGCGCGCCGGGTCATCGTCCGAGCTCGCCAGCATCAAGGTGAGGTCGTCGACGGCGAGACGGTCCTCGATCCCGCGCGCGACATCGGTGAAGAACGGGTTCCGGATGTCCAGCAGGATTGCCCCGACGGTGCTGATCGAACCCTGACGAAGCTGCCGAGCCGACCCGTTGCGGACGAAGGACAGCTCAGCGATGGCGCTCTCGACCCGCTCGCGCGTCGGCGGCGCGACCGTATCGGGCCGGTTGAGGACGTTCGAGACCGTACCGACAGACACGCCTGCCGTGCGCGCCACGTCGGCGATCGACGGCCGTCGGCGCCCGTTCACGACGTACCCCCGTCCGATCTCGTCATCGCCGGGACGAGCTCTGACGGACAACCAGCTTGGGCGGCAGGACGACGGCCGAGTGCTCGTGCGGTCCACCACCGTGGGCGGCTTCCTCGGCGAGGAGGATGGCACCAAGACGCCCCACCTCGTCGCCGGGTTGGGCGATCGTCGAGATCGGGATCGGGCTGTCCCAGGCCGCCTGGTTGTTGTCGTAGCCGACGATCGCGACGTCCTCAGGAACACGCACGTGTCCGGCGACCGTCAGCGCCTGGACGATTCCTGCCGCCAGCAGGTCGGAGGCCGCGAAGATCCCGTCGATCTCCCCGGCGGCGACCCGTGGCGCGAGGTCGACACCGACGGCCCAGCCGTCAGACCGGTTGATCCATTCGGGAGTGATCACTTCGGAACTGACCTCTGGGTGCTCGCCGACCGCCTGATGGAAGCCCTTGCCGCGATCGACCACCGGCTGGAGCTCGGCCGGTCCTCCGACGAATGCCAGCTTGCGCCGGCCGGAGTCGATGAGGTGCTTGGTGGCGAGATAGCCGCCGAGCGCGTTGTCGACGTCGACGCTGCAGTACTGGGACACGGGTGCACTGAAGTTCAGCAGGACGAGAGGGACGCCGGCGGGCGCGCGGCGGGCCACGGCAGCGAAGTGCGCGGCGTCGTTCAACGTCATCAGCACGCCCGTCACCCGGGCCTGCGCGAACATCGCCAAGTAGTTCGACTCACGTTCGATCTGTGCATCGCTGTTGGCGATCAGCAGCGTCAGGCCACCGTGCTCCGCGCCGTTCTCGGCGCCCCGTGCGATGTCGACGAACAAGGAGTTGCTGAGGTCGGAGACGATGAGGCCGATCGACTTGCTCGATCCGGACTTCAACGACCGCGCAGCGGTGTTGGGGACGTACCCCAACATGACGATCGCGCGCTCGACCCGCTCCCGCGTCGCGGCCGCAACCTTGTCGGGATGGTTCAGCACATTGGAGACGGTGCCCAGCGATACCCCGGCGAGAGACGCGACGTCGTCCACGCTCGGGCGCGCCCTGACGGTCGGACGGCTCATCGGCTCTCCGGGAGGCAACGACGGCTCCTTCTGTGATCGAGTGATCTGGCGCGAGTCGAGAGTAGCCGTCGAAGCGAGCGACCGTCCGCACGCTGTCCGAGCCTCCCCGCCCGTGTTGAACCGAACCAACCCGAGCGGTGACTTCAGCACACGCGGCCGAGCCGACGGGTGGCGAAGGACCTGCCCACGTCACAGTTCGGCAACGCGAGTTGACCGACCGGAAGCGAGGGTCTACGTTTTGAAACGCTTCAATCCACACTTTTCGCACTTCAAGGAGGAACTGTGAACTCGATGCTGAAGCGTCGGCGGACGCTGCTGGTCGGCGCCCTCGGACTGAGCGCAACATTGGCGCTCGCGGCGTGCAGCGGGTCGGACTCGGGCTCGTCCGGCAAGTCGTCCGACGGCGGGTCGGGGAAGTCGGCGTCCAAGCTGTCGTTCCTCGCCATCAACGAGAACGAGACCATCCCGACCACCCTGACCACGCTGAGCAAGGACGAGTGCAAGGCGCAGGACGCGGCCCAACCGCTTGAGATCACCAAGCAGGCGCAGTCCACACTCGACCAGCAGCTCCAGCTCCTCGCGGGGCAGGATGCGCTGCCGCAGCTCTTCATCAGCGCGAACGCCCCGTCGCTGAACGCTCAGCTCGCGGAGCAGGGCACGCTGCAGGACGCCGGCGAGGCACTCAAGACGCTCGGCATCTCAGACAGCGTCCTGCCTGCGGCGACGTCAGTCATCGAGAACCTCTACGACGGGAAGCAGCTGGTGCTGCCCACCGAGCTGAACATCGAGGGGATCTGGTACAACAAGAAGATCTTGGCCGACAACGGCATCGAGGTCCCCGCGACCTGGACCGAGCTCACCGATGCGTTCGCCAAGCTCAAGGCCGCAGGCATCCAGCCGATCTCCCAGGCCGGCAAGGGTGGGGACGGGTGGGGCGTGACCCGCTGGGTGGGCAACTACATCGCCCGGGACCTCGGTGCGACCGCGCTGCAGGACGTGCGCGACGGCAAGGCCAAGCTCACCGACTCCGAGTACGTCAAGGCGGCCGACGCGATCGCGGACCTCGGCAAGCAGGGCTACTTCGGCCAGTCGCCCACGTCGATCGACTACACGACGGCGCTGAACACGTTCCTGACCGGGGATGCGGCGTTCATCTACATGGGCTCGTGGGCGGTCTCCAACTTCTCGGACGAGACGCAGAACAAGGTCGGTGCCGACAACATCGGCTTCATGCACTTCCCCGCCGTCGACGGGGGCAAGGGTTCCGCCGACCAGATGCCGGCGAACGTCGGCACCGCCGTGGCGATCTCCGCCAAGGGGTTCAAAGACACCGCGACGCAGGACTGGGTCAAGTGCATCGCGGCGAACTACGGCACGGTCGCCCTGCGCGACAGCGGCCAGGTCACCGGCTTCGAGGTGAGCGGCGACACCAACGTGGCACCGCTGAGCCAGCTGGTCCAGGACGAGATCGGTAAGACGAAGGAGAGCATCCTGTGGTTCGAGGCGTACTTCAGCCCGCAGGCGACCACAACCAGCCAGAACGACGGAGGCCTGCTGGGCTCCGGACAGCTGAGCGGTGAGGAATTCATGAAGCAGGTCCAGGCGAGCCTGGGTTCCTGATCCCCTGACAGGCGCGTGGTGGGCCGATAGGCATCCATCGGCCCACCACCGCACCCTTCGCTACCCCTCGACGATGAGAGACAGCTCCTGCCATGAACCGTGTCCTGGGCGACAAGCGCGCCATCCTGCTGCTGCTCGGCCCAGCCCTGCTCGTGTACTCGGTCGTCATGCTGATGCCGATGCTGTGGTCCCTGGGGTACACGCTCTTCAGCGGCAGCGTCGTCACCGGGTTCACCTGGGTAGGCCTGGACAACTTTCAGAAGCTGTTCACCGACCCGGCCGCACGTGAGGCGCTCCTCTTCACCCTCAAGTACGCGGTGGTCATCACCATCGGCCAGGTCACCGTCGGCTATGGCCTCGCACTGCTCTATGTCTTCTTCCTGCGCAAGGCCTCGGCCACCATCCGCACGCTGGTGTTCTTCCCCGTGGTCCTGCCCACCGTCGCGGTCTCGCTGCTCTTCCAGAAGTTCTTCGAGTTCGCGCCTCAGACCGGGCCGGTCAACGCCCTCCTGGAGGCCGTCGGACTGCACGCGGTCGACTGGTTCGGCACCGCCGGCACCGCGTTCTGGGTGATCGCGTTGATGGACATCTGGCGCTCGATGGGCTTCTACGCCGTGCTGCTGTACGCCGGTCTTGTCGACGTGCCCGACGAGCTCCTCGAGTCCGCCCGCCTCGACGGCGCGGCCGGCTGGCGCCTGGTCCGCAGCATCGTGCTGCCGCTGTCCCTTCCCGTGCTGGTCTCCTCCATCATCTTCAGCATCAACGGCACCCTCAAGGTCTTCGACTCGATCTACGCCCTGACCGGCGGAGGCCCAGGCAGCGGGACCACACCGCTGACCTTGTTGATGTACCGCACGTCGTTCTTCTACGGCGACTACGGCTACGGCTCCACGATCGCCCTGGCGCTGACGATCCTGTGCCTGATCGTCACCCTCTTCATCTTCCGCGCGAACCGTCGCGACCTCACCCAGGACTGAGCCATGACCACCCTGACGCGCACCAACCCCGTGACCACGGCCAACCCGACCCGCCCCGGGCGGGCACGCAAGCGCCTCCGCCGCATCCCTCTCTATGCCGGCGTGACCGTCCTGCTGGTCGTGATGGTCTACCCGCTCCTGTGGCTCCTGCTGGGATCCTTCAAGACGCAGGACGAGTTCCTGAACAACCCCACCTGGTCGCTGCCGGACAGCTTCGCCAACTTCAGCAACTACGCCGAGGCCTGGTCGAGCATCGCGCTCTACCTGCGCAACTCGATCCTGGCCGTGTTCCCGGCGCTCGCCCTGGTCATCGTGCTGGGAACGGCCGCCGGGTACGCGCTGGAGGTCATGGTCTTCCGCGGCCGTGGCGGAGTCCTGCTGCTCTTCCTGGCGGGCATCATGATTCCCGGCCAGATGATCCTGCTGCCGCTGTTCACCGTGTACTTCAAGCTGCACCTGACCAGCACCTTGTGGCCGCTGATCATCACCTACACGGCGATCGGCCTGCCCCTGACCGTGTTCATGATGGCCACCTACTTCCGGTCGATACCCCGCGAGGTCTTCGAGGCGTCCACCCTCGACGGGGCCTCCGCGATCCGCTCGTTCTGGTCGATCGGCTTCCCGATGATGCGCAACGCCGTCTTCACGATCGCTCTGGTCCAGTTCTTCTTCCTCTGGAACGACCTGCTGATCGCGCTGACTTTCACCACCCAGGACTACCTGCGGACGGTCCAGGTCGGCCTGCTCAACTTCACCGGGCAGTTCGGCGCGGTCGACTACGGGCCGACCTTCGCGGCCATCTGCATCAACATGTTCATCGTCCTGGTGCTGTACATCTTCCTGAACCAGCGAGTCATGCGCGGCCTGGCCGCCGGGGCGGTCAAGGGCTGAGGCGTGCTCACAGAACCACGACCGGTCGCGGCGCCGGACCGTTCCCGCACGTCGTCCGACGGCGACATCGCCCTGTCGGCCCCCCGGATCGAGCACCACGTGCACGCGCTCGGAATCGGCGAGGCGCGACCACGCATCTCGTGGACGATCGACCACGCGCCCACCGACTGGGGGACGTCGGACTACCAGCTTCGCGTCCGCGCCGACGGCCGTGCGGACGAGACCTCCGACTGGCTGGCCGGTGCCGGACAGTCGCTGGTCGCGTGGCCCTTCGGGGCGCTGCGGTCCCGTGAGCGCGTGCACATCGCCGTGCGCGTACGCGCCGCTGACGGAACGGTGTCGGCCTGGTCCCCCGCCACGGCCGCCGAGATCGGCCTCCTCGAGGCCACCGACTGGGTCGCCCGACCCATCACGCCGCTCGAGCCACCCGAGGACTGCGAACTGCGACGCCCACCGCTCATGCGGCACGAGTTCGACCTGCGGGGACGCCCGGTCTCGGCGCGCTTGTACCTGACTGCGCACGGGCTCGTTGAGCCGTACCTCAACGGCATCCGGGTGGGCGACGAGGACCTCGCACCCGGCTGGACCGTCTACCCTCACCGGCTGCGCTACTCCACCTACGACGTCACCGACCTGCTGCAGGCCGGCCCCAACGCGCTCGGCGCGTTCCTGGGTGACGGCTGGTACCGCGGACGCCTCGGGTTCGACGGCGGGAACCGCGACATCTACGGCGACCGTCTGGCCCTGCTCGCGCAGCTGGAGGTCGAGCTCGCCGATGGGACACGTCAGGTCGTCGCCACTGGGCCGAGCTGGCGCGCCGGGCTCGGGCCCGTCCTCAGCTCTGGCCTGTACGAGGGCGAGCGCTACGACGCCCGCCTGCTGGAGCCGGGCTGGTCCTCGGCGGGCTTCGACGACGCAGACTGGTCGAGCGTCGAGGTCGTCCACCGTGACCCTGCAACACTCGTCGCGCCGGAGGGACCGCCGATCCGGTGCACCGAGGAGGTCGCACCGGCCTCGATCTCCCCGACCGACCGTGGGACCACGCTCCTGGACTTCGGCCAGAACCTCGTCGGCCGACTGCGCATCCGCGTCGACGGGCCCGAGGGCACCGTGGTCCGGCTGCGGCACGCCGAGGTGCTCCAGGACGGACACGTCTACGTGCGCCCGCTGCGCGGTGCACAGTCCGTCGACGAGTACGTGCTGGGGACCGCCGGCGAGCAGGAGTGGGAGCCGCGGTTCACCATCCACGGGTTCCGCTACGTCGAGGTCGAGGGCTGGCCCGGCCGGCTGCGACCGGGAGACGTCGTCGCGCGGGTCCTGCACACCGACATGCGTCGCACGGGGGGCTTCAGTTCCTCCGACACCAGGCTGAACCGCCTGCACGCGAACGTCGTGTGGAGCATGCGGGGCAACTTCGTGGGGCTGCCGACCGACTGCCCGCAGCGGGACGAACGGCTCGGCTGGACGGGCGACATCCAGGTGTTCGGCCCGACCGGGACGTTCCTGTACGACAGCGCCGGACTGCTCTCGTCCTGGCTACGGGACCTGGCACTGGAGCAGCTTCCCGACGGCACCGTCCCGTGGTTCGTCCCCGCGATCTACGGCAACCCCATGTGGTCACCACCGCGGCCCGGAGCCGCCTGGGGGGACGCAGCGGTGATCGTCCCCTGGACCCTCTACGAGCGGTACGGGGACCTCGACGTGCTCGCCCGGCAGTACGACTCCGCACGTGCGTGGGTGGACTGCGTCGAACGGCTCGCCGGCCCGGAACGGCTCTGGAACACCGGGTTCCAGCTCGGCGACTGGCTCGACCCCGCCGCACCTCCGGACGACCCGGCGGACGCTCGGACCGACCGCTACCTGGTCGCCACGGCGTACTTCGCGCGATCGAGCTCGCTGCTCGCCCGCATGGCCGAGGTCGTCGGTCGGCCCCAGGATGCCGACCGGTACGGAGCCTTGGCCACCGAGGTCCGCGAGGCATTCGTCCGCCGGTACGTCATGCCGGCCGGACGTCTGACAAGCGACGCCCCGACCGCCTACGCGCTCGCGCTCGCGTTCGATCTGCTTCCACCCGACCTGCGAGACGCCGCCGGCGAGCGCCTCGCCACCCTCATCCAGGACGGCGGCGACGTGGTCGGCACCGGATTCGTCGGGACACCGGTCGTCCTCGACGCCCTGTCCAGCACCGGGCACCTCGATCGCGCATACGCGCTGCTCATGCAGACAGCCTGCCCCTCCTGGCTCTACATGGTCGGCCAGGGCGCCACGACGATGTGGGAACGCTGGGACTCGATCCTTCCGGACGGGACCGTGAACCCCGGAGACATGACCTCGTTCAACCACTACGCGCTCGGCTCGGTCGCGGACTGGTTGCACGGCACCGTCGCCGGCCTGCGGCAGTCCTCTCCGGCGGGCGACGTCTTCGACATCGCGCCGCGCCCGGGTGGCGGACTGTCCTGGGCGCAGGCCTGGCTGCAGACGGCGTTCGGTCGTGCGGAAGTCACCTGGAAGGTCGACGGCGGAACGGTGGCTATCACCGCGACCGTTCCGATCGGCGCTCGCGCACGAGTCGACCTCGGTTCGGCAGGCATCGTCGACCTGACCGCCGGACACCACGAGCTCTCGACAGCACTCGACCATGTGACTGCCACCTGACCACCAACAGGTCCACTCTTCCGCGTCAGCCGCGTCGGTGGAGCGTTTCATCCTGTCTTCGCGCTGGATGCGCCTCCGGCGACGCTCCGAGTCGGTACACGTCATCAGCGGCCCCGCTTGCGGCAACTGACGCGATCTGGGTAGTTTCGGACGCGCGATTTGAAACGCTTCATCGACTCGTGAAGCGCGGACGTAGTCCTCCGCCGTGACCGCGCGACCGCGGCTGCGCAGCTGATCGAGAATTCCCCGTGTCCGTCTCTCAATGAGGAGAACCGATGCACGTCTCGCTATCCCCCTTCCGTCTCTCCGGTTCGCGCCGGCCGGTTGCCTTCGCAGCCGTGGCCGCCGTCCTCGTGACGTTCGGCCTCGGCATACCGCTGGCCCGGTCCGCCGAGGCGGCCGGCCCTCGCCAGGCGTGCCCCTGGATGGACACGAGCAAGACAGCCGACCAGAGGGCGAACCTCCTGCTGAAGGCCAGCACGCTCGACCAGGAGCTGCGCTGGCTGGACGAGCAGGCGGCGAACAACCCGACCCGGACGACGTTCCCCGGTGGCTTCTTCGGCGGCGGGGCGACGTATCCCGTGCAGGTGGACTGCACTCCCAAGGTCGTCTACACCGACGGCCCCGACTACGTGCGCGGCACGGCCGGTGTCACGATCTTCCCCGACCAGATCGGGCTCGCCGCCACGTTCGACGAGCAGCTGGCCTACGACAAGGGTGTCGCCCAGGCGGACGAGGCATTCCGGTCCGGGAAGAACGTCATCCTCGGCCCGGGCGTCTCGGCGAGCCGCACCGCGTTGTCAGGAAGGACACCGGAGTACCTCGGCGAGGACTCGCTGCTGTCCGGCAACATGGCCGCCGCCACCGTCAACGGCATGCAGAAGGGCAACGCGAACCAGCCAGTCATGGCCGTCATCAAGCACTACATCGCCAACGAGCAGGAGCTCGACCGCCAGACCAGCTCGTCGAACCTGGACGGCCGGACTCTGCGCGAGACGTACAACCTGCCGTTCAAGATCCTCATCGACAAGTCGAACCCCGGCGGGGTCATGTGCTCGTACAACCAGGTCAACGGGGTGTACGGGTGCGAGAACCCCATCCTCAACAACGTCCTCAAGGGCGACACCGGCTTCCAGGGCTTCGTCACGTCCGACTTCGGTGCTGTGCACAGCACCGCACCGTCACTGGCCGCCGGACTGGACCAGGAGCTGAACGCTCCGAAGTTCTACACGCCGGCGAACATCGGTGCGGCCATCGACAACGGCTCCGTCACCAGGGCACAGATCGACGAGGCCGCGTTCCGGGTCGTGCGCGCCTACATCGCCCACGGGCTGTTCGACCACCCGCTGCCCGCCGTCCCCTCGACGAGCTCCTCGACGGACGCTCACAAGGCGTTGGCGGCGCAGATCGCCTCGGAGAGCTCCGTGCTGCTCAAGAACGACAAGAACGTGCTCCCGCTGACCGCGTCGACCAAGAGGATCGCGATCATCGGCCCGACCGCCTCGAACACCCCGACCAACGGAGTCAGCGCAGGGACGGTGTGCCAGCAGGCGGCCGGCCCGTTCGGTGGAGGCGGCAACGCCTGCCCAACCCCGGTCGCACCGCTCGACGCCATCACCGCTCGCGCCGCACAAGCCGGAGCATCCGTCACGTTCGACAACGGCGCCGACGCCACCAGCGCGGCAGCGACCGCCGCAGCGGCAGACGTCGCGATCGTCTTCGGCTACTCCAAGCAGGGTGAGTTCGCCGACCGCACGACGCTGGACCTGGACAACAACGGCGACACGCTCATCGCCGCGGTCGCCGCCGCCAATCCCAGGACCGTCGCCATCCTCGAGACGGGCACAGCAACCCCGATGCCCTGGCTCGCCGACGTCAAGAGCGTGGTGGAGGCCTGGTACCCGGGCGAGCAGCAGGGCACGGCGATCGCTCGCCTGCTCTACGGCGACGACAACTTCGTCGGTCGGCTGCCCATGACGTTCCCCAAGTCGCTCGCCGACACCCCGACGAACAGCCCGCAGCAGTACCCGGGCACGTTCGCCAACGGGAGCACGACCCGACCCACCGGCAGCACCGAGATCCGCCAGGTCAACTTCAGCGAAGGTCTCCTTGTCGGCTACAAGTGGTACGCCGCGAAGAACATCGCACCCCTGTTCCCGTTCGGGCACGGCCTGTCCTACACGGGGTTCGCGTACAACAACCTCAAGGTGACGGCGAAGACCAACGGCAAGAAGCCGGTCGACGTCAGATTCCTCGTGACCAACACCGGCCCCAAGCCAGGGACGGAGACGGCGCAGGTCTACCTGACCCTTCCGTCGACGACCGGTGAGCCGAAGCGCCTCGTCGGGTACGCCAAGGTCTCGCCGAAGGTGGGACGCGGCGACAAGGTCACCCTCACGATCGACCCGCAGTCGCCCGACCTGCCCCTGTCGTACTACGACACGGCCAGCCACGCCTGGACGATCGCGCCCGGCACCTACACGGTCGAGGTCGGCCCGTCGGCGGCGACCGCGACTCTGACCGGCACCTTCTCGGTCGGGTAGTTCTCCGAAGCCCTGACGCCCGCCCCCGACGACCGGGGGTGGGCGTCAGGCCGGCTCCTCCTCACCCAGGCGTAGCCCGAGAAAGGCGGTGGATCGTGAGCGTCCTGCTCGGGGATGCACGCGTCGCCCTTGGCGGTGCCGGCTTCTCCTTGCGTGATGACCGCGACGACGGCAGTTCGGTCGCGACCATCCGCGCCGGTCTCGATGCGGGGATCCGCTCATTCGACACCGCTCGCGCCTATGCCCCCGTCGGTGATCCCGTCCACAACGAACGACTGTTCGCCCGGGCGCTCGGGCCATCGATCCTCGACGTCACAACCGCGACGAAAGGTGGCCACTACCGCCGCGATCACGACCACTGGGGCACGGACAACTCACCGGAGCGACTTCGTCGTGACGTGCTCGACAGCCTCGGCGCGCTCGGCGTAGACCGCCTCGACCTGTTCTACCTGCACCGCGCGGATGACGAAACCGTGCCTACCCGGGAGAGCATGGAAGCGCTCGCCGAGATGCGCTCAGAAGGCCTCACCGCGGCCATCGGCATCTCGAACGCGTCGATCGACCAGCTCGAACGGCTGACGAGCCACGTGAGCATCGACGCCGTGCAGAACCAATACGACCTGGCACACCCCGACTCGCCCGTCTTGGCCTGGTGCGAAGCGAACGGTGCGAGGTTCGTGGCCTACTCCCCGCTGGGTGGCGCGTCGAATGCTCATCGACTCGCGTCGCTCTTCCCTGCGTTGGCATCGCGGGCCGAGCTTCGTGGGATCTCCGTCCAACGCCTGGTTCTTCGCGCTGTACTGGCCACGTCCCCGGCGATGGACGTCGTCGTCGGGGCAGGCCGCCCGAAGACGGCTGTCGAGGCCGCTTCCGTGCTCGACGAGCCCTGGACGGCCGATGACGCAAGTGCTGTCGATGCCGATGTTCATGAGTGCGTGCGGTCGCTGGCCGGCCTTCGCGGCACCAACGGCTCCGCGACCGTGGCACGTACATGCACTCGCGCGCGCCGCTCAGAACAGTCACCGGAAACCCTGGCCGCTACTGGTTCCAGTCCAGTCGAGGGAGCCAGCACGAGCGCAGGTAGGGCCCCCTCTCGAGGGCGGCTTCGTGTTTCCGTGCCAGATCAGCGCGACATCCTGATTTCGCTGTGACAGCGATCGACGCTCCAGAACCTCGAGGCCGGCTGGTGTGGGGCGTGGACGACCTCCGATCAGGCGACGGCTGGGGCCGAGGCCGCCGACAGTCGCGACCAGGTGCCCGGCGCGGCGTCCGGGTCGTCAGCGGCGGACGTTGCACGCAGCACCTCGAGCGGCTCGACCAGGCCCCCACCAGCGAACCGAGACCAGTAGGCGGCCGTGATGCGGACGCCCTTGGCGTCCGGGTGGCTCCCCGACCCCTGCGCGTCGTACGCCGCGAGCATCTCGAGCTTCACGGGCATGAACGCCCGGATCGCGACGAACTCGGTCGGCTGGAACCGAACCGAGGACGAGCGCGACTGGTAGGCCGCCACGGTCCGCACCCCGTCGACGGCGATGCAGGTCGAGTCGTGCACCGCCCGGTGGTGAGGGTCCTGGTCCTCGGCGGCATGGACGTAGACGACCGTCGGGCGCACCTCGTCCACGACTGCCGCGATCCGGTCCACGAGGTCGCTCGTGGACGCCAACCGGGCGGCAGGGACAGGGTCGAGGAACAGGCGCGCCCTGATGACGGCCGCCGCGGCGCGCGCTTCCTGCCCGGTCGAGCCGGCGTGCCCGTCCTGCCCGAGCGTGAGGATCGCGACGTCGTCGCCGGCGAAGACGTGCGCCGCCAAGATGCCGCCGACCCCGACCTCGACGTCCTCCGGGTGTGCGCCGATCGCCAGGACCACCTCGCGCGGACCGGGCATCCGCCGCGCTGCTCGGCTCTGACGAGCTTCGGTCACGACGGTCTGGATGAACGCGTCGTCGACCACGCTCGCGAACTTCACGAACCCCAGCAACGGTGCGAGCGGATCCGGTCCTGCCTCAGGGTCCAGCGGGGGGCGCACCACGAAGCACGGGACGATCGAGGCAAGCTCCGCGGCACGCGCCGTGACGTTCTGCCCTTGGAGCGCCCACGTCCCGTGCGTGACCAGGACACCGGCGTCCGCCGCGAGGAGGTCCGCGAAGTCGAGCGCCGTGATGGGTCTGCCGATGAGCTGGACAGTGACCATCTGCCGGGCGAGCTTCGCGAGAACCGCCATGGCGCCTGGCTTGTCGTCATAGATGATCACCACGTGCGGCAATTCGCCGGTGATGACCTTCCCCGTGTCCACGTGCCCCCTTCGTCGATGAACCACTGCCCCCGCCCAGTCTCGTCCGAGGCGACGGCAAGACGCCAGCGGGGCTGGCTCCTCGGCTGCGGCGGAACGGAGCCGCCGTCGTCGTGTGCTGTCGCGCCCCACCGCCGTCGTCGAGATCGGTCGATCTCGTCTCCGTGAGACCGGCGACTACGGCGACGGGGACCGTGCGGGCCTGGCGCTGGTCGGCGCCCCGGCTGGCGGCCTGCTCTGAGCTCGGGCAGCCCTGTCCGGGCCGTCGACCCTCGAGACGTCCTGCCCGGAGACACGAGAGCGGGACCGACGAGGACCCGAGCCTCTGCCTCAGCGATCCGCGCCGCGCTGCTCGAGGGGCGCGGGTGCGCCGCTCAGAGGCGGGCGTACCGCGCACGGGCGAAGGAG
This sequence comes from Cellulomonas sp. URHD0024, assembly GCF_000426185.1. Taxonomy (GTDB): domain Bacteria; phylum Actinomycetota; class Actinomycetes; order Actinomycetales; family Cellulomonadaceae; genus Cellulomonas. The sequence continues at coordinate 921,089 of NZ_AUEW01000001.1, forward strand.
TAGATCCCGTACGCCGCAAGGCCGATCGCGACCACCGTGAGCAGCCACGGTCCGGCCGGAAGCTTGAGGACCGACCGAAGCGCCCCGTCGAGACCCTGCGCCTTCGCGGGGTCGCTGGTCATCCCCGCCTGCACGAAGAACCAGCCGACCAGGCCCAGCGCGACGCCTTTCGTGACGTAGCCGATGCGGCCGGCCAGCACCGCCCACCGGCCGGGGTGCTCGACCAGGTCCCGCAGGAACCGCCGCCGCCAGCCCTTGACGACGTGGTACAGACCGACCCCGACGATCGCGACGCCGACAGCGACGACGAGGCCGCGGCCGAACGGCTGCTTCATCAGGGTGGCGCTGGCACTGGCCGCCTGGTTGCCGCCGTTCGACCCGGCACCTCGGAGCACGACCCCCGCTGTCCACGCCAGGACGCCGTAGAGAACAGCCTTCCCGACGGACTTCAGGCGGTCGCCCGCACCGTGCTGCAGGAACGCGTCCGCGACGTACCACAGGGCCAGCAACCCGAACCCGACGACCAGCGTCCAGAGCAGGAATCCGCCGACCGGCGTCGCCGCGAGCGTGCCCAGCGCACCGTTCTGGTCCGCTGAGGTGCTCGCGCCGCTCCAGGCGATCGTCACGGCGATCCACGCGATGACCAGGTGCAGGATGCCGCTCGCGGCGTACCCGATGCGGGCGCCGGAGCGCACGACCGGGTTGTCGCCCGTCCGGGCGGCAACATTCTTCACGGTGTCAGCCACGGCCTCACCTTGGCACCGGCTGCGCATGCTCGCCACGCGTAGGACCGACGAGACCGACGCTCGGTGCGGGTCGTCGCAGGCGGGTGCACCGCAGCGCGCTGACCGCGTCCGTCTCTTGCCGCGGCGTGGCACGGCGAGGAGGTCGGGCTCGCCGCGCACGACCTCGTGCAGGACCCGGACGAGGCCAGCGGCTGGCCGGTCGGTCCAACGCGCGCCGGCGAGTTGCCGGACCTACGCTTCTTGTCCTTGCACAACCGATCAGACCGGGGGAAGACGATGACCAGCAACGACGCTTCCGTTCCCGAGGTCCCGGACCACCGTGTGCCTGCCGGGGTCGCCGACGAGGTGACCGACGCAGAGAAGATCCGCGCGGACGGTCTCGGCGATGCCGGACTCGACCCCGTCGACGACACGACCGACGCAGAGAAGATCCGCGCGGACGGTCTCGACGACGAGGGACTCGACGCCGTCGACGACACGACGGAGGCCGAGAAGATCCGTTCCGACCGACTCGAGCTCTGACCCGTCGCGGGCCCTGCCCTACTCCTCGTCGAGCGGCAGGAGCTGCATAGCCTCCTCGACACCGAGCAGGTGGCTGGCCATGCGGATGCGGGCCGCTTCGGCGTTCCCGGCCTCGAGCGCCCGCCAGATGGCGTCGTGCTCGTGCCAGGTCCGCTCCTCGGCGCCCTCCTCGTGCAGCCCCCGCCAGAGCCGCGTGCGCGCCGTGCGGCTCGCGAGCGACTCGACGAAGGCCGCGAGCACCGGGTTCCCCGAGTTCTCGGCGACGATGCGGTGGAACTCGATGTCCGTCGCGATGAACGCCTCGTGGTCCACGGGCGTGCGACCGAGGATCTCGCGCACCTCGTCGAGCACCTCGCGGGCACGCGCGAGCGCCTCCGGCGTGATGCGCGTCGCGGCCAACCCGGCGGACTCGGTCTCCAGGAGGCGTCGCACGGCGTGGAACGGCTGGGCCGAGCCGTCCGCGTGCAGGTCGACGAAGAATCCCATCGACGAGAGCAGGCGGGACGGGTCCAGGCTGGTCACGTACGTGCCGTCGCCCTGACGCGTCTCGAGGATGCCGAGGGTCACGAGGGCGCGGACGCCCTCCCGCAGCGGGCCGCGGGAGACGCCGAGCTCGTCGGCCAGGTCCTTCTCGACGGGGAGCCGCGCCCCGGCCTGGAGACGGCCGTCGAGGATCATCGCCTTGATGGCCTCGACGACCTCGTCCGTGCGTGACATGCGGCGAGTATCCCTTACCGGAGGCGGTCGCCTCGGACGCGCCCTGCCCTGGGAGAGCCCGGCGTCAGCCCGCGACCGATGCCCGGCCGGCCTCCAGCCGGGCGATCGGGACCCTGAACGGCGAGCACGACACGTAGTCGAGCCCGACGTCGTGGAAGAACCGGATCGACTCGGGATCCCCGCCGTGCTCCCCGCACACCCCGAGGTGCAGGTCCGGCTTGGTGGCCCGCCCGCCGTCGACGCCGGCCTGCACGAGCTGGCCGACGCCGTCCGCGTCGAGAGTCTCGAACGGGGAGATGGTGAGCACGCCGTTCTGCAGGTAGGCGGCGAAGAACGCGCGCTCGACGTCGTCGCGGGAGAACCCCCACGTCGTCTGGGTCAGGTCGTTGGTGCCGAACGAGAAGAAGTCCGCCTCCTCCGCGATGCGGTGTGCGGTCAACGCGGCCCGAGGGAGCTCGATCATGCAGCCGATGGGGACGTCGAGCGGGACGCCGGACGCCTCAGAGACGTCCGCGAGCACCCGTTCCGCCTCCTCGCGGACCAGCTGGAGCTCACGGACCGAGCCGACGAGCGGCACCATGATCTCGGGCCGGGGGTCCTGTCCGGCGTTCTTGAGGAGGACGGTGGCCTCCGCGACCGCCCGGACCTGGAGCGCAAAGAGGCCGGGCAGGGTCAGCCCCAGCCGGACGCCCCTCAGCCCGAGCATCGGGTTCTGCTCGTGCATGCGCCGCACGGCGGCGAGCACCTCGACGTCGTGGGCGTCTCCCTCCCCCGTCGCGACCCGCACGGCCAGCTCGGTCACGTCCGGGAGGAACTCGTGCAGCGGCGGGTCGATGAGCCGGATCGTCGTCGGCAACCCGTCCATCGCGTCGAGCAGGCCGACGAAGTCCTCACGCTGCAGCGGGAGCAGCTCGGCCAGGGCCGCGTGGGCCTCGTCGGCGTCCGCGAGGACGAGCCGCTCGATGTACTGCCGGCGCTCGCCGAGGAACTGGTGCTCGGTCCGGCACAGCCCGATCCCCTGCGCGCCACGGTCGCGAGCGCGCCGGGCGTCCTGCGCGGTGTCCGCGTTCGCCCGGACCTGCATCCTTCGCACCGAGTCGGCGTGCCGCAGGACCCGGTCGACGGCGGTCACCACGTGCTTCGCCTCGTCGTCGCGCGCGGCGGCCAGTCCGGCATCCAGCCCGTCGGAGACGTAGACCATGACCGGTGAGTCGACCACGGGGACGGCACCGAGGAACACCTCGCCGGTGGACCCGTCGACCGCGATCGTGTCGCCTGCGTGCAGCACCACGTCGCCGACGCGGACCTCGCCGAGACGGAGGTCGACGTCGAGCTCCTCGGCACCGACGACCGCACACGTCCCCATGCCGCGCGCGACGACCGCCGCGTGCGACGTCTTGCCGCCGCGGGCGGTCAGGATCCCGTCGGCGGCGATCATCCCCTGCAGGTCGTCCGGGTTGGTCTCCTTGCGCACGAGGATGACGCGCACGCCCTGCGAGGAGCGCGCCAGCGCCTGGGCGTTGTCCAGGACGATCTCTCCGACAGCCGCACCCGGCGAGGCCGGCATCCCGGTGGTGAGCCGCCGACGGGCGGCCGATCCGTCGAACTGCGGGAACAGCAGCTGGCTGAGCTGGTCGCCGGTGCACCGCGTGATGGCCTCGTCCATCGTGATCAGGGACTCGTCGACGAGCTCGGTCGCGATCCGGAACGCCGCCGCAGCAGTCCTCTTGCCGACGCGCGTCTGCAGCAGCCAGAGCGTGCCGCGCTCGATCGTGAACTCGATGTCGCACAGGTCCCGGTAGTGCGTCTCCAGACGCCGCATCGCCTGGCGCAGCGACTCGTACGACGTCGGGTCGAGCAGCTCGAGCTCCGCCAGCGGCAGGGTGTTCCGGATGCCCGCCACCACGTCCTCGCCCTGCGCGTTGGGCAGGTAGTCGCCGTACACCCCCGACGCCCCGGTCGCGGGGTCACGGGTGAAGCAGACGCCCGTCCCGGACGTCTCGCCCAGGTTCCCGAACACCATGCTCACCACGTTCACCGCCGTGCCCAGGTCGTGGGAGATGCGCTCGCGACGCCGGTAGAGCCGGGCACGGTCCGTGTTCCACGAGCCGAGGACCGCCTCGATCGCCATGTCGAGCTGCTCGCGGGGGTGCTGCGGGAACTCCCGGCCCGTCCGCTCGAGGACGATCTCCTTGAACGTGTGCACGAGGATCCGCAGGTCCTGCGCACACAGGTCGACGTCCGTGGCAGCACCGACCGTGCGCTTGCGCTCGTCGAGCGCCTCCTCGAACACGTCGCCGGCGACACCGAGCACGGTCTTTCCGAACATCTGGATCAGCCGGCGGTACGAGTCCCACGCGAAGCGCTCGTCGCCGGAGAACTCTGCGAGTCCCTTCACGGACGCATCGTTCAGCCCGATGTTCAGGACGGTGTCCATCATCCCGGGCATCGAGAACTTGGCGCCCGACCGCACCGAGACGAGCAGTGGCTCGTGGAAGTCCCCGAGCCGGCGCCCGAGCGTGTCCTCGATCTCGCGCACCGCGAGCGTCACCTCGACGCGCAGCTCGGGCGGTACGTGACCGTCACGCAGGTACGCCCGGCACGCCTCGGTCGTGATCGTGAAGCCCGGCGGTACGGGCAGGTCGAGGTTCGTCATCTCGGCGAGGTTGGCGCCCTTGCCGCCGAGCAGGTCCAGCTGGTCCTTGTCGCCGTCGCAGAACCTGGACACGTACCTGGCCATCGCGAGCTCCTGTCGTCAGGGGCTGCGGGGTGGTGCAGCCGTTCCTCCAGACTTCAGGGCGTGTGCCGACGACCGCGACACCCGGATGCCCGCAAGAACGGCGAATCTTGCGCCTGGCGTCAGGATTGCTCGGAATCCGCAGGCTGCGGCGCGTGCCTGTCCAGGAAGCCGTACACCTCGCGCGAGTCCACCCCGGGGAACGCACCGGTGGGCAGCGCCGTGAAGACGTGCTGGTGGACGCGCGCACTCGGCCACGACGCGTCCTGCCAGCGCGCGGTCGCCGACGCCCTGGGCCGACGGCAGCACGCCTCGTCCGGGCAGGTGGACTGGTGGCGGGTGGGCGTGTCCCGCCCGCGGAACCAGGACGCCGACGCGAACGGCACCCCGATGGCGATCGCCAGCTGCCCCTCGGTCCCGGAGCCCGTCTGCGTCGAGCACCAGAACGTGCCGGCCGGGGTGTCGGTGTACTGGTAGGACTCCGACGAGCGGTCGCGTCGGGCCAGCGCGCGGCGCACCCCCCAGCTCCGGCACACGAGCTGGCCCTCGATCGCGCCCGTCACGTCGGTCGGCAGCGGCAGTCGGTCGTTCGCATAGGCGCGGTAGATCGCGCCGTCGCCGCCGATCCGCAGGAAGTGCACCGGGATCCCGAGGTGGTGCGTCGCGAGGCAGGTGAAGCGCTGGGCGGCCGCCTCGTGCGTCACACCGAACGCGTCACGCAGGTCCTCGATCGCCAGGTCCTTCTCGCGCTTCGCCTGCTGGAGGTGCTCGACGGCAGCCTTCTCGGGCATCAGGGCGGCCGACGCGAAGTACGTGATCTCCATGCGCTGCCGCAGGAAGTCGGCGTACGAGGTCGGACGTTCGTGCCCGAGCACGCGGTGGGCGATCGCCTGCAGCGCCAGCGACCGCAGCCCGTGCCCGCCCGGGATCGATGCCGGCGGCAGGTAGATCCGCCCGTGCGCGAGGTCGGTCACCGTGCGCGTCGAGCTGGGCAGGTCGTCGACGTGCAGGATGGTGAACCCCAGCTGCTCGGCCATCCGGGAGACCGCCCGGTGGGTCAGCGCTCCCCCGGTGTACCCGGCCGCACGGGCCAGCTGCTCGGCGACCTTCTCGATCTCGGGGAGGTAGCTGTCCCGAGCCTGGCGCTCGAGGCGGATCTGCGTGTTCGCGCGTCGGGCCTCCTCCGGCGTCGCGATGGCCTCGAGGTCGCGCCGGGCGAGCTCGGAGTGCAGGCCGACCAGCTGCTCCAGCACAGGCAGGGGCAGCGTCCTGCCGGGGCGCACGGTCGGCAGCGCGAGCCGCTCGAACCCCGCCGACCGCTGGGCTCTGTCGAGTGCGATCTCCAGCCCCGCCCGGCGCGACGGCGGCTCGGCGTCGAGCAGGTCCGCGACGCTGACGTCCAGGGCGTCGGCGAGGCTGCGCAGGAGCATGAGCCGCGGCTCCCGACGACCGTTCTCGACGAGCGAGAGCAGGCTCGGCGTGACCCCGACCTGTCGGCCGAGAGCGTCCAGCGTCAGACCCCGCGACGTGCGCAGGTGCCGGACCCGTCGACCGATCGTGAGCGCATCGGGCTCCCGCGGACCGTCCATCGACATGTTCGTGACCCCTCGTCAAGATCGGCGAGTCTTGCACGGGTTCAGGCGCTGCGTCCATCGTGCGTCTACCCGCTGCGTCCACGATCAGAGAAGCCGCGGCCGACTCGTTGACGTCGTCGCGACGCCGTGCTTCCCTGCGCGGGTCGATCGCCCTTGCGTACAGAACGGAGCAGCTCGTGTCGAGCACCACGCCGACGCCGCTGCGTCCGTCGCGCTCTTGTCCGGCCCGCTGTCAGCACCTCTGACGCTCAGGCCCACCGACCGCCCTGCGCGGTCGCCGACAGACGCACCCGAGAGGCACGACCATGTCCCTGCTTTCCGCACCCTCTGCCCGTTCTGCCCTCCCTGCCGGTCCTCGTCGCCCCGCGCTGGACGTCCACCAGCTCAGCGCGCTCACCCGCTCGATCGCCGCACGTCCGGAGCTCTGGCAGCCTCTGGTCCGTTTCCAGGAGAGCGGTCGCTGGTGGACCCGGCTCGACGCACCCGCCGGCGTCGACGTCTGGCTGATCACCTGGCTCCCGGCGCAGGGCACCGAGCTCCACGACCACGGCGACTCGTCGGCGGCGTTCACGATCGCCGGCGGCACCGTCACGGAGATCCGGCCCGCGGTGGACGGGCGGCTCGTGCCGCAGGAGCTCACGGCGGGCCGGACGCAGACGGTGGAACCGCACGACCTGCACGACGTGCTCAACGCCGGCACGGAGCCGGCCGTCACCATCCACGCGTACTCGGTCCCGCTGACCCGGATGACCTACTGGAGCCGCACCGACGACGGCGTGCTGGTCCCGGCGCGCACCGTCGTGACGGACGAACCGGAGTCGAACGCATGAGCGCGCGACGCCGGACGATCGACGACGTCCTCGCGGAGGCCCGCGCGGGCCTGCACCGACTCACCCCACGGCAGACCTGGGACGCGCTCGCCGACGGAGCACTGCTCGTCGACATCCGTCCAGCAGCGCAGCGGGCCGCCGAGGGCGAGGTGCCGCAGTCCGTCGTGATCGAGCGCAACGTTCTCGAGTGGCGCCTCGATCCGTCCAGCGCGCACCGCATACCGGCCGCGACGGGCTACGACCTGCAGATCGTCGTGCTCTGCTCCGAGGGGTACACCTCCAGCCTGGCTGCGGCCTCGCTGGCGGACCTCGGCCTGCACCGGGCCACGGACGTCATCGGCGGGTACCACGCCTGGGCCGCGGCCGGCCTGCCGGTGTCGTCGGCAGCCCGGCCTGCCCTCGCAGGCGCCGCCCACTAGCCACCGTTCCCGGGCCAGGCGCGTCGTTCACGGCGTCCAGCCGACCCCGAGGCTCGCCGTCTCGTCCGAGGTACCGCCTTCGCTCGTCGCGGTCGCCCAGACGGACGCTCTCGCGCCCGACAGCGTCCACCCCTGCTGGCAGCGGCCGCTGAAGGACACGGTGAACGACGCGGACCCGGACGACGAGCTGGCGCTCGGACGGCCGACGAGGCCTGGCCCGACGTTCTGACCGATGTCTCCGTTGCGGCACGACCAGCCGATCGAGACGTAGATGTCGGTGCTCACGACGGCGCTCTCGGGATCGGTGGCGACGGCGGTGACCGTCAGGGTCGAGCCGAACCCGGTGAACGTGACCGCCTGGCCCGCGGAGCCGATCGAGACCGTCTTGCCACCCCCGGACAGCGTCACGGTGGGCGGCGTGCGGTCGACCGCGACGAAGCTCGCGCTCGCCGACGCCCCGCCGTCTGCCACCACCAGCGAGCACCCGCCGGTGCCGCCGCACCCACCACCCCAGCCTGCGAACCGGTCGCTGGTCTGCGCGCTCAGCGTCACCGGGGTCCCCGGGACGTAGACCCAGTCGCACCTGCCCGACGCGCAGGTCGCCGAACCGCCGTCGGGCGGCCCTGGGCTGACCTGGACCGAACCCGGCCCGCTGACGTCGACGCTCAGGGTCGCGACCGCGCCGAACGCGGCGGTGACGTCGTCGAGGTCGTCGAGCGGGAACGTGCAGCTGGTCGACGACACGTCGCACCCGGGAACGCCCCAGTCCACCAGTCGCTCCGCGCCGGCGACGCTCACGGACAGCTCGATCTGCGCGCCCGTCGACGCGTCGAGCGCGCACGGCGCGGTGTCGGTGCACTCGGTCGGGGGCCCGCCGGCGACCGCGGCGGACAACGTCCCAGGCCCGCCGGTACGACGGACCGTCACCGTGCGCGCATCGGCGCCGACCACGACCGTCGCCGTCGCGACCTCGTCGGCGCCGCTCGCACGCCGGACGTCGATGCTGATGTCGTAGGAGCCGGTCCGCGTCCAGCGGTGCGAGAGCGCGATCCCTGAGTCCGACGGCGTGCCGTCACCGAACGACCAGGTGGCGGTCGTTATGGGGCTGCCGCGCAGGGTGCGGACCTGCAGCGGGATGTCCTGTCGGACGACGACGGCGGCCGGCACGACGATCTCGAGGTCCGTCGGTGCGTCGGGCTCGTCCGCCGGAGGCGGTGGCGCGGGTGCCGACGGCTGCACGTCGTGGGCGCGGGGAGCGGCCGGGTGGGACTTCTTCGGGTGGGTCGACGTTCCAGCCCGGTGCGGTGCCTGGACCCGTGCCTTGGGGTCGGCCGGCGTCTCGGGCTGCACGAGCGGGGCCGCCGGCTCCGGGGCAGCGGGCTGCGCATCCGGCGCCGCGGGCTGCGCGTCCGCGGCCGGGGTCTGGTCAGCGCCGTCCTGGACGTCGGCGGCCGGGTTCGAGGCGTCGAACTTCGCCACCGCCCGCACCTGGCCGTCGAGCTCGATGACCCCGGCCTTCTCGGTGCTGCGCTCGTTGTAGAACACGAACCCGTCGTGGCTGAACAGGTCGAACGACGAACCCGGGGCCACCACCGCGTCGGTCACGGCCAGCACCTTGTGCTCGTCGGGACGCACGACGACGACGCGACCGGTCGTGTAGTCGGGGACGAAGACCGTGCCGTCGACCTCCACCGGTGGGCCGAGCCGTGATCCCGGCACCGCGACGTCGGCGACGGTGCCACGGCACGTGCCCTTGTCCAGGTCGGACGTGCGCAGGACCCCGGTGCGCCCGGACACCGCGTACAGCTTGTGCGTGGAGGCGGCCGCGGCGACCTGGATGGTGTCGTCGCTGGGATCGATGTCCACGCACGCCGACGCCCGCGAGAGCCGCCCCGTGCGGGTGTTCACGAGCTCGGCGCGACGCGACGCGAGGTCGACGACCACCGGGGTCCCGTCGGAGACGAGCAGCTGACCCGACCCGGCGTCGGATGCGGCAGGGTCGGTCACGCCGACCACGCCGTGGGCTGCCCGCAGGAGGTCTCCGGAGCGCGCGTCGAGCATCCAGAGCGCGCCGGACCGGTCGACCACGGGCGAACCCGGGGACGGGACGGCGGAGAGCGACGAGACCGACCCGCGCAAGCGGAGCGACCGAGGATCCGCCTCGACCATCAGCCCCCGTCCACGGTCGAACGCGTAGAGCGCGTCCGAGGACGTGACGGCGTCGAGCGACGCCTTCGTCCCGGACAGCAGATCGACCGGCGCGCTCTGCTCCCAGGTCGCCGCGTCGACACGGACCACGCCGCCGGTCGTGCGGTCGAGCGCGTACCCCGCTGCCCCGCCCTGGACGGCCACGATGTCGTGACCCGGCGCCGCGACCGCCACGCGCACCGTGATCTCACCGGACGCACCGTCGAGGAGCGCGAGCTGTCCCGGGCCCGAGGACGCGAGCCAGATCGACCCTGAGCCCGACGCCAGCGCCCGCTCCGGGTAGCCGGACGGACTCGCGAACGACGCGGCCGCGCCGGCCACGCCCGCGCACGCGAGCAGCGCGACGACGGTCCGACCCCGTGCACCGCCGATCCTGCGAAGCTTCGCCATGACACGCCCCTCCCGCCGATATGAGGCAGCGGGTCCATGGCAGATACACGTCAGTCCTCCGCCAGGTGCTCCTTGCCCCAGAGCGCCGCGCTCGTGCGGTCTGACACCCCGAGCTGGCGGAACACGTGCCCCACGTGCACCTTGACCGTCCGCTCGCTGATCCCGAGCGCACGACCGATCTGCTTGTTCGCCATGCCCTGGCCGAGGAGGCGCAGGACCTGCCGTTCGCGGGCGCTGAGACCGTCCGCCGGGGACGTGCTTGCAGAGGGCAGCAGGGCACGGGCCACCCGTGGGTCCAACGGCGCGTGGCCCTGGGCCGCAGACCGAACAGCCGCGACGAGGTCGCGCGGGTCGCAGTCCTTGAGCAGGTAGCCGACGGCCCCGGCCGCGAGCGCATCGGCGACCCGCCGCTGGTCCGAGAACGAGGTGAGCACGACGACGTGGGTCTCGGGTCGCGCAGCGACGATCCGACGGGTGGCCTCCACACCGTCCAGGACCGGCATCGACAGGTCCATGAGCACGACGTCGGGCTCGAGCTCCGCCACACGCTCGACCGCCTCGGCACCGTCCGCAGCCTGGCCGACGACGCGCAGGCCCTCGGCACCGTCGACGAGTCCGGCCAGCCCTGAGCGGACCAGGTGGTGGTCGTCGGCGAGCAGCACCGTCACGTCGTCGTGACTCATCGGCCTGCTCCCACCGTCAACCGCCACGCCGTGCCGCATCCCGGCGCGGACCGCACCTTGAGCTCGGCGCCCTCGGACGAGGCGAGGTCGCGCAGGAGGCGGAGCCCGAAGTGACCCTCCTGCGGCCGGACCAGCGTCTCGTCGACCTCGAACCCCACGCCGTCGTCCGTGACCTCCAGCACGACATCGGCACCCGTGCGCGTCAGGCTCACGGCGATCTGGTCGGCCCGCGCATGCGTCACGGCGTTGCGCAGCGTCTCCTGGGCGACCCGGTAGACCAGCCGCTCGCCTGCCGCGTCGAGTCCGTCGGACACGGCAGCGTCGGAGCTGGCCGACACCGCAGCGTCGGGCCCGGCGGGAAGGGCAGCGTCGGAGCTGGCCGACACCGCAGCGTCGGACAGCGCAAGGTCGATCGCGGCACCGCGAGCGGCCAACCCGCCGACGAGGTCGGTCAGCGCGGCGTCGAGCCCGGACGTCTGCAGGCTCGCCGGATAGATGTCGACCAAGAGGGAGCGCAGTCCCTGGATGCTCGCACGGACGGTACCGGCGGCCTCACGCAGCGGCTGGGCAAGCTCGGGTGCGCTCGAACGCTCGGCACGCTCGGCCGCGCCCGCGAGTGCGAACGACGAGGCGACGAGCTCCTGGACCACGCCGTCGTGGAGCGTCGCGGCGATGCGGCGACGCTCCTCCTCCGACGCCTCGACGGCGTGCTGCAGCAGCACCTCGCGGTTCTGCTGCGCGCGTCGGAGCCGGTCCACGAGCGTCCAGAGGACCGGGAGCATGAGCACCACGAAGAGCAGCAGGCTCGTCAGGGTGACGCCCGAGAAGCCGCGCCACAGCGCCGTCGACCGCTCGGTGACGACGTCGTACCTGCTGTACGTCTCGAACAGCAGGGGCGTGCCGTCCGGGGTCCACACCGGTCGGTAGGCCTCCAGCAGCTTGCCCTGCCCGCGCTCGTACACGTTCTCCGGCCGGCTGAGGTCGCTGACCTCGGCTTCGGTGGTCGGGTCCGCGAGCACGGCGGACTCGTCGACACCGAGCGGGAAGACCCGCCCGACCAGACGGTCGTCGTCGGAGTAGACGATCCGCCCGTCGGCGTCCCAGACCTTGACCCGGACCACCTCGTCGCCGAGCACGTTGGTCCGCACGGCCTCGTCGAGCGCGGCCACCGCGGCCGGGTCCGACGTCACGATGCCGTCCTGGAGCGTGGGCTGCACGACGGCGTCGGCGACGAGATCCGTGCGACGGGCCGCGCCGTTGACCGACTCCTGCTCGGCGATCCGCCGGCTGGCCGTGAGGCCGAGCACCGCGACGACGACCAGGACGACCCCCGCGGCGGCAGCCAGCTGACCGAACACCCGCCACGTCCGTACGGGACGCTGCTCGTGCGCGACGCCGGCGCCGCGGCCGGCGCTCAGGGTGGTCCAGGGGACCTCGAGTGGCACGTGGCTCACCCTATGCGGCCCCCTGTCCGCCGCTTCGTCAGTCGTCGCTGCCATGCCCGCCGTGGTCGTCTCCTGCGTCGTGGGTCGAGCCGTCGTCCGACCCGTCGTTCACCGTGTCGTCGGACGCGTCGTGGCTGGCGTCGTCGGAGGCGTCGTGCTGCGCGTCGTCGGAGGCGTCGTCGGAGGCGTCGTCGGAGGCGTCGTCGGAGGCGTCGTCGTCGCTGACGTCGGGTGCGCTGCTCGGGGCGCTGCTCTCGGCACGGTCGTCTCCGACCTCGCCACGGTCGTCGCGGTCGACCAGGCCACCGTGGTCGTCCGCGCCGGCCGCGGGCACTGGTGCGGGCACGCTCGTCGCTCCGGGTGCCGCGCTCGCCGACGCCGTCGGGCTCTGCTGGTCGTCGCCGATCTCGGTGGTCGCGCCACTGCCGCTGCCGTCGTGGTCGTCGACGAGCACCGCCTGAGCCGGTGGCGCGACGGGCACCGACGGGCTGAGGCTGCTGTTGCCCGCGAGCCCGACGGCGGCGGGCACGACGGCGACGACACCGGCAGCGGTGAGCAAGAGGATGCGCTTCAACATGTCGATCTCCCTGGGTGGTGGGCTGGCTACACCTTTCTCCCGCCTCGCAGGTCTGCGGCGCCATCGAACCTTGGTACTAGTACCGCGTGCGTCCGGAACAGCTCCCGCCGGGACCCACCGCTCTCAGGCAATCTGAAGGGTGCGTTCGCGACGATCCGCCCGTGACGACGAACGAACCCACCCTCATCCGTACCGTTGCACCGTCCCGCGTGCCCGAAGTGGCCGCGATCTTCTGGGTCACCAAGGCTCTGACCACGGCGATGGGTGAGGCGGCTTCCGACTTCCTGGTCCGCGCGATGGCGCCGGAGATCGCCGTGCTGCTCGGCGCCGTGGCGTTCACCGTCGCGCTCGTCATCCAGCTGCGAGCCGGTCGCTACGTCGTCTGGCGCTACTGGTTCGCGGTGGCGATGGTCGGCGTCTTCGGCACCATGGCGGCCGACGTCGTGCACGTCGGACTCGGGATCCCGTACGCGGTCTCCACCGTCGCGTTCGCGATCGCACTGGCCGCCGTGTTCGGGGCGTGGCGGTCCAGCGAGAAGACCCTGTCGATCCACAGCATCCACACGCGACGACGCGAGCTCTTCTACTGGGCGGCAGTGATGGCGACGTTCGCGCTCGGCACCGCCGCGGGCGACCTGGTCGCGGTGACTCTCCACCTCGGCTACCTCGCAGCGGCTCTCGTGTTCAGCGCGCTCCTGCTCGTCCCGGCGATCGGGTACCGGTGGTTCGGGATGAACGCGGTGCTCGCGTTCTGGGCCGCGTACGTCCTCACCCGACCCGTCGGTGCGTCGTTCGCCGACTGGCTCGGACAGCCGCCGGTCCGCGGCGGCCTCGGGATCGGCTCCGGCCGGGTCGCGCTGGTCTTGAGCCTGGCGATCGGCGCCCTGGTGGTCCGGATGACCCTCACCCAGCGCGAGGACCGTCGACCGTTAGCGTGACCCGCATGAGGCAGGTGGCCCGCAGCGTCCGCGCACGGTCGGCGTTCGCCGCCATGGGTGCCGTCGCGATCGCCCTCGTCGTGGCGTCGCTCGGTCTGCTCGTCGTGCTGCACCGCTCGCTCGAGGCCCACGAGGCGGCTGTGCCGATCGCGTCCGACGCGGTCCAGGACGCCGCCCAGGCGATGCTCGTCGGCGTCCCGCTCCTCGTCCTCGTCGTCGGCGCCATCACCTACCTGCTCACGGGCCGTGCCCTGCGTCCGGTCGAGGAGATGCGGGCGCGCACGGCGCAGATCGGTGCGGCCGACCTGAGCACCCGCGTCGACGTGCCGACGACCGCCGACGAGATCGCCCGGCTGGCGGTGACCCTGAACGGCATGCTCGACCGGTTGCACGACGCGCACCAGGCTCAGGTCCGCTTCGTCGCCGATGCCAGCCACGAGCTGCGCAGTCCGTTGGCCGCCGCGCGCGCCGAGCTCGACGTGGCGGCTCGGGACCCGGCGCACGCCGACTGGGTCGCCACCACCTCGGTCCTTCGCGCGTCCAACGAGAGGATGCAGCGCCTCGTCGACGACCTGCTGGTGCTGACGAGGACCGAGGAGCACGCACCCGGACGGGACCGCGACGTCGACCTCGACGAGGTGGTCGAGCGGATCGGCTTCGGGCTGCGTCCGCGGCGTGGCGTCGTGGTCGACGTGGTCACCGAGCCGGTGCGGGTCCCAGGCGACCCCGAGGAGCTGTCACGGGTGGTGCAGAACCTGGCCGACAACGCGGTCCGGCACGCGCAGCGCCGGGTCCGGCTCACGGTCACCGCAGACCCCGGAACTCCCGGTGCAGGCACTCAGGGCGCGCATGCTCCGTGCGCACGCATCGAGGTTGCCGACGACGGCAGCGGCATCGCGGTGACGGACCGCGATCTCGTCTTCGACCGCTTCGTGCGACTCGACGAGGGCCGCGCCCGGTCGGCGGGCGGTTCGGGGCTCGGGCTCGCCATCGTGCGCGGGATCGTCGGTTCGCACGGCGGGAGCGTGCGGGTCGGCGAGTCGGACCTGGGGGGAGCCTCGTTCGTCGTGCGGCTGCCTCAGGCCTCGTCGTCGACGGCTCGGTAGCCCATCCCCCGGACCGTGACGATCGAGGTGCGCCCGAAGGGGGCGTCCACCTTGCGCCGCAGATAGCTGATGTAGACCTCGACGACGTTCGGATCTCCCTCGTACGCGGAGTCCCAGACGTTGGCGAGGATCTCGCTCTTGGTCACCACGTCGCCGTTGCGCCGCATCAGGAGCTCGAGGACGCCGTACTCGCGCGGGGTCAGAGCGATCTGTTCGCCCTGGCGGGTGACCCGCCGGCGCGCGGGCTCGAGGCGAAGATCGCCGACGGACAGGACCACCGGGCGCTCAGGAGCCCCGCGGCGCACGAGCGCCCGGAGCCGGGCGAGCAGGACGTCGAACGAGAACGGCTTGGCCAGGAAGTCGTCGGCGCCTCCGTCGAAGGCGCCGACCTGCACCGCGTCGCCCTCGCGGGCCGTCAGCACGAGTACCGGCGTCCAGACCCCGCGCTCGCGAAGACCGAGCAGGACGTCTCTGCCGCTCATCCGAGGCAGCATCAGGTCGAGGACGATCGCGTCGTACGCGGTCTCGGTGGCGGCCCAGAGCCCGTCCACTCCGTCGCGCATGACGTCGACAGCGATCCCCTCGCCCGCGAGCCCCCGGCGGATCGCCTCCGCGATGTCGTGCTCGTCCTCGACGATCAGCACCTTCACTGGCCACGCCCTTCAGGGGATCCTCAGCATCGGACCGCGAGCCTACGTCCCATGACATCGAACACCTCCGCCACGGACGTACGCCGCCTGCTGAACAAGGTCCCCGAGATCACGGTGTCCTTCTGGGTGATCAAGGTGCTGGCCACGACCGTCGGGGAGACGTTCGCCGACTACCTGACCGAGACGCTCGGCATGACGCTGACGGCTGCGACGCTGATCGTCGGGGCACTGCTCGTGATCACGCTCGTCGCGCAGTTCCGCGCTCCTCGCTACGTCGCCCCGGCCTACTGGCTCGCCGTCGTCCTGATCAGCGTCGTCGGGACCCTGATCACCGACAACCTCGTCGAGAGCTATGGCGTCCCCCTCTGGATGACCACAGCGGTGTTCGCGATCGCCCTCGGCCTCACGTTCGCGGTCTGGTACCGGACGGAGCACACGCTCTCGATCCACTCGATCACCAGCACCCGGCGCGAGGCGTTCTACTGGTTGGCCATCCTCTTCACGTTCGCGCTCGGCACCGCTGCCGGCGACCTGCTCGCCGAGAAGCTCGGTCTCGGGTACTTCGCGTCCGCGGTGATCTTCGCGGCCGCCATCGGAGTCGTGGCCCTGGCCCACTACCGGTTCCACCTCGGCGCTGTCCTGTCCTTCTGGATCGCCTACGTCCTGACCCGACCGCTGGGCGCCTCGATCGGAGACCTGCTCTCGCAGCCCAGGGCGGACGGCGGCCTCGGGCTGGGTACGACGACGACGAGCCTCATCTTCCTGGCGACGATCGCCGTGATCGTCGTCTACCTCACGCTCACCAAGCGCGACGTCGAGACCGCCGCGCCCGACGGGCTCGACGAGCTGGACGAGCTGGACGAGCTGGACGAGCTCGACGAGTTCGACCAGCTCGACGCATGACCGTGGTGCTCCGGTCGTCTCGACGCCCGGAGCGGCGACACGCACCGTCCCACGCGGGAGTCGTTGGGCCGAACGGGTGAATGCGAGTCGTGTGCACAGGAGTGCTGGTCGCTTCGACCGGGTTTGACCCCGAACGTCCGCGCGACCTAGGTCCCACGCGCACGGGCGCGGTTCCTACACTTCGCCGATGTCTCGTTCGCGCCCTCGATCCGCCCTGCGTGCACCGCTCGTGGCGGCCGTCGTCGTCCTCGCACTGGGCGCGACCGTCGCTGTGGGTGTCGGTCAGGCGCTCGGGTTGAGCTTCGAGCCGGCGGACACCCCGGCCCCAGCGGCGGCGACGAGCGTGGCGTCCACGCCACTCGCGGATCCGCCGTCCATCGCGACGATCCAGGTTCCCGACGACGCACGGGTCGCTCTTGCGGCGTCAGCCGTGGCCGACGCGCTGGCGGGCCGGGGTCTACCTGCGCCGACCATCACGACCGAAGGCTCCGAGGCTGCGCTCGCCGGGATCGCGTCGGCCGACCTGGTGGTGCGGACGGTCTCGCCCTTCGCCGACTCACCCGAGGCGTACCGGGTCGACCGGGACACTCCCGGCGGGTATGCCGTGGAAGCGTCCGGACCAGCGGGCGCGGCGGCCGGCCTCTACGGCATCGCCGACCGCATTCGGTCCGGCGCCGCGGTGGACGCCTCCGGCGAGACCCAGCAACCGCGGCTCGGGCTGCGGCTCACCGACAGCGGATCCGTCGGACGCGAGGCAGACCCGGAGGCGTTCGCCGCCGGGACGGACTACTCGCTGAACACCGACGTCGTCGCGGGTGCGGTGCTGCCCGAGGCGCCGTGGGTCGACCAGGCCGTCGTCGACGACATCGACGCGCAGTTCAAGCAGCTGGTCCAGCACGACCTGCGGGAGGGGTACAACGGGATCGTCGTGCCCGGGTTCCTCGAGTACGTGACGTTCAGCGGCGTCGGCGACGGCCATGACGTCTACCCCGAGGGCGACCCCCATGTGGCCCGCGCGCAGGCCATGGTCGCGGCCTTCGGTCCGGTGTTCCAGTACGCGGCGGACATGGGAATGCACGTCTACCTGCTCACAGACATGCTCGCGGTCTCGCCCCCGCTCGAGTCGTACCTGCAACGGACGGTCGGCGGTCTGGCCGTCGAGGACCCAGCACTGTGGTCCGTCTACCAGGCCGGCCTCGCCGAGCTGTTCGAGAACATGCCGTTCGTCGACGGGCTGATGGTCCGGATCGGCGAGGGCGGCTCGGTCTACCAGGCGGGATGGGACTACTCGTCGAAGCTTGCGGTGACATCCGCGTCCTCCGTCCAGGCGATGCTCGAGGCACTCCTGTCGACGGCGGCTGCACACGACCGCGACATCATCTTCCGCACGTGGACCGTCGGCGTCGGTGCGGTCGGTGACCTGCACACCAACCCCGAGTCCTACGAGGCCGTGCTCGGCGGCATCGACGACCAGCACCTGATCGTGTCGACGAAGTACACGATGGGCGACTTCTACAGCCACCTGCCCCTCAACCCGACGCTCTTGGTCGGTGACCAGCGGCGCATCGTCGAGTTCCAGGCGCGGCGCGAGTTCGAGGGGTTCGGGTCGCTACCGAACGACCTCGTGGCCGAGGAGGCGCAGGCGCTGCAGACCTTCCTCGCGGCAAACCCGCACGTCGAGGGAGTGTGGAACTGGACGCAGGACGGCGGTCCGCTGCGTGCCGGACCCATGACGCTCTACCTGCGGACCGGGTTCTGGCAGATGTACGACCTGAACACCTACGGCACCGCCCGGTTGGCGTGGGACCCGTCGGCCGACCCGACAGGGCTGACCGCCGACTGGGTTCGGCAGACCCTCTCGGACGACCCCGCGACCGCTGCCGCCATCACCGCGAGCCTCGGCCGTTCGCGCGAGGCGATCACCAGCGGCCTGTACATCCGGCCGTACGCCGAGAACAGCGTCAAGGCACTCGGCCTCGAACCGCCGCCGATGATGTGGATCTTCGAGTGGGACATCGCCACCGGTGACTCCGCCGCCCTGGACAGCATCTACGCCGTGAGCAGGACCGACCTCGACTCGGCGGTGGCCGACGGAGCACACGCGACAGAGATCGCCCGCGACATGCGCACCCAGGTCGCAGCGACGGACCCCAGCACGTGGCGCTCGCCCGAGCTGTACGACCACTTCGTGAGCGCCCTCGACTACGAGACCGATCTCCTGGGCACCCTCGCCGCGTACCGCGAGTCGGTCCTGCGGCGGGTGGAGTGGCTCGACACGGGCAGCTCGACGGCCTACGACCAGTGGCGGGCCGCCGAGGGCGAGTTCCGCCGTGCCCGCGCCGAGCACGAGTCGACGTACGCCGGCGACGTCGACCTGCCTGCGTACAACTTCACGGCCGCCGACATCGGCGCCGAACGGGCCGACCGGGATCCCGCCATGGCCTGGCTGGCTCGCGTCATGCTCCTGGTACTGCTCCTCGTCCTCGGGCTCGGTGCGGTCCGGCCGCGTCCGACCGCACTCCGCGCCTTGTTCGTCGCGACGACGCGGCCGTGGCGGCTCGCCGAGATCCCGGCGCCGACGAACCGCACCGAGCGGGTCGTGGTGTGGGCCCTGCCCGCCGCGGTCCTGGTCGCGAGCCGCCTGATCTACACCTGGTTCGCCGCGCCTGCGCACCTCGTCGCGACCCTCGGGGCGTGGCTCATCCTGGCCGCCGTGCTGCGCCTCGTCGTCGGCCGCCGGGACCCGTTCCACCTCTGGGCTGCTCTCGGTGGCGTGGTTCTGCTCCGCACGGTGATCCTGCTCGTGGCGCTCGTCGTCCGAGGCCCGGGCCGCTACTGGTTCGGCTTCTGGACCGACCCGACATCCCGCACGGCCTACATCACCGTCGCCTTCGCCGCGTTCTGCTGGTCGTTCGTCGTGATCTCGCTGGTCCTGCGGCGCGCGTACGGGATGCGCCCGCTCCGAGCCGTCGGCTTCACGGTCCTCGCGGGTGGTCTCACCCTGGCCATCACGTCGTTCGGCATCGCCGCGATCGGCCTGGAACGCGCGCTCACCATCTGGAACGACCAGATGGCCCTGCTGCCATGGGGGCTCTCCCGGATCCTCGGCATCACCGTCTACCTGGGCATCCCCACCTGGCTGCCCGCCGCTCTCGCCGCGATCGGCCTGCTCCTCACCGTCGTCGGCGGTGGCCTCGCGCTCATCCGCCGCCCCAGAGCCGAATCGGCTCCGGCCTGACCGAGCCTGACCGGCCTGACCGAGCCTCACCGGCCTGACCGAGCCTCACCGGCCTGACCGAGCCTCACCGGCCGCACCGGCCTGACCGAGCCTGACCCGCCTGGCCAAGCTCACCGAGCGCGACAGGCATGACCGAGCCTCACCGAGCCTGACCGGCCTGACCGGCCTCACCCGCCCGACCGGTACCCGGGCCGCGTCCTGCCCCGGCCCGCGACCGCACCCTGACCAGTTCGCCGGACTCATCCGGAACCGGCCTCCGGCGCAGAGGACACAGCCGACACAGCCGACACACGCTGGGCGACGATCCGCAGGCGAACGCGAGCTGGCGTCAGAACGGCGGCGGTTCGTCGTCTGACCGGGGTGGCGCGTGCGTCGTCAGTCCGGCGATGTCCAGCAGGTGCGGAGTGGGGTCCCGGGAGTAGGTGAGGCCGTCCGAACTCGTCCACCAGGTGATTCCGGTGGCGCGGTCGCGGTGCACGTTCCAGTACTTCCTCGTCTTCGCTTCATGGTGGTGCCGGCACAGCGCGTGCAGGTTGTCCGGGCAGGTCTGACCGTCGGCCGATCTCGCCGGGTCGAACGGGTCGATGTGGTCGAGGTCGCAGCGGCCAGCCGGTTGCCGACACCCTGGGAAGGTGCAGGTGACGTCACGGGCGATGATGGTGCGGGTCAGGTCCGCGCCCGGCCGGTAGGACACTGTCCCGGTCTCACACACCAGCCCCGTCGCCGGGTCGGTCAGCAGGCGCCGCCAGGTTCCGTCTTGTGCGAGCTCACGGGCCATTCCCGCGGTGATCGGACCGAACGAGTCCAGAGACCCCGGCTGATCGTCGGACCCGAGCAGCGTGGTCGCAGCGACCGTGACCCCGACGCTCACGGCCATTCCGTGTCTTCGCGGCAGGGGCACGCCGTCCGGGGTGGCCTGGTTCGTCAGGATGGAGCTGAACACGTCGCTGAACGCGTCCGCTCGGCGTTGGTCGGCGGTCCGCTCGTCACCGTCGACGCGAGTGGTTCCGGCCAGAGCGTCGAGGACGGTGAACGCCATCACTGCGTCGGGCGCGGGCAGGTACGCGTTCAGCCAGGCCATCCCGTCCACAGAGGGGCTCAACGACACGCCGCGGTCCGCCCGGGCGGCGGTGCGCCGCTTCTCGGCGGCGTCGGGGTCGCAGGCGATGACGGCGGCGCGCACGTGGCGGGCGAGCTGGGGCCCGGTCATCCGAGGAGCGGCCGCCAGCCCGATGGCCAGTGCGGCGTCCGCGGCTCCCGCGGTGGGTTCTCTGGGGTCGACCGCGTGGGTGGTCAGGGCTTCCGTGAACAGGATGTCGACCTTGCGGGCATCGAGCAGGCCGGCCGCCCACGCGTCGTGCACGGCTGGGTGAGCAGCCGCCAGCGACGCTCGCACGAGCAGCATCTCCGCCGCGCGGCGGGTGGTGACCAGGGCGCAGGCGAGCTCGTCGGGAACCGGGGAGGGATGGACCGGGCGGCGGACCTCGAGCTCTCGGACGGCGACCGCCTGGGCGGCCTGAGCAGCGCGGATCAGCTGTTCGAATCCCTGCACCACACCGATCACGTCCCCGGAAGAGAGGTCCGCCACCTCGACCCCGTCCAGCGCGACTGCCAGCTCAAGGATCGAGACCCCAGCGACCGGGAACTGCGGCAGTCCTTGCCCGGGCCCGACCGCGTCCAAGGGCACAGACTCGAGCGTGGGCGAAGACGAGAACGACGGCATCGCCGTTGTCAGGTCCACCATCGCCGCCCCGCCGTCCCTCATCGCCAACCTCTCGCCGTGCGTCGTCCGTTCGAACAACTGTACGACCGACCGCCGACAAGCGATTAACTCCCTAGTCCCCCGACGTCGCGACCCAGGCGCTGAACACGGGGACGCCCTCCCACTGTGCAACCGCCACGTCCGTCGAGCCCCACCCCTGCTCGAGGTCCGGGACCACGGACGTGGCAACCGCGACGACCGCGTAGGGGCGGTTGAACCGGATCGTCGCGTGGCGCTCGCGCACCTCGACGCATGGCGGCACCCCACCGGCCCGAGCGGCCAGCACAGTCACCGCTGCCGCCTCGAACCCCGCCCTGCCGAACGCCGCGACCGTGGCCTGGACCGCACTGCCGGCACTGGGGCGGGCGGCGGGGACGAGGAAGGTGTCCATCGTCGCGAAGGCCTCCTCGACGCCAGGTGCGTCGCGCAGATCGTGCGTCGAGCGCGCCGACCAGGCAGGCAGGACGGCGTCGACGACCTCGCTCCGGTCGGAGAAGGAGACCCGCTCCTCGACGGTCTCGGAGATCTCCCAGGCCACCCCCGGTCCCTCGGGGAGGTCGAACAGGCTGACGCCGACCTCCCGTCGCGCGTCCAGCAGGCACGCGATCTCGTGCGCGGCCCGGTGCACGTCCCCGGGCGCGACCTCCGGGGCGGCGATCACGGACAGCACCCGCAGGCCGTCGACCGACCGGGCGGCGTGCACGCCGACGAGACCGGCCGCATCCGTGCGCGCGATCCACCTGTCGTGCCCCTCGTGCGGAGCCCTGAGCGCCTCGAGACCGCCGAACGAGCCGCCCAGCTCGCCCGGGGCCGCATCCTCGAACGGCTTGGTCCAGGTGACCTCGCTGACCAGGGCCGAGACGAGGACGAGAGCGGTGTCCGGCTCGACCGTCAGCGGGAAGCGCTCGATCAGACCTCGGGTCCGGCGGTGCGCCCACCGGTCGGCGGCGTCCTGCGTCGGGATCGCGCCCGCCTCGACCGCGGCCGGGAGCCGTCCGGCCCAGGAGCCGAACGCTGAACCGTCCAGGGCGGCCTCGTCGAGCCAGACAGCGAGCGCAGCGCCGACGGCCGGGTGCGGCTCCTGGACCAGCGCGGCGGCTCGGCGGGCCGCATCGGCCGCGTCGGTGCCGAGCGTCTCCTCGAGCGTCCCCCGCGCCGCCGCGCGCGCGGCCGGAGCGAGCAGCGCGAGGAGGAGCCAGAGACCCAAGGGCGACCCGACGCCGTGCTCGCCCAGGAAAGCGTCGTTGAACCGCTGCGCGAAGCGGGCGACGAGCGCCGCGGTGGGTGGGTCCATCTGTTCCGGCACGGGCCCTCCGTCGGCTCGGGGGACGCCATTGTCCCGCGACAGCGCCCGTCTCAGCTGACGGAGTCCGCCCGCTCTCGCAGCGCGAGCTCGACCGCCTCCTGCACGCGGGCCTCCTCCTGGGCTGCCCGAAGTCGACGGTTCCGACGAAGGACGCGGACGATGCCCACGATGGCGCCCACCACGACGAGTACCAGCACCAGCAGCGACCACGGGATCGCCCAGGTCGACCCTGCCGCAGCGACGGGATCCAGAGACGTGGTCGACCCCGAGATGTCGGTGAGCAACGGCGTGACCAGGGCCTGCGCCGAGAGGCGCACGGTCGGCGCGACGTCGTCGACCGGCACGGTGACCTTCCAGGACTCCCCCGGCAGGAGCTGCGGCGGGGCCGCGACCTCGCCCGCGTGCGCGGTGAACCATCCGAAGGGCCCGGCGACCGAAGCGGCCTGCCGGGCGGACACGATCGCGTTCCCCGTGTTCTGGAGGGTGTACGTGATCGTGGCGTCACCCGTCGCAAAGGGGTTCAACGTCCCGTGGTAGGCGACGCTCACGCCCTCGACCGCGAGGCTGGGGTGCAGCTCACCGTCGACGTGCAGCGTCACCTTCACACCGAGGCGTCGGTCGACGTTGATGCCCTCCTCGGTGTCGGACTGCGTGAGCGACGTGACGATGCCGCCGACGTAGTCCCCGGGGGTGGCCGAGTCCGGGACCTGAACCTTGAACGGGACGTCTACGGTGGCGTCGGGCTGGATGGTGATGCTCGTCGTCTGCGGGTCGACCCACGCGCCGACCCCGGTCGACGTCTCGTCGGTCGTCAGCAGGTCGAGCTGGCCGCTCTCGGTGGTGTACCCGTCGGCGGCCAGGACGCCCAGGACGAGCGGGGTCGCCCCGTGGTTGGCCACCACGAGGCTGTCGTCGACGGTCCCGCCCGGCTTCACCGAGTAGGTGAAGCTCGTCCGGTCGGCACCCAGGTCGCTGGAGCCCGTGCGCACCGTCCACGTGACGTCGTCGTCGCCGGCGGTCGCGGAGGTGGTGCCGGCGGCGAGTGCGACACCGGCGAGCGCGGTGACGAGGGCCGTGCGGACGAGTCGTGCGTGCATCGGGAGTTCCTTCGACGAGAGCAGCAGAGCAGAAACGGGAATCCGGTGGGTGGGCGCACGAGGCGCCCACCCACCGGGGTCAGCCGACCGAGGTCAGCTGCTCAGAGCCGTGATCGTGAGCGTCGCGCGGTACGAGCCCTTGGTGACGTCGCCCGGGATCTTGAGGTCGAGGTCGGCGCCGAGCTTGGCCGTCCCCTTGTCGTGACCCTGGCTTGCGGAACCGAGGCCACGCGAGACCGAGAGCCCGCTGCCACCACCGGCGTAGCCGGAGACGACCGACTCACCGGCCGTCGCACCCGCGCCGGGCTGGACGACCTTGGGAGTCCAGCCGAGGTTGGCGCCCGAGAACGTCTTGGTGCCGTCCTTGAAGTCGCCGACCGAGGCGGACACGGACCACGGCGCGTGCGAGCGACGCGAGTCCGTCACGGTGATCGGGTTGATCTGGCCGGCCGCCTCGAAGTAGTCGCCGCCGTGCTCGACCGCGGTACCGAGGTCGACCAGCCCGTTGTAGCCGTCGATCGTCCAGCCGAACTCACCGGGGGCGGCGTCGGGCACCGCGACCTGGAGGTGCTGACCGGCGCCCTGGTACGGGTGCACGGTGACCGAGTCGACGAGCGAACCGACCGGCTGGGCGGGCGAGGAGCCGTTGTTCGGCCCGCACCAGGCCACCTTGGCGAGCTCGACGGCCGCGTTCGGCGCCGAGCAGTCGCCGCTGCGCACGTTCTCGACGACGAGCTTGTCGCTGCGGACCTCGACCTTGACGTAGGACCGCACGTGCTCCTGGTTCTGGACCGAGTTGTACCAGTAGCTGCTCGGGTTCAGGGGGTCGGCACCGTTGCCGGCACCGCTCGTGCCCGTGCCGTCGGGAGCCGTGAGGTCGTAGTACTTGGAGCCCGAGGCCGAGTTGGCGGTGACGTACAGGACGCCGCCGGGCCCCGGGTACACGTCCGCCTGACCAGGCTGCTCTGCGGGATCCGCCTTCGCGCCGTTCTTGTTCAGGTAGCTGCGCGAATAGCTGTGGTCGTGGCCCTGCAGGACCAGGTCGACGCCAAGGTTGGAGAACGTCGTCGGGAAGTCGACGCGACGGACCTTGGCGTCCGTGTCCTTCGCGTGGTCGGCCGGCGAGTAGATCGAGTGGTGGTAGACGAGGACCTTGTACTTGGCCTCCGCGCCGTGCTGGTTGATGACGTCGGTGACGTACGCGAGGTGCGCCGCGTCGCCGCCACCGCCTGTGGCCGTGCTGTAGGAGTTACTGTTCAGGTCGATGAACAGGACGTCCTTGTAGAGGTACCAGTAGTCGCCGCCCGACGCGGTCCCCGCTGGGTTGCCGTTCGAGTAGAGCGCCCCCGAGCGGTCGGTGTTCGGTGTGTACAGGTGCTGCTCGTACGCCTTGCCACCGACGTCGTGGTTGCCGATCGTCGCGGCCCACGGGTACTGGCGCAGCTTCTCGGGCGCGAGGAACGCCGTCCACTGCGCCTCGGTGTTGGCCGTCTCGACCTGGTCACCGCCGGAGACGAGGAGCTCGGCGTTCGGGTTGGCCGCGAGCGACACGTTCAGCGTGTCCTCCCAGCCGGCCTGGTCCTTGGCCGTGTCGCCGGACGAGCCGATCTGCGGGTCGCCGTAGAACAGGAAGTCGTAGTCGCCGTCGAACGACTGCGTCCTGAAGGAGTAGGTCGGCGACCAGCTGCCGGCCGAGCCGACGCGGTAGGAGTAGACCGTGTTCTCGGCCAGACCGGCGAGCGTCGCGTGGCGGTTGAACCCGCCGCTGGAGGCGATGTTGGCGCTGCCGACGCCCGCGACGGTGACGGCGCTCGCCGGGAAGTCACCGGCCACGAGCGACGACGTGGGGGCGAGCTGGACGCTCTGCGCGGCGTCGACCGAGGTGTACCAGGTCACGACGCGCTGCGCCTCATCGGCACCGACACCGAGGACGATTCCCGTGAGGTTGGCGGGGCCGTCGGCCATGGCGGGCGTGGCGAGGGCGAAGCCGCCGAAGGCGCACGTGGCGCCGACTGCGAGGGCGGTGAGTCGTACCGACATCCGGTGCCGGGCTGCCCGGCGCTCGGGTGTCACGCTGTTCGAAGGCATGCGTCGTCCGTTCTCTCCTGGGAGGGGCCTGTGTGGCGCCCCCCAACGTGTCGAGGGCAGATGAACTCGACGCAAACCAGGACGACCCGGGAGGTTGCCCACGCCGGAACGGTTGCCTCAGGTTCCGATCTCACGACAGACCGAGCAGACGCTCCGTGAACCACACGAGACCCAGCACGGTCACGCCAGCGGCGACCAGCCCGGTGATCCACAGCCCGACCCGCGGCACGCGGTACCGCGTCATGGTGAGCGCCGGGAAGAGGAGCAGGATCAGCGAGAGCTGCACGGCCTCGATGCCGACGTTGAAGACGAGCAACGACCACAGCAGCGTCCAGGACCAGGCCTCGTCGATGCCGAGGGCACTGGCGAAGCCCAGGCCGTGCACCAGTCCGAAGCAGAAGACGACGCCCAGCCGCAGCCAACCGGCCCGGTCCAGTCCGAGAGGGCCCCCGTGGGCGGTGTCGATCTCGGCGGCACGGTCGCCGTGCTTCCAGATCCGGTAGAGGTACCAGCCGGCCACGACGGCGATCGACAGGGCGATGATCGGCTCCACCACCCGCGCGGGGACGGTCACCAGCCCGGTCGCGGCGAGGATGAACGTGATCGAGTGCGCCAGCGTGAACGTCGTCGCCGCGAGCACCACCTCGCGCAGCCCCCGCGAGCCGGCGATGAGGGCGAGCAGGAACACGATGTGGTCGAGGCCTGTGAGCAGGTGCTCCGCGCCGAGGTGGAAGAACTCCCAGAACCGCTCGCCGGTCGTCTGCTCGGTAGAGAACGTCGGGCGGGCGCCGTCGACCGCGGCGCTGCCGTGCTGGCCGTCCAGGTCGTAGGTCACGATGGTCTTGGCGTCCCGGACGTAGCCCTCGTCGTCGCCGAACAGGGTCGCCGTCACCTCGTGCGCACCGTCGGACGTCGCGCACTGGTGGTCGAGAACGAGCACGGCGTAGGGCACGCCCTCGCGTTGCGTGATCGTCACGCCTCCCACCTGCGCCGGGGCGCAGGTCTGGTCCGCCGACGAGACCGAGAAGCGTTCCGTCACGTACGCGAGCACGGCGTCGGCGTGCCCGGCGAGCGCCGCGGCCTCTTCCCCTACGTCGCCGTCGTCGAACGCCGCCGTACCGTCCTGGAAGAGCGCGTCGTCGTGCTCGGCGTCGGCGGCGGACACGACCAGCAGGTCGTACTCGAGCCCGAGCTCGGTGCGTACCTGTCCCCTGTGCGGGGACGTGACGTCGACGAAGACGCTCGTGCTGAACCCGTGCGCAGCGGCGGGCGCACTGCCGAGGGCCGCGAGCCCGAGCAGTGCGAGACAGACGAGGACGGACCGCCGGGCGGCGCGGGACATGGGAGCTCCTTCGGGACGGCCAGCGAACCGTCCACCGTCCCGGTGAACGCAAGGCGGACCGTTGACGAACGCCCGCGGAACGTCCGTTCCCTGCCGGTGAGCCGGTCGCCGACGTGGGCTAGGAAGGACCCCTCACCTCCGCTCACGAAGGACGATCCCGCTTGCGCTCACGAGTTCGCACCGCCTGCTCCCTGGCTGTGGCAACGGTCCTGCTCGCGGGTTGCGGCGGTGCCGACGGATGGTCGGAGCCCCGCGACGCCCCGGCGGGCATCGGCACCCTCGGCGCCGGGTTCGTCCACCCGTCCGCACCGCCGAGCCCGGAGGCGACCATCTCTCCGCGGCCCGGCTCGTGGTCCGCCGTCCACCCCGCACCCGGATATCGCATCGTCCTGGTGAGTGCCGGCCACGAGGCGCCGACTCAGACCCTGGTCGACGCCGTGCTGGACTGGGCGGACGACGAGGACGTCGCACTCCGGACGGTCGCCGTCGACGCCGGCGACTACGTGGGAGGCATCACGAAGGCGATGTCGATGCACCCCGACCTCGTCGTCACCGCGGGCGACGACCTCGTCGACCCCCTCGCCGTGATCACGGCCAACCACCTCGACCAGCAGTTCCTCGTCGTAGGCGCAGAGGTCGCCGAGCCGACGCACAACGTCACGGCCGTCGACTGGAGCGGGGCCTCGTTCCGCGGCGAGGGTCTGGGTACGTCCTCGACCTACGACGCCGACTCGTTCACGCCCGAGCGCAGCGCGGCCGCCATCCGGGCCGGGACCGCCGCGGTGCTCAACGGGGTGACGGGGATCGTCATCTGGGTCGACTAGAGGCACCGTCCGACGGCCGGCCCTGGACGGGTCCGACAGATCGTCGCCGACGCACTATCTTCGCGACGTGATTCTCGTCGTCCTCGGACTGGCCGTGCTCCTTCTCGGCATCACCGCCGCCGTCCAGGGCATGCGGCTCGTGAGCCGCGCCCGTGCCGTGCCCCGCGTCCGGGTGCCCGCCCTGCTGCTCGGGCGGATCCCCGCTCCGGGCGGCTGGGTCATGACCCTGGAGTTCCCCGGGCCGGACAACGCACCTCGGCGCGCCGACGTGTACGCGGCGGTCCGGACAGGTCTCGGCGCGACCCCGACGTTCGGCGGGTACGTCTACGTGAACCCGAACGACCTCGAGGACGTCAAGACGCGCCCGCAGGGCAAGGTCGGGCCGGGCTCCTGGTTGGCGATCGGCGGCATCGTGCTGATCGTCGTCGGAGTCGCGGGCATCGTCGCGGGCTCGATCATCAGGGGATTCGAGTCGCTGGGGACCTGAGACCGGACCCATCGACGCTCGGCCGGGCATCCATACAGGCACGGGCGGCGCATGAAGGCGGTCCCGCACCGTCGTCGCCGTCCCACGTACGGTGTTCTCGTGGCTCGACACGAACGCACCCGACCGACGGCGTCCGGATGACCGGCGTCCTCGACACGCTCGCTGCCTACGGCGTCCTCCCGGTGGTCGTCATCGACCGCGCGCTCGACGCCGACTACCTGGCCGAGGCACTGGTCGGCGGAGGCCTGCCCCTCGCCGAGGTGACCCTCCGGACACCCGCGAGCCTCGACGCGATCCGCACCCTGGCCCTGCGCGCCGACACCCTGGTCGGTGCCGGCACGGTGCTCACGCCTACCCAGGTGGACCAGGCCGTGGACGCAGGGGCGGCCTTCGTCGCCTCGCCAGGGTTCTCGAGGCCCGTCGTGGAGCGGTGCGTCGAGCTGGGCGTTCCGGTGGTGCCCGGGACCGTGACGCCCACCGAGGTGATGGCGGCGCTCGACCTGGGGGTCTCGTGCGTGAACGTCTTCCCCGCGCATGCAGCCGGCGGGCCTCCGGCGGTCGCCGTACTGGGTGAGGTGTTCCCGGACCTGCGCATCATCGCCTCGGGTGGCATCGGACCCGACGACGCTGCCTCGTACCTCGCGCTGCCGCAGGTCGTCGCCGTCGGCGGGTCGTGGATGGTCCGGCGCACCTTGGTGCTGGCGCGAGAGGTCACGACGATCGCGCGGCTGTGCCGGGAGGCCGTGGAGCTCGTCGCCGGCGTCCGCAGCGCGTCTTCGTGACCGGTGCCGGCGTCCGCCGGCTCGTCGACGGCGCGAGCGTTCGCGGTGCGCGTCGACGCTGCCAGACTGGCGGGCGTGATGGAGCAGGTGCTGCCCCCCGACGTCGTCGTCGACGAGCATCGCGGGGACCCCGTGCCCGCCACCCTGTTTCCGGAGGAGGAGCTCGCAGTCGCGCGGGCCGTCCCCAGTCGTCGTACGGAGTACGCGGCGGTCCGGACCTGCGCGCGTGCCGCTCTGACACGGCTCGGCCCTGGTCCTGTCGCTGTGCCGTCCGCCCCCGACCGTGCTCCCATCTGGCCGCCGGGCGTCGTCGGCAGCATGACCCACTGCGACGGCTTCCGGGCGGCCGCCGTCGCGCACGCCGACGCCTGGACCGGCATCGGGATCGACGCCGAGGTGCTGGAGCCTCTGCCGCCCGAGGTGCTGTCGCTCGTGATGAGCTCGGCAGAGCAGGCGGCCATCTCGGAGCTCGACCCGGTGATCTGCGCGGACCGCATCGTGTTCTCGGCGAAGGAGTCGGTGTACAAGGTCTGGTCGCCGATCACCAACGCGTGGCTCGGGTTCGAGCACGTGGAGGTGCGGATCGGTCCGGGCACGTTCACGGCACGTCTGCTGGTGCGGGGGCTCGGCACCGACCTGCTGCACGGACGGTGGGCAGTCGGCGACGGGCTCGTGGTCACCGCGGTGGCCCTTGCCCGGCCCTGACGACCTCGACCGATCAGGGCCGGCCCCGGCGGCGCTTCACCAGCGGTGGGCGACGTCCACCACGAGCCGGGACGACGAACCGGGTCCGGCGAGCACCAGGACGCGGAACGGCAGTCGCGCCCGCAGCCCGACGCCCACGGTGGTGTAGCCCTCGAAGGTCCCTGCGTGCACGACCTGCCGGAACGTCGCGTACCCGGACACGTTGCTCAGCTCGAGCCGGTTGGCGGGGGCCCAGCTGTTCGCCGGGTCGTTCACCGTGATCTGCAACGCGGCCGCGCCGCGGGTCGGGATGACCGCACCCGAGGCGTCCTGGGTGATGTGCGGGACGTACCGGACCGTGTACCCGCCGACGCGGCCCGCGACGTCGATCACGAGCCGGTCGTAGCAGGTGTGCTGCCCGGTCCGGAGGTTGGTCACCGGAGCCTGGGAGAGGCCCGGTGCGGACTTCTGGAGCGAGCCCCACGTGATCCCGCAGTACGGTGCCGCACTCGCGGGCGACACCGGCAGCACCACGAACGCGGCCAGCAGGAGAACGACCGACAGGAATGCACGGCGCATGGCACGACCCCCTCGTCGTCGGGGCATCACGACCCGATGCCCGTCCCTGCCAGGGTAGGTCCGCCGAACGCGGTCAGATCGGGTGAAAACGGTCGCGGGGGCTCCTGGGACCTTCGTCCACCAGCAGGCGGAGCATGTGACCCACGTGGCAGTCTCGATGTGTCCGGTGAGGATCGCGCGCGGGAGGGCCACGGCATGGACGTCCACCTGATCGCCGACGACGGCGTCCGCGACTGCACGCCCGACGAGCTGCCCGCCCTGCTGGCGGCGAAGCGCGGGATCATCTGGGTCGACGTCCCGGAGTGGGACGCGGAGAGCGCCGGAATCCTCTCGACCGTGTTCGGTGTGCACCCGCTCGCCCTGCACGACCTGGAGGTCCGCAACCGGCTGCCCAAGCTGCACGCCTACCCGAACTCGCTCCTGCTGGTGCTGCACGCCCCCGAGCGGGGCGCGGCCGGGCACGTGCACCACGTCGAGCTCGACCGGATCGTCGGACCGCGCTACCTGGTCACGGTGCACGGGCCCGTCAACCCTGCGGTCTCCCGCGAGGTCATGCTGCGGGACACCGACGAGGTCCTCGCTCGCATCCGGTCGGGTCGGTTGCGCCCGCGGACCTCGTTCGACATCTCGCACGCGATCGTCTCGACGCTGACCCGGCACATGGAGCGGTTCGTCGAGGAGCTCACGTCCGACGTCTGGGACCTCGAGCTGCGCGTGACGCACGGCGCGCTCGGCGACCCGGAGAAGTTCCTCGACGAGATGTTCCGCACGCGCCACGGCCTGCTCGCCGTCCGCACCATCGCCGCCCAGACCGCCCAGATCTACCGGCGCGTCTCCGGCATCTCGCGCGCCGTCCCCGAGGAGAGCAGGCATCTCGTCGTCGACCTCATCGACCAGTTCGACCGCATCGCTGCGCTGGCCGGCGAGGAGAAGGACTACCTCCAGGGCGTCATCGAGTTCTACCGGACGCGCACCGACACCAAGATGACGATCGCGGCCGAACGGTTGGCGGTGATCGCGGTGGTCACGCTGCCGATCACGGCTCTCGCCTCGGTCCTCGGCATGAACATGATCGTCAACAGCCACACCACCCCGGTCCCCCTGGCGTGGGCGCTGGGGATCATGCTGGCGATGTCGGCGGGACTTCTGTACTGGGCGAAACGCCAGGGCTGGTGGTGACCAGCCGCTCCTCGAGCAGGCGCGCGATCGGCCAGGCGCCCGCCGCGGTGGTCGCGACGACCGTCGCGGTGAGCTGCTCGACCGGGTCGTGGAAGCTACGGAACGACACACCGGCGTCGTAGCCGGCGAGAGACGGGATGGCCCGGGACCCGTGCAGCCAGAACCCCAGGCCGTAGCTCTGCCGCTCCTGTGGCACGTCGCTCCGTGGGCTGGTCATCAGCGCGAGGGTGTCGAGCGAGACGATCGCGCCGGCATGCAGCGCGGTCCAGAACCGGTGCATGTCCGCGGTCGTCGTGTACATGCCACCGTCGCCGTTCCCGCGCACCGGCAGGTGGAACACGTTCGTCCGCCACCGGCCGTCCCTCCGGACGTAGCCCACGGCGGCCCGGCCCGGCAGCTCGTCCGAGCGCAGGTAGCCGGAGTCGACCATCCCCGCGGGCCGCAGCACCCGGTCGTCGACGAGCTCGTGAAAACCCGTGCCGCTCGCGCGCTCGGCCAGCAGCGCCAGCACCAGGAACCCGCCGTTGCAGTAGGCGAACCGCTCACCGGCCGGGAACGCGGTCGGGAAGCCGTCGAGCACCGCCAGGAACTGTTCCGTGGTGGCCAGCTCCTGCATCGGTACCGGCAGGGCGTAGTCGTCGATGTCGGACTCGACGTTCTCGTCGAGGTAGTCGCCGATCCCTGACCTGTGCGCCAGCAGATGCTCGACCGTGACGTCGTCGGCGATGAGCGGCAGGTCGTCGCGCAGCAGCGACCGAGCGGTGGTGTCGAGCGTGAGCGTCCTGTCCTCGACCAGGCTCATCACGGCCAGCGCCGTCATGCCCTTGCAGCCGCTCGCCATGGCGACCTGCGAGTCGACGGTCATGGGCAGCGCGTGCCTGCGGTCGGCGAGCCCGAAGGCCGCGTCGAGCACCGTCGTCCCCGCTCGGTCGACGCGGACCACCCCGGAGAAGTCGGTGGCCAGCCAGGCGACCTCGGCTGCCAGATCCATCCCGCCACGGTAGGCCGCCGGGGGCGCCACGGCGACGAGACTTCGGGCCGGCGAGGTTCGCGTCGAGGCTTTCCGCGGGGCGGCCTCAGATTCCCGACCCGGCCCTCTTGAACGGATGTCCATCTCGGGCCGCGCGAGCGACCGGACGCACCGTCCCGGACAGCGCTGTGACCTGGGCATTCATCGGGCGTTGTCCGCGGGCTGGACGCCGAGCCCCGGGAGCCTCACACTTGCGCTCGCCCCTCTAGATGGTCCAGCCACCGATGGCTGGGAAAGGACCGCGGCCGTGCTGCGCACCGTGACTTCTCACCTCTCTCTCGACGTGCGCTCGCCGCTCGAGATCGAGCTCCTCGTGGCCGTGGCCGACGGCGCCTACGACCGCTCCGAGCTCCTCTCGGTCCGCCACGAGGACGGCCCGCTCGACGTCGTCGAGATCAAGCTCCCGCACGGCGCGCGCATGCACCGCGTGTACGCACCCATGGGCCGCGTGGTGGTCGACTACCACGCCACCGTCACGGGCCAGGCCGACCTGCCGCCCATCGACGACGTCGACATCGTCGACTACCGCCGCCCCTCCCGCTACGCCGACTCCGACCGGCTGCTCGCATTCTCGCGCGACCAGTTCCGTGGCCTCGAGGGCAAGCACCTGCTCGACGCCGTGGTCGGATGGGTCACCAACCACGTCACGTACCTGTCCGGCTCCAGCCTGCCGACCGACGGCGCCACCGACACCCTGCTCAAGCGCCGCGGCGTGTGCCGGGACTTCGCGCACCTCGTCGTCGCCCTGCTCCGCGCCTGCGACGTCCCCGCGCGCCTGACCTCCGTCTACGCTCCCGGACTCAAGCCGATGGACTTCCACGCGGTCGCCGAGGCCTACATCGGCGGCGCCTGGCACGTGGTCGACGCGACCGGCATGGCACCGCGCGAGTCGTTGGTCCGCATCGCGACGGGGCGGGACGCGACCGACACCGCGTTCATCTCCTGGTACGGCGGGAGCCTGTACGTCAAGGCCATGACGGTCACCGCGACGATGCAGGGCGAGCTCCCGGCCGACGACGGCACGGAGCTCGTCGCCCTGCGCTAGGCGCTCTCGCGCAGGTTCCGGCGCCGACCCTCGACCTCGACCAGCTCCGCGTAGGCGGCACGGTAGGCGACGGGGTCCACCTCGGCGTCCATCCGCTGCAGCCGCCCACGCAGCTCGGCGATGTGGCGCGTGAAGCCCATCTCGACGAGGCTGCGCACGACACCCTTGACGTAGCCGACCAGGGACTCGGGCCGATCCTCGGGCAGCGGCGCGACGGCGAGCTCCGTGACCAGCGGTCGCAGGTTCTCGCCGGCCTCCTCGATCACCGCCCCGACCCATGCGGTCGCGTTCCCGAGCGCCCGGGCGGCGACGAGGCCGCCCGCCGCCCGGATCGCCTCGTGCACCGCTCGGTACGCGGGCGCGCCGAACGCGTCGGTGGGCAGGTCGTCGAAGTCGTCGGGAACGAGCGCGGGCTGCTGGAGCACGACCTCCAGCGCGGTCCGCTCGATCTGGGCGACCGGGTCGCGGCGGTCCGGCTGCGCCATGCCTGGCTGGGGCTGGGCGGGTCGCTCGTCGCGCGGCGCGGCACGCTCGTCGCGAGCGGGTCGCGGATCCGCGCCACGGGACGGCTGCCTGCTCGTCGCCCCCTGCACGGCGCGGCGCACCGACTCCTCGTCGTCGATGCCGAGCCACCCCGTGAGCATCCGCGTGTACTCGGGCCGCAGGCCGGCGTCCCGGATGCCGGCGACGACCGGGGCGGCCGCGCGCAACGCCCCGATCCGCCCCTCGGCGGTCCGCAGGTCGAACGTCTCCAGGGTGCTCTTGATGACGAACTCGTACAGGGGCGTCCGGCCCGCCACGAGCGCGCGTACCGCGTCGGGACCCTTCGCCTGGCGCAGCTCGCACGGGTCCAGACCGGACCTCTCGACGGCGACGAACGTCTGCGCGGTGAACGTCTGGTCCTCCCCGAACGCCCGCAGCGCGGCCTTCTGGCCGGCGGCGTCACCGTCGAAGGTGAAGATGATCTCGCCGCCGACGGACGCGCCCGAGGCGAGCTGCACTCCCCCGGTCGAGCCGGAGTCGCCGACGAGGCGTCGCACGATCCGGGCGTGGTCGGAGCCGAACGCGGTGCCGCAGGTGGCCACAGCAGTGCCGACGCCGGAGAGGTGCATCGCCATGACGTCCGTGTACCCCTCGACGACGACCACACGCCTGTCGCGCTGCATGTCGCGCTTGGCGAGGTCGATGCCGTACAGGACGTGCGACTTCTTGTAGAGCGCGGTCTCCGGGGTGTTCAGGTACTTGGGGCCCTGGTCCTCCTCGAACAGCCGCCGCGCACCGAACCCGACGGTCTCCCCCGTCACCTCGCGAATCGGCCAGACGAGCCGGCCGCGGAACCGGTCGTAGACGCCGCGCTGACCTTGGCTGACCAACCCGGACGCCGTCAGCTCGGCTTCGGTGAACCCACGCCCACGCAGGTGCCGCATGAGGGAGTCCCACCCTTGCGGCGCGAAGCCCACGCCGAAGTCGGCGGCGGCGGTCCGGTCGAAGCCGCGCTCGGACAGGAACGCGCGCCCGGCGGCGGCCCCGGGAGTGCTGAGCTGCTCGCGGTAGAACTCCTCGGCGACCTTGTGCGCCTCGATGAGCCGGCGACGCTTGCCGGGCTCCTCGGTCGACCGCGGCGCGCCACCCTCCTCGTACCGGAGCTGGATGCCGACCTTGGCGGCCAGGTACTCCACCGCCTCGGAGAAACCCAGACCGTCGACCTTCTGCACGAAATCCAGGACGTCCCCGCCCTCGCCGCAACCGAAGCAGTGGTACCGGCCGACCTGCGGACGGACGTGGAAGGAGGGTGAGCGTTCGTCGTGGAACGGGCACAGGCCCTTGAGCGATCCCACGCCTGCGGACTTCAGGGTGACGTGCTGCCCGACGATCTCGTCGATGTGGGCGCGCTCACGGACCGCCTCCACGTCCTCCCGTCGGATGCGTCCCGCCACGCTGGCAGTGTAGGCGCCGGACGGGGCGAGATCAGGCCGTCGCGCGGGTGACCGGCGCCGCTGCCGCTGTCCGGACCGGAGCAGCACCGTAGACCATTCGTTCGAACACC
Source organism: Cellulomonas sp. URHD0024 (assembly GCF_000426185.1). Classification (GTDB taxonomy): domain Bacteria; phylum Actinomycetota; class Actinomycetes; order Actinomycetales; family Cellulomonadaceae; genus Cellulomonas. The sequence continues at coordinate 957,045 of NZ_AUEW01000001.1, forward strand.
TGTACTATGGCGCCATGGCCCTTTCGCTGCACCCCAACATCTCGGTCGTCGGCGCCGAGGCCGCGATCGACTTCTACGTGGCTGCGTTCGGCGCCACGCTCGTCACGGCCGTCCGGGCGGGCGGCTTGGTGGTCCACTCCGACCTCACCCTCGGCGACACCGGATTCACGGTCGCCGAGGCGATGCCGACATTCGGATCGGTCGCCCCGACCGTGGACGGCCCCACGCACGCGTCGTTCACGATCGAGGTCGAGGACACGGACGCCGCGTTCGCGCGAGCCGTGGCGGCGGGTGCCGTCGCCGTCGAGGAGCCGAACGACGGCTTCCACGGGGGCCGCATCGCGACCGTCCGCTGCCCGTTCGGCCACCGGTGGTTCCTGAACCAGACGGTCGAGGTCCTCGACCAGGCCGAGCTGCAGCGGCGGGTCGACGCCTGGGCTGCGCAGTCACCGGGGACGACCACCGTGCCAGATCCTGCGTGACGCGGTCAGGCCGCAGCCCTGCCAGATCGCGGCTCGACGTCCTCAGACGAAAGCGGGTGGGCCGCCGTGGCGTGGCGGGTGAACCAGGCGCGCATGCAGCTCGGCGGCCGAGACGTCCGTGAGCGAGGCGACCTGGTCGATCACCACGCGGAGCCGGGCGGCGTCGTCGTCGGCCACCGCCCAGTCCGCGGCGAACGGCGGCTCCAGCGCGATCGGTGCCCGTTCGGTCAGCACGTGCACCAGGTCGGTCAGCACCTCACGCTGCCGGTGATAGAGCGGTTCGAGCTCGCGCGGTGCCATCACGTAGGCCACCGCGAGACCCTTGAGCACAAGGATCTCGGCGAGAGTCTCGTGCGGCACGATCAGGTCCGCGCCGTACCGCGTGAGCGGACCCGGGCCGTACACCAGGCGAGTGGCCCGCTGGGACGCCTTGGCGAACCGGCCGATCAGCTGGCTGGTCGAGTCCTTGAGGTGGGCGAGCGCACCACGCGAACCGTCGAACCCGTGTCGCCACAGCTTCGCGGACACGAGCCGGTCGATCGCGTCCTGCAGCTCGTCGCCGGTCACCGCGTCGCCGTACCAGGTCTGCACAGCCTCGACCACGCGTTCGCGCTCCTGCGGGACGCCCAGCACCTCGAGGTCGAGGCGGCCGCCGACCACCGCGTCCTCGACGTCGTGCACCGAGTAGGAGATGTCGTCCGCGAGATCCATCACCTGCGCCTCGAGGCACTTGCGACCCTCGGGTGCGTTCTGGCGCAGCCACTCGAACACCGGCAGGTCGTCCTCGTACACCCCGAACTTGTGCGTCGGCCGACCGCTCGCCGCGCTGATCGGGCCGTGCAGGTGCCGCCAGGGGTACTTGACCGACGCGTCCAGCGACGCGCGCGTCAGGTTGAGGCCGACCGCTCGGCCGTCGGGTCCGACGACCTTCGGCTCCAGCCGCGTCAGCAGCCGCAACGTCTGCGCGTTCCCCTCGAACCCGCCGATCGCCTTGGCCAGCTCCGCCAGTGCGCGCTCGCCGTTGTGCCCGAACGGTGGGTGGCCGAGGTCGTGCGCGAGGCAGGCCGTGTCGACGACGTCCGGGTCGCAGCCCAGTGCCTTCCCGATCTCGCGGCCGACCTGGGCGACCTCGAGCGTGTGCGTCAGACGGGTGCGCACGAAGTCGTCCGACGAGGGACCCAGCACCTGCGTCTTGGCGCCGAGCCTGCGCAGTGCCGACGAGTGCACGAGGCGCGCGCGGTCACGCTCGAACGCCGTGCGCTCGCGCGACTTGGTGCCCTCGCGGACCCAGCGCTCCCGGTCGGCGTCGACGTAGCCGTCGACGTCGGGGGCATGGGCCAGTGCCTGGTCCGATACCGTCACGGCGTCAGCCTAACGATCAGGCGAGCCGCCAGACCTGCACCCCGGGGCCGTCGCCCGCCAGGTGCAGCGCGTCCGGCCGCACGTCGAGGTCCGCGCCACCGTAGAGGTTCTCCGGCAGAGCGTGCGGCGCGAGCAGGTGGCGGGGCAGGTCGACGCCCTCCCAGGGTCCCCGGGCGACGACGACGAGCACCCGCTCGTCCAGCGTCTCGCGCAGGTACGCGACGGCGTTTCGCTGCACGACGACCCAGCGCATCCCGCCTTCGCGCAGTGCCCGGGATCCCCGGCGCACCGCGATGAGCGACCGGTAGATCTCGAACGTGCCCGCGTCCCAGCGCGGGCCACCTCCGGCGTCGACATCGCGCCACGGCATGGCGACCCGGGCGTGCTCGCCGTTGGTACCCGTCAGCCCGCCCTCGTCGCCCGCGAAGATCGCGGGGGTGCCCGGATAGGTGAACAGCAGTCCTGCCGCGAGCTCGACGCGTTCCCGCGAGCCCACGACCGTGCGCACGCGCGCCGTGTCGTGCGACCCGAGCATGTTCCACTGGTGCGTCGTGATGCTCCACGGGACGGTCGAGTCGAAGTCCCGCATCGTCGCGACCATCGAGGCGCCGTCGCGGCGCGGGATCGGCACGGGCATGCCGAGGAACCCCAGCGCGCTGCCCGGGTCCACCAGCCACGTCCAGACCGGACGCGTGAACGCGGAGTAGTTCATGTTGGCGTGCCAGCCGCCTGCAGCGAGGTCGAGGCCGGCGTCGTGGAAGTGCTCGGCCACCAGCACCGCGTCCGGGTTGACCTCGCGCATCGTGGCGCGGATCGTGCGCGCGACCTGGTGGGTCAGGTCGTCGTCCGCGTACCGACCGGTCATGTTGGCCACGTCGATGCGCCACCCGTCGAGGGCGTAGGGCGGTGCGAGCCAACGGCCGATCACCGAGTCCGGGCCCTGCACCATCCGGGCGCCGAGGGCGGGCGCGTTGTAGTTGAGCTTCGGCAACGACGCGTGCTCGAGCCAGCTCACGTACCCCGGCTCGCCCGCCGACCAGTAGTAGAAGCCGGCCTCCTCGCTGGCCTGGTCCCCCAGCGCCCGCGCGAACCACTCGTGCCCCGCGCCGGTGTGGTTGGTGGTCAGGTCGCCCAGGATCCGCATGCTCCGCGCGTGCACCGCCCGGCTCAGGGAGGCGAGCGCCTCGTCACCGCCCAGCAACGGGTCCACGTGGTCGAACGTGCTGGCGTCGTAGCGGTGGTTGGACCGGCTCGGGAACACGGGCGTGAGGTAGAGGGTGTCGACCCCGAGCCGCTGCAGGTGGTCCAGCCGCGCCTCGACACCGAGCAGGTCACCGCCGAAGAACTGCGTCGCCGCGCCCGGTCCGGCACCGATCGGCTCGTCGTCCCAACGGGCCGGCTGCGCCCAGTCCGGCACCGGCCCTTCGGAGGAACCGGCCCGTGCGAACCGGTCCGGGAACACCTGGTACACCACGGAGGTGTCCATCCAGGGCGGCGCCGGGTCGTGCACGGTGAGCCGGAAGTCGGACGCGTCCGGGACGTCCCGTGCGTGCACGCCCCGCCCGTTGAGCCAGCGGTAGCCGCCCGGCTCGTCGAGCAGCACGCGGTAGCCCGTGACCGGGTTGTGCACGGGGACGTCCGCGACGTACCAGCGCTCGTGCACGTCGGACCGCTCGAGCCTGGCCTCGACCATGCGCGGCTCTGCGTCACGGACGGTGCGCACCCAGACGGCGCGCTCGGACCCCGCGGACGGGACCCTGATCCGGACGGGGACCACCTCACCGAGCTGCGGTGTCGCACGCCGGACGTAGATCTCGGAGCCGTCGTGGTGCGGGAGGTCGAGCAGGTTGCTCATGCCTTGCCTGCCCGTCGCTTCGTCGATGTGCCGCGGGCAGCAGGATCCACCGACGCCAGCCTGATGGGGCCGACGGTAAGGGCGTGGCGACATGCCAAGCAAGTGCTGTCACCGCCGGCGACGGCCGCCGCGGGCGTGGCGACGGTGTCGCTCGCCCCGAAAGACCGCGCATCAACCGCCTGAGACGCTCAGCTCGGCCTCGTGCAGCGCCTTCGCAAACTCCGGGGAGAGGTCCCGGGAGTCCAGCCAGCCGTACGGGAGCAGAGGACGCTTGGGCGAGCCGGCGCGACCGCGCTGGCCCTCGGCCCCGGCGCCCGGATAGCCCTGCTCCAGGTCCAGCCCGGCGAGGCGGTCGTCGAGCTCGGCCATCGTCGACACCAGGCCGAGCGCGGCCCTCGTCTCGCCGCCGACGACGTACCCCTTGAAGTACCAGGCCATGTGCTTGCGCATCTCGCGCAGCGCCTTGCCCTCGTCGTCGAAGTGCTCGACCATCAGCTCGGCGTGCCGACGAACGACGCGCGCGACGTAGCCGAGGCCCGGCGTCACCCGCTCGTCGGATCCCGCGAACGCGGCCGCGAGGTCGGCGAACAGCCACGGGCGGCCCTGGCAGCCGCGGCCGACGACGACGCCGTCGCAGCCGGTCTGGGCGACCATCTCGAGGGCGTCCTCGGCGGACCAGATGTCGCCGTTGCCGAGCACCGGGATGTCCGTCACGGTCGCCTTGAGCTGCGCGATCGCGTCCCAGTCGGCGGTGCCCGAGTAGTAGTCGGCGGCGGTGCGGGCGTGCAAGGCGACGGCCGCGACGCCGACCTCCTGCGCGACGAGACCGGCCTCGAGGTAGGTCAGGTGGTCGTCGTCGATCCCCTTGCGCATCTTCACGGTCACCGGCACGCCGTAGGGCGAAGCGGCATCGACCGCGGCCGCGATGATCGCGCGGAACAGGTCACGCTTCCAGGGCAGCACCGCTCCCCCGCCGCGGCGCGTGACCTTGGGCACGGGGCAGCCGAAGTTGAGGTCGACGTGGTCGGCGCGGTCCTCCGAGGCGATCATCCGGACCGCGGCCGCGACCGTCGCCGGATCGACTCCGTAGACCTGCACGGACCGCGGACGCTCGTCGGGTTCGTGCGAGATGATCCGCATCGACTCCTCGCCGCGCTCGACGAGTGCGCGTGACGTGACCATCTCGGCGACGTACAGACCGGCCCCGGACTCGCGGCACAGGCGTCGGAACGCGGCGTTGGTGACGCCTGCCATGGGAGCCAGGACCACCGGGGTGTCGATGGTCAGGGGCCCGATCCGCAACGGCGGCAGCACGGCGCCCGGGCGCGTGGATATGACAGGAGAAGAGGCTGTCATTGGTCCAGGCATGGCTCCATTGTCGCTCAGCCCAGCAACCAGCCGTATTCCTGGGCCAGCCGGACGGCCTCGGCGCGGGTGCGGGCGCCGGTCTTTCCCATCGCGGCGGACAGGTAGTTGCGGACCGTGCCCTCGGACAGGAACGTCTCGCGGGCGATGTCGGCCACGGTCCCGCCGGTCGCTGCGACGACGAGGACGTCGCGCTCACGGTCCGTCAACGGACTGTGTCCGACCGCGAGCGACTCGACCGCCAGCTCCGGGTCGATCACACGCAACCCCTGGTTCACCCGGCGCACGGCGTCGGCCAGCTGGTCGGCCGGCGTGTCCTTGACGACGAAACCGCTCGCCCCCGCGTCGAGCGCGTGCCGGACGTAGCCGGGGCGCCCGAAGGTGGTGACGATGAGCGACCGGCAGGCGGGGTACTGGTTCTTCAACGCGGCCGCGGCGGCGATCCCGTCGATGCCTGGCATCTCCACGTCGAGCAGCGCGACGTCGGCGTGGTGCGCCCGGGCGGCGTCGACCACCTCGTCGCCACGACCCACCTGCGCGACCACCCTGAGGTCCGGCTCCAGGTCGAGCAGGGCGGCGAGCGCACCCCGGACCAGCGCCTGGTCGTCGGCGAGCAGCAGGCGGATCATCGGGCGCCCTTCGTGGTGACGACGAGCCGGTAGCCGCCCAGTGGGCTCGCGGTCACGGCGACGTGGGCCCGGGCGAGCCGTGCGCGCTCGGTCAGACCGTTCAGCCCGTTGCCCGGCACCGCGTCGACGACGGCGGGTCCATAGCCGTCGTCGTCCACCGTGAGCGTGTCGCAGGACATCGTGACGCGGACCCGGGTCGCGGCCGAGTGGCGCAGGACGTTGGTCGTGCCCTCGCGCAGCGCCCAGGCGAACAGCTCGCGCAGGTCGGCGGGCACCTCGTCGATGGTCCCCGGCACCTCGGCCTCGACACCGGCCGCGTCGAAGGCCTGGCGCGCGCCGGCGAGCTCGCCGGCCAGCGTCACCTCGCGCGTCGCCGTCACCATGCCGCGCACGTCCGCGAGCGCCGTGCGGGCCAGCGCCTGGACCTCCGCGATCTCGGCGCGGGACCGGTCCGGGTCCAGGTCGAACACCTTGCCGGCAAGCTCCGCCTTGATCGCGATGACGGTGAGCGAATGACCGAGCACGTCATGCATGTCGCGTGCGATCCGCTCTCGCTCACGCTCGACCGCGAGCACCGCGACCTCGTCCTGAGCGAGCTGCAGCTGACGGTTGCGCAGCACCAGCTGCGTGAAACCGAACACCGCGAACGTCGCGAGGGCGATGGAGATGATCAGCTCGTCGTCCGTCTGCCAGCCAGGGATCACCCGCGGCACGACGATCACGACACCGACGGCGAAGACTGCGAACAGCAGAGCGCGCAGGTCCCGGAGGAGGAACACCGCCGACACGCAGACGAACACGATCCCGGACAGGCCCTGCTCGGCGGTTGCGAGGCACGAGATCGCGACGAGGACGAGCTGCCCGCCCAGGACGAGCGCGGAGAACCTTGCCGACGCACGCTGCTGGTGCTGGGGGCCGACCTGGGTGAGCACCACCCACGCAAAGCTCGCGGCCAGTCCGATGATCGCGAGGAGCGACAGGCTGCGGGCGAGCCCCGGCGGACTGTCCCAAGCCACGATCCACGGTTGGATCAGGAACACCAGCCAGGCGATGCCCATGAGCGGACCGATGATCCGCATCGCGCGGCGAACCTGCGGATGGCCGAAACCCGGTGAGTCGGGACCGAAGGGTCCGCGCCCGCCCCAGCCGGCCGTGTCCCGACCCTCAGCGGGACGACCGCCGTCCAGCTCCGCTGCGTCAGTCACGGCGTCAACGGTAGCCGGGCGGCGGTCCGTCCGAGGTGCCGGCAGCCCGGTCAAACCCGTGCCGTGTCCCGGCGGAACCGCCACGCGGCACCGAGCCCGAAGACGGCCGCCCAGGCGAGCACGTTGACGATGGCCCAGATGCTCACGCCCGCACCGGTGAGCGGCGCCCGGACCAGCTCGGCGAGGCCGTAGGTCGGCGTGAACTTGGCCAGCGTCGCGAAGACACCCTCGCCCAACGGGACGAACAGCCCGCCGGCGAACGCCAGCAGCGCGAGCGACGGGCCGAGGATCTGCATGACGTTCTCCGACGGCAGCAGGTAGCCCATGAACAGGCCGAACGCGGCGAAGACGACCGATCCGACCCAGGCGAGCACAAGGGACTCCGCGATGACCGTCCCGCTACCGGTCGCACCGGAGGCCATGCCGACCGCACCGACGACGATCACCGCGGCGAGGCCCATGACCATCGCGACCGCGACCTTCGTGAAGACGTACGTGACCGGCCGCAGCGGGGTCAGGCGCAGCTGGCGGGTCCAGCCCTGTGCCCGCTCGACCGAGACGCTCGCACCACCGCTCGTCGTGGCGATCATGGCGCCGTAGAGAGCCATCGAGACCATGATGAAGGCCGTCACGTTGGCGCGGCCGACGGACTGGGTCGTGTACGCGTCGGCGGTGCCGAAGAGCAGGAAGAACACCGGCGGCATCACGAGCGTGAAGATGACCGTCCGGCGGTTGCGGACCAACCTGCGCAGCTCGATCGCAAGGAACCGCCCGTTCACCAGCCCGGTCCGCGGGACGCGGTCGGCGGCGGTCGCGGTGGCCGATCCGGTGACGGTGGTGGCACTCGTGGCGCTCATGCGTTGCTCCCTGTGGTGGTGCCGGGCTCGGTGTGGTCACCCGTGAGCGCGAGGAACGCGTCCTCCAGGCCTCGGGCAGTGATCTCGATGTCGGTGGCCTGGGTGGTCGTGAGCAGGTGACGAGCGACGCCGTCGGAGTCGGAGGTCCGCACCAGGACCCGGTCGCCTCTCAGCTCGACGCCCTGGACGCCGGGCAACGCCTCGATCGCCGCGGACTCGGCGGGCGTGATGGCCGGCAGCGACGCACTCACGAGCCGACCGGACGCCAGGTTCTTGATCTGGGCGGCGGACCCGTCGGCGACGATCTTGCCGCGGCTGACCAGCACGATCCGGTCGGCGTACGCGTCCGCCTCCTCCAGGTAGTGCGTGGCGAACAGGATCGTGCGACCGCGGGAGGCGTCGGCGCGCAGGGCCGTCCAGAAGTCCCGTCGACCCTCGACGTCCATACCGGTGGTGGGCTCGTCGAGGACGATCACGTCCGGGTCGGGCAGGAGCGCCAACGCGAACCTGAGCCGCTGCTGCTGACCGCCTGAGCACTTGCCGACCCGACGGTCCGCGATGTCCGCGATCCCCGCCCGGGTCAGCACCTCCTGCACGGTCCGGGCCGACCGGAAGAACGAGCCCGTCAGCTCGACCGTCTCGCCGACCGTGAGGTCCTTGAGCAGGCCGCCGGACTGCATGACGGCGGACACGCGGCCCTCGGCGATCGCCCGGCCGGGCTCGAGCCCGAGGACGGACACCGAACCCTCGTCCGGGTTGGCCAGACCGAGCAGCATGTCGATCGTCGTCGTCTTGCCGGCGCCGTTGGGTCCCAGGAACGCGACGACCTCGCCGGGTGCGACCGCCAGGTCGATCCCGTCGACGGCGTGCACCGTGCCGAAGGACTTGTGCAGGCCGCGCAGGTCGATCGCCAGCGGGCCCGAGCCGGTCGGTGCCGGCGTGGGGAGCATGTCGGTGAAGGTCATGGCTAGATCCTGCTGGTCGTCGCCCACAGCCGTCCCCGCCGGGAGTCACCCGATCGAGATGACGGATGTCACGACTCAACCTTCGGGGCACGTCCTGCGTCTTCTACGGTGTGACCACGATGTCGACGACGCCCGCCGCGCTCCACGAGCACGAGCCGACACTGCCGGAGCCGGAACCGGCGCCCCCCGAACCCGAACCCGACCTGGTGCTGCCCGAGCCGGAGACGACCGACGTCGTACCCGTGCGGACCGGCAAGGCCTCGCGGGACGACGAGTTCGCGGCTTTCATGGCGGCCAACGGTGACGCGTTGCTGCGGACCGCCTGGTACCTCACCGGTGACCAGCACCGGGCCGAGGAGCTCACGCAGCAGGCCCTTGTCCGGACCTACGCCGCCTGGTCCCGCGTCCGCAGCGGCGACCCGGGCGCCTACGCGCGCCGCGTCCTGGTCAACCACCGCGTCGACACGTGGCGCAGGCGACGGCGAGAGGTGCTCACGGCACCGGGCGACCTGCCCGACGGCGTGCGTCCCGACGAGCACCGCACCACCCACGACCGCGACCAGCTGACCCGCGCACTCGCTCTGCTGACACCGCGCCAGCGCCGCATCGTCGTCCTGCGCCACCTCGTCGGGCTGCCCGAGGCCGAGGTCGCCACCGAGCTCGGAGTGAGCCTCGGCACCGTCAAGTCCACCGCCTCGCGCGGCCTCGCCACCCTGCGCGAGGCCCTCGAGGAGGAGCCGAACACTGGGGGAACCCGATGAGCACGACCTTCGAGAACGACCTGCGACGCCAGGCGGAGGCGTCCGTACCTGCCGGACTGTCGCTCGACGTGAGCACGGTCCTGGCTGCCGGCAGGCGGCGGCGCTCGGGCCACATCGCCGGTGCCCTCGGCGCGGTCGGCGTCCTGGTGCTCGGCGGGGCCATCGTCGCGAACCTGGGTCTCACGTCGCCCACGCTGCCAGCCGGGCGACCGGGCGTGCTCGCCGACGCCACGGCGGTCGAGGTGGCGCCCGGGGTGCTTGCGGCGGACAAGTTGGTCCCCCAGCTCACCCCGGACGGCACGATCTGGTGGGACACGGGGCTGGAGACCCACCCGTTGGAGGGCTACCGCTACGGTTTCGCCGCCGCGACGAACGACGAGCTCCGTGCCGGGGGTGGGTCGAGCTCCGTGCTCGCCGGCGTGTCGCTCGGTCTGTACAAGACGACGACCACCCCGCTGACCGCGAGCCAGAGGGCCATCTCACCGGATGCCAGCGACGAGCTCGGAAGTACGGGTGACGTGTGGAAAGACGTCATCTCGTGGCCTCGGGCGTCCTCGTCGGCCGACCCCGCGAGACCCCTGACCAGCCTGAGCGGCTTCGGCGAGAACGGAAGCACCGTCTATGTGCTCGCCGGGCACGTCTCGGCCCGGGTGCCGTCGGCCCGCGCCGCCATGATCGTCGCGTCGGGCCTGGCGAACGGCCGTTCTTACGTCGAGCTCCCGACGGTCGTCAGCCCGGTCGACCCCAAGGCCAGGCTGTACGCGGTGACGATCGACGAGGCCAAGCTTCGCCCGAACCGGGCGTACGAGTTCCGGCCGGTCATCGTGTTCGTCGGCTCCGACGGCACCGTCGACCTCAACGACGAATGCGGAGGCTCGACGATCGAGGAATGTTCGCAGACGCTCGGTGGCGCACTCGTACCCGCCCTGAAGTCGATCGGGGCACACCTGCCCGACTGACGTCGTGAGTCGAGAACGAGCCGGCAGCGCAGCGGGCTGCCGGCCCGTTCTCGCGGGCTCAGGCGCCGATCAGGCGTGCCGCCAGGTAGCCCGTGACCTTGTCGAGCGAGACGCGCTCCTGCGTCATGTCGTCGCGGTGCCGGATGGTCACGGCCTGGTCCTCGAGGGTGTCGAAGTCGACGGTGATGCAGAACGGCGTGCCGATCTCGTCCTGGCGGCGGTAGCGGCGGCCGATCGCGCCGGCGTCGTCGAAGTCGACGTTCCAGTTCTTGCGCAGCTCGGCGGCCAGGTCGCGGGCCTTGGGTGAGAGGGCCTCGTTGCGCGACAGCGGCAGGACGGCGGCCTTGACCGGCGCCAGACGCGGGTCGAGCTTGAGCACCGTGCGGACGTCGACGCCGCCCTTGGTGTTCGGTGCCTCGTCCTCGGTGTACGACTCGACCAGGAACGCCATGAGGCTGCGCGTCAGACCCGCCGCCGGCTCGATGACGTAGGGCACGTACCGGGTGTTCGTCGCCTGGTCGAAGTACGACAGGTCCTGGCCGGAGTGCTCGGTGTGCGTCTTGAGGTCGAAGTCGGTGCGGTTCGCGATGCCCTCGAGCTCGCCCCACTCGCTGCCCTGGAAGCCGAACTTGTACTCGATGTCGACGGTCCGCTTGGAGTAGTGCGACAGCTTCTCCTGCGGGTGCTCGAAGTGCCGCAGGTTGTCGCGGGAGATGCCGAGGTCGACGTACCAGTCGGTGCGCGTGTCGATCCAGTACTGGTGCCACTGCTCGTCGGTCCCGGGCTCGACGAAGAACTCCATCTCCATCTGCTCGAACTCGCGCGTGCGGAAGATGAAGTTGCCGGGCGTGATCTCGTTGCGGAACGACTTGCCGATCTGGCCGATGCCGAACGGCGGCTTCTTGCGGGCGGTCGTCGAGACGTTGGCGAAGTTCACGAAGATGCCCTGCGCGGTCTCGGGCCGCAGGTAGTGCAGGCCGGACTCGTCCTCGACGGGGCCGAGGTAGGTCTTGAGCATCATGTTGAAGTCGCGCGGCTCGGTCCACTGTCCGCGGGTGCCGCAGTTGGGGCAGGCGATGTCGAGCAGGCCGTTCTCGGGCGCACGGCCCTTCTTCTCCTCGAACTCCTCGAGCAGGTGGTCCTCACGGAAGCGCTTGTGGCAGCTGAGGCACTCGGTGAGCGGGTCGGTGAACACGCCGACGTGGCCGGAGGCGACCCAGACCTGCCGGGGCAGGATCACGGACGAGTCGAGGCCGACGATGTCCTCGCGGCTGGTGACCATCGCACGCCACCACTGGCGCTTGATGTTCTCCTTGAGCTCCACGCCGAGTGGTCCGTAGTCCCAGGCGGACCGTGTGCCGCCGTAGATCTCCCCGCTCGGGAAGACGAAGCCACGCCGCTTGGCGAGGGAGACGACAGAGTCCAGGCGCGAAGGTGCCACGTTCGATCACTCCAGGTGGTGGCGCCCGCGGCTGGGTGTCGCGGGCGGACGGGACCGCGACGGGTCGCGGATTGAGCAGCGCTCAAGGCTACCCGGGAAGCAACGGACCCGTTTTGACAATGGTTCTCGATTACGGTGACACTGAGCCCCATGGTCCCCCGCGCGTCACGGTTCGCGGCGCTGCTGGTGGTCGCCTCCGCGCTGATCAGCGGGTGCTCGGCCGATGCGACGGCGGGCGTCCGCGCGGGCACGGTGGACGTCATGGCGTCGTTCTACCCCCTGCAGTTCGTCGCCGAGCAGGTGGGCGGCGACCGCGTCACGGTCCGCTCCCTGACGCCCCCCGGTGCCGAGCCGCACGACGTCGAGCTCTCCCCCGCGCAGGTCTCCCGGCTGGACCGCGCCGATCTCGTCGTGTACCTGTCCGGCTTCCAGGCGGCGGTCGACGACGCGGTCGAGCTGACCGACCCGGCCCACGTGATCGACGCGGCTCAGGACACGACGTTGTCGACGCCCGCGCAGCAGCACACGCACCAGGACGAGCCCCGCGACCCAGCAGACGACGAGCGGCACGGCACCCTCGACCCGCACTTCTGGCTGGACCCGACCCGCATGCCGGCACTGGTCCAGGACGTCGCCCGCACCCTGAGCACGATCGACCCGGAGGGCGCGTCCCAGTTCACCGCGAACGCCACCGCCCTCGCCCAGCGGTTCGAGGACCTCGACACCAGCTACACCGACGGCCTCGACACCTGCCGGAGCAGGACGTTCGTCACGTCGCACGCGGCGTTCGGGTACCTCGCCACCCGGTACGACCTCGAGCAGGTGGGCATCTCCGGGATCGACCCGGAGGCCGAGCCGTCACCGGCCCGGCTCGCCGCGGTCCAGAAGATCGTGCGCCGCGAGGACATCTCCACCATCTTCTTCGAGAGCCTGGTGAGCCCGAAGGTCGCCGAGACGCTCGCCTCCGACCTGGGCATCACAGCCGCCGTGCTGGACCCGATCGAGGGTCTGGCCGACCCGTCGGACGACTACTTCTCGATCGCCGGACGCAACCTCGACGCCCTACGCACGGCCCTGGAGTGCACGTGAGCGAAGCGGTTCCTGTGATCGAGGCGACGGCCCTCGGCGTGACGATCGGCGGGCAGCCGATCCTCACCGGCATCCACCTGACGGTGACTCCGGGCGAGGTGCTGGCGCTCCTCGGCGCCAACGGCTCGGGGAAGTCGACGCTCGTCCGCAGCCTGCTGGGCGTGATTCCCACGACCGCGGGGTCGGTCCGCCTGTTCGGCGTGCCGCTCGGCCCGTCGGCCCCCTGGAGCCGCATCGGCTACGTGCCGCAGCGCATGCCTGCCGCGTCGGGGGTCCCGGCGACCGCGCTGGAGGTGGTGGCCTCCGGCTTCCTGCACGGACGCACGCTCCGCCGGCCGCACGGGCACCGGCAGAGCGCCCTCAGCGCGCTGCGGGACGTCGGGCTGGCCGAGCGAGCGCACCAGGCGGTGCAGGAGATGTCGGGTGGCCAGCAGCAGCGCGTCCTGATCGCCCGCGCCCTTGTGCGCCGACCCGACCTGCTGGTCCTCGACGAGCCCACGTCCGGGATCGACATCCCGACGCAGTCCACGTTCGTGGAGACCGTCAGCCGCCTGCACGACGCGGGTACGACTGTCGTGGTGATCCTGCACGAGCTGGGGCCGTTCGCCCCCCTGATCGATCGCGCTGTGGTGCTGCGGCACGGACGCGTCGCGCACGACGGTCCCGCGCCACGCGCTCGCGGCGAGCACGCCGGCGAGTGGCACGACCACACCCACGCGCACTCCGACCCCGAGGAACCCCCGTCCCCGTTCACCGTGGAGGTGCTCCCGTGACCGCCTGGGACCAGGTCGTCGAGCTGCTCACCTCGCCGCTCATGCAGCGTGCCCTGATCGCCGCGGTGCTCGTCGGTGCGGCCGCACCCGTCGTCGGCACGTTCCTCGTCCAGCGACGCATGGCACTCATGGGCGACGGCATCGGGCACGTGGCCCTGACCGGCGTGGCCCTCGGCTGGCTCGTCGGCAGCTGGGCCGGGCTGGTCCCGCAGGACGCGCTCGCCGTGCCGGGGGCCGTGATCGCGGCGATCGTCGGCTCGGTCGTCATCGAGCTCGTCCGCGAACGCGGGCGAACCAGCGGCGACCTCGCCCTGGCCCTGATGTTCTACGGCGGCATCGCGGGCGGCGTCCTGCTCATCAAGGTGGCCGGCGGCACCAACGCCAACCTCATCAGCTACCTGTTCGGCTCGATCTCCACGGTGTCGACGACGGACCTGTGGTGGACTCTCGCGCTCGCTGCCGTCGTGCTCGGCGTCGGCCTCGGGCTGCGGACTGCGCTGTTCGCGGTCAGTCACGACGAGGAGTTCGCCCGCGCCAGCGGGCTGCCCGTGCGGTTCCTGTCGATGCTCGTCGCGACGATCGCCGCCCTCACGGTCACGATCGCGATGCGCGTCGTCGGCCTGCTGCTGGTCAGCGCGCTCATGATCGTGCCGGTCGCCATCGCGCAGCTCTACGCCAGGTCGTTCGGCCGCACCATGACCGCGGCCAGCATCATCGGCGTCCTCGTCAGCGTCGTCGGCCTGACCCTGACGTACTGGCAGGACATCCCTCCCGGCGCGACGATCGTCGTGCTCGCCATCGTGGTGTACGGCGTCGGCGCGTCCGTACGCCCGCTCGTCCGCCGACCGTCACCGCCACGAGACCCGCACCCGGACATGGTCGACGACGTCCTCCTCGTCGACGACGGTGTCGTCGACCCACCCTCCCGTACGATCACGGAGTGAACGTTCGGGACGCCTACCACCTGGGCGGCGTCCCCGTCGGCATCGCGATCGTCGGGCTGTTCGTCATCGTGATGGCCCGCTCCCACGGCACCTACTGGGCCGGTCGAGGCGTGGTGCGCGGAGCTCAGGGCGCCCATCGTCTCGATTCCGCCCCGGGGTGGTGGCACGCGACCATGACCAGGCTCGAGCAGTGGACCGGCACGCAGGCCGCCCAGAAGGGCCTGGGGATGGTGCGCCGCTGGGGCGCCCCGGCCATCTCGCTGGCCTACCTCACCGTCGGCCTGCAGACCGCGATCTTCGCGTCCGCCGGGATGATCCGGATGCCGTACCTGCGTTTCACTCTCGCCTCGATCCCCGGGGCACTGGTGTGGTCCGTCGTCTGGGCGACCGTCGGCTTCGGCGCCGTCTGGGGTGCCATCAACCTCTTTGCGGTGTCACCGTGGGCGTTGCTTGCTGCCGTCGCCCTGGTCGCCGCGGTGATCGGCGGGCTGGTGTGGTTCCGGCTGTCCCGCCGCGCTCGGCGCCCGACGCCCGTCGAGCCGGTCTAGGTCTTCGACAGGCAGAACTGGTTGCCCTCCGGGTCGGGGAGCACGGTCCATGCCTGCGGTGTGCAGACGTGCTCGGCGTCGCGCCGGCCCGCACGAGAGCGCCGACTCACCTCCAAGGGTCATCCTTGTGGTCGAACGCCGGCCGAGCCCACCGACTCAGCGGCGGTCGGCCTCGTCGACCCCTCCCGCTGAGCCGCCGTCGGCCCTGTCGACCGCGCCGCCGTAGCGCCGGTCCCGACGTGCGTACGTCTCGACCGCGCGCCACAGGTGCCGGCGGTCGACGTCCGGCCAGGGTTCGTCGAGGAACACCAGCTCGGCATAGGCGGCCTGCCAGATCATAAAGTTCGAGATCCGCTGCTCACCGGACGAGCGCAGGAACAGGTCGACGTCGGGCAGGTCGGGCTCGTCCAGGTAGCGCGCGAACAGCTTCTCGTTGACCTTGTCGGGCTTCAGGCGACCGGCCGCGACCTCACGCGCGATCGCCTGGGCGGCGTCGGCGATCTCGGCGCGGCCGCCGTAGTTGACACACATCGTGAGCGTCACCGTGGAGTTGTTCCTGGTGAGCTCTTCGGCGGTCTCCAGCTCGTTGATCACCGACCGCCACAGCCTCGGGCGTCGGCCGGCCCAGCGCACCCGCACGCCCCAGGAGTTCATGAGGTCGCGTCGGCGGCGCAGGACGTCTCGGTTGAAGCCCATGAGGAAGCGGACCTCGTCGGGCGAGCGCGACCAGTTCTCGGTGGAGAAGGCGTAGGCGGAGACGTGCTCGACGCCGATCTCGATGGCGCCGGCGACGACGTCCAGCAGCGAGGCCTCCCCCGCCTTGTGGCCCTCGACGCGCGGGAGTCCTCGCGCGTTGGCCCATCGACCGTTGCCGTCCATCACCACGGCGACGTGCCTGGGCACGAACTCCTTGGGAATCTCGGGCGGACGGGCACCCGACGGATGCGGGTAGGGCGGTTCGACAGGTCTTCCGGCAGGCAGAGGCACGACGGACATTGTGCCGCGCCGCGCGAAGTGAAACTGGATGGTTGCACTTAGGCCGTTCCTCGCCTACGTTGAAGTGCAACATTCGAGTTGCACAACGAAAGGGAGCCGCCAGCATGACCAGCAACCTCATCTTGACCTTCACCGTCGACGAGACCGCGGAGCGCGTCTTCGCCGCGATCAACGACGTCCGCGGGTGGTGGTCCGGCCCGCCCGCGCCGACCGAGCCACAGATCGAGGGCCGGACCGACGTCCTCGGGGCGGAGTTCACCTACACCGTCACCGATCTGCACTACGTCAGGTTCCGGATCACCGAGCTCGTCCCGAGCACCCGGGTCGCGTGGCTGGCCGTGGAAAGCCAGCTCAGCTTCGTCCAGGACCGGCAGGAGTGGGACGGCACGACCGTCACGTTCGACATCGTCGAGCGGGACGGACGCACCGAGGTCGTCTTCACCCACGTCGGTCTGGTCCCCGAGCAGGAGTGCTACGACGTGTGCGACGACGCCTGGAGCTCCTACGTGCTGGGAAACCTGCGCCGCCTGATCGAGACGGGATCGAAGGACCCGATCGACGTCGTCGCCACCCTGGGCGCACGGGCCTGAGCTGCCGTCATCCACGCGCCGCGCGATGTCCGGCGCGTGGATGACACGGCTCGTCGACCGCATCGAACCGGCCCGTTCAGACCCGCTCGACCATCGGCAGCGACCGCAGCTGCCGCTCGAGGTGGAACTGGCAGAACGCAGCGACCAGGCCGTTGCCCTCGCCGCGGTGCCGCTCGGCGCTCGCGTCGGCGATCGACCAGTCACCCGCGAGCAGCGCAGCCAGCAGCTCGAACGTCTGCGGAGCGGGCGCCGCGGCGCCGGGCGGACGACAGGCCCGGCAGACGGCACCGCCTGACGCGATCGCGAAGGCCGCGTGCGGGCCGGGCTCGCCGCAGCGTGCGCAGTCGGTGAAGCTGGGCGCCCACCCAGCGACGGCCAGCGCACGCAGCAGGTAGGAGTCGAGGACCAGTCCGGGGGCGTGGTCACGTCCGGCGAGCGCGCGGACCGCACCGACGAGCAGCCAGTACTGCTGCAGCGACGGCTCACGCTCGGCTTCCACCAGCCGGTCGGCCGTCTCGAGCATCACGGTGCCCGCGGTGTAGAGGGTGTAGTCCTCGCACACCTGCCGCCCGTACGACCCGAGCGTCTCGGCCTGCGTGACGATGTCGAGGTTGCGGCCCGTGCTCAGCTGCACGTCGACGTGCATGAACGGCTCCAGCCGTGAGCCGAACCGCGACGACGTTCGACGCACACCCTTGCCGACCGCGCGCACCTTGCCGTGCGACCGGGTCAGGAGGGTGACGATGCGGTCGGCCTCCCCCAGCTTGTGGGTGCGCAGGACGATCGCCTCGTCGCGGTAGAGGCTCACGAGCCCATTCTCCCCCGCACCACCGACAAGTCCGGTCGGCGCGCGGAACACGGCGGGAGCAGCTCACGCCGCCAGCTCCGGACACTCCGCGACGAGCGCCGTGAAGCAGACGTCGATGGCCGAAAGCTCGCGCTGGACCGCTGCTGCCGACGCCGCTCCGACCGAACCATCCGACCGCGCCCCATCAAACGATGACGTCGCGCCGACCAAACTGTCGCGCTCCGCCCCACCAACCGACGACGGCACGCCCACCAAACCCTCGCGCTCCGCCCCACCGACCGACGACGTCACGCCCACGGAAACCTCGCGCGCCGCGCCGCCAACCGACGACGGCACGCCCACGGAACCCTCTGAACGCGCCTCATCGACCGATGCCATCTCGCCTAGCGACCTCGCCGGCCTCGCCCGATCGACCGGCATGCTCGGGGCGTGACTGACGTACTGGTGACCGGTGGGCGTCGTCGTCACAACCCTATGGACCGACGACCCGCTCGCCCCGTGTGCGGACAAGGCTCCGCCTCGGTCGATCGGCCGCCGAATCCATCCCGGCGCCTCCTTGGCGAGGTTGCAGGCGATGCACAGGCCTTCGCCGTTCGCGGCCGTCGTCTTGCCCCCCGCGGCCGCTGGGACGATGTGGTCGATGTGTCGGATAGGGGCTCCGCAGTACGGCGTGCGACACATCCCCTGGTCGCGTATCCGCAGAAACTCGGCCAGCCCGTCTGGGTGGAATCGGGCCCGAGAGGTCATGGCGACCAGGTCGCCATGAGGATCGGCATACAGCCGCCGCACCCAGGCGGCGTCCGCGTCGATGCCCGCGGCTACCAGTTCCCGCGCGATCTGCGCCGGCACCGGGCCGGTGCCGGGCAGCACGCCAGGTTCGTGCCCTGCTCCGAGCAGGGCCGAGTCGCTGAGCACGAGGTTCACCGTGACGGGCACAGCGGACGCACTCGACTGTCCGGTCACGAGCTCCACGAGCGTGTCCGCCATGACCTGTCCGCGACCGCGTCGAGCTTGCGTACGCGCGTTGATGCTCGTGACGGGTGCGCCGCTCCCGGCTTCGGCACCGCCGACAACGGCGCCAGCGGCAACGCCGGCAACGGCGCCAGCGGCAACGGCGCGAGCGGCCGCGGCGGCGGCAGACAAGGCGTCCGCATCGGGCGACACCACGGCGGCGTCGGCCGCCCGACACAGGGCCGCGTAGGCCGCTACCCCTTGCGCCACCGGAAGCAACGCCGTCAGGTACGTCATGGTGTCCGGAGCGGGCCGCAAGGTGACGCAACGCTCGGACTCCGCCCGTCGAGCGCGGCGCACGACAGCCGACGGATCAAGCCGCGCGACCAACGCCCGTGCCGACGCCACGAGCCGCCGTGTCCCGACCCCGTCCAGCGCCGACGGTTGCCCGCAGAGCAGCACATCGACCTCCCGACGCTCCTCGAGGTCCAAGCACGCCGTCTCCTGGACCAGCAACATCGCTCGATGCTCCGAGAGCCGGCCCGAGCGCAACGCTCCGAACGTGTGCGGCATCTCCGAAAGCCAGACCTTCGCAGCACCGCAGAGCGCCGCACCGCGGTGCGGCGACTCCCGACGGGCCAGCGCGACCTGCGGGGCAACGCCCAACCCGCGCCTCGCGGAGGGCACCCCCTCGTGCGCCTGTCGGTCGCGCTCCATACGTTCGAACGCGACCGCCGCCTCCGCCTGCAGCGCGCACGCTGCGGACTTGAGACCCTCGAGCGCGGTAATCAGCTCCACCAGCTGTGAACTCGCCCCTGCGGCCTCGGCGCGCACGTCTCGACCCACAGGAACAGGCCGCGGTACCACACGCACGTCCTCGTCGAGAGCACCTCTGCGCAGCCCGTCCAGACCGATCGCAAGCTCACTGCGCCACCGCTCGACCGCGGCAGCGTCGACGGCGTCGACGGCGCCGGCAGCGTCGACGTCGCCGACGGCGTCGCTCGTCGCGTGCAGAAGGGTGGTGGTCATGTCCTCGACTCTATCGAACATATGTTTGAGTTACCAGATGTCGCCCATATAGTGGATGGCGGCAGGAGGCAGGCTGCGCCAAGGGCGGATGGGGCACGGACGCGGCGCACGCCCCCAGCCGGTCTGAGACCTTCGAACATCCTCACTGGCGGCACGGACATGGCAGGCCCAGCGTGTCCGGCCACCGGACAGCACGTCCGGCCACCGGGCAGGCCCAGCAAGTCCGGCCACCGGACAGGCCCAGCAGGTCCGGCCACCGGACAGGCGCAGAAGGTCCGGCCACCGGGCAGGCCGTTACCGGTCCATGCAGCCGGTCCGCCGCCGCGGCCGCAACGAGGACGGCGTCGTCGTGCCTCAGCACAGACGTAGGCCCCCCCCGCGGCTGTTGCAGGAGGACCTCGTCATCGTGCCGCAGGACGACGTAAGCCGCCGCAACCACCTGGGACCTCGCCATGCCGTCACCCTGGGTGCCGCGCTGGCAGTGCCCACGGCAGGCGTGCCCCGCCCAAGACGCCATGCCAGCACCTTGGGTGCCGCGCTGGCAGTGCCCACGGCAGGCGTGCCCCGCCCAAGACGCCATGCCAGCACGCTGGGTGCCGCGCCGCCGGTCCCCACGGCACGCGCCCGCCTGGGATGGCGACGGGACCGCACAGCGGGGACCGGCAACACGGACGTCAGCGCTCGACGCGTCTCGGGGTTGCCGAGGCAGCGCCGGGCGCGCCGGGGCGAACCGCGCTGGATGGTGCGGCGGCCCCGGGCGTCAGGGGGTGAAAGAGCGCTGTGTCAGCGCTCGTGCCGGTTGACGGCCGAGATGATCGCCTTCAGCGAGGCGGTGGTGATGGAGGGGTCGATGCCGACGCCCCACAGGATCTCGTCGCCGATCGCGCACTCCACGTAGGCGGCCGCTGCGGCGTCGCCTCCCGCAGAGAGGGCGTGCTCGGCGTAATCGAGGACAGCGACGTCGACGCCGAGGTCCTTGAGGGCCGCGACGAAGGCAGCGACGGGCCCGTTACCGGACCCGCGCAGCGTCCGCTGGACCTCCCGGTCGACCAGGTCCACCTCGAGCGTGTCAGGCCCGTCCTCGACGCTGGTGCCGCGCGTGCCGCGCAGCGAGAACCGGCCCCAGGGAGCAAACGGGCTGCCCTCCTCGACCGGCAGGTACTCGTCGTTGAAGATGTGCCACAGCTCGTCGGCGGTGACCTCGGTGCCGTGCTGGTCGGTGTGCTTCTGCACCACCTGGGAGAACTCGATCTGCAGCCGGCGCGGCAGGTCCAGGTCCTTCTCGGACTTCATCAGGTAGGAGATGCCGCCCTTACCGGACTGCGAGTTGACGCGGATGATCGCCTCGTACGAGCGGCCGACGTCCTTCGGGTCGATCGGCAGGTACGGCACGGCCCAGACCAGGTCGTCGACCGAGACGCCCTGCGCCGCAGCCGAGACCTCCATGGCCGCCAGACCCTTCTTGATGGCGTCCTGGTGCGACCCGGAGAACGCCGTGAACACCAGGTCCCCGCCGTACGGGTGGCGCTCCGCGACCGGCAGCTGGTTGCAGCGCTCGACCGTGCGCCGGATGTGGTCGATGTCCGAGAAGTCGATCTCGGGGTCGACGCCCTGACTGAACAGGTTCATGCCGAGCGTCACCAGGTCGACGTTCCCGGTGCGCTCGCCGTTGCCGAACAGGCAGCCCTCGATGCGGTCGGCGCCGGCCAGGTAGCCCAGCTCCGCAGCGGCCACGGCGGTGCCGCGGTCGTTGTGCGGGTGCAGGGACAGCACCACGCTCTCGCGGTAGCGCAGGTTGCGGCTCATCCACTCGATCGAGTCCGCGTAGACGTTCGGCGTCGCCATCTCCACGGTCGCCGGCAGGTTGATGATCACCTTGCGGTCGGGCGTGGGCGCCAGCTCCTCCAGCACCGCGTTGCAGATGCTCAGCGCGTACTCCAGCTCGGTACCCGTGTACGACTCCGGCGAGTACTCGTAGAACACGTCGGTGTCGGGGATGAGCTCTTCGTACTTCTTGCAGAACCGGGCACCCGATACCGCGATGTCGATGATGCCGTCCTCGTCGGACCGGAACACGACCTCGCGCTGCAGCGTCGACGTCGAGTTGTACAGGTGCACGATCGCCTGCTTGGCACCCGCGATCGCCTCGTACGTCCGCTCGATCAGGTGCTCACGCGCCTGCGTCAGCACCTGGATGACGACGTCGTCCGGGATCAGGTTCTCCTCGATGAGCTTGCGGACGAAGTCGAAGTCCGTCTGCGAGGCGGACGGGAACCCGACCTCGATCTCCTTGAAGCCCAGCTGTACGAGCAGCTCGAACATCTCCAGCTTGCGGGCCGGGTTCATCGGCTCGATCAGCGCCTGGTTGCCGTCGCGCAGGTCCACGGCACACCAGCGCGGGGCCTTGGTGATGCGGCGGTCGGGCCACTGGCGGTCGGGCAGCTCGACGCGGATCTGCTCGTGGAAGGGGCGGTACTTGTGCACCGGCATCGACGACGGCTGCTGTGCGCTCGTCTCCAGATAACTCATGGGGTCCTCGTCCTTCGGGGCGTTCGGCGGGGGGTCAGCCGGCACACGCGACACCGCGACGAGGATGCGGCCTTAGAGGGCCTCGTCGCGGCAACGAAGAAGGAGGGTGATCCCGAGCACGAAGTCACCGTACCCCGAACACGGGACACCTTCGCAACCTGGACCGCAGGACGGATGGTCGAGGCCGGTCAGGTCAGCGCAACGCGACCAGCGCGTGGTCCCCGACGGCGTACAGCTGGGTGCCCAGCCGGACCACGCGCGAGGTCCCTGGGGGCAGCGGAAGCTGCCAGGCGAGCCTGCCGTCCTCCAGGTCGAGGGCGACCAGTACCGCTCGGTCGTCCAGCCCACCGGTGAGCACCCCGACCCGCCTGCCGTCCGTCAGCGCCGGTCCCGAGACCGCGCCGAGGTCACGCACCCAGGCGACCGATCCGTCGGCGGCGTCGAGTCCCGCGAGCGTCCCCGCATTGCGCACCACCACGCGACCAGCCGCGGCGACCGACACCCGCGTCCCCCGGGTCGGCGTCTGCCAGACCTGCTGGTCCACGCCGGCGCGGTACGCCCGGATGCCGTCGACCCCCAGCCCGTTGGTCGTGAACGTGAGATCCGACGAACCGTCGGCCACGTCCACCGAGAGCACCGAGCCCTCCGCGAAGAGCCACGGATGGTCCATGCCGTTGGCCAGCGAGGACCGAGCGACGATCGCCGAGCCCAGCAACCGGTACTCCTGCCGCACGACGGTGCCGTCCGGGTCGAGCGTGGTCTGCTCGGCGCCGAGGGTCGCCGTCCCGCGCGCCTCCCGCTGCCCGGTGGCCGCGTCGAGCAGGAGCGTGCTGTCGTTGCGGGTCACCATGACCAGGTCACCCGCGGCCACGAGCCGGATACGACCGTTCACGGGAGTGAACGATCCGGACAGCAACCGGTCGGCGGCCCAGACCTCCTTGCCCGTGACCGGGTCGAGCCTGCGGATCGTCAGCCGACCGGCCGTGTACGCCGCCACCACGAGGTCGGAGCCCACAGCGGCGGTCGCCAGGGTCCAGCCGGCGCCAGGGTGCTGAGCGCGCACCGTGCCGTCGGTCGGGTCGATCGCCCAGACCGCTCCGGGTGCCGCGTCACCGTCCGGCACCTGGGGCAGGTCCCGGCGGTCGGGCTGGGGTGCCGGACCTGCGACGCACGTGAGGAGCGGGCCCGTCGACCGGCACGAGACCGTGTCGGGCACCGGATCCGTGCCGAGGGGTACGGTCCAGCGGGTCTCGCCCGTGACCGCATCCAGGCCGACGACCCGGCGGTCCCGCGCGTCCGCCGACCCCGCTGCGACGACCAGCACGTCGTCGACGAGCACCGGGGGCATCGCACCGTCGACGTCGACCCGCCAGCGGACCTCGGGTGCCGAGCGCAACGAGTGCACCGCGCCGACGAACGCCGCAGGCCCGAGCACCTGGGCGCGTTCGCGTCGGCTCAGCCACTGCGGCCCGGCGAGCACCACGCCGGTCAGCAGTGCGAGCACAGAGAGTGTCGCGACGACCGCCGCCGCCGGCCTCTGGGACGCCCAGCTCCGGGCGCCGGCCGCAGCATCGCGCAGCCGATCGGGCGCGGATCGGACGGGCGGTGACGCGTCCGTCGCGTCCTCGTCCAGTCCTACGAGCTGCATCGTCGGCCGCTCGGCCAGGCGTCGCACCGCCATGCACCGACTCTAGGCGCCCCTAGCCCGCGAGACCCGTCCCGGGCACCCAGACGAGCCGCATCGAGCAGTCCCCGAACAGCACCGTCGAGCCCACCCGGAGCCGGACCTGCTGGTCCACACCGCAGATCACCTGGCCGCCGTCGGGCAGGGTCACCACCGTGCCGTTGGTCGACCCCCGGTCCGCCACCCAGACGCCCGTCCGCTCGACCCCGATCTGGAGATGGGTCTTGGACACCGAGCGACCGGGGTCGGCGACGCGGACGAGCTGGACCGGGGCGTCGGACGCCGGGTTGCGGCCCACCAGCGCGATGCGCTCGATGCTCACGCGGCGGCCGTCGGAGAGCTCGAACTCTGCGCCCATCCGCTCCGCGACGGGCGGATGACTGAGGACGGCGGCGGTGCGCGGTGGCGCCGGGCGGGTCATCTCCAGCTCGGGCGCGAGGCCGTACGAGAGGCCGGGCCGCACCACGGGGATGGCGCGCGTGTCGAGGTCCGGGCCGCTGCGCCGCGGGGCGACGGGGGCAAGCACCAGCGACGACGGCGGAGGGGGGCTGACCATCGGTGGCCGAGGGATCGACGCCCAGGCGGGAACCGGCGCGGCGTGCCGCGGCGCGGCCGTGGGCTCGGCGACGACAGCCGCGGCACTCGCAGTACTCGCGACAGTGGAGGCTGTCGTGACTGAGGGACGGCTGCGGCGCGGTGGCTGCTGCGCGGCTGCGAGCACGGACCGGCGCACGTCGAGCACCTCGTCACCGGCTGCGCGGTCGTGCCACCCACGGTTCCGCCCGGTCCGGTCGAAGAACGGCGACAGGAGCACCACCAGCGCACCGAGCAGCGCCACGACGGCGCCGGCCGCGACGACCACGAAGCGCACGAAGATGCGCGCGATCCCGATGGGCTGCCGCGACTCGACGTCGAGGGTCCGCACACCGGTGGCGAGTCGTCCGAGGGTCCACCCCAGCCTGCCGTGCAGGATCCACTGCGTCACGACGAGGGCACCCGTGAGCGCCAGCCCGATCGTCATGAGCGCCACGGCGTCGTCGGACGCCTGGGTGGACGGCTCGGCTCGGGCCCAGGCGATGACGCCGGCGACGACGATCCAGCCTCCGAGTACCAGCCAGGCAACGGCGTCCAGCAGCACAGCCGCGAAGCGTCGACCCATCGAGGCCGGCGGCGCCGCGTCGGCTCGCGCGTACCGGGCGTTCACCTGAGCTCCCTGCGATCGGACCGGTCGTGTGGACATGGACGAGCTGGGCACCCGGCGCTAGGAGACGACACGCGAGCGGCGGGCAGCGCGCCGACGCCGGTTCTCCTGGCGCAGCGAGGCCGTCGAGAGCCGAGCCCGGACGCGGCGTCGCCAACCGACGCTGTGCGCCATCGCCGCGACCGCAACCTGGACATCTGCCCAGTATGCGGCCGCCTGCTCCGGACTCGGTGTCGCCGGGCTGAAGACCGCACGGTCGGCCGAACGGGCGAGCGCCCCGACCCTCGAGGCGACCAGCGCACCGTCGGGAACGTCCTCGAACGAGGCCGCGAGCGCTCTGGCTGACTCGTTGCGGGTGGCGAGGCCGCCGGTGGGATGCCGCAGGTCGCGTGCGACGTCGAGCACCTCGTCCCATCCCCCGGCGACACGCACCACCGGGTCCGCGCTACGCCGACGACGGCGGCGGCGCCGGACCTTGAGCAGGACGATGACCACGAACGGCGCCGCCAGCAGCACCAGCGGGATCGCGGCGACGCCTGCGACCTGGGTCACGCGGAGCCACAGCGGCGTGGCCTCCTCCTTGGGCGCCGGGTCGTCCGTCTGAGGCTGCTCGGTGTCCTCGTCGGGCGGGTTGACCGCGGCGGGGGGCGGCGGCGGCGGCTGCACGACCTGCGGGTTGGGCTCGGTCTGCTTGTCCTTGTCGTTCTCCTGCGGCGTCTGCTCGGGCGGCGGCGTCGGGTCGAACGGGATCCAGCCGTAGCCCCGGAACGGGATCTCGACCCAGGCCTTGATGTCCTTGCCGGTCACCTTGACGGGCTTGTCGGACGCCGTCTTCCCGGTGGCGTCGGCCTCGGGCTTGAAGCCGAGCACGACGCGGGCGGGCAGTCCCATCTCGCGTGCCATGAGCGCCATCGCGGCCGCGTACTGCTCACCGTCGCCGACCATGACGTCGCCGCCGAGAAGCGTCGTGATCCGGTCGCCGCCGTGGCCGGAGAGAGACACGTAGTCGCCCCTGTCCACGATCCCGTGGCTGAAGAAGCCCTGCTGGCTGAGCCAGCTCGAGAGCGCCGACGCGATCTGCACGGGGCTGCCTGCGTCCCGGGCGACGTCCGACGCCGTGTTCAGGACGATGTCCGGCACCGCGGCGGGCGGGGGCTGCGCGACGTCCGACGCCGGGGCGCGGCCGACGGTCTTGAGGTCCGGGACCGGCGGGACCACGACGTCGATGTCGTACGAGAGCCCGGGGTGGACGCCGCCGGTGACCACCGCGGCACCGGTCGCGTCGTTGTAGCGCAGACCGTTCGACACCGCCGGGTCGGTGACGTCGAACGAGGTCGCCTGGCCGACGGTCGGCAGCCAGACGCCGCCGAGCTGGTCGATGTGGAAGGACACCCGCGCCGGCGTACCGCGCGTGCCCGACTCGATCACGTCGCCGACACGGCGGAACTCACCGGACGCCTCAGCGGAACCGTCGCCGGCGACGTTCCACACCACACCGTCGTACCGGTCCATCGTCGCCAGCCGGATGCTCGCACCATCCGGCAGGCCCGAGACGGTGAACAACGTCGTGTCGGCGTCCTCCTTCACGAACTCCCGGAACGCGGACAGCGGGCTCGGGTAGGCGCGAGGGTCGAAGGGCGGCACGATCTCGTCGCGCACCACGAACCTGTTCGACGACCCCACGACCGCCGGCGCCCCGAACGTCCCCGCCGCGGCAGCGACCACCAGGAGCATGGTCGACGCGACGACGCGGCGCAGCCGGAGGCCACCGGACCGCCACGCGGCCCACGGCAGCAGCACGACGGCGAGCACCGTGCCGGTGAGCGTCGGGGGGATCGCCGGTGTCCGCGTGCCGAGCACGATCGCCCCGACGACGGCGACGACGGGCACGACCGCGGCGGAAGCGCCGAACGCCGGGCGCCGCGCGCGAAGAGTCACCGCGGCCGCGGCGGCGGCGCCGGCGAAGGCGAGGGTGTACATGGCGACCAGGAGCGTGCCGCTCGTCCCGATCGGTGGCTGCAGGGTGAGCACCTGCTTCCAGGTCGACACCACACCGCTGGCGAGAGCCCGTACGGTGCTCAGGGTCGGTACCAACCCCTGGATCGTGGTGCGCGGGGCGGCGAGCGGCCCACCCGCGACGAAGAACACGACCACCAGGGCGGCGACCACGGTCAGCGCCGACCACCGACGCCATGCGCCGAGCGCCGCGACCCCGGCGCCCAGCACCAGGCCGCCCACGAGCGCCGGGACGGCTGCCTGGTCGCCGTACACCGACAAGAGCGGCAGCAGCGCGAAGCCGATAGCGCCCAGGAGCACCGCAGTGTCGACCGACCCCGCGCGCAGGGAGCGCGCCGGGACGAGAGTCGTCATGCCGTCACCCGCCGCAGCAGGCGGGGCAGGTCGTCGAGCGACCCCAGCGTCGCCAGGCTCAGTGAACCGTGCGTCCGCACCGAGACGTCAGCGCCGCGCTCGCACCGCACGACGACGGTGCGGGTCCCGACGGGCACGTACCGCGATCCCAGCCGAAGGTCGGTGTTCGTCGGTTCCGACCCTGTGACCAGCATCGCGACCGAGGCCTCGGGCGCCTCGCGCGCGACGCGGCGGCCGAGCAAGGCCATACCCGCGCCGCTGGAGCTCAGCTGCAGCCCGGAGCAGTCGTCGAGCAGCAACGGCGGTGTCTCGACGCGCAACGTCCCTGGTCCGGCCAGCACGGCGAGCTCGCGCTCGTCCCGGATGGTCTGGACTCCCACCGAGCCGACCACGGAGACCGCCAGCTCGAACTCGTCGTCGTCGGCGTAGTCCCGCGGGTCCGTGGCCAGCGCGATCGCCGTCTGCGTCCGCCGCGTGTCCTCGAACTGCTTGACCATCAGGCTTCCGCGGCGGGCGGTCGTGCGCCAGTGGATGTAGCGGCGGTCGTCCCCGGCCACGTAGTCGCGCAGCGCGTGGAACGACAGGTCCGAGTCGGACAGGTCACGGGTGGCCTGCCCCTCGAGGTCACGCAGGAGACCCGAGCTGGCGCCGGCGAGCGAGACGAGCAGGGGGTGCACGAACAGCTCGACCGGCCTCGTCCAGCGCACGCTGCGCCGCGCGAGACCGAACGGGTCGCCGCGCACAGAACGCACCGGTCCGACGATGATCACGGCGCGCCGCGCCGTCGGGATGGCGAACAGGTCGTCGTGCTCCGCCCCCGCGCCCAGCGCCGGCACGGAGAACTCGGCAGTCACCGCACCGACGGGCAGCTCCACCCGCGAGGGCAGGGAGCGCCGTCGCGCGATGTTGCGCACCTCGAGCCGGCCCAGCGCACGCTCCCCCACCTTGACGCGCCGGTCGGCCATGTCGAGCGTGATCGCGTACCGGGAGCGGCCCACCGTCATGAGCAGGGAGACCAGCAGCACGGCGGTGAGCGCGGCGCCGATCGCCGCGAGCTCGAGCCAGCCGAACCGTCGGCCGGCCAGCAGGCAGCCCAGAGCGACGACCGCCACCCCCCAGCCGACCGTGGAGACCCGCAGACCCATGGTGCTCAGGCCGCCCGCAGGGCTGGCGGCGCGGTCGTCTCGAGGATCCGTGCGAGCACGTCGATCGCGGTCACACCGGCGAACTCGGCCTCCGTGTCGAGCACGAGGCGGTGGGCGAGGACGGGCTGGGCCAGCAGCTTGATGTCGTCGGGGATGACGTACTCCCGGCCCGCGGACGCGGCCCAGACCTTGGCCGTGCGGACGAGGGCGAGGCCTCCGCGCACGCTCGCACCGATCACCGTCTGCGCGTCGTCGCGGGTCGCCTCTGTCAACCGCGCCACGTAGTCGAGCACGACGTCGTCGATGTGCACGGTCTGCGCCAGGTCCGACATCGTGCCCACGGCCTCGGTCGTGATGCGGGGCTGCAGGTTGACGGTGCGGTCCTTGGCGCCGGCCAGGATCTCGATCGTCGCAGACCGGTCCGGGTAGCCGAGCGACGTCTTGATGAGGAAGCGGTCGAGCTGCGCCTCAGGGAGCCGGTAGGTCCCGGCCTGCTCGATCGGGTTCTGCGTCGCGATGACCATGAACGGGCGGCCGACCGGGTGGGTGACACCGTCGACCGTGATGTTGCCCTCCTCCATCACCTCGAGCAGGGCGGCCTGCGTCTTGGGCGACGCGCGGTTGATCTCGTCGGCGAGCACGACGGACGCGAAGATCGGGCCCGGGTGGAACTCGAACCGGTGCGTGCCCTGGTCGTAGATCGTCACCCCCGTGACGTCCGACGGCAGCAGGTCAGGCGTGAACTGGATGCGGTGGTGGCTCCCCTGGACCGTGGCGGCGAGCGCCTTGGCGAGCGATGTCTTCCCGGTACCCGGCGCGTCCTCGAGCAGCAGGTGGCCCTCGGCGATCATCGCCGTCAGCGCCAGACGGACGGTGTGGTCCTTGCCCAGCAGCGCGAGGCCCACGTTGGACACGAGGGCGTCGAAGGTCTCGGCGAACCAGGTGCTCTGCTCGGGGTCCATGTACGCGTTCTCCAGATGATCGGTCGTCGGGTCGTACTCGGTCGTCCTGCTCATGGTGTCGGCACTTCCGGCAACGAAACTGAGACCTCGTCGGAGGGCAGGCTCCATTCGCTCCAGCCCTTGGCGTTGTGCGCCCGGACCTGGATCCGGATCACGACCACACCGTGGCCCTTGACGGTCAGTACAGCGCTGCTGTCGGTGCCGGGGACCGTGTCGTTGTCCTTCGCGTCACCGCTGTACTGCCACTCGTACTGGTCGATCGCGCGACCGTGGTCGGGTGGCGCCACCCAGGAGATGCTGACAGTACCGTCGGTGTCGTTCGCCACGGCGTCCGGCTTGGCCGGCGCGTCCGGCTTGGCCGGTTGTCCCGGGCTCGCCGAGCCGGTGGCGGTGGGGCTCCAGCCGTACTGGTTGGAGACCTGGAACTGGACCGTGACGGGGACCGTCGTGTCGATGACGCTCGGCATGTCCGTCTTCCAGGTACGACCACCGTCGATGCTGTAGCGCCGCGCGGTGATCGGCGACCCGCCGTCGTCCCCGTCCACGAACTCGACGGCGACCTGGTCGATCGGGCCGGGGCTCACGTTGACCGTGGGGGTAGCGGGCTGGGTGATCACCTGGGTCTGCGGAAGCTCCGACCAGTCACCTTCGCTCTTGCGGGAGTTCACGGCGCGGACGCGAGCTATCGGGCTCGGTCCGTCGGCGAGGTTTTCGAGCCTGCTCGACGTTCCGTCGACGCGCGTGATGGGAGCGTCCTTGGACCCGACCTGGAGCTGGTAGTAGTCGATGGTGACGCCCAGGCCGCCGGGGTCGGCGGGCGGGCCCCAGGTGAGGGTGACCGAGCCGGACCCTGCCGGGACGGACCTCGATCCCGGGACGATGCCCGGTGCCGACGGTGCCGACGGCTGGCTCCACGTCTCGCCGTTGGCCGAGCCCCACGGCGACGTGCCGGCCTTGTTCTTCGCCCGGACCGCGACCTGGTAGGTGTGACCGCGCTGGGCAGGCGAGATCACGTAGCTCGTCGTCGACGCGTCGAGCGCGATCGGCGACGCGTTGTCGATCGAGATCTCGTAACCCCGCACCGCGTCCCCGTGCCCGTCGGGAACGCTCCACGACACGTTGATCTGCGGACCGGAGGCCCCGACGGCGGTCCGCGAGGCGGCCACGGTCGGCGTGTCCGGCTGCGCCGCGGGGATCATCGGCAACGACGAGTCGGACCACGGGCCCGGGTCGGGCACCTTGTTGTGCGCGCGGACCCGCACCGTGTAGGCCGTGCCGTTCGTGAGACCCGTGAACGTGTAGCTCGTCGTCGCCGAGGTGACGGTCGCGGAGCCCGACGACGGCGTCGGCGAGATCTCGAGCGTGTAGCTGGAGATCGGCGACCCCGTCTGGACCGGCGCAGCCCACATGGCGCGCACGGAGCCGGACCCGAAGTCGAGCGTGGGCACGCCGGGCTGTCCGGGCACGGCGTCCGGTCGGGCAGGCGCCGAGCTCGGGCTCGGGTCCGACCAGTCCACGGCGTTCTGCGCGGCCACCGTGAACGTGTACTCGGTGTCGTTCGTGAGGTTGTCGATCGTGCACGTCGTGCTGACGCACGCACGCACGATGTTGCCCGGGTTCGCGACGACGCGGTAGCCGGAGATGAGCGCGCCGCGGTTGTCGGGGGCGTCCCACGACAGGACCACGGTCTGGTCCCGGATCTCGCCGATCCGCGGGGCCGTCGGGATCGCGGGCTTGCCGCGCACCACGATGACGACGCGGCCCTCGACCTCACGATCGGGGTCACCCGTCACGTCGCGGACCCTGAAGCGCGTGACGATCTGTCCGATGAAGCCGATCGCCGGACGCACCGAGACCGAGCTCGACGTCGCCGTGGCCGTACCGGCGCCCGGCGTCTCGACCGTTGCCCCGACCACCGTGAGCGGAGAGCCCGGGAAGGGGTTGTAGGCGTTCTCGAGCACCTGGACGGTGCTTTCCCGGCCCTCGACGCCCTCGAGCTGCACGTCGGGCACCTGGGCCTTGCGCCGGGTGCTCGCGATGACTCGCAGGTCGATCGTCTGGTCGAGCGAGCCGCTGCGGCCGTACCCGATCTTCAGGCTGAGCTTGTCGGTGCGGCCCTTGGGCGTCGACACGTCGGCCGCGACGCGGAGCACGCTCCCGTCGATCGTCGCCGTGAACCCGGAGGGCACCGCAGCGGTCAGCTGGTAGGTGTACCGGGTCTGCGACTGGTCAGCGTCACCCTCGGGGCCGGTCGTGAACGAGCGCAGGTCCACCGCCAGCGCGGCCTCGCCGGGCGCGACGTCGATCGTCGACGGGGTGAAGGTCGGCGGGTGGTCGTCGACCGCGTAGACCGTGATCTGCAACGTGATGATCGACGTGCGCGCGGACGTGTCGTTCGGCCCGGACGCGTCGGTGACCGGGACGGTGATCGACGCCGGCCCTGCGTAGCCGGGCGCCGAGGTGAACTGGAGCGTCTTCTTGTCCTTCAGGAGGTCCGTGCGGTCCGACTTCGTCGCGCTGAGCCCCGCGATGTCGGCGACGGTCGGGATGCGGCCCGGCGCGACCTGCACCTGCTCGTCGAGCGGGATCAGCAGCTGGGCACCGGAGGCCACCCGGAGCTCGGGCGCCTTGGGCCGAGGGGTCGGCGGGAAGAACCCGAGCGCGGGCACGGTGACGAACGCGTACGACGCCGCCGCCGGAGAGGTCTTGTTCGTGAGCAGGAACGGCACCGTCTGAGCGTGGTCCACGAGCTTCACGACGACCTTGCCATCGACCACCGAGGCGACATCTGCGAGAGAGCCCGGCACGGACACCACCAGGTCGCTGAGCGGGCCGCTCGGGTTCTGGGCGACCGCCAGCACGTCGACGGTCACCTCGGTGCGGCCGAGCGTGTCGAGTGCGCCGACCACCACGTCGCGGGCGATCGGCGGGAGCACCTTCGCGTCGCGTGCCACCGTGACCGTGAGCACGGCCGAGTCCCGACCACCGCGGGCGTTGACCGCGGTGTAACCGATCTGCAGCACGGTGGGTGTCTCCGGAGCCCGCACGATGATGCGGCGCCCTTCCACCTCTGCCAGGCCCTCGGCGCCGGCCGCCAGGTCCAGCTCCGGCACGAGCTCGAGGTCACCACCGCTGGAGTCGACGTCGTTCGCCAGGACGCGCACCTCGACACGCCGATTCGGGCCGACCGTGACCTGGTCGTCCCGCGCCGTCACCGTCGCCGTGCTCGTGGGTCGCGGAGCGATGCCGACCCGGATCGTGGCGACCGCGCGCTGTCCGGTCCAGTCCTCGACCGCGTAGGTGAACTCGTCCGTGTCGAGCTCGTTCGGCAGCGCCTCGTACTCCAGCCAGTCCGGTCCCCCGACCGTCACACGGCCGTGGGTCGCGCCGGAGGCGACACCGAGCAGCGTCACCCCGTCGCCGTCCGGGTCGATCCCGACGAGCGGGATCTCGATCCGGACCTTGTCGCCCTCGAACACCCGGGCGACGAGGTCGCGAGGCCGCGGTGGCGCCTTGGTCGACGCGTCGGACTGGTGGACCCGCACCGTGAGGGACGCTCCGGTGACGTTGCCCGTCGCGTCCTGGACGGAGAACAACGCGTGCGCCGTGAGCGGGGTCGACGGTGCTTGGTACCGCAGCACGTCGCCGGACACGAACAGCAGGCCCTCGCCCGGAGCGACGTCCTGGTCCAGCACCGGGACCAGCGTCGGGCGGTCGCCGTCCGGGTCGTAGGCGCCCTCGAGCACGGGGATCGTCACGACGCCGCCGGTACGGACGTCCACCTCGACGTTCGGCACGACCGGCGGTTGGGACGTGGTCGACGCGGGGACCGGCTGGACGACGATCTCGCCGATCGCCGACGACTGACCGCTCGACACCGAGTAACGCAGGACGACGGGCGCCGTGAGCGTGCGGTCGGCGCGGATCTGCACGAGGTGGTGGTCCAGCACGGCCACCCTCAGCCCGGAGCCGTCGGGTACGTCGACCGACTGCAGGACGAGCACCTTGCCGGCCGGGTCGGAGTCGTTGTCGAGCGGGTCGATGGTGACCTCGCCTCCGGCGGGCAGCGACGCCTGGTCCCGTACCGCGACCGGTGGTGCCGCGGTCTCGGGCCACTCCTTGACGTCTATGCGCGCGAGCCCGCTGGCCTGCTGCGGCGATGCGGCGACGAGGAACTGCACGTAGTAGCTGCCGGCACGGGCGGCGCTGAAGGTGAAGGTTCCGCCCTGCAGGTCGCGGGTCAACGTCGCCCCGACGACGTCGTCGACACCGGCGAGGCGTGGGGGCTCGCTGGACGAGCTGCGCACCGAGTCGAGCGGGTGCAGCGTGACGGGCTGGTCCACGTACGTGACCGCGAAGACCGGGTCGATCTGTGGCGCGAGCGAGCCACCGGGGCGCACGTCGACGTCGAGGTAGCCCTCGGTCGTGGTCGTGCCGTCGGACACCTGCACCGTCACCCGGGTGCGACCGAGCGCCGACCCGTCGGCCTTGAACGTCAAGGTCCCGTCCTGCCGGAAGCGCACCGTGCCGGCCGTCGCGACCGCGCTCGCGCCGACCAGCAGCAGGTCGTCGCCGTCCGGGTCGTCGAAGTCCGCGAGGACCTGATGGTCGGCCTGGCCCCCCTGCTCCACGGTCAGCGCCCCCGTGCGCAGCTGGCGCGGCGGGGCGTCGACGCCCGGCGGGCGCACCGTGAGCCGCACGTGCGCGGTCGACGGTGCTGTCTTGCCCTGCCCGTCCGAGATCGTGTACGTGAAGTCGGCCGTACCCGTGGCGCCTGCGGCCACCTCGATCTGCAACGCCCGTCCGCCGTAGATCGACTCCACGGTCCCGAACGCGGGTGGCACCGCGTCGAACTGGGAGATCGCGAGGATCCCGCAGTCCGACGAGGAGTCGTTGTCGACCACGGGCAGGATGGTCGTGCGGCCGGGGCGGACACCGAACTCGTCGTCGGTCGCGGTCGGCGGCGCCGTCTGGCCCGAGCACTCCGTGACCAGGTCCTGCGTCGTGTCCGAGCTCTGGGACTCGTCCTTCGACTGCTCGGGGTTCTCCTCCGGGACGACCTGGTTCCAGTTCGGGACACGCAGGTTCGTGTCCTGCAGCGGCAGCCACAACCGACCACGCAACGTGTCGTTGAGCACCACGACCTGACGGTTCACCCGGAAGGTCAGGGAGTCGGCGCTCGACATGCCCTCGAGGTTGCTGACGTGCGCGGACCCGCCGTCGCAGAGCTGGAGGTACGACCCCGTCCCCGTGGCCCACGCGCCGTGCGCGCAGGTGCCCACCCGCACCGGTGCCGCCGGCTTCCCCGAACCCTTCGTCGGGTGCTCGACGACGTCCCCGCCGTCGAGCGGGACCTCGATGAGCCCGGTGGTGCTGGCCACGAGCACCACGGACGAGCTCGGACCGGGCTGCTGCAGCCGCAGGCTGTCGCCCTCCAGGTCGACCGTGCCGTGCAGCGTGTGCACCGTACGTCCGGAGAGCGTCACGGGCTGGTCGCCGACCGCAGTGACCTGGTCGACGTCTCCCGCGCCCAGAACGCCGTCGGGCGAGCTGTCCACCGCCCCGCTCGACAGATCCAGCCGGGTGACGGCACCGTCCTTCGCGGCCACGCCGAGCACCAGGCCGTCCTGGGTGACGACGACCTTGCCCCCCGGGCCGAGCTCGACGTCGGGCGCGTCCGTGCCGATGGCGAGCCCGTCGAGGTCCCCGATCGCCCGCACCCACGCGTTGCCGTCGGCATCGAAGATCGCCACCGTCCCGCCGGCCATGGCCACCTTGGCACCCTGGGTGGCGACCTGCGTCGTGACCGTCACCGAGGCGGGGTCGACCACGGACGCCTGCCCGGGCTCGACGAGCAGGATGTCGCCCTCGTCCTGCAGGACGTCGAACGTCGTCCCCTTGGCCACCAGCCCGCCGTTGAGCTCCTCGACCTTCGCGTTGTACCTGCCGAGCTGGCTCTGGTTCGTGGCGGTCAGCCAGACCGCGCCGTCGTTCAGGTCGAGCCGGGCGAGCGGGAAGCCCTGGTTCATCAGTGCGAGGACGGCGACGAGCACCGGCACGACGACCACGGCGGCGGTCGTCGTCACCCTCGAGCGCACCCGGGCGAACCTCACGACGCGCACCCCTGTGCGGGAGTCGCCGACGCGCGGCGGTCCTGACGCACGATCGACACCGTGATGCAGACCTTCTCGCTGCCGTCCGACGGCACCGTGACCGTCGGCACCCCGACGAGCTGGAGCTCGGGCTCGCCGGTGACCTCCAGGACGCCCCACAGGTACTGGTCCCCTGTCTGGGGCTCCGGGTTCTCCCAGACGAACACGACGGACCCGTCGGGTTGGCGCGTGCCGAGCAGCGAGTGCGGCGACGGGACCACGTCGTCGATCGCGGTCGGCGCCGGCTCCGGGGTGAACTCCGATGCGGGGGGCTTGGGCGCGTCATCGTTCAGCGCGACGGCACCGAGCGTCACGGCGGCCGCCAGGACCACCAGACTCGAGACGACGCCGACCACCAGGCGCGTCCGACGCCGGCCAGGCACGTCGAGGTCGTCCGTCGGCTCCGGCTCCTGCGGCGCGATGAACGTCGGCATGTTCGGCCGAGCCGTGCTCGTCGAGGCAGCAACCGCGGTCGAGCCGGGGCCCGGCCCGGCGGTCGCAGGCACCGTCGTGATGGAACGGACCCGCGTCGCGTCGTCGGCACCCGGGACGACGCCGACGACGAGGCTCGGCGACTCGGCAGCGGGGGCCTCCTGGGGAGCGACGCTGACGATCGAGCGCAGCCGGGTCGCGTCCGGTTCGCCGCCGTCCGGCCCGCCGAACGGGCCTCCCTGGTCGCGCTGCGGTGCGGCGAGCGCCTCTTCTGTCAGGTCCAGCGGAGTGATGGGCAGGCGCAGGTCGCTCTCCACCTGCTGCAACGCCCGAGCCACGGCCGCCGCGGAGTCGTAGCGCCGTGCCGGCACCTTGGCCATCGCCTTGTCGAGGACATCCTGCAGGGCGGGCGGCACGTCGTCACGACCGGTCGGCGGCAACGGCGACCGCTCGATCCGGGCGACGAGCTGCTGGGCGCTGTTCTGGCCACCGGCGATCTCGAACGGCGTCCGGCCGGCGAGCAGCGAGTAGATCGTCGCGGCGAGAGAGTAGACGTCCGAGCGTGCGTCACCGGTCGGGTGCTCACCGAGCAGCTCGGGCGGCGACCACGGGATCGACATGCCCACCGTCGCCCCGCCGCCCTGGCCGGTCGTCGCGGCGATGCCGAAGTCCGTCAGGGCGGGCCAGCCGAAGTCGGTGGTCAGCACGTTCGCCGGCTTGATGTCGCGGTGCAGGATCCCGGCACGGTGCGCCGTCTCGACCGCGGACGCCAGGCGGATGCCGATCCGCAGGGCCTCGGGGACCGAGATCCGCTCCTGCCGGTAGCGCTCCGCCAGCCCGGGGCGCGAGCAGTACTCCATGACGAGGAACGGGCGTCCGTCGGCGGCGATCGCGGCGTGGTAGATCGTCACGATCGACGGGTGGTGCGACAGCTGGGCCATGAGGTTGGCCTCGGTCTGGAACCGCGTGCGGACGTCGTCGTCGAGACTGCCGGCGAGCAGCACCTTGACCGCGACCTCGCGCCGGGGAAGCTGCTGCTCGTACAGGAACACGTCCGCGAAGCCACCCAGACCGAGAACGCGGACAGGCTCGTACCCGGGCAGGCGCGGCGGGTTCGAGGCTTCGCGGCGTGCGGTCACGAACCCCGCTCCAGCGAGAAGGTCACGCCGTCGCCGAGGTCGACGAGCTCGTCCAGGCCCACCACGCTCGGCTCACCGGGGTGCAGCCGACGGGCGCCCTCACCCGGACGAGCCACGTGCACGCCGTTGGTCGAGTCGAGATCCGTGACCAGGACGTGGTCTCCCTCGACACGCACCTCCGCATGGGTGCGCGAGATGTCCTGCTGGGGGCTCGGGACGGTGATGAGCCGCGGCAGCTCGCGGTTGGAGACTCGCGCCACCTGCGGCGCGCGACCGAGCAGCACGGCCCGGTCGAGGGGGACGACGAGACCGGTCGAGAGCACCAGCTTGGCCGGCATGGGCGCACCCTGGGGGGCGCGGAACGGCGCCGGCATGTCGTCCGACGCCCACGAGGGAAGCTGGTCACGGATGTCCGCCAGGTCGGTGGACAGGATCGTCAGACCGTCGTGGTCGTCCAGGGACGCGCCCGTCAGCGGGACGGTCGGGCCTCCGGTGCCGTGCTTCTCGTCGAACGCGGAGTCCGACAGGAACGCCTCGGCGGCAGCGACGACGCCGGTCGCATCCGTCTGCTCGTCGCGCACGGGCACCAGTCCGAGGGGATCCGTGTCCGCCGCGGCCGTCTCGGGCTCTTCGACGGGCACCAGCGCCACGGGCTCCTCGACGAACGAGGGCTCCGAGGCCGGCACGTCGTCGGCGGACGGCTCGAGCGGCTCGGGCTCGGCGGTCGGCGTCGGAGGGACGACCACCTGCGCGGGAACGGGATCGACGTCCTGGGCAGCGGCGACGTCCTCGTCCGAGACGGCCAGGGCGATGCGCACGCGCGACGCCCGCACCACACCGTCGGCGACCGGGAGCGTCGGGCCGTCGGCTGGCGCGTCCACCTGCACGACGACCGACCCGACGCCGTCGAGGACGCGTTCGGTCCACGTGCTGACCTCGCCGGACCGCAACGTCTCGAGGCGCCCCTCGAGATCCACCACGACCTCGACGTCACCGCGGAGCGCGGCATGCACCCGGCGCTTGTCGACGGACACGAGCGCGAACGGCGGAAGGCCCGCGAACCCGTCGCGCGCGAGCAGGGCGAGCGCCGCGAAGACGCCGTCTCCGGTCGCCTGCCAGAGGTCGCGCACGGTCGACTCGGCCGCAGCGGGCCCCAGGAGCGCCACGAACCCGGGGCGCACGATCGCCGTCCACTCGCCGGCGGAGTACTCGGGAACACTCATGACGGGCCCTCCTCGTTGAGCTTGCTCGCGTCGCTCGGCGACGATCCCGGAGCGTAGAACCTCGGGACGGTCGCGCCGTTGAGCATCTCGTCCCACAGGTGCGGGCCGAGGTCGGCGGATCCACGAGGGACGGTGATGTGCACGTCCTCGTGCGCACCCGCCGAGGTGGCCACGTCGACCACGACGGCACTGACGTTGTCCCGCGCGCCGTGCTCGAGGGCGAGCCGCACCAGCAGCGCAGCTGCATCCTGGGGATCGCTGGTCGCGACGAGCACGTCCTGCAGCGCGGCCTCTCCGAGCTCGCGCGTCAGCCCGTCCGTGCAGATGAGGAGCCGGTCCTGCAGGCCGGCCGGCAGGAGCCAGTAGTCGGGCTCCGGGGCGTCCCCTGTCCCCAGGGCGCGTGTCAGGACATGACGCTCGGGGTGCGTCTCGGCGTCGGCGACCTCGATCTCGCCGAGGTCGATGAGCTCCTGGACGACCGAGTGGTCGACGCTCACCTGCTCGAGCTCCTCGCCGTCCCACCGGTACACCCGGGAGTCGCCGACGTTGAACACCAGCCAGTACGAGCCGCCGTCGTGCTCGGTGACCGCGACGCCGGCGACGGTCGTTCCGCCCTGCCGCCCGCCGGTGAACTCGTTCCGGATCCGGGCCGCGGTCCGCTCGAAGCACGCGTGCACGTCGTCGGCGCTGGCGGCGGCCTGCCCGGCCAGCTGGGCGAACTCCTCGACGGCGATCCGGCTGGCCAGGTCACCGGCGTCGTGACCGCCCATGCCGTCTGCCACGAGGAACACCGGCGGGTAGGCCAGGAGCGCGTCCTCGTTGACATCGCGGACGCGGCCGCGGTCGGTCGCAGAACCCCACGACGTTCGCACCTGCGTTCCCCCTAGCTGTCTGCGCGACGAGGCGACACCCGGTCGGTGCCTGCTGTCATCATCGGCGCACATCGTCCCGTACCTGAGTCCCAGGTACACACGTGCGGCCACCCTGTGGTCAGATGCCGAGCTGGTAGACACCCCAGTAGGCGAGGACCACGAGCAGGATGCCCGATCCGACGACGCCACCCCACAGGACGAGGGTCCGCAGAACGCCTGGGGCCGGTCGCGCACCGGTCGCCCTTGCTTGACCGTACCTCCGCGCGAGGAGAACCGCGCCGAGCACGACAGCGACGCCGAGCAGCCGCACGAGGATCCAGCCGCCTTGCACCACGAGGTCGTCGTGCTGGTAGTTCAGGGCGAGACGGGCGACGGAGACGATGTACCAGATCAGGGCGACGACGGTGAGGATCGCGCCCGTTCCCACCGCGAGGAGGCGCGGCAGGATGCCGTGCGCGAACCTCGGGCCGGGCGCCGACGGGCGGTCGCGCACGCGGTCGAGCGCGGCCTCCGCGCCACGTGCGACCGCGACGGCGAGCGGGCCGAGCACGATCAGCGCCACGGCCAGCCCGGTGAGCGCGAGGACCACGCTGCTGTTCCAGTGCGGCCGCGAGACAGGCGCCGCGACGTAGGTCTGCACCGGCTGGTCGCCGGCGACTCGCGGCTCGGCGCCTGCGGTGCCGGGCAGCCCGAGCACCCATCCCGACAGGTCGCGCACGAAGTCTGCGTCCACCACGCCGTTCACCCGGATGCCATGGTTGGCGCCGGCGTAGTAGCGCACCGTCACGTCGCCGTTCCCAGCCAGCGCGGTGTCGTCGATGACCTGCAGGGCACCCTGGATCGTGGGCATCGAGGCGTCACCCGTGCCGTAGACGACGAGGACCGGCTGCGTCATGCGGCGTTGGTACGGCGTGACGTCGAAGTCCGCGTACTCGAACCCGCCACCGGGGATCGACATGCCGACCGCGCGCGGGATCGCCCGGAACACCCCGTGCGGGACGCCCGTGTTCCGCAGGTAGGAGTCGACGGCGAACGCTGCCTGCTGGCGCGGCGGGACGACGGGCGAGGACACCAGGACGACGAAGCCCAGGGTGGGGTCCTCGGCTGCGATGACCGGGGCGATCCAGCCGCCCTCGCTCTCCGCGTACAGGCCCACCCGGTCCGGATCGACGCCGGGATGGTTCTGCAGCAGCTTCACGGAGGCGTCGTAGTCGTGAGCCATCCCCACGTAGTCGCGGTGTCGGGTCGTGTACGTGTCCAGCCGCTTGTTGGGCACCATCGCGACGATGCCCGACGCGGCGAGGTCGTGCGCCTGCGCGAGGAACGCGATCTCGTAGCGGCCCGTGCCCGCGCCGTGGATGAACACGACCCCGGGCTTGGGGCCGTCGAGGCCTACCGGCTCGCTGATCCGGGCGTCGATCGTCTCGCCGTCGAGCTGGACCGTCACCACCGACGTCTTGACCTCATAGCTGCCGGTCGTGCCGGCGGCCCCGATCACCGTCGACGGCGTCTGGACGGTCAACGGGTCTGACAACGGCACCGGGTCCCACTGCGGACCCATGACCGCTCCCAGCACGGCGAGCACCACCACACCCAGCACCGTGGCGGCGGTGATCCGGTACGCCGCACGACGCCGGCTTGCGGCCTCCGGCCTGCTCGTCGTCCGCTCCCCTGAGCGCAGCATCCCTCAGAAACCCATCTTCCCGAGCTGCTTCGGGTCACGCTGCCAGTCCTTGGCCACCTTGACGTGCAGGTCCAGGTAGACCCGGGCCCCGAGGAGCGCCTCGATCCCGCGGCGCGCCTCGCTGCCGACGTCACGCAGCCGCGCACCACCCTTGCCGATGATGATCGCCTTCTGGCTGTCGCGTTCCACGAAGAGGTTGACGCGCACGTCGAGCATCGGCACCCCGCCCGCGGCCGGCTCGTCGCGCGGGACGATCTCGTCGACGACCACCGCCAACGAGTGCGGCAGCTCGTCGCGGACGCCCTCGAGCGCCGCCTCCCGGACCAGCTCGGCGACCATCACGGCCTCCGGCTCGTCGGTGAGCTCACCCTCGGCGTACAGGGGCGTCCCTTCCGGCAGGTGGCCGATCAGCACCTTCTCGAGGACGTCGACCTGGTAGCCGCCGACCGCCGAGACGGGAACGATGTCCGCCCAGTCGCCCAACCCCTGCACGGCCATGAGGTGCTCCGCCAGCTTGCCCTTGCCGACGAGGTCGGCCTTGGTGACGATCGCGACCACCGGCGTGCCTCGACCGTCGCGCGCCAGCTCGGTCATCTGGTCCGCGATGAAGCGGTCTCCCGGGCCGACCCGCTCGTCGGCAGGCAGGCAGAAGCCGACCACGTCGACCTCGGTGAGCGTGTCTTTCACCAGCGCGTTCAGCCGCTCACCCAGCAGGGTCCGCGGACGGTGCAGCCCGGGCGTGTCCACGAGGATCAGCTGCGCGTCCGGGCGGTGCACGATGCCCCGGATCGTGTGCCGGGTGGTCTGCGGGCGGCCGGACGTGATGGCGACCTTCTGGCCGACGAGCGCGTTGGTGAGCGTCGACTTGCCGGCGTTGGGGCGCCCGACGAAGCAGGCGAAGCCGGATCGGAAGGTCATCGAGTCGCTCCGTGGTTGTCGGGCGCGGGCGTCCTTGCCGAGCCCACAGTTCCGTGCTTGTCCAGCTCGTTCTGAGTCTCGGGGTCGACCTGGCTGACCAGGACTGTAGCCAACCGACGGCGCCGACCCTCGACGCGGTCCGCGACGAGGTGCAGCCCGTGGATGTCCCCCGCCGACCCGAGCAGAGGAACCTTACCCAAGGCTTTGGCCAGCAGACCGCCGGCGGTGTCGACGTCCTCGTCCTCGACCTCGAGACCGAACAGTTCGCCCAGCTCGTCGCGCCCCAGACGGGCGGGGACGCGGAACAGACCGTCGCCCAGGTCCTCGACCACAGGGGCGCTCCGGTCGTGCTCGTCGGTGAGCTCGCCGACGATCTCCTCGAGCGCGTCCTCGATCGTGACGAGTCCCGCGATGCCGCCGTACTCGTCGACCACCATCGCCATGTGCGACGTCCCGTCCTGGAGCTCGCGCAGGAGCTCGTCGACCGGCTTGGACTCGGGGACGAACACCGCCGGCCGGGCCAAGGAGCTGGCCGGGGCGTCGAGCACGGCCTGCTGCTCCTTGTTGTTCGAGCGCCCGGTGGGTGCGATCGGCAGCCGACGGACGACGTCCTTGAGGTACAGGACCCCGGTGAGGTCGTCCACCGACTCGCCGGTGAGCGGCACACGGGAGAACCCTGACCGCAGGAGCAGCGCGAGGGCCTTGCGCACCGGCGTGTCGTCGGGTGCCGTGACCATGTCGGTGCGCGGCACCATCACCTCGCGCGTCAGGGTGTCCCCGAGCCCGAGCACCGACCGGAACATCTCACGCTCGTCGTCCTCGATCACGTCCGACTCGCTGACGCGCTGGACCATCTCGCGCAGCTCGTCCTCGTCCTCCTCGGCGGAGCCCTCCGTCGGTCGACCGACCGCGCCCAGCCGCCCTGCCACGGCCGTCACCGCGACCAGGGGCCGGGACAGGACCGCCAGCGTCCGGACGGGGTGCCGGCGACCCAGCGTGCGGGGGCTCGCCCGCACCAGCAGGAACGCGACCAGCCCGCACAGCGCGACCGAGATCAGCAGCACGGCCCACCACGGAAGGTCGCCCGAGCCCACCGCCAGCGT
This sequence comes from Cellulomonas sp. URHD0024, assembly GCF_000426185.1. GTDB lineage: Bacteria > Actinomycetota > Actinomycetes > Actinomycetales > Cellulomonadaceae > Cellulomonas. The sequence continues at coordinate 1,000,068 of NZ_AUEW01000001.1, forward strand.
GATGCAGACGGTCGCCGTCATCTCGGTGAGGAGCCGCACGAACGCCGCCGCGGAGGCGACCCGGGTCGGGTGCTCGGTGAGCGCACGGACACGGCTCGCCGCCGGGTGCCGCTCCGCGACGAGGTCGGTCACCGCAGCTCGGGAGACGCGCACGACAGCGATCTCCCCCGCGGACAGCGCGGCGGCCGCGGCGATGCCCAGGACCGCGAGCAGGACGAGCAGTGCGACGGGCACGTCGGTCATCGGGTTGCCAGGAACCTCAGCAGCAGCTGGCGCTGGAGGTCGAACATCTCCTTGTGCTCCTCAGGCTCGACGTGGTCGTAGCCGAGCAGGTGCAGGATGCCGTGCGTGGTGAGCAGCAGGAGCTCGTCCTCGGTCGAGTGCCCGGCGGTCCGGGCCTGGGCGGCGGCGACCTCGGGGCACAGGACGACGTCACCGAGCAGCCCTGCCGGCGTCGGATCGCCCTCCCGGCCGGGCCGCAGCTCGTCCATCGGCCAGGACAGCACGTCGGTCGGACCCGGCTCGTCCATCCACTGGACGTGCAGGTCGGTCATCGCGTCGGTGCCGACCAGGGTGATCGACAGGTCCGTCTGCGGGTGCACGTGCATGGCGTCGATGACGAACCTGCCGAGCGCCGCGAACTCCGCCTCGTCGACGTCGTACCCGGACTCGTTCCTGACCTCGACGCTCATCTCGCCCTCAGCTCCTGTCCCAGCGTGCGTAGGCGTCGATGATCTCGCTGACCAGCCGGTGCCGGACGACGTCGGACGAGCTGAGCCGGCAGAAGGCGACGTCGTCGATGCCCGTGAGCACCTGCTCGACGACCCGCAGCCCGGAGGTGGTCGCCGACGGCAGATCCACCTGGGTGACGTCCCCGGTGACGACGACCTTGGACCCGAACCCGAGGCGGGTGAGGAACATCTTCATCTGCTCGACGGTCGTGTTCTGAGCCTCGTCGAGGATGATGAACGCATCGTTCAACGTGCGACCGCGCATGTAGGCGAGCGGCGCCACCTCGATGGTCCCCGCCTCCATGAGCCGCGGGATGGCCTCGGGATCGACCATGTCGTGCAACGCGTCGTAGAGCGGGCGCAGGTAGGGGTCGATCTTGTCCGACAGGCTGCCGGGCAGGAACCCGAGTCGCTCGCCTGCCTCCACGGCGGGACGCGTGAGCACGATCCGGTGCACCTTGCGGTCCTGGAGCGCCTGCACCGCCTTGGCCATCGCCAGATAGGTCTTCCCCGTGCCGGCGGGACCGATACCGAACGTCACGGTGTGCCGGTCGATGGCGTCGACGTACTCCTTCTGCCCGGACGTCTTGGGCCGGATCGTGCGCCCGCGGCTGGACAGGATGTTGAACGAGAGGATGTCGGCCGGCCGGACCGCCGAGGCCTCCGTCAGCATGGTCACCGACCGCGCGACGATGTCGGGCGTGAGCGGTGTGCCGCTCGCCGCCATCTCGACCAGCTCGTCGACGAGGCGGGACACGAGAGCGACATCGCCGACCGGACCGGCCAACGTGACCTCGTTGCCGCGCACGTGGATGTCCACCGACGTGAAACCGGTCTCGATCGCGCGCAGGACCTCGTCCTGCAGGCCGAGCAGCTCCACCATGGAGATGTCCGACGGCACAGTGATCCGGTGCTCGACGCGAGCCGGCGCACCGTGGGTGCGGGCTGTGCGTTCAGGGTTGGGCGTTGGTTCGGCCATGTGCTCGGCGTGCGCCGTGGGCTCCTTAGCTGGGTGAGAACGTACAGAGCAGTCTACGAGCCCGCGCCCACAAGGGACCGGCTACGACCAACGACCGAGTCGCTGGGCCAGGATCGCCAGGGCGACGGGCCCGGCCGTCGAGGTGCGCAGCACGTGCGGGCCGAGCCGGACAGCGTGCGCACCGGCGTCCGTCAGCCGGCTCAGCTCGGTCTCGCCGATCCCACCCTCGGGTCCGACGACGACCAGACACTCGCCCGCGGCGGGCAACGAGACGTCCGCGATCGGCGCCGACGCCTCTTCGTGCAGGACCAGCGCGACGCCACCGGCGTCGACCACCGACCGGATCCGCGTGGCGAGCGCTCGCCCGTCCAGCGCCGTCCCGACCTCGGGCACCCGGGCACGACGCGACTGCTTGGCCGCGGACCGCACCGCACCCACCCAGCGGAGCCGGCTCTTCGCGGCACGCTCTCCACGCCACACGACGACCGACCGCTCCGCCTGCCACGGGACCACGGCGTCCACCCCGACCTCGGTCGCAGCCTCGATCGCCATCTCGTCCCGGTCCCCCTTGGCCAGCGCCTGCACGAGCACGAGCCCCACGGCCGGCGGGTCCTCGAGCACGACCTCCGCGACGGCGACGAGGACGCCGTCGGCCGTCACAGCGTCGACTGTGCCCACCAGACGCACGCCCTCGCCGTCGACCACGTCGACCCGCTCACCGGCGGCGCGCCGCTGGACGACGCCGGCATGACGGCCCTCGGTGCCGCCGAGCAGGTAGGTGCCGCCCGCGACGACGTCCCGCAGGGTCCCGGGGTCGGCGAGGAAGACCGGCGCGCTCATCCCGCCGGGCCGCTCAGCGGCCGGACAGCTTGTCGCGCAGCTTGGCGAACACGCCCGTGCTCGACCCGGCGAACCGGGCCTCCGGGCGTTCCTCGCCGCGCAGCGCCGCGAGCTTGCGCAGCAGCTCGGACTGCTCGTCGTCCAGCGCGGTGGGCACCTGGACGTCGACGTGCACGTGCAGGTCCCCGCGTCCGCCGACGTGCAGGTGGCCGACCCCCAGGTTCTTCAGCGTGACGATCTGCGACGGCTGCGTGCCGGGACGCAGGTCGACGTCGCGTGGCCCGTCCAAGGTCTCCAGCGTGAGCACCGTGCCGAGCGCCGCCGCGGTCATCGGCACCTCGAGCGTCGCGTGCAGGTCGTCACCACGACGGACGAACGTGTCGTTCTTCCGCTCGCGCACCTCGAGGTACACGTCGCCCGCCGGTCCGCCCGCCGGACCGACCTCGCCCTGACCCGTGAGCTTGATGCGCGTGCCCGTGTCCACGCCGGCGGGCACGTCGACGCTCAGGGTGCGCCGCGAACGGACCCGGCCCTCGCCGGAGCACTCGGTGCACGGATCGGGGATGACGCTGCCGAACCCGTGGCAGACCGCGCACGGCTGCGTGGTCATCACCTGGCCCAGGAACGAGCGGGCCACGCGCTGGACCGAGCCGCGACCACCGCAGACCTCGCACGTGCGCGGCGAGGTGCCCGGCCGGCAGCAGGTGCCGTTGCAGGTCGGGCAGACCACGGCCGTGTCGACCGGGACCTCGCGGTGCACGCCGAACGTCACCTCGGGCAGGTCGAGGTCCAGACGGACGAGCGCGTCCTGGCCGCGGCGTGCGCGCGGGATCGGCCCGCGCTGCTGCGCCTGGCCGGTCGCCGCACCGAAGAACGTCTCGAAGATGTCCTGGAAGCCGAACCCACCGCCCATTCCGCCACCCGGAGAGGCGGGGTCGCCGCCCATGTCGTACGCCCGGCGCTTCTCGGGGTTCCCCAGCACGTCGTAGGCCCGCGACACGTCCTTGAACGTGTCCTCGGAGCCCGCATCGGAACCCGCGACGTCCGGGTGGTGCTCGCGCGCGAGCTTGCGGTAGGCCTTCTTGATCTGGTCAGGCGTCGCGTCGCGTGGCACGCCGAGGATCTCGTAGTAGTCGGTCACGGGAGGATCTGCTCGCTTCCGGTGGGTGTGCTGTTCAGAGCGACGGTCATTGCGCCAGGATCCGCGTCAGGTAGCGCGCGACAGCGCGCACCGCGGACATGGTGGCCGGGTAGTCCATGCGCAGCGGGCCGATGGAGCCGATGCGCGCCACCGAGCCGCCTCCCTCGTCGCCGTAGCCGGTGGTCACGAAGCTGGTCTCGACGAGGCCGTCGTGCTGGGTCTCGCGACCGATGCGCACCGCGACGGCCTGAGTGTCCTCCGCCATCTCCGAGAGCAGCCGCAGCAGGACGACCTGCTCCTCCAGCGCCTCGAGGACCGGCCCGATCGAGCGCACGTCGGTCCCACCCGCACGCGCGAGGTTGGCCGTCCCGGCGAGCACGACCCGTTCCTCGCTCTCCTGCGCCAACGTCTCCTCGAGCACGGAGACGACACTGCGCACCAGGGCCTGGTCGACGGGGGCGAAGGCTGCGCTCAGGTCGGCGAGGGCGACGGGCAGCTCGGAGAGCCGACGACCTGCGGCGCTGACGTTCAGCCGGGCGCGCAGCAAGGCGACCACCGACTCGTCGAGCTCTCCGTCGAGCTCGAGCGTGCGCTGCTCGACGCGACCCGTGTCCGTGATGAGCACGACGAGCAGGTGCCGCTGGCCGACGGGCACGAGCTCCACGTGCCGCAGGGCCGAGCGCCGCAACGAGGGGTACTGCACCACCGCGACCTGCTGGGTGAGCTGCGCGATGATGCGCACCGCTCGGTCGACGACGTCGTCCAGGTCCTGCGCGTTCTCCAGGAACGTGCCGATCGCGCGCCGCTCGGGGCTGGACAGCGGCTTGACGCTGGAGAGCTGGTCGACGAAGAGCCGGTACCCCTTGTCGGTCGGGACCCGACCGGCCGAGGTGTGCGGCTGAGCGATGTAGCCGCCCTCTTCCAACGAGGCCATGTCGTTGCGGATCGTGGCAGGAGAGACCCCGAGGGAGTGCCGTTCGACCAGCGCGCGCGAACCGACGGGCTCACGGGTGGCGACGTAGTCCTCGACGATCGCCCGCAGCACGTCAAGCCTCCGGTCGTCGCTCATCTCGCCTCCCTCGCGTTCGTGGCAGCCTGCCTTCGGGCCGTCTCGGCCTGCGCGGCGGTGAGGCGGGTAGCACTCCCCGGGCAGGAGTGCCAATGCTACGCCGCGACGACGACACCACGACTGCAGGTGGGGGCACTGCGCCCACAGCGCAACGGCGTGCCCCGCCGGCGCGATCCCGGCGCGCCTCTACGCTGCCCGGGTGAACCAGGACCGCTACGGCTCCGACGTCCTGCGCGGCGCCGCCTCGACCCACCACCGACCGACCCGGACCAGCCGCCCGCAGGCTGCGGAGACGGGCCTCGTCGTCGAGGAGGTCACCACCGGCTGGGTCGGTGCGGTCGTCCGCGTCGAGAAGTCCGGCGGCGTCCACGTCGTGGTCCTGGAGGACCGCCGCGGCCGCACGCGCACGTTCCCGCTCGGCCGGGGCTTCTGGCTCGACGGCGAACCCGTCGCGCTGACCGCCCCGGTCCGGGCGCCGGCGCCCGGGCGCCCCACCCGTACGGCCTCCGGGTCGGTCGCGGTGCACGACGCCCGGGCGCGCGTTGCCCGCGGCAGCCGGATCTGGGTCGAGGGCAAGCACGACGCCGAGCTCGTCGAGAAGGTCTGGGGTGACGACCTCCGCCTCGAGGGCGTCGTGGTCGAGCTGCTCGACGGCGTGGACAACCTGCCCGACGCGATCCGCGACTTCGCCCCCGAACCCGGGCGCCGCGTCGGCGTGCTCGTCGACCACCTCGTCGCCGGGGCCAAGGAGAGCAGGATCGCCGCCGAGGCCGTCCGGATGGCCCCCGCGGGCACGGTGCTCGTGCTCGGGCACCCGTACGTCGACGTGTGGCAGGCCGTGCGGCCTGAACGCATCGGCCTGGCGGCCTGGCCGACGATCGAGCGCGGTACCGAGTGGAAGCACGGCATCCTGCGTGAGCTCGGGTGGCCCGCGCAGGACCAGGCCGATGTGGCCCGCGCCTGGCAGCGGATCCTGCGCTCCGTCCGCAGCTACGCCGACCTCGAGCCCAGCCTGCTGGGTCGCGTCGAGGAGCTCATCGACTTCGTCACCGCGTGACGGTGCCCGGCCTGCGAGCGGGCCGGGCACCGTGGGTGTCGAGCAGCGGTCAGGCGACGGGGGCGATCGGGTCCCCGAGCAACCTCCGGAACAGGAACGCGCTCGCCAGCAGCACGACGGGGACGGCCACCAGCAGGCCGACGCCGCAGAGGAGGGCACCCGCTACGACGATCGCGAGGGCCAGCAGGTAGAAGAGGATCGTGGTGGACAGGTTGGCGACGATCAACGCGTAGCTCGCCTTCATGGCGTCCACAGGCTGAAGCTTCTTGTCGATCACGAACCAGAACGTGAAGAACAGCAGGAAGTTCACGACGAGCGAGGCAAGGCCCCCGAGGACCGGGATCACCCTGAGCACCACCGCTATCCCGGTGAGGATCAGGGCCGTGACGACGACCGGTCCGGCGTCGACGAACCTGAAGAAGGTCCCGAAGGTGATCTCTTTGCCCTTGGTGACGTCCAGGGCAGCGCTGATGAAGATCGCCTGGATCAGGTAGCCGATCAGTGACGCGACGAGCGTCAGGAGGATCGCGCCCAACGACAGCCCGAAGCCGAACGCGCCGTTGCGGAACATCCGTGCGCCGCCGCCGAAGATCGCAGAGACGATCCCGACCACGACGAGGAAGCCGACGAACCAGACGACTCCGGCGGCGATGAAGAGGCCACCGTGCCGGGTGAACTGCGCCCAGCCGTAGGACACCGACTCCCCGATCGGCGACGGCGGCGGCGGTGCGTAGCCACCGGCGGGCGGCTGCGCGTAGCCCGGGGGCGGGTAGGCGCCGGGCGCCTGCTGGCCGTACCCCGGCTGGCCGTACCCCGGCTGGCCGTACCCCGGCTGGCCGTACCCCGGCTGGCCGTACCCCGGCTGGGGCGGTGGCGGGTACGCGCCCGGCGCCGGTTGCCCGTACTGGGGTTGCCCGTACTGCGGCTGCGCAGGCGGCGGGACCGGCGGAGCGGGCGGCGGGGGTGGGGGTGGGGGTGGGGGCGCCTGCGGCGGAGCGGGCGGTGGCGGCGGTGGCGGTGGCGGTGCCGCTGGCGGCTTTGCCAGCGGAACCGGCTGTTGAGGGTCAGGCGCGACGGGCTCGTCGTCGTTCGGCGGCGTACCGTCCCGGTTCTCGCTCATGCGTGGCCTCCTGGTCACGGGCGGTCGATGCCCACGCCAGCGAACCGAAGGCGCACACCTGTGTCAAGGATGCGGGGTGATGCCCGGCATGTCGGCTTCGGGCTCCCAGCGCACCGAGGGCCGTCACGTCAGCCCGCGAGCGTCCGGACGACCGCGTCGGCGAGCAGTCGTCCACGACGCGTGAGGACCAGACGCCGGCCGCCCTCGTCCCGACGCAGTGCTGCCGCGCCGTCCACCAGACCGTCCGCGATCAACCCGGCGACCGCGGGACGCGCACTCGCCGGCAGCACGTCGAGCGGCAGCCCGGCCGACAGCCGGACGCCGAGCATCAGCCGTTCCAGCACCGCGCCGTCGCCGGTCACGGTCTCGCGGCCGGCGGCGGGGCTCAGCCCGCGGTCGAGCCGGTCCGCATACGCGCGCGGGTGCTTGACGTTCCACCAGCGCACCCCGCCGACGTGGCTGTGCGCCCCGGGGCCGACCCCCCACCAGTCGTCACCCCGCCAGTAGGCGAGATTGTGCCGGCAGGCCGTCTCGGGGGTCCTCGACCAGTTGCTGACCTCGTACCAGCGCAGGCCGGCCGCCTCGAACAGGTCGTCGGCGAGCTCGTACTTGGTGGCCTGGTCGTCGCCGTCGGGCAGCTCGAGCTCGCCGCGGCGCACCTGCACCGCCATGCGTGTGCCCTGCTCGACGACCAGCGCGTAGGCGGAGACGTGATCGACGCCGGTGGCCAGTGCGGCCTCGACGCTGGTACGCCAGTCGTCGACCGACTCCCCCGGCGTCCCGTAGATCAGGTCGAGCGAGACGGCCAGGCCCGCATCGCGAGCCCAGCGCACGACGTCCGGGATACGTCGGGGGTCGTGCGTGCGTTCGAGGGTGGCCAGCACGTGCGGCACCGCCGACTGCATCCCGAACGAGACCCTGGTGAAGCCGGCGGCGGCCAGCGCCTCCAACGACTCCGGGGTGACGGAGTCGGGGTTCGCCTCGGTGGTCACCTCGGCGTCGTCGCCAAAGCCCCACGCCTCGCGGACGCCGGTCAGCATGCGCGACAGGTCGGGGACCGACAGGACCGTGGGGGTGCCGCCGCCGACGAACACGGTCTGCACCGGCCGCGCCGGCAGGACGCTCGCGGCGAGCGCGATCTCCTTCAGGGCCGTGTCCGCGTACGCGTTCTGGCTCGCGCCTCCGCCCAGCTCGGTGGCCGTGTACGTGTTGAAGTCGCAGTAGCCGCAGCGCACCGTGCAGAACGGGACGTGCAGGTAGACGCCGAAGGCGCGCTGCTCCAGGCCGTCGAACGCCGACGCCGGCAAGGAGCCGTCGTCGGGTGCCACGTCTCCCTCGGGGAGAGCCGGACTCACTTCTTCTTCGCGTCCTTGCCGCCGGCGGAACCGGCAGGCTCGCTGGAGAGCGCGGCGATGAAGGCCTCCTGCGGCACGTCGACCCGACCGATCGTCTTCATGCGCTTCTTGCCCTCCTTCTGCTTCTCCAGGAGCTTGCGCTTACGCGTGATGTCGCCGCCGTAGCACTTGGCCAGGACGTCCTTGCGGATGGCGCGGATGGTCTCGCGCGCGATGATCCGCGCACCGATCGCGGCCTGGATGGGCACCTCGAACTGCTGGCGCGGGATGAGGTCCTTGAGCTTGGCCGTCATCATCACGCCGTAGGCGTAGGCCTTGTCCTTGTGCACGATCGCGCTGAACGCGTCCACCGTCTCGCCCTGCAGCAGGATGTCGACCTTGACCAGGTCCGCCTCCTGGTCGCCGATGCGCTCGTAGTCGAGGCTGGCGTAGCCGCGCGTCTTGGACTTCAGCTGGTCGAAGAAGTCGAACACGATCTCGGCCATCGGGAGCACGTAGCGCAGCTCGACACGGTCCTCGGACAGGTAGTCCATGCCCTGCAGCTCGCCGCGCTTGGTCTGGCAGAGCTCCATGATGGCGCCGATGAACTCCGACGGCGCCAGGATCGTGCCCTTGACCATGGGCTCGTTGACGGCACCGATCTTCCCCGACGGGAACTCGCTCGGGTTGGTCACGACGACGACGCTCTTGTCCTCGAGCGTCACCTCGTAGACGACGTTCGGTGCCGTCGAGATGAGGTCGAGGTCGAACTCGCGCTCGAGCCGCTCGCGGACGATCTCCAGGTGCAGCAGGCCGAGGAAGCCGACGCGGAAGCCGAAGCCCAGGGCGACCGACGTCTCGGGCTCGTAGTTGAGCGCGGCGTCGTTGAGCTTGAGCTTGTCGAGCGCGTCGCGCAGCACCGGGTAGTCGGTGCCGTCGATCGGGTACAGGCCCGAAAAAACCATCGGCTTCGGGTCGGAGTAGCCGCCGAGCGCCTCGGCCGCGGGCTTGCTGGCGTTGGTGACGGTGTCGCCGACCTTCGACTGGCGCACGTCCTTCACGCCCGTGATGAGGTAGCCGACCTCGCCGACCCCGAGCCCCTTCGTCGGGACCGGCTCCGGGGAGATCACGCCGATCTCGAGCAGCTCGTGCGTCGCGCGCGTCGACATCATGACGATCTTCTCGCGCGGGTTCAGGTTGCCGTCGACGACCCGGACGTAGGTGACCACACCGCGGTACGTGTCGTAGACGGAGTCGAAGATCATCGCGCGTGCCGGTGCGTTCGCGTCGCCGGTGGGCGGAGGGACCAGCTCCACGATGCGGTCCAGCAGCTCCGTGACACCCTCTCCGGTCTTGCCCGACACCCGCAGGCAGTCCTCGGGCTCGCCGCCGATGAGCTTGGCCAGCTCCTCCGCGTACTTCTCGGGCTGGGCGGCCGGCAGGTCGATCTTGTTGAGCACCGGGATGATCGTCAGGTCGTTGTCGAGCGCGAGGTAGAGGTTGGCCAGCGTCTGCGCCTCGATGCCCTGCGCGGCGTCGACCAGCAGCACGGCCCCCTCGCAGGCCGCCAGCGACCGGGACACCTCGTAGGTGAAGTCGACGTGCCCGGGGGTGTCGATCATGTTCAGCGCGAAGGCGTCCTCACCGACGCCCCACGGCATCCGCACGGCCTGCGACTTGATCGTGATGCCGCGCTCGCGCTCGATGTCCATGCGGTCCAGGTACTGCGCGCGCATCGCCCGCGCGTCCACGACGCCGGTGAGCTGCAGCATGCGGTCCGCGAGCGTCGACTTGCCGTGGTCGATGTGCGCGATGATGCAGAAGTTGCGCAGCAGCTCCGGCGGCGTGGCCGCGGGGTGGATGCGCGACGAGGCGGCGGCACCGGGGATCGGGGACAAGCGGACTGGCTCCTGAGTTCGATATCGGCGAAGGCTCGGGCGGCACTGATGGCACCGTCGCGACGATCGGTGACCGTCGTCGCCCTGTCGGGTCACGTGCGGTCGGTACCACCATGGTCCCATGACGACGCACCATGCCGATGCGCCCACACCAGCGCCCGCCGCTGTACCCGCTTCGCTGGCGGTGCTGTCGGACCTCCAGGGCCAGTTCCTCGCGACGATCCCCGCGGTCGACCCGACCACCCGCGTCCCCTGGTGCGGCCGCTGGCGGGTGAAGGACCTGGTGGTGCACGTGGCCCGGATCCACCACTGGGCTGCGGGCCAGGCGCGCCGCACCGAGGAGACCCCGCTCGGACGCGGGCCGTTCGTCCTCACCGACCTCTACGGATCGTGCGCCGCCGAGCTGCGCGAGACGCTCGCCGAGCTCGGACCGGACGCTCGCTCGTGGACGCTCCTCGGCGAGGGACCCGCGTCGTTCTGGCACCGTCGCCAGACCCACGAGACGCTCGTGCACCTGTGGGACCTGCGCACCGCAGGCGGGCTGGACCTGGCCGTGGACCCCGTCGTGTGGGCCGACACCGTGGACGAGGTCGTCACCGTCATGCAGCCGCGACAGGAGCGGATGGGTCGCATGGAGCCCCTGCCCGCGCCGGTCGCTCTGCACGCCACCGACGCGGACCGGACGTGGTCGCTGGGCGGCCCGGCCGCCCCGGCTGTGCACGTCACCGGCCGGGCGAGGGACCTCGCCCTCCTCCTGTGGGGACGGCGGTCCCCCGACGACGGTCTGCGGGTCGACGGCGACCGGGCAGCGCTCGACGACACGCTCTCCCGGCGCCTGACGCCGTGATCGGATCCGGACGTCAGGCCTCGCGCGTGATCTGCACCGTCACGGAGGTCTCCTGCGTCCCCGCACCCGCGAAGATCCCGCGCAGCGGCGGCACGTCGTCGTAGCAGCGTCCGCGCGCGATCACCACGTGGTGGTCACCGGCGATCGACCGGTTGGTCGGGTCGTACGCGAACCACTCGCCCACCCACCACTCGACCCAGGCGTGCGAGTCGCCGCTGACCGTCGTCCCGATCTCCACCTCGTCGTCGGGGTGCAGGTAGCCGGACACGTACCTGGCCGGGATGCCGATCGACCGCAGCGCCCCGGAGACCAGGTGCGCCAGGTCCTGGCAGACGCCGGCGCGCTTGGCCCACGCCTCGGATGCCGGCGTGTGCACGGTCGTCGCGCCCGGGATGTACTCGACCTCGTCCCGCAGCGCGTTGCTGACCGCCAGCGCGGCCTCGGCCGGGGTCAGCGACGCTGCCACGCGCTTGGCCAGCTCGACGACCTCGTCGGGCGGCGCGGTGGTCGGCGTGTCCGAGAGGAACTCGGCCAGCCGGTCACGAAGCTCGGCGCCGCGCAGGGTCTCCCACCCGGCGGGGTTCCGCAGCGGCTGGCGCTCGGCCACGTCGACCAGGTGCTCGGCGGTCACCACCATCGACTCGTGCGGCGTGAGCACCTCGAACGCGGAGACGGCCGTGCCCCAGTAGTCGCGGTACTCGGACCAGCCGGTGTGCGGCTGCACCTCGATCTTCGACTCCAGCACCGTCTGGCCGTGCTGCGTCAGCGGTGTCATGCGTGCCTCGTTGTACGAGGCCAGCACCGGGCTCGCGTACTGGAACGCGGACGTGTGGACCACGCGCAGCCGACTCACAGCGCCTCCCCCACCCAGTTCGTCGCGGAGCCGCTCGGGAAGTAGCGACCACGGATCGCGTCCGACGCGGCAGAGCAGGCTCGCTGCACGCGTTCCATCTCCTTGGGCAGGGTGTCGAGCACCTCGATGAGGGGCCGGTACTCCAGGTTCGTCCGGACGTAGCCGATGTGCCGTCGTGCGTCGTCGACGGCGGCGCGGTCCGCAGTCGGCTCCAGCGCGGCCAGGCACGACTCGGCCTGGTTGAGCGCGAAGACGATCGACCGCGGGAAGAGCTGGTCCGTCAGCAGGAACCCGGCGGCGCGTTCGTCGGACGCGGCTCCGCGGTACATCCGCAGGAACGCCTCGTGCGCACCGCAGGACCGCAGCAGCGTCGTCCAGCTCGGCCCGGCCGAACCGGCCAGAGCGCGGGTGGTCAGCAACCGTGCGGTCATGTCGGCGCGCTCGATCGAACGCCCGAGGACCATGAAGTTCCACGTGTCGTCGCGCGATGTCGCGGAGTCGGTGATCCCGGCGACGACGGCCGCACGCTCACGCACCCACGTGAAGTAGTCGTGCGGTCGAGCCGGCCGCATGTGCGACGGCAGCTGGTTCCAGGTGGCGTTGAGCGCCTCCCACAGCTCGGTCGAGATCGTCTCTCGGGCCCGCCTCGCGTTCTCACGCGCCGAGACCAGCGAACCGGCGATCGACGACGGCGCGAACCTGTCGTACGCCAGCATGTCGAGCACGTACTCGCGGCCGACCTCCACGTGGCTCGGCTCGGCCGGCCGGTCCATCACCGACAGCAAGGAGCGGCAGGCGAGGTCCTCCTCTGCCCACGGGTCCTCGAGCAGGATCTGCACGTGCACGTCGAGCAGACGTGCCGTGTCGTCGGCCCGCTCGACGTACCGACCGATCCAGAACAGCGACTCCGCGATCCGGCTCAGCACGCGGCACCACCTCCGCCCGACTCCGACGACGACGTGACCGGGAACGACCGCGTCTGCTGCTGCTGCATGACCTGGGCGCGCACGTCGTTCGGGTTCGAGTCGATGGGCACCGCCTCGTCCTGCGCCACCGACTGCGGCAGGTCGGAACCCAGCCGGACCGCACGGCGGGGCACGGCACCGCCGAGCACCCAGGTGTCCTTCGAACCGCCGCCCTGCGAGGAGTTGACGACGAGCTCACCCTCCGGGAGCGCCACACGCGTCAGGCCGCCGGGCAGGACGAACACGGACTCGCCGTCGTTGACCGCGAACGGTCGCAGGTCCGTGTGCCGGGGCCGCAGGGCGTCGCCGATCAGTGTCGGGATCGTCGAGAGCTGGACCACCGGCTGGGCGATCCAGCCGCGAGGGTCCTCACGGAGCCGGACGCGCAACGCCGCCAGCTCGTGCTGCGACGCCCTCGGTCCGACGACCAGACCCTTGCCGCCCGACCCGTCGACAGGCTTGACCACGAGCTCGTCGAGACGGTCGAGCACCTCCTCGAGCGCGTCGGGCTCCTCGAGCCGCCACGTGTCGACGTTGCGCAGGATCGGCTCCTCCGACAGGTAGTAGCGGATCAGGTCCGGCACGTAGGTGTAGACGAGCTTGTCGTCGGCGACCCCGTTGCCCACCGCGTTCGCGATGGTGACGGTGCCGTTGCGCGCGCAGGTCATCAGCCCTGGACTTCCCAGGAACGAGTCGTTGCGGAAGACGACCGGGTCCAGGTAGTCGTCGTCGACCCGCCGGTAGATCACGTCGACGCGACGGCGGCCCTGGGTGGTCCGCATCCAGACGCGTCCGCTCGCGCAGAACAGGTCCCTGCCTTCGACGAGCTCGACGCCCATCATCCGGGCCAGCAGCGAGTGCTCGTAGTAGGCGCTGTTGAACACGCCGGGGGTGAGCACGACGACCGTCGGCTCGTCGACGCCGTGCGGCGCGGCGGCCGTCAGGGCGGCGAGCAGCCGGCGTGGGTAGTCGGCGACCGGTCGGATCCGCAAGGCCGCGAAGAGCTCGGGGAACGTCTGCGCCATCGCCCGCCGGTTGGACAGCACGTAGCTGACGCCCGACGGGACGCGGACGTTGTCCTCGAGGACCCGCCAGCCGTCGAGGCTGTCGCGGATCAGGTCGATCCCGGAGACGTGGACACGCACGCCGTTGGGCGGGGTGATGCCCCGGGCTGCCCGCAGGAAGTTCGTCGACGAGACGACGGTCGAGCGTGGGATCACGCCGTCGGTGATCGCCCGCTGCGGGCCGTACACGTCGGCGAGGAACGCCTCGAGCGCACGCACCCGCTGGGCGACCCCGGGTGCGACGTGCTCCCACTCGTCCCCGGCTACGACGCGCGGGACGACGTCCAGCGGGAACGGTCGCTCCTCGCCGGCGAAGTCGAACGTCACGCCCTGCGCGAGGTAGGACCGCGCCAACGTCTCCGCGCGGCCGCGCAGCTCGCCCGCGCTCAGCTCGGCGAGGGCCGTGTGCAGACCCTTGTAGGCCGCACGCGAACCGCCGTCGGCGCCGATCATCTCGTCCCAGGCTGCGCCCGCTGGGTAGTCGTCGAACAGGTCCGCCATGCCCCGGACAGTAGCCGTCCGGTGATAACAACGCGTTACGGATCGGCCGATCAGGTAACAGAACGTGTTCGCCGGACCCAGAGGTGCGCGCACGTCCCGAGAGCCCCCGGCCCGGCCGCTGCCCGGTAGGTTCTCCCACGTGACCGGACGGACCCGCTGGGCGACGCTGCACCGCCTCCTGAGCAGACTGGTCGGCCGTGACGTCCGTCGCGCGCCCGCACCGGCGACCCCCGCTCGCAGGGTCGTCCTGCCGGACCACCACGGCCCCGTCCACCCGCTGTACGCACCGAGCCTCGACGGCGACGCCGATCCTGGCGAGATCGTCTGGGGGTGGGTGCCGTACGAGGAGGACGTCAGCCAGGGGAAGGACCGGCCGGTCCTCGTCGTCGCCCGCAACGGCGCTTCCGTGATCGGCCTGATGCTCACGAGCAAGGACCACTCGCGCAACGCTGCGAACGAGGCCCGCCACGGACGCGTCTGGTTGGACATCGGTTCGGGGCCGTGGGACGCGCGTCGACGACCGAGCGAGGTCCGACTCGATCGGGTCGTGCAGCTGCACCCCACCGCGTTCCGCCGCGAGGGAGCCGTCATGGACCGCGCCCTGTTCGACCGGGTCACAGCAGCGCTGCGGGAGTGCAACGGGTGGTGACCGGTCGGCCAGGACTGGTCAGGGTTTCGGTCTGACACCACTGGCCTGGTAGTATGGGCAGTCGCGTGTCCGCCCGGGTCGGCGGGCACAAGCCCAGTTCCTCTCCGCGGGTATCCCCACGCCCCAGTCCCGGAGCTGTGTGCGCCCTCTACGACCTGTCAGATCGCTTCGGCGAACGCACAAGAGAGTCCATACGTGGCCAACATCAAGTCCCAGATCAAGCGCATCACCACCAACGAGAAGGCGCGCCTGCGCAACAAGGCGGTGCGGTCCGAGCTCCGGACCCACATCCGTCGTGTCCGTGAGGCCGTCGCCGGTGGCGACAAGGACGCTGCCAACACGGCGCTCGTGTCCGCCTCGCGCAAGCTCGACAAGGCCGTCTCCAAGGGCGTCATCCACGCCAACCAGGCGGCCAACAAGAAGTCAGCGCTGGCCAAGTCGGTCGCCGCTCTCTGAGCCTGCTGCACTGAGATCCACGAACGGGGTCGGCCTTCGGGCCGGCCCCGTTCGTCGTCCCTCCCGCCTCCCGCCTGGCGGGACGCAAGAAGGCGCCCCCGGTCGGGGACGCCTTCTCGTTCGTTCGGGCCGATCAGGCCAGGGACCACGTCTCCCACGAGCTGAGCGGCACGGTAGGCCGGAAACCCGCCTCCCGCAGTGCGCGGTCGTACGCCTCCGCGGCACGCGAGGTGTCGCCGTGCAACGCGTACCGGTCGCCGAGGTCACGCCAGGCAGCCGCAGACTGCCGCGACGCCGACATCATGCCGAGCATGTCTGCCGCAAGACGGTAGGCACGTGCGGATCCCTCGAGGTCGCCCTGCGCGTGCAGGGTGTCGCCGAGGGCGAGGCGGGCGATCGCCGTCTCGACCCGCGGCGGCTCGCCCAGCCGCTCGAGTGCGGCGGTCGCGAACCCCTCGGCCCTGGTGACGTCTCCCAGCAGGAGATGCGCCCGAGAGCGCTCGACGTCGAGCCTGGCCATCTCCAGCTCCGAGCCGAGGACGGCGAGGTCCGGTGCCGCACGCTCGATCTGCTCGAGCGCGGCCTTCGGATCTGCCGGCTCGGAGCGCAGCAGCAGCCACGCGTAGTTGAGCCGCAGACGCGGGAGATCCCGGTCCGGCTCACCCTCCGAGAGGAGCGCGAGCGCCCGTTCGGTGTAGCGCTGAGCCAGCTCGTAGTCGCGGCGCTGCTCGGCCACGAGAGCAGCGTTCCAGTACACGCTCCCCCGACCTCGCGGCGTGCCGAGCGACTCGGCCAGCCGCACGAGCTCTGCCGCCCGGTGCGTCGCATAGAGGAGGTCGCCGCGCTCGACGTAGGCCCACAGGACCGTCGACGCCAGTCGAAGGTGTCCGTCGGTCCCCGTGAGCTCCGCGGCCTCCAGCTCGGTCAGCGTGTGCTCCCCCACCTCGACCGCGCGGTGCAGGTCGCCGGCTTCGAGGTAGGAGGCGACGAGCGCGTTGGCCAGCTTTGCCGACTCGACGTGGTGCGACCGGCTGCGCGCGTCCTCGAGCAGGGGCTCGAGGATCGCCACGGCCGACTCCAGGTCGCCGAGACCCTCGTGCGCACGGGCCAGCGTGGTCAGGGCTTCGACGCGGAGCGCCGGCGAGACGATGTCGAGGTCGAGGACCTCGAGGCGTCGTTGGGCGCCGGCAGCGTCACCCTGGGTCAGATCGAGCCGTGCGTAGTCGATCTCGAGCCGGGTCCGTGCCTCGTTCGGTCCGTCCTCGCCGTGCTTGAGGAACTCGAGGGTCGTGCCCAGTCGGATGGCGAGCACAGCAAGGGCGGAGTCGGTCGGTTCACGATGACCCGCCTCGATCAGGGAGATGTAGCTCGGGGAGAACGCGGACCCGGCAAGCGCGGTCTGTGACAGTCCCGCAGCGAGCCGGGCATCGCGCACCCGGTCAGCAATCGTGGTCATGGTCAGTCATTGTATGTGTGACGTCTCCGTGTTGCACCACCCCTGCGGGGGGTGATGATGTGACAGAGCGCTTCCCCACCGCCGTGGCTCGCTCAGACCGCCATCCGGCAGCACCCAGTGGCCCCGCCGTTCAGCTGGATCGACCCGGTGGCGACGGCCGCCGGTCCACCGGTGAGGCCGAGCGCAGCGGCGATTGCGACGATGGCCAGGGCGGACTTGATGGAACGGGACATGATGGATCTCCTGTCAAATTAAGCAACGGATCGGTCAACACCATGATGACCGATGAAGTGCCCCCCGCTTCGCCGTCCGACCGGTTCGACCGAGATCGGGTGAAAACTTCTCGATTTGTCACCCGTCCGATCGGGACCTTCCGGCGCCCCATGAGAATTCCACCCACAGTTCCACGTTCATAGGCTCGAACTTGTGATGTCATAGTTCGCATGACACCGGACGACGCCGACGGCAGGCTCGCGGACCTCGCGGCCGCGGTCGAGGACGCCATCCCTCTGGCCCTTCGCCAGGAGTGGTCGCAGCGCATCGCCCGCGAACCGGTTCTCGTCGCCCGCCAGGGGATCTTCTCCGAGCACGGCCGTCCCTTCGCCTACCAGCTGTCGTTCCGCTCGCCCGACCAGCACACGGCAACCGCAACGACGTGGAACTCGCACCAGCACGAGCGCGCCACGGCACACGTCCTCGGCGCCACGTTCGGCCGCGTCGATCTCGAGCACGTCGCCCACGGACGCCTGCTCTTCGTCCGGTGCCCGCGCGCCTACCTGGTCGGCGAGCTGCCCGTGCCGAGCAGACCGGACCGCCTGGTCATCGAGATCAACGACGGTGTGACCATCGATCCCGCGGTGATCGCGGGCATCCGACGCCTGCGCGAGCAAGGCTTCCGGATCGCCGTCCCGTCGTTCGTCAGCAACGCCAACCAGCGTCGGCTGCTGCCGCACGCCGACTTCGTCAAGATCGACGTCCGGGACCTCGACGTCGAGGGACCGCCGGTCGTGCACCTCGCGCGGTCCTACGGTGCGCTCCTCGTCGCCGAGTTCGTCGAGAGCCCGGACACGCTGCGCCACGCCCGCGACCTCGGCTTCACGCTGTTCCAGGGCAACCTGCTGGAGCGAGCCGGGGTGCTGGACCGTGCCGGAGCGCCCCGCACGAACCACTGAGCCCCGGACCGGGCGCAGCCACCTAGCCGGCGTGCGGTGCTGCACGGCACCGACCGGCCACCCCAGGTTCAGCCGATCGGGTGACTCGCGTCATAGATGAGACACACCCTGCTCTCATGTCACGTGACCGTGGCCGCAGTGTCTCCCACAACGCCCTCGAAGCTCCCGATCGCGCGACAGCCGATCTGGACCTCCGACGGTCGGCTCTTCGGCAACGAGTTCCTCTACCGGTCTCGAGACGGCCTACCGGCCCAGGTGGACCGTTGGCGCTCGGACCGGCAGGACATCGCGACCGCGTCGGTCCTGGATGTGCTGTTCGGCGACGGGCCGCCCGGAGACACGAACCCGGCGTTCGTCAACGTCACCCGCTCGTTCGTGGTCAACGAGCGCCCCCTGCCGGGCCATGCCGGACGACTCGTCCTCGAGATCGTCGAGTCGGTCACCGCCGACGACGCCGTGCTCGGCGGGCTGTCGAGGCTGCGCCAGCGTGGCTACAGGATCGCGATCGACGACTTCGCGGCGGAGCCGGACCAGGTGGCGATGCTGCCCTACGCCGACTTCGTGAAGATCGACGTCCGCGACGTCGAGCGGCTCGGACCGCAGATCGTTCAGCTGGCTCGCCGCAACGGGGCCGTCCTCGTGGCGGAACGCGTCTGGAACCACCGGCTCGTCGACGAGTGCGTCGCCCTGGGTTTCGAGCTCCTGCAGGGTGACGTCCTGGGGCCTGCCGTCACGCTCGTGGCCTGACGACCGAGTCCGGCCAGCGCGACCGGGCAGGACGGGCCGGACTCAGCTGCCGACCGACGCCGCGACGCGAAGGACCGCTCGCTCGACGGCGAACTGAGGGTCTCGCCCCTCCCCCTTGACCTCTGCATCCGCCTGCGCGACCGCAGAGATGGCACCGGCGAGGCCTTCGGGGGTCCAGCGCCTCAGGTCGGCCATCGCGCGATCCGTCTGCCACGGCGCCAGACCAAGATCCCGCACGGCGCCGGCGCCACGCCCCCGGACCGCAGCGACCTTGGCCAGCACGCGAAGCTTGGCGGCGAGCGCCGCGACGATGGGGACCGGGTCGACGCCTGTGGCCAGCGCGTGCCGGAGCAGTGCGACCGCCTGACCGGAGTTTCCCGCAACTGCCGCATCGGCGACCCGGAAGCCCGTCGCCTCGATCCGCCCGCCGTAGTAGCGCTCCACGACGTCGGCACCGATCAGGCCCGACGTGTCGGCCACCAGCTGGGCGCAGGCCGCTGCGAGCTCGCGCAGGTCGCTCCCCACCGCGTCGACCAGGGCCCGGACCGCGCCTGCGTCGGCGCGTCGTCCGGCCCGCCGCAGCTCGGCCGTCACGAATGCACTCTTGTCCGAGTCGGACTTGATCACGTCGCATGCCACGGTGGGTACGCCCGTGGAGCGCAGCAGGTCGAGCAGCTTCTTGCCGCGCACGCCACCCGAGTGCCTCAGGACGAGCACCACTCCAGGCGGTGGCGCCGCCACGTATTCCGTGATGTCGGCCAGGAGCTCGTCGGGACCCTTGTCCAGCGAACCCACCACCAGGACCTTGTCCTCGGCGAAGAGTGAGGGACTCGCGACGACTCCGAGCGTTCCCACGACGTAGTCGGCGCCGTCCAACCGGGTCACCTCGACGTCGGGGTCCGTCGATCGCGCCAAGGCGACCACGCGATCGACAGCGCGATCCGCGAGCAGGTCCTCGGCTCCGCTGACGAGCAGGACCGGCGCGAGCTCGACGGCATCCCACGAGACGCCGACGGTCTTCGCGGCGGCACGGCGGGTTGCGGGGGGCACGCGTACAGCCTGCCAGACCTCACCGACAGCGTCGGGCGACGAGCAGCCGCGCCACGCTCAGTGCCGTGACCGTGAGCAGGACGATCCCGACGACACCGGGTTGCCAGGCGACCTGTGCGCCCGGAGCGGCAGCGGCCACACGGGCGACAGCCCCGATCCACCAGCACGCTGCACCTGCGCCCAGCGCGAGCAGCTGCGCGCCCCACGGCCACCACGACGCTAGAGCGCCTGCCGCCAGCCCCAGCACGGTCGCGGGTGCCACAGCCGGCGCGACGAGCAGGTTCGCCGGGATCGCGTACGTCGCCACCGACGGGGTGGCCAGCAGGCTCGCCGGCGCGCAGACGAGCTGAGCGGCGACCGGCAGCGCGAGGACCTGCGCGACCGGCCGGCCGCACCGGCCCGACCAGCGCTGCGCGAGGGGGCCGCCCAGAAGCACGAGACCACCTGTCGCGAGGACCGACAGCAGGAAGCCGAGCTCGCCGGCCAGCCACGGGTCGCTCACCAGCAGGACGACGACCGAGGCGAAGAGCGCGGGCGGTGCCCTGTGCGGACGCCCGAGGAGCAGGCCGCCCGCCGCGACGAGCCCCATGGCCGCCGCACGAACGACGCTCGGCGACGGATGCACCAGGGTCACCATGGCGGCCATCGCTGTCACCACCAGCGCGACCCGCATTCCGCGCGGAAGGCGTGCTGCCGTCGCGAGGGTCAGCACGAGGACCGCGACCAGAGAGAAGTGCGCTCCCGAGACCGCCGTGACGTGCGTCAGGCCCGCGACGCGCATGTCCGCCGCCAGGTCGGTCGGCACGCCGCTCGTGTCGCCGACCGTCACCCCGGGAAGGAGCGCTCCGGCGTCGCCGGGCAGCGGGCGCGCGAGATCGGCGACGTCCTGGCGGACGACCCCGGCGACAGCGTCCCAGGGCCCCGGGTCGCCGAGGAGCTCAGGTGCGGCGCTGGTCAGGAGCACCGCCACCAGCCGCGCACCGCGGGTGCTGGGCTGCAACCGCCCGACGACCCGGACGCGCGCGCCGAACCGCGCGCTCGCGAGTGCGGGCGGTCCGAGGACGAGGACCTGACCCACGGCACCGGACGCCCGGCCGCGGGCGGAGATCGTCCCGACCGCGACGACGCACCGGGCGCGGGGCGGTGCACCGGGCCAGGCGGGCGGCAGGACGGCAGGCTCACCGACCACCCGCCCCGTCAGCACCGCGGCCGACTGCGTCGCCGCGAGCCGTGGGAGCAGACCCAGGGCGCGGACATGGGTCTGCTCGGCGCCCGCACCGAGGACGGCGGCAACCGCCAGGAGCGCGAGGGCGACGGTGGGAGCCACGCCGGGTGCCGCTGGACCCCGTCGAGCGACGGCTGACCGCGCACGGGATGTCGCACGGCGGGACCGAGCCGGCGACTCGGGCCCGCATAGTCGCGGCGCCGCGGAGGAATCTGGGAGTGCGGAGGCGTCGACGACCGAGCGGTCGGTCGGACCGCGGGGTGTCTCCACGCGCATCTGCCGCCCACCCGAGCGGCGAACAGCGGCGCCGGCCGCCACGACGACCAGGCACGCGCCGGCGACGAGAGCAGCGGTCGACGGCGCCGTGCGGACGACGGCGAGTGCGGCGAGCCACGAACCGAGCGCAGCGGCCGCCAGGCGCAGGTCCACGGTCACCGTCGGCTCGCGGTCGTCGGGTGGCGTCTCGAGCGTCGTCACACGCGCACCAGGTCCCGAAGGCGGTCGAGCAGCGTGGGGCCGATGCCACTCACGTCGCCGAGATCGTCGACGGATGCGTACGGCCCCTCGTCCCGGTGGGCGACGATCCGAGCGGCGAGCACCGGCCCGATCCCCGGGAGCGCGTCGAGCGCAGCCGCGTCCGCCGTGTTCAGGTCCACCCGGTCGTCGGCCGAGGCGGCGGGGACGCCGGGCGCGGGAGTGTCCCCGGGCCGCGGAACCACGATCTGTTCGCCGTCGACGATCAAGCGTGCGAGGTTGAGCGAGCCGACCTCCGCGTCCGGCGCGGTGCCGCCCGCTGCGGCGACCGCGTCGACGACGCGTGACCCGGCCGGCAGTCGGACGACGCCCTGGGTCCTCACCGCGCCGACCACGTCGACGACCACGGGCGCCGCGGGCGACGTCTGCGCACCGGGTGTCCCGGTAGACGACTGGGTGCCCGCGGGCGCCGGTACCGGCAGAGCGACGGGTGGGCCTGGAGCCGCGGACGCGGCGCGCAGCGCGACGCCGCCGGCCAGGAGCAGAACGGTGGCCCCGGCGACGCCGACGAGCCGCCAGGACACCGACCAGCGCACCCGCCGCCGCGGATACCTGCCGAGCGGTGTGCCGTGCGTGACGGCGTACGAGCCTGCTGCTGCGCGCAGAGCGGCCGTCGAGCGGGTCGGTGGTCGGAGCTCCGGGACCAGGCCGTCAGCGCGGCCCGGCCAGGCGTGGACCGACGGCGACGGCACGGGCGGCGGGCCGAGCGGTACGACGGGCAGCGCGTCGGGCGGAGCGACGGGCAAGGCGGCGAGCGGTACGACGGACGGCGCGTCGAGCGGAGCGACGGGCAGCCCGTCCGTCGGTCGCGCGCCGTCCGGGTCGGAGCCGCTCGGGCCGTCGAGGCTCGGCACCCACCCGGGGTGGGGACCACGACCGGGCGATGCGCTCACCGCGTCGAGGCGCTCACGGACCGCGCGGGTCAGCTCACGGTCTCGGCGCAGCACCTGGTGACCGTAGGTCGCCGGGCCCGGTCAGCGATCCGCACAGGCGCGATCCGCGGACGGGGTGGATGAGCGCAGGTGGCTGTGGTCGGCTCGGCGACCGCAGCCGTCCGGGCCTCAGGCGTCGGCGACGACGATGCCGAGCACGCCGGGCCCCGCGTGCGCGGCCAGGACGGCGCTCGACTCGCTGACCACGGCTTCGACCAGCCGGTCGCCGAGAGCAGCGACGAGCTCGTCAGCGAGCGCCTGCGCCATCTCGGGCTGCCGGAGATGGTGCACGGCGATGCGCGCCTGCGGGCGCCCGGAGGCGTCGGCGAGAGCGAGGGCGACGAGCCGGTCCCGGCCGGCGCGGCGCGTGCGGACCTTCTCGAGCAGCGCGACGCTCCCGTCGGAGAGCGTCAGGATCGGCCGGAGACCGAGCACCGTGCCCAGAGCCGCCGCCGGGGCGCTGAGCCGGCCGCCGCGTCGCAGGTGGTCGAGCGAGTCGACCAGGAACCAGACGCGCGCGGACTCGGCCGTGCGGTGGGCACGGGACGCCACCTCCGCCGCCGCAGGAGCGACCGGCGCGACGCGGTGGCGGTCCTGCCACCACGAGCGCGCGGCCGCCAGCCGGCCGGTCGTCGAGGCGGGCTCGGCTGGCTCCGGGAGCGCGGCGAAGCGGGCGGCCTCGACGACGGCGAACCCGAGAGCCATGCCGACGGCGCGGGAGTCGACGACCTGCACCGGCACCGGGGAGGATGCGGCCGCGAGCCGCGCTGCGCGGACGGTGCCCGACAGCTCCCCGGACAGGTGCACGGAGACGATCTCCCGCGCCCCGGCCGCGGCAGCCCGCTCGTAGGCCGCCGCGAACGCCGCAGGCGGTGGCTGCGAGGTGGTGACCTTGCGGGACCCCTGGGTCAGCGCGCCGAGCAGCTCGGGGGCGGTGATGTCGACGCCCTCGACGTGCTCGACGCCGTCCACGATCACGTCGAGCGGGACCACGCCGATCCCCCAGCGCTCCGCGACCCCGTCGGGCAGCGACGCGGTGGAGTCGGTGACGACCGCGACCCAGGCAGGTGGTTCCGGCCGGCGGCTCAGACCGGCACCACGTTGACCAGCCTGGGCGCGCGGACGATGACCGTCCGGATGTCCCGGCCGTCCAGCGCCCGCTGCACGCCCGCGTCGGCGAGCGCCAGGGCGCGCAGGTCGTCGTCGGAGGCGTCGACGGGGACCTCGGCACGGCCGCGCACCTTGCCCTGCACCTGAAGGATGCAGGTGACGGTGTCCTCGACCAGGTACCCGGGATCGGCGACGGGGAACGGCTCGTGCGCGAGCGAGCCGTCGTGGCCGAGCCGCTGCCACAGCTCCTCGGCGACGTGCGGCGCGACGGGCGCGGTCATTAGGACCAGCGGCTCGACGGCCGCCCGGGGCGTCGTCGGCAGGGTGGTCAGGTGGTTGTTCAGCACGATCAGCTTGGCGATGGCGGTGTTGATGCGCATCGCCGCCATGTCCGTGGTGACGTCGGCGATCGTGCGGTGCAGGACCCGCAACGTCTCGTCCGACGGCTCGTCGTCCGTGACGACGAGGTCACCCGTGCGCTCGTCGACGACGTTGCGCCACAAACGCTGCAGGAACCGCTGCGACCCGACGACGGCCCGGGTCTCCCACGGACGCGACAGGTCGAGCGGGCCCATCGACATCTCGTACACGCGCAGCGTGTCGGCGCCGTACTCGGCATACATGTCGTCGGGCGTCACCATGTTCTTCAGCGACTTGCCCATCTTCCCGTACTCGCGGTTGACGGGTTCGCCGCGCCACGAGAACCCGGTCTCGACGGACGCGTCCTCGACGACCTCGTCCGCCGGCACGTGCACGCCGCGGGCGTCGGTGTAGGCGTACGCCTGGATGTAGCCCTGGTTGAACAGCTTGTGGAACGGCTCGCCGCTGGCGACGTGCCCCAGGTCATGCAGCACCTTGTGCCAGAACCGCGCGTAGAGCAGGTGCAGGACGGCGTGCTCGACGCCGCCGACGTAGAGGTCGACGCCACCGATCGAGCCGGGCTTCTGCTCCCCGTGGCCGGGGCCCATCCAGTACCGCTCGAGGGCCGGGTCGACGAGCGTGACGTCGCTCGTCGTGTCGAGGTAGCGCAGGTAGTACCAGCAGGAACCCGCCCAGTTGGGCATCGTGTTCGTGTCGCGACGGTAGACCTTGGGTCCGTCGCCCAGGTCGAGCGTGACGTTGACCCAGTCCTCGTTGCGACCCAGCGGCGGCTCGGGGGTGGAGTGCGCGTCGTCGGCGTCGAACGTGCGCGGCGAGTAGTCGGGCACGTCCGGCAGGTTGACCGGCAGGGCCGAGTCGGGGACGGCCAGCGGCAGGTCGTGCTCGTCGTAGACGATGGGGAACGGCTCGCCCCAGTAGCGCTGGCGGCTGAAGAGCCAGTCACGCAGGCGGTACGTGACGGTTCCCTCGCCGACGCCGCGCGCGGCGAGCCAGTCGGTGATCGCGGACTTCGCCTCGGGGACCGACAGCCCGTCCAACGAGATCTCGTCGTTCGACGAGTTGATCGTGCGTCCGTCGCCGGTGCGCGCCCCCGGCGGGGTGCCCTCGGGTGCGTCGACCGTGTACACGATCGGCAGGTCGAACGCCTCGGCGAACGCGAAGTCGCGCTCGTCGCCACCCGGGACGGCCATGATCGCGCCGGTGCCGTAGCCCATGAGGACGTAGTCCGCCGTGAAGACGGGCAGCAGGTCGCCGTTGACGGGGTTCGTGGCCAGGTGCCCGGTGAACACGCCGGTCTTGCGGCCCGCGTCCGCCTGCCGCTCGACCGCTGTCTTGGCCGCCGACTCGGCGCGGTAGGCCGCAACCGCGTCGATCGGCGAGTCGTGGCCGCCGGTCCACACGTCCTTGGTTCCGTCAGGCCACGCCGCGGGAACCTCGTCGAGCAGCGGGTGCTCCGGGGCGACGACGACGAACGTGGCGCCGAACAGCGTGTCCGGGCGCGTGGTGAACACCTCGACCTGGTCACCGCCCTGGACCGCGAACGTGACGCGCGCACCGTGCGAGCGACCGATCCAGTTGCGCTGCATCGCCCTGACCTTGTCGGGCCAGTCGATGAGCTCGAGGTCGTCCACGAGCCGGTCGGCGTAGGCCGTGATCCGCATGTTCCACTGCCGCAGGCTGCGCTGGAACACCGGGAAGTTGCCGCGCTCGGAGCGCCCGTCCGAGGTGACCTCCTCGTTGGCCAGCACGGTGCCCAGACCCGGACACCAGTTGACCGGCGTCTCCGAGACGTAGGCCAGGCGGTGCGTGTCCAGGACGCGACGCCGCTCGACTGGATCGAGCGACGCCCACTCTGTGCCGTCCGGGGTGCTCCGCACCCCCGAGTCGTACTCCGCGACGAGCTCCGCGATCGGACGGGCACGGCCGAGACCGCCGTCCGGGCGCACCGCGGTCTCGTCGTACCAGGACTCGAAGATCTGCAAGAAGATCCACTGCGTCCAGCGCACGTACGCGGGGTCGATCGTCGCGAAGGTGCGGCGCGAGTCGTGCGCCAGGCCCAGGCGCCGGAGCTGGCGCTTCATGATGACGATGTTCGCCTCGGTGGTGGTGCGCGGGTGCTGACCCGTCTGGACCGCGAACTGCTCGGCCGGGAGGCCGAAGGCATCGAAGGCGAGCGCGTGCAGGACGTTGTCGCCCTGCATCCGACGGAACCGGCCGACGACGTCGGTGCCGATGTAGCCCAGCGGGTGCCCGATGTGCAGGCCCGCGCCCGAGGGGTACGGGAACATGTCCATCACGAAGAACGCCGGTTGCGAGGGGTCCGCGTTGCGTCCGTGGCCGTCCGTCAGGCCGCCGACGGGGTTGGCGGCGAAGAACGTGCCGCGCTGCTCCCACTCGTCCTGCCAGCGGAGCTCGATCTCGCGCGCGAGGTCGGCCGTATAGCGGAACGGGACGTCGTCGGACGTCGTCGGGGCGGTGGTGTCGGGAGCGTCCTGCGAGGTCACCCGTCGAGTTTACCGGGCGGTGCACGGCTCAGGTCGCCGCTCGGGTGCCCCGGACGGCGTGCTCAGGTCAGCGGGAGCTCAGCTCGGGCGTGAGGTCTCGCACAGCGTCTTCGGTGCTCGTCGGCGCAGACGGCGTCCCTACGAACGACGGCGGAGCCCCCCGACCGGCCGCGAGAACCACGATCAGCCCCATCGCCGTGAGGCCCGCGCCGACCCACGCGGGGGCGAGGTAGCCCATCCCGCCGGCGATGACGAGACCGCCGACGAACGCCCCCGCGGCGTTGCCGAGGTTGAGCGCCGAGTGGCACAGCGCCGCACCGAGCGACGGCGCGGCGGGCGAGACGTCCATGAGCCGCGTCTGGAGCGAGAGGCCGAGGACCTGCGACGTCACCCCGAGCATCACGAGCGCGAGCACCGCGGGAACCGGGTACGAGCCGACGAGGGCGATGACGACGAGCACGACGATCGTGGCGACCATGCTCCCGATCACGGTGCCGAGCACCGACCGGTCCGCGAGGCGTCCGCCGACCATGGTGCCGATCGTCATGCCGATGCCGTAGAGCGCGAGGACCACCGGGACGAGCCCGACCCCCAGGCCGGTCACCTCGGTGAGCAGCGGCTTCACGTAGGAGTACACGGCGAACATGCCGCCGAAGCCGATCGCGCCGGCGCCGAAGGCGATCCACAGCCGGCTGTTGCGCAGCGCCGAGACCTCCGTCCGCACGGTGGTGCCCTCGACGACGGGCAGCGACGGCGTCCACGCCCACAGCGCAGCCAGCGTCAGCAGGCCGAGGACGCCCACCCCGACGAACGACCAGCGCCAACCGACCGTGTCGCCGACGACCGACGTCAGCGGGACGCCGACCGCGCACGCGATCGTCAGACCGGCCATCATCGCGGCAACGGCGCGGCCGCGGCGTTCGATGCCGACCACGGCGACTCCCATCACGGCGCCGACCCCGAAGAAGATGCCGTGCGG
Source organism: Cellulomonas sp. URHD0024 (assembly GCF_000426185.1). Taxonomy (GTDB): domain Bacteria; phylum Actinomycetota; class Actinomycetes; order Actinomycetales; family Cellulomonadaceae; genus Cellulomonas. Next base: position 1,027,662 of record NZ_AUEW01000001.1, read on the forward strand.
CAGCCCTGCGAGGAACCGGAAGGCGACCAGCGTCCGCATGCTCGGCGCGAGTGCGGAGAGGATGTTGCCGACGACGAACGCGGACATGAGCAGGAGCAGGAGCCTGCGTCTGTCCATCCGGGCGCTGAGCACCGCGATCGTCGGTGCGCCGACGACGACGCCGAGCGCGTACGCGGTGATGGCGTGCCCGGTCGTCGGGATGGGAGCCCCGAGGTCCGTCGCGATCTCGGGCAGCATCCCCATGGTCGCGAACTCGGTGGTGCCGATGCAGAAGCCCCCGAGGGCGAGCGCGAAGAGCGCCGCGCGGGCGCGTGCGGTTGACAGCACGTGGCTCCTCCGGAACGAATCGATTCGACAAGGCGGCGGAGGCGCGTCGTCGACAACTCCGGTGGATGCCTAGAGCCTACGTCACGGCGCCGGGACCAGCCAGATCGCCCGCCCGGCGACCTCGCCGAGATCCACGGTCCGCCGCCCCTGCGCGCCGCCCGGACCGACGGACACGGAGATCACCCCGGCGACGGCGCGTCGCTCCACCACCGTCAGCGGTGCGTCGAGCACCAGACCGACGGTGTCGACGTACCTCAGCAGCTCGGGATCGGCGTCCGAGATCCGCGCGACGGCCCACTCCCCGGTCGGCGCGTCCCAGAGCAGGGTCGCGGGTGGCACCTGGATCGAGCCGTCCGCCGCGGGGATCGGGTCACCGTGCGGGTCGCGTCGAGGATGCCCCAGCTGGGCGGCGATCCGCTCGACGAACACGTCCGAGACGGCGTGCTCGAGGATCTCTGCCTCGTCGTGCACCTCGTCCCAGCCGTACCCGAGCACCTCCACCAGGAACGTCTCGATGAGCCGGTGCCTGCGGACCACCGCCAGGGCGTGCCGCTCGCCGTCGGGGGTGAGCTCGACGGCGCCGTAGGGCTCGTGCGTCACCAGCCCGCTGTCCGCAAGCCGACGGACGGTCTCCGAGACGGTCGACGGACCGACGCCCAGCCGGGCAGCCAGCATCTTGGTGGTGACGGGCTGCGTGGACCACTCGCGCGCCGACCAGACGACCTTGAGGTAGTCCTGCGTGACGGCGCTCAGCTCGGGCGTGGTCGGCGTGCTCACGCGCCCAGCCTAGACAGGCACACTCCCAGCACCCGGCGACGCTCGCCGCGGCCGCTCACACCGGGGTCCGACCGAACGGCGAGCCAGGGACGGCGGGTCCGACCGTCACGGACGGCCACCGCGTCCGGGGCGAGACGCTCGCCGTCGTGTCCGGCCGAACCTCCACCACCTGGTAGTCGACGAAGCGCCGGGACGTGCGGTCCCACCGCAGCACGGTCATCTCGGCGACGCCGTGGAGCGGTCCGACGGTGGGTTGGCCGAGGGTCGCCCCGGCGGTGCTCGAGCTGATGTAGCGCACGCCCCGACCGGTGCGCTCGGGTCCGTAACGCCGATGCAGATGCCCCGAGATCTGCGCGGGCGAGCAGCCGCGGGCGAGGGTGTCGTCGCCGACGGTCGGGGTGTGGATGAGCAGGAGGTCGACGCCGTCGTGGTCGCCGCACGCGGTCCGCGCGAGCCGGGCCGCCTCGTGGTCGGCGGACTCCTTGGAGGCCAGAGCCGTTCCGCCGGCCCCGACACGGGTCTCGTTCGGGTCGCGGTCCCCCAGGACCCGGAGGCCGTCGACCGACACCACCGACCCGTCCAGGACCGTGGCTCCGGCCCGGGCGTAGCGCTTGGAGGTCTCCCGCGAGTCGTGGTTCCCCGGCGACGTGACGAGCTCGACGTCCTTCGGGATGGCCCGCGCGAACGTGGTCACGCAGTACTGCTCGACGCTCGTGCCGTTCAGCGTGGTGTCCCCCGCGTCGAGCACGAGATCGGCGCCCGACCGCTTGACGAGAGTGCTGATCAGGGGCGCCATCCCCACGTTGCAGTGCAGGTCGGAGATGAGGACGACGGTCAGCAGGTCCTCCTCGTCGATCTGGTCGGCACCCTCGGTCGCCTGGCCGGAGGGCGCGGGCGACGGTCCGAGCGACGACTCGGGCGACGGTCCGAGCGACGGTCCGGACGACGGCTCGGACGACGGTCCGGACGACGGTCCGGACGACGAGGCCGCCGGCGCGGGCCGGACCTCCGCCCGCTGGTCGATCTTCGCCTGCCGCACGTCCCACGCGGCTTCGAGCGAGGTGTTGGCCTTGGCGTAGAACTCCTCGTTCATGCGCAGCTGCGAGATCACCTGGCTCCCGTACGTGTCGATGACGCCGCCCAGCCGACCCGTCACCTCCGCACCCTCCAGCGGCGTGCCGTCGAACACCGCCGACGCCGTGTGCGAGGCGATCGGCTTGTCGCCGCCCTCGCTCGAGGTGAGCACCAGTGCGCCGACGAGGACCAGGGCCGTGGCCACGAAGGAGGCGCGCAGATGCGGCTCAGCCCGGTCGTGCAGCTCCTGCCACCGCACCCGTCCCACGAGCAACCGCACGAGCCACCAGGCTCCGACGAGCCCCGCGAACGCCAGCAGGGTGCGCACCGCGGCGTCGAGCACGAGCGCTCGTGCGACGTCCTGGACGGTGGCCTGAGGCCCGGAGAAGAACTGGAGGTAGGACTGCAGGTCCCCGCTGAGCGCCTCGAGCGTCTTGGCCTGGCCGAGCTGCGTGACCGACGCCGGGATCTCCTGCACGGTGACACGCACGCCGAGGGTCAGCGGCAGCGGTGAAGCGATCCGCAAGGTGCCCAGCGGCCCGAGGTCGATGGTGACGGTGCCGTCCGTCGTGACGTCGTACCGCGCCTCGTGCGGTCCGAGGCTGCTCTCCACGGACGCGGTCGAGACCCCGTACACGAGCGCCAGGAGCAGAGCCCCGAGGGTGAGCAGCACACGCCGACCCCACCTGGGCTCAGTGCGGCTGGCTGGACTCATCGCCTCCGAGCCTAGGCGCGCCGGCCGACGTCGGACGAGGCGTCACCCACGTGCGTCGCGCCAGGTCACCCACTGCTCGACGAGCGAGAGGTCGTAGTCCGGTCCGCTCGCGCCGACGGTGAAGAGCGTGACGCCGGCGGCGAGGAGCTCGTCCGCGACCGCGCTCGGGGGTGCGCCGACCCCGACGGACCGCTCGACCAGGCTGGCGGTGTCCCGCCCGACGGCCGCACCGTGCTCGTCCAGGATCGCGCTCTTGCGCGTCAGCGTGTTGACGTCGCCGAACGAGTGCCACGCGTCCGCGTGCTCGGCGACGACCCGCAACGTCTTGCGCTCGCCGCCCCCGCCGATCAGCACGGGGATGTCCCGCGTCGGGACCGGGTTCGACGCGGCCCAGCGCGCCTTGATCCGCGGGAGCGCCTGCGCGAGGTCCGCGATCCGGCTGCCCGCCGTCCCGAACTCGTACCCGAACTGGTCGTAGTCCTTCTCGAACCATCCGGCGCCGATCCCGAGGATCAGGCGGCCCCCGCTGATGTGGTCGACGGTCCGGGCCATGTCCGCGAGCAGCTCGGGGTTGCGGTACGAGTTGCACGTGACGAGCGCGCCGATCTGCACGCGGCTGGTCTGCTCCGCCCAGGCGCCGAGCATGGTCCAGCACTCGAAGTGCTTGCCGTCCGGGTCGCCGTTGAGCGGGAAGAAGTGGTCCCAGTTGAAGATCACGTCGACGCCGAGGTCCTCCGCGCGACGCACGGCGTCGCGGATCTGGGCGTACTCGGCGTGCTGCGGCTGGAGCTGGACTCCGATGCGGATGGGGTTCGTCATGCGTCGAGCCTACGTACAGGACGGCGGATGACCTCTTCTCGGACGATGCTCGAGGGACGACCCGAGAGGAGCACACCATGGACATGAAGATCGAGCTGGTGCCCATCCCCGTCGCGGACCTGGACCGCGCCAAGGCGTTCTACGTGGACCAGGTGGGCTTCCACGACGACCACGACATCACCGTCAACGACGACCTGCGGTTCGTGCAGCTGACACCGCCCGGGTCGGCGTGCTCGATCGTGCTGGACCTCAACATCACGCCGATGGCGCCCGGTGCCGTGCAGGGGCTGCAGGTGGTCGTGGACGACGCCGACGCTGTGCGCACCCACCTCCTCGCGAACGGCGTGGAGGCCTCCCCTGTCGAGGAGATGCCCTGGGGTCGGTTCACCTACTTCACCGACCCGGACGGGAACCGTTGGTCGGTGCAGCAGGCGGTGCCCCGCTAGGGGCGTCACACACGCCTCGCGACGTGCGCGATCGCCGTCCAGGGGCGCTCCTGGCACGCTCGTCCCATGACGCGATCCCGCGAGGCCTGATGGGAAACGACACCACCGCCGACGAGGACGTGCGCGCCTACGTCGCCAAGCACACGGCTCGGCTCGTCGAGGTCGAGCCCGGGCTCCGGGTGGGCGACCGGGATGCCGTGCACGACGCCCGGACCGCGAGCCGGCGGTTACGCACCGCCCTGGCGGTCTACGGGGCGGACGACGACCGGCTCCGGACGGTCCTGCGGGAGCTCGGTCACGCGCTCGGAGCGGCGCGCGACCCCGCCGTCGAGCTGCACGCCCTCCGCGGCGTCCTGCGAGCCCAGCCGCCGGACCTCGTGCGCGGCCCGGTCGCGCTGCGCATCGAGGAGGACCTCACCGCCACCGAGCAGGCGGGCCTCGACGAGCTGGGCGGCTGGCTCGCCTCCGGGTGGGCAGAGCTCGTTCACCTGCTCCACGACGCCGCCGAGGCCTCGTGGGCCGTGGACGATCTCCGCCGGGGCGCACGGCGCGCCTGGCGGCGCCTGGACCGCACGGTCGACGCGCTCGACGCAGCGGCACACGACGAGCGGGACGAGGCGTTGCACGAGGTCCGCAAGGCGGCGCGCCGAGCCCGCTACGCCAGCGAGGTGGCGTCCGGTGCGTTCGGTCGACCGGCTCACAAGAGCGCCAAGCGCGCCCACGCGCTGCAGGAGGTCCTGGGCGAGCAGCACGACGCGGTCGTTCGTCGCGAGACGCTCCGGCGCCTGAGCCTGCAGGCCGCCGCAGACGGCGAGGACACCTTCACCTACGGTCGGCTGCACGCGCTCGCGGAGCGGGCGGCGATCGCCGCGGAGCACGAGGCGCGTCCGCTCGTCGAGCGCGCCACGTCGCGTCGCCACCGGAGCTGGACCCGCTGACGCCTACGCGGCCGCGCTGACCCGCACCACGTTGCGCCAGGGGTCCTCGAACCGCAGGGTCTCGCCGTCGTGTGACGTCGGGAAGCCCGCGAACGCGACCCGGTCCGCGAGCGCACCGAGGTCGTCGGTCGTCGGCACCGCGATCCGCACCTCGCCGAGCCCGAGGGCAGAGGCGCGTGGGCCGGCGCCGGCGCTGTTCCAGGTGTTCATGGCGAGGTGGTGGTGATAGCCGCCCGCGGAGACGAACAGCGCACCGTGCCACTCGGCCGTGACGTCGAACCCGAGCGCGTCGACGTAGAAGGCCCGGGCCAAGGGCACGTCGCCGACGGACAGGTGTACGTGGCCGACCACGGCGCCGCCCGCGCCTGGCTGCTCCAGGAGCTCGTCGGTCAGGTTCCGGCCCAGGAAGGCGTTGGGGTCGAGCCGCAACGAGTCCATCTGGATACGCCCCTCGGCGTCCCGGTTCCACAGCGAGCGGGCGCGGTCCCAGTAGAGCTCGACGCCGTTGCCCTCCGGGTCGGTGAAGTAGAACGCCAGCGACACGAGGTGGTCCGCCGAGCCGACGTAGGACGTGGGCTCGCGCTGCGCGACGGAGGCGAGCGTCGCGGCGAGCCCGGCCTCGTCGTCGAACAGGATCGCGGTGTGGAAGAGGCCGGCGGCGCCGCGGAGGGCCGGGGGCAGGTCGGGAGTGTGCTGCAGGACCACGAGCGGGGTGCCGGCGCGGCCGAGCGTCACGGTCGCGGGGCCGGCCTCGAACCGGTCGCCCGGCCGGTCCAGCACCTCCAGCGCCAGTGCGTCGCGGTAGAACCGCAGCTGCCGGTCCAGGTCCCCGACCAGGAGCGTGACGGCGTCCATGCCGGTGCCCGCCGCGATCGAGTCGTGCGTGCGGCTCGGGGCGAACGGTACGGCGGCGCCCTGGCCGGGCGTGGGTGCGGTCGTCATGGCCACCTCAATGGTTGACGCTACAACCTTTATTCCTCGTCGGACCGGTGGTTGTGCCCGAGGCTGGTCAGGAACCGCGGTCCGTCGGCGGCCAGCTCGGCCTCGTAGTCCGCGGCCCAGGCGCCGTACGGCCGACCGGCGAGCGCGTCGTTCGCGAAGCGCCGGTCCGACGTCACCTCCGTCACGCAGAACGACGGGATCGTCAGGTCGGTGACGGGGCCCCCGCGCTCGACCTCGGCCACCATCAGCGGGGCGTTGGCTCCCGCGAACGTGTCGATCACCCAGCCGTCGTCGCCCAGCCAGACGGAGTGCCGGGTCTTGGCGACACGCGCGCCACCGCGGCGCACGAGCTCGAGCCCGACCGAGACGTCGAGCTCCCGCTCCGCCTCGTAGCGGGTCCCCTCGTTCATCGGGCCCTTCACGGTGATCGCGCTGAAGTCCATCCGGTCGCCGTACGCGTCGAGCAGCGCGAGCTCGTCGAGCGACGGCGTCAGCTCCAGACCCTCGACCGTCGCCTGCAGCCGGACCCGGATCGAGAAGCCGCCGTCGGACAGGACGTAGCTCTGCACGATCAGTGCCGGCGAGGTGTCGAGAAGCTCGCGGGGCAGGTCACGCACCCAGAACCGACGTTCGAACTCGAAGTCGCCGTACCCGGTGTCGCTCACCCTCCGAGGGTAGTCATCACTCGGTGGAGACGGCCTCGAGCACGGGCAGACGCGCCGCACGGACGGCCGGCCAGACCGCCGCGAGGACCCCGACCACGATCGCGAGCACCACCATGAGCCCGAGGCTCACCCACGGGATCGCGAGCGAGCGGAGCCCGACGTCGGAGAAGACCGTGGGCAGGGTCGACGCGAGCGCGACGCCCACGGCCAGCCCGACGAGCGTGCCGAAGACGGCGGTGAGCACCGACTCGACCGTGATGGTCGACCCCAGCTGCAGCCGTCCCAGGCCCACCGCACGCAGCAGCCCGATCTCGCGGGTGCGCTCGATGACGGACAGCGCCAGCGTGTTGATGATGCCGAGCACCGCGATGACGACCGAGAGGCCGAGCAGGGCGTAGAGGATCACGAGGACACGGTCGACCTGGTCGGCCAGCTGCGAGACGAACTGCTCGCTGTCCATGACGGAGACGACGACGTACGGCTTCACCGTCGCGGTCAGCTCGGCGCGCAGAGCCTCCACGTCGGCACCCTCCGCGGCGGTCACGAAGACGGTCGTGAGGAGCTGCTGGTTCGTCGGGACGAGCTCGTCGAGCACCTGCTGGCCGACGACGAGCGGGACCCCGAACGCGGGCGAGTCGATCACGGCGCCGATCTCGAGGTCCTCGGTCCCGCCCCCACCCACCACGGTGAGGGTGTCGCCGAGCGTCCAGTCCTGGTCGTCCATGGTCGTTCGCTGCACCGCGACCTGCCCGGCGGCGAGCGCGTCGTGGAACGCCCCCTCGACCACCTCGGTGTCGATGCTGCGGCCGACCGCGTCCGGGTCGATGCCCGTGATAGCGAAGGAGTCCTTGTCGACGAGCACCGAGGCCGTCGCGAACGCGTCCGCCGCCTGCACCTCGGGCAGCGCACGCACGTCCTCGACCGCCTGCGCCGGCACCGGCCCCTGCGCCGCCCCGCGCAGGATGTAGTCGGTGGTGGCCTCCCGGGAGACGATCGCGCTCGTGGAGGCCTGCGTCGTCGCGGCGATCACCGCAGCGGCCCCGACCAACGCCATCCCGATCATCAGCGCACCCGCGGTGTTCGCGGTCCGACGAGGGTTGCGCGTGACGTTGCCGCGCGCCAGCCGACCCACCGGACGCCAGCCGTCGAACGGGACCGCGAGCACCCGCAGGATGCCGCGCGCGAGGATCGGCGATGCCGCGAGCACGCCGATCACGACGGCGCCCGCGCCGTACCCGAGCATCGCCCCGGCGTGGTCGCCGGTGGGGTCCAGGAGCGCGGCGACGAGCGTCACGATCCCCGCGACCACCAGGGAACCGCCGACGATCGCCCGCCTGCGCAGCGAACGCTCCGGCACGGTGATCTCGTCGCGCAGGGCCTCGACCGGCGGGACGAGCGCCGCTCGCCGGGCGGGCAGGGCGGCCGCGAGCACGCTCACCAGCGTCCCGACGAGCACCGAGACGACGATCGTGAACCCGTCGAGCGGCACCTGGCCGGTCAGCTGCATGCCGACCCGACCGAGGACCCCACGGAGCAGCACGACGAGCCCCAGCCCACCGAGCACGCCCAGCACGCTGCCGAGCACCCCGACGATCGCCGCCTGCAGCACGATCGAGGTGAACACCTGCAGCGGCGATGCGCCGACCGCCCGCAGGAGGGCGAACTCGCGCATCCGCTGCCGAACCCACATCGAGAACGTGTTGCTGATGATGAACGCGCCGACGAACAGCGAGATCCCCGCGAAGACGAGCAGGAACGTGGTGATGAAGCCGAGGAGCGTCAGGACGTTCGCGATGGCCTCGTCGCGCATCGTGTCGCCCGTGATCACCTCGGCGAGGGAGTCGTCCTTCTCGACGACGGGCGCCAGCCGGTCGACGAGCTCCTGCTCCGAGACGCCGTCGTCGGCGAGCACCGAGATCGAGGGCACAGTCCTGTCGGGGGCGAACGCGGTCTGTCCGGTCTCCCCGTCGACGAACACGACGGTCGCCCCAGCCAGCGCGGAGCCGAGCGCCATCTCGCCGACGATCGTGACCGGGCGGACCTCCCCGGCGATCACGATGCTCGTCGAGTCCCCCAGCGCCAGACCGGAGGCCGCCAGCGTCGAGGTCTCGACGCCGACCTCCCCGGCGTTCATCGGCGCGCGCCCCGCGACCAGGTGCGCCGCCCGGCCGCGCTCGTCGTAGGCGAACCCCAGGCTCGGTGCCTGGGTGCTCTGCACCGCGGTCCCGTCGGCGCCCACCAGCACCACCGGCCCGGACAGGTCAGGGATCGCCGCGTGGACCCCGGGCACGTCCTCGATCTGGGGCACGAGCGAGAGCGGCACGGGGTTGCGCGGCGCCCCCGCCAGCACGTTCTGGTCGTCGTCGCCGCCGACCACGTCGGCGCCGCGCACGTACGCGTCACCGAGCGTCGTCGTCGAGACGATGTCCGAGAACGTCGAGCCGAGCATCGAGCGCAGCGCGAAGGTTCCGGCCACGAACGCCACACCCAACGCCACGGCCAGGACGGACAGGCAGAACCGCACCAGGTGCGCCCGCACCCCGCGCAGCGCGACGCGGACCACTAGCTCGCCGTGCGGATGCTGGCCAGCTGCGCCAGGACCGCGTCCGGGGTGGGGTCGCGCAGCTCGCCGACCAGTCGTCCGTCGGCGAGGAAGAGCACTCGGTGCGCGTACCCCGCCGAGGTCGGGTCGTGGGTCACCATCACCACCGACTGCCCGAGCTGGTCGACGCTGCGCCGCAGGAAACCGAGCACCTCGGCGCTCGCGGTGCTGTCGAGGTTGCCCGTCGGCTCGTCGGCGAACACGACAGCCGGCCGGCTCACCAGGGCCCGCGCGCACGCCACACGTTGCTGCTGCCCGCCGGACAGCTCGCTCGGCTTGTGGTTCAGCCGGTCGCCCAGACCGAGCGTCGCGACGACGAGGTCCAGGTGGGTGCGGTCCACGGGCTTGCGGGCGATGTCGAGCGGGAGCGTGATGTTCTCGAGCGCCGTGAGCGTGGGCACGAGGTTGTACGCCTGGAAGATGAACCCGACCCGGGTGCGCCTCAGGGCCGTCAGCCTGCGCTCCGACATCGAGCTCACGGTCTCGCCGTCGACCACGACCGTGCCCGACGTCGGCTTGTCCAACCCCGCCAGGCAGTGCATGAGCGTGGACTTCCCCGAGCCGGACGGTCCCATGATGGCCGTGAGCTCACCGCGCACCAGGTCGACGTCGACGCCGTCCAGTGCCCGGACGGCCGTCGAGCCGGAGCCGTAGACCTTGCGCAGGTCCCGAGCCGCGGCGATCACCGTGCTGGTCATGCGTGCTCTTCCCCTCGTCGCAACGATCGTGCCTTGTGATGCTCGACACCGCGAACCCGTTCCACGACACCCGTATGAGAGACTGGTTCCACCACGGGCTGCGCAACTGCGCGCCCCGCGTCGTGGAGGTCCCCCGAGCACCCGCTCTGGTTGCTCTGGCGGCGGACCCCGACCAACTGTGCTCATGAAGAGCGCTGCCCGAGAGGCCGATATCTATGACTTCCTTCGTCGAACTTGGCGTGCCCTCTGCCCTGTCGTCCGCGCTCACGGACCAGGGCATCACCGCCCCCTTCCCCATCCAGACGGCCACGCTGCCCGACTCGCTGGCGGGTCGCGACGTCCTCGGCCGTGGCCGCACGGGCTCCGGCAAGACCCTGGCGTTCGCACTCCCCCTCGTCGCCCGTACCGCCGCCGGTGGCAAGGGCAAGGTAGCCCGACGCCCCCGCGCGCTGGTGCTGGCCCCGACCCGCGAGCTCGCCACGCAGATCGACGCCACCATCGCTCCGCTCGCCAAGGTCCTCGGTCTGAACACCACCGTGATCTTCGGCGGCGTGTCCCAGGGCCGTCAGGTCTCCGCGCTCAACGGAGGCGTCGACATCGTCGTCGCCTGCCCGGGCCGCCTGGAGGACCTGCTCAACCAGAAGCTGATCTCGCTGGAGGACGTGCAGATCACCGTTCTCGACGAGGCCGACCACATGGCCGACCTGGGCTTCCTGCCCGTCGTGAAGCGGATCCTCGACAAGACCCCGCCGCGCGGGCAGCGCCTGCTGTTCTCGGCGACCCTGGACAAGGGTGTCGACCAGCTGGTCAAGCGCTACCTGTCCAACCCGGTCGAGCACTCGGTCGACAGCGCCGAGTCGCCGGTCGCCGCGATGACCCACCACCTGTTCGAGGTCCGCGACGCCGACGCCAAGAAGGCCGTCGTGCACCACCTCGCCTCGGGCACCGGTCGCCGCGTGCTGTTCATGCGCACCAAGCACCAGGCCAAGAAGCTGGCCAAGCAGCTCACCATGGACGGCATCCCCGCCGTGGACCTGCACGGCAACCTGGCGCAGGCCGCTCGCGAGCGGAACCTCGAGGCGTTCTCCTCCGGGAGCGTCCGCGTGCTCGTCGCCACCGACATCGCCGCCCGCGGCATCCACGTCGACGACATCGAGCTCGTCGTGCACGTCGACCCGCCGGCCGAGCACAAGGCCTACCTGCACCGCTCGGGCCGCACGGCGCGTGCCGGTTCGGGTGGCGACGTCGTCACGGTGATCCTGCCCGAGCAGCGCGGCGACGTCCGTCAGCTCACGCGTGCCGCGAAGATCACGGCCACGCCCAGGCCGGTGAACGCCGGCGACGCCACGCTGACCAAGCTCGTCGGCGAGCAGGCGGAACCGGTGCGCTACGTCGCGCCCCCGGTCACGCAGCAGTCGTCCGGTGGCGGCGGTGCCCGTCGCGGTTCCGGTCGCGGCAACGGGTCGAGCCGTCAGGCGTCGGCTGCGGCCGGCGGCGCCGCCGCTTCGACCGGCGGTCAGCGACGTCAGTCCTCCGCCGGCGCCGCTGCCGGTGCCCCGTCGGGTCAGCGCCGTCGTCGTGGCGGCTCCGGTCGCGGCGGATCGGGCGGCGGTTCGGGTGCGTCGTCGTCCGGCGGCCCCCGCGTCGTGTACTCGCGCGGCTGATCCCGCGCCGCCAGAGGCCGGCCCTTGTCGGGCCGGCCTCTGGCGTATCCGCAGGTGGGCCCGCATGATGGGACTCTCCGACGCACTGGGAGCCCCCGCATGGCGATCATCTCCCGCGGATTTCGCGGCAAGCGCGAGACCGACCCCCGAATCCCGCCCGGCCAGTACCTCGAACGTGGATTCCCGGTGCTGTCCGCCGGACCGACCCCCCGCGCCGACCTGTCCACGTGGACGTTCTCGATCACGGCCGGCGGCGACGCGCTCAGGACGTGGACGTGGTCCGAGCTCACGCACCTGCCGCACGAGGACGTCGTCAAGGACATCCACTGCGTCACGAAGTGGTCGAAGCTGGACTCGGTCTGGCGCGGCATCTCGCTGGACAGCCTGCTCGCCTCGGTCGAGATCGACCCCGGCCATGCGTACGTGATGGCGCACTGCGACGGCGGCTACACGACGAACGTCCCGCTCGCCGACCTGCAGGGCGGCAAGGCGTGGATCGCCTACCAGTACGACGGAGCGCCCCTGCCGCCCGAGCACGGTGGTCCCGCTCGGCTGCTGGTTCCCCACCTCTACTTCTGGAAGTCGGCCAAGTGGGTGCGCAGCCTGGAGCTCATGACGGAGAACACCTGGGGCTTCTGGGAGCGGCTCGGCTACCACGAGTACGGCGACCCCTGGAAGGAACAGCGGTACTGGGGTGACTGAGCCGTACACACTGAGCTGGCTCGTCGGAAGACTCGTGGCCCGCCGCCTCGAGACCCCCACCGCCGCGACCCTCGAGCTCGACGTGCCGGGCTGGCGCGGTGCCATGGCCGGTCAGCACGTCGACATCCGGCTGACCGCCGAGGACGGCTACTCCACGCAACGTTCCTACTCTCTGGCCTCCCCCGGCACGATCGGGCTGCCCGGCGGGCCGGTGGGGAGCGAGCGGATCGCCCTGACCGTGCAGGTGGTCGACGACGGCGAGGTCTCCCCGTACCTGACGCAGGACCTGCAGATCGGCGACGAGGTCGAGCTGCGCGGCCCGATCGGGAACTGGTTCGTCTGGCACGCGACCGACCCGCACCCCGTGCAGCTCGTCGCCGGCGGTTCGGGACTGGTTCCGCTCATGTCGATGCTGCGTACCCGTCGGTCCGCGGGGTCGGTCTCCCCTTTTCGGCTGCTGGCCTCGGTGCGCACACCGGCCGACGCCCTCTACGCCGACGAGCTCGCGACGCTGGAGCCGGACGTCGCGATCACCCGCGTGTGGACACGAAGTGGACCGCCGGGCTTCCTCGGACCCCTCGGCCGCGTGAACGCTGCGGTGCTGGGTGGCGCGTGCTTCCCACCCGACCTGAACGCGCACGTGTTCGTCTGCGGCCCGACGCCGTTCGTCGAGCTCGTCGCCGACACGCTCGTCGACCTCGGCCACGACCCGGACCGGATCCGCACCGAACGCTTCGGGCCGACCGGGCCCTGACTACTCCGGCCAGTCCCTGATCCAGCTCAGCGGCGAGCCGGACTGCGGCCGCCAGTCGAGCGGAGGGTCCTCCCCGACGCGCCCGTCGACCACCTCGCGCAGCAGGTCCGCGTGCCCGGTGTGCCGGCCGTACTCCTCGACCAGGTCGAACAGCAGTCGGCGCAGGTTGGCGTGGTTGCCGGCACCGTCCCCGTCGTGCACCTGACCGTCCAGTCCTCCGGCTGCGAGCGCCGCCTCGAGGCGGTCGCGCGAGCGAGACACTGCTCCGTCCCACGCCGCGTAGAGCTGCTCGGGGGTGTCGTGCACCGCTGAGAGGAGCTCCTGGTCGTTCTCGCCCCAGGTCTCGGGCTGCCAGATCCCCTCGCCCGGATGCTGACCGGCGAGCTTCCACCGGAAGGTCGTGTCCTCGACGGCGGCCAGGTGCTTGAGCAACCCGCCGAGGGTGAGCGCCGAGTCGCCGATGTGCTGGTCCAGGCCGGCGCTGTCGAGTCCGTCGGCCTTCCAGCGGAACGTCGTGCGCAGCCGGTCCAGGGCGCCGACGAGGTGGTCGAGCTCGCTGCTCGCAAGAGGTGGTTCCCAGGGTGCGATCTTCGTCATGAAACGACCGTAGGCCCGGTTCCGGACGTTTCGCGTCCGGAACCGGGCCTCGCGTCGCAGATGCGTCAGCCGGTGTTCTGCAGGCCGGCGGAGACGCCGTTGACGGACAGCAGGAGCAGCCGTCGCAGGTCGTCCACCTCGTCGGGCGCCGCCCCGGTGCGGAGCGCGCGCAGGGCACGCAGCTGCAGGAGCGAGAGAGCGTCGACGTACGGGCTGCGCAGCTGGACGGCGCGGCCGAGGATGCGCCGGCGCGACAGGATCGCGTCGCTGTCGGTGATGAGCAGGACCCACTTGCGGGTCAGCGACATCTCCTCGAGCACCTGCCCAGCCAGGTCGGCACGGTCGCCCAGGGCGAGGTAGCGCTCGGCGATCCGCTCGTCGGTCTTGGCCAGCGACATCTCGACGTTGTCGATCATCGTCGTGAACAGGGGCCACTGCGCGTACGCAGCCCGCAGCTCGTCGAGGTCTGCGACGGCCTCCAGCGCGGTGCCCAGGCCGTACCAACCGGCCAGGTTGATGCGCGCCTGCGACCAGGAGAACACCCACGGGATCGCACGCAGGTCGTCGAGCGACTCGACCGAGAGGCCGCGACGGGCCGGCCGAGAGCCGATCGGCAGCAGGCCCAGCTCCTCCAGCGGCGTGACCTCGGCGAACCACTGCGGGAAGCCCGGGGACCGGACCAGCTCGTGGAAGCGCACGCGAGAGGACTCGTCCAGCCGGGCAGCCAGCTCGGTGAACCGCTCGGTCGCCGCCGCGTTGCGCTTCTCGACGGACGGCGCACCGGCGAGGAGCGTCGCCGCGGCCACCTGCTCGATGTGCCGGGCGGCGATCACAGGGTCGCCGTACCGGGCGAAGATGACCTCGCCCTGCTCGGTCAGCTTGAACCGGCCGTCCACCGAGCCCGGGGGCTGTGCGAGCAGGGCTCGGTTGGCCGGGCCGCCACCGCGACCGAGGGCACCGCCGCGGCCGTGGAACAGTGTGAGGACGATGTCGTGCCGACGCGCCCAGTCGGTGATCCGGCGCTGCGCGGTGTCGAGGGTGAGGGTGGCCGAGACCGGTCCGACGTCCTTGGACGAGTCCGAGTAGCCGAGCATGATCTCGACCCGCCGACCGTTCTCCGCGAGCCGACGCTGGACCTGCGGGAACGCGAGGGCGTCCTCGAGGATGTCCACGCTGGCCTCGAGGTCCGCGAAGGTCTCGAACAACGGGATCGCGTCGATGATCGGCGTGAAGTCCGAACCCGCGAACGCGATCTCGGCCAGCTCGTAGACGGCGGCGAGGTGCTCGGCGGACTGGGTGAACGAGACGATGTACCGACGAGCGGCCGACAGCCCGAACCGCCGCTGCACGTCGCCGAGAGCGCGGAACGTGGCCAGGACCTCGACCGTCCGGGGCTCGAGCTCGCCGTCGACACCGTTCTTGGCGATGTCCGCGAGCGCCGCCTCATGAACCTGCGAGTGCTGCCGCACCTCGAGCTCGGCGAGGTGGAACCCGAACGTCTGCACCTGCCAGATCAGCCGCTGCAGCTCGCCGTACGCGGACCGCGTCGCGCCCGCCTGGGACAGCGAGCGCTGGACGACCGTCAGGTCCGACTCCAGCTCCGACGCGTCCCCGTACGCCAGGACCGCATCCTGCCTGCGCGTCGCGGCGATGCGCTCCGCGAGGAAGTAGACGACCCGGCGGTGCGGTTCGTTCGGTGCGTCGACCGCGATGCGTTCGGCGAGCGACCCCGACAGCGCGACCTGGCTCGTCCAGAGCTCGACCAGCTCGCTCGACGCGGGCGTGTCGTCGCCCGAGAGGGTCAGGCCACCGGCCGTCCGGCGGGCGGACGACTCGAGCTCGCTGAGCACCTTGTCCGACGACAGCTGCGCGGCCTGCAGCGTGATCTGGGCGGTCACGTTGGGGTTCCCGTCGCGGTCACCGCCGATCCACGAGCCGAGTCGAGCGAACGCCCGGACGGCGGGCGCGGTCGTCCCGGCAGCGTCGGCGAGCAGCCAGTCGTCCAGTCGTCGGTACACGTCCGGCAGGGTGTCGGCGAGCGTCGACTCGAAGACGCTGAGCACGGTGCGGACCTCGTCGAGAACCGTGGGCTTGGCCTCCCGCAGCGGGGCCGTGCGCCACAGCGTGTCGATCTCGCCGAGCAGCTTGCGGTCGTTCTCCGCGAGCGACATGCCGCCGACGCTGCGCGAGTCGCGCTCGGCGACGAGCTCGGCGAGCCGCCGGATCGAGGCGGAGACTGCGCGCCGGCGGGCCTCGGTCGGGTGCGCGGTGAGGACCGGACGGAACTCCATCTCGGCCAGCCGCTGGCGCGCGACGTCCTGGCCGACCTCCTGCGCGAGCTGCGCGACGGCGGCCGGCAAGGAGTCGTCGGGAGCCAGGTGGTGCGGCAGGAGGCTCGCCTCGCGTTCCCGCAGGACGCGGACGCGGTGGTACTCCTCGGCCGTGTTGGCCAGGTGGAAGTAGCACGTGAACGCGCGCGCGACCTGCTCGGCGCGGGTCATGGTGAAGCCGGACACCAGCTCCTCGGCCTGCGCGAGCGCCTCGGCATCCGGCCCGTTGTGGGCGCGGATCGCCAGCTCGCGCAGTCGCTCCACGTCGGCGAGCAGGTCGTCTCCGCCCGCCTCCCGCAGGACCCGACCGAGGAACTCGCCCAGCACACGGACGTCGTTGCGCAGTGGTTCGGGGACCTCATGGTTGGCCAGGCCCTGCGGGGCGTCGCTCGGTGCAGTCACGGGCCAAAACTAAGGCACGTTGCGCGATCTGCGTCCCGGGCGTCCAAGGCCGTTACATGTGAGACACATCTCGCCTCACGCCGAGAGCTCGTCGAGCAAGGTCGGACGGCGGGGCACCCAGCCCCACGTCGCGCGCGCGAGCGCACCGTCCGCACGCTGGTCCACCAGGAGCGCGTCGGCGAACGGGTCCCCGAACCGGGCGCGCGAGTCGTCGTCGGACTCCGGCACCACCGTGCCGCCGGCTCCGACGACCGCCTGCGCGATCTCGCGGACCGTCGGGCTGTGCCCGGACGCCGCGGCGACCCGGCCGTGCGGACCACCGGAGAGCGCCGCGACGTAGAGGTCCGCCAGGTCCTCGACGTGCACGGTCGACCAGTGCTGCGCTCCCGACCCGACCAGCCGCATCGCGCCGTCCTGCGTCCGCGAACCGGCGCCGAAGACGGCGGCGACGACTCCGCGGTCCTGCCCGTGCACGATGGCCGGCGCGACGATCGTCGCCCGGACGTCCGCTGCCAGCAGCCGCTCCTCGCGCTCGGGCCGCCAGGCGACGATCGCCGGCGGGTCGAGCGGGGCGTCCTCGGTCACGTCGCCCGCGCCCCAGATCCAGATGCCGCTGGTGTGCAGGTACCGCTTCTCGGTCCCGGAGAACGCCGCGACGACCGCGTCGATCACCGCGTCGTCGAACGCCGGGTTCTGAGAGTCCCCCGTCGCCGCGGTGTGGATCGCGGCGTCGACGGTCCCGAGCTCCTCGACGAGCCACGCGGTGTCCGTCAGGTCGTGGACGACCGCCTTGGCACCGGCCTCCCGGACCTGGGCCGCGGCGGTCTCGCTGCGGGTGACGGCGAGCACCTCGTGGCCGGCGGCGAGCAGTGCGGCGAGGACGTTCGAGCCGATGTAGCCGGTGGCGCCGGTGAGAAGGACGAACATGTGGACTCCCATGGATGGTCTGACCTCTGACGTCGCCGATAGTATGAATTGGAAACCAGGCACTTCAACGGAAGTCGGTCACCCCGTGGATACCGTCCCTGACTGCGTCCCCTACGACGTGCTCGACGTCGCATGCCCGAGCCGGATGGTGCTCGCGCGCGTCGGCGAGAAGTGGACCGTACGCATCCTGCTGTCGCTCGACCGCTCCGTCCTGCGGTTCACCGAGCTGCGCGGCCTCCTGACCGACATCACCCCCAAGGTGCTCACGGAGACGCTGCGCGCGCTCGAACGCGACGGTCTCGTCGCCCGGCAGGTGTTCGCCGAGGTGCCGCCACGCGTCGAGTACCGCCTGACCCCGCTCGGCACCTCGCTGCTCGACGCGGTGCAGACGCTGCGCTCGTGGTCCGAGGCGAACGCGGCGCAGATCGTGGAGGCGCGGGCGCGCGCGGACGCCCGGGCCCTCGTCTGAAACAGCCCGATCCTCGACCGCGTCCGGGCTGCCCGGTCGACCACCTGGCATACGCTCGCGCTCACGGTCGAAGCGGTGTCGACCCGGCAACCCTGGAGTGACCATGCGTGACGACGGCACCGGCGCCGACCAGGCGGTGTCCGTCTCGCCGACGAGGCTGCGCATCGGGATCTTCCTGGTCTTCCTCTGGTGGATCCCCGTCTGGCTGGCCGCACCCGTCCTCGCCGACGTGTTCGGGCTCGACAGCCACGACGTGCTCGTCTGGCTGATCGTCGTCCAGACCGTCGTCGGCCTCGCCGGCGTGCTCGTCGTGGGCCGGCAGATCGCCCGGATCATGAAGGGCATCCCGGCGCGCAGGATGCTGCCGACCGTGTGGCACGTCCTGCGCCACGGCACGATCGACGCGGCTCGATAGCCGCCTTGGTTCCGCGCGGCCCTCACGATCCGGGGACCGCCCCGGTTGCGGGGCCATCCGGACGGCAGTCCAATACCAGGACGGGGGACCTACCGAAGGAGGCTCCAAGATGAGCTCCCAGACTGTCTGGATCATCGTCGCCGTCGCCGTCGTGGCCGTCGTCCTGATCGTCATCGCCGTCGTGATGCTCACCGGCCGCGGACGCAGACGTGAGGAGGCGCAGCGCGCCAAGGCGCAGGAGATCCGCGAGAAGGCCGCGGCCGATCAGGTCGAGCTGCAGCGTCGCGAGGCGGAGGCGGCACGGCTCGACGCGCAGGCCCGGCTCGCGAAGGCCGAGGCGGACGCCCGGGCGGCGGACGCCGCAGCGCTCCAGAACGAGGCACGGGCGCACGCCCAGGACGCAGCCGGTGCGCGCTCAGACCTGGATGAGCGACTGAGCACGGCCGACCGGATCGACCCCGACGTGGTCGACGGCGAGCCGCGTGTCGTCGACGACCAGGCACGTGCGGTCGACGACGGGGCGCGTCGCGAACCACGAGTCTGACCGCGAACAAGGAGTCGGGGTCCGTTCGGTCGGAACGACCGGCGGGCCCCGACTTCAGCTCTCCCAGGGTGGGGTCTCGTCGAGCTTGGCGTAGTACTTCGCCAGGTGGCTCTTGATCCGGTCACGATCTTTGGCGGGGACGTCGACGCCGCCGCGAGAGCCCTGCATCACGGCGGCGGCTGCAAAGACGGCCCGCGGGACGGCCCTGAGTCGGCCGTCGACCACGTCGGCGATCAGCAGCTTGTAGGCCGTGAAGTTCTCCTTGGCGTCAGCGTCGTACCAGACGTGCGCGTCGCGGTACTTCTCGTTCGGCCCGTCGTCGGCTTTCGCCCAGGCGCGCACGCGCTTCTCCGCGGCGTCGCCGTCCCACGCCCGGTCGCGGTCCGTCAGGGGAAGGTCACCGAATGCGGTCACGGCCACGTCGATCTCCTCTCAGCGGGTGTGCCGGGCTGTCGAGCAGCGGTCCGCCGCCGTCGACTCGAGGTCGCCCGCCTCGGACCGAGCGGGCTCGTCGTCGACTTCGACGCGCGGCGAGCGGTCGCGGAGCACCTCGGCGCTCCGCGGTCGTCGCTGCGGGCAGCTGCTACGCCCGGACGCGTCCCCGGCCGACGAGCCACCCGATGAGGCTGATCACCAGCAGGGCGATCCCGATCCAGAGCAGGATCTTGGCCGCGGTGACAGCGACGC
Source organism: Cellulomonas sp. URHD0024 (assembly GCF_000426185.1). Taxonomy (GTDB): domain Bacteria; phylum Actinomycetota; class Actinomycetes; order Actinomycetales; family Cellulomonadaceae; genus Cellulomonas. The sequence continues at coordinate 1,047,156 of NZ_AUEW01000001.1, forward strand.
CTAGGACGATCATCACGATCCCGATCACGATGAGCACCAGCCAGAGGGCCATCGTTCTTTCCCTTCACGCCGTGACGGTGCGGGCACCGTCACCCATGGGGGGCGCGTTCTCGACCCTTCTCTCGGATCGTGGCCCAACTCCTCGCCGCCCGCACGTCGGGGCACGGCCGCCACTCTCCCGTCGGGGGCGTGGCTGTCGTCGTCGGCGCGCACGGCGGTCACGTCCGGTCGGGCACCGAGCGTGGACGAGAGGGATCCCGCGCAGCCACGTACCCTCGACTGGTTCCCCGCACCGCCCGCACGACGCGCGTGCCCGAGCCTGACGCGGGGCTCGAGGTGAGCTCATGGTCTACGCCCCGGCCGCCGGCCGCGGGTGGCGCACACCCTGGATCGTGTACACGGCGGCCGCCGTCGCGTACTTCGTCGCCGTCACCCATCGCACGGCGCTCGGCGTCGCGGGCATCGAGGCGACCCGCCGGTTCGGGCTCAGCGCGACCGGTCTCGCCGCGTTCTCGGTGGTGCAGCTGGCGGTGTACGCCGCGATGCAGATCCCCGCCGGCCGGCTGCTCGATCGTTTCGGGCCGCGTGCGCTGATCGCCACGGGGTCGCTCCTCATGGCCTCGGGGCAGCTGGTCCTCGCGCTGGCGCACGACGTGCCGACGGCCCTGATCGCGCGGGTGCTCATCGGCGCCGGCGACGCGGGCATCTTCATCAGCGCCCTGCGCGTGGTGGCGGACTGGTTCCCGCCGCGGCGTGTCCCGGTCATGGTGCAGATCACGGGGGTGATCGGGCAGTCGGGCCAGCTCGCGTCGGCGATCCCCGTCGCCTTCCTCCTGCACACGCGCGGCTGGACCGCGACCTTCGGGACCCTCGCGGCCGCGGGCCTGCTCGCGTCCGCCGGCGCGTTCGTCGGGATCCGCGACCCTGCGCCGCGCCGCGACGCGCAGAGCGTTCAACGATTCGGCCCGGCCGTCCGCCGCACCGTGCGGACCGCCGGCACACGGCTCGGGTTCTGGAGCCACTTCGCGGCGCCGTTCAGCGCGAACGTCGTCGGGATGCTGTGGGGCGTGCCGTTCTTCCTCTCGGCGCAGGGCTGCACGCCGGCGCAGGCGAGCCTGCTGCTGACGGTCCTCACGCTGTCGGCGATGGTGACCGGTCCGATCGTCGGGCGCCTCACGGCACGCCACCCGCTGCGACGCTCGTGGATCGTGCTCGGCTCGTGCGCTCTGACGGCCGCGGCGTGGGTCGCCCTGCTGCTGCCGTCGACCCCACGCCCGATGTGGCAGCTGCTGGTCTTCGTGGTCGTGATCGGCGCCGGCGGACCCGTCTCGCTGGTCGGGATGGACTTCGCACGCACCTGGTCCCCCGCGTCGACGCTCGGCACCGCCAGCGGCTTCGTCAACACCGGTGGGTTCATCTCGACGATCGGCTCGGTGCTCGCCGTCGGGGTGGTGCTGCAGGTCGTGTCCCCACCCGGCGCGACGACCTACACGCTCGACGCGTACCGCCTGGCGTTCACCGTGCTGGCGGTCCCGTGGGCCATCGGGATCGCCGGTGTGCTGCGCAGCCGTCACCTCACCCGCGCGGACATGCGTGCCGCCGGCGTCGTCGTGCCACCGATCCAGGAGGTGCTGCGGCGCAAGCACACGACGTCCGACGACGACCAGGCGTGAACGGCCATCGCGCCTCGGGGTGACCGGCCTCTCGTCCGGCCCCCGCAGGTGGGCCCGCCGCGTCCTGGGTCTCAGCGCTCGTGCGCGACCAGGAACCGGTCGTCGACACCGCCGAGCAGTCGCCGATCGTCCAGGCCGTCGTAGACCGTGTCCACCACCGGGGTGAGCTCGACGAAGGTGACCTCGTGCTGCGACAGCGACAGGCGCAGGGTGACGCGTCCGTGGTCCACGGTCAGTCGTGAGTGCTCCAGGGCGGGGTTCGCGCAGGCCTGCAGGTCGTCGAGCTGCCGGAGGGTGGGTGACGCCGGTCGGCCGAGCTCGCGCCAGGCGGTGAACGCGTTCCCGGCGGTCTCGTCGACCCTCTCGCGCCGGACGAACATGCCGGACCCGTCGGGCTGCGGGGAGCCGGAGGCGCTGCACGGGATCGACAGGGCCAGCTCGTGGCGGCTGTCGCCGGACTCGACGGGGTGCCAGGCCAGGACCGTCACGCGACCGTCCGGATCGGTGCACACCAGGTGGTCCACGCCGCGGGCGAGCACCTCGGAGCCGAGACGAGCCATGAAGGCGTAGAGGTGGAAGGTGGGTTTGGCCACCTGACGGTGCGTGAGCAGGCCGAAGCCGCCGTGGAAGAACGAGGTCGGGATGTTCAGCTCCTCGAACACGTCACTGAACGTCCAGTAGGAGAAGGAGTCGACGAGATCCCCTCCGGCGGCGAGGACGGGAGCCAGGTAGGCCGCGTTGTACGCGGTGTCGTGGATCGGGTTGTCGGGCCGGTAGGAGGTGTTGAACTCGGTGATGTGCACGGGCAGGTCGGCGAGGCGGGTTCCGGCGAGGTGCGCACGCGGCTCGGCGAACTGGTCCAGCAGGGCCGAGGGTGGCATGAGCCTCTGGTAGGTGCCGAAGGGGATCTCGGCGGGCTCGTACGAGGAGTAGGCGTGCCTGCTCACGAAGTCGACCGGCACGTCGTGGCGTTCCACGAAGTCGGCGAACGGCGGCCACCACGCGTCACAGCCCGGAGCGAGGGCCGGGCCGCCCACCTGCAGCGACGCGTCGACCTCCTTGACCGCGCGAGCAGTCGCCGCGTACAGCCGGAAGTAGGCGTCCTGGTCGGCGTCCTTCCAGAAGACGTCGAGGTTGGGCTCGTTCCACACCTCGATGGGCCAGTTCCGGACCTCGTCGATGCCGTAGCGGTCGATCACGTGCCGGAGCAGGGCCTGCACCACGGCGACCCAGGCGTCCACGTCGGCCGGCGGTGTGATGTTGCCCTTCCACCAGAACACGGTCTGAGGCCCCGAGGCGAGAGCGGAGGGCATGAACCCGAGCTCGAGGAACGGCCTGATCCCGAGCGACAGGAGGAAGTCGTGGACCTGGTCGACGTAGGTGAACGAATAGCGGCGGTGGGTTCGACCGCCGACGTCGTCCGTCCGCAGGAGCCCCATGTCGTCGCTGAGCAGCCCGTGCCCGCGGATGTGGGTGAACCCGATCTCCCGTTGCACCCGTGCGAGCGAGGCCTGGTAGTCGGCTCGAAGAGCGAGGTTCAGCCGTCCGGTGCCGATGCACCGACGCCAGGCGTCGGGCATGGGGCCTAGCGGAGCGGCGGGGACGACGACGGGGTCCGTCATGCGGCGCTCCGGTTTCCGACGCGGTCGAGCGCCCAGGTGAGCTTGCGTTCCTCGTGGTCGAGCTGGCCACCCTCGTGCTCGTTCCACGGGTACTCGACGATCGCCTTCGCACGGCCGGCATAGGCGTTGAACGCCGCGTAGACGGTCGACGGCGGGCACACCGGGTCCATCAACGCGACGGAGAAGAGCGCGGGAGCAGTCGCCCGACGTGCCATCGTGACGCCGTCGACGTACGACAAGGTCCGCAGCACGGCGTCGGCGTCGGCGCGTCGGACACGCAGGTACCGCACGACCTCCGCGTACGGGTCCTCGTCGGTGATCGTCAGGGCGCGGGCGATGTCGCAGAGGAACGGGACGTCGATCATCGCCCCGGCCAGGTCCGGCACCAGGGCTGCCGCAGCCAGCGCGATCGCCCCGCCCTGGCTGCCGCCGGCGACGAGCACCCGTGCCGGGTCGATCCGCGGGACGGCACGAGCCGCGTCGATCGCACGCGCCGCGTCGGTGAAGAGTCGTCGGTAGTAGTACGTCGACGGGTCCAGCACGCCGCGGGTCATCAGGCCCGGATGCTCGGGCCCGGTGCCGGGGTGGGGATCGGGCGTGGCGCCGACCTGCCAGGTCGCACCCTGCCCGCGGTTGTCGACGGACAGGTGCGCGAAGCCGGCGAGCGTCCACGAGACGGGCTCGAGGAGGTGTCCTCGACCGCCCTGGTAGCCGTGGAACTGCACCACCACGGGCAACGGCTCCAGCCGCCCCGCGGGCAGTCTCAGCCACGCGCGGATCGGGTCTCCCCCGAAGCCCCGGAACGTGACGTCGTACGTCTCGACACCCTCGTACACGGTCTCGACACGCCTCCAGACGACGTCCACGTCGTGACGCCGGGTCTCCTCGAGCGTGTCCGCCCAGAACCGGTCCCAGTCAGCGGGCTCGTCCAGGCGCGAGACATGGGTACGGAGCTCGTCCAACGGCAGGTCTACGTACATCGGCGGTCCCTCCGGGTCAGCGCTCGAGCGTGAGCACGGTCCAGCTGACGGGCGGCAGCTCGAGCGTCACGATCCCGCCGTCGACGCGCACCGTCGAGTTCACGGTCGGTCCGACGCGGGTCGGGTTCTCGAGGTCGTTGACGGCACGGACGTCCGAGTCGTGGACACCCTGGCACTCGCCGACGGTCAGCTCACCGAAACCCGCGATGTCGATGGTCACGGTCGTCTGGGCGTCCTGTGCCCGGTTGACGAGGAAGACCGAGGTGCGCCCCGTGTCCTCGTCGTAGGTGGCGGTCGCGTCGACCAGCGGGGCGCTGCCGTGCCGCGCCGTCGGGTAGGTGTCGACCTCGACGGTGGTGGCGAGCGTGACGCCTCGGGCGAGGCGCGACGTCAGCGCGAACGGGAAGAACGTCGTCTGACGCCACGACGGACCACCCGGCTCGGTCATGATCGGTGCGATCACGTTGACGAGCTGGGCCACGCTCGCTGCAGTGACCCGGTCGGCGTGCTTCAGCAGGGAGATCAGCAGGCTGCCGAACACGACCGCGTCGGCCACCGTGTACCGGTCCTCGAGCAGCCGGGGGGCGACCTGCCACCGTTCGGTCTGGTCCTTCGTGGCCTGGTGCTCCTCCAGGTACCAGATGTTCCACTCGTCGAACGAGATCTGGATGGTCTTGTCGCGCTTCAGCTCGGCCTTGACGGCGTCCGCCGTGGCGACGACCGAGTCGATGAAGAAGTCCATGTCCACCGCGGACGCCAGGAACGAGCCCAGGTCGTCGCCGTGCAGCTGGTAGTAGGCGTGGCAGGAGATGTGCGAGACGTCGTCGTACGTGTGCCGCAGGACCGTGCGCTCCCAGGACCCGAACGTCGGCGTCCCGGAGCCGGACGAGCCGCAGACGACGAGCTCCAGGCCGGGGTCGAGCTGGAGCATCCCCTTGGCGGTGCGGCCCGCCAAGGCGCCGTAGTCCTCTGCGCTGCGGTAGCCGAGCTGCCAGTCGCAGTCCATCTCGTTGCCCAGGCACCACATGCGGATGCCGTGCGGCTCGGGTGTCCCGTTCGCGACCCGACGGTCCGAGAGGGTGGTGCCGGACGTGATGTTGGCGTACTCCAGGACGTCGAGGGCCTCCTCGAGGCCGCGGGTACCGAGGTTGACCGCGTACATGAGCTCGACGCCCGCCCTCCGGCACCAGCGCGCGAACTCGTCGAGCCCCACCTCGTTGGTCTCGACCGAGTGCCAGGCGAGGTCGAGCCGCCGCGGCCGCGCGCTGCGAGGGCCCACTCCGTCCTCCCAGCGGTAGCCCGAGACGAAGTTTCCGCCGGGGTAGCGCACGGTCGTCACGCCCAGCTCCTGGACGAGCGCGAGCACGTCGGCGCGGAACCCGTCGGCGTCGGCGAGCGGGTGCGTCGGCTCGTACAGGCCCTGGTGGACGCAGCGTCCGAGATGCTCGACGAACGATCCGAAGAGCCGGCGGTTGACCGGGCCGACCGGGAACCGGGGGTCGATCACCACGTGGGCGTTGCTCATGGGCTTCCTTTGCAGCTCGGGCACCAGCAGCACGGTGGTCGGCGCCGCCCCCGCAGAGGACGGACGCCGACCGGCGGCTAGCCGATCTCGGACACGGTCCACCGGGCCGACGCCGGGGACACCAGGTGCACGTCCCCCACGAGGGTCGTGCGGGCGACGGTGTCGCGGTTCTCGCTCGTGCCGACCCACAGGTCGACGTCGCCCGGTTCGACGATCCGGCGCATCGTCCGGTCGGCGAACGCGAGCCGCGTCGTCGGGACCGTGAACGTCACCGTCGCGGTCTCCCCCGGCTCGAGACGGACACGTCGGTATCCCAGCAGCTGCGCGACGGGGCGGGTGACCGATCCGACGAGGTCGCGCCCGTACAGCTGCACGACGTCGTCACCCGGCACGGCACCCGTGTTCGTCACCCGGACCTCGGCCACGATCGACCCGTCGGTCGCCACCTCGGTCGGGACCGAGAGGTCCTCGTGCGCGAACGTCGTGTACGACAGGCCGTGCCCGAACGGCGCGGCGGGGGTCGACGGCAGGTTGGTGACCTCACCACCCTCGCCCAGCGGCGGGTGCAGGTAGGAGTACGGCTGCGCGCCCGCGGAGCGCGGGAGGCTCACCGGGAGCTTGCCCGACGGGTTGACGCGTCCGGACAGCACACCAGCGATCGCCCCGGCCCCCTCCTCCCCGGGGAAGAAGGCCTGGACCACGGCCGCGCACCGTTGGATCGCCCAGTCGATCGCGTACGGCCGGCCGGTGACGAGCACCAGGACCACGGGCGTCCCGGTGGCCAGGACCGCCTCGACGAGCTGGCGCTGGACACCGGGCAGCTCCAGGTCGTCCCGGTCGCAGCCCTCGCCGGAGGTCCCGCGACCGAACAGGCCGGCGTGGTCGCCGACGACCAGGACGGCCAGCTCGGCCTCCGTGGCGGCGTCGACCGCGGCGTCGAACCCGGTGCGGTCGTCGTCGTCCACGGCACAGCCGGCCACGGACCGGACCGCAGCACCGGGAAGGTCGCCGCGGATCGCCTCGAGGACGGTCAGCGCGTCGAGCTCGGCCTCGAACCCGGGATGCTGAGCGAGAACGTGGTTCACGAACGAGTAGCAGCCGTACAGCGCCTCGGTCCGGTCCGCGTTCGGGCCGATGACCGCGAGCCGCGAGACACCGCGCAGGGGCAGCGTGCCGTCGTTCGAGACGAGCACCACCGACTCCTCGGCGAGCCGCCGTGCGAGCTCTCGGTGCTCGGCGGGGTCGAGGTCGATGTCCGTCGGCGGGGCGTCGTCGAACGTGGCGTCGAGCAGTCCGAGCTGGTCCTTCTGCCGCAGCACGCGCAGCACGGCTCGGTCGACCAGGCCCTCGTCGACCTCGCCCGACCGGATCCGGTCCGCCAGGGGCCGTCCGTAGGCGTCACCGGTCGGCAGCTCGATGTCGACGCCCGCTTCGAGTGCCTGCCCGGCGGCGTCGCCGAGGTCACGGGCGACGTGGTGCAGGAGGTGCAGGAACGCGATGCCGAAGTAGTCGGCCACGACCGTGCCGTCGAACCCCCACTGGTCCCGCAGGATCCCCGTGAGGATCGTCGGGTCGGAGGCGATGGGCACGCCGTCGATCTCCGTGTACGCGTGCATGACCGAGCGCGCGTTGCCGTCGAGGAGTGCCATCTCGAACGGGACGAGCAGCACGTCGGCAACCTCCCGGGGACCTGCGTGCACCGGGGCGAAGTTGCGGCCCGACTGGGAGCCGGAATAGCCGACGAAGTGCTTGAGCGTCGCGTGCACGCCGCGTGACTGCATGCCCCGGACGTAGGACGTGCCGAGCGTGCCGACCAGGTAGGGATCCTCGCCGATGCACTCCTCGACGCGTCCCCATCGCGGGTCCCGCACGACGTCGAGCACGGGTGCGAGACCCTGGTGCACGCCGAGGAGCCGCATCGAGTCGCCGATGGCGGCGCCCATCTCCTCGACCAGCTCAGGGTCGAACGCGGCGCCCCACGCCAACGGCGTCGGGTAGGTCGTGGCACCCCACGCCGACAGGCCGGTCAGCACCTCCTCGTGCACGATCGCCGGGATGCCGAGCCGCGTGCCGGTGACGAGTCCGCGCTGGAAGTCCCACAGCCACGCCGCACGCTCGGCAGCCTCCACCGGACGCGTGCCGTAGGGGCGGGTCAGATGGCCGAGCCCGTGGCGCGCGAACTCCTCGAGCACGGCCGGCGCGGCGAACTCACCCTGCAGCGGCGCCACGGACTCGCCGTCGGCCTTCTCCCAGAAGCCCACCACCTGGCCGAGCTTCTCCTCGAGCGTCATCCGCCCGAGCAGGTCGAGCAGGCGCACCTCGTCGACCTCTCGCGGCGTACCGGAGGAAGGCTCTGTGGGCGCGAACGTACCGATCTCCGTCATGTGGGGTTCCCCTCAGCCCTTGACCGCGCCCTGAAGTCCGCCGACGATCCGCCGCTCGAAGAGCGAGAAGAACACGAGGGCCGGAATCATGGACAGCGACGTGAACGCCAGCACCTTGGCGGTGTCCTGGGAGTACTGCGACGAGAACTGCTGGACGCCGAGGGGCAACGTGAAGGCTCCTTGGTCGTTGAGGATGAACAGCGGCAGCAGGTAGGCGTTCCAGCTGGCGACGAACGCGAGGATCCCCGTGGTGATGACGCCGGGCAAGGACAGCGGGAGAACCATCCGGAAGAAGAAGCCGAGCTTGCTCGCGCCGTCGATCGCCGCGGCCTCCTCGATCTCGTCGGGGATGGCCCGCAGGAACGGGACGAGGATGATGATCGTCGTCGGCAGGCCGAACCCGATCTGCGGCAGGATGACGCCGCCGAGGTGGTTGGTGAGCCCGATGTCGCGAACCAGGATGTACAGCGGCGTGATCGCGACCGTGATCGGGAACATCAGCCCTGCGGCGAACAGCGCGTAGAGGGCTCCCCGGCCGCGGAAGCTGTAGCGCGCCAGGACGTAGCTCGCCATGAGCCCGAGCGCGACGACTGCCGTGGCGGTGAAGAGAGCGACGACCGTCGAGTTGGCCGCCTCGCGCCAGAACGTCGAGTTGGTCAGGACGTCGACGTAGTTGCTGAGCTTCCACGGTGACGGGAAGCCTGCGGGATCCGTCGTGATCTGCGAGTTCGTCCGGAAGCCGCCCAGGATGATGTAGAGGATGGGCGTCAGCATGATGGCGACGAGGAGCAGCGCGATGAAGTACGTCGCGGGGCCCGCGCCGCCACGGCTCCGCGAGTTCACGCCGGGCCGCCTGGCGGGCGGCTTCGATGCCGGCAGCTGGAGGGTCGAGGCAGTCATCGGGTGGCCTTGTCCGTGAGGGCGCCCGCCGTGTCGCGGCGCAGCACGAAGCGCTGGTAGACGAGCGCGATGATCAGGGAGATGACGAACAGGACCACGGCGACGGCGCTGCCGTAGCCGAAGTTCCCGGCCGTGCGGCCGTACTGCACCATGTAGGTCGCCATCGTCGAGACGCCGGCGGTACCGGCGACGTACTGGCCCCAGATGATGTAGACGAGGTCGAAGAGCTGCAGCGACCCGATGATCGACAGGAACGCCCATATCCGCAGGGTCGGGCCGAGCAGCGGGAGCGTGATGCTCCGCTGGATCTGCCAGTAGCTGGCACCGTCGATCGCGGCGGCCTCGAAGAGCTCCTGCGGGATGTTCTGCAGCGCGGCCATGAACAGGATCACGGCGAACCCGATGTACTTCCACGAGATGATGACCATCAAGGTCCAGATCGCGATGTCCGGGTTCGACAGCCACTCGCTGGCGAGCGCACCGAGACCGAGCTTGTTGAGCAGGCCGTTCGCTGCGCCGTTGCTCTGGAGCATGAGGCTCCAGCCGGTCCCGACGATGACCTCGGAGACCACGTACGGCACGAAGATCAGCACGCGGATCAGCGAGCGCCCGCGCATCGGCCGGTTGAGCAGCAGCGCCAGCCCGATGGCGATCGGACCCTGGATCACGAGAGACGCGACCACGATGAACAGGTTGTGCGACAACGCGGCGTGGAACTCGGGGTCCGTGAGGATGATCTTGTAGTTGTTCAGCCCGACGAAGTCGGTCGGCTTGCCGTAGCCCTTCCACCGGAAGAAGCCGTAGTACGCGGCGAGGAAGACCGGCAGGATGACGAAGCCGACGAACACGATGACGGCTGGTCCGGAAAGAACCGCGATCTCGAAGCGCTGGCGCCAACCCACGCCACGTCGGCGTGGGCGGACGGCGGTCGGCGCCGGCGCACTGCCGGCCCCGACCGCCGAGCGGTCGATCTGCGAGTTCTTCACGGCCAACGGGTTGACCGGTGAATCGCTCATGGCGTCCTGGCTATCCCTTGGCCGACGAGGTGTTGACGGCCTTGATGATGTCCTCGACGGAACCCTTGCCGGCGAGGAGGTTCACCACCGCGCCGTTCAGCGCGTTGCCGACGTTCTGGCCGTACAGGGTGTCGAGCCACTGCGAGGCGTAGGGCGCGTCGTTGAACGCCGAGATGACGTCCTTCAGGTACGTCTCCGTGACGACCGCCTGAGCGTCCTTGTTGACCGGCGGGGCGTTGAACGCCTTGTAGTAGGCCTCCTGGACGTCCTTCGTCGTCAGATAGTTCAGGAAGTCCGTGCACGCCTTCTTGGGAGCGCCCTTCGAGCACGAGTAGCCGTCGACGCCACCCATGATCGCCTTGGGGTCACCCTTGCCGCCCGGCACCGAGACGAACGGGTAGAAGCCCAGGTCGGGAAGCGGCTTGGCGTCCGGCGTGAGCGAGCCGATCACACCCGGGTCCCAGGCGCCCATCAGCTCGGCACCCGCCTTGTGGTTGGCGATCAGGCCTGCTGAGGAGCCGGCACCCTGCTGCGCGGAGGTCGAGAGGAAGCCCTCGTTGAAGTTGCCGCCCTTGGCGAACGTCTCCAGGTCGTTGCCGGCCTTGGTCCAGCACTCGTCGTCGAACTGCAGCGACTTGGCGGTCTCGTTCAGCACGTCCTCGCTGCACTCGCGCAGCGCGAACCAGTAGTACCAGTGCGCGGCCGGCCACGCGTCCTTGCCACCGAGCGCGATCGGCGAGACGCCGCTCGCCTTGAGGGCCTTGTTCGCTGCGACGAGGTCGTCGAGCGTCTTCGGCGGCGTGGTGATGCCGGCGGCCTTGTACAGGTCCTGGCTGTAGAAGAAGCCACCGGGAAGGGTCGCGACGGGCATGGCGTAGGTCTTGTCGTCGATCGACTCGGCCTTGAACGCACCCTCGCCGACACCGGCCTTCGTCTCGTCCGAGATCGAGTCCGTGATGTCCATGAGCTGGTCCGCGTCGACCATGGCGGCCATCTTGCCGCCGCCGCGCTGCAGGAAGATGTCGGGCGCGTCGCCCGCGTTGAGCGCGGTCTGCAGCTTGCCGTCGAGGTCCTCGTTCTGGACCGTCTGGATCTTGATGGTGACGCCCGGGTTCGCGGTCTCGAAGCTCTTGACCGTGTCCTTGAAGAACTGCCCGCCGGGGCCGGTGGTGGCGTTCGTCCAGAGCGTCATCTCCACCGGGTGGGAGGCGTCCGGAGTGCTGTCGTCACTGCCGCCGTTGTCGGAGCTGGAACATCCGCCGACCGCGAGCGCGATGCCCGCACCCAGTGCGACCAGGGCCGCACCTCGCATCTTCCTTGCCATGAAGGGAACTCCTCTGTCGTCGTTGACGGGTGGGTCGAAGCCTGGCGATGGAGATTCTGCGACGGGCGGTACGTCCTAGTCAATCGTTATCGATAACGTTTTCAACACGATGGGGGTATGTCTATGATCGGCCCGTGGAGTTCCTGCCGCGCGTGAAGATGGCCGACGTCGCCCGCACCGCGGGGGTCTCCGTCGCGACCGTCTCCAAGGTGGTGAACGGGCGGTACGGGGTGGCCCAGAGCACCGTCGACCGCGTCCAGGAGGTCATCGAGCAGCTCGGATACTCCGCAAGTCTCGGCGCCCAGAGCCTGCGCAGCCACCGCACCAACGTGCTCGGCATCCTGGTCGCGGAGTTCGAGCCCTTCTCGACGGAGCTGCTCAAGGGAGCATCCGCCGCGGTCGCCTCGACGGGGTACGAGCTGCTGGCCTACTCCGGGGGCGGCCGTGGCGCCGACGTCGGCTGGGAGCGCCGCTACCTGTCCCGCCTCTCCGGCACCCTCATCGACGGCGCGGTCATCGTCACCCCGACGGTGGTGGAGACCAACCACGGGGTCCCCGTCGTCGCGGTCGACCCGCACACCGGGCCGTCAGAGCTGCCGACCGTCGACTCCGACAACTTCGCCGGCGCCGTGCTCGCCACCAACTACCTGCTGTCCCTCGGGCACCGCCGGATCGGGTTCCTCGGCGGCCGCGGCGACCTCGAGTCGGCCCGGCTGCGCGAGGCCGGGTTCCGGCAGGCGATGGCCGACGCAGGGGTCAGCGTGGACGACTCCTCCGTGCGCGTCGGCGGGTACAAGACCGAGACGGCGAGGGAACCGGCCCGCCAGCTCCTGACCCAGGACCCGCGTCCGACGGCGGTCTTCGCCTCCAACGACCTCTCGGCCATCGCGGTGCTGGAGGTCGCGCGCAGCCTGGACCTCCGGGTGCCGGACGACGTCTCCGTCATCGGCTTCGACAACGTGCCCGAGTCGGCTCTCACCTCTCCCCCGCTGACCACGATCAACCAGCCGATCCAGCGCCTCGGTGCCGAAGCGCTGAAGCTGCTCGTGGACCTCATCGACGGCGTCGAGCGGAGCGTGCACGTGCGGCTCCCGACCGAGCTGGTCGAGCGGGCGAGCTCACGCGCGCTCTGAGGTGGCCCCGGGCGGCGTCCGCGCCGGCCGTCGTCGCTCAGCCGACGAGCAGGGCCACCTCCTGGGTACGCCCGTCGGTCAGGTCGAGCTGCACCGGCACGGTCGTCCCGTCCACGTCGACCTCGTACTCCCCGGCGAACCCTTCGACGACCATCCGCCCGTGGCCGTCCGTGACGACCTCGCGGGGAGACAGCCACCACTCCTCCCGGACCAGCCGGCGCACGGCCTCGTAGCCGGGCTTCGGGGTGCCGTCGGCACGCAGGAGACCGGAGGGCGCGCCGAGCCATGACCCGTCGTCCGTGAGACCCCAGTAGGTCGCCGCCTGGACGGCGGGGTGGCCCAGCAAGGTCCGGTAGTGCCGTTCCAGCTCGTCAGCCTGCCGCTCCTCCCCCTCGGGCGTCGTCGGCCACGACGGCACCTGGTAGTCGTTGAGATCGACGATCTCCGGCGGCATGAGCTCCCCGGACACGAGCGTCGTCTCGGTCAGGTGCAGCGGCAGACCGAACCGGGAGAAGCGGTCCAGCACCTCGAGCGTGCGCTCCTCCCCCCAGTAGCCCTGGTGCATGTGGCTCTGCAGACCGAGCGCATCGATCCGGATGCCGGCATCCAGGCACTCCTCGACGAGTCGTTCGTAGGCCGCCGACATGTTGAAGTCGTTGAGCAGCAGGGTGAGCCCGGGGTCGGCCGCACGCGCCGTCTCGAACGCGAGCCGGACGGTCTGGACGCGGCCGAGCCGCCGGGCAAGCTCGGTGATCGCGTTCTCCTCCTTCTCGAAGACCGGCATGATGACGACCTCGTTGATCGCGTCCCACGTGCGGATGACGTCCCCGAAGTCGCCGACCTCCCGGGTGATCCGCGCGCGGACCACCTCCTCGACGTCCCCCTCGTCCAGGTCCAGCAGCCACGGTGGCGCCAGCGTGTGCCAGACCAGCGGGTGGCCCTTGACGGCGACGCCCCGGTCCACGAACCACTGCGCCGTGCGATGCAGCCGGCGGGTGTCGGGACGGCCCCGCTCCGGCTCGAACCCCGCCCAGTAGAACGGCAGGGTCACCGTGTTGAACACGTCGAACCACAGCTCGGCGATGGTGCGGGCCGTCGCCGGAGACGCACCGCCGAACGCGGCGCGCGGGGCATCGTCCGTCTCGTCGTTGGCCAGCGGCACGAAGTCGAAGCCGATGTTGCCGAACGCGAATGCGTGCCTGGTCTGGCGAACCGTGACCGGCTGACCCGCGAGCGGGGCGCCGTCCGGGCCGCGCAGCGTCAGGGTCGCGCGGACGACGCGGTGCTCGAGACGGCCGTCGACGTCGACGCGGGCGACGCCGCGCGGGCTGCCTTCGGCGGTCGTCACGACGAGCCCGGCCGCTCGTGCGTCAGCTCGTCGTGCCGAAGGCCGCTCGAGCTCTCGCCGCGGCCGGGGGTGACTTCCCACCCGGACCAGGTGGCGATGCTGCCGTCGGTCCCCCGTGAACGGCGCGGTCGGAGCCGAGCGCGGCGGCCGATGCGCGGGAGCTCGATGGCGTCGAGCTCGAACCCCGGGGACAGGAGGGTGCCGACGGGGATGTGCGCCGGCGCGAGGGACAGCCGGTCCCCCGGTCCTGGTGTGAGCCGGAGCCACGACTCGGGCACGGTGGTGGCGAGCCGGTAGTGCAGCTCCTCGCCGGTCTCCGGCTCGGACGCGGCGGCCCGAGCCGCCTGCGCGCGCTCCACCTCGCGTCGCTCGACCACGGTCCCGAGCGGTCCGGTCACTCGCAGCTCGATCGCCCACGCCACGTTCGCCATCTCGTCGCGAGCCAGCAGCACCTCCTCGCGCGCGGCGCCCTGCAGCATGTCGACGGCGGTCGGGGCCACGATCAAGCCGGGCGACGGCCCGTCGGCGGGTCCGCAGTGGAACATCCGCCAGGCACGTTGGCCGGGTGCCGGGTCGTGGTCGGCGGTGGACGGGACGAGGACGGTCTCGCCGAAGCAGGTGTCCACCTCCAGCGAGACCACGCGGGCGACGGAGCCGACGGCCATCTCGACCGGCACGACGAAGAAGTCGTTCCCGTAGACGAGAGCGAACTCGGCGAGCAGGAGGCGGCCCAGGTCGTCCGGCGCCGTATCCAGACGGCCCAGGTCGACGGCGGCGTCCTCGAACTCCCACCACCGCGGCCGAGGCATTCCGGGGAAGGACATGCGGGCCGGCAGTCCCGTGACGGTGACCGGGGCGGACGGCGGATCGGTCCCCGCCATCGCCGTGCTCGGGCCGGGGTCGAACGTGTACCAGTCGATCCGGCCTCCGCGGTGCTCGGGCGCGGACAGGGTCAGCGGCCCGGCGCTCGTGGCGGCCGCCAGCCGGAAGGGCGCGGCCAGCCGGTCGGCCCGCCAGCCGCCTGCCGACGAGGCGAATCGCTCGTCCCACCAGTGGGCGAACCCCGCTGCCGCGGTGCGGACCGCGGTCTCGTCACCCGGCGAGACGGCCGGGTCCGTCGGCATCGTCGGCGCGTCGGGGTTCCCGAACGCCGCCCGCAGGGCGGCGCCGTCGAGAGCACGACCCGCCAGCAGCCTCGCCCAGCGGAGGCCTCGATCGTCGCTGGCATCGCGCGCGTGCGCAGCAAGTGCAGGCAGTGCGAAGTGCTCCCGGTAGCCCGGGGCGTAGGCGGCTGCGAGCTCAGGCCCGAGCAGACGCAGGAACATCTGCCCACCGTGGGCGCGGTCGGCGTGCCCGGCCGCCGTCGGGACGGCGTCAACCAGGCTCTCCACGGGCCGACCGGGTGGGTAGGGCAGGCCGTCGGCCGTGGCTGCGGGCGCGCCCGCCGTCCAGCGGGTGATCGCCGAGTGGTCGACCGTGAGCCGGACCTCGGTGGGCGATCCGGTGTCGGAGCCGGTGAGCTCGCCGGCCTGCCACTGCCGGGCGAGCATCCACAGCGGATCGGCGACGCGGGCGGCCAACGCCGGCAACGTGGCGCTCCTGGTACGTGGCTCCAGCCGGCGCCACGTGGTTACGGACGGCATCGACCGACCCCCTCCCTGCTCACTTGTCGATCCGGGTCGAGACGGTGTCCCCGCCGGGGTCACCGCCGGAGCTGTGCGCCAGCAGGAGGGCGGGAAGCAGGTGCCCGTACGTCGGCACCAGGTCCGGGTCGACGGCCCGCACCCGGGCCAGCTCAGCGGTCTCGCAGACGATGTCCACCAGGGCGTCGGTGCTCCACGGAAGCAACGGATCCGGGGGCACGGCGAGCAGGACGGCCTGCGGCGCGCACGCGTCCGGTGCGTCCAGGTGGAAGGTGACTGCCGTGTTCTCGGTGGCGGAGGGTGTCGACTCCACCCACGCGTCGACGAGCAGGGCCGCGGCCGTGGGCCGCGTCCGCCAGCCGGTCGGCGCGGCGGCGACGAGGGACACGCACCCGGCCGGGATCCGCGTCGGTGGAGGGCCGGGATCGACCGGGAGGGCAACCCAACGCGGGCTGGCACCGGCCGGGAGCTGGACGACGTCCCACCCACCGGGCGCCCCGCCGGTCACCTCGCTGCCGAGCCGCAGCTCCTGCAGCCGGGCGATGCCGTCGCGCACCGTTGCGACACCCTCGAACCACTCCTCGACGGCAGCCGGGCCGGCACCGCCCGGGACCGCGTCCCCGGACGCGAGGCCGTGCTCGAACCGGGGCAGCGCACGGAACCGGTCGCCGAACAGCGCCTCGAGCGCTGCCGTCGGCTCCGCCGTCGCCGCCGTGGCGAGCCGGGCTCGGGCCTGCGCCAGCGCGGCTCTGGCCTGAACCGCGACGGCCGCGCGGTCGGCTTCCGAGTCAGCCGTTCGCGGCCGGGCAGCGGCGTCCGTGACGCCGAAACCGGCGAGCCCGTCGAGAGTCCCGGCCAGGCCGGGGAACGACGCGAGGTCCGGCAGCCCCACGGCACCCGCTGCCACGCCGACGTCGCAGTAGAGAGGCAGGTCGAGCAGCGTCGTCAGTGTCGCCGTGTCCAGGCTCGGGAACAGCTGCGTGAGCGCCGACCGCTGGACGTCGGTCTCGATCGAGAACCACGCCGCCAGCTCCGCTGCGGCCGTGGTCAGGCCGTCGCGCGCAGCGGTCAGACGCGCCTCCAGCTCCGCCACGACCACGCCGGGCTCAGCCGAGGACCCGGCACGCAGGTCTGAGGCGTTCGCTGCCCGCCCGGCCATGAGCAGCGAGCTGGCGCTGTCGGCCAACGTGAGCAGCTCGGTCAGGTCGAGCACGTCGGACGACCAGCTGGCGTCCCGGGCGGGCTCGAGGGTGAGCACGGAGTCGCCCGGCGTCCGCCCCGACGCCGACTCGGCGTACCGCAGCAGCCGCCGGCCGAGGTTCGTCTCGTCGAAGCTCGCGACGCCAGGGCCCGCGGCTGAGAGGACGTCGGCGGGGCACAGCCCGACCTCGGCCAGCGTGTGCTCGTACGCAGGCACCACCTCTTGCCCGGTCAGCGGATCGGTACGCCGCACGCGGAACCGCACCCGGCTCGGGTCACCGAGCACCATCGCCGACCACGCGTTCACACCAGGATCCGCGGCCGCCCGGGCGTGCGCGGCACGCTGCTCGGCAGTCGCCGTCCAGCGGGCCAGGGCCGAGCTCGCCTCGGGATCGCTCGGCTCCGGGGCGACCAGCAGGACCCGATGCGTGACGCCGGTGCCCTGCCGCGGCGTCCGCAGGACGTCCGGGTCGGACGAGGCCGGAACCTCACCCCGGCTCAGCGCGTCCAGCGTGCCTGCCGCCCGGATCGGGTTGCGCTGCAGCGCCTGGTGCACGCTCTCGGCGGTGCCGATGTCGGCGACGGCGTCCGCGACGTCGCGGAGCGTGGCCAGGGCGGCCTCGATCGACGCCTGGTCCGCGCTGCCGGCCGGCGGAAGCGGCCGCGAGTGTCCCGGCGGCGCGCTGCCCCACGGCAGCCCGGCCTCCGCGCGCTTCAGCAGGGCGAGCCCGTCGGTCGTCACCATGGCCGCGACCGTGGCGACGTCGCTCGTCGACGGGACGGGCGTCAGCAGGCCGGCGTCGAGCGGGGCGAGCTGGCGTAGGGCTGGCAGGTGTTGCGCCACGCCGCCCGCGTCGGTGAGCGCGCGCTCGAACCGGTAGCCGAGAGCCCCGCCGAGCGACTGCCCCTCCGCGACGGCGCCGAGCACCTCCAGGGCCGCGCGCACCCGCACCGAGGAGAGGTCGACCGCGAGCTGCTCGCCGGGGTGCGTGAGATGGCCCGACCGCAGCACGGCCGCGGTTGCCGCGTGCGCTACGGACGGTGCGTGCACGTAGCCGGTCGAGGGCCCGCCGGTGGCGGGCTCCAAATCCGTGACGAAGCCGTAGCCACCGGTCTGGATCCCGTCCGGCCGAGCGGAGCGGAGCCGCTCGAGCCGGTCCGTCGCGAGGGCGGTGATCCAGGCGTCCAACCGGTGCGTCGCCAGGTCGAGCACCGAGGCCGCGCCGCGCTCGAGCTCGCCCGCGGGAAGGCCTTGCAGCCGGTCGAGAGCCGCCAGAACCTCGGCGAGCGGCTCGGTCCCGGCCGGCGGGTGGGGATCCCGCGCGGCGTGCACGAGGAAGTCCGCGACCCGCCCGCCCTGGAACTGTGCGCTGGCGAGGTGCCGCCAGGAGGTCAGCGTCGTCGGGGTGACCGGGTCGAAGGCCGTCAGGTCCGCGGTGTCCACCAGCTCGGGCTCGGGCAGCGGGGGCGGGTCTCCCAGGACGGGGACCAGGGCGAACGCGGCGTCGGCGTACGCCTGGAGCAGGCTGTGCCGGACCAGCCGGGCCAGCAGCGGTGTGCCGGCCTCGATCCACCCGTCGTGCAGCTCGGCCGGGGTGGCCTGGGCCATCTCCCGCAGGTAGGCGAGCGGCTCACCGGGTGCGCTGATGACGTCCTGAACAGGCAGAGTCTGGTCGGTGTAGCCGCCGGAGCCCAGCCGCACGGGACGGGACGGGAAGACGCCGAGGTCGGCCAGCAGCGCCTCGACTCCCGGAGCCGCAGAGCCCGCCGCTGCGCCGGGCATGCCGAGGACGAGCCACGTGTTGGCCAGGACCTGCCCGCCGACGAACGGCCGCTGCTCGAACACCTCCGAGACGGCATCGGTGGAGAGCAGGTCGAGCAGCGTGCGATCTGGGTCGCGGTCGCCGGCGTGCACGTGGGCGACCTGGTCCGCGGCGCCCGACCAGCGGTCTCGCATCCGGCGCAGCATGTTGAGCCGCCGCCCCGCGGTCTGCAGGCCGGCGACCGGGTCCGCGTACGGCGTCCACGGCAGCCAGGCGAGCGCACCGCCGAGCAGGCTGGTGCCCGGCCCGGTGGGCGACACGCCGAGGTTCGCGAACCATCCCTGCGGCCAGGTGAACCGACCGCCGGTCGGGGTGAACCCGGTGACGTAGGAACTCGAAACCGTGCCGTCCGGAAGCGTCGACCACGTCGCGAGCCGGGCCTCAGGCACCCCGTCCCCGTCGGCGTCGGTGAACGCGACGGAGGCCCCCGCGGCCCCGATCCCGGCCTCGGCGGTGGGCCCGACCTCGGTGGGACCGGACCAGGTCGCCCGGCCGTCGGCATCGAGGCCCACGCCGACGTGCCAGCGCGTCGGTGACGTGCCCGGCGCCGCGGTGGGGTCCTGCGTCACCACGACCAGGTCGGTGCCCACCGCACCGGGCAGCAGTGCGGCCCCGGTGACGCGCAGTCCCACGAACTCGTTGCTGACGTCCGAGAGCACTGACCAGGACGCCGCCGCGGTGCCGTCGAAGCGACGGCCGACGAGGACGTACGTCCTGTTCGGACGGCCCGGCGTGGGTGACTCGTACTGCAGCACTGCGACGAGGTCGAGGTTCTCGGGCGCAGCCACCGGCCCCAGCGCGAGGGCGATCCCGGTCGGGCGGCCGGCAGGGAACGACCCGTGCTCCGGGGGGCGACGCGGGCGGAAGCCGGGCGGCCGGTCGGGCGGGAAGCCGGGCGGTAGGTCGGGCGGGAAGCCGGGCGGGAAGCCGAGCGGGAAGCGGGGCGGGAACCGTGCACCGCCCGCCGGCGGGCCGAGCCGGAACGTGCCCGTGACGACCGGGCCATCGGGATCCAGGGCCGCCGTGACGCCCTGCACCCCACCGGTCGCCGGGTCACCTGCCACCGCGTGCGCGAGCACGACCCGGTGCCGCCCGTCACCCGCCACGTCACCGGTAGCAAGCGTGAGCGCGTCGGCGTCGGCCGGGGTCGGAAGCTCGAGCTCGAGCTCGGGATGGAAGGTCCAGGTACCGGAGGGGTCGAGTCCACCGAACACGAGCAGCCGCGTTCGTCGCCCACCCGGCGTGTCCAGGAGCTCCGCGGCGACCAGCCCCGCCGCGCGGTCTGGTCGCCAGCGCTCGAGCGACGTGCTGGGTAGCACGCCGTACGGCTGCCGACCGGCACGGAGCACCGGCAGCGGACCGCCGCCGCGCACGGTGTCGAGGATCCAGCGCCGCCACCGCGGCCCGTCCGTGTCCCACTCGTCCGTGCGCAGGAGCTGCGTCAGGTAGTAGCCCCACGTGGCCGGCCACAGCACGGTCGCCAGGTCCGCCTCGGTGGACACCGCGCGGCTCTGCGCGCCGGGCAACCCGGCGAGGTGGGCCATGGGGACGCCGAGGGCCTCGGCCAACCGGTCGACGTCCAGACCGGTGCGGGCGTGGGACGGCTCAGCGGCGAACGGATCGGCCCAGCTCCCGCCACCGGTCGGGTCGGGGGCGCCGTGCGCGGCCCGCTCCGCGTCCGTCGAGTTCGTCGGTGCGCCCGGCACGACGATCTCGAGGCCGTCGCCGAGGCCGAACCGGTGCGCGTCGAGCAGGCCGGACAGCTCGTCCGCGCCGTCCGTCGCCGACTGCGTGGCTCGGACGCCGGTGACGACGAGCACGTCGACGCGGTCCTGGTCCGGCAGGTCCAGGACCAGGGCCATCCCGGCATCCAGCGCGTCACCGAAGTCGGTCATCCACCGGATCCCGGCGTCCACGAGGTCCGTCCCCGCGTCTGCCGGGTCGGGGCCGACGGCGAGCGGCCTGCGGATGACGCCGCCGGTCGCCGAGGCGATCAGGGTGCCGCCCCGGAAAGCGCGGGCCTGCCAGCAGTCGGGCAGCAGCCGAGCCTGCGCCGCGCGGGTCCAGCGGCTTGCCCGTTCGTCCGGCACAGGGAACTGCGGTTCGGCGACCACGGGCCCGCCGCCGGCCGGGAGGTTGACCGGCCGCAGCTCACGGGCGATCCACGTCGCCCGTTCCGGTCCGGTCGCGGTCACCAGGTGCAACCACGCGCGCCGCCGGTCCGCGGCACCGTCCTCACCCGGAGCCACCCAGCAGCGTGACCAGTACTCGCGGCCTGCGGCCGCCTCGGCGGCGGTCAGACCGGGCTCGTGCGCGTCCGTGTGGATGTCGTCGGGGTAGACGCGGATGCGCAGCCGGACTCCGGGGCCTGTCAGGTCGTAGCGGGTCTCGAGCCGGACCGGGAGGAGGGCGATCGGCACCTCGCGGTCCAGCGCGGCCGGGAGCGCCTCGAGCGTGGCGTCGAGCGTGTCGCGGGCGGCGCGCTCGGCCAGCCTGGCCTGCTGCAACCGGCGGCGAGCGACGCCCAGCGCTCGACGGTCCACCGGAACTGCCGCCTCGACCTTCTCGAGAGCCACCTCCGCCCGGCGCAGCAGACGGCTGGCCGTGCGCAGCCCCGCCCAGAGCGTCGTCAGGTCGGCGTAGGTCGTCATGCCTGCGGCTCCTGCAAGAGATCGGACGCGTGGATGCAGACACGGAACGGCCGCTGCTCGCACCACTGCGCGAGGTCGGCTGACGTCGCCTGCGGGCCCCAGCCCGGCAGCACCAGGTCGGACAGCGGGCCCGTGAGGTCGACGTGGCCCGATGGGCCGACGGTCACGGCCGGCCAGGAGAGGTCGGACGGTCCCTGTCCGGGCACCGTCTCCGCCCTGGTGGCGTCGAGGCCGAAACGAAGCTGCACGCGTGGCTGCTGGAACACGAAGAACCAGCCGGGCCGCCCGGCCGCCGGGTCGGAGTCGCCCAGGACGTCGTCCGGCAGGTCGAAGCCGAGAAACGTCACGTCCGGGTCGATCGTGCCGCTGAAGGCCGGGTACCGCTCGGGGTGCGCCGGGTCGGTCAGCGGCATCCCCGCGGGGACGGCGACCGGGCGGCGTCGCCCGTTCACCCACTGCGCCCTCGCCGCGTAGACCAGCGTGCCCGGGTAACGACGCAGCACCTCCCCACGAACGATCAGCACCACCTGCTCGAGGGAGCCGAGCAGGTGCGTTCCGAGCTCGCCCGACCACGCGTCGTCGACGGCCGGGATGTCGTCGGTCGCGCCGGCGGTGGAGCCGCTGCGTTCCCAGAACCGGCGCAGGCTGGTGCCGCGCTGGTCGGTCGGGTACCCGCGCCAGATGAGCTCGCGCAGCATCTCGTGGTTGGCGCCCACCATGAGCGCCTCGACGAACCGGCTGTTCGCCGGGACGGCACCGACCGCCTCCGCAGGCAGTGCGGAGATGCCGGGTAGGAGCAGGTCCGGGGAGAGCGCGATCAGGTCGCGGCTCAGTGGTGCGTCGAGGCGGGGCGTGGCCATGATCGGCGTGAGCGGGTCCACCGGAGCCCAGCCGGGCGGACCGGTCACCCGGCCGCCGATCCGGGCCGGCACAGTCGTCGCCGGGTCCGCGGCGGCGAGGACCGCGACTCGAGTCCGCTCCAGCTCGAGCGGCCCGCCCCGAGGCGGCGGCGCGACGCACGGCGGTTTGACCCGGTGCTCCTCGGCCAGCGCGGTCGCCGTCGCGCGCCACTGCTGCGCCGAGCGCCGCGATGGCGGCGCGCCCGCCAGCTCCAGCAGCCGCTCCGGCGTGAGCCGGCACCACTGCGGTGCGTCCTTCGGCGCCTGGGCGTCGATCGACACCATGCCGTCGGGCCTCGGTCGCTCCGGCACCACCGGTACTCCGCCGTCGACAGCGGCCAGCAGGTCGGCGGCTGTCCGCCCGGTGCGACGGGCCAGCGGGCCGCGCGGACGGACCGCGCGGCGAAAGGCGGCCGACACCATCTCGGATGGCACCCGGCTGCCGACCACCCGGGCCGCCTGAGTGGTGCCGGTGACCGGGTCGAGCACGCGGTTCAGCAGCGGCCCGGCCAGCAGCACCAACGCCGCCGCGTCCAGACCCGTGAGCCGCCCGTGCAACGCCGTGCCCGCCGAGCGCGCCAGCTGCGCCTGCCGCAGCAAGGCGTTCGCCGCCTCCACCTCACCGACCTGAGCCCAGGCGGCGCCCATCAGCTCCTCCTGGTGCTCCTGCACCAGCCGGGCGCCGAGGGCCGCCGCAGCGCGGTACCGCGGGTCGAGGTTGAGCCGGCGCAGCCACGGGCGCGTCGACGCGGCGATCGACCCTTCCGCGGCAGGACGTCCGCCGTACAGCGGCGGCGGCATCGCGAGGTCCGCGCTGCTCGCCGTGCCGTCGACGAGCGCCTCCAGCGCCGCCACGAAGGCAGCGCCCGGCGCGGGGTCCGGGCACTCACCGAGCGCCCCTGGGAACCGCCAGCCCGGCAGCTCGGGCAGGCCGGCCTGCGCGTGCACGGACGCCGGGCGCCCTGCGGCGGTGACGTCGCCCAGGCTCACCCGCTGCAGCCGTGAGACCAGCGCCTCGAAGTCGCCGTCGGCGCCCGTGGTGAAGGTCCAGGAGTAGTACACGGGCAGGTCGCGCGGGCCGGCCGTAGCGACGTCCCACGCGGGCGCGACCGTCGTCGTCTCGGGCACCGGCAGCCCGAGCCCGCCGAGCCGGCCGGGCTCGAAGGCGGGCACGATCGCGGCCCGGTAGCTCGTGCGGGCGCGGAGCAGCCGGGCGCACATCAGCCGGGCGAGGCCGGGCGGACGCCGGGCGTCCGCTGGGGGAAGCGCGTCGACCTGCGCGTGCGCCCAGGCGTGCGACTGCGCCAGATCCGGCAGCTGGGTCGACACGTCGTCGACGTGCAGCACCGGGAGCCGCCCCTCCCCTCCCTCGTCGTACGGGCAGGTGTCAGTCGGCACCACGACGAGCACCAGCCAGGGCCGCAGCCGGTCCTGCGCGGGCGCAGCCGGGGTGAACATCCAGGGCAGGTCGCTGATCCGCAGCTCGGCTGTGCAGAAGTAGTTCGGCTCCACCTCGACGGACCCCGGCGCCGGCTGGGTCCGGGCGACCAGGCCGGCCTCCAGCGCCGTGACGTCGCCCGGTCCGAGCACGCGGACCTCGACGGATGCCTCCTGCCCGTCGGCGACCGCGGTCGCAGTGAACGCCGCGCGGGCTGGGAGCGGACCGCTGAGAGGGTCGGGGTTCGTCACCGTCGCGACCAGGCCGGTCCGGATCCAGGGCAGGTACGTGAACCGGCTCATCCCCGCACCTCGTGCGCGCCGACGACCTGGAGGTCTCCGTGGGCACGACCCTCACGTGTCTCCTCGGCCTCGAGCCACGACGCCTTCGGCGTCCCGGCAGCCGCCAGGCCGCTCGTGTCGACGAGTTGGTAGCGAGGCGGCGCCGCGCGTACTCCGAAGGCGGCCCCGCCATATCCGGTCGTCGCCCGCGCGGTGTGCAGCTCGATCAGCAGCGGTTGCACGTCGCCGGGCACCTCGTAGCCCGCGGCCGGGCGGGGAAGGTCGTCGGCGTCGAGCACGCGTGTCTCGTAGTCGTCCTCGGCGCCGGGCCGGCCGGCGCCGTGGGACAGCCCGGGGGCGGCGATCCCGGTCGCGCCGCTCGGCAGCTGTTCGAAAGACGGCCGGGACAGCTTCTGGTCGTCGGCCAAGGCGAACAGGTCACCCGGCGCCCAGGCGTCCCGGAGCACCGTCCCGCCGATGGCACTCGTGCCGCCGATCCGGTACGTGAGCGCATAGCTGCGCGGACCACCGGGCAGGGACGCGCCACCGAAGCGTTCGATCCGCACCCCGAGCGGCACCACCCGCTGCCGCACCGACAGCTCACCGGCGGGGTGCGCGACGAGCGCGTCGGTCGTCTGGTCGCGCAGCGACACCCCCGGTGCCTCGAGCGGCGGCTGCGCGCTCCATGCCTCGATCCTGGCCAGCTCCTGCAGGAGCGCGCCGATCGGGTCCACGGCCACGAGGACCGCCTGCACCGCGTCGGGGCCCACGGTGACGTCGAACGGCAGCCGGTGGGTGCCCAGGAAGTGCACCTCGGCGTAGCCGACCGCGCGCATCGGCTGCGGGCCGTACAGCGTCAGCAGCACCTCGGCGCCGATGAACGGGGAGCCGTTCCTCTTGATGGTGATGCCGCCGCTGATGTCGACGACGAACTCGAACGGCACGATGGTGATCAGCGCGTCGAAACCCAACCAGGCATCGCCCGTGAACAGCCCGAAGACGCCCGCGTCGAGCTCCGCGTGGGCGCTCAGCCGGGCGCCGACCTGGATGGTGTTCGAGGTCAGCGCCAGGTAGGTCTCCAGCCGCACGCTCGGGTTCTCGCCCGAGGCCAGGGCGATGCTCAACCGTCGCACGTCCGGCAGTCCAGGGGGTCGCTCGAACCTCGGGTTCAGGCCGCCGACCGACACGACGAACACGGGCGTGGCACCCCACCCGACCCGGAGCGCCATGTCGCCGGCGATGTCGAACACGGCCAGCCGGGAGTCGTGCAGCGAGGCGTCGATCGACAGCTCGCCGCGACCGAGGTCGAGTATGCCCACCACGTCGAGGTGCAGCTCCACCACGGCGGTGTCGTCGGCCGGCAGGACCACTGCGACCCGGCCGAGCAGGGCGATCCGTACCGGCAGCGGCACCTCGATGACGATCCCGAGGTCGACGGTGACCAGACGCGGGCTGCCCCAGCCGATCCGCGCCATCAGGCCGATCACGAACCGGCCCGGGGCGATCGGGAACACGGCCTCGACGTCGCTGATCACCTTGGTCGCCCGCGCCACCGGGTCGACCGGGAAGAGGATCGAGTCGAGCACCCCGGTGCGGGCGCCGTCGCGCAGCGCCTGGACGTTCATCGTCCGGT
Organism: Cellulomonas sp. URHD0024; assembly: GCF_000426185.1. Classification (GTDB taxonomy): domain Bacteria; phylum Actinomycetota; class Actinomycetes; order Actinomycetales; family Cellulomonadaceae; genus Cellulomonas. Next base: position 1,072,629 of record NZ_AUEW01000001.1, read on the forward strand.
TCAGCCCGAGCAGCCCCCCGAGCCCGGAGAGGTTGAAGCCGAAACCCAGCTGGATCGGCGGGAACGTCGCGGTGATGATCACGAGCAGGCTGAAGCCACGCGACCCGTCCGGCAGCTTGGTGCTGACGAGGCCGATCGCCGTCACCGTGACGACGTCGCCGATCTTGAGCTGCAGGATGCCCGCGTACCGGCCTTGCTCGGGGTCGTTGAGCACGTAGCCGCCGCCGGTGACGATCGACGCGTTGATCACCAGGCCCGCGCCCTTCGGCGGCACGAACGCCGGGCTCACGTCGAAGGGCCCGACATTCCCGCCACCGGGCACGACCTCCGCCTGGGCGCGCAGGCCCATCCGCTCGATCGTCGCCGCGATCGGCCCCAGCTTGAGCCGCGCCGTGAGCGCCACCGCAAGTCCGAAGCCCTGCTCGGAGGCCTTGAGCTCGAGGTAGACGATGTCGATCGTGAGGACTCCGAGCAGGCTCTTGTGCACCGGGATCTCGACCTCGAGGCCGGCAGACCCGCGGAAGTACAGACCGCGGGCGGTCGCCCAGCCGATCGTCAGGTCGAAGTCGAGGTGGAGGCCGTCGGGCGGAAGCACCTTGCCGAGGAAGCCGTCTCCCTCTCCGGGCGCCAGCCGGAAGCTGGCTGCCTGCACCCCAGCCGAGACGTCGAGATCGAGGCGGCTGTCGTCGGAGCGGCCGAACCGTGCGTCGACGTCGGCGCGAAGGCCCTTGATGGTCAGCCCGATGGTGTCCGACCCGAGGACGATCGACGGGGTCGCGTCGTCCGACGAACCACGGGCGAACCCGAGGACGACGTGGACCCCCTCGGGCGTCAGCACCTCGAGCACCGGCGTGCCGCCGGAGGGCAGGAAGACCGAGCCGAACCCGGCGGTGAGCGCCACGTCGAGCGTCCCGCCGGGAACGTCGACGTGCAGCGTCAGCCCGCCGCCCGGGCGCAGTGAGATGCCAGGTCCGGCGTCCCCGGCGACGCTCGTCTCACCGACGGGGACGAACTCGGTGACGAGCGTGACCCACGACCGCACCGGGTCCTCGGTCTCGCCCACCGGGAGCGGCAGGACCAGCGTGCCCTGCCGCCGCGCTGCCTCGCCCGAGGCCGCTGCAGCCGGGTCGGCCCCGACGGTGCCGCTGCCCCCGGCCGCGGAGACCAGCTCCAGCAGCGGGGTGAGCAGGGACAGCGTCATCGCCTCGGCGGCCTCCGGCGTCGTCAGCGTCTGGACCCCCAGCCTGGACTGCAGGTGGGCGACCGGGTCGGTGAGCAGCGCGGCGAACGCCTCGGGCGCCAGCTGCGGCCGGGCCAGCGCCGCGCGCGCCAGCAGTGGTCGGGGCCCGGCAGTGGCAAGCGGCGTCGCCACACGCTCGTCGATGATGCCGAGCAGCGACAGCACGGCGTGCACGGTCGGCGACGTGGACGCGATCCAGGTGATGACCAGGTCCTGGAGCACGTCAGCGGCCAAGGCCCCGACCACCTCGGCGGCAGCCTGCGGATCGCCGACCGCAGCGGCGAGGGACTGCGCGAAGTCGGAGATCGCCGTGGCGGCGCCGCTCAACGAGCCGAGGCTCTCGATCAGCTTGGGCAGCGAGTCGAACGAGAGGTCGGTGGCCAGGTCCTCCAGTGCCCCCACGAGCGCGCTCACGGCGGTCGCGACGTCGTCCAGGTCGATCGCCTGGACGGTCCACCCGGTCCCGGCGAGGTAGCGCAGGAGCGTGCGCTCGTCCGCGGTCGCGTCCGTCAGCGGCTTGACGATGTCGAGCAGCGTGTCGACCAGCGCCTCGAGCGCGTTGCTCTCGCTCACCGGAAGACCTGCGGCTTCTCTGTCGCCCCGGGGACGGTGAGCGGCGCGACGTGCTCGGTCCACGCGGTGGGCGCGTTCTCTGGCTCGATCCCCGGAGGCAGCCAGTGCAGTCGGTGGATCACGTCGAGCCGGCCCTGGATCATCTGCAGCCGGATCTGGCCGATGTTGGCCTCGCCTACGACCGAGGTCCCGAGCGTTTCGACGAGGTGCTGCACGGCCGGCGGCAGCGCTCCGGCGGTCACGCCTGCGTCCACGAGGCGCCGAGCCGGGGTACGGCCGTCCACGAGCATGTTGACCTGGTAGCACCAGTCGTCCGGCCGGCCCAGGGCCACGAGACCACCCACCAGGTTCGCGGCCTGGTCGCTGATCCACGGCCCGGCGGGAATGACGGGCGGCGTGCTGAGCCGGTCGGTGACGATGAGGTCGAAGTACAGGCCGCGCAGCGCCTTGTCCGTCGGGCTCGCCTCGGCTCCCATGCGCATGGCCGTCCGCAGTGCGGCGCCGTCGTCGTCGGAGATCGGTGTGCTGAACCCGAACCATCCGCGCTTGCCGACGTTCAGGTACCCGATGGCCTGGACGGCGCGCGTGGCAGTGTCGGAGTTCTTCGCCGAGCTCGAGCAGAGCTGCACGATCCGCGCCGGCGGCTGCTGGTTCGCGCCGAAGTAGGCGGTGTGGTTGGTGAAGCCGTAGTGCACGTCGCCCGAGAGCAGGACCACCCGGCGAAAGGCGGCGAGCCGGCGCAGCAGCGCCTCGTAGCCGGGCCGGTTCGACGCCCACGTCTCGAAATCCGCCGCGCGGTCGCCCTCCGAGCTCGCGAGCATCGGCTGGGCTCCCTCCTCGACGATCGGGTGCCCCATCACCGGCGCGGGTGCGATGACGAGGACGAGGACGGTCGGGTCTGCGGGCCGCCTGCTGGTGAGCTGCCGGTCCAGCTCGGTCGCCGTCAGCAGCCCGGGACGGTTGCGGCCGCTCACCGCGTAGTCCCGGTGGGTCCGCGAGTCCAGAGCGATCACCCGGTGCTCCGGTCCGTCCAGGTGCCAGTCCCAGTTCACGCGGGCGCCTGGTGCAGACGGCCCGGGGCCGATGTCGAGCAGGGTGTCGGCGGCGGCGGGCGTCACCGCCAGCGGCGTGCGGAGCGAACCCGGAGCGATCGTGACCAGGTCGAGCAGGTCCTTGCCGAGGCCTGTGGCAAACAGGTCGGGCCGGTTGCCCCAGGCCTGGAAGACGGTCTGAGCGACGAGTGCGTTGCGCACCACGCGGTGGGTTCCGGGGTCGTTCCGGGCGGAGCTCACCCATGCCGAGTCGAGGTTCCAGTCGTCGCTGACCTCGTGGTCGTCGAACATCATCATCGTGGGGACGTTGGCCAGTGCTCGTCGCACTCGCCGGACAGTCTTCGCGTACGACAGGACCTCGGTCCGATCCGCCCGCGCCTGCGCACGAGACTTCCCCGACTCCGGGTACACCTGCAGCTCGTCGAGGGCGTCGAGGACCGGCCTTCCAGCCGCGTCCCGCGCCCAGAGCTCGTCCGACCATGCCATCACGTACATCGCGCAGAACTCCGCGAGGTACATCAGGTGGTTCTCCATGTGGTCGCTCGAGAGCTGCGTGTGCTCGTGCAGGAAAGCGAGCCGGCTGGGACCTGGCTTCACCTCGGCGGCCGTCATCACCGTGCCCGGCGGGAACCGCTCCTTGGTGGTCTCGCCCAGCAGCAGGCCACCGACCTCCATGAGCACCGGCAGCAGGCTGACCGCCACGTCGTCGGCGTAGATCTGGTCGCCGGTCAGCAGCAGCTGCTGCGGCCTGCGCCGGGCGTCCTCAGCCGTGCCCGTGATGAACGAGTTGCCGTGGGCAGCGTTGATCAGACGGTCGACGAGGGCGGTCGCGTCCGGCCCACCTCCGTGCGGCTTGCGACACGAGGTGTGCACGACGTTGAGGTACTGCAGGCCGTTCGGGAGCGAGAACGAGGGCAGCGCACCGGCTGTGTAGCCCAGCGGCACGGGCCCGGACAGCAACCCCGGCTGGCTCGCGAGCGTGACCGTTGGCCCGGCCGGCAGCGTCGGCGTCATCCGGATGTCGTAGGTGTACACGACGTCTGGCGTGAGCGCGGCGGGCGGCGTGACGCTCGCGACCGTCACGTTCAGCAGGGCGCCGACCATCCGGGTCGGCGTGGCCGGCCCCGTGGCGACGACCGCTCCGTCGGAAGACAGCACGACTTCCACGGTGCAGGGCGACGAGGTGACCAGGAAGACGTTGACCGATGTCGGCGTGACTCGGCGCAGGATCGGGCCGCAGATCAGCAGCGGCCAGTCGGCGAGGGGCCTCGAGAGGCTCATGTCTGAGGGCTGTGCTCGCGCATTCTGACCTGCCCCCCTGCCCCTTTGCGCGGTCGCTGCTGCCAGGATGGCATGCGGCGGCGAGCGTGGGTAGGGCCACGCCCCTCGGGGAGGGCGGATCAGGTGTCTGCGTACGTGTTCGGGGCCGGCGGCCTCGTGATCTTCGACCAAGCAACCGGTGCGCCGGTGCACACCCCCGAGCAGTTCTACGAGGCTGTGGAAGCAGTCCCGGGCGCGGATCGGCCTCGGGTAGATCTTCCCAAGAAGCCGGCGCCCGACTATCTCGGCCTACCGGTTCCCATCGCCGAATCCCTTCCCCGGGGTGGGGTCGTGTCGTTTCGCCTCCGGGTTCATGAATCGACCCAGAGGTCCTATCTCAAGGACGACTACAGGTTCATCCGCGGCGAATCGTTCTTCGTCAGCATCCGCTTCAACGACCTGCTTCCCGTCGCGTTCGTCGTGGCGGAGGACGCCGAACCGGGCGACAGCGGGATCGAGGCGTTCACGATCGTGGCAGCCCACCTCGCGGAGCACGTGCGCAAGCGAGGGTTCTCGGCTCAGCCCGGCCTGGGCTCGCCGGCTCCGGTGGAGCTGCAGCTGCTCGCTCTGCCGGAAGCGGAACGGTCGCGGCCCACCGGCAGCCCGGCTGTACGGCGACCGAAGGTGGAGCTGGGCGACGCGGCCGAGTATCCGGAACGTCGTCGGACCTTCTACTACGACGCCACCCAGTTCTCGGACGCGGACAACGCTCGAGAGCAGCTCTTCCGCGAGCTCACCCCCGAGCTGGCCCTCTTCCAGTACCTCAACTACCTGAAGGACCAGCAGCGACGAGAGGCCCGCGAGATCCGGACGCTGGCGAAGCTCCTCTCCGGCCGCCACGCGGAGCCCTGGCTCAAGGGTCTGCTCACCCGCGTCGGCTCGCGGGCGGAGACGAACGAGCTCGTGGCGGCCGTGTGGAACGCCAAGCTCGGCGCAGAACGCAGTGCCGAATATGCCTCCCGTGCCGTCGACGACCTGTACGCGGTCGCGCCGCTCGCGAGTCTGCGTGCTCTGCTGCACGCCGCGTCGTCGCCGACGAAGAACCCGTCGCTCGACTACGCCGAGGCCACGATCCAGCATCTCGACACCCAACGGAGGCTCGACTACCAGGTGGCGATCGCCACCTCGGTAGCGCTCTTCGCGGCACTGCTGACGGCGACCGTGGGGATCGTGAACGCGGTCGTGCGCTAGAGCGTCGACCGACCACCGACGGACACCGCATGCACCCAAGGAGAGGCGCCACGTGCCGTACGACGAGGTCTCACCAGCCGGCGCCCACGACGTCGCTGAATGGGTGGTGACCACGCAAGAGCAGCCGTGGCGGACGCAGGAGCCACGTGCCGCGACGCGGTTCGCCGGACAGTTCGACGTGATGGTCCTGCCGGAGGCGAAGCGGCAGACGATCGCGGGATTCGGCGGCTGCTTCAACGAGCTCGGCTGGACCGCCCTGCAGCTGCTGGACGAACGCGATCGCGAGTCGATCCTGCGAGACCTCTTCACTCCCGCGGGACTCAACCTCAGCATCTGCCGTACGCCGGTCGGCGCGAACGACTTCTCCCGCGACTGGTACTCCTACGACGAGACCCCGGACGATCTGGAGCTGAGGAACTTCAGCATCGCCCAGGACCACGAGACGCTGATCCCGTTCATCCGGGCCGCGCAGGCTCATCGGCCCGGTCTGCGCCTCTGGGCCTCCCCGTGGAGCCCACCGACCTGGATGAAGACCAACGGCCACTTCGCCGCGTCGATGCCATGGCCGGGCAGCGGAGTCGAGAACGGCCTTCGTCCTGACCAGGTGGGCGTCGAGGGCACCGACATGTTCCGTGTCGACGACGCGCACCTTGCCGCGTACGCCGAGTACTTCGCCAGGTACGTCGCGGCGTACCGCGCCGAGGGCATCCGCATCGAGACGGTGATGCCGCAGAACGAGTTCAACTCCGCGCAGGTCTTTCCGAGCTGCACCTGGACCCCCCAGGGCCTGTCACGGTTCATCGCCCATCTGGGCCCGCGCATGGCCGACCTCGACGTGTCGGTGTTCCTCGGAACTCTGGAGCGGCCGGACGCCGGCCTCGTCGAGGCGGTCCTCGAGGACGCCGCGGCCGGGCCGTGGGTGCGGGGCGCCGGCCTGCAGTGGGCCGGCAAGGGCGCGATCGCGGCACTCCGGCACACCCGACCCGAGCTCGCGCTCTACCAGACCGAGCAGGAGTGTGGCGACGGGAAGAACGACTGGCGCTTCGCTCGGCACACCTGGAACCTGATGAAGCACTTCCTCGGCAACGGCACGCAGGTCTACTCGTACTGGAACCTCGCCCTCACCGAGGGCGGGCGCAGCCGGTGGGGCTGGACGCAGAACTCGCTGGTGGTCGTCGATCCGGAGGCCAGAACCGCCCGGTACACCTACGACTACCTCGTGCTGAAGCACGTCGCCCACCACCTGCAGGCGGGCGCCCGTCTTCTCGAGTCGTTCAGCCTCTCCGGCTTCGAGAACCAGCTCGCGTTCGCCAACCCGGACGGCAGCGTCGTCATCGTGGTCCAGAACGACCTGTCCGAGCCGCTCACGGTTCGGATGGCGGTCGGGGACCACGTGGTCGCGCCGACCCTCCCCGCCGACTCGTTCGCCACCCTGGTCCTTCGGCCAGGGCTCAGCGCGCGAACGGAACACTGACGTCGCGCGCTCTCGGCGCGACCGGGCCCTCAGAGGTCCGGAAGGTCCTCGCCCTCGGCGGGCTCGCTCGGGTGATGACGGCCGCCCGTGTCCTCGGCCTCCCCCGGTGCGTCGCCCTCGGCGGGCTCTTGGGCGTGTGCCCGCATCGCGTCGTCGTCGTTCGTCGCGGTCTGTTCGCTCATGTCGGGAGTGCCTCCTTCGCCTGCGCGCTCCTGGGAGAGGGCGTCACGACGACCGTACGCTCGGCCGCCCGATTCTTCCGGTCGGGACGACGACGGACGGCGTCGCGGTCCGGCGGGCAGCCGCTGCGCCGAGCTCCCTCGGTCGGCGCCGGCGTGCCTGAGCATCGCCGGGTCCGCGCAGCCGGCGAACGATCGTCGCAGGTCAGCGCCCTTTGTCACCGGTTTGGACTCTGATACGTTCCGAGGGCCCGCAGACGCGTGGCGCGAGCGCGGGAGACGCCATGCGGGGTGCTGGGCCGGGCGAGCGCGAGCGGATGATCCGCCGGCTGTGCGCGACGGTGGCTGTTCTGTCAATCGTGGGCGCAGCGATCGTCGTTGCAGGTCCCGCACAAGCGGCGACGAGCCTGACCCAGACGACCGCAGTGGCCAAGAGGCTCAGCCCGACGCCGACGCCGACGACCACGGGCACCTCCACGGTCGACGTGGAGCTCGACATCCTGGGCCATCACCTCCGCCACGTCGTCTTCAGCGGCTGAGCTCGTCCACCGACTGCCACAGGTCGCCCTGCAGAGTCGCGCGGACCGATAGCACGAACGCGCCGGTGGGGTCCTGCCCGGTGCTGGGTCTGCGGGAGCGTAGGCGCCGCATCCGGGTCTTCCCGGCACATTCGTCAGGGGAAACCCCCGGTTCGCCATTGCCTGCGTCGGGCACAATCGAGGTGTGGACCGCAGGTCGTCCCACCCGTTCGCACTTCCCGTCGCGGCCGCCGCGGCGGTGATCGGTGTGATCCCGACCGTCGTCGTCCTCACCCACGCGGACGGCTATGTCACGGCGATGCTCGGAGCTCTCCTGTGGCAGCTGATGGTGGTCCTCGCCGGTGCGTTGCTCTGCGTGAACCCGGAGTCGCGCGGCCACGGGTTGCGCCTGCTCATCGCGTCGGCGCTCCTGGGACTCGGTCTGCTCAGCGACCCGGCGTTCGGTCAGCAGGGCTACTGGAACGAGATCGGAGGGGTGCTGGAGTGGATGCCCGTGCCCCTGCTCGCGACCGTGCTCCTGGCCTACCCCGCCGCGAAGGTCGCCACGCGCTCCGGACGCGTGCTCATCGGCATGCTGTGGGTGTGGGCCACCGTCCCCGGGACGGTCAGCGCGCTGGTGTGGAACGACGTCGCCGCGGGCTACGACGACACCCGGCCCTGGTTCACGGTCGTCGAGATGAACGACGTCTCCCTCGCGATTCTGGACGTGAGGGCGTGGTGGGCCGCGGGGCTGGCGATCTGGTTCGTCATCGTGCAGGTCGGGCGCTGGCGACGCGCGCACGGCGTCGCGCGGATCCCGATCCGGATCATGGCGGCGGGCGGCGCCGCGCTCGCCGTCACGATCACCCTGCGCATGCTCACTCTGCTCGCCTACTGGGCCGGGCTCATGCCTCCCGTGGTCTACGCGGTCCTGGGCAACGTGCAGAACGTGATAGGTCTGCTCGCCGGGGCTGCTCTCCTCACCGTCGGACTACGCGCGGTGGCGCATCGCGGGGTCGTCGTCGAACGGCTGCTGCTCGCGAGCGGTGACCCGGTCGCGTTGCAAGGTGTGCTGCGCGAGGAGCTCGTCGACCCGACCCTCCTGCTGTCGTTCCGCGTCTCGGGAACCTGGGTCGGCGTCGACGGCGAGCTGTCCCGCGTCCCGCCCGGCGCAGGCCGGATGGAGCGAGAGATCGTCGAGGACGGCGGTGTGACCGTCGCGCGGATCGATGCCGACGACCAGGTGCTCGCCGACCCTGCCGGCTTGCGGGTGACCCTGGCCGCTGCGTCGATCGCCGTCCAGAACACCCGCCTCACCCTCGAACGCGCGGCCCACGTCGAGGAGGTGCAAGCCTCCCGGGCACGGATCGTGGAAGCGGGAGTCGCGAGACGCCGCGAGCTCGAACGCGACCTGCACGACGGTGCCCAGCAGAGCCTGCTCGCTGTGGCGGCGACCCTGTCGCGGGCGTCGCTCAGCGAGGACCCCGACGAGATGCGCGCGGTGGTCGGCGACGCGCGCGGGCAGCTGTCGACAGCCCTGGACGAACTGCGTCGGCTCGCGCGGGGCATCCATCCGGCAGCGCTGAGCCAAGGCGGGCTGACGGGCGGGCTGGCGTCGTTGGCCGCCGGGATCCCCGGGCTCGCCCTGCACGTGGACGACGACCTCGCGACGACGAACCTGCCCGCGGCGGTGGAATCGACGGCGTACTACGTGATCGCCGAGTCGGTGACGAACGCGGTCAAGCACGCCGGTAGCTGCACGGTCGCCGTGGACGTGGGACTCGACGTCGCCGGCCTGCGTGTGGTCGTGACCGACGACGGCGCTGGTGGCGCCGCCATGTCCCCCGGCGGCGGGCTCTCCGGACTGCGCGACCGTGTGCGGGCCCTCGGAGGCACGTTGGACGTGCACAGCGCCGCGGCCGGCACGCAGGTCCAGGCGGTCCTGCCCGTGGGAGCGACCGCATGAGCGCATCGTTGCGCGTCGTCCTGTGCGACGACTCAGGGATCTTCCGCGACGGACTGCAGCTCCTGCTCGAGCGTGCAGGGGTCGACGTCGCGGCCTCCGTCTCGGACGTCGCCGCCCTGCATGCCGCCGTGGCCGAGCAGCTCCCCGACGTCGCCGTGGTCGACGTCCGGATGCCGCCGACACACACGGACGAAGGCATCCGGGCGGCCGTGAGCCTGCGCCGTTCCTTCCCGCAGGTCGGCGTCCTCGTCCTGTCGACGTACGTCGATGCTGCCTGGGCGCTCGCCCTCCTCGACGCCGTGCCCGACAGCGTGGGCTACCTGCTCAAGGACCGCGTCGACGACGTGGCGGGCCTGCTGGCCGCCCTCGAGCGCGTCGCCCGCGGAGGCGTGGCCCTCGACGCAGAGGTTGTCGCCTCGCTCGTCGCGACACGTCGGCACACCGAACCACTCGAGCAGCTCACCGAGCGCGAGCGCGCGGTGCTGGCCGCGATGGCGCAGGGCCTTTCGAACTCCGGGATCGCGCAGACTCTGTTCGTGTCGGTGAAGACCGTCGAGACCCACGTCGCGGCCGTGTTCCGCACCCTCGGCCTGCAGGAGTCGAGCACCGACAACCGTCGGGTCAAGGCCGCGCTGGTGTACCTCGGCGCGCAGTCGGACCCCCGGCTCGCCCGCGCGTTCCTCGGACCAGATCCTCGGCGAGAGTGAACGCTGCTCACGACCAGGCGGCCGAGCGCGGTGCAGCTCTCGCCGCCGTTCGGCGCCAGTCATCCTCCGCTCGGCCGGTGTGGGGTCGGGAACGACGCAGAAACGGCACGCCACGCCGGAATCGGGACGGCAACCGTCACCGATGACCGGCCAGGCGTCGCGCATGCCAGCGGTTCGCGGCAGGCGATCCCGTCACTCGGGGTCAGAGCGCAGGTGTCGGCCGGCGGTCCAACCACGTACACCGGCGGGACGCTGAGGTCCCCGGTCGGACCTGCTGGGCCGAGCACCCCCACGCCGACGGCGACCGCGGCCGCAACCAGCCCGCCGGCAACGGCAAGCCGGACCTGAGAGCGCGGTGCCGAGGGCGGTTTCGTGGGTGCGGGCTGCGGGTACAGCTCGAACTCGACGACCGTGCCGAGGTGCGGCCGCGCACGGCGCGAGCTCATGGCTCGACCAGCGAGCGATCGACGCTGGGCCCGGGCGACGGCGCCGGGACGTCGAGGCCGTGTGCGGCGCCACCCTGGCTGACAAGGAGCACGACGGTGAGGAGCATCGCGGTCCCGCCCGACACCAGCGCCGGGGTGGGCCTCTCGGATGTCCGACGGTTGGTAGGCATGGACCGACGGTGCGCCTGTCGGACGTACGCTCACATCGGGGCCGGCCCTGGAAACCGCCAGGGTAAACCCCGGCGACGCGCCCCCGGGGCAAGCGGACAACGGGCGTGTGGACCGTAGCCGGAGCGCCCCTACACGCTCGTGGGCGCAGCACTCGTGCATGGCGGTGATCGCGAGCGACGATCCGAAAACGGCCGATGGCCACGTCCGGCTCCTGTGTTCAGGATCCCGGCGTGGCCTCTGACCAGCACTTGTGGTGGAGCTGAGGGGATTCGAACCCCTGACCCCCTGAATCACCGCGCGGCACTCCGCCCATTGCGCAATCTCGGCGTTCTTCGGCGGTTAGCCCTCTGACCTGGCCCGACGCCGGGATCGGCGTGCGTTGCGAGCCCATCCTATGGGAACTCTTCGGCGCTTTTCGAGCCCGTTCGGCACCGCAAAGTGTCCAATTCTTGTCCATCGCGTACATTCCGAGGAGCTCGAGAGTTTGATTGAAGTAGGCGCGACATCCTCTGTCGCCGGAGGCGAGAGGTGCAAGCGCCGGGCACCGAGCTGATGTGAGGCGGCACGCCAAGTCCGACAGAGGCGACCGGGATCCGTCGTCCGTGCGACCTGCTCATGGCGATCGGCGAAGCCGGGCGACGCGGGCCACCACAGGCCGCGGACGCGGCTGGTGGTGACGGCGACCGCTTCCACGGGTCGGATGCGGTGCTCGACGAGGGCCTCGAGGTGGCGTTGGTCGGTCTGGGCGGCGTGCGGTCCGGGGCACGCGGCCGCTCCAGTGGTGGTGTATCCGGCGCGCAACCAATGGCCGGTGATGTTCGGGTGGGGTAGCCCCGAAGCGCGGGCGCGTCGGGTGACGATCTCGGCCTCGCTAGACGTATCGCGCTCCGGTCGATCCCGGTCCGGCCTCAACGCGGGTCCAAGTCACAGTCATGACCACATTATGTCTGGCCCGACTGCCGCGTAACGTCGCAGCTGCAGCCAGGTTGAATCTGGAGAACACCAAGAATCCACGCGGCCCATTGCCCGCGACCCGCGAGTCGAGCGAGGCCCAATTGCTCACGACGCGAACGCGTGCGAACCCAGATGGAGCCAACCTGATCGACGAGCCGCTTCAGTCGGCCCTCGATTCGCGGTCGAACTCCTTCGCCGATCGTGGATTTCGCCTAAGCGACCTTTGCGCCCTTCGAGCGGTTGCACTTCCAGCACAGCGTCTGGAGGTTCTCCGGCACGCTCAAACCGCCTTTGGACACCGGGGTGATGTGGTCGACCTCGAGCAGCAAGTGCGGCTCAGCGGACAGCGAGACCCCGCACGTCACGCAGGCGTAGTTATCGCGCTCCTTGATCTCGCCACGAAGTCGGGTCGTCATTAGCGCGCGCTGCCCAGCAGCGGACTTGGCCCACCTGATTTTGTCGACCAAGGTCGAAGAGAGGGCCTCAAGCGTCGAAGTGTTGAGTTCGACGCTCGTCTCCTGAGCACTGTTGCCGCCGGCAGAGGTGTACTGGAACTTGTACCGGGGGTAAGGCACCTCGATCGGCGACAGGTGAACACCGATCTGATCCCAGAACTCCGAGCGGTAGTGTTTGAGGATGAATTTCGGTGGATTGATCAGTGCGGTGATGTCCGCCTCGCGCCGCTTGACGTTGACAACGGCGTCTTCCAGCCTGGCAATGTCGTCGGCGACTCGCTGGACGTCGGCAAGTGTTTCCTGATCGGCCGCGATAGAGAAGTACTTCATTAGGTATTTGATCGGTTCGGCGCTGGCGCTGCGCACGACCTGCAGTGAGGCGTTATGCACGTGCGGGGCGTAGTCGGCGACGTTTCGGTCGCGGCGATAGTTCCACGCCGAGTTATTGTCGAATGAGGCGAGGTGTGCGTACTGACCGGACGACGATGCGCCGAGCTCGAACGAGCCCTTTGCGCGAATCTCCTGGACGTAGTCGACAACGTCGTTGTGTTCGACTACGACGGCGGCGACCTCAGCCTTTAGCGTCTGGAATTGCTGCGAGGCAAAGTAGCGATTTTTGCGAACTGCACGAACAATGGGGTTGGCGATAATGATCGCTGCAAGCGCCAGCACGGTGAGCCAAAAGCTGCTCGAGGCCGCCGGGACGGCGATGACTGCGACGATGAGCAGGACGATGAGGAGTGCTGCGGGCATCTGCGACGGGTCCTTTGGCGCTTCATGTTGACAACGGATGTTGAGAGCGAGGCCCTCGCATCCCGGCTGGTGCCGACAGGCTACGCGCGATCGGCCGGAGCTAATGGCACCTTCGGCCAGCAAGTCCGGCGCTTGTGCGTGCTCAGGGTGGCCCACTTTTCAACCGTCGCTCTGGCCTACTTTTCGTCCGTCGCCGACAACTTTGCCCGCACGGTGCTCTGCGGCTTTTCCAGGCGAGGCTCGAGCCAAGAGCGACCGTCCAGCAAACGCGCCGGTTCGCGGCTCCACGTGTTCGATGACCGCAGGCCGAAGCCGTGCTAGCCTCGGTGAACCACATCCCCCACGCCTCTCCACGATGCGCACTTGGGGGATTTTCTCTGTAGTGGGCGGAGGAGCCCGGTGCCTGGACCCTCGCGCGCGCCACGCGCTGCGCGGCCGCGCGGCACTCTCACCTACGACAAGCCGCCGCTGAGCCTCGACGCGCTCGTCGGCCGCCTCAGTGAACGCGGTCTGGAGATTCCCGACTCCGAACGGGCACGTCGCTACCTGCGGCACATCGGCTACTACCGGCTGTCGCCCTACACGATCCCGTTCCAACAGGGCGGACCTGATCACGTCTTTCGCGATGGGACGTCGTTCGACGACGTACTCGATCTGTACGTCTTCGATCGAGGCCTGCGGCTCTTGGTCATGGACGCGCTGGAGCGCGTCGAGGTCGCGATGCGCGCAGCCCTGACCGACCACATGTCGACGACCTACGGGGACCCGCACTGGTACGTCTCCGCGACGCACTTCCGCAGACCCAACACGCACGACGGGCTCCTGCGGATCGTGCGCAACACGTGCAACGAGCGGCTGGCGGGGTCGTCGGATGCCGGGCAGGACCTGCTGGTCCACCGATCGGCCCTTGAGCACTACCTGACGGCGTACGGCTCGCCCGAGTTGCCGCCCTCCTGGCTGATGGTCGAGACACTTACGATCGGTCAGTTGACCACCACGTATCGCAATCTGAGCAGACGGTCAGACCGGACCGCAGTCGCCGGGGCGATCGGCCTTAGCGCGCCGGTGCTGGAGTCCTGGTTCCAGACCTACGTGCGCGTGCGAAATGTCTGCGCCCACCACGGGCGGCTGTGGAACCTCGGGCTCGGCGTTTACCCGGCGATCCCGTCCACAACGACGATCTCGTGGTTGCAGGGAACCGATGCCCTTCCGGACCGCTCAAGGAGGCGCATCTACCCGGTCCTTGTCTCGCTGCAATCCATACTCGACTCGGTGTCTTCGCGCAGCAGCTGGGCGAGCCGGCTCCATGCACTCCTCAACGACCGTCCGCCGATGAACCTGAGCGGCATGGGCGTCCCCGAGGGCTGGGCTGACGACGGGTTCTGGAGCCGCCACCTCACCTGAGACGCCGCGCACCACGAGTCGCGATCCAGGACGCGCTTCCTCGGCGCGCTAGGCGCGAGTGGTAGGCGGGTCAGGCTCCCAGCCTGGCGCGGTGGGGGCGCGTATGCAGAGAGCTACAGGCCGAGGTCGCGGCTGGTGGTGATGGTGAGGGCTTCCATGGGGCGGATGTAGTGCTCGATGAGGGTCTTGAGGTGGCGGTGGCGCGTCTGTGCGGCGATGCGGTCCAGGGGGACGCCGGCGGCTGCGGCGGTGGTGGCGTGCCCGGCGCGGAGCGAGTGGCCGGTGATGTGCGGTGCGGGGAGCCCGGCGGCGCGGGCGCGCCGGGTGACGATTCTGGAGGCGGCGGTGGCGGAGATCGGGTCGCCGGTCGGGGCGTGGTGGTTTCGTTGGGCCGTGAACAGCGGGCCGGGTGCGGTTCCGCGCAGGTTCAGCCAGGTGTCCAGGGCGGCCAGGGGGCAGGTCGGGGCGTGGCGTCCGGGAGCGACGGCGACGACCTGGCCGCGGGCTTCCTGGTCGGTCTTGGACCGGCGCAATGCAGCAGCAGCCCGCCCGGGTGCGGCTCGAGATCGGCCAGCCTCAGGGCGGCAAGCTCGCCGGGACGCAGCGCGGAGGCGAAGCCGAGCAGGATCAGGGCGCCGTCCCGGGCACCGGCCCGCGTCGTGCCGTCGATGGCGGTGACGATCGTGGTGATCTCGGTCAGGTCCAGGGCGTGCGCGGGGTGTCGGGCGGCGGTGCCGATCGTGCGGCGCAGACCGCGGCGGACCAGCCGCACGGTGTCGTCCCGGATCGGGTCGGGCAGGTCCAGGTCACGGTGGTGCGCGCCGACCGCGGCACGGCCAGCTCGAGCGTGGACATGCTGGCCCCGGTCTCGGCGCGTACGGTGAGGTAGGCGCTGACCAGGTGCGAGGACGCCGGCAGCGGCGGCACGTCGCGGCCCGCGCACCACCGGGCCCAGCCCCGCCAGGCGCTGGCGTACATGGCGCGGGAGGCCGGGGCACGCCCGGCCTGCAGGGCCGCCGTGATGCGGGCGACGTCGGTCTCGGTCAGGCCGGCGGGCAGGGACGCGGAGGCGGGATGCGTGGGCATGGCCCAGTACCCGCGCTCGTGGCAGCGCGGGAAAGATCCCAATTGATGTCCACCGCGCGAGGCGTGTTCGCCTCCCGCGTGGTGACGATCTTCGGCCGCGGTGGCGCAGATGAGGTCGGCACCGACCTGAACCCGGATGGCTCAGTAACGCTGCGTCGCAGGTCTTCGCCTGTCAGTCGCCCGCCGACTGCATGAAGGCCGCGAAGACTCGGCGGCCGACCGCGGCGTCCAGCCGACTGACGAGAGTCGCGATGACACGGCTCGTCGCCGCAGGACCTACCGTGCTGATCAGCGACTCACATAGCACGTCCACGAACGCAATGAGCGAGTCCGCGGCCGGATAGTAACGCTCACCGAGCTGCTGGGCGGCGTCGATGACAAGTTCGGTGACCCGGCCCGAATGCTCAGCCAAGGTCGGAGTTCCCGGCTCTCCACTACCGGAGTAGACGTCGGCGAACACCGGGTCAGCGTTGAAGACAACCCACGTCAGCAGCGCCGAAATGACCTTCGGGCGAACAGCTGGCGCGGTGGCAAGAGCCAGGCCGTTGGCAGCGAGGTACGCCCACTGGGCGACACGCGCCGCTTCCATGTCGGCCGGCCGGCGGCGAAAGAGCAGCCGGAACTGGCTCCACGCGCTCGGCAGGTCGGCCCAGACAACGGGCCTTGACAGCGCGAGGGCGAAGGCACTGCCGAGGTCCCAGTCGGAGCGAGCTGCCATCAGGTCCCACGGTGCATCAAGCGGCAGATCGACGACCTTGTTCTCGCGCAGGGCCGCTGTAGCCGTCGCGACGGTGGCCGCGTCAGCGGTCGCTTCAATGAGATCGAGCGAGCCGAACGCCTCGACGTCCATCGAGCGTGCGAGACGGCGCATGGCGGTGTCGTCCGCCCACAATGGGATGCCGAGCTCCTTCGCGACTGTGATCGCGCTGAGCCATTCATCGACACGAGTCGCTCCCGTGACCGGCGCGACCTGGAGGCCCTGAATATCGGCCCACACTGCTTCGGCATCCACTGCCAACTCTTCGGCTTGCTCCTCCGTGATCTCGAACAATGTGGGTCGCTGCTCGCGCGCGTTCCACCCCATCGTTCCCGTCGATTTCATGGCGAGTGACCCGCGCGCGCGGGCGATGTCCTCGCGGACGGGAGCCGGGATGACCACCGCGTCGAAGTGAGCGGCCAGACGTTTGAATGCGATCCCGGTCCACGGTGCAACGACGACCGCGGTGGTGTCCACGACGGCGCGCCCGTTCAGGGCAAGCTTTGCTGCCCGAACACCCTGCCCCGCATCGTCCTCGACGGCGAGCACGTAACCGACATCGCGGCGAATGAGCATCTCAGTACAGGTGCGGCCGGCGATCTCAGCAAGGACGGTGAGTGGGTACCGGCCGGCTTGGACTTCCAACGCTGCGTCTTCGACAGCGTGTCGGTGGTCGCTTCCGCGTCGGAGCACCTCGATGAGCGGCTCCAGGTTGTCTTCCTCGACCTTCACCTGCTTGATCGATGCGTTCTCGCCGTGGCGTGCGAAGTAGTCCTCCGCGTACTTGCGGAATTCTGCGATCTGAAGGTCGTCCAGCGGTGCGCCTGGCGCCATCAGGACGACCGACAGGGCTGTGGCGGCGATCTGCTCGTCTGCTGCCCAGTCTGATGCCGCACGCGCGAACAGGGTGTAGACGGTCGGGTTGGCCAGCGTGAGCGATGTCTTGGTAAGTCCCCGACGCGGCGAACGCTGGTCGTCGATGTCACGGCGCAGTATCGACAAGAAGAGTTGCGCCTTCTCGCGGCGGTCGAACCTCACATCCGGCGCGTTGACGAGGACTGTCGCAGCTCGGTCAAACTGTTCCTGGAAGTACAGTGCCTCGGCAAGACGCCAATACTCGATCTCTGGCACCGGAAGCTCGCTGTCGGCCATGGCGCGCATGGCCTGCTCGGTTCGGACGGCGACCTCTTGCCACTGGTGCTGCTCGTAAGCGATCTGCTGCAATGCTCGCACGGCGGTGAGATGCACCGGTCTGCCCTGGTCGTCTGCGAGTAGGTGGAGCGCGATCTCGCGCGCGTACGCCAGCTGGCCACCCTTCATCGCAATCTCGAGCGCCTCAGTAACAAGAGGTGTGTCGCCTCGGCGGACGCCTTCGTTGAAGACGAGAGTTGCCGCGTCCATTACGCGACCGGCCGCGACGAGCGCGTCCGCGTGGGTCTCGAGGGCGAGCTCAGATTGCGTGAGCGCTCGGACGCGAGTCATCGCGGTCTGCGTGTCGCCCTGGCTCAAGTTTATTCGTGCGCGAAGCACCTCCGCCAAGTCGGAGTCACGTGCCTCGAGGGCGTCGATGCGTGCCGTGACCGTTTCCTGTTCGGTCGGGCCGAGCGAATTGAAGAGTCGGGTGAGGGCGAGAAGCGGTTGGGTGCTGCGGTGTTCGCTGCTACCAGTGGACAGGTCAAGGGCGGCGAGAAGCGCCGCTTTGGCCTCTTGCGCCATTTGTGGTCGGCCGCTGAGAACGGCAGCGCGCAGTAGTTGACGATCGATGGGATCGGGACTCTTGGCAGCGAGTTCGAGCGCGAGCTCGTTCTTGCCGGCGAGGCGGGCAATCTGTGCGCTGAGCCGCACTACGTCCGCGTGTCGCGCCTCCGGCTGCGTGGCGACACCGTCTGGGGCGGGCAGAAGCAGACGCAGTGCACCGACGGCGTCGCCTTGAAGTGCGCGTGCGTGAGCGGCGATCGCCAACGCGGTGCCAGCCTGCGCGCTGCCCCAGTCGCGGTAGACCTCACGGGATCGCAGGGCCTCGGACTCGACGGTCTTCGCGCGCTTGGAGACGTTTCCGTTCGGGTCAGCTTCGCGACCAGACAACGCGACCAACATCACGAGCAGGGCCTGCGCGTGTACTAGCCGGACTCCCTCTGACTTAGGCCGAAGGGTCAACGCCCACTCTGCGAGTTGCAGACCGTCGTCGGCGAGGTCGCCGGTTAGTGGGTTCCCGCGAACCCCCCGGGCCGCCATCCCCGACTGGACCCCCAGCTGGTCGGCCGCACCGGGCGCAAGCATCATCAAGGCGAGGACGCACAGAATGCTGGCGCCGAGCATGTCTCGCAGCTCCGCGTCGAGCAGCGCGGTCGTCGAAGGTCCTTCAGGAACCCGGAGTACGCCGTTAGTGTCTTGCAGCCCGAGCGCTGCGAGCGCGGCCTCCGCTCCGGCCTTTGCCTCGGCTACGTCAGCGCGGGCGCGGGCTTGATAGAAGCGGACGACGCTCCCAAACCGGGTTAGAACGTCCTCGGACAGGTCGTCGAACACATGGGTTGCCGACTCCTCATCGCCGTCCAGTGCGTCCAAGACATCACCCAAGCGGTCGACGCGCGCAGCGAGTGTGAAGTATGCCTGCGTTTCGCCACTACCCGTGAGGGCGGCGGCCTTAGCGGCATGCTCGAAGCCGCGCCAGGCGATGGTCGATCCGGCCAGCGAGGCCAGGGACGAGACAAGTGCCCACCCGTCGCCAGTGTCGTCCTCACGCAACCAGGCAGGCGGCCGATGCAAGGCTCGGCTCAGCCACGTCGCAGCGCTCACGTTCCCCCGCCGCATCTCGGTCACTGCGGCCATGGCTGAAGCTGCCCGGGAAACCGATCGCGCCTTGAGGCGCTCAATCCAGACTTGAAGGCCGCCCGGCAGCTGGATGTCAGTGGTGTCGAGCTCGCTGTTGGGCGGCCCACCTTGCACCGAGGGGGGGCCTCCAACGAGCTTGAAGTCGTCCGGCCCGGCAAAGACGAGGATGTCGCGAAGCATGCCAGCAGCGTTCGCCGCCGCCCGCGGTTGTCGGTCCTCGTCCGTGGACGCTGTCTTGTCGTCGACGAAGTCGGACAGACCGCGAACCACTAGGACTGGCAGTGCGTGGATATCAGATCCCGCTGCGAGTCCGAACGACTCCATGTCGAGTGCCGCCGCGTCCTGGAACCGGGAGCTGATCTCGGCCATGACGGGGCCGTTCGTATCGGTCTGAACGGCCTCCACGGAGACGATCGGGGCGACGAAGGCATGCGGGTGGGTGGCACTGTAGTGGTGGCTGCGCATGGAGGACGTCCACGAACTGTCTTCGATGCAGGCGCCGACGAGCGATAACAAGGGAGCAGGCACCGAGTACGTCTTGTCCCTGCCCAGGAGCTTGGAGCCCGTCCCGGTACTCACCTGCTTGCCTGCGTACGGATTATGAATGCGGTTGGCAATGACGACATCGCCGTGGCGGTGATCGGACGGTTTGAGCCCTGCAGCGGTCCCGACGAACGCCACGAGGTCGGCATGCAGTTCGCCGGCAGCGAGCCCGACGAGTGCCGCCGAGGTCGCATTTCCCATGCCTGCACGGCCGAGGTACACCGTCCAGTTGATCCCCGCGCCAGGGACGTCGCCGCTCAGCATCGAGATACCCCCGACACGCACTCGCTTGGTGTTCACCAAGCGGTTGCGTACCTCGGTGTGCTCAAGTTCGACCGCGGTGACAATCAGCACCACCCCTTCGGTCGGCGAGCCGCGCAGCTCACTGAGTTCGGCAACGTCAGCTGTGGTGGTCCAGCGCGTCGCCCGCCCTTCCGTCGTCGAGCTGAGAAGCCCTTGCTTCATCAGCCCCTTGAGCAGTCGGTTGGCAGTGTTTGGCGCAACTCCGATGATGTCGGCGATCTGCCGGCCACTGAGCGGATCGGCCGACCGTCGCAGCATCCGGAGCAGGTCGACCTCGATCGCGGTGTACGCCATGCGAGGAGTCTGGCAGGCGCGCACGCTGTGTGCAAGATCCCAAACGCATGAACATGGCATGTTCTAGCCCGTAGCGCCAAACACATACCAGGCGACGACGAGAACGAGTCGGATGAGCCCCGCTCACGCCTGCACTCACGTCAGCTGCCGGATCCGCTCGCGGGTGGAGCGCCGGACCTCGTCCAGAATCGGGTGGTGGCCTGCCTCCGCGGCGAGCTCGTCAAGGATCGGGTCGAGGTGCGCCCAGGGCGTCTAGGACCTGCATGCGGCGTGCGCGTGCCCGGGCGGTGCCGATGCCCCAGGAGACGGCCTCTGCGTCCAAGTGCTTCCCGGTGACCTCCTCGAGGTGCGCGGCGTCGGACACCTTGAGCGCCAGAGCCGTGGTCACGCCGATGCGGTCCCCTGGAAAAGCGAGAGGAGGCCCCGTCGGCCGCGGAGGCGCGGACCGACAAGCGCTCGTCCCACTGTGCTGGTCCGGTGTCGTGTGCGTCGCGGCGTCGGCCCCGGGATGGCTGGTGTCATCATGCAGGTGCAGGTGGATTGTCACCGTCGGTCCACGGCACATACAGCACTTCATCGACACCCGTAATTGTGAATGCACTACGACCTTCGATTCGGCATAGCTCGGGCGAGAGGTCGAGGATGTTCAGATTTCCGGGCGGGTACATGCCCACCGGATAGGTAAGGGACATGCTGTGACGCCACGCGTTCAGCATCCATGCAGCGTTCGTGAGGTCCTCTTCGTCGCTCGTCTGAAGACCAGTGGATACGACTCCGATGAGCATTCCCCAGGCATCGACGACGGCGCCCCCGCTCATGCCCCCCCGAGTCCCGCAGGAGATTGTGAAGGCTGGGAACGGGAGCAGGTGAGGGTCGCGCCTAGGCATGTGCACCTGGGTCACCGATCCTCGGGCGATCAGCAGATTTCCAGCAATCTCTCCGACGACTTCACCGGTTTGTGGATTCGCGGTCGCGGACACCCCTTGGACCCGGTAGCCCAACACGGTGACAGGTTCAGCGTCTACCGGCATGCGGGTCGTTGTGGGCAGCATCGTGTGGACGAATTCTGGGGGCAACGGCGACTCGCATCTCAAGGATAGGAGGGCCAAGTCCTCGTTCTCTCCGTGGCTGATGTGGTAGCAGGTCCACACGAGCACGCCTGTGGTGGCGGTGCCAGTGGTGAAGCACTGAACCTTCAACGTGCCGTCGAGAAGCTCACGGACGCGATCGCCGAAGACGTGTGTCGCGGTGACGGCCAGGCCGGGTGCGATGAAGACAGCAGAGCCGAGCAGTTCAGGAAGGCCGCCCTCCGAGCGGACTAAGCCGACGATCAGGATGGCACCGTCAAGCGATGTGTCATCGGCATGTTGGGGATCGGCGGATAGGCCGGCGATGGTGAAGGTGGTGTGGCGCACGTTGAACGTGAGCGGCGCCTCCTGACTTGCCGAGGTCTCGTTGGCGTCCGTCATGTGCCCTCCGGGGTGGTCGCGCACCGATGCCCGTCGTGTCGCCGACTCACGAGCGCGACGGCGTTCGATGCGAAGAGTCTTTCGGCGCCGGTGCTCCGACCGGACGTCTCTCGTGGGTGAACCACTGGAACGGAACCAGTCGGATCATTTTGCAATAGTGGACGCAGATCGACAGTAGCTTGCAAGGTTCGTTCGGTCCGAAGACTCTCGGCGCGTGCGCCGACCCCGCCGCCCTATATGCGAGCAAGGACCCCGTTTCTGCTGGTCAGGACGTGTGGCGGGCGGGCAATATCGTCACGGATGTCAGTGCAGCCACCTACGCTGTGCCCCGATGATCACGAGAGCTGAGGGCGCCTACCTGGGAGCCGTCCGGGCGTTCCAGAATCCGATGCTCGACCTTCTCCACAAGCGGTACGCGCCGCTGGTCGTCTCGCTCCTGTCGCTCCTTTTCACGTCGGACAGACGGCAAATCCCCGTTGCCGACGCGCACACCGAGGTGGGCGACGCCCTCGACCAGCTGCGCGCCGCGGGCTACGGCGACGACCTTCCCGTCGGTTCGGCGCGCGACATTTGCCGCGGATGGGCCGATGCCGGGTGGCTCGTGCGCCAGGTTCTCGACGACGACGTTGAGGTTTACCGTCTGTCGGCGCACGCTGTCGGCGCTCTCGAGGTCGCGGGGCGCGCAGGCGGAGCGCGGGCGCGGGTGTCGCAGTCGCGCGTGCGCACGCTCCTCGAAGCGGTCGAGCATCTGGCGCAGGACGCGGACCCGGACGTACTGGTGCGCATCGCGCGCCTTGACGCGGAGATCGGCAGGCTGCGCGAGGAGCTCGCACGCATCGATCAGACCGGCGAGGTCGACAGAGTCGACGACGAGCAGCTCCTCGAGGAAGCGGAGAACGTCGTACACATGGTGCGCGAACTGCCCGCCGACTTTGCCCGCGTGGCCGAGTCAATCCGGGCTATGCAGCGTGACGTGGTGCACGCGCTGCGTCAGGACGAGCGCCCGACCGGGGAGGTTCTGCGCGAGTACCTCGAGCGTGGCGAGCACGTCATGGATGCCACGCCCGAAGGCCGTGCGTTCGCGGGCGCGCTGCGCCTCATCGGGGACCCGCAGCGCCTCGATGAGCTGGCCGGACAGCTCGATGTCGTGCTGCGTCAGCCCTTCGCGAAGCGTCTGCCCACTCAGCAGATGATTGAGCTGCGCGAGCTTGCGCGCCGCATCGAGCATGGGCTTGACCAGGTGTTCGCGGCCCAGCGCGAGGCTTCGCTCGTCATCACTGCGCAGGTGCGCAACCACGATCCGTTGCGTGACCGGCAGGTCGATGAGCTGCTGCGCGACGTGATGACCGGGTTGCAGGCGTGGATGCCGGATGCGCGTCGTGGGCAAGCAGTGGATCCGCTGCGCCGGCTGCCTGTGGTTGAGGTCGAGCACCTGCGGCAGACACCGGGAGAGCTGCGGCCGTCGCAACCGCCGGCCGCGCTTGAGGCTTGGGACGACGACGGCTCGGACGTCTCGACCGACGACGCACGTGCCTGGGGCGGCCCCCAGTACCTGTTGCTCGACGCCCGGCTAGCCGCTGCAGCGGACGGTCCCGGCCCTGTGGATGTCGCGGACGCGTTCAACGCAGCACCCGACGCGCTGCGGCGGCCGGTGGACCTGCTCGGCATTCTCGAACTCGCGTTCGCGCGCGGCATGACCGAGACCGATGAGCTCGCTTTCGTCGACACCGTGCGGCCCGACGGCACCCGCCGACGGTTCGCACTCGGCGGCGTGAAAATCACGATGAAGGACACGGATGACTGACATGGCCGAGCTAACCCGCGACGCGTTGCATGAGTCGGAGGACGGATTCATCGCGCCTGTGGCGATGGAGGACGACCCTGCCGAGCTGTTCGCAGGTGACCGCGGCACCCTCGGCGCCGACGTGCGGCGGGTACTCGTGCGGCTCCTTCAGCGCCGGTTCCTGCTTGCGGAGCGGACACCTGGGCTGTGGACCACGCTGCTGGAGAACCAGCCGGTGATCGAGTCCCGGATGCATGACCTATTCGTGCATCTCGTCGTCGACCACGACCGTGGCCTGGCCTACAAGCGCCAGGTCCGTTCGGCCGAGATGGACGTGCCGGTCCTGCTGCGCGACGAGGCGTACTCGCGCGCCGAGACCCTCGTGCTCGTCCACCTGCGCACCGTCTTTCAACGCGAGCGCGGTTCCGGCGAGACGTCGGTCCGTGTCGACGTCGAGGAGCTCGAGCAGACTGCCATGACGTACTTCGACGCCCAGGACACCAACGTCGCGGGACATCAGCGTGAGATCCGCGCAGCCGTGGCGCGACTCGCGAAGGAAGGCCTGATCGAGGAGGAGTCCGAAGGGCGCTACCGCGTCACGCCTCTGGTCGAGATCGTCCTCAGCAACGAGCAGCTCGTCGAGCTCCGAGACTGGCTGCGCACGCGCGGCGAGGCAACGCCCGGCGACATCGACGTGGAAGTCACGGACGATGAACGACCCGCCGACGACGAGGGACGCGACGCTCGATGACGATGATCGACACCCTCTTCGGGCTGATCCCTGCGGCTTCCACAGGACAGCAGTGGATCGCGCGCGAGATGCAGCTCGTCAACTGGGGCGGCTACGACGGGCACCACCGTCTGCGGCTCGCGCCTAGCGCGACCTTGCTCTCGGGAGCGTCGGGCTCGGGCAAGTCGACATTGATGGACGCCTACATCGCTTTGCTCATGCCGCACACGACACCGTTCAACGGGGCCTCGAACGGCGGCGTCGTCGGTCGGCCGCGCGGCAAGGATCAGCGCAACGTCGTGTCCTACGCACGCGGCAAGCTCGACGAGTCGCGCACCGAGGACGGAACACGTGAACGCGTGCTTCGTGGCGACGGCCGCGACACCTGGTCGGCGATCGCGATGACCTGGGGCGACCACTCCGGCGCTGCGCTCACCGCTGTGCGGGCGTGGTACGTCCCGTCGACGGCGCGCACACTCGAGGACGTCATCGCCGTGCGGGCGACGCGCAACGGCGAATTCGACCTCGCAGACCTGGAGTCAGCTGCAGCAGGGCGCCTTGCGCGCGCCGCGGTCTCCGCGAAGGGTTTGACCTGCTACGACACCGACCGCGACTTCACGGCGCGCCTGCACTCGACGCTTGGGATCGGGGCGTCAGGCGACGGGGCCAAGGCCGTCGCGCTGCTGGGACGCATCCAAGCCGGCCAGCAGATCACGACCGTTGACGCGCTCTACAAGTCGATGGTGCTCGAGGAGCCCGGCACGTTCGCGACCGCCGACGCCGTGGTGGAGCAGTTTGACAAGCTCACCGGCACTCACGAGCAGATGCTCACGGCACAACGTCAGGTAAAGGCCCTCGAACCGATCCGGCAGCACCGGACTGCGGTCGAGACCGCGGCGAGTCGCATGCTGGTGATCGATGCGATCGGGTCGTTCGACGAGGGTGGTTCACCCGCTGCGCTGTGGCGCAACGAACGGCGACTGGATCTGCTGCGCGCGCTCGAGCAGGATCTGCGGCGCCGCCACCGCGACGCGCTGCAGCTGACAGCTGAGACCACCGCCCGGATCACGGCCGCGCGGTCGGAGCTCGAGGGCGTCAAGGAGACCCTGTGGGCCTCGGGCGGCGACCGGCTCGCGACGGCAAACCGAGAGTTGCGCGCGGCTGACGCCCGGCTGGGTGACGTCCGGCGATCCCGAACGCGCCTCGACACACTCGTCGCGGGGGCTGGCGCCGCGCCGGTGACCTGCGAGACCGATCTTGCTGCGCTGATCGCGCGGGCGCGCGGTGCACTCGGCGATGCTCGCGGCACGCGCGACAACCGCGCGGTGCTGGGTGAGGCGATGGCCGAGCGCAAGGAGGCCGCGGCGGCCCTGGCGGACCTGCGCAACGAACGCGGCGACGTCGAGCGACGCCGAGACAACGTTCCCCGCGACCTGCACCGCGCTCGGACCGTGCTTGCCGCCGCAGCGGGCCTCTCCACCGACGACCTGCCCTTCGTCGCCGAGCTGGTCGAGGTCCGCACCGAGCATGAACCGTGGCGCGACGCGTTCAACTTGGCGCTCGGTGGCTTCGCGACGTTGATGCTCATCGACTCGGCCCACCTGCAGGCTTTCCGCAGGGCGATCGACGTGGTGCCAGTCGCACGGCGACTGCGCTTCCAGGGCGTGGCGACCGGCCTGAGTGACGACGTTGCGCTCGACCCGAGGACTCTGCCGGGACGGCTGGACTTCCGCACCGGGCCTTTCACTGGGTGGCTGCGTGCGGAGCTTGCACGTCGGTTCTCGTTCGTCTGCGTCGACACGCCCGGTGAGCTCGCGCAGCACGCGAAAGCAGTGACCAGGTCGGGTCAGGTATCCGAGGGCTCGCGCGGTGCGCATGGCGGCCAGGGTGGCTCCAACGTGCTTGGCTTCACCAACACACGCCTTCTTTCAGACCTCGACGGCCGGATCGGGCGAGCCGAGATCAGGCTTGGGCTTGCCGAGGAGCGCGTCATCGAGGCGGATGGGCTGCTCGACCGGCACGAGGCAGAACAGCGCGCGTTCGCCTCGATCGCCGACATCACGTGGGAGCAGGTCGACGTCATGGGCGTCGAAGCGGAGCGAGCCAGGTGGGAGAGGGTCGTCGACGATGTGACGTCGGGCAACCCGCAGGTGACGCAGCTGCAGTCGCGTGCCGCCGAGCTGGAGAAGACCGTTCAAGAGCTGACCGAGGCTCTCGGCCGAGCCAAGGGCGAGACTCAGAAGCTGGCGGCGCACTGGTCCGACACGACCGACGAGGTCGACGTCGCGGCAACCGCACTGGACAGTGCACTCGAAGCACGTGAAGGCACCGACCTCGTGGTGCCCGAGCAGCGCATCTTCCTGGACGATCTGCTCGGCGCGTCGCTCGCTGACCGCGAACAGGTGGCGCTCAGCGAGCCGCTGGAGGCCCTCGGGGCCTTCGACGCAGTCCTTGCCCGCGCGGGCGAGGTCCTCCGCGGGCACCGTCAGCGAGCCCAGGAGGCGCTCGGCGCCGGCCGCGACGCGCTGCGACGCACCTTCGAGACGTTCGTCGAGCGGTGGCCCGACCCGAATCTCGGCACCGACCCCGATGCCTCCTACGGGGACTTCCACCGCATCCTGGCCGAGCTCGAGACGAACGGACTGCACGAGCTTGAGGCGGAGTGGAGACGCAGCCTTCTGCGTCTGTCCGGTAATGACCTGACCGACCTGCATCATGCCTTGAGCCGCTCCGTGCGCGAGATCAAGGAGCGCATCCGGCCCGTCAACGACATCCTCGCGGGGCTGCCCTTCGCGGACGACGAACACCGGCTCCGGATCGACGCACGCGATACGCAGTCGACGGTCGTCGCCCGGTTCCACAAGGAGTTGCGCGACCTGCGCGAACTACTCACGACGGACGCCACTGATATCGAGCGCGAGCGCCGCTATGCGCGCATGTCGCGCGTGATCGACAGGATCCGACGCACCGCGCCCGACTTCGCGGACCTGATCGACGTTCGCCGGCACGTTCGATTGAGCGCCGAGAAGGTCGACCTGGACGGCAACCACGTCGCGCTCTACGACCACATCGGCGAGAAGTCGGGTGGCGAGTCGCAAGAGCTCGTCGCGTTCATCGTCGGCGCCGCGCTGCGCTACCAGCTCGGCGACGCCGGAGCTGTGCGTCCCCGGTACGCACCGGTCTTTCTCGACGAGGCGCTCATCAAGGCAGACGCACGGTTCACCGGTCGAGCGGTCGGAGCATGGCGTGGACTCGGCTTCCAGCTCGTCATCGGCGCCCCCAACGACAAGTACGGCGCACTCGAGCCACACGTCGACCTCAAGTACGTGGTGCTTAAGGACGCCGTAGGACGCTCACACACGAAGCCTGTGGTCGGCGTCCCCGACGCGCCGTGACCGCCCGCCTCGTCAGCCCCGCGGACGCAGCCCAGGTCGTCGCGAGGCGGGTGGCAGAGAGTTGGTCCGCGGCGGTGTGTGCAGAACTCGACAGCGGCGAACCGTGGCACACGAGCGTGCCGCTCAGCCCTGGGGTGACGAGCGGGGCGCAACTCGCTCGCCTTGGCTTCGCGACGGTGCACGACTGGACGCAGGCGTGGGAGGCCACGCCGCGCGCGGGCGGTGTTCAACTTGCTCGGCGGCGCATCTCGGTCGAGCGAGTGCCGCGAGATGTTCCCGCGACGCTCGGTATCACCGGTCTCGACGCCGCCGTGGCGTTCCTTCGCGTCGTCGGTCACCAGCTGACCACCGTCGACCTTGAGCGTGCACGGTCGATCGGTCGCCGCGTGTTCGTGGCTGGCGGGAGGCTCACCCCCGCTTCACTGGCAGCTGTCCACGGGCTTCCCGACCACGACGTCGACACCGTCGTCGAAGCCCTAACGTGGCTCGCCGACAACACCGACTTGAGCGCGTGGACCGCGCGTCAGCTCCCGGTGCCGGGGATGCACTCCAAGTGGCTTGCGGCCCACGGCGCGCTGCTGCGCGACCTTGCTGGCCGGGACGTGCGTGGACAGGTGCGGGCCCGGCTCGCCGTCGTCCACCTGACCTACGTCGACCCGGCCTATCTCACTTCCGGAGGGCGCCGGCACGACGCGTGGACCGCGGGCGACACTCACCAGTTGGCCTACCAGCCAAGCACCGTCCTGATCGTCGAGAACCGCGACTGCAGGCTGTGGTTCCCAAACTCCGACGGGACAGTCGTGGTCGAAGGAGGCGGGCGCGCCGTCGCCTCTCTCATCGGTGACATCGACTGGCTTGGACGAGCCACGACAGTCGCCTACTGGGGAGACATCGACGCGGACGGCTTCTCGATCCTGAGTCACTTGAGATCGACACTTCTCCGCGCCCCCGAGGTGCGGCCTGTGGAGTCGATTCTCATGGGTCGCAATGCGCTAGCCCGTTACGCCCACCTAGGCGTGAACCGCGGCGCGGACGGACGGCAGCTCGGTCCGGCGAGATCCCATCTGACGCACCTCACAGCTGACGAACGCGACGCCTATCACGCTGTCGCGACCGCTGGTCCGGCGCCCATTCGACGTATCGAGCAGGAGCGGATTCCGTTTAGAGACGCCGTCGACGCGTTGGTGCAGCTCGTCGCAAGGACCGGCGCCGCGGGCCAGGTCCCACCGACCAGCGCGAAGCGATGAACACCTGACGGCTCGTACATATCGGCGTCGTGTAAGCGAGCCGCTGCCTTCTGGCTCATCGCGGTCGCAGGCGCGCACCGTTCGCCGTTGGTTCACTGACGGGCGAACGGCAAGTTCGGGATGACTAACTGATGCGGATGGCTACAGCCCCAGGTCGCGGCTGGTGGTGATGGTGAGGGTCTCCATGGGACGGAGGTAGTGCTCGATGAGGGTCTTGAGGTGGCGGTGGCGGGTCTGGGCGGCGATGCGGTCCAGGGGAGGCCGGCGGCTGCGGCGGTGGTGGCGTGCCCGGCGCGCAACGAGTTCCAGAGATCTGGCCCGCGCTTGCGCACCCGTCGGCCACTATCGGTGGGCGACGGCAGATGCCCACACCCAAGCGAACCCCTCGCGGCCGCCTGGGTCGACGTAGCGAACCCGTACCTGCGAGCTAGTCCAGGCGACCGCGTACCCGTCGGCGGCGAATGACTTGCCGCGCCCGCTTGTCACCCACACAAAGACCGCCAATGGTGTCTCGGGCTGCACCATCCGATCGCCCGCGCGAGCCTCGGCCGGCGCATCAATCGGTTGTTCGTGTGTCGGCACTCGCTCGGTGCCATGGATAGAACGCACGTTCGAACGATACTCGGTCGATCTCGGCGGTCCCGGCGTGCGGCGGCTCGAGAACGAACCGCCCCGCCGTGCGCGGCGAGGGCCGCGTCTACGTCGACCCACAGCGGCCGGGCGGCCTCGACTGCCGCTCCGAGTAGCGGTCACGTCGGAATTGCGACGTGCAGCCCATCCGTGCGTCGAAGCCCGACGCCCCGCCCGCTCCAGCGCCGTCGGTCACGCCTCGGCGGCAGTCCGATCAGGCCCTGCGTCGGCGCCGGGTGCCGGTTCTCCAGGCAAACGTTGATGTGATCGATCGCCCCAGCGGGCAACCTGCCGCACTCACTCATAGACACAACGGTCACATCGCCGTGATGCCCAACATGTGACTGTCCCGTCTAGAGGCTTCGAGAAGCGTGTTCCGGGTCCGAAACGACTCCGGAGGCGAACATGGTCGGGAAAACGAACCAGGGCGGCCACAGTGGCCCCGACGACTCGGAGCTCGTCCGCGACCGGCAGACCCTTCTGCGGATGCTCGACGCGATCGAGGGTGAAGGGTGGGACGGACCGACCGGGACGCGACTACTTACCTACCTTCGAGAACGCGTCGTTCGGCCGCTGGCGATCAGCGTCGGCCTTCGGGGTGCAGCGGCGTCGCAGGCGGAAGCTACGGCGTGGCAGGGGGTGTGGGTCGAACTCTCGCGACCATCGATCCGGCACGTCACCTCGCCATGGGGCGTCATCAGGCAAGTCGCCCGCCGGCAACTGTTGGGAGAAATCGTCGCCACTCGCTTTGGCACGAACGAATGGCGCGCGTGGAAGCTGAACGCCGACGCTCGCAACGGACTCATCTCACCAGCGGTCAGTCTCGACTCCTTGCTCGAAGCCGGATGGGAGCCGGAGGACGACGAGTGGATGACGGTGGACTCCGCAGATTCGAAGGTCGTCCTGACGGCTCGACGTGCCCTCGTTGCGATCGGCTGGAGCGACTGCGACGCGCGGCGGATTGTCGACGCGGTGCTCACCGCCCCGCCTTCTGACGGCGACGCTAGAACCCAGTTTCCCGGTTGGCGCACCATGGCGAGCGACCTGCAGATCCCCCCGTGGCAGGCGCGTCGACTCACGGTCGCACTGCGCGGCACGGACGACTGGCCGGGTCTCCTGGCTCGCATCGCTGCCGAGGGCGAGTCGGCCGTCGAAACACCTGCGATGCGTACCGCGCTGCTCACTACTCGCCGACGGTCGGATCGCTCGCCCATGCTTGCGGCGCAGCGCGCCGAGGGTGCCGTTGGCCGCGTGCATCCACAGCGCCGTGCCAGCTAGCACTTATCCACAGATTGAGCAGCGATGGCACGCGTCTTACGCCGTCTGTGGCACACCTGCTTGCATGAGGACTCTTCAGTGCGCGCCGTCTTCGAGTCGCGCGACCGCCGGAGTTGGGTATGCAATGAGTCGTCTGACGCTGTCGTCGGGTGGTCGTCGCGGGGGCGGGGGCCACCAAGGGGCGGGTGTTCGCCGATGAGAAATCGACAGATCACCACAGGGGCCGCAACCGCTACAGCGATTCTCGTCGCGGCTCTCGTTGGCGCGTGCTCGGCACCGGGTCCGGATCCTGACGTTTCGACGACGACCGCGGTCTCACCGTCACGAGCGAGCACGCCGACGCCATCGCTTGATCCGACGATCGCCGCTGCGCAGGCGGCGATCCTGCGGGCTTACCAGGGGTATTGGGACGCCAAGGTCGCCGCTTTCAGCGATCCCACGAAGGATCCCGGACCCGAACTCGAGACCTTCGCCGTCGACAAGGCGTTCGCGGACGTCGCGTCGAGCGTCTTCACGTTCCGGGGTTCAGGCATCCAGGTCACCGGCGAACCGATCCTGCATCCGTCGGTCGCCGAGATCGTGACGGGCAGCGAAGGGTCAGCGAAGATCGTCGACTGTGTGGACGGGACGAACTGGCAGCCCATCTACACGGCGACCGGCAAATCGGCAGCCGCCCCGGGTCAAGAACCGCGACTGGTCACCACGTCAACGGCCTACTTCTACGTCGACCACTGGACGATTAGGACGTCGAATGTTGATCGGAACGAGCCGTGCTGACGGCCCTGGCCATCGCGGTCTCGGCAGCGGTTCCCTTCCTGCCCATTGCCGTCCCACCAACAGTGACATGCGCGCCCAACACCACGTTCTGCGTGATCGAGGTTGAGCGGCCGCCGACGCCCGTTGAGGTAGGCGGCCCAGGCGGGGAAAGCGACAGCGGAGGCGATGCCATCCGTCGGAAGTGCATCGTGTCCAGCACGGGTCAGGAAGTCCCGTGTGAGGGTCCGCTCGGTTGGTTCAACGATTCTGACGACTGCTACTGGCGAAAGACGGACCCACAGCCGCCTGCGACGGACGCGATCTGGGCCGGCCACTATCCGACAGGAGCGATCTACTCGGTGGCGTGCGGCACGAATCCGGACGGGGCAGACGGCTGGGTCTGGTCAGCTGCTGCCCCTCCGGGGTACGGCGGGACGGGGGTGACGCCGGCTCAGCTGGCGCAGCAGGCGCTCGCTCGCTTGGCCCTGGCAGGCCCGGCTATCCGAATGACGATCCAGGGCAGCGAGATGGGCCTGGTCGGAATCCCGGTGTGGCTGTGGACCGAGGTGGGTCCGACGACATGGGGTCCGAACTCAGCGACTGCGGCGGTGCCCGGGTTGTCTGTCACGGCCACAGCTCAGGCTCGTCAGATCGTCTGGGATATGGGCGACGGGCGTTCGGAGACGTGCAAGAACCCGGGTACCCCGTACTTCGTCGGCGGCGTGACGTCGCCGACGTGCCAGCACATCTACGAGCAGTCTTCGGCCGGGCAGCCCAGTGAGGCGTTCCCGGTCACTGCGACGACGACGTGGGACGTGACGTGGACGGGTGGCGGCGCGTCGGGGGCGCTGACAGTGCAACGTCAGTCGTCGGCGACCGTGCGCATCGGTGAAATGCAGGTTCTGGTGACTCAGTAGATCGGGTGCGGGTCCGGCCCGCGGGGGGAGGTCGCCATGACGGCGACGAGTGAGAAGGCCAAGCTGAATGGATCGCGCTCGACCGAGGAGCTTCGTGCACCGACGAGGGTCGTACCACCGGGTCGCCGTCGCCCGGCGTTCGTGGTGGCCGGTGTCGCGATGGTGGTGATCGGGGCGTTGGCCACGGTGTGGCTGGTCTCCAGCGTCGGGCATCGAGTCGATGTCGTGGTGATGGCCAAGGACGTGCCATATGGGTCCGCCCTGTCCTCCGCCGACCTGACGACGACGGCGGTCTCCGTGGACAGGACGGTCGCGACCGTCCCAGCGTCGTCGGCCGCCACGCTAGTGGGTCAGGTCGCGACAACGAACCTCAGGCGCGGATCGCTTCTCACGCGCGGTGAGGTGACCTCAACTGGGGTGGTGGCGGTCGACGAAGTCAGCGTCCCGATGCCGCTGCCACCCGAGCGGGTTCCGGCCGGCGGCCTCAGTGCTGGCGAGCAGCTATTGATCGTTGACACCCCGGCTGCTGGCGCCGACCCGGTCGCGGTTGCACCGCGCACGTTCGCCGCCCGGGTTGTGCGTGTGGGCGCTCCAGACATCAACGGTCTGGTCGTCGTCGATGTCGCAACCAAGTCGAAAGAGGGTCCGGCCCTGGCGACTCGAGCGGCCACCGCTCGCTTCGCGCTCGTCGTCTTGCCGATGGGGGCGTCGAAGTGAGCGTGATCGTGGTGTGCTCGGCGCACGGTGCGCCGGGAGTTACGACGGCCGCGATGGCGCTGACCCGGACATGGTCACGCACGGAACACGGGCGACGCGCGCTGCTCGTGGATGCCGATGCGGCCGGGTCGGGTCTGCTCGGCGGCATCTTCCGGACTGGCCTTCCGCGGGCGTCGGGTGTCTTGGCGCTGGCGGCGCGACGGCCACCGTTTGGCGCTGAGGACGCCGTGGACTGTGCGATGGCCCTGGATGCAAGCTCGTCGGGCATGGTCTTGCCCGGGGTGGCGGACCCCGTACAGGCACGGACACTGGCTCCGACGTGGTCCGCTCTGGCATCGGCGTCGGTCGAGCTAGGTCGGCTCGGTGTGGATGTGCTCGTGGATGTGGGTCGGCTCGGGCACCGTTTTGAACCGACACCGTTGCTGGCCGAGGCGGACGTCGTCGCGCTCGTCATGAGAGCGGATCTGGCCTCTTCGGTCCCGGCCGCGGCCGCCGTGCGTTCGCTTCAGCGCCTACGCCCCCACCGAACCGTGCCTGTGGCTCTGCTGGTTGGTGATGGCTACTCGTCGAGCGAGATCGAGACGGCGGTGGGCGTGGCGGCTGCGCATCGCTTGCCACGAGATGAGCGGTCGGCGCAGGCGTTACTCGACGGCGTCGAGGGTCCTCACCTGGAGCGCGCGCCATTGCTGCGCGCGGCCCAGAGCCTGGTGCGCGACCTCTCCGCGCTCGTGCCGAAGCTGAGCATGGCGGTGTCGTCATGACAAGCCTCGAGGAGGTCACGTCCAACGGGTACAGCCCTACGGCGCTGAACTTGCCGCACCCCGTCGGTCCGGTACTGCCGGCGCCGGACATCGCGATCGTGCGGGAGGTCCGGCGGATCGTTGCCGATCGGCTCGCGCAACGCCTACAAGCCCAACCGGTCGAGCGGCTCGATGCCCGCCGCGAGCTCGCCCGATCCCTGGTCTCGGCCGAACTGGCCGAACGGGGGCGCGAGCGCGTCCGTCGCGGCCAGGACCCGTGGTCGGTCGAGCTGGAGATGGTGACCTCGCGGGCGGTGATGGCGGCCCTGTTCGGGATGGGTCGTCTGCAACCGTTGATCGATGACCCTGCGGTGGAGAACGTCGAGGTCGACGGGCACGAGAACGTGTGGGTCTCCTACGCAGATGGTCGCGACGAACGGCACGCGCCGGTGGCGGACTCCGATGCCGAGCTGATCGAGATCCTCCAGCTGCTCGCGGCCCGGACGGGCACTTCGGAGCGCACGTTCTCCTCAGCACACCCTGCTCTGCACGTGCGCCTCGAGGACGGTTCCCGGCTTTCCGCAGTCGCCTGGACGACGCCAAAGCCGCACGTGGTGATCCGACGGCACCGAGTCCGTGACGTGGATCTGGACGACCTGGTCCGCCTCGGCACGATCGACACGGTCCTGGCCGCGTTCCTGCGCTCGGCGATCCGCGCCGGCAAGAACGTCGTCGTGACCGGGTTGCAGAACGCTGGCAAGACCACGCTCGTGCGGGCACTGGCCAACGAGTTCGATCCCATGGAGCGGTTCGCGACGATCGAGAAGGCGTACGAGCTCCATCTGCACGAGCTGCCCGCGCGCCATCCCCGTGTCGTCGCGATGGAGGCTCGCGAGGGCTCGGCCGAGCTGGACGCAACCGGTCGGCGAGCGGGTGAGGTCACCCTGACAGATCTGCTGCAGTCCGCGTTGCGGCTCAACCTTCGCCGGATCATCGTCGGGGAGGTCCTCGGTCCGGAGGTCTTGCCGATGCTCGAGGCGATGTCCACGGGCGACGGGTCGTTGTGCACCCTGCACGCACGCTCGGCCCAGCACGCGGTCGACCGGATCGTCACGCTGTGCATGTCAACGGGCGCGCCCATGACCGATGCGTTCGCCTACCGGCTGCTCGCCGGATCGGTCGACCTGCTCGTGCACGTCGAGATATTCGACGACACCACCCGCGGCGGACGGCGCCACCGGTACGTCTCCCAGATCATCGAGATCGCGGGGCTGGGCGAGTCGAACCGCCCCGCGACGACCTCGGTGTTCGGTCCCGGCCATGACGGGCGCGCGATTCCCCTGCACCGGCCACAATGCCTGCCGGACCTGATCCGCGCGGGATTCGACGCCAGCCTGCTCGATCACCGAGCCGGGATGTGGGACGGGCCGCTGATCGGTGGGGCACGGTGAACGCGCTGCTGGCGGGAGCGGCGGGAGCCTTGGTCATTCTGGGCTTGCTCGTCGCGGCGGCGGGCGCCCGACGCACCGAACCGCGACCGGCCAAGCCGCGACGCGCACGAAGCCGCCGCGCCAAGCAGGGAGGGTGGCGACGTGCACGGTGGCTGGTTGCCGGTGCCACCGGGGCACTCGGGTGGGCGATCACCGGGTGGCCGGTCACTGGGCTGATCGTGATCGCCGCCGTCATCGGGCTGCCGTACCTGATGGGGTCGGCCACGGTCGCGGCGCGCGAGATCGACCGGGTCGAGGCGATCGAGGAGTGGACTCGGCGCCTCGCAGACGTCCTGGCTACGGGGGTCGGGCTCGAGCAGGCCCTCCTTGCCTCAGCCAAGACCTGCCCTCCGGCGTTGACCCGTGAGGTCACCGGGCTCGTCGCCCGGATCGCGGCCCGGTGGCCGACCGACCAGGCGCTGCGTGCATTCGCCGAGGAGGTCGACGATGCGTCGGGCGACTTCGTCGTCGCCTCACTGCTACTCGCGTCCCGGCGTCGCGGGCCCGGACTGTCCGGGGTCCTGACCGCGGTCGCTGGATCGGTCGGCGACGAGGTCGCGATGCGTCGCAAGGTCGAGGCCGAACGCGCCAAACCTCGCTCAACCGCACGCATGGTCACACTCATCACGCTCGGTGCGGCGGGCGTCCTGATGATCAACGGCGAATACCTGGCCCCCTACGGCGATGCTCTCGGACAGCTCGTCCTGGCCGCGATCGCCGCCGCGTTCGCCGGCTGCCTCCTGTGGGTGCGGGCTCTGACCTTGACGCAGCCTGAACCGCGGTTCCTGATCGCTCGCGAAGGCGGTGACCTGCGGTGAGTCCGTGGATCGTGTTGCTCGGCGGCGGCCTCGTCGGCGCTGGTGTGGTCGTCGCCGTGGCCGGCCTGTCACCGGCCCGCCCTGACCTGGCGTTGACTATCGAGCGTTTCCTACCCGAGGCCGACGGTGTCCCGATCGAGTCTCGACCGGCGCGGCGATTCGACGGGATCCGCGACGTCGTGCTGCCTCGCGCCGTGCACACCTTCGGCCTGAGCCGATATGCGGCGGACCTGGGAATGGTCGACCAGAGCGCCGAAGAACTGGCGGGACGAAAGCTCGGCTACGCGGCACTCGGTCTGGTGTTCCCGACGTTGCTGTCGGTACTCCTGCTGGCCCTGGGCATCCCGCTGCCGTTCGCCGTACCCACGGCGGCCGGCCTCGCCCTCGGTGCGGTCTTCTTCCTGCTGCCGGATCTGACCCTGCGCACCGAGGCGGCGACGGCCCGGGCCTCGATGCGGCACGCGACGTGCGTCTACCTCGAGCTGGTCGCGATGGAACGGCTCGCCGACGCCGGCCCCAGCGAGGCCCTCGATCGCGCGGCCTCGATCGGCGGCTCCCGCGAGTTCGCGAGGATCCGCGACGCACTGCTTCATGCCGAGCTCGCTGGGCAGCCGTCGTGGTCCGGGCTCTCCGACCTGGCGGCCGCGACCGGGGTGACCGAGCTCGCCGACGCCGCCGACATCATGCGGATCGCGGGCCAGGACGGCGGGGCCATCTACTCGACGCTGCGCGCACGGGCAGCGTCTTTGCGCACGCAACTGCTGGCGACCTCGACCGCGAAGGCAAATGCCGCCTCCGAACACATGGTCGTCCCTGTTTCCCTGCTCGGCCTGTGCTTCATGGCCCTGCTCGGCTACCCCGCTTTCATGCGGATCCTGTTCGGCTAACCCACCAGCACACGGACGGAGACACCTCCATGAACACCCTCGTCCTGCTGACCTTGTTCAACGGCTACCTGGCGGCGACCCGCCGCGCCTGGCGCGAACGCGCTGAGGACGACTCCGGGATGACGACCCTCGAGACGGTCATCATCACCCTCGTCCTGATCGCCGTCGCCACAGCCTTCGGGTTGGCGCTCACCGCCGCGATCCAGCGCCGCACCAACCAGATCACCTGACATGGCCACGCCCGCGGCACGCACAACGCATGCCCGGGACCAGGGGTCGGCCAGCCTCGAGCTGATCATCCTGTTCCCAGCCCTGCTGCTGTTCGTGACCGCACTCATCCAGTACGGGCTGTGGTTCCACGCCCGCTCCCTAGCCCTGGCCGCAGCTCAAGAGGGCGTCGCAGTTGGCCGGTCCTACGGCTCGACCCCGGCTGCCGGACAAGACACGGCCTTGGTGTTCATCCGGGACCACGGAGCCGACACCCTTACCGAAGCCGCGGCCACGGCGAGCACACCCGACCCGCTGTTCGTGCAGGTCACCGTCACCGGCCGGTCGCTGTCGGTCATGCCCGGAGTACCCGGTATAGCGGTGACTCAAACTGCGGCCGGGCCTGTCGAGCGCTTCACGAGAAACGGCTGAACCATGCGACTCACTCGCACCCAACTCCACGGCGACAATGGGTCGTACACGATCGAGCTCGCGGTGCTGGCCCCTGCTTTGATCCTTCTCCTCGGAGCGCTGGTCCTGGCCGGGCGCGTGCAAACCACATCCAGCGCGATCGACCAAGCAGCACGCGCAGCCGCCCGCGACGCCTCACTCGCGCGCGACGCCAACTCGGCCCGAGCCGTTGCCACCCAAGCCGCCCAGCGCGAACTGGCCCAGACGGCCTGCCTCTCCATCGTCGTGCAAGTCAACACAACCGGGTTCGCAGCGCCCACCGGCCAGGACGGCACAGTCACCACGTCGGTCGCCTGCACGGTCAGCATGGACGACCTCGCCATCCCCGGACTTCCCGGAGCCCGCACCCTCACCGCCCACGCATCCTCACCGCTCGACAGATATCGAAGCCGATGAGCACCCACGACGACCACGACC
This sequence comes from Cellulomonas sp. URHD0024, assembly GCF_000426185.1. Lineage (GTDB taxonomy): Bacteria > Actinomycetota > Actinomycetes > Actinomycetales > Cellulomonadaceae > Cellulomonas. The sequence goes on from NZ_AUEW01000001.1 coordinate 1,110,799, forward strand.
GGAGACACGTCGGCGACGACACCGGATCCGTCACCGTCTTCTTCGCGATCAGCATGCTCGGCCTTCTCCTGCTCATCGGCCTCGTGGCCGACGGCGGCGCCAAGCTGCGCGCGACCCAACACGCCGACGGCGTAGCCGCCGAGGCAGCGCGCGCCGGCGGGCAGGCACTGGACGTGCCCGCAGCGGTCAGCGGTAACGGGACCCAAGTCGATCGAACGGCCGCACTCAATGCCGCCAGCGCGTTCCTGCGCCGAGCGGGCTACGACGGCACGGTGACCGTCAGTGACGACCGCACCCACCTCGTCGTGGCCGTGACGATCACCCAACCGACCGTCTTCCTGAACCTCATCGGAATCTCATCGACGAGCGTGACGGGCCATGCACGGGTCGCACTCGTCCAGGGAATCACTGGAGGTGGCACATGACCACGACCTCACACCGCACACCGAGGAGCTCGGAGATCGGGCAGGGTCTCGGGGCAGTGCTCACCCTCATCCTCTTCATCCTCGGCGCACCGGCAGCGCTGATCGCTCTCGCACCCGTCTACCTGCCGGCGGACATTCACTCGCTGGCTGACGCCCTGCACGCGTTGACAGCCCCCGACGACGGCTCACTGTTGTTCGCTGCCCTCGCGCTCGTCGCATGGACCGCGTGGGCAACCTTCGCGCTCAGCGTGCTCGTCGAGGTGGTCGCAGGCGCCCGACGGATCCCCACCCCGTCCCTGCCGATGCTCGGCTCTGTCCAGCTCGTCGCCGCTCGCCTCGTCGCGACCACCGCGGTGCTTTTCGCCGTGACTACGAGCATCGCCGCCTCGGCGAGCCCATCAGCAGCTGTCCCGGCTGCCGCCGCAAACCACCTGATCGACCCGCCGCACGCCTCCGCACCCGACGTCCCGGCACCCGAGGAATCGGCAAGCGAACCGCAGGCACCGCCGACCACGGCGGTCGCGCAACTCCCGACGATCACCGTGGTCCGCGGCGACACGCTGTGGGACCTGGCCGAGCGGCACCTCGGAGACGGGACTCGCTTCACCGAGATCCGCGACCTCAACCTCGGCCGCCCGCAGAGCGACGGACAATCCCTGACCGACGCTCACTGGGTCTACCCGGGCTGGACCCTGCTCCTCCCACCGGATGCCACCGGACTCTCGACGCCGCCTCCCCCAACGAGCTCAACCCCGCCAGCCGGCACCAACAGCATTGTGGTTCAGCCGGGCGACACCCTCGAAAGCATCGCCGAAGCCCACCTCGGCCATGCCACGGCCTACAGCGAGATCTTCGACCTGAACGCCGGCCTGCCCCAGCCCGACGGACACACCCTGAGCGATCCCAACCTGATCCGCCCAGGCTGGACACTCACCCTCCCGACCGCCAACGCGCCGGTTGCGTTCTCGCCCGCTGAGGCTCATGTCGCGACGCCGGCTCCCCAGCCATCGGGCCCGGAGTCCGTCGGCCATTACAGCGAACCGGCACCGACCGAACCGACGACGAGGGAGCAGCGGGCGCCGGCGCACCTCGCTCCCGACCAAGACGCCCCGTCGGCGAACTCCGACGCGGTCAGCAGCACCGAGGTGCCGTTCTACATCGGACTGACCGCACTGGCGGCGGCCGGCGTTATCGGAGAGGTCGGCCGTCGGCGCCACCTGCAGCACCGGGCGCGCAAGGTCGGCGAATCCATCCCCATGCCCGACGAGCACACCCCCGCGGCAACCGTCGAACTCACCCTCCGCTCGGCACCCACACCGGTGAGCCTGCAACAGCTCAAGACGACCCTGCTGAACCTCGACTCCCGCTGCTACACAGCAGAACGGGACCTGCCGCGGCTCGCCGCACTCACCCTCGACGAACACACCCTGACCTTGCACCTCGAATCCGACGACCAGGACCCCGTCCCGCCGTTCGCAGCACAGGACGCCCGGACCTGGACGGCGTCCACCGAACAGATTGCCAATGAGGTCCTCGACGACGATGGCGAGCGCTCGGAGCCGTACCCCGCTCTCGTGACCCTCGGCCACAACGACGCCGGAACCATCCTTCTCAATCTCGAGGCGGCCGGAACGCTGAGCATCGTCGGCGACGACGACGCCGCTGACGAGGTCCTTCGAGCGCTTGCGGTCGAGCTGGTCACGAGTGACCTCACCGGGCGGATCGGACTGGTTGCCGAACCCTGGCTCCAGGACTTCGCCGAGGCCTTCGAGCCTGCGCGCTTCCAGACCACACCCGCGAATTCCACAAGCCGAGCTTCACGCACGTCCGCGATCGCGAGAGCGCTCAAAGACAGCGGCCTGGACGACACCCTCGAGGCACGCTCTGACCGGGTCCTCGACGACACGTGGCTGCCGGTCGTCTTCGTCGAGCGCCAACCACAGGGCCCGCAGGTGAGCGAACCGTGGAGCGGATCAATCCTCCTGACCCGCACCCAGACCGAAGGGTGGTCGCTCACCGTCGCCCAGGATGGCGAGGCGACGATCGAGCCTCTCGGCATCGCGGTCCGCGCCCAGCGACTATCCGCCCACGACCTCGCTCAGGTGCGTTCGCTTCTCCAAACTGCGCAACCGCCGTACTCCAGCACCATCACAGCGGCACGAAGCAGCGCCGAGGTCGGCATCCACGACGACCTCGAAGCGATCAAGAAAGCCATGCTGGAGCGGCCGGCGACGGCCGACAGCGGCGACACCGCGAGGATCCGCGTCAACGTCCTGGGCCCGATCCAGATCGACGGGCTGCCCAGGCCGGACTCGCCCCCGCCCGAGCGCATTACCGAACTGCTCGTCTACCTGGCCCTGCACAGACAAGCCACCGGCCACGAGATCGACGAAGTCTTCTGGCCCGGCAAGCGCGTCGACTCAGGAACCAGGAACACCTTCGTCTACCGAACCCGCCGGTACGTCGGAGACGACGCACTCCCCCCGAGCACCCGCGGCGCGCCCTTGCGTGTCACCGAACAGATCTCAACGGACTGGGCGGAGTTCCACCGCCTCATGACGCGCGCCATCGAGAACGAGGTAAGTCGCACGGAGGACCTGACCGCGGCGCTGGCGCTCGTCCGTGACCGCCCCTTCCTGGGCATCGACGATGCGCGCTACGCCTGGGCAGAAGCCGACATCCAACGCATGATCAGCGCCATCGCTGATGCAGCCCACCTGCTCGCCCGAATCCACTTCGAAGAGGGGCGGTTCGCCGAGGCACTGCAGGCGGCAACACACGGCCTGATGATCGAACCGTTCTCGGACCTCCTGCAGTGCGACGCTCTCGATGCTGCCAACGCCCGCGGTGGCGAGCAAGAATCACGCCGGCTCCGGGAACGATTCGCAGCCCGCCTGGCCGAGCTGGATCCCGACGCGATCTTGTGAGTTCGCTCGTACGGCCGCGGCCCCACCGGCTCGCCCGCAGCCGACCGACACTCACCCAGGACCAACGGCTGACCTGGATCCGCGAAATGCTCACGGGTGACAGCGAATCGCTCCCCTATCGGACCGCCGGGATGCTCCTACTGCTTCTTGCTCAGCCGCTCGTGAAGGTCTCCGCTTTGCGCGTCGACGCGGTCCACGACTCCTCCGGTGACATGGCGCTCATTCTCGGCAAACATCCCACTCCGCTACCCGAACCGTTTGCCGCGCTCCTGCGTGCACACCTGGACGCCCGCCCCAACCTCAACACCGGCAACCACAGCAGCGCCTGGCTGTTCCCCAGCCCACGCGCCGGCCGTCACCTGCACCCGAACACCGTCATGGTCCGCCTTCGCAACCTCGGAGTCGACCTGCGGGGCGGACGCAACCGAGCCCTCGACGACCTCGTGAACGAGATCCCGCCGCCCGTTGTCGCCGATGCGCTCGGCTACAGCCACGTCACCGCGTTCAACCACCAGCAGGCCGCCGGTGGCACCTGGGCCCGGTACGTCTCGACACCCACCCCGAGTGGGCGCGGCCGAGGCGAGAGACGATGACTACACCCGCCATCAAAGGGCCTGTTCGCTGATTCGGTGGGGAGCAGGGACGCCGGTGCTGGCATCCTCGTCGTCATGGATGAGACGTCGGCTACGCCGGTCGAAATTGATGAGCCGCAGAGGCGGTTCCTCCGAGCCGCGCTCTTGGACTGGAGCGGCCCGGCTAGCCCCACGGACGAGCTGGCCGCCGCGATGGGATTCAGCAACGCTGAGACCCTCCCCCGCGAGGCCTGGGCGCTTTGGACACGCATCGAAGCGGGCGAGAAGCTCACGACGAATGACTGGCGGCAAGTCCTCTTGGCGGTCGAGATCGTGTTCGCGAGCGACGTCGTCGGCTCTGGCCTCGATTGGCGGGTCACGTCCGGGATGTCCGACGAGGAGTCGATCCGGGTGCTCCGAGAACTTCAACGCAAGTTGCCTCGGTGGCGTGGAAGCATTCAGTTCTCTACCAAGAGCGGAAGCGTAGAGATTCTGAACCCGGAGCGCCGGGCGCCCTGACTTTCGCCTATACCGTTGCGTCGTTGCAGGCCTGCCGGTGAATGCGACGCAACTTGATACGCAGGGGTGCCAGTACGCTGGCGGGCAACCGTTTTTCGCCGGCTCCGCCTACTGGGTCAGAGGCGGCGGCGAGGTCGTTCCACCAACGCGGAAGCCGTAGCCCTCAGGCCGGCCTCACGGTTCGGTCTCGAAAGGGGCGTCACGCTCCTGTCCGCCACGTAGCGGCTCGCCGGATCGCACCCAATCCACGCATTCGAGCCAGTCCTCCCAAGCCGCCGGATCCGTCGGCCAACCGTCACGTTCCAGATCAGTGTCACCGATGAGTGTAATCAAGTCGTCGCCGGCCCGATGCCCGAAACGCCAGATGAACTCCGACATGGCGAGGAACGACTCCCTGGCGCTGAGCTGCTCATCCTTGCGTGAGTGACTATCGGGGGATGACATT
>NZ_KE384505.1:0-1425 GCF_000426185.1 Cellulomonas sp. URHD0024
GCCAGCAGCCGGCGGCACTCGCCAGAAGCGCGCGGCAGCTGCGTCCGAAGCACGCGGCAGCTGCGTCAGAAGGGTGGTGGTCGGTCCTCGGCTGTGCCGCTGTGTCGTGGTGGTGGTGGTGGGTGGGTGGTGAGGGCGGTGTAGTCGATCTGGGCGGGGGTGGGGTGGCGGGCGAAGGTGAGGCCGTCGGCGCTGGTCCACCAGGTGACTCCGGTGGTGGGGTTGCGGTGCACGTTCCAGTGTTTCTTGGTCTTGGCTTGGTGGTGGTGGCGGCACAGGGCGTGCAGGTTGTCGGCGGTGGTTTGGGTGTGCGCGGGTTGGGATGGGTCGTAGGGGGTGATGTGGTCCAGGTCGCAGCGGGTCGCGGGTTGTCGGCAGCCGGGGAAGGTGCAGGTCACGTCGCGGGCGATGATGGTGCGGGTCAGGTCCGCTCCGGGCCGGTAGGTGGTGGTGGCGACGTCGGTGACCAGCCCGGCGGGGTCGGTCAGCAGGCGCCGCCAGGTGCCGTCTTGGGCGAGCTCGCGGGCCATGGCGGCGGTGATGGGCCCGTAGGAGCCGAGCTGGGCGGGGTGCTGGTCCAGTCCGAGCAGGGTGGTCGCGGCGACGGTGACGGTGATGGTGATGGCTTGTCCGTGGCGGCGGGGTAGGGGTGTGCCGTCCGGGGTGGTCTGGCGGTGCAGGATGGTGGTGAACACGTCGGCGAACGCGTCGGCGCGGCGTTGGTCCACGCTTCGCTGGTCGGCGCCGATCCGTGTGGTCCCGGCGAGTGCGTCCAGGACGCTGAACGCCATGACCGCTTCGGGGGCGGGTAGGTAGGCGGACAGCCAGGCCATCCCGTCGGGGGCTGCGGTCAGGGACACGGCCCGGTCGGCGCGGGCGCTGATCTGGCGGGTCTGGGCGGCGTCGGGGTCGGTCGCGATCACCGCGGCGCGTAGGTGGCGGGCCAGCTGGGGTGCGGTCATCCGGGGTGCGGCGGCCAGGCCGAGCCTCACGGTGGTGTCGCGCGCGGCGGGGTCGGCGAGCATCACCTCGGCGAGCAGCACGTCGACCTTGCGGGCGTCCAGGGTCCCGGCCGCCCACGCCTCGTGCACGCTCGGGTGCGTGGCTGTCAGGCAGGCGCGCACGTGCAGCAGCTGTGCTGAGCGTCGGGTGCTCACCAGGGCGCAGGCGAGCTGGTCGGGGACCACGGAGGGGTGCACGGGGCGGCGCACGTCCAGCTCACGCACCGCGACCGCTTGGGCGGCTTGCGCGGCACGGATCAGCTGCTCGAACCCCTGCACCACCGACACCACCCCACCAAAGGACAGGTCCGCCAGCTCCACCCCGTCCAGCAACCCCGCCAGCTCCACCAGCGACACCCCTACCACCGGGAACTCCGGCAGCTCAGCACCCGCCACGGGGAGCACCGGTGGTTCCGTACCGGGC
>NZ_KE384505.1:1740-667974 GCF_000426185.1 Cellulomonas sp. URHD0024
CCGGGAACTTCGGCGGCTCCGTACCGGCCACCGGGAACTCCGGCAGCACCACATCGGCCACCGGGAACTCCGGCGGCTGCGTACCGGCCACCGGGGACTGGGCCGGCCCCGGTGGGGTCGCCGGGGGCGGGGGCGTGGGCGTCGCCGTGGGCGTGGGCGGGGTCGCGGCGCGGTGCAGGCGCACCTCGGTCGGACGGGAGGCTCGACGCGGTCGCGGCGCGCAGTCTGCACGACGTGGGGGACGCCGTGGTGTCGCGTTCTCGTCGTCCATCGTCGCCACCCCCTCTTGTCCTGGCCGAGCGTCCGTTCGAACAAGTGTACGATCGAGCACCGACACGCCACCGTCCACCAGCACGATCTGTGGACAGCAACCCAGCACGGCCTTCGGAGAACGCAGCACGGCCCTGCGGACAACCCGGCATGGCCGGTGGGGAAGGCAGGCAGGGTGGAGATGCAGGAGTGACAAGCCACGCAGAGGCCGCCGCCAAGCCGCTAGTCAGTGCAGGCGATCGACGCGATCCACACGGCCCGCCAAGCGGTTCCGAGCGGCCTGGCAGGCGCAGATCCGGCGTCGTCTGCTAGGCGAGGACGCCCGCCTACGCACAGCGAGGACGAGGCACGGACCTGCGGCTGTGCCGTCACTCGAAGTCGTCTTCGACCTCGCCTACATGGGGAGAAAGCAACGAATCGGGGTGTGGCGTGACGGCACCGCGCTTCATTACCCACGTGACCCAGCGGTTCTGCTCGCCCGGGGCCTCGTCGTCGTGGACATGGAGGACGCCGTAGGACCACGGGGCAGCGGCCGCGATGTCTCGAAAGGCGGCGATCACGGATTCCTGTCGGTGATTGCGAAAGCCCGCCAGCCACAGGTGGTACGAGCCGTTGACCACCCGCAGGTCGGCGACCTGAAGCTCGTTGCGGACGGGAGGCAGTGCGGCCGCAACTGCGTCGTAGCCGCGCTGGGTCAGGCAGTAGCAGTCCTCGGTGTCCTCGTCGAGCGAGTCGAGCACGGTGGCCCAGCCGTGATATTCGAACATGCGCCGAGTGTCGCAGCCTGAGGTAACCGAGGGGTGCCAGCACGCACTGCCGAGGCGCGAGCCCGCTAGCTGATCCCGCCCCAACGGCGCCACGCGTCGGCACTCAGGTTGGGGACGTTGGCGTCCTCGGGCGAGGGCCCCCGCACCAGGCGCCCGAGGACCCCTTCATCCTGCGCGCAGGCGCGGCCGACCACCGTCGCGAGGACGATGCCGAAGCTGAGCACGAACAGCCAGCTGATGTAGGTGAAGACGAGGCCCAGCACACCGAACTCCTCGGCGCCGGTGGTGAGCACGATCGGCAGGTAGATCCTGCCCACGCCGGCGAGCGCCGTCAGCGCGATCGACGTGAGGGCACCGGTGAATGCGAGGGCCCGCAGCGAGATCGTGGCGCGCATGAGTACCCACGGGACATAGGTCCAGACGACGAACCAGATGCCGAGCCGGATCGCCACCTCGAGCGCGGTTCCCGCCGGTCGGTCGGCGAGGATGTTCTGGGTGAGCGCGAGGAGCGCGATCGCGACCATCACCGCGGCGATCGTCGCGATCCAGCGCCAGGCGGTGCGCAGGGGCGGCTTGGGCACCCGCCAGATCTTCAGGTACATGCGCTCGAGCGCGCGCGAGTACGCGGTCGCGCTGAAGAAGGCGACGAGGAAGCCGAAGAACCCGACGCTGCTCGTCACCGTCGCCGAGTCCGGCAGGCTCCCGGCGAGCGTCGCCAGCACGTCGTCGGTCAGGCCGATCGCGTCGCCCAGGGTGCTGGCGAAGCTGTCCTTGTGAGGGCGCAGTGCGGTGACGACGATCATGATCGGCACCACGGACGTGAAGGCCTGGGCAGCGAGCGTCATGGCGCGGTCGAACGGCTCGATCGCCGTGGTACCGGTGACGATCCGGTCGATCAGGGTGCCCAGGGGTGTTCCGCGCATCCCGGCCCAGACTCTCTGGGCGCGGATCTTCAGCCGTGCGGCCAGGCGGAGCGCACGCAGCTTCCAGCGGTCGGACCGCGACGTCACGACAGTCGGGCGTCGAGGAAGGCGAGGACCTGTGAGGTGTAGAAGTCGCGTGCGGGGGCGGGGGACAGGGCCAGGTCGTGAGCACCGCCAGGAACCTCGACGAAGGTGACGTCCGCACCGAGCAGGGGCGCACGATCCTTGATCTGCTGGACATCGAGCACGGAGTCGGTGGTGAGCAGGTCCGCGTGCCAGCGCGTATCGGGTCCTGACCGGTCGGATGCGAGCACCAGGACGGGCACGTCGATGGACAGCCCCGCCGCGACCCTCTTGTGGCCCCGTCGGACGGTGCGGCCAAGCCCGGCCCGTGCCGGGAACCCGCCGTGCGGCTTCCACGCCAGGTCGAACTCCCACTCGCCGCCGGACTCGTGGTGCAGGGCCTCCGTGTAGTGCCGGCTCAGCCTGCCGACGACGAGCTGCGGGGCGAGCTTTCCGACGACGTCGATCACCGAGGTCAGCACGGTCCGCTCGAACCAGTTCCCCCGCAGGTCCAGCCACGGACTGTTGAGCACGAGCGCGTCGATCCGCCCCTTCCCTGCGCGGGCGTCGGCCCACAACGAGGTGACGAGGCCGCCCATCGAGTGGCCGAGCAGCACGACCTGCTCGTGGTCCGACCGCAGGAGTGCGATCGACGCGTCGATCTCCTCGGCGTAGACCGCGAGGCTCGTCGTGAAGTTGACGGGCCTGCCTTCCTGGATGGACCGCCCGAAGTCGCGCAGGTCGAGCGCGTACAGGTCGTAGCCGGCGTCCGCGAGCGCGTGCGCGAACCCGGTCTGGAAGAAGTAGTCGACGAACCCGTGGACGTAGAGCACGGCCCGGCGTGGGGTCGGCCCGTCCGGGACGCGGTGCACGAGCGTGGCGACCGGCCCGGGCGTGCGCCCGTCGGGCCGCAGCTCCAGGGTCCGGGCCGTCCAGCCGTCTCCGAGGACGTCCGGGTGCTCCTGCGGCGAGGTCATGGCTGATGGTGCCACGCCGGTCGCGTGAACTGCCTCACATCATGGGCACTGCGTGCCGATCAGAACGGGTATGGACGCGCGCACCGACCGGGACCTCTGGTTGTCAGAGGATCGAGACGACGCGTCCGCGTTCGGGACGCTCTACGACAGGCACCACGAGGCGGTCCACCTCTACTGCTTCCGCCTGACCGGGTCCTGGGTCGCGGCTGAGGACCTGCTGCTCGCGACGTTCGTGCAGGTGTGGCGCCGACGGGCCGACCTGACACCGGCCGAGGAGAGCGCGCTGCCGATCCTGCTGCACCTGGCGACCACCACCATGTCCCGCGGGCGACGGCTGATCCCCACGCAGCGGTCCGCCCAGGACAAGGGTGAGGCGGCCATGGGCGACGTGCTTCGTCGGATCGCACACGTGCGGGGCCGGCAGCGGGAGATCCTCGAGCTGCATACGTTCGGCCGGCTGTCGGACGCCCAGATCGCGCACCTGCTCAGCATCCAGGAGTCGTCGGTCCGCTGGTCGTTGGACCGCACGCGGGGCCCGCTCGAGGAGCCGGTGATCTCGTCGTGATCGACCTGCCGGAGGCTCGTGCACTGACCGCGGAAGAGAACCTGGCGGTGCGCGAGCAGCTGATGGCGATCATGCTCGCCGACCCGCCCCTGAGTGAGTCGCGGACGACCCGGCGACGCACGAGGCCGCTCGTCGCCGGCGCCCTGCTGGTGTGCCTCCTGGTCGGCGTGGGGCTGGCCGCCGCGGTGGCGATCACCTTCACCGCGGCTGGGCAGAGCGACTCGGCCGCGGTGGTCGTCGGCTCCGACATGCCCGACGTCCTCTACGGCGGGCGCCGCATCACGCAGGATGACCTCGTGGCACTGACCAAGGTCGGCCTCGGCACGTTCACCGTGGCCGACGTCGACACCCAGCGCGACCTGCACGCCACCCGCGCGTTCGACACGCTTCAGGAGCTCGACGCGTACTCGGCGGCCTACGTCGCCTGGCAGAAGGCGAAGGCCGACGGCGAGCGCGTCGAGGCGTGGGGCACGCTCCACCCGTAGGCACCACAGAGTTGAGCGGAATAGACTCAACTTTCGACGTGGTTGCAACAGACGTCTCGACTCATCAGGAGGTCATGTGGACGCCAAGTTCACCACCCGGTCCCAGGAGGCCCTGGGCGACGCCATCCAGTCCGCCTCGGCAGCCGGCAACCCGCAGCTCGAGCCCGTGCACCTGCTCGCTGCTCTGCTCGGGCAGCAGGGCGGCGTGGCCAACGGCCTGCTCGACGCGGTCGGCGCCGACCGCGCGGTGCTCGGCCGCTCCGTGCGCGGCATGCTCGTCAACCTGCCCAAGGCCAGCGGCTCCTCCATGGCGCAGCCGTCGGCCTCGCGTGCGATGTCCACCGCCCTGGAGGCCGCCTCGTCCGAGGCCCGTGCCCTGGGCGACGACTTCGTCTCCACCGAGCACCTGCTGCTCGGCCTGGCCACCGGGCAGTCCGGTGTCGCCGACGCCCTGCGGGCGCAGGGCGCGTCCCGCGAGGCGCTCGCGGCCGCTCTGCCGACCGTCCGCGGCGCCGCACGCGTCACCACGCCGAACCCGGAGGGCACCTACAAGGCCCTCGAGAAGTACGGCGTCGACCTGACGCAGCTCGCGCGCGACGGCAAGCTCGACCCGGTCATCGGCCGCGACTCGGAGATCCGTCGCGTCGTGCAGGTGCTGTCCCGCCGCACCAAGAACAACCCCGTCCTCATCGGCGAGCCCGGCGTCGGCAAGACCGCGGTCGTCGAAGGGCTGGCCCAGCGCATCGTCGCGGGGGACGTGCCCGAGAGCCTGCGCGGCAAGAAGCTCGTCGCGCTGGACCTGGCCGCGATGGTGGCCGGCGCCAAGTACCGCGGTGAGTTCGAGGAGCGCCTGAAGGCCGTCCTCGAGGAGATCACCGGGTCCAACGGTGAGGTCGTCACCTTCATCGACGAGATCCACACGGTCGTCGGTGCGGGCGCCGGCGGCGAGGGTGCGATGGACGCGGGCAACATGCTCAAGCCCATGCTGGCCCGAGGCGAGCTCCGGCTGGTCGGTGCCACGACGCTCGACGAGTACCGCGAGCGCATCGAGAAGGACCCCGCCCTGGAACGGCGGTTCCAGCAGGTGTTCGTCGGCGAGCCGTCCGTGGAGGACACCGTCGCGATCCTGCGCGGGCTCAAGGAGCGCTACGAGGCGCACCACAAGGTCACGATCGCCGACTCCGCGCTCGTCGCGGCGGCCGCCCTGTCCGACCGGTACATCACCGGCCGTCAGCTCCCGGACAAGGCCATCGACCTCGTCGACGAGGCGGCCTCGCGGTTGCGGATGGAGCTGGACTCGTCGCCGATCGAGGTGGACGAGCTGCAGCGCGCCGTCACGCGCCTGGAGATGGAGGAGGTCGTGCTGTCCGAGTCCGACGACCCTGCGTCGAAGGACCGGCTGGCGAAGCTGCGCAAGGACCTGGCCGACCGGCGCGAGGACCTCGCGTCGCTGACGGCCCGGTGGGAGAAGGAGAAGGCCGGCCACAACCTCGTCGGCGACCTGAAGGCGAAGCTCGATGCGCTGCGCACCGACGCCGAGCGGCTGCTGCTCGAGGGCGAGAACGAGAAGGCCGCCCGGATCCTGTACGGCGAGATCCCGGCGCTGCAGGCGTCGATCAGCGCGGCAGAGGCCTCGGAACAGGCCGGGGAGGTCGTCGACGACGGCCCGCCGATGATCGCGGACCGGGTCGGTCCCGACGAGGTCGCCGACGTCGTCTCGCAGTGGACCGGCATCCCCGCGGGTCGGCTGCTGGAGGCCGAGCAGGCCAAGCTCCTGCGCATGGAGGAGGTGCTGGGCGAGCGGCTGATCGGGCAGAAGAAGGCCGTCGCCGCGGTGTCCGACGCCGTCCGACGGGCTCGCGCCGGAATCTCCGACCCGGACCGACCCACCGGAAGCTTCCTGTTCCTCGGGCCGACCGGCGTGGGCAAGACCGAGCTGGCCAAGGCGCTCGCGGACTTCCTGTTCGACGACGAGCGCGCCATGGTCCGCATCGACATGTCCGAGTACTCCGAGAAGCACTCGGTCGCACGGCTCGTCGGCGCCCCTCCCGGGTACGTCGGCTACGAGGAGGGCGGTCAGCTCACGGAGGCCGTGCGGCGCCGTCCGTACTCGGTCGTGCTTCTTGACGAGGTCGAGAAGGCCCACCCGGAGGTCTTCGACCTGCTGCTGCAGGTGCTCGACGACGGTCGGCTGACCGACGGGCAGGGGCGGACGGTCGACTTCCGGAACGTGATCCTCGTGATGACGTCGAACCTGGGTTCCCAGTACCTCGTCGACCCGCTCCTGAGCGACCGCGACAAGCGCGACGCCGTCATGGGTGCGGTGCGGACGGCGTTCAAGCCGGAGCTGCTCAACCGGCTCGACGACGTGGTCCTGTTCGACCCGCTCTCGCTCGACGAGATCGGGCACATCGTCGGCCTGCAGGTGGAGTCCCTGGCTCGTCGGCTGGCGGACCGCCGGTTGACGCTCGACGTGTCGCCGGCCGCGGCCGAGTGGCTGGCGCTCGAGGGCTACGACCCGGCCTACGGTGCGCGGCCGCTGCGCCGGCTGGTGCAGCGCGAGATCGGCGACCGACTCGCCAAGCGCCTGCTGGCGGGAGAGATCGCCGACGGGGACACTGTCATGGTCGACCGCGGCGAGCAGGGTCTCGCCGTCACGTCGCGCCGGTCGTAGGGGTCCTCCTACGCCGAAGGCCCGGCCCACCTGACGGGGGCCGGGCCTTCGCGCGTGCTCAGAGGGTCAGGCCGTGCCCGAACCTGAACAGCGGGTCCGCCGTGTCGAACGGGACGTCCTCTCGCGACGCCTCGACGGCCGCCATCGACCGCGGCAGGTCGAACGGCAGGCGCCCTCGGGACACCCCGGGGATGCTGAGGGCGTCGAGCAGCGGCGCGTCCGCGGCACCGAAGTCCACGACGACGGCGGCGGCCGTGTCCACGAACGGCGTGAGGATCGCGGGTCGGTCGAGGTAGATCTCGACGATCGTCGGCACCTGCGCGCAGATCGCGTTGACCCGGTCGACCTCGGACGCCGGGAAGTCGAGCGAGCCGGCGTGGAACAACGCCTCGAACCCGTTGGACCGCTGCTCCCAGGGCGCCTTGAGCCGCAGGATCGCGACGTCCGCGTCGGCCGGGTCGTCCACGACGGTGCCGTGTCGGGAGACGTCGACACCCTCGGCGTAGATCCGCTGGCCGGCCCGCAGCGGCAGGACGCCGCCGTTGGTCAGCACCGTGATGCTGGCCGCCTGGGCAGCGAGGCCCGCGGCGACGAACGTCGGCTGGCCGACGATGGTCGAGGCGGCCTCGACGTCGACGTACCGGCGCTCGTCGAAGAGCCCCAGGACGAACTTCTCCCGCAGCAGTCGACGGACCGAGACGTCGATGCGCTCCTCCGATACGCGGCCGCTGCGCACCAGGGCCACGACGACCTCGGGGCATGACTCGCCGCCAAGCTGGTCGACGCCGGCGTCGAGGATCATCGCGACGCGGTCCTCGACGGACAGGTCCTCGACACCCCAGGCCCGGGCCGGGAACGGGGCGCCGAAGATCTCGGAGTCCGTCACCAGGCCCCAGTCGGTGCAGACGATCCCGTCGAAGCCGAGCTCGCCGCGCAGGAGCCCCTGGATGATCGGCGTGTTGAAGCCGAAACCGACCTCGGGCACGCCTTCGAGGCCGATCGGCATGCCGTAGTACGGCATCATCTGCCGCGTCCCGGCTCGGAGCAGCTCCTTGAACGGCTCCAGGTGCTCCTCGAAGCGTCCGCCCGGGTAGACCTGCTCGCGGCCGTACGGGAAGTGCAGGTCCTCGCCGTCCTTCTGCGGCCCGCCGCCGGGGAAGTGCTTGGTCATCGTCGAGACGCTGTCCGGACCGAACGTGCCGCCCGCGAGCTCGCCCGTGCCCTGGAAGCCGTGCACGTACGCGGCCCCCATGCGTCCCGTGAGCGAGGCGTCCTCCCCGAACGTGCCGTTGGCCCGGGCCCAGCGCGGCTCGGTGGCCAGGTCGACCTGCGGGTGCAGCGCCGTGCGCAGGCCGACGGCCAGGTACTCCTGGCGCGCGATGTCGGCGTGCTGCTCCATGAGCCGCTCGTCGCGGGTGGCGGCCAGCCCCAGCGTCTCGGGCCACTGGCTGAAGGGGCCGGAGAGCAGCGAGGCCGCGGGGTTGTCGGTGAAGGCGTGCCGCGGGTCGGTCGCGACGGTGACCGGGATGCCGAGGCGGGTCCGCGCTGCCAGCTCCTGCAGGAGGTTGTGCCACCGCGCCATCTCCCGCGGCTCGCTCGGCACGCTCAGCACGTTGAAGTGCGTCATGTGCTTGACGGCCAGGTACTCGTCCGTGGACGGCGTGCCGAACCTGTTCTGGGCGTCGGCCAGCGCGCCGCCCTCGCCGATCGTGATCATCCCCTGGAACATCTGCCCGGCCTTCTCCTCCAGCGTCATGCGCTCGAGGAGGTCCTCGACCCGGTCGTCGAGCGTGCGGGCCGTGTCGAAGTAGGGCTCGTCCGCGGGGGTCATGATGCGGTCGCTTCTGCTCGGGTCGGCTCCTGTGAGACGGACATGCGTCGACTCCTGTGTCGGACGGGGTCGGCGGTTGGATCCCGACCATGCGGTAAGGCCAGGTTACCACCTGGTCGGGATTCGCGAACGGTGCGATCCTGTCCGTCATGACGACCACCACCGGTGCGCGCGGCAGCTACGCCAAGGGCCGCGCGACGCGCGAGGAGATCCTCGACTCCGCGATGCAGCTGTTCGGAGAGGTCGGCTACAACACCGCGTCGCTGCGTGAGGTCTCCGCTCGCGTCGGCATCTCGCACCCCGGCCTGCTGCACCACTTCCCCAGCAAGGCCGCGCTGCTGGAGGCCGTGCTCGTTCGTCGCGACGAGATCGACGGTGCCGCGCTCCAGGCCGACCTCGACGCGGGGATGGACTTCTTCGACGCCCTGGTCCGGATCGTCGAACGCAACGCCGCCCGACCCGGGATCGTCGAGCTCTTCGCGACCCTCTCCGCCGAGGCCACGTCCGCCGAGCACCCGGCGCACCGCTACTTCCAGGACCGCTACCGGGCGATCGTCGCCAACGCGGTCGGTGCCTTCGAGCAGCGGCGCGACGAGGGCCGGCTCCAGGAGGGCGTCGAGCCCGCCACGGCCGCACGACTCCTCGTGGCCGTGATGGACGGCCTGCAGGTCCAGTTCCTCCTGGAGAGCGACACCCCGCAGACCCGCGTCGACATGGCCGCCGCACTCCGCCAACAGATCACGGCGCTCGTCCGGCCGAAGCCCTGACCGCCACCTCAGCACCCGCCCGGCCCGCGAGTTCGTGCGTCTGAGCTGAGTTCGTACGTTGGAACGCACGAACTCGACTCAGACGCACGAACTCGGCGACAGGTGGGGGCGAGGTCAGCCGGCGGCGACCTTGGCGACCAGGGCGTCCAGCTCCTGGAGGGTGAAGTCCGTCATGCCGAAGGTGACCAGGACCTTGGCGGGCATGGACGCCAGCATCGCCTGCACCGTCTCGTCCGTGGGCGGCATGTCGTCGGGCAGCGTCAGCACGCTCTGCAGGAGCGGACCTCCGACCGGGTGCGCGAACCACTCGGCGATCGTCGACATCGCCGTGAGCTCGCCCCACAGCGGGTCGCCCTCGACCTGGAGGGACACGGAGCCGCGGATGTCGCGCGACGAGGCGCCGACCTCGACGACGAACTCGCCGCCCTCGACGACCCAACGGTGCAGACCCGGGTGCCAGTAGGACAGGTCGCGACGAGTGAGCTCGAAGGTCAGCGTGCGTGACTCGCCGGGTGCCAGCGACGCCTTGCCGAAGGCCTTGAGCTCGCGGGTGGGCCGCAGCACGGAGGACTCGGGGTCGCGGACGTAGACCTGCACCACCTCGGCGCCCGCCACCGGGCCGGTGTTGGTGACGGTCACGGACACCGACGTCTCGGTGGCGCTGATGTCGTCGTAGGCGAACGTCGTGTACGACAGGCCGTGCCCGAACGGGAACGCCACGTCCATCGCGCGGGTGTCGTACCAGCGGTAGCCCACGAGCACGCCCTCGCCGTAGCGCACGTGCCCCACCTCGCCCGGGAAGTTGCCGAACGCCGGGGTGTCCTCGATGCGGTGCGGGATGGTCTCGGTCAGCTTGCCGGACGGGGTGCGCACGCCGCGCAGCAGGTCGGCGACGGCCGAGCCGCCCGCCTGGCCACCCAGCCAGGTCTCGAGGATCGCCGGCGCGAGGTGCTGCCAGTCGCTGACCGCGACGGCCGACCCGTTGGCCAGCACGACGACGACGCGCGGGTTGGCCGCCGCGATGGCGCGCAGCGCGGCCACCTGGTTGTCGGGCAGCCCGAGCCGGGGACGGTCATAGCCCTCGGACTCGTCGGGAGCGGGCAGGCCGAGGAAGAGCACGACGGTCTGCGCCGAGCCCGCGAGGTCGACCGCCTCTGCGAGCAGCGCGTCGTCGTCACCGGTCGGCCCGCCGGCGATCGTGAAGCCCGGAGCGAAGGGGACGTCGGAGCCGAGAGACGACAGGGCGTCGTCGAGCTTGGTCGGGTTCACCTGCGACGAGCCCGCGCCCTGGTAGCGCGGCGTGCGCGCGAACTCCCCGATCACGGCGAAGGGCCCGGTCAGCGGCAGCAGGGGGGTGTCCTTGACCGGCTCGTTCTTGAGCAGCACGGACCCGGCGGCGGCGGCCTCCCGGGCGAGCGCGTGGTGGGCGTCGACGTCGAAGGTCCCGCCCTCGGCGAGCGTTGGCTGCGAGCGCT
The DNA here is from genome assembly GCF_000426185.1 of Cellulomonas sp. URHD0024. Classification (GTDB taxonomy): domain Bacteria; phylum Actinomycetota; class Actinomycetes; order Actinomycetales; family Cellulomonadaceae; genus Cellulomonas. The sequence goes on from NZ_KE384505.1 coordinate 12,538, forward strand.
CGATCAGGCGGAGCACGCGGCGCACGGCGACGTCGAGCACGGCCTCGTCGAGCGACCCGTCCCGGACCGCTGCCACGACAGCCTCGTCGGAACCCGCACCCGACGCCGGCATCTGCAGGTCCAGCCCCGCCGCGAGGGCCGGCACCCGGTCGTGCACGGCACCCCAGTCCGACACGACGAGCCCCTCGAAGGCCCACTCGTCGCGCAGCAGCTCGGTGAGCAGCCAGTGGTGCTCGGAGGCGTAGGTGCCGTTGAGCCTGTTGTAGGCGCACATCACGGTCCACGGCTGGGCCTGCGTGACGACCCGCTCGAAGGCCGGCAGGTAGATCTCCCGCAACGTCCGCTCGTCGATGTCCGCCGAGACACGCATGCGGTCGGACTCCTGGTTGTTCGCCGCGAAGTGCTTGAGCGACGTGCCGACTCCCTGGCTCTGGATGCCGCCGACCATCGCGGTGGCGAGCTCGCCCGCGACCACCGGGTCCTCGGAGACGTACTCGAAGTTGCGCCCGCACAGCGGGGTGCGCTTGATGTTGACCCCCGGCCCGAGCAGCACGGCGACGCCGTTGGCGCGCGTCTCGCGGCCGAGCGCCTCGCCCACCCGGCGCACGAGGTCGACGTCCCACGACGAGCCGAGCGCGGCGGCGGGCGGGAAGCAGGTGGCGGGGACCGAGCTGCCGAGACCGAGGTGGTCGGCGGTCTCGGCCTGCTTGCGCAAGCCGTGCGGTCCGTCGGCGACCATGATGGCCGGGACACCCACGCGCTCGACCGGCTCCGTGTGCCAGAAGTCGGAGCCCGACGTCAGCGACGCCTTCTCCTCGAGGGTGAGCTGAGCCAGGACGTGCTCGACGTCGAAGACCTGCGTCATCGCGGGCATTCCCTTGTGCGGGTTTATCGGTACAGAGCGGTGGTGTGTGACCGACAGTAGCCCGTTCCCTACCAGGTGGTAAGGGTCAGGAGACCGTGGCGGTGTCGTCCAGGAACGAGCCGGTGACGCTGCCGCCCTCGACGACGGCCAGGCACAGGCCGATTCTGTCGCCGCGCGCCCACGACTGCTCGGTGGGGGACCACGCCACGCTGGTGACGCCCTCGTCGACCTCGCTCTGGTCCAGCACGCACGAGCGCGCCACCCGGGCGTCGGCGGCCCGCTGACCCGGCCAGACGGCGTCGCCGGAGAACTCGTAGACCGTGACCACCTGGGCGGCGTGCGGGTCCGCGCACGGGACCACACGGACCGTGTCGACACTCCCGTCCGACGGCAGCGTGGCCACGCAGTTGCCGGTGACCAGCTGCCCGGCGTGCGCGTCGCGTGCGGAGCCCACATCGGCGGGCAGTGGCCGCGTCCCGACGGCGGTCAGCGCCACGACCGTGACTCCGGCCACAAGAGCGAGGGTCGCGACGACACCCAGCACACCACCCGCGATCGCCATTCCCTTTCCGCGGGTACGCCGACGCGCGATCCGTCGCAGCGCGAGCACGGCGAGCACGAGGGCGACTGGTCCTACGAGCAGGATCCCGGCGACGAGCGACCAGATCGCCAACGGTTCGACCTTGGCGCGCGGCGGCGACCAGCCCGCCGCGTAGTAGGGCTCCGGGTAGCCGTACGCGTCGGCGCTCAGGTCGCGCTCTCCTTGCTCACGGTCAGCGTGTGCGTCACGGCCGAACCTGTCAGCAGGTCCGAGTACGTGAAGAACGTGCAGTACGCGCCGTCGCCGCCCGCCTCGCTGAAGTCGTCGGGGTGCGGCATGTACACGTCGAGCTCGCCGTAGGCGTCGTAGTCGGCCGGAAGCATCAGCGAGGCCTGGGCGACGCACTCGTCCCAGGCCGCATCCCACACCGGGTCGTCGGCGGTGGCGTGAAGACTCGGGGGGCCGGACAGCGGGGTGATCGCGAGAACTTCGCCTCCGTGCCCGACGGTGCAGTCCACCACCGACGTGTCGCTCATGTCCGGCTGGGTGGCGTAGAAGTCGAGGCAGTCGCCCGTGCGAAGGTCGGTGCGCAACGTGTAGCCCGGCGAGGTGTCGTCGGTCAACCCGTCCCTGCTACCGCCGTTCGTGGTCCCCGACGAGTACACGCCCCTGTCGTCGGACGTGTCGAGCGCGCCCGAGAAGGCTGCGATGAACAACGCCGCGATCGCGAGCATGTAGACGGTGCCGATCGCACCGACGACGACCCCGGCGACCGCCATGCCGCGTCCCTGCTTGCCGTTGGCACGGATCCGCCGGAGGGCGGCGATCCCGAGCCCGAGCCCGACCGGGTAGGTGACCCCGCTGAGGATGCCCACCAGGCTGGTCACCAGCGACGCGATGGCGAGTGGTTCGGTGAGGACGGGCTGCTGGTACCCCTGGCCGTACGAGGCCTGCCCGTAGGGCGTCTGACCGTAGGGCGTCTGGCCGTACGGCGGTGCCTGGCCGTAGGCGGGCGACTGGCCGTAGGTCGATGCCTGGCCATAGGGCGACGCCTGGCCGTAGGGCGATGCCTGGCCGTAGGCGGGCGCTTGGCCGTAGGGCGATGCCTGGCCGTAGGCGGGCGCTTGGCCGTAGGGCGAAGCCTGGCCGTAGACGGGCACCTGGCCCGGGGCTGAGCCCGACGACGGCGAACCGTATGACGGCACCGGTGCGCCCGGAGCAGCCATCGCGTCCGAGACCGGCGGGGCGAACGGGTTGCCCGCCGCGTTCTGCCGGTCAGCGGGCCGAGGGTCCGGAGTGCCGTACACGGGAGCCGGCTTCGGCGACGAGTACGGCGACGGGGGTGGAAGCACGGCCTCGTACCCGCTCGGCGGTGGAGGGACGGGGCCGTGGGCGCTCCCGTGACCGCCTGGTGTGGTGTACGGGTCGGGCAGCGGAGCCGGCCCCCCAGGCTCGTTGCTCATGCGCGCAACCTAGTGCAGACCGCCTCGGACGTCATCGATCTGCCCACAGATCACCCGCATGCGACGGTCACTCGGCGATCTCGAGCACGACGGGCACGTGGTCGGACGGTGCCTTGCCCTTGCGCTCGTTGCGTTCGATGCGCACACCGGTCACCCGGGCGGCCAGTGCCGGGGTCGCGTAGGTCAGGTCGATGCGCATGCCCTCGTTCCGCGGGAACCGCAGCTGCTGGTAGTCCCAGTACGTATAGGTGTGCTCGGAGGGAAGGTGGACGCGGGACACCTCGGTGTACCCGGCGTGCGCGATGGAGGCGAACGCCTCGCGCTCCGCAGGCGTCACGTGCGTGCGGCCGGCGAACCGGGCCATGTCCCAGACATCGGTGTCCAGCGGGGCGATGTTCCAGTCGCCGACGAGGGCGACCTGCGCCGACGGATCCGCCTCCAGCCAGGCACCTGCGGCGTCGCGGAGCCTCCCGAGCCAGTCGAGCTTGTAGACGAAGTGGGGGTCGTCGACCTCGCGTCCGTTGGGGACGTACAGGCTCCACAGCCGTACGCCGCCGCAGGTGGCGCCGAGGGCGCGGGCCTCCGCGGCGGCCGGGTCGCCCCACGTGGGCATCCCGGGGAACCCGACCTCGACGTCCTCGATCCCCACCTTGGAGACGATCGCGACGCCGTTCCACTGGCTGAACCCGCTGGTGGCCACCTCGTAGCCCAGGGCCTCGAACGCCTCGCGCGGGAACTGCTCGTCCTTGCACTTCGTCTCCTGCAACGCGAGGACCTCGACCCCCGTGCGTTCGAGGAAGGCGACGGCGCGGTCGGTGCGGGCTCGGATCGAGTTGATGTTCCAGGTGGCCAGACGCATGGGGCAGGACGCTACCCGGCTCCGCCGACATGTGGGCCGACGGGATGAATCCGCCGCAGATCGGAGCGGAAACGGCCGAAAACCCACCACAACGGACGAACGACTGTTGAGCGGGACGAACCGGTCCCGTACGGTGCGGTTCCGACGGATCCTGGACCCTCGACCAGGCCGCGAACCGGGAGGTCTGGTGCTCGACGGACTCGCTGGCCGACGTGCCCTGGTCACGGGCGGTGCCGCTGGGATCGGCCGCGCGGTCGCGCTGATGCTCGCCCGGGCAGGCGCCGATGTCGCGGTCACGCACCTGGCCCACGACGCGACCGACGTCGTCGCCGGCATCAAGGAGGCAGGCAGCGCCGGCTCGGCCTTCCAGGTGGACCTGCGACACAGCTGGGACGTCGACGAGGTGGTGGCTGCTGCGGCCGAGTCGCTCGGTGGCGGCATCGACATCCTGGTCAACAACGTCGGTGGGCTGGTCGAGCGGCGGACGCTCGCGACGATGGACGACGCCCACTGGCACGGCGCGCTCGACCTCAACCTGTCCTCCACGTTCTACACCACCCGTGCGGCGCTGAAGGTGATGCCCGACGGCGGTCGGATCATCTCGGTCGGCGCGCAGGCCGCCCACAGCGGTGGGGGCACGGGCATGGTCGCCTACACGACCGCGAAGGCGGCGCTCGAGGGTTTCTCCCGGGCGCTCGCGCGTGAGCTCGGACCACGCGGCATCACGGTCAACGTCGTCGCGCCAGGGTTCGTCGCCGGCACACCGCTGCACGCGGCCCACACCCCAGAACCGGCGCAGCGCGCAGCGGTCGCGGCAACGCCGATCGGTCGTGCCGGCGCCGTGGACGATGTCGCCGAGGCGGTCCGCTACCTGGCGTCCGACGGTGCAGCATTCGTGACGGGCGCGGTGCTCGACGTGAACGGCGGCGCCTGGTTCTCGTAGCTCAGCCGTAGGCGTCGTGCGTGTGGTCGACGGGCACCGGCATCGTCCGCCCGGTGACCTGGGACCACGCCCAGCGTGCTGCGTCCTCGGGGGGTGGCAGCGGGTCCATCTCGAGCCAGGCGCCGAACACGGCCATCACCATCCCGGACACCCCGGCGGCGAAGACGTCGAGCGGGATGTCGGCCTGGGTCGGCACCGTGCCCTGCGCCCGCATCGACTCGAGCGCCAGCCCACGGAAGCGTTCGTGCAGCCGGCTCACGGCGACCATCGACCCGTGCGTCCCGAGCGCGTCGCGGTAGAGCTCGGCGTTCTTCGCGAGCAGACCGGCGTAGCGCACCAACGCGGGCGGTGGCTGGTCGGCAGGCGCGTCGGGGGTCACCGGGTCGCTCTCCATCCCGTACTGCGTCGCCTGCATGTCGAGGGCGTCGGCCAGCAACGTGTCCGTGTCGGGGTAGTGCTGGTAGAAGGTGCTGCGGTTGACGGTGGCGCGGTCCGTGACGTCGGCGACGGTGATCTCCGTGAAGGCCCTCTCGCGAGCGAGCGCCAGGAGTGCGTCCTGGAGCAGCCTGCGCGTGCGCAGCACCCGTGGGTCCACCCGTGCACGGCCGTCATCGCCCGTCATGCGATCCACTGTAGCTACGGGACGCCTGGCGGCTTCGGTCCACATGCCGAGAAGACGTGGTTCGCGACGACGCCCGAACCCGCGGTCCCGGGGACGGCGGGCGTCACGCCTTGTCGCCGGACCGCGCTCGGCGTTCGAGCTGGGCCCCGATCCTCGGGTCGGTCTGCAGGGCCAGCAGCCAGCGTGGGCGCAGGAACCTCGGGAGCCAGCAGAGTCCGACGAGCCCGACCAGCCCGCAGATCGCCCCGAGAACCGCTGCCACGGCGCCCAGCGTCGAGGGCAGCGGAGCGGAGGCCACGCCGAGCAGGAGGGCGGCGCCGAGCCACCCGACGGCGAGGACCGTGTACTGGGTGACGAACGTGTGCTGCCGGACGTTGCGTGGGTCGGCCATCCACCAGCGGTAGCCGCGGTAGTGCGCGATGCCGATCGCGAGCAGGATCGCACCGAGGATCGCCCCGGCCACCCCCGTGGGCAGGGTGAGACCGGTCGGGTCCGCCGAGCTCGTGATCCGGACGAGCATGTGGTCCCCTCACCGTCACGTTGGTCGGGTCGAGGCACACCCTACGCACGCGGCGAGACCCGGGCTGTCCCCTCCGACCGCCCGGGTCTCGTCGTGACGGGCGGGCTGCAGGGGCCCGGCTCCGTCCCTGCTGTGGCCGTGCTCCCGCACACGGCCGCAGCTCAGCTCCTCTCAGACGACGTCCTCGTCCATCCAGTCGAAGGTCTTGGTGACGGCCTTCTTCCAGAGCCGGTACTGGCGGTCGCGCTCGCCGTCGTCCATGTTCGGCTCCCAGCGCTTGTCCTCGGCCCAGTTGTCGATGACGTCCTGCTCGCCGTTCCAGAAGCCGACGGCGATGCCCGCCGCGTAGGCGGCGCCGAGCGCGGTGGTCTCCGCGACCTTCGGCCGCACCACGGTCACACCGAGGATGTCGGCCTGGAACTGCATGAGCGTCTCGTTGGCGATCATGCCGCCGTCCACCTTGAGCTCGGTCAGCTCGACGCCCGAGTCGGCGTTCATCGCGTCCAGGACCTCACGGGTCTGGAACGCGGTGGCCTCGAGCGCCGCACGCGCGATGTGGCCCTTGTTGACGTATCGCGTCATGCCGACCAGGGCGCCGCGGGCGTCGGAACGCCAGTAGGGCGCGAACAGGCCGGAGAACGCGGGCACGAAGTAGACGCCGCCGTTGTCCTCGACCGTCGCAGCGAGCGTCTCCACCTCGGGTGCCGACGAGATCAGGCCGAGGTTGTCGCGGAGCCACTGGACCAGCGATCCCGAGACGGCGATCGAGCCCTCGAGCGCGTAGACGGTCGGCTGGTCGCCGATCTTGTAGCAGACGGTCGTGAGCAGGCCGTTCTTCGACGGGACCGGCGACGTCCCCGTGTTGATGAGCATGAAGTTGCCGGTGCCGTACGTGTTCTTGGCCATGCCGACCTCGAAGCAGGCCTGCCCGAAGGTCGCTGCCTGCTGGTCTCCGAGGATGCCGGCGATCGGCACCCCGGGCACCATCCCGCCCTCGCGTCCGTGCCCGTAGACCTCGGACGACGAGCGGATCTCCGGGAGCATCGACAGCGGGATGCCCATGTCGTTGGCGATGTCCTCGTTCCACGTGAGGGTGTCGAGGTTCATCAGCATGGTGCGTGAGGCGTTCGTCGGGTCGGTGACGTGCACACCGCCGTCGACGCCGCCGGTCATGTTCCAGAGCACCCACGAGTCGGTGTTGCCGAACGCGAGGTCACCGGCCTCGGCCTTGGCGCGGGCGCCCTCGACGTTGTCGAGGATCCACTTGATCTTCGGGCCCGAGAAGTAGGTCGCCAGCGGCAGGCCGACCTTGTCCTTGTACCGGTCCGCGCCGCCGCCGAGAGCCCCCAGCTCGTCGGCGATCTTCTGCGTGCGCGTGTCCTGCCAGACGATCGCGTTGTAGACGGGCTTGCCGGTGGTGCGGTCCCACACGACCGCCGTCTCGCGCTGGTTGGTGATGCCGACCGCGGCGATGTCCTTGTAGGTCAGGTTGGCGCGGGTCAGCGCGAGGCCGACCACCTCGCGGGTGTTCTTCCAGATCTCCTCCGCGTCGTGCTCGACCCAGCCCGCACGCGGGAAGATCTGCTCGTGCTCGATCTGGCCGGACTCGACGATCTGCCCGGAGTGGTCGAAGACGATGGCCCGGGAGCTCGTGGTGCCTTGGTCGATGGCGAGGATGTACTGGGTGTCGGGCATGGTGGGGATTCCTCCGAAGGTCGTGCGGGGTGCGAGGTGGAGGCCCGGACGACGCCGACCAGGGGGCCAGTGGCGCCGTCCGGGCGCTTGTGGATGACCGAGGTCAGAGGTTGATCGGGAACACGACGTAGGCCTTCGCCAGCAGACCGGCGAGGACTCCGCCGACGATCGGGCCGAGGACCGGGACCCAGGCGTAGCTCCAGTCGCTCGAGCCCTTGCCCCTGATGGGCAGCAGCGCGTGCGCGATTCGAGGACCGAGGTCACGAGCCGGGTTGATCGCGTAGCCGGTCGGGCCACCGAGGCTGGCACCGATGCCGACCACGAGGAACGCGACCGGTAGTGGACCGAGCTGCGCGGGGTTCCTGCCGAAGGAGAGGATCACGAACACGAGCACGAAGGTCGCGATGACCTCGGTGACGAAGTTCCAGGCGTAGGAGCGGATCGCGGGGCCGGTGGAGAAGACGGCGAGCTTGGTTGCGCCCGGGGCGTCCTCGTCGAAGTGCTTCTTGTACGCGAGGTAAGCGATCACGGCGCCGATCAGGGCGCCGACCATCTGAGCGCCGATGTAGGCGAGCGTGTTCCCCGTGTCGACAGGTATGCCACCGGAGCCGTCCTTCGACGGATTCACGAAGTAGTCCTGGCCGCTCGCCACGATGCCCAACGTCACTGCAGGGTTCAGTGCCGCGCCGGACTTGAAGGCTGCGAAGACGCCCGCCATGACGGCGAAGCCCCATCCGAAGTTGATGAGGAGCCAGCCACCGTCGAAACCCTTGTTCCTCGGGAGGATGACGTTTGCTACGACACCGGCACCCAAGAGGACCAGCAGCCCGGTTCCGATCACCTCGGACCAGAAGGCATCTGTCATTGTGTAGTCCACAGTCGACCCTTTCTGACGGACGTCGTTGTCACGTTCACCTCGCGGAGGACCGCGAGGAGTCTCAGGTCCCGACGGGACCGGATGAGCCCCTGCCCGCGGGCGAGCCGGGCTTGGTGCCCGCCCCGACCTTGTCCTTGGCGTCCTCGACGGACAGCATCGGCGCGAGGTCCGCCGCGCGTAGTCGAACCTTCTCGGCGGAGACGTCGTCGGTCTCCTGGGCGGCCGCGTCCTCGGCCTCCGCCCGGGCGACGTACGCGGCGATCTCACGGCTGCGGGTCGCGTCGTCCCAGCCCAGGACAGGTCCGACGAGGTCCGCGATCTCGTCCAGGGCGCCGACTCCCTTGTCGGCCTGCTCGTAGTTGAGCCGGGTCCGGTGCATGAGGACGTCGTCCAGGTGGAGCGCGCCCTCGTGGCTGGCCGCGTAGACGATCTCGGCCCGGATGTACGCGTCGGCGTTCGCCAGCGGCTCCGCGAGCGACGGGTCGTCGTCGACCAGGTCGATCAGCTCGCCGATCAGCGAGCCGTAGCGGTGCAGCAGGTGGTCCATCCGGGGCCGGCTCCAGCCGTACTTCTGCCCGATCGCCCGCGCCTGCCGCTGGAACACCACCAGGCCCTCGGCGCCCACGAGCGGGAGGTCGTTGGTGATCGACGGCAGCGTCGTGGCCCGCGACCCGATCGCGAAGTCGACCGCGTCCTTGGCCATCACGCGGTACGTCGTCAGCTTGCCGCCGGCGATGACGGTGAATCCTGGTGCGGGCGAGGCGACCGTGTGCTCTCGGGACACCTTCGCGCTCGTCGTGCCGGCCTTGACCTGCGGCTGCAGCAGCGGCCGCAGCCCCGCCCAGGTGCCGATGATGTCCTCGCGCGTGATCGGCCGGGACAGGACCGCGTTGGCGTGCTCGATCACGTAGTCGATGTCGGCGCTCGTCGCGACGGGGTGCGTCAGCTCCTGGACCCACGGGGTGTCGGTGGTGCCGATCACCCAGTACCGGGACCACGGGATGATGAACAGCACCGACTTCTCGGTCTGCAGGATCAGGCCGACCTCGCCGGCGATGCGGCTGCGCGGCACCACGATATGGATGCCCTTGCTCGCCAGCACCCGCAGACCGCCCTCGGAACCGGCCAGCGACTCGGTCTGCTCGGTCCACACGCCGGTCGCGTTGATGACGTGCCGGGCGCGCACGTCGATGTGGTCGCCCGTCTCCAGGTCCACCACCTCGGCGCCGGTGACCGCTCCGCCGGTCGTCGTCTGCAGCGCGTGGACCTGCGTGCGGCTCGCGGCGCGCGCACCGTAGGAGACCGCGGTGCGGACGAGGGTCTCGACGAGGCGGGCGTCGTCGACGGCGGCGTCCCAGTAGCGGACCGCGCCGATCGCCGCGTCGTGCCGCAGGTCCGGGAACAGCCGCTCCATGCCCTTGCGGGTCAGGTGCCGGTGGATCGGGAGGGCGCGCTTGGCGCCGTTGACGGAGGCGAGCGTGTCGTAGAGCGCGACACCGGCGCCGACGTAGGCCCGTTCCCAGATGCGGTTCTCGAGCGGGTACAGGAAGCTGACCGGCTTGACGAGGTGCGGGGCCAGGTGGTTGATCAGCAGGTCGCGTTCGGTGAGCGCCTCGCGGACCAGGTGGAAGTCGAGCATCTGCAGGTACCGCAGGCCGCCGTGCACGAGCTTGCTCGACCGGCTCGACGTGCCGCTGGCCCAGTCCTGCGCCTCGACGATCGCGGTGGACAGTCCGCGACTGACCGCGTCCAGCGCGATCCCGGCCCCGGTGACGCCGCCTCCGATCACGAGCACGTCGAGCTCGTTCCCGCGCTCGGCACTCGCGCGTAGAGCGTCGAGTGCGTCCTGTCGTGCCTGGGCCGTCAACGGCGCTGTTCGCATAAAGGTTGCCCCTTGATTCAGTGCTGCGGATCTTCGTCGTCCCGTTCGCCCGTTTCGGGGCACTTGGCTATGGTCATCACGAGGCGAACGAACGCGCAACCGGGCTGCACATATGTGCAGATCTCGTTGGCGGGCGGGAGGGGGTCGGATGTACGTCGAACGCGAGCAGGACGTTCTCCGCGCTGCGTCCATGTATTACCTCCAGGACATCAAGATGGAGGTCATCGCGCGCCACCTGGGCACGTCACGGTCCACCGTCTCGCGGCTCATCAAGCGCGCACGGGAGTCCGGCCTGGTGGAGATCACGCTGCGCCCGGCGAGCACCCGTGCACCGGGGCTCGGGCGCACGATCGCGGCGACGTTCGGCATCGAGACCTATGTGGTCTCGGTCCCGGACTCCGCCAGCCACATCGAGCGGCTCGACCAGGTCTCCATCACGGCGGCGCGGCTGCTGTCGTCGTGGTTCGACTCCGACATGGTGCTCGGCGTGGCGTGGGGGACCACGCTGGCCTCGGTGTCCCGCTACCTGGCCCCGAAGCCCACGCGCGGCTCCGCGGTCGTGCAGCTGAACGGCGCCGCCAACATGCGCACCAGCGGCATCGAGTACGCGAGCGACCTCATCTCGACGTTCGGCACCGCGTTCGCGGCGGCCGTGCACCACTTCTCCGTGCCCGCGTTCTTCGACTACCCGGACACCAAGGCGGCGATGTGGCGCGAGCGTTCGGTGCGCCGCGTGCTCGACATGCAACGACGTGCGGACATCGCCGTGTTCTCCGTCGGGGCGGTCGCCGGTGCGGTCCCGTCGCACGTGTACTCGGCCGGCTACCTCGACGACGCGGACGTGAAGAACCTGCACGACGAGGGTGTCGTCGGCGACGTGTGCACCGTCTTTCTGCGTGCGGACGGTTCCTGGCAGGACGTGCACCTGAACGAACGGGCCACCGGTCCCACCCCGGTCGAGCTCCAACGCATCCCGCGGCGCGTGTGCGTCGTCGCCGGTGACAACAAGGTGGCACCGCTGCTGGCGGCACTGCGCGCCGGGGTGGTCAGCGACCTCGTCGTCGACGAGATCACGGCCACGGGACTGCTCGAGGCAGCGGAACCGCCGCACCGGCGTCGGGCTCGAGCACGGAATTAGCCCGCGGTGTGAGGAAAAAGTTCGGCTCTTGGACTACCTGGTCAGCCCGGCATCAGGGAGTATCAAGGCCTACGCAGGGGGCGTGGGTGCCGCCGGACGTCGTCGGCACCCGTAAGGACGGGTCCCCCATGACGGAGCGGCCCCGACGACCGATGGGGACGCGTGACCGAGGACAGTCTGACCGGCACTACTTCGGGCCTGGCGCCCACCGAGCTGCGATACCTGGTCCTGGCGACGCAGCGAGAAGGACACCGGCTGTTCGCCCGGCTGCTCGCGGACACCGGGCTCACCCCGTCGCAGTCCGAGATCGTCGTGGTCCTCGCCGAGTTCGGACCGCTGAGCCTGCGCGACCTCGGCGGCATGATCGTCTGCGAGGCCGGGAGCCCGAGCCGCGTCGTCGACGCGCTCGTACAGCGCGGGCTCGTCGCGAGGAAGCCGGATCCACGCGACCGTCGTGCGGTCCTGCTCGACCTGACGGCGAGGGCCCGCGAGCTGGTGCCCACGTTGCACGAGGTCGAGAGCGAGATGGATGCTGCGACCGCCGACAGGCTCGACCCGGAGCAGCGCGTCCTGCTCGCGGCCGTGCTGCGCAGCTTCCTGGACGGCACGCGCGACGGCCTGGCCCTGGACCGCAGGTTCGCCGCGTGGCGGTCCGCGCCGCCCGCCATTTCCTGAGCCGTCCGGCCTGAGACGTCCGGCCAGCCGGTGAACGTCTACCCTCTCCACGTGCCTTCCGACATCCGCGTCCGCTCGGCGCTGCCCGCCGACGTGCGTGCCATCCGTTCCCTCGTCGAGCCGTACGCCGAGCAGCGGATCCTGCTGGCCAAGGAGTGGGTCGGCTACTACGAGGCCGTGCAGGAGTTCCTCGTCGCGGAGGCCCTCTCCGACGGTTCGGTCGTCGGCTGCGGAGCGCTGCACGTCATGTGGCAGGACCTGGCCGAGATCCGCACCCTGGCAGCCTCGCGCGACTGGCGCGGTGCCGGCGTCGGGCACGCGCTCCTCGACGGGCTGCTGCAACGCGCCCGCGACCTCGGCCTGCGCCGCGTGTTCTGCCTGACCTTCGAGGTCGCGTTCTTCGAGGCGCACGGGTTCCACGTGATCGAGGGGACGCCCGTCACGCCCGACGTCTACCTCGAGCTGCTGCGCTCGCACGACGACGGGGTCGCCGAGTTCCTGGACCTCGCGCGCGTGAAGCCGAACACCCTGGGCAACACCCGCATGCTCATCGAGCTCTGACCCGCTTCCCTCCAGACAACGTCCGCACTCGTGTGGCCCCTGACGCCCACGAGCGCGGACGTCGTCAGTGGGGGAGGCAGTAGGTGGGCTCCGCGTCGTCGCTGAGTGGGGGGATCTTCGCGACGAGGCCGTCGGTCAGCAGGGACTCCAGGCAGCGGGTCAGCTGGATGGCGTCCGGCCACACGGCGGCCACCGCCTGGGCCGGGACCGGGCCGATCGCCTCGCGCAGCAGGGCCATCACGCGGCCGCGCACCTGGCGGTCGGTTCCGACGAAACCCTGGGTCCTGCGTCGGGCGGCGTGCTCGTCCGCAGGCCGACCTGCCGCGTACCAGGCGCAGAGGTCCACGACCGGGCACGTGTCGCAGCGCGGCGCGCGGGCCGTGCACACGAGCGCGCCCAGCTCCATCGACGCGGCGGCCCAGCGCGCTGCCGTCGCGTCGTCGGCGGGCGCGTACGCGTCCGCGAGCCGCACCTCGGCGGCCGACTGGGTGGGGCCGGGGAGCGCCACCCCTTCCGCGCTGCGCGCCAGGACGCGTCGCACGTTGGTGTCCAGCACGACCGAGCGGCGCCCGAACGCGAACGCCCGGACCGCGGCGGCGGTGTACGACCCGACGCCGGGGAGTGCCATGAGCTCCGGTTCCGACGAGGGCACGACCCCGCCGTGCCGCTCGACGACCACCCGCGCGCACTCCTGGAGCCGCAGCGCGCGACGGGGGTAGCCGAGCCGGTCCCACGCGCGCAGCACGTCGCCGGTCGGTGCGTCGGCGAGGTCCCGCGGCAAGGGCCATCGGGACATCCACGCACGCCAGGCGGGCTCGACCCGCGCGACCGGCGTCTGCTGGAGCATGACCTCGCTGACCAGGACGCCCCACGGGTTGCGGTCGGGCGCACGCCACGGAAGGTCGCGCGCGTGCACGTCGAACCAGTCCAGGATCGGCTCGCGCAGCTCGGCGGGGGAGGGCGGCACCGCAGCATCCTGCCTCAATCCGCAGGCGCCCGGGCGATCGCAGCCTGGTTGGGCCACCTGCGGTGCGTCGGTGGCGTCGTCGTCGGGTTCGCCCTCTACCGTGGTCGCGCCACGTGGGACCGCGACGGCGACGAGAGGTGAGATGGGGTGGGGTCGATGGGTGCACAGCAGCCGCCCCCGAGGCTGCCCGCCCGTGTCTACTGGGTGCGGCGACTGGTCGTGCTGGGGATCCCGCTGCTGGTCGTGGTCCTGCTGGTCGTCTGGATCACTGGACGCGGTGGCGGTGACGAGCCCACGCCGGCGGCCCTCACGACGACGACGGCTGCGACACGCCCGGCCGCCCACCCGACCGTGACGACACCCGCCCCGTCGACGTCACCTTCCCAGGAGCCCGGCGGCGTCCCGGACTGCGACGCCGACATGCTCGCCCTCGCGATGACGGCCACCGCCGAGACGTTCGGGCCCGGCGTGAAGCCGACGTTCGACGTCACGATCACCAACACCGGCGACGAGACCTGCCTGGTGAACGCGGGCGAGACGGGCCGCGAGATCGTGATCACGTCCGGGGACGACCGGGTCTGGGACAGCCGGGACTGCATCGTGGACGGGACGCAGACCCGCGACCTGCTGCTTGCGGCGGCGGCCGTCGACTCCACCGAGCTCACCTGGGACCGCGTCCGCTCCGCTCCGAGCTGCCCGCCGAACCTGCCAGCGCCGGGGCCCGGGACCTACTCCGCGCAGTTCACCCTCGCGGGTGCGGCCGCGCCCCCGGCGGTGTTCGGGCTGGGCTGACGTCCGTCCCGTACAAGAGGGAGAGGGTCAGACGTACCGCTCGAGGATGCTTGACTCGGCGAGCCGGGACAGCCCCTCGCGAACGGCGCGGGCGCGCTGCTCGCCGACACCCTCGACGGCCATGAGGTCGTCGATCCCCGCGGCCAGCAGCTTCTGCAGGCCTCCGAAGTGGGAGACGAGCCGGTCGACGATGGCGCCCGGCAGGCGGGGGACCTTGGACAGCAGGCGGTACCCACGCGGGCCCGCGGCCGCGTCGAGCGCGTCTCCGCCGCCCGGGAAGCCGAGGACCGTCGCGATGCGACCGATGTCGAGCAGCTCGGTCGAGTCGAGGTACGACAGCTCGTCGAGCACCGAGTCGACCTCCCGTCGCACGGTGTCGACGTAGTCGCGGATGATCAGCGTGCGGTCGGAGCTGATGCCGCCGACGAGCTCGTCCAGCTGCAGGGTCAGCAGGCGGCCGTCGGTGCCCAGCTCGACGACGTAACCCTCGATCTCCTCGGAGATGCGGCGCACCATCTCGAGGCGCTGCACGACGGCGGAGACGTCCCGGACGGTGACCAGGTCCTCGATCTCGAGGGCGGACAGGGTGCCGCTGACCTCGTCGAGACGCGACTTGTACCGCTCGAGCGTGGCCAGCGCCTGGTTGGCGCGGGACAGGATGGTGGTCGAGTCCTCGATGACGTGCCGGTTACCACCGACGTACAGCGCGATGATCCGCATGGATGCCGACACCGAGATGACGGGCAGGCCGGTCTGCTTGGCCACGCGCTCGGCGGTGCGGTGGCGGGTGCCGGACTCGGAGGTCTCGATCGTCACGTCCGGCAGCAGCTGGACGGCCGCGCGCACGATGCGCGAGATGTTCGCGTCCACGACGACCGCGCCGTCCATCTTGGCCAGCTCGCGCAGGCGGGTGGCCGAGAACTCGACGTCCAGGACGAAGCCGCCGGAGCAGATGCTCTCCACCGTGCTGTCGAACCCGAGCACGATCAGCGCGCCGGTCCGGCCGCGCAGGATCCGCTCCAGGCCGTCGCGAAGCTCACCGCCGGGGGCGACGGCAGCGAGCGTGGATCTGAGCAGGTCGTCCGGGACGTGCGATGGGGGCACGGGTGCATCGTAACGACGGCGGCTGATCGCGGCTCCGTCAAAACACCCGGCAGCCCGACCGGGGCTGACGGTTCACCCGACCGGCCAGTCGTGACACCGCGTCCGAGACGAGATCCGAGGTCGCCGAAAGTGTTGTCTATTAGGAAACCTACCTGTTAGTTTGGCCCGGTTCGGGAACGAGCCCATACGGCGGTCGACGACGATCGGAGCGCACCACATGGACGGCACGCCCAGCCAGCCGGGGACCCCCGGACTGCTGCGCGCCATGAACGATCGAGCGGCGCTGGCGCTCCTGCTCGAGCACGGCCCGCTGACCCGGGCCCAGATCGGTGAGCTGACCGGTCTGTCGAAGCCGACCGCGTCGCAGGTGGTCGCGCGGCTCGAGCAGCTGGACCTGATCGACGTCGTCGGGTCCGTTGCCGCCGTCCGCGGACCGAGTGCCGTCACCTACGGCGTGCGCACCCACCGGGCGCACGCCGTCGCGGTCGACCTGCGGCCGCACCGGGTCTTGTCGACGCTCGTCGACGCGACCGGCGGTGAGCACCCGGTCGCCGAGGTGTCGTTGGCGCGCACCGCGTCGGAGCGGTCGGCGGTCGGCGACATCAGCGCGGCGATCCAGGCGGCGTGCGAGGCCGCCGGTACCACTCCCGACACGGTCGTGGCGGCGGCCGTCGGGGTGCAGGGTGCCGTCGACCCGCGCACCGACGACCTCGCCTTCGTCGGCCTCATGCCCGGCTGGCCGCGCAAGGCCGTCCGCCCACAGCTCGAGGACGGGCTGGGCCTCAACGTCCGCATCGACAACGACGTGAAGCTGGCCGCCGTCGCGGAGCGTGTCGAGGGCGCGGGGCACGAGGTCGACGCATTCGCGCTGCTCTGGATCGGCGACGGCCTGGGCCTCGCGGTCGACCTCGGCGGGACGCTGCACCGCGGCGCAGCCGGTGGGGCCGGCGAGATCGGCTACCTGCCGGTCACCGGTGCCAAAGACCTGCAGGATCTCGTCGGCGGCATCGCCATGGGCAAGCTGGCCCGCGCCCACGGCGTTCGCGGCCGCACCCTGGACTCCGTCCTGGCCGAGCTGGCCACGCACCCCGCCAAGCACGCCGTCCTCGGCGAGCTCGCGGAGCGCGTGGCCGTCGGTGTCATCCCCGTGCTCGCCGTGCTCGACCCGCCCGTGGTCGTGCTCGGTGGACCGACCGGCGCCGCCGGTGGTCAGACCCTCGCCGACCTCGTGCGAGGGCACATCCGCAGGACCACCCGGTGGTCCCCGCACATCTCCGTGAGCACCGTGGCTGATCACCCGGTGCTGCGCGGTGCCCGATCCGTCGTCGGCGCGGACCTGCGCTCCCGACTGCTGGACCTCGTCCCCTAGAAAGCCCCTCGCACGACCACCCGCCCGGAGCACGCGAGTCCGGGTGGCGGTCGGTCGTGCCTCGCGTAAGGAGCCTCTCGTGACTACACGCAAGACCTGGCTCGTCGTCCCCGCCCTCGTGGCGGTCGCGGCGCTGGCGGCCTGCAGCGGCGGGTCCGGCGCCGACGGACCCACGGCCGCCGCCTCGGCGCCCTCGGAGGTGACCGGAACCGTCGAGTTCTGGCACTTCTTCACCGACCGCGAGGCCGACACCATCCAGTCCGTGGTCGACGACTTCGAGAAGGCCAACCCGGGCGTCACCGTCCACGTGAAGTCCGGCCAGGACGACCAGAAGATGCGCCAAGCCATCTCGGCCGGCAAGGCCATCGACGTCGGCATGTCCTACTCGACCGACCAGGTGGGACCGCTGTGCTCGTCGGGCGACTTCGTCGACCTGTCGAGCTTCATCCAGCGCGACAAGGTGGACCTGACGCAGATCCCCGACACCGTGCTCGGCTACACGTCGTACAAGGACGTCCGCTGCACGATGCCGGCGCTCGCCGACGTCTACGGGCTCTACTACAACAAGGACCTGCTCTCCGCGGCGGGGTATACCGAGCCCCCCAAGACTCTCGACGAGCTGTCCGACATGGCCGTCAAGCTGACCACGTTCAACGACGACGGGTCGATCAAGCAGCTCGGGTTCATGCCCCTGCTCGGCTACTACGAGAACGCCGAGGCGCACTGGGCGCCGGCCGCCGACGCGCAGTGGCTCAACGACGACGGCACGTCCGCGATCGGCTCGTCGCCGGGCTGGAACGCGATCCTCGAGTGGCAGAAGGACCTGATCGACCGGCTCGGCGGGTACAAGAAGCTCGCCGACTTCCAGGCCGCTCTCGGGCAGGAGTTCTCGGCCGAGAACGACTTCCAGACCGGCAAGGTCGCAATGAACCTCGACGGCGAGTACCGCACCGCCTTCATCGCGGACCAGGCGCCCGACCTGGACTACGGCACGGCGCCTTTCCCGTCGGCCAAGGGGTACGAGGACAGCTACGGCGCCGGCTACATCACCGGCAACATCATGGGCATCGGCAAGGGCGCCAAGAACCCCGAGGCGGCGTGGGCACTCATCAAGTACCTGACGATGAATGCGGACGCGCAGGTGAAGCTGGCCAACGGGATCAAGAACGCGCCGACGATGCACGACGCGATCGTGTCGCCGGACCTCGAGGTCTCGCCGCAGTTCAAGACGTTCCTCGACATCTTCGAGAACCCGAAGTCGTCCACCACCCCACCCAGCGGCATCGGCGCGGAGTACCAGACGATCTTCGGCACCCACACGGCGAAGTGGCAGCAGGGTGACGTCACCGACCTGCCGGGCATGCTGACGACGGTCGACGACGAGATCGACGCGGCCGTCAAGCTCCAGGCCGGCTGACCCGCATGGCCTCGACGATCCAGCGCCGACGGAACAGGGCGGCTCTCGGCCTCCTGACGCCGGCACTGCTCGGCATGATCGTGTTCTTCGTCTTCCCGCTGGTGGTCACGGTCTACCTCTCGTTCACGGCGTTCGACCTGTCGAACCCGCCGAGATGGAACGACTTCGCCAACTGGAGGTTCCTGGTCAGCGGCGACCCGCTGATCGGCACGGCGATCGTCAACACGCTGTGGTTCGTCGCGATCCTCGTGCCGGCCCGGATCGTCGGGGCCCTGTTCGTCGGCTGGGTGCTCACGCGGGCCCGGCGCTCGTCGGGCGCCCTGCGGACCGTCTACTACCTGCCGGCCCTCATCCCGCCGGTGGCGGCGACGATCGCGTTCGTCTTCGTGCTCAACCCCGCCACCGGCCCGGTCAACGAGATGCTCGGCTGGTTCGGGATCGACGGACCGGGCTGGTTCACCGACCCGGCCTGGGCCAAGCCGTCGCTCGTGCTCCTGGGCCTGTGGGTGCTCGGCGACATCATGGTGATCTTCCTGGCGAGCCTGCTGGACGTCCCGACCGAGCAGTACGAGGCGGCCGAGCTCGACGGCGCGAGCACGCGCCAGCAGTTCTGGTTCGTCACGGTGCCCAACATGACGCCGGTCCTGCTGTTCGCGCTGATCACCGGGATCATCGGGGCGCTGCAGTACTTCACCGAACCCGCGGTGGCGTCCTCGACGGCGATGGGCAAGTCGATGGTCGGGGAGGGCGCCTCGGGTGCGCTCGGCTGGCCCGACCAGTCGACGCTCACCTACGGGCAGCTCCTGTACTCCAAGGCGTTCGGCGCCAACCTCATGGGGTACGCGTCCGCCATGGCCGTGGTGCTGTTCGTCGTCGCGGCACTCGTCATGGCCGTGCTGCTGCGTCGGTTCAGGTCGTTCACGCCGGATGTGGCCAGTTGAACCGCCGCAGCTCGTCGACCCTGGTCTGGGTGGCCGACCACGCCGTCTTCCTCGCGTTGGCCGTCGTGTTCCTCGCGCCGTTCGCGTTCATCCTGCTCACCTCCGTCATGTCGCCGGCGCGGGCGGGGACGTCGTTCGGCTGGCCGACGTCGTTCCACTGGGACAACTACGCGGAGGTGTTCCACCGGCTCCCGATGCTGAAGTACACGGGCAACTCGTTCCTGTACGCGGGCCTGGCGACCCTCTTCATGCTGGTCTCGTCGGTCCCCGCGGCCTACGCCATGGCGCGCATCCAGTTCCGCGGCTCGGGCGTCCTGCTCGTCGCCGTGATCGGCATGATGCTGCTCCCGCCGCAGGTCACGAGCGTCCCGCTGTACGTCATGTGGTCCAAGCTCGGCCTCACGGGAACCCTCTGGCCGCTCATCCTGCCCAACCTCCTGGGTGATGCGTTCTCGATCTTCCTGCTGCGCCAGTTCTTCCTGACGATCCCGAAGGAGTACAGCGAGGCCGCCCGGCTGGACGGCTGCGGCGAGCTGCGCACGTTGCTTCGAGTGATCGTCCCGATGGCCAAGCCCGGCATCGCGGCGACGGCGATCTTCATGTTCTTCGCCTCGTGGAACGACTACTACGGGCCGCTGCTCTACACGTCCGAGAACGAGTCGGCCTGGCCGGTCTCGTACGCGCTCGCGCAGTTCCGCGGCGCGCACTCGGTCGACTGGAACCTCACGATGGCCGCGACCGTGATCGCGATGGTCCCGGTCCTGATCATCTTCTTCCTCGCCCAACGCATCTTCGTGCAGGGCGTCACGCTGACCGGAGTCAAGGGATGAAGCTCACCGTCCTCGGTGGCGGGTCCACCTACACGCCCGAGCTCGTCGACGGGTTCGCGCGCCTGCGTGCCCTGCTGCCGCTCACCGAGCTGTGCCTGGTGGACCCGGACGCCACTCGGCTCGGCCTGGTCGCCGGGGTCTCGCGCCGGATGTTCGCGCGGTACGGGTACGACGTCACCGTCACGGCCACGGCCGACGTCGTCGCCGGGGTGTCCGACGCCTCCGCGGTGCTGTTCCAGCTGCGGGTCGGGGGCCAGGCGGCCCGGCACACGGACGAGACGTTCCCGCACGCGTGCGGGTGCATCGGCCAGGAGACCACAGGTCCCGGCGGCTTCGCGAAGGCGCTGCGAACGGTGCCGGTGGTCCTGTCGTTGGCCTCGCTGGTACGCCGGTACGCCCGGCCGGACGCGTGGATCGTCGACTTCACCAACCCGGTCGGCATCGTGACGCGGGCGCTGCTGTCGGAGGGGCACC
This sequence comes from Cellulomonas sp. URHD0024, assembly GCF_000426185.1. Lineage (GTDB taxonomy): Bacteria > Actinomycetota > Actinomycetes > Actinomycetales > Cellulomonadaceae > Cellulomonas. The sequence continues at coordinate 33,073 of NZ_KE384505.1, forward strand.
GAGCCGTCGGGCTGTGCAACGTGGCGATCGGGTTCCAGCGCCGGTTCGCGGCGATGCTCGACGTACCTGCGTCGTCCGTCGCCCTGGATCACGTCGGCCTCAACCACCTGACCTGGGTCCGCGGTGCCTCCGTGGACGGCGTCGACCGCCTGCCCGGACTGCTTGCCGCCCACCTGCCCGAGATCGCCGACGAGGTCGAGCTGCCCCCGAGCCTGGTGTCGCTGCTCGGCGTCGTGCCGTCGTACTACCTGCGCTACTACTACGCGCACGATGCCGTCCTCGCCGAGCAGACGGCGCCCGGCGCGGTGACGCGCGCACACGCCGTGACTGCGGTGGAGGACGAGCTGCTCGCGCTCTACGCCGACCCCTCCGTGGACAGCAAGCCGGCCGCGCTGGAGAAGCGCGGCGGCGCGTTCTACTCCGAGGCAGCGGTCGACCTGCTCGCCTCGCTCACCGCCGACCGCGGTGACGTCCAGGTGGTCAACGTCCGCAACGACGGAACGCTGCCCTTCCTGCCCGACGAGCACGTGATCGAGGTACCGGCGACCATCTCGGCGTCCGGCGTCACGCCGCTCGCCGCCCGTCCGCTCCCCGACGACCTCGCCGGACTGGTCGCTCAGGTGGCGGGCTACGAGCGACTCGCACTCGAGGCCGCGGTCCATGGCGGCCGCGACCGCGTGGAACGCGCCCTGCTCGCGCACCCGCTGGTCGGCCAGTACGACCGGGCGTCGCGGCTCACTGACCTCCTGCTCGCGGAGAACCGTGCGCACCTCGCGTGGGCCCGATGAGTGTCCTGGTCGCCGTCGACGGCGGCGGCAGCAAGACCGACGTGCTGGTGCTGGATCCCGACGGCACGGTGCTCGCGCACGCCCGCGGTCCCGGGTCCTGCCCGCAGATCATCGGGGTGCAGCCGGCGCTCGAGATCATCGACGGTCTCGTGCGCACCGCACTCGCGGGTCGCTCGGACGTCGGCCGGGTGGGGATCTACCTGTCCGGGTTGGACCTGCCCGTCGAGATCGACACGTTCACGTCCGCCCTGCGGTCCCTCGACTGGTTCACGGCGGCCTCGGCCGTCGTCGACAACGACACGTTCGCTCTCCTGCGTGCCGGGACGGACTCCCACGAGGCGGTCGTCGTCGTGTGCGGGACGGGGATCAACTGCGTCGGTCGGCGCTCCGACGGTGCCACCGCCCGCTTCCCGGCCCTCGGCCGCATCTCCGGCGACTGGGGTGGGGGCTTCGAGCTGGGCGAGCAGGCGATCTGGCACGCGGCCCGAGCGGTCGACGGGCGCGGTCCGGCGACGACGCTCGCGCACCTCGTGCCGGCGGCCCTGGGTCGTCCGACGATGGCCGCGGTGATCGAGGACCTGCACTTCCGCGTCCTCGGGCACGACGACGTCGTCGGCCTCGCCCCCGCACTCCTGGGTGCCGCGGCAGACGGGGACGCGGTCTGCGCGCAGATCGTCGAACGACAGGCCGACGAGGTGGCGACCCTCGCCCTGACGGCGCTGCGCCGGCTCGACCTCGTCGACCAGGCCGTGCCCGTCGTGCTCGGCGGGGGAGTCCTCGCCGCGCGCGACCCGGGTCTCACCGAGGGGATCCGCGGACGCCTCGCGTCCGGAGCGCCGCGGGCTCACCTGACGTTCGTCAGCGACCGCCCGGTCCTCGGTGCGGCGTTCCTGGTGCTCGAGGCGTACGGGTCGTCCGCGAATGCCGTCGAGCGCGCACGGGAGACGTACCCAGCGTTCGGGGCGCTCGTCTGATCGTCAGGACATCCCGGGGTGCCACTCGAGGACGTCCGGGCGATCGAGCTCGTGGGCCCAGGTCGTCAGGTCCTCGTGGGCGAGGCGCAGGTCGTCGGTCGCCGCGAACTCGTGCGTCGCGGCCGAACCCGCACGACGTTCGACGATGTAGCCGCCCGCCTTGGCGATGGTGGCCTGGATGTAGACCTCCCCGGTCGGTTCGCCGAGCCGCTCCACGATGACGTAGTCGTCGGACGTCGACAGGTCCTCGAGGAGCATGAAGAGGGCGTCCTCGGACGGGTCGTCGTAGACGTCGTCGTCGGAGGTGCTCGCCCGCAGGACCGGGCCTCGCGCCGGCGCCGGTCCGGGCGGGCGTCGTCGGAACCAGCTCACGGACGCCGAGCCTAGGGGCGATGTGTTTTCGTCGTCGATGTCAAGAACTCTTGACATGATGTCTGGCAGGCTTTACGTTCGTCGATGTCAGGAATTCTTGACATCGAGCGCGGAGGCGCACCATGAAAGCGATCGTCCAACGCGGCTACGGGACCGACGAGGTCGTCTCGTTCGAAGACGTCGCCGTGCCTGTCGTGGGTGACCACGACGTGCTCGTCCGGGTACGGGCGGCGTCCCTGAATGCCGCCGACTGGTTCACGATGATCGGCAAGCCGTACCTGATCCGCGCGGTCTCCGGCCTGCGGACCCCGCGAGTGCCGGTGGCCGGCAAGGCGCTCTCCGGGGAGGTCGTCGCGCTCGGCGCGCAGGTGAGCGGGTTCGTCGTCGGCGACGAGATCTGGGCCGAGCCGAACGGGGGAGCGTTCGCCGAGTACGCGAGCATCCCCGCCGAGCGGGTGGCCCACAAGCCGCCGAGCTTGACGTTCGAGCAGGCCGCAGCCGTCCCGCTGGCCGGAACGACCGCACTGCAGGGCCTGCGTGATGTGGGTCGGCTGCACTCCGGGCAGTCGTTGCTCGTCAACGGCGCCTCGGGCGGGGTCGGCACCTTCGCGGTCCAGCTCGGCAAGGCGTTCGGCGCCGAGGTCACCGGCGTCTGCAGCACCCGCAACGTGGAGCTCGTCCGATCCGTCGGCGCCGACCACGTCCTCGACTACACCCGCGACGAGTTCACCGGTCGGTACGACGTCATCTTCGACCTCGTCGGCAACCACTCGCTGTCCCGCCTGCGCTCCGCCCTGACCGAGCGGGGAACACTGGTCCTGTCCGCGGGTGAGGGCAGTCGCGTCTTCGGGCCGATCGGGCGGATCATCCGTGGCGGCATCCTGTCGCTGATCACGCGGCACCGGCTGGAGCCGCTCGTCGCCAAGCACAGCGTGGCCGACCTCGACCTCCTCGCCGAATTCGTCGCCGCCGGGTCGATCACCCCGGCGATCGACCGCACCTATCCGCTGAGCGCCTGCCGCGATGCCGTCCGGCGCCTCGGCGTCGAGCACGCGCGCGGCAAGATCGTCCTGGTCCCGTGAGCGCCGCCCACGAGCCCGGTGACGGCATGACGTTCACGGAGCGCAACGTCTGGGTCTTCGCGATCGTGTCGCTCGTGGCGTTCCTGGCCTATGTCGGCGTGATCGTGTCTCGGGCGCAGGACGTGCCGATCGAGGGCGTCGACTACATCGCTCCGATGCTCTGGAGCATCGGCCTGGCGATCGTCGCGTCGATCGTCGGCACCATCGTCGTCTCGATCATCTGGCGGGACGGCGGCACGAAGGACCAGCGCGACAAGGAGATCGACCGGATCGGCGAGTACACCGGGCAGTCGTTCCTCGTGATGGGCGGCTTGGCGGGGCTGATCCTCGCCATGCTCGAGGCCGACTGGTTCTGGATCGCCAACGCGCTCTACCTCGGCTTCGTCCTCTCCGCCCTGCTCAGCTCCGCCACGAAGATCGGGCTCTATCGCCGGGGTCTGCCCACGTGGTGAAGCCGACCCGTGTCACCAACACGATCCGCGCCCTTCGGTTCGCCCACGACGAGATGACCCAGGCCGAGCTCGCGGACCGCATCGGAGTCACCCGGCAGACCGTCATCGCCATCGAGCAGGGGCGGTACTCGCCGTCGCTCGAGATGGCCTTCCAGATCGCGCGCGTCTTCGGCGTCCCGCTGGACGACGTGTTCCAGTACCCCGACTCGACCGGAGCCTGAGATGTCTCAGTCGTCGAACCTCTCGAACTCACCGAACGCCCTCGCGAATCCCCGGCTCGTCGCCCGGGTCGCCGCCGTCTTCTACCTCGTGGTCGCGATCGCTGCCGGCTGGTCGCAGATCATCGTCCGCGCCGGTCTGAGCACCGACGGCTCACCGGCGCAGACCGCCCAGAGCATCCGTGACGCCCGCGACTCCATGCGGCTCGCCTTCGCCGCCGACCTGACCGCGTTCACGTGCTTCATGGTGACGGTCGTCCTGCTGTTCGTCCTCTTCCGTCGCGTGAACCTCGATCTCGCCGTCGGCTTCCTGGTGCCGGGCATCGCGGCGGTCGTGATCCAGAGCCTGAGCATGATCCTGCACGGCGGCGCACTGCTGGTGGCCACCGGGAAGTGGCCGGGGTCCGACGAGACCGCGACCCTCCTGCTCGACATGCACACCCTGTCCAACAACATCGCGCAGATCTTCTTCGGCCTCTGGCTGCTGCCGTTGGGACTCGTGGTGATCCGCTCCGGCTACGTGCCCCGTGTCCTCGGCTACCTGCTGATGGTCGGAGGCCTGGGCTACCTGATCGACATCCTGTTGCAGTTCGCGGTGGGAGCCGACCCCGACTCGACCATCGTCTTCAGCTCGGTCGGAGGCGTTGCCGAGGTCGTGTTCCTGCTCTGGCTGCTGATCCGCGGCGTGTCGGTCGCCGCTGTGCCCGCCCGGTCCGAGCCGGTGCCCGTCGCGGCGTGATGGCCCGACCTTGACTGTCGCTCGACGTCACGGCTCGGTGATCGCGGAGATCCGGCGCTGGCCGGGGTCGTAGTAGAAGAGCATCTGCCGCGGGTCCCGCATCGCACCGTAGATCTGCGCGAGGTTCGGTGATCGCCGCAGGCGTGCCTTCTCGGCACGCAGGATGCTCCTGAGCGTGTCCAGCGTCGACTCGAGGTCGACGTTGGTCACGTGGTAGTCGTGCAGGTCGACGTAGGCCAGGTCCTGCGCCCCCATGGCGAACTTCAGCTCCAGCTTGGCGCCGTCCTCCGACCCGCGACCGGCGAGTCGGTCCCGGAGGACCTCCAGGCTGGGCGGTGCGACGAAGACCCCCACGACCTGGTCCGGGAAGGCGCGCTGCAGGTTGAGGTACAGCTGCGGGGTGTAGTCGAAGATCAGGTCCCGACCCTCCGCGACCGCGTCCAGCAGCGGCCCCAGCGGTGTGCCGCTGTAGTAGCCCTCCTGCGGGTTGACCCACTGGGCAAGCTGTCCGTCCTCCACCAGCCGGTGGAACTCACGGCGCGTGACGAACTCGAAGAACTCGTCGTCGTCCACGCCCGAGATCGGGTCGGGGCTACGGCGCGCACGCGTCGTCACGTTCTTGACGTACCCGACAGCCGGGTCGGCGTCCCGCCACCTCCGGATGAGCGAGCTCTTGCCCGTCCCCCCGGGCCCCGACAGCACCAGGAAGACTGAGCCGGGCTTGCCGACGAGCTCCGTGCTCATGTGGGCAGCGACGCTCGCGGGCGGCTCGATCATGGACCCTGCTCTCCGTGGTGGCGGTGGGCGTGCTCGGGAAGCCGCGCGGGCGCAAGGACATCGTCTCGCCCCCCGATCGCCTAGAAAACCACGACGATCCGCTCGGGTCGGTTTGCGGTGAGCGGCGTGCTACCGCCGCGGGTCGTCCGCGGCCAGGCCGGCGTTCAGCACCGCCTCGCCCAGGTCGCCCGCGGTCGTGACGGACAGGCCCGCGGGCGGTGTCGCCCCGTCCAACGCTCCTGCGGGCACGATCGCCCGCGTGAACCCGAGGCGAGCGGCTTCCGCCAGACGTCGGCTCACGCCCGAGACGGTGCGGATCTCGCCGGCCAACCCGACCTCGCCGATCGCGACCAGCCCGCGCGGCAGCGGCACGTTCTCCCGCGAGCTGACGGCGGCGAGGGCGAGCGCGAGATCCGCGGCAGGCTCGATCACGCGGGCGCCGCCGATCGTCGACACGTAGACGTCCTGGTCGGCGAGCCGCACGCCCAGGCGGCGCTGGAGCACGGCGAGCACCATGGCCAGGCGGCTGCTGTCCACGCCGCTGGTGGTCCGCCTCGGGTTGGGGACGGAGGAGAGGGCGACGAGCGACTGCACCTCGGCGACCAGCGGGCGGCGACCCTCCAGGGTCACCGTCAGGCAGGTGCCGGGGACGGGGTGCAGGGCCTGGGAGACGAACAGCCCGGACGGGTCGGTCAGGCCGACGATGCCGGACTCGGACAGGTCGAAGCAGCCGACCTCGTCGGTGGGGCCGTACCGGTTCTTGGTGGCCCGCAGCATGCGCAGCCGCGAGTGCCGGTCGCCCTCGAACTGGCAGACGACGTCCACCAGGTGCTCGAGCGTGCGCGGTCCGGCGACGGACCCGTCCTTGGTGACGTGCCCGATCAGCACCACGGGCATGTCCCGAGCCTTGGCCGCCTGGATCACCGCGGCGCTGACCTCGCGCACCTGTGACACGCCACCGGCGGTGCCGTCCACCTGCGTCGACGCGATGGTCTGCACGCTGTCGACCACCAGCAGGTCCGGGTCCTCCTTCTCGATGTGCCCGAGGACGGTGGCCAGGTCGGTCTCCGAGACGAGCAGCAGCGTGGGTGCGAGCGCGTGGATGCGACCGGCGCGCAGACGCACCTGCGCAGCCGACTCCTCGCCGGTCACGTACAGCACCCGACGGCCGGTGCGCGCCGCGCGGGCCGCCACGTCGAGCAGGAGAGTCGACTTCCCGACGCCGGGCTCGCCGGCAAGAAGCACCACGGCTCCGGGCACGAGGCCGCCGCCGAGCACCCGGTCGAGCTCGTCGACCCCCGTGGACTGTGCCCGCGCGGTCTCGACGTCGATCTGGTCGATGGGCAGCGCCGTCGACCTCGTCGGCGTCGTCGCGGTCGTTTTCGGTGCGCCGCCACCGGGACCGGTGTCCTCCAGGACGGATCCCCAGGCCTGGCACTCGCCACATCGGCCGACCCACTTGGTGGCGGACCAGCCGCACTCCGAGCAGCGGAAGGCAGGGCGGAGGGCCGCCTTGGCGGTGCTGCCGGGGCGCTTCACGCTCGTCGAGGCCACGAGCAGGACGCTAGACGGAGGGTCCGACACGATCGGCGACGGCGCGCCAGAACGGAGGGGAGCCGGCCGTGCGACGTCGTCGACGGAGGTCGCGGCGCTCCGACGCGCTGCTCCGGTCCGGTCGCCATGCGTCGGTAGGCTGCGGGGGGTCCGGCAAGGGTTCGGGCACCACGAACCAAGGGGGACCCCGATGAGCGACACCGGCCGGCCCGGAGCCGAACCTGCCCAGCCCGGCGGCGTTCCTGCATGGGGTCACACAGGCTCGACACCGCCCGCGGGAGGCTCGCCTGCCACACCGCCGCCTGCCACGCCGCCGCCGGCCACCAGCTGGCAGGCCGCGCAGCCCGCCCGGCCGACGGGCGCCGGCACCACTGCGCCCGCGTCGGCCCAGCCGACTGCTGCGACGCCCGTGGCGGTCCCGCCGACGGTCGCAACCCCGGCGTCGGTCCCGCCCGGCGGCACCCCGCCCACGACAGAGCAGAAGAGCCGGCCGGCCTGGCTCATCCCGGCGATCATCGGCGTGGCCGTCCTCGTGGTCGCCGCCGTGATCATCGGCATCGTCGTCCTCGGCGGGGACGACGAAGGGCAGGCTCCGGCGCCTGCCGTTGCGTCGACGATCGTGGCGCCCTCGCCGACGCCGACCGTCGACCCCGTCGCCCGCAAGGCCAGCACGGCGTTCGCGAAGGCGCTGCCCGCCTCGGTGCTGCAGTACGCGCTCGCGACGTCCGCGGACAACGCGACGTGGACCGCGGCGGGTGCGATCGAGGCCTACACGGAGACGTACACCGACGGCGCCGCGGGCACCGTGACCGTGAACGCCGGCCAGTGGGAGACCCCGGGCGAGGCGACCGCGTTCGCCGCGACCCTCGTCGACGCGCTGCCGTCCTCCTCGGCGCCGAAACCGACCGCGACCGCCCAGCCCGGAGCGGCGACGCTTCCCCAGTCCGGTGACGTCACGGCGGCCGGCGCGACGGTCGGTACCTACACGATCGTCGATTCGGGCAAAGGCACCGGCACGGCGGTCTGGACCAACGGCAGCTCGGTCTTCCAGGTGACCGCGCCCCTGGCCGACATCGTCAACTTCTACTCGGCGTACCCGCTCTGACCGACCCGCCGGCGCTCGCGGTCTAGAGGCGCCGCGTCGCCTCGTCGAGCGCGCGGTGGGCGGCGGTTGCGTCGAGCCCCAGCTGCTTCGCGACGAGAGCGAGCGTGTCCGCCGCGGCCGCGAGGTCCGCAGGGGCGGACGTCGACCGTGCGGCGTCCAGCACGATCGTGCCGTGCCGGCCTGCGGTCTCGACCAGACCGTCGCGTGCGAGGGCGTCGTAGACCTTGTTGACCGTGCCGCGCGCGAGACCGAGATCGGTGGCGAGGTGTCGGATCGGCGGCAGCTTGGTGCCCGCGCGCAGCTGCCCGGACGCGATCAGCCGCTCGATCTGGGCGCGCAGCTGCTCGAAGACCGGGATGGGTGAGCGGTGGTCGAGGGAGACGATCACGTCGCCGGGGCCACCCACGAGCGCCGCGGCCGGGGCGCACCGCGGTGCAGCAGGACGACCGCGCCGACGAGGCCGCCGAGCACGAGGACCGTCTGCGTCCACGACGCCAGGGCGCCGTCGACCTCGCCGATCCCGGAGACCACCCACGCCGCGACGAGCACCGCGAACGCCAGCTGGAGCCACGCGACGGACCGGCTCGCGAACGCACGGATGCGCGTGTCGACGACGCGGGCGCGGTCGGACAGGACCGGGCGGCGCCGTCCGGCGATCGCGCGCTGCGTGGCCTCGGCGACGAGTGCGACGGGGACGCCGAGGATCGCGACCCACAGCGAGGTGAGGCCGCGTCCGGACACCGCGACGAGGCCGCCCACGACGACGCCGGCGATCGTGAGCACGCGCGCGACGCGCGTGAGCCGCGGGTGCGCTGCTGCCGGACGAGCCGTGAGCGACGCGCTGACCGTGTCGGTGAGCGGCTCGCTGAGCCGGAAGGTCTCGGCCGACAGGGCGCCGATGATGATGCCGGCCGTCGTGCACAGGAGCAGGTCGGCCAACGGGTGGCCGCCGCCGATGGTGATGCTGCCGTACCAGGTGAGGCCGACGACCGTGGCGAAGGCGGCCCCGAACAGCCCGCCCACCAGGCGGTGCAGACGGTGACGCTGGAGGTAGCGGGTGTAGACCTCGGCCTCCTGGTGACCCGGCGTGGGCGTCCCGGCGATCCATTCGACGTCGCGCGGGCGCACGTGCACCAGGTAGACGCGGAGGAGCACGACGACGACCAGCACCAGCGCGAGCACCACCGCGAACATGATCGCGAACGGACTGGACATCTGAGCAACCGCCTCCCGTTTGACCTATTGGCATAGTACGTTGGGCCAATGGCTGAAGCAACCAGTACCGATCCGACCCTGGCAGCGCTCGTCCCGCGCCGATCGGTGGTGCGCAATCTCGTGCTCACGCTCGTGGGCGTCGCCGTCCTCGTGCTGGCGGCGGTCTCGACCTCGTTCCTTCGCCCGACCGTCTCGTCGAACGCGGGCGGGACGACGTCGCTCGCATCCGTCGACCAGCACATCACCGTCAGCCGCGTGACGAGCGCGGGAAGACCGTGGCTGACGATGGAGCAGGTCCACGACGTACCCGGCGCCAGGGTGCTGGGCGCCTGGTACGCCAGGTCCGACCTCCTGTCGGCGGCCGGCCCCGCCTCGCCGGACCAGGACGGTCTCGCGTACCTGCACGCCACGGTTCCCGACCTCGACACCCATGCGCTCCCGCAGCGAACCGACCACGGGGAGGTCGGGTCGCTCGTCGTGCTCTGGGACGTCGACTGCGCGGTGCTCGACGAGGACGACGCGTCGGTCGAGCTCCGTCTGCGGTCGGCGCTCGGGACGACGAGCTGGCAGACCTTCGGCCCCGACAGCGTCCCCGCGATGACCCTGGCGGGCGCCTGCCAGCCCTGAGCAGGACGATGGCGCTCACGGCGGGGGCCGCGAGCGCCATCGTGCCTGGGTCAGCTACCGGTGCTGGGTGCGGTCAGGTCGTAGATCGTCGTGCCATCGACGGTCTGCGCGGTGAAGTTCGCCGCGACCCAGGCGCTGATGTCCGACGACGCGCTCGACCCGCCGTTCTGCGCACCGAGCCCGCCGCCGGCGATGAACCAGTGGATGTCGCCCGCACTGACGTAGTCCTGGAACTGCGCCAGAGTCGGGGACGGGTCGGAGCCGTTGAACCCGCCGACCGGCATGACCGACTCCTGCGTGGCCAGCTGGTAGCTCGCCGCGTTCTGCGAGCCGATCGCCGCTGCGACCCATCGGTACCGGTCGGAGTCCTCGAGCAGGAGGGCCTCGACCTGCGTGCTCACGGTCGCGCCGCCCAGCAGGCCGCCCGCGCCGCCGCCCCGGAAGCCACCGGTCGGCGCCTGGCCCGTCTGGCCCGTCGGGCGCCCGAATGCCGGCCCTCCGGCCTGCGCGCCCGGCGGGGGCCCACCGAACCCGCCCTGCGGGCCGCCACCGTGCGGTCCACCACCCTGCGGCCCACCGCGGCCGCCGGGCCCCGCCATCCCGCCGCCGGCGACGGCCGGTCCGGCGCTGACGATCGACCCGGTCTTCGCGGAGGTGACGGTGTCGAGCGTGTAGGCCGCCGGCCCGGCCAGCCCTGCCACCAGAGCGAGGGCCGCGCCGGTGCGCAGCATGCGCCGTCCCGACCAGTGCCCGGCGACCAGCAGCGCCGCGGCCGTGAACCCGGCGCCGAGGATCACGAGCCGCAGCCAGGGGAGCCAGTCCGCCGACCGACCGAGCAGGGTGAACGACCACACGGCGGTCAGCACCGTCACACCGGCGAGCGTGCCCAGAGCCCACAGCGAGGCTCGTCGGACCCACAGCGCCCACGACCCGATGCCGACGAGCGCCGCGACGGCCGGGGCCAGCGCGACCGTGTAGTAGGCGTGGAAGATGCCGGCCATGAAGGAGAACGTCAGGCCGGTGACCAGCAGCCACGCACCCCAGACGACGATCTCGGCGCGCTGGGTGGAGGTCCGCGGCGCGCGACGGTAGAGCCAGAACGCGACCGCGCCGAGGACGAGGGCCGCGGGGACCAGCCAGGCGATCTGACCGCCGATGTCCGAGGCGAACAGCCGCCCGAGACCGGTCGACCCCCACATCGAGGTGCCGCCCCCCGGGCCGCCGCCGCCCACCGACCCGGTCTCGTCACCGGTGAGGCGTCCGAGCCCGTTGTAGCCGAACGTCAGCTCGAGGAACGAGTTGGTCTGCGACCCGCCGATGTACGGGCGCATGCTCGCGGGCACCAGCTCGACGACGGCGACCCACCAGCCGGCGGCGACGACCATCGCGCCGACAGCCAGGAGCCCGTCGCGGACCCGTCGCCCGAGCGAGACGGGTGCGGCCCACAGGAAGGCGGCCGCGAGCCCCGGCAGGACGAGGAACGCCTGCAGCTGTTTGGTGAGGAACGCGAAACCGACGAGCGCGCCGGCCAGCAGCATCCACCGCGTCGTGCGCGGGCCGCCGACCGCCTTCATGGTCGCCCAGACGGAGAGCGTGAGGAGCAGGACCAGGAGGGCGTCCGGGTTGTTGAACCGGAACATCAGTGCGGCCACGGGTGTGATCGCGAGGGTCGCACCGGCCAGCAGAGCAGCTCCGGCCGAGAACCGTCGCCGGACGCCGGCGTACAGCACGCCGACCGTGGCGACGCCCATCAGCGCCTGCGGCACCAGGATCGACCAGGACGACAGCCCGAACAGCCGCACGGACAGCGCCATGACCCACAGCGAGGCGGGCGGCTTGTCGACGGTGATCGACGCCGCCGCGTCCGACGCCCCGTACAGGAAGGCCTTCCAGGACTCCGAGCCAGCCTGCACCGCCGCGGAGTAGAACGCGTTGCCCCAGCCGGACGCGGACAGGTCCCACAGGTAGAGGAGCCCGGTGGCGAGCAGGAGTGCCGCGAGCGCCGGGCGCTCCCAACGGGCGCGCGCCGAGGCGACGGCGGGCGGGGCGATCTCGTCGGGACGGTCGGGGCTGTCCGGACGGTCCGGGATCGCGAGCGAGGCGGTGGTGACGGTCATCGGACGGTCCCTTCGATCGGGGTGGCGGAGTGTGCGCGCCGGAACACCCAGCCGCGCAGGAGGACGAACCGCAGGACGGTCGCGCCGAGGTTCGCGACGACCAGCACGGCCAGCTCGACCGTGCGTGGCGCACCGGGGGCGGCGACGTGCAGGAGGGCGAGCGAGCCCGCGGTGAGCACCCAGGCGAGCCCGAAGACCAGCAGCCCCTGGCCCTGCTGGAGCGCGGCCCGGTCGCGACCTCGGATGCCGAACGTGACGCGCCGGTTCGCGGCCGTGTTGGCCACGGCGGTCAGCAGCAGCGCGACGACGTTCGCCGCCTGGGCACCGACCGGACCGGCGAGCACCAGGTACAGCAGGGCGTAGGCCACGGTGCTCGCGAGGCCTACCAGCGCGAACCGGACGACCTGCCGGAGCAGGAGGTTGGTCGGCCGGCTCGACGTGCGGCCGTCGCCGACGAGGGGCAGGTGTGCCCGCACCTCGTCGAGGGGGATGCGGCCGGCGGTCAGGTCGCGGGCGAGCCGGGCCACCCCGCGCAGGTCCGCGAGGGCGGTCGCGACGATGTCGACGCGGGAGTCGGGGTCGTCCACCCAGTCGACGGGCACCTCGTGGATGCGCAGCCCGGCCCGCTCGGCGAGCACGAGGAGCTCGGTGTCGAAGAACCAGCCGGTGTCCGCGACGAGCGGCAGCAGCTGCCGGGCGGCGTCGGCGCGGATCGCCTTGAACCCGCACTGGGCGTCGGAGAACCGGGCGTGCAGGGCTCCTCGCAGCACCAGGTTGTACCCGCGGGAGATCACCTCCCTCCTGGGCCCGCGCACCACTCGCGCCGTCCGGCTCAGCCGCGTCCCGATGGCCAGGTGCGAGTGTCCTGACACGAGCGGCGCGACGAGCGGCAGCAGCGCGCTGAGGTCCGTCGAGAGGTCCACGTCCATGTAGGCGAGGACGTCGGCGTCGGAACCCGACCACGCCGTGTGCAGCGCCCGCCCGCGACCCTTGGCGTCGAGGTGGACCAGGGTCACGCCGTCGAGCTCGTCGGCAAGCCGCCGTGCGATGGCTGCCGTGCCGTCCGTGGAGGCGTTGTCCGCGATGGTCAGCCGGGCGGCGTAGGGGAACTGGGTGTCGAGGAACCGCCGTGCGGCTCGGACGGCCCGCTCGAGACCGGCCTCCTCGTTGTAGACGGGGATGACCAGGTCGAGCACGGTCCCGGTCCGGACGCCGTCGGCCGCAGCGGGCTCGCGGGCTGTCGTCGTGATGTCCATGCCCCGACGATCCGGCGGGACCCTATCCGAGCACTGTGCCGACCCTGTGCCCACCCCATGAGCCGTGGCGGCCTCGCCCCCGCGTCGAGCTTGTGGATACGCACGTCATCGGACCGGATGACGTGCGTAAGCACCGGTTCGGCGACGGGGTCAGTCGGCGGCGATGATCGACAGGATGTTGCCGCCCGGGTCGGTGAACCAGGCGATCAGCGGGCCGCCGCCGCGGAACACGAAGTCGTCGTCGGTCTCGACCGGTGTCCCCGTGTACCTCTCGAACTCCACGCCCCGGCCGCGCAGCTCCGCGACGGTACCGGCGACGTCCTGCACCGGGAAGTTCAGCACCGTGTAGGTCGCGGGCGTGTGGGCCGGCCCCTTGGGGTAGATGACCACGCGCTTGTCGCCGGCGAGGTGCAGCGTGAGGATGCCGTTCGCCTCGGAGACGTCGAGCCCGAGCTTCTCGGAGTAGAACGCCTGCGCTGCCGGGATGTCGTCGGTCGAGAACCCGCTGAACGCGTCGCTGAGATCCGCCATGGAAGCCTCCGTCGTCGAGACCACCACTGTGCCGCGCCCGCAGCTGACCGGCCACCTCGCGGCGTCAGACGCGGGCCGGAGTCCTGGTGCGGGCCGAACCCGTCGTTCGCGGCGGCGGAGGTGGGTCTGCAGCCGGGAGCGTGACCGTGAACGTGGTTCCGGTGGTGGGCACCGCGCCTTCGCGACGAGCGCCCGAGGGCATCGACGAGCCGCGGTCGACGGCCCGCGTGCCCGCTCCGACCGCGATGGTGCCGCCGTGGGCGGTGACGACCGCATGGACGATGGCCAGTCCCAGGCCGGTCGACCCCGTGTTCCGGTTGCGCGACGCGTCGCCGCGGGTGAACCGCTGGAACAGGCTGTCGCGCAGGGCGGGCGGGATCCCCGGGCCGTCGTCGGCGACCTCCAGGATCACGCAGGACGCGTCCCGCCGGAGCCGCACGGTCACCTCGGTGCCGGCGGGGGTGTGCAGCCGGGCGTTCGAGAGCAGGTTGGCCAGCACCTGGCGGAGCCGGTCGGTGTCCCCGGCGACGAGCACGTCGTCGGGCGTCGCGTCCTCGACGAGGTCCAGGGACCAGGTGTGGTCCGGACCGGCCGCATGCGCGTCGGTCAGCGCGTCGATCGAGAGCAGGGCCAGGTCGACGGGGTCCGTGGCCAGCGGCCGGCCGGCGTCGAGACGCGCGAGCAGCAGCATGTCCTCCAGGAGCCCGGTCATCCGCACGGACTCGGACTCGACGCGCGACATGGCCTGCAGGGCGCCCGCGGGCAGCTCCTCGGGGGAGCGGCGCACCAGCTCGGCGTACCCGCGGATCGAGGCCAGCGGCGTGCGGAGCTCGTGCGAGGCGTCGGCGACGAACTGCCGCACCTGCGACTCGGACTCGTGTCGGGCGGCGAGGGCCTGCTCGACGTGGCCGAGCAGCTGGTTCAGCGCGGCACCCACCTGGCCGACCTCGGTCGCGGGATCGGTGTCCGCGACCGGCACCCGGTCCGCGAGCACGACCTCGCCGCGGTCCAGCGGCAGCCGCGCGACGCGGTTGGCGGTCGTCACGACCCGGTCCAGCGGTCGCAGCTCGCGACGGACCAGCACCATCCCGGTGGCCGCGGCCACCATGAGCGCGAACGCCGCGACGACACCCTCGACCGCGACGTACTCGGTGACGATGCTCGTCACCGGCGCGAGCGGCATCGCCGTCGCCGAGACCGCGCCGTTCGGCTGGATGGTCGAGACGGCCCGGTAGTCGTCCATCCCGGTCAGCTCGACGGTGGTCGGCACGCCGTTGTCGGGGACCGCGAGCAGCTCGGCGATCTGCTCGTCGGTGAGCCGCACGAAGCCCCCGGCGGCGATGCGGGAGCCGGCGTTGCGGGCGTCGAGGCTGGCGGGATCCGTGCCCCGGGGCAGGTAGACGTTCACGGTCCCCGTGTCCTGGTAGGCGGGGGTCGTGCCGTTCTCGCCCGACGCGATCGGACCGGGCGGCGTGCGGTCGTCGTCGCCCCCGAGCGGGCTGCCCGGGGGCTGCAGGTGCACGTTCGCGCGGCCGTGGGCCATCAGGAGCTTCTCGTCCAGCTGGCCCACCAGGGAGCTGCGCAGGGCGAGCGTGGTGACCGTGCCCATGACGGCTGCGACCACGGCGACGAGCGCGACGACGGTGACCACCAGTCGCCGACGCAACGTCCACCGCGGTCGCGACCCGAGCACGGGCATCAGACGGACGGCTTCAGCACATATCCCACGCCGCGCAGCGTGTGCAGCATCGGGGTGCGACCCTTGTCGATCTTGCGTCGCAGGTAGGACACGTACAGCTCGACGATGTTCGCCTGGCCGCCGAAGTCGTACTGCCAGACGCGGTCGAGGATCTGCGCCTTGGACAGCACCCGCTTCGGGTTGCGCATGAAGTAGCGCAGCAGCTCGAACTCGGTGGCGGTCAGGCGGACGTCCTCGCCACCGCGCGAGACCTCGTGGCTGTCCTCGTCCATCGTCAGGTCGCCGACCACGAGCACGGCCTCCTCGCGCGACGCCACAGACCCCGTCCGGCGCAGCAGGGCACGCAGCCGCGCGACGACCTCCTCGAGGCTGAACGGCTTGGTGACGTAGTCGTCGCCGCCCGCCGTGAGGCCGACGATGCGGTCCTCGACCGCGTCCTTCGCCGTCAGGAAGAGGACGGGCACGTTGGGGTGCGTGGCGCGCACCCGCCGCAGCACGTCGATTCCGGACAGATCGGGCAGCATCACGTCCAGGACGATGACGTCAGGGTCGAGCGTCTTCGCGGCCTTGACCGCGGCGTGGCCCGTCAGGGCGTGGTCCACCTGCCAGCCCTCGTAGCGCAGGGCGGTGGACAACAGCTCGGCAAGAGTCGGCTCGTCGTCGACGACGAGCGCTCGAACGGGTGAACCGTCGGCTCGTGTCAACACGTCCGGGCGGCGGCTGATCGTGGTCGTCATGCTCCGACGATCGGACCGTCACCTGAGGTGCGCCTGGGGCGTGCCTGTGAACAGTCTGAGAAATCCGTCAGCCCAGGGGGTGCGGCCGAACGTTCCCGGCGAGGGCCGCGGCAAGGATCGCCTCGATCGCGAACTGGGTCGCGACGGGCAGGTCGACCTTCTCGTCGTCGAGGAGCCACTGGATCTGCAGACCGTCCATCACGCCGATGATCGAGCTGGCCGCGCAGTCGGCCAGCTCCTCGGTGACGGCGCCCTCTCCGACGGCCAGGAGAGCGGTCTTGATCTCGTCGCGCAGGACCCGGAAACGGTCCGTCACCCAGGCCCTCGCGGGGTGGTTCTCGGTGACAGACTCGCCGGTCAGGACGGTATAGCCCTGCACGATGCCCCGTCGGTCGACGTTCATCCGCGCGGTGCGCAGCAGGTGGTAGAACAGCTCGATGCCGCCGGGGATGTGCTGACCCTCGAGGTCGCGGACGTCCTCCTTGTCGCGGTACTCGAGCACCTCGACGAGCAGCTGTTCCTTGGACCCGAAGTGGTGCAGGACGCCGGCGTGCGTGATGCCGACCTGCTCCGCGACGTCGGTCAGCGAGCCGCTCATGTAGCCCTTGGACCCGAAGGTGTTCGCGGCGGCGCGGAGGATCTCGGCCCTGCGCTCGGCGGTCGCCTGGCGGGGCTGGCGCGGCCTGCGGGTGCCTGCTGTCGGGGGAACGTCGTCGTCCATGACCGAAACCATACTGTGATCTTTGTACTTACTGACAAGTCAGTAAGTTGTGCTTTGATGCTCGGCAGTAGACATCGTCGTCCCGATCGGAGATTGCCGCAGTGTCACTCGACACGGCCACCCAGCCGCCTACGGCTGAACGGCCCACCACCGGAGATGCCGCGCTGAGCGACCTGCTCTCGCGCCTCTCGCTCGAGGAGAAGGTACGCCTCGTCGTCGGTGCCGGCCTGTGGTCCACCACGGCAGTTCCGCACATCGGCCTTCGCGCCATGCACGTCTCGGACGGCCCCGCCGGTGTTCGCGGGATCTCGGACAGCGCCGACGAGACGTCCGCCTCCTTCCCAGCTCCCAGCGCGCTCGCCGCGACGTGGGACGTGGACCTGGCCGACGAGGTCGGTGCGGTGTTCGCCGCCGAGGCCCGCCGGCACGGCGTCGACGTGGTGCTCGCCCCGCAGGTCAACCTGCAGCGCACCCCGGTCGGCGGCCGGCACTTCGAGTGCTACTCCGAGGACCCGCTGCTCACCGGCGCGATCGCGGTGCACGTCGTGAAGTCCGCTCAGGACCGCGGCGTGGGCATGTGCATCAAGCACTTCGTCGCCAACGACTCCGAGACGGAGCGCACCAGCTACCTGGCCCGCGTCGACGAGCGCACGCTGCGCGAGGTCTACCTGGCCCCGTTCGAGCAGCTCGTGCTGGACGCGCAGGCCTGGTCCGTCATGGGCGCCTACTCGGGCGTCGACGACGGCGTCACCGCCGCCCCCGTGCTGGAGCACCGACCGCTGCTCACCGGCGTCCTCAAGGACGAGTGGGGCTTCGACGGTGTCGTGGTCAGCGACTGGGTGGCCACCAAGTCCGTGGTCGGCGCCGCCGAGGGCGGACTCGACCTGCAGATGCCCGGACCGGACGGCCCCTGGGGCGACGGCCTGCTGGACGCGGTCCGCTCCGGCGACGTGAGCGAGTCCCTCCTGGACGACAAGGTCCTGCGGCTCCTGCGCATGGCGCAGCGGGTCGGCGCGCTCGACAGCCTCGAGCCTTCCGGCCACCTGCGCGACGAGGTCGGTGACGTCGACGTCCGTGAGGTGCTCCGTCGCCTCGTCTCGCACTCGATGGTCGTGCTCCGCGACGACGAGCACGCGCTCCCGGTCGCACCCGAGGGCGTCTCCCGTATCGCACTTCTGGGCCCGAACGCGGTCCATCCCTTCCAGCAAGGGGGCGGCTCCGGCTTTGTCAGGCCGGACCGCTCGTCCACCCCTCAGGACGCGTTGGCGGCGGCTTTCAGCCGCGCCGATGTCGCGGTCGAGGTCGACATGCACGCCGGTGCGGTCTCCCGCCTGCTGCCCCCTGCGCTGGATCTTGCCGGTCGTTGCACCACCCCGGAGGGCCGCGTCGGCGCCCAGGGTGAGCTGCTCGACGCGGACGGTGCCGTGCTCGCCACGGCGGACGTGACCGAGTGGAACGGCTGGCTGCGGGAGGTGCCCGGACCCGCTGCCGCGCTCCGCATCCGCACCACCGTCAGGCTCGACGAGCCCGGCCGGCACGAGGTCGGTGTCGGCACCGTGGGCAAGCACGTCATCACGATCGCCGGGCAGGTCCTCTCGACCAGCGACGTCGTCGTCGGCGCCGAGGTCATCCTCGACTCGAGCGTGAACCAGCCGGTTCCGGTCACGCTCGTGATCGACGTGACCGAGCCGACCACGGTCGAGGTCGACGCACTGGTGCAGGCCGTCCACCCCGTGGGCTACGGGAGCTTCGCGCGGGCCGAGCTGGTGCACCGCACCCCGGGCACCTCGCCGGACGAGCTGCTGGCCGTCGCTGTCGAGGCCGCCGCCGCCGCTGACCTGGCGATCGTCGTCATCGGGACGAACGAGGAGATCGAGTCCGAGGGCTACGACCGCACGAGCCTGGCTCTGCCCGGCACGCAGAACGCGCTCGTCAAGGCCACGCTCGCCGCGAACCCGAACACCATCGTCGTGGTGAACGCCGGCGCGCCCGTGATCCTGCCCTGGCTCGACGAGGTCCCCTGCGTCATCTGGGCGTGGCTCGGCGGCCAGGAATGGCCCGAGGCGCTCGCAGACGTGCTCACCGGCGTCACCGAGCCGTCGGGACGCCTGCCGTGGACGCTGCCCGCGCACGAGACCGATGTTCCCGTGCCGAATGCTCAACCGGTCGACGGGGCCGTCGATTACTTCGAGGGTGTGCACGTCGGCTACCGCTCCTGGCTCTCCCTCGGTCGCACGCCCGCAGCACAGTTCGGTCACGGTCTCGGCTGGACCACGTGGGAGTACGAAACCGTGACGCATACTTTCGACGGCAAGGGGGGGATCGTGCTGGACGTTGTCGTCCACAACACAGGAACCCGCGCCGGTCGCGAGGTCGTCCAGGCTTACGTCGAGCCGCCCGAGAACTCGCCTGCTGGCGAGCGTCCGGTGCGGTGGCTCGGCGGATTCAGTGTCGTGCACGCCGCTCCCGGCGCGCACGAACGAGTCCAGGTTCGGGTGGACGCTCGTGCGTTCCGTACCTGGGACACGGCACAGCCCGGTTGGGTCACCCCGGCCGGTACCTACCCGATCCGCGTCGGTCGTTCGTCAGGCGACCTACGCATCGCGGTGGACGTGGACCTCGCGGGGTCCTCGCCCACCGGGCCAGACCCACACCTGTAGTACTTGCTTCTCCCGCACCACCGCACGACGGACGATCCGCAGTCGTTCGGCACGACCCCCTGCCAGTCCGTTCCACAGCACGACACCCGTATGTACCCCAGCAGTGCAAGGAGGCACTCCGTGAGAACACGTAAGCTCGCAACAATGATGGCCGGCATGGCCACGATCGCCCTGCTCGCCACCGCCTGCAGCTCGGGCGACGACAGCGGCGACAAGTCCAGCTCGACCACCGGTCCGGCCGCGTCCAACGCTGTCCTGACCATCGGCATGCCGAACAACACGCAGACGAACAACCAGAACCCGTTCGCCACCGGCGCGTCGATCACGTCGCTCGGCTACGCGACGGTCATCTACGAACCCCTCATGCTGCCCAACGAGGCTCAGCCCTCCGCGGCGCCGGAGCCGTGGCTCGCCGACTCGATCACCTGGAACGACGACTTCACGTCGGCCGTCGTCAAGATCCACCCGGGTATCAAGTGGTCGGACGGCGAGGCCTTCACGGCCGACGACGTCGCCTTCTCGCTGAACCTGCGCAAGACGAACGACGCCATCAACTCTGAGGGTCTGCCGTACGCCGACGTCACGAAGACGGACGACTCGACGGTCACGGTCACCTTCAAGAGCGGCCAGTTCGTCAACCAGGCGAAGTTCGCCAAGATCATCATGGTGCCGGAGCACATCTGGTCCAAGATCGCGGACCCGACGAAGGACCCCAACCTCAAGCCCGTCGGCACCGGCCCGTACACGCTGACGTCCTGGACGCCGCAGGCGGCCACCCTGGACATCAACAAGGACTACTGGGGCACCAAGCCGCAGGTCCACCAGCTGCGCTACTCGTCGTACGCGAACAACACGGCGCTCACCACGGCCCTCACCACCGGTGAGGTCCAGTGGGGCTGGACCTTCATCGCTGACTACGAGAAGGTCTACATCGCCAAGGACCCGACGAACTACCACCAGTGGGCGGCCGCCGGCCTCGGCATCGACGCGCTGTTCATGAACCAGACCAAGAAGCCGTTCAACAACCTGGCGTTCCGTCAGGCGCTGAACACGGCGCTGGACCGTGAGAACATCACCAAGATCGCGACGTCGGGCGTCAACCCGGTTCTCGAGAACGTCACCGGTCTGCCGCTCCCCGCGGGCAAGGACTTCGTGTCCCCTGCCTACGAGGGCAAGAACTACGCGTCCAGCGTGGACGACGCCAAGGCCATCCTCACGGCCGCCGGCTACACCTGGAACGGCGACGCGCTCATCGACCCCGATGGTGAGCCCGTCAAGTTCGCGATCACGGACCCGACCGGTTGGAACGACTACAACACGGCTCAGGACCTCCTCGTCGCCACGGCCAAGGAGCTCGGCGCGGACGCGTCGGCCCTGAAGCCGCCGTCGGACAACTGGTTCCAGGATGTCCCGCTGGGCAACTTCGACGCGGCCTACCACTGGACCGACAGTGGCGCCACGCCGTACGACACCTACGCGGACATCTTCGACCCGTCCTACAACGTGGCGATCGGCGAGACGGCCAACTGGAACTTCGGGCGCTACTCGAACGACGCCGTTGCGGCCGACTTCAAGACGTACGCCAGCAGCGCCGACGCCAGTGCGCGTGACGCGGCGCTCGCGAACATCCAGAAGACCTTCGTCGAGGACGTCCCCGGTATCGCGCTCTGGTCGCGTCCGCAGACGGCGCAGTACTCGTCGAAGAACTACGTCGGCTGGCCTGACGCGGACAACCCGTACGCCGCGCCGCAGCCGACGCGGTTCGGTGCCGAGAAGGTCATCCTGTCGCTCAAGCCCGCGAGCTGAACCGACTGATGATCGAGCGGGTTGTCGTCCCGGTTCGTACGCGATGATGGCCTGACGACATGACGACCGCGGGTGCGGTGGGGGTGTCCCTCCACCGCACCCGCGGCCCGCAACCCCCCGTACCACGACGAACGTCCTCCCCAGGTGAGCTGATGACTGCCCCCACGCACGACCGCGGCGACGGCGCCGTGGCATCCGCTGAGACGCCGGTACTCCAGGCCGTCAGGATGCGAAAGCACTTCCCCGTCCGCGGGTTCCGGTCCAAGAAGGTCGTGCACGCCGTCGACGACGTCGACCTCGAGCTCTACCGCGGTCGCGTGGTTGCCCTCGTCGGCGAGTCCGGCTCCGGGAAGTCCACGATCGCGCGGCTGCTCGCACAGCTCATGCACGTGACGGACGGGCAGATCCTGCTGCACGGCGAGGACGCCACGACGAAGAGTCGTGCCGGGTTCCGGCGCTACGTGTCGAAGGTCCAGATGATCTTCCAGGACCCGTTCGCCTCGCTGAACCCCGTGCACACGGTGCGCTACACCCTCACCCGTAGCGTGAAGATCCACCGCGGCCGACTGCGCGGCGACGAGCTGGAGAAGGCGCTCGACGAGCTCCTCGACCGCGTCAACCTGCGCCCCACGGCCCGGTACATCGACAAGTTTCCGCACGAGCTCTCGGGCGGTCAGCGCCAGCGGGTCGCCATCGCGCGTGCCCTGGCTGCGAACCCCGAGGTGCTCCTTGCCGACGAGCCGATCTCGATGCTCGACGTGTCGATCCGCCTCGGCATCCTGAACCTGCTTCGCGACCTGCGCGACCGGCTGCAGATCGCGATCCTCTACATCACGCACGACATCGCGTCAGCCCGCTACTTCGCCGACCGCACGATGGTGATGTACGCCGGCCGCGTCGTCGAGAGCGGCGACAGCGAGTCCGTGACGCAGGACCCGAAGCACCCCTACACCCAGCTGCTCGTGCGGTCGGCCCCCGACCCCGACGACCTGGACGCGCGTGCCCGTGGCGCCCGCGGCGAGGCCCCCAGCCTCGTGACGCCGCCGGATGGCTGCCGCTTCAACCCGCGTTGCCCGTTCGCGACCGAGATGTGCCGCGTCGAGCTGCCCCCGCTGTTCGACGTCGGTGTCGGTCGCAAGGCTGCGTGCTGGGGCTACTCGGAGCGTCCGGGGCGCCCGAGGCTCGGGTCCGTGCTCGACGCCTACGGACAGCGTCCGCCCATCGATGTGAACGTCGTCGTCCGCGCCGACGCCGATCTCGCCGCCGCGGCCGACGCCGCAGCGACCGGCACGCCTGGTCAGGAGGACCTGCGATGAGATTCTTCGTTCGCCGCATCGTCTTCTACGCCGTCACGTTCTGGGCGGCAGTGACGCTGAACTTCTTCATCCCGCGCATGCTGCCGGGCGACCCGGTCAGCGCGCTCATGGCGCGCTTCCAGGGGCAGATCGACTCGCACGCCAAGCACGCGCTGGAGGTCCTCCTCGGCCTGGACAAGCAGACCTCGCTCTGGCAGCAGTACGTCGACTACTGGCAGCTGCTCCTGCACGGCGACCTGGGTCGTTCGTTCACCTACTTCCCGACGCCCGTTGCGCAGATCGTGTCGCAGGCACTCCCGTGGACCATCGGCCTCGTGGGCTTCGCGACGATCATCGCGTTCTCGCTCGGCACGATCATCGGCCGGTCGATCGGCTGGAAGCGTGGCACCTGGGCCGACTCGGCGCTGCCCATCTCGGCCTTCTTCTCGGCGGTCCCGTACTTCTGGCTGGCCCTGATCTGCATCTCGTTCTTCGCGGTCCGGCTCGGCTGGTTCCCGACGAACGGGAGCTACGACCGGTCGATGGTCCCCAACTGGTCATGGGAGTTCATCGGGTCCGTCATCTACTACGGCTTCCTCCCTGCGGCGACGATCGTCATCGCCTCGATCTCCGGGTGGATCCTCGGTATGCGCAACATGATGGTCACGGTGTCCTCCGAGGACTACGTGACGGTCGCGCAGGCCAAGGGCCTCAAGGAGCGGAAGGTGAAGACGCAGTACGCCTCGCGGAACGCGATCCTCCCGCAGGTGTCCAGCTTCGCGCTCTCGCTCGGCTTCGTCGTCGGTGGCACCCTGATCATGGAGTCGGTGTTCTCCTACCAGGGCATCGGCGCGACGCTCTTCACCGCGGTGTCGTCGCACGACTACCCGCTCATGCAGGGGTGCTTCCTGGTCATCACCCTCGCCGTCCTCGTCATGAACATCATCGCCGACTTCGTCTACGCCGCGCTCGACCCGCGGACCCGGCAGGAGGGCTGACATGGCCATCGACCTCACTCTGCTGGAAGACACGCCGGACGTCACCACGGCGGAGACCACCACCTCCGGCAAGCGGCGGTTCGTCTTCCTGCGCAACTCGAAGTCGTTCACGGGCTTCGCGATCATCGCGTTCTTCGTGTTCCTTGCCATCTTCGGCAAGATGATCGCGCCCTACGACCCGAACGCGCTGAGCACGGACCTGCTGATGGCCCCGTCGTCCTCGCACTGGTTCGGCACCAACCAGCTGGGCCAGGACATCCTGTCGCAGATCATCATCGGCACCCGCAGCGTCGTGATCGTCGGCCTCGTCGCCGGCGTCGGCGCGACAGCGATCGGTGTGCTGGTCGGTGTGACGTCGGGCTACATCGGCGGGATCGGCGACGAAGGTCTGTCGATGCTGGCCAACGTCTTCCTCGTGATCCCCCAGCTGCCGCTGATCATCATCATCGCGGGCCAGCTGCCCTCGGCCGGTGGCCTCACGGTCGCCGCGGTCATCGCGCTCACCGGTTGGGCCTGGGGTGCGCGCGTGCTCCGTGCCCAGACGCTGTCGTTGCGACGACGGGACTTCGTCGAGGCCTCGCGCGCCAGCGGAGAGAGCACCTGGCGCATCATCACCGCGGAGATCATGCCGAACCTCACGGCGATCATCGCCTCGGGCTTCGTCGCGACCGTGGTGTTCGCCGTGCTTACCCAGACCACCCTCGCGTTCATCGGCATCGGTGACCCGTACGACTGGAACTGGGGCACGATCCTCTACGGGGCGCAGAACAACGGCGCGCTGGACCGCGGCGCCTGGTGGTGGTTCGTGCCGGCCGGTCTGTGCATCGCCCTCGTCGGCATGGCCCTCACGCTCGTGAACTTCGGGATCGACGAGTTCGTCAACCCGCGGCTTCGCAGCATCGGCATGAACGCCCGCACCCTGCGCAAGCGCGGCATCCGTCCTCGCATCGGCTTCACGCCGGTCGTGTACGAGGCGCCGGGCGCATCGGCGCGGAAGACAGAACTCAACCACTCCGAAGAGCTCGCGGTGCAGGGCATCGACTCCGCGAACGGTCGGCACAGCAAGGAGAACCGGGCATGAGCGCCGTCCCTACGCGGTCTGTCTGGACCCCTGGCCAGGTCGGGCGGGTCGCTGAGCCCGTCCTCGAGATCAAGAACCTCTCCGTCGACTACGGGTTCGACGCCAACCCGACGCACGTGCTGCGGGACGTCTCGCTGACGCTGAACCGCGGCGAGGTGCTCGGTCTGGCCGGCGAGTCCGGTTGCGGCAAGTCCACGCTGGCCTACGCGGCCACCCGGTTGCTGCCGCCCCCCGGCATGATCACCGGCGGCGAGGTCATCTTCACCGACCGCTCGGGCGACCAGGTGGACGTGCTCTCGCAGTCGGACCAGGACCTGCGCGCCTCGCGGTGGCAGGACATGGCGATCGTGTTCCAGGGCGCCATGAACTCGCTGAACCCGGTGCACCGCGTCGGTCGGCAGATCTCGGACGCGCTGCTGGCCCACTTGCCGAACATGACCAAGAAGCAGGCGATGGAGCGGTCTGCCGACCTGCTCGACATGGTCGGCATCTCGCCCGACCGGCTGCGGTCCTACCCGCACCAGCTGTCCGGCGGTATGCGTCAGCGCGTGATGATCGCCATGGCGCTGGCGCTGGACCCGCAGGTGCTCATCATGGACGAGCCGACGACCGCCCTCGACGTCGTGATGCAGCGCCAGATCGTGGAGCAGATCGCCGAGCTGCGCGACCGGCTCGGGTTCTCCGTCATCTTCATCACGCACGACGTCTCGCTGCTGATCGAGATCGCGGACCGCATCGCGATCATGTACGCCGGCGAGATCGTCGAGGAGGCCGCGGCCCAGGACGTCTACCGGCGTCCGCGGCACCCGTACTCCGACGCCCTGCTGCACTCGTTCCCGCCGTTGCGTGGGCCGCGTCGTGAGCTGGGCGGCATCCCCGGGTCACCCCCCGACCTGGCCAACCGTCCGACGGGCTGCCCGTTCCGCGACCGGTGTGCCCACGTCTTCGACGCGTGCGCGACCGTCCATCCGGAGCTGGTCACGCCGGCCGTCCCGGGAGACGACCCACGTCGGCAGGTCGCCTGCCTGCGGCACGACCCGGCGAGGGTCGCCGCAGGTGGTTACGAGCCCGTCTCCGTCCCGCTGGAGCTGTCGATCCGCTGATCGATCGGGAGAGCGTGCCTTCGGCCCCTGACCGGGGCCGAAGGGTCGTGCTCACCCGTGGAGCCCGCTGATCCCCGGTCCGTCCTCGGTGGCATCCGCCGCGGTCGTCGCTCGTCGACGACCGTGTCGCCACCGGGGGCGGACCGGTCCTGTTCTGCGACGCACCGGCCTGTGGACCCTGGCCGGTGTTCCGTGCGAAGGCTGGCGGCCGGTCCGTGCTGCCTAGGACGGTCGTGCGCGGACGTGCATGCGGGCGCCCTGGCGGCCGAAGATGCTGAGCACCTCGGCGGGCGCCGTGCCTTCGTTGGCGAACCAGTGCGGGACCCGCGTGTCGAACTCTGCTGCTTCCCCGGGCGGCAGCTCCAGGTCGTGCTCGCCCAGCACGAGCCGTAGCCGGCCCTCGATCACGTACAGCCACTCGTAGCCCTGGTGCGTTCCGAGCACGGGTTCGGGCACGTGCGCAGTGGGCGGGAGGACGAGCTTGAACACCTGGACGTCGCCGGTGCTGCGCGAGAGCGGGATCACGGTGCGGCCGTGGTGCGTGACCGGGCGCGGGTGGACCCGTGGGTCGCCGGTGGCGGGGGCGCCGACCAGCTCGTCCAGCGGGACCCGGTAGAGGGCCGCCAGGGGGACGAGAAGCTCGAGCTGCGGGCGTCGCGTGCCCGACTCCAGACGGGACAGGGTGCTCACCGAGATGCCGGTGGTGGCAGACGCCTGCGCGAGCGTCAGACCGCGCTGCTGGCGAACGAGGCGCAGCCGCGGTCCGACGGTCTGCAGGACGAGCTCGATGCCTTCCGCCATGGCGACCAGGTTGCCACTCCGGCAACCCTGGTTGCCGGGTGGGACCGCTCTCCACCCAGTGTGTCGCTCATAGGAAGCGAGCCGCCCACGTCCAGGCTGCGCACAGCCCAGATGGGTGAAGTGGCTTCCGAGCGCGTGGACGACCACCGCTCGCCGGCGCCGGGAGGCACGCGATGAGCACCATGACGGCAGCACAGCTCGGACCCGACCAGGTGTTCGGTCCGTCGGGCGGCCTCGGTGACGGCCGAGACGGCCACCGTCCGCGGCCGTGGATGACCGTCAACGTGCGACCGGCGGGCTCGTTCGGTCGGGCCGACGTGGTGCGGCTGCGCGCGCTGCTCGACGCGCTCTCGGTGACGGCGTCGCTGGTGGTGCTCGACCTCGCGGCCGTCAGCCTGCGCAGCCAGCGGGCGGCGGAGGCGATCGACGAGGCCGCGGTCGAGCTCGAACGCCGTGGCGGGTGCCTGCTGTGCGTCAATGCCGACGACGACGTGCGGGCTCAGCTCGAGGGGTGCACGCACGCGGTCGTCGTCGCGGCCGGTGCTCCCGCCCCCGGCGGCGTGACCTTCTGACCTGGAGGGGCGCGGTGCGTGTGCCTGGGTGACCTACCTTTGTGCGGTGAGCGACACACCCGTCCTGCGCGCGCCCGCGCCGCCCCCCGCGCCGGTCGTCCGCGACCGGCGGCGGGTGGTCGTCGTCGTGGCGCTGGGCGTTGCCGTGCTGTCGTTCGTGGGCGTGTGGGTGCTCTGGCAGGTGTTCGTCGACACGCTCGGTGGGCAGGAGGTCGAGAACGCGGCGTTCCAGGGTGCGCGCTACGGGCAGACACAGCTGTGGCGGGTCGGCGAGCGGGTGCTGTCGGTCGTCTCGGCAGGGTTCATCATCGGCGTCCTGATCGCCGCCATGGCCATCGCCGCCCTGCGCCGACGGTGGTCGCTGGCAGTGCAGGTGGCCGTGCTGATGATCGGCGCCAACCTCACGACGCAGGTGCTCAAGCACGTCGTCTTCGGCCGCCCGGAGCTCGGTGTCGAGGCGAGCTACGGCAACACGCTGCCGAGCGGTCACACGACGGCGGCCGCCTCGGTCGCTGCGGCCCTCGTGCTCGTCGTGCCCCCGCGGGTGCGGCCGTGGGCGGCGGTGCTCGGTGCCGGCTACACGACCGCGACCGGCATCTCGACGCTCATCGGGCAGTGGCACCGCCCCTCGGACGTCGTCGCGGCGATCTTGGTGGTGCTCGCCTGGACCGCCATCGCCTGCGCGCTCGTCGCACTGACCCCCACCCGGGTCCCGACGACGACCGGTGCGCTGCGGCTGAACCCGGACGTGGACCGCGACCCGGCGCCCGCGACGATGCGGCTCGTCGTGTCCGTCCTGGTCATCGCCGGGGTCGCTGCCGCCGGCTGTGCGTCGGTCGCTCTGATGCACACGTGGGACAACCGGGACGACCTGTCGTCGCGCGCCGAACAGGTCACGGCGTACCTCGGAGGGGCTGCTGGGACCGTCATGGCGTCGTGCCTTGCGTTCGCGGTCATGCTTGTTCTGAGGCAGGCCGCGGCCGCTCGTCCGCAGATCTCCGGAACCCCTACGTGATCTGCGCAGTTACCCCTCCGTAGGGCCTGCCGCCTGCCGAACCGATTGCCGGAGGCTTGACGGAACGCCGTAGAGTCCCCAGCGGTGCACTACGTACGGGCTCGCTCGAGCCCGCACAGTCTGAGGAAGGCCGGACGGATGTCTGCAGGTCGCAAGCTCGTCATCGTGGAGTCGCCGGCGAAGGCGCGCACGATCGCGGGGTACCTGGGCGACGAGTACGACGTCGAGGCGAGCGTCGGGCACATCCGCGACCTCCCGCAGCCCTCCGAGCTGCCTGCGGACATGAAGAAGGGCCCGTTCGGGAAGTTCGCGGTCGACGTCGACAACGGGTTCGCCCCGTACTACGTGGTCGACCAGGACAAGAAGAAGAAGGTCAGCGAGCTCAAGAAGCTGCTGAAGGACTCCGACGAGCTCTTCCTGGCCACCGACGAGGACCGCGAGGGCGAGGCGATCGCCTGGCACCTGCTGCAGGAGCTCAAGCCGAAGGTCCCGGTCAAGCGCATGGTGTTCCACGAGATCACCCGCGAGGCCATCCAGCGGGCGCTGGCCAACACGCGGGAGCTGGACGACCGGTTGGTCGACGCCCAGGAGACGCGCCGCATCCTCGACCGGCTCTACGGCTACGAGGTCAGCCCGGTGCTGTGGCGCAAGGTCCGTCAGGGTCTGTCGGCGGGGCGCGTGCAGTCCGTCGCGACGCGGCTCGTGGTCGAGCGCGAGCGGGAGCGGATGGCGTTCGTCGCCGCGGACTACTGGGACGTCACGGGGTCGTTCGCGGTCGCCGACGACTCCGAGCCCGCCTTCTCTGCGCGGCTCTCCTCGGTCGACGGGCGCCGGGTGGCCAGCGGTCGCGACTTCGCCGACAACGGCACCCTGAAGTCCGCCGACGTCGTCCACGTGGACGAGGCGGTCGCGACGAGCCTCGTCGCCAACCTCGCGTCGTCGTCGTTCTCCGTGGCCTCGCTGGAGACCAAGCCGTACACGCGCAAGCCTGCCGCGCCGTTCACCACCTCGACGCTGCAGCAGGAGGCCTCGCGCAAGCTGCGGATGGCCTCCCGCCAGACGATGCGCACGGCCCAGGGGCTGTACGAGAACGGCTACATCACCTACATGCGTACGGACTCCTCCTCGCTGAGCGAGCAGGCCGTCACGGCCGCTCGTCGGCAGGCGTCGGAGCTGTACGGGCCCGAGTACGTGCCCGACGCACCGCGCGTGTACGCGAACAAGGCGAAGGGCGCCCAGGAGGCCCACGAGGCCATCCGGCCCGCCGGCGACCAGTTCCGTACGCCGGCCCAGGTGGCCAACCAGCTGTCGGGGGACCAGTTCCGGCTGTACGAGCTGATCTGGAAGCGCACGGTCGCCTCGCAGATGGCCGACGCCCGCGGGCAGACCGCCTCCGTCCGCCTCGGCGCGACCGCGTCCGACGGCACCGAGGTGCTGTTCTCCGCCTCGGGCACCGTCATCACGTTCCGCGGGTTCCTCGCGGCGTACGAGGAGGGTCGCGACGTCTCGCGGTACGACACCGACTCCTCGACCGCCGACGAGTCGAAGGGCGATGCACGGTTGCCTGCCATGCGTGAAGGCGACCCCCTGACGGCGTCGGAGCTCACCGCCGACGGGCACCGCACGTCACCGCCGCCGCGCTTCACCGAGGCGTCGTTGGTCAAGGCGCTGGAGGAGCGCGGGATCGGGCGGCCGTCGACCTACGCCGCGACCATCTCCGTGATCCAGGACCGCGGGTACGTGACCGGTCGTGGGCAGGCGCTCGTGCCGTCGTGGCTCGCGTTCGCGGTGACCCGGCTGCTCGAGGAGAACTTCGACTGGCTGGTTGACTACGACTTCACCGCCGAGATGGAGGAGGACCTCGACGCGATCGCGGCGGGGGACAAGGACCGGGTGGCCTGGCTGTCGCGGTTCTACTTCGGCGACGGGTCGGGCGACGAGGAGGGCGAGGGTCTGCGCGACCTCGTCGCGAACCTCGGGGAGATCGACGCCCGCGAGGTCAACTCGATCGCGATCGGCGAGGGCATCGTCCTGCGCGTCGGCCGGTACGGCCCCTACCTCGAGGACTCCCTGGCCGAGCCTGCCGAGGACGGGACGACGCGGCGCGCGTCCGTGCCCGAGGAGCTCGCGCCCGACGAGCTGACCGTGGAGAAGGCCCGCGAGCTGCTGGAGACGCAGCCGGACGGCGACCAGGTGCTGGGGACGGACCCCGTCGCGGGGACGCCGATCGTGGCGCGCAACGGGCGGTACGGGCCCTACGTCACCGAGATCCTGCCCGAGCCAGAGGTCGACACCTCGCTCTCGGCGGCGGCGCAGAAGCGCGCGCTGGCGGCCGCTCCGAAGCCGCGCACCGCGTCGCTGTTCAAGTCGATGTCGCTGCAGTCGGTGACTCTCGACGACGCGCTGCTGCTGCTGTCCCTGCCCCGCGTCGTCGGCGTCGACCCCGAGTCGGGCGCCGAGATCACGGCGCAGAACGGGCGCTACGGGCCGTACCTGAAGAAGGGCACGGACTCACGGACGCTCGCCTCCGAGGAAGCCCTCTTCACGACGACCCTCGACGAGGCGCTCGCCATCTACGCCCAGCCGAAGCGCGGGCGGGGGGCGACCTCGGCACCGCCGCTGCGAGAGCTCGGCGACGACCCGACGTCGGAGAAGCCGATCGTCGTGAAGGAAGGCCGTTTCGGCGCCTACGTGACGGACGGGGTCACCAACCGGACCCTGCCGCGCGACCTGACACCCGAGACGATCACCCGCGAGCAGGCCATCGAGCTGCTCGTCGAGAAGCGTGCGTCGGCGCCGGCGAAGAAGAAGGCACCGGCGAAGAAGGCGACGACGACGCGCGCGAAGGCCGCGACGAAGAAGTAGGTCCCGCGTCGCCCGACCGACGGCACTGCGCGCTAGGTTGGCGCCATGGCTCGCACCGAAGACCCCCGTACCGCACCGCCGATCCGCTGGGGCATCCTCGGCGCCGGTGGCATCGCCGCCGTGTTCGCCTCCGCCGTCAACGCGCACACGCGGGCGCAGCTCGTCGCCGTGGGGTCGAGGAACCGTGACCGGGCGGAGCGGTTCGCGACGGCACACGGCATCCCGACCGTGCACGTGGGTTACCGCGGCCTGGTCGAGGACGAGCGGGTGGACGCCGTCTACGTCGCGACACCGCACTCCGAGCACAAGGAGCACGCGCTGCTGGCGATCGCGGCGGGCAAGCACGTGCTCGTCGAGAAGGCCTTCACGCGCAACGCCGCCGAGGCCGAGGAG
This sequence comes from Cellulomonas sp. URHD0024, assembly GCF_000426185.1. Lineage (GTDB taxonomy): Bacteria > Actinomycetota > Actinomycetes > Actinomycetales > Cellulomonadaceae > Cellulomonas. Next base: position 64,626 of record NZ_KE384505.1, read on the forward strand.
ATCTTCGCGGCGGCCCGCGCGGCCGGTGTCTTCGTCATGGAGGCGATGTGGACGCGGTTCCTGCCGCACGTCGACGCGCTCCACCAGGTCATCGACGCCGGTGAGATCGGCGAGATCATCAACGTCTCGGCCGACCACGGGCAGTACATGGCCTTCGACCCGAAGAGTCGCCTGTACGACCCGAACCTGGCGGGCGGCGCCCTGCTCGACCTCGGCGTGTACCCGGTGTCGTTCGCGCACGACTTCCTCGGGGTGCCCGACTCGATCCAGGCCGTCGGGCAGCTCACGCCGACCGGTGTCGACGGGCAGATCTCGATCGCCCTCACGTACGGCGAGCGGACTCAGGCGACGCTGATGACGACGCTGTGGGCGAAGTCGCCGACCACCGCCGAGATCTCCGGCACCGAGGGGCGCATCAGCGTGGCCGGCGACTTCTACGGCACGACGTCCTTCCGGGTGCAGCGCCTCGACGGCCGCGTGTGGACGTTCGAGAAGCCCGGCACCAAGGGTCTGCAGTTCGAGGCCGCGGAGGTCGCGCGGCGAGTCGCGCTCGGTGAGGTCGAGAGCCCGCGCATGACCTGGGAGAACACGCTCGAGGTCATGCGGACCATGGACACCGTCCGCGCGCAGGTCGGGGTCGTCTACCCCGGAGAGTGAGGCTGCGCCGCGGGACCGTGTCCCCGGCGACGGCTACCCTGACGCACGTGACCGAGTCCTCGTCGACCCCTGGCCCGCACGGGCTGTTCGTCTCGTTCGAGGGTGGCGACGGTGCGGGCAAGTCGACGCAGGCGCGCCTGCTCGGTGACTGGTTGCGGTCGCTGGGGCGCGAGGTCGTCCTGACCCGTGAGCCGGGCGGGACCGAGCTCGGCGTCGAGCTGCGCAGCGCGGTGCTGCACGGCGACCACGTCGACGCCCGCACCGAGGCACTGATCTACGCGACGGACCGTGCGCACCACGTGGCCACGGTGGTGCGGCCCGCGCTCGCGCGCGGTGCCGTCGTCGTCACGGACCGGTACCTCGACTCGTCGGTGGCCTACCAGGGCAGCGGCCGGGACCTGGGGGCCGACGAGGTCGAACGCCTCTCGCTGTGGGCGGTCGACGGTCTGCTCCCGGCGCTGACGGTCCTGCTCGACCTCGACCCGGTCGCCGGGCGTGCACGCCTGACGGGGGAGCCCGACCGGCTCGAACGGGCCGGTGACGAGTTCCACCGCAGGACACGCGAGGCGTTCCTCGGGCGTGCGGCGGCCGAGCCGGGCCGCTGGCTGGTGCTCGACGCGACGCGGCCCGTGGAGGAGCTGTCGCTGGCGATCCGGGAGCGGGTCGAGGCGTTGGTCGGCACGGCGCGCTCGACCGCGGCGGGCGGTGCGGCGTGACCAGCGTCTGGGACGACGTGGTGGGGCAGGATCCCGTGGTCGAGATCCTGCGGACCGCGATCGCGGACCCGTCGGCGATGACCCACGCCTGGCTGCTCACGGGGCCGCCCGGGTCGGGGCGCTCCAACGCCGCGCGGGCCTTCGCGGCCGCCCTGCAGTGCGCCACCGGCGGTTGCGGTGTCTGTCACGACTGCACGACGACGCTGCGGGGTCTGCACCCGGACGTCACGGTGGTCGCGACGGAGGGCGTGTTCATCCGTGCCGAGACCGCGCGCCCGCTGGTCGAGCTCGCGCAGCGCAGCCCGGCGCAGGGGCGGTTCCGCGTGATCATCATCGAGGACGCCGACCGGCTCAACGACACCAGCGGCAACGCCCTGCTCAAGGCCATCGAGGAGCCCGCCGGGCGCACCGTGTGGCTGCTGTGCGCGCCGAGCCAGGAGGACGTGCTCGTCACCATCCGCTCGCGGTGCCGCTCGCTGGCGTTGCGCGTTCCCCCGGTCGACGCCGTGGCGGCGCTGCTCGTGTCGCGCGACGGTGTCGACCCCGAGGTCGCCCAGATCGCGGCACGCGCGGCCCAGAGCCATGTCGGCATCGCACGTCGGCTCGCGCGTGACCCGCAGGCGCGCGCCCGCCGGGCCGCCGTGCTGGGCATCGCGGCGAAGATCCGCGGCGTGGGCGATGCGGTGCTGGCCGCGGGGGAGCTCGTCGAGACGGCGCAGGCCGACGCCAAGGCCGCGACCGAGGAACGGGACGCGCAGGAGCGCACGGAGCTGCTCCGGGCGATGGGGGCGGAAGGTGCCGCCACACTGCCCCCGTCCCTGCGGACGCAGGTCAAGCAGCTCGAGGAGGACCAGAAGCGTCGTGCGACACGTGCCCAGCGCGACGTGCTCGACCGCGCGATGGTGGACCTGCTCTCGCTCTATCGCGACGTCCTCGTCGTCCAGCTCGGTGCCGACGTCGAGCTCGTGAACGTGGAGCAGGACGCGTCGATCCGGGCGCTCGCGGAGTCGAGCACCGCCGAGCAGACGTTGCGCCGGATGGATGCGGTCGGACAGGCGCGCACCCGGCTGGCCGGGAACGTCGCGCCGCTGCTCGCGGTCGAGGCGATGGCGGTCGCGCTGCGCCCGCAGGGCTGAGGGCGGCGGGCCTACAGCGCTCTCCCAGCAATCTCCCCGAGACACTCACGGACCGTCCAGGCTCGGCGGCTACGGTGTGGGGCATGCTGCCGACCGATCACCCCGCCGCGCCCGGACGCGACGCGAGCGACCGTCGGCGCCGCCGTCGCCCCGCCGCTCTCGTCGCGACTCTCGTCGGCCTCGCACTGCTCCTCGCGGGATGCCTGGCACCGAAGAACCAGACGACGGTCGAGTCCCCCCGCGCCCACGCGTCGGGGTCCGCCGGGCCGCTCGCGGCCTTCTACGACCAGGCGCTCGAGTGGAGGTCGTGCCACCAGGGTGAGTGCGCCACCGCGCAGGTGCCGCTGGACTACGCCGACCCGTCGGCGGGTTCGATCGACCTGGCCCTCGCGCGGTCGACGGCGTCGGGCGGCGACCCGCTGGGCTCCCTGCTCCTCAACCCGGGCGGCCCCGGTGCGTCGGGCATCGACTTCCTCGAGCAGGCCAAGGGCATGATCAGCGACGACGTCCAGGAGCGCTACGACCTCGTCGCGTTCGACCCGCGTGGCGTCCAGCGGTCGAACCCGGTGCACTGCGTCAGCGACGCCGAGCTGGATCGCCTCATCGCGTTCGACCCGGACTACTCGACGGATGCGGGCATCCAGCACGTGATCGACGTGTACGGCGACTACGGGAACGCCTGCAAGAAGAACACCGGCGCGGCCCTCGGGCACATCGACACGGTCAGCGCGGCCCGTGACCTCGACGTCCTGCGGTCGGCGCTGGGCGACGACCAGCTGCACTACCTGGGCTTCTCGTACGGCACCGAGCTCGGTGCCACCTACGCCGCACTCTTCCCGACGACCGTCGGGCGCATGGTCCTCGACGGTGCGCTCCCGCCGACGCTGACGTCGGCGGAGCTGGCCGAGGGCCAGGCCGCCGGCTTCGAGGGCGCCCTGCGCGCCTACGTCGCGGACTGCCAGAAGGGCAGGAGCTGCCCCCTGACCGGGACGGTCGACGACGGCATGTCGCAGGTCCGGCGCCTGCTCGACCGGGCCCGCGCGAACCCGTTGCCCACCACGAGCGACCGCGATCTGACGGCCAGCCTCGCGTTCTACGGGATCGCGCTGCCGCTCTACTCGCAGGACAGCTGGACGTACCTCACGCAGGCGCTCGACGCGGCCATCCGCAAGGGCGACGGCTCGGGGCTGCTCCAGCTCGCCGACATCTACTCGGACCGCGAGGCCGACGGCACCTACTCGACGAACTCGTTGGACGCGTTCAACGCGATCAACTGCGTGGACACCCCCCACGACGCCCAACCCGACTTCGAGGCGATGCGGGCGGAGGCCGCCCAGATCAACACCGTCGCGCCGACGGTCGGCTCGTTCTTCGGGTTCGGAGACACGGTGTGCGCGAAGTGGCCGGTCCCGGCGATCGACCCCCTCCCCGACTACTCCGCGCCGGGCGCGCCCCCGATCGTCGTCGTCGGCACGACGAACGACCCGGCCACCCCGTACACGTGGGCCGAGAAGCTGGCCGACCTGCTGTCCACCGGCGTGCTGCTGACGTACGAAGGCGAGGGCCACACCGCCTACGGCTCCTCCAACGACTGCATCGCCGACGCCGTCGACACCTACCTGCTCGGCGGCGACGCGCCGGCGGCCGGGACGCGCTGCTGAGTTGCGCTCGGGTTGCCGTCCGGGTCGCTCTGGGTGACCGTTGCCGCATGGCAGCCAGCTCCAGCGGCCCGACCGCTATCCGTCTCGACGGGACCGCCGCGCGCGACCGCCCCGGCGTCGGGCTGCTCGTGCGGTCCTTCCTGCTCGGCTGGGCCGCGGGTGCCCGCTCGTCGCTCGGACCGGGCGCCCCGACCGTGACCGGCGGCGGGGGTCCGGCGGTCCGCATCGGTGCGGCGGCGGCGATCGTGGGCGAGCTCATCGCCGACAAGCTGCCGATCGCGCCGAGCAGGCTCGCCTTCGGGGGCGACCGGCTGCGCGCGGCGTCCGGCGCGATCGGCGCGTCGATGCTGGCCGGCCGGGCGGACGCCCAGCGACTGCTGCCGGTGCTCGCGGGTGCAGTCGGCGGGTTCGTCGCCGCGCATGCGGGGGCGTCCTGGCGGGCCTGGGCCGCCGGCCGGATGCCGGACCTGCGGGCCGCGCTGCTCGAGGACGCCGTGGCCCTCGCCGCCGCTGCGTCGGCGTGCCTGCCCGGTCGTCGGAGCGCGTGACCGCTCGCTTTGGAGCGGGCGGGGTCCTGCGGGTACAGTTGGCGCGCTCGCCGAGGTCCCCGGACCGCGACGACGCCGCCTTAGCTCAGTCGGCAGAGCGTCTCACTCGTAATGAGAAGGTCAAGAGTTCGATTCTCTTAGGCGGCTCCGAGACCGAAGGCCCCGCGACCAGCGAACCTGCTGGTGCGGGGCCTTTGTCGTGCGGCTCGGACGTCCACGCTGCCCGCCGCCATGGCGCCAGTCCCCCGGATGCCCTGCCCGCCCACCTACCGGGTGCCCGTCAGTAACGATTCGGCCCGGTCTTCGCGGACCTCGACGCCGCGCGAGAGGCCGCCCGCCGGGTCGCGCCTGAGGTCTTCGACGCGACCTCGCGCTGAGCGGCCGGGCCGCGACCCGGAGCGGCGGCGATGGTTCGGTGCTCCTCGTGCACGGTCGGTGCGTGATGCCTAGGTTGTGACGATGGCTGAGAAGCAACGGACCTACCCGCAGGGAGTGACGTGCTGGGTGGACGTCGAGCAGCGGGACGTGGACCGGGCCCTGGCGTTCTACGGTGCCGTCCTGGGGTGGACGTTCCACGAGGCTGCGCCGCCGGGAGCGCCGACTCGGTACGTGATCGCCCAGGTGAACGGCCTCGATGTCGGGGGCGTCGGCAGCTCCGAGGTCGACGACCCCGCGTGGAAGACCTACGTCGCGGTGGAGGACATCGATGCCGCACTGGACCGCGTCGCCGCGGCCGGCGGGAACGTCACGGCCGGCCCGAACGTCGCCGGTGAGGGCGGCGCGTGGGCCGAGGTCACCGACCCGTCCGGCGCACGCCTGCGGCTGTGGCAGCCGAAGCGCAGGCTCGGCGCGCAGATCGTCAACGCACCCGGCGCGTGGAACTTCAGCGACCTGCACGCGGACGACCCGGCGACGGGGTTCTACAGCGACGCGTTCGGGTGGCGGTTCGACGACGTCGGATTCGCGACGATGATCCGCGTGCCCGGCTACGGCGACCACCTCGCGGCCACCACCGATCCCGACATCCACGAGCGGCAGGCCGGCGTCTCGGTGCCTCGTGGGTTCGCGGATGCGATCGGCTGGGTGGCACCCCCCGAGGAGGGCGAGCCGGCCCACTGGCACGTGACGTTCGCGGTCGCCGACCGGGACGAGACCGCTGCGCTCGCGGCCGCGCACGGCGGGGAGGTGCTGGCCGTCGAGGACAGCGACTGGGCACGCACGGCGAGGATCCGAGACCCGCAGGGCGCGGTGTTCACCGCGAGCCAGTTCACGCCTCCGCACTGAGCGCGTCCGGCCCCGACTGTCGCATCGCCCGGAGGCCCAGCCGCGGCTTCGATCAACGGACGCGCAGCACCTGACCCAGGCGCTCGCGGCGGCGGGTGGAGGACTCGACGGCGACCACCGCCAGGACGGTCAGCCCCAGCAGCGCGATCGGCACGACGGCCCACCAGGGCAGGACCACCCCGGGATCGGTCGCCTGCCCGGTGACGAGACGCAGCGCGAGGGGGGCCACGAGCACGCCGACCAGCATCACGCCGAGCAGCACGCCACCCAGGCCGGCCACGAGGGTCGTCGGCAACAGCTCACCGGCGGCGACCCGAGCCGCGTCCCGCCCGCGCAGCCCGAGCACCCTGGCCGACGCGAGCGCGGTGGCGCGCCCGGGAGCGGAGGCGGCGGCTGCCAGGACGACGACGATCGTCGCGTAGGCGGCGCACATCGCGGCGACCAGGGCGACGAGTGCGAGGAGGCCGCCGGCCAGTGGGTCCGACCGCCGGTCCGCGAGCCACTGGGCGCGGGACAGCACGGCGCCCCCGACCGCCGGCGCGGTTGCGCCGGCCACGGCGGACGCCTGCGGGCCGACCGCCCACACGGTGTCCAGACCGACCACCTCCTGCTCGGCGTCTGCCGGCTCCGAGCCGGTCTCGTCCGCTCGTGCTGCAGCAACGGCCGTCACCACGGCGGCCAGTGCGGCGCGGTCCACGACGACGGTGGGACCGGCGGGTGTGCCGTCGGGCTGCTGCGCCGGCAGCGCGGGGACCGGTCCGACGGGATCGAGGTCGACCGTCACGTTTCCCCAGGTGAGCGACGGCCGGGTGCCCAGCAGCTGGTCCGGGACCAGCGCGGGCAGGCGGCCGGCTGTCGTGCGGGTCGTCGCTTCCGCGGACGCGTGCGCGAGCACCGCCAGGGACGGGGCGGACCCGAACGGGGTGCGCGCGAGGAGCCTCCCGTACGGCTCCGGGTCGACAGCGAGCACCCGCACGGTCGTGACGTCGTGCACGCCGGAGAGGTGGCTGGGGGCCCGAACCCTGCCGACGGCGACCGCGTCGACGCCGTCTGCCGCATCCAGCCGGCTCGCGACGTCCTGCAGTGCGGTGTCGGGCAACGTCGTGCGCACCACCACGTCGGCACCGACCCTGTCCCACGAGCCGTCAGCCTGACCGGTGCGTGCGGTGCTCGCCAAGGCGGCACACAGCGCGACGAGGGTGCTGACCACGACGAGCGCCACGAACGGCAGCACGGCGACCGTGGAACCGGCCCGCGCCACGGCGAGCAGCGGCCCGGCCGTGCGGGACCTGCGGGCGACACGCAGCGCACCGCCCAGCAGCAGGGGCACCGTCCGCCACAGCAGGAGCGCGCCCGCCGCCGCGATGAGCGCCGGCGCGGCCGCGAGCACCAGGTCGGCCGCACCGGACATCGACACGGCGCCGCGTCGACGGAGGGCCCCCAGCGCCGCCAGCGCAAGCACGAGCAGCGCGGCCTCGAGCGAGGCGCGCCGCACCGTGCGCACGCGCTGCGCGAGTCGGCGACGGTGCCGGTCGGTCGGGATGCGACGGGCGTCGCTGCGCGCCGCGGTGATCGTCGCGAACGCGGGTGGCGCGATCACCCCCACGGCCACCATGACGACGACCCAGGGCCACGTCGGCGCGCCCGGTGCGGCGACCTGGCCGAGCGTCAGGCCGACCGCGGTGCCCACGCCGACGACCACGGCCGCCTCGGCACCGGCCGCCCGGGCGATGCCCGGGAGGGACGCGCCGCGCGAGCGCACCGTGCGCAGTGCCGTCGACCGGCGGCGCGCGAGGAGGTCGGCGGCCACCAGCAGCACCAGCGCGGCGGCACCCGCCAGCCCGGCGAGCACCACGGTCGCCTGCGACCACGTCGCCGACACGCGTGCCCGCGCCTGGTCGAGCACGAGGTCGAGCCCGGACGTCACGCTCGGTTCGGGCAACGGCGCTCGCAGCAGGTCCGGTGAGGCCTCCAGGGAGGCGATCCGCTTCACCAGAGCGCCGGAGCCGGCGTAGTCCAACGCCTGCGGGTCGACCGGGAACCGGAACGTGCGCGTCACGCCGTCAGGCTCCAGCGCGGCGCGGGCGGCCGGGAGCGAGGCCGCGGACAGCAGCCCGCCCACGACCGTCGTCGCCGAGTCGCGCGGCCCCACCACGCGCGGCCGCAGGATCTCGGGCTGCGCCGACCACACGTCGTTGCCGGGGTTCTTGGGCTCGAAGACGCCGGTGACCAGCACCGGCACGGCCGTGTGGTCGGGCTTCATGGCCTTGAAGGTGTCGCCCGCGCTCACGCCGAGGACCCCAGCCACCGCGTCGGACAACGCGAGCTGCACGGCCCCGTCGGGGCCGGGGCGGTCGGGCGCGCCCCCGGACAGCCAGCGAACCGCGGGGTCCTGCCCGGCCCACAGGTACGTCATCCACAGCACGCCCCCGGTCGGCATCCCGGGTGTGCTCAGGGTGAGGTCGGTGCTGGTGGCGGCGGCCACGGGGGGCCCGAGGACGGGTTGCAGCAAGGCCGGCAGGGCGCGGTCGATCGCGCGCGCCGCACCGTCGACGCCCGACCGGGTCTCCGGCGCCCCGGCGGTCGCGTCCGACGCGCCGGGTCCGTACGTGCTGGTGACCACGAACTCGGCGGGTGGATCGGCCTGCGCGACCGCCGCACGGACGGCGGTGTCGGCGCGGTCGCTCAGCAGGCGGGGCACCGCGTCGGTGAGGCCCACCGTGAGCGCCACGACGACGAGGGTGACGACCAGTGGCCACAGATCGGCGCGGGCCCGCCGCCAGGCGGTTCTCATGCGCCCGGCTCCATCCGCAGCCGGGCGATCGTCGCACCGCGCACCGCGCGCGCCGCGAGGGGCACGACGAGCGCGGCACAGCCGGCGAGCAGAACGAGGATCGTCGACACCTGGATTACCCAGGGCCAGCGGACGGCGGCGGTCGGCACGGGCGGCAGGCCGCTGACGGAAACCGCCAGCAGAGGGCCGACGGACCAGCAGGCGAGTGCGCCCAGCAACCCACCGGCCAGCACCGGGACGCCGATGAGGACGGCCTGCTCGGCGAGCAGCGACCTGAGCACCGAGCGGCGCGGCGCGCCCAGACCGTGCAGGCGGGCCACGTCGACCTCACGGGCCTCCAGCGCGGTCGTGGTGTGGAGCGCGGTCCCGACGAGAGTGAGCAGGACCGCGGCGACGACCAGGAGCGCGGCGGCCGCACGCTGCGCCGCGCGCAGGGGACCGTCCGCGTTCTCGTGCGCCACGGCAGCGCGGTCGCGCACCGAGCCGAGCCCCTGCGCCTCGAGCGTCGCGGCGGCATCGGAGGGGATGGCGCCCCCGACCCACCACGCGTCCGTCAGGGTGTCCAGGTCGCCCTGGCTGAGCGCCGCGCGGGACAACGTGTCCACGTCGGCCAGCAGGGCGGGCGCACGTGGTTGTGACGGGATGTAGTCGGTGACGCCGTGGACCACCGCCTGCACCGGGGTCACACCGAGCATCGCCTGGACGCCGTCGCCGACCTTGAGCCCGAGCTCGTCCGCGAGCTGTTGCGAGACCACCACGGGAACCTCGTCGACGGGGTGGAAGGCGACCGCGACGAGGGTGCCCTCGGACCAGTAGAGCCCCGGCAAGAAGGCGGTGCCGTCGAGCGTCAGCCGCACGCCGTCGGGCGCGTCCGCAGCCGTGATGCGGTTGAGCGAGGCGACGACGTAGTCGCTGGTCGGTGCGTGCGCCGCGGACCACGTGCCCCCGGCGGGCAGGGTCGCGTCGCGCAGCACGACGTCGATGTCGAACCCGGCGGCGCTCTCCTGATCGGGGTCGGCGACGTCACCCACCGCCGTGAGCTGGGCGTCGAGGGCCACCAGCCGGACGTCCGCCGGGACGGCGACGGAAAGCTCGTGGGGAGCGCCGTCGAGCGCCACGACTCCTGCGGGCAGCGCGGCGCGCGCACCGTCACGGTCCTGCACGACGAGGTTCAGGGCGGCGGTGATCACCAGCGAGTCCTGGACGTGACCCGTCACGACGAGTGCGGCGTTCGTGCCGGCCAGGACCACCCCTCCGACAGCCCCGGTCGGCGCCAGACCCGACGTCGCGTCAGCCCAGCCGCCGGACGGTAGGCGGCCACGCAGCAGCGCGTCGGCCTCCCGCGTGTCGACCGCGACGAGGTGCACGGCCTCGGCGCCACGCTGCGCTCGCGAGCCGAGCGTGACGGTCCGGCTGGTGACGGGACTGACCCGGCCACCCGTGGCCTCGCGCAGCGTGCCGCCCGCGCCCAGCGCGTTCAGCTGTACCGACAGGTCGGTGCCGACGGCGGCCGCGGCCTGGTCGCGCTGGGACTGCGCCCACGTCGCGGCGAACCCGGCGCCGAACGTCGCGCACGCCGTCGCGAGCACCACCAGGAACGCCGCAGCAGCGCCCTGCGGTCGACGTGCCACCCCCCACGCCGCGAGCGGCAAGGTCAGCGAGCGGGCGGAGACGGCGCTCGCGTCGGCGCGGCGGGCGAGCAGCGGGAGGGGGCGCAGGACGAGCGCCGCCCCGGCGACCAGGCAGAGCACCGGGGCGACGACGAGCACCGGGTCGGCCGTGTCCCCAGCCGCGACCCGGTGGGACCGCAGCTGGAGGTAGGCGACCGCCGCGAGCGCGAGGAGCAGCAGATCGGCGCCGGAGCGGGCGACCACACCGACCCGGTCCTCACGGGAGCCGCGCGGCATTCCGGTGCGCAGCCACGGCAGCACGAGCAGGCAGCCGAGGGAGAGGGTGACGGCGGCGATGCTCACGACGAGCGGGAGCAGCTCGCCCTCGGGGAGCCCCGTGGGATCGAGGCCGACCGCACCCGCGAGCACTCGGTACAGGGCGAGCGCCAGGGCCGTCGCCGGGGCGATCGCCAGGAGGGCGAGGGCACCGGCCTCGGCAGCGGCCTGGCCGACCAGGCGGCCCCGGCTGGCCCCGCGGGCGACGAGCAGTGCCGCCTCGGCCGCGCGCCGGCCGGCGACCAACCGGGCGGCCAGCACCACGGTGGTCGCGGCGAGCGCGCAGCCCAGCAGCGCGACCGCGAGCACGCCCGAGTCGGTCACACCTCCCTGGACGCGCGCGGAGTGGAAGCTGTTCGCGAACGGCAGGTCCACCACGACGTTCTCGGTGCGGTCGCCCAGGGCACTGTCGAGCTCCTGGCCCAGCGCGTCGAAGCCCTTCCCGGCCCAGGTCAGGTCGGCGGCGCTGGCCCCCGCCAGGTCGGGCTGTGCGTGCAGGGTGACCCGACGCAGCGGGATCCCGCTCGTCGCGACGGCGCCGGGCGCGACGACGAACGGGCCGTAGGCCGAGACGTACCCGCGGTAGTTCGGGCTCACCCCGCTCGCGTGCAGCGGGTCCTCGTCCCATGCGGAGGCCGGTCGCGGCTGGAACGTCCCGACGACGTCGAGCCGGCCGGTGTTCGGTCCACCTGGTTCGGCGGAGAGCGTGGTCGAGCTGCCGATGTCGAGGCCGAGCGCTCGTGCTGTCGACGTCGGCATGGCGACCTCGCCCGCGACGGCCGGCCACCGTCCGGACGCGAGCGTCCCGCGCGCATCTTGGTCGTCGAGCTCGGCGAGGTACGCGAGGCGCAGCGGGCCTCCGTCGGGTGGCAGGTACCGCATGACGGTCGAGACCCACGCGGTCTCGGTCGTCGGGAGGTCGCCGAACGGTGCGGTGAGCAGGGCGGACGCCTTGGCCACCGCTTCGGAGGCGTCTCGCGCGGTCGCCGCGACCCGCGCGTTCACGTCGGGGTCGTCGGGGTCCTGCGGGAAGCCCAGCGCGACGTCGACGCCGACGTCGCCCCGGGGCGCACCGACCATCGCAAGCTGCAGCGCCCGCTGCGGGGAGGCCGTGGTGAGCAGCACGCACGCCCCGACCAGTGCCGAGCCGGCGATCATGACCGCCAGCACCGCCGCCAGTACGGCCGCCTGGGCGCGCCCGCGTCGCCACCAGAGCTCACCCACGCTCGGCAGCCCCGACCAGCCGACCGTCGACCAGGCGCACCGCGCGGTCCGCGAGCGCGATCATCACGGGGTCGTGCGTGGCGACCAGCGCCGTCATGCCCTCGGCCTCGACGACGCCGCGGATCAGGGCCATCACGGACAGTCCGGTCTCGCTGTCGAGCTGCCCGGTCGGCTCGTCGGCGACCAGCAGCCGGGGCGAGCCGGCCAGCGCCCGCGCGATCGCGACCCTCTGCTGCTGACCACCGGAGAGCTCGTCGGGCCGCTGCAGCGCGTGATCGGCCAGCCCGACGAGCCCGAGGAGCATCTCGACGCGGCGCTCGCGCTCGGCTACGGGCGTCTCGCGCAGCCGCATCGGGACGCCGACGTTCTCCGCCGCCGTCAGCACCGGGATCAGGCCGAACGTCTGGAAGACGAAGGCGACCCGGTCGCGGCGCAGCTGGGCCTGACCGTCGTCGTTCAGCGCGCCCACGTCGATGTCGTCGACGAGCACGCTGCCCTCGTCGGGACGGTCGAGGCCGCCGACGATGTTCAGCAGCGTCGTCTTGCCCGACCCGGAACGCCCGACGAGGGCCACGAGCTCGCCCGGCGCCAGGTCGAGGTCGACGCCACGCAGAGCGTGCACCGCCGACCGGCCGCTCCCGAAGGTCCGGTGCACATCCCGGACCCGCACCGCCGCGCCGGGCTCCGCGCTGGTCGACACGCTCACCGCGGCGCCCACCGCGGCGTGCTCCGAGGCGCTCACCGCGCGCTGCCGTCGGGCCAGACGGCCAGGTGGTCGGCCTCGAGGGCCAGCCGGACGCGTCGGGTCATCGCGAGCGCCTCGCGGTACTCCCGCGGCACCTGCACGCGGCCCGCCCGGTCCATCACCGCGTACTCCTCGTGCGTGACGTCCCCCCCGGCGTCCCGACGGAGCACCTCGCTGCTCGTGCGCCCGTCGCGGATCGCGACCGTGCGCTCGACCAGCCCGCTGACGGCCGGGTCGTGCGTGACGACGACGACGGTGGTTCCGGACTCCCGGTTCGCGGTCTGCAGCGCGTCGAACACCTCCCGCGCGGTGGTGGTGTCCAGCTCGCCCGTCGGCTCGTCGGCCAGCAGCAGCTGCGGGTCGTTGGCCAGTGCCGTCGCGATGGCGACGCGCTGCTGCTCGCCGCCCGACATCTCCCGCGGCCGTCGGTCGGCCACGTGCCCGACGCTGACGAGGTCGAGCAGCTCGTCCACCCGTGCCGCACGGTGCCGCCGGGACGCGGTCATCGGCAGTGCGACGTTCTGCCGCGCCGTCAGGTACGGCAGCAGGTTGCGGGAGGTCTGCTGCCACACGAACCCGACCATCTGCCGGCGGTAGGCGAGCCGGTCCCGCGCCTGCATCGCCATGAGGTCCCAGCGACCCACGCGCACGCGGCCCGCCGTCGGCGCGTCCATCCCGGACAGCACCGAGAGCAGCGTCGACTTGCCCGAACCGCTGGCCCCGACGACCGCGACCATCTCGCCCTCGTCGACGAGCAGGTCCAGACCTTGGAGGGCCTGCACCTCGACACTGCCCGACTGGAAGATCCGCACGAGGTTGTCGCAGACGACGAGCGCGTCGTGACCGAACTGCGCGGCAGGCTTGGCGTCTCCGCGCAAGGCCTCGAGCGTGCTCTCGGACACGGGCGGCTCCCATCGTCGGGCGGATGTCCACCCAGAAGGCTAGGCCGATCCGCGCCGATCCGGGGGCGAACAGGCGGTTCGCGGGCGCGCATGCGTTCAGTCCTTCGTGTCGTCGCGCGACTCCGGGCTGGCGAACCCCTACATTGCGGTCATGGCAGACATCTTGTTGGGCATCCTCGCGATCCTCGCCGGGGGCGTGATGCTGTTCGCCGGGCAGCTCGTCCTGCGGCTCGTCCTGCCCATCTGGGGCTTCTTCGCCGGCTTCGCCTTCGGGGCCGGCCTCTTTGCCGAGCTCGCGGACGAGCGGGTGCTCGGCACGTTGCTCGGCTGGGTCTCGGGCCTGGTGGCCGGCCTGGTCCTCGCGGTGCTCGCGTACTTCTTCTACGCGGTGGCCGTGGTCCTCGCCATGGCGGCCTTCGGCTACGTCATCGGTGCCGGCCTGGTCGTCGCGCTGGGGATCGACTGGAACTGGGTCGCGGTCCTCGTGGGAGTAGGTATCGGCGTGGTGCTCGGTCTGGTGGCGGTCGTCGGGAACATGCCGATGGTCGTGCTCGCCGTGGCCAGCTCCCTCGCGGGTGCCGTCAGCGTCGTCGGCGGCCTGATGCTGCTGGTGGGCAAGCTGAACTCGGACGACTTCACGCAGGGCAGCTTCAGCAGCGCGGTGGACACGAGCTGGCTCTGGTGGCTGCTGCTGGTGGTGCTGGCCCTGATCGGGATCGTCGCCCAGACCCGGCAGCGGATCGTCATGCGCCGCACGATCAACGAGGCCTGGTCCGCCCGGACGGCTGCTACGACCGCGTGAGCGTCATGCGACCGGTGGCGCGGACGGGTTCGTCCACGCCACCGGTCGCAGGAACCACCAGGACGAGATCGCGAGCACGACCGCCGACGCGACCACCGCTGTGGCCACCGGCCCCAGCCAGGGCACGGGGATGAGGAAGAACACGTCGGTGTCCGCCAGGCTCGTCGGCCACCCGGTCAGGACCCGCAAGAACAGGTAGTACGTCAGGTCCCAGACCGTGAACGCGACGAAGAACGCTGCGACCCCGTGCCAGAACCCGCGCCCGGCCAGCACGGCGACCGCGGCGAGCATCAGGAGGGTCGCGGCTTCCCGGGCGGTCTCGGCGCGAGCCAGAGCCGGGTCGACGAGCAGCGTGTGCCCCGGGTCGACGAACCGGATGACGCCGAGGTCCAGGTAGACGCGTCGCACGGGTGCGTCGTAGTCCAGCTGCGTGCCCAGCGCCAGGCGCAGGTAGTGGACGACCGCCGCCTCGACGTACCCGAACCCGATCCCGAACGCCACGACCGCGCCGTAGCGCAGCCAGCGAACCCGCGACGTGCTGGTCGTCCCCATCCGCGCATCGTGCCCCACGCGCGCGTGCGGTGCTGCGCTCAGGTGATGTCTCGTCGGAACGTCGTCACGCGACCGATCGCGGCGAGCCCGACGCCGTAGGCGAGCATGACCAGGACGCCCTGCCACGGCTCGAGGAGGGTGCCGACCCCCGTCTCGGAGTAGAAGCTGCCGCCTGAGATGGCCTCGCCCGCGGCACCCGGGAGGTAGGCAGCGATCCCTGCGCCCCAGTCGGTCAGGGACAGGACGAACCGCAGGACGGGTTCGATGAACTGGGTGAAGGCCAGGACGACGACGATCACCGCGACCTGGTTGGTCAGCACCGAGCCGAACCCGACGCCCACCACGGCCCAGAGCGTGAGCGCGAGAGCGGACAGGGCGATCGTCCGCCAGGTCGAGGCGTCGTCGAGGAAGGTGGGCTTGCCGAGCGCCGTGAGGACGACGGCGCCCGCGCCGACGGCGGAGAGCGTGCCGACGACCCCGTACACGAGCCCGATGGCGGCGCCCGCGACGAGCTTGGCGGACAGCACCACCGTGCGGCGGGGCTCGGCGAGCAGGGTCGGCGTGATGGTCTGGTGACGGAACTCGGCCGCGACGGCGAGTGCGCCGATCACCAGCGGGAACACGTAGCCGAACGTCACCGCGATCGTGTAGACCGCGCGCACCACGGCGTCCGGAGCCAGGGGGACGTCGCTGCCGGTGCCCGACGTGCCGCTGACCCCGCCGTCCTGCGAGATGCTCCAGCCGAGCACGGCGGACAGGAACGCCATGTAGAGCACCATCGCGAGCAGCAGGATCCACCAGAGGCGGGTGGTGACGAGCTTGCGGTACTCGGTGACGAGGGCGGCGCGCATCAGGCGCTCACCTCCACGGAGCCCGGCGGGACGGAGCCCGGCTCGACGGGGCCGGCCTCGGTGGAGCCGACGAGCTTCAGGAACAACCCCTCGAGCCCCGGGTCCTGCGCGGCGAGCTCGTGGAGCTCGACGCCTGCCGCGAAGGCTGCGGCGCCGACGGTCGCGGCGGTGACGTCGAGCAGCTGCGCCACGCGCGGGTCTCCGGCGTCCGTCCGTCGCCAGCCTGAGCGCTCGACCAGCGCCGCCAGCCCGTCGGGGTCGGGGGAGACCACCCGCACCCGGGGTGCTGCCATGCCGGCCAGCTCGGCGAGCGACGAGGCGTGCGCGAGCCGGCCTCGGGCGATGATCACGACGTCGTCGACCGTCTGCTCGACCTCGGAGAGCACGTGGCTGGACACGAGGATCGTGCGACCCTCACCAGCCAGCGCGCGCAGGAAGCCGCGCAGCCAGCGGATGCCCTCGGGGTCGAGGCCGTTCGCGGGCTCGTCGAGCAGCAGCACCCGGGGGTCGCCCAGCAGCGTCGTGGCGAGAGCCAGCCGCTGCCGCATGCCGAGCGAGAAGACCCCGACGCGGCGGTCTCTCGCATCGGACAGCCCGACCAGGTCGATCACCTCGTCGGCCCGCGCGTCCGGGACCCCCACCTGCGGTGCGAAGAGCCGCAGATGGTCCCTCGCGGTGCGGCCCGGGTGGAAGCTCGAGGCCTCCAGGGCCGCGCCGACGGTCTTCAGGGGCCGGGTGATCTGTCCGTAGGTCCGACCCCCGATGGTCGCGGCGCCCGAGGTCGGACGGACCAGCCCGAGCAGCATCCGCAGGGTGGTGGTCTTTCCGGCGCCGTTGGGCCCCAGGAACCCGGTCACCCGGCCCGGGGTGACCTGGAACGACAGGTCGTCGACCGCGCGTACGGTGCCGAACGACTTGGAGAGGTGCTCGACCAGGATGGTTCCGTCGGACGTCATGCGATCGATGCTAGCTGTTCTAGTTGCGATAGAACAAGCGCCTTATTGAGCGCGCCGTGCTCGGTCGGGCGACAGCCGGTGCGCCTGGGCGCGAGCTGACACGGCCCGGGACCGTCTCGGCGGTCCCGGGCCCTCGTCATGCGGTCGGTCAGGGGTGGTGCGGGCCCGGCCCGGGCGGCAGGTCGGTGACGCCGACGCTCTGGGCCTCCTGAAGACGACGGCGTGCCGACGGCACGGCGAGCGACGCGAGAACCGCGAGGACCGCGACGCCGGCGCAGGCCCAGAACCCGTAGGTGAAGGCCTGGTCGGTGGGCACGCCCTGGGCGGTGGTGTGCGACGTGATGATGGCCGCGACGACGGCCGTGCCGATGCTGCTGCCGACCGTCCGGGAGATCGCGTTCACGCCGGTCGCCTCACCGGTCTGTGCGGGCGGCACGCTCTCGATGATGGCGTTGGCCATGGCGGCGAACGCCAGGCCGATGCCCGCACCCGTGAGCACGCCGGAACCGACCACCTGCCAGAGGTGGTCGTGGACGATCGCCGGCAGCGCGAACGCGGCGACCACCAGGGACGTGCCGAGAGCCATCGGCACCTTGGGGCCGAACCTGCGGTCGAGGAGCCCCGAGAGCGGTCCGAAGACGACCATCATGAGGACGGTCGGCAGCAGGAAGAGGCCCGCCTGGGACACCGACTTGCCGAAGCCGACGCCCGTCGCGGCGGGCAGCTCCAGCAGCATCGGGACGAGCAGGAACGTGCCGAACATCGCGAAACCGAGAGCCAGGGCGACGATGTCGGTCGCCCAGACACCGCGGTGGGCCATGAGCCGGATGTCGATCAGGGGCTGGGCGACGCGCAGCTCGACGAAGGCGAACACCACGAGCGCGACGACACCGAGGCCGAACAGCGCAACCGTCTTGCCCTCGAACCAGCCCCACGACTCGCCCTTGCTGATCGCGAGCAGCAGGGAGACCAGGCCGACGGTGAGGATGCTCGTGCCGAGCACGTCGAGGCGGCCG
This sequence comes from Cellulomonas sp. URHD0024, assembly GCF_000426185.1. Lineage (GTDB taxonomy): Bacteria > Actinomycetota > Actinomycetes > Actinomycetales > Cellulomonadaceae > Cellulomonas. The sequence continues at coordinate 82,416 of NZ_KE384505.1, forward strand.
GGCGTGCGGACGTGCGACTCCTTCATCCCGAAGATCGCCCCGGCGAGGGCGACGGCAACGAGGACGAGCGGCAGCCAGAACAGCCAGTGCCACGACAGGTGCTCGACGATCGGACCCGCGGCGACGATGCCGACGCCGGCGCCGACCCCGAAGATCGCGGACAGCAGACCGACGGTGACGCTGACCTTCTCGCGGGGGAGCTCGTCGCGCACGATGCCGATCGACAGAGGCAGGATCGCGCCGGCCGAGCCCTGGAGCACGCGGGCGAGGACCAGCACGGGCAGGGAGGGTGCGACCGCGGCGACGAACGTGCCCACGGCGAGTGCGGTCAGCACGCCGATGAGCACCCGACGCTTCCCGGACATGTCGCCGAGCCGTCCGAGGACAGGTGTGAGGACCGAGGCGGACAGCAGGTACGCCGTCAGGATCCAGCTGGCGTCGGCCGCCGTCGCGCCGAGGTCCTCCGCGATGACGGGCAGCGTGGGCGCGACGAGCGACTGCAGGACCGCGAACGCCAGACCACCGAGGGACAGGTACAGGACGAGGAACCGGCCCGCAGGCGGCTTCTCGACGGAGGGTGCGGCGCCGGCGTCGCCGGCCTTCGCGAGGGAGTGCGACATGACGTCCTCACAGGTCGATGTAAACAGTTGTTGACCCATGGATAGCGCACCGAGGCAACTGAAGTCAACAGACGTTTACATGCGTCGGACCGCACATTAGGTTGGGCCTCGTGAGCGAGGACGCGGGTGCGGTGGCGCCGAGGCGCCGTGATGCGGACGGCACGCGGCGGCTGCTGCTCGCCGCGGGGCGCCGCCGCTTCGCCAGCGACGGGTACGCCGCGACGACCGTGCGGCACATCGCCGACGACGCCGGGGTCAACGTCGCGCTGATCAGCCGCTACTTCACCTCGAAGGAGGGCCTTTTCGAGGCGTGTCTCACGGGCGCCGCCGACGAGCTCGAGCGCTCGGTGGAGCAGGACCTGACGCTCGAGGAGCTGGCGGGGCGGATGGTGCGGCAGATCACGGGCCCGGACCCGGTCGATCGCCCGACGCAGCTGCTGCTGCTCATGCGCACGTCGGGGGACGAGCATGCCGAGCTGATCCGGCTGCGGACCCTGCGGACGTTCGCCGAACGCCTCGCGGCGATCGCCGGCAGCCGCCCCGACGACCCCGACCGCGAGCGGATGCTGCTCCGTGCGCAGCTGGTCGTCGCCGCAGGCTTCGGGATCTCGATCATGCGGTCGTGGACCCAGGCGAGCGCGGGCTCGGGGGCGATGGAGCCGCTGACGTCGGCCGGCGAGGCGGAGCTGGCCGGCCCGGTCCACGACCTGCTCATCGCGCTCCTCGGGGGGCTCTAGGCCGCGCGGACCACGTCAGCGCGTCGCGTCCGGCACCGCGACGGTGAACCGGGCTCCCCCCTCGGGCGCCTCGCCCACGTCGATCCTGCCGCCCAGTCGTCCGACCAGCCCGTGCACCAGCGACAGGCCGATGCCGACGCCGACGGGCCGCTCGTCGCGGTAGCGCGCGCCGAGTGCGCCCGGCTCGAACGCGACCCGGCGGTCGTCCGGCGACAGCCCGGGGCCGCCGTCGCGGACCTCGAGCACCGCACGCGTCCCGGGCGGGTCGTCGGGTCCTGCCGGCCGCGCCGCGAGCACCACGGGACGCCCGGCAGGAGTCATGCGGACCGCGTTGTCCGCGAGACCGTCCAGCACCTGCCTCAGTCGGGCGGCGTCGGTGTGCACGGGCAGCGGCACACCCGGGGGCTCGACGCTGATTGCCGCCGCCCGGTTCGACCAGACGCGCGCGGCCTCGTCGAGGAGCGTTCCGACGTCGACGAGCGCCACGTCGAGCCGGAAGTCGTCGGCGCCGAGGCGGGCGAGCTCCAGGAGGTCGCGCACCAGGTGCTCGAGCCGCCCCGACTCGGCCAGGATCACCGCACCCGCCGCGCGCGCCTCGTCGCCGGTGACGACGCCGTCGGCCACGGACTCGGCGAACCCGTGCACGGCGGTGAGGGGGTTGCGCAGCTCGTGCGAGACGGCCAGCAGGAACCGACGCTGGCGGCCTTCGCTCGTCGCCAACGCCTCGGCGAGCGCGTTCAGGCTCGTGGCCACCTCGGCGATCTCGGGCGGCCCCTCGACCGGCACGCGCACGTCCCGACGACCCGCCCCCATGGCCTGGGCCGCGTCCGCGGTGTGCCGCAGCGGTCGGGTCAGGACGCGCGCGGTCGCGCCACCGGCGAGCGCGCCGACTGCGAGGCTGAGAAGGAGCGAGAGCGCCACCGCCCGGGGGACGCGCCGTTCGGCGCGCTTCTGAGCGCGCTCCACCCGCTGCACGCGTCGCGTCTCGTTCCCGTCGGCCTTCGAGATCGTCTGGGCGGTCCGGGCCTCCGCCGCGACGTACCGTGCCGCGGCAAGCCCCGAGAGCAGGGCGGTGGCGAGGGCGACGGCGACGCACAGCAGCGTGATCCGCGCGGTCAGGGAGACGCGGGGGCTCACTTCTCGACCTCGGCGGCGTACCCCACGCCGCGCACCGTACGGATCGGTGCGTCCGGCCCGAGCTTCGCGCGCACCTGCGCGACGTGGACGTCGACCGTGCGGGTGCCTGCCGCGGCGCCGTAGCCCCAGACCGCACCGAGCAGCGACTCCCGGCTGTGCACTCTGCCCGGCGAACGCAACAGGTGCACGAGCAGGTCGAACTCCGTGGCCGTGAGGTGCACGGGGCGGCCGTCGACACGGGTCCGGCGAGCAGTGACGTCCACCTCGACCGGCCCGAGGGCGAGCCGCTCCTGGTCGTGCGGCTGCGCACGCCGCAGGACGGCGTGCACGCGGGCGACCAGCTCCCGCGGGCTGAACGGCTTCGTGATGTAGTCGTCGCCGCCCAGCTCGAGGCCGAGCACGCGGTCGACCTCGTCGTCGCGGGCGGTGACGAACAGCAGCGGGGTGCGGTCGCCGTCGGCGCGCAGCCGTCGGCACACCTCGATCCCGTCGATGCCCGGCAAGCCGATGTCGAGCACCACCGCGACCGGGCGGTGCGCGCGGATCGCCGCCAGCGCGGTCAGGCCGTCGCCGTACGTCTGCACGCCGAACCCGTCGCGACCCAGGTACAGCCGCAGCAGGTCGACCACGGCAGGGTCGTCCTCGACGACGACGACCAGGCCCTGACCTGTCGTCATGTGCCTCCGTCCATGCGCTCAGCCGTCCGCGGCGGCGAGGTCCGCCTCGGCGAGGTCCGCCAGGTGCTCGGCGTCGTCGATCGCCGCCGTGAGCTCACCGTCGTCGTCGCCCTGCGCGACATCCTGCGGCATGGCGGGCCGTGCTGGGGTGGGTTGTGCGGGTGTCGTCGCGGGTGTCGTCGCGGTTGTCGGTGCTCCGTGAGCCGACGACGACACCGGCGCGCCCGCGCTCGTCGCGGCCCCACCGCATCCGGAGACACCGGCCGCGATCACGGTCGCGACGACGACCGCGACGACTTGTGCGGCCGGCCGCGTCACGACGCGGCCGTCGGCGTCGGCGTCGGGCAGTGCTTGGCGGTCATGGCCGCGAGACGCGCCTGGGCGTCGGTGAGCGTGCGGGCGCGGCTCTCACGCCGGTCGGCCCGGGCGCGCAGGGCGGCGGCTCGCTCCGTCTTGCCGGCCTGGTCCGCCTCGGCAGCCCTGGCCTCCAGCCACGCGACAGACCCCTTCTGCTGAGCGTCGCCCTGGATGCGGGCCAGCGCGCGCTCGAGGCGCCTCTCGACGTGCGCGGCTCGCGTGCACGGGTGGCGGTGGCCGTCCCCGGGGAGGGACGCCTGGCTGGTGGCGGTCGGCTGGGGTGCTTCCGCCGCGAAGGACGCTGCGGCCGGTCCTGCGACGAGGGTGCAGGTCAATGCGACGACGGCGCCGACTCGGGTGAGACGTGTGCGGGTCATGGTGGCTCCTCGGACGGGATGCCCCGGCGGGGCCTCGTGGGAGTGAGCCTCGCGCTGGTGGGTGAGCGGCAGGTCAGGTGAATGTTCGGGTTGTGCAAGGGCGACCGCGCGGGCTGCCACTACGGTGTCGACCAAGACCGGCGTCGTGGCCGGCACAGGGAGGTCGGATGGAGCGGCAGCCGGACGACGCGATGCTGGACCTCGACGCGTACGGGCGCAGGATGTCGCTGCTGCGCCTCGCGGTCGGTGCGCTCGGGGGAGTGCTCCTTCTCGCCCTCGCGATGGTGTGGATCGGGTCGAGCCCGTTCGTCGCGATCATCGTCGCGGTGTGGGGTGCGCTCGTCCTGTCGATCTGCTACCACTCCGGGGCCCGGAAGGCGCGGGAGCGGAGCAAGCGCGCGCCGGTCAGCGAGTGGAGCGCGGTCCCACCGACCTTGGGTGCAGCCAGCGCGCAGACGACGCTCGCGGCCGCGAGCGCGATGGTGGACCTCGACGTGCGCCTGGTGCGCGCGACGCGGGCCCGCAGTGGCGAGCATGCGGCGCTCGTCGAGCTCCACCGCCAGCGTCCGACGCTTTCCCCAGCGGTCGTGACGGAGATGCTCCGAATGCTCTGACCTGCCCGATCGCGTCATCCGATCGTGGACGGGCTCAAGTCGGACCCGCGCCGGCCGATGGACCGGACATGCGCCTCGCTTCCAGAACCCTCGCTGCTGCCCTCCTCGCCGTCGTGGTGCTCGCGGGCTGCCAGGACACGGCGACGTCGTCGGGAGCCGCCGCGAAGCCGTCGAGCTCGGCCACGGCTGCCGCCCACGTCACCGCGAAGGCCACACCCACGGCTACCGCCGCCGCGCCGAAGGTGACCGTGGCGCCCACCCCGACGCACTCACAGCCGGCTCCGGTAGCCGCCGCTCCGACCAAGGCCGCACCTGCGCCTGTCGCCCCCGCACCTGTCGCCCCCGCACCCGTGGCCCCCGCTCCGGCCCCCGCCGCGCCCGTCGCCCCCGCACCGGCCCCGGCCCCCGCGGCGGACACCGACCCCAGGTTCGGAACCTGCAAGGAGGCGAAGGCCGCCGGCTACGGCCCGTACGTCCAGGGCGTCGACCCGGAGTACGACTGGTACCGCGACTCCGACCACGACGGCACGGACTGCGAGAAGTAGACCCGGTCGGCCCCGCTCTCTCGTCGGAGAGCGGGGCCGTCGGTCAGTCGCCCTTCACGTTGACGATCTGACGCAGCACGTGGCGGACCTCGACGAGGTCGGCCGCGTCGGCCATGACCTGGTCGATGTCCTTGTACGCCGCCGGGATCTCGTCGATGAACGCGTCCGTGTCGCGGTACTCGATGCCGACCATCGCCTCGCGGAGCTGGTCGTGCGTGAACTGACGACGCGCGGCCGACCGCGAGAAGTTGCGGCCCGCACCGTGCGGCGACGAGCTGAGCGAGAGCGCGTCACCCTTGCCGGTGACGACGTAGGACGCGGTGCCCATCGAGCCCGGGATCAGGCCGGCGTCACCGACACCGGCCTTGATCGCGCCCTTGCGGGACACCCAGACCGTCTTCCCGAAGTGCGTCTCCTGCTCCGTGAAGTTGTGGTGGCAGTTGACCCGCTCGGCCTCGGCGACGTCCTCGCCCATGTGCTCGGCGATGGCGTCGACGACCCGGTCCATCATCTCCTCGCGGTTCAGCAGGGCGTAGTCCTGGGCCCACCGCAGCTCGCGGATGTACGCCCAGAACTCGTCGGTGCCCTCCACCAGGTACGCGAGGTCCTTGTCCGGCAGCGGGATCCACCACCGCTCGCAGAGCTCGCGCGCCACCTTGATGTGCCGCTGCGCGATCCGGTTGCCGACGCCGCGGCTCCCCGAGTGCAGGAACAGCCAGACCGTGTCCGTCTCGTCGACGGTGACCTCGATGAAGTGGTTCCCGGACCCGAGCGAACCCAGCTGCAGGCGCCACCTGCCGGCGTCTGCGGTCGGGTCGAACCCGGCCGCGGCCGCCTTCTCCTCGAGGATCTCGACCCTCGACGCCGCCGTGCTCGTCAGCCTCTGGTTCACGCCGCCCGCCGACAGGGGCACGGCCTTCTCGATCGCCACGCGCAGCGCCGACAGCGACCCGCGCGAGCGCACCTGCTCCGACGTCCACTGCGTGCGGACGGCGATCATGCCGCAGCCGATGTCCACGCCGACGGCGGCGGGGATGATCGCGCCGAGGGTCGGGATGACGCTGCCGACGGTCGCGCCGAGCCCCAGGTGGGCGTCGGGCATGAGGGCCAGGTGCGGGTAGATGAACGGCATGGTGGACGTGGCGACTGCCTGGGCGCGGGTGTTCTCCTCGAGGATCGATGCCCAGCTGATCAGTCGCGGGCTGAGGTGCTCGCGTGTCATGGGGCGGCAGCCTGGCACGCGGGTGGTGGGGACGTCGCCCTGATTGGCTAGCCTCGCCCCGTGCCGTCGTACCGCGTGAGTGCCGCCGTGGGCCTGCTGCAGCCGGGTGTCGACGCCCCCGACGTGCTCCCGGCAGCGGTCGAGGTGGCGGAGTCGTTCACCACCGTCGAGGCGTTCGACGTGAGCGTCGTGCGAGGTCAGGCCCGGGTGACGGTCCGGTTCGAGGCCGCCGACGACCAGTACGCGAGGCGCGTCGGCTGGGCGGTGCTGGCCCGGCTCGACGAGCTGGCGGAGATCAGCGGACGGTCTGTGACGCGACGGTTCGGGTCGCGGTGGTACCCCGTTCGGCCGCAGACGCCCTGAGCGTTCGTCATTCGTGACGTCGGGCGCGGCCGTCGCCCAGGACGGCGTAGCCGAGGAGCCCACTGGCGAGCACGACGACTGCCGTCCACCCGGCCGGTTCGGCCAGCTGGACGTTGTACAGCACGTTGATGCCGAACGGCAGAATCCGCCCGAGGCTCAGGGGGACGACGACGACCAGAGGGACGAGTCCCGCGAGGTCAGCCCGGAAGAGCACGGCAGACCATGTCGCGCATCCGTAGGCCAGGCTCCATCCGGCCAACGACTGCCCGCGGGGGACGCCTGGTGGAAGTGTCGCGACCCAGCCGAGGCCGGCCACCGTCGCGGCGATCGCGAGAGTCGCCGCCCAACGGAGGCGTAGTCCAGCAGCAGCTCGGGCCGCGGTCGTCGTGAGCCATGGTGCTTCGTCTGCCAACAAGGCGGCGAACAGCGACACGGGCAGCAGCATCGCGACGAAGCCGAGCGTCTCGAGCGGCCGAAGCATGTGGTCCAACGCTTGGTCGACCCGAGGGATGCCCACCCGGGAGGCCCCGACCGACACCAGCCAGCCGGCTCCGATGACGCCCCACGACGCCGGCCGGACTCCGTGTGCTGTCGCAAGCCTGCGCGTCACGACGACCCCGGCAGCGTGGACGCGTTGCAGCCCCGGATCGCGTCCACGTTGGCGGCGAACCACTCCTCCCGGCGCCGCGGGTTCAACGAGGCCAGAGCCTGGGCCTGCCGTACGTGGTGCTCGTGCTCAGGGTCGGACCAGGCGGCACCCGTGTCGCCGGCGAACGCGGAGCTTTCGGTGGCCACGTCGTGCTCGACGCGCCACCACTGCACGAGGACACGCGCGGTGTCCACACCGCCGGTGCTGTCCGTGCAGTGCGCCATGAACAGCGCATCCCCGAGCCGCGCGGCGAACATCGTCTGGTCGACGACGCGCGCCGGGTCCGCGTATCCGGCGACCGGCGGAGCGATCAGGACGCTTCCAGCGCCCCCGACGTCGAGCAGGTCGTCCGAGACCAGGGTGTCCGGGCGTAGGGCGACGGGCACGGACGGCCACACCCGCGACACTGCCGAGCGATAGCGTTTCATCGCGGTGACGTGTGACGCGTCCAGGCAGGTCCGGGGTGCGTGACCCTCGCACCTCGTCGCCTCTGCCCCAGCGATCGGGACGTAGGCCGGTCCCACGAACAAGGCGAACGCCGCAGAGAAGCTGACCGCCCACGCACCCGTCTGCGCCAGACGGCGACGTCCGAGCAGCGCCGCGCCTGCCACGGCGGCCGCGAACAGCCAGAAGACGAGCCGCGCGATCAAGGGTCCGGTGGCCGGCATGACGTAGTCGTACGAGCGGGTGGTATTGACGGCCAGGACGTTCAGCGGACTGTCGCCGGCGTACAGCTCTAGTGCGGCGTACAGGGCGTAGGGGACCAGTGCGGTCACCGGCAGGGCAACGGCCCGAGGTAGGGCGATCCCCATCGCCGACCCGGCGAACGCCCAGAAGAGGAGGTAGGCGGACATCGTCGGCACGGAGATCGTGAGCGCGAACCCGGACAGGCCCCCGGCCGAGAGGCCCGCCTCAGCCGAGACCACCAGCACCACAGCAAGAGCGATTCCCTGCGCGACGAGCCCCACGAGCCCCGCCATCAGGACGGGGACCTTGAGGCGGTCGGCCGCGGACCGGGGCGAGGTCGACACCCAATCAGCAAGGCCATGCGCTCGCGGCTGCCCGCTCACCCATGCGGCCGCCACAGCCACGATGGACGGCACCCACACGGTCGCCTGCTCCATCACCCCGACGGTCGTCGGCAGCCAGCCGACCCACTCCTCGCGACGCACCATCGCCATCACCAGGCTCAGCGCGGCCGCGGCGGTGGTGACGAGCGCGACGAACCGCCTGGGACTCGGAATGCAGGCACCCCGCAGGGCGGACCGGCCGCTCATCGGTCGATCCGCGGTTCGAGGCCCAAGGCGCGCCGGATGTCGTCACGGGTGGTGACGAGGCTTGCGGGGCTCGAGCGGTCGACGTCGCGGGCGGCCACCACCCGGCCTTCGTCGAGTGCCAACCACCGGTCGGCGACGAGCTCCACATCCTCCATCAGGTGTGTGGCGACGAGGATGGCCCTGCCTGGAGCGAGCGCACGCACGACCTCGAGGAAGTGGCTGCGCTGGACCGGGTCGAGCCCGAGCGTCGGCTCGTCGAGCAGCAGCAGATCGGGGCCGCCGACGACGGCCGCCGCCAAGGCGGCCCGCCGACGTTGACCCCCGGAAAGCACACCCAGCCGCTTGTCGCGCAGACCGCCGAGATCCACGGCGTCGAATGCTGCCTCGATCGCCACGTCCGCCGCTCGTGTCGGCATCTTCTTGAGCCAGGCCGCGTAGGCGAGAAACTCTTCGACCCGCATCCGGGGTGGCAGCCGCGGTTCCTGCGGCTGCCACCCCAGATGCTGCCGGTGCCTGACCATCGCTGACGTCGACTCGTGGATGTCCGAGCCGCCCGACAGCACCACGCCGTCGGTCGGCCGCAACGAGCCCGTGAGGACGCGGATCAACGTGGTCTTGCCTGCACCGTTGCGCCCGACGAGAGCCGTCACGCCCTCCGCGAGCTCGAGGTCGACGTTACGCAGAACCTCGTGGCCGGAGAGCCGGACGCAGACATCGTCCAGATGGATCGTCGGACGCATGGTGGTCAGTACCTGCTCGAGTCAGGCCCGCACGAGTCGGGGAGGCCTGTGAGGGTGTGGCACACCCTCGACTTGACGCCCTGGAAGCCGCAGAGCCCGGACAGCGACGCAAAGATCTCGCCGCCGCGCGTCACAGCCGAGGTGCTGTTGGTGTTGTCGGAGTAGCGCCCGACGTTCTTGTCCGAGCACCCCCCCAGGGCGACCTTGCCCGAGTAGTACACCGTCTTGCCGCTCGTGGACTTCAGAGACCCGGTGACCCGGGCGCCGTTCGCGTACGTCAGGGTCCTGTGCTGCTCCCCGCTGCCGTCGTTGTCGGAGACGTTCACGGCGTAGGCCGCAACAGGAACCATCATCATGAACGTGGCCGCCGCGACAATTTTTACTACCGTCCGAAGCATTGTGAAATCCCTTCGTAGCTGAATTGAGCGTGCGCATCTTGGCACAGTTCTGACGAGCGGGACGAATGGGACGGAGCGGGAAGCGGGTGGCGCCAGGGCCGGACAGTACCGGCGCGCGATTTGTCGTCGCACCGAACTAAAAAGAACGCTTCCATTCGGACGTTAATGCCGCCTTGGAATACCACATGGCGGCCGTCGTTCGCTTTGGAGTGTCAGAATGAGCCGCCTGGCTCGGCGGCCGCGGCGCACTGGCTCGCATGGCACGACTCGCATGGCACGACGAGCCCGCCGCGTCGGCGGGCGGTGGCGAGGAGTCGGTTCACCCTCGCGCTGGTGCCCGTTCGGTCGCAGACGACGTGGGCGTTCTGGCGGCATCGAGCGCGGGCCCTACCCCAGCGCTTCGACGGCCTTGGCGATTCTCCGCGCGCGCGTCTCCGGGGTCTTCGCGGCCTCGATCGGCTCGATGATCGCGCGCTTGCGACTGAACGAGAGGGCGTCCAGAGCGGCCCTGCCGGCCTCCGAGAGGGCTGCCGTCAGGTCGTCCGGAACCGCGATGGTGCGCGGGGCGTCGTCGAGCTCGATGTCGACGTCCACGTCCTCGCCGGCCGTGATCCCGGCGCCCGCACGGTTCTCCGCGCTGACCGGGATGAGCGTCCTGCCGCCGTAGGGCGTCACGGTGCTCCGGTAGGAGTACCCGTTGATGGTCACGACGACGGGGAAGCGCGCGCCGCGGCCCATCGCCTCGACCACCTCCGCGGGGACGGGCATGCCGGTCGCGGACTTGCCGCTGAGCTCGAGAACGGTGCGGAAGCGCATGGACCCGAGCCTAGAGGGGGCGCCTGCCGGACGCGGAGGCGGCGCCGAGCCAGGTGTGCGGGTTGCGGTCCCAGCACCACCCGAGCTTCGCGCGGCGCTCGCTGATCCACACCGCCGGGACGCGCTGGTTCGTGCCCGTCCGCGAGCCCATGAGCGAGTAGCACTTGTTCGGCCGCAGCATGTCCGGCCGCACGACCGTCAGCGCGACGCCCTCGTCGATCGTCAACGGGGTGCGCCTACGTGCGGTGAGCGTGGCCAGCGCGGTCTCCGGGGTGACGTTGCAGAACTCCGAGCCGGTGTCGATGCCCCACAGGAGGTACGGCTCGGTGGGGACGTCGACGATCGGCTGGTACGTGGGCGCCTCGACCCGGTCGATCACGCTCACGCCGAGCTTCGCACCACGACGCATCGCGGGGGCCAGGTCGTTGACGTCCAGGCCGGGGACGACGAGGACGAACGGCACGGCGTCGCCGTCCACGGCGGACTGTGGTGCCGGGGTGAGGCTCGCAGAGGCCGGCGGGGCGAGGCGTGCGTGGAACTCCGACGCGTCGAGGCCAAGGAGCGCCGGGATGCCGAGCTCGACGTACGCGGTGACCTGGCGGTGCAGCTCGTCGGCGAACCCCGTCTCCGGGTCGAACGACCCCGCCGCCGCCGACGGAGGAGCGGCCACGGTGGGCAACGACGGATCGACGAACGTGACGGGGACACCCATGCCTCATCTTCGGCTCGTGATGTCGAGTCCGCCCGACAGTCGCCCCGGCCGCGCGGGACCGGGGTGCACGCACCGGGCCGGTGGTGCGGGACCACGCGGGCCCCGCACCACCGGCAGCGTCAGGTGAGCACGATCCTGTCCGCTGGTGCGCAGTACCCCGTGATGCGGTCGAGGACGCCGCGCAGCACCTCCGCACCGTCGTCGTCGCCGCCCTCCTCGAGCCGCTGGACCGACGCCTCGATGCCGGCAACGAGCTCGGCCGCGCTCGTCCCCTGCTCGTTCGCCGCGCGGAGCGCCGCGACCAGCTCCGTCGGATCCTCCCCGCCGGCGACGCCGGTGAGCAGGCCGACCAGGTGAGCGTCCACGGGTGCTCCTCGGGTGAGATCGGCCGCAGCGGCACAGGCCGGGACCGGTGCCGGTGACAGCTGCCAGGAGGGTGCGGTGGCAGCGATGTAGCCACGGTAGAGCGCCAGGGACATCAGCTGTGCCGGGCTGATGACCTCGTGCTGCGGTTGCCCGGGCACGGGTGCCGGGACCGCCTGCAGCTGAGCAGGCACCAGCACCGCGGTGTCGAGCTGCCACATCTGCAGCCCGACTGCACCTGTGCCGTTCCACGGCGCGCCCCTCGGCCGTCGGTGCGACGGCAGGTTGCACCCCGAGCCTGCGGCGACCGAGATGCCCTGCGGATCGCCTGCAGGGTCGAGTGGACTGACCCAGGGCACCCCGCCCTGCAGGTACGTCACCACGTCGGCGGCGGCCGACGGTGGTGTGACCCGGACGCCGAGGGCGTTCGCGTTGTCGTCCTGGACGAGCGGGCCGTTGTTCGCCACGTTGGGCCGCATGCCCCGAAACACGTTCGGCATGGCCGGGGCTCAGGCGCTCTTGTGGTTGTAGGCGACGAAGCAGTAGCTCGCGACACCAGCAGGATTGTTCTTCGAGTCCCGCGCCGGCGAGGTCACCATGTACACGTCGACGATGAGGCCGTCGGTGAAGTTGTACCGCTTCGAGAACGGCTCCCAGCCGAGCGCCTCCTCACCGAAGCGCTGCAGGAAGATCGAGCCGAGGTTGTTCGCGATCGTGATCGAGTCCGCCACCGCGATCGACCCTTGGAACACCGTCTGCAGGTACTTCGTGATGTCCGCGATACCGTTCTTCTGTTCCCAGACGATGATGTCCTCCTGCGCCGCGACCGGCATGGCCCCGGTGGTCGGCTGCGAGGTGAGACCCGCGTAGTAGTAGCCGTACTGGGTGGCGAAGTTGGTCTCGTTGTACGACCAGGTGTCCGTCGTGATGATCGAGCCCCAGTCGTCGTCCGCCGGAGCGGGCTTCTGCTGCGGGAGGGCAGCGACGGCCGCCTTCGAGGCCTCCCCTGCAAGCAGTGCCTCAGCCGCCTTCGCGAGAGCCTCGAGCGCGATCGGTGCGATGATCTCCACAACTTTCACCACTGTCGTTCCCATGGTCCGCTCCTTCGCTAGATGTGGGTGAGAAGCCCCGTTCGTGGTGGGGCTTGACCAGTGTCATCGCGCACATCACCGCGCCTCATCACCACAATTGGTGAACTGCGCGCGGGCGAGCTGGACCGTCAACGGCACGCCTGAGCGCTCCGCGACGGCTGTGGCCGCGGTCTGCGACCTGACGCCGAGCTTCGCCAGCACCGCCTTGATCTGACTGCGCACGGTGTGCACCGATCGAGACGTGCGCGTCGCGATCTCGGCGGCCGTCTCGCCCAGCATCAGCGCCTGGAGCGTCTGCGACTCCTGCGGCGTGAGCCGCTCGAGCGCCTCCACCTCGGCCGCCCGTCGGCGCAGCGCGCCGGGATCCGGGCGGCGCTCCTCTCGGAGCGCCTCGTCGACGAGCCGCACGAGCAGGGTGAACGGCGCATCGGCGTCCAGGACCCGCGCGCCCCGTTCGGCGAACGGCAGGAGCAGCGGCAGAGCACGCACCGGGACGACGCAGACGGACGGGTCGAGATACCGGACCGCGCGGCCGATGCGCACGCCGTCCGCCACCGCCACCCGCACCGTCGACGAGCCCGCGTCACCGGGCCTGCGGTCGAGCCCGTCCAGCAGGGTCGTAGCCCAGCCGGTGGCGTGCAAGGCGCCGGCGAGCCCGACGGCGAGCGGGACGATTCCGGGCGCGACAACGAGCACGGCACCGCCCCCGCCCCCCATGAACCGATCTTGGTGCCGTCGCGCCCACTTCGCGGCACGGACGCAGCCGGCCCGACGAACGAGGACCTGGTGCGCAGCCGACGGGTTCGGACGAACAGCCGAGATGTGGATCCGGGCGTCGAGCACCGGCTCTCAGAGCAGCGCGTCGCCCTGACCCAGGATGATCGGCTCGCCGATCGCGCGGGCCGGGCGGGCGCGGCCCTGACCGGCCGGTATGGCGAGCGCGTAGCGGTGGGCGACGACCAGGCTCGGCTCGTGCGCGTCGGAGGCTTCGACAAGGACGGCGGGCGCGTCGCCGGCCTCGGGCGTGGGCAACGAGCCGTACCAGGCGACCGCACCGCGGACCGCACCCGAGGCTCGGACCCACTCGCGGGCGACGTGCTGGGCGTGTGACGGCTCGCCGTCGAAGCTGTGCACCTGCGGGCCGGAGCCACCGTCGACGAGCGCGAACGGGTGCGGGTCGGCAGGGGTGGTCAGGACGGCGTCGAGTGCGTGCTCCAGGGCACCGAGTGCGAGGTCCTGGACCGCGGACGAGGGTGGGTGCGGCAGGTCGGCCGGGGTGCGGGGCAGGTCGTCGCCGGCCAGCCGCGGGCTCGGGAGCGCGGCGGGCTCGGGAGGGTTCGGGAGCGCGGCGGGCACAGCGATGTCCGCACCGACCACGAGATGCGCGGCGGCTGCGGCGACGTACTCGCCCACCCACGTGGGCGTGCAACCGGTCATCCACTTCGACCGCACGTCCGTCAGCGGGAGCGCAGCGTCGAGCCCGGACGACGAGACGACCGTCGGCGTCGGGTGGGCGGAGCCGTTGTGCAGCGCCCACCGTGCGCCGGGGACCCGCGCGATCAGCAGGTCGCCGACGCCGACGCCGAGCGCCAGGATCATCGCCGCCGGAGGTGCCGAGGAGGGGCCGGTCGCCCACGAGGTCCGGGCCCGGTGCAGGAGCGCGCCGATCGCGGCGGAGTCGGTGACGTCGATGGCGGCGGACCGCAGGTGGGCGCGCGCGCGGTCCAGGTGTGCCACCTCCGCGGGCGTCAACGTGCGGATCCCGGGCGCGATGTCGACGGCGCCGGCCGCCGAGCTGGGCACCGTCGAGCGCACATCGTCCATGAGGGCGGGATCGACCCCGCTGACCTGCGGCTTGAGCGAAGTGGTCGCGATTCCACCCGATGCCGCGAAACCCTGGTGCACCGCCGGTCCGAAGTGCACGATGTGCCCCATGACTGCCCTGACCGAGCACGAGCGACGTGACATCGACACGGCCAACGCGAGCGGGCGCACCCCCGTCGTGTTCGTCCACGGGCTGTGGTTGCTGCCCTCCAGCTGGCACCGTTGGCGCACCCTCTTCGAGGCCGCCGGCTACGCGACGATCGCACCGGGTTGGCCGGACGATCCCGAGACCGTCGCCGAGGGGAACGCCCACCCCTCGACGTTCGCGAAGAAGGGCATCACCGACATCGCCGACCACGTCGCCGAGGCGGTCGGCGCGCTCACGACGAAGCCGGCGGTCGTCGGGCACTCGTTCGGTGGGCTGCTCGCGCAGATCATCGCCGGCCGGGGCCTGTCCGCCGTGACGGTCGCCGTCGACCCGGCTCCCTTCCAGGGGGTCCTGCCCCTACCCATCTCGGCACTCAGGTCGGCGTCCCCCGTGCTCACCAATCCCGCCAACTACCAGCGCGCGGTCCCGCTGACCTACGACCAGTTCCGGTACGCGTTCGCCAACGCGGTCGACGAGGCCGAGGCCAAGGACCTCTACGAGACGTATGCGGTCCCGGGCGCCGGAGAGCCGCTGTTCCAGGCCGCCGTCGCGAACTTCAACCCGTGGAGCGAGGCCAGGGTCAAGACCAAGAACCCGGAGCGTGGACCGCTGCTGATCATCTCCGGCGAGCTCGACCACACCGTCCCACCGGCCATCTCGAACGCGTCCTTCAAGCGCCAGAAGCGCAACGCGGGGGTCACCGAGATCGTCGAGATCGCGGGGGTCGGGCACTCGCTCGTCATCGACCACGGGTGGGAGGCGGTCGCCGGGGCCGCCCTCGACTTCGTGCAGCGGTTCGTCTCGCCCGGAGGTACCGGAGGGACGACGTCGCTAGCCTGACCTGACGCGGGGCTTTGCCCTACCTCGTCCCACGTCTCCGGAGAGCCGATATCCGCCGACCATCGCGCAGCATCGTCGCCGCCGTGACCGCCGCCCTGGTCGTCGGCGCGGCTGGGGGCGCCTGGGCGTGGGACTCCCACCAGGGCGATGTCGCGACGCGTCAGGCGAACGCCGCCGACCGGGCCGTCGCCGTCGCCGAAGCGCAGGCCTCGGACGTCGACGTCACGGTCGGGCACGACGCCGCGCTCGACCGCGCACGGGTGGCCGTCGTGCTGGTCGAGGCTCGCGGCGGCCTGCAGGAGACCGCCGACACGGCCCGGAGCGCCCTGGCCGCGACCGAGGGGAAGATCGCCGACGACACGGTCCGGCAGACTCTTGCCGCTCAGCTCGTGGTGGCCGACGCCGCCCTCGCGGCGGTGCCGGCGACGTCGCCGGACACGGCTGTTGCGACGTCGTCAGGTCCGACGGCCGCGCCGTCGTCGGACCCGTCGGACCCGTCGGACCCGTCGGACCCAGCGGCCGGGTACAGCGCCGCCGACCTGCGGGCGATCACGGCGACCCTGTCGACCGGGACGGCGGCCGTCATGGCCGCCCACGACGCCTGGACGGCTCAGCAGGCCGCGGTCGCAGCGCCGGCAGCCAAGCGGCCCACCCCGAGACCCGCGGCCGTCGCGCCCAGGCCCGCGCCGACCAGGGCGCCCTCGTGCGAGACCACCTACACCGGTCCGCCGTTCTACACGTCGCCCCCGACCGTCGGCGGAGACGGCTCCAACGGCAAGCTCCCGCCGAGCGCCCTGACCGCGATCTCCTGGGCCAAGGACCCGCACGGCACCCCGTACTACCTGCGCACCAACGCCGCCGCGGCCCTGGAGCGGCTCGACTCGGCGTTCCGTGCGGCGTTCGGGCACCACCTCGGCCTGGACCTGACGTACCGCGACTACGACACCCAGGTCGAGATGCGGGCGGCACTCGGGACGGTCGCGGCAAGGCCCGGGACGTCGACGCACGGCACCGGCCTCGCTCTCGACGTCCCCGAGCTGCCCTGTCAGTACGGCTGGGACACCCCGCAGCGGGACTGGCTCGTGACGCATGGGCCGTCGTACGGCTGGACGTCCCCGGCGTGGGCCCATCGGGACGGCTCGAACCCCGAGTACTGGCACTTCGACTACGTCGGCTGAATCCGTCGGGTCCCCGACAGATCGGTCATCGATCCCTGGGTGTGGGCGGTCGGACGCTCTCGGCGTTGTTCGGCACGGTGAGCAACGAGATCACGGCGCCGCCGGCGAGCAGGCCGGCGCACACCAGCATCGCGATCCGGTACGCGGGTTCGAGGGTCGTCGGGTCGGTGAGCGACGAGCCGACGCCTGCGGCCAGCGGGAGCACGGCGATGGCGAGCAGTCCGGCGACGCGCGCGACCGCGTTGTTCACGCCGCTGGCGGCACCGGCCAGGTGGTCGGGGGCCGCCGCGAGGGCGGTCGTGGTCAGCGGCGCGACGGTCGCGGACAGCCCGAGCCCGAACACGACGATGCCCGGCAGCACGTGGGTCAGGTACGGGGTGTCCGGCGTGACGCCGAGCAGGAGGACCACACCGACCGCGCACACCAACGGACCGGCCGTCATCGGGATCTTCGGGCCGATGATCGTGCTGAGCGCACCGGCCCGCGGGGAGAGCAGCAGCATGAGGACCGTGACCGGCAGGGGTGCGACCCCGGCCGCGAGCGGGGAGTAGCCGGCCACCACCTGCAGGGTCACGACGAGGAAGAAGAAGATCCCCGAGATGGCTGCGTAGATGAGCAGTGTGGCGGCGTTGGTGCCGGCGAACGGCCGCCACCGGAAGAGGGCCGGCGGCAGGATCGGCGCCGCAGTCCGGGACTCGACCCACAGGAACGCACCCATCGTCGCCACCCCGAACGCCAGGGTCCCGATGACGACGGCGTCCGGACGGCCGTTCTCGGTCCACGCGGTGAACCCGTACGTCAGACCGGCCAGACCGAGGGCACCCAGGACGGTGCCGGCGACGTCGAGCTTCTTGGACGCGTTGACGTCGGAGCTCTCCGGGACGTGCCGCAGGGTCACGGCGACGACGACGGCCGCGATCGGCAGGTTGATCCCGAACACCCACCGCCACGACGTGACCTGGACGATCCACCCGCCGAGGAACGGCGCGATCGCGCCTGCGATGCCGCCGAGCCCCGACCAGGCGCCGATGGCGCGGCCGCGGTCCGAGCCGGTGAAGGTCGACTGGAGGATGGCCAACGACCCGGGCGTGAGCAGCGCGCCGCCCACCCCTTGCACGGCACGCGCGGCGACGAGCAGGCCGACGGTCGGTGCGACCGCGCAGACCAGCGACGCGACCGCGAACCAGACGACGCCGACCAGGAAGAGGCGTCGCCGGCCGAACCGGTCGCCCAGCGACCCGCCCAGCAGCAGGAACGCCGCGAGCGTCAGACCGTAGGCGTTGACGGTCCACTGCAGGTCGGCCGTGGTGGCGTCCAGGTCGTCGGCGATGTGCGGCAGGGCGATGGTGACGACCGTCGCGTCGATGAACGCGATCGCCGACCCCAGCACGGTGGCGAACAGGACCCACCGGCCACGCGTGGACGCATAGGTGAGGGCGGCGGCGCCCGCGCCGGGTGCCGCACCGGGAGGTTCAGCGGGGGCGGTCACGGTCCTTGCTCGGCTGAACGCGCTTCGGCTCGCCCGGCATCTTCGGGTACTCGGGCGGGTAGGGGAGGTCACCCTCGCCCTCGTCGGTCTCCTGCCGGTCGGCCAGCTCGAGCAGCGACTCGAGGGAGTAGCGGGGGGCCGCACGGGCGACCAGCGGCGCGAACAGGTCGCCCACCTCGGCGAACCGCGCGGGCATCGTCGTGACCGTGAAGTCGTCCGGGGCCACGTCCGCGACCTCGTCCCAGCGCAGCGGTGCCGACACGGTCGCGCGCGGGTTGGTGCGGATCGAGTAGGCCGACGCGATCGTGCGGTCGCGGGCCATCTGGTTGTAGTCGACGAAGATCTTCTGGCCGCGCTCTTCCTTCCACCACTTCATGGTCACCTCGGACGGCATGCGTCGCTCGAGCTCTCGACCGAACGCGATGGTCGCCCGCCGGGCTTCGACGAACGACCAGCGCGGCTCGATGGGCACGAAGATGTGGATGCCGCGTCCGCCCGACGTCTTGGGCGTCCCTTCCATGCCGTGCTCGGCCAGCAGCTCGCGGGCGCGAGGGGCCACGCGGGCGGCATTCGTGAAGTCCGTACCGGGCTGCGGGTCGAGGTCGATGCGGATCTGGTCCGGGGAGTCGACGTCGTCGCCGACCACCGGCCACGGGTGGAACGTCAGCGTCCCCAGGTTGGCGGCCCACGCCACGACAGCCAGCTCGCTGGGCGCGACCTCGTCCGCCGTGCGTCCGCTGGGGAACGCGATGCGCGCCGTCCGCACGTACTCCGGCGCTCCCTGCGGTACCCGCTTCTGGTAGAACGCGTCGCCCGTCGAGTCCATCCGGGTGGCCAGCTTGGCGCCCTCGAAGACCCCCTTGGGCCACCGCTCCAGCGTCGTCGGCCGGTCGAGCAGCGCGCCCAGGATCCCGTCGCCGACCGAGAGGAAGTACTGCACCACGTCGAGCTTGGTCAGGCCCCGCTCGGGGAAGTAGACCTTGTCGGGGCTGCTCACGCGCACGGTCCGGCCGTTGACCTCGAGCTCGACCGCGGGAACCTTCGACGGGGACATGCGCCCAACCTAGGGTCTGGGACCGACAGGCGCTCAGCCCGCGCCGATCAGTCCGCGCTGGTGCGCGACCGACACGGCCTCGGCCCGTCCGGAGACGCCGAGCTTGGCCAGCAGGTTCGAGATGTGCACCGAGACCGTCTTCCCGGAGATGTACAGCTTCTCGCCGATCTGCCGGTTGGACAGCCCTTGCGCGACGAGCGCGAGCACCTCCGCCTCCCGCGCGGTCAGCACGTCAGCACCCGACGCTCGCACCCCGGGCAGGTCGAGCCGCCCGCGCCGCGCGAGCCCACGGACCGCCGTGGTCAGGGGCACGGCGCCCATGGCCTCGGCCTCACTCAGCGCAGTCCCGGCCGCGGCGAGCGCGCCCTCGCGGTCCCCTGCCTCCAGCAGCGCCTCGGCCAGCCGGAACCTGCTGCGCGCCAGCTCGTACCGGTACCCGTAGTCGAACTCGTCGATGGTCGTCCGCCACAGCGCAGCGTCGTTCGTGCCGACGAGCCGTGAGTGCTCGGCGTGCGCCCGCGCCAGCCAGGCGCGCCCCTCCGGTCCGAGCTGCCCCCCTCGAGGCCGGCCGCGGACGGCCGTCTCGACGGCACGTTGCAGCAGTCGGTTCCCGGTGGTCAGCGCCGCCGACACGTCCTTGCCCAGGAGCCGGTCCTGCTGTGCGCGGTCGGCCAGCGCCGCGAGCGCCAGCGCGACGAGCCAGATGCCGCCGAGGAAGTAGTCGGACCACGTGCGCCACAGGTACTCGAGCAGCCGGTTCGCCAGCGCGACCGCGCCCTCGAGGTCGCCACGCCACGTCAGCGCGTCTACGGTGCAGCCGCCCGCAACGAGCGCGATGAACCCGTCGCGGTGCCAGACGGACTCCAGAGCCAGCCCACGCTCGACCGCGTCGGCGTCGCCGCGAGCCACCGCCGCGTACAGCGCCTGGGACTTGAGGATGTCCGCCAGCTCCTCGGGAACCCCACCCAGGTCGGCGGGGCTCAGATCGCCCGAGACGTACCGGACCAGGTTGACGAACATGTGCAGCTCCAGGCCGTACGCGCTCCACGTCATCCCCAGAGCCGCAGCGCGCTGGACCCCGTCGGTCGCCTGCAGGGCCGCCCCGGGCAGGTCGCCCGCGTAGTACCGGTTGGACGTCAGGTTGAACAGGGTCCGCAGCTCGGTCACGTAGTCGCAGGCCTCCCGCGAACGGGTCAGGGCCGCGTCGAGGAGCTCGGCGGCGCGGTCCGCGTCGTCGACGACGAGCACCGCGAGCGTGGTCAACGCGTCCGACTCGGCGTCCGCTGCGCCGGCCGCCCGGGCGACCTCCACGGCTTCCTGGGCGCTCGCCGCCGCCTGTTCGTCGAGGTCGGCATTGAGCGCTGCGCGGGCGTAGCTGGCCAGCGCCCACGCGCGTGCGGAGGTGTTGCCGGTGGGCAGGGCCTCCAGGGCGCGGGACGCTTCGCGCATCGCCTCGTCGATGTCGTCGATGGCCAGGACGTACCGTGCGAGCACGGTCCGGAGCATGGCCTGCCGCTCGACGTCGGCTGCGGTCTCCTCGACCGCCGCACGCGCCAGCTGTACGGCGCGATCGGCCTGGCCGGCTCGGCTCGCGGCGGCCGCGGCGGCGACCAGGACGTCGGGGTGGTCCTGGTCGAGGCTCGTCGTGACCTCCGGCACCGCTCCCCACAGGCGCAGCACGACCTCCAGGTGGCGGACCTCCTCGGCGGGCGCGAGCACCTCGCGCGCCTGGCGTGCGGCCTCGAGAGAGGCCAGCAGGGCGGTCGGCAGGTCGGGGGCGCGCAGTGCGTGCGAGGCGAGCTGTGAGGACGGTCCCAGCGTCGGGTCGTCGCGCAGCACCCCCAGGTAGGTGCGGTGCAAGGCCGACTGCTCGCCCGGCAGCAGGTCGGTGTACACGGCCTCGGCCAGCAGGGCGTGCCGGAACGCGATTCGTCCCTCCTCGCCGCCGAGGACGTGGTGCGCCACCGCCTCGCGCAGCCCGGCGTCGAACGCGTTCGGTGCCGCCAGCAGCGGGTCGCCGTCCGCGGTCACGACGGCCCGGAGCAGCGGCTCGGACACCCGCCGGCCGGCTGCCGACGCGACACGCGCGAGTCGCTGCACCGACGGGTCGAGCTGTTCGAGGCGCGAGCGCAGGACGTCGGCGAGCGACCACGGCAGCTCGTCGGCCTCGGCGCCGGCCTCCAGCAGCTCCTCCGCGAAGTACGCGTTGCCCTCCGAACGGTCGATGACGCGGCGCAGCGTGCGCTCCTCCAACGGGGCCCCGGCCAGCGCAGTGGTGAACTCGCGGATCTCGCCGTCGGTGAACGGTGCAAGGTCCAGCCGCTCCACGCGGGGGTGCCGGGCCAGCTCGGCGGCGACGGACCGCCACGGGTGCCGGCGGTGCAGGTCGTCCGTGCGATAGCTCGCGACGACCACGAGGTGCTGGTCGCGCAGCCGCGACACGAGGAACCGCAGCACGTCGCGACTCGACGCGTCAGCCCAGTGCAGGTCCTCGAGCACGAGAAGCAGCGGGTGCCCCGGCACGCCGACGGCACCGATGGCCTCGACCAGGCCGTCGAACAGCTGCAGCCGGCTCGACTGGTCGTCCGGCGGGCCGGTCGCTCCGGTCGGTCCCGGCAGCAGGCGAGCCAGCGCCGGCCGTTCCGCGACGACGGCCTCCACAGCGTCCGGGTCGAGGGCGCGCAGCTGGGCCAGCGCCTCGGCGAACGGCAGGTAAGGAAGCCCGATCTCGCCCAGGTCTACGCAGTGCGCGACGACGACGCGGGCCCCCGAGGCCTCTGCCAGCTCGGCGACATGCCGCAGGAGCCGGGTCTTGCCGACTCCTGCGTCCGCCGCGATGAGCACCGCGGTGGGCTCGCCGGCATCAGCGCGCCGCAGGGCCGACGTGAGCTGGTCGACCTGCGGCGCGCGTGCCACGAACGGTGTGCTCATCGAGCCACGTGCCATGCTCCTGATGCTCGCAGGAGCCACCCACGCGCCGCACGCATCCGCGGGTGCGCGGCCCGTGCGGACCCGCCGGGCCGGGCGGCGCGCCCTGACCTCCGAGGGTTCTGGAGCGCGGTGGACATGCGGTCCCGGCGGTAGGCGAGCTCGCCGTCGAGGGCGGTTCCCCAGAATTCAGCCATGGTGTTCCTCCTCAGTACCGCCGGAATCTCCGACGCCTCTCCTGACATCCATGACTCTGCTCGTGAGGGGTGGGCTGCCGGATCGGTCGGTCGACGGGTCCTGGTGCCGCCCTCGTCGGGAAAACGGTCTGAGGTGCCTCTGAGGCCCTCTGAGGTACCTCAGAGGAGGGCACGATGGAGCCATGGAACTCGTGCAGGTCGCCCAGCGCGCGACCGACCTCGACCGGGCTGCGGCGTTCTACACGGAGCTGCTCGGCACCCCGCCGGCGGCGCGGTTCGACCCGCCCGGGCTGCTCTTCTTCCCGCTCGCCGGGGTCCGGCTGCTGCTCGACGTGAACGCGCCGAGCGCTCTGCTCTACCTCCGGGTCGACGACCTCGATCAGACGGTCGAACGGCTGCGGGCGGCGGGCGTGACGATCGAGTCGGAGCCGCACGTCATCTTCAGGCACGCCGACGACACGCTCGGGCCGGCCGGGACCGACGAGTGGCACGCGTTCGTGCGCGACTCCGAGGACAACCTCGTAGGGCTCGTCAGCCAACGGCGCTGAAGCCGGGTCGGCCGACCCCGCCACGGGGTTACCGGTGGGTCTTCACCCGTACGCGTACGGGCACCCCGGGCGCGAGCCCTCCGACTCGGGCACCCTAGACAGGTGGGCGACGTACGGGACCTTCGGAGCGCAGCGAGCGCACGGCACCGTGACGCGCACGTGGTGGACGCCCAGCTCGTCGTCGAGGCGGAGCGGTCGGCCCCCCGTGCCGCGCGGCACTGGGTCATGCGCGCCGTCGCCGAGGCGGGCATCGGTGGCTCCACCAATCAGGTGGTCGAGCTGCTGACCGGCGAGCTCGTCGCCAACGCCGTGGTGCACGGCCCCTCCGACCAGTCCGTGACCGTCCGTGTGCGCATCGACGGTCACGTGGTCCAGGTGTTCGTCAGCGACGCCGGGGGTGGCGTCCCGACGGTCCGGCACCCGGAGCCGACGGCTCCGAGCGGGCGCGGGCTGGCGCTCGTCGAGGCCCTCTCGTCGGACTGGGGAACGACGAACCGGCCCGACGGGAAGACCGTCTGGTTCGAGGTCCACGCGGACGAGTGAGGGTCCGTCGGGCGACACATTCGCGACCGGGAGACGTTCCGGAGGCCGTACCGGGGCGATCGGGACGAAGAGGATGGGCCCTGGCCTGCGGTTCGACGGTGCACGTGGCGCCCGTCCGGCGTAGTTTCGGGGCGTAGTCGCTGGGAGAACAGCACGAAGACGAGCGGCAACAGTCACCGCCGACGAGGGGTATCACCACATGAGCGACGACGGTCAGAAGGGGTCGACGGCGACCCGTCTGCCAGAGATCAGTGCCGAGGTCCGCGAGGACGGCACGGGGGAGATCTCGATCGACGGCGTGATCGAGCGCGTCACCAAGGCCAACCTGGCCGAGGCCGGTGCCGCGATCACGTCGCGGATCGCCGAGCTCGCCGTGTCCGTCGGCCAGCCCGTCCCCGTGCAGGTGCGTGACCCTGAGGGGCTCTGGTCCCTGATGATCCACCCGGACGGCGTCGTCGACGAGGCCCAGACGGACCCTGTGGTGGCTGAGCAGCCGAACGGCGCCGTCGCGGCGCCGACCGTGAGCGAGCGCGACTCGGTGGCCGCAGTAGCGGGCCTGCCCGACGACGCGGTCGCCACGCCGGCGGCACCGGCGACGTCGTCCCGTGGTCCGGCCGCGAAGCGAGCCGACGTGCCCGAACCGGCGCCGGTCGTGACCCCCGCCGCAGCCCCGGCCCCTGCGTCGCCGCCCGCGACGCCGACCGGACCGCTCCCCACGCTCGACGACCTGCTCGCGGCGCGGCACCCGGTCGAGCACGGCGGCCCGGCGGAGCACGGCTGGCAGGCCGGCCTGCGTCGGATGACGTTCGGTGCGATCAAGCCCGGGCCCGGCAAGGTCGAGCGTCGTCGACGCGCCGCGTCGGCGTCGGTGCGGCGGACCCTCGACGGGCCCAAGACCATCGTCGTCATCAACCCCAAGGGCGGCGCCCACAAGACCACCGCGACGATGCTGATGGCAGCGACGTTCGGCCTGCAGCGCGGCGGCTACACGCTTGCGTGGGACAACAACGAGACCCGCGGGACGCTCGGCTGGCGCTCGTCGCACGCCGACCACACGCGTACCGCCGTCGACCTGCTCGACGCCCTGCCGCGGCTGACGGAGCAGGGGACCGTGCGGATCGGGGACCTTGACGGGTTCGTCCGGACCCAGCCCACCGAGCAGTTCGACGTGCTGGCCTCCGACGAGAACTCGGCGTCGGCGTCGTCGGTGGACGCCAAGTCGTTCTCCGACCTGCACCAGGTGCTCTCGCGGTTCTACCGGGTGATCCTCATCGACACGGGCAACAACATGCGCGCCTCGAACTGGCGGGCCGCGATCGGCGCCGCCGACCAGATCGTCGTCGTCTCGACGATCCGCGAGGACACTGCCCAGTCCGCCGCCTGGGCGCTGGACGCGTTGCGATCGACGGGTCAGGAGGAGGCGGTCCGGCGGGCGGTCACCGTGCTCTCCGCCCCTGAGCCCAAGGTGGACAAGGACCTGCACAAACGGCTCCGCAGCCACTTCGGTGCCTTGACCCGCACGGTCGTCGACGTCCCGCACGACAAGGCCCTCGTCGCCGGTGGACCCATCGACTACGAGGCCCTGGCGCAGCGGACCCGCGACGCCTGGTTGCATGTGACCGCGACCGTCGCCGACGGTCTCTGACGCGTCGTCTGCTCCACACCTGATCGGTCGTCTGCTCCGAAACTGATCGTCAGGCCGGTGCAAGATCGCACAGGCTGACGACAGAGGGGGGATGTAGGCCATCGCCGACCCTGGGAGCACCGTGCCACCGCGCAACACGTCCACGTCCGAGAACGCGACCGACGCCGCGACGATCGGCGCGCAGGACGGTGGCGCGACGGGCGAGCGCACCGTGGACCGGGCGACGGCTGACGTCGCGGTCGACGTGGTGGCGACGCGCCCCCCGACGCTCGTCCCGGTCGGTAGCAGTGGGGAAGACACGGCTCCCCCGGGCGACCCCCTCCACGACGCCCGCTGGTTCGAGGCGCTCGTGCGGGCGCACTCGACCGCTGTGCACCGGTTCCTGGTCCGCCGCACGGGTCGCGACGACGCCGACGACCTCACCGCCGACGTGCTGACCATCGCGTGGCGGCGGCGCGACGACATCCCGGACGGCGCGGAGCTGCCCTGGCTGTACCGGACGGCCGGTTTCCTCGTCGCGAACCACCGCCGCAAGGCGCGCCCACTGCCGGTGGCGGACGTCCCGGACGAGGCAGACCCGTTCGGATCCAGCGACCCGGCGCACCTGTTCGTCGAGGACGAGCAGGTGCGCACGGTGCTCGGTGCGCTCGGGGCGCGCGACCGGCAGATCCTCTTGCTGAACGCCTGGGAGGGTCTGGTCGGCGAGGGCCTGGCGGCGGTGCTGGGCATCTCGCGGGGCGGTGCCGACGCCGCTCTGAGCCGCGCTCGCGCCCGGTTGCGGGAGGCCTGGGCCGCAGCCGACGCCTGACTGCGTGCAAGGCCAGGTCTCGTCGGAACACAAGCGGGGTAGAGGACAACCCCGTACAGGAGGCACCCGATGGACGACGACCAGACTCGCGCGCACGACGACCCGTCGAAGGACGACCTCGCGCACGACGACCTCGCGCACGACGACCTCGCGCACGACGACTCCGCGCACGACGACCCTGCGTTCGCCCGGCTGCGGGCCGCCGACCCGGCCGGCGGACCCGCACCGGATCTCGCGCCGGTCTACGCGGCCGTGACCGCTGCGACGGGCGTCGATGTCGGCGGGGAGGTGATCCTCGTCGACCAGCTCTCGAGCCGCCGTGCTCGACGCGCACCGCGGTGGCTGCAGGCCGCGGCCATCGTCGCCGGGATGGCGGTGATCGGCGGCGGGAGCTACGCGGTCGGCGGTGCCCGCGCGGACACGAAGGCCGTGGCCGAGCCCGCGATGAGCCTCGAGAACGGTGGATCCGGCACGCGGGACGACGCTGCGAGCTCGGCAGTCTCCGGCGCGCCGGAGGCCGCTGTGGGCTCCGCGGTGCCTCCACTCGCGGGGCGTGTCGATGCGGGCACTGGCGTCGCGACCGACGGCAAGCTGGCCGGCGGGGGCTTCGGGTTCGGACGGACGGTGTTCGCGTCCCACGGGCTCTCGACGCAGGCCGGCAGCGCGCCGGCGTACGGCTTCGACGCCGTGTCGACCTACACGCAGGCGACGGTGGAGCACGCGGCGGCGGCGCTCGGGGTCACGGGGACGGCGCACCAGGAGTACGGGCAGTGGCTGGTCGGACCCAACGACGGAACGGGCCCCAGCGTGACAGTCTCGTCGGACGGGAGCGTCTCCTACTACGACCCGACCCGCGACCCGTGGTCGTGCCTCAAGGCCGAGAAGATGGACGCGCTGCCGCCCGAAGCCGGTGGCGGATCCACCGGTTCCGGCGGGTCGGCAACCGGGACCGACGACGTCGCCCCCGCACCCTCGTCGGCGCCCGACATCTGCCAGTCGAACACCGACCGCGCGCCGAGCGGCAAGGCGGCGGTCCGGCAGGCCAAGGACACGATGTCGGCGCTCGGCGTCGACCCCGCAGGCTTCGAGTTCGAGTCGGCGACCGACGAGTCGGGCGGCCAGTCCGTGAGCGTCGCGGCCTTCCAGGTGGTCGACGGTCAGCGCTCGGGGCTGTCCTGGAACTTCACGGTCGTGGCGTCCGGCGTCCAGTCGCTGTACGGCACGCTCGCGCCGACGGTCTCGCTCGGGGACTACGACGTCGTCAGCCCGACCGAGGCTGTCACCCGGCTCGGTGACCCGCGCTTCGGAGCCGGCTACGGCGGCGTCATGCCGATGGCTGCCGATGCCCGGTTCTCCACCGGTGGGGCGACGCCGGACGTCGCGCCCGGACCGTCCGACGAACCCACCGTGCCCGCGACCCCGGAGGCCGGGAGCCCCCTCGCCTGGCCGGTCGAGCACGTGACGATCGTGTCGGCGCGCCTCGGGCTCGCGCTCACCACCCTGGCTGACGGCGCCTCCGTCCTCGTCCCGACCTACGAGCTCGCCGACGCCGACGGCACCACGTGGACGGTCGTCGCCGTCGCGGACACGGACCTCGACTTCTCGTCCTGACGATCCACCGCTCGGCCGGCCCGCACCTGGAGGGGATGCGGGCCGGCCGCCGGTCCATGTGCACCGCCCCGGGCCCACCAGCCGCCGGACCCGCCAACCACCCGCCCACCCAGCCACCCACCCGCCCAGCCACCCACCCGCCAGCCAGCCGACCCCATCCGGCCGACCCCAGCCGGCCGGCCCAGCCGGGCCGCCCGCTCGTCGTCGAGAACAACCTGAACGACGTCATAGAACGTCAAGGCGTCGACAACGTTGTTCTCGACGGGCGTCGGGACCCAGTCGACGGCTGTCCCGGGCGCGTCCGCGGGCCGTGGGGGCTGACAGGATGGCCGCATGGCCGAACGTCCCCAGAAGCTGCTGCTGCTCGACACCGCGTCGTTGTACTTCCGCGCCTACTTCGGGGTGCCCGAGTCGATGACCGCGCCCGACGGCACACCGGTGAACGCGGTGCGCGGGCTGCTCGACATGATCGCGCGGCTGGTCACCGACCTGCGTCCCACCCGGCTGGTGTGCTGCTGGGACGACGACTGGCGACCGGCGTTCCGGGTCGACGCGATCCCGTCCTACAAGGCGCACCGGGTGGCCGTCGAGGTGCCGGGGACCACCGGCCTGGAGGTCGTCCCGGACACGCTGTCACCGCAGGTGCCCGTCATCGTCGACGTGCTCGCGGCGCTGGGCATCGCGCGGGTCGGCGTGCCGGGCTACGAGGCCGACGACGTCATCGGGACGCTCGTCGCGCGGGAGGTCGCGAAGTCGGCGGACCGCGCGGTCGTCGAGGTCGTCACCGGCGACCGGGACCTGTTCCAGCTGGTCGACGACCAGGTCCCCGTTCGGGTGCTCTACACGGCGCGCGGCATCCGGGACCTGGAGACGGTGGACCAGGCGCGGCTCCAGGAGAAGTACGGCGTCGCGACCGGCTCCGGCTACGCCGACATGGCCGTCCTGCGGGGCGACCCGAGCGACGGGCTGCCCGGCGTGCCGGGGATCGGTGAGAAGACCGCTGCCGCGCTCGTGCACCGGTTCGGGTCGCTGGTGGAGGTGCTGGTCGCCCGCGACGCCGGTGCGGCGGGACTGAGTCCGACGCAGCGTCGGCGGCTGACCGAGTCCGCGGCCTACCTCGCCGTGGCGCCGGCCGTCGTCCGGGTGGCGCCGGACGCGCCGGTCGGGGACGTCGACGACCGGCTGCCGAACGTCGTCGCCGATGCCGAGGCGCTCGTCGCGCTGGCGGAGCGGTGGGGCCTGTCGTCGAGCGTCAAGCGCGTGGTCGACGCGCTCGCGCTCGGCTGAGAATCGTTGCCTGGTGCCGTCAGGACGACGGTATTCGCACCGATGATCGTCGGGCTCGGGTGAACTACCCCGAACCGGACGTATCAGACACAAACCGGTGCCCTCCTGTCGAGACGTGTGCACCAACAGGTGGACGCGTTGCTGCCGGAGTTTCCCGGCAACCTGACCCCGTGCCGGGGTCTCGACCCGGAAAGGTACGTCCCATGTCTGTCCTCACCTCGCCCACGAAGTCCGCGGGCCCGACGAACGTCCCGGACAACTCGCTTGCCCGCCCGACGACCCACGCTCGCCCGACGGGCCCCGCGCTGCTGGCGCGCCTGCTCGACGGTCTCGCCCAGCTGCTCACCCGGTACTCGATCACCGCACTGCGCATCAGCCTCGGCGTGGTCTTCCTCGGGTTCGGGGTCCTGAAGTTCTTCCCGGGCATGAGCCCGGCGGCCGAGCTGGCCGAGCGCACGATCGGTGCCCTGACGCTCGGTCACGTCGGACCCACCGCGGCCCTGCTGCTCACCGCGACCATGGAGACGTTCATCGGCCTCGCGCTGATCACGGGCTGGTTCCTGCGGGCCGGTCTGGTCGTCCTCGCCGGGGCCCTGGTCGGCATCATGTCGCCGCTGGTGCTCTTCTTCCACGAGCTGTTCCCGGCCGGCGGTCCGACCTTGACGGCGCAGTACGTGGTCAAGGACATCGTGCTCGCGTGCGCCGCTGCCGTCATCGGCGCCACGGCGCTCGGTGCTCGCCTGCGCCTCACCGATCGCCCGTGACCGAACCGATCGCCCGTGACCGAACCGATCACCCGTGACCGAACCGATCACCCGGGACCGAACCGATCGCCCGTGACCGAACGGTCGCCCGTGACCAGGCCCGGTCGACTGCGTCACCGACCGCGTCAGCTCCTGACGAAGACGTTCGCCGCCGCCTCGTGCCACCCGGCCGGGGCGGTGGCGCCCGCCGGGACGAGCATCACGTTCTCGAGCCGCAGGACGTGCGGCGTGCCGGCGGTGGAGGCGCAGGACGTCTGGGCGAGGTCGCCGACAGGCATGGCCAGCAGGCAGAGCTTGTCGTCCGGCGCGGTCGCGACGAAGTAGGTGGTGGTGTCGTCGGACGTCAGGTAGCGCGTGGACTCCGGGTAGATGAGCAGGTCGGCGAGGTCGCTCGACGCGATGACGTCCCCGGCCCGCTGGCTCTCGGCCAGCACGGGCACCAGGTCGGCAGGATCGATCGCGTCGACCGCGGGAGTCTGCCGGGCCAGGCTGGACCAGACCAGCCCACCGACCACGAGCAGGAGGGCAGCGACCAGCGTGAGGGCGGTCAGCAGGCGCGAGTGCCGTGTCGACGCCCCCACCCCGCGGAAGCCCGTGAAAACGTCGCTGAAAAGATCTGCGTCGTCGAACGTCGTCGTCATACCGAGGATCATCGGCCTGTCGGGACCCCGACCTGAGGACCACACGCACGATGTACCCGATTCGTCGCTCGATCGGGCGATGCGCTCGCCGTGGCAAGCCCCACGGGGCGGCAGAATGCTCGGTGTGATCACGGTCAGCACGGACGGTTCCTGCCTGCGCAACCCCGGCGGAGCCATCGGCTGGGCCTGGGCCAACCACGACGGCTCGTACGACAGCGGCGGCCACGCCTCGGGGACCAACCAGATCGCCGAGCTCATGGCCGTCCTCGAGGCCGTCCGCGCGCACCCCGGCGACGAGCCGCTGACCATCCAGGCCGACTCGCAGTACGCGATCAAGTGCTCGTCGGAGTGGATCCACGGGTGGCGGCGCAAGGGATGGCGGACGGCGTCCGGCGGTCCCGTGCAGAACCTCGAGCTCATCAAGTCGATCGACGCCGCGATCGCGTCGCGGCCGGGCGGCGTCGTGTTCGAGTGGGTGCGGGGGCATCGCGGCGACCAGTTCAACGAGCGGGCCGACGAGCTCGCCGGCATCGCCGCCCGGGCGGTGCGGGACGGCGTCGACCCGGCGCCGCCGTCGTTCCACGCAGGCGCGACGCCGGTTCCTGCCGTCACGCTCGCGCCGGTCGCGGCCCTCGCCGGACTCTACGAGGACCCCGACGTCCTGTTCTGACCTCAGTGGGTCGAGCGGTGCCCCGCCAGGATGGCCAGCGCACCGCCGACGGCCTCGTGCACGTGCCCGGCGAGCCAGCCCACGGGGGCGTGACCCCAGTGCTCACCGACGGACCCGATCGGGAAGATCACCAGGTCGTGCGTGGGGTGGCTGAGCACGAGCTCGGGCTCCCCGTGACCGTGTGCCGTGGCCCAGGACAGCCCGGGGACGCGTTCGGCCACCAGGTCGCCGAGCGCCACACCGAACGCGTGGACC
Source organism: Cellulomonas sp. URHD0024 (assembly GCF_000426185.1). Classification (GTDB taxonomy): domain Bacteria; phylum Actinomycetota; class Actinomycetes; order Actinomycetales; family Cellulomonadaceae; genus Cellulomonas. The sequence goes on from NZ_KE384505.1 coordinate 113,541, forward strand.
AGGGGAGCGGAGTCGGCGCGGTCGTCGCTCTGCAGCCAGATCGCCTGGACCCGGTCGAACAGGTCGCTGACCGTCTGGGCGTCGGCGGAACCCCGGCACAGGTCCGCGACGATCTCCCGGTGCTGAGCGGCCCAGACCACCTCGGCGGCATTGAGCGGCACGACGCGGACGTCACGGCTGTCGTCGGCCGGAGCGTGCGGGTGCGGCACCTCCAGGCCGTCTTCCGGCCTCGCCGTACGTCGGAACAGTCCCATGCCGCCCTATCGGCGTCGCGGGCGGCCCGATTGAGCGCGCGCAGCGTGCGTCACCCGAGCGGAGGGCCGCGCGTCGTGGTGACCGCGCGGCCCTCGTCGCGACACCTCAGCCCTGGCGCATCACCGTCAGGGTGTGGCTGGCGGAGGACCCCCTGTAGCCGCGGTCGCCGCCGTAGGTCGCGACGACCACGCCCGACCTCTGGACCGCCGGCAGGGTGATCGTGCCGACGCCGCCCGACAGGTGGACGGTGCCGATCCGCGTGTTGTTCAGCGTGACGACCGCGGTGCCGGTCGGGGTCGGTGCGCCGGCCGGACTGCGGACCGTGACGGTGACGGTCGGGGTGCTGCCCCTGGGGACCGACCACGACACCGCCGAGACCCTCGTCGTGGACTGCGCCTTGGTCACGACGTAGTACGCACCCCCCTGCGACCCGGACACGTCCGCGCTGCCCCCGAAGACGGCGGTCAGGTGGTGCGTGCCGACGGCGAGGTCCTTCGGCAGGGTGATCGTCGCCCTGCCGACGCGCCCGGTGACCGTGAGCTTGGCGGTGCCGATCACCAGACCGTGGTCCTTGATCCTCACGGAGCCGCCGGGTGCCGCGCTGGCGCCCGTGACCTTGACGGTCGCGGTCGTCCTGGACCCGAAGGCGGCAGTCCGGTGGGACAGGGTGAGGGTCGTGGTGGACGCCGACTTCTTGATGGTGACGGACACCGGGGGGGACGTGGACGGGGCGTAGAGGCCGTTGCCGGGTGTGAAGGCTGCCGTCAGCGTGTGGGTGCCGGCGTGGAGCTTCACGCTGACGCTCGCCTTGCCCTTGTCGACCGGCGCGGACCCGACGGCTTTCGTGCCGTCCAGGAACGTGACCGTCCCTGCGGCCGCGTACGGCGAGACCGTCGCCGTGAGGGTGAGCGGCTTGCCGGCCGTCTTGTCACCGGAGACGGACAGCGTGGTGGTGGTCGCGGCCGGCGTCGGGACCGTGACGTCGACCACCTGCCACCGGGACGCGACGTCGGGGTTCTGGTTCTTGAGCACCAGCAGCTTGCTCGTGGCGGCGCCGGTGCCCTTGTGCACGGGGAGGATCGTGCCGTTCCCGCCGACCGACGTGAACGAGTCGTCGATGTTGTTCTCGAACCAGAACGGCGGGTCGTACGGGTTCACGGTGAACGCCGGTGCGGTGTCGATCAGGCCGAAGTTGGCGAGGGTCAGCACGCGCACCCGCGGCGTCGAGCCCGCCGGGATACCGGCGTCGCCGAGGTCGATCGGAGCGACGAACACGTTGGCGTCGAAGATGCCGGTGTCCACCGCCCCGGTGAACCCGTTGACCAGCTCGAGGCCCACCTGGTCGCCCGTGGCCTCGTCGAACGTGGCCGCGACGGTCAGGTCGGTGGTGCCGTCGTACTTCACGACGTCGGTCTCGAGGTCCCAGGTCCCGTCGCCGTCGATGTCGGTCTCGATGATCGGGATGACGGCGAGGCCGAGGCTGGCCCACTCGCCGTTCGTCGCGACCCCGATGCCGAGCTGGCCGTCCGTCGGGTCGCCACCGGCCGCAGCGATCACCGGCGCGGTCGAGGCCCAGCCGACGTACCTGATGTCCCCGGACGCCCGCGCCGACGGTGACACCGCGAGGGCCGGTGCAGGCTCCAGCTGCGGGCTGGTGGAGCCCAGGATGAGCGGCGTCGTCAGCGAGTACCAGCCACCGGACGCGACCCCGCGACCCGACAGCGCCAGACCGGCGGTCGTCGCGGTCGGGTCCGCGAACGTGACAGGCGCCGCGGTGAGGTTGGACACGAGCCGCGGTGCCGCCTGCAGCGGCACGCGCAGCTCCTGGCTGCCGGACGTCAGGACGAGCCGTCCGCTGACCTCGGCGACGTAGTCGCGGGAGAGGGTCACGGGCGGGTCTCCCGCGATGGTCGTCTTGGGGTCCATCGTCGGGTCGATCTGGCGTTCGAGCGTGGCGGGGTCGGCCGTGAGCGTGAGCGTCACGATCTGGGTCCGACCGGCGGCGAGCGTGAACGACTCGGGCGACGCCGTGATCGTCGCGCCGCCCGCCTTCGAGGCGCTGCTCACCGAGGCGGTGAACCGCTGGCTCGTCGTGCCGAAGTTCTTCACCGTGACGGTCTTCTTCTGCACGACCGTGGTCGCCCCGACGGGGACGATGCCCCAGGTCACCGACGTCTGCGCCGGCGCCTCGGAGTTGTACGCGACGACGTCCGTGCTGACCGCGTTCAGGGCGTCCACGCGACCCGAGCCGACGCGCTCCGGACCGTAGGTGAGCCCGGTGTGGTTCGGGCCGGCGTACAGGTCGTGCGTCGCGGTGTTGACCACGGCAGCCTTGATGTCCGTGGATCCCCAGCTGGGGTGCGCGGCCCGGACCAGTGCAGCGATCCCAGCCACGTGCGGCGATGCCATCGACGTCCCCGACAGCGACTGCGGCTCGTTGCCGGACCCGGAAGCGGCCGAGAAGATCAGCGAGCCCGGTGCGGCGACGTCGGGCTTGGACCAGCCGAGCGAGCCGTGGGTGCCGCGCGCGGAGCTCGGGTTCAGCACGTCACCGGCAGACTCGTCCTCCACCGAGGCGGCCAGGTCCGGCCCGATCTCGGCCGTGAGCGTCCCGTTCTTGATCTCGGGCAGCAGGAGGTCCGTGGTCCCGGCGGTCATCTGCAGCCCGGGGATCGCGGCGATCCCGGAGATGCCGGCGGTGAACACGGCCGACTCGGTCGGGAGCAGCACGCCGACCGCGCCGGCGGCGGCCGCGTAGCCGAACCGGACGACGGACCCGCACCGGCGGGTCGAGTCGTTGTCGTCCCACCACAGGTAGGCGATCTTCCCGGCGACGGCCGCAGCCTGCTGCGGTGTGAACGCGGTGCAGCCGTCGAAGTCGCCACCCGGGTCGCCGACCGGTGCGGTGACGTCCGGACCGGTGTAGGCGATCGAGTTCTGGCCGGGGTGGAGCCCGACGAGCGCAGGGTTCGCGGCCGCGGTGACCTTCACGGCGTCGTAGGTCAACGGTGAGCCGACCGACCAGGCCACCGTCAGGGCGCTCGCCGAGTTGCCCGGGGAGCCGTCGATGTCGGTCACGTCACCGGAGTTGCCGGCCGAGTTCACGACGACCGTGCCGAGGGCGGTCAGCCGGTCGACGAGCAGGTTCTCGGGGTCGTCGGCGGGCGCGCCGTCCTCACCGAGGGACATGTTGACGATGTCGAGCCGGTCGCCGAAGTCGCCGTCGCCGTTCGGGTCGGCGGCCCGGTCCAGCGCCAACGAGACCAGCTCGGTGGAGCCGCCGGAGTCGCCGAACACCTTGAGGGAGTAGAGCCCGGCGCCGGGCGCGGTGCCCGGTCCGACCTGCCAGTCGGCGACGCTGCCGAGCGCGGAGTAGTCGCCGCGGAAGGTCGTGCCGTCGGGCAGGACGCCGAAGCCCGCGGCGGTGCCCGAGACGTGCGTCCCGTGCCCGTCGTTCCCCCCGGTGTACGGCGCGTCGATCGGGTTGTTGTCGGGCACCGGCACCGGGCTGGACCCGTCGATCAGGCCCTCCGGGTCGTAGTGCGGGCCGGCGAAGTCGTACCCGCCGATGAACTTCGTCGGGTCGAACGACCCTGCCGGGATCGGCTGGGAGCCGTCGACCCCGTACGCGGCCTGGTACGCGGCGACCGTGCCGGCCCCGCCGAAGTCGGCGTGGGTGTAGTCCAGGCCGGTGTCGACGACGCCGATCCGCACCCCCTCCCCGGTCACCCCGGTGTCCTGCCAGGTGGCCAGTGCGCGCGTGAACTCGACGGAGTGCGCGTTGTCGAGGGACTTCGGGATGACGCGATACACGGCCACGACGTCCGGCGACGACGCGAGGTTGCGCACCCGGGCGGCGTCGCCGGTGACGAGCGTGCCGGCCACGAGGTTGGTCAGCGTCGCGATCTGCTTGGGCGCGGGCGACGCCATCGTCCGCTTGGTCAGCTGCTGCGGGACGACCTCGTCGGCCAGCGCCTCGGTGCTGTCGGCCGCGGCCTGGACCTGTGCGGGGGTGCCGCCGTCGGCCGCGACGTCGGCGCCGGCGGCAGCGTCCAGCTGGACGAACGCGGTGACGGTACCGGTGACTCCGTCGAGGCCCTTCAGCTGGGCGGTGGCCCGCTTCGCGTCGGGCCGCGGGGGGAGCGACCCCGCCGCAGTGGGGCCGTCCGACGGTGGGGGCGCCGCCGCAGCCGTCCCTGCTCCGAACATCGCCACGCTGACCGTGAGCGACAGCGCTGCGAGTGTGGCGACGACCGATCGACGTGACATGTGTGAATCCCTCGTTTGCTGCGGACCGGCGAGCAAACACCCGGCGTGACCGGAGTCACACCGAGTGCCCGACTCGTGCACGTTACTGAGGAGTTTCCGTATTCGCCATCGCCGGGGCCACATCATCCCGCCTGGCGGCGGCGAACCGCTCAGCGCAAGGGCACGAAGCTGTACGAGCCGTGCGAGGTCACGGTGGTGCGCCCCTCGGCCCGGAGCACGACCTGCAGGGTGGATCTCACAGGGATCACCATCCGGCCGCCGTCCTCGGCGAGCTGCGCCACCAGCTCTGCCGGCATCGACCGGGGCGCCGCCGAGACCAGGATCCGCGGCCAGCCGCCCTCGACCGGCCGTCCGAGGACGTCCGGCGCGGCCGGCTCGAGCGTGGCCCACGGCATCCGCTGCGCGGCGAGGTTGGCCGCGCCCCACCGTGCGAGCTGCGGGTCGAGCTCCAGCCCGAGCACCGACCCGCCGGGGCCGACGAGCCGGGCGAGCAGCGCCGTCGTCCAGCCGGACCCCGCGCCGACGTCGAGCACGCGACCGCCCACGGGCACCTCCAGCAGCCGCAGCATCGTCGCGACCGTGCTCGGCTGGGAGTTCGTCTGTCCGTGCCAGAGCGGCAGCGGGCGATCCTGGGCGGCGTACGCACGCTGCTCGGCAGGCAGGAAACCCGTCCGCGCGAGCGCGCGCATCGCGTCGGCCACGTCGGCGGCGCGCTGCGGGTCAGCGCCCATGCCCATCGTCCGAGCCTACGAGCGCGCTCCGCCATCGGGGTGGTCGCGACCGTGGAGGTTCAGTGCCCGTGCCGTCGTGCCGAGGTCCAGGGCATGGGCGACGTCGACTCCTGGCTGGTGTGCGCCCCGACGCCGCGCGCCGGGGCCGCTCCGGTGCTGCCCGGGTCAGCCGGCGCGCTGCTCGCGCTCGCGGACACCGTGGTCGGCCTCGTCGTCGCCACCGCCGTTCTCGACCGGCGGGACCACCGGAAGCATGCCCGTGCGCGGCACCTCGGCCGCCGCGGGTGCCGGGACGAACTTCGGCTTGCGGCCCGGACGGCCACGCTCGCGACGGGTCTCGATGCCCTCCAGGGCGGTCGCGCGCCAGACCGCTCCGCCGTTGAGCCGGCCGTCGGGCTGGGGCAGCCACGGCACCTTGCGGGACAGCCAGACCCGGATGGTGGCGTGCTCGACGCCGAGCCGCTCGGCCAACCGGGCGATGTCGTAGAGGTCGTCGAGACCGGTCGGTGTCGGCGGCGCGGTCGAGTCGTCGGAGCGGTCGGCAGGGAGCACGGCGGAAGCCTAGCGGGCCCTCGCTGTGAATTGTGTGACGACACCGTAACGAGATGCGCACGAGATCTCCCCCGCGTTCGGGCTCAAGTTCACCTGGACGACCGTCCGAAACACTTAACGTGTCACGCGTGAGTAACAAGTTTCTCCGACGAGGTCGGCCCGAGAGCGGTCGGCACGCCTCAGCGCGCCCTGCGCCGGTCGTGCCGAAGGTGTCCCTGCCGCGTCCGGCCCGACTGGCCCAGGGAGGTGTGGTCGCCGCCCTCGCGGTGAGCCTCTGCGCCACCATGGCCGCGGGTGCGAGCGCCGGCAGCGCCGGAGCGCCGCTCGGCGCCTCCCACACCGCCCGCGCCGCCGCTGAGGTGGCCGCCGCCCGTCACGGCGCCGTCGACGTCGCCACCGACGCCCTCGAGGTCGCCCACGCCGTGCAGGCGGAGGGCAGCGAAGCCGCCGTCGACGCCGCGCAGCTCGCCGCGCTCGAGGCCGCGACCGCCAAGCTGAACCGGCTCGTCGCGGCGGTCGACCCGGTCGCAGCGGCCGAGGTCGCGGCCGCCACCGTCGCCGTCCCCGCGCCGGCGGCCCCTGCTGCCGCCCCCGCCCCCGCCCCCGCGGCGCCCGTCGCCCCCGCGACGCCCGCGGTGACCGACCCCGGCCCGGTCCCCGCAGCGGAGCCGGTGCTCGAAAAGTCGGCCGCCGACGCCCTCGTCGCGCCGACGGCGAAGGCAGCCACCGAGCAGCCGGCGCCGACGGACTCGCCGACGACCTCGCCCTCGGCGACGACCTCGCCTGTCGCGACGATCCCGCCGACCGACGGCATCGAAGACACCGCCACAGCGCAGCTGCGCGAAGCCGTCGCCGCGGTCGCCACCCTCACCGCCGACGTGCGCACCAGCGCCGAGGCGAACCGCCTCGCGGCCGCCGCTGCAGCCCAGGCCGCTGCGGACGCCGCTGCCCAGGCCGCCGCAGCCGCCGAGGCCCAGGCCGCCGCGGACGCCGCAGCAGCCGCCCAGGCCGCGGCAGCCGCCGCGCAGCGCGCCGCATGGAAGCAGTCCCTGCGGGGCTACTCGAACGGCCGCATCCCCGAGGCCGCCCTCTGCGGCGTCACCTTCGACGCCTCCGTGCACCTGCGCTGCGACGCCGCCCAGCAGCTCGACGTCCTCAACACCGCGTACCGCGCACACTTCGGCACCGACCTGGTGATCTCCGACTCGTACCGCTCGTACGCCGGACAGATCTCCTGCCTGCGCACCAAGGGCTACCTGTGCGCCACTCCCGGAACGTCCAACCACGGCAACGGCATCGCGGTCGACCTCGGCGGTGGCATCGAGGCCTTCGGCACCAGGCAGCACGCCTGGATGGACGCGAACGCACCCGGTCTCCAGTGGGTCCACCCCGGCTGGGCCGAGATCCGTGGCACCAAGCCTGAGGCGTGGCACTGGGAGTACTCGGGCTGACCGGTCCTACGATCGGGCCATGAGCTCCCCCGGGCACGGACGGACCTGGCCCCTCGTCGGCCGGGCTGCTGAGCTCGACGATCTCGACGACCTGCTCGCGACCGCGGCCGGCGGCCAGGGCGTCACCGTCCTGCTCGAAGGTGAGGCCGGGGTCGGCAAGTCCAGCCTCGTCGATGCCCTGCGCGGCTCCGCCCGGCTCCTCGACGTCCAGCTGAGCACCGCGCGGGCGTCGAGCATGCGACCGTGGCCGTTCGCGGTGCTGTCCGACGCGCTGCTGCAGAGCCCGTCGCGAACCCCGTTGGAGATCGAGCTCGCCGGGCTCCTCGACGCGTTCTACGCGGCGCCCACCGTGCCGGACGACGAGATCGTCCGCGCGGGCGCCATGTTCGCCGACCTGCTGCGCAAGCGCGGTGCCGCGCGCCCCTGGGCGCTCGTGCTCGACGACGTGCACGAGTCGGACGCGGCGTCGCTCGACGTCCTGCACGAGCTCGCGCACGAGGGCGCTCTGCACAACGCGCTGGTGATCCTCACCATGCGTCCCGTCCCGTACCGGCCCGAGCTCGCCGCCGTCGTCGCGGCCTGGACCCGTGCCGGCGCTCGGCACCTGGAGCTGCGGCCCCTGAGCGGTCGCGCGACGGTCGAGCTGGCGGAGCACCTCGTCGGCGGTCCGGTCGGGCCGTCGCTGCGAGGGACCCTCGCGACGACCGGCGGGAACCCGCGGTTCGTCGCGGACGTGGTGCGGACCGCACGCTCGTCGGGTGCGCTCGTGACCACGGAGGGCGTGCACGACGCGACGGGTTCCGTCTGGCTCGTCCCCCTGGACGAGGTGGTCCGCCGACGGATCGAGTACCTGGGCAACGACGTGCTGGTCCTGCTCGGTCAGGCGTCCGTGCTCGGCACGTCGTTCGTGATGACGGACCTGGCGATGCTCGCCCAGGAGCCTGTCGCCGACTGCTGGCGCACCCTTCGGCACGGGCTCGCCGCAGGTGTGGTCCGCGCGCGCGGCGACCGGCTCGTCTTCGGGCACGACCTGGTCCGGGCGGCGTTGTACAACGGACTGCCTCCCGACGAGCGCCGCGCCCTGCACGCCCGGGCTGCGGTCGCCCTGAGCGAGGCCGGCGCTCCGGCGCAGATCGTCTCGATCCACCTCGATCGCGCGCGCTGACGCCCGTCCCCTCCTAACGTGGACCCCTCGTCGACGTCCATCGAAGGAGTACCCATGGCTACCCGTACGTCTCGCACCGCGTGGAACGGCACCCTGCAGGAGGGCAGCGGCCAGGTCGAGCTGACCAGCTCCGGGCTCGGCACGTTCGACGTCTCGTTCCCCCGGCGCACGGCCGAGACCGCTGACGGGACGACGAGCCCCGAGGAGCTCATCGCCGCCGCGCACTCGTCGTGCTACTCGATGGCGCTGGCCGGCGAGATCGCCCGCGCCGGCGGCACCCCGATCGCGCACCAGGTCACCGCCGACGTCACCCTGTCGCCCGACCCCGCGGGCGGGGTCGGCATCAGCGCGATCCACCTGACCGTCCGCGCCGAGGTCGAGGGCCTGGACGCCGACGCGTTCGAGGCGGCCGCACAGGCCGCGAAGGTCGGCTGCCCGGTCAGCAAGGCCCTCACCGGCACGACGATCACCCTGGACGCAGCCCTCGACTGACCCCGCCGCCCACCCAGCAACGTCCGCACTCGTGTGGCCAATAACCCCCACGAGTGCGGACGTTGCTGAATCACTTCCGGCAACGTCCGCACTCGATGGGCCTATGGCGCCCTCGAGTGCGGACGTTGGCGGGAGCGGTGGGGCGCGGCCGGTTTCGTGGGCACCTGTGACGGGGTGGGCGTCTCCGATGGGAGACTGCGCGGGTGGCGGCCGTGACCGAGACTGTGGCAGGGAACGTGGACAGCGCGCAGGTCGTGGCGGCGCTGCGGTCCGCGATGCGTGGGTCGGTCGACGACTCCAGCCGTCGGCGGGCCGAGTACTCCACGGACGCGTCCAACTACCGGGTGGTCCCGCAGGTGGTGGCCTTCCCGCAGGACACCGACGACGTCGAGGCCGCGCTCGAGGTGTCGCGCGACCTGGGCGTTCCGCTGACCGCGCGCGGCGGCGGAACGAGCGTGGCCGGCAACGCGGTCGGCACCGGGATCGTGCTCGACTTCTCGCGGCACGTGAACCGCATCCTCTCGATCGACCCTTCGGAACAGACCGCTCGGGTCGAGCCGGGCGTCGTCATGGCCGCGCTCCAGAAGGCGGCTGCACCGCACGGGCTCCGCTTCGGTCCCGATCCGAGCACGCAGGCCCGCGCGACGCTCGGCGGGATGATCGGCAACAACGCCTGCGGCCCTCGCGCGGTCGCCTATGGCCGCACCGCCGACAACGTGCTCGCCCTCGACATGGTCGACGGGACCGGTCGGCGCTTCACCGCGTCGTCGGGCGCAGGTGCGCTCGACGTGGTCCCGGGTCTCGACGGGCTGGTCCGGGCCCACCTCGACGTCATCCGCACCGAGCTGGGTCGCTTCGGGCGGCAGGTCTCCGGCTACTCCCTCGAGCACCTGCTCCCCGAGAGGGGCACCGACCTCGCCAAGGCGCTCGTCGGCACCGAGGGGACGGTCGGCACGCTGCTCGGCGCGACCGTCCGACTCGTCCCGATCGCCGCCGCCCCGGTCCTGGTCGTCCTCGGCTACCCGGACATGCCCGCCGCGGCCGACGCCGTCCCCGCGCTGCTCGCGCACGCGCCCCTGGCGATCGAGGGCATGGACTCGCGCCTGGTGGACGTGGTCCGACGAGTGCGCGGTGCCGCCGCCGTCCCGACCCTGCCGCCCGGCGGCGGCTGGTTGATGGTCGAGGTCGGCGGTGCCGACCTCGACGAGGCCCTGTCCCGCGCGAACGCCCTCGCCGCCGACGCCGGAACGACCGCCGTCGGACTCTTCCCGCCCGGTCCCGACGCCGCCCGCATGTGGCGCATCCGCGAGGACGGTGCAGGCCTGGGCGGTCGGACGCCGTCGGGGGAGCAGGCCTGGCCCGGCTTCGAGGACTCGGCGGTGCCGCCGGAGCGGCTCGGCGCCTACCTGCGCGAGCTCGAGGCGCTCATGGCGGCGCACCGCGTCGACGGCCTGGCGTACGGGCACTTCGGCGACGGGTGCGTGCACCTGCGTCTCGACATCCCGCTCGGCCGGTCGGGCAACCCCCTGCGCGCGTTCATGGAGGACGCGGCCGCGCTGGTCGCCTCGCACGGCGGCTCGCTGTCGGGGGAGCACGGCGACGGTCGCGCCCGCTCCGAGCTGCTGTCGGTGATGTACACGCCGAAGGCCATCGGCCTGTTCGGCGCGTTCAAGGACCTCTTCGACCCCCGCGACCTGCTCAACCCCGGCGTGCTGGTCCGGCCTCGGCCGCTGGATGCGGACCTCCGACGCCCGTGGGCCCGCCCGCTGCTCGCCGACGGCCACGGGTTCTCCTTCGCGCACGACGCCGGCGACCTGACCACGGCCGTGCACCGCTGCGTCGGCGTGGGCAAGTGCCGCGCCGACAACACGGCGGCGGGCGGGTTCATGTGTCCGTCGTACCTGGCGACGAAGGACGAGAAGGACTCGACCCGCGGGCGAGCGCGCGTGCTGCAGGAGCTGGCGAACGGCACGCTGGTCTCCGGCGGCTGGTCGTCGCCCGAGGTGCACGAGTCGCTCGACCTCTGCCTGAGCTGCAAGGCGTGCTCGTCGGACTGCCCCGCAGGCGTCGACATGGCTCAGTACAAGTCGGAGATCTTGCACCGTACATATCGCGGGAAGGTGCGGCCGATGTCGCACTACGCCCTGGGGTGGCTGCCCCGCTGGGCTCGGCTGGTCACCGGGGTCCCCGGCCTCGCGGCGCTGACCAACGCGGTTCTGGGCATCCGACCGGTCGCCAAGGCGGTCCTGGCCGGCGGTGGCATGGACACGCGTCGCCAGATGATCACGTTCGCCCGCACCCCGTTCCGTGCGTGGACCCGCGGCGAGGGTCGCGACGACGTCACGCTGGTGACCGCCCGGGACAACAACACGGCCGACGTCCGGCCCGAGGGTCGTGCGAGCGACCTCTCGCTCGGGCGCGACGAGGGTGTGGGCAGGCCCAAGGTGCTGCTCTGGACGGACACGTTCTCCGACACCCTGTCGCCGACCGTCGCGCACGCCGCGGTGGCCGTGCTGCGCGACGCCGGGTACGAGGTGCTGGTGCCCGAGCAGAAGGCCTGCTGCGGCCTCACCTGGATCAGCACCGGCCAGCTGGACGGCGCGCGCAGGCAGCTGTCGCAGCTGCTCGAGGTCCTCGGGCCGTTCGCCGTCAACGGCATCCCGATCGTCGGGCTGGAGCCGTCGTGCACGGCCGTGCTGCGCTCGGACCTGCGCGACCTGTTCCCCGACGACCCCCGCGCGGTGGCGGTCGCCCGCGAGACCCGCACGCTCGCGGAGCTGCTCACGGCTCCCGCGCCGATCGGACCAGGCGACCGCTGGCAGGTGCCCGACCTGTCCGACGTCACCGCCGTCGTCCAGCCGCACTGCCACCACCACTCGGTGATGACGTGGAACCCCGACCGCGCGTTGCTGACGGAGGCGGGTGCGCAGTTCTCCGCTCTGGCCGGGTGCTGCGGGCTCGCCGGGAACTTCGGCATGGAGAAGGGGCACTACGACGTGTCGGTCGCGGTCGCGGAGAACTCGCTCCTGCCCGCGCTTCGGGACGCTGCCCCTGGTGACGTCTACCTGGCCGACGGGTTCTCCTGCCGCACGCAGGCGGAACAGCTCGCCGGCGTCGAGGGCATCCACCTCGCCGAGCTCCTCGCAGCGCACCTGCCGGCCCGCGAACCGACCGCCTGACACACCCCAACCGACGCGCCCGACCCCCGCGCGCCGAGGTCCGAGTGCACCCAGGCGGCGGCTGCAGGCTATGTCCGCCGCAGCTCGGTGAGCCCACGTCCGGGGTGCCACGAGCGCACGACCAGGTAGGTCGCGGTCTCGTCGAGCCGCGTGTGGACCACCTCGGTCACATCGAGCGCGAACGCGGTCGAGGGTGGCGAACCCTCGGGCGGCTCGATCTGGACCAGCCGTCCGGCCAGCTTGGCCTCACCGACCCACGAGGCGGGGTCCTTGGGCGGCTCCAGCGTGGGGGAGTGGACGGCGACGCGCGGGTCGCGCAGCACGTCAGCGAGCTTGCGGCTCTGCGGCATCATCCCGAGCGTGACGTCGTCGCCGATCTCGAGCTCGGTGCCGGAGATCCGTGGCGAGCCGTCGGCGCGGATCGTGGCCAGGGTCTTGTTGGTCCCGGAGCGGAACAGCGCCTCGACCTCGGCGGCGAGGTCGGGCACCTCGGCCCGGATGTCGGCCCATCGCGTCATGGCACCAGTTCTACCGGCAGCCGCCGACAGCCGGCTCAGGAAGCGGGCGTGTACCCGCTCAGCACGTAGCACTCCTCGTCGTCGATCGCCTGGGGGTCCGGGTCGAACGAGACCTTCGTGAGCAGGCCGGTGGCGTCGTACCCGACCTCGGACGGGTGCTCGGCCGCCGCGCGTGCGGTGAGCTCCTCGATCGACGGTGCGTCGTCGAGGACCCCAGGCATGTCCGCGGCTCTGCCACCCGGTTCGTCGAGGCCCTCGACCGCCGTGACCCGCCCATCCTCGACCGTGACCGAGAACGTGCCGATGAACCCTCGTTCGCCGCAGCTGGAGGCGAGCGAGTAGGTGTAGCTCGTGGCGAGCGCAGGAGCAGACGGGGCACTCGCCTCGGGCTCGGGGTCCGCGCACGCTGACAGTCCGAGGACGACGGCGAGGGCGACGGGGACGGCGACGACGGCACGGACCACTGCGGCGCTCCTCGGATCGACGACGACGAGGCCGACACCGTAGCGGACGCCGGCGGTTGGACACCCGACGCCGCACGGACCAGGGTGGGCGCATGCTCGTCGCCTTCTCCGTCGCCCCGCTTGGTGCGGGCGAGTCCGTGACCGCCGCCGTCGCCGATGCCGTGCGCGTCGTCCGGGAGTCGGGTCTGCCCAACCAGACCGACGCCATGTTCACCACGCTCGAGGGCGAGTGGGACGAGGTCATGGACGTGGTGCGACGAGCCACCGAGGCCGTCGGTCGGCACGGGCACCGGGTCAGCCTGGTGCTCAAGGCCGACATCCGACCGGGGCGCACCGGGGAGCTCACGGGCAAGGTCGCGCGCGTCGAGGCGGCCCTCGCGCAGGACTGACGGGTGCCACCGGGGTGTGTGATGCACCACGATCCGGCGGCAGGTTTCTGCGCATGCGGGTGATCGCGCCAAACTGATACCGGCGCGTCCGACGGACCGGCTGACGCGCCGGGTCCGCTGTGGGACAGTGTGGTCGCACGCGTGAGCAGACGGCCTCCGCGGGCGGCAAGAACTGAACGTGCGGCAGGCGGCGGCGTGCCCAGGAAGGCCGGGACTGATGCCCATCTTCGAGCTCGACGAGGGCCGACCGCGCCTTGTCCAGCCGATGCAGCCCCTGGCCGGCTCCTTCGCGCAGGAGGCTGCGGCGCTCCTGACCCACCACCTCGCGGCGATCGCCGGCGAGCCGCTGTTCGCGGTGCGTTCGCGCACCTCGTCGCCGGACCACGCGGACCTGCCCGGACTGCTGGCCCTCGACGCCACGGGCCGCCCTGTCGTGCTCGACGTCGGGCAGGTCCTCGACGACGACGCGATCATCTCGGCCCTGCGGCACGCCGGCGCGGCGGCACGGATGACGACGACCGACCTGGCCCGCGCCTACCACCCGGACCCCAGCCGGTTCGGCGCCGACTTCGCCGCGTTCCGCGAGCAGGCGGCGTTCGGTGCGCAGGCGACGCGTCGCGAGGGCGTCCGGCTGATCCTGCTCTGCTCGGAGGTCGCCGCCGAGGCGAGCGACACCCTGGCCTTCCTGCGTGGCCCCGGTCGCCACGTGGACGTCCTGCAGATCGGCGTCGTGCGCGGTGAGGACGAGCGCCGGCTGCTCGACGTCTCGCCGCTCGCCACCCACGAGGGCGCCCGCCGGTCCGTCGAGCCGACCGCGCTGCGGCTGGTCCGCACCAGCGAAGGGTTCACGGGGCCGACGACCTTCGAGCCGCCTCGCAAGCCGTCGTCGGGCGAGCTCCGGGCCGTGATCGCGCCGTCGCCTGCCCAGTCCACCCTGACCGAGCCGACGCCGATCGTCCGCCGCGCCGCACCCGTCGACGAGACGGTCCTGATCGAGCGGGTCGTGAGCGACGAGCCGGAGACCCGGGAAGATGCCGGCGAGCGGGCCGGCCGACGGGCGCCGGAGCGAACCACGGTGACGCACTCGCCGCCCTCCGCCCAGGCGCCACAGTCGACGCACGAGGCGCCCACGACGCTGACCCCGGTCGTCGGCCTCCGCGCGGCACAGGAGCAGACGCCGCCGCGCAGCACGCCCGCCCACCACCTGCCTGCGCACGTGGACGACGCGTCTCGCGACACGTCGAACGACATCGCCGGCCCCCGCCCGTTCCTGCCGGCGCCGACGAACGCGCACACCGAGGCGCCCAGCAACGACCAGGTCACGCGCGCTGCGGAGACCGCTGGACCTGACGAGCCCGCCGACGCCACACGCGAGGTCGAGCGCGTCTGGGCGGAGCTCGCCCGGGCCGCGCACCCGACCCAGCCGCTGCGCCCGGCCCGTCCGGCCACGCGGCCGTCGCCCTTGCCGGTCGAGCGCCGCGGCGGCCCCGAGCGGACCAACGGGAACGGCGTCCCGCTCGCGGTGCCCGAGCTGGCGACACTGGCCAAGAGCCGTCGCGCGGTCACGACGCTCGTCTGGGTCCGCGCACGCCGCGGACAGCGGATCGAGGCGATGCTCCGCTCGGACGGTCTGATCGAGCTGCCGACGGGTGAGGTCTACGCGAACCCGGACGAGGCCGCGTCGGTCTCGGTCGCGTCGGAGAACCCGGTCGACGGCTGGCGCGCCTGGCGCCTCGGCGAGGGCGGCCCGACGCTGGCGGAGGCCACGGGCATCCTCCGTCCGTGAGGTCCTACCCCCACCCGTACGCCGACACCCACCGGTCGATCTCGGCGTAGAACCGCGCGCGGACGGGCGCGGGCGACAGGGCCAGGTCGTGCAGCCCGTCGGGCACCCGGATCACCGTGACGTGGGACCCGAGCTGCACGGCTCGACGCGCCAGGAGCTCCACGTCGAGGACGACGTCGGCGGACCGCATGTCCTCGCTCCACCGCGGGCTGATGAGGGTGCGGCTGGAGCACAGCATGACGATGGGGACGCCGATGGACAGCCCGCGGGCGACGCGCGCGTGACCGCTCGTGACGGCCCGCAACCACGCGGCACGCACCGGGAAGGACGGGGTCGGGCGCCAGGTCGAGTTGTACGTCCACTCTCCGCCAGACGCGGCGTCGAGGGTGCGTGCGTAGTACCCGGGATCGATGTTGGGCAGCGGGGCCTTGGGCTGGAAGCGCGCGACGCGCGCGAGGGCCGGACCGGACACGTGCCGCAGCACCGACGACCCCTGGAGCTCGAGCCACGGGCTGTTCAGCACGAGCCCGCTGACCACGCCCGGGTGCCGCTGCATCCACAGCGCCGCGATCAGGCCCCCGGTCGAGTGGCCCATGACCATGAGCCGGCCGTGCGCCCCGAGCTCGTCGCGGACGACGGCGAGCGACGCCTCGATCTCCTCGTCGTACACGTCGAGGTCGTCGGTGTAGCCCGGGGTCTGGTGCGGGCGCAGGCTGCGGCCGTACTTGCGCAGGTCGAGCGCGTAGAAGGCGGCCCCCCGGGCGGACCAGTACTCCGCGAGTCCGGTTTGGAAGAAGTAGTCGGACCAGCCGTGCAGGTAGAGGACCGCGCGCGACGGGCGCAGCGGCTCAGGCGTGGGCGGCGCGTGCCTCACGAGGGTCGCGACGACGTCGCCTTCGTCGTCAGGGCGCAGCGCGAGCGTGTGGGCCAGGTAGTCGGGTCCGAGGACGTCCGGCTCCCAGACCGTCACGCGCCGACCTCGAGCACGATCTTGCCCGTCTGGCTCCCCTCCCAGAGCCGCGAGAGGGCCGCGGACGCGTCGGTCAGCGCGAACGTCGAGTCCACCAACGGCCGCACACCGGTCCGCGCGAGGAAGGAGAGGAGGTTCGACAGGTCGTCCCGCGACCCCATCGTCGTGCCCGCCACCGTGATCTCGTGGAAGAAGATCCGCGTCAGCTCGGCTGGCGACGCGTCCCCGCTCGTCGCGCCGGCGACGACGATGATCCCGCCCGGCTTCACGGACCGCACCGAGTGCGACCACGTCGCCTTGCCGACGGACTCCAGGACCACGTCGACCCGCGGCACACGCGCACCGGGTTCCACGGCCGCGGCGGCTCCCAACGACAGAGCACGGGAGCGACGCTCCTCGTCGCGACCCGTCACGACCACCTCGAGGCCGGCGGCGTTGCCGAGCAGGATCGCCGCGGTGGCCAGCCCGCCGCCGGACCCCTGCACGAGCACGCGCTGCCCGGGGGTCGCGCGGCCGGTCACGAACAGCATCCGGTACGCGGTCAGCCAGGCCGTCGGCAGGCACGCGGCCTCGACGAAGCTCAAGGCGGGAGGCTTGTCGACGAGGTTCGCCGTCGGCACCGCGACCTGCTCCGCGAGGGTGCCGTCGTAGCGCTCGGAGAGCAGCGAGCGCGGCTCGTCGGGAAGGCTGACGACGCCGTGCACGACGACCTCGCGGCCGTCCGCGGTCACCCCGGCGGCGTCTGTGCCGAGGATCATCGGCAGCTGCTCGGCGCGCAGGCCCACGCCGCGGAGCGACCAGAGGTCGTGATGGTTCAGGGCGGCCGCGCGAACCTCGACGACCGTCCAGCCCTCCCGCTCGGCCGGCGAGGGCCGATCACCGACCACCAACCCGTTCAACGGGGCGGACGGGTCGAAGCTGGCGGCGTACGCGGCGATCACGGCCCCAACGTAAACCTTCCCGCGCGGCGCGCGACCTGTGATCCTGTGCCCATGACCAGGGGATCAGTGAAGATCGGGCGCGTCGTCTCCGAGATGGACAAGGTGCGCGCCGGGATGCCGCACGCGGACGGCATCGGGGTGTTCCTCGACGTCTACCGACGCGTCACGGCGCTCGTCGCGCTGCGGGTCATGGACAGCACGTTCCACGACCCCGCGTTCACCGAGGCTCTCGACATCGAGTTCGCCGACCTCTTCCTCGACGTCCCGGAGGATGTCGCGGCCAAGCGCACGGTGTCGAAGGCGTGGGCGCCGCTGGTCGAGAGGCGTGCCGTGCGCGGCATCCTGCCGATCCAGTTCGCGCTCGCCGGGATGAACGCGCACATCAACCACGACCTCGCGCTCGCAGTCGTCGCGACGTGCGCCGCGCGGGATGTCGCGCCCGACGACGGCTCCATCCACCGCGACTTCGAGAAGGTGAACGCGGTGCTCGCCGAGGTCGTCCGCCCGATCCGCGACTCCTTCCTCGACGAGGCGATCGTCAAGCACGGCGCCGCCGTCGAACCGCTCGCGGACCTGGTCAGCAACTTCTCCATCGACAAGGCCCGCGACGCCGCGTGGATCGCCGCCCTGACGCTCTGGCACCTGCGCGACATCCCGTTCCTGGACCACGCTGCCCGGCAGACGTTGGCCTGCAGCGTCGGCCTGGTGAGCCGGCAGCTGCTGGTGAGGGTGCAGCTCTAGAGCAGGGGCAGCATCCGGCCCAGGTCCGGGACCGCGTCGCCGGTGTAGCGGGCATGCAGGGCGATCGCCAGCTCGTCGGTGTCGTACGGCTGGCGCCCCGCCGCGAGCCGTACCCAGCGGCGCGCGTCCGAGACCTCGAGGTCCCACCCTCCGCGTGCGACGGCGACCCGGAGCAGCGCATCGGCGACGAGCCGCAGGGCACCCGGCTCGACCGGGTCGACGCCCCGCGGCACCGACCGGGCCAGGTCGTCGGCGTGCACGACGAGCTCGAGGACTCGCGACACCGTCATCGTGCTGAGCAGGACCGGACCCCGCCGGGCCTGGACGACGCGGTCGGTCGGACCCAGCTCGTCGAGCCGCTCGAACGCCGCCTGCGCGCGCTGGTCGACCGCCCGCAGCGGGTCGCCGGCGATCTCGACCGCGAGCTCGCGCGTGACCTGCGCGATCCCTTCCTTGCGTTCGGCGTACGTCCCGACGTACTCGCCGAGCGTGAGGGGCACGGTGCCGTCGGGCAGGGGGACACAGACCGCCAGCGCTTCCATGGCGCGACCGAGGTGCGCGACGAGCTCTGCGACCGTCCAGCCGTCGAGGACCGACGGCTCGTCGGCGACCTCGTCGTCCACGACCTCGCCCACCCACCTGCGCAGGCGCTCCCACTGGTCGTGCAGGGCTGTGGTCGCGTCGGCGAGCTCACCGGGGGGCATCGACATGGCGCCCATCTTGGTCGTCGGGCGCCCGCTCCGTCGAGGTCGTCCGCGTCGCCCGCCTCGGGTGGCAGGCCGCGCGGTCCTTCGGACCTAGCGCCACTTGGGGCGGGTGGTGCGCCTGGGGCGTCATGAGCCGGGCGCGCGGCACTCAGGTGACCCATCAGTCCCAAGCGGCGCTAGCGAGGCGATCGCCTGCTGATCCCGGCGATGTCGATCCGGCGGACGACGTGACAATCGATCAGAACCGGCGTCCCGTGTTCTTCGTCGTCGAAGTCCTTCCGATTGGCATCGCCGCGGGTCTGTGCATATCCGGGCCGATCAGGCGTGGTCGGCTGGTTCTCGATCGGGATGACGCGAGGAGCGGTGGCTGGCGGCCTGCTCCAGGGCGAGGTGGACCGCCCTCCCGCATGGCCCGCGGAGGCACAGCACCGCGGCAGTGCTCCTCACCTAACGGCGGGCCGACTCCAGGAACTCGTTGACCAGCGAGCCGACCAGCTCCTCCTCGATGAGGAAGCCGTCGTGGCCGTAGTCGGAGTGCACGGTGCGCAGGACTGCGCCGGGGATGCCGTCGGCGATCCGCTCCGACTGCGACGGCGGGAAGAGCCGGTCGCTGTCGACGGCGATGACCAGAGCACGGGCGGTGATCGAGGCGAGCGCCGCCTTCACCCCGCCGCGGTCGCGGCCCAGGTCGTGCGTGATCATCGTGCGCGTGAGGACCACGTAGGTGTTTGCGTCGAACCGTCGCGCGAGCTTGTCGCCGTGGTGGTCGAGGTAGGACTGCACCGCGAACCGACCGCCCTCGAGCGGGTCCTCGGCGCCCTGCGGGATGCGGCCGAACCGCTGGTCCAGCTCGAGCGCGCTGCGGTAGGTCTGGTGGGCGATCTGCCGGGCGAGACCGAGTCCGACGTGCGGACCGTCGCCGTCGGCGGCGTCGTAGTAGTCGCCGTCGCGGTAGTTCGGGTCGGCGCGGACGGCGGCGATCTGGGTGTGGAACCCGGCGATCTGGTCGCCGGAGGTCTGCGCTGCCGTGGCGATCGCCGCGATGGCGTCGACCCGCTCGGGTGCGCTCGCGGCCCACTCCAGGACGCGCAGCCCGCCGAGCGAGGCGCCGATGACCAGGGCCCACGAGTCGATGCCGAGCAGGTCGGCGAGGCGGATCTCGGCGTCGACCTGGTCGCGGACGGTGAGGAGCGGGAAGCGACCGCCCCAGGGGCGGCCGTCGGGGGCGCGCGAGGCGGGACCGGTGGAGCCCTGACAACCGCCGAGCACGTTGGGGGCGACGACGAACCAGCGGTCGGTGTCGATCGGCGCGCCCGGCCCGATCATCGACTGCCACCAGCCGGGTGTCGGATGCCCGTCGCCCGCCGGACCGGTCACGTGCGAGTCACCGGTCAGCGCGTGCAGGACGAGGACCGCGTTGCTGCAGTCCTCGTTCAGGGTGCCCCACGTCTCGTAGGCCAGCCGAACGGCCGGCAGCCGACCACCCGACTCCAGGGCGAACGGTCCGAGGTCGGCGAACTGGCGGCGGCCCACCGGATCCCCGTCGCGCCACGCACTGCTCGCCCGGATCAACGGGCGGTCCGACGGCGCCGGGCGCGAGGCCAGGGTGGACGGACGTGCGCGGGACGTCGTGAAGAGCGGGCGCGCGGCCGAGCCGCCCGAGTCCACGGAGGACTCGGACGGCGTCGGCTGCGAGTGCGTCATAGAAAGATCAGGCTCCCTTGGCGGCGCGGAAACCCGCGTCCAGGTCAGCAAGGATGTCATCGATGTGCTCGATTCCCACAGCGAGCCGCACCAGACCGGGTGTCACACCCGACAACGCCTGCTCCTCCGGGGTCAGCTGCGAGTGGGTGGTCGAGGCGGGGTGGATGACCAGCGACCGCACGTCACCGATGTTCGCGACGTTCGAGTGCAGCTCCAGCGCGGACACGAACGCCTGACCGGCCTCGGTGCCACCCTCGATCTCGAACGCGAGGACCGCACCGGCGCCGCGCGGGGCGTACTTGAGCTGGGCTGCGTGCCACGGGCTCGACTCGAGACCCGCGTAGTGGACCTGGCCGACGTCCTCGCGGGCCTCCAGCCACGCGGCGACCTTCTCCGCGTTCGCGACGTGTCGCTCGACGCGCAGCGAGAGCGTCTCGATGCCCTGGGCGATCAGGAACGCGTTGAACGGTGAGATCGACGAGCCGAGGTCGCGCAGCAGCTGCACACGCGCCTTGAGGATGAACGACAGGTTGATCCCGAACAGCCCGCCCACGCCCAGGTCCCGTGCGAAGACGAGGCCGTTGTAGGACGGGTCGGGGGTGTTGTAGTTGGGGAACCGCTCCGGGTACTGCGCGAAGTCGAACGAGCCGCCGTCGACGATCACGCCGCCGATCGCCGAGCCGTGCCCGCCGAGGTACTTCGTCGCGGAGTGCACGACCACGTCGGCGCCCCACGTCAGCGGGTTGATCAGGTACGGCGTGGCGACGGTGTTGTCGACGATCAGCGGGACGCCGTACTCGTGCGCGACGCCCGCCACCAGCTCGATGTCGAGGATGTCGGACTTCGGGTTCGGGATGGTCTCCGCGAAGAACAGCTTGGTGTTCGGGCGGATCGCGTCCTTCCAGGCCTGCGCGTCGTGCGGGTCGGTGACGAACGTGGTCTCGATGCCCAGCTTCGGCAGCGTGTAGTGCAGGAGGTTGTACGTGCCGCCGTAGAGCGACGGGCTGGCGACGATGTGGTCACCCGCCTCCGCGATGTTGAGGATCGCGAGCGTCTCGGCGGCCTGGCCGGAGGACACGAGCAGCGCTCCGACGCCACCTTCGAGGGACGCGATGCGGTTCTCGACGACCTCCTGGGTCGGGTTCCCGATGCGCGTGTAGATGGGGCCGAGGTCCTGCAGGGCGAACCGGGCCGCGGCGACCTTGGCGTCCGGGAAGACGAAGGACGTCGTCTGGTAGATCGGCAGGGCGCGCGCACCGGTGGCCGGGTCCGCGGTCTGGCCGGCGTGGATCTGGCGGGTCTCGAAGTTCCAGCTCTCGTTGCTCATGTCTGTGCTCCTGGCTCGGGTGGGTCTGATGGATCCGCAGGAGGCACCGGGCAGCCGACATCCGTCCCGCGAAGGGTGGGGAGTGGGGCGCACGGATCGAGCCATGGCTCGGGCGGGTCTCAGGGCCGTCGATCAACCGACGACGACCTGCCCGCGGGCACAGCCGAGCGTGCGCTGGTCAGCGACACATTCGGCGGGACATGACAGGGACTCTAGGCAGGTCCGTCCGGGAGATGGAACCGACGTCTCATCAAGCGAGACATCTTCACCTGGTGCACCGCTGCGTCGCCGGATCGTCGACCACGCGCCCCCGGCTGTTCGTCCTGCGGACCCGCACAGGCCGCACACAGGCGCCTCGGATGCGTTCAACTTCATCGGACGCACCGGGGAGTCGAGCCCGATGCCGCGACGAAAGGACGGGATGCGGACGGTGGCGCCCGTGTTCCAGCTCTACCGGTTCTCCGACGACGACGCGGTGTGGTGGCGGCTCGTGAGCCCGAACGGCCGTGGGCTCGCCCGGACCGCGCTCGCCATGCCCAGCGCGGCGGCCGCGCACGCCTCCGTCGAGGCGGTGCGGATCGCCGTCGGGTCCTTGGTCCCCGTTCTCCGGCTCACCGACGCCTACCGGTGGCAGTGGATGCTCACGCAGGACGACGTGCCGGTCGTGCAGGGCATCGGCGACCAGGACCGCCGCGTCCGGTGCGCGCACGCCTGCCGCAGCTTCGTGGACCTCGCCCCGGTCGCCGCCCTCGATCTCGCGGTCGCCACGTTCCGCCGTTCGTCCGCTCCACCCGTGAGCGCGCGGCGCTCCGCGACGTGAGGCGTGCGGGCGTGCTCGTCGGTGGTGTGATCAGCCTGCTCGTCGTCGTGCTGACGTCCGTCGCCCGGACCGATGACGGACCTGCCCCGGCCCGCTGGACCCTGGCGGCCGCAAGCCCGCGGGCAGCCGTCTCGGCAGCCACCGGGGCGGCCCCTGGTGAACCGGCCGGCGCGGCAGAGGTCGTCGACTCCGGACCGGCGCCGCTGCACGCCTCGACGGAGTGGGTAGCCCGGGTTGCGTCCGCTACCGGCATCGCCGCGGTTGCCGTCCGGGCCTACGCAGCGGCGACACTCACCCTGGCCCGCGACAGCCCGCGCTGCCGGGTGGGCTGGACCACCCTGGCCGGCATCGGGGCGGTCGAGTCGGGTCACGGTACCCACGCAGGGGCGGTCCTGCTCGACGACGGCCGCCCGAGCGTGCCGGTGATCGGGCCGGCGCTGGACGGGTCGAACGGGACCGCGCCGATCCGGGCGAGTCCGCAGGACATCGCGTGGACCCAGGACCCGACCTGGGCGCACGCCGTCGGACCGATGCAGTTCCTCCCGTCGACGTGGCGGCGCTGGGCTTCCGACGGCGACGGCGACGGGGTGAGCGACCCGAACGACCTCGACGACGCGGCGCTGGCCGCGGGGCGCTACCTGTGCGCTTCCGGTGGGAACCTGGCCAGCGGTGCCGGGTGGCACCTCGCCGTCGCCTCCTACAACCACGACGACTCCTACGTCGCGCTCGTGCTGGCCACGGCGGACAGGTATGCCGGTCTGGCCTCATGACCCTGCTCGGCCGGCGCTACCGGATCGGCGAGCTCGTCGGCCGAGGCGGCTCGGCGGACGTGCACGTGGCGGTGGACGAGCTGTTGGACCGTCGCGTCGTGGTCAAGGTCCTGCGCGAGCCGGCGAGCGCCGACCTGTGGGCGGCCGTGCGGGCTGCGGCCGGGCTGCGCCACCCGCACGTCGTCGAGACGCTCGATGCGGGCACGGATCCGACGGGCCGGCCCTACGTGGTGCTGGACCTCGTGGACGGTCCGACGCTCGCCCAGCTGGTCGACGAGGGTCCGCTCCCGTTCGGAGACGTGCTGGCCATCGGGACGGGCGTGCTGGAGGGGCTCGCCCATGCGCACGCCCATGGAGTGCTCCACCTGGACCTCTCCGCGGGCAACGTGATGCTCCGGAGGGCGGACGACGGCACGCCGGATCCGGGTGCCGCCGTCGTGCTCGACCTCGGGGCGGAGCGTCGGCCGATCGTCGGCGGCGGGCTGGTCGCCGTGACCCCGCACTACGCGTCCCCAGAGATCGCCACGGGCCAGGCCGGCGACGAGCGATCGGACGTCTACTCGGCCGGCGCGCTCCTGTACGAGCTGGCCACGGGTCAGCTGCCGTTCGGCTCCGTGGGAGAGGACGCCGGTTCCGTGCTGCGGGCGCAGGTGCACCGGGTCGCGCCGCCACCGTCGTTCCTGGATGGCGACCTGCCGAGGGCCTTCGACCGGCTCGTCGCGCGCGCCCTCGCCAAGGATCCGAGGGACCGCCACCCCGATGTGACCGCTCTTCTCGACGAGGTCGTGCAGCTTGCGCGCGCCGTCGACCTGCCGGCCGGTGGGCCGCGTCGCACGCGCGACGGCGGACGGGCCGTCGTCGTCCGGACGACGAGACCGCTCGAACCGGTCGCGGTGACACCCGTGCGGGCGATGGTCGAGAGCGCGGGGGTGCGGGGGGCCCGCGCAGCGACGACGCAGGCGGCGCCCGAGAGCGCCCCGACGCCCCGAAGTGGGTCAGGTCCCCGGTGGCTCGCCGCCTTCGCGGCCGTCCTCGTCGTCGCGGTCGTCGTCGGGCTGGTGCACTCCGGGCTCGGTGCCGCGGGCGCCGCCCAGCCCGAGGTGCCGCCCGTGCGGGCCTCGACCCCGACGACCGCGACCGTGACGGGCACACCGACCGCCCACGCGACGCGCCACGCCACCGCGCCGCCGCCCCCGACCACACCGACCCTCGTCGCGCTGCCGTCCCTCGCCGGCCTGAGCCTCGACGACGCGCGTGCGGCAGTCGCCGCTGCGGGTCTGCGTCTGGGGGGCGTGCAGGAGGCCGACGGGCCGACGCCCCCGGGCGTGGTCCTCGCGATGACGCCGGCGCCGGGAGACGTGGGGCCGGACGCGGTGGTCGACCTCGTGGTCGCCTCCGGCTACACGGTGGTGCCGGAGGTGGGGGGGACGACCGCCGCCGACGCGAGTGCGGCACTGCGCCGGCTCGGGCTGGTCGTCACCGAGCTGCCGACGCCCGGCGGGGTCGCGGGGACAGCGCTGCGCACGGCGCCGAACGCCGGCCGACGGGTCCCGGTCGGGTACACCGTGATCCTCCTCGTCGGCGCTCCGCCCGTCGTCGAGCCGACGGCCTCGCCGAGCGCCACGCCGGTGCTCTCCCCGACTCCCGGGCCGACCCAGGCCGACCCCTGAGCCGTGGGCCCAGAGGCACCCTCGTGCCGTCCCGCGTTCACCCGCCGTCCGTCCAACGGCCGTCAGCGCTGGTTCTACTGGCGTGGCGCCGCGACCGGCGTCCGACAGCCCGGGACGTCCGGCCGCCACGCGAGAGGAGCACGACCCGGTGACGACGGAGCGACGTGCGGTTCGAGCCGAGCCTGCGGGGTCGGGTGCCCGGGCCGGCGGCCGCCCTGGGCGGATTCGCCGATGACCACGCAGCTCCGCGAGGAGACCCCGGACGTCGTCCCTGCGACACCTCGACCCATCTCCCGCCGTCCCACGGGCTCGGACCGCGTGTTCACGATCGGAAGTCGGTCGGTGGGCGCGGTCGTGCTCGTCATCACCGGCGGCATCGGCTTGTTCCTGGCCATCCAGGCGTTCCCCACCCTGCGGCACTACGGCCTGCACTTCCTCACGGAGACGGAGTGGGACCCGGACACCCAGAAGGTCGGCATCCTGTCGGTGCTCGTCGGCACGGCGACCGTCGCGCTGGTGGCGATGTGCATCGCGTTCCCGCTGGCCCTCGCCACCGCGCTCTACATCAACGAGTACGCGCGCCCCAAGATGCGCTCGACGCTCGTGTCGGTCGTGGACCTGATGGCGGCCGTGCCCAGCATCATCTACGGCTTGTGGGGGTTCTTCCTCATGCAGCCGTACCTGAGCGGGGTGTCGCGCTGGCTCCACGCCTACCTCGGCTGGTTGCCGTTCTTCCACGTCGACTCCGACCCGCACGCGGCCCAGTGGGACCAGACGCGGTACACGTCGTCGGCCTTCATCGCCGGGGTGGCCGTCTCGATGATGGTCCTGCCGATGGCGTGCTCGGTGATGCGTGAGGTCTTCTCCCAGGCTCCGCCCGGCGAGCGCGAGGGGGCCTTGGCGCTCGGCGCGACGCGGTGGGGCGTGATCCGGTCGGTCGTGCTGCCGTTCGGACGCGGCGGCATCATCGGCGGAACCATGCTCGCCCTCGGGCGTGCGCTCGGCGAGACCATCGCCGTCGTCCTCATCATCTCACCGTCGTTCGACCTCAAGTTCCAGCCGCTCGAGGTGGGCACCAACACCGTCTCGGCACTCATCGCCGGGCGCTTCGGCGACGCCAGCCCGGCACAGCTCTCAGCCCTGCTGACGGCGGGCTTCGTGCTGTTCGCCATCACGTTGGGCATCAACACGCTCGCCGCCGGCGTGATCTCCCGGTCGCGCTCTGGAGCAGGGACGGACATCTGATGACAGTCGCTCCGGAACGTGCCGTCGAGATGGAGATCGACACCCTTCCGCGCACCTGGCTGCGCCCCTCCGAGGACCGTGCCGAGCGAGCCACCGCGCCGATCCCGCGGCCTGTCTCGCGGTCGACGGCCCAGGACCTCCTCGTCGGCGTCGGATCCCTCGCCTCGGCGTTGGCGCTGGCCTGGGTGGTCTGCTACCGACTCCTGCCGTGGGGCACCGTCCTCGGGTATGTGATCGTCTCGTTCGTCCTGTTTCTCGTCGTCCTGGCGTTGGCGTTCTCGTCGACCGCTCCCGGGCCGGTCGTCGCGGACCGCGTCGTTGCCGCAGCCGTCACGGGTGGCGCCCTGCTGGTCGGCCTCGCCATCGTCTCGGCCGTCGTGTTCACGTTCGTCCGCGCCGCACCGGCGCTGCCACACCCCAACCTCTTCACGCAGGACATGTCGCTGACCGGTCCGCGTGACCCGCTCACGTCCGGCGGCGTGCTGCACGCCATCGTCGGCACGCTGATCCAGATCGGTATCGCGATCCTCATCACGGTGCCGCTCGGGATCGGCACCGCGGTGTTCATGACCGAGGTGGGCGGGAAGTTCGCGCACGTGGTGCGCACGGTGGTCGACGCGATGACGGCGCTGCCCTCGATCGTCGCGGGCCTGTTCATCTACACGGTCTTCATCATCACGTTCGGGCTCAAGCCCTCCGGTCTCGCGGCGGCCCTGGCGCTGTCCGTGATGATGCTGCCGATCATCGCGCGGGCCGCGGACGTCGTGCTGCGGGTGTTCCCCAGCGGGCTTCGCGAGGCCGGGCTCGCGCTGGGAGCGCCCCGGTGGCGGACGGTGTGGCACGTGGTGCTACCGACGGCCCGGCCGGGCCTGGCGACGGCGCTGATCCTGGGCGTCGCGCGCGGGGTCGGCGAGACCTCGCCGGTCCTGCTGACCTCGGGCGCGTCCACCTTCCTCACGGTCAACCCCGTCGGCACCCCCATGAACTCCCTGCCGCTGTTCGTCTTCACGGCGGTCCGCAGCGGCCAGCCGATCCTCGTCCAACGGGGGTTCGCCGCCGCGGCGATCCTGCTCACCCTCGTGCTCACGCTCTTCATCGTCGCCCGACTCGTGGCCCGCAAGAAGGACTCCCGATGACCCCGCGTACGCCGGCTCCGACCCAGTCCCTGTCCCGCTCGTGGTGGCAGGCCCTGCGCAGCAGGGCGGTGAGCGCCTGCCTCGTCCTGGCGACGTGCGTCCTCGCCGTCATCGGCGCCGCCGCATCCCCTGCTCAGGCGCAGCCGCCGTACGTGCGGATCGCCGGCACGGGGTCCAGCTGGAGCCAGACGATCTTCTCGCAGTGGACCCGGGACGTGGCCGCCAACGGCCTCGAGGTGGTCTACACCGGCGGCGGCTCCTCGAAGGGACGCGCGGACTTCAAGAACAACGTGACCACCTTCGCGATCAGCGAGATCCCCTTCCAGGGCAAAGATCCGGTCACCAAGGAAGAGGACAGGTCTGATCGGCCCTACGCCTACCTGCCGATCGTGGCCGGCGGCACCGCGGTGACGTACCACGTCGAGATCTCCGGCAAGCTCATGCGCGAGGTACGGCTGTCGGGTGAGACCGTGACCAAGATCTTCACCAACAAGATCACCAACTGGAACGACCCGCAGATCGCGGCCGACAACAACGGCCGACAGTTCCCGAACCTGGCGATCACCCCGATCGTCCGGTCGGACGGGTCCGGCACGATCGCACAGTTCACGGCGTGGATGGACAAGGCGTACCCGGCCCTCTGGCACGACTTCTACGGTCGGTCAGGCCTCACCTCGCAGTACCCGGTGAAGGGTCGGACGCTCGCGCAGCCGGGCTCCGACGGTGTCATGAACTACATCACGTCGTCGGCGGGCAACGGGACGGTCGGCGTGGTCGAGTACGCCTACGCGCAGACCGCGGACTACCCCGTCGTGAAGATCCGCAACGCTGCGGGGTACTACCTCGAGCCGACCAAGTTCAACGTCGCGGTCGCGCTGACCAAGGCGCGCATCAACACGGACAAGAGCTCGAACCTCTACCTGACGCAGGTGCTCGACGACGTGTACACCGACACCGACCCCCGGACGTACCCGTTGTCCAGCTACTCGTACATGATCATCCCGACCGCGGCGACGGGAACCGCGTTCGGCACGAGCGGCCAGACCGAGAAGGTGACGTCGTCCGCGCGGCAGACGCTGGCCGACCTGATGTTCTACTCGTTGTGCGAGGGACAGTCGAAGGCGGGCCCGTACGGCTACTCCCCGTTGCCGCTCAACCTCGTCCAGGCGGGGTTCGAACAGCTCGCCAAGCTCAAGGCCGTCGACGACTCGGTCGACCTGGCCGACCGCGACGTCACCAAGTGCAACAACCCGACGTTCGTGCCGGGCGACCTCTCGAAGAACCACCTGGCGGAGGTCGCGCCGCAGCCGCAAGCGTGCGACAAGGACGGCGCTGGGCCGTGCCTGACTGCCGCCGCCGGTGGGCCGGCTGCACCGGCCGGCCCGGCCGCCGCGCCGGGTGGCCCCGCACCCGCCGCCGGTGAGCCCGGCGCCGGTGGGGCCGCGGGCGGTGGCGCAGCAGGCGGCGACGCGGCGGCGGGGGGCGGCGCGGACGGAGCAGCATCCGGGGGGCAGATCGACCCCGAGACAGGTGAGGTCATCGGGGCCTCGGCCGGCGGGGGCGCCGCGTCCGGCGCCGTGTCGACCCAGCTACCCGCGCGGTCGGTCGCGGGTACCCCGGTCTTCGCGGGCCTGGCCGCCCTCGAGCTCGCCGCGATCATCCTCGTGCCGGGACTGTTCGCGCTGCGTGCGCGACGGGCGGCGAACGCCGGCGGCGGTTCGTGAACCGCCGGGAGGCTCGCGGCCGCAGGGAGGTGTTCGGGGTGTGGCTGGCCGTCGTCGCCCTGACCGCGGTGATTGTCGGTGCACCGGCGCTCGCGGGCGCTGCCGTCGCGGCGGACGGCGGCGAACCTGCGTTCACGGCGACCAAGACGGTCGTGCGTGACCACGTCGACCCAGCAGGTGGAGACCCGGTGGTGCAGGACTCGAGCACGGTGACGGTCACGGTCGACCAGACCCAGGGGCTGCAGGGCATGCAGGGCGTGCGGGTCTCCTGGTCGGGCGCTCGGCCGACGGCGAACATCACGGGCAACATCACGGAAGCGAACGCGTTCCAGGTACAGGAGTATCCGGTCGTCATCCTGCAGTGCCGTGGGACCGAGCCGACGCCGACGACGTGCTGGACGACGATCTACAACAAGCGGCAGCTGACCACCGACCCGAACGACTATGAGGGCGTAGGTCTGTGGAAGTACGACCGGCACTGGCAGGACGGCGAGCTCGCTGCCCTGATCGGGACGCCGCCGGCGGACCAGGTCTACCTGCCGTTCGTCGACGCCGCGGGCAAGACCTGGTCCATGGATGGCCTCGAACACCAGCCGCCCGAGGCGACGAACGGTTACGACCAGCCGGTCCCGGACCAGGAGGCCGCCGCCCCGACGAGCCCTGACGGCAAGGGCACCTACCTGTTCAGCGTCCGTTCGTCGGCCCAGAACGCGTCCCTCGGGTGTTCCGACACCGTCGCGTGCTCGCTCGTGGTCATTCCGATCATGGGAACCAGCTGTGCATCGGAGGGCGCTCTGCCGAAGCGTTACCCGTGCACGGCCGAGGGCAAACAGGAGCCCGGCTCGACCTATCCCCAGGCGGGCGGCCCCAACGCGACCGTGACGGGCATGTCCTGGTGGACGCCGTCGAACTGGGGGAACCGTGTCGTGGTCCCGCTCACGTTCTCCCCGAGTGCCAGCTTGTGCAACGTCCTCGACACGGCGCAGGAGCCCGTCCCCTTCTACGGGTCGGAACTCGTCGGGCAGGCCACCCTGCAGTGGGCCCCGGCCTACTGCCGCAGGGCTGACCGGTTCAAGTTCCGGGGGAACACCATGGCCGAGACCGTGGCGTTCCGCAATCTGGTCGCCGGTGAGATTCCGGCCGCGCTCCTCACGTACCCCGGCGCGGCCCACAGCGACGATCCGCCGGTCGGCTATGCGCCGGTGGCCGTGAGCGGGTTTGCCGTGGCATTCGTCTGGGACCGACCGGGGAGCCGGGGTCAGGAGATGCACCTGCGGCTGACGCCCAGACTCATCGCCAAGCTGCTCACGGGTTCGTACAGCGCCGCAACCGCACGGGTTGACGATGCCGGTGGCCTGACGGAGTCCGGCAAGATCTGGCCCGACGTCGCACACAACCCGGCGTCGCTCAACGACGACCCGGAGTTCATCGCCCTCAACCCCGGACTGTCCGGCCCGGAATACCCGGGCACGACGGGCCTGCAATCCGCGCTGACGAGCATGATCTCCGTGTCGGTCCCCAGTGACGTCATGCGCGCGTTGACCTCATACCTCGCGGCCGACCCTGAGGCGGCGGCTTTTCTGGCGGGCGAGCCGGACCCATGGAAGATGACCGTGAACAGCACCTACAAGGGCATTGCGCTGCCCCTGGATGCCTGGCCGCTGCAGGACGTACGACAGGAGCCACCGGGACCGGACTACACGGATCCGAACTCGGGGATCGTGCACAACTGCACGCGGGAGGTGCCCATCCCGTTCTACAACCGCGTGCTTGCGCCCGTTTCCTCGCTCGCCGCAATTGCCGACGCCGTGCTCGCCGCCGCGCCGACCAGCCTCGACCGACCTGCTTTCGTCCAGGCGACCGTGGACGGCGGGACCAGCCTCTGCGTGACCAAGCGCATTCCCAAGCAGATCTACGGCTCGCGCAAGCTCCTCGGTCTCGTGACGCTCGCCGATGCTCGCCGATTCGGGTTGCCGACGGCCTCGCTGCGCAGCTCGGGCACAGGCGAGTCGGCAACGTTCGTCGACGCCGACCAGACCTCGATGGCGGCGGCCGTCGTCACGGCGAAGCGGACCGAGGTGGGTGAGCCCTACCTGATCGACGCCGCGGCGCTGCACGGTGTGCCGGCCGCCTACCCCGGCACGATGACGGTGAGCGTCGCCGCGCCGCTCACGGGTCTCCCCCCGGAGACAGCCGGTCACGTGGCGCAGTTCGTACGGGTGGCGACGACCGAGGGACAGGTCCCGGGCCCCGGTGTCGGCCAGCTGCCCAACGGCTACCTCCCGATCACCGCGGCCGGGCCGACCGCACCCTTGTACAAGGCAGCGCAAGAGGTCGCGGCCTCGATCGAGGCCCAGTCGGGTGCCATGGGGTCGGTGAGTCCGACGACGCCGCCCCCGAGCGCGCCCGCTCCAGCAGCGCCACCGCCCGTGACCTCGCCCCCGGCGCCGCCTACGGCGCCGGTCCCGGCGACCGTCCCGAGCGCCGCCGGGCCCGTCACCGTCGATGGTCTGCCGGCTCCGAAGCCGACGTCTGCGGCGGCAGCTACCGCGCCCGGGAAGACCCCTCAGCAGCAGAGCACGGTCGCGGCTGCGGCCGTCCCTGCTGTGCTCGCAGCCGGGGTCGTGGGGCTCGTCGGAGCACCCCTCGTGCGCAGCTTCTCGACGCGACGGCGCGGCGCGTGACCGCCACGGCCGCGCCGACGGCACCGACCGTGAACGAGGTGGAGCCCTCAGCGACAGAGGCGGCCGTCGGCCTACCGCGTCGCAGCAGGGGTGCGCTTCGTCCTCGGCAGCCGGCTGCGCCACGACCGCCGACCCCCGGGGGAGCGGTCGTCGTCTCGGCGATGCTCGTCGTGGCCGTGCTGTGTGGCTGGTTCGTGCTGCAGCTCGTGGTGCTCGGGGGCTTCCAGCAGTCGCGGGCGCAGTACGGGCTCTACGCGGACTTCCGGCAGGCGCTCGTCGCGCAGACGGCGCCGCTCGGCGGCACGATCGCCGCGGGGACACCGGTCGCGCTGCTCACGGTGCCGACCCTCGGACTGCAGCAGGCGGTCGTCGAGGGCACCTCGTCGGGGGACCTGCTCGCCGGGCCGGGCCACCGGATGGACACCGCGCTCCCGGGGCAGGTCGGCGTGTCGATCGTGTACGGGCGGGCGTCGACGTACGGCGCACCGTTCCGGTCGGTGCCGTCGTTGCAGCCCGGCGACGGCATCCGCGTGACCACCGGCCAGGGTGAGTTCGTCTACCGCGTCGACGGGGTCCGCCGCGCCGGTGACCCGCTGCCGGCCGCGCTTCCCACCGGTGGGAGCCGGCTCACGCTGGTGACCGCGGAGGGCGACGGCCCGTTCGCCGCACTCGCGCCCAGCCGGACCGTCTACGTCGACGCGACGCTGCAGGGCGACCCGGCCGTCGGAGCGCCCGGCCGACCCTCGGCGATCCCCGACTCCGAGAAGGCCATGGCGGGCGACCCGTCGGTGCTGCCGGTGCTCGCGCTGGCGCTGCAGGGGCTGCTCCTCGCGGCCGTCGGCACCCTCCTGCTCCGCCGGCACCTGTCGGGTCGGGTGCTCTGGGTGATCGCCGCACCGGTCCTCCTCGCGATGGCGTGGCTCGCGGGCGGCTACGCGGTCCAGCTCCTCCCGAATCTTCTGTAGCTCCGGGGTCCGCCCGCGGGCCGTCCCTCGGCGGTTGTCCGGCAGTCCTGCGTTCACCCGGACGGCGGCGGGAGTTCGTCGGGGGCCGGGAGGTTCGTGGAGGCCCGGTGACCGCCGGGAGCCGCCATGGAGTACAGAGGGGAAGTTCCTCGATCATGCGTCTTTCCGTGAGGTCCGGTCGGACCTTTGCAGTTACCGCCATCCTTGCCCTGGCCGCAGGCGTGGCAGCCGCCAGCTCCGCGTCCGCAGACCCGTCCCCGCAGACCCGCGACATCGTCGGCGTGGGCTCGGACACCTCGGAGTTCCTCGTGCAGGGCCTGGCCGACGGCGCCGGTGTCGGCGCGGGCTACGTCCAGGGATACAACGCGAGCGCCAACGCTCGGCTCGTCTCGTTCAACGCGACGGGACCCAGCCCGGTCGTCCTGAAGGCCGGCACCGCCGCGGTGACCCGCCCCAACGGCTCCGGTGCCGGCAAGAACACGCTCTTCGGCGCCAGCAACAACACGAACGTCGACTTCGCCCGCTCGTCGTCCGGCCCCTCGGCTGCCGAGAACGCGGCCGGCCTGTGGCACGTGCCGTTCGCGCTCGACACCCTCAAGACCGCGACCGCCACCACGTCGCACGCGCCGGCCAACATCACGGTCGCTCAGCTGGTGGGCATCTACCAGGGCACCATCACCAACTGGAGCCAGATCGGCGGCACCAGCGGCGTCATCGTCCCGATGATCCCGCAGTCGGGCTCCGGCACGCTCAACTTCTTCCTGGCTCAGCTGCAGGCCGCCAACGGCGGCACGGCCGTCACGCTGGCCGGCTCGGTGCAGACGGTCCAGGAGCACGACTCCGCTCCCATCGCCGCGAACATCAACGCCGTCGCGCCGTTCTCGGTCGCGCGGTTCAACACCACCGCGTCGGGCATCAAGCTCGAGGGCGGCTTCTCGGCCGACCGTGCGATCTACAACGTCGTGCGCAACCCCTTCCGCAGCACCGCCGCGTTCACCGCGATCTTCGGCACGGACGGCTTCATCTGCTCCGGCGGTGGCCTCGCGCTGATCGAGGCGGCCGGCTTCAAGCAGCTCGCCGGCCCGCTCGACGGCGGTGTCTGCGGCACCGCGACCCAGACCGCCACCAGCAACTTCACCGTCAACTGACTCTAGAGACGAGAGAGAGACACACGCTCATGCGTACTTTCACGAAGAGCATCGCGGCCCTGGCCGCGGGAACGCTCATCGCCGCGGCTGCCGTCGCGCTCGCAGCACCGGCTTCGGCCGTCGACGCCTCCCCGGACCTGCCCGGCGACGTGCTCTGGTTCAACACGGTCGGTCCGCTGGCCGGCCAGACGCCCGCGACCCAGATCCTCACGGGCGCGAACGCGACGAACCGCCCGTGGGCCACGCTGACCACGGCGAACCCCTGCCCCGCGGGGTCCACCTCGATGGCGCAGTACATCCGTATCCCCGGTGCCCCCGGTGTTCCCGAGATCGACTGGACGCAGGTCCAGATGGGTGCCAACGCCACCCTCAAGGACGCGGACGGCCGGTTCTACACGACGACGACCTCGCAGGCGGACCGCCTGAACAAGGCCGAGGTCCAGGCCTACCAGGCCGCCCACCCCGGCACGAACACCTACCCGTTCATCTCGGTGTGCCAGAACGGTCCCGCCATCACCGGTAACTTCCGCACCCTGGTCGACATCACCACCACGACCCCCGCGGACATCACCAGCTATACCTGGACCATCCACTCCGCGCCGATCACCGTCGCGGCCGTGCCGACGACCACGACCGTCTCCGCCTCGGCGACGTCCGTGAACGAGGGCACGCCGGTCAACCTGACCGCCACGCTGGCACCCGCCGGCGCGACGGGCTCGGTCACGTTCCTCAACGGCGCGACCTCGCTCGGCAGCGCAGCGCTCTCCGGCGGCACGGCCACCCTCAACGGTGTCGTGCTCCCCGTCGGTGTCGCCTCCGTGACCGCGTCGTACGCCGGTGCCCCCGGCTTCAACGCCTCGGTCTCCGCGCCGCTGTCGGTCACCGTGATCGACGTGCCCGACGTCGCGACGACGACCACCCTGGTCGTCACCCCGACGCTCGGTACGGTCGGCGCCGCCAACGGCCTCCCGCTCGCGGGTGCCACGACCGCGTTCGCGGCCTCGGTCACGTCCGCCACGCCGCTGACCGGCACCTGCGAGTTCTTCTCCGGCGCCACGTCGCTCGGCACGGTCCCGGTCACGGCCGGTGTCGTCCCGGCGTTCAGCACCAACAACATCGGCGCCGGTGCCCAGACGTTCACGGCCAGCTGCGGCGGCGCCGGCTTCGTCTCCTCGACCTCGGCGCCCGTCGCGCTGACCTTCCTCAACGCGGGCGCCCCGGCCACCCCCGACGACCAGACCGTGATCGTCACGATCCCGGCCGGCTCGATCGTCATCACCACGCCGTACACCCCGGCGGCCCCGCTCGACCTCGGCAACGCGGTCTTCGACTCGGCCACGTCCACGTACCACGCGGCCGCGGCGTTCAACGGCATCGTCATCACCGACACGCGCGCCGGGAACCTCGGCTTCAACGCGTCAGTCGTCTCGAGCGCCTTCACCAACGGCTCCGGTGGCACGTTCTCCGGCGGCTACTCGGGCCTGACCGGCCTGGCCGCAGACGCCATCGCCGGCAACCTGCTCAACCCGGCCGACGTCACGGTGTCGAACCACGCACCGCTGACCGACGGTCTCGACGTCCCGAAGGTCTTCGCGACCTACCCCGCGGGCCACGCGCTCGGCTCGGTGGGCCTCCACGGCACCTTCGGGATCGCCGGCGTGCCGACCTCGGTGCCGGCCGGTACGTACACCAGCACGGTGACCTTCACCGCAGTCTGATCGAAGGCGCTCAGTCCTCGACGTGACCGGCTGAACAGGACGGGCGGGGTGCCGACGGCACCCCGCCCGTTCCCGCCCGTCCCCGTGGCGCAGCGCTTCATCGACAGTTCATGCGGCAGGCGTTGTCCCAGGCGGGCAGGGGTTGGACAGTCTCATCCGCTCGTCACTTGTTCGACCTAACCCCGGAGTGCCGCAGATGTTCCGTCCGGCCCGCAACGTCGTCGGTGTGCTTGTCGCCCTCGGCATCGCCACCACGCTCGCCACGCCGGCGAGCGCAGCTCAGCACGCCGCCGTCCCGGCCGTCTCGGCCGCGTCGGCCGTCTCGGCCGCGTCGGCTGTCTCGGCTGTCTCGGCCGTCTCGGCCGACGAGGCGCCGCAGCCCACTCCGAGCGCCAGCGCCGCCCCCGACCTGATCACGTTCGGCATCTCGCCGTCGGGGAGCGAGCGACCGGACGACCGGCCGTTCCTGCGGTACACGGTCGCCCCCGGCAGTGTCTTCCACGACAACGTGGCGATCATCAACCTCGACGACGCACCGATCCCGCTCGACGTGTTCGCGGGCGACGTCAAGACCGGACCACGAGGCGGCCTCGTCGTCCCGGGTCGCGACACCGCACCGACCGGGTCGGGCGCGTGGGTGAAGGTGGACACCTCGCACGTCGACGTGCCGGCGCAGAGCCAGGCCGCCGGGGTGGGGTTCACCGTCGTGCCGTTCACGGTGACCGTCCCGACCAACGCCCAGCCGGGTGACCACGTCGCGGCTGTCGTCGCCGCGATCACCGTCAAGGGCCGGGCGACGGCGGACGTGCCCACCGTCAACCTCGACCAGCGCGTCGCGGCGCGCCTCTACATCACCGTCGACGGTGACCTTGCGCCCGGCCTGGTGATCACCCACCTCACGTCCACCTACGAGCGCGGCTCGCTCGTCGGCGCAGGTGCCGTCGCGACGTCGTACACGGTGGCCAACACCGGGAACGTCCGCATGGCCGTCACGCCGCGCGTGCGGGTGGCGGGTCCGTTCGGGCTGCTGGAGCGCACGGTCGCAGGTCCGCGCATCGACGAGCTGCTGCCCGGGTCGACGGTCGTGCAGAAGGTGACGGTGCCCGACGTCTGGCCTCTGGTGCGGCTCTCCACGACGGTGCTCGCGACGGGCCTGGCCCCGTCGGCCGCGGACGGCGTCGACCCGGGCGTGGGCACCGTGTCGGCCACCGTCGGGCTCTGGGCGGTCCCGTGGCTGCTCGTGGCGGTCCTCGTCCTCCTCGTCGCCGTGGTCGTCTGGCGAACGGTCCGGCGGAGACGTCGGCGAGCGGTCGACTCGCCGTCCGGCGGTGCGGCCGAGCAGACGCTCGTGCAGTCGGGCGTCCCCGGCGCCTGAGCGGGGACCTTGGCGTCGTCCCCCGGACATGCGTCCGAGTGCTCGCGTTCACCTCGCCCCGGAAGTCTCACGGTGACCCGAGCGGGTCGAGACGAGCTGCGTCCAGGAGGACATTGCGATGGGTATCAGGAAGACCATTGCCGCTGTGGTGGCCGGGACGCTCGTCGCGGCGGCCGCCGTGGCGCTGGCAGGGCCGGCGTCGGCCGTCGACGAGTCTCCGGATCTTCCGGGTGACGTGCTGTGGTTCAACACGGCGGGTCCGCTGGCCAGCCAGACGCCGGCCACCCAGATCTTCTCGGGCTCGGACGCGACGAACCGCCCGTGGATCACGCTGACCACGGAGAACCCGTGCCCGGCAGGCACCACCTCGATGGCGCAGTACATCCGGGTCCCGGGTGCCGCCGGTGTGCCGGAGATCGAGTGGACCCAGGTCCAGATGGGTGGCAACGCCACGCTGAAGGACGCGGACGGCCGGTTCTACACGACGGCGACCTCGCAGGCGGACCGCCTGAACAAGTCCGAGGTCATCGCCTACCAGGTCGCCCACCCGGGCACCAACCACTACCCGTTCCTCTCGGTGTGCCAGAACGGTCCGGCCGTCGTCGGCAACTTCCGCACGATGGTGGACATCTCCGGGAACAGCCTGACCACCCTCGCCTGGACCATCCACTCCAAGGTGATCGCTGGGGGCACCGGCCCGGTCGCCGTGGCGACGACCACGACGCTCGCCGCGACGCCGTCGGGGGTCGACCTGGTCCTCACCGCGACGGTCGCACCGGCTGCCGCGGCCGGAACGGTGACCTTCAAGGAGGGTGCGACGGTCCTCGGCAGTGCACCCGTCTCAGGCGGGACCGCGTCGCACACGGTGACCGCGCCGGCGACCGGTAACCACACGTACACGGCCAGCTTCACCCCGACCGACCCGGCGGCCTACGTGGCGTCGACGGTGACCCAGAGCGTCGCTCTCGGCCTTGCCGGTGGCTCGCTGACCGTGACGCTGACCGTCCCCGGCGCACCGGCCGAGCCGGGCGCCCTGACGCTGAGCGTCCCGAGCGCACCCGTCGCCCTGGCCGGCGTCCGTGACGCCGGCAACACCCGGATCACCGCGTCCGGAGCCCTGCCGCAGATCGTCGTCACGGACACGCGTCGCGACGACCTCCTGACGGGCTGGCGCGTCAGCGTCCAGGCAGGGGACTTCACCGGGACCAAGGGGACGGTCGGGGCGAAGTACCTCGGCTGGAAGCCCGCCACACCGGTGATGGCCAAGGACGGTGCCGCTCCGCTCCTCGTGCAGGCCGGGGTGGAGGCCGCGTCGTTCCTGGACGACCCGGTGAGCACGGGGCTGGGCGCCAGCAAGACCTTGGCGGAGACGACCGCGAGCGGACGCGGCGCGACGACGCTGGGGGCGGCGCTCAACCTCGCCATCCCGCCCAGCACCGCCGAGGGCAGCTACACCTCGACGATCACCGTGACCCTCGTCGGGAACTGATCCACGAGATGCCGGGTGCGGAGGCGCACCCGGCATCCGTGGCCCGACCTGATCCACCAGCAGGAAGTACACACATGCGAAAGACCGCAGCCCTCCTGACCGCGGTGCTGGTCGTTGCGGCCGCCGTGGGCCTCACGGCCGGTGCCGCCGTCGCCGACGACGCGACCGTCGCCTGGTCGGTCAGCCCGGCGACGGCCGACGGCAAGCTCGACGCACGCTCGCGGGTCGAGCTGCAGCTCGATCCCGGCGCCGGCGTGCACGACCAGGTGCTCGTCGCCAACGCCTCCACGGTCGAGCAGACGTTCCGGGTCTACGGCGCCGATGCGTTCAACACGGCCGACGGCGGCTACGACCTGCAACCCGGTGCGACGACGCCTCAGGACGTGGGCGCGTGGATCACGTTCGCCGCGCCGACGGTGACCATCCCGCCGTTGGCGTCGGCCGTGGTCGGTTTCGACGTCGCCGTCCCCGCCGGTGCCTCGCCGGGCGACCACGCGGGCGGCATCGTGGTCTCGCAGGCCGCGCCGAGCACGGGCGGAGTCGTCGTCGACTCGCGGGTCGCGCTCCGCCTCGCCGTCCGGGTGACGGGTGAGCTCGCTCCGGCTCTCGAGGTCCGCTCGGTCACGGCGTCGTACTCCGGCACGGTCAAGCCGTTCGCGCCGGGTCGGGCCACGGTCCGCTACACCCTGGTCAACACCGGCAACGTCAAGGTCGTGGGCAAGCCGCGGCTGCGCGTGAGCGGACCGTTCGGCCTGGGCCGTGTCGACGTGGCTCCCGGCAACACCCAGGAGGTGCTGCCGGGGGAGTCGTTCGTCGTCGAGTCGCAGCTCGACTCCATCCTGCCGTTCGTGGCGATGACGGCGACCGCCGACGTCGCGATGAGCGCGGCGCCGGGCCCCGACACCGAGATTCCGCTCGTGTCCAGCACGGGCCACACCCTGTTCTTCGCGCCGCCGTGGGCGTTGCTCCTCGTGCTCGCGCTGGCCGCCGTCGCCGTCGTCGTCGTGCTCCGACGGAGGCGCGCGCGTCGCCGCGAGGGCGAGGCTCTCTGGCACGAGATGGTCGCGGAGGCGGGACGGTCGGGGACCCCGGGGGCCCTCGTCGGCCCCGGCGACGCGGCGGCTGGCGCGGGCGTGCGCCACCAGGCCGTCGGCGTTGTCGCCCTGCTCCTGCTCGTCGGCGCCGGCGTCGCGGCCGCTCCGCCGGATCCGGTCGTCGAGGCCGGCAGCCTCACCCTCAGCGTCCCGCCGGCCACCGTCCCACCGGCGGCCCCTGTCGCGCCACCGGCAACGGCGGCGCACGTGCCCGGTCAGGAGACCGCGGTCACCGGCTCGCACGACGCCCTCACGCAACCCCCACCAGCCGCCGGCGGGGACGGCGCGCCGGTCGCGGGCCCGACCCCGACGGCGCAGGCCGTCGCCGCCGACCAGGTCTGGCGAGCGCGCCATGGCCTGTCCCCGGCGCAGTGGGCGCTCGTCGTCCTGGGCGCCGGCGCGGCCGTCGTCGCCGGTGGTCTGGCTCTCCGGCCGCTCGTGCGGCGCCAGGCGGCGGGGGTGCGGCCGTGAACGATCCGACCCTCGCGTCGCCCCTCGCCCGCCCCGAACGGCTCACGGTGCTCGTGCCGCCGGTCCCACCAGTTCCGAGTGTCGACGACGTCCCCGCGATGCCGCCTTCCCGCACCGCCGTCCAGACCGACGAGCCGCGCCGGACGCCGTTGCCGCAGTCCTACGCGCCGCGGGATCTCGCCAACCTGCGCGCCGAGGGCATCTCGGCGTGGTTCGGCACGCACATGGTGCTCGACCGCGTCTCGCTCAACATGCCCGCGGGGATCATCACGTCGCTGATCGGGCCCTCCGGCTGTGGCAAGTCGACCTTCCTGCGGATCCTCAACCGCATGCACGAGCTCGTCCCGTCGGCTGCCATGGCCGGTCAGGTCCTGCTCGACGGCGCCGACGTGTACGACCCGAAGCGCCGACTGACCGATGCGCGCCGACACATCGGGATGGTGTTCCAGAAGCCGAACCCCTTCCCGGCCATGAGCATCCGCGAGAACGTGCTCGCCGGTCTGCGGCTGACGGGCATGAAGGCCTCGAACTCGGACAAGGATGCGCTGGTCGAGTCGTCCCTGCGCCGGGCGGGGCTGTGGGCGGAGGTCGCCAACCGGCTCTCCGCTCCGGGCGGAGGACTGTCCGGCGGTCAGCAGCAGCGGCTGTGCATCGCCCGCTCGCTCGCCGTCCGTCCCCGGGTGCTGCTCATGGACGAGCCGTGCTCCGCCCTCGACCCGACCTCCACCCGGGTCATCGAGGAGACCATGCTCGAGCTCGCGCAGGAGGTGACCATCGTGATCGTCACGCACAACATGCAGCAGGCGGCGCGCGTGTCACAACAGTGCGCGTTCTTCCTCGCGTCGCAGGGGACGCCCGGCGTGATCGTCGAGCACGGTGACACGTCCGCGATGTTCCAGTCCCCCCAGGACGAGCGGACGGCGGCGTACGTCGAGGGGCGGTTCGGGTGAGCGTTCGTCGAGCAGTCGCGGTCCTGGCAGTGCTCGCACCGCTGGACGCCGGCGGGCGCCGAGGCCCCGCCGCACGCGCAGGGGGCGACTTCGCCGGTCCCACCGGCCCCACCGGCACCGAGTACCTGGGGTGGCAGCCGGCGCGCCCGTCGAGTGCCCTGGAGCCTGGCAGCCCGCTGTCCGTGCAGGCCGGGCCGGCTGTGGAGTCCAGGTACGCGGCGTCCAGGAGCGCCGGCCTGGGGACGAGCCGGCTCCTGGCCGAGTCGCTCGTGCCGGGTCGCGGTGTCACCACGCTCGGCGGCGTGCTCCAGCTCGCCGGACCCGCGTCGACCGCTGGTGGCGCGTACACCTCCACGCTGACGGTGACGCTCGTCAGCTCCTGATCGGGCCTCGTCGTACTGCCCAGGACGTGTGGTCGAGTGAGCGTCCTGACTCGACCTGCTCACGAGCCCGACGGCCCACAAGTCAACGGCCGACGGCCGGATCGACCGGCAATCGGGTGATCCGGCCGTGCAGGTGTCCGGTTCGTCCCTAAGCACACCTGTGTGACTCATGGGACTCGTGTGACAGGTGTTCACTTCTGAGGTTTCCGCGGGTAGCGTCCCCGAGGGGGCGACCGTCCGGTCGCACCCACGAGACGCATACCGACGACGGCTCGCCCGGCGTCCACCTGGAGGACCGTGAGCCCGCGCGCCGCAGCCCGCTACCGACTTCCGTCGGTGGTCGCGACGGTCGCGCTCGTCGGGACCCTGCTCGTCGGTGCAGCGTCGGACGTCGTCGCCGCGCCTCCGCAGCCCACGCCGCCGTCCGCGCAGGACGTGCAGGACGCGCAGGGAGCGGTCGCCGCCGCGTCCCGATCCGTCGCCGGGATGGAGGTCCGCCTCGCCCAGCTGAGCGCGACGACCGACGGGGCGAATCTCAAGGTCCAGCAGGCCGGTGAGGCGTACACCCAGGCCCTGTCCGACGCAGACGTCGCGGCGCAGGCGTCAACCGACGCCGCGGCCGCGTCGGCCGACGCCGCCGCTGTCGCCGAGACCGCGCGGCGACAGCTCGTCGCGATCGCGCGGGAGATCGCGCGGTCCGGTGGCTCGACCGACATGTTCCAGGCGCTGCTGTCCGCCGACGGCTTCCAGGACGTGGCCAGCCGCAGCTCCGCACTCGACCGGATCAGCGGCAAGACCGACGAGGCCGTGCAGCAGTACAGGGCCTCACAGCTCGTCTCGACGATGCTGGCCAAGCGAGCCACGGCGGCCGCCGACGACGCGGCCGCGGCCAAGGCGGCATCCGCCGACGCCCTGAAGAGTGCCGAGCAGGCCCAGGCGGACGCGGTCCAGGCCGAGTCGGACGCCGCCGCTGAGCGCGACACCCTGATCATCCAGCTCGCCGCTGCCCGCCAGACGAGCGCCGACGTCGAGCGCGCGCGTCAGGACTTCGTCGACCAGCAGCGCCGTGACCGCGAGGACGCCGCAGCACGCGCGGCCGCGCTCAAGCCGGCGCCCGTCGCCGTAGCCCCCCCGGTCGTGCACGGCGGCTCCACGACGCCCGCGGTGACGACCCCGCCCGTACAGACCCCACCACCCACGACGCCGCCGGCGAACACCCCGCCGGCGAACACCCCGCCTGCGAACACCCCGCCTGCGAACACCCCGCCCGCGAACACCCCGCCTGCGAACACCCCGCCTGCGAACACCCCGCCCGCGACGACGCCACCTGCGACGACCCCGCCGGCGCCCGCTCCTCCGGTGGTCACGCCCCCGGCGACGCCCTACGGCCTCGGGACGGGAACGTCGCGTGGGTCCGCAGCCGGTGGCGCGGCGGCGCTCGCGTGGGCGGAGACCAAGATCGGCTTGCCGTACCTCTGGGCGGCGACCGGCCCGAACGCCTACGACTGCTCCGGCCTGACCATGAGCGCCTGGCGCGCGGCCGGGGGCGTCAACCTCGCTCGGACGTCACGCGACCAGTACAGGCAGGTGCTG
The DNA here is from genome assembly GCF_000426185.1 of Cellulomonas sp. URHD0024. Taxonomy (GTDB): domain Bacteria; phylum Actinomycetota; class Actinomycetes; order Actinomycetales; family Cellulomonadaceae; genus Cellulomonas. The sequence goes on from NZ_KE384505.1 coordinate 156,417, forward strand.
AAGATCAGCTACAACGACCTGCGCCCGGGTGACCTCGTCTTCTGGTCGACCGATCCGCACAACCCCGGCGCGGTCTACCACGTGGCCATGTGGGCCGGGAACGGGATGATCATGGAGGCACCGCAGCCTCTGAGCCCGCTCCGGCTGACCAAGATGCGCTGGGGCTCGACGATGCCCTTCGCCGGCCGCCCGTAGCCCCCACCACCCAACGTCCGCACTCGTGGGGCCAATACCCCCGAGGAGTGCGGACGTCGCCTACAGCCACTCCGCAACGTCCGCCCTCGTGAGGGCTATTGCGCCGAGGAGTGCGGACGTCCGCGGGGAGGAGCGCTGCGTCATGGCCGCCAGCCGGCTTGGCGTAGCGCTCGCTCCACCGCATCCAGGTGCTTGCTCGGGTCGAGCCGCAGGCCGAGGCTCGGGATCCGGAGCACCACGTCACCGAGCAAGGCGATCTCGTTGTGGCGCAGGCTGTCCTCGACCCACCGGTCGAGCTGCAGGTGGCCGATCCCGTCGATCTCGACGGTCACTCTCCAGCGGCTCCACCGCACGTCGAGATAGGCGCGGCCCCCGGCGTCCACCACCACCTGGCGATCGGGCTCGGGCAACCCTCGGCGTCGGCAGTGCGCCGCGAAGTCGAGCTCGTTGAGGCTCGCGACCCCGGAGTCGATCTCGTGGAGCAGGCCGCGCAGCAGCGTCCGACGCCTGTCGCGGCGCACGAGGTCGAGTGCGCCGGCCACCGCGGACACGGAGGTCAGACGTTGCTGGATCGGGCTCACCAGCAGCAGAGCGGCCTCGCGATCGGTCCTCGCCCACAGGGCGGCTTGGACGGTTGCCGCCTCGGCCGTCATGCGGACGATGCCCTCTGTGGTGACGTCGTCGTCGCGCCAGCGCCTCGTCTCGTGGACGCGCACACCGATCGGTGCAGGCACAGGGTGCGACGACTTCGGGGCGGCGATGTGGATGTCGCCGTCGTCGGCGATCCCGTGGAGGCCGCAGGCGATCAAAGCCGTGACCCCGCCGAGTGCAGCGCGCGGCACGGTGCCGACGATCGACCGGGGTGCGCACTCGAGGACAGCGAGCCACCAGTCGAGCCGGACGCCGGCCACCGGTGGTGCGACCACGAGCGTCTGCCGGCCCAGCACCCGCCATCGTTCGCCCCGGATCTCGGCTCGCACCTGATCGGCGGTGATCCCGAGCGCCCTGACCTGTGACCTTGTGAGGAGCCCCGCCTGCCCACGAGCGTGCGACCGCGCGAGCTCGCGGCGTGCTCGACGCTGGCTCTCGTTCGTCATGACGCAACGCTGCCCGTCGCAAAGCCGCCGTGACGACGCTCCACGGAGCCTGTGGAAACCGCGACCCTGTGGACGGCTCACCACGTCCGCACTCCGGAGGCCCATACCCCCCACGAGTGCGGACGCAAGCCCTGCGAAACGGCAACGTCCGCACTCCGGAGGCCCATACCCCCACGGAGTGCGGACGCAGCCAGGTGCGCACCTCGCTGGTCGCTACACCGGCACCGTGAGGCAGTCCTGCCCCCGAGAAGCAGCAACGTCCGCACTCGGGGGGCCAATACCCCCCACGAGTGCGGACGGTGCCGTGAGATCAGCGCACAGACAGCTCAGTGGCTGTAGTAGTTCGTGTCGATGGCGCGCTGGCGGCTGAGCTCGATCTCGGCCTCCGCCTCCGCACGACCGACCCAGTGGGCGCCCTCGACGGACTTACCGGGCTCCAGGTCCTTGTACACCTCGAAGAAGTGCTGGATCTCGAGGCGGTGGAAGTCGGAGACGTCGTCGATGTCCTGGCGCCAGGCAGCGCGCTGGTCACCGGTGGGGACGCACAGGACCTTGTCGTCGCCGCCGGCCTCGTCGCGCATCCGGAACATGCCCAGGGCGCGGCAGCGGATCAGGCAGCCGGGGAACGTGGGCTCCTCGAGCAGCACCAGAGCGTCCAACGGGTCACCGTCCTCGCCGAGGGTGCCCTCGATGAAGCCGTAGTCGTCGGGATAGCGGGTCGAGGTGAACAGCATCCTGTCGAGCCGGATACGCCCCGTCGCGTGGTCCACCTCGTACTTGTTGCGCTGGCCCTTCGGAATCTCGATCGTGACGTCGAACTCCACAGCTCTCCTCCGCCCCGCGTCCGCGCCCGGGGATTCCGGGAACCGGCAGTCGCAGCGACACTCGTCGTGCGGCGCGCCGGGTGTCAGGGGCGCCTTCGTCTCGGACAGTAGTCTGACGCACCGAACGGCCGGTAACGAGTGGAGACAGAACGGGAAGGGGTGATCATGACCACAGCGGGACGGGTCGTGGGCACCAGCCTGCTCGTGGTGGTCCTCGCCGCGGCCGCCTACGTCACCGGCGACGCCTACGACATGGTCCCCGGGCTGGTCACGCTCGCCCCGGCGGCCGCCCAGCCGGAACCCTTCCCCACGGCTCCCGGAGCGGTCGAGCCGGCGGCCCTGACGCCCGCCCTGACCGACCTCGACCCGCAGGTTCCCGTGCCGGGCGACGCGCAGCTGCAGGCGCTCGTCGACGGGCTCGTCGCGGACCCGCGGATGGGGGCCAGCGTCGGGGTGCTGGTGCAGGACCAGCTCACCGGGGACACGCTCGCAGGTCATCTTCCCGACGCGGGCCGCACGCCTGCCTCGACGGCCAAGCTGGTGACGGCGATCGCGTCGCTGAGCACGCTCAGCCCGGACACCACCCTGCCGACGACGGTCGTGCAGGGCGACGGCAAGCGGATCGTCCTGGTCGGTGGCGGCGACATGATGCTCGCCGCGGGCGCCGGCGACCCGTCCGCGACGGAGGGGCATGCGGGCCTGGCGGACCTCGCCGCACAGGCCGCCAAGGCGCTGCAGCTGGAGGGCAGGACGACGGTCGAGCTCGGTGTCGACGACAGCCTGTTCTCCGGCCCGGCGCTGAACCCGACGTGGGCGACGGGCGACATCGCCGCGGGGTTCGTCGCGCCGGTCACCGCGCTGGCCGTCGACACGGCCAAGATCAAGCCGGGCGAGTACCCGCCGCGCTACTCGGACCCGTCGATCGCCGCGGCGAAGATGTTCAAGGCCCGGCTCGCCGAGAAGGGCATCACCGTCAGCGGCGAGCCGTTCCGCGCAGACAAGCCGTCGAAGGGCCACGAGATCGGGCGCGTGGAGTCGGCGACCCTCGACAGGATCGTGCACCACTTCCTCGACACCTCCGACAACACGATCACCGAGGTCGTCTCCCGGCTCGTGGCGATCGACGAGGGCCTCCCGGCGACCTTCGAGGGCGCTGCCGCGGCGGTGCTGCACGTGGTCGACGTCGCGGGCGTCGACACGGCGGGTGCGCACCTGGTCGACGCGTCGGGCCTCGGCGCGGGCTCGGTCCTGCCGCCCAGCCTGCTCACCGGCCTGGTCCGCCTGTCCACGGACCCCGAGCACCCGAACCTGCGCGACGTCGCGACGGGCATGCCGATCGGCGGTCTGACCGGCACCCTGTCCGACCGCTACTCGCAGTCGCAGGCCCGGGGCCTCGTGCGCGCCAAGACCGGGAGCCTTCCGCACGTCACGGCGTTGTCGGGAACCGTCCTCGATGCCGACTCGCGGCAGCTCGTCTTCGCGGTCCTCGCCGACGCCACGCCCGACGGCGGGCAGTGGGGCCCGCGCGCGGCGATCGACGAGTTCGTCGGCACGCTCGCGGCGTGCGGCTGTCGCTGACGAACCCGTTGCGCCGACGGCTGAACGCGAGATGCGCCCGCGAGAGCGGCGGCTAACGTGACGGTGTGGAGCCCTCCCCGAACGATCTGAGAGCCGGTCTCGTCGACTGGCAACGCGCCGCGAGGATCGCGGGTCGGCTGGCGAAGCCGGGCCCGACGGCCGAGCGCGGACAGCTGGAGAGCCTCGTCGACGAGCTGCGCGACGCGGCGGGCCGGGCGGCCGGGCATGTCGCGACGATCACGCAGCTCGAGGCTCAGGACGGCACGGACCCGAAGGACGTGTCGAACGTGCTGGTGGTCGACCGGCCCCGGTGGGCGCAGGCGAACGCGGAGATGTTCGGCGTCATGACGGGCGGCGTCGACGTGCCGGCAGGCCAGGCCGCGCGCGCCGCGGGCGCGGTCCAGGTCGGTGGGGTGCTCGCGCTGCTGTCCACCAAGGTGCTCGGCCAGTTCGACCCCTTCACGCCCCAGGACACGTTCCACGGCCGCCTGCTCCTCGTCGCGCCGAACGTCCTGCACCACGAGCGCAAGCTCAAGGTCGACTCCTCGGACTTCCGGCTCTGGGTGGCGCTGCACGAACAGACCCACGCGATGCAGTTCGCGGCGGCGCCCTGGCTCGCGGAGCACGTGCGGTCCCGGGCCGCAGAGCTGCTGGGCGACCTCACAGGTGAGGGTGCCAGGTCCGACCTGCTTGGCTCGGTGACGCGGGCGCTGAGCGACGGCGGCGGCGGGATCCTCGAGGCGCTCTCGCCCGAGCAGCGGACGGTCTTCGAGGAGGTCGGCGCGGTCATGGCGGTCCTGGAAGGGCACGCCGACGTGACGATGGACGAGGTCGGTCCGTCCGTCGTCCCGACTGTCAGGTCCATCCGCAAGGCGTTCGAGGCCCGCCGCGACCAGGCGTCCAAGGGCAGGGGTCTCGACCAGGTGCTGCGCCGGTTGCTGGGACTCGACGCGAAGCTCGCCCAGTACCGCGACGGCGCGAAGTTCGTGCGGGAGGTGCGCAGCTCCGTCGGCACCTCCGGGTTCAACGCGGTCTTCGCGACGGCGGAGAACCTGCCGCTGCCCCGCGAGATCGCGGACCCGCGGGCGTGGGTGCGCCGGGTGCACGGGTAACCGGTGGCGACGTGACTGGTCCGGCGCCGGCGGTCGCGGCGGTGCGATCCGCGGTCGCCACGCACCTCGGCGACGTCGAGCCGGGGGAGCAGGTGCTCGTCGCGTGCTCCGGGGGAGCGGACTCGCTCGCGCTCGCGGCGGGTGCGGCGTTCGTGGGGACGCGGGCGGGCTGGCGGGTCGGGGCGGTGATCGTCGACCACGGACTGCAGGACGGCTCGGCCGCGATCGCAAGGACGGCCGCGGACGCGTGCGGACGCCTCGGCCTCGATCCGGTCGAGGTGGTGCGCGTCGTCGCGACCGGCCCAGGCGGACCGGAGGCGGCAGCCCGCGCGGCCCGCTACGCGGCGCTCGAGGCGACCGACGCCACCGCGATCCTGCTCGGGCACACCCTCGACGACCAGGCCGAGACGGTCCTGCTCGGCCTCGCACGCGGTTCCGGCGCGCGGGCGCTGGCGGGGATGCCGGCGACCCGCGGCCGGTTCCGACGCCCCCTGCTCGGACTGCGCCGGGCCGACACCGAGGCGGCCTGCGCGGCCCAGGGACTGACGCCTTGGCAGGATCCGACGAACGACGGCTCGCACCCGGACGCCCCCCTGCGCAGCCGGGTGCGCTCCGAGGTGCTGCCGACCCTCGAACGCGTCCTCGGTCCCGGGGTGGCGCAGGCGCTCGCCCGCACCGCGGCGCAGCTGCGCGACGACGCGGACGCACTGGACGGGCTGGCGGCCGAGCTCCTGGCCGGAGCAGCGGGTGAACCTGAGGCTGAACCTGGGGTGGACGCGCGCTGGCTGGACGTCGAGCACCTGCGCAACGCCCCGGACGCGGTTCGCCGGCGAGCCCTGCGCACCGCCATGATCGCTGCGGGGAGCCCGGCCGGTGCGCTGAGCCGGGCGCACGTCCTGGCCGTCGACGCGCTGGTCGTGGACTGGCGCGGGCAGGGTCCGGTCGCCCTCCCCGGCGGGGTCGCCGCTCGCCGGGCGTATGGCAGGCTTGCTCTCGGACCCACAGAAACCGGCGCCTAGGCACGGTCGACGTACTGCAACGACGAGGAGCGATCTCGGTGGACCCGGCGGACATGGGCAACGACCTCGAGCGGGTCCTCCTCACGGAAGAGCAGCTGCAGAGCCGTCTCGACGAGATCGCGGGGCAGATCGACGCCGACTACGCGGGACGCGATCTCCTGCTGGTCGGCGTTCTGAAGGGTGCCGTGATGGTCATGGCGGACCTCGCGCGGCGCCTGCACTCGCCGGTGCAGATGGACTGGATGGCCGTGTCCTCCTACGGCTCGGGTACCAAGTCCTCGGGCGTGGTCCGGATCCTCAAGGACCTCGACGCCGACCTGACCGGCCGGCACGTCCTCATCGTCGAGGACATCATCGACTCCGGCCTGACGCTGTCCTGGCTGCTGTCCAACCTTCGCTCGCGCGGCCCGGCCACGGTCGAGGTCGCGACGATGCTGCGCAAGCCCGATGCGGCCAAGGTCGAGGTCGACGTCCGGTACGTCGGGTTCGACATCGGGAACGAGTTCGTCGTCGGCTACGGCCTCGACTACGCCGAGAAGTACCGCAACCTCCCGTTCGTCGGAACGCTGGCCCCGAGCGTCTACGGGGCCTGAGCAGCGCCGGGATGCACCGTTGCGCGTGTGCGCCCTCGGTGAACACGGGCGGGCGTCCGCAGGTTCATCGGGTAACTTCGAGCAACCAGACCCGCGAGCGGAGGATGAGGGGCTCGGCCCCGATCACCCATGAACGTCAAGCGTCTTTCTCGTAGCCTCCTCGTGTGGATCGCCGTCGCGGTGGCCATCGCGGCCTTCGGCTTCACCTCGTTCAACCAGCCCAAGGTCAGCAGCATCGACACCTCGGACGGCATGGCCCTGATCGAGTCGGGCAAGGTCGACCAGGCGAAGATCACCGAGGGCGTCCAGCGCGTCAACCTCACGCTCGCCGACGACTTCACCAAGGGTGACAAGAACTTCGGCAAGCTCGTCCAGTTCAACTACGTGGTCCCGCAGGGCGAGACCGTGGTCGACGCGATCGCGAAGGCGAACCCCAAGGACGGGTACACGTCGGACGTGCCGCAGAGCCCGTGGTGGATCAGCGTCCTGACGTTCCTGATCCCGCTGATCATCATCGTCGGGCTGTTCTTCTTCCTCAGCTCGCAGATGCAGGGTGGCGGCTCGCGCGTCATGAGCTTTGGCAAGTCCCGCGCCAAGCTGGTCAACAAGGAGTCCCCGCAGGTCACGTTCGCGGACGTCGCGGGTGTCGACGAGGCCGTCGAGGAGCTCGAGGAGATCAAGGACTTCCTGGCCGAGCCCGCCAAGTTCCAGGCGGTCGGCGCGAAGATCCCCAAGGGTGTGCTGCTGTACGGGCAGCCCGGAACCGGCAAGACCCTGCTCGCCCGCGCCGTCGCCGGCGAGGCCGGGGTGCCGTTCTACTCGATCTCGGGCTCCGACTTCGTCGAGATGTTCGTGGGCGTCGGCGCGAGCCGCGTCCGCGACCTCTTCGACCAGGCCAAGCAGAACGCCCCGGCCATCATCTTCATCGACGAGATCGACGCGGTCGGTCGGCACCGTGGCGCCGGCATGGGCGGCGGGCACGACGAGCGCGAGCAGACGCTCAACCAGATGCTCGTCGAGATGGACGGCTTCGACCCGAACGCGAACGTCATCCTCATCGCCGCGACCAACCGCCCGGACATCCTCGACCCCGCACTGCTGCGCCCGGGCCGCTTCGACCGTCAGGTCGCCGTGGACGCACCCGACCTGAAGGGTCGCGAGCAGATCCTCAAGGTGCACTCGCAGGGCAAGCCGATGGCCCCGCACGTCGACCTGAACGTCGTCGCGCGCCGCACGCCCGGCTTCACGGGTGCGGACCTGGCCAACGTGCTCAACGAGGCTGCGCTGCTCACGGCTCGCACGGGCCAGCAGATCATCACGGACCACACGCTCGACGAGGCGATCGACCGCGTGATCGCCGGCCCGCAGAAGCGCACCCGGGTGATGAACCCCAAGGAGATCAAGATCACCGCGTACCACGAGGGCGGGCACGCCCTGGTGGCGGCGGCGCTGCGGTACACGGATCCGGTCACCAAGGTGACGATCCTGCCGCGCGGCCGAGCCCTCGGGTACACGATGGTCATGCCGACGGAGGACAAGTACTCGACCACCCGCAACGAGCTGCTGGACACCCTGTCCTACGCGATGGGTGGGCGCGTCGCCGAGGAGCTCGTCTTCCACGACCCGACGACGGGCGCCAGCAACGACATCGAGAAGGCGTCGGCCACGGCCCGCAAGATGGTCACGCAGTTCGGCATGAGCGCCCGGCTCGGCGCGATCCAGCTGGGGCAGGCGTCCGGCGAGGTGTTCATGGGCCGCGACATGGGCCACCAGCGCGACTACTCCGAGGACGTCGCCGCCTCCATCGACCTCGAGGTGCGTTCCCTGATCGAGCGCGCCCACGACGAGGCCTGGGAGATCCTGGTGGAGTACCGCGATGTCCTCGACCACCTGGTGCTGGAGCTGCTCGAGAAGGAGACGCTCAACCAGCAGGAGCTCGCCACGATCTTCGAGCCGATCACCAAGCGCCCGCCTCGTCAGGTCTGGCTGTCCAGCGACCAGCGCGCCGTCTCCGAGCGTCCCCCGGTGATGACGCCCGCCGAGCTCAAGGCGCTCAACGGCAAGCCGATCATCCCCGAGGACGAGGCCGCCGAGGCGTTCGGGTTCCCGGGCGAGCAGATCGTGCAGCTCCCGCCGGGGCAGACGCCGGACAAGAGGTAGCCGGGGGTGGGCGACATCACGCCGGCCCTCGGCCACAAGGGTGCCGCGATCGCGGCGTACGACCAGTCCCGCGTCGAGGCGGCGATCCGCGAGCTGCTGCTGGCCGTCGGTGAGGACCCGGACCGCGAGGGTCTGCGCGAGACGCCCGCGCGCGTGGCGCGCTCCTACAAGGAGATCTTCGCCGGGCTGTTCCAGGAGCCCGCCGACGTCCTGACCACGACGTTCGACCTGGGTCACGACGAGATGGTGCTGGTCAAGGACATCGAGGTGTACTCGACGTGCGAGCACCACCTGGTGCCGTTCCACGGCGTCGCGCACGTCGGCTACATCCCCGGTGCGGACGGCCAGATCACCGGCCTCAGCAAGCTCGCACGGCTCGTCGACGTGTTCGCGCGTCGCCCGCAGGTGCAGGAGCGGCTGACGGCGCAGATCGCCGACGCCCTGGTGACCGAGCTGGCGCCCCGCGGCGTGCTCGTCGTGGTGGAGTGCGAACACCTCTGCATGTCGATGCGCGGCGTGCGCAAGCCGGGCTCGCGCACCGTGACCTCCGCCGTCCGTGGGCAGATGCGCGACGTCGCCACGCGGGCCGAGGCCATGAGCCTCGTGCTCGGTCGCTGACGCACCTCGCGCGCCATGTCCGCGACGCCGAGGCCCACCAGCGTGAAGGGGATCCCGGACGCCGAGCGGACCCTCGTGATGGGCGTCGTCAACGTCACCCCGGACTCGTTCTCGGACGGCGGCCGCTGGTTCACGCCCTCGGCGGCGGTCGCGCACGGTCTGGAGCTGATCGGCCAGGGCGCCGACCTGCTGGACGTCGGCGGCGAGTCGACCCGTCCCGGCGCGCGCCGTGTCCCCGTGCAGGACGAGCTGGACCGGGTGCTCCCGGTGGTCGACGGTCTCGTCGCGCGGGGTGCCGTCGTCAGCGTGGACACCACGCGTGCGGTCGTCGCCCGCGAGGCTGTCGCGCGGGGTGCCCGCCTCGTCAACGACGTCTCGGGCGGACTCGCCGACGACGCCATGTACGGCGTGGTCGCCGAGACGGGCGTCGCCTATGTGGCCATGCACTGGCGCGGTCACGCGGATGTCATGGACGACCTGGACGACTACGACGACGTCGTCGCCGACGTCCGGCGCGAGCTGGCCTCGCGCGTCGCGGGTCTGCGCTCCGCCGGTGTGCGCGACGAGCAGATCGTGCTCGACCCGGGCCTGGGGTTCGCGAAGGCCGGCGCGAGCAACTGGCCGCTGCTGGCGCGGCTTCCCGAGCTGGTGGGGGACGGCTTCCCGGTGCTGGTCGGCGCGAGCCGCAAACGCTTCCTCGGGCACCTGCTCGCGGGTCCCGGCGGCGAGCCGGCGCCGCCGCTAGCGCGTGACGGCGCGACCGCCGCGGTGTCCGCGCTGGCCGCGGCCGCGGGAGCCTGGTGCGTCCGGGTGCACGAGGTGGCAGGCTCTGCCGATGCGGTGCGCGTGGCGGCTGCCTGGCGAGCGGTCCCCGACCCGGGCGACGAGGACGAGCTCGCAGTCGACGAGGACGCACGAACCGGAGGGAGTACGCGGTGACCACCGACGAGCAGTGGGAGGGCGGCGTCCTGGACGGCGGGGGCCGGCTGCTCGACCAGATCCGCCTCACGGGCATCACGACCACCGGCTACCACGGCGTGTTCGAGTTCGAGCGGCGCGAGGGTCAGACGTTCGTCGCGGACGTCGTCGTGCACATGGACACCCGCCGGGCGGCCGCTCGCGACGACCTGGCGCACACGCTCAACTACGGCGTGCTCGCCGAGCAGGTGTCGGCGGTGCTGTCGGGCGATCCGGTGGACCTGATCGAGACCGTCGCGGAGCGCATCGCGGCCACGGTGCTCTCGCACGCGATCGTGCAGGCCGTCGACGTCAGCGTGCACAAGCCGCAGGCGCCCATCGAGGTGCCGTTCGGGGACGTCGTCGTCCGCATCCGCCGCGACCGCGCCAAGCTGCCGGCGGCGGAGCCGTACCTGCCGCGTCCCCAGACCGACACGGTGGCCCACGTGCGCCACAGCCCCACGCCGACCGCGTCGTTCCCGGTCACGCCGCCGCCCGGTGCTCCGGTGGTCGCCGGTGTCGCGGCAGCGGCCGCCGCACCCGTCGTCCCGCCGACCGTCCCCTGGTCGGCGATCGTTCCCCCGATCGGCTCGGAGCCCGTGCCGGCACCGGGGGAGGGACCGGATGGTGCCACGGCCGTCGTCGTCCCCACGACCTTCGAGCCGACCGGCCTGACTCCGGCGCCGTTCGCCCAGCCGCCGGGCAACCCGACGGCTGCCGTCGCCTCCACCGGTGATGCGCGGGACGCGGACGCCAGGACCGGCGACGTCGGCTCGCAGCTGGTCGAGACGAGCACGGACGCGGTCGTCGGGGAGGTCGTGTCGGACGCTCTCGACGTCCCACCCTCGACGGTCGTCGACGTGGTCCTCGCGCTGGGGGCGAACATCGGGGCGGCGCAGGAGACGCTGCGCGCCGCGGTCCACGCCCTGTCGCACACCCCCGGCCTCGAGGTGGTGCAGGTGTCGCCGCTCGCGCGCACGGCAGCCGTCGGAGGACCGGAGCAGGCCGACTACCTGAACGCGGTGGTGCTGGCCCGCACGATGCTCGCCCCGCGCGAGCTGCTGCGCGTGACGCAGGCGATCGAGCAGGAGCACGGTCGGCTCCGCGCGGAGCGGTGGGGGCCGCGGACCCTGGACGTCGACATCATCGTGTTCGGCTCGGTCCTCGCCGTGACGGACGACCTCGAGCTGCCGCACCCGCGGGCGCACGAGCGCGCGTTCGTCCTGGAGCCGTGGGCGCAGCTCGACCCGCAGGCCGTGCTCCCCGGGCTCGGCGGCGGGCCGGTCGCCGCCCTCGCGGCAACCGCACCGGACCGTGACGGCATCCGCTGGCTCGCCCTCGACTGGCTCACGGCGCCGACCCCGCCGACCCCGCCGCCCGCGCCGGCCCTGACGGACGACGGCGCGCCCGACGAGGGAGCAGAGGCACCCCGGTCGTGATGCACACCACCCGCTGGCAGAACCTCCTGCTCACGGCCGGGGTCGTCGCGGCCGGCACCTGGATCGTCCTGCGAGCCCTGGCGTCGCGCGGTGCGCTCCCCCCGAGCGTGCCGTGGCTCGTCGTCGTGGTCGAGCTCGGCATCGCCGCGGTGGTCTTCGTGCTCGGATGGCACGTGCGCCAGTACCTGCAGGGCAAGCGGCCCGACCTCGATGCGTTGCGCGCAGCCCGGACCGTCGTTCTCGCGAAGGCCTCCTGCTACACGGGCGCCCTGCTCGCCGGCTGGTACGGAGGACACGTGCTGGCCCTGCTGACGGGGACCGACGAGCCGGGCAACGGCAGCCGGGTCGTGTCGGCGGCCGTGGCGATGGCGGGTGGAGTCGTGCTGGCGGTCGTCGGCCTCGTGGTCGAGCGGTTCTGCCGGATCCCGCCACCGGAGGCTGGCGCGGACGCCGCCCGCGAGCGTCCGGCGCCCGACCCGACCACCCCGTGACGGCGCGCGACGTGCTCGATTCCTCCGGTGACAGGATGGGGAGATGACCTCTGACGCGTTTCCGGTGAGCCGGGAGCCCTTCGACCCGAGCGACGTCATCTGGACGCCCGTGTCCCGCAAGCTGATCGGCGCCCGGCTCACGGTCGCCGCGATCGTCCTCGTCCCGCTCCTGCTCGTGACCGGCGTGATCGCGGTCGCCGCGGGGGAGCCCTGGCTCTGGACGCTGCCCGCGGCCGTCGTGCTGCTCGGCCTCTGGATCAGCTGGCTGGTGCGACGCCAGGTCGGCGCGATGGCGTACGCGGAGCGCGCGGACGACCTGCTGGTGCGGCGGGGCATCATGTTGCGCTCGCTGGTCGTGGTGCCGTACGGGCGGATGCAGTACGTGGACGTCAACGCCGGCCCGCTGGCCCGCCGGTTCGGTATCGCGACGGTGCAGCTGCACACGGCAGCGCCCGCCACGAGCGCCGCGATCAACGGTCTTCCTCCGCAGGAGGCCGCACGCCTGCGCGACCGGATGGCCTCGCGGGGCGAGGCCCGGTTGGCGGGGCTGTGACCGAGCAGTCCCCTGTCACCTCGGGTGCCCCGCCGGTGCAGTCGGAGCCCGCCGAGGGTCCCGACGCCATCACGGGCTGGCGTCGGATGCACCCGATCACGCCGGCGCTCAAGGGCTGGCGGATCGTGGTCGCGGTGGTCACCATCGTGGTGATCCAGTCCGACAACCTGCGGGAGGCCGTCGACCTGCGGCACGGCAAGGCGTGGCTCCTGGTGCTGGGCGTGCTCGCGGTGGTCGCCCTCGTCGGGTTCGCCTACTCGTCGCTGGCCTGGCGGGTCACGCGGTTCGCTGTCACGGACGAGGCGGTCCACCTGCGCACCGGGGTGCTGTTCCGGCAGCAACGGCAGGCGCGCCTCGACCGCCTGCAGGCCGTCGACGTCGTGCAGCCGCTCCTGGCGCGGCTCGTCGGGCTGTCGGAGCTCAAGATCGAGACCGCAGGCGGCGACGGCTCGGGCGTCTCGCTGGCGTTCCTCCGAGAGGCCGACGCGGAGGTGCTGCGCTCCGAGCTGCTCGCGCTGGCTGCGGGGCTGCAACGGCCGACCAGCGTGCCGACGGCCTCGGCGCCGATCTCGACGGACGTGCCGCCCGCGGCGGCCGTCGCGCAGGCGCCGGCTCCGGCACCCTTCGACGCGGCGCCCGAGCGCGAGGTGTACGAGCTGCCGATGGGGCGGCTCATCGTCGCGACGCTGCGCTCCGGTGCCGTGCCCGCGCTCGTGCTGGCGGTCGCCGGCATCGTCGTCGCCGTCGTCGCGTCGCGCGACATCGGGGCGCTGTTCTACATGCTTCCCGCTCTCTTCGCCGGCGCCGCGTTCGTCTGGAACCGCGTGAACCAGGGCGCCAACTTCCGGGCGGCGATCTCGCCGGACGGCATCCGCCTACGGCACGGTCTGACCGAGAACCGAGCCCAGACGGTGCCCCCGGGCCGCGTCCAGGCCATCCGGCTCTCGCAGACGCCCCTCTGGCGCCGCAAGGACTGGTGGCGCGTCGAGATCAACGTGGCCGGCTACGGCCAGGGCAGCGAGTCGCAGCGGGATACTGTGCTGCACCCCGTCGCGACCCGCGCGGAGGCGATGACCGCCCTGTGGCTCGTCCTGCCGGACCTCGGGGTCGAGGACCCGGTCGCGCTGGTCGACGCTGCGCTCGACAGCACCGGCGACGACGCGGGGTTCACCGGCGCTCCCCGCAGCGCCCGTTGGGTGGACCCGATCGGTTGGCGGCGGCACGGGTTCCGCGTCACCGAACGGGCGCTGGTCACCCGGTCGGGCCGGTTCTGGCGGCAGGTGGACGTGGTCCCGCACGAGCGCACGCAGTCGCTCGGCATCGAGCAGGGCGTCGTCCAGCGCAAGTTCGGACTGGCGTCGTTCGTGCTGCACTCGACGCCCGGGCCCGTGTCGCCGCGGGTCGAACATCTCGGTGCGGCGGTCGCTGCTGCGCTCCTCGACGAGCAGTCGGCCCGGGCCCGCACGGCCCGCGCGACGGCGACGCCCGAGCAGTGGATGCGCGCTGTCGGCGTCCCGACGGGTACCGCTGACGCGCCCCCGGAACCCTCGACATGAGCGACCCGGCAACGCGGCCGGGCCGGCTCGGGGTCGGTGTCGTCGGTGCCGGACGGGTGGGCGCGGTGCTCGGCAGCGCGCTGCGTGGCGCCGGCCACCCGGTCGTGGCCGTGTCGGCGATCTCCGAGGCCTCTCGCGAGCGCGCCGCCGCGCTGCTGCCGGGGGTGCCGGTGCTCGACATCCCGGAGGTCGTCCGCCGCGCGGAGCTGGTCCTGCTCGCCGTCCCGGACGACGCGCTGGCCCCTCTGGTGCGAGGACTCGCGGACGTGGGCGCGTGGCAGGCCGGCCAGATCGTCGTGCACACCTCCGGGCGGTTCGGCATCGACGTCCTGACGCCTGCGCGCGCGGTCGGCGTGATCCCCCTGGCCCTGCACCCCGCGATGACGTTCACGGGCACGTCGCTGGACCTGTCGCGACTGGTCGGCTGCTCGTTCGCCGTGACGGCGCCGGCGCCGGTGCTGCCCATCGGGCAGGCGCTCGTCGTGGAGATCGGCGGCGAGCCGGTGGTGCTCGACGAGGGCGCGCGTGGCCTCTACCACGCGGCCCTGGCGCACGGTGCGAACCACCTGGTGGTCCTCGTCGCCCAAGCGGCCCAGGCGCTCGCGGACGCGGGCGTCACGGATCCCGGGAGGATGCTCGCGCCCCTGCTCGAGGCCGCCCTCGACGGAGCGCTGCGTGCCGAGTCGCCGACGGACCCCGTCACCGGCAGCCGGGGTTCCGGCGCGATCAGCGCGTTGACGGGGCCCGTGCGACGTGGAGACGCCGGCACGGTCCGAGAGCACGAGGAGGCGCTGGCCCGTTTCGCCGCACGCACGGGCGCGGTCGACGTCGTCGAGGGGTACCGTGCTCTGGCCCGTTCGGCGGCCGGGCGGGCGCTCGCCGCCGGCCTGATCTCGGCGACGGCCGCGCAGGACGTGCTCGACGGCATCAACGAGGGCTCCCCGGCGTTGCAAGGGGACGTGAGATCGCAGCAGGATCCGCAGGAGGACGCAGAATGAGCACGCAGACCACGACGCCGACCCTCGTGCACACGCGCGAGGAGCTGGCCGCGGCCCTGGCGGTGCAGGACGTGCAGGCGGTCCCGCGCTCCGAGGGGCGTGCCGCGCACACCGCCCGGCCGCACCGGCGGGCGGTCGTGATGACGATGGGTGCGCTCCACGCCGGGCACCTGTCCCTCGTCGCGAAGGCCCGCGAGCTGGCCGACGCCGTCGTGGTGACGATCTTCGTGAACCCGCTGCAGTTCGGCGCGGGGGAGGACCTGTCCCGGTACCCGCGCGACCTGCACGGTGACCTCGCCCTGCTGTCGGGGCCGGGTCTGCTCGGCCCGGACGACATCGTGTTCGCCCCCGACCAGTCCGTGATCTACCCCGACGGTGAGCCGATCGTGCGGGTCGCCGCGGGCGCGATCGGGGATGCGCTCGAGGGCGCTCACCGGCCTGGGCACCTCGACGGGGTGCTGACCGTCGTGCTCAAGCTGATGCACCTGACCCGCCCCGACGTCGCCCTGTTCGGCCGCAAGGACGCCCAGCAGCTCGCGGCCGTCCGGCGCATGGTCCGCGACCTCGACGTCCCGGTCGTGGTGCACGGCGCGCCGTTGGTTCGCGACGAGGACGGCCTGGCGCTGTCGAGCCGCAACGCGTACCTCTCCGCCGACGACCGTCGCCGGGCGCTCGGGCTCTCGCAGGCGCTCACCCTCGCGGCGCGGGAGCACGCGGCCGACGCCATCCGGTCCACGGCGCTCGACACGCTGCAGGCCGCGGGGATCGACGAGGTCGACTACGTGGCGCTCGTCGAGCCGGCCACGTTCACCGAGGTCGACGCCTCCTATCGGGGCGAGGCCCTGCTCCTGCTCGCCGCCCACGTGGGTTCGACGCGGCTGATCGACAACGCCCCTGTGGAGGTCTCCGCGTGACGAGCCTGGTCCGCACGATGATGACGGGCAAGATCCACCGTGCGACCGTCACGCACGCCGACCTGCACTACGTCGGGTCGATCACGGTCGACGCCTCGCTCCTGGCCGCCGCGGACGTCCTGCCCGGACAGCAGGTGGACGTCGTGGACGTGACCAACGGGGCGCGCCTGACGACCTACGCGATCGCCGGGGCACCGGGCGCCGGCGAGGTCTGCGTGAACGGCGCGGCTGCGCACCTCATCCACCCGGGCGACATCGTGATCCTGATCGCCTACGGCCAGCTCTCCGACGCGGAGGCGCGGACCTACGAGCCCCGGGTCGTGCTCGTCGACGAGCGGAACCGGATCGCTGCCCTCGGCGACGACCCGGGTCAGGTCCCCAATGGGTGGCCGGACCTCGAACCCAGCGGGCTGCCGCTCGCACAGGGCCGCGCGCTGGTCGGGCGAGGCCTGTGACGGCCCTCGTGGGCCAAGCGGACGCGCTCCGGACCCACGCCACGGTCACGACTCTCGCCACCCGCCTTGCCGCGCCCGCACCGGGGTGGACCGTCCGGGCGGACGCGGTCGTCGTCGGTTCGGGGATCGCCGGCCTCACCGCCGCGCTCGAGCTGCGCACCCGGGTGCCACGGGTCCTGCTCGTCACCAAGGACATCCTGGCGTCGGGCTCGACGGTCTGGGCCCAGGGCGGGATCGCGGCGGCGCTGGACCCGTCGGACTCGCCGGCCGCGCACCTGCAGGACACCCTCGTCGCGGGTGCTGGCCTGTGCGACCCGCGTGCGGTCGAGGTGCTCGTGACCGAGGGCCCCGCGCGCGTCCGGGAGCTGGTCACGCGCGGGGCGGTCTTCGACCGTTCCCCCGACGGCACCATCTCCCTCACCCGGGAGGGCGGCCACCACGCCGACCGGATCGTGCACGCGGGCGGCGACGCGACGGGCGCCGAGATCTCGCGGGCGCTCGTCGCGCAGATCGAGGCGGTGCGCAACGACCCGGGCATCGAGGTCATCGAGCACGCGCTGGTCCTGGACGTGCTGACCGGCCCACCGACCGCGGACGGCCGCCCCGGTCGGGCCTGCGGCGTGACGCTCCACGTGATCGGTGAGGGCCAGCGCGACGGCGTCGGCGCGGCGCTGGGCGGCGCGGTGGTGCTGGCCACGGGCGGGATCGGGCAGGTCTACCGCTCGTCGACCAACCCGTCGCAGGCGACGGGCGACGGGATCGCCGCGGCGCTGCGTGCGGGCGCGGTGCTCGGGGACGTCGAGTTCGTGCAGTTCCACCCGACGGTTTTATGGCTGGGCTCCGGTGTGAAGGGCCAGCTGACGCTCGTCTCGGAGGCGGTGCGCGGTGAGGGTGCGCTGCTGCTCGACACGGACGGCGTGCGGTTCATGCCGGACGTGCACCCGATGGCGGAGCTCGCACCGCGGGACATCGTCGCGCACGCGATCGTGCGCCGGATGGCCGCCACGGGTGCGGACCATGTCTGGCTGGACGCGCGGCACCTCGGCGCCGACTTCCTGCGTCGCCGCTTCCCGACGATCCACGACCGGCTGCGCGAGCACGGCATCGACCTGACCACCGACCTCGTCCCGGTCGCCCCGGCGCAGCACTACCACTCCGGCGGCGTCGTGACCGACCTCGTCGGCCGCACCACCGTCCCCGGTCTGTACGCCGTCGGGGAGGTCGCGTGCACCGGGGTGCACGGCGCGAACCGGCTCGCCTCCAACTCCCTCCTCGAGGGCCTGGTGTTCGCCACGCGCGCGGCTCGGCACATCGCGGCCCAGGCCCCCCGCCCGCCGCTCGAGCCGGTCGAGCGGCCCGGTGCCGAGGCGCTGGTGGCGGCCGCCTCGCGCTCTCGGGTGCAACGCATCGCGTCCGACGGTCCCGGCGTCCTGCGCTCGGGCGACGGCCTGCAGCGCGCGTCCGTGGCCCTCGCGGCGGTGCCGACCGATGCCCACCTGCGCAGCGACGACGGTCGCCGGCTGGCCGCCCCCCAGGTGGCCGAGTGGGAGACCACGAACGTGCACCAGGTGGCCACGGTCCTGACCGCGACCGCCATGGAGCGCGAGGAGTCTCGTGGCGGGCACGCCCGCAGCGACTTCCCGTCGCCGTCCGACGCGTGGCGGCTGCGTCTCGAGGCCTGGCTCGACGCGGAGGGCACACTCCTCACGCGCAGGGTCCCGCTGACCTGACGGCGCGACGGGTTCACGGACCGACGACCCGGGCCCGGGCGGAGCCTGGGTACCGTGGCGCCGTGAGCCTTCCCGCACTCGACCCCGCGTGGGTCGCCCGGACCGTCGCCATCGCCCTCGACGAGGACCTCGGCCCAGCCCCGGGGCGTGACGTCACGACGCAGGCGACGATCTCGCCGGACGCCACGGGCACCGCCGAGCTCGTCGCGCGGGCGGCCGGGGTCGTCGCGGGCCTCGTGCTCGTGCCGGCGGTCGTCGAGCAGGTGGCGCAGCGGCTCGGGCTGCCCGTGCCGGCCGTCGACCAGCGCGTCCCGGACGGAACCCGCGTGGCGCGGGGTGACGTGCTGGCGGTCCTGGCGGGGCGCACGCAGGTGCTGCTCGTCGCGGAGCGGACGCTGCTCAACCTGGCCAGCCGCGCGTCGGGCGTCGCGACCCACACCCGCCGGTGGGCGGACGCGCTGGAGGGCACCGGCGCCCAGGTCCTCGACACCCGCAAGACCACGCCCGGGCTGCGTGCGCTGGACAAGTACGCGGTGCGCTGCGGCGGCGGGACGAACAAGCGGATGGGCCTGTACGACGTCGCGATGGTGAAGGACAACCACGTCGTCGCGGCCGGCTCGGTGAGCGCGGCGGTCAAGGCCGTCCAGGACCGGTTCCCGGACGTCCTCGTCCAGGTCGAGGCGGACACCGAGGCCCAGGCGCTGGAGGCCGTGGACGCAGGCGCGCGGTTCCTGCTGCTCGACAACATGCCGACGGACGTCCTGCGGCAGGTCGTCAAGGCCGTCCGGGAACGCGACCGGACCGTCGAGCTCGAGGCCACGGGCAACCTGACCCTCGACCGCGCCCGCGAGGTCGCCGAGACGGGTGTCGACTACCTCTCGGTGGGCGGCCTGACGCACTCGTCGCCGATCCTGGACCTCGCGCTGGACCTGGAGCGGTCCTGAAAGGCGGCACAGTTCCCGCCGGTATCCTTGCCCGGTGACTGAGGCACCCACCGACGACGCCCCCGAGCAGATCCGCGTCCGGCGGGAGAAGCGCGAGCGACTCCTCGCGAGCGGCCAGGAGGCCTATCCCGTCGGCGTCCCGCGCACGCACACGATCGCCGCCGTCCGTTCGGCGCACCCGGACCTCGAGGCGGGCACCGAGACGGACGACGAGGTCGGCGTGGCCGGTCGCGTCGTGTTCGTGCGGATCGGCGGCAAGCTCTGCTTCGCCACGCTCCAGGACGGCGAGGGCAACCGCCTGCAGGCGATGTTCAGCCTGGACGCGGTCGGCGAGGAGCGCCTGGCGGCGTTCAAGACGGACGTCGACCTGGGCGACCACCTGTTCGTGCACGGCCGCGTGATCTCGTCGCGCCGGGGCGAGCTCTCGGTGCTCGCCGACGAGTGGCTGATCGCCGCCAAGTCCCTGCGCCCGCTGCCCAACCTGTACGAGGGCGTCGAGCTGTCCGAGGAGGCCCGCGTCCGGCAGCGCTACGTGGACCTCATCGTGCGCCCGACGGCGCGTCAGACGGCCCGGTTGCGTCCCGCGATGATCCGCTCGCTCCGCGACAACTTCCATGCCCGTGACTTCGTGGAGATCGAGACCCCGATGCTGCAGACGCAGCCCGGCGGCGCCGCGGCTCGTCCCTTCGTCACGCACATGAATGCGTTCGACATCGACCTGTACATGCGCATCGCGCCGGAGCTCTTCCTCAAGCGCGCGGTCGTGGGCGGCATCGAGCGCGTCTTCGAGATCAACCGCAACTTCCGTAACGAGGGTGCTGACTCCACGCACTCTCCGGAATTCGCGATGCTGGAGGCGTACGAGGCCTACGGCGACTACGACACGATGGCGGAATTGACGCGCGACCTCGTGCAGACGGCCGCGCTCGACGTTCTGGGCACGACGACGGTCACACTTCCCGACGGCACGGACTACGAGCTCGGCGGGCAGTGGGCGCAGCTGTCCATGTACGACTCGCTGGCCGCGTCCCTGGGAATTGCGATCACCCCGGAGACGTCGTTGGACGACCTCCTGGTGCTGGCGCAGAAGTTCGACATCGAGGCGGACCCGAAGAAGCTCAATCACGGCAAGCTGATCGAGCTGTTGTGGGAGCACCGCGTCGGTGACGACCTGTACGCACCGACATTCGTGCGCGATTTCCCGGTGGAGACGAGCCCGCTGGTGCGCCAGCACCGGACGGTGCCGGGGGTCGTCGAGAAGTGGGACCTCTACGTGCGGGGCGTGGAGCTGGCCACGGGCTATTCCGAGCTGGTGGACCCCGTGATCCAGCGGCAGCGGTTCGAGGCGCAGGCGCTGCTGGCTGCCGCCGGCGACGACGAGGCGATGCGGGTCGATGAGGATTTCCTCACGGCTGTCGAGTACGCCCTCCCGCCGAGCGGCGGTATCGGTATGGGCATCGACCGACTTCTGATGACGCTCACGGGGCTCGGCATCCGCGAGACGATCCTCTTTCCGCTCGTGAAACCGCAGGGCTGAGATGAATCCCCTGTTCACGGCCCTCGCGGCCCTTCTTCCCTCGATCGGTGTCGGGCTGCTGTTCTGGGTCGCCATCCGCGCGCTGGTCAATGCAGACCGGACCGAACGGCAGGCGCTCGCCAAAATGGATGCCGAGGAACGCAAGGCCGAGGCCGCCGCGAAGGCGCGAAACACAAATGGCGAAACGCCCCCCAGCGTTTGACCTTGTAATCTCACGATGCCATAGTGACCGCGTCAGCCTTGCTACACCAGCCAGACGGAGCGAACAATGGCACAGAAGGTCCAGGTTCTCCTGGTCGACGACATCGACGGTGGAACCGCCGATGAAACCGTGACGTTCGGGCTCGATGGCGTCACCTATGAGATCGACCTCACCGCCTCACACGCGACCGAGCTGCGTGACGCCCTTGCCCAGTGGGTCGGGCACGCGCGCAAGCTCGGTGGTCGTACGTCGAGCAAGCCGGCCGCCCGCGGTCGGCGTTCGTCGTCCGGCGACGCGCAGGCGATCCGCGAGTGGGCCAAGGAGCACGGGCACCAGGTGTCCGAGCGGGGTCGCATCTCGGCCGAGGTCAAGGCCGCGTACGACGCGTCGCACTGACGCGAGTAGAGCATCGCCGGCCCCCGCCGGCAGACGGAGAGCCCGGCGCCCCCGCGCCGGGCTCTCCTGCGTCCCACCCGTACAACTCCCGATAAACCACAACGTCCGCACTCGTGGGCGCTATAGGCCCATCGAGTGCGGACGTCGTGTGTGTGTGTGGCGCTAGCGGGGCTGCGTGCCCGTGAGCTCGCGGACCGCGGCGTACTGCTCCCGGATGTGCGGGCGGGGCGCGGAGCGGTGGACGGCGGCCTCGGTGGCCGAGGACCACGTCGGTGCTTCGCCGGTGAGGACCCACGCGGCCTGCCGGGCCGCCCCGTCGGCGACGTACTCCCCGGGTGTCGGGACGGAGACATCCAGCCCGAAGACCGCCGGCGCGATCTCGCGCACGGCGGCGGACTGGGCACCGCCGCCGACGAGG
Organism: Cellulomonas sp. URHD0024; assembly: GCF_000426185.1. GTDB lineage: Bacteria > Actinomycetota > Actinomycetes > Actinomycetales > Cellulomonadaceae > Cellulomonas. Next base: position 178,203 of record NZ_KE384505.1, read on the forward strand.
AACAGCCGCTCCACAGGCACTCCTTGGGCGCGCAGCGCGTCGATGCCGTCCGCCAGCGCGCACAGCATCCCCTCGACGGCGGCCCGGGCGAGGTGCGCGGGCGTCGTGTTGGCCAGCCGCATCCCGTGCAGGGCGCCGGTGGCGTCGGGCTTGTTGGGCGTGCGCTCGCCCTCGAGGTAGGGGATCAGGACGAGGCCGTCGGCTCCTGCGGGGGCGCTGCGGGCCAGGTCGGACAGTCCCTGGTGGTCGACGCCGAGCATGCGTGCGGCGGCGCCGAGCACCCGGGACGCGTTGAGCGTGCACGCGAGCGGGAGGAAGGCGCCGGTGGCGTCGGCGAACCCGTTGACGAGGCCCGACGCGTCGGCGGTCGGGGCGCTCGAGATCGCGGAGACGACGCCGGACGTGCCGATGGAGACGGCGACGTCGCCGGGCGCCAGGTCGAGCGCGAGGGCGGCCGCCGCGTTGTCGCCGGCACCCGGGCCGAGCACCTGGCCCGCGAGCGCGCGATATCCGGCGTCGGACGGGCCGAGCACGCGCGGGAGCAGCGCGTCGTGGCCGAGCGCGAGCTCGAGCAGGTCGTGTCGGTAGGAGCCGCTCGACGGCGACCAGTACCCGGTGCCGGAGGCGTCCGACCGGTCGGTGACGAGCGTGTCGAGGCTGACGGCGCCGGAGAGCTGCCAGGTGATCCAGTCGTGGGGGAGGGCCACGGCCGCGACGCGTGAGGCGATGTCGGGCTCGGCGTCGCGCAGCCAGCGCAGCTTGGTCACCGTCAGGGAGGCCACGGGCACGGAGCCGACCGCCGAGGCCCACGCGGCCGAGCCGAGCTCCTCGGTCAGATCGGCGGCGGCTCCCGCCGACCGGGTGTCGTTCCAGAGCAGGGCGTCGCGGAGCACGGCACCCGACGAGTCGAGGGCGACCAGCCCGTGCTGCTGACCGCCGACGGAGATCGCGGCGACGTCGTCGAGACCCCCGGCCTCGGCGATGGCGGACTGCAGGGCGTCCCACCAGCGCTGCGGGTCGACGGACGTCCCGTCGGGGTGCGGCGCCCGGCCGCTGCGCACGAGCGCCCCGGTGTCGGCGTCGCGAACCACGACCTTGCAGGCCTGCGTCGAGGAGTCCACCCCGGCGACGAGCGTCATGACGATCCCCTCACACAGCAACGTCGAACAGAAGGAGCCCAAAGGTGCCGCAACGTCCGCACTCACGTGGGTCAGGGGCCACACGAGTGCGGACGTTGCGGGGTCTAGCCCGGTGGCACCACGAGGGTGCCGTCCGGTCAGCGGGCGCCGAGGGCGTGCTCGAGCGCCAGCTGGTTGAGGCGCACGAAGCCGAAGCCGCGCTCGGCGACCGCGTCGACGTCCAGGTCCTCGTACGCGGACGGGTCGGCAAGCAGGTCGCTCAGCGTCTCGCCCTCGGAGAGCGTCGGCTGCGAGAGCTCGAGGACGCCGGACTCCTCGAGCGCGGCCTGCACCTCGGGGTCGGCACGGAACGCCTGTGCGCGCTCCTTGAGCAGCAGGTACGTCGACATGTTGGCCGCCGCCGAGTCCCAGACGCCCTGGAAGTCCTCGGTGCGCGACGGCTTGTAGTCGAAGTGCCGCGGACCGTCGTAGCGCGGGCCGCCCGAGGGGAAGCCGTTCTCGATCAGGTCCACCGTGGCGAACGCGGAAAACAGGTCGCCGTGGCCGAACACGAGGTCCTGGTCGTACTTGATCGACTTCTGTCCGTTCAGGTCGATGTGGAAGAGCTTGTCCGCCCACAGCGCCAGGCCGATGCCCTGCGTGTAGTTGAGCGCGGCCATCTGCTCGTGCCCGACCTCGGGGTTCAGGCCCACGATGTCCCCGTGCTCGAGCTTCGCGATGAGCGCGAGGGCGTGGCCGATCGTCGGGAGCAGGATGTCGCCGCGAGGCTCGTTCGGCTTGGGCTCGAGCGCGATGCGCAGGTCGTAGCCCTTCTCCTTGATGTACGCCGCGACCGTGTCGATGCCCTCCGCGTAGCGCTCGTGCGCGGCGAAGAGGTCCTTGGCGGAGTCGTACTCGGCGCCCTCGCGGCCGCCCCACATGACGAAGGTGCTGGCCCCGAGCGACGCGGCGAGGTCGACGTTGCGGACCACCTTGCGCAGGCCGTAGCGACGGACCCGGCGGTCGTTCGACGTGAACGCACCGTCCTTGAAGATCGGGTGGCTGAACGTGTTCGTCGTGACCATCTCGACGGTGATGCCCGTCTCGGTCAGGGCGCCGCGGAACCTCTCGAGGATCTTGTCGCGGTCGGCGTCCGAGGAGCCGAACGGCACGACGTCGTCGTCGTGGAACGTGACGTGGGCGGCGCCGAGCTCGGCCAGCTTGTGCACGGACTCGACCGGGTCGAGCCAGGGGCGCGAAGCGCCGCCGAACTGGTCCTGCGCGTTCCAGCCGACCGTCCAGAGGCCGAACGAGAACTTGTCCTCAGGGGTGGGCCGCGGTGTCATGGCATGTCTCCTCGTCGAGATTGATTTGCGCGACGAATTTATCGCGGCGAGCCGCTAAGGTCAACCCCATGGCGAGACAGGAGCAGATGCGGGACCAGAACCTGGCCGTGGCGCTGCGCGCCATCATCGACGCCGTCAAGCCGCTGTCTCGTGCCCAGCTGGCCGCACAGGCGGGGTTGGCTCGGGCCACCGTGACGGGGCTCGTGGACCAGCTCGTCGAGGCGGGCCTGGTCCGCGAGCTCGAACCGACCCAGACCCAGCGCGCCGGTCGGCCCGCGGTGCCTCTCGTGGCGCAGCGTGGGACAGTCGCCGGGCTGGGCATGGAGATCAACGTCGACTACCTCGGGGTTCTGGTGATCGACCTCGCCGGGGACGTGCTGGCCGAGCGGGTCGAGTTCGAGGACCTGCGGAACTCGGACCCCAAGGCCGTGCTGGGCCGTCTGATGCGGATCGCCGACGACGTCGTCGCCACTCTGGACGGCGTGTCGGTCGCGGGCTCGGCGCTGGCACTGCCGGGGCTCGTCGACCGCGTGACCGGACCGCTTCGGATCGCCCCGCGCCTCGGCTGGCGGGACGTCGACGTGATCGCCCTCCTCGGCGGCCCCCGCCCGCGGCTGGCCAACGAGGCGAAGCTCGCCGCCCGGGCGGAGGCGCACGCGCGCCGGGGCGGCTCGTTCGTGTACGTGTCCGGCGAGGTCGGAGTCGGCGGCGCGATCGTGCTCGACGGCGAGCTGTTCCGCGGCCGCCGCGGGTGGAACGGCGAGATCGGTCACATCCGCGTCGACGGCGGATCGCTCGAGGAGGTGGCCGGCCAGCACGCGATGCTGCGCGCGGCCGGCATCGACCCGGTCAGGCGGCTCGAAGCCCTCCTGCAGGCGCTCGACGCCGGCGACTCGCGGGCGCAGGAGGCGGTGGCGCAGGCGGGCCGGTCGCTCGGTGTCGCGCTCGCCGCGGCCGTGAACGTGGTCGACGTCCCCGAGGTGGTGCTCGGCGGCACGTTCGGTCGACTGTTCGACCATGTCCGCGGGCCCGTTCAGGAGGAGCTCGACGCGTCCGTCATCTTCGCGCCGTGGGCGCCGCTGACCGTCTCGAGAGCCCGCGCGGGTGCCCACCCCGCCATGAAGGGTGCGGCGCTCGCTGTGCTGAACGGCGTGCTGTCGGACCCGGCGAGATGGCTGCGCACCGCGCGGGTGTAGTTCTCGCGCGGTCACTGGCGTGTGCGCGGGGTGCCGTTCTCGCGCGGGCCCGGGCGGGCGCGGCTGTGCCCCTGTCGCCGTCGTAGGCTCGTGCCCCGTGAGCAGCCTCTGGATCGGTACGTACCCCGTCGCAGGAGCCGGCACTCCTGTCGGTCAGGGGGAGGGCATCTGGCGGGCCGACCTGGTCGACGGGGTCCTGCAGGACGCCCGGCAGGTGGTGCAGACCCCGTCGCCGTCGTTCCTCGCGCTGCACCCGAGCGGGACGGTCCTCTACGCGGCGAACGAGCAGACCGTCGGCACGATCAGCGCGTTCGACGTCGTCGGCGACGGACTGGTCCACCGCGCGACGGTCCCCAGCGGTGGGGACGACCCGTGCCACCTGCTGCTCGACACGGACGGCCGTGCGCTGCTCGTCGCCAACTACAGCAGCGGTTCGCTCGCGGTCCTGCCCCTCGACGAGGCCGGCGGGTTCGCCGGCGAGGTCCGCGTGCTCGGGCATGCCGGCGCCGGCCCGCACCCGCAGCGCCAAGAGGGTCCGCACGCACACTTCGTCGCACACGCACCCGGCAGCTGGGTGCTCGTGGTCGACCTCGGGACCGACGAGATCCGGCGCTACGGCCGTGGACCGCAGGGTCTGCACGCCGACGGGATCGCGGCCACGTTCCCGCCGGGGACCGGCCCGCGGCACCTCACCTTCGACGAGGACGGCCACGTCGCGTACGTCGTCGGCGAGCTCGACGTGACGGTCCGCGTGCTGGCCTGGGACGCCGCCAGCGGCACGGGGACGCTCGTGCAGACCGTGCCGGCCGTCGAGCGCACGACCGACGGAGCGCTGCCGTCGCACGTGGTGCTCGACGGGCGTCGGCTGCTCGTCGGCACCCGGACGGCCGACGTGGTCGCCGAGTTCGCCACGGGCGACGACGGCCTGCTCGAGCACGTCGCGGACCACGCCCTGCCGGGTCGGTGGCCGCGTCACTTCGAGGTCGTCGACGGGTGGACCGTCGTCGCGGACCAGGTCTCCGGCGACGTGGCGGTGCTGGCTGCGGACGGCTCGGTGCGCGGATCCTGGCCGCTCCCGTCACCCGCCTGTGTGGTTCCTGCGCATCCGTGACGTCGTTCCTGTGCATCCGTGACCGTTTCGTGATTCGCTGACGAGTGTCGCGAGGTCGCGACTGGGCGACGGGGCCCTCGGCGACATCGCGGCGCCGGCTGCGCGACGGAGCGCGGTCGTGTCACGAGGGAGTGGCCGTGCGCCGTGCCGATCGTCCGAACCGGGTCCCCGCGAGCCTCGCCGCTCTCGCACTGGTCGTACCGCTGTCCCTGTTCGCGCTCGCGCCGCCCCCGGTCACCGAGGTGGCGCACGCCCGGGTGGCCGAGGACGTTCGCGGGTCCGCCGAACCCGAGCTGTCCGCCGCCGAGCCGGTGGCCTCGGCGACGGCGCTCTCGCTCTCGTCGGGCGTCACCGTGTTCGGGCTGCCGGTCTCCGCGCGGGTCACGGTGACCGCGCCCGGGGCGACGCCGTCCGGCGAGGTCGAGGTCCTCGTCGACGGGACGGCCGTCGGGCGCGGCCGGCTGGGCGCGGACGGCACCGTGCGGGTGCCGCTCCCCGCGACGGTCGAGGTGGGGCGGCACAGCGTCACCGCCGGCTACACGGGTGGTCCGGCGGTCGTCCCGTCGTCGACCGCAGCCCGCACCCTGACGGTCACCAGGACGCTCCCCACGGTGCGCACCGACGGCACCGACTGGTCGGTCGGTCGGTCGAAGCCGAAGGCCATCCGCATCCAGGTCACCGGGTTCGCGGGCGTCCCGCCGACGGGGACGGTCGTCGTGTGGGTCAACGGTGTGCGCAAGGGCTCGGCGATCCTCGACCGGTTCGGCCAGGCCGATGTCCGGCTCGCGAGCTCGACGAAGAACTCTGTCGTCGTGGTCACCTATGCCGGTGATGCGACGTTCGTGCCGTGGGCCGCGTCGCCGCACCTGCTCATCGTGAGGTGACGCCCGGATTCTTCAGGGAGAATGGAGGCCGACCAGTCCCTGACAGGAGCCTTCGTGACCCTCGCACCCCGCGTCGCCATGCTCTCGGTGCACACGTCGCCTCTCGAGCAGCCGGGAACCGGTGACGCGGGCGGCATGAACGTCTACGTGCTGGAGCTCTCCCGGGCGCTCGCCGGGCGAGGCGCGCGCGTCGAGATCTTCACGCGCGCCACGTCGTCGGACCAGGCGGAGACCGTCACGCTGCCCGGCCTCGACGCTGCCGGTCGGCCGTTGTCCCGGGCGCAGGAGCGCGAGGTCCTGCTTGCCGACGACGTCGAGGCGGGCGTGGTCCCGCCGATCCTGGTCCACCACGTTCCCGCCGGCCCGTTCGAACGGCTCGACAAGAACGACCTGCCTGGCGTGCTGTGCGGGATGGCCGCGGGTGTCCTGCGCTCGGAGGCCGCGCGCCGGCCCGGCTGGTACGACGTGGTGCACTCGCACTACTGGCTGTCGGGGCAGGTGGGCGCGATCGCGGCGGACCGGTGGGAGGTCCCGCTCGTGCACACCGCGCACACGCTGGCCCGCGTGAAGAACGCGTCCCTGGCGCCGGGCGACGTGCCCGAGCCGAACGTGCGCGTCATCGGCGAGGAGCAGGTGGTCGCCGACGCGCACGCCCTCGTGGCCAGCACGCCCGTCGAGGCCGAGGAGCTGGTCGAGCTCTACGGTGCCGACCCCGACCGTGTGCACGTCGTCGAGCCCGGGGTGGACCTGGACCGCTTCGTGCCGGGGGACCGGTCGGCGGCCCGCCGGTCGCTCGGCCTGCCGCCCGACCGGCAGATCGTGCTGTTCGCCGGCCGTGTCCAGGCGCTCAAGGCGCCGGACGTGCTGGTCAGGGCGCTCGGGGTGCTCAAGGTGACCGGCCGGCCCGTCCCGCTGCTCGTCGTGCTGGGTGGCCCGTCGGGACGGACGACCGCCGTGCGGGAGCTGCTCGCGCTCGCCTCGATGACCGGGGTTGCCGACGACGTGATCATGCACCCGCCCGCCGACCGCGACACCCTCGCCCGGTGGTACCACGCGGCCGACGTCGTCGCGATGCCGTCGCGCAGCGAGTCGTTCGGGCTGGTCGCCGCCGAGGCGCAGGCCAGCGGGATCCCCGTCGTCGCCGCCTGTGTCGGTGGCCTGCGCACGATCGTCGACCACGACGTCTCCGGCAGGCTCGTTCGGGGCCACGATCCCGCCGTCTGGGCGGACGTGCTCTCCGAGGTGCTCGCCTCCGACGACCTGCGCCAGGCGTACGCGGTCGGTGCGCGTCAGGTCGCCGAGCGGTTCGGCTGGTCGACCACGGCGGACCAGATGCTCAAGGTGTACTCGGTGGCCGGCGAGATCCGGGCGTCCAGGGTCTGATAGCCCTGCTCACCCCTCGTGGCTCTGCGGCAGGATGGCAGCCATGACCTACACCCTCGTGCTGCTCCGCCACGGCGAGAGCGAGTGGAATGCAAAGAACCTGTTCACCGGCTGGGTCGACGTGGCCCTGTCCGAGAAGGGTGTCGAGGAAGCCAAGCGCGGCGGCACCCTGCTGACCGACGCGGGTGTGCTGCCCGACGTCGTGCACACGTCGCTCCTGCGGCGGGCGATCACGACCGCCAACCTGGCGCTGGACGCCGCCGACCGGCACTGGATCCCCGTGAAGCGCTCCTGGCGTCTGAACGAGCGGCACTACGGCGCCCTGCAGGGCAAGGACAAGAAGCAGACGCTCGACGAGTACGGCGAGGAGCAGTTCATGCTCTGGCGCCGTTCGTACGACTTCCCGCCGCCGGACATCGAGCTGGGCTCGGAGTTCTCGCAGGACAGCGACCCGCGCTACGCCGGGGAGCCGATCCCGCGCGCCGAGGCCCTCGAGCAGGTGCTCGTCCGTGCGCTGCCGTACTGGGAGTCGGACATCGTCCCCGACCTGAAGTCCGGCAAGACCGTGCTGGTCGCGGCCCACGGCAACTCGATCCGCGCCCTGGTCAAGCACCTGGACAACGTGGACGACGCGACGATCGCCGGGATCAACATCCCGACGGGCATCCCGCTGCTCTACACGATCGACGAGACGACCCTCAAGCCCACCAACGCCGGCGGCACGTACCTCGACCCCGACGCCGCGGCCGAGGCGATCAAGGCCGTAGCCAACCAGGGCCGCTGACCCTCCGCAACGTCCGCCCTCGTGGGGCCTATAACGCCCACTTGTGCGGACGTTGCACTTTGCGCACTAGCGACGTCCGCCCATGTGGGGCCTATAGCGCCCACGTGTGCGGACGTCGCGGTTTCCGCACTAGTGGCTTCCGCACTAGTGGTTTCCGCACTAGTGGCGTCCCCCCATGTCGGGCCTATAGCGCCCACTTGTGCGGACGTTGCGGTTTGCGCACGAGTGGCGTCCGCACTCGTGGGGGCTGTAGCGCCCACGAGTGCGGACGTTGCGTTGTGGGGGGGGGATCCTGGATCTCGACGACGAGAGAGAGCGGCAGCTCCCTCAGGAGCTGCCGCTCTCGTCGGCCGGTCGCGCGTCCCCCTCAGAACGCGCGACCGGCCCGCCCAGAGACACCACGGGCGACCGATCGGCCCGCGCGACAGACGCGCCAACCGACCGGAGGTCTCAGCCGACCGTCTGGTCGAGCTCCTGGCGTCCGGCGCCGGTCACCAGGTAGGTCACGCGCCGCGCGACGGAGACCCCGTGGTCCCCGAAGCGCTCGTAGTACCGGCCGAGCAGGGTGACGTCGATGGTCTCCTGCGTGGTCCCGGCCCACGAACCGCCCAGCAGGGCGGCGAACGTGTCCTCGTGCAGCTCGTCGAGAAGGTCGTCGTCCTGCTCGATGCTCTCCGCGAGCAAGACCTCACGGCTGTTCAGCAGGGTCGTGGTGCGACGCGCCACCCGCACGGCGGCGTCGTGCATCTCGGCGAACGTGCCGGACAGTGCGTGCGGCACGGCGTGCCGGGGGTAGCGCCCACGCGCGACCTGCGCGACGTGCCGAGCCAGGTCGCCCATCCGCTCGAGCGTGGCGCTCATGCGCAGGGCCGAGACGATGATCCGCAGGTCGGTGGCGACGGGCTGCTGCTGGGCGAGCAGGAGGACGCACCGCTCGTCGAGGTCGCGCTCCATGGCGTCGATGTCCAGGTCGTCTGCGATGACCGTCTCCGCCAGCGCGAGGTCGGCGGTCAGGAGCGCGATACCCGCGTTCGTGATGGCGTGCTCGACCTTGCCGCTCATCGCCGCCAGGTCCTCGCCGAGCTGATGCAGCTCGGCGTCGAAGATGTCCCGCATGTGCTCCCTCTCGTGCCGCGCAGGCAGGCGCCCCGCGGGGTCAGATTCGCATCGGCAGATGAACGGAGGGTCCCACCAAGATGAACGCACGGAGACCGTTGCGTAGGACTCCCGCACTTTCGGGCGGAATCAGGATCCCACGTCGATGTCCGGAACGATCGCCATCTCGGTCACCGGAAGGTCGAGATCGTTCAGCAGCGTGACCAGTCCGGTCAGGGCGGCGGTGTCGGGCAGGCGGCAGGACAGCACCGTGTCCGCGCCCACGCGGGCGCTGACGATGTCGTAGGAGCTCAGCCGGGCGGCCTGCAGGTCGACGACGGCCGCGGTTCCGGCGATGCGGATGTGGTAGAGCACGGGACCCCCATGGGGTACGAGCCTCCAGCCTCGCGCGCCTTGCCCGTGCACGAATCGCCCGGCCGGGGTGAGATACCACTAGCACCGGCGGAGTCATCCGTCGCGGGTGAGCCGGTCGGCACCGCAGGGCCGTCGGGAAGGCACCAACCGAAGGGATCCGCGATGACCACGTTCACCGCTTGGAAGTTCGACACCGCCGACGGCGCCCAGAAGGCCGCCGAGGCGTTGCAGGGTGCCGCGACGGACCACCTGGTCAAGATCGTGGACCACGCCGTGATCAGCTGGCCGGACGGCGCGACCAAGCCGGACATGCACCACTCGCACGAGGACAAGTGGCGCGGCACGGGCTGGGGCGCGTTCTGGGGGATCCTGTTCGGCGGACTGTTCTTCGTCCCGCTGCTCGGCGCGGCCGTGGGTGCGGCGGCCGGCGCGATCAGCAAGGCGATCGCGGCGGTCGGGATCGACGACGCGCAGCTCGCCACGATCCGCGAGCAGATCACGCCCGGGACGTCGCTGCTGTGCGCGGTCACGGAGGAGGGTGACCTCGACCGGCTGGGCGAACGGTTCCACGGGCTGCACTGGACGCTCGTCGAGACGAACCTCACCGAGGCGGAGCGCTCGGTCCTGATGGAGACGTTCGGCTGACGGGCGTGAACGCCCGGTGAACGCTCGACGGCAGGACGGGCCGGCGGGGCGTCGCGGGCGGGGTGCACGCCGGAACCCGCCCTAGGGTTGTGGTGTGGATGTACATGGGATGAGCCTGCTGCTGGCCGGCGGGCTCGGCGTGCTGGTCGGCGTCGTGGCGACGCTGGCCTTCCGCTGGAGCGAGCACGCACAGAAGGGCCCGCTGCCGTCGACCCCCGAACCGGACCTCGACGAGGGCCTCGTCCGCACGCTCGCCGTGCTGCGTTCCGCCGCGGTGGTCCTGGACGAGGCGGACCACGTGGTGCGGGCGAGCGCTCCGGCCCACGCGCTCGGGATCGTGCGTGAGGGCCGCATCGCCCCGGCGGCGATCCGGGACCTGATCGCCGCAGTCCGTCGCGACGGCGTGATCCGCGACGAGGAGCTCGAGGTGCCGCGCGGGCCGGTGGGTCCCGGCGTCCTGCTCGTCCAGGTCCGGGTGGCGCACGTGAGCGGGAGGCATCTGGTGGTCCTCGCCGAGGACCTGACGCAGGCCCGCCGCCTGGAGGCGATCCGACGGGACTTCGTCGTCAACATCTCGCACGAGCTCAAGACGCCCGTCGGTGCGCTGTCCCTGCTGGCCGAGACCGTGCAGGACGCGGCCGACGACCCGGACGCCGTGCGACGGTTCGCGGGTCGGATGCAGGCCGAGGCGACCCGGCTGTCGGCTCTGGTGCACGAGATCATCGAGCTGTCGCGGCTGCAGGTCGCGGGCGCGCTGGGTGAGGCCGGGCTCGTGGACGTGGACGCGGTGCTGTCGGAGGCCGTCGAACGCGCCCGCACGACCGCCGAGGCCAAGCGCGTCCGGCTCGACATCGGCGGCGTGCGCGGCACCACCGTGCTGGGCCAGCACGAGCTGTTGGTCACCGCCGTCCGCAACCTGCTGGACAACGCGGTCGCGTACTCGGGGGCCGCCTCGCACGTCGGCGTCGGTGTCCGGCTCGTCGACGACCTCGTCGAGATCGCGGTGGTCGACGAGGGGATCGGCATCAGCGCGGCCGAGCAGGAGCGCGTCTTCGAACGGTTCTACCGGGTCGACCCGGCCCGCTCCCGGGACACGGGCGGCACGGGGCTGGGTCTGTCCATCGTCAAGCACGTCGCTGCCGACCACGGGGGCGACGTCACGGTGTGGTCGCAGCCCGGACGCGGGTCCACGTTCACGCTCCGCCTCCCGCGAGCCGAGAGCGCGGCCGTGACCGACGCGCCGGAGAATCAGCTCGAACCCTCGATCCCCGACCAGCCAGCAAGCCCCGAAGGAGCACCAGTGCGCAGGAGCGCCTCATGACCCGGATCCTGCTCGTCGAGGACGAGGAGTCCTACCGGGACCCGCTGACGTACCAGCTCGAGCGTGAGGGTTTCGACGTCGTGACCGCCGCGACCGGCACCGATGCGCTGCTGCGGTTCGAGGAGCTCGGCGCGGACCTGGTGCTGCTCGACCTGATGCTCCCGGGTCTGCCTGGGACCGAGGTGTGCCGCCGGTTGCGGCTGGTCAGCGACGTGCCGGTCATCATGCTCACCGCCAAGGACGACGAGATCGACAAGGTGGTCGGCCTCGAGCTCGGCGCCGACGACTACGTCACCAAGCCCTACTCGTCGCGCGAGCTGCTCGCGCGCGTGCGGGCCGTGCTGCGTCGGCGGGCGGCCGCCTCCGTGACGGTCGGCGCCCCGCCCGCGGCGCCGCTGGCGGATCCGGAGGACGACGAGCTGCTCGCCGCCGGGCCGGTCCGCATGGACGTGGAGCGGCACACGGTCCGGGTCCGCGGCGAGCTCGTCGCGTTCCCGCTCAAGGAGTTCGAGCTGCTGGAGATGCTCCTGCGCAACGCCGGTCGCGTGCTGACGCGCGGCCAGCTGATCGACCGGATCTGGGGTTCGGACTACGTCGGTGACACCAAGACCCTCGACGTCCACGTGAAGCGGATCCGCGCCCGCATCGAGAACGACCCCGGGAACCCGGAGCTGGTGCTGACCGTGCGCGGGCTCGGCTACAAGTTCACGGACGACGTCGAGGACTGACGACGCACGACGGAGCCCCCTTCCCGTGAACCTCACGCGGTGGGGGCTTCGTCGTTTCCGTTCTCCGTCGGCTGTGGTGAAATCGGGACGACCAGGGCGAGCGAGGGCACGACGACGTGCTCGTGACGAATAACCGTCGGCCACCGTTCACCTGGGGTTCACCCGAACCCGTCCGGACGGTCACGTCCGCTTCCTACCGTCAGCCTCGCCGCGCACACACCCGGTGCGCGCACGAACGACAGGACGGACCACAGTGAAGCTTCCCCTCCACGGCCGCATCGGGGCGGTTGCCCTCGCCGGCGCACTCGCCCTCACCCTCTCGGCCTGCGGATCGGACAACGCTACCGAGACTCCCGCCGCGACAGGCGGCGCCTCCGAGGCCCCCGCCTCGACCTTGAGCGGCTCGCTGAACGGCGGCGGCTCGAGCGCGCAGGAGAAGGCCCAGCAGGCCTGGGTCGCCGGGTTCCAGACCGCCAACCCCGACACGACGATCAACTACACGACGTCCGACTCGGGTGCAGGCCGCAAGGGCTTCCTCGACGGCTCGCTCGACTTCGCCGGCTCGGACAGCGCGCTCAACGCGGACGAGATCGCCCAGGCGGCCACCCGCTGCACCGGCGGCGCGGGCATCGACCTGCCCGTCTACGTCAGCCCGATCGCCGTCGCGTTCAACATCGACGGCGTCACCGAGCTGAAGCTCAGCCCCGACGTCGTCGCCAAGATCTTCAACGGCGCCATCACCCAGTGGGACGATGCCGCGATCACCGGGCTGAACCCGGGCGCGAAGCTCTCCGGCCCGATCCAGGTGGTGCACCGCTCCGACGACTCGGGCACGTCCAAGAACTTCCAGGACTACCTGTCCAAGACCGCCCCGTCCGTGTGGACCTACCCGGTCTCCAACACCTGGCCCGCCCAGGTCGGGCAGGGCGCGAACGGCACGTCCGGCGTCGTCCAGACGATCCAGGCGGCGCCCGGCACGATCGGCTACGCGGACGCCTCCGCGGTCGGCACCCTCGGCAAGGTCTCGCTCGGCGTCGGCAGCGAGTTCAACGCTCCGACGGCCGACGGCGCCGCCGCGACTGTCGCCGCATCGCCCCGTGACACCACCCGCGCCGACGGGGATATCGTCGTGAACATCGACCGCACCACCACGGCGACGGGCGCCTACCCGGCGATCCTCGTGTCCTACCTGGTCGTCTGCAACACGTACCCCGCGGACAAGGCCGACCTGATCAAGGGCTACGCCACCTACGCGGCGAGCTCCGACGGCCAGTCGAAGGCGGCCACCGCGGCCGGCTCGGCGCCGATCCCCGACGCGCTGGCCACGGACGTCGCGGCCTCGATCCAGGCGATCAAGGCCAGCTGAGCAGTCAGTTCGCACCGCCTCGTCCGGTGACCGCTCAGCGGTCACCGGACGGTGGCGCTCTCCCACAGTTCTGACAGGAGACATCCGTTGGCTTCGCCTACGACAGCGATGACCCCGCCGGTCGCGCCGGTCCGCACCCCGCAGAAGAGGTCGCGTACGACCGACCGGGGTCTGGACCGCGGCTTCCGGTACCTCGCCGTGTGGTCGGGGATCCTCATCCTGGCGGTCCTCGCGTCCGTCGCGATCTTCCTGATCATCGAGGCGCTGCCCGCCCTGAAGAACCCGGACCTCGCGTCGGTCGTCCCGTGGATCCCGGCGGGTGGCAACCTGTGGTCCGTCGTCGGGCCGCTGATCTTCGGCACCATCCTCGCGGCTATCGTCTCGCTCGTCCTGGCGGTGCCGGTGGCGGTCGGGGTTGCGCTGTTCATCTCGCACTACGCGCCCCGACGGCTGGCCTCGGTCCTCGGGTACGTCGTGGACCTGCTGGCCGCCATCCCGTCGGTCGTGTACGGCTTGTGGGGCGTGATGGTGCTGGCGCCCAAGGTGCAGCCCGTGTGGCAGTTCCTGGTCGACTACTTCGGCTGGATCCCGCTGTTCGCCGGTGACGCCAACGGGAACGCGTCGAACCCGCCCCGCGTGCTCATGACCACCTCTCTCGTCCTCGCCGTGATGATCCTGCCGATCATCACCGCGGTCAGCCGGGAGGTGTTCCTGCAGACTCCGCGGCTGCACGAGGAGGCGGCGCTGGCCCTGGGCGCGACGCGTTGGGAGCTCGTCCGCATGGCGGTCCTGCCGTTCGGACGCTCGGGCGTGACGTCCGCCGCGATGCTCGGCCTGGGCCGCGCCCTCGGCGAGACGATGGCCGTGCTGATGATCCTGTCGCCCGGGATCCTCTACTCGTTCAAGATCCTGGTCGCGAGCCAGCAGCAGACGATCGCCGGCAACATCGCGGCGAAGTTCAACGACGCCAACGACATCGGCCGCTCGACGCTCATCGCGACCGGCCTGGCGCTGTTCGTGATCACCCTGCTCGTCAACCTGGCCGCCCGCGCGATCATCGCGCGCAACAAGGAATTCTCGGGGGCGAACTGACATGGCGACCGCAGAGCTCACTCCCGAGGCGTCCTCCCTGCGCGACACGCTGACCCAGGTCGACGGTGGCCGCAGGCGCAAGGACCGGTTCATGACGGGGCTGATCTGGGGCGCCTTCGGGCTCGCCCTGATCCCGCTCGTCTCGCTGGTCTGGAGCGTGCTGGCCAACGGCCTCGAGCGCTTCAACATGTACTTCCTGACGCACTCGATGCGCAACGTGTACGGCGGGATGGACGCCGGTGGCGTCTACCACGCGCTGCTCGGCACGATCCTGATCACGGCGATGACCGTGGTCATCTCGGTGCCGATCGGCATCATCACGTCGATCTACCTCGTCGAGTACGGCAAGGGACCGCTGGCGCGGGCGGTGACGTTCTTCGTCGACGTCATGACCGGCATCCCGTCGATCGTCGCCGGTCTGTTCGCGTTCTCGCTGTTCTACCTGCTCTTCGGTCCGCAGTCGATGAGCGGGCTCACCGGCGCCGTGGCCCTGTCGGTCCTCATGATCCCCGTGGTGATCCGCTCGACGGAGGAGATGCTGCGGCTCGTGCCCAACGAGCTGCGCGAGGCGTCGTTCGCTCTCGGGGTGCCGAAGTGGCTCACGATCATCCGCATCGTGCTGCGCACGGCGATCGCCGGCATCACGACGGGCGTGATGATCGCGATCGCCCGCGTGATCGGGGAGACGGCGCCGCTGCTCATCACGGTGGGCGCCACGGACTCGATCAACCGCGACCCCTTCCACGGCAACATGATGACGTTGCCGGTGTACGTCTACCGGCAGTACGCCGCGGGACTTGTGCCATGCGCCCCCGGTGCGACAGATTGCATCGCGACGATCAATTACGACCGGGCATGGAGCGCAGCACTCGTGCTGATCCTGTTCGTCATGCTGCTCAACCTTCTGGCGCGCGGCGTGAGCCGCTGGTTCGCGCCCAAGACCCGGGCCTGAGCCCCACAAGGAGATCGACCATGGCACAGCGAATTGACGTCAAGGACCTCAACATCTACTACAGCGACTTCCTCGCCGTGGCGGGCGTCGAGATGTCCGTGGAGCCTCGCTCCGTCACGGCGTTCATCGGCCCGTCGGGCTGCGGGAAGTCGACCTTCCTGCGCACGCTCAACCGCATGCACGAGGTCATCCCCGGCGCACACGTGCAGGGGTCCGTCGCGATGGACGGCATCGACCTCTACGGCGCGGACGTCGACCCCGTCGCGGTCCGCCGGCAGGTGGGCATGGTGTTCCAGCGCCCCAACCCGTTCCCGACGATGTCGATCGCGGACAACGTGCTGGCCGGCATCAAGCTGAACAACAAGCGCATCTCCAAGAGCGACGCCGCCGACGTGGTGGAGCGCTCCCTGAAGAGCGCCAACCTCTGGAACGAGGTCAAGGACCGCCTGAACAAGCCGGGCTCGGGGCTCTCCGGCGGCCAGCAGCAGCGCCTGTGCATCGCCCGTGCGATCGCGGTCAAGCCGCAGGTCCTGCTCATGGACGAGCCGTGCTCGGCCCTCGACCCGATCTCGACCCTCGCCATCGAGGACCTGATCTCGGAGCTGAAGAACGACTACACGATCGTCATCGTCACGCACAACATGCAGCAGGCGGCGCGCGTCTCGGACCGCACGGCGTTCTTCAACCTGCTGGCGACCGGCCAGCCGGGCCGCCTGGTCGAGATCGACGAGACGTCGACGATCTTCTCCTCGCCGCGCGAGCAGGCGACGGAGGACTACATCTCCGGCCGCTTCGGCTGAGCGGACCCGACGCCGGCCCGGTCCGGCCAGGCGCGACGAACGGGCCGGTCCCCCTGGGGACCGGCCCGTTCGTCGTACGGCGTGCTAGCTCGTCGACGACGGCGACGGTGTCGGCACCGAGCTGGCGTAGTCGGAGCCGTCGAGGATGGGCACGTCCAGCTCGACGCTGCCCGCGTCCGTCGTCGCGACCGTCACGGTCACGACGGCGCCCGGAGGTTCGGGTATCGACTCGAAGACGACCTCGACGTTCGTGTCGGTGTTGCCGCCGGGGGCGTCGAGCAGCACGGTCTGGCCGGCGGGCACCCCGACCGTCTGGTCGTCGGTGCCGAGCGTGATCGTCACGGTCTGGTCCTTGGCGCTCGTGTTCTGGAGCGCACCGAGTAGGGCACCGGGCTCGCCCTTGGCCTTGGAGGCGACGAGGAAGTTGAGCGCCTTGACCTGGCCGATCTCGGCGCTCACGCCGTCGGAGGAGTCGTACTCGTTCTCCGTCGTCATGGGGTTGGTGGCCGAGCAGCCCGTGAGCGTCAGGGCGGCGGCGATACCGGCGACGGCCAGGCCGGTCGCGGCACGGAGCCGGCGGGTGCGGGGGCGGGGCGAGGTCACGGTGACTCCTGGGGGCGTCGGGGCGTGCGTGGCGCGCGCCCCTGACCGACGGGGTGAGGCGCGGGCGGTGGTGGCGCAAGCCTAGCCCGGGACCGACGCTCGGCGAGTCCTGCGGCTGCCGTGTGAGCGAGGTCATCGGCGGCCGCGTGACCTGCGGGGACGGGGGCCAGCGCCAGGTAACCGCCCGGCAAAGCGCCAATTTCGCCGTGATAAGATACCCCTCTGCGAAAGGGGACACCTGCAGATGACTTTCACTGTTGGGGAGACCGTTGTCTATCCGCACCACGGTGCGGCATTGATCGAAGAGATCAAGACCAGGACCATCCGCGGAGAGGACAAGATCTACCTCAAGCTCAAGGTCGCTCAGGGAGACCTCACCATCGAGGTTCCCGCTGAGAACGTGGACCTGGTGGGCGTGCGTGACGTCGTCGGACAGGAAGGTCTGGACCGCGTGTTCGAGGTGCTCCGCGCCCCGTACACCGAGGAGCCGACCAACTGGTCCCGTCGCTACAAGGCAAACCTCGAGAAGCTCGCGTCGGGCGACGTCATCAAGGTGGCAGAGGTCGTCCGCGACCTGTCCCGCCGTGACGCCGACCGTGGCCTGTCCGCGGGCGAGAAGCGCATGCTCGCCAAGGCCCGCCAGATCCTCGTCTCGGAGCTCGCACTCGCCGAGCACACCGAAGAGGAGAAGGCCGAAGCGATCCTCGACGAGGTCCTGGCGTCCTGACGCCAGGTGACCGTTGCTGCTGTCCTGACTGCCGCCGGGAGCGGTAGCAGGTTGGGTCATCCCCTCCCGAAGGCACTGGTGCCGCTGGGTGGGAAGTCGCTCGTCGTGCATGCCGCCAGGAACCTCCTGGCGGCGCGCGCGGCGGGCGATCAGCATGTCCGGGCGCTCGTGGTCACGGCGCCCGCCGAGCACGTAGCGGCATTGTCCGAGGAGCTGCTCGCGGCTCTGTCCGACGAGCTCGGCCGCGTCGACGTCGTCGTCGTCGCCGGCGGCCCGACCCGGCAGGCCTCCGTCGCCGCGGGCCTCGGAGCGCTGTCCGACGAGTTCGGCGTCGTCCTCGTGCACGACGCCGCACGCCCGCTCGCGCCCGCGTCGCTGGTCGCCCGCGTGATCGACGCCGTCCTCGACGGCCATCCCGCCGTCGTGCCGGGGCTGCCCGTCGTCGACACGGTCAAGCGGGTGCAGACCGGGGGACCGGTGGAGCTCGTGCTGGCGACGGTTCCCCGCGTCGACCTGCGGGCCGTGCAGACGCCCCAGGGGTTCAGGCGCGAGCTGTTGCTCAGGGCGCACGCGGAGTTCGCCTCGGGTGCCCTCGACGAGGCGACGGCCGCATCCGACGACGCCGGCCTCGTCGAGCGGCTCGGGGAGCCGGTCTGGGTCGTCGCGGGCGACGAGCGGGCCGCCAAGATCACCACACCACGCGACCTCGCGATCGCGACCCTGCTGCTGGAGGACTGATGGCCACGGAGGCTCCTTCGCCCGGCGCTGCACCCGGCCCGCGCGGTCTGCCCCGCACGGGGATCGGGATCGACGTGCACGCGTACGCGGCGGACCCTGTGCCCGGCGCCGTCCTGCACCTCGCTGGCCTCGCCTGGCCCGGTGAGCGGCCCCTGGAGGGCCATTCGGACGCCGACGTGGCGGCGCACGCCTGCGCGGACGCGCTCCTGTCGGCGGCCGGCCTGGGTGACCTCGGGTCGAACTTCGGGACGTCCGAGCCGCAGTGGGCCGGCGCCGCCGGTGCGGTGCTGCTGGCGGAGGCGGCCTCGCGGGTGCGGGCTGCCGGGTTCGTCGTCGGGAACGTCGCCGTGCAGGTGATCGGGAACAGGCCGCGACTGGGTCAGCGGCGGGCTGAGGCCGAGGCGGCACTGTCGGCGGCCGCCGGGGCACCCGTGAGCGTGTCCGCGACCACGACCGACGGGCTCGGGCTCACCGGCCGCGGGCAGGGCGTCGCGGCGATCGCCACCGCGCTCGTGGTGGCCGCAGACTGATCCGCGTCCGCGTCCGCGTCCGCGTCCGTGCCTGCGTCCGGGTCCGTGCCCGTGCCCGTCGCGACGGACCGGCGACGACGTGCCTGCGTGCTGCCCAGCAGCACCCCGCCCAGGACCAGCGCTCCCCATGCCAGCTCGGTCACGCTCGTGCGCTCGCCCAGCAGCAGGAACGACGCCCCGATCCCGACGACAGGCACCAGCATCGAGAACGGCGCGACGGTGCTCGACGGGTGCCGACCCATCAGGCCCGTCCAGAGCACGCCGCCTCCGAGGGTCGCGACGATGACGGTGTACACCAGGCCCACGAGCGCCAGCAGGCCCCGCGTGCTGGTCAGGCCGGTGAACGCGTCGCTGATCTGCGCCGGACCCTCCACGGCGAGGGAGAGCGCGAGCATCGGCAGCGGTGGCACGACCGACATCCACAGCAGCAGCCGGATGGGCTCGTGCGGGCTCGCCTGCATCGCCTTGCGGCTGCCGAGGTTCCCGATCGCCCAGCCCAGCCCGGCCGCGAGCGTCAGCAGGACGGGGACGAGCGTGGCGCCGCCGGCCAGACCTGCGCGGTGCGCGGCGATGCCACCCAGGCCTGCCACCGCCACGAGGATGCCCAGACCCTGCCGAGCGGTCAGCCGTTCGCGCAGGAACGTCGCGGCCAGCACGACCGTGAAGGGTGCCGACGACTGCAGGACCAGCGACGCCAGCCCCGTCGGCATCCCGTTCGCCATGGCCAGGTACAGGAACACGAACTGCAGGACGCCGAACCCGACCCCGTACAGCAGGATCCAGCGCCAGGGTGCCGAGGGTCGCGGGACCAGCAGCAGCGTCGGGACGGCCAGGATCGCGAACCGCAGCGCGACGAGGAAGAACGGCGGGAACTGCTGCAGCGACAGGTGGATGGCCGTGAAGTTGAGACCCCAGAGCACGGCGACGAGCACGGCGAGCAGGCGGTCGCGGGTGGCCATGGAACGAGTCTCGGTCCGGTCTGCAGTTCAGCACCAGCGCAAGATCCTTATCCGACGATGTAGCGTTCCTACATGGACGCCCGCGCACTCGAGACGCTCCGGACCGTCGGGTCGCAGGGGGGCGTGACCGCCGCAGCGGCGGTCCTGCACCTCACGCCGTCCGCGGTCTCGCAGCAGGTGGCCGTGCTGCAGCGCGAGGTCGGCGTCCCCCTCACGGAGCGCGTCGGACGCGGCCTGCGGCTCACGCCCGCCGGCGAGGCGTTGGCGGTGGCCGGGCTCGACGTGGCAGTGGCCCTGGAACGGGCTCAGGCGGCCTGTGACGCCTTCCTGGAGCGTCCGAAGGGGACGGTGAGGGTCTCGGCGTTCCAGAGCGGTGCTGAGCTGCTCCTGCCCGGCCTGCTCACGCGCGTCGGCCGGCTCGGCGGCATCACGCTGGAGTGCACCGACGAGGACGTCGCCCAGGAGGACTTCGCCGCGCTGACCGACCGGATCGACATCGTCGTCGCCCACCGGCCGGAGGGCTCGCCCGGCTGGCCCGGGGTGCGCGTCGTCCCGTTGCTGCGCGAACCCCTCGACGTCGCGGTCGCGCTCGACCACCCGCTCGCGGGGCGCACCGCGGTCGAGCCGGCCGACCTGGCCGACGCCGACTGGATCTCCGTCCGGGTCGGCTTCCCGATCGCCGCGCTCGTCACCGAGGTCGCCACCCGCGCGGGCACGGAGAGCGCGGGGACGGCGCCGCGCATCGTGCACCGGGTCAACGACTTCCACGTGGTCGAGGCTCTCGTCGGCGCCGGCCACGGGATCTCGCTGCTGCCGCGCTACACGTTCGGCGGCAGCACCCGTATCCGGCTCCTGCCGTTGGAGGGCGTGCGCGCGGGCCGTCGGATCGACGCGCTCCTGCGTCGCGACCGTTTCGAGCGCGTCGTCGTGCGTCGCGTTCTGCACGAGCTGCAGACGCTGGCGGGCGAGATCGCCCCGGCACCCTGAGACGCCCGCCGAGGTTCCATCACCGGGCCCCAGCTCGAGACCTGCTCCGACCCTGCTTCGGCCCTGCTCGCCCCGTGCCGCGCCTGCTTCCGCCCCGCTTCCGCCCTGCTTCCGCCCTGCTTCCTCCGTGCTCCACGCCCGTCCGGGTGAGCGACGGGTGATGTCCTGAAATGTGGGCTGGCGTCCGATTCGGCGGGCCGGTACGGTCCTGCCGTGACCCAGACGTCGGACGCTCCCACGCAGCAGCTCCCCGTCGTGCGCACCGCCGGCCAGCGCCGGCTCGACGACCCTCGGGGGTACGTGTCGATGGAGGTGCTCGAGGCCACGCGTGCGGGCCTGACGGGGTTGTCCGACCACGCCCCACGCCAGCTCACGGGCGTGGTCCCACCGGTCCCGGAGCTCGGCCGCACGCTCTGAGCGGTCCTCCGCATGGCGGCGGGTCGCGCGGGGCGCGGCGGTCCCTCGGGACGAGGCAGTCGCTCGGGTCGAGCCCGTGCCGTGCGGCCTCAGGGCAGCAGGACCAGCTTGCCGTGCACGTGCCCGGTGAGGCCGTCGGCGTGCGCCTTCGCGGCGTCCTCCAATGCGTACGTCTGGGCGACGCGCACGTCCAGGGTGCCGTCGGAGGCGAGCTCGGCCAGCTGGGCGCGGGCCGCCTCCCGCACGAGGGTCCCGGGGTCGGCACCCGGACCCCCGCCCAGCGCACGGATGCCCAGCTCGCCGGCTCGTCGGAACCCGGCGATCGTCGCGATGCGCTGGCGGTCCTCGACGACGGCGACCGAGGTGTCGAGCGCCTCGTCGGTACCGACGGTGTCGATCGCGACACTGATCGGGCCCGTCGTGCGGACCACGTCGCGCAGACGGTCCAGGAGGCCCTCGCCGTAGGCGACGGGGATCGCGCCCAGGGTGCGCAGGTCGTCGTGGTGGTTCGGGGACGCAGTCGCGACGACCTGCGCCCCGCGGAGCACCGCGAGCTGCACCACCATCCGGCCGACACCACCGGAGCCGCCGTGCACGAGGACGACGTCACCGTCGTGCGTCCCGGTCGCCGAGAGCGTGTGCACGGCCGTGGCGCCCGTGAGCAACAGGCCTGACGCGGGGGCCCAGTCGAGGTTGGACGGCCGACGGACGGTCACCTGCTCGGACGCGACGATCCGGTCGGCGTACCCGCCGTCGACGCGCCAGGCGATGACCTCGTCGCCCGGCGACAGCCACCGCACCGACGGGCCTACGGCGCTGACGACCCCCGAGACCTCGTACCCGAGGCGCATCGGAAGCTGGTTGGGGTCGGTGGTGAACGCGCCGGAGTACCGCTTCCAGTCGATCGCGTTGACCGCGGCCGCCCGGACGTCGATCAGGACGTTGCCCGGTCCGGGCTCCGAGGTGTCGACGTCGACCACACGGAGAACTTCGGGGCCGCCGTACGCGGACGCGACGACGGCTCTGCTGCTGACTGCCACGGCCTCAGAGTGCACCCGCGTGCCGCCCTTGACCAGCACGGGCCGATGAGAAAACCCTTACGAGCCGAACAGCCGGCCGAGGTAGGGGCTGCTGAAGACGCCGTCGGGGTCCGCCTGCGTCCGGACCCGCTGCGCGTCCGCGAACCGCGGGTAGAGCTCGCCCAGGCGCTCTGCCTCGAGCCAGTGCATCTTGCCCCAGTGCGGACGGCCCCCGACGGCGGCGACGATCTTCTCGACCGCGCGGAAATAGGCCTCGAACGGCAGGCGGATGTACTGGTGGACGGCGATGTAGGCGGTCTCGCGGCCGTGGGCGGTCGACAGCCACAGGTCGTCGGCCGCCGCGAAGCGGATCTCGACCGGGAACGGCACGCGCTGCCCGGACGCCTCCAGCCAGCGGTCGATCTCGGTCAGGACCGGGACGAGCTGGGCGCGCGGGACCGCGTACTCCATCTCGCGGAAGCGCACGCGGCGAGGGCTGACGAACACCTCGGGCGCGGGTGCGACGAAACGGCGCGAGCTCAGGGCCCGGGCGGCCAGACCGTTGATCCCGGCGGTGGTCTTCGGCGCGATCGTCGCCAGGGCGTTGGTCACGGAGAACAGACCGTTCGACAGCAGCTCGTCGTCGAGCCAGCCGCGGACCGGGTTCAGTGGCTTCTCGACCTCGTCGGGAACCCTGTTGTTCCGCTTGGTCAGAGCGCGGCGCGTGTGCGGGAACCAGTAGAACTCGAAGTGGTCGTTGCCGTCGACGAGCCCGTCGGGTCCGTCGAGCCGCTCCAGGACCCGGTCGAGGGCCCACGGCTCCTCGACGGCCTCGAGCTTGAACGCCGGCACGACCTCGAGGGTGACCGCCGAGAGGACGCCGACGCTGCCGAGGCCGAGGCGCGCCAGCTCGAACATCTCCGGGTTGAGCTCGGGACTGGTCTCGAGAACTTCACCCTTCGCGGTGACGATCCGGGCGCCGACGACCTGCGTCGCGAGACCACCCAGGCCGGCTCCGGTACCGTGCGTCCCGGTCGAGATCGCCCCGGCGATCGACTGCTTGTCGATGTCACCGAGGTTCCGCATACCGAGCTCGCGGGCCGCCAGCTCAGCGTTCAGGGCCCCGAGCCGGATGCCCGCCCCGACGGTGACGTGCGTCGTGCCGTCCTCCTGGGGCGCGACACGCTCGAACGCGTTCAGCCGATCGAGGTGCAGGTGGATGCCGTCGGACGCTGCCACGGGGGTGAAAGAGTGCCCGGCCCCGACCGCCCGTACCTGGAGGCCCTCGCTCGCCCCGTTTCGCACGGTTTCGGCGAGTTCGTCCTGGTCAGCAGGGTGCACGACACGCTGCGGCGTCGCGGAGGCGGTGCGCGCCCAGTTACGCCACGGTGCGGTGTCGGACAGTTGTCCCATGAGATAGAGGGTCCTATTGGTCAACCGTCCAAGTCAAGTGCGCCTGGTCCTTGACTATCGTCACGATGGATATTGAACTGTGCACTGGGGAGGCGTCGGCCTCACCACCGGTGACCAGACCGGCCGGTGGGGCCGTCGTTCGAGGGAGGGGACCTTCGTGAATCGTTTGCCAGTAGCCGAGAGACGTGAACAGCTCATCGAGGCCGCGCTGACCGTCGCGAGCCGGGACGGCATCGACGCCGCCACCGTGCGAGCGGTCGCGGCCGAGGCCGGCGTCTCGCTCGGCGTCGTCCACTACTGCTTCCAGGACAAGGACGAGCTGCTGCGGGCGATGGCGCACGCCATCACCTCGGCCAACCTCGAGCGCAGCCTGGGGGAGTTCCCGCCCGACGCCGGCGTGTCCGAGATCATCGACGGGACGATCGACGCGCTCTGGGACGGGATCAAGGACTCGAGGGGCGCGCAGCTCCTGAGCTACGAGCTCACGACCTCGTCGCTGCGCCACCCCGAGCTCAACCAGGTCGCCATCGAGCAGTACCGCGGGCAGTGGGCTGCGGCCGAGCAGGTGCTGCGCGGGGTCGAGCAGGCCGCCAACGTGACCTTCACCGTTCCTCTCGAGACCCTCGCCCGCACCGTCGTCGCGGTCGTCGACGGCTACTCGCTGGCCTGGCTCGTGGACGGTGACGAGACCAAGGCCCGCGAGGGCATGCACGGCTTCGGTCGGTTCCTCCTGTCGACGACGGTCGCCAACCCGGTCGGTGGCCTCGACGAGCTCCTCGGCACCGGCGACGAGGCCCTGCCCGCGTGAGCGAGGTGGTCCCGGCGACACCGGTGGCGTCAGCTCGCCGGGCACGCGTCGCCGTGTCCCTGGGCTTCGGCGCCCAGGGGTTCGTCTTCGCGATGATCCTGACCAGCCTGGACGTGTTCAAGGACAGGTACGGGATCGAGGACGGGACCATCGCGTTCGTCATCCTGGGTGTCTGCGTCATGGCCGGCGTGGGGACGGTGGTCGCCGACCGCGTCGCACGCTCGACCGCCGGCTCACGCGGGGTGCTCGTCCGAGGTCTGGTCGTCGTCGCGGCGGCCGTGGCGCTCGTCGCGGTGTCCCCCACCTTCGCCGTGCTGGCGGCGGGGTTCGCCGTGTACGGGGTCGGCCTCGGCATGGTCGACTCCGGCACCAACATGCAGGCCGTGAGCATCCAGCGTGCCTACGGTCGCTCGCTCCTGACCGGCTTCTACGCCTCGTGGTCGGCCGGGGGGATCCTCGGCTCCGTCATGGTGGCGGTCGCCACCGGGCGCATCTCCGCCGACCCGATCGGCTGGACGCTCCTCGTCGGCACGGTCGTCGCTGTCGGTGTCTGCCTGATCGTGCGTAGATCCGCCTGGCGGGAGCAGTCCGACCCGGTGCCCTTCTCGGTCGACGCGGCGCTCGCGGACACGGAGGCCGCGCAGGACGCCCGCAAGCCCGTCATCCCCTGGGGACCGCTGCTGATCCTCGGGCTCGGCGTCGTCGCCTACTACGTCAACGACCAGGCGATCTCGACCTGGAGCCCGATCTTCATGCACGAGGTGCTGGGTGAGACCGGCACCCTGACCAAGCTCGGCTACGCGGCCTACCTGGCGATGACGCTGGTGTCCCGGCTCGCCGGTGACCCGTGCGTCCGGCGCTGGGGTCGTGTCCGGGTCGTGCGGGTCGCGGCCCTGGTCGGCGCGGTCGGACTGGTCCTGGTGCTCACGGCGCACGCGCCCGCGCAGGCCGTGCTCGGGTTCGCGGTGGCCGGCGCCGGTCTCGGGCTGATCGCTCCGCTGTGCTTCTCGTCGGCCGGCCTGCTCGCCCCCGGCCACGCCGACGCGGTCATCGCCCGGCTCAACGGCTTCAACTACCTTGGAGCGGTCCTCGGCGGCGTCTTCGTCGGGTTCATCGGCACCGCGTCCAGCCTGCGCTGGGGGTTCCTGGTGCCGGTCGTCCTGGTCCTCGCGGTCGCCGTCCTCGCCGGCCGGTTCGGTGTCGTGCAGCACGCGAAGACCCCCTTGTCGGCAGGAGCCTCGGCATGAGCCTCACCATCGGCGCACGGCTCGACCAGGCGACCCAAGGGCTTCCCGCGCCCCTGGCGGTCGTCGACCTCGACGCTCTCGACGCCAACGCGACCGACCTGGTCCGACGAGCCGCCGGCACCCCCATCCGGGTCGCCAGCAAGTCCGTGCGGGTCCGGGCCGTCCTGCAGCGCGTCCTGGCGCGCGACGGCTTCGCGGGCGTCATGGCCTACTCGCTGCGCGAGGCGCTCTGGCTGGTCTCCCAGGGCGTCGACGACATCCTGATGGGCTACCCGACCGTCGACACGGACGCGATCGCCAAGCTCGCCGCCGATCCCGCCGCGGTCGCGGCGGTCACGCTCATGGTCGACGACGTGGCTCAGGTCGACCTCGCCGCGCGCGCGGCGGCCGACCACGGGGTCACGGTGCGCCTCTGCCTGGACGTCGACGCGTCGCTCCGGGTGAAGATCGGGCCGCTGGCCGCCCATCTCGGCGTCCGCCGCTCTCCCGTGCACTCCGCGTCCGACGCCGGCGCGCTGGCCGCAGCCATCGCCGCTCGACCGGGCGTCGACGTCGTCGGGGTCATGTTCTACGAGGCCCAGGTGGCCGGTCTGCCGGACTCCAGCGCCGCCGTCCGCGCGGTCAAACGGCTCTCGATCGCCGACCTCGCCTCCCGTCGCGCCGCCGTGGTCGCCGCGGTGCAGGACGCCGTCGGCCACGACCTGGAGCTCGTCAACTCCGGTGGCTCCGGCTCCGTGGCGTCCAGCGCGGCCGACCCGGCCGTCACCGAGGTCACCGCCGGCTCGGGCCTGTTCGTGCCCACGCTCTTCGACTCCTACCGCTCGTTCACGCCCCGCCCGGCTGCGTTCTTCGGGCTCGACGTGGTGCGCATCCCGGCGGCCGGTTTCGCGACGGCGTTCGGTGGCGGCTACATCGCGTCCGGCCCGGCGACGAAGTCGCGGCAGCCGCGACCCGTCTGGCCGGGTGGGCTGTCGCTGACCAGCCGCGAGGGCGCCGGTGAGGTGCAGACCCCGCTGCGCCTGTCGGGCGACGTCGATCTGCGCGTCGGTGACCGGGTCTGGTTCCGGCACGCGAAGTCCGGTGAGGTCATGGAGCGCTTCGAGTCGGTGCACCTGGTCCGCGGCACGACGGTCGAGGCAACCGTCCCGACCTACCGAGGCGAGTCCCACACCTTCGGCTGAGCACCAGCTGCCGCTGGTCGAAACGCCGACGTCCGCACTCGATGGCCCTATGACCCCCACGAGCGCGGACGCCACGGAGGCTGGACGCGCAACGTCCGCGTTGGTGAGGCCTATGACCCCCACGAGTGCGGACGTTCGGGGATCGGCGGTGGCGCCTCGTCGCCAATGTCCTTGGAGCTTGCGTCGGGCGGCGTGTCGCGCCGGTAGCCTTGCCGCGTGACCCTGCGCCTCTTCGACACCGCGACCCGGACGGTGCGTGACTTCGTACCGCTCGTTCCCGGCGAGGTCGGCGTCTACCTGTGCGGGGCCACCGTGCAGTCGCCGCCCCACATCGGTCACCTGAGGTCAGCCGTCGCGTTCGACGTGCTCGTCCGCTGGCTGCGCCGGTCGGGCAACCGCGTGACGCTGATCCGCAACGTCACCGACATCGACGACAAGATCCTGGCCAAGGCCGCCGACGCGGGCGAACCGTGGTGGGCCTGGGCCATGCTCAACGAGCGCGCGTTCAACGACGGCTACGACGCCCTCGGCGTCCTGCCGCCCAGCTACGAGCCGCGTGCCACGGGCCACGTGCCCGCGATGATCGAGCTGATGACCCGTCTCGTCGAGAAGGGCCATGCGTACTCGACGAGCCCGGGGAACGTGTGGTTCGACGTCCGCAGCTACACGGAGTACGGCGCGCTGACCAACCAGCGGGTCGAGGACATGATCCCGGCGCCCGACGGCACGGTCGGCGACGACGCCAAGCGGGACCAGCGCGACTTCGCGCTCTGGAAGGCCGCCAAGCCGGGGGAGCCCGAGACCGCCAGCTGGGACACGCCGTTCGGGCGCGGCCGGCCGGGTTGGCACCTCGAGTGCTCGGCGATGGCGCAGCGCTACCTCGGCGACACCTTCGACATCCACGGCGGCGGTCTCGACCTGCGGTTCCCGCACCACGAGAACGAGCAGGCCCAGTCGCGCGCGGCCGGGTACGGGTTCGCGCAGTACTGGCTGCACAACGGCTGGGTCACCCAGGGTGGCGCCAAGATGAGCAAGTCGCTCGGCAACGGGTTGCTGGTCACCGCGGTGCTCGCCAAGGAGCGCCCCGCGGTGCTGCGGTACGCGATGACGGCGGTGCAGTACAGCTCGATGCTCGAGTGGTCCGACGACACGCTGCGTGAGGCCGAGGCCACCTGGGACCGGCTCGCGGGCTTCGTCGAGCGGGCCACCGAGAAGGTCGGCGTGGTCGACGACGCCGAGGTCGCCACCGCCGAGCTGCCCGCCGAGTTCGTCGCGGCGATGGACGACGACCTCAACGTTCCCGCCGCTCTGGCGGTCGTGCACGAGCACCTGCGCACCGGAAACTCGGCGCTGGCCAAGGCCGATGCGACCGAGGCCCGTGAGTCGATGGTCGCCCTTCGTGCGATGCTCGACGTGCTCGGCCTCGATCCGGCGGGCGCGCACTGGCGTGCGACGGCAGGCGACGAGCGCTACGTCCGGGCGCTGGAGTCGGTGGTCTCCGCCGAGCTCGAGGCGCGTGCGCAGGCCCGCGCGGCCCGTGACTTCACCACCTCGGACGCGATCCGTGACCGCCTCGCAGCGGCCGGCGTCGTCGTCGAGGACTCGTCCTCCGGAGCGCGCTGGTCACTCGCCGCGCGCGCCGACCTCGACGGCTGACGGCCGCCGACCCCCAGCTTCAGAACAAAGGAACACAGCATGGCTGGCAACTCCTCCCGTCGCGGGGCCACCCGCAAGGCCGGGTCCAAGAAGGTCGCCTCCGCGGGCACCGGCGGCAAGAACCGCCGTTCGCTGGAAGGTCGAGGCCCGACGCCCAAGGCCGAGGACCGCGAGTACCACCCGGCGCACAAGGCCAAGATCGCGGCCGAGCGGCGTGCCGTCGCCGGCACCCGTGGCACCTCCGGGCGGCAGTCGGCGGGCGCGTCCCGCAGCGCGGCCGGGTCCAAGGGCGGGCGGAAGAGCTCGACCCACGAGATCGTGTCCGGTCGCAACAGCGTGGTCGAGGCGCTGCGCGCGGGGATCCCGGTGTCGACGGTGTACATCGCCTCCCGGCTGGAGGCCGACGACCGGACGCGCGAGATCATCGCCGCGGCGGGCAACTCGAACTACCCCCTGCTCGAGGTCAGCCGCAGCGAGCTCGACCGGCTCACCGACGGCTCGGTCCACCAGGGCGTCGCCATCCAGGTCCCGCCGTACGAGTACGCCGACGACGACGACCTCCTCGACGCGGCCGCGGAGTCGGACCGGGCGGCGCTGATCGTCGCCCTCGACGGGGTGACCGACCCGCGCAACCTCGGTGCGGTCCTGCGGTCCGCCGGGGCGTTCGGTGCGCACGGCGTCCTCGTGCCCGAGCGGCGCGCCGCCGGCGTCACCGCGTCGGCGTGGAAGGTGTCCGCGGGCGCGGCCGCGCGCGTGCCCGTCGCCCGCGTGACCAACCTGGTGCGCACCCTGCAGGGCCTCAAGCAGGCGGGCGTGTTCGTCGTCGGCCTGGACGGCGGCGGTGACACCACGATCACCGAGCTGCCGTACGCCACCGACCCGCTGGTCCTCGTCGTCGGCTCGGAGGGCAAGGGGCTGTCGCGCCTCGTCCGCGAGCAGTGCGACGCCATCGCCTCGATCCCGATCACGAGCTCGGTCGAGTCGCTGAACGCCGGCGTCGCCGCAGGGATCGCCCTCTACGAGGTGGCCCGCCAGCGCGCGATCTGACGCCGCCCGGCAGTCAGCGTGTCGTGGGCGTGAGCGCTCGGAGCCGGTCGCCCAGCTCGTTCGCGAAGAACTCCAGGAAGCCGTCGGGGTCCGGTCCCGCGTTCTGGGTCACCAGGTGGTCGAACCCGGCGTCCACGAACTGCTGAGCCACCCGGACGTGCTCCTCGACGTCCGGTCCGCAGGCGAACTGCGCCGTCACGTCCTCCTTCGTCACGGTCTGCGACGCGGCCTCGAAGTTGACGGGGTTCGGCAGCTCGCTGAGCACCTTCCAGCCACCGGTGAGGATGAACCGGTTCTTCTCGAGGACCGCCTGTACCGCCGTGTCGGCGTCGGGCGCCCAGGCCAGCGGGATCTCCGCGTACCGCGGTCCGGCGCCGGTGAACCCCGCGACGAGCTCGGCCTTCGGCTCGATCGCGAACAGGCCGTCGCCGAGCTCGTTGGCGATCCGCAGGGATGCCGACCCGCTGACCGCCACGCAGATGTCGGGCAGGCGCTCGGGCAGGTCGAAGATCCGCGCGTCGTCGATCTGCAGGTGGGCACCCTCGTACGACCGGTACCCGCCCTGCCAGAGGAGCCGGATGATCTCGAGCGCCTCCCGGAACGCCTGATGCCGCTTGCGGATGGTCGGGAAGGTCGTCCCGACGACGTGCTCGTTCAGCCGTTCGCCCGCACCGACCCCGAGCGTGAAGCGGCCCTCGGACAGGATCTGCAGGGTGGCCGCGGACTGGGCGACCACGGCGGGGTGGTACCGGAACGACGGGCACGTCACGCCGGTCACCAGGCCGACGCGCTGCGTCTTGGCGGCGATCGTCGGCAGGAGGACCCAGGTGCTGGCGCTGTGCCCCTGGCTCTCCAGCCACGGGTGGAAGTGGTCGCTCGACTCGACGAAGTCGAAGCCCGCCTCCTCGGCGGCGACCGCCTGACGGACGAGCTCCTGCGGGCCGAATCCCTCGGTGGACAGCTTGTAGCCGATCTTCACGTGTGCTCCCGGTGAGCGATCTCTGGTGACGAGCTCCCGGGCACGAGGACGGTCGTGCGTTCTGCAGGCTGGGACCACGCTAAGAGGGTCCGGGAAGCCCGGCAAACGGTGCGGGCTCAGGATGCCGAGCCACAGGCCGCACAGCAGGAGACGTCACGGACAGCGCCCCGCCGACGTTCGGAGGGAGCAAGCCTCAGCCCAGCAGCGGGTCGTCCTGCGCGACGCGCGGGATCTCGCCGGTGTCGGGCACCTCGCCCGCCTGCACGCCGAGGATCGACTGCTCGTCGGGCCGGCTGGGCAGGATGTCCTGCAGGTAGCTCTTCACGGCCTTCTTCATCGACACGTCGTGCCCGGCCTGCTCGGACAGGTACCAGCGGTGGTCGAGGAGCTCGTGGTAGATCTGCGCCGGCTCCAGCTTGAGGCGCAGGTCGCGCGGGACGGCCCGGACGGCGGGCTCGAACACCTCGGTCAGCCAGTCGTGGGCGACGAACGACTCGTCCTCGCGCTGCCGGTCGGTGGCGGCGCGGTACTCGTCGAGGTCATTGAGCAGCCGGCGCGCCTGGTTCTCCTGCACGTCCAGACCGGTCAGCCGCATGAGGCGCCGGGAGTGGTGACCGGCGTCCACGACCTTCGGCTGGATGACCACGCGGGTGCCGTCCACGTCGGTGGTGATGTCGAGCTCGCCCACGTCGAAACCGAGGTCGTTGAGCCGGTCGATGCGCGCCTGGACCCGCCAGCGGTCCCCGTAGCCGAAGGTCTCGGGCTCGGTCAGGGCACGCCACAGGTCCTCGTACCTCTCGACCAGTGCGTCACCGATCGCCACCGCGTCGACGTCCGCCTCGAGGAAGTCGCCGGCCTGCAGGTCCATGAGCTCGCCGATGATGTTCACGCGGGCGATCTCCAGGTCGTACCCGCGCTGGCCGTCGGAGAGCCGGTCGTGCAGGTCGCCCGTCTCGGCGTCGACGAGGTAGGCGGCGAACATCTCGGCGTCTCGTCGGAAGAGGGTGTTGGACAGCGACACGTCGCCCCAGAAGAAGCCGACCAGGTGGAGCCGCACCAGGAGCACCGCGAGGGCGTCGATCAGGCGCGTGGCGGTGTCGGGCTGCAGGATCTGGCTGAACAGCGCGCGGTACGGCAGCGAGAACGAGAGGTGCTGGGTGATCAGGCACGCCTCGAGCCGGTCCCCGGACGCGTCCGAGCGACCGGTGATGACGCCCACCGGCTCGACGCCCGGCACGTCCAGCCGACGCAGCTGCCGCAGCAGCTCGTACTCGCGGTAGGCAACCGTCTCGCCGATCTCCTTCACCGCGATGACCCGGCCGGACAGCTTGACGAACCGCACGATGTGGCGCGAGATGCCCCGGGGCAGGGCCGCCAGGGTCTCGTCCGGCCAGTCCTCGAGCGGGAGGTGCCACGGGAGGTCGAGCAGCGCCGGGTCCGGCGAGGCCGCGGTGATCTGCAGCGCGTTCATGCGTCCATCATCCCAGCAGTCGCCAACAGCGAAGGAGCGGCCCCGGCAGGAGCCGGGACCGCCCCTCGACGATCACGGTCAGACCGGGATGCGCTCGCCCGAGCCGGCGTGGAACAGGTGGGAC
Source organism: Cellulomonas sp. URHD0024 (assembly GCF_000426185.1). Taxonomy (GTDB): domain Bacteria; phylum Actinomycetota; class Actinomycetes; order Actinomycetales; family Cellulomonadaceae; genus Cellulomonas. Next base: position 210,305 of record NZ_KE384505.1, read on the forward strand.
TCGCCGGTGCGGATCGCGATGTAGATGGTCTCGCCCTTGGCGGGCACCTGGCGCGGGTCCACGCGGACGATGACCTGCGCGTCGCCGGCACCGGAGTGCACGTCGGCGGCGTGGCCGAACTCGTTGGTCAGCGAGCCGTAGACGAACGCGTCGGAGCCGAGCTCCTCGACGATGTTCACGATGACCGGGATGCCGCCGGGGGTGCCGGAGGGTACGACGTCCACGGACTCGGGGCGGAAGCCGATCGTGATGTGGTTCTTGTCGTCGTCGGTCAGCTGGCCGAGGACGTCACGAGGGATCGGCACGGCGGTCCGGCCCAGGTTGGCACTGCCGTCGAGCACCGGGAACGTGCCGATGTTCATGGCCGGCGAACCGATGAAGCCGGCGACGAACACGTTGGCCGGGGTGTCGTACATGTCCCGCGGGGTGCCGACCTGCTGCAGGAGGCCGTCCTTGAGGACCGCGATGCGGTCGCCCATGGTCAGGGCCTCGGTCTGGTCGTGCGTGACGTAGACGGTCGTGACACCGAGACGACGCTGCAGCGACGCGATCTGCGTGCGGGTCTGGACGCGGAGCTTGGCGTCGAGGTTCGACAGCGGCTCGTCCATGAGGAACACCTGGGGCGAACGCACGATGGCGCGACCCATGGCGACACGCTGACGCTGGCCACCGGAGAGGGCCTTCGGCTTGCGGTCGAGGTACTGCGACAGGTCGAGGATCTTGGCAGCCTCCTCGACGCGCTGACGGATCTCCGCCTTCGGGGTGCCGGCGATCTTGAGCGCGAAGCCCATGTTGTCGGCCACCGTCATGTGCGGGTACAGCGCGTAGTTCTGGAACACCATCGCGATGTCGCGGTCCTTCGGCTGGACGTCTGTGACGTCGCGGTCGCCGATGAGGATGCGGCCGGCGTTGACGTCCTCGAGGCCCGCGAGCATGCGGAGCGAGGTGGACTTGCCGCAGCCCGAGGGGCCGACGAGGACGAGGAACTCGCCGTCCTCGATGTGCAGGTCGAGCGCGTCGACCGCGGGGCGTTCGGTGCCCGGATAGACCCGGGTGGCCTTGTCGAAAGTGACCGTTGCCATGACTGATCAGTCCCTTCACCGGCAGGTACGTGCCGGACGATCCGTTGTGAAGAGTGTCAAAGGTGTCTTCGATGACACGGACCGGATGAGGGTTGTCCATCGCGGCCCGCCGTCATCTTGCCACACCCGCGCGACACGTCCACAGGCCCACGTGAGCAGCGTCACACGATCGGGGCCGTTCACCCGAGTGCGACACCGGACCCGTCCTGGAACGTCACGACGAGCCGCCCGCCGTGCTCCTGGGCGTCGGCGAGGCTGCCGACGTCGGCGTGGAGCATCGACCGGAGGTCGGAGGTGGCGTCGGCGCGGCCGTCGCCGAGGTCCAGCGAGCGCAGCCGGAGGTCGTCCGTGAGGACCACGACGTGCAGGGGATCGGCGCCCAGGTAGACGGGCGTCGCGTCGAGCCGGACCCGCCAGCGCTCGTCCCCCGTCCGGGCGTCGCGAGAGACGACGGACGACGGTCCCGCGGCGATGACGGCGCCGTCCAGCACGAGCACCTCCCCGGCACGGCCGTCCGCCCGCCACAGCTCCTCGCCGGTACGGGCGTCGTCGGCGGCGACGCCCGTTGCCGTGCGGAGCAGGACGACGCCGGCCGCGCTGCCGTCGTCGACCGCCGGTACGACCTGCGGGCCGTCCACGGGCACGTGCTTCCCGCGCCGGGTGACCAGGACGCCCGCGGGCAGCGTGCTGCTCTGGAACGGCGCCCAGACGAGGGTCCCGGACCGGCCGAGCTCGAGCGAGCCGCCGGTCCCCACCGACAGCGACCGCCGCGACGCACCGTCGGGCGACCACACCCATGCGTGCCCGTCGTCGTGGAGTAGGACCCGCGCCGGGTCGCTGGTCAGGGTCGCCGCCGTGTCGGTCGTGTCGACGCCGACCTGCAGCGGACCGGCTCCCTTCAGGGTCGGGGTGTGGTCCTGCCAGGCGGGCGCGCCGGTCTGCGGATCGGTCGCGCGGACGTCCCAGTGCCTGTGGGTCTCGTCGTCGGCGACGGGCTCCGCGATCACGAGGTGGCCGTCGCTCACCGCCCACAGCGAGCCGGCGGGCAGGATCTGGTGGGCGAGGACCGTGCCGTCCGTCGGGTCCAGGGCCATGAGCGGCGTTCCGACGGACAGCAGCTCCGGGCCGGACACGTCCGCGCCGCACACGGCAACCGCGTCCGGGGGCCCCGACGCGCTCGCGCACCGGACCAGGACGGACGGGAAGGTCCCTCGGGCCTCGGGGAGCAGGGCGTCGTCGAAGGGGAACGGGGTGGACCACCGCAGGGCGCCGGTGTCCGGGTCGGTCCCGCGCAGCTCGACGTAGCCCGTCCGGGCCCGCGTACCGATCGTCCACCGGCCCGCGGTGTCGTCGGCGACGAGGGCGACGGACTCGGCGGGCGTGAAGTGCCACAGGGGGACGACGTGCCCCGGCAGGGGCTGCAGGACGCCGGGGACGTCGGCCAGGTACGCGAGCCGATCGCGCTCGCGGGCGTCGACCATCGTCTGCGCACCGACGAGGGCGATCACTGCGAGCACCGCGGCGACGACCAGCCACGCTGCTCGCCGCCGGATCCAGTCCCGTGGTGCAGCCGTGACGTCCGCGACCTCGGGCGGTCCGGCCTCGTCCATCGCGAGGACCTGGCGGTGCCCGCTGGTGCGCAAGCCGTCGGTCGGGCTCATCGAGCGACCGTCATCCCAGGACGGCGACCGCGCCGTCGCTCATCCACACGAACAGTCGCGGGTCGCGCCCGCTCGACTGGAAGCTCTGCGCGAGCCGCGTCGGGCTACCCCCCGTCACGGCCTCGGTCAGGTCCTTGGACCATGCGAGCCGACCGTCGGTCAGGGCGTACGCCTCCAGCGAGATCTTCTTCCCCGGCACGAGCAGGTACCGGCCGTCGGTGGAGAGCTGGCGGGGCTGGTGATCGAGCGTGGTGGTCCAGTGCACCTTCCCCGACCGGGCGTCGACGGCGCTGAGCTCGTCGAACGAGGCGAGGTAGACGACGCCGTCGAGCAGCAGTGCGGCCGTGAGGGCGTCGGGCCGGTCCCAGAGCACGTCACCGGTCCCTGCGTCCCGGCCGGTGATGCCGATCCTCCCGGCGGGGCCGTCGCCGACCGTGAGAACCACGTCGGGGGCGGAACCGTCGTCCACGGACAGCCACGCGGCGGTCTGGGCCATCGACACCTCGGCCCCGTCGGCCAGCAGGAGCTTCCCCGTGTAGGCCGCACCCGACGAGAGCGAGCTCAGCACGTAGGCGCCCGCACGCGCACCCTGGATCCACGAGCCAGGATCGAGCGGCTGGTCCCGCAGGAGCGTGCCGTCGCCGTCGAGGATCCACGCGTTGCCGTCGACGCTCAGCACGACCTGGTCGCCGAACGTCTCCATGTTCGCGCCGCCCGAGGCGCTCGCGGCCTCCGGCCCGTCCTCGCGGCCCTGCACGTCGACCGTGGGCGTGGTGTACGTCCACAGCCGCGTCCCGTCGAGGGGGTCCGTCGCTGTCACGTTCCAGCGCACCGACCCGGCGTCCGTGCGGGCAGGGCCTCCGGTGTCGTCGACTCGTGAGGCCACGAGGATCGCCTCCGGTGCGAAGGCCACGTCGGACGTCCCGGCGACCCGGCGTTCGGACAGCACGTGCCCGTCCGACGGATCGAGCACCCAGATCGTCGAGTCGGGCAGCCCGACGATGTTCTGGCCGTACTGCACCGACGCGCACCCGGCGAGCGGTCGGCCGACGTGCTGGACCGCCTTGCAGCTGATCCACGCGCTCGGTATGACGCCGTCCGGCTGCGGGTGCAGCCGCGGCAGCGTCACGGGTGTGGCCCACCTCGTCGCGCCGGTGTCGGGGTCGAGCGCGACCACGCGCACCAGCCCGGCATCGTCCGCGGCGCCGCCCACCATGAGCCCGTCGACCATGGCCCCGCCCTGCATCACGGTGCCGAGCTCGGGAGGTGCCCGCCAGATCACGCCGATGTCGGAGCTGGCCGGCGGGACGACCCCGGGGACCTCGGCCAGTGCCGCGATGCGGTTCCGCTCCCGGGCGTCGAGGACGGACTGCGTGCCGACGAGCCCGAGAACCGCCAGCACGAGCGCTGGCACGAGCCAGAGGGCGTGCCGACGAGGCCACGACCGCGCCGCCGGCGCGGCGCTCGGCGCTCCCCGAGCGGGCGCCGCTGGGACGTGGACGTCGACGTCGTCGACGAGCTCGACCTCGCGCATCCGGCCGGTCATGGGGCGGACGGTACGCCTCGGTCCTGTCAGCGGCCAGCGGCCGGGGCGCTCATCCGAGGACGGCCACCCCACCGTCGTCCATCCACACGTAGAGCCGTGGGACGTGCCACGACCACTGGAAGCCCTCGACGTAGATCGGGTCGCGGTCACCGGCCGCCTCGGCCAGCAGGTCCTTGGACCAGGCGAACCGACCGTTCGACAACGCGTAGGCGCGCAGCGAGACGCCCAGCCCGGGCACGAGCAGGTAGCGCCCGTCGGTGTCGAGCTGCTGCGGCTGGAAGTCGACGCGGGTCGACCACCGGATGCGTCCGGTGGTCGCGTCGACGGCTTGGATGGCCTTGTCGGTCGACAGGTACAGCACGCCGTCGAGCAGGATCCCCGCCGTCACGTTCTGGTCGCGGTGCCACAGTCGCTTGCCGGTCGAGGCCTCGCGTCCGGTGAGCCCGACCGGCCCGGCGGCTCCGTCGGAGACGGTGAACAGCATGCCCGGGGCCGAGCCGTCGTCTATCGCGAGCCAGGCCGCCGTCTCGTCGATCCGGAGCGACGAGCCGTCGGCCAGCCGGAGCGTCCCTGGGGGAGCCTCTGCCGAGGAGTAGGTGCTGTCGAGGTACACACCGGATCGCACGCCCTGGATCCAGGCGCCCGGGCCGAGGGGGATGTCGCGCACGACGTGCCCGTCGTCGCGCAGGATCCACGCGTGCAGGTCGACGGCGAGCAGGAGCTCGTCCTCGAACGTCTGCAGCGACGCCGTGCCCGTCGCGCTGGCGGCGTTCGGGTAGTCCTCGCGACTGAGCACGTCGACCACGGGGCTCGTGGTGGTCCACCGGGCCGCACCCGAGACCAGGTCGGTCGCGGTGGTGCGCCAGCGGACCGTCTCGGCATCCGCAGGGGGAGGCCCGTCGCCGTCGGGGGCGATCCGGGTGGCGACGACCGCGGCGCCGTCCGCGAACGCGACGCCCGCTCCGCCCGGGACCACCGCGTGCCACACGATCGAGCCGTCTGCGGGGTCGACGGCCCACACGCCCGACTCCGGGAGGCCGACGATGTCGTCGCCGTACTGCTGGGACACGCACCCCACCAGCGACCGGTCGCCGTGCTCGACCGGGACGCAGCCCACCCCCGAGGTCGGCCGGCCGCCGTCTGGGGTCACGTGCGCCGCGGGCACCTGGACGGGCGTGGTCCAGCGCACCTCGCCGGTGTCGATGCTCAGCGCGACCAGGTCGATGCCGTGGTCGGAGGAGGCCTTGCCACCGATCAGCAGCCCGTCGACCGAGGTTCCGCCCTGCATGACCGTCGCCAGGTCGGGGTCGGCGCGCCAGATCACCCCGATGTCGGGACCCGTCGGCCGGACCACGCCGGGGATCGCCGCCAGCGCCTCGAGACGCGACTGCTCGCGCGCGTCGGCGACGAGCTGCGTGCCGACGAGGGCCAGCAGGGCGACGACCACGGACGGCACGAGCCACCGCGCGTGGCGCCGGGCCCACGAGCGTCCGGCTGGGACGGCGCCGCCCGCCTCCGGGCCCGCGGGCAGCGTTGCGCTCTCGTCGACAGCCTCAACGAGCTCGACCTCACGCATCCGGTCGGCCATGAGGCGGACGGTACCCCTCGGTACGTGCCGGAGCCAGCGGGTCCCTCTCGTGCGCGTCGGGGCGGACGTCCCCGCCCCGTCGCCAGCGGGTCCTCTAGTGCGGGTCGGCGAGCGCCACGAGCGCCGCGACCAGCTCCTGCGGCGATCCGACGCGGTAGCGGGCGGCGGTCGGGCCGTCGCCCACCTTCACCGTGACGTCGTCGGGGCCGAGCGCCTCGAACGCGTGCTCGTCGGTGACGTCGTCGCCGGCGTACAGGACGACGCTCGCGCCGAGCTCGTCACGCAGCGCGACAAGAGCCTCGCCCTTGCTGGCGCGCAGCACGGAGATCTCGACGACGTCCTTGCCGTGCAGGACCCCGGAGCCCAGCTGCTCGCCGAGCGCGATCGCCTCGTCCTCGGCCGGCCGCGCCACCTCGTCCTCGGCCAGGCGCGTGTGCACGACGACCGCCGTCGGCTTGGTCTCGACCCAGACGCCGTCGCGGCCGCGTGCGATCCGCAGGGCCTGGGCGCCGAGGCTCGCGAGCCGGTCGGCCTGCTCGTCGGAGAGCTGGACGACGTCGCGGTCGAGCCCGAACGTGGTGACCCGAGCCCGCTCCGCGCCGTGGCTGCCGATGAGGAACGTGCCCGCGGGCACCTCGGCAAGGGTGTGCAGGTCGTTCATGGACCGCCCGGAGACCAGCGCGAGGGACACGCCGTCGGTCGCGGCCAGCCGGGCCAGCGCGGTGACGCCGTCGGGAAGGATCCGCGACGTCTGGGGGTCGTCCTGCAGCGGTGCCAGGGTGCCGTCGAAGTCGAGGGCGACGAGGACCGGCCGGCGGGTCGCAAAGGTCGCGAGGGCGTCGTCGAGGGTGGTCATGAGGGGCCTCCGATCGGCACCGCGTTCAACGCGGCGAGAAACTCCTGCGACCACGCGACGACGTCGTGCCCGAGCACCCGGCGGCGCAGGCTGCGCATCCGTTTGCGCGAGTCGCGCGCGTCCATGTGCACGGCGTAGGTGATGGCGTCCTTCATCCCGTCGATGTCGTGCGGGTTGACCAGCACGGCACCGTTCAGCTCGTCGGCGGCGCCGGTGAACTCCGAGAGCACGAGGGCGCCGCGGTCGTCGGAGCGGGCCGCCACGTACTCCTTGGCCACGAGGTTCATGCCGTCGCGCAGGGCGGTGACGAGCATGACGTCGGCCGCGAGGTAGAGCGCGGCCATCTCCTCCATCGGGAACGACTGGTGCAGGTACTGCACGGGCGCGTGGCCCACCTGCCCGTAGTCGCCGTTGATCCGTCCGACGAGCTGCTCGACGTCGTCGCGCAGCTGCTGGTAGGCCCCCACGTTCTCGCGGCTCGGGCTGGCCACCTGCACCAGCGTGGTGCTCTGCGGCGACAGCCGCTCGTCGGCGAGCAGCTCGCCGTAGGCCTTGATCCGGTGCCGGATCCCCTTGGTGTAGTCGAGCCGGTCCACACCCAGCAGCAGGAACTCCGGGTCACCGAGCTCCCGACGGATCTGCAGGGCGCGCTCCCTGACGTCGGCGGTCCGGGCCAGGTCGTCGAACGCGTGGGAGTCGATCGAGATGGGGAACGCGGCGGCACGCACGTGCCGGTCCACGCGTCCGTCCTGGTCGTCGATCGTGATCACCTGACCGCGCGTGGTCAGGTCCGTGAACCGGCGGACCACGCGCACGAAGTTCGCGGCGTCGCCGCCGCGCTGGAAGCCGATCAGGTCGGCGCCGAGCAGACCCTCGACCACCTGCTTGCGCCACGGCAGCTGCGCGAAGATCTCGAGGGCCGGGAACGGGATGTGGTGGAAGTAGCCGATCCGCAGGTCCGGGCGCAGCTCGCGCAGCATCCGCGGCACCAGCTGCAGCTGGTAGTCGTGGACCCAGACGGTGGCGCCGTGGGCAGCCTGGTCGGCGGCTGCGTGCGCGAACCGCCGGTTGACGCGCTGGTAGACGTCCCACCACTGCCGGTGGAACCGCGGCGCTGCGATGACGTCGTGGTACAGAGGCCAGATGGTGTCGTTGGAGAACCCCTCGTAGAACTGCTCGACGTCGCCCTCGCTGAGCACCACGGGGATCAGCTCGGTTCCGTCGACGTCGAACGGGTCCAGCTCGAGGTCGGGGGCGCCGCCCCAGCCGACCCAGGCGCCCGTCGTGCCGGCCATCACCGGTGCGAGGGCGGTCACGAGCCCTCCCGGCGAGCGGGTCCACGTGGGCTTGCCGTCCTCGTCGAGGGACACGTCCACCGGCAGCCGGTTGGCGACGACGACGAAGTCATAGCCGGGCACGTCGGAAGGCACCTGATCAACTCCTCGGATTTCGGTCGACCCTATCGGTGCAGATCGGTTGCGCGCCCCGTCACGGGTGCGCGTCCCGGAGCGGACGGGCTCGGCCTGCCAGGACGGCCGCCGAACGGCCGCGCGCCGCCATGCCCTGGACGGGCCCTCGCCGTACCGTGCACGGATGGAACGGATCGGACTGGCACCGGGGTCGGAGATCGGCGGATACACCGTCGTCTCGCCGCTGGGTGAAGGCGGCATGGGGACGGTGTACCGGGCGGTCGACGGCGGTGGCGACGCGGTGGCTCTGAAGCTGCTGCACACGCAGATCGGCACAGACGCGGCGGCCAGGGCGCGGCTTCGTCGTGAGGTCAGTGCGCTGCAGAGGCTGCGCCACCCGGGCGTCGCGGCGATCCTCGACGCCGAGGCCGACTCGACCGAAGCGTTCCTGGTCACGGAGCTCATCCAGGGCGAGAACCTCGAGGAGCACGTCCACCAGCGCGGCCCGCTGGACGCCGCGGACCTGCTGGACCTCGCGGAAGGGCTGCGGGACACGCTCGAGGCCGTCCACGGTGCCGGCGTCATCCACCGCGACCTCAAGCCGTCGAACGTGCTCGTCACCGACGACGGCCCGGTGCTCATCGACTTCGGCATCGCCCAGGCGGCCGACGACACGAAGATGACGTCGACCGGTCTGGTCCTCGGCACCCCCGGCTACCTCGCGCCCGAGCTGATCGACGGCGGCGAACCGAGCGCCGGGACCGACTTCTGGGGATGGGCGGCTGTGCTCGCGTTCGCGGCCACGGGCCGCCCGCCGTTCGGCTCGCGCCCCCTCGAGGCCGTCCTCGCCCGCGCACACACGGGCGACGTCGACCTGGACGGTGTCGGACCGCTGACCGCTGCCGCGCTCCGCAGGGCCCTGGCCCCGGCTGCGCAGGATCGCACCAGTCCGGACGACGTCGTCGCCGCGCTGACCCTCGTCGTCGCGGAGGGCGAGCCGGTGGACGACGATCTCGACGACCGTCCCGATGGCCGTCGCGAAGGCGTCGACGACGAGGCGACGACCGAGTTCGGCCCGCAGGACGTCGTCGGGACCACCGCGCTGGGTGTCGAGCCCGCCACCGTCGCTGTCTCGGCCGGTGCCGTGGCGGCCGGCGGCTCCGTCGTCTCCACGGCCCCGCCCGTGAACGACGGGCAGACCCGCGCGTTCGTCCCGCTGGCTGCGGCCGGCCCGGCGCAGGACCCTGCCGACGAGTCCGAGGGCGACGAGCCCGACGAGCTCGACCCGGACGGCGTCGACTGGATCGAGGACGACCTCGACGCGTCCGAGGGTGACGGGCCGGAAGGCTCGGGATACGTGCGCCCGCCGGCCCTGCGCCGCTGGGGCACGCTGCTCGCGTTCGCCGTGCTGGTCGGGTCGGCCGGTGCGATCTACCCCGGCATCACCCTGATCGCGTTCCTCGTGCTCGTCATCGCGATCCGCACGATCGGGGCGGCCGTCGAGTCGATGCACGCGCACCGTGAGCGCGTCGGCGTCCGGCGTTCGGACCACGCGCGGACCGTGGCGACCGGTCCGTGGTACCTCCTGCGCTCGCTGCTCGGACTCCTGCCGTCGCTCGTGGTCGCGGGCAGCGTCGTCGTGATCCTGCTGGGCATCTCGTGGTGGCTCATCGGTGAGGGGCGCTGGACCATCGGCGGGTCGCCGGCCGGCCAGGAGCCGCAGGGCGTCACGGCGTCGCTGCTGGTGGCGGCCATCCTCATGATCGGCGTGTGCATCATCTGGTGGGGTCCGCTGTCACGCATGACGCGGTTGGGTGCGCGCCGGGTCCTCGCGGTCGTGGCTCCGGGGCGCAAGGGTGCGTTGATCGCGGTCGCCGTCCTGCTCGGTGTGTCAGCGATCTTCGTCACACTCATCCTCACCGGAACCGACATCACCTGGGCCCCGCTGCCCGAGCCGACGCTGCCCCCCGCCTCGTCATAGTCGGCATTTCGGGCAGCCGGACGCCCGCGGGTCCACGCGACGTCGCCGTCCGACGAAGTCTCGCCATGCGGAACCGGCCTGGCGCGTCGCCCTCGGCACCCCCTTGGGTGGGGCCGTGAGCGAGGGTCCGGTGGACGGGAGCACGGGTGGCGCAGCTTGAGCACTGGGGCGACCTCGGCGACGAGATCGCCGAGGGGCGTCGCAGCAACGGCGACGTGGTCCGGTTCGACCACCGCACGGGAACGCTCGGGGTGCACCGCGGTGACGTGATCATCGCGTGGTTCCGACCCGACGAGGGTTTCGAGCTCTACCTGCGCGAGGTGGCCAAGTGATCACGCCGCCCAGCCCGTTCGACGCCGCGTTCACGGCGTTCGTCCGTGGCCGCGGGCTGTGGCGCGACGACACCGCCGGCGCGGTGCTCGAGCGCTGGTCCAGCTTCGTCGCGGAGTGCGAGCAGGGGTACCGCGGCGACGAGTTCGCCTACGCCAACGAGGTGATGTCCCGCACCACGCTCGAGGCCGCGATGCGGGAGCCGTCGCTGGCCCGGTTCCCCGAGATGGGCGTGCTCCGCCGACGGGTGGCGGACGTCGATGCACGGTTCAAGCCGCTGCTCGTCGAGCACGCGTTCCGGGGGATCGACGTCGACGAGTGGTGGCTGCGCGGCATCGTTCGGTACGCCGGGCACCGGCTCGCGCGCGAGTGGAAGCAGTCCTTCGGGTTCGACGTCGAGGTGGTCCGTCACTCGCGTGCCTGACGTTCCTCAGGTGCTACCCCTACGCTGTGCGGCATGACGGCGCGAGGACGGGCGATCGACGCGCTCTCGCGCGCCCGTGGGCCGGCCCTGCCGGCGCTCGCCCTCGGCGGTCTCGTGGTGTTCACGGCGGGGATCGCGCTGCAGGGGCGGGTGCTCCTGCACGGCTGCGTGGGTTCGGGCGGTGCCGTCGGTTCGCTCGGCCTGCACCTCGCCGTGCTGCAGGACGTCGCGGACTGCCCGGAGGGTTCCTACGGCCTCGGCGGCGTCTCGCGGGGGGCCGTCGTGCTGCTCAGCGTCGCGCTCCCGATGCTCGTCGGCTACCTGCTCCTGACGGCGTGCGGCGTCGGCCTCTCCGCGCTGCTCGTGCGGGGCGCGCTGCAGGTGCGCGCGCTCCTGCGGGCGGTCCTGCCTCGGTTGGCGTCCGACGCCTCAGGGAGTCCCGGGGCGCAGGGGTCGCTCGCGGTCGTCGCTCAGGGACTCGCGCCCCGCCCCAGATGGCTGACCGGGAGCATCGCGCGTCGCGGGCCTCCGCTTCTCGCTGCCTGAGCCCCGGACCCCCTTTCGCCCTTCCCCCAGCTACTGGAGTGCACCATGCCCACGAACGAACCACGTCCCACCAAGGCGGTGCGGCGCGACGAGGCCCGCGCCAAGGCCCTGCAGATGCGCAAGGAGCAGGAGCGCAAGGCCAAGCGCAACCGCATCATCGGCGTCGCCATCCTCGTCGCCGCCGTCCTCGGGCTCGGCTTCGTCGTCTGGACGATCGTCAGCCAGCAGCACGAGAACGAGACCGCCAACTCCGAGGTCGTCTACGGCGGCAGCGCCTCCGACGTGATCCCGCCCAAGCTCGCAGACGTCAAGGCCCCGTCGACGGCGGGTGACAACGGCGGCATCCCCGTCAGCAACGGCGGCGCCGACGTCGGCAAGACGGGCGACGGCGACGTGGTGCTCAGCATCTACTTCGACTTCATGTGCCCTGTGTGCGGTGAGTTCGAGAAGATCAACGGCGCCGACCTCGACACGATCCTCGGCGAGGGCGGAACGACGGTCGACTACCACCCGGTCGCGATCCTCGACTACAAGTCGGCCGGCTCCAACTACTCGACGCGTACCGCGAACGCGGCCGCCGTCGTGGCGGACAAGGACCCGAAGCACTTCACCAAGTTCGTCACAGAGCTGTACAAGAACCAGCCCCAAGAGGGCAGCGCCGGTCTGACCGACGAGGAGATCGCCAAGGTCGCGACGGACCTCGGCGTCCCGAAGGACGTCGCCGACACCTTCACCGACACCGTGGACGGCACCTACGAGACGGGCACCGCAGCCGACCCGACGTCCCACGACGGCACGTGGCGCACGTTCGCACCGTGGGTCGCGGCAGCCACGCAGCAGTTCGGGACCGTCGGCCAGGGGACGCCTACCGTGCTGATCGACGGCAAGGTCTTCAAGGACTGGAGCACGCCCGGCGCGCTCCTCGAAGCGGTCAACGCCGCGAAGTCCTGACCCGACGACGAGCGCGGGCGCGTCCCCCTGTCGGGGCGCGCCCGTGCATCTCGTATCCTTGGACCTCGCCCGCCTCCTTAGCTCAGTTGGCCAGAGCACCTGTCTTGTAAACAGGGGGTCATCGGTTCGAATCCGATAGGGGGCTCCACCGTAGGCCCAGGTCGCCGTGAAGCAGAGTGGACCGTTCGCCAGCCAGATCGTGGTCGCGGCCGGTCATTCGACGCGCAGGTCCAGGCCCATCGCCTCGACGATCACGACCGCCTGCTCCAGGGTGATGATGGCCCGGTCGAGGTTCACCGTGGCCGGGTCGATGCCCGACAGCTGGCTGCCCCGCAGGTCGCAGCCCGACAGGTCCGACAGGTGCAGCCACGCGGCGGTCAGGTCGCAGTCGCGCAACGTCCCGCCCGGTGCGCGCAGGCCGGTCAGGTCGGCCTCACGCAGGGTGACACCGGTGAGCGTCGCGGAGTGCAGGTCGGCGCCGGGCAGCCCCACGAACGACCAGTTGCCGCCGTCCACCCTGGTGATGTCGAACGTGCACCCGTCGAACAACGAGCCGACCAGCTTGCAGCGTTCGAACCGCGCGTCGAAGAACGTCGAGCGGGTGAAGGTGCAGTTCACGAACGCCGCGTCGGTATGCACCGAGGCGTTGAACTTCGCGTGCCGGAACATGCACTCCTCGAAGACAGCGCCGACGCCGAACGCCTCGGTGAGGTCCAGGTCCACGAACTCGACGCGGGAGAACCTCGAACCACTCAGATCGCGGGCGTACCAGTCCTCGCCTCGGACCGTGCTGGTGGTCAGGGGTGCGGGTTCGCCGCCCCGGCGTTCGGCCATCCGTCGATCATGGCCCATGCCACCGACGGGCTGCCGACCGAATCGTCGGACCGGACCGCGGGCCTCAGTTCGTCGGACCGGTCTGCTCCAGAAGGCGCAGGGCCGCACTCACCCGAGGGTTCCGCTGCGGGTCGCTGTCGATACCCAGCGTCGCGTACATCCCGTTGACGTGGTTCTGTACGGACTTCTCCGTGATGCCGAGCTTGTCGCCGATGCCGGAGTTCGACAGCCCCGCCGCCAGCAGCCGCAGAACCTCGTACTGCCGGTCGGTCAGGCGAGCCACCGCGGAACCGGCGCGCGGCGTCATGCGCGCCAGGAGAGCCGGGTCGAGGACCGTCTCGCCGACGGCGGCTGCCCTGACAGCCCCGACGAGGACCTCCTCGCTGGTGGAGGAGTTCTTGGACAGGTAGCACCACCCCGCCGCGACGTCGGGGGGCAGGTCCAGCAGAAGGTCCATGGCGTCGTGCGCGGAGAGCAGCAGGATGCCCAGCCCGGGCATGCGACGACGCAGCGTGACGCCCAGCGCGATGCCGTTGCCGTCGGGCAGGTCGATGTCGAGGATCGCGACGTCGACGAGGCCCGGACGGATGGCCCGGGCGGCCTCGGTCGCGGTGCCGACCGCGACGACGGTCTCGAGGCCGAGCGACGAGTCGAGCGTGTGCTCGAGCATCGACCGGAACAACGGCTGGTCCTCGACGACGGCGACGCGGATCGGTTGGTGGCTGGGTGCGCTCATCGGCACCAGTATCGTCGGCAATCGGGTCCGGCGTACGCCCACGCGCCCGTCTCACCCGGACGAAACCGCGGGCAATTCGCGGATAACGGCTGGTGAACGGCCGAAGACGGACGAAGGAGTGGTCGATGACGATGCCGCCGACGGACGCGGCCGCCGCCGTCGCCGCGCGCCTGGACGACCGACGTGACCGGCGCACCCTTCTGCGCGGCACCGCCGGGATCGCCCTCGGCTACGGCATCGGGGCGACGCTGCAGGCCACCTACGTGTACTCCGTCTACGTCACCAACTGGACCGTGGCGCCCGTGAGCACCCGGCTGCTGGCGAACGTCGTCGCGGTCACCGGGCTCGTCGGGTGCCTCGCGCTCATCCGTGCACACCGCGCCCGGACGACCACGTTGATGCTCGGCGCAGTCCTCGTCGCGGCGATGGTCGGGGCGTCGGCGCGGTTCGGGACGCAGATCGTGCTCGGCGTGTACGAGGCCCCCGCCGCCTCGGTCCGGGACGCAGAGCTGTTCAGCGGCTTCCTCATGGGCACGATCTCCGGCCTGATCGGCATGTGGGCGATGGTCTCGCGGCGTGCGATGCGTGAGCAGATCCGGGTTGCCACCCGCGACGCCGTCCATATCGAGGTCGCGGTCAAGGCGCTCGAGCAGGAGGAGATCCGGGTGCGTCGGGCGGTCGCCGAGGGTCTGCACGGCACGCTCCAGTCGAAGCTCGTCCTCGTCGACGCGCGTCTGGCGTCGTTGCTCTCGCGGCACGGCCAGGACGCGCTGGACGACGAGAGCCGGACGAGCGTCGAGTGGATCCGCGCCGAGCTCGACGCGGCCCGCGAGATCGACGTCCGGGAGATGAGTCGTCTGCTGTACCCCGATCGGCTCGAGCTCGGGCTCGTGCCGGCGCTGCGCGCGCTGCTCGGCCGGATCCCTGCGAGCATCGCGACCCAGCTCGTGGTCAGCGACTCCGTGCGGGTCCTGGACGACCCCGCGAGCGGGTCGCTGACGCTCAGCGAGCGCCTGCTGGCTGTGCGGGTGGTCGAGGAGGGCATCACGAACTCCCTGAAGCACGGGCCCGCAGGGTCCGTCAGGGTGGTGCTGGACACGAGCGACGGGCTCCTGCACGTGGGTGTCGAGAACGACGGTGAGCTCTACGACCCGGTGTCCGCCGGCGTGGCCTCGGGTACGGCACGGCTCGACACGCGGTTGTCGCTGGTCGGCGGACGACTGGAGCTGACCCCCGGAAGTGGTAGGGGCGCCCATCTGGACGCATGGCTACCGCTCGGCACGGGCGCGCTCTAGCAATTCCCGAGTGCCTCTTTGTCGCATTCGGTCGAAACGCCCGGGGTGAAAGAAACGGGCATCTCGGGCCCCCCAGGTGCTGCCACCTAGGGCCATCTGAGTGAAGTTGCCGAAGACACCAACGTTCACCGCAGCCGTCCAACGGTCGTCCGTGAGCGGGTGCCGGCAGTAGCCGGCCCCCGGCCGCTTCCTCATCAGGAGATCCCATGAGCACCACGTCCAAGAAGTCCCGCAAGGGCCTTGCGATCGGTCTGGCCATCCTCGGCATCGCGGGCCTGTCGCTCGCCTCTGCGTCGGCCCTGAACCTGGGCGGTACCGCGCAGCTGCAGGCCGGCGTCAAGGACCTCACCGGCTGCCAGCCCGCAGCCACGCCGGTGGTCGTCGGGTTCACGCCTCCGAGCATCCCGGTCGGCGGAAGCGCGTACACGTCGACCACCCTGACGCTGTCGGGCATCGACGCCCTGTGCTCCGCTCCCGTCGCCGCGAAGTACAAGGTCTCGCTGCTGAGCTCGACGAACGCCCTGCTCGGCACCGAGTTCTCGGGCACCCTCGCGGGCACCTCCCTGTCGCTGACGCTGACTGCTGCTCAGACCCCGGACGTGATCTCGCGCGTCGCGGTGACGTTCTACAA
Organism: Cellulomonas sp. URHD0024; assembly: GCF_000426185.1. Classification (GTDB taxonomy): domain Bacteria; phylum Actinomycetota; class Actinomycetes; order Actinomycetales; family Cellulomonadaceae; genus Cellulomonas. The sequence goes on from NZ_KE384505.1 coordinate 226,175, forward strand.
CTGATCGAACGACCCGCGGACCTGATGTCGTGACCGAGACGGCCCTGCTCGCCGCACCTGACGCCCCGGCCGGGCGTCGGGTGCGGCGCGTTGTCGTCTCGGTCCTGTTCTGGTCCTTCGCGGTCGCGGCGGCGGTGCTGCTGTGGCCCGCGAGCCTCGGCGGGTGCACGCAGGTCATCGTCGTCTCGGGCGAGTCCATGAAGCCGACGTACGACACCGGGGACCTCGTGGTCGCGCGGTGTGGTGAGCCGCGGATCGGCGACGTCGTCGTCTACCGGCCCGACGGGATGCACGGCCACGTCATCCACCGACTGGTCGGTGGTGACGGCGCCGACGGGTGGCAGGTCCAGGGCGACAACAACTCCTGGGTCGACCCGTTCAGGCCGACGAACGCCGACGTGGTCGGCATCGCGCAGTTCCACCTGCCGCGAGTCGGGCTGGTCACCACCGTGCTCGAGTCGCCCCTCGTGTGGGCATCGCTGCTGGTCACCGCCTGTGCGGTGTTCCTCTGGCCGCGCGGCGAGGACGAGGAGACGCCGGGGGCCGACGACACGGAGACCGGCGCGGCCGACGAGACCGAGACCGGCGGGGCCGACGAGACCGGGACGGCCGACGAGCAGGATGACGCCATCGCGGTCGACGACCGGTCCGTGCTCCCGTGAGGGCGCGCGCGACCGCAGGCCGGATCGTGGGGCTGCTCGCCGTCGTCGCCCTGATCGTCGTGTCGCTCGCGGGCGAGTCGGTGGCCAGCGCCTCGAAGCTCACCCTCACCTCCGCGCTCAAGCCGTTCAGCACGAGCCAGAGCCGCTGCACGGGCCAGGCGGTCGCCGTCACGACACCGGTCACCTCGAACGCGACGAACCAGCTGCTCGTCACGAACCTCGACGCGACGAGGTGCACCGGCAAGTCCGTCGTCGTGACCGTGTACGACCCCGCGGAGACCACGTGGACCGCCGCGCAGCAGGCGTCCAGCACGGCGAACCTCACCTCGGCGTCCCAGACCTTCACGTCGACTACGAGCTTCGTCCCCGACGCGACCCTCAAGGCCTACGTGACGATCGACGGCTGGCCGGTCACCGCGACGTTCACCTCGGTGGTCACGCGGCTCGTGCAGCTCACCGACCGCCACGGCAAGTGCCTCGACGTGCGGAACCGGACCTGGACCGTCGGCAACGCCGTGCAGATCTACACGTGCAACAAGACGCCCGCGCAGAAGTGGTCGCTCATGGCCAACGGCACGCTGCGCGCCAACGACTTCTGCGTCCAGGTCCCGAGCGCGACGAACAACGTGGGGCTCGTGATCGCGACGTGCACCACGGCGGCCAACCAGCGCTGGACCATGGACACCACACGCACGGTGAACCCGTACTTCCAGCTCGTCACCGGCCTGGCCTGGACGCCCCCGACCGCCGGCGGCTGCCTCACCGTGCCGGGCGGGACCACGACCGACGCGACTCAGGTGGTCGCCGCGACGTGCACGAACCTGAACCAGAACCAGTACTGGCAGTTCACCGACTGGACCTGGGCCGACGCACCGTAGGCCCCTCGTGGCCCACGGCTCGCCCAGCAGCTCAGTCCAGAGGGCTGAGCTGGGGCCGCTTCGGCACCCGCAGGTCGCCGCTCGAACGCCCGCGCAGCCGCCGGGTCGCCCACGGGTAGACGTGCACGCGCACCCACGCGGCGTCCTGGCGGGCCCGCGTCAGCCGGGGTGTCGGTGGCAGGGGGGTCAGCGGGTCGTCCCACGCCGGGTTGTCGGGGTCGAGCCCGAGGCCGACGAGGGCCGCCTGCGCGACGCGTGCGTGTCCCTCGCCGGTGAGGTGGATCCGGTCCTCGGACCACATGCGCGGGTCGGCCAGCGACCGCATGCCCCACGTGTCCAGCACGTACGCGCCGTGACGTCGGGCCATCGACCAGATCAGCGAGTTGTAGACGCCGACGCGGCTGCGGGTGGTGCTGAACACGGCGCTGCCGAAGGAGTCGTACCCCGTGCCGAGCAGCACGTCGACACCGGCCTCACGCAGCCGCACGACGCGGGCCTCGAGGTTGCGTGCCAACCGGTCGATGTCCGTGCTGGGGCGCAGGATGTCGTTGCCGCCGCCGATCATGCTGACCAGGTCCGGCTTCATCGACAGGGCGACGGGCAGCTGGTCCACGAGGATCGAGCGGAGCTTCTTGCCGCGGATGGCCAGGTTCGCGTACTGGAGCGTCGACTCGCCGGCTGACTTGCGGCGCTCGGACAGGTGCGACGCCAGCAGGTCGGCCCAGCCCCGCTGCGGGGCCTCCACGCCGTCGGGGGCGTCCCAGAGTCCTTCGGTGAACGAGTCTCCGATCGCGACGTAGCGGGACCAACGGGGTACGGGGGAGTGCTCTGTCACGCCCTCAGTCTGCCGCCCGTCCGCGCGGTGCGGGCAAGCGGTCAGGTGAGCGACCAGTTCACCGGGTCCGCCCCCTGGGCCACGAGCAGGGCGTTCACCCGGGAGAACGGCCGCGATCCGAAGAACCCCCGGCTGGCCGAGAGCGGGCTGGGGTGCACGCTCTCGACGGTCGGCACGGCGCCGAGCGCGGCCTTGAGCGACTGGGCGTCACGACCCCACAGCAGTGCGACGAGCGGGCCGCCGCGGTCGACGAGCGCCGCGATCGCGCGGTCGGTCACCTGCTCCCAGCCCTTGCCCCGATGGGACGCCGACGTGCCCGGGCGGACCGTGAGGACCCTGTTCAGGAGCATCACGCCCTGGTCGGCCCACGGGCTCAGGTCGCCGTTCACGGGGGGCGCCACCCCGACGTCGGCGACCAGCTCCGTGAAGATGTTGCTCAGCGACCGGGGCAGCGGGCGCACGTCGGGCTGCACCGAGAAGGACAGCCCCATCGGGTGCCCAGGGGTCGGGTACGGGTCTTGTCCGACGACGAGGACCCGGACCTGCTCCATCGGGCGCTGGAACGCGCGCAGCACGTCGTCGCCCGCGGGCAGGTAGCCCCTCCCCGCGGCGACCTCCTCGCGCAGGAACTGGCCGGCCGCCCGGATCTGCGGCTCCACGGGTGCCAGGGCGAGCGCCCAGTCGGGAGCGACGAGCTGGTCCAGGGGTGCGGTGGCCACGAGCGCGAGGATAGGCGCGCACGGCTCGGACGACGAGGCGTGAGCGACGCGCACCGGGCTCCGTCGGTCGTCGCCGGCGCGCCGTGTCCGTCGTCCCGGGTGAGGTTCCCGCGTGTCGTCGCGGGACGCGCGGACAGGAATGACACGTGTGTCATTCCGGCCTACGATGACGACGTCAGGCACGGCGCAGGCTCGGTCGCCGCCGGCACGATGAGGCGCCGCACGACGAGGTACGCACGACGATGTACGCACGACGAAGCACGGACGCACCGCACGAGAACAGGCAGCACGGGCCGGCACGCACGCGGCCCGCACGGACCACCAGGAGGACAGATGGACGCCGCGACGATCTCGATCGACTCGCACCCGTCCCACTCGTCCCACCCGTCCCACCCGTCTCTTCCGGCGCCCCGCACCACCGAGGACGGTCGACTGTCGGAGCGCGACGAGCAGGTCCTCGCCTTCGAGCGGCAGTGGTGGAAGTACGCCGGCGCCAAGGAGCAGGCCATCCGCGAGCTGTTCGACATGTCGGCCACGCGGTACTACCAGGTGCTCAACGCCCTGATCGACGACCCGGCTGCCCTCGCGCACGACCCGATGCTGATCAAGCGGCTCCGCCGCATGCGGTCGTCGCGCCAGCGCGCGCGCACGAGCGCCCGCCGTCTCGGCGACGCCTGACCACGAGCGACCCGGCGTCGTCGCGACGAAGTGCCGACGAGCGACCCGGCGTCGTCGCGACGAAGTGCCGACGAGCGACCCGGCGTCGTCGCGACGAAGTGCCGACGACCCGACCGGCGACGCCCGCAAGCTCCCGCGTGCCCTCGGCGACTGTCCGTGAATCCGAGGCGACCATCCGTGAACCTGAGGTGAGCGTCCGTGAACCTGGGGTGGGCGCCCCGAAGAACCTGAGGTGAGCGCCCCGAAGCGTGACATGTGCGACGCTTCGCGCCAGTTGGCGCCGTGCGCACTGCCAGAGCCGTTAGCCTGTCCGGCGTGAGCAAGGCCGACACCCACTACCCCGAGGACGAGTTCGACGTCCCCAACCCCGACGCGGCCCGTGGCGTGCACCGGGCACCGCGCTCGGCGTGGAGCCGGTGGTGGCCGTTCCTGGCGGTGCTGGTTGCCGCGCCGCTCGCCGCCTACGGCCTCGTCACGCTGGCCGCGCACCAGGACGACAAGCCGACCTTCAGCAGCTCCCAGGAGCCCGAGGCGTCCGACGGACCGAGCGCCTCGCCGGGCGCGTCGGCGACCGGAGGTACAGGGGAGACCCCCGCCGCCCCGCCGTCGGCGCCCACGGTGAACACGTCGACCCCGGTGGTGGTGCTCAACGCCGCGCAGATCGCTGGGCTCGCCAAGTCCGAGGCCAAGAAGCTCACGGACGCCGGCTTCACGGCGGTCACCCCGGGGAACTTCACCGGCACCAAGCCCGCAGACTCGGTCGTGTACTACGCGAGCGAGGACCTCGCGCCCACCGCTCAGCTCGTTGCGACGACGCTCGGCATCTCGACCGCGACGCTCTCGGCGGCGGATGCTCCCAGCGGCATCTCGGTGGTCCTGGCGAGCGACCCCTCTGCCTGACGCGAGGCCTCGTCGAACCTGACGCGAGGCGCTCGTCCAGCCCGCTCGGACCCGGGTCGCCGCCGTCGGGCAGTGGTCCGACGACCCTGGTGGCCGTGCGTCCGCCGCCACTAGGCTCTCCGTCACCGGGTGCCGGCGGAGCGCCCGGGACACCCGAGCTGCGTCGAGGAGCACCGATGGCCCAGGGCACTGTGAAGTGGTTCAACGCGGAGAAGGGCTACGGGTTCATCACCCCCGTCGCGGGGGGGCCGGACCTCTTCGTGCATTACAGCGCGATCCTCAACGACGGGTACCGGTCGCTCGACGAGGGCCAGGACGTCGAGTTCGAGGTCGGTCAGGGCACCAAGGGCCCGCAGGCCGAGCAGGTACGAGCACTCTGAGCCTGCCTGCCTTCGACGACGGGCCGTCCACCTCCGGGTGCGCGGCCCGTCGTCGTGTCCCCGGGCGCCTGGCATGACCGTGCTCGACGCGGTCGTCGTCGGATCGGGGCCGAACGGACTGGCGGCGGCGGTGACCCTCGCGCGGGCCGGACTGTCCGTTCAGGTGCTCGAGGCCGAGGACGTGCCCGGGGGTGGCGCGCGGACCCTCGACCTGGGCCTCGCGGACGGCGTCGTGCACGACATCTGCTCGGCGGTGCACCCGATGGCCGTCGCGTCTCCGTTCCTGCGCGCGTTCGACCTGCCGGCCCGTGGCGTGGACCTGCTGCAACCGGAGGTCGCGTACGCGAACCCGCTCGACGGTGGCCGCGCGGCGCTGGCCTACCGGTCCCTGGACCGCACGGCGGCGGCGCTCGGGGTGGACGGCCCCGCATGGCGTGCGCTGCTGGGTCCGCTCGTCGACGACCCCGACGGCCTGCTCGCCGTGGCGCTCGGCGACCACCGTGGCGTCCCTCGTCAGCTGGGCACGGCGGTCGCGTTCGGGCTGCGCTTGCTGGAGCTGGGCTCCGCGGCCTGGGGAGCGCGGTTCCGCGACGACGAGGCGGCGGCGCTCCTCGCCGGAGTAGGGGCGCACGCGATCACTCGCATGCCGTCGCCGAGCGCGGCCGGGACGGCCCTGCTGCTGGCGCCGCTGGCCCACGCAGGCGGCTGGCCGGTACCGCGCGGGGGGAGTGGGGCGATCGTCGGGGCGCTGCTGGCCGACCTGCAGGCCCATGGCGGGTCCGTGCTCACCGGCACCCGGGTGGACCGGGCTCGCGACCTTCCGGCGGCCCGCGCCTACCTGTTCGACACGTCGCCACGCACCGCCGTCCGGGTCCTGGGGCAGCGTCTGGCGAACCGCGTCGCGCGCGGGCTGATCGCGTTCCCGCGGAGCCGAGGAGCCGCCGCCAAGGTCGACCTCGTGCTGTCCGGACCGGTGCCCTGGACGCATCCGGAGGTCGCCCTCGCCGGGACCGTGCACCTCGGCGGCAGCCGGATGCAGGCGGCGGCTGCGGAGGCCGCTGTCGCCTCCGGGCGACACGCCGACCGGCCGATGGTGCTGGTCAGCGATCCCGGCGTGCTCGACGCGTCGCGGGTGACGGCCACCGGCCTGCGCCCGTTCTGGGCCTACGCGCACGTCCCGGCCGGCTCGAGCGTGGACGTGACACAGGCCGTGATCGCACAGGTCGAGCGGTTCGCTCCGGGCTTTCGCGACCTGGTCGTAGCCTCTCGGTGCGTCCCGGCCGCCGAGTTGGACCACCACAACGCCAACCTCGTCGCCGGGGACATCTCGGGGGGTGCGGTGTCGGTGTACCGGATGCTCGCTCGGCCCCGTCTCGCGTGGGACCCGTACGCCCTGGTTGCGCCACAGGGCCGGGCCGCCGGCTACTGGCTCTGCTCGTCGTCGACCCCTCCGGGCCCCGGTGTGCACGGCCTCTCGGGCTGGTACGCCGCGCGGCGGGCACTGAAAGACGGCTTCGACCTCCCGGCCCCGTCGCTCTCGCCGTGGGACTGACCCCGCTGCGTCCGGGCCTGCGGCTGCTCTGACGAGCGTGCGCTCGGACCCCGGAAAGCCGTCTCACGGGTGCCGCTCTGGGCGAACGCTGCTTGCACTCTCGGGGGTCGAGTGCTAACCATTGGACTTAGCACTCTCCGGTGGAGAGTGACAGAATCACCACGGCCGTCCGGTGAGGGCCGTCGCACGCGGGACAAGACCGCGGGTGACGTGCTCGTCCGTCGCGGGCACCCTCGGCCGACCCGAACCCAGTGAAGGATCACAGCCCCATGGCCAAGATCATTGCCTTCAACGAGGAGGCCCGCCGCGGCATCGAGCGGGGACTCAACGTCCTCGCCGACACCGTCAAGGTCACCCTCGGCCCGAAGGGCCGCAACGTCGTCCTGGACAAGAAGTGGGGCGCCCCCACGATCACCAACGACGGCGTCTCCATCGCCAAGGAGATCGAGCTCGAGGACCCCTTCGAGAAGATCGGTGCCGAGCTCGTCAAGGAGGTCGCCAAGAAGACGGACGACGTCGCTGGCGACGGCACCACCACCGCCACCGTCCTCGCCCAGGCGCTCGTGCGTGAGGGCCTGCGCAACGTCGCGGCCGGCGCCAACCCGATCGCGCTGAAGAAGGGCATCGAGAAGGCCGTCGAGGCCGTCACCGCTGCTCTGCTCGCGCAGGCGAAGGACGTCGAGACCAAGGAAGAGATCGCCGCGACGGCCGCCATCTCCGCCGGCGACCAGGCGATCGGCGACCTGATCGCCGAGGCGCTCGACAAGGTCGGCAAGGAAGGCGTCATCACCGTCGAGGAGTCCAGCGCGCTGGGCCTCGAGCTCGAGCTCACCGAGGGCATGCGCTTCGACAAGGGCTTCCTGTCGGCGTACTTCGTCACCGACCCGGAGCGCCAGGAGGCCGTCCTCGAGGATGGCTACGTCCTGCTCGTCGAGGGCAAGATCTCGAACGTCAAGGACCTGCTGCCGCTGCTGGAGAAGGTCATCCAGTCCGGCAAGCCGCTGTTCATCGTCGCCGAGGACGTCGAGGGCGAGGCCCTGGCCACGCTCGTCGTCAACAAGATCCGTGGCACGTTCAAGTCGGTCGCCGTCAAGGCCCCCGGCTTCGGCGACCGCCGCAAGGCGATCCTCCAGGACATCGCCATCCTCACGGGTGGCCAGGTCGTCTCGGAGACCGTCGGTCTGAAGCTCGACACGGTCGGCCTCGAGGTCCTCGGCACGGCGCGCAAGATCGTCGTCACCAAGGACGAGACCACGGTCGTCGAGGGCGGCGGCGACGCTGCCCAGATCACGGGCCGCGTCACGCAGATCCGTGCCGAGATCGAGAACTCCGACTCGGACTACGACCGCGAGAAGCTGCAGGAGCGCCTGGCCAAGCTGGCCGGTGGCGTTGCCGTCATCAAGGCGGGCGCGGCCACCGAGGTCGAGCTCAAGGAGCGCAAGCACCGCATCGAGGACGCCGTTCGCAACGCGAAGGCGGCCGTCGAGGAGGGCATCGTCGCCGGTGGTGGCGTCGCGCTGATCCAGGCCGGCAAGACCGCGTTCGAGGGCCTCAAGCTCGAGGGCGACGAGGCGACCGGTGCGCAGATCGTGCGCCTGGCCATCGAGGCTCCGCTCAAGCAGATCGCGATCAACGCCGGTCTCGAGGGTGGCGTCGTCGTGGAGAAGGTCCGCAGCCTCCCCGTCGGTCACGGCCTCAACGCCGCGACGAACACGTACGAGGACCTGCTGGCCGCGGGCGTCAACGACCCGGTGAAGGTCACGCGCTCCGCCCTGCAGAACGCGGCCTCGATCGCCGCGCTCTTCCTCACCACCGAGGCCGTCGTGGCCGACAAGCCGGAGCGCAACCCCGCGCCGGCCGGTGGCGGCGGCGGGGACGACTTCGGCGGCGGGTTCTGATCCGCTGAGTCACCTCTGATCGACTGAACAACAGGACGGGCCGGTCACCTTCGGGTGGCCGGCCCGTTCTGTCGTCCCGCCGCGACCGTGCGGGGGTTCTGGATCGCGTGGGCGGGACTGCTCACAGCGTCTCCGATATCGATCACGCCAACGCGCAGCGCTCGAGCTCGGGATATTCACTGGCGACGCGTCGGACGACGAGGCGTTCGAGCGAGGCGTCGAGCTGCTGTGCGCGGGATCGCGACACTCGTCGACGTGTGGGCCGGCGGCGACGCTCCCGAGGCTCCTGCCGCGGTGTCGCGGGTCAGTCGCCTCGTCACAGCCGTCGTACCCGTCGACCGTGCAGTAGACCGTTCGCGCGTCGTCGCCGACGGGTGCGTGGACCTGCCACGCGGCCGAGCCCGGGATCGGCCGCAGGGTGCCGTCCGCTGGCGCGACGCTGGCCGTCAGGCGAGCCCCTGCCGCTGTGCCGACCCGAGCCGTCAGGGCGTCGGGCCGTCTGCGGCCCCGAGGGGACGATCGCACGGTTCTCACGGCCGGATCCTGCGGGTCGGTCTCACAGGACTCGGGATGTTCGAGCACCGGCCGCCGCGACGGTCGGCGTCGACCTACTGCCGGTAGCTCGACAGGAAGTTGCCCATCCGCTCGACGGCCTCGGCCAGGACGCGCGCCTCGGGGAGCGTGACGATGCGCAGGTGGTCGGGCGTGGGCCAGTTGAAGCCGGTGCCCTGCACGAGCAGGATGTGCTCGCTCACGAGCAGGTCGTAGACCAGCTTGGAGTCGTCGTGGATCTCGTGCACCTCGGGGTCGAGGCGGGGGAACAGGTACAGGGCGCCGGCGGGGCGGACGCACGTGACGCCGGGGATCGAGGTCAGGCCGTTGTAGGCGACGTCCCGCTGCTCGTGCAACCGGCCGCCCGGCGCGATGAGGGCGTCGATGCTCTGCACGCCGCCCAGCGCCGCCTGGACCGCGTGCTGTGCGGGGACGTTCGGGCACAGGCGCGTGGAGGCGAGCAGCGTGATGCCCTCGAGGAAGCCCTTGGCGTGGTCGCGGGGGCCGGTGACGACCATCCAGCCCGAGCGGTAGCCGGCCACGCGGTAGGTCTTGGAGAGGCCGTTGAACGTCAGGCACAGGAGGTCGGGCGCGACGGCGGCCATCGGGATGTGGTGTGCGTCGTCGAACAGGATCCGGTCGTAGATCTCGTCGGAGAGAACGAGCAGGCTGTGCCGACGAGCGATGGCGGCGATGCCCTCGAGCACCTCGCGCGAGTAGACGGCGCCCGTGGGGTTGTTCGGGTTGATGACGACGACAGCCTTGGTGCGCGGGGTGACCAGCGACTCGAGGTGCTCGAGGTCCGGCTCCCAGCCGTTGTCCTCGTCGCACCGGTAGTGCACCGGCTTGCCGTCGGACAAGGACGTCATCGCGGTCCAGAGCGGGTAGTCCGGCGACGGGATCAGCACCTCGTCGCCCTCGTCGAGAAGCGCCTGCATGACCATCGTGATGAGCTCGGAGACGCCGTTGCCCAGGTAGACGTCGTCGACGTCGATCAGCGGGAAGCCGGGCTCGGTCTCGTACCGCGTCACCACGGCACGACGGGCGCTCAGGATCCCGCGGGAGTCCGTGTACCCGTGCGCGTGCGGGATGGCGGCGATGACGTCGCGGACGATCTGGTGCGGAGCCTCGAACCCGAACGCCGCGGGATTGCCGGTGTGCAGCTTGAGCACCGTGTAGCCCTCGGCCTCGAGCCGGGCTGCCTCGTCGAGGGCGGACCCGCGGATCTCGTAGAGGACGTTCCTCAGCTTCGACGACTGGTCGAGCTTGCGCAGTGGGGCCACCCGTCGAACGTTAACGGATCGCTCGTCCTGCCAGCGCGGTGTGCCTCGTGCCGCAGTCCGATGCCGCGGCCGGTCGTCGAACCCATGCCCGACCGCCGGTGGGACCGTCTCCCTGGTGACGCGTCCGAGGGCGTCGCCGGGCGCCCGCCGTGCGACAGGCGAAACGGAGCGTTTACGGGGGACCGTCGGCACGGAAACACCCCGTCCGTAGGGTCGTGCCCTATGGGCACAGAGGTGTGTACAGCACTGGACACAGGTCGGCCGAGCGATCCTCTCGCCGTCCGCGCAGCTCGGTGTGCCTCGGGGGTGTGCGCCTGGGTGCCGCGGCGACGGCACGGCCGTCCCCGGGCGGAGGTCTACCCTCGGTGTCCATGATCACGGGTGGGGGCGAGGCCGCGTCGGGCTCCGGGGCGTCGGGGGATCCCACGTCGTTGCGTGAGGTCGTCTACCACCGGCTTCGCGACGAGATCCTGAACGGTCGCGTGTCCCCGCGCGAGCGCCTCACGGAGCCGAAGCTCGGCAGGGCGTTCGAGGTCTCCCGGACCCCGGTGCGTGAAGCACTCTCGCGGCTGCTCTCGGACGGGCTCATCGAGCGCACCGACTTCGGGTACGCCGTCGTCGTGCCGAGCCTCGAGGACCTGCGCAACCTGTACGAGCTGAGGATCACTCTCGAGCTCCGCGGCATCGCTCGGGCCATCGAGAATGCGCAGGTCCGGCACGACGAAGCACTCCTGCGTGCGGAGCTCGCCACCTGGGAGCCCCTGAGGGACGCGCCCCCGGACCCCGACCCGAGCTTCGTGATCCTCGACGAACAGTTCCACCAGGTGCTGTCGCGAGCGTCCGGAAACACCCAGCTGACCGGGGCTCTCGTCACCGTGAACCAGAAGATCCGCGCGGTCCGGATGCATGATTTCGTCGAGGAGGACCGCATCACCGCGACGATCGACGAGCACATGGCGATCCTGCGCCTCGTCCTCGCCCACGAGCTGCCCGAGGCGCTGACCGCGCTGCACAGGCATGTCGGCGAGTCGCTCGAGGTCGTCATGCAGCGCGCGACGCAGGCCATGACGCGCATGGCCATCGCGGGCTGACGGCCCGCCGCGACGACGGTGACCGTCGGTCGCCGACGGGCTGACAGCCCGCCGCGACGACGGTGACCGTCGGTCGCCGACCGGTGCCGGGCGTAACGCGTCGTTTACGCGCCGACCGCGGACGGGAAACACGCGCTCCCTAACGTGCGGATACCGCGGTGTATACACCCGGTGCCGTGGCAGGTTGCCCGGCTCGCTGCACCCACCGCTGGGGGATCACTTGCTCGACACCGTGCCCGTTCCCGACGAGCCCGTCGTGTCGTCGGCAGGCCCGGCCGAGGTTCGGGTGCGACTTGCCCATGCGCGGATCGCGGAGGTCGACCGGCCGGAGGTGTGGATCGCCCTGATCCCGCTCGACGAGGCGCTGGTCGCCGCCCGCCTGGTGGACGCGCGGGTCGCGGCGGGCGCATCGCTGCCGCTGGCCGGGCTGACGCTCGCGGTGAAGGACAACATCGACGTGCTCGGGCTCCCGACGACGGCAGGGTGCCCGTCGTTCGCGACCGACCCCGCTGGACGCCCCGGACCGGCCGCTGCGAGCGCGCCGGCGATCCAGGCGCTCCTCGACGCGGGAGCGGTCGTGCTCGGCAAGACGAACCTCGACCAGTTCGCGACGGGCCTGGTCGGGATCCGCAGTCCGTACGGTGCGGTCCGGCACGCGACCCTGCCCGATCGCGTGTCCGGGGGGTCGAGCTCCGGTTCCGCGGTCGCGGTCGCGCTCGGCATCGCGGACATCGGGATCGGCACGGACACCGCGGGGTCGGGTCGGGTTCCCGCAGCGTTCGGCGGGATCGTGGGCATCAAGACGACGGTCGGCCTCGTGCCCACCACCGGGGTCGTGCCGGCGTGCCGGAGCTACGACGTGGTGACCACGTTCACCCGCGACCTCGGGCTGGGGGTGCTCGCGACACGCCTGATGACTGGTGTCGACCCCGGCGACCCGGCGCGCCGTCCGTGGCCCGCCGACGTCCGCCTCGGCCTGCGGGCTGAGCCCGTCGTGGCTGTCCCGCGCGACGAGGACCTCGCGGCGCTCTCGCCGGGCTGGCGAGCCGCGTTCGCGACCGCTGTCGAGGCCGTTCGGGCGACTGGGGCCCGGACGCGCACGATCGACATGTCGGGCATGCTCGACGCGGCCCGCCTGCTCTACGACGGCGCGATCGTCGCCGAGCGGTACGAGGCGGTCGGGCCGTTCCTCGACCGCGCGGCCGACGCGGACCCGACGGTCGCAGCGATCATCGCCGCCGGCCGCGGCATCACCGCGGATGCGTACGTCGCCGACCGCGCCCGGCTGGCGGCGGCCCGGATCGAGGCTCTCGGGCTCCTCGACGGGTGCGACGTGCTCCTGCTCCCGACGACCACCGAGCACCCGACGATCGCGGCTGCCCAAGCTGATCCGGTTGCCCTGAACCGTCGTCTGGGCACGTACACGAACTTCGTCAACCTGCTCGACCTGGCGGCGGTCGCGGTCCCGGCCGGGCACGCGGACGGCGGGCCGTTCGGCGTCACCCTGCTGGCCCGCGCGTTCGAGGACCAGCTCGCCATCGACATGGCCGCCCGGCTGCTCGGCACGACAGGGGGACTGGTCGTCCCGGAGGGCGTCGACGTGCTGGTCGTCGGCGCACACCTGCGCGGGCAGCCGCTCAACGGGCAGCTCGAGACCCTCGGTGCCCGGTTCGTGCGGTCGGTCCGGACGTCGGACGCCTACCGCCTGGTCGCCCTGGCCACTCTGCCGCGCAAGCCGGGCCTGCTGCGGGTCGGCGCCGGCGCGGGTGCTCCGATCGCCGGCGAGATCTGGCGGTTGTCGCCCGGTGCGCTCGGCAGGTTCCTTTGCGACCTGCCCGCCCCCATGAGCCTCGGCCAGGTCGAGCTGTCGGACGGCACCTGGGTCGTCGGCTTCGGCTGCACCGTCGAGTCCGGAGCCGCCGGGACGGACATCACCTCGACGGGCGGCTGGCTAGCCGCACTGTCGGCCGGCCTCTGACGAGGCCGTCGCGAGCCGCCGCGACTCTGGCCCGGCTCCCGTACCCCTGGTCGCGCACTGACATTCCCCCCGAAACCAGCTCGGCTGGTGGGTCGGGCCACAGCTCCCCCTCACATTGGTCAGGTCGTGCTGGCCGGTCGGGTGGACGTGTCGGGGTCGCGGCGGGCGCGCTCGCGGGCGGGCACGCGCAGGCCCGACGCGCGCAGGCGCCGGATCAGCTCCTTCGCAGTGACCAGCTCGGCGCCGAGCGCCACGAGCTCGTCGATCCGCCGGTCGGGAACGTCGTAGTGGTCGCGGTCGAACCCGCGCTCGGGGATGCCCGCGCGGGCGGCGAACGCGTGCAGCTCCGCCAGCGACGAGTCGCTCACGAGATGGCCCCAGAGCATCCCGTGGTTGGGCCACATCGGCGGATCGACGAGCACGCTCATGGCCTGAGAGTAGGCGTCGTCAGCAGCTCAACACGGGGCTGGGCTTCACGCAACGCAGGGCGGGCCGCACCGGACCGCACCGCAGAGCACGGGCGCCCCGGAGCGCACACGAAGCGCACCGAAGCCTGCCGCACCGCACTGCACTGCACCGCACTGCACTGCACTGCACTGCACTGCACTGCACTGCACTGCACTGCACTGCACCGCACCGCACGGCACGGCACCGCTCCGCACCGCACCGCACCGCACGGCACCGCTCCGCCCCGTGCCGTGCCGTGCCCACCGCACGGCACCGCGCCGCTCCGCCCGTGCCGACGGTGCCGTTCCGCACGGCCGCACCGCACCGTGCCATGCCGCGCCGTAGCGCGCCGTGCCGTGCCGTGCCGCAGCGCGGCGTACTGCGACGGCGGCGGTGAACGGCTTTGCCCGCGGTGTGCCCGGCGGTGTTCAGGCCGTGAACAGGCGGCTGGCCTGGGTCTCGGCGTCGGCGTAGGCGCGGGCGGCAGTGTGCATCGCGGTGACGATCTGGTCGAGCGACGTCTCGAGCCGCGCCTCGGTCGCCGACCAGTCGGCCAGCACTCCGGTGAACGCGGTAGCGGCGGCACCACGCCACGACCCCTGCAGCTCGGTGAGCTGGCGGTGCATCGCCGCGACCTCGGAGCGGATCGTCGCAGCCCGCGACTGCACGCTCGCCGCCGCCTGAGACACCTGTGCGCTGTCGACCTCGAACCTGGTCACGGGACCTCCATCGTCCTGGGCCGTCGCCCGACGCCGGGATCGGCGTGGACGGTGCGGCCTGCTGACGACGACGCTACGGACGCCGGGCGCCGCGTGACCGCGACAGGAAGGAGCACGCGGGTCCGCGTGAGGCGACGAGGGTTGTGGTCGCATGAGGGGATTCGACACGCGCGACGACAGCGGCATGCACACCGAGGCACGGTCCACGCGACGTCGTCCGTCCACGACCGCGAACGTCGGTACGAACTCTCGTCGCCAAGGTGCCCGCGGTCAGAGCTGGCGCGGTCGAGCTGGCGCACGGGTCAGGCGCGAGCGGGTCAGGCGGGTCCTACGAGGGATCGCCGGACGTGCCTGACGCCGCGTTGGCCGCGGCTTCGAGGCCCCTGAGCTCCTTCTCCAGCCGCTGCAGCTCGCCCGACAGGTTCTGCCGCGCCGGCTCCTCCCACGCCGCCCCGAGCGGGCTGACGAACAGGGACGGCCGGGCGAGGAGCTTGTGCAGGATGCGCACCCGGGCGCGCACGTAGTCCTCGATCGGGAGGTGCGCGTACTCGGCGCGGACGTCCTGCAGGTAGGCCTTGTACTTCTGCGGCTCCGTGGCGAGCATTGCCAGGTCGGCGTCGCAGAGGACCGCGCAGTCGAAGTCTGCCGGGTTCGGCGCGTGCCGGACGAGGGCGACGACCAGGTCGTGGACGCGCTCGGCGCGGGCCGCGGGGACACCGAGGGCCAGCAGCTCGGTGCGAGCCAGGCCTGCGGACGCGATCTCGTCCTCGCCGCCGCGGTTGGCGTACGCCTTTCGGTCGGCGGCGTCGAAGATCGCGCCGTGGTACCACGCGGCGAGCCGGACGACATCAGGCTCGTGGGTCTCCTCGACGAGCTCGTCGACCCGGACCAGCACGTCGACCAGGTGCTTCAGGTTGTGGAACGACCGGCCGGGGGAGCCCCAGCGCTCGACGAGGGCCTGTCCGGCTTCCCGGATCTGCTCTGTCGAAGCGGTCGCGCCGACCGCGACGACACTGCGTACGTACGCGGACAACAGCCACTGCGGTGCGTCATGGACGCCCATGAAGTCCAGCCTCACGCCGACGGTAGGAACCCGTCATGTTAGCCCTCAGACCTGAGCCTCGCGCCCGAATCGGCGTCATCCTGGACGGGCGACTGAGTCCGGGCGGGCGGCCGCTGCCTGGTCGGCGCGGCTGGGCGGGAAGGTGTCGACACCGGCGGGGACGCGGACTGCGGGGTCGACGGCTCCGACGTCGCCGGGACCGGGAGCGTCACCCGCACGGTGGTCCCGCCCCCGGGGGTCTGCTGCAGCGAGACCGTCCCGTGGTGGGCGTCGACGATCGCCGCCACGATCGCCATGCCGAGCCCGGCGCCGCCGGAGTCGCGGCCGCGGGAGGCGTCGACCCGGTAGAACCGCTCGAACACCCGCGCGGCGTGCTCGGGGTCGATGCCGGGTCCGTGGTCGCGCACCTCGAGGACACCGTGGGCGTCGGTGAGGCCGACCGCGATCTCGACCGCCGTGCCGGGAGGCGTGTGGGTCACGGCGTTGCCGACGAGGTTCGCGAGCACCTGGCGCAGTCGGGACTCCTCACCGAGCACCTCGCAGACGCCCCCGGGTTCGCCGGCGCGCAGGGGTTCGAGCCGGACCGACCGGGACGGGTCGAGGGCGTGCAGATCGCTCACGGCGTCGGCGGCGAGGACGGTCAGGTCGACCGGTGCCAGGCGCATCGGGCGGCCGTCGTCCATGCGTGCCAGGGCCAGCAGGTCCTCGACGAGCGCCCCCATCCGGGTGGCCGACGACTCGATCCGCTGCATCGTGTCCTCGACCTGGTCGGTCGTCGTGAGCGCACCCATCCGGTACAGCTCGCCGTACCCGCGGATGGTGGCCAGCGGGGTCCGCAGCTCGTGGGAGGCGTCCGCGACGAAGCGCCGCATGCGAACCTCGGACGCGGTCTGGACGTCGAAGGCGCGCTCGATCTGGGTCAGCATCCCGTTCAGGGCTGCGCTGAGCCGACCGACCTCCGTGTGCTCCGAGGACGCCGGCACGCGCTGTGACAGGTCGCCCGCGGCGATCGCAGCGGCGGTCGCCTCGATCTCGCGCAACGGGCGCAGCGATCGGCGGACCGCCCAGACGCCACCGACGGCGCCGAGGAGCAGGATGCCCACGCCGCTGAGGACGAGCACCAGGGCCATGTGCTGGATGGTGCTGTGGATGTCGCCGAGCGGGAGTGCGAGGACGATCGAGCCGCCGTTGGTCAGCGGATAGGCGACGGCGCGCCAGGGGGAGCCCGACTCCGTCGAGCGCACGGTGAAAGGCTCGTCGCGGATCCGGTCGGCCTGCTCGGCGGTCAGGTCCGGGACCAGCGGGACCCCGTACCGGGCGGCCGCCGAGTCCGAGAGCGAGACCGCGATCGTCTCGCTCGTGTCCTGCACCCGGACGTAGTAGTCGCTCGGCGCGTTCCCGTCGCCGAACCGCTGGTCGATCGCGAACGGGGTGCCCTTGGCGAGCCCCTCTGCCTGGGTCTGCAGCTTCGTGTCGACCTGGTTGGTGAGCGTGCCCTCGAGCAGCGTCCCGCTCGTCACCCCGGCCAGGACGAGACCGAGCGCCAGCAGGACCGTGACGATGCCGACGAGCCGGGTGACCAGCGGGACACCCGCCCACCGTGCCCGCAGACGCGCCCACCAGCCCCGCCTCGGAGGGTTCTCCCCGAGCGGGCTCGAGTCGGCCGGGTCGACCGGCGGAACCGGCTCGAACGGATCGGGTGTCCCCTCGGTCATCGCGCCGTCCGACGTCACGTCGACTCGCGCAGCAGGTACCCGACGCCGCGCTTGGTGTGGATGAGCGGGGGCAGACGGGTGCCGTCGGGCCCGTCGACCTGGTCGATCTTGCGGCGGAGGTAGGAGATGTAGGACTCGACGATGTTCGCGTCGCCGCCCCAGTCGTACTGCCAGACGTGGTCGAGGATCTGCGACTTGGACAGCACGCGGCCCGGGTTCAGCATGAGGTAGCGCAGCAGCTTGAACTCGGTGGGGGACAGATCGATGAGGGTCCCGGCACGGAGCACCTCGTGGGAGTCCTCGTCGAGCTCGAGGTCGGAGTACCGCAGCACGCTGGTGTCGTCGTCGAGCTCGGGCCGGGTGCGACGGAGCACGGCACGGATGCGGGCGACGACCTCCTCCAGGCTGAACGGCTTGGTGACGTAGTCGTCGCCGCCGACCGTCAGGCCCTGGACCTTGTCCGCGGTGTCGTCGCGCGCCGTGAGGAAGAGCACCGGGACGTGCTGGCCCTTCTCGCGCAGACGTCGGGTCACGGTGAACCCGTCCATGTCCGGAAGCATGACGTCGAGCACGACGAGGTCGGGTTCCACCTCGCGCGCGAGCCGCAGTGCTGCGGCGCCGTCCGCTGCCGCATGGACCTCGAAACCCGCGAACCGCAGCGACGTGGCGAGCAGCTCGCGGATGTTCGGCTCGTCGTCGACGACGAGCAGGCGGGCCTCAGGGGGTGCCTGCCCTCCCGGGCGAGCGGCGGAGCCTGGGGAGGAGTCAGCACGCATGCCTCGAGTCTGGCCCGGATTGCTGGTAGTTCGCTGGATGTAGGCCGAGTGTTCACGCGGTGAACGCGGCGGGCAGATCGCGACGCAGAAATGGACGATCGTCCACGTTCCGGGCGCGGGCGTGGACACCGCCTTGCTCTACCACGTGTGGCGGGGGGTACCGTCTGCGCGTGACATCCCCCTCAATCGGTGCCCCTCGCCCGGTCGTCACCGTCATCCAGAGTGCGCCGGACGTTCATCTCGACCGGTTCGTCCACTGGCTCGGCGACGTCGAACTCCACATCATCGCGGCTTACGCCGGCGAGCCCATGCCGCTTGCCGACGACGTCGGCGACGGTCTCGTCGTGCTCGGCGGGCACGTGTCCGCCCACGCCGACTCGGTCGCGCCATGGCTTCCCGAGCTGCGCGCGCTGCTCTCGGCCGCCAGCACCCGCGGTGTGCCCACGCTCGGGATCGGCCTCGGAGCCCAGCTGCTCGCGGTCGCCCGCGGCGGTCGCGTCCAGGTGGCCGCACCTCCCGGTCGCGAGGCGGGCCTCGCCGATGTGCGCTGGCGTCCCGAGGCCGCCGGCGACGCGGTCGTCGCGGCCGTCGCTGCGCTCGCGGACGACCGGTACCGCACGCCGCAGCCGAGCATGCACGCCGACGCGGTGGTCGACCTTCCGCGCGGTGCGGTGTGGCTGGCCTCGTCGCCGATGTACCCGTACCAGGCCTTCCGGGTCGGGTCCGCGTGGGGTGTGCAGTTCCACCCCGAGGCGTCCGCGGAGACCCTCGGCTCCTGGGCGGACGGGTACGACGACGTCGACACCGACGCCGTCCTGGCGTCCTACGAGGCGCGGGCGGACGAGGTGACGGGAGCCGGTCGTGCGCTCGCCGAGTCGTTCGCGGCGCACGTGCGCGCTTCGGCGCAGGAGCCCGCCGGGGTCTGACCCGGGCCGCAGGAGCCCGCCGAGGGACTGACGGCGGCGCGCCGGAGCCCGGCTGGGTCTGACCCCGGCCGAACGCGCCAGGACGTCATCGTCCGGACGCGGCCATGCCGACGGTCACCAGAACCGCGCGAGGGCGCCCCCTGCAGGGGGCGCCCTCGCGCCGTTCGGGCGCCGTCGACGAGCGCGCGGGCCCGGCTCCGTCAGTCGCGCTCGGCCGGGTCGAGCCCGAGGTCCTCGGCGTCGACGATCGAGTAGGCGTAGCCCTGTTCGGCCAGGAACCGTTGGCGGTGTGCCGCGAAGTCCTGGTCGACCGTGTCCCGCGCGACCACCGTGTAGAAGTGGGCGGTGCGGCCGTCGGCCTTGGGGCGCATGATGCGGCCGAGCCGCTGCGCCTCCTCCTGGCGGGACCCGAACGAGCCGGACACCTGGATGGCCACGCTGGCCTCGGGCAGGTCGATCGAGAAGTTCGCCACCTTGCTCACGACGAGCTTGGTGATCTCACCGACCCGGAACGCGTCGAAGAGCCGCTGGCGCTCGCGCACGGGGGTCTCGCCCGTGATCAGGTCGGCGCCGATGTGCTCCGCGAGCGTGTGCAGCTGGTCGAGGTACTGACCGATGACCAGCGTCGGGTCGCCCTCGTGCTTGGCGACGAGCTGCTCGACGACACGGTTCTTGCCCTTGGCCGTCGCGGCGAGCCGGTACTTCTCCTCCGGCTCGGCGGTCGCGTAGGCCATGCGATCGGCGTCGGGAAGCGTCAGACGCACCTCCACGCAGTCGGCCGGGGCGATGTAGCCCTGCGACTCGATGTCCTTCCACGGGGCGTCGAACCGCTTGGGCCCGATGAGGCTGAACACCTCGTCCTCGCGGCCGTCCTCGCGCACGAGGGTGGCGGTCAGGCCGAGCCGGCGGCGGGCCTGCAGGTCGGCGGTCATGCGGAAGATCGGGGCGGGCAGGAGGTGGACCTCGTCGTAGACCACGAGGCCCCAGTCGCGGGCGTCGAGCAGCTCGAGGTGCGCGTAGACGCCCTTTCGCTTCGTCGTGAGGACCTGGTACGTCGCGATGGTGACCGGGCGGATCTCCTTGCGGGCGCCCGAGTACTCGCCGATCTCGTCCTCGGTCAGCGAGGTGCGCTTGACCAGCTCGTCGCGCCACTGCCGGGCACTCACCGTGTTCGTGACGAGGATCAGCGTGGTCGTCGACGAACGGGCCATGGCGCCCGCGCCGACGAGGGTCTTGCCGGCGCCGCAGGGCAGCACCACGACGCCCGAGCCACCGTGGAAGAACCCGTCGACCGCCTGCTTCTGGTACGGCCGCAGGTGCCAGCCGTCCTCCAGCAGGTCGATCTGGTGCGCCTCACCATCGACGTAGCCGGCGAGGTCCTCTGCCGGCCAGCCGAGCTTGAGCAGCACCTGCTTGAGGTGGCCGCGCTCGGAGGGGTGGACGATGACGTCGGTCGCGTCGATGCGGGCGCCGAGCAGGCCGGCCGTCCGCTTCGAACGAACCACCTCGACCAGGACGGCCGGGTCGAGCGCGTGCAGGACCAGGCCGTGCACCGGGTCCTGGATGAGCTGGAGACGGCCGTAGCGGGACATCGTGTCGGCGACGTCCACCAGCAGCGCGTGCGGCACCGCGTAGCGGCTGTACTCGAGCAGGACGTCGACGACCTGCTCGGCGTCGTGCCCGGCGGCTCGTGCGTTCCAGAGGCCGAGCGGGGTCAGCCGGTAGGTGTGGACGTGCTCCGGGGCGCGCTCGAGCTCGGCGAACGGCGCGATCGCGCGACGGCAGGCCTCCGCCCGGTCGTGGTCGACCTCGAGAAGCAGTGTCTTGTCGCTCTGGACGATCAGGGGGCCGTCGGTCACGTGGACTCCTCGGATGGGGTCGGGGGGCTCGCTCGGTGCGGGGTCGGTGTCGTCGGTGTCGTCGGTGTCGTCGGTGTCGTCGGTGTCGTCGGTGTCGTCGTCAGTGCTGTCGCGCGTCGTCGGGCACGGCGTCCTGGGTGTCTTTCTCGCCGGTCGGTGGTGGGGGAGCAGGGGTGTCGCGTGTGACCGACGCGATCCGGTGCACCGCGACCGTCAGCTCGGACTCGCGGGCCGGGTCGATCGCCCGCAGGCGACCTCCCTCGACACGCAGCGGCCGCAGGAGGCGACGGTCGGGGACACCGCTGGATCCCACCAGCTCGACCCAGACAGCGAACTTCTCGGCTGCCGCCTCGCGCAGGAGCACCAACGCGTCGACGGGGTCCGCTGTTCCCACCGGGGGTGCCGGCGTGACGTCGGCCTCGATCGATGCGCCCGCTCCGGCGCGTGCTCCTCTTGCTGTCCCGGCCGATGCTGCCGCGTCGGCCGGTTCGTCGGTGTGGGCCAGGGAGTCCGTGCCCGTGCGTGGGTGGGTCGCCGTCGCGCCTGCGTCGGTTCGGCTGCCTGCGGTTGGTCTGCCTGCGTCGGTTCGGCTGCCTGCGTCGGTCTGTCCTGCGTCGGTCTGACTGCCTGCGTCGGTTCGTCCTGCGTCCGTTTGACTGCCCGGGTCGCGCGGGAACACCCGCGCAGCCGTGAGGAGACTGCCCGGGAGACGTTCGGACTCGTCGGCCCGTCGTTCCTCCTCGGCGCGCCGAAGCAGCGGGACGAGGGCCATGAGTCGCTCCTCGGAGAGCTGCTCTCGGGCCGGCGGGGCTTCGCGACGACGAGCGGCAGCACCCCGGCGACCGACCCGCCGGACCGAGGCGGTCACGTGCAGCACCTGGCCGTCAGGTCCCTCGACGACCGGTGCGAGGCCATGCGCCCGGAGAGCGTCGACGAGCTCGCGCACCGGTGCCTGCGAGGCGAGGACGGTCGGCGCCAGCCGCACCAGGCCCAGCGTCGCCAGCCTGTTGTCCTCGGCGAGACCGGCCAGCAGCGACGGGTCGTCGGCCCGCAGGTAGCTCGACGCCGAACCCGCGCGGAGCCGACCATGGCGCCGCGCTGCATCGCGGACGAGGTACTCGAGCGGCTGGGGCAGAGGTCCGCGGGAGTGCGCGGCGAGCTCGGCCAGGAGGCCGTCCGCGGTGGCGCCCGCATCGAGAGCCCGTCGGACCGAGTCGGGCGTGAAACGGACCGTCAGGGCGCCGCCTCGCGACTCGACATGCGTGCTCCGGTCCAGCAGGTCCTCGAGCTCTGGGCTCGGCCGTCCGGGAACGACGCCCGTGAGGTCGCCCTGCAGCAGGATCTCGTCGACCGCACGTGGCAACGCGGCAGCGAGCGCGTCCGCGGGGTCTGGGGTGTCGGCCGTCGTGACGAGCGGTGCGGACTCGGCCAGCAGGGCGCGGCCCGCGTCGGACAGCGCGCCGGCGCCCAGGATGCCCAGGCGGCCCGCCTCCAGCAGGACGGCGGCGACCGCTGCAACGGGTGGGACGGAACGCGGGGTGCGCCACCTCAGCGCAGCGAGCACGCTCGGGGCGTCGAGGACGGTCCCCGCGTCCGCCGCGGCGAGGACGTCGAGCACCGACCGCCGCAGGCGCGGCGCCCACGTGCGTTGCAGCTCGGGGTCGAGGGCCGCCCGAACCCCACCGCGGTCGTCGCGAGTTCCGACGAGCCACGGCGTGCGCAGGGTGCCGATCCAGGTGCGAGCCAGGACCGCCCAGCGGTCGGGCACGTCGCGCGCAGACCAGTCGTCGACGGCGACGGTCGGCGCGAACGACGGGGCGTCCTCGCCGTCGTCAGCCAGGAACCCCGCAGCCCCTGTGAGCTCGATGACGAAGGCGGCCTCCGCCTCGTCGACCTCCAGCAGCTGAGCTGCCCTGCGCAGCTCGCGCACGCCGAGGCCGCCGCCGCGCAGCACGCTGGGCGGGTTCTGCTCCCAGAGGCGGATCAGGCGTGCGACGAGGAGGACCGACCGTTCGCCCGCCGATGCGGACTCGGCCGCGACGAGCGCCGACGGTCGGTGAGGTGCACCGGGCGGGATCGTCGGCGGTGTCGCAGGAGCAGGGTGCGTGCGGCCGCCACGCAGGGTGAGGGCGACCGTCCGGGGCAGGACGACGTGGCGGGCGTCGCCGGGAGCAAGCAGGCGGCGGCGGAGGAGCCAGTCGACGGCTGCGGCCGCCGCGGTGTTGTTGGAGGGCGCGAGTCCGACGGGCGGGCCCCACAGGAGTGCGTCGAGGACCGGCCGTGCGCCGGTCGGTGCGGCGTCGAGCAGGCCGGGGATCTCGCCCGGGGTCGGTTGGTCCATCGGCGCGACGGCGGCGCGCCGGTTCCCCGCGCCCGGGTTCGCGAGGCCCGCCGGGTAGGGGCCGAGGATCTCGGCCAGCCCGGGTGACGGGACGAGCACAGGGTCGAGCGGGAGCCGCGATCTCTGCGTCACGGTCGCTCGTCGGGAGCGGCCGGCCGCCGGTCGCGCTGCGGTCGCCGTCGCCGAACCGCTGGCTGCGGCGCTCGATGCCGGACCGTTCGATGTGGCACCGGTCGCCGGATCGGTGGTGGTCGCTCCGGTCGCGGGATGGGTGGTGGTGCCTCCGGTCGTCGGATCGGTCGCAGCCGGATCGCCCGTCGTCGGATCGCTCGGGGTCGCTGCCGCAGGGTCCGTCGAGCTGTCGTCGTCGGGATAGATGAGTGCGGCGACCAGCGCGAGGCGGATCGCTCGTTCGACGGCCGCCACCCCGGCCTCGTCGGCCGCACCGACTGCTGCGGGCAGGTCGGAGGCGCGGACCTTGCCGCCGTCACTGAGAGCCGCGACCGCCTCGAGCACTTGCAGCACGCTCGCGTCCGAGCCCGCGAGTGCGCGTTCGAGGCTCGATCGGCTCGTCGCCCGCACAGCGAGCGACGACAGCGTTGCCGGCGACGGCGACGCGAGATCCGGCCGACTGCGCAGGAGCGCGACGAGCTCGTCGTCGCTGCGCTGGCGCAGGTAGCCGATGAAGGAGGACATCCGGTCAACGATACGTGGGTGTGGCCGGGCTCACGTGCGTTCGTGCGATCTGGTTACCAGACGGTAACGATTGTCGGCTCCGGCTGTGGGTCTGGTTCGGCGTCCCTGGGCCACGCGTCGTACCGGGCCTTGACCTGCGCCGACGAGTGCCGCAACCGAGCCGCCGACACACGGTGCTCGCGCATCTTCGGCCTCCGGCTGGTCCTCAGCCGGAGCCGACGACGGGTTGGCCGTGCCGGTCGGTGAACATCCATCTGCCTCGGCTCTGGCGGACGGTGATCCTGTGGTCGTGGACCCATGTGTGGTGGGCCCAGCACAGGAGGCAGCCAGTCGCGACATCGGTGCTCCCGTTGTCACGAGCCCAGTGCTCGGTGTGGTGGATCTCGGACAGTGCGGGCGGTGCCGCGCAGTCGGGTGCCTGGCAGTGCAGGTCACGAGCGATGATCGCCCGACGTTTGTGTCCGGTGTACGTGCGCTCCGCGCGGCCGACGTTCAAGACCTGCGACTCCGGACCGAACACGATGCGGGTGACCGTCGAGTCGCAGGCGAGGCGGGCCAGGACGGTGTCCGGGATCGGGCCCGTGCCGACGAGCTCAGCGACCGCAAACCGCTCGACATCGCCGACGGGCGCGGGTCGTCGTGACAGCCGCGCGCCGGCGTTGGAGAGCGGTTCGCTGTCGCCCGAGTTCGGTTCGTCGTCGCGCGAGAAGTTCGGTTCGTCGTTGCCCGAGAACGGTGCGACTTCGCCGAAGAAGGGTGGGCCCTGGCCGGGCGACGGCACGCCCTGGCCGGACAACCATGCTCCTTCTGCCGCGGAGGGTGCGTTCTCGTCGTCGCTCTCGCGGGCGGTCTCGCGACCTGTTGCGCCGTCCCTTCCGTTCCCCGCGTGCGGCGGCTGCTCGTCCCCTGCGGTGATCCGTTGCCCGAAGCCGGTGCTGGGCTCTGACGCTCGTGAGAGAGCGCGGGTCAGGCTCTCGAGGTCCGTCACGACGCTGATCTGCGGGCGGTGGGTGCCGGTGGCGCCGGTGAGGTCGTTGTCGAGAACGGTCCGCACCATCGTCGTCAGAGCCGTCGCTCGCTTCCGGCCGGCCGGCTGTCCGGCGCTGGTCGCGGTCCGTTCGGTCAGCGCCGTCAGCGCGGCTCGGAGTGCATGGCCGTGCTCCGTGGTGAGGAACCCAGACAGGTGGCACCCGTTCGTCGTGTCGGCCAGATCCAGGAACTCGGCCTCGCTCGCGTCCCGGTAGCCTCGCTCGTCGGCCTCCGGGTCCGCCTGGGCGGCCCAGCGACGCGCGAGCAGCCGCAGCTGTGCCGGAGGCAGCACCCGGGCGTGCTCGAGCAGGAATCCCTCACCGCACTCCTGCGCGGACGCGGTCAGCGCCGCGCGACGAGCGTCGGTCGTCGTCGTGATGGACGCGAGCACGTGGGCCGCCTCGATCGACACCGCGCCGCAGACCGCGTCCGTTGCCGTGGCGGGCAGGTCGTCGCGCATCGCTCGTCCGAGTCCGACGAGACGTGACGCCTGTCCGTGCGTCACCCGACCCTCGGCGGCCACCCACGACGTGATCGACCGGTTCCGCGCGTCGAGGGCCCACCACCCGTCCGCCTCCACCACGGCCACCGTCTGTGCCGCGATGGCGGTGAGCCGACCCGCGAGCCGCAACGCCTCGCCCACGACGGCTGCCGCGGCGGCTCCCTCGATGCGGCCGGAAGCCGTGGGCTCGGCCAGCGACGCGAGCGCGTCGACGAACGAGTTCAGCCCATCGAGCGTCTCGCGGAGAGTGCCTGCAGCCCGCGCTGGCTGCGCTGGCTGTGCACGCTGGACAGGCTCTGCAGGCGCGGGAGGTCTGGCGGGCGCGGCACCTCCAGCTGGTCCGGCGGGCGAGGGTGGACCCGCCAGCCCGGCGGGCGCCGCAGGTCCCGAACGCCCGGCAGGCCCAGCAGGCCCAGCAGGCGCGGTAGGCCCGGCAGGCCCAGCGGGCGCGGCAGGCCAAGCAGGCGCGGCAGGCCCGGCAGGCCCGGCAGGCCCGGCAGGCCCAGCAGGCCCAGCAGGCGCGGCAGGCCCGGCAGGCCCGGCAGGCGCGGCAGGCCCGGCAGGCCCGGCAGGCCCGGCAGGCGCGGCAGGCGCGGCAGGTCCAGCTGGTCCGGCGGGTGAGGCTGGTCCCGCTAGTCCGGCGGGCGCCACAGGTCCCGAAACCCCGGCGGGCGCGGCAGGGGTGGCAGGCCCGGCAGGCGTGGCAGGCCCGGCAGGCGTGGCAGGCCCGGCAGGCGTGGCAGGCGCGGCAGGCAGGACGGGCACGGCAGGTCCGTCCTGCGCGGTGGGTCCGCGGTTCGTCGCATCGACGGTCAACGTGCCCCCTTAAATGTTCCGGAACGGCCGAGATCGCCGCGCCAAATGTCTTCTGCACACGAGTGTCCCAGGTGCCACTGACATTGATGGTGGGCCGATCGGACCGCGTCATCCCAGGTCAGCACGCCGGATGCCCTCCACGGAAATTGCCGTCGAGCCGTCCACAGCCCCGGAAAAAGAATCGTCATCCACAAAGGAGTGATGATTCCGGCCCGACATCGGCGAGCACGACATGAACGCCGACGCGTCCACAGCTATTCGTGCTCCGATGGCTACGGCGCCACGCACGTCACGCAGGTGCTCGCCGTGGGGAGGGCCTCAAGACGGGCCTCGGGGATCGGTCGGCCGCACACCACGCACACGCCGTAGCTCCCGGAAGCGATCCGTCGGAGTGCCGCGTCGATGGCAGCGAGGCGAGCGAGCGTGTCCTTGGCCAGCGCGTCGACCTGAGCGCGCTCGAATGCGATCGTCGCGCCCTCCGGGTCGTGCTCGTCGTCGGCGTTGCTGTCGCGTGAGGCGTCGACGACCGACCGATGCTCCTCCTGGAGGGAAGCGAGCCGGTCGAGGGTGCTGAGTCGGAGGGCGTCGAGGCGGGCGACCCTGCTTCGACGTGCCATGCCCCGATGGTGCGACCGCTGGGTGGGTGGCGGCCAGTCGGAGGGTGGCGAACGGTCCGTGGGTGGCGGTTCGGCCGCACCATGACCGCGGCCGGCCAGACCAGGGGGATCGCGCCGTCGTCGAGCCGCGCTACCCGTTCGGGTGGTGAGCCTCGGGCGCCGCGAGGGCGCGCTGGGGCGTCGGAGCACGTGAGGCGCCCGACGCCTGCGCAGGCCGGTAGCCTTGGACAGTACGTCTCTTACTTGAGGACAGGGGTTCACCGTGCCTACCGGCAAGGTCAAGTGGTTCGACACCGAGCGAGGCTTCGGGTTCATCGCCAGCGACGACGGCGGCGAGGTGTTCCTGCACGCCTCGGCGCTGCCCGAGGGGGTGACGGCGCCGAAGCCCGGTGCCAAGGTCGACTTCGGGGTCGCCGACGGTCGACGCGGTCCGCAGGCACTGTCGGTGAAGCTCCTCGATCCGGTCCCTTCCGTCGCGAAGGCGGCCCGCAAGCCCGCCGAGG
The DNA here is from genome assembly GCF_000426185.1 of Cellulomonas sp. URHD0024. Lineage (GTDB taxonomy): Bacteria > Actinomycetota > Actinomycetes > Actinomycetales > Cellulomonadaceae > Cellulomonas. The sequence goes on from NZ_KE384505.1 coordinate 253,590, forward strand.
ACATGGCCGTCATCATCGAGGACCTCATCAAGGTGCTCGACAAGATCGGCAACGACCTGCGTCGCGGCCGCTACCCCGAGAAGGCCCGGGGCACCCAGTACGCGACGCTCCTGCGCGCCGTCGCCGACGACATCGAGGCCTGAGCATGGCCGCAGCGACGAAGGACGCCGTTCTCGGCTCGGCGGTCGACCTGGCACGCGAGGTCGCGATCGAGCTCGCCGAGAATGCTGCCGACGTCGGCGAGTACCTGGGCCTCGTCGTCGAAGGTGAGCGCCTGATCTCGCACCGCTTCGCCTCGACCGCCCGGGGGTACCGCGGCTGGGAGTGGACGGTCACCGTCGCGCGCGTCCCGCGCGGTCGCACGGCGACGGTGTGCGAGGCCGAGCTGCTGCCCGGGCCTGACGCGGTCCTTGGCGAAGCCTGGCTGCCGTGGTCCGAGCGGATTCGTCCGGGGGACATCGGCCCCGGTGACGTCCTGCCCTTCCGTGCCGACGACCCGCGGCTCGAGCCCGGCTGGACGCCGACCGGTGACCCGGAGCAGGACTCGGTGGCGATCGACGAGCTCGCGCTCGCTCGCGTGCGGGTGCTGTCTCCCCAGGGTCGCGACGAGGCCGCCGAGCGCTGGTACCGCGGGCCGCACGGTCCGACGAGCGCCGGGGCCGTCAGCTCGGCGGCCGCCTGCCACAGCTGTGGGTTCCTCATTCCGCTGCAGGGTTCGCTCGGCACGGTGTTCGGCGTCTGCGCCAACGAGTGGTCGCCCGACGACGGCATGGTGGTCAGTCTCGACCACGGCTGCGGTGCGCACTCCGAGACCGACGTCGAGGCCGCGCCGACGGAGTGGCCGTTGCCCGATCCTCTGATCGACGAGCTCAAGCTCGAGCTGGTGCCTCCGACGGCCCGGGTGAAGGCCGAGGTCGCGGCGCCCGCTGACGAGCTCGTCGCGCCCGAGCCCGAGGCTGTGCCGGCGACGGATGTCGCGGACGCAGGCGTGGACGAGCTGGTTGTGCCCGAGCCCGAGGCTGCGCCGGCGACCGATGTCGCGGACGCAGGCGTGGACGAGCTCGTCGCGCCCGAGCCGGAGGCCGTGCTGGCGACCAGTCTCGCGGACGCAGGCGAGGACGAGCCCGTTGAGCCCGAGCCCGAGGTCGCCGCTCCGGTGACCGGTGCCGCGGACGTGTCCGAGGTGGCCGACGACGCCGCCGAGGTGGGCGACGTCGTCGGGCCGGATGGGCCCACGGACCAGCCGGACGCCGGCCCCGACCAGTTCGACGTCTCGACCGCGCCAGAGTCGTGATCCCGGACGCCTTCGGCACGGCAGCCGTAAGAGCTGCCGTCCTGGGGGCGTGGCGAGCGTCGCCCGCACGGCTTCGGGAGGACGCGAACACGGAGGAGGACCACGCCCGCGGCTACTACCGCGACCGCGTGGTGGTCGAGCTCGCCCAGAACGCGGCCGACGCCGCGACGCGTGCGGAGGTCCCGGGCAGGCTGCTGCTGCGGCTCGACCGCTCCGACGACGGCACCCTGGTCCTCGTCGCGGCCAACACCGGCGACCCGCTCGAGGCGGACGGCGTCGTGTCGTTGTCGTCGATGCGGGCCTCGTCCAAGCGCGGGGACCGGCCGACGAGCGCCCAGGTGGTCGGTCGGTTCGGTGTCGGGTTCGCGGCAGTCCGGGCCGTGTCCGACGAGATCTCGCTGCTGTCGACGACCGGGGGGGTGCGCTTCTCAGCGCGCGACACGGCTGGCCTGCTGGCCGAGTCCAGTGCGGACAACCCAGGGCTCGCCGACGAGGTCCGGCGTCGCGACGGCTCCCTGCCCGCACTCCGGCTGCCGTTCCCCGCAGCCGGCAGCCCACCCGCGGGGTACGACACGGCGGTCGTCCTGGAGCTGCGTGACGAGGTAGCGGCCGACGAGGTCCGTGGCCTGCTTCGCGACGTCGGCGACCCCCTCCTGCTCGGCCTGCCCGGGCTGGTGGAGATCCTGGTCGAGGACAACACCTCGGACACCCCGAACCGTCGCATCGCGGACGTGCAGGACCGGTGGACGGTCCTGTCCGCGGAGGGTGAGCTTCGGCTCGACCTGCTGGCGGACCGGCCCGTCGAGGAGCGCAGCGCCCGGACGTGGCGCGTCACGTGGGCGGTGCCTCGCGGTCAGGCCGAGTGGGCTCGCGTGGTGCACGCCCCGACACCGACCGACGAACCCTGCACGGTTCCCGCGCTCCTCGTCGCGACCCTCCCGCTCGATCCGACACGGCGGCACGTCGCCGGCGGACCCCTCACCGACGCGGTCCTCGACCACGCCGCGGACACCTATGCCCGGCTCGCGCACGAGCACGCCATGGCGGGGGACTCCGGTGCCGCGCTCGCGCTCGTCCCCATGGGCCTCCCGGCCGGTGCGCTGGACGGTGCGCTGCGTGAGCGCATCGTCGACCGGCTCTCGCGCACCCCGCTGCTGCTGAGCGCGGCAGTGGCAGATGCCGATAAACGAGGACCGGTGAGCGGCACGGCACCGAGCCGGGCCGCAGACCGCGGAACGGCCGACCGCCCGCTCCCCACGCCGAGCCGGGCCGCAGACCGTCATGGCACCGCGCACCGCCCGCTCGTCGCGCCGAGCCCGGCTGCCGAGGGCCGTGGCACCGCCGACCGCGCGCTGCTGGCGCCGAGCCGGGCCGTCATGCTCGCGGGGCCAGCCGGTCACGAGGTGCGCGCGGTCGCCGCGCTGGGCCGCCGGATCGGGGGACTGGTCGTGGTGCCCGCGGGCAGGGAGGCGCAGGCCCGCGTCCTGGGCGTCGAGGCGCGCGGACTCGCCGACGTGGTCGAGGAGATCCGTGGCATCGAGGACGGAGGCTGGGCGGATCTGTACGACGCTCTGAGCCCGCTCGCGGACGACGCCCGGGATCGTGAGGCTCTCGGCGCGCTGCCGGTCCTGCTGGCCGACGGTCGGGTCGTGCGGGGCGCGCGCGGCCTCGTGGTGCTCGACGCCGCGGTCGCCGACGCCGTCGGCCCGGACGCCCTGCGGGACCTCGGACGGTGGGGGCTGCGCGTGGTCGACCCCCAGGCCGCGCACCCGCTGCTGGCGCGGCTCGGCGCTGACGCTCCCGATGCACGTGGCCTCCTGCAGCACCCCGCACTCCGGGCCGCGGTCCTCGAGCAGGCCGACGACGACGACCTCCAGCTCGCCGACGAGGTCACCGACGCGGTCCTGGCGGTCGTGCGGGCCGTCGTCGGCGACGCGGACCCCCGGGACGCCGCGGAAGCCGTCGGTGGCGCGGCGGCGTGGCTCGGTCTGGTCACCCTGCCGGCCGCCGACGGGGAGCCCACCCCCGCGCACGGGCTCGTGCTCCCGGGTGGTCCCGCGGCCGCGCTCCTGGACCCGCGGGTCGTCGCACCGGTCACGCTGGACGCGGTCGAGCGCTGGGGTCCGACGACGCTCGTCGCTGCCGGTGTGCGGGACGACCTGGCCCTGGTGCGCGTCACCGACGTGGTCGCCGAGCCTGCGGTGCTCGATCCCGACGGCACCGACGACGCGAGCCTCGCCGCGCAGTCGCTGGACGGCTGGCCGGAGTACGTGGAGCTCCTGTCGGCGACGTTGGGGGCGGGCGAGTACGTGGGGGACGCGGTCGCGGTGGCCGACCTCGACGCTGTCGATCCCGACCGCTGGCACGAGCTGCTGTCGCGCCTGGCCGGTGAGCCCGAGCTCCGTCGGGCGTTGCTCGAACCCGTCCGCGGGGAACGTGGCGCGACGGCGCCGTCCTACACCGCCTGGTGGCTGCGCGAGCGTGGACCTGCTGGGCTCGGCGGGATCTTCGCGGTGGACGACGACAGCGACCAGCGCGCGGGCGGCGAGGACGTCGACGAGCACGACGACGACGGGCAGGTGACCTCGACGCCCGACGGGATCACCCCGTCGCGGACGCGACGGTCCGACGATGCGGCGGGCTCCACCCTGCGCGACGTGCTGCCGGGGGCTCCGGACGTGCTGCGGGGGCTCGACACGGCCGTCCAGGTGGCGCTCGGGGGCGTCGCGGGCCTGGACGACCTCCGCCCTGAGGCGTGGCCGGCCCTGCTCGACGCGCTCGGCCCGGCGGGCACCCCGATCGACTCGGCGACGGCGGTCGCGCTGTGGCGCGGGCTCTCCGCGACCGCGGTGCGCCTCCCGGAGTCCGGTGGTGCCGACCCCCTGACCGACGGTCCCGAGCGGGTCCCCGCGATCGTCGCACCCGGTCGCGTGGCGATGGTGCACGCCGACGACGCCGCGGTCGCCGACCAGCCGATGTGGTGGCAGCGGACCGACGTCGCCGCGATGGTGCCGTCGACCTCGTCGCGCGCCGAGGCACTGGCGCGGTTGCTGGACATCCCGACGGTCGCCGAGCTCGCTGCCGGGCAGGTGGACCGGGCCCAGGACGGCGTGGTCACCGCTGTCCCCGCCGGGGTCGCCGCCGTGGTGCCAGGCGCGCCCGTGACGTGGGTCGAGCACGACGAGCTCACTGTCGACGGCGCGCCCGTCGACTGGTGGGTGACGGGCGTGGGGCCGACGGCCCTGGTCCGGACCGTCCACGTCGCGGGGCTGGCCGCCGGGCTCGCGCAGGCCGCCGGTCGATGGTGGGCACGCAGTGCGGTCGAGGCGGTCCTGGTGACACCGGAGCGTGCCGACGAGCTGGCCCTCGACGCAGCGCTCGAGGACTGACGCGCTCGAGGACTGACCCGCTCGAGGACCGACGCGCTCGAGGACCGACGCGCTCGAGGACCGACGCGCTCGAGGACCGACGCGCGACGAACCTGACGTCGCTTCCGCTACCTACTCGGTGCCGGCCGGTGGGACGGCGTTGGTCGCACCGTCCTGGTCCAGCGGATGACGCCGGGCCCACCGGACACCCAGCAGGCCGAGGGCGATGCCGACCGCGCAGACCCACACGGCGTCCCAGGCGATCGATCCCATGGCAGCGAGCACGGCGGTGACGACGAGCGCGACCGCCCACACGAGCGTGCCGGTCCGCATGACCCGGCCGAGGTCCACCGGCACCGGGGGTGGCGGGGTCCGGCGAGGGTTCAGCATCGACGAGCGGGACGGCGGCACGGGACGAGGGTAGCCCGGCCCGGACGGCGTGGACGCCCTCGACGACCTCGACGGTCCGGCGATACCGGGATGCCCCGCGACCGTCGTCGACAACGCGACGACAGTGACGCGCTCAGTGCGTCGCGAGAGTCGTCGACAACGCGACGACAGCGCGGTGCTCGGTGCGTCGCGAACTCGGTGCGACGCGAGAGTCGTCGACAACGCGTCGACAACGCGTCGACAACACGACGACAGCGCGGTGCTCAGTGCGTCGCGACCGTCATCGACGTCGCAGTCGCCAGGGCCTCCGGAACGGCGGAGAGATAGGCGTGCGCGACGTCCCAGGGCTCGAGTCCCGTGGCGGCGACGCCGGGGATGTCGTTCTCCTCGTGCGCGATCACGGCGGCGAGAACGGCACCGTACGGCCCGGTCTGGTCGCGCAGGGCCTTGGCGATGTCGTCGGACACCCCGGAGCGCTCGACGAGCGAGTCGACCGAGACGTGCTGCTGCGAGGCGACCGCGGACAGGAGGCCCACGGTGTACCCGGCGCCCTCGCCGGACAGCGCGAAGCAGGCGAGCGCCCGCGCGAGGACGGACCACAGGGCGCCGACCGTCGCGGGCTGGGCGTTGATGAGGGACGCCATGGCGAGCGTCGTCAGCTGGCGCGGACCGAGGAGCACGACGGCCTGGCGGACCGAGTCGATGGGGTGCCGCAGGCCGGACGCCGAGGAGTTCACGAGGTGCAGGACGCGCATGGCAAGCTCGGGGTCGGAGCCGATGATCTGCAGGACCAGCTCGGGGTCGGGTCGATCCGTGGACAGGGCTCGCACGAGGTTCAGGCACTGCGCCTCGCCCGCGGTGAACTCGCGTCCCGACGTTCCCTGGCGGCGCTCGAACATCGGGCCCTGCAGCAGGTCGATCTCGAGCTCGATGGCCCGGGCGATGGTCTCGGTGGTGTCGGCGCGCTCGCCGATCACGCGGGCGCCGGCCTCGTGTGCGCGGCGTACCAGCTCGGCGACGTCGGCACTGCGGGCGAGGTCGATCTTGACGAAGTCGACCAGCGGCAGGATGCCGTCCTGCGCGGGATCACCGGTGTAGTCGCCGATGGCCAGCCCGACATGCTGCTGGCGCAGTGCGACGAGCCGGGAGGCGACGTCGGGGTACGACGCGAGCCAGAGGGGGAGCTCGAGGGCGACGCCGCCGACCGCCTGCGGCATCGGGGTCGCGCCGACGAGGAGGCCACTGGTCGCGCGGATCATGAGCGGGAAGGTGCCGACGATCGTCTGCGGGTCCAGGGTGGCGTAGACGGCATCGAGCGCGCCCTCGACGAGCGTGTCGGCGTCCGGGGCACCCTCGGACCCGGGCACCTCGCCGCGCACGGCGTAGCCGTAGACGGAGCGATCGTGGCGGACGATCGGCTGCCGGTGCACGGTGGCGCGCTTCAGGATGTGATGAGTCCGGATCTCGTTGCCCAGCATGGTGTCTCTTCCCGTCGCGCGCGCTGCCTGCTGACCCTGTCCATCGGTCGCGCCCCGCCGATCCTGAGGAGTCCGCGACGCGCGTCACAGGGTGAGAAAGTGCGACGGCTCAGCGGATCCTGAGGAGTCCGCGACGAGCCTCCGGAGCGCGGGAGGGTGCCGGGCGGTTCAGCCGACGGGTGCGCGGACGGGCCAGTCGCCGTCGAGCACGATCTGGGCCGCGGCGCCGGTGCGAGCATCGACGACGAGCGGGGCGAGCAGGTTGGCCGTCGGGCCGTCGTGCTCGCTACGCCCGGGGTGGACCACGACGAGGACGACGGTCGACTCGGCGACGGCGTCCCACTCGAGGTCGCCGGCGTCGATGGTCGGCGTGTAGTCCGGGAAGTGGACGGACGGGCTCACGACGAACAGCCGGATCGGCGCGTCCTGCTCGTCGTCGGGGATGCTGCGCAGCGCGAAGAGCACGCCACCGTCGTCGAGCGGGTCGAGGACGTACCGCAGGTGACCCGGCAGACCGGGCAGGGGCGCGACGAGCTCCAGCACGGAAGGCACGGCGAGGTCCTCGCCGGGGCCGGCGGCGACTCGGACGGTGGTTCCGGCTGGACCAGACGTGACAGGGCTCATCGAAGGAAGTCTTGCAGGGAAGGCTGGATCACCTTGGCTGCCGCACCGAGAGCGCCCTGGTAGGCGACCTGCTGCATCTGCAGCTCCATGATGGTCTTGGCGAGGTCGATGTCCTCGACCCCGGACAGCATCGACTTCACGTCGAGGTCCTGGCTCTCGAGCGACGTGATCGCCGTGAGCACCTGGTCGTGGCGCGAGCCGGCCGCGGCGATCTCCGTGAGCATCGAGTTCATGTGGCCGTCGAGCGCGTTGAGGTGGACCGTCGGGTCGCCTCCCGCGCGCAGCGTGGCCGCCGCGCTGTCGAGGAGGGCGAACACCGAGGTGGTGCCGGCGCCGAAGACCGACTGACCGTCGGAGTCGACCCGCACGGTGGTCGTGGCGCCGACCCGCCGCTCGACCGGTGCGGCACCGGGGACCCCGGTGAACGCGTAGGTGGTCGGGTCGAACGCGACGCCCGCGTTGGAGGTCCCGGCGAAGACCGTACGGCCGAGGTACGTGGCGTTCGCCTGCTCGAGGAGCGAGTTCTTGATGCCCTCGAGCTCGGTGGCCAAGGCCTCCCGCGACACCGGCCCGAGGGCTCCGTCGCCGCCCTGGACCACAAGGTCGCGGGCCCGGCGCATCTGCACGAGGGACGACGACATGGCGGTGTCCACCGTGGTGAGCCACGAGCTGCCGTCGGCCGCGTTGCGGCTGTGCTGCGCGATCGTGCGCTGCTCGCTGCGCAGGCGGAGCATGTCCGAGGCGCCGGCGGGGTCGTCCGACGGCGCGGTGATCTTCTTGCCGCTGGACAGCTGTCCCTGCATGGCAGCCATCGCCGACAGGTTGCCCTGAAGGTTGGCCAGCGTCTGACGCTGGACTGTCTGCTGAGTCACTCGGGGGATCACGGTGGCTACCTTCCGACCAGGCCGGTGCGGTTGATGAGGGTGTCGAGCATCGAGTCGATGGCCGTCAGCACGCGGGCGGCACCTTCGTACGCGCGCTGGTAGGCCAGCATCGAGACGGTCTCTTCGTCGGTGTCGACGCTGGCCTGCGAGAGCTGGCCGGCCTCCGCGGTCGCCCGGGACGACTCTGCCACGGCTGCGCGCGAGGCGGCAGAGGCCGTGCGCGACCCGATCTCGACGACGGACTTGCTCCACAGGGCGTTGGGGCCCGACGTCGAGTTGGCGAGGTCCGCGATGGAGGCTCCGACCGAGCCGTCGAGGGCGCCGCCGGTCTGGGTGGCCACCGCGACGAGCGAGGGGTCGGTGATCGCGACGGAGAGGCCGAGCGCCGCGGGACGGGTCGGGTCGAACGTGAAGAACTCGTTCCCGGTGCTGCCGACCGTGGCCGGCGGCGTCGGGATCGTGTAGGCGGCGACGTGCGCCGCGTTGACCTGGTCGTGCAGCGTGGTCGCGAGCTCGTCGTAGCGCGCGGCGGCCTCGGTGAGGATGCCGCCGGTGTGGGTCGTCGCGTCCGGGGGAGCGAGGACGGAGATCAGGCCGGCCACGCGACCGCCGTCGAGGGCGGCGGAGCGGCCGGGGTGCTCGGCCCACTCGACCTCGACGGCGACACCGGCGACCGGCGGCACGGTGGTGCCCGTGGCCGCGGCGAACGTCTGGGCGCCCGTGACTGCGAGCGGGTGCGCGTGGACACCGGAGACGAGCGGGTTCCCGCCGACGAGCACGTTCATCTGCCCGTTGGGCTGCAGGGCGATGGAGGCGCCGACCGTCGACGACAGCTGCGTGATCAGCTGGTCGCGCTGGTCCATGAGCTCGGCGGCCGATCCGCCGCTGTTGGTGATGTCGAGGATCCGGCCGTTCAGGTCCGCGACGCTCGCCGCGGTGGTGTTGACCTGGTCGACGAGCGCGACGGTGGTGGACCGCGCCTGGGTCCACTGCGTGTCGGCCGCCTGGTAGAGGGTGGCGATCCGGTCGACGACCGCGTTCGCCTGGTTGAGCAGGACCGCGCGGGCGGAGTCCTTGTCGGGCGTGTTGGCGACGTCGCCCCAGGCGCTCCACATGGTGGAGAGCTGGTTGGCGAGGCCGTCCTTGCCGGGTTCGCCGATGCTGCCCTCGAGGGTCGCGTAGGCGTCGGCGCGGGCCTTGAGGAAGGACGCGCCCGACGTCTGCGTGCGCACGCGGGCGTCGAGGAACACGTCGGCCAGCCGGTCGATGCCGGTGACGCGGACGCCCTGCCCCGGGCCGTCGTTCGTCGCGAACATCGACGCGACGTTGGAGGAGGGCAGAGCTGCGGTGGTGGCGCGCTGACGGGTGTAGCCGACGGTGTTCGCGTTGGCCACGTTCTGGCCGGCGACGTCGAGGCCCTGCCGTTGCGCGATCAGCGAGCTGAGCGCTGTGCCGAGTCCGGAGAAGGTGCTCACAGTGGTTTCCTTGCCTCAGAACGAGCGGTCGACGAGCTGGGCCGCCGCGCGTGACGGGGCGGCGTGGCCGGACCCGTCGTAGGTGTGGACGTCGTGGAGGGACAGGAGGGTCTCCTGGGTGGCCCGGTGCGACATCGCGAGCAGCTCGCGGTTGCCGTCGGCCAGCTGGGAGATCTCCGTGGTGAGGGAGGCGAAGGCATCACGGTGGGCGCGCAGCAGCTCGTCCCAGGGCTCGGGCGCTGCGTCGGCGAGCTCGGCCAGGCTCGCGCCCGGCTCGAGCCCGAACAGGCGGGCGACCTCGTCGGCCTCCACGGCGCGTCCGAGCTCTGCGTCACGGATCTCCTCGAGCACGGCCTCCACCTCGCGGGTGGCGTGGCCGAGCCAACGGCTGCGTCCGCTGGTGAGGATCATCTGCTCCTCCTCCAGCTTGAACAGCAGGAGCTCCAGCAGGTTCCGCTCGCGCCACAGCACGTCGGACAGCTGCGTCAGTGACATGGTCCGGTTCCCTTCCTTCCTCGACCCCGTTCGGGCCCGAGGTGCCTCTGCAGCCTCCTATCGGACGGCACCCCCTCGGTTGTGATGAATCTGAGACCACGAGTTCTGTCACGAGACGTCCGGAATGCCGTGGACTGCCGTTTCCAGAGTCTCAGGGACCGCTCTCTCTATGACTTTCACCGCGCATTTGTGCGGATGTCCGAATCGCCCGAGCTGGCAAATGTGATCTACGTCACACCCCTTCCGACCTGGGTGCAAACACCCACCGTGAAGTTCCGCGTGATCACCGGGGAAACTCGGGAAAGGGCTTCCCCGGAGCCGCGCGGTCAATTGGTATCTGCTGCGAACAAATCCTCAAGGCCCGGTGGCGAGACGCCGACCGACTCCATGTGACCAAGCAGACTCCCTCCGTAGACGACCTCGTCCTCGCGAACATGCCCCTCGTCGGGTATGCCGTCAGTGAGCTCTTGCACCGGGTTCCGCCGTCGGTCTCCCGTGACGAGCTCATCTCCGCCGGGAGCCTCGCGCTCGTGCTGGCGGCCCGCGCGTACGACCCCACGACCGGCGTCCCGTTCGCTCGGTACGCCTCGCTGCGTATCCGCGGCGCGCTCGTCGACGAGCTGCGCTCGATGGACTGGGCGACGCGTGGTGCTCGTCAGAAGGTGCGCGAGCTGGCGACGACCTCCGAGCGCCTCACCGCCACCCTCGGCCGCTCGCCGAGCCGCGAGGAGCTCGCGGGCGCGCTCGGCACCGACGTCGCCGCGGTCGACCGCGCCAGCCAGGACGCCGCCCGCCGCGTCCTGTCCATGGACTCCAGCGACGTCCCCGTCGCCGAGCTGGTCCGTGACGGCTCCCCGAACCCCGAAGAGGTCCTGCTCTCCGACGAGCGCCTGCGCTGGCTGCGCGCCGCCGTGCAGACGCTCCCCGAGAAGCTGCGCGTCGTCGTCGACGGCATCTTCCTGCAGGACCGGTCCGTGGCAGACCTGGCCGACGAGCTCGGTGTCACCCAGTCCCGCATCAGCCAGCTGCGCACCGAGGCGCTGTCCCTCCTCAAGGACGGGCTGAACGCCGGCCTCGACCCCGACCTGGTCCCCGCGGCCGAGCGCCCCGAGGGTGTGGCCGAGCGTCGTCGCCAGAAGTACTTCGCAGCCGTCGCCGCTCGTGCGGCAATGGCGCCCATGGCGCCGCCGATGGCACCGCACGGAATCGTGCCCTCTCCGTTCCCCGCGTCGGCCGACGAGGCCGTCCGGGAGCGTGCGATGGCCGCCCAGCGGGCCGGCGAAGGCCACGCATACACGGCCTGACCTGGGCAGACGCTGTCGGTGACGGTGCGCAGAACCGGAGAAAAAAACTTCGGTCGCAATCCTTTAACACCGGCCGCCCCCGCCGATCAGAGGGTTGTGCCCATGGATGGGCAGCCCGACCCGAATCAAGGAAGAGGAAACCATCATGGGTCTCTCGATCAACCAGAACATCGCGGCGATCAACTCGTACCGCAACCTGAGCAACACCCAGAACGACCAGGCCAAGAGCCTCGAGAAGCTGTCGTCCGGCTTCCGCATCAACCGCGCAGCGGACGACGCGGCCGGCCTGGCCATCTCCGAGGGTCTGCGCTCGCAGGTCGGTGGCCTGAAGGTTGCCGCTCGCAACGCTCAGGACGGCGTCTCCGTCGTCCAGACCGCTGAGGGTGCCCTGACCGAGGTCCACTCCATCCTGCAGCGCGTTCGTGACCTGGCCGTCCAGGGCGCCAACGACTCGAACAACGTCGACGCTCGCAAGAACATCGACACCGAGGCCACGCAGCTCGTCGCCGAGCTGGACCGCATCTCCGGCTCGACGAACTTCAACGGCACCAAGCTCCTCGACGGCACCGCCGGCGGCGGCTCGGGCAAGCTGAACTTCCAGGTCGGCGCGGACGGCGACGCCAACTCGCAGATCACGGTCGACCTGTCGGGCGCGAACGTCAAGGCGATCGCGGCCAACCTCACGACCGGCGCGCTCGCCGTCGGTGGCACCACGTTCACCGTCGACGACGCGGGCATCAAGGCCGGCGGCGCCCAGTCCTTCAGCTTCACGTCCACGACGGCTGCCGGTTCGGTCTCCACCGTCAAGGTGGACCTCACCGCAGCTCAGACGGCCGGCATCACCAACATCCAGGACTTCGCCGACAAGCTGTCCGGTGACACGAACTTCAACTCGAAGTTCTCCGTCTCGGTCATCAAGGACGCGAACGGTGCCGCCACCGGCGTCTCCGTCAAGGCCCTTGACGGTGGCGACGTGGACGTCACGGACCCCGACGCCGGCGGCCTGGTCACCGGTGGCACGCAGGTCGCGAACACCCAGGCCGGCATCGACTTCTCCTCGGCTTCTGCCGCGCAGGCGTCGATCACGCTGATCGACCAGCAGATCAAGAACGTCTCGACCGCTCGCGCCAACCTCGGTGCGATGCAGAACCGCTTCGAGCACACGATCAAGAACGTGAACGTCGCGGTGGAGAACCTGTCCGCGTCGGAGAGCCGGATCCGCGACACCGACATGGCGTCCGAGATGGTCAACTTCACCCGTTCGCAGATCCTGTCGCAGGCCGGCACGGCGATGCTCGCGCAGGCCAACCAGATCCCCCAGGGTGTGCTCTCGCTCCTGCGGTGACCTGACCGGTAACGGAGGCAACCCCTCCTGAGCCACGCACGACCCACCGGTGGCGGGCTGTCGTCACGACGCCCGCCACCGGTGTTCCATCTCCGGCCGACCCCGGCCGCACTGCGGTACCTCGCACCTCTCGAACGGACGACAGCTCATGGGTTCTATGGGAATCGACGGCCTCATCAGCGGCCTCGACACGACGTCCCTCATCAACTCGTTGATGCAGGCGGAGGCCGCCCCGCAGACCCTGCTGAAGTCGAAGCAGTCGAGCACCACCACCATGGTCTCGGCGCTCCAGTCGCTGAACACCAAGGTCGCCTCGCTCGCCGAGGCAGCCACCAAGGCCGCGACCGCCGCCTCGTGGGGCGCGACGAAGGCCACCACGTCGGCCACGTCCGTCACGGCGAGCACCACGAACGTGGCCCAGGCCACGGCGCTCACGTTCCAGGTGGACAAGGTCGCCCAGAACCAGATCTCGCTGTCCGACGCCTTCACGAGCCCGACCGCGCTGACCAAGGGCGCCTCGACCGTCACCATCAAGGTCGGCAACACCCTGACGGAGGTCGCGGTCGGCACCGACCCCGCCGCCTTCGCCAAGGCGATCTCGGGCTCGGACGCCGGCGTCAACGCCGTCGCCGTGACGGTCGGCACCGACACGCGTCTGCAGCTGACGGGCAAGAGCACCGGCAAGGACGCCGCGTTCACCGTCTACGCCGGCACCAAGGCCGACGTCGAGGCCGAGCTCGCCCTCGGGACCGCCACGAAGATCGACCTCATCGACTCGCGGGTCGCGCAGGACGCTCAGGTCACCCTGTGGCCCGGCAGCGTCGGCCAGGTGGTGACCTCGAAGAGCAACACCTTCTCGGACGTCCTGTCCGGAACCTCGTTCACGGTGTCCAAGGTCGAGGCGGACCCCGTCACGCTGACCGTCGCCCGCGACACGGCCGCGCTCACCTCGCTCGCCTCCGGGCTCGTCGGCTCCCTCGGCGTCGTCATCTCCGAGATCTCGTCGCGGACCTCGACCACGACCTCGACGGACGCCGACGGCCACACGGTCGTCAAGGGTGGCCTGTTCTCCGGCGACAGCGCTGTCCGCCAGCTCCAGACGGCCGTGTCGAGCGCCGCCTCCTACCCGATCGACGGGATCTCGCCGTCCTCCGTCGGCATCGTCGTCGGCAGCGACGGCACGTTCACGTTCGACTCCGCGAAGTTCGCCGCCGCGCTCGACAAGGACCCTGCGCAGGTGCAGAAGGTCGTCGCCGGCATCGCGAAGCGCGTGGCCGACGTGGCCAAGGGCACCAGCGACTCCATCAGCGGCACGCTCACCCTGAAGATCACGGGTCAGCAGAAGGAGCTGACGGGCCTCAACGACCAGATCGAGGACTGGGACCGGCGCCTCGCGCTGCGTCGCGAGTCGCTGCAGACCACCTACTCCAACCTCGAGGTCACGCTCTCGGGGCTCAAGTCGCAGTCGTCCTGGCTCTCCGGCCAGCTCGCGGCCCTCGGCTGACCTCGTCGTTCCCACCACTCGTTCCCGACCCCACTGAAGAGGACACCCTCATGCACAGCGTCCGTTCGCAGTACGTGGCCTCCGCGGTCGCGACGGTCGGCCCCGCACGCCTGCTCACCATGCTGTACGAACGCATGCTCCTCGACGTCGACCGCGCCGTCGGCTGCCTGCGCGCCGGTGACCGCGTCGAGGGCACCCAGCACCTCGCGCACGCCCAGGAGATCGTCGCCGAGCTCATGGTCAGCCTGCAGGTCGAGGCCTGGGAGGGTGGCGCGCAGCTCATGTCGATCTACCAGTACCTGCTCGCCGAGCTCATCGAGTCCGGTGTCAAGGGTGACGCCGACCGTGCAGTGGCCTGCCGCGACCTCATCATGCCGTTGGCCGAGGCCTGGCAGGACGCGGCCGACGGGCTCGCGCGCTCCGCGTCGACCCCCGCTGGCAGCATGCCGACCCGCGACGACGCGATGACCGCCGGCCTGCTCGGCGTCGGCTGACATGTCTCCCGCGAGCGCCGGAGCCAGGGCGCGAGCCACGACGGGGGGCACCATCTCCGACGCCGACGTCGCATGGATCGCCGCCTGGTCGAACGCGCTCGACGCGCTCGAGCTCGACGTCGACTCCGCCGACGAGCTGCTCCGCACCGCGCACCTGACGTCCGTGCAGGACGTGGCGCGGGCCTCCGCCTGGCAACCCCCGCAGGACCTGGGCCCGCTGCCCGCCTCGCTCGAGGTTCGTGCCCGCGCCCTGCTGCGCCGGCAGCTCGAGACGTCCCGCCGGGTCGGCCAGGCCGTGGTGGTCAGCCGCCGCCAGCTCGCGGCCACCCGGGCGCTGAGCTTCCGTGACCCGGAGGCCGCCGTCTACTTCGACGACGAGGTCTGACCGGCGCGTCTGCGCCAGGCGACGCACGACCGACGCACCGCCGACGCACGACCGACGCACCGCCGACGCACGACCGACGCACCGCCGACGCACGACCGACGCACCGCCGACGCACGACCGACGCACCGCCGTGCGCCGCCGGACGGGTGAATGAGAGCCCGAAGCAGGTTTCTCCTACAAACCCCGGCCCCCCGGCCGATGGATCGACTTGAGCACGGATCGCTCATGCAGCAGGCCAAGGATCGGCCGATACGCACTTCTCTTCGGTGGGGTGGACCCTTCGCATGTTCGATTCCGTGAGCTCTGTCGCGCTCCACAGCGCGCTCGACGGCCTGGCCCTGCGCCAGCGCGTCATCGCTGACAACGTCGCGAACATCCAGACCCCCGGCTACCACGCCAAGAAGGTGTCGTTCGAGGACGAGCTGTCCAAGGCGGTGAGCCACGGCAACGGTGCCGTCTCGGCACACGTCGCCCGCTCCCTCGAGCCCACCCGCGAAGACGGGAACAACGTCAATCTCGACGAGGAGACCCTGTTGAACGTCGACACCAACCTCCGCTTCCAGCTGGCCTCCCAGGCGATGTCGAACGAGTTCTCGTCCGTGCGCGCCGCGATGCGGACGAACTGATGACCATCTTCGGCGCGATCGGCATCGCGAGCACCGGCCTGACCGTCCACCGCAAGTGGCTCGACGCGGTCAGCGACAACCTGGCGAACGCCAACACCGTCCGTTCCACGAGCGAGTCGGCCTTCCAGCAGAAGTACGTGATCGCCCAGGAGATGACCGGCGGCGACGGCGGCGTCCAGGTCGCGGGCGTCCTCGAGGGCAGCGCTGAGGGGCGGCTCGTCTACGAGCCGGACCACCCGCTCGCCGACAAGGACGGCTACGTGCGCTACCCCGACATCGACATGTCGAGCCAGATGACCCAGCTGATCATGGCCCAGCGCGGCTACCAGGCGAACGCCGCCGTGGTGGACCGCGCCAAGGAGACCTACCAGGCAGCCCTCCAGATCGGACGCAACTGATGACCATCCCCATCTCCGCGATCAGCGGTGTCACGTCCGTCGCCGCCCCGACGGCGCCCGTCGCTCCCGCCGCCACCGGTTCGACCTCCGGTGCGGGGTTCGCCAACATCCTCAGCGGCGTGGACAACCTGCAGCAGCTGCAGTCGACGACGAACGACCTCGCGGTCAAGGCCGTCACAGGTGACCTCACCGACGTGCACGACTACTCGATCGCGGCGGCCGAGTCGTCGACCGCGCTCGAGCTGACCGCCGCGGTGCGCAACAAGGCCGTCGAGGCGTTCAACGAGATCATGCGGATGCAGGGCTGATGCCCGCACAGCTCCAGGCGGTTCTCGACCGCCTCACGGGTGCCGTCAAGCAGTTCTCGATGGCACAGCGCACGCTCGGCATCATCGGCATCGCGGTCCTGGTGCTCGGTGCCGCGTTCTTCAGCAGCACCCTGAACAAGCCGACCCTGACGCCGCTGTTCACCAGCCTCTCGGGTGCTGACGCCAGCGCGATCGTGGACCAGCTCGCCTCGGACGGTGTGAAGTACGAGCTGACCGACGGCGGCTCCACGGTGATGGTGCCGGCCGACAAGCTGTACGGCGAGCGCATCAAGCTCGCTGCTGCCGGCCTGCCCACCAACGCCGACGGCGGCGGCTACTCGCTGCTCGACGACATGCCCATGACGGCCTCGGAGTTCGAGCAGCAGACCACCTACCAGCGCGCGCTCGAGGGCGAGCTGGCGAAGACGATCGGCGCGATCGACGGCGTCCAGGCCGCGACGGTCAAGCTCGCGGTCCCGGAGGACACCGTCTTCGTCGACAAGAAGGCCGACCCCACGGCGTCCGTGTTCGTGCGGACCGCGCCCGGCACGACCCTGAACCCCGGACAGGTGCAGTCGATCGTGCACCTCGTCTCGGCGGGCATCCCGGACATGGTGCCGACGGACGTCGCGGTCGTCGACTCGACCGGTCAGGTGCTGTCCACGGTCGGCGCCGGCGCCGGCGCCACGGGGAACGGACTGGCAGACCAGCAGACCACCGACTACGAGAACCGCGTCGGCACCGCCGTCCAGGCGCTGCTCGACCGCGTGGTGGGCGCCGGCAACGCCGCGGTCACCGTCAACGCGCAGCTCAACTACGACCAGACGTCGACCACCAAGGAGGAGTTCTCGGCCCCGTCGCCGAGCACCGCTCCTCTCGCCTCCTCGACCAAGACCGAGGAGTACAGCGGCGGCGCGGGCGCAGGAGCGACCGGCGTGCTCGGCCCGGACAACATCGCGGTGCCGAACGGCGGCGCAGCGGACGGCAGCGGCGCGTACAAGTCGACCAGCGAGGACGTCACCAACTCGGTGAACAAGTCCACCGAGACGACCACGGCGGCGCCCGGCGCCGTCAAGCGCCAGTCCGTCGCGGTCGCCGTGAACGCGGACGCCGCCCCCGGCCTCGACATGGCCAACCTGCAGGCGATGGTGGCGGCCGCGGCCGGTATCGACGCGACCCGCGGGGACACCATCGCGGTGCAGGCCATGGCGTTCGACACGACCGCCGCCAAGGCCGCGACGAAGGCGCTGGCACAGGCCGACGCCGACAAGAAGGCCGCCGCCCAGAACGCGCTGATGGAGAAGGCCGCGATCGGCGGGGCCGTCGTCATCGGCCTGATGATCCTGTTCATCGTCATCGCGTTCACCCGCCGCAACAGCCGCAAGGCTCGTCGCACGTCGCTCGACCTGGGTGAGCTCGCCGTGCTGAACGAGCGCGCAGAGCAGCTGGCGCTCGAGGCTGCCGAGATCGACGCGATGCCTGCCTTGCCGCCCGCCCCGCTGCCGCTGGCTCCGGACCCGGTCGCCATCAAGCGCGCCGAGATCGCCATGCTCGCGGAGGAGCAGCCCGACGAGGTCGCCGACCTGCTCCGCGGGTGGCTCGGCGAGTCGAGCAGGTCACGCCGATGAGCGCCCTGACCGGTACGCAGAAGGCCGCCATGCTCCTGCTCCAGCTGGGCAAGGACCGTGCCGCCAAGGTGATGGCCGAGCTCGACGTGGCCGAGATCGAGGAGCTCACGGCGGAGATCATGCGCCTGGAGCACGTCGAGCAGGTCATGGCCGACCAGGTGCTCGAGGAGTTCTACGCGGCCTCGGTGGTCGGGCCGGGCGTCGTCGGTGGCACCCTGCTGGCGCAGCACCTGCTGGTGTCCTCCCTCGGCGCCGAGCAGGCCGGCCTGATGATGGAGCGGCTGCAGACGAGCATGGCGGGCCAGCCGTTCGAGTTCCTCCAGCAGGCCGACCCCCGGCAGGTGCTCTCGCTCCTCAACGGCGAGCACCCGCAGGCCATCGCCCTCGTGCTCGCCCACCTGCGCCCGGAGCACGCGTCCTCGATCCTCGCCGGCCTCGAGAGGGACCTGCAGGGCGACGTCGCGCACCGCATCGCGCTCATGGAGCGCGCCTCGCCGGACGTCGTCGCGCTGATCGCGGAGTCGATGCAGCGCAAGGCGTCCACCGTGCTCGCACCCCGCGAGCTGGCCCCCGTCGGTGGTCTGCAGCCCCTCGTCGAGATCATCAACCGCGCCGACCCGACCACCGAGAAGCTCATCCTCGAGGGCCTGGAGGCGCGCGACGAGGAGCTGGCCGAGGAAGTCCGCAGCCGGATGTTCGTGTTCGGCGACATCGTCCTGCTCGAGGACCGTGCCATGCAGCTGGTGCTGCGTGCCGTGGAGACCAACCAGCTGTCGATCGCGCTCAAGGGTGTCAGCAACGAGGTCCGCGACACCGTGCTGCGCAACCTGTCCGAGCGCGCCCGCGACAACCTCGTCGAGGAGATCGACATGCTCGGCCCGGTGCGTCTCTCGCAGGTCGAGGACGCCCGCGCGGAGATCGTCCAGTCGATCCGCCGGCTCGAGGAAGCCGGCCAGATCGTGCTGCGTCGCGACGGAGAGGACGAGTACGTTGCGTGACGGTCTGGTGGTCGGACTGACGACCATGGATGCTGCGACGACGCGAGCACGCTCGGGCTTCGTGCCCGGCGGGTTCGGCGTCGTGCCGCCGGCGTCCGGCGCGCCCGATGCGTTCCGACCGTCTGAGCTGCGGGCTGTCGAGCTGAGCGACGACGTCCGCGACAGCGCGCACGCGGTGGGCTTCGCGGCCGGCTTCGCCGCGGGCGCCCGTGAGTCCGCCGCGGTCGCCGCTGTGGAAGCAGCCCGGGCCGCTACCGAGCGTGCCGAGCAGGCCGCCACGGCGGGTGCACTGCTCGGCCAGGCGCTCGACGTGCTGGCGAGGGCCGCGGACGCCGCGTCGGCGCGGACCGCTCTCGTGCTCCACGACGCCGAAGAGCTCCTGCACACCGAGGCCTTCGAGCTGGCGCGGGCCGTGCTCGGCGTCGAGCTGTCCGACCACGAGCAGTCCGCGCGCGCCGCGCTGGCTCGCGTGCTCTCCGCGCCGCGCTCGGCCGAGGCCGTCACCGTGCACCTCAGCCCGCGTGACCTCGAGACGTTGGACAGCATCGGCGTCGACGACCTCCCGGACGGCGTCCGGCTCGTCGCGGACCCGTCGCTGGCTCCCGGCGACGCGCTCGCGGTGCACCCCGACGGCTACCTGGATGCCCGGATCGGGGCCGCCCTCGAGCGGGCGCGGGCCGCGCTGGCAGGGGAGCTGGCATGACGACCCTCCTGGAAGACGCACCCCGCAGCCGCTGGAGCGCCGCCCTCGCGGCGGTGACCCCCGAGGTCGTCGGCACCGTCCGCACGGTCGTCGGGCTCTCGATCGACGTGGCCGGCACGGACGCCGCGCTCGGCGAGCTCGTGCGCATCGGCGACGGTCCGGACGACTCGGTGCTCGCGGAGGTCGTCGCGACCGCCGACGGCACCGTCCGCTGCATGCCGCTCGGTCACACCCACGGGCTCCGCGCCGGGATGGACGCGCGCCCGTTGGGCCGCTCGCTCCACGTCCCCGTCGGCACCGGGCTGCTCGGCCGCGTCATCGACGGCCTGGGTCGGCCGATCGACGGCCTGGGCCCGTTGCGCGCGGACGCGTGGGTCCCGATGGACGGGCGTGCTCCGCACCCGCTCGACAGGGCCCGCGTCGACACCCCGCTCGACCTGGGCGTCCGGGTCATGGACACCCTGATCACGGTCGGCCGCGGCCAGCGCATGGGCCTGTTCGCCGGGTCCGGCGTCGGCAAGTCGAGCCTGCTGTCGATGATCGCGCGGGGGACCGACGCCGAGGTGTCCGTCATCGCGCTCGTCGGTGAGCGTGGTCGTGAGGTCCGCGAGTTCCTCGAGGACGACCTGGGCCCTGAGGGTCTGGCCCGTTCCGTGGTGGTCGTCGCGACCTCCGACGAGCCGCCGCTCGTCCGGCTGCGGTCGGCGTTCGTCGCCACCCGGATCGCGGAGCACCTGCGCGACAGCGGGGCGCACGCCGTGCTGATGATGGACTCGCTGACCCGCGTGGCGATGGCGCAGCGCGAGATCGGCCTGTCGGTCGGCGAACCGCCCGCGACCCGCGGCTACCCGCCGAGCACGTTCGCGCTGCTCGCGCAGCTCCTGGAGCGTGCCGGAACGGGCCGGACCGGCTCGGTCACCGGGCTCTACACCGTGCTCGTCGACGGCGACGACCACAACGAGCCGATCGCCGACGCCGCACGCTCGATCCTCGACGGGCACGTCGTGCTCGACCGGCGCCTCGCGGTGGCCGGCCACTTCCCGTCCGTCGACGCGCTGGCCTCGATCAGCCGCGTCGCCAACCGGGTGACCTCCGCAGACCAGCGCGCGTTGGCGTCACGCCTCCGTGCCGTGATGGCCGCGCGCCGCCAGGCACAGGACCTCATCGACGTCGGTGCGTACGTCGCCGGCTCCAACCCGCTCGTCGACGCGGCCGTCACGCACGGCAAGGCGATCGACGCGTTCCTGCGGCAGGGGATGGACGAGCCCGCTGCCAGTGCACAGTCGTGGGCGCACCTGGGTGCGCTCGTCGAGGCGTTGGGAGACGAGTCATGAGCAGGCCGTTCCCCCTCGCCGGCCTCCTGCGCCTGCGGACGCTGACCGAGGACCGTGCCGCGTCCGAGCTGGCCCTGGCCCGCCGCGACCAGGCCCGCGCCGAGCAGCGTGCCCGCGACACCGCGGAGCGCCTCAGCGGAGCGACCCTGCCCAGCGGGGACGACATGCTCGCCTTCCGCGCCGCGATCGCCGGCCGCGCGGCTCTCGGCTCGCTCCTGACGGAGCGTCGGATCGAGGTGGCCACCGCCGAGACCGTGTCCGACGAACGTGCCGAGACCTGGAGCGAGGCGCGCCAGCAGGTGCGCGCGCTCGAGCGCCTCGAAGAGCGGCACCAGGAGGCCGAGCGCCTCGAGGAGTCCCGCGCCGAGCAGAAGGTGCTCGACGAGATCGCCGGGCGCCGCGCGTCGGACGCCGGCTCGCAGAACGGGAGCGAGGGCTGATGACGAACGGGATCGCGGCCGTGCAGGCCCGCATCGGGGAGCTGCGGCAGCTCGTCGAGCCGCAGAGGACCCTGCCGACGACAACCTCCACGAAGGCGTCAGCGACGGCGTCCACCGCCACCTCGTTCACCGACGCGCTCGCGGCCCTCGGGCTGTCGGACACGGCGGTCCCGACGACCACGGCGTCCGCCGGCCCGACCGGCCAGTCGTTGATCGCCGCCGCCGAGAAGTACGTCGGCACGCCGTACGTCTGGGGCGGCGAGTCCCTGTCCGAGGGCGGCCTCGACTGCTCCGGGCTGGTGCAGCGCTCGCTCGCGGACATCGGCGTGACGGGCATCCCGCGCACCGCCCGCGAGCAGATGACGCTCGGCAGCGCCGTGCCCGACCTCGACCAGGCGCTGCCCGGAGACCTGCTGGTCTTCAACGGCGGCAGCCACATCGCCATCTACGTAGGAGACGGCAAGATGATCGACGCACCCAAGCCGGGCGGGCACGTGTCCGTCCGGGACGTGTACAAGACCCCGTCGGCGATCCGGCGCGTCCTGCCGCAGGAGACCGCCGCTCCTTCCGCTGGCACCCCCACGAGCGGGGTGACGAGCGCATCGGCCACAGCCAGTGCACAGCGCGCCACCCTCGAGGCGCTTCAGGCGATCGGCTCGACGTCGTCCGCCCCCGGCGGGTACGCCGCTCTCACCGCCGGAGCCGCCGCATGACCGGCGTCGGTGTGACCGCGCTGGCGGCTTCCGTCGGCCGCACGAGCAGCGTCCGTTCGTCCGCGGCCCCGGCCGACGACTTCGCCGACGTGCTGCAGCGGGTCTCCGTCAGCGAGCGCACCCCCGTGCGCGTGCCCACGCGTCCCGCTGCCGACGTCCACGCGCAGGCCGCTGCCGCTCAGCGCTCGATGGTGCGCGCCTCCGACAAGGCGCTGGCGTCCGACAAGGCGCTCGCCCGATCGGCCGAGCGGTCCCGCACGGCGCAGACCCCGGCCGACGAGCCCGCCGCCAGGCCGGCCGACAAGGACACGTCTGTCGACACGCCTGTCGACACGTCTGCGGACCGGCCTGCGGCCGCGAACGTGGACAAGGCTGCGGACACGGCCGCCGACAAGGCCGCCGCGGACGGTGCAGCTGCCGGGAAGGCTCCCGAACACCTGGCTTCCGACACGGCCGACGCGACCATGACAGCCGCGACGACGGTGCCGGGGTCGACGACCGACACCACGCCGGGCGGATCGACGGCGAACCTGGTCCCGACCCTGCCGAGCGCGGACGCGACGGCGCTCGCCGCGTCCGCGGTCGCGACGGCGGGTCTCCCCGTGACGACCGCCGCCGCCGCTCCCACCGACTCGTCCCGCGCCGACCAGCCGGCCGCTGCAGTGCCCGCGGCCCCCGACGCCGCACGGCCGGCCGTTCAGGCTGTCGTCGCGACGACAGCCTCGCCGGCCACCTCGACCGGCGCGGTTCTCGGCACGCTCACGCCGCCGGCCGACCCGGCGTCTGCGGCGGTCCCGGCACCGACCGCCGCGACGGCGCCGACCACCGTGGCCGCAGACCCGTCGCCTGCTGCGCAGCGACCCGCCGGCACCGCGCAGACGGCTGCCGCTCCGGCGGACGCCGCCGCGCCGTCGTCGGCCCCCGCGACTCCGGTCGTCGACGTGACCACGGCGGCGCCGACGACCGCGGCCCCGACGCCGACCGTGCTCCCGTCGGGCGTGATCGCCGCGCCGCAGACGTCGGCTCCGACACAGGCCGCGGCGCCGGCCCCGGCCCCCGCGACCCCGAACGCCCCGACGCCTCCGCCTCTCGCGGAGCAGCTCGGGGCCCGACTGACCGCCCTGACCGGGCCGGGGGGATTGAGCCATGGACGGCACATCCTCACGGTCCCCGTCGACCCGGAGAACCTCGGTCCCGTGCGGATCGTGGCGCACATCAGCGCGACCTCGGTGCGGGTCGAGCTCGTCGGTTCCACCGACGCGTCCCGTGAGGCGCTCAAGGGCGCGCTCGCGGACCTGCGCAAGGACCTCGCGGCGAACGGGCTCACCGTCGACGTCGGCCCCGAGGGCCGATCCGACCAGCGTGGCTCGAACGGCGGCCTGACGGGCGCGTCCGACGGCGACCGCGGCTCCCGCAACGGCGGTGCCCCCCGGGGCTCGTCGGCAGTACCCGAGACCCTCACCACCCCGACCAGAGCCCGTATCGCGGGCGACCGGAGCCTCGACCTCGACCTCTGAGGCCCGGCCACCCCCACCAGTACGGAGGACAGATGACTACCCCGATCTCCACGTCGTTCGGCGTCAGCGCCGAAGCCAAGGCGGCGGCCGCGGCCAACAAGGCCAACGGCGAGCTCGACAAGGAAGCCTTCATGAACCTCCTGGTCGCGCAGCTGCGCAACCAGGACCCGTCCAGCCCCATGGACACCTCGCAGATGATGGCGCAGACCACCCAGCTGTCGACCATGGAGAAGCTCACCGAGCTCGCCGACACGCAGCGTGAGTCGTTCGCGCTGCAGATGCGCATGGCCGCCGCCTCCCTCGTGGGGCAGGAGGTCACCTGGACCGGCGACGACGGTGTGGACCGCACCGGCAGCGTCTCGAGCGTCTCCTACGCGGGCCCCGTGCCCCAGGTCCAGATCGGCGACGACGAGGTCGCCCTGGACGCCGTCTCCTCCGTCACTGCTTCGCCCACCTCCGCTCTTTCTGCCTGACCACCCCACCCGAAGGGAACTCACCATGCTCCGCTCACTCTTCTCCGGCATCAGCGGTCTGCGCAGCCACCAGACCATGCTCGACGTCACCGGCAACAACATCGCCAACGTCAACACCACCGGCTTCAAGTCGTCGCAGACGCAGTTCCAGGACACGCTGTCCCAGGTCCTGCAGAACGCGGGCGGCGCCCAGCAGGGCACCGGTGGCACCAACCCGGCGCAGGTCGGCCTCGGCGTGCGTGTCGCGGGCATCACCACCAACTTCACGCAGGGTGCCTCGCAGATCACCGGCCGCAGCACCGACATGATGATCCAGGGCGACGGCTTCTTCATGGTCCGCAAGGGCAGCGACCAGTTCTACACGCGTGCCGGGTCGTTCGACTTCGACGCGACCGGCCAGATGGTGCTCCCCGGTGAGGGTGCGCTCGTGCAGGGCTGGGCGGCCGTCAACGGCGTCGTCGACACCAACGGCCCGCTGTCCGACCTGCGCGTGCCCGCCGGCTCCCTCATGGCCGCGGTCGCGACGAGCACCGCGTCCTACGAGGGCAACCTGGACGCCGCCGCGCCGTCCACCCCGCCGACGGTCCTGCACCGCACGGTCGACGTCTTCGACGCGCTCGGCAACAGCCGCGAGCTGTCGCTCGACTTCACCAAGAACGCGACCGGCTGGAGCCTCGTCGCAGACGACGGCAGCGGCCCGGTCAACGTCGGCGCCCTGACGTTCGACCCCACCACGGGTGCGCTGCAGCCGCTCGCGACCGCGGGCGCCACGCCCACCTCGTTCGGCGTCAACGGCGTCGAGGTCGAGCTCGGTGCGCTCACCGGGTTCTCCGGCCTCGACACCGTCAAGGCCAAGACGCAGAACGGCCAGGCCGCCGGCACGCTGCAGTCGTTCGCCCTGGGTGCCGACGGCACGATCACCGGCGCGTTCAGCAACGGCCTGAAGCAGACCATCGGCCGCCTCGCGCTCGGCTCGTTCACCAACCCGTCCGGCCTGGAGAAGGCGGGCGGCTCGCTGTTCCGCACGTCGGTCAACTCCGGCAACGCCCAGGTCGGTGCCGCCGGCACCGGTGGCCGCGGCTCGCTCGCCGGTGGCGCGCTCGAGATGTCGAACGTCGACCTCTCCAGCGAGTTCACCAACCTGATCGTCGCCCAGCGCGGCTTCCAGGCGAACTCCCGCGTCATCACGACCTCCGACGAGGTCCTGCAGGAGCTGGTCAACCTCAAGCGCTGACGCCGCTGACCGAACGGCCGATGCCCGCACTGACGCGGGCATCGGCCGTTCGTGCGTCCGGGCATGATGCGCGGCGGCTCGGCGTCGAGACCCTCACGCTCGGCCGTCGCGATGCGCCATGCGTCGACCGGCCCGGAGCACGTTCGGTCTCGACCTCGCAAACCGGGGTCGGAGGTCGTCGAACCTCCCTAGACTCGCGCGGTGGCACTTGGTGGGAACCCTGAGGATCTGCGCGCCCATGCCCGGCGCGTCCGGGCGGCAGCCGACGATCTCGACCGGACGGAGAGCAGGGTCCGCGCCGGTGCCGGGATCGAGTGGGTGGGCGTCGCGGCGGATCGCTACCGCGACCGGTTGGCGGACCACGCGCGCCAGGTCGACCGGGCGAGGGGCGAGCTGGTCGCGGCCGCAGCCGCGGTGACCCATCTCGCGGACACGCTGGAGGAGCGCCAGGCGGCGATCAAGAAGGCGATGCACTTCGTCGACGACGCCATCCACGCAGCGAGCCGCACCGTCGAGCGACTGTCCGCGCAGGCGGCGCACACCGCGCTGACCAGCAGCGAGGCGGTCGCGAAGGCCGGTGCCGAGGCGATCCTCGGGCATCGGGTGCGGCTCCCGCAGGTGGGCTCGCCGGACTGGACGAGCCTGGCCGACACGATCGGGAAGAGCATGTCGTGGTCGAGGTGAGCCTCCGCCCCCTCGAGGGCGCGCTGCGGATCCGGCTCGACGAGCAGGACTGGGTGGCGGCGAGCCGCGGTGTGCCGGGTCTGCCCGACTGGGCGCAGCCGGTCTCGTCGACCCGCACCGGCGCACCGGTCGACCTCGAGGCCGCGGACGTGCCGGTCGACGCCGACGTGCGCGCTGCCGTCGGCCTGCGCGGGTCGGCGCTCCTGGAGGTCGAGGTCGCGTCCGTCGGCGGCGAGCGGGCCACGCTCGGGGTGCTGTGGTCCGACGGGCGGGTGTGCTCGTCCCTGGTGCGCGGCGTCGACGTCGTCCCCGCGGCCGGACCGGCGGGGGCGGTGCTGCGCCCGGGCATCGAGGTCAGCGCGTTCGACATCGAGGACCTCCTCGACGAGGTGCGTCGGCTGGTGCCCGACGCGCCCGTCCTGATCGAGACGACCGAGGCCGTGGTTCCGGAGGAGCTGACCATCGCTCTCGCGAAGGCCATGCGGACCGGCGACCGCACGACCGTCGAGGTCCTGTGCGCCGAGCTCGGGCTCGCGGAGCCACCGGCGGTCGTCGCGGCCGCCGTCCGTGGTGTCTCCGGGAGCCTCACGCTGACGGCGCGGAGCGTGGGTCGCGACGGCGCGAGCGTCGGCAGCTGGCTGCGCTGTGACGCGGGTTGGGTCGAGCTCGTCCGTACGCCGGACGCGATGGTGCGGCACACGCCCTGCTCCCCGGAGGACATCGTGCGCCGGCTGCTCTCGGACCTGACCGGGCGCCTCGGCGTCGCGCTGCAGGCGACGGCCGGCGCGACGGAGAGCTCTCGCCGCGATGGCGTCGAAGGGCGGGACTCATGAGCATCGACGTGCACGGCGGTGCGGGTGGCATGGGCGCCCGCCTGCAGGACCTGCGCTCCGAGGCCGGGCTGCTCGACAACCTGGGCGACGACGTCCGGCGGTCGTCGGGCACCGTCGCGGAGGTGGCGGTCAGCCCGGACGTCCTCGAGGCGGCGGTGCTCTGCCCGGCAGAGGTCGCGGGCGTCGAGGCCGCGGTCACGGCAGCGACCGTCGGGCCGGACGGGCTGATCCTGGTGAGCACCGGGTTCGAGGCGACGGCGGTGGTGCTCCGTGCGTCGGCGACGACCTACGAGCTCGTGGACGAGGCCGGCGAGTGGGCGATGGAGAAGCTGTACACCGCCGCTGGGTTCGTCGTCGGGCTCGCGCTGCCGACCCTGGCCGTCGCGGGCGGGCTCGCGGTGCTCGGCGGCCTCTCGACGATCGCCGTCCAACCGGGCGGTGTCGTGCTGCTGGCGCGCCTGGTCGCCGAGCGCGACAGCATCCTCAGCGGTGCGACGACAGCGCTCTCCGAGGGCCTCTACGAGAATCCCTGGCTCGGGGAGTCGCTCACCCGCATGGCGCCGGGGCTCGTGCAGGGCACGGTGTTCGGTCTTCCGGGCGGGCCCCGACTGGCCGCGTTGCTCTCGGGCGGCGCGTGGCCCACGGGCGACTACGAGGACGCGATCGCCGGTCTCCTCGTCGCCGGTGGCCTGGCCGGGCAGTTCCAGGACACGGGAGACGTGCACGTGACCGCGGCCGACATCCCTGCCACCGTGCCGGTCATGGACGCGGACGGGATTCCCGTGCACGGTCCCGACGGTCAGTTCCTCATGGTCCCGTACGGCGAGGAGCGGCACGCGCCGACGTCGGTCGAGGGCATCTTCCTCGAGCAGTACGACCTCTACCGGGACGAGCAGCCGGACAACCGCGGTGAGGTGCAGGTCGTCACACGGACCCAGCCGGACGGCACGGTCACCCACATCGTGCAGATACCAGGCACGGAGGAGTGGTCGGGGGAGCGCGGCGCGAACCCGTTCGACCTGACGTCGAACCTGCAGCTCATGGCGGGCCACGACACGCTGGTCGCCCGCGAGGTCGCCGCCGCGATGGACGCCGCCGGGATCCGGCCCGGCGAGCCCGTCATGCTGACGGGCCACAGCCAGGGCGGGATCATCGCAGCGTCGCTGGCGGCCGATCCCGCGTTCCGCGCGCGCTACGACGTGGAGGCCGTCGTCACCGGCGGGTCGCCCATCGCCCGTTTCGACATCCCGCCCTCCGTCTCCGTGCTCGCCCTGGAGCACAACCAGGACGTCGTCCCGATGCTCGACGGCCACGAGAACCCGGACCGCCCCAACGTCGTCACGGTCAACCGGGACGTCCCGGAGTCCAGGCTCACCGTGGCGACCCCGTACTCCCACGGCGGCACTGCGGAGCTCGACCCGGGACCGACCGCGGCCCACGACAACCGGCTGTACGCCCAGACCGGCGCCCTGGTCGACTCCTCGACGGACCCGAGCGTGGCGGCGTGGCGCAGCGACACGGAGAAGTTCTTCGGCGGCTCCGCGACCGTGACCCGGTGGGAGGTGACGAGTTGAGGTCCCGGCCGGCTGTGTGGGCCGTGGCCGTCGCCTTCGCGCTCGCTGCCTGCACCGGATCGGTCGGCTCGGTGCCTGACGACGTCCTGGTCGCCCAGATCGGTGACCTGCCCGGGGTGACGTCGGCGTCGCTGGACTTCTCGACCGACCCGACCTACGGCCCGCACTACGACGGCGAGATCGTCCTCGACCCGGACCTCACACCCGACGAGTTCGACTGCGTCGCGACGCAGATCGTGGAGATCCTCTGGCAAGGGCGCTACGTGCAGACGTCGAGCGTCACGCTCGTGTCGGGTGAGAACAGGTTCCCGGGCATCGGGGGACTCGGGAAGTCGTCGCAGAGGTGGGGCCCGCGGTCGAGCAAGCCGCGTCCGTCGGCAACCCTCAGCACCGAGTGCCCGCCGATCGGCTCGACGTAGCCGAGATCGGCGCGGGAATGGCTGACCCCTCAGCAGGGTTGACCGAGGCGTGCTTCTCGACGAGATCCCCCTGACCACCCTGCACGGTGACGACACGACGTTCGGTGCGTACGCCGGCCAGGTCAGGCTCGTCGTCAACGTCGCCTCCCGGTGCGGCCTCGCGCCGCAGTACGAGAAGCTCGAACAGCTCCAGAGGACGTACGGCGACCGTGGCTTCACGGTCCTCGGCTTCCCGAGCAACCAGTTCCTGCAGGAGCTGGGGTCCGACGACGCCGTCGCCGAGTACTGCTCGACGACCTGGGGCGTGACGTTCCCGATGTTCGCCCGGACCAAGGTCAACGGCCGGTCTGCGCACCCGCTCTACAAGGAGCTGACCAAGGCACCAGACGCGTCGGGCAAGGCCGGCCGGATCACGTGGAACTTCGAGAAGTTCGTCGTGACGCCGGACGGTTCGGTCCACCGGTTCCGCCCGAAGGTCGAGCCGGACGCCCCCGAGATCGTCGACCTCATCACGGCCTCGCTGCCGACCGTGTGACCGACCGCGGACGGCCCCCGCCCAACTGCTTCAATCGGGCCGGATGCTGCCGATGGACCGGGGAGAACCGGTCGAGAACAACCTGAACGACGTCAGAGACCCCTCTGGCGTAGACGAGGTTGTTCTCGGCGATCGAACCACCGGAAGGCTGAGCCGCAGGATGTCGATGGACGGGATCGCAGGGATCGCTGCCCGGATGGCGCAGATCCAGGCGCTCGTGGCACCACCGCAGGCCGCCCCGCTCACCACGTCCACCTCGACCTTCGCGTCGGCCCTCGCCGACGAGGTCGCAAAGACAACCGGCAGTACTGGCAACGTCGCCAGTGCCGCCGGTGCTGCCCGAGCCGGCGCGAGCGGGGCTCCGGCCCGCCTGAACGCCGACGGCGTACCCGTCGAGCTGGCGCGCTACGGCAACGGGCGGATCCCCGAGTCGGCGCTGCAGAAGGTCGGTGGCACGGGGGAACGGCTCTGGGCGCCCGCCGCCCAGAAGCTCGAGCAGCTGATGGGCGCCGCGGCCAAGGACGGTGTGCACATCGGCATCACGGACTCCTACCGCTCGTACGCCGCACAGGTCGACGTCGCGCAGCGCAAGGGGCTGTACAGCCAGGGCGGCCTCGCAGCGCAGCCGGGGACGAGCGAGCACGGCTGGGGGATGGCCGCCGACCTCAAGCTCGACGCGGCCGGTCAGCGCTGGATGCGTGCGCACGGGGCCGAGTACGGGTTCGTCAAGGACACCCCCCGCGAGTCGTGGCACTGGGCGTTCCGCCCCTGAGCAGCGACGTCGGCGGCTCCATCGCTGCGCGGACGCGCACGACGTGGTCATCCTCACGGGTGACCGCGGCCGGTCGCCCCCAGCAACTGCTCAGGTCCGCGGCCCACCGGCCGATCGATAGGTCATACGGGCCCACGGATGGGCTCGGCGGCCCTCACCAGCCGCAGCACGGTGACCAGGGACGGGTAGAGCCATGATTGTTGTGACGCGCCTAGGCGGCGGGGAGTTCGGGGTCAACCCCGACCTCATCCAACGCATCGACAGTGCACCGGACGCGATCCTGACGCTCATCGACGGCACCAAGTACATCGTCGCCGAGCCCATGTCCGAGGTCATCAAGCGGATCAACGAGCACCGCGCGCAGATCCTGTCGCGGGCACAAGAGATCCAGGTGCAGCCCCGCATGGAGCTGGTGCCGGACCTGCCCGAGGACGAGGACGATCCCGAGGGCACCGCTGACCACCCGGAGGCGCCGACGCGGTTCGACCGCGGACGCACCACCGACCGTGAGGACGCGCCGCTCGCACCGGCCGTGCCGATCCGACCCCGGAGCGTGTGATGGACCCCGCTGGACTCATCGGAATCGGCGTCGCCTTCGTCGCCATCTTCGGCGCCATGTTCCTCGAGGGCGGCAATCCCGTCTCGATCCTGATCCCCGGGCCGTTGCTGCTCGTGTGGTTGGGGACCCTCGGCGTCGGCATGGCAGGCCACACGGTCAAGGACGTCATCTCGTCGTTCAAGGCCGTCCCGGCCGCCCTGCGCAGCAAGCGGCCCGACGCGTCGGCCACCGTGGACACCGTGGTGGGCCTGGCCGACCGCGCCCGTCGCGAGGGGCTGCTGGCGCTCGAGGACGCGACCCGCACGATCGACGACCCGTTCCTGCGGGGCGGCCTGCAGGCCGCGATCGACGGCACCGACCCCGAGGACCTGCGCACGATTCTCGAGGACAAGATCGCGACCAAGCGCACGGTCGACCGGATGCACGCCAAGTACTTCGCCGACATGGGCGGCTACGCGCCGACCATCGGCATCATCGGCACCGTCATCTCGCTGGTCCACGTGCTCGAGAACCTGGCCAAGCCGGCCGAGCTCGGGCACTCGATCGCCGGTGCGTTCGTCGCGACCCTGTGGGGCATCCTCTCCGCCAACGTGGTCTGGCTGCCGCTCTCGTCGCGTATCCGGCGGATCTCCGACCTGGAGTGCGCCGCCATGGAGGTCACCATCGAGGGCCTCGTGGCCGTGCAGGCCGGTGCCAACCCGCGCCTCGTCGGCGAACGCCTGCGCAGCCTGCTGCCGCCCGAACCCGAGTCCAAGGCGAAGGCCGCATGAGCGGACGCACCCCGGTCAGGCGCCGCCGCAAGGGCGCCCCCGAGGAGGAGCACGCGAACCACGAACGCTGGCTCGTCAGCTACGCGGACATGATCACGGTGCTCATGGCCCTGTTCATCGTGCTCTTCGCGATCAGCCAGGTGGACCAGGACAAGTACATCGCGCTGCGCGACAGCCTCTCCTCGGGCTTCCAGGACACCACGACGTCTCCGTCGGTCCTCGACGGGAGCGACGGCAACCTCGACGGCACGAGCACTCAGACGGACAACACGCCCGCGCGCGGCACGGCGGGCATGGTCAACGCCGACAACGGCCTGGGCCAGGAGGCGTCCGACCCGGTCGTCGCCAAGGCGGTCGACGCGAAGCCGACGCCGGCGGCCGGTGTCGACCCCGCGTTGCTCGCCGCTGCCCGGGCGGAGGCCGCCCACCTGGCAGCCCTGCAGGCGCAGATCGAGGCGTCGCTCGCCAACAACGGGCTCGCCAACATGGTGCGGTACCGCATCGACTCACGTGGTCTGACCCTCGGGCTGGTGGCCAACGACGTGTTCTTCGCCCAGGGGAGCGCCGTGATGACGCCGACCGCCCTGCGGATCCTGGACGTCGCGGCACCCTTGATGGTCGGCCTCAACGAGAACATCTCGATCGAGGGCCACGCCAACGTCGTCCCCGTGTCCGGGCGGTACCCCACCAACTGGGAGCTGTCCTCCGACCGTGCGACCCAGGTGCTCCGGCACCTGGTCGAGGCGGACGGCATGCCCGGCGGCCGCATCATGGCCGTCGGCTACGGCGACACCCGGCCCCTCGTCCCCGGTGCCAGCCCTGACGCGCTGGCGAGCAACCGCCGCGTCGACATCGTCATCCTCTCCAGCGCGCCCGAGAACGTGCGCGCCCTCCTGCCAGCACTGACGGCGAAGGGATAAGGCCATGCCCATCGAACAGCGAGTGATCTCCGGATCCAAGATCGGCGCCAGCAACAAGATCGGTGGCGGCTCGATCACTCCGACGGCCGAGCCGGAGTCCGAGGCGCCGTCGAAGAAGAAGTCCAAGAAGAAGCTCATGGTCGTCGTCCTGGTGGCCGTGCTGGCCGTCGGCGGCGGGGCGTACTGGTTCCTGGGCAGGGGCGGCACGCCCGCGGCCGAGGCCGCGCCCGAGAAGGGCGTCGTCCTCACCATCGACCCCGTCAGCCTCAACCTCGCCCAGGGGCACTACCTGCGCCTCGGCCTGGCCCTGCAGCTGACCAAGAAGGTCGGGACCACGGACGTGCCGGACACGGCCGAGGCCCTCGACATGGCGATCTCCCTGTTCTCCGGCCACACCGTCGCCGAGGTCACCGACCCGAAGACGCGTGCCGCGCTGAAGGCCCAGCTCGTGACCGAGCTCGGCAAGGCCTACGACGGAAAGGTCATGGACGTCTATCTGACGAACTACGTCACCCAGTAGGGCACAGCAGGCCGGGAACGTGATCCCGGCGAGTCGGGGCGCCATGGAGGGCGCCACACCGCTCCGCAGCTGAATGTCCGACCCACGAAGGGTCGGTGCGGAGAAGCGAGCACCGGGTGAGATGGGCTTGACCCGCGCCGAAGTGCTCACAACGCGCGTGCGCCCGCCGATGAGTGGCTTCGTGACGGTCCCTGACACCCTTCCTCCTGCGCGCACCACGGTGCGGGCGCAGCGCCGCGGACGCACGGCGGAGCCCGTGGCGTACGACTTCCGTCGGCCGCTGACGCTGCCCCGTGACCACGCGCGCCACCTCGAGATGGCGTTCGAGCGGTTCGCCCGACAGTTCGGCAACCAGCTGACCGCTCGCCTGCGGGCCATGACGAGCCTGACGCTCGAGAAGCTGAACCTCCGCACGTACGACGAGTACATCAACCTGACGCCGACGCCGACCGCGATGGTGATGTGCACGGTCACGTACACCCGCCAGACGGCGATCCTCCAGCTCCCCGTGCCGGCCACGCTGGTGTGGATCGACTACCTCTTCGGTGGCAACGGCCGCGGCGACGACCGCGAGGGTCGCGAGCTCACCGACATCGAGCTCTCGCTGGTGAAGGACCTCCTGGGCCACTCGCTCAGCGACCTCGAGTACGCGTTCGCCGGTCTGGCGCCGCTCGCGCTCACCGTCGGGGGAGTCCAGTACAACCCGCAGTTCGTGCAGGCCGCCGGTGCCGGTGACGCCGTGCTCGTCGCCTCGTTCACCCTCCGTGTGGGCGACCACGTGGACGCCCTGACGCTGATGCTCCCCGCCGACGTCCTGCTCGCCCAGCTCCGGGCCGCCGACGGACCCGTCGCCCGATCGGCCGACGAGCGCGTCGCCGCGGCCAAGACCGCCGCCGAGATCGAGCGCGCCATGCAGGACGTGCCGGTCGAGGTAGCCGTCCGGTTCGCACCCGTCGTCGTGCACCCGCGCGACGTCATCGATCTCGCGGTCGGCGACCTGCTGCCGCTGTCCCACCCGTCGACCGACCTGCTGGACGTGGTCGTCGACGGTGTCGTGCTCGCCCGTGCCGCCGCCGGCAGCCACGGGTCCCGGCTCGCGTGCCGAGTCGTCACTGTCGAGGAGAACAAGGCGTGAACAGTATGAAGAGCCCCACCATCCCCACCGCGCGCACCGCCGGGGACGTCGACGCCTCCGAGACCGCCCTCGCCGCGGCGGCCGCCGCCGCAGCGCTGGTGCCCTCGACCGTGCCGCTCGTCGCCGTCAGCGCGAACCACCGCGACATCCCCGCCGGCTCCACCGCGCTCGTCGCGTCGTTCGTCGGCTCGCCCAGCGCCGAGATCGTCCTGGTGGCCGACGCCGTGATCGCGGACGTGCTCGAGGCCAGCGCGGCCGCGGGCGACGCGATCGACCTGAGCGACGCGCTGCGTCCGGCGATGGAGGCCGCCGCAGCCGTTCTCGGTGCCGGTGTCCTGGAGGCCGCGCGCCTCGAGCCCGTCGAGCAGGTCGTCGGACCCGACACGCAGGTCGTCACGCTCCAGCAGGGTGGCGAGTCCGTCGCCTGGTTCGCGCTGCGGATCCGTGCGTCGAAGGCCTCCGCCCCGGCCGGCGTCGTGCCGAGCCCCCGTACCAACATGCGCATGCTCTACGACGTCGAGATGACGCTGACCGCCGAGATCGGCCGCACCCGGCTCCCCGTGCGCCAGGTGCTCGACCTGGCCCCCGGCGCCGTCCTCGAGCTGGACCGCACCGCCGGCAGCCCCGCCGACGTCATGGTCAACGGTCGGCTCATCGCCCGCGGCGAGGTCGTCGTCGTCGACGAGGCGTACGGCATCCGCGTCACCGAGATCGTCTCCGGGTCGGAGTCCGGCCTCTGATGCTGACCGCGACGTTCGTGCTCCGCCTGCTGCTGGCGCTGACCTGCGTGGTCGGCCTGATCTGGTACATCGGTCGTCGGTTCGGCAACGGTGGTTCGCAGCAGCGCACCTCCCGTGAGCCGGGCGTCAAGATCGTCGGTCGGCAGTCCATGGGCAAGCACGCAGGCGTCGCCGTCGTTGCCGTCGGTCCGCGCCGGATCCTCGTCGGGTACGGCGACCAGCAGGTCTCGATGCTCACCGAGCTCGGGCCGGTCTTCGAGGAGCTGCCCGCTCCCAAGGTCACGGCGTCCACGGCCGAGGCCGCCGGCGCCCCGTGGGTGTCGGTGGTCCGGGCGACGAAGGCCGCCGCCGCCGGCATGCTCCCGACGCCGCGCAGCCGCAAGGCGAGCGCGCCCACGGCGATCACGCCGCAGTCGCTCGCCGCCGCCGGCGTCCCCGCGCCGCCCGTCGCTCCCACGGTGGCCAAGGCTCCCAAGGCTCTCAAGGCGCTCGACGCGAGCCCCATCGACCGGCTCGACAAGGACAGCTGGCCGACCCTCGCGGAGCCGACCGTCCACGTCGCACCCGCCGTGCCTCGCGCGGCAGCAACCCCGGCCCCGGCCCCGGTCGCGGTCGCCGCAGCGACGGCCGCCCCGGCCGCACCCGCTGTCGTCGACGTCGCGACGACGATCGAGACCCCGGTCGGCCCGGAGCTCGCCGGGACGACGTCCGGGCCGGCACACTCGGCGCTCGCCGGCTCGATCCTCGCCCCCGACACCTGGCGCCAGGCGCTGCGGTCGCTGCAGGACCGGACGGTCCGCCACTGATGCTCTTCGACCCCACGGCACCTGTGGTGCCGACACCTGCTATGTCCCCGGGCATCGGCGACACCGTCTCCGTGGCCGTCAACGGCGTCAACGGCACGCCGAGCAACTCGATCGTGGTCCTGCTCGCCATCACGCTGCTGTCGGTCGTCCCGGCGGTGCTGCTGATGACGACGAGCTTCACCAAGATCTTCGTCGTCCTGTCGTTCACGCGGAACGCGCTCGGGCTGCAGGGCGTCCCGCCCAACCAGGTGCTGGCCGGGCTGTCGCTCTTCCTCAGCCTGTTCATCATGGCGCCGACCATCTCCCAGGTGAACGACACCGGTGTGCAGTCCTACATGCACGGCGAGATGACGTTCAGCCAGGCCGTCGACATCGGCAAGCAGCCGCTCGAGAAGTTCATGCTCTCGCACACCCGTGAGCAGGACCTGGCGCTGATGACCCGCGCGGCCGACCAGGAGAACCCCAAGGACGAGGCGGACGTCCCGTTCACCACCCTCGTGCCCGCGTTCCTGATCTCCGAGCTCCGCTCGGCGTTCATCATGGGGTTCGTCATCTTCATACCGTTCCTGGTGATCGACCTCGTCGTCTCCGCGTCGTTGATGTCGATGGGCATGATGATGCTGCCCCCGGTGATGATCTCCTTGCCGTTCAAGTTGTTGCTGTTCGTCCTCGTCGACGGCTGGGGACTGGTCATCTCGTCCCTCGTCGGCTCCTACACCGGGAGTGGTTGACGATGGACACCAACGCAGTCCTCGACATCGGCATGCAGGCGCTGCTCCTCGCCGCCAAGCTCGCCGCCCCGGTCCTCGTGACCTCGCTGGTGGTCGGCTTCGTCGTCTCGCTCATCCAGTCCGTGACCCAGATCCAGGAGGTCACGCTCAGCTTCGTGCCCAAGGCCATCGCCGCAGCCGTCGCGCTGCTCGTGGCCGGGCACTGGATGATCTCGACGATCGTGCAGTTCACCACCGAGCTGTTCGCCCGCATCCCGTCGCTGACGGGGAGCTGAGCGTGGACCCGGTCAACATCACGTTGCCCTTGGACGCCGTGCAGACCGCGATGCTCGCCGGCGTCCGCATCGTCGCCTTCATGACGGTCGCGCCGCCCTTCTCGCAGAAGTCGATCCCCGGCACGGTGCGCTGGGTGATCGCGCTCGGGCTCGCGCTGGCGGTCTCGCCGCGGTTGTCGTCCGCCGGGACGGACACGACGGGCGCGTTCGTCGGCTCGCTGCTCCTGCAGGCAGTGATCGGGGTCCTCTTCGGCTTCCTCGTGATGATGGCGTTCTCGGCGATCCAGTCGGCCGGGACGCTCATCGACCTGTTCGGCGGCTTCCAGATGGCGACCGCGTTCGACCCGATGAGCATGTCCAGCGGTGCGCAGTTCCAGCGGCTCTACCAGTGGACCGCCCTGGTGCTCCTGTTCGTCACCGACGGCTACCAGATCGTGCTCGGCGGCCTGGTCCGCACGTTCGACGCCCTGCCCCTGGGCGCGGCGCTGAACCCCGACCTCTTCCTGCACTCGCTGACCACCGGCGTCGGGCAGATGTTCGTCGGGGCGCTCCAGATCGCGGGCCCGCTGCTCGTCGTGCTGTTCCTCGCCGACGTCGGCCTGGGCCTGCTGACCCGGGTGGCACCCGCGCTCAACGCGTTCGCCATGGGCTTCCCGCTGAAGATCTTGATCTCGCTCTCGCTCGGGGCGTTCGCGTTCCTCGCGCTGCCCAACGTGGTCCGCACGCTCACCGGCAAGTCCGTCTCCGCCATGCTCGGAGCCGGCTCATGAGCGGCGAGGGCGGCGACCGCACCGAGAAGGCCACCGCGCAGCGGATGAAGGAGGTCCACCGCAAGGGCAAGCTCGGGCGGTCGCAGGACCTCGCGTCGTGGCTCGGTCTGGGTGCCGCGGTGCTCGCGCTGCCGATAGTGATCTCCCGTGGCCGAGCGGCCGGGCTCGAGCAGCTCGCGCAGATGGAGCGGGTGGCCGACGACCCGACGGTCGAAGGTGCCGTGGCGCTGCTGGAGAGCGCCCTGCGCTCGGTGCTCTCGACGCTCGCGCCCCTGTTCGTCATCCTCATGATCGTCACCGTCGGCGTCGGCATGGCGCAGGGCGGCTACCACCCGCAGCGGTTCCGGTTGCACGTGGACCACCTCAAGCCGATGAACGGCCTCAAGAAGCTGTTCGGTGTGCAGGCCCTGTGGCAGGGCGCCAAGACGCTGCTCAAGTCGGCCGTCGTCGCGCTCGTGCTGATCATGGGCCTCAAGTCGATGGTGCCCGTGCTCATGGCGTCCGGGCAGCTGCCGCTGTCGAGCCTGCTGGGCACCGCCTCGAACGGCACGGCCACACTGCTGCGCACCGGCATCGCCGCGGGCCTGCTGCTCGCCGTCGCCGACGTGATCGTCGTGATGCGACGCAACCGCAAGCAGACCCGGATGACCCTCAAAGAGGTCAAGGACGAGAACAAGCGCACCGAGGGCGACCCGATGCTCAAGGGCGCGATCCGCGCCAAGCAGCTCTCGATGAGCCGCAACCGCATGATGTCGGAGGTCGCGACGGCGGACGTCGTCCTGGTGAACCCGACCCACGTCGCGGTCGCGCTGCGCTACGAGCCCGGCACCGGGGCGCCCAAGGTCGTCGCCAAGGGTGCCGGCGCCATCGCCGCGAAGATCCGCGAGGAGGCGACCGACAAGCGCGTCCCGATGATCGAGGACATCCCGTTGACCCGCGCGCTGCACGCCGCGTGCGAGATCGGCCAGGAGGTCCCCGCGCACCTGTTCACCGCGGTCGCCCGCGTGCTGGCGTTCGTGATGGCCCTGCGCCGTCGCGGTGCGTCCGCCGGGCAGCACCGCGTCCCCGGCGGCCCGACCATCGAGGCCGACGGCACCGACCACCGCGCCAAGGCCCGCGCCGCACGGCGGCCCGCCCGCCGTCCTTCCGCTGCGCAGGCCGTCACCACCACAGTGCTAGCCCACAACCTCACCGACGGCGCCGACGCGTCGCCGGAGTCGCCCTCGACGAATCAGGTCACGCGATGAAGAACAAGTCCCTCACGTCGCTCGCGGTGCCCCTGGGCGTCGTCGGCATCGTCCTGCTGCTCGTCGTGCCGCTGCCCTCGGCGCTGCTCGATCTCCTGATCGCGCTCAACATCACCGTCTCGCTCGTGATCCTGCTGACCGCGATGTACGTCAAGCGACCCCTCGACTTCTCGGTGTTCCCGTCGCTGATCCTGGTCTTCACGCTGTTCCGGCTCGGGCTGAACGTGGCCTCGACGCGACTGGTGCTGCGCGACGGATTCGCCGGCCACGTCATCGGCGCGTTCGGCGAGTTCGTGGTCGGCGGGTCGCTGGTCATCGGGCTCGTGATCTTCCTGATCCTCGTGGTCATCCAGTTCGCCGTGATCACCAACGGTGCCGGCCGCGTGGCCGAGGTCGGCGCACGGTTCACCCTCGACGCCATGCCCGGCAAGCAGATGGCGATCGACGCCGACCTGAACTCCGGCCTGATCGACGAGGACACGGCCCGTCGGCGCCGCGCGGACGTCGCCGCCGAGGCCGACTTCTACGGCGCCATGGACGGTGGCTCGAAGTTCGTCAAGGGTGACGCGATCGCGGGCATCATCATCACGATCATCAACCTCATCGGCGGGTTCGTCATCGGCATGGTCCAGCGTGGCCTGAGCGCGAGCGACGCCCTGCACCAGTACAGCCTCCTGACGGTCGGCGACGGCCTGGTCACCCAGATCCCCGCGCTGCTCCTGTCGGTGGCCACCGGCATCGTCGTCACTCGTGCGACCGCCGAGGGTGACCTCGGCGCCGTCGCCGCCAAGCAGCTCGGTCAGTCACGCATGGCGCTGCGGATCGCCGGGGGCGGAGCGATCCTGCTGGCGCTCATGCCGGGCATGCCCAAGGTGCCGTTCGTCCTCGTCGGCGCGACGCTGCTGATCGTGGCGCAGCGCGCCCGCAACACCGAGGTCAAGGAGGAGGCGGCCGTCCAGGCGGGTGAGCAGGCGAACGCCGTGGCACCGTCGAGCGACAGCCCCGAGCAGCTCATCGAGCAGATGCGCGTGCACACCCTGGAGATCCTCCTGGCACCCGACCTGGTCGACCTGGTCGGCAGCGGGCCCGACCAGGACCTGCTCGCCCGCGTCCGCGGCCTGCGCCGCAAGACCGCGCTCGAGCTCGGCATCGTGGTGCCGCCCGTGCGTACGCGCGACAGCGTCGACCTGCCCCGGTCCACCTACGTCGTCAAGATCGCCGGTGTCGAGGTCGGGCGCGGCGAGGCCCCCGCGGGCCGCATGCTCGCGCTCGGCGACGACCTCGCCGCCCTGCCCGGCACCACCGTCAACGAGCCGGTGTTCGGGCTGCCCGGCAAGTGGATCCCCGCCGAGCTCCGGCACGCCGCGGAGATGTCCGGCGCGACCGTCGTCGACCGGGTCTCCGTACTGATCACGCACCTGGGTGCCCTCATCGCCCAGCACGCCTCCCGTCTGCTGGGACGCGAGGACGTGCGGGTGCTCACCGAGGGTGTCAAGAAGGTCAACCCGTCGGTCGTCGAGGAGCTCATCCCGACGCTGCTCAGCCTGGGCGAGGTGCAGCGGGTTCTCCAGGGCCTGCTCGCCGAGGAGGTGCCCATCCGGGACCTGGGACGGATCTACGAGGCTCTCACGCTGCGCGCTCGCGTCAGCACGGACGCCGAGGGGCTCGTCGAGGCTGCGCGCGCGGCCCTCGGCCCGGCGCTCGGGTCCATGTACGTCCAGGACGACGTGCTCCGCGCGATCACCCTCGACCCGTCGCTCGAGCAGAGCCTCGTCGAGGCGATCCGGCCCGGCGAGCACGGCACGCACCTGCTGGTCGACCCGAACCGTCTCGAGTCGATGCTGGGACAGCTGCGGCACGCGGTCGCCGAGGCGGAGGCCGACGGTCGCACCGTGGTGCTCGCCTGCGCACCCGCGATCCGGCCGGCACTGCGCCGCCTCGTCGCCATGGGGCTGCCGCGCCTCGCGGTCCTGTCCTACGGTGAGGTCACCGGAGTGGGTGTCCAGGTCGAGACCGTAGGGGCGGTGAGCGGTGTCCCAGCGCTTGCTTCTTGAGGGGTCCGACCTCGCCGAGCTGATGGCGCACGTGCAGAGCGAGTTCGGTCCTGGCGCCCGGGTGATCCGCGCCGAGCGCGTCCGGACCGGTGGCGTCGCGGGGTTCTTCGCCAGGGAACGGTTCGAGCTCACGATCGACGTGCCCGAGGAGCCCGTCCCACGGCCGCGCGCACTCATGAACCCGCCGACGAAGAAGCCCGCTGCGCCGGCGCCCGAGGTCGACGGGATCGACGGTCTGCTCGCCGCAGCCGACGCGTATGACGCGCTTCCGGACGGGTCGATGCCCGAGGCGACCCTCGACGTCCTCGACGACCCCGACGAGGTCGCGCCCGAGCCGGCCGGCCCGAGCGTCAGCACCGGGAGCGCGTCGTTCGCGGGAATCCTCGAGCAGGTCCGCGCCCTGGCCGGCACGCCGGCCCCGGCCGACATCGAGGTGCCTGCACCGCCCCCCGAGGACCCGCTGCGCGCGTCGCTGCGCGGCATCGGCATCCCCGAGGCGCTGCTCGGCGGCGCCGGTCCCGTGACGCTGCCGTCCGTCCTCGCCCGCGTGCCCGCTGCGCCCGCGCTGCCCCGCACGCCGGGTTCCGTCCTGGTCGTCGTCGGCGAGCAGTCCGACGTCGACGCGGTCGCCCTGCTCCTGGCGGAGCGGCTGCGCCTCGACGCCGCCGCCATCTGCGCCGCCGGCGCCCGGCCCGGCGGTCGTGCCCGTGGCGGTCGCGTCGGGGTCTCCAAGGCCGGCACCGCCGACGAGCTGGCCGCCTGGGTCGAGCGCACCGCCAGCGGGCCCCAGATCGGGGTGGTCGCCCTCGCGGTCGGACCCGAACCCTCCGACCGCGCCGAGGCCGCCGAGCTGGTCCGCACCTGCGGGGCGGCACAGGTGTGGGCGGTCGTCGACGCTCGGACCAAGACGGCCGACGCCACGCGGTGGATGGCCGAGGTGGGCGGTCCAGCGGGGATCGACGCGGTCGCCGTGCGCGGACTGTTCGACACGGCGCAGCCCGGCACGGTCCTCGACCTCGGCGCTCCGGTGGCCTGGGTGGACGGCATCCCCGCGACGACGGTCGCCTGGGCGGCCGCGCTGGGACAGGCCCTGGGACCGTCCGGGAGGTAGCGCCCGCCAGGGTCGGCACGGCAGGTCCGGACGTTGTGCGCCACCGGCGCGCATCGCCGCGGGTGGGTACTCGCTACGGGGTAGGGTCGCCGCATGCTGGTGCTCAGTCGTCGCGTCGGGGAGCGGCTCGTGATCGGTGACGACATCGTCGTCACAGTCATCGAGGTCCGCAGTGACGGGGTGCGGCTCGGTATCGACGCCCCCCGCGAGGTACGGGTGCACCGCGCGGAGGTGCTCGAGGCCGTCCGGGCCGCCAACGTGGACGCCGTGGCGGCCGACGAGAGCACCGCGGCCGCTCTGCAGCGCCTGGTCCTGCCCCCGCGCCCGACGTCACCCGGTCAGCCCGAGCCAGCTGCCGCGGACTCCTCAGGAACCCCTCCCGCCGACCGATGAGGTCGTTCGCCGGGACGCCTCGGTCACGAGTGCGTCACGCGCGGAATCGGGAGGACATCGGTGGAGGACATCGACGAGATCGTCCGTGAGTTCCTGGTCGAGAGCTATGAGAACCTCGACCAGCTGGACCGCGACCTCGTAGCACTTGAGGAGAGCCCCGGCTCACGCCCGCTGCTGGGCAGCATCTTCCGGACGATCCACACGATCAAGGGCACCAGTGGCTTCTTGGCGTTCGGACGTCTCGAGCGCGTGACCCACGTGGGCGAGAACCTGCTGGTCGAGCTGCGTGACGGCAAGCGGTCGATGGACCAGCGGACCACCGACGTCCTGCTGCAGATGACCGACTGCGTGCGTGACCTCCTCACCCACATCGAGGCCGACGGCACCGAGGGCGAGGTGGCGATCGACCCGGTGATCGAGGCGGTCGACGCGATCCGCAATGCCGGCGCCGCAGCGTCCGAAGCGGGCGCCGCACCTGCGGCCGCTGAGACCGTCGCCCACGCCACGGTCGGCGACACCGCCGCAGCGCCGCCCGCGGCAGCAGCGCAGCCCGCGGCCGCAGCGACCCTGGTGGTCGAGCAGCCGGCGCAGGCCCGTGGCGACGAGCCCGCCCAGAAGATCGGCGCACCGGCCGACAAGCCGCTCGTCCCGACCCAGACGAGCGCCCCGGCGGCCGAGAGCATCTCGGACGAGGCTGCGGGCTCCCGCGGCGGCGCGGCCGACACCTCGATCCGCGTGGACGTGGAGCTGCTCGACCTCCTCATGGGCCAGGTCAGCGAGCTCGTGCTGGCCCGCAACCAGATCAGTCGGCTCGCGTCCGGCACCGACGACCCGGACCTGTCCCGGTCCGCTCAGCGTCTCAACCTCATCGCCTCGGAGCTGCAGGAAGGCGTCATGAAGACGCGCATGCAGCCCATCGAGCACATCTGGTCCAAGATGCCGCGCATCGTGCGCGACGTCGCGGCCGCGTGCAAGCGCGAGGTCACGCTCGAGATGACGGGCGGCGACACCGAGCTCGACCGCAGCCTGCTCGAGGCCGTCAAGGACCCGTTGACGCACCTCGTGCGCAACGCCGTCGACCACGGCATCGAGCCGTCGGAGGAGCGCATCGCCGCCGGCAAGCCCGCCAAGGGTGT
The DNA here is from genome assembly GCF_000426185.1 of Cellulomonas sp. URHD0024. GTDB lineage: Bacteria > Actinomycetota > Actinomycetes > Actinomycetales > Cellulomonadaceae > Cellulomonas. Next base: position 296,986 of record NZ_KE384505.1, read on the forward strand.
GCTGACGCTGCGGGCTTACCACTCCGGTGGGCAGGTCGTGGTCGAGGTTGCCGACGACGGACGCGGGGTCGACCCCGAGGCCGTCGCCGCCAAGGCCCTGGAGAAGGGGCTGCGCACCCTCGAACAGCTCGACGCGTCCAGCGACGCCGAGCTCCTGCAGCTGCTCTTCCTGCCCGGCTTCTCCACCGCCGCGAAGGTCACCAACGTGTCCGGCCGCGGTGTCGGCATGGACGTCGTGCGCACCAAGGTCGAGGCGATCGGCGGCAAGGTCGACATCGACTCGACGCTCGGTGTGGGGACCATCTGGCGCCTGCGCATCCCGCTGACGCTGGCGATCATGCCCGCGCTGACGGTCGAGTGCGCCGGTGACCTGTACGCGGTGCCGCAGATCAACCTGCTCGAGCTGGTGGCCCTCGACGGCCAGCGGTCGGGTACGGGGATCGAGTACGTGCACTCCGCTCCCGTCTACCGGCTGCGCGGCGAGCTGCTCCCGCTGGTCTCCCTCGCGGGCAGCCTGGAGATCGAGCAGGGCGCGCGAGAGCTGGAACGCAAGAGCGTCATCGCGGTCGTGCAGGCGGAGAAGCAGCGTTTCGGCCTGCTCGTGGACCGCGTCCTGAACACCGAGGAGATCGTCGTCAAGCCGCTGGCGACCCGGTTGAAGTCGATCGGCGTCTACGCGGGTGCCACGGTGCTCGGCGACGGTCGTGTCGCGCTCATCCTCGACGTGCAGGCCATCGCGCGCCGCGCCGTCGTCGGCAACGTCGAGCAGGCCAACAACGACGCCCGGCGTCGCGCCGAGGAGGATGCAGCCCTGACGCTCGACCTGGAGCGGGTGCTCGTGGTCGGGGTCGACGGGCGGCGCATCGCGATGCCGCTCGCCTCGGTCGCACGCATCGAGCACCTGCGCGAGGAGCACGTCGAACAGGTCGGTGGCCGCGAGGTCCTGCAGTACCGCGGCTCGATCCTCCCGATCGCCCGCGTCGCCCGGTTGGTGGGCGCGCCCGCGACCGCCGCGGACGGCGAGCAGCTGGTCGTGGTGTTCACGAACGGTGAGCGCAGCGCGGGACTCGTCGTCGAGGAGATCTTGGACATCCTCGACGACGACCTCGCGCACCACTCGGACATCGACTACCAGGGCCTGCTGGGCTCCACCGTCGTCGGCGACCGGGTCACCGAGCTGCTGGACACCCGCGCCGCGATCATCTCGGCGGATGCCCTGTTCTTCGACGCCGACGCCCTCGTAGGAGCCTCGTCATGAGCCAGTACGTCACGTTCACGCTCGACGGCAGCCTCTACGGCATCGACGTCGTCCGGGTGCAGGAGGCGCTGCGCGCGCAGAGCCGTACCCGCGTCCCGCTCGCTCCGGCGACTGTCGCCGGGCTGGTCAACCTGCGCGGCCAGGTGGTCCTCACGATCGACCTGCGCACGTGCCTCGGGCTGGAGTCCCGTCCTGACGTCACCGAGCCGATGATGGTCGTCGTCCAGGTGGCCGGCGAGGTCGTGAGCCTGCTGGTCGACAACATCGGCGACGTCATCGACGTGGGTCCCGACTCGTTCGAGACGCCGCCCGACACGCTCGACCCGACGGTCCGCCCGCTCATCCGTGGCGCCCACAAGCTCGACTCCGGCCTGCTGCTCGTGCTGGACGTCGACCGCGCCGTCGCTGCTTGAGTCCACCCGTCCGACCCCTCATTCCGAGGGGCTAGCAGCCGATCGGCTGAAACGCGGGCCGCCAGTGTCCGGTACCTAAGGAGAACCCATGTCGACGACCCTGCCCGCGACCGGCGCAGCCGTGCCGCGCCGCCGCGCCGCTTGGCTCGTGGACCGTTCGGTCCGCCTCAAGGTGCTCGCCCTGACCGCGCTGTTCGGCGTCACGGCGCTCGCCCTCGGGGTGTCCGCGTACCGCAACATGGAGGACATGGCGTGGGACACGAGCCGGGTCGCCGACGTCATCACGGACCTGACCACGCCGCTCGACATCGTGCACCAGGACCAGCTCAAGGCCCGGATGATCGTGGCTCAGCTCGCGGCGCTCTCGACCCCGGAAGCGCGCGACTACTGGCTGTCGGAGCAGACGGCCAACGACGCCGAGCTCGACCAGGCGATGGCCACGTTCGAGGCGAACGGCGGCGCCGAGGTCGGCGAGTGGGCGACCTTCACCGCGGCCTTCGCCGAATGGCGCTCGGCGCGTGACTCCCAGCTGGTACCCGCCGCGCTCAGCGGTGACCAGGCGCAGTACGAGGACATCCTCGACCGGGTCACGGAGCCGCTGAAGTCGACCTATGTGGACGCGCTGGACGTCACGGCAGAGGCGGCGACCGACAAGGCGCTGCACATCTCGTCCCACGTCCAGAAGCAGGCCGACGCCGTCGGTCGTCAGCAGCTGCTCATGCTCGCCCTCGCCCTGATCGGCGTGAGCGTCGCCGGCGCCGCGCTCGCCACGTGGATCCGCAACGCCATCCGCAAGGTGCAGGTCTCGCTCGAGGCGCTCGCCGGCGGCGACCTGACGGTGCGCGCCGTCGTGGCCAGCCGCGACGAGATCGGCCAGATGGCCGCGTCGCTGACCGTCGCGCAGGACGCCCTGCAGCAGACCCTCGCCGGGGTCATCGAGACGTCCCAGACGGTGGCTGCTGCCGCCGAGGAGCTGTCGGCGTCGTCGCACGAGGTCGCCTGGGGTTCCGACGAGACGAGCGCGCAGGCGGGCGTGGTGGCCGCGGCCGCCGAGCAGGTCTCGCGCAACGTGCAGGCGGTCGCCGCGGGCGCCGAGCAGATGGGCGCCTCGATCCAGGAGATCGCCCAGAACACCGTCCTGTCCGGCACTCACGTCGCCCACGCGATGAGCCTCGCAGAGTCGGCCAACGACCAGGTGGCTCGCCTCGGGGAGTCGTCGCGCCAGATCGAGAACGTGGTCAAGACGATCACGGCCATCGCCGAGCAGACCAACCTGCTCGCCCTCAACGCGACGATCGAGGCCGCTCGCGCCGGAGAGGCCGGCAAGGGCTTCGCGGTCGTGGCGGGCGAGGTCAAGGACCTTGCCTCCGAGACCGCCCGGGCCACCGAGGACATCGTCCGCCGGGTCGAGACCATCCAGTCCGACACCGCGGGCGCGGTGGAGGCCATCGGTCAGATCTCGGTCGTGATCGAGTCGATCAACGACGTGGCGATGGTCATCGCGGCGGCGATCGAGGAGCAGACCGCGACGACGAACGAGATGTCGCGCGGCGTGACCGAGGCCGCGACCGGTTCCGGCGAGATCGCGACCAACATCTCGGGGGTCGCCTCCTCGGCGGCGTCCTCTTCACAGACGCTCGGGCAGATGGGCGACGCCGTGAACGAGCTCGCCCGCATGTCCACCGACCTGCGCACCCGCGTGTCCGCCTTCACGTTCTAGAGCGCCGCCGCACCCTCGCGGCCGCCCCTTCCCAGCCCTCTCCCGACCCCGCGCCCCTGCCGTCGATCGGGGGAACGACGACAGACCGCATCCCGGAGGACCCCATGAGGATCGCCAAGCCGAAGCGCACCGCTGCGCCGACGCCCACTGCTGAGCCGACGACCGGCGTCGAGCCGACGGAGGCCGTCGAGCCGACGACCGCCGCCGAGCCGACGACCGCCACCGAGCCGAAGACCGCCGCTGAGCCGACGGACGGCGCCGAGCCGACGGACGGCGCGCGGCCGACGCCCCTCGCCCGGCTCGCGGGCCTCGCCAAGCCGGCGCGCCTCGCCGAGCTGGCGCGTCTCGCCAACCCTGCGCGTCTCGCGCACCTCGTGGGTCTGGGCAAGCCCGTCAGCGCCTCCGAGCCGACGCAGGACGGTGAGCCGACGGGCGCGACCGGTGCTGCGGTCGCCGGTGGGCACGCGGGCAACGCGCCCGTCAAGGTCGCCGGCCGTGGGAACTGGTTCATGAACCGGTCCGTGCAGACCAAGATCCTCACCGCGATCCTGCTGCTCGCCGCCGTGTCGCTGGGCACCGGCCTGTACGCGATCCAGGGGCTGCAGAAGGCCGCCGCGGACAGCCAGACGTTCGCCGACATCCAGACGGTGGTCTCGGGGACGCGCGTCAAGGTCCAGGTCGGCGAGATCGACGCGCGCCTCATCGTCGCGCAGATCGCCGCCGTGTCCGACGACCCCTCGCTCCAGACGTCCTGGCTCGAGAAGCAGAAGACCAACGACGCCGAGATGGCCGCCGCGATGAAGTCCTACTCGTCCGTGGCGCGCGCCTTCCGGGGCAAGGACTGGGAGTCGTTCGCCGGCGCGTACGAGGCGTGGATCGAGGTGCGCGACTCGACGCTCATCCCGGCTGCGACCGGAGGCAAGGCGGCGGTGTACACCGCGGCGGTCGAGGCAGTGGGCCAACCGCTCGTCGAGTCGTTCCAGGCTGACCTGGACAAGGTCGTCATCGACACGGACGCCTACAGCACGGCGCTCGCCGCCCAGTCCCAGGCCTCGGCCAACCGCGCCGAGCTGATCCTCGTGGTCAGCGTCGTCCTCGGGCTCCTCGTCGCCGTCGCCCTCGGGTTCGTGATCGCCCGCAGCGTCCGCAAGTCCGTGCGCAAGGTCGGTGAGGTGCTCGACGCGATGGCCGACGGCGACTTCACGGGTCGGGTCGAGGTCACGTCCACGGACGAGATCGGTCGCATGGCCCAGTCCTTGAACCACGCTCAGGAGTCGGTGCGGGCGGCGCTCGGCGGGGTGGTCGAGACGGCCGAGACCGTGGCGTCCGCCGCGGAGGAGCTGTCCGTCTCCTCGAGCCAGGTGGCCGCAGGCTCCGACGAGGCCAGCGTGCAGGCAGGCGTGGTGGCCGCGGCCGCCGAGCAGGTCTCGCGCAACGTGCAGGCCGTCGCCGCCGGCGCCGAGCAGATGGGCGACTCGATCCGCGAGATCGCCCAGAACACCGTCGTCTCCGGCCATCACGTGTCGCAGGCGATCGCGATGGCCGAGTCGGCCAACGACCAGGTCGCGCGGCTCGGCGAGTCGTCGCAGCAGATCGGCAACGTCGTCAAGACGATCACGAGCATCGCCAAGCAGACCAACCTGCTGGCGCTGAACGCGACGATCGAGGCGGCGCGTGCCGGGGAGGCCGGCAAGGGCTTCGCGGTCGTCGCCGGGGAGGTGAAGGAGCTCGCCTCCGAGACCGCCCGGGCCACCGAGGACATCGCCCGCCGCGTCGAGGCCATCCAGGCCGACACCGCCGGTGCCGTGGACGCGATCGGTCAGATCACCGTGATGATCGGCTCCATCAACGACGTCGCGACGATCATCGCCACGTCGATCGAGGAGCAGACCGCCACGACGAACGAGATGACGCGCGGGGTGGGCGAGGCTGCGGCCGGCTCCGGCGAGATCGCGACGAACATCTCCGGTGTGGCCAGCTCGGCCGCGGCTGCGTCGCAGACGCTCGAGCAGATGGGCAAGTCGGTCAACGAGCTGGCCCGGATGTCCACCGAGCTGCGCACCCGCGTGGCCGCCTTCACGTTCTAGCAGGACCTCGCACGACCCCGGTCCGCTCGTGTGCCGGGAAAGCAAGTCGATCGTCCGGGCGACGTCCTGTCGCGCACCTGAGAAAGGTCTCCCATGAGCAACACCACGCCGTCGAGCCCGGCCACCGTCGAGAGCTCCCCTGGCGGCCGGCCGCGCAGTCTGTCGCTGCAGACCAAGATCCTCGCCGCGAACGTGCTGCTCGCCGTGGTGTCGATCGGCACGGGCCTGTACGCCGTGTCGGCCCTGAACAAGGCTGCGGACGGGGACACGTCGGGGGCCAAGGGCGCTGCGACCGTCCTCATGATCTGCCTCGCCGTCGGCCTCGTCGTCGCGATGGGCGTGAACCTCCTGGTGTCGCGCCACCTGCGCGCGTCGATGAAGCAGGTCGGTGACGTGCTGGAGCAGATGGCTGCCGGCGACTTCTCCACGCGGGTCGAGGTCACCAAGAACGACGAGATCGGCCGCATGGCCCTCGCGCTGAACAGCGCCCAGGACTCCGTGGCCGTCGCGCTCGGCGGCATGGTCGAGACCGCCGAGACCGTGGCGGCTGCGGCCGAGGAGCTGTCGGCGTCGTCGCACGAGGTGGCGTCGGGTTCCGACGAGACCAGCGCGCAGGCGAGCGTGGTGGCCGCGGCCGCCGAGCAGGTGTCGCGCAACGTCCAGGCGGTCGCCGCCGGTGCCGAGCAGATGGGCGCCTCCATCCGGGAGATCGCCCAGAACACCGTCGTGTCCGGCAGCCACGTCGCGCAGGCGATCGTGATGGCCGAGTCGGCCAACGACCAGGTCGCGCGGCTCGGCGAGTCGTCGCAGCAGATCGGCAAGGTCGTCAAGACGATCACGAGCATCGCCGAGCAGACCAACCTGCTGGCACTGAACGCGACGATCGAGGCGGCGCGTGCCGGGGAGGCCGGCAAGGGCTTCGCCGTCGTCGCCGGGGAGGTCAAGGAGCTCGCCTCCGAGACCGCCCGGGCCACCGAGGACATCGCCCGCCGCGTCGAGGCCATCCAGGCCGACACCGCCGGTGCCGTGGACGCGATCGGTCAGATCTCCGAGATGATCGGCTCCATCAACGACGTCGCGATGATCATCGCGGCGGCGATCGAGGAGCAGACCGCGACGACGAACGAGATGTCGCGGGGCGTGGCCGAGGCGGCGACGGGCTCCAGCGAGATCGCGACGAACATCTCCGGTGTGGCCAACTCGGCGGCGTCCTCGTCGCAGACCTTGGGGCAGATGGGTTCGGCCGTCAACGAGCTGGCCCGCCTCTCCATGGACCTGCGTACCCGCGTCGGGGCGTTCGCCTTCTGACGGCGCAGCCCGACGCCCGCCGCACGACCCGGCGGGTGTCGGGACGCCTGACGGCTTCGAGCCTGGCTCGAGCCGAAGGGTCCACGCCGCATCACCATCTCCTGTGCGACCACCCCGCGGTTCACCTGCGGGTGGCGGCCTCCGAGGGCTCAGAAAGTGCCCTCGTCGGTCGATCACACAGACAACGAATCCGACGCCGCGGGCTACCCCCGCGCCGTCTGGTCCCAGGCCACCAGGCCGGGGCCCGTGTCAGACCAACCCATCGGCTACCAGTTGATGCGAAGGAGGAACCTTGAGCCCGATCCGCGTGCTCGTCGTCGACGACTCGGTCGTCGTACGTCGGCTCGTCACGGACGTCTTGTCCCAGGACTCGGACGTCGAGGTTGTCGGCTTCGCCACCAACGGCCGGCTCGCGGTCGCCAAGGTCGCCCAGCTGGCACCCGACCTGGTGACCATGGACATCGAGATGCCGGAGATGAACGGCCTCGAGGCCGTCCGTGCCATCCGGCGCGCCGGCCACAAGGTCCCGATCATCATGTTCTCCACGCTCACCGAGCGCGGTGCGATGGCGACGCTCGACGCCCTCGCCGCCGGGGCGCAGGACTACGTGACCAAGCCGGCCAACGTCGGCAGCGTGCAGGAGTCGCTCGCCCAGGTGGCCGACAACCTGATCCCCAAGATCAAGGCTCTCGTCGCCCGCAGGCCGGTCCGTGCAGCGGTCCGGTCGTCGGCGTCGTCGGCGTCGTCGCCGTCGTCGTCGGCTTCGTCGGTGGTCGCCGTCCCCGCGCCTCCGGCCCCCAGGATCGCCACGCGCCCTGAGCCGGCTGCGCACGCGATCCGCGCGGTCGTGCTCGGGTCGTCGACCGGTGGCCCCGAGGCGCTGTCCCGGGTGGTCGCCGCGCTGACGCACGCACCGCCCGTGCCGGTCCTCGTCGTCCAGCACATGCCGCCCGTGTTCACGAAGCAGCTGGCCGCTCGTCTCGACCGCCTCGGCCCGGCCACCGTGGTCGAGGCCGAGAGCGGCACGGAGCTGCTGCCCGGCACCATCTACATCGCGCCCGGCGACCGGCACCTCGAGGTGCAGCGTCGATCGGGCGTCGTGCGCACGCTGCTCACCGACGGTCCGCCCGTGAACTACTGCCGGCCGTCCGTGGACGTGCTCTTCGGGTCCGCCGCGCGCGTCTTCGGCGGGGAGCTGCTCGGCATCGTGCTCACCGGCATGGGGTCCGACGGACGCACCGGCTGCCAGAAGCTGGTCGACGCGGGCGGGACCGTCCTGGTCCAGGACGAGCCGTCCAGCGTCGTCTGGGGGATGCCCGGCGCTGTCGCGCACGCCGGCCTCGCGCACCGGGTGATACCGCTCGTCGGGGTGGTCCCGGCGCTCGAGCGCATGCTCGCGTCGACGTCCCACGGGGATGCCCCGTCCAGCCGAGGGGGGGTGGCCTGATGGCCGTCAGCGGGGAGTCGTTCACCTTCATCGCGGACCTGGTGCGTCGCCGAAGTGCGATCCTGCTCGCCCCCGGCAAGGAGTACCTGGTCGAGGGGCGCCTGCTCCCGATCGCTCGCGAGCGGGGGCTGCCCGATGTCGACGCCTACGTCAACAGCCTGCGCAACGGCGCCATGGAGACGGAGTTCGTCCGTGTGGTCGAGGCCATGACCACCAACGAGACCTCGTGGTTCCGCGACTCCGGACCGTTCTCGGCGCTGCGCTCGCACGCCGTCCCCGAGCTCATCGCGGCACGCGGCAAGACCGCACAGCTGAAGATCTGGTCCGCGGCCTGCTCGACGGGCCAGGAGCCGTACTCGATCGCGATGACCCTCGCCGACTGCCTGCCCTCGGGCGCAGGCGTCGACATCCTCGCGACCGACCTGTCCGAGCAGGTGCTCACCAAGGCCCGTGAGGCCCGGTACAGCCCGCTCGAGGTCAACCGTGGCCTGCCCGCCGCGATGCTCGTCCGGCACCTGACCCGCTCGGGCGGCGACTGGCAGGTCTCGCAGGAGCTTCGCGGCCTCGTGACGTTCCAGGCGCACAACCTTCTCGACGCGCCGCCCAACGGACCGTTCGACGTGGTGTTCCTGCGCAACGTCCTCATCTACTTCGACCTCGCCACCAAGCGCGCGATCCTCGACCGGGTCCGGCGCGTGATGAGGGCGGACGGAATCCTCGTGCTCGGCGCGGCCGAGACCACGATCGGCGTCGACGACGCCTGGGCACGCGTCCCTGTCGGGGCCGTCTCGATCTACCGCCCCACACGGCCGGTGCCCGTCGGCTCCACCGTGACACCTATCGTTCCGCAACCCCGAACGGCGTCTCTGTCGCCGGTACTGACCCAAGGAGCACACCGATGAGAGCGCTCGTGATCGACGACTCGCGCACGATGCGACGCATCGTCGCGGGTATTCTGGAAGGCCTTGGGTTCGAGACCGAAGGCGCAGAGCACGGGCGCGCCGCGCTCGACCTGCTCGAGGGGGGCCTCGACGTGCAGCTGTGCTGCGTCGACTGGAACATGCCCGTCATGGACGGCCTCGAGTTCGTCACCGAGGTCCGTGCCCGCCGGGACTGGAGGCACATCACCATGATGATGGTCACCACGGAGGGTGAGCAGGGGCAGATCGTCCGTGCCCTCGCCGCGGGCGCCCACGAGTACCTGATCAAGCCGTTCACCCCCGACGCAGTCCGCGGAAAGCTGGACCTGCTCGGACTTCTTCCCATTGAGGAGCTGGCATGAGCACCATCGTCGAGCACGACCAGGTCTTCCTCATCGCGCAGGAGGTCTTCGCCTCGATGATCGACGGCGACCCAGGGCTGCTGCAGCCGTGGACCGGCGACCTGCCCGAGTTCGAGGAGCCGATCGTCGCCTGGGTCGACCTCTCCGGTGACTGGGCCGGTCGGGCCGAGCTCCTGACCGCGACGGCCACGGGCCACGACCTCGCGCGGGCGCTGCTCGCCATGGAGCCCGACGAGGTCGTCACAGCGCTCGACCTCGTGGACGCGTTCGGCGAGGTGGCCAACGTCGTCGGCGGCAACGTGAAGTCGCTGCTCCCGACCCAGGGCAAGCTCGGCCTGCCGCAGGTCGCGCCCGTCGCGCCCGTCGTGCCCGGCGCCGTCGTCGTGCAGGAGCTCCGGCTCGCGTGGCGCGGCATGCCGCTGGTCGTCACCGTGCTGGGCTTCGTCCCGGCCGACGAGGAAGGGACCGCCGGAGGTGACATCCGATGATCCGCGTACTCGTCACCGACGACAGCCGCGTCATGCGCCAGATCGTGATCCGCACGCTGCGCCAGGCCGGCTACGACTGGGACGTCCGTGAGGCGTCCGACGGCACCGAGGCACTCGAGGCCATCCGTGCCGACGAGCCCGACGTCGTCCTGTGCGACTGGAACATGCCCGAGATGAACGGCATCGACCTGCTGCGCAACATGCGCGCCGAGGGATTCCAGACTCCGTTCGGGTTCGTCACCTCGGAGGGGTCGCCGGAGATGCGCGCGACCGCCGAGGCCGCCGGCGCCCTGTTCCTCATCGCGAAGCCGTTCACCCCGGACGCCTTCCGCGAGGTCATCGAACCGGTGCTCGCATGAGCGCCGCGACGCCGCTGCCCTCCGCCAAGGAGGTCCGCGAGCTGATCGAGGGTCTCGTCGGTCGTGAGATCGCGGTCCTGACCGGTGGCCCGATGGTCGACCCGGGCTCCGAGGACGGTGCCCTGGTGGGCGTCTACGTCGACGACCGGCACAAGCTGACGGGCCTCGTGCTCTTCGACGTGCCGCTGGCCGCGTACCTGGGCGCGTCGCTCGGGCTCGTTCCCGTGCGCATCGCGCAGCAGCACGCCGACGCCGGCGTGCTCTCCGAGGCGCTGTCCGAGAACGCCGGCGAGATCCTCAACGTGATGTCGTCCTTGTTCAACGCCGAGGGTGCGCCGCACGTGAAGCTCGGCAGGGTCTACGAGCCGAAGGCTCACCTCCCGGCCGACGTCGCCCAGTGGGTCCTCACGTACGTGCGACGGATGGACCTGGAGATGGACGTGCCCGGCTACGGCCCCGGCAACTTCTCGCTCCTGGTCATCTGAGAACAGGTGTGAGCGTCGTCTGACGTCCACGGCGCGCGCGCCTGCCGACGTGCCCGTGCTCTGGCACACTGCGGCGCATGACGACGACCACCCGTGGCTCGACGAGCGCGATCGACCGGTTCTTCAGGATCACCGAGCGCGGCTCGACCGTCGGCACGGAGATCCGCGGCGGCCTGGTCACCTTCTTCACGATGAGCTACATCATCGTGCTGAACCCGCTGATCATCGGCACCGTGCAGTCCGGCACCGGGCAGTTCCTGGGCGGCGGTGACAAGCCGAACCTCGCGCTCGTCGCGGCCGCGACCGCCCTGGTCGCCGGCGTGATGTCGATCCTCATGGGCGTCGTAGCGAACTTCCCGCTCGCGCTGGCCGCCGGCCTCGGCCTGAACGCGGTCGTCGCGTACTCGATCGCCAAGCTGCCCGACATGTCGTGGCCGGACGCCATGGGGATCGTCGTCCTCGAAGGCCTGGTCATCCTGGTCCTGGTGGCCACCGGTCTGCGGCAGGCGGTGTTCCGCGCCGTCCCGCTCGAGCTCAAGACCGCCATCAGCGTGGGCATCGGCCTGTTCATCGCGTTCATCGGCCTGGTGGACTCCGGTTTCGTGCGGGTCCCCACCCCGGCGTCGACCCCCGTCGAGCTGGGCATCCACGGGTCGCTGGGCAGCTGGCCGCTGATGGTGTTCGTCGTCGGCCTGTTCACCGCGATCATCCTCATGGTCCGCAAGGTCAACGGCGCCATCCTCATCGCGATCGTCTCCGCGACCGTCCTGGCCCTCGTCGTGGAGCTCGTCGGCGATCTGGGTTCGAGGTCTGACGAGAACCCCGGTGGCTGGTCGCTGGCCGTTCCGCACTGGCCGTCCGGTGGCATCGTCGCGACGCCGGACTTCTCGCTGGTCGGCCAGTTCTCGCTGTTCGGCTCGCTCCAGTCGATCACGGCCCTCGCCGTGATCCTGCTCGTCTTCTCGCTCGTGCTCGCGGACTTCTTCGACACGATGGGGACGATGGTGGCCGTCGGCGGCGAGGCCGGCCTGCTCGACAAGGAGGGCACCCCGCCGGGCGCGACCCGGATCCTCGTCGTCGACTCTCTGGCCGCCGCCGCCGGTGGTGCGGGCAGCGTCTCGTCGAACACCGCCTACATCGAGTCCGCGTCCGGCGTCGGCGACGGCGCCCGCACCGGGCTGGCCTCCGTGGTCACCGGCGTCGCGTTCCTGCTGGCGACGTTCCTGTCCCCCCTCGTTGAGCTCGTCCCCTTCGAGGCCGCGACCCCGGCCCTCGTCGTGGTCGGCTTCCTCATGTTCACCCAGATCACGGGCATCAACTGGCGCAACTACGAGGTCGCCATCCCGGCGTTCCTGACCATCGTCCTCATGCCGTTCACCTACTCGATCACCGTGGGGATCGGCGCCGGCGTCATCATGTTCGTGGTGCTCAAGCTGGCCCTGGGGAAGGTCCGCGAGATCCACGCGTTCATGTGGATCACGTCCGCCCTGTTCGTCGTCTACTTCCTCCTGGGCCCCATCAAGGCGTGGCTCGGCATCTAGCCCGCGTCGGAGCGGTCGGCGGCGTGCGTCCCCAGCGCCGCTTGGGACTGATGGGTCACCTGAGTGTCCCGCGGCGGCTCGTGACGCCCCTGCCGCACCAACCGTCCCAAGTGGCGCTAGGTCGAATCACGACGCGAGCCACCCGCGGCCGCGGCCGACGTCGCCGTCGCCGTCGCCGTCGCGCGAGCCGACCACAGCCCCGGCGGACCGGCAGCGGGTCCGCGGCTTGTGCGCGGCCGCCCCACGCGACGCCGGCGCAGGGTGTGATCGGGGCGTGGACGACGTGATTCCGCGCCGCATCGCGGACCTCGGTGGCGCTGCACGCCGGCAGGACGTCGTCCTGGAAGGTGCGGACGTGCGGGCGCTCGACCGGTTGCTCCAGGCCGGCCGGGTCGTGCGACTCGCGCCAGGTGTGTACGGAGTGCCCGGCTGCTCGTCCGAGGCCGTCGCGGCGGCCGTCCACGGCGCCGGGATCGGGTGCGTCTCGGCTGCCGCGCGCGCGGGCGTCGCGATCCTGCGTCCGCCCGAGGCTCCGCACCTCGTCGTCCCCCGCGGGCGTGGACGGTCCGCGTCCCGGCTTCGCGACGAGTTCCCCGCGGTGCTCCACCACGAGTCGTGGTTCGCGCGGGGACGCGCTCGGGGCGCTGCGGTGGCTCCCGTCGGCCGGGCGCTCGCCCGGATGGTGCTCTGCCTCCCCACGCTCGACGCGGTGGTGGCGCTCGACAGCGCCTTCCAGAAGCGTCTCGCGACGATCGGCTCGGTCGGCGCACTGCTCCCCGCGACGGCCGACGTCCGGATGCGCCGGGTCCTCGATCTCACCGATGGGCGGAGCCGGTCGCCGATCGAGACGGTCGCGCGCCTCACGCTGCGGGGGGCGGGTCTGAGCGTCGTCGCGGGCGTCGTGGTCCCGATGGTGGGGGAGGTGGACCTCGTGGTCGAGGGGCGCGTCGTCGTCGAGCTGGATGGCTTCGCCCACCACTCCGGGCGCCGGGAGTTCGCCGAGGACCGCCGTCGCGACCGCGAGCTTACGCTGCAGGGTTACATCGTCCTGAGGTTCACGGCCCGCGACGTGCTCCGAGATCCTGATCGACTGGTCGCGACCGTCCGCGCTGCCGTCACGCTGTCGCGTGGAGGCCGTCGAGCCGGGCGGCCCTAGCGCCACCTGGTACAGGAGTTGCTCGAGTGATCGCTGCGGCGCCCCACGGGGTCCTCCGCGTCACCACACGTCCCACGTGGCGCTAGGCAGACACGACCGTCACCGAGCCGCGAGCCGCCGAGCCACCGAGCCGCCGAGCCGCCGAGCCGCCGAGCCACCGAGCCGCCGAGCCGCCGAGCCGCCGAGCCACCGAGCCGCCGCGTCAGCGGCGGACCAGGGCCGTCAGGGTCTCCACGGCCGGGAGGAGCTGGTGGAACGAGCGCTCGTAGAGCGCCGCGTCGCCGCGGAAGGGGTCGACGACGTCGTCGTCGGCCGGGCGGTACGCCGTGAGCCCCCGACGGCGAGCGACCAGGGGGACGAGGGCGCGCAGGCGGTCGGCGGTGGTCGCGTTCGCGCCGGGGAGTGCCGCCGGGTCGACGTCGGCCGCCAGCCGGGCCAGCTCGCGCAGGGTGAACGTGCGGCGGACGGCCGCCGGCACCAGCTCGACCACCGAGGACCGGTGCTTGCGGGTCATCCCGATGACGAGGTCGGCGGACCGGATCATCGACGCCTCGAGCTGACGGCTCGTGAAACCGGCCGGATCGCCTCCGTGCTCCGCCACGAGCTCAGCCATCGCGCGGGTCATCGGCCGACCGACGGGGGCGCCGGTCCCCGCCGACCCGATCTCGATCGCCGGCGCCAGCAGGCCCACAGCACGCCCCTGGAACGAGGCGCCGAGCCGAGCGGCCAGGAGCCGTTCGACCGCGGGCGACCGGCAGATGTTGCCCGTGCACACGACGAGGACGCGCAGAGGCGAAGCCACGTCGGAGGGGAACATGGCTCTATGGTCCCTGGCCACGGGCGCTGTTCGGCGCATTCGCACCCGATCGGCGCAGCAGGATCAGCCGGTCGTGCCTTCGGCGGTCCCGGCCCGGCGGCGGGCGTTGATCGACCGTGCTGCCTGCAGGCCGAGCAGGCCGATCGTGGCTCCGAGCGTGTTCATGACGACGTCGCGGATGCTGGGCACCCGCGTCGGGAAGAAGAGGAGCTGGGTCAGCTCGATCGCCGCGGACAGGCACAGCCCGAGCACCACGACCAGCCACCGACGCCGTACGAGCAGACCGACCAGCACGCCGAACGGCACGAACATGACGACGTTCGCGCTCGCCTCGAGCTGCGAGAAGCTCAGGGGGACGCCGGCCCGCAGGAACCAGGTGAGGATGTCGTCCACCAGGTCGAAGAACAGGCCCGAGGAGGACGGCGCAGGCCAGAGGGTGATGCGTGCGACGAGCCCGAGGTAGAGCACCAGCGTGACGACGACGGCGCGCCGGGTGGCAGGCTGGGGCACGTCACGGACGCTAGCAGGGCCTTTCACCCGTCCGGCCGCGACCGCGAATGATCACCCACCGGTGCCATCGACCGCCCCGGTACGCTCGTCGAGAATCCACCACAAAGGGGCATTTCGTGCGACTTTCTGTCATTGGGTGCGGCTACCTGGGGGCCGTGCACGCGGCGAGCATGGCTCAGCTGGGTCACGACGTCATCGGCATCGACGTCGACGAGCGCAAGATCGAGGCGCTGCGGGCAGGCCGTGCACCGTTCTACGAACCGGGGCTGCCGGAGCTGCTCACCGAGGCGGCGGCGACGGGTCGGTTGTCGTTCAGCACGGACATCGCCGAGGCGAACGGCGCCGAGGTCCACTTCATCTGCGTGGGGACACCGCAGGTGCACGGCGAGTTCCGTGCGGACCTCACCTACGTGAACGCGGCGGTCGCAGCCCTGCGCCCGCACCTGCGCTCCGGTGACGTGGTGGCGGGCAAGTCGACCGTCCCCGTCGGCACCGCGGAGGCGATCGCGGAGACTCTCGCGCGCACCGGCGCCGTGCTGGTCTGGAACCCTGAGTTCCTGCGGGAGGGCTTCGCGGTCCAGGACACGCTGCACCCGGACCGCCTCGTCTACGGCTTGCCGACGAACGACGACGGCGAGCCGACGCCCGAGGGCATCAAGGCGCAGGCGGCGCTCGACGAGGTCTACGCCACCCCGCTGTCGGAGGACACCCCGCTGGTCGTGACGGACTACGCGACGGCCCAGCTGGTCAAGGTGGCCGCCAACTCGTTCCTGGCGACGAAGATCTCGTTCATCAACGCGATGGCCGAGCTGTGCGAGTCGACCGGCGCCGACGTCACGCGCCTGGCCGACGCGATCGGCTACGACGACCGGATCGGCCGCCGGTTCCTGAACGCGGGGCTGGGCTTCGGGGGAGGCTGCCTCCCCAAGGACATCCGTGCGTTCATGGCTCGTGCCGGCGAGCTCGGCGTCAGCGACGCCCTGGGCTTCCTGCGCGAGGTCGACTCGATCAACATGCGACGCCGGGTGCGGGTGGTCGACCTGGCCCGTGAGGTCTGCCACGGCTCGATCGTCGGGCGTCGGATCGCGGTCCTCGGTGCGGCGTTCAAGCCCGACTCCGACGACGTGCGGGACTCGCCCGCACTGTCCGTCGCGGCCCAGATGCAGCTGCAGGGTGCTCACGTGACCGTGACCGACCCGCAGGCGATCCCGAACGCACGGGCCAAGTGGCCGGACCTGCACTTCGCAGACACCGCCCTCGAGGCAGCCGCTGGCGCGGACGTCGTCCTGCTCGCCACGGAGTGGGCGCAGTACCGCGAGCTCGACCCCGAGGAGCTGGGGCAGGTCGTGGCGCACCGGCGGATGCTCGACGGCCGCAACGTCCTGGAGCCCGCCCAGTGGCGTGCAGCCGGCTGGACGTACCGAGCGCTCGGTCGCCCCTGATCGAACGCGACGAGACTCGCACCTCGACGACGGCCGTCCCCCCGCGGGGACGGCCGTCGGCGCGTTCCGACCTAGCGCCACCTGGGACGGATGTCGTCGCCTGGGGCGCCCAGACGCGTCCCTGGCAGCACGTCCATCACGCGCGTCACAAGTGCCGCTAGGTTCGCGCGGGCGCGGTTTCGTTACGCAAGGTAATGACGTAGGCTAACGATATGACCAGCGCCCCCGACCCCACCGGTGACCTCCGCATCGCCATCGGGCAGGCTGCGCGGCGGATCCGGGCGGAACGCGGTGGCGCCGGACTGGCCGACCCGCAGTACACGGTCCTGCTCTGGCTGAACAAGAGCGGACCGCTGACGCCGGGGCAGCTTGCGGATCTGGAGCGCGTCCAGCCGCCGTCGATGACCCGCACGGTGAACTGCCTCGCCGAGCTCGGTCTGGTGGCCAAGGCGCCGCACCCGACGGACGGACGCCAGGTCGTCGTGAGCCTGACCGAGACCGGCACGGCGGAGGTCGAGGAGACCCGTCGTCGGCGCAACACGTGGCTGTCCGGCCAGCTCGACGCGATGACGCCCGAGGAGCGACGGGTCCTGGCGGAGGCCGCCGAGCTGCTGCGGAGGATCGCCCAGGCATGAGTCCCACGTTCTCCTCGCTGCAGTTCCGCAACTACCGCCTGTGGTTCGCCGGGGCTCTGGTCGCGAACATCGGCACGTGGATGCAGCGCGTCGCGCAGGACTGGCTCGTCCTCACCGAGCTGTCCGACGAGTCCGGTGTCGCCGTCGGCATCACGACCGCCCTGCAGTTCGCGCCCGTGCTCGTCCTGTCTCCGTGGGCCGGGTTGCTCGCCGACCGGGTGGACCGTCGCAAGCTGCTCATGGCCACGCAGATCGCGCAGGGGATCCTGGCCGCCGGCCTCGGGCTGCTCGTCCTGTCCGGGAACGCCCAGCTGTGGATGGTGTACCTGTTCGCGCTGACGCTCGGGTGCGTCACCGCGATCGACGGTCCCGTCCGGCAGACGTTCGTCGCCGAGCTCGTCCCGGCCGCCAAGCTGTCGAACGCGGTGGGGCTGAACAGCGCCTCGTTCAACGCCGCCCGGCTGATCGGCCCGGGCGTGGCCGGCCTTCTCATCGCGGCGGTCGGCACCGGCTGGGTGTTCCTCATCAACGCGGCCACCTTCGCCGCGACGATCGTCGCACTGGCCGCGATGCGCACGGCGGACCTGCGGCCGATGCCGACGGTCGTGCGCGCCAAGGGGCAGCTGCGGGAGGGCATCGCCTACGTGCGGGGACGCAGCGACATCCTCGTGATCATGGTCGTCGTCGGGACGGTCTCGACGTTCGGCCTGAACTTCCAGCTGACCAGCGCGATGATGGCGCGCACCGAGTTCGGCCGGGGCGCGGGCGAGTACGGGATCCTCGGCTCCGTGCTGGCGATCGGGTCGCTGACCGGGGCGCTGCTCGCGGCACGTCGAGAGAGGCCGCGCGTCCGGCTCGTCATTGGCTCGGCATTCGGATTCGGCATCGCGACGGGCGTCATGGCCCTGATGCCGACCTACCCGTCGTTCGTCGTCGCGACCATCCCGGTCGGTCTGGCCAGCCTGACGATGATGACGGCGGCGAACTCCACCATCCAGATGACGACCGATCCCGCTGTACGAGGACGGGTGATGGCGTTGTACATGATGGTCTTCCTCGGTGCGACGCCGGTCGGTTCGCCCATCATCGGCTGGATCGGGCAGACCTTCGGTCCGCGCTGGGCGATCGGCATCGGCTCGATCACCGCGCTCCTCGTCGCCGCCGGTGCGGCGCTCTGGGTGCGTGCGAAGTGGGACGTCCGCGTCCGCTACAGCGTCCGGAGCAGGCCGCACCTCCAGGTGGTCAACGTGCGGGTCCTGCCCGACGACGCCGCCGCCCGGCTCGGCGCGCAGGAGGCCGCGGACAACCGGTCGGCGGCGTGACGGCCGGTTGAGGGCCGGGTGAATCACGCGGACGACGTGCTCGCGTCGATGTCCGGCATGTGACGATCTGTCGGTGAGCGCAACGGTCGAAGGCACCCCGGACTCGGGCGATCTCTTCGACGTGCTCCCCGACGGGGACCCGGCACCGCGCACACGCAGGTCACGCCGCACCCGCATCGTGGTCTGGTCCGTCTTGGCCGCGCTCCTCGTGGTCGTCCTGCTCGGCGCGTGGCTGGGCTACCGGGCCGTCCAGGCCGCCGACGCCCTGTCGTCCGCACAGCAGGGCTTCGTCACGATGCAGAAGGACCTCGGTGACGGCGGCACGGACAAGATCGAGCAGCAGCTCCCGGCCGTCCGGAAGGACTTGGCGACCGCGGTGAGTGCCACGCACGACCCTGTCTGGCGCGTGGCCGAGCACCTGCCTGTCCTCGGCGCCAACCTCGAGGCGGTGCGCATCGTCTCGACGTCCCTGGACGACATGACGACCGACGCGCTGCCCGCGGTGAGCACGCTGAACGCCGTGCTGAACCTCGAGGGTGCACGTGGTCAGGACGGCCGGGTGGACCTGGCCCCGCTGGCTGATGCGGGCCCGCAGATCATCACCGCGGCCGCGAGCGCTCACCGGGCCCAGGACGCGGTGGCCCAGATCGACACCGGCGCGCTGGTCCCGCAGCTGGCCCGTCCGGTGGAGAAGCTGGGCTCGGCGCTCGACACCGTCACGGGTGCCCTCGACGCCGGCGCTCAGGTGGCCACGCTCCTTCCGCCGATGCTCGGGTCCGACGGCCCACGCAACTACCTGCTGGTGTCGCTGAACTCGGCGGAGCTGCGCAGCGCGGGAGGCATCGTCGGCGCGTTCGCCGTGCTGCACGCCCAGGACGGCGCTGTGACGCTCGTCGACCAGCGCTCCACCATCGACCTGCCCGCGATCCCCGAGTCGATCCTCCCGCTGAGCGACGAGGAGCTGAACCTCGACACCGACCGCCTGGGCCGCTGGGTGCAGGACTCGGTGCTCACGCCCGACTTCCCGCGCTCCGCCCAGCTCCTCGCCGCCCGTTGGGAGCGCGACACGGGACAGCACGTCGACGGCGTGGTCGCCGCGGACCCCGTCGGAGCCCGCTACCTGCTCGACGCCACAGGACCCGTCACCGACGAGGCGGGAACCACCGTGAACGCCGCCGACGTCGTGCGGGTGCTGCTCCACGACGCGTACCAGAACATCGAGGACCCCGCGAAGGTCGACGAGTTCTACGCCCGGGTCGCCGCCGCCATCTTCGGGGCGGTCGGGTCCGGTCAGGGGGACACCCACGGCCTCGTGACCGCGTTGACGAAGTCCGGGTCCGAAGGACGCCTGCGCATCTGGTCCGGCCACGAGGCGGAGCAGAAGACGCTCGCGGAGACGACGATCGGCGGGGCGTTCCTGTCGGGCGACCACCCGAACGCGACGGGCGTCTTCCTCAACGACGGCACCGGCGGCAAGCTCGACTACTACCTCACCACCAAGGTGACGATCGAGGACCTGTCGTGCACCGGCCCGGAGCCGACAGCGACGGTCCGTCTCGAGCTTGCCTACGCACCTCCCGAGGCCGTCGCAGCACTCCCGTCGTACGTGACCGGTCCGGGTGTCGGCGGGCTGCCGCTGGGCAGCCTCGCGACGAACATCAGCATCTACTCGGCCGTGGGCGAGAAGCTCGGACCGCTGGGCCTGGGCAACGGCTCGGTCGGTGGCAAGACGGGCTCGGCTGCCGGCCGTGACGTCGAGGTGGTGACGTCGATCCTGCAGCCGGGCGGCCACGAGACGTACTCCACGACGGTGCCCGTCAAGAACGGCAGCGTCAGCGTCTGGACGACGCCGACGCTGACCGATTCCGGCTTCGCATCGGCGACGTGCCCCTGACGCCCTGACCTGGACCTTCGTGCTCACCCCGGGTCCACGACCTGGACAGGATCTCACCCGACCGGGTGAACTATGGGTGAATTGGTCCGCTTTCGACCGCTTCACCCGATCTGTCCTCCCACTCGGGGGCCGGGGCGGGTCATGATGGTCGTCTGAAATGTCCGTTTCCGTGAACCAGAGGGCGAACATCATGGTCAGAAATATTCGTCGTGTGATCGTCGTGCTGGCGGTGGTGCTCCTCGGCTTCGCCCTGGCCGGCCCGGCGACCGCCATCTCGAGCGCGTCCCCCACGGGAAGCCCGACCGTCAGCCCGAGCCCCTCGCCCAGCGAGACCATCCCGACGACCGGCTGCGCAGACGACACCGACTACCCGGTGCCGTGTCTGTTCTCGGTCCAGGTCGCACCCACCTGCGTCGAGAACGTCCCCGAGGTGTCGTACGACGTGCTGGGCGCACCTGCCGGCGTGACCACCGTCGACCTGACGTTCGACAACCCCAGTGGCCCGAACGCGACGCTGACCGGGCTGCCCCTCCACGGCATCTTCGCGAACCCCGCCGCGTTCGTGAAGGCGGGCATCCTCATCCACTTCCTGGCGGGTCCCGGGATCGAGGCCACGGCCGCCTACCCGGCTCCGCAGGTGGACTGCGGCGCGACGCAGCAGACGCCGAGTCCGACGCCGACTCCGACGTCGACCCCGACCCCCCAGGTCCTCGTCGACACGCCCAGCCCCACGGCCACGCCGGTCAGCGAGGTGCTCGCCGATGACGGCGCCGTCCTCTCCGCCACCGGCAGCAACGGGGCACCGATCCTCGCGGCAGCGATCGGCTTCGTCCTGATCGGCGCCGCCGCGGTCACGTTCGTCACGATCTCGCGTCGCCGCCGGAACGCCTGACCGAGCCCCACAAGCACGACGCCCGCCCCTCACTGACCAGGGGGTGGGCGTCGTCGTGTTCCCGGCGACGTCGGGGCCAGCCGGCGGGCGGACCCGGCGGGACCGGGCGGACCAACCGGCCGCGCTGCCCGGGATCGTCAGCTTGTCGCTGGGCGAGCCGAACGGTGACGCCCACCCGTGGCGTCCGTGGACCAACCGGCCGGGCGGATCAACCGGCCGGGCGGACCAGGTGAGACGGGGCGGACCGGCGGCCGGGCGGACCAGGTGGGACCAGGCGGCCGGGCGGACGGGTCAGAGCAGCTGGTCCACGACGTGGTCGATGCAGGCTGTCAGGGCGAGCACGTCGTCCGGGTCGACCGCGGGGTACATCGCGACCCGGAGCTGGTTGCGGCCGAGCTTGCGGTAGGGCTCGACGTCGACCACGCCGTGCGCGCGCAGCACCTTGGCCACGGTGGGTGCCTCGATCTCGGGCGCCAGGTCGATCGTGCCGACGACGTTCGAACGGATCGCGGGATCGGCGACGAACGGGGTCGCCCAGTCGCGGGCCTCGGCCCAGCCGTACAGGTGGCCGGCCGAGGTGGCGGTCCGCTCCGCCGCCCACGGCAGGCCACCGTTGCCGAGGATCCAGTCGAGCTGCTCGGCCAGGAGGACGAGCGTGGCGATGGCCGGGGTGTTGAGCGTCTGGTCGAGGCGCGAGTTGGTGACGGCCGTCGTGAACGAGAGGAACTCGGGCACCCAGCGGCCACCGGCCTCGATGCGCGCGGCCCGCTCGATCGCGGCCGGTGAGGCGGCAGCGATCCAGAGCCCGCCGTCCGAGGCGAAGGACTTCTGCGGCGCGAAGTAGTAGACGTCGGTCTGCCGGACGTCGACGGCCAGGGCGCCCGCGCCCGACGTCCCGTCGACGAGGACCAGCGCACCCTGCTCACGCGAGCCGGTGACGCGGCGGACGGGCGCGACGACGCCGGTGGAGGTCTCGTTGTGCGGCCAGGCGTAGGTGTCGGCCCCGTCGACGAACGTCGGCACGGACACTCCTCCGGGCGCGACGGCGCTGACCACGGGCGTCGCGAGGAACGGTGCCCTGCCTGCTGCGGCTGCGAACTTGGCGCCGAACTCGCCGAACGTGCCGAAGGCGGCGACGTCGTCGACGAGGCACAGGGTGGCGATGTCCCAGAACGCCGACGAGCCGCCGTTGCCGAGCACGATCTCGTAGTCGTCGGGCAGGTCGAGCAGCGACGACAGGCCGGCGCGGACGCGTCCGACGAGAGCGCGCACGGGCGCCTGCCGGTGCGAGGTGCCCATCAGGGCCGCGGACGGTCCGGCGAGGGCCTCGAGCTGGGCGGCGCGGACCTTGGAGGGACCTGATCCGAAGCGGCCGTCCGCGGGCAGCATGCTCGCGGGGATCGTCGGTCGGAACGTGGCTGCGGTGTGGTCGTCGGGCACGAGCCCGAGGATAGGCGGTCGCGAGCCTCCGATGCCCGCGCGAGCAACTAACCTGTGCACCAGCACGGAGACGCGACGTTGGAGGCTGCAGCAGTGAGCGACCTGATCGACACGACGGAGATGTACCTCAAGACGATCTACGAGCTCACCGAGGAAGGCATCACCCCGCTGCGCGCCCGCATCGCGGAGCGTCTGGGGCACTCCGGCCCGACCGTGTCCCAGACGGTGGCGCGCATGGAGCGCGACGGCCTGGTCGTCGTGAGCGGCGACCGTCATCTCGAGCTGACCGGTGCAGGTGCCGCCAAGGCGACCCGGGTCATGCGCAAGCACCGGCTGGCGGAGCGGCTCCTCATCGACGTGATCGGCCTGGAGTGGCCGTACGTGCACGAAGAGGCCTGCCGCTGGGAGCACGTGATGAGCGAGCGCGTCGAGATCCGCCTGGCCGAGCTGCTCGACCACCCGCACTTCGACCCGTACGGCAACCCGATCCCGGGCCTGGGGGAGATCGGCGAGGAGACCACGCGCGAGGGTTTCCTCGACGGTGTCACGTCGCTCGTCGGTTTCCACGGCGAGATCGGGTCCGACGGGGTCGAGCGGGCCGTCGTCGCGCGCATCGCCGAGCCGTTGCAGGTGGATGTGGAGCTGCTGTCGCGTCTTTCCGAGGCCGGGGTGCTGCCGCACCAGGAGATCTCGATCGAGCGTTCCGACGGCGTCGTGACGGTCTCCACCGCCGGGTCGGACATCCTTCTGGACCTGCCCGAGGACGTCGCGCGACACATCTTCGTCGGGGTCCGCTGAGGGCACCCGTGGCCGTCGGACGCGACGCCGCCCGGTTCGTCACCGGACAGGTTCGTCCGTATTTCTGGTCAGATGGTGCATCGGTCCGACAGGTCCGTGATCAGCCAGAGGCTTGCCGGGTGAGGTCTGCCGACGCGGCAAAACGGGCGCCGACCTGCGTCTTTGCAGGTCATGCGGCGCGCGGGGAGCCCCGCTGCAGGACGCCCGTCCAACATGGACGAAGATTCTCGTGACCGGAACGTGACAATCGCTGCGGGCGTCATGTACGTTCGTCCTGCTTCTCCAGAACCCTCCTCTGAGGAAGCCCTCGAGCGGAACGCCTAACCCTGCCGTCGCTCCGAGGTTCGCTCTACACCGCCGGCAGGGGCGGGGGACCCAATTGCGGGCACCGGAAGTTCGGTGTCCTTGGGGTGAAGTCGCAGAACCGGTTCTCCGGGGACGCGGCCGGGTGTTCTCCCATCCGAACCCGACAGCTGACCTCGTAGGCCTCAGGAGAGGCACAGCGTGACCGTGAGCACTACTCGCGCCCGCCATCGTGCGGCGCGGCGTCCCTCGACGCCACTGACAGAGCTCGCTGCGGCGGCAACCGGTCAGATGGGCACCGTCGGTCGTCGTACGGCCGTCGTGGCCGCGTCGTCGGGACTCGTCGTCTCGATGCTCAGCTCGCCCGCATCGGCCACAGCCGGTGACGCAGGTGCGCTGCCTGCCGTCGACACCGCAGCACTGACCGCCTCCGCGCGAGCCGTGCTCAACTCCGCGCCCGTCGTCACGTCCCCGGCCGCAGCCACGTGGACGGTGGACATCCCGGGCGTCACGGTCGAGACGCCGCCGCCCCCGCCCGTCAAGGTCAAGGTTGCCAAGGCCGCCTCGCGCAGCGTCGCACGCGCCGGCGTTGCCCGTGCCGCAGCGGCGACCGCCAAGGCCGCTCCGACAGCCGCCGTTCCGCAGGCCGTCGCCGGCAACGCGGTCCTCGAGATCGCCGCGCAGTACGTCGGCACGCCGTACGTCTCCGGCGGCACCTCGCCCGGCGGCTTCGACTGCTCGGGCTTCGTCTCCTACGTCTACGCGCAGCTCGGCGTGAGCCTGCCGCGCACCTCCGGTGGCATCAAGGCTGCGGGAACGATCATTCCCCGCGACCAGGCCAGGCCCGGCGACATCATCTGGAGCCCCGGGCACGTGGCGCTCTACGCCGGCGGGAACTCGCAGATCGACTCGCCCCGCCCGGGCAAGACGATCCAGTTCCGCGCCATCTGGCAGAGCGCACCGGTCTTCATCCGGATCGGCTGACTCCAGCCCGAAGCACGACGAAGCCACGACGACGCCGCTGTCGTCGGGGCTTTGTCGTGTCCGACCGGCCCCCGCAGCGCCGTGCACGTCACCTCGGCACCCGACAGCTGAGGGCCGCGCGTAGTCTGGCCGTGCACCACGCTGTTGCAACGCTGCGCCGGGCCGGCAGCCAGCCGGTCCGACCTCCGAGGTCGGGAGAACGCCGTGCTCGTGAATGCCCCCGCGCTGACAGCCGAGACGACCGGTGGAGCGGAAGCCGCCGCCCCCCTCGCCGGATCCGGCGCCCGCTCACTGCTTCTGAACGCCAGCATGGAACCCCTGTGCATCGTGAGCCTGCGCCGTGCCGTCGTCCTCGTCATGACGGGCAAGGCCACGGTGCTCGAGTCGGACGGGCGGCTGCTGCACGCCGAGCACGTCGTCGTTCCCCTGCCGGTCGTCCTGTGCCTGACCCGGTACGTGCACGTTCCCGTCCGCAGGCCGGTGCCGCCCACGCGCCGGACCGTCCTCCAGCGGGACAACCACCGGTGTGCCTACTGCGGCGGGGGAGCGGACACGGTCGACCACGTGCACCCGCGGTCCCGCGGCGGCCGGCACGAGTGGACCAACGTGGTCGCGGCCTGCGTCCGGTGCAACCACCGCAAGGCGGACCGGCTCCTGCCCGAGATCGGGTGGGAGCTGCCGTTCGTCCCACGGGCGCCCCGGTGGTCGGTGGCCTTCGGGACCACGTCGGTTCGCGCCGAGCCGTTGTGGTCGCAGTACGTTGTGGCCTGACAGTGGTGCGACGCCGGCTTGACGAGTCGTAGGAGGTCCCCACGTGACGAGAGACGACGCGGTCCTCGTAGGGGTCGACGGGTCGTCGGCGAGCCTCCACGCGTTGGACTGGGCGGCCGCGCAGGCAGCGACGCACGGCTGGGCGCTGCGGATCGTGTGCAGCTACTCGCTGCCGTCCTTCACGGCCGCGTCCCTCGACGGCGGCTACGCGGCGCTCGACGACGCGACGATCCAGCAGGGCGCACGGGCGGTCCTCGCCGAGGCGACGGAACGCGTGTCTGCGCGCGGGGTGCCGGTCACCGCGAGCGTCGTCACGGGCGACGCGACGGGCGTGCTGGTCGAGATGTCGCACACCGTCCGGACGGCGGTCGTCGGCACGCGCGGGGGTGGCGGGTTCGCGGACCGGCTGCTCGGCACGGTGTCCTCGGCCCTGCCGGCGCACGCGTACTGCCCGACGGTGGTGGTCCCGCTGCGCAAGGGCGGCAAGCCGCTCCCCAGCGATGTCGAGATACCGGCGGTCCGGCCGCTGCGCCGCATCGTCGTCGGGGTCGACGGCTCGCCCGCCGCGGAGTACGCGTTGCGCTACGCGATCGCCGAGGCGGAGGTCTGGGGTGCCGACCTGACCGCCGTCGCCGGTGTGCCCGTCGGCGCGATGACCGGTGTGCTCGCATGGCTGCCGGCGGCCGTCGACCGCGAGCAGGTGCTGCGCGACGTGACCGAGGGCCTGCACGTGGTCGTGGACCGTGCCCTGGCCGACCATCCCGGGGTCGTCGTCAAGCGCCACGCGCTGGACGGCACCGGCGCCGAGCTGCTCACCGAGTTCTCCGCCGCGACCGACCTGATCGTCGTGGGGTCGCGCGGCCGTGGCGGGTTCGCCGGGTTGCTGCTCGGTTCCACGAGCCAGGCGGTCCTGCACCACGCGGACTGCCCGGTCATGGTGGTCACCAACCGCTGCGCGATGGACGCCGCCGCGGCGAGCTAGGGCTCACGACACCGGGTCGGGCGGGACGTCCGGGCGTCGGACCAGCGCCGACAGCACGACCGTGGACCGCGTCCGGGACACGAACGGCTCGGCGGCCAACCGCTCGACCACCCGTTCCAGGTGCCGCATGTCGCGCGCCCGCACCTGGACCATCAGGTCGACGTCGCCGGTCACTGTGCTCGCCGCGACGACCTCGGGGTACTGCTCGACCGCTGCCTGCATGACGGCGGGGCTCGTCGACCCCTGGCAGTAGAGCTCGACGAACGCCTCCGTCTGCCAGCCCATCGCTGCCGGGTCGAGACGGACCGTGAATCCGCGGATCACGCCGCGCTCGCGGAGCCGGTCCACGCGGCGCTTCACCGCCGGGGCAGAGAGCGAGACGAGGTCCCCGACCTGCGCGAACGTGGCGCGGGCGTCCTGGCCCAGCGCGCGCAGGATCGCGGTGTCCAGCGGGTCGAGCCCCGTCGCGTCGTTCACGTACACATCATGGCCGAGCCTGCGAAATGACGTACCTCGTCTGCAATGCCCCAAGAGGGCTCAAGCCGGACACCGGGCGTGCCGAGAGCACTGAAGGGCGTCTCGTGAGGGCGTTCTCGTGGTTCGTGAAGGAGGCGACGTGGCAAGAGACACCGCAAGGCGCATCGACACGGTACCGACGCCGCGTGCGTCGGACGTGGACGTGGCGGTCACCGAGCCCGTCGGTGTGTCGACGGGCGACCGGACGACCCTGCCCGCAGGCACCTCGAAAGCGACCGCCGCATCCGACGCGACCACCGCATCCGACGCTGCCGCCGCCTCCGAGGCGGCGACGCCGACGACGACGGTCAAGCCGCGGCGCGGCCCCGCCGCACGTGGTCTGTCCGCCGGAGCACGACCGGCGGGAGGCGTCCCGCAGCAGCCGTCGGCCTCGTCTCCGCTCGTCGCGACCACACCGGTCCGCCCGGCGACCGCGCCGGAGCGTCGGCACCGGGTCCGCCGAACGGTCTGGATCGCGGTCGCCGCAGCCGTCGTCGTCGCTCTCGGATCAGGCAGCGCCGTCTACGCCTCGGAAGCCGGCGACCTCTCGGCGCAGGACGCGGAGCTCGACGCGACTGTCCGTGTCGACGGGGCGGTCCTGGCCTCGTCGCGGGACGACGCCGTCGACCAGGACGCCGACCGCGCGGGTGTGACTGCTGCGCTCGCTGCCAACCGCGCACGCGCCGCGGCTCAGGCCAAGGCGGTCGTCGACAAGGCGAACGCCGTCCTCGCTGCCACCCCGAACGCCGGCGACGGCCCGCGTAGGGCTCTCGGAGCGGCCACGTCGGCCCTCGCCGCGAGCATCGCCGCACCGGCGACGAGCGCCGCGACCGTGCGCGACCTGGCTCACGCCGTGGCCGCGCCCCAGCAGGCCGCGACAGACGGTCAGGCCACCTGGCAGGCCACCGAGAACGCGCGCATCGCCGCCGAGCAGGCCGCCGCCGCTCAGCAGGCAGCCGGGCAGGCCTACGCGGGGACCGGGACCAGACCGCGCTCGACGGTGCGGTGGAGCGCCCCGCGCACCACGGCTCCGCGGGTGAGCTCGGGTGGCTCGGTCGCACCTCCCGCAGCGGCACCGTCGGGTGTCCCGGCGGGCGGCAAGGTCTGCTCGGGCTCGGGTGGTTCGGGTGCGAGCGAGTCCAGCGTCGCGGCGATCGGCGCCGCGATCAACGCCTACCGCGCAAGCCGCGGCCTGTCTCGGCTGTCGGTGTCGCGGAGCGGCACCCTGGTAGGGCACGCGGTGAACATGGCCAACACCGGCGGTATCTGGCACTCGGGCAGCGACAACATCGTGGCGTGCGTCAGCAGCGGCTCGGCGTCGGCGATGGTCTCGGCCTGGTCGCACTCGCCGCCGCACGACGCACAGATGCGCCGCACCGACGTGTCGAGCATGGCCGTCGGCGGTGCGAGCCTGCGCGGCTGGCTGTTCGGCGCTGTGAAGTTCAACTGACGGCCCGCCGAAAGACGTCCGAGCAGATGCGCCCTGCGGCGCGCGTCTGCTCGGACGTTTTTGCGCTCTGACCTGCGCTCGCACTGCGGTGTCGGGGCGGCGTGACCCGGTCCCGACGCTCTCCTGCCCGGCGCCCCGGGCCGTCGCGCCGTCGGCCGCGGGCTTGCGCGAATGCCCCAGAGATGTTCAAGTCGTACACGAAGCATGCCGCAGGGGACAGTGAGACGCATCGTCGGGCGCCTGAATGTTCATGAGGGAGGCGACATGGCTCGAGACACCGAGAAACGCATCGACACCGTACCGACGCCTCGTGCGTCGGTACCTGCACGTCCGGGGGGCGACGTTCCCCGGCAGGTATCGGCACCGGCCGCCGAGGAGACACCGGACGCGGCTGTGCGCGGACACCACGCCCGTCGGGGAGTCTGGGTCGCGGTCGTCGGAACCGCCGTGGTGGCGCTCGGTGCGGGGAGCGCGGTCTTCGCCGCAGACTCCGGCGACCGGGAGGCCCAGGACGCCGCGCTCGACGCGGCGCTCCGTGTCGACGGGACGGTGCAGGCCGCCTCAGGCGACGCAGCACTCGACGAGGAGG
This sequence comes from Cellulomonas sp. URHD0024, assembly GCF_000426185.1. GTDB lineage: Bacteria > Actinomycetota > Actinomycetes > Actinomycetales > Cellulomonadaceae > Cellulomonas. The sequence continues at coordinate 325,875 of NZ_KE384505.1, forward strand.
CCGACCTCACGGCCGCCACAGTTGCGCTCGCTGCCAACCGTGCGCGCACGGCGGCGCAGGCGCGGTCGGTCGTCGACCAGGCGAACGCCGTCCTCGCGGCGACTCCGAACGCTGGCGACGGCCCGCGCGGGGCTCTCGGTGCTGCGTCGTCCACCCTCGCCACGAGCATCGCCGCCCCGGCGACGAGCCCCGCGACCTGGCGCAGGCTCGTCGCCGGCGTGGCCGCCCCCCAGCGGGCCGCGACAGACGGTCAGAACGCCTGGCAGACCGCCGAGAACGTTCGCGTCGCCGCCGAGCAGGCCGCCGCCGCGGCCGTCGCCCACGATCGTGCGCCCGTGAGCAAGAGCGCCTCGCGCTCCGCCGTTCCGCGTCCGCGCTCGGGCTCGGCCGCCGCACCAGCACCCGCACCCGCTGCGGCCTCCTCGGGAGTCCCCGCCGGCGGCAGGGTGTGCACGAGTGCCGGTTCGGGTGCCGGCGAGTCCAGCGTCGCAGCGATCGGTGCCGCGATCAACGCGTACCGCGCCGGCCTCGGCCTGCCTCGGCTGTCGGTGTCCCGCAGCGGTGCCCTCGTGGGGCACGCGGTGGACATGGCCAACGCCGGCGGGATCTGGCACGCGGGAGACAACATCGTCGCGTGCGTGCCGGGCTCGGCCTCGGCGATGGTCTCCGCCTGGTCGCGCTCGCCGGGGCACGACGCTCAGATGCGTCGCACCGACGTGTCGAGCATGGCCGTCGGCGGCGCGAGCCGCAGCGGATGGCTGTACGGCTCCGTCAGGTTCGGCTGACCCTCGACGTCGTCCGTGGCACGGAAGGTCCGCGCCCGTGCGGTTCAGGGGGCCACACGGGCGCGGACGGAGGAAGGCGCCTCTCAGCGCAGGGCGAGCTCCAGACGGTCGGTGGCCAGGTCGAGCTCGTCGGCCGTGATGGTCAGCGGGGGAGCGAGCCGGATCGTCGACCCGTGCGTGTCCTTGGCCAGCACGCCGACGGCCAGGAGGCGCTCGCACAGGTCGCGACCGGTCATGCGGCCGTCCGGGACGTCCAGGCCCGCCCAGAGGCCCGCACGGCGGACGGACGCGAGCAGGCCGTCGGAGACCAGCGTGTCGAGTCGCTGACCCCAGCGGGTGCCCAGAGCGGCGGCCGTCGCCTGTACCGACCCGTCGGACAGGAGGCCGACGACCGCGAGCCCCACCGCGCACGCGAGCGGGTTCCCGCCGAACGTCGATCCGTGGGTGCCTGCGGTGAGGACACCGAGCACGTCGGAACGGCCGACCACGGCGGAGACCGGCAGCACCCCGCCACCGAGCGCCTTGCCGAGCGTCACGAGGTCGGGACGCACGCCCCACAGCTCCGACGCGAGGGTGGTGCCGGTCCGGCCGAGCCCGGACTGGATCTCGTCGCAGATGAGCAGCACGTCGGCCGCTGTGCACAGGGAGCGGACGGCCGGCAGGTAGCTCGGAGGCGGGACGACGACGCCCTGCTCACCCTGGATCGGCTCGATCAGGACGGCGACCGTGGTCTCGTCGACCGCGGCGGCCAGCGCCTCGGCGTCGCCGTAGGGGACCACCACGAAGCCCGGCGTGTAGGGGCCGAAGTGCCGGCGCGCGTCCTCGTCGGTCGAGAAGGACACGATCGTCGTCGTGCGGCCGTGGAAGTTGCCGTCCGCGACGACGATCGTCGCCCGCCCGTCGGGGACGCCCTTGACCTCGTAGCCCCACTTGCGGGCCGCCTTGATGGCGGTCTCCACCGCCTCGGCCCCCGTGTTCATCGGCAGGACCATGGGAGAGCCCGCGACCAGCGGCCCGACGAGCCCCGCGAGCGCCTCCGCGAACGGCACGAGCAGGTCGTGGTCGAACGCCCGGGACGTGAGGGTGAGGCGATCGATCTGCGCGTGGGCCGCAGCGACCAAGGACGGGTGCCGGTGCCCGAAGTTCAGCGCCGAGTACCCGGACAGCAGGTCGAGGTAGCGCCGCCCCTCCACGTCGGTCACCCAGGACCCGAGCCCGTCGACGAGCGTGACGGGCAGCGGGTGGTAGTTGTGCGCAAGGACCTGCGACGTCTCGGACGACGACGGCGACGGCGACGGCGACGAGGGCAGGGTGACCGGCGGGGCGATGCTCATCGCCGGGCGCGGATCTCGAGCGTGCAGCACTTGGCACCGCCGCCGCCCTTGAGCAGCTCGCTGGTGTCCACGGGTATCGGGTTGTAGCCGCGCTCGGCGAGGGTCGCGGCCAGGTCGACGGCCCCCGGTGCGACGACGACGTTCAGACCGTCGGAGACGGCGTTCAGGCCGAGCGCGCGGGCGTCCTCGGACGTGGCGTGGATCGCGTCGGGGAACAGCTGCTCCAGGACCGCACGCGAGCCGGAGGAGAAGGCGGGCGGGTAGTAGGCGATCTGGGGGTCGTCGGCGGAGCTCGACAGGACCGCGAGCGCGGTGTCCAGGTGGTAGTAGTGCGGCGACACGAGCTCGAGCGACACCACCGGGCGGCCGAACAGCTCCTGGGCCTCGGCGTGCGCCATCCGGTCGGTGCGGAAACCAGTGCCCGCCAGGATCAGGTCACCGACGACGAGCAGGTCGCCCTCGCCCTCGTTGGTCTCGGCGGCGGTGTGCGTCACGTAGCCACGGTCCGCGAACCACTTCTGGTACGCGGGGCCCTCGGCCGAACGCTCGGCGTAGCGGAAGCGTGCCGAGTAGACGACGCCGTCGACCACCGTCGCACCGTTGGCGGCGTAGACCATGTCGGGCAGGCCCTCGACGGGATCGATCGTGTCGACCGTGTGCCCGAGGGCGAGGTAGGTGTCGCGCAGCCGTCGCCACTGCTGGACCGCGAGGCCGGCGTCGGTGTGCTTGGTCTTGTCCATCCACGGGTTGATCTCGTAGGACACCGTGTAGTGCACGGGCTCGCACATCAGGTAGTGGCGGTCCGTACGTCCGGGGGCTGTGGGGGGCATGGGGTGGCTCCTCGTGGCGTGTCGTTCCTCCGAGGGTACGAGTCGGTACGGTGGAACGGCCGGATCTCGCAGTGCGCATCAGGGCGCGATCCGTTGCATCTCTGGCGTGTTCAACGACGATCTGTTGCGCGAACCTCGGCGACAGCGCGCATGAGTGCGTACCGGACCATCGCCCCGAGGAAGGGCCGCATCGCCAGCTCGGTGAGTCGGCGCGGCAGGGGCCCGGCCAGCCACACGTGCTCGGTCCACAGCACCCGGCACGACGAGGGACCGGCGGGGACGACGACGATCGACGCGCTCCCCCGCAGCACGTGCCCGGTCTTCGTGAACTCCGCGACGCCCGTGCGGGTGTCGGTCGGCGGGTCGTAGCGGTCGATGCTCATGACGTCGGCGAGCCCAGGTGCGCCCCGCGTCGCGAACGGTCCGGACACCGCCGTGACCACCGCCCCCACCTCGGGCGCGCTCGTGGACAGCCCCACGCGCGTCAGGGGTATCCACCGGGCGTGAGCGCGCGGATCGGCCACCAGGGCCCACGCGGTCGCGGCATCGACGGGAAAGGCGCGCACGACGGCGTCGGTGGTCATGCCCCCATCGTGGACCCCAGGTACGGTCTGCGGCATGGAGAACAGAGTGCTGGGGCGTACGGGTCGCAACGTCGGGGTGGTCGGGCTGGGGTGCTGGCAGCTGGGCGCGGACTGGGGGTCGGTCGACGACGACGTCGCCCTCTCCGTCCTGGCCACCGCGGTCGACGCGGGCGTGACGTTCCTGGACACCGCGGACGTGTACGGCGACGGGCGCTCCGAGCGGCTGATCGGCCGGTTCCTGGCGGAGTCCGAGCATGACGGGATCACCGTCGCGACGAAGATGGGCCGCCGCGCCGACCCGCACACGTCCGACGCGTACACGCTCGACGCGTTCCGGGCGTGGACCGACCGCTCGCGCGAGAACCTCGGCGTCGACACCCTCGACCTGGTCCAGCTGCACTGCCCGCCCAGCGAGGTCTACCGCCGCGAGTCGACGTACGACGCCCTGGACGCGCTGGTCCAGGAGGGTCGGGTCGCCGCGTACGGCGTCTCGGTCGAGACCGTCGACGAGGCGCTCGACGCGATCATCCGGCCCCACGTGGCGACCGTGCAGATCATCCTCAACGTGTTCCGGCGCAAGCCGCTGGACGAGGTGCTGCCCGTCGCGCGCGAGCACGGGGTGGGGATCATCGCCCGGGTGCCCCTGGCCAGCGGGCTGCTGTCCGGCAAGTACGACGAGCACACCCAGTTCGCCGCCGACGACCACCGCTCCTACAACCGGCACGGCGACGCGTTCGACGTGGGGGAGACCTTCGCGGGCGTGCCGTTCGAGATCGGCGTGGCGGCCGCTCGTGAGGTGGCGGCGCTGACGCCCGCCGGCTCGACCACCGCCCAGCTGGCCCTGCGCTGGATCATCGACCAGCCGGGCGTCTCCGTGGTGATCCCCGGTGCCCGCACGCCCGACCAGGCGCGCGCGAACGCCGCCGCGGCCGCGCTGCCGCCGATCGACGAGGAGACTCTCGACGGACTGCGCGGGATCTACGACAGCGCGATCCGCCCGCACGTGCACGGCCGCTGGTAGAGCGACGCTAGAGGTCCTCTTCGGCCGGTGCCGAGGGCTGGTCAGGAACGGCGGCGAGCGCCCGGCGTGCCTTGCGGCCGCGCGGAAGGCGGCGCGGGGGCACGGGCAGGATCAGCGGCGTGCCGCCGGACCCGGCGATCTCGTACACGCGGGCGAACCTGTCGGGCGGGGGACCGAAGGCCTTGCGGGCCCCTGCGATCACGGTGCGCCCGAGCCCGCGGGCGCCCGCCACGCCGATCACGATGCCGATGCCGAACGGGATGACGCGCCCGATCGCCAGCCCGGTCTGCTTGCCCGCCTGCGTCCGCACCAACCGGCGCGTCATGGTGGAGTTCACCTTGCGCACGGTCGCCATCGGCATCCGGGTGAGCAGGGCGCGCGCGACGCTCACCGAGGTCAGCTCGGTTCCGTCGGTGACGACCACACCCTTGTTCTCGCCGAGGATCGTGGTGAGCAGCAACGCCGTGCGACGGTCGGCGTCCTCGACCTCGATGCCGTGCACCGAGGCGACGGCGAGCGCGAACGCCGCGGACGCGCCGAAGAACGTGGCGATGTCGCTCGCGGTCAGGGCCAGTGCGACGCCGGTGCCGACCGCGGGGGCCGCCGCGACGGCGCCGACCGTGCCGCCGGTCGCCTGCACGACGCGCAGGTACTCCTTCTCGAGCAGCCGGATGATGCGTTCGGGGCTCGCTTCCGGGTTGCGTCGGCGGAGCGACTCCACGTGGGCGTGGATGGTCGACGACGGGATGGTGACCGCCTTGGCGAGTGCCGCGTCGACGACGCCGGCCATGCGCTCAGCGCTCCCCGGTGACCGTCAGCTGCACGGTCGCGCCAGCCTCGAGCGTGCGCCCGACCGTGCAGTGGTTCTCGATCGCGCGGTGCACCACGGTGAGCAGGCGCTCGCGGGCGGTCGCGTCCAGGGCGCTCAGATCCACGACGAGCTCCTCGAGGAACGCCGGGTAGCGGTCCTCGTCGTCGTCGCTCATGCCGGACACGTTGATCGTCACGTCCACGTCGTCGCCGAGCCTGTGCCGCAGCGCCGAGTCGGAGGCGAGCCCGCTGCATCCCGCGAGCGCGATCTTCAGCAGCTCACCAGGACTGAACGCCGCCTCGTCGCCCACGCTCCCGATGAGCACCTCCGCGCCGCGCGAGTTGCGGCCCGTGTACCGGCGCACCCCGGTCCGCTCGACCCACAGCTGGGTCTCCTGTGCGTTGGTCGTCACGTCAGGCGCTGCCTGCTCGGTCGTCATCCAGCGATCCTGCCATGGGACGCGCGTTCGAGCCGAAGTTAGGCAGTGACTACGGATGGTCTGCCCAGGCGCGCTGGCTAGGCTGCACCCGCGGTCGACCCTGTCCGCGCAAGGTGGAGGTCGGTGCGTGGTGAGGCTGGTGCGGTCCGTGCGGCACGGCGTGGCCCTCGGCGTGCTCGGGGTCGTCGTCGCGCTCGCGGTCTCGGGGTGCTCGTGGTTCGGGAACGACGACGACAAGGCGACGTCGATCGCGGTGTTCGACGCGAAGATCGGCGACTGCTTCCTGGCGCCCGAGGACATCGCGGTCGAGGTGACGCACCTGTCGCGCGTGACGTGCGCGACCCCGCACCAGCAGGAGTCGTACGCGCTGCCCACCTACATCGACCCCGGCACCGCGAAGACCGCCAAGACCTTCCCCGGGGACGCCGCGCTCAAGTCCTTCGCCGACGGCAAGTGCGCGGAGAAGTTCCAGGACTATGTGGGCGTCGACTACCGCGACTCGAGCCTCTACTTCACCTACCTCGTCCCGTCGGCGCGCAGCTGGCAGCAGGACGACGACAGGAAGGTGATCTGCTTCGTCACGACGACCGGCCAGACGCTCACCAAGTCCGTCAAGCACTCGGACATGTAGCAGGAGGAATCATGGGCAAGCCCGCCGCGGTCGCGACCGCGACACTGCAGTGCAGCTTCGGGTTGGCACCCTCCACGCTGAGCGTCCTGCCGACCGCCAAGGTCCTCATCGAGGGAAAGCCGGCGGGGACGATCACCGACATCATGCCCGGGGCCAACATCCCGCCCTTCGCCATGTGCACGAGCCTGGCCAACCCGACGGTCGCAGCTGCCACCGCCGCGGCCCTCGGCGTGCTCACCCCGATGCCCTGCATCCCGACGGTCGTGGCTCCGTGGGCACCACCCGCCGCGCAGACCCTGATCGGGGGGATCCCTGCGCTGACGCTGGGTGCGATGTGCACGTGCGCCTTCGGCGGGGTGATCCAGATCCTGAACCCGGGGGCGATGAAGACCCTCGAGGGCTGAGCGGCGGGCCCGACCGTGGGCTCGAGGGCGGAGCCGGAGCGCAGCGGAAGGTGCGGGTCGCGCAGCGGCGCGCGTCCGTAGGTCAGCCGGGCCGTGGCCTGGGCTGACGCCCGTCGGAGGGCCTCACAGGATCAACATCGGTAGCGATTACCGATGCTCCTGCCGCGCGCTCCTGCATACCCTGCAGACGTCCTGCCGGTGTCCGGTGCAGGTTCGCGCGCGTGGGTCCCCCGGGGGTCGTCGTGCGCGGCAGAGGTGCTGAAACCACGCACGGCACGACGTCAGCGATCGCATGAGGAGGCAGTGAGCATGCTGATCCCTGCTGTCGAGGACGGCCTGGAGAAGCTGCTGCGCAGCACCCTCCCGCTGCCGGTCGAGCAGGGTGACATCTCGTTCGACTCGCCGAACAACACCTGGTCGGCCCAGGTCAACCGGCTCACCGTGAACCTGTTCCTGTACGGCGTCTCGCGCAGCGGCCAGCCGCACCGTGGCCCCGCTCAGCGGACGAACGGGTCGGGCGCTCTCGAGCGACGCCGTGCCCTGCCGATGGTCGAGCTCTCGTACATGGTCAGCGCCTGGGCGGGCTCCACCCGCGACGAGCACCTGCTGCTCGGCGATGCGCTGGCGCGACTGCTCGCGCACCAGGTCCTGCCGGCCCAGCACACGTCGTCCGCCCTGCAGTCGTCCGTGCAGCTCTCGCTCGCCGACGACGAGAAGGTGCGGCCGCGCGACGTCTGGGGCGGTCTCGGGGGAACGCTCAAGGCGTCGTTCACGCTGCTCGTCACCGTCGCAGCCGACGCCTACGACTGGGAGGCCGAGGCTCCGCAGGTCACCACCGTCCTCGGCACCGCTGTCCCCATGCCGGCCGGCCCGCGTCCGTGAGAGTCAGCAGCACGGTCGAGCGGCTGGACGTGCCGCCCGGCGGGAGCGGCATCGTCCCTCTCGAGGTCATCAACACGTCGTCGGTCATCGAGTCCATGTCCGTGACCGTGATCGGCCTGCCGGACGACCTCTTCCGCTCGGAGCCGACCGCGCTGGCGCTCTTCCCGGAGGCCTCCGGCGCGCTGACCATGACGCTCGCCCTGCCCGAGGCGTTCCCCGCGGGGACCTACCCGGTGACGCTCGTCGTCTCCGGCAGCGCACCCGGAGCCGTCGAGGCCTTCCACGACCTCGACCTCGTCGTCCCGCCGCACCCGCACCTCGCGCTGCTGGCCACCCCGTCGCGCGTGCGCACGCGCGGGCGGGCCGCGTTCGCGGTCGAGGTCCGCAACGACGGCAACGTGCCGCTCGACGTGGCGTTGCGCGCCGTCGACAGCGACCGCACGCTGCGGACGACGCTGACGCCCTCGACGCTCTCCGTGGTGCCCGGTGCCGCGGTCACGAGCACCGTCCTGGTCAAGGGCCCGCGGCAGCTGCTCGGCTCCGACCGCGACCGGCCGCTCAAGGTCGCGGCGCAGGCCACGAACGCCCAGGCCGAGGTCGACCTGGTCCTGCGGCAGCGGTCGACGATCAGCCGCGGCCTGCTCACCGCGCTGATCCTGCTCTCGATCCTGGCCGCCTGGGCGCTCGCGTTCCTGCTCGGCATGCAGCAGGTCTTCGGGACCGACCCGTTCACGAAGGTCGCGCCCGCGTCGTACTTCGCGGCCACGGTCAGCGAGGACGGCACGACAGGGACGGACGAGCACCCGAACGGGCCGCCGGCGGGCGCCCTGGCCAAGGACGGGCCGGTCCCGGCCGGCGTCGGCGCGACGATCACCGGTGTCGTCACGGGGGCGTCGGACGGGCAGGGCGTGGGTCGGATCACGGTCGACGCCATGCGCGAGTCGCCGACGCAGGGGCTCGTCGTCGTCTCGTCCGCGGCCACGCAGGCGGACGGCACGTACTCGATGGCGGGGGTGTTCCCCGGCAGCTACATCATCCGCGTCAGCGCGGACGGCTACCAGACCGCCTACTACCCGAGCTCGGCCACCCCCGAGGGTGCCACCCTCGTCGGCGCACCGGCACAGAAGGTGAAGTCCGGCGTCGACATGCCGATCACCGGCCTGCCCGCGTCGATCAGCGGGAGCGTCGACACCGGGGAGGCCGCCGGCGAGGTCGCGGTCGCCGTGACCGCGAAGCCCGCGTGGGACGGTGCGGACCCCGCGACGGTCTACACGTCGACGGCCGACGCCTCCGGTGCGTACGTCTTCAGCGGCCTGCCGGCGCCCGGGACGTACGAGCTGAGCTTCGTCGCCGAGGGGTACCAGCCGTCGACCGTGACGGAGCGGGTCCTCGGCGGCCAGAACCGTTTCGCTCTCGACGTCCGGCTCGGCGCAGGGACCGGGCAGATCTCGGGGCTGGTCACCGACGGGCGCAAACCCCTCGGGGGCGTGGCGGTGACGACGACCTCGGGCGGGAAGGCGCTCGTCGTCGGCACCCCGACCGTGGGTCAGGTGGGCCAGTTCGTGCTCCCCAACCTGCCGACCCCGGCCACGTACGTCCTGACCTTCACGAAGGCCGGCTTCGGCAGCCGCACCGTCGTCGTCGACCTGCAGGCCGGTGAGGTCCGCGGCGACCTGAACATCGTCATGTCCGGTGGCGCGGGCGTGCTGACGGGGACGGCGACGGACTCGAGCGGCGCAGGCCTCGGTGGCGTGACCGTGACCGCCGGCGGCTCGGCGGCGACCACGCTCAGCACGACGACCCTGACCTCAGGCGCCGTGGGCACGTTCACGCTCACCGGCTTGACCCCGGGTTCGGTGACGCTGACGTTCAGCAAGCCCGGCTACGTGTCGGCGAGCGTCCCTGCGACCATCACGGAGTCCGGACCGACCGCACCCGTGAACGTGACCATGACGTCTGCGCTCGGGTCGGTCACGGGCCGGGTCCTCGACAAGGACCTCGCGGGCGTCGCGGATGCGACCGTCCAGGCGACCGACGGTGTGATCACCCGGACGACGACGTCCACCGCGGGCGGAGCCCTCGGTGCCGGCACGTACCTGCTGGCCGACCTGCCGGCGGGCACGTACACGCTCTCCGTGACGATGAACGGTGCGGTGGTCTCGACGGCCGTCGTGACGATCAGCTCGGGCACGGTCGCCACCCAGGACCTGCCGATCGGCGGTCCCTGACGATGCGCCTGAACGTCGAGCCGCAGCGCGCGACGGCGAACCCCGGCATCCCGACGATGCTGGGCGTCGTCGTCACCAACGCGTCCGACGTCATCGCGGGGTACGTGCTCCGGGTGCTCGGCGCCGACCCGTCGTGGGTCGAGATCGAGGACCCGTCGCCCCGGTTGTTCCCGGGCGAGTCCGTGTCGGTCGGCGTGATGATCACGCTCCCCGTCGGGGTGCCCGCCGGTGAGCGGCGGGTGGCCATCCAGGTGCGGGACGTCACCGACGAGGCCGCGATCGCGATCGAGGACGTCACGCTCGACGTGCCCCCGCAGCCGCGCACCTCGGTCAAGCTCGAGCCGACGACCGTCACCGCAGGCAAGGCCGCGGCGTTCACGGTGCTCGTGCACAACGAGGGCAACACCGTGCAGCACGGCAGCGTCCTGGCCAGCGACCCCGAGGCCAAGACGACCTACACCTTCGCGCCCGCGACGTTCAGCCTCGCTCCCGGGGAGAGCACGTCGGTCGCACTCGAGGCCAGGGCCAAGCGCCCCTGGGTCGGCGACCCGCTCCTGCGGCCCTTCGAGCTGCGCGTCGACAGCACCGCGACGCCCGTCACGCCGGACACGCCCGCCGCGGCCGCGGGTGTGTTCGTGCAGAAGTCCCGCCTCTCGCGTGGGCTCCTGAGCCTGCTCGGGCTGCTCTTCGCGCTCACCCTGTTCGCGGTGATCATCACGCTCGCGCTGAGCTCGGTGGTCGGCCACTCCGCCGCGGACCGCGACCTCGCGCTTCAGGTGGCGCAGGCGCGGCAGGCCGCTGCGAAGACCGGCACCAGCGCGATCAGCGGGACGGTAATCGACCTCTCGACGGGTGCGCCCGTCCCCAACGTGAGCGTCGCTCTGTTCACGCCTGACGACCCGTCGAACCCGTTCGTCACCACTGCCACCGCCGACGCCGGGACGTTCGCGATCAGCCGTCTTCCCGCCGGCACGTACCTGCTGCGCGTGACCGGCGCCGGCCTGACGGAGGTCTGGTACGCGGCGGCGGCCACCCAGGCGGACGCGACCAAGATCCCGGTCACGCCCGGGCAGACCGTCTCCGGGCTGACGGTCGTCGTCGGTGGGGTCCCTGCCACCGTCGCGGGGACCGTCGTGGGGGACGACGTCGCCGGGGCGACGCTGACGGTCGAGATGCCCCTCGACACCCCGCCGCTGGCCGGCACCGTGACGGCGGAGCCCGGCGAGGCGGACCCGCCGATCGGTTCCGGTGCCGTGGTCCGCACCGTCCCGATCGGCGCCGACGGCACGTTCCAGGTGGAAGGCCTGCCCTCGCCGGCGATCTACGACCTGGTCGTCTCCAAGTCCGGGTACGCCAGCACCGTGCAACGCGTCGACGTGGCTGCCGGCGAGGACCGCTCCGAGATCGAGCTGTCGCTGCTGACGGGTGACGGGTCGATCGCGGGGACCGTCTCGGGGTTCAGCGGGCCCGTGGGCGGTGCGACCGTCGTCGCGACGACCGGGCAGGTCACCGTCGAGACCGTGTCGCTCACGCAGGACGCCGTGGGCTCGTTCGTGCTGCGCGGGCTGCCGACCCCCGGGTCCTACACCGTCGTCGTGTCGGCCGACGGCTACGCGCCGGCGACCCTCAACCTCACGCTCACCGCCGGGCAGCAGCTCACGGGTGTCTCGGTCGTGCTCGGACGGGACCAGGCCTCGCTCGCCGGCCAGGTCACGGTGCCCGGCGGTGACGCGGCGGGCGTCACCGTGACGGTCACCGACGGTGCGGTCACGGCGCAGACGGTCACGCAGTCCACCGCGCCGGCCGGTCACTGGGAGGTCACCGGCCTGCGCGTCCCGAGCACGTACACGGTCACGTTCTCCCGCGCCGACCTCGAGTCGCAGGTGCTCTCCGTGGGCGTCGACGGCTTCGGCAACGTGACGTCCGGGGCGCCGAGCGCGAGCCAGGTCGACGCCACGATGCGTGCCGCGGACGCGAGCATCTCGGGCGTGGTCAGCCAGACCGCGTCGCCGGGAGAATCGGTACCCGTCGGGAACGTCACCGTCTCGGTCAGCTCCGGGATCACGCAGCGCACGGTGACGACCGCCTCGACGCCCGAGTCGCAGGTGGGCCGGTACATCGTCGGGCAGCTGCCGCCGGGCACCTACACGGTCACGTTCTCCCGTCCGGGCACGCGGCCGACGTCGACGATCGTCGTGCTCTCCGCGGCGCAGGACAAGATCCTCAGCCCGCTGCTCGTGGCCCCGGCCCGGATCACCGGGACCGTCACCTCAGCCTCCGAGATCTCGCCCTCGGGCCGCGCGGTCCTGCTCTTCCGAGCCACCGAGTACGGCAGCGCCGCACCCGCGGTCGCGTCGACGACCACAGGGCCGGACGGCTCGTACACGCTGGACGACGTCGACGCCCCCGAGAACTACATCGTCGAGGTCCGCGCCTCGCCGACCGGTGCGGTGCTGGTGACGTCGCAGACGTTCCCGATGTCGGCCAGCGAGCAGAAGACCGTCAACCTCGTCATCGGCACCCCACCGTGACGCTCGAGTGAGGACTCTCACGGGTAAGAACTGACGTCGCGACTCACCTTCAGGTCCCGACGAACCGACACACACAGAGACGCTCGAGAGGACAGACCGTGGCCGTCGCCCCGCAACGCACAGCTCAGGGCTCGCCGAGCGTTCTCGTCGAGCCTGGTTCCCACGCGTCCGCAGGGCAGGCCGCGCTCCTTCGCGTCTACGCGCGCAACGTCTCCGGGCAGCCGCAGGACTTCACGGTCTCGGCGGTCGGTCTCGAGGACTCGTGGCTGCCGCTCGCCGTCACCGTGCCGGGTGTGCCCCAGGACGCGACCGCGTCGTTCGAGCTGACCCTGACACCGCCCGTGGGCGCCTCGCCCGGCGACTACCCGTTCGTGGTCACGGTAGAGGCACGCACCGCCGCCGACGCACCGGCGGCCACGACTCTCGCCGACGGGTCGCTGCGCATCGACGGCGTCAGCGACCTGGTCCTGACCGTCGAGCCCGCCGACTCCCAGGCGCTCCGGCGCCGCAAGGTCCACGTCGTGCTGGCGAACACAGGCGACCAGCCCGTGCGGGTTCGGCTCGACGCCGGGTCGGACGCCGAGCTCGCGGTCGACCTCGGCGACGGTGACCTCGACGTCGGTGCGCACCAGACCGTACGCATCCCCGGCAGCGTCCGGGCCACGCGCCCGCGCATCGTCGGATCGGCACGCCGGACGGCGTTCCACGTGACCGCGACGGGTGCCCGTGCACCTCAGCGGTTCGACGGGACGGTGTCCCTGCGCGCGCTGTTCACCCCGGCGCTGCTGCGGTTCCTCTCGATCGCGATGGTGGCAGTGCTGTGGGTGGGTACGGTCCTGGCGGTCCTGCCCTGGGTGTCGGCGAAGTTCTCGCCGGGCTCGAGCGACAAGACCGTCACCAGGCCGACGCCCACGCCGACGAGCAGCACCGGAACGGGCACGGGGACCGGCAGCGGCACCGAGGGCGGGACCGGCGGCGGGGGCGGCGGCGGCACGACCCCCGACGCGGCCGCCGCGGTGCCCGGCGTGCGGGTCGCCGGGCTCGTGACCGGCACGGCGCCCGCGGGTGTCGTCGTCTCCGTGCAGCCGGCGTCGGCGCTGTCGACGCCCGCTGACGGCACCACCACCCCGCCGCCGAACGCCGCAGGCGTGGAGAAGGCCGTCGCGGCGCTCGTGAACCCGGAACGTGCGCTGGTCACCGCCATCGGGAACCGGATCGCGAGCACGAAGAAGTCGCCGAGCGCCGGCAAGGTCCTGGCGACGAGCCTGCCCGTCGAGCGCACCGACCAGATCTCCCAGCGCCGCAGCACCGTCACCGAGGACGACGGCACCTGGGCCTTTGCCGACCTGTCCCCGACCGCGCGCTACCTGATCGTCCTGGCCAAGCCCGGCTACCAGACCCAGCGGTTCCTCGTCACCGGTGCCCAGGCAGCCGCGGCGGCGATGAAGGTCGCGATGGTGCCGGGCAAGGGCACCATGTCCGGCCGGATCAGCGGTCCGTCCGGTCCGGTCGGTGGCGTCGAGGTGACCCTGTCCGACGGGACGACGACGGTCACCACGCGCAGTGCGACGAGCGGGCGCGTCGGCTTCTGGGAGGTCGACGGGTTGTCGACCCCGAGCACCTACCTGGTCAGCGCGAGCGGCGAGAAGCTCGGCGCCCAGTCGACGCTGGTGTCGATGGCCGCGGCCGCCACCCGGACCGTCAACCTCTCCCTGCGCCCCGGCGTGGCGACCCTGTCCGGCACCGCACGCGGCATCGACTCGCTCGGCGGGTTCGGCGGCCTGGGCGGACTGACCGTCACCGCGACCTCGGGCGAGACGTCGCGCAGCGCCACCACGGTGACGGGTGACCGCGCGGGCACGTTCGTCCTGCCCGACCTTCCCGTGCCGGCGTCGTACACGGTCACGGTCTCGGGCGTGGGGTACGCCACCCAGACGCGTCAGATCGACCTGACCGCGGCCGGCGTCGCCCCCATCGACCTGACCATGACCACCACCGGCGGCACCGTCCAGGGCACCGTGACCGGGCCCGACGGTTCGGGCATCGCCGGTGCCGGACTGATCCTGGACGGACCGTCCGGGACGTACAAGACCATGTCGGCGTCCGACGCCCACGGCACGTTCCGGTTCAGCGGCATCGAGCCCGGCCAGTACGTGCTGACGGCCATGGTGTTCGGGCACGAACCGGGTTCGTCGCAGGTGACGGTGACCAGCGGAGGGTCGGCGACCTCGGACCTGGTTCTGACGATCGTCCCGAACGACGGCGTGAAGGCCACGTCGTTCATCCGCGGCAGCGTGCACGACGCGAGCACCGGTGGCCAGATCGACTGCCCGTACGGCCTCAAGAACGAGCCGTGCGTCGTCACGGTCACCGCCCAGGTGACGGACCCGGTCACGCACACCACGTCCACGGTGCACATCGAGAACCCGAACCCCGACAACGAGTACACCTTCCCGGACAGCTCGAAGGTCTCGGGGCTGCTGCCTGGCTTCTACCGGCTGACGATCACCGCACCGGGCTACGAGCCCGGACATGTCAACGTCTCGGTGCCCATGGGCCAGGTGGTCGACGCGGCACCCGTCGCGCTGGAGCAGTCACCGTCGATCGTCGGCACGGTGCAGGCGCGTGTCGGCGCGTTGCCGCCGGCGGACGACACGTGCGTCGTCGCGGTGAAGGTGCTGCCCAACAAGCCCAGCCCGGCGCCGACCGGCCCCTGCGTCAAGACGGGCGGCAAGGGCGACGTGCACTGCTCGATCGTCCCCGTGACCGGGTGCTCCTTCCTCGGCACCAACGGGTCCTACGCCATCAACCGCCTGCAGGCCGGCGGCTACGACGTGTGGGTCCTGCCGGGTTCGCCCGGCGAGTTCCTGGCCCCCGAGAAGGGTTCGGTCTCGCTCGTGCCCGGCTCGTCCCGGCGCTTCGACGCGGTGCTCGAACGGTACGGCGTCCTGAACGTGCTCGTGATGCGTTCCGACGGTTCACCGCAGCTCACCCCGGACGTCGGCGCGGTGGTCAAGACCGTCCCCGGTCCGGTGGTGAAGCCGGTCAAGGACGCCGTGACGACCTCCAGCGGCTCCACGCAGATCCGCGGTCTCGCCCCGTTCGACCACTACAAGGTCACGTCGACGGGCAACTACGGGACGGCGAGCCTCGACGGCGTCCAGGTCGGGCTCAACCAGGAGCTCACGGTCCAGCTGGTCGTCACGACGGCACTCACGAGCAACGTGTACGGGGCAGTCACCTACCAGCCCTCGGCGGGATCGACGTTGCCGGTCGAGGGCGCAACCGTCGACGTCACCGGGACGACGGGGTACAACGGCCTTGTCCCCGTGCGGACCACGGCGACGACGACCACCACCGAGAACGGCCTCTGGACCCTGTGCGTCACCGCCGACGGGTGCAAGAACGACCCGGCACCGACCACGCTCCTGCTCGTCGGCAAGCAGGTCGACGTGCGGGTGAGCCAGGTGGACACCTTCGAGGACTACCGGGCCAACGACGTCGCGGCCGACTCGCTCTCCTCGATCACGCTGGCCCCCAGGGGTGTCCACTTCCAGGGCACGCTGGCATTCGATCCGGCGCTGCTCACGGACGACGACCTCACGGCGACCCTGCCCAAGGTGCGCTTCGACGTCGTCAGCGCGCCACCGGGCGTCGGTCAGGTCTCGTTCAAGGTGAAGAAGGGGACCGGGGGCACGGGGACGCTCGTCTGGACGGACACCAAGCAGCCAGCGGACGGCAGCACGGGCAGCACGCTGATCCGGCCCGGTGACTACGAGATCAGTGCGTCGCTGCCCGGCTACGACACGGACCTCGAACCGATCACCGTCCCGCTTCGCGTCGACGGCACGACGGCTATGGATGCGGTCGAGCTCAAGCTCGAGAAGTTCGGCTTCCTCCGGGTGCAGGCCGTCACGTCGCAGGACCAGTTGGTCGGCGTCCCCGGCACCGTCATGACGTTGTCGGTACCGGGCGGAACGACCAGGCAGATCGAGGCGCACCCTGGCGACACGTACGTGGACTTCGGTGACCTGCCGAAGGGCGAGTACACGATCGACGTCAAGGCACCCGGCTACCGGAGTGTCCTTGCCAAGACGATCAAGGTGGACGCGCAACACACCCGGACCGCCCCGGAGACGGTGGCGCTGGTCAAGCTCGGCGCCGCGAACGGGGTCGTCATGTCCAGGCTCGCGCCGGGGTGGACCGAGCTGTTGCCCGGCGCGCACGTGAGCGTCACGGACGGCACGAAGACCTTCAGCGGTGTCACCGACGGCTTCGGCGCCTTCCGGGTGACGGGCACCGCGGACGACCTCGGCCTGGCCAGCGGTCCGTGGACCATCTCCACGACGTCCCCTGGATACTCTCCCGGGTTGGCCACGGTCACTGTGCCGAACGACCTGGAGAACGCCACCCCGTCTGCTCTCGAGGTCTGGCCGCCGTCGACGGATTCCGCCGTGCCGAGGCCTCCCATCGTGATGGATGCGAACTCGGGCGACCTCGAGGTCTTCGCGAAGGACGGCGAGAAAGACGTCAACCTCCTCGACATGCAGATCACCTACCGCGACACGCGCGGCAACAACGAGGAGAAGGTGCCGATCTGCTACCCCGGGAAGACCACGGACGGGTGCAAGGGCACTGACGGGTTGTACATCTTCAAGGGCATCCTGCCCCTGACGTACAACCTGAGCATCTCGGGCGGTGGCTACTCACCCCTGACCCTTCCCGTCACGGTGGCACCCGGCGAGATCAAGCAGATCACGGTCCCGATCACCACGCCCGCGGGCTCGATCCAGGGCGTCGTGCTGCACCAGTCGGCGAGCGGTGGTTCCACCGTGGTCCCGTCGGCAAAGGTCTATCTCAAGAGCACCGCGGCGGGCGCGGTGGAGAGCTCCACCGTCGCCGACCCCCAGGGTCGCTACGAGTTCCCGTCGGTCCCCGCCGGCGTCTACCAGCTCCGAACGTCGATGGACGGTCTACCCGACGCCACCCGCACCGTGAGCGTCCTGGCGGGCCAAGGGCTGGTCGTCGACCTCACGTTGCAGGACGTGACGCGGCAGGTGGTCGTCACGATCACCTCCGCGCACAACACGGACCTGTCGGGTGCCCTCGTGGCGCTGACGCGCGACGGAGCGAGCGGTCCGGCGGCCCAGCCCGCGGTGCGCACGGCGGCCGGGGCGAACACCTACGTGACCACGTTCAACCAGGTGCCCGCCGTGGGCGAGTGGGTCGTCACGGTCTCCGGGCCGTCCGGGCACCTCGGGACGACCACGAGCAAGGTGGACGTCCCGTCGACTGCCACAGGTCCGGTCCCTGCACCGGTGACGGTCTCCGAGACCCAGGTGACCCTGCGGGCGACCAGCTCGGTCACCAGCGGTGGCCCCACCAGGCTCACCGCCACGATCACGCAGGACATCGGGACCGAGACGGTGGTCAACCGCGTCCCGCTGTACGTCGGAGCCGCCGACACGATCGTCTTCATCGCGGCCGAGGCCGCGAAGGTCACGGGCGCCCCGACGGACGTCGCCGACGCCGACTACCCGGTGACCGTGACCGGCGGCGTGATACCGGCCGACGACGACTTCCAGCTGGTCAGGCTGAACGTCACCGGCTACGTCACCACGACGACGGCGACCACCAAGACCCTGGTCGTGGGTGCCGGCGGGACGTTCAAGGCGTCGGTCAAGGTGGCGTCGTCGCCCACGGTCACCGGCGGCACGGTGAAGCTGCAGCGGCTGAGGACGGCACCCGACGACTGGGTGGATGTCGACAGCGCTACTGCCGACGGCACGACCCAGGTGCTGACCGCGACGGTCGACGCGGCCTGGGCCCCGGGCCCGGTGACGTTCCGCGCCGTCTACCTCGGCAAGGGTGCGTGGATGCCGTCGGAGAGCGACCCGCCGATGTCGATGACCTTCCCGGTGCCGACGAGCATGGTGCTGGCCAGCACGGGCGCCACCCAGATCACGGCGACGATCACGCCGGGCGGGGCGACCGGAAAGGTGGACTTCTACTGGGACACCCCCGGGAACAACGACGCCAAGGTGTGTGCCGACGTGGCCGTGAACGCCGGGAAGGCAGTCTGCGACTTCGCCGCGCCGAAGGCTACGACCGACGTCTACGCGACGACGAACCTCGACACTGGGTGGGTCGACTCGACCAGTTCGAACCAGATCTCCGTCACCGGCACCGGCTGAGCGGCACCCGTGTGGATGGTCTGACGGGTCAGACCATCCACACGATCATCAGGGTCAGCCCGACGGACACGATGGCCGTGCACATGGCGACCAGCCACGTGGGCGGGTGCAGGCAGGGCTCCGTCACCGTGATGATCACGGGTGCGGGGGCCGGCTCCGGGAGCGGCGGCGGCGGGGGCGGCGGTGGGGGGTCCATGAGGGCCCCGCAGCGGACGCAGTTCACGGCGGTCGGCACGTTGAGCTCGGCGCACGCCGGGCAGGCCAGCGTCGCGGAGACGGCATTGCCCGACGCGCCGGGTGCCCGGCGCAGGGCGTCGTCCGACGACCCGTCGGCCACCCCAGCGCTGGAGGACGGGCGGGCCCAGAACAGCGGGTAGTCGCAGGTCGGGCAGAAGTCGGTGGCCAGGCGGCGGTCGGCGTGGACCGTCGAGACCGTGCCGCACTCGGGGCACGCGAGCACGATCGAGTCGCCGGCCTGGGAGCCGTGCAGGACATCTGTCATGAGGCCACTCCTTGGGCAAGTCTCTCGGGCAGAGGCCAGGCCCGACGCTCCCCGATCCAGATCTCGGCGTGCACGTGGGCGGGAATCTCGTCGAGCACGAGGCGCAGGAAGTCCGCCTCCTCGAGCAGCCCGGTGGACTGTACCTCCATGACGACCCAGGCGGGTCCCACCGGGGCCTCTCCGCGGCGGAAGACGCCGCCCCCCTCGCTGACGGTCACGGCTCCGCCGGAGAAGAGCTCGAGCATCAGGCGCAGGCCCTTGGGCGTCCCGCGCCACTGGAGCGTCGCTCCGGCGGTGGTGAGGATCTGGCGCTGCACCGGGTCGGTGAAGGAGTCGTCGATGCCCGCCAGGCCGAGCCACTGGGACATCCAGTGGACCATCGCCAGCGGGGTGATCGTGCGGTCGGCCAGGTACGGCAGGTTGTCGGCGTGCGCCAGGAGCGTGCCGGCCTGCTCCTGGAAGATGCGCACGAAGCGCACGAAGAAGTCCTCGCCGAGCATCCCGGCGGGAAGCTGGTTCAGGAGCCAGTCGTCGTGCCGGCTCATCGGTAGCACCTCATCGCACGACCACCCGGTGCTCCGCCGAGAGGAACAGGGCGTACCGGGCCAGCGGGACGGACTCGCGCCCACCGCCGATCCGGCGTCCGGTGCGCAGGTCGTACTCGAACAGCTGCAGCTCGTCGACGGCGAGGACACCCTCGACCGACTCGATCACCTGGGTCACGGCGCTCGAGGTCAGGGACGCGTCGAACGGCCAGCCGGCCCCGTCAGGCCCGCCGGTCAGCGGGTGCACGTACCGGGTGAGCTGGTCGACGACGCGCTGCCGCACCATGGCGGCGGGACGTCCGGGCAGGGCCCTGATCAGCGCGGCGACGCTCACGCCCTGGTAGAACGGCGTGCCCAGCTCGAGCGGCACCCCGACCATCCGCCGAGCGTTCAGCGCCGACTTCACCGCGCCGAACAGCTCCGGCTCGAGCGCGAAGTCGTCGAGCTTGTGCGTGCGCGGGTCGGTGCGCAGCTGCGGGACGACCAGCACGCGGACCACCGAGGAACCGGTCTGCGCCGCGGGCAGGCAGCGGGCGCGGGCCACCTCGACGGAGGCCTGGCGGGCGATCGCCTCGAAGTCCGACGCGGTCACGGCACGCTGCCCGGTCCGCAGGGTCAGCGGTCCGCGGACCTTGGCCTCGGCTGCCGTCTCGGCGTCGACGCCGCCCCTGGCCGGCAGCAGGTTGGTGACCGAGGCGATGAAGGGCAGGGCCGTGCGAAGAGCCGTGAGGGTGCGGACACCGACGTTCCCCCCGGCGCCGCCGCCGGTGCGGTACCCGGACACGCGGATCTCGGCCCCGTCACGCGGGATCGCACCGTGCTGGCGCTTCTCACCGTTCGGGTGCCGGATGGACGGCCCGAACCGGACCTCGCCCGTGTTGGAGTCCCAGACGACGTGCAGGTCGTGCGGGCCGGACCTGGCGAAGTCCGGCACCTCGGTCCAGACCTGTGTCCCGCGACGGTCGGTGACGACGACGTGCTCCTCGCCGCGGCGCTCGGCCACGGGCGCCACGGACACGGTGAACGTCTGCCCCGCCACGCCGGTGGAGCGCCCGAGCATCTCTGCCGGTTCCGCGCTGGCGTGCTCGGCGGGCACCGTGATGCCGATGGCGTGCAGCGCGATCGACGCGATCCGGGGAGACGCCTGGTAGGTGGGCTGGCCGGGCTGCGGCCGCAGCAGCTTGACGCGCAACCAGTGCGCGAGCGTGCCGCCGAGCATCAGCGGCTCGTGCCGTTCGGGCACCAGGAGGACCACGGAGCCGGGCTTGTTCAGGCCGCCGGTGCCGTCGGACTCGACGAGCGTCTTGATCCAGGCCTCACCGTTCCAGGCCTCCCAGACGATGGGCGCGTTCAGCGGGTCGACACCGATGCCCTCGGCCCGGGCCGCGAGGTCGAGGCGCACGGCGTAGCCGGCCAGCGAGTCCTGGGTGCCCAGGTACAGGGCGTCGCCCTCGACCAGCGGGTCCGACGGGAAGCAGGTGGCGGACTGGCCCGGGAGCGTCAGGTCCTCCCAGACGTCGTTCGTCGCGACGAGCGACGCGTTGGACGTCAACGCCGCGACGAGCTTCGGGGGACCGACGACACCCTCGGCCGACGTGCTGAACACGATGGCGTCGGCGTCGCCGAGGACCGTCGACGCCTCCGTGCCGCTGGGCACGCGGACGATGCGCTCCGCCGGTGCGGACAGCCAGAACGTCAGGTCGGTGCGCGCCACGGACGGCGGGAACGGCTCGATGCCGACCAGGTTGAGGAACTCGACGTACATCCGCTCGGGGACCTGGTTGACGCGGTAGAGCACCATCTCGCTGACCCAGGCGAACAGCTCGATCAGCGCGACGCCGGGGTCGGACACATTGTGGTTGGTCCACTCGGGGGTGAACCGGGGGATCAGGCGCTTGGTCTCGTCGACGATGTCCTGGAAGGTCCGGTCGTCGAGGTTCGGCGGGTCGAGCGGCATCAGACGTCCTCGCGGGGAATCACATAGAAGGGGTACACCAGGTTGCGCTTGTCGTTGGTCGCGCGGATCCGGTAGGCGATGGCGATCCGGACCAGTCCCGACGAGGCCTCGTCCTGCACGGGCGTCACCTCGTCGACCTCGATCCGGGGCTCCCACTGCGCGAGCGCGTCCCGGACGGCCTGGGAGATGAGGCCCAGCAGGTTGGCGTTGACGGGTTCGAACAGCAGGTCCCAGATCCGGCACCCGAACTGCGGGCGCATGAGCCGCTCACCGGGCGCGGTCAGCAGGACCATCCGGATCGAGTCCTCGAGGTCACCGCCCTGCTGGGTCAGCGCGATGGAGCCCGTGTGGTCCACACCCATCGGCCACGCGAAACCGCGGCCGACGAAGTCCGAGGTCGGCGGCCCGAGTACCGGCTCGCTCAATTGATCTTCACCAGGGCCCCCTTGACCTCGACGACACCGGAGGCCGAGACCTCTGCCGTGGCGGTGCCCTTGAGCGTGGCCTGCGTGCCCTGCAGCTTGAGCCCGCTCGTCGCCGTGGCCTCGACGTCCACCCCGCTCAGGGCGACCTTGGTCTTGGCCTTGATCGTGATCTTCGTGGCGTCGATCGTGATGCCACCACTGCCGTCGAACTCGATGTACGACGACCCCACCGTGATCTTCAGCGGGACCCCGTCGGGCAGCTTGAGGTCTGCGCGGTCCTTGCCGATCCGCAGCGAGTGCTTGAGCCCTGCCAGCGCCAGCTGTACGTGCTGCGTGTCCGGCGTGGTGCCGTCGCTCATCGTCAGCGTGTGCCCGAGCCGCGATGTCAGCGCGCGGGTCACCACGGCACCGTTGCCGTCGACGGCCTCCGCCGTCGGCGTCGTGGACTTGTTGCCGTAGAGCCCGCCCAGCACCACCGGGCGCGTGACGTCGTCGTCCTCGAAACCGAGGAGCACCTCGTCGCCCACCTCGGGGATGACGACCTGGCCGCGGTTCGCGCCGGCGCCGACGGCCAGCACGCGTGCCCACGCGCTGGAGAGCTGCTCGGAGGCGGTGGCCAGCGAGACGCGCACGCGGCCCAGCCCGTCGGGGTCCTTGACGTTGTCGACGATGCCGACGGCGAGCCCGCTGCGCCGGAAGCTCGACACGGGCGACCCGGTCTCCCACGGGTCCGAGAGCTGGACCGGGTCGCGGTCACCGGCGACGAACCGTGAGACCGCGTTGCCGTTCATCCACGAGTTGTCGACCTCGCGGATGTAGTAGTTCCCGTTCGAGGGCCCGGCGCCCTTGACCACCAGGCGACCGCCGGGCACGAGCAGGGCGGTGTACTGGCACTCACCCTCCGCGATGACCCGCCCGGTCCGTGCGGCGATGGCGGCGGCCGCGACCGTGGCCTCGGTCTGCGACGTGGTCGCCGCCCGGGCATCCACCCGGGTGTACGTCGTGCCACCGCCGGTGGTCGCGTCGAATCCCCCGCGCGACGTGGGCGTGGCGGCCGTGCCGACCACCGCGGCCTGCGCGACGGGGTCCCAGCCGCGCACGGTGACCGACGTGGCGCCGTCGCCGACCTGCCGCGCCGAGAACGACATGACGTCCCGCCCTATCGTGACGCCGACGGGCTGGGCGTCGGGGGCACTGCCGGTGGCGGCGGACCACATTGAGAACGTGTGGCCGAGGATGCTCCAGTCGCGTCCGGTGCGCTCGGCGATCTCGTCGATCATGCCCAGCGCCGTGTCGTTGCGCAGCAGGTACTTCACGGGCGCGGTGGGCAGGTCGATCGTCCCGATGCTGAGCCCGACCGCCTGCACGAGCGTGCTGACGATGGTCTTGAGCGACCTGTCGGTGAACGACTCGACATCGGTGTTGCGGAGCAGGTCGTAGGCGCCGTCCTGGACCACCACGGTCAGGGTGAGGTTGCCCCAGGAGTCCACCTCGCTGGTGACCGAGGTGACCTTGCCCTCGAACGCGGGGTCGGTCTTGTCGCCGTACCCGGCCTCGACCGAGACCGACTTGCCGATGTTGAACATCCCGGACGAGACGATCGTGAAGGCGTCGTCGACGTACGTCAGCGTGCAGCGGCCGATGGTGCGCAGGCCGCGGTGGACGCGGACGCGCGTGAGCCGGAGCGTCTCGGGGACGGGCTGGCCCTCGGACTTGATGTCGACCCGCACCACACCGTCGGACTCGAGCAGCGGGCTCGTCATGAGTCGAGCTTCGGGATCGTGAGCATCGAGCCGGGCTTGAGGGCGAGCGGGTCGGCGATCGCGTTGGCGGTCGCGAGCGTCCGCCACCTGGTCGAGTCGCCGTAGTACTGCGCGGAGATGCGGTCGAGCGTCTCGCCCGGCTGCACGCGGTGCACGCGGTGCGGCCGCGGTGTCCCGGAGGTCGGGTTCTGACGGCCGAACGCCTGGGACTCCTCGTACTGGCGCAGCACGAGGGCCATCGTCGCGCGCAGCGGCATGCCCGTGCTCGAGAAGTACGTGTACGTCAGCTCGAGCTGGGCGATGACCGCCTTGAACGAGTGCAGGTCACCCCAGTGGAACGTCACGTAGGGCGGGCGGGTGCTGTGCTTGGACTCGTCGGTGCCGGGCAGGCTGGGGTCGACGTCCATCAGCGAGACGATCTTGCCGGTGTGGGCGCTGACGTCCGTGCCCGTGTCGGTCGTGTCGAAGAACAGGTCCACCTTGAGCACGCCGGAGTTCGCGCCGGTGTACCGCAGACGCGTGACCCCGCGACCGGGCATCGCAACCCCGGACCACGTGTTGCTGCGGCTGATCTTCAGCTGGGCCGGGTTGAACAGGCACGACACGCGCGTGCCGTCCTCGGTCTCCAGGAACGCCTTCTGGCTCGACGGAGCCGGAGCGGCCGGTGCGGGCGGTGGGGCAGCCATCAGAACACCTCCGACCCTCGACGCCAGGCGCGGCGCTCGGTCTCTTCGCGAAGTCGTTCGTCGATGATCCGCAGGACGGCCCAGCGGAACCTGTCGGTCTCGAACTGCGCGTCGGACCCGCCGCCGCCACCTAGCAGGCCGGGGTCGCCGACGCCGATGGTCTTGTCGACCTGTGAGTTGTCGAACTGGGCAAAGTCGAGGTCGCTCATGTCGAGTCCCCCCTCCCCTTCTCCGAAGAAGCGTCGCACGATGTGCGGCGTGCCGGCGGGAGCGCCGAAAGTCATGGGTCCGGCGGGTGTGCCGGGTGGTGCCGTTCGGGATCCACCGTCGTTCCGGGTGGACAGGGCGTTCGCCACCGCCGACGAGGGGACCGGCGGTCCCTGCTCGATCGGCGAGCGTCGCACGACCGTGCGCGGCGGCAGCATGCTCCAGGACTCCGGCAGCGAGGGCGGGTTGGCGCCGCTCGCGGGCCGGAGAGGTGGCGGGGCGTCGGGGCTGCCGATCGCGGAGGCCCATCCGGCCGCAGCGCTGCCCGGTGCCCAGGCGCTCGTCCCGGCGCGGCGGCTGATGCCGCTCGCGGACCCGGTCCCGTCCGACGCGTGCCCACCGGTGCCGGGCTTGCCGGTACCGGGCTTGCTGGTGCCGGACTTGCCGGTACCGGGCTTGCCGCCGGCCGGCGAGCGGCGGACCACGGCGCCCGGTGGGAGGCCGACGGTCGGGACGCCCGGGGTCCCGGCGCCGGCCCGACTCATCGTGGGGACGCCGTCGGACCAGGACGAACCGGCGGCGTTTCCCGCACGGGCCACGGTGCCCGCGCTGGTGCCCGCGCTGCTGACCGCGCTGCTGCCCGCGCTGCTGCCCGCCCGGTTGTCCGCGACCGGGCTGTTCGTCGTCGCGGCGCTGCGGGTGTTCGCGCCCGCGACTCCGCGGGCCGCGCCGGCGTTCGGGCCACCCGCGGAGCCGGCTGCTCGCGGCGCGCCCGCCCAGGTCGGTGCGGCGGGACCGGTGCCGGTGGCCGCAGCCGCGGTGCTGGTGGTCGTCCGGCGGCGCACGGGTGCGGAGGCCGAGAGGATCGAGCCCGCTCCGCCGCCCCCGGCCCCTGCGGTTCGGACGGACACGGGCGACATCATCCGCAGTGCGTGCCCCGGCCCGGCGAGCTCGGCCCGCTGCTCAACGTGGGCACCGGTGAACGCGCTGACCGGCGCCGTGCGCTGGGCGGTCGCGTACACGGCTGCGGCGCCCGTGGGCGGGGCGAAGCTGCCCCGATGGTCGCCGACCGCGATCGACGACGAGCCGCCAGGCGCACGGGTGGCGCGTCGAACGGTGGTCCGCTCGATGCCCAGGCCGCCTCCTGCGGGACGCGTGCGGGTGTGGCCGCTGCGGCGGTGGCCGGTGCCGGGCAGGTGGCCGGCGAAGCCGGGGTCGCTCGTCAGGTCCGTGCCGGTCGCGCCGTCGGCGGCCGAAGCGACGTCGACGGCTGCCGACGGGTGGGCTGCGGCGGAGTTCGGGCCCGAGTGCGCACCCAGCACCGACCGACGGACCGCCGGCGACGACCCGGCGGACGCCCACGACGAGGTCGCGCCCGCAGCGGCGGCTCCCGAAGCGGACGCGCCGGCTGCTGGGGTTCCGGACGCGCTCGCGGCCGCTGCGGAGGTGCTCACCGCGGTTGCCGAGGTGGTGGAGGACGAGGGCGGCGGTGTGGAAGGGCTCGACGCCGAGGTGCTCGTCGGGATCCCCGCAGACGTGCTCGCCCCGGAGTGGCTCGCCGGGGACGGAGCCGATGAGGACCTGCTCGCCGTCGAGGTGCTGGGTGCGCTGGATCCGACGCTGCCGGCTGCGGAGCTACCGGCTGCCGAACGTCCGGATGCCGAGCTGCCGGGTGTGGAGCTGCTCGATCCCGAGCTGCCGGATGCCGAGCTGCTCGATCCCGAGCTGCCGGATGCCGAGCTGCTCGATCCCGACGGGCTCGATGCTGCGGCACCTGGCGTCGGCGCGGCCGGTCGGACGTGCCGGGGACCCGCTGGTGCCGCGATCGAGCCGCTCGACGACGCCGAGACCGCGGGGGGCGTCGAGGCGGTCGATCCGGTCGTCGACCTACGGACGACCGTGGGGCCCTGCGAGCCCGGAGCGCTCGGCGAGCCTGGGCTGGAGGTCGTCGCGCCGGACGATGCGGCAGTGGTCGAGGGGCGCGCGATGGGCGTCGAGCCGGGTCGGGGGGTCGACGAGGAGGTCGAGCGGGCGGCAGCGGCGGTGCCGGCGGACGCCGCCGAGTCCGCGGCGACGGCAGCGACCGCGGCCGACGTCGGTGCGACCGAGCGGCGGACGCGGACCGTCGGGTCCTGGAAGGTGCTGGTCGGCCCGAACAGCGGGCGCGCGAGCGTCCGGCGGACGGCGCTGGCCAGCGGCCGGTGCGCGGGTGCCGGCATCGGCTGGTCGGTGGATCCCCCGAGGGGCGAGCCCGAGAACAGGGACCTCGTCGGTGCGCCGGCCGCAGAGGTGGGGGTCACGGTCGCTGCGGAGTCGGTCGTGGACGGGGCCGGTGCGGTGGGGGTCGTGCTCGAAGGTCCCGAGGTGCTCGTCGGCGGCAGGCCGACCCCGGATGCACCGGCCGAGGCGGACGAACCGCGGAGCGACTCCGGTCCGGCGTGCGGCGGGCCCGCGGAGGTGGTGGACGCCACGGAGGTGGGGACGGCCGACGGTCGGGGTGCCGACGGGTCCGGCGTGGACGCGGTCGAGAACGCGCGGCGGACGGTGGCTGGCTGCGTGGGCCCAGCCGCTGGGGGAGCGGACGCGGCGCCGGTCGTCGTCGGGGAAGTGTCCGTCGTCGTCGGCCGAGCGCCCGTGCTCGGGCCCGCCGCGGACGCAGCCGAGGTCCCAGGGGTACGCGTCGTCGGTGCTGCCGGCGACGACGGGCCGCCAGGCGTCGCCGGTGCAGACGACGGTGCCGACACCGACGACGGTGCCGACGTGGACGGTGTCGACATCGAGGAGGGTGCCGAGGCCGCGGTCGAGGCCGCGGTCGAGGTCGTCGTCGATGACGCCGTCGGCGCCGGAACCGCCACGGGCGACTGGCTCGGTGAGCGCCGGACCGGCGCGGGTCCAGCGGGAATCGTCGGAACGCCCTGAGCAGCAGTGGGCGCGTCCCTGCCGGAGGGCGCCGCTGGACCGGACACCGGACGGGGACGGGAGGTCGAGGGCCGCGCGGTGGACGGTGCCGCAGCGCGCCGGGACTCGGCGGTCGCGGCAGCGAGCGCACGCCGACGCAGGAGCCGACCTGACGGCGCCGGAGCAGCGGAGGCCGAGCCGGACGGCGAGGAACCCGGGCGACCAGGACCGGAGGAGAGCGTCGAAGCAGAGGGAGTCCGGGCACCCGGCACGGCGGACGACGCTCGTCCGGACCCCCCGTCGTTCCCCGGGCGGGCCGGAGGGCCGGCCGCGCGGGCCGGTGAGCGCAGGACCCGCTGGTCGGACGACGTCGTCATCGTGCCGCTGGCGCGCACGTCCTCGGGCACCCGGACGCGAACCGTCTGCGGCGCGAAGCGCGTGGAGGTGGTGCCGGGGCGGTAGCTCTTCTCGTCGGGCACACGAGCCAGCATCCGGGGGAGCCCACGGGCGGTGGGCGCCTCGGCCGGAACGTCCGCGGAGCGGATCGCGGCGACGTCGGACCACCAGCGCGGCGGCTGTACGCCGACGGGTCCGGAGGCGACGGAGATCGTCGACGCGGGACCCACGAGCGACCGGCGCACGGCGACGGAGCGGCCCCAGCCCGTCGAGAAGCGGGTGGACGACGAGGCCAGCGACCCGATCGGTGCCGGCCGCTGGTGCCCGAGCGACGGGCCGGGTCGGCGCAGGCGCTCGCCGATCGCACGCCCGAGGCGGGTGCGAGGGTCGTCGCCGGCGGCCGGAGCGGTCGCCGAGCCCGGGGTGCTCACAGCGTCTTCGCCCGGAACCCGTTGTGCGCGACCTCGAGCGTCTCGTTCAGGGACTCGGCGAGGTCGACGCTGAGGGTCGGACCGCTCCACTGCACGGCGAAGACTCCCTCGAACTCCCACGAGCGCAGCCGCGTGCCGTCGTAGGAGAGCACCGTGACGGCGCCGGTCGAGCGGGTCAGCTTGTTCTGGTTGCCGGCGAAGCCTTCGCCTGAGGACTTTCCGACCCAGGTGAACAGGGCGTCGGAGTCGACCAGGCCACGCTTGAACACGAGGTGCGGCCAGCGGATCACGCCCGGGAACTGCTGGACGTACTGGTTCTGGCCGCCCTCGACGTACTCGTGCGTGCCGACGGTCATCTGGAGGCCGGAGACCTCCTTGAACGTGCCGATGTGGACGCCGTCCACCTCGAAGATGAAGTTACTGGCGACAGGGAGGTCGCCGCCCAGGGGGCCGTCAGGCACTCTCTCTCACCGCTTCCCACGCTCGAGCGTTCATGGCAGACACCGCGCGCACCATCCGGACGCGGTCCAGGTGCTCGAGGTCGAGCAGCTCGTTCAGCGGCCAGTGCAGGTGGTACGCGAGGAACGCGATCTCCTGCCAGAGCGCCTCGGTGGGGTAGCGCAGCATGGTGGTCCTACCGGGCCTCGGACCGGATCTCCTCGATCGACGCGCGACCGGCCCGGTACGTGGTGGTGGCCGGCTCGGCAGCGGCCGGCTCCGGAGCCGCCGGGGCCGGCGCCGGAGCCACAGGCTCCGGCGCCGTCCCGGGGAGAGGTCCGGCCTGCTGCTGAGCAGCGACGAACTCGTCGAACTCCTCCTGCGACCCGAAGTTGATCACGCCGTAGAAGTCCTGCAGGTATGCCAGGTCGGCCGCGAAGAGACCTTCGATCTCGTGCGCGGTGACCAGGTCGAGCGACCCGAGCGTCTCCACCACCCGTGCGAGCACCACGATCGTGAGGCGCGGGTCGTCCGGCCCCGTGATCGTGGGGTCGCGCAAGGGCTCGAGCTCGTCACGCGCTGTTGCCAGACGCATGACGCCGTCGCGGTGGAGTCCGCCGTTCCGGTCCACGTAGCCGCGAGGCAGCGTGAACTCGTAGCGGGTCTTGAGGCTCACTTGACCCGGGCGAGAGACTCCACGACGAGCGTGATGGTCTCCTTGACGGGGTCGTTCGACTCGACGCTCAGCTGGTCGGTCGCGATCTTGCTCGGCCAGCCGTTGGTGAAGTTGAACCGGGCGATCTCCGCGTTGGCGGAGTCGTACATCACGATCGAGCCGTTCTTGCGCTGGGTTGCCCGGTCCGCGTTGGCCATGCCCTTGTCGCGGATGCCGTTGAACCAGGCCCAGAGCTTGTCGTTCGCCATGTCCGGCGCCGCCATGCGGACGAGGGAGAGGTCGGGCGCCTTGTTGGCCTTGCCCAGGGTCTTGACGACCTGGACCTTGCCGTTGGCTCCGGCCTGCTCCGTCGTCACGACCTCCATCTCGATGTCCAGCCCGGAGACCGAGCTGAGGATGGAGACGACGGAACCGTCGATCTCGAGGAAGAAGTTCTGCGAGACGATCGGATCGGTACTGATGAGTGCGTTCGGCATCTAGGTGCTCCTGTCAGGGGGTACGAGGCTGCGCGTCAGGACGCGGACTGCTTGTTCTGGCTGATGCGGAAGATCACGAACTCGGCCGGCTTGACGGGCGCGATGCCCACCTCGACGACGAGCTTGCCCGCGTCGATCGACTCCGGCGGGTTGGTCGTCGCGTCGCAGTTGACGAAGAACGCCTCCTGCGGGCTTGCGCCGAACAGCGCACCGGCCGACCACAGTCCGCGCAGGTACGCGTTGAGCGTCCGCTTGACGCCCTCCCACAGGGTCACGTCGTTCGGCTCGAAGACGGCCCACTGCGTGCCCTCGAGGATCGTCGCCTCGATCATGTTGAACAGGCGGCGGACGTTGATGTACGTCCAGTCCGTGTCCGACGCGAGCGTGCGGGCGCCCCAGATGCGGATGCCGCGCTGGCCGAACGGCCGGATCGCGTTGATGCCCAGCGGGTTGAGCACACCCTGCTCGGCCTGCGTGATGTTCCGCTCGACGTCCAGGACGCCGCGGATGGTGTCGTTGGCCGGGGCCTTCCACACGCCGCGGGTCTCGTCGGTCCGGGCCCAGACGCCGGCCACGTGGCCCGACGGCGGGATCAGGATCTCGGAGTTGCCGTTGGAGCCGGTCGGGTTCTCGACCTTGATCCAGGGGTAGTACAGCGCCGCGAACGCGGAGTCGAACTGCGCCGTGTCCGTGCGCCACTCCTTGACCCCCTGCGGCGACAGCCCGGGGGGCGCGTCGAGGATGGCCAGGCGGTTGGCGTGCTGCTCGCAGTGCGCGATGAGGCTCGTCTGCACGGCCTTCCAGAGGCCGAGGTCGAGCGACCCGTCCGCCTTCGTCGCGGCCGTGACCAGGTCCGGCACCAGGACGATCGTGACGTCGTCGGCGATCGCGAGGCCGGCGATGCCGGTACGAGCCGACTCCGAGCCCGCGAACTTGCGACCGTTGACCTGGACCGGCTTGGGGGCGGCGTGCTCGAGCGTGTACGCACCGGGCTTCAGCAGCTCGAGCTGGCTCGACAGGTCGACGTCCTCGGCGAGCTTGACCTCGACCTTGACGCGCTTCGACGTCTTGTTGATGACCGTCGCGGCGTCGCGGGGGCCACCGAGCGTGAGGTCGTCGTAGCTCTCCACGGCCTCGCCGCCGTCGACGATCGTGATGCTGAAGGGCGCCGGGCCGTCGTGGTCGTCGGCGACCTCGGCCGCCTCGACGACGATCGTCAGGTTGGCGTCGGGCTCGACGGACTCCACCGCGATGGGCAGGCCGAGCGAGCGGTCAGCGGCCGGCAGGGCGAGCCGTGCGGGCTCACCGGACGGCTCGGCGTTGGGCACGCGGACGATGTACGCGAGGCTGCCGCCGTTGAGGAAGTAGCCGTACACGGACAGAGGCAGGATCGCCCCTTCGACGAAGCCCCCGTAGAGGGACTCGTACTGGGTCCAGCTGGTGACCAGGCGAGGCGCGAGGCCCTGCGGGTCGTTGGGGTCGTCCTGAGGCGCTCGCTCGGTGAAACCGACGAATGCAGCCACAGCGGTCGGCGCCGAGGCGAGGACCTTCTGGCTCGACGGGATCTCTTCGACGTAGACGCCGGGCGCGGTGTATGTGGGCACTGGCCATCCTTTGGCTTTGGATCGCTCCCGCCCGGGCATGACCTGCGCGGGGACGCTGCGACGCGGGTGTGTCGTGGTCACGTTATGGACGAGACCCGTCAGCGGGCATCGGTAATCGCTACCGAGGTTTCCAAACCTCTCGCGCGAGCCTTAAGGTGCGAACCGGCACACGTGCTCAAGTGAGAGCCGAAAAGTGCCGACACACAGGTGAAGGACAGCAGTCCGACGCAGTGTCGTGCACGAGATGGGTACCCGATGGTCGCAGGGGCAGAGCATCCGTCATCGACGACGGTCGAAGACTCGTCGCTGCCGCTGCCGAAGCTGCCCGCCGTCGTCCAGGCGCACCACAGCCGTCGTCGCACGATGCTCGCCCGGCCGGTCGTCGACCAGGTTCGCGCCGAGCTCGCATCCGGTCGTTCGGTGCTGGTCGTCGGCGACGCCGGTGTGGGCAAGACCCACCTGGTGACCGCGGCGCTGGGCTCCTTGCGGCTTGCCGACGAGAGCGTCCCGCACGTCGTGACCATCTCGGGCGCGTCCGCGCGTGGTGGCATCCCGCTGGGTGCCCTGGAGCCGCTCCTCGGCGACGACGCGCTCGTCTCCCTCGGCAGCGTCGCCCGGACCGTCGACGCCGTCGCAGCCTCGCTTCGAGGACGCGCTCGTGGCGGCGCCCTCGTGCTCCGCGTCGAGGACGCCCACCTGCTCGACACCGCCAGCGCGCAGGCGCTGGGCTGGATGGTGCAGCAGGGAGAGGTCCAGCTCGTCGCGACCGCCCGTGCGTCCGCCGTGGCCGGGTCGCCGTGGCTGGAGCTGTGGAAGGACGACGTGGTCGAACGCGTCGACGTCCCGGCGTTCACCCTGGCCGAGGTCGAGCACTGGCTGATCGCCGAGCTGGGTGGGCAGGTGTCCCTCGACACCGTGCGCCGGGTCTGGGCGGAGACCAGCGGCAACGCCTTCCACCTGTCGGAGGTGATCCGCGCGGACCGGCTGGGTGGTGCCCTGCGCCAGGTCGACGGCGTGTGGGTGTGGACCGGTCGGGCGACGCCCGGCCGCCGGCTCCTGGACCTCGTCGCGCACGACATGGCGCTGCTGTCCGCGGACGCCCGTGCCGGGCTCGAGGTTGCGTCGCTGGCCTGCCCGATCCCGCTGAGCGCCCTGCTGGACCTCGTGCCCCGGCACGCCGTCGACGAGCTCACGCGCGTCGGCCTGGTCTCGCTCACGCCGCGCATCTCCGTGGCCGGTTCGGGCGACGTCCTCGTGGACCTCGCCCACGCGCTGTACGCGGAAGCGGTCCGCTCGAGCATCCCGCGAGCCCAGCGCCGGGAGGTCCTGCTCGCCGTCGCCGAGCTGACGCACGACGGCCAGCGCAGCGGCCCCGCCCTGATGCGCTCGGTGTCCCTCTCGCTCGACTGCGACATGCCGGTCGATGCCCCACGCCTACGCTCCGCGATCGACGCGGCGTTCGAGATGCAGCAGCCCGACACGGCCGTCCGGATCGTCACGGCTGCCCTGCGCCGCGGACTCATCGACGACGTGCACCGGATCGAGCTCCTGGTGGAACGGGCCGACGCGTGGTGGCACATGGACGAGACGGCCCACGCGTCCCGTGACCTTGCCGAGGCCATCGACTCCGTCCGAGTCCTCGAGCGGCCGACCGAGCCCGCCGTGCGGCTGATGGTCGCCGCCACCGCCATGCAGGCCGCGATCGCGCACTACCAGGACGGCGACCTGCTCCAGGCGCTCGTCGCGTTCGGCCCCACCGAGTGGTGGCTGGACACGCTGCCCGCCGGGCTCGCACTGATCGGTCGACGAGAGCTCGACATCGCCCGCCTGACCCGCCTCGGCTACGCCGGCCGTGCCGACCTCGACGCGGCGCTCGCGGTGCTGCTGTCACCGTCCGTCGCGGGCATGGCCCTGTCGCTGGCGTGTCCGACGATCCTGGGCCTGGCCCAGTCCGGGCGGTTCCGCGACGCGCACCGGGTGGCGGCGCGCTACGCCCAGCTGGCCGCCGCGCACCGCGACCGGTACCGCTGGGCCGTCGGAGAGGTGGCCGTCGCGTCGTTCCTGGCCACCGTGTGGTCGGGCGACCTGGCCTCCGCCGAGGCGTCCGCGCTGGCGGGCGTCTCCGAGCCTGCGCTCGACTGGGTCGCCACCCACGTCACGCGCGGCATCGTCGGCATCGCGCAGGGATCGTGGTCGTCGGCCCGCAACGACCTGCACGCCGCGTCCGCCCGCCTCGGCCTGGCCGAGCTCGGGGGAGTCTCCGTGTTCACCCAGGCCGCCGAGGCCGTCGCCGCAGCCGCGTCCGGCGACGGATCGGTCGCGCGGGGTCTGCTGAGCCTGCTCGACTCGTCGCCGCTGCGGTCCATGGGTGGCCTCGAACCCGAGGTGCGGCTGCTGCGCCTCGACGCCCTGCTCTGGATGCGCGACCCGCGCGCCACCGCCGAGGCGGTCTCCCTCGCGTCGTGGGCTGCCGCGTCCGGCCTGGACCGCATCGAGCTCGAGGCCCTGCACCGCTGCGTCGACCGGCACGGCCGCGGCCAGCTCCTGGACCCCGCCGTGCTCGAACGCGTCAGCGAGCTGGCGCAGTCCGTGGACGGTCCCCGCGCCGAGGCGCTCGTCGCGCACGTCTCCGCACTCGCCCTCGACGACCCCGACCTGATCCGCATCGCCGAGCGGGCCCTGAACAGGTGCGGCCTGTGGTTGCCTCCGCTGGAGTCGCCCGTCGCCCTGACGCGTCGCGAGCAGGAGATCGCCGCCCTCGCCGCCGGCGGCATGACCTCGCGCGCGATCGCCCTGCGGCTGACCCTGTCCGTCCGGACCGTGGACAGCCACCTCGCGCGCGTGTTCACGAAGACCGGCGTCCACTCCCGCGAAGGGCTCTCGGTCGTCCTGCGCTGAGCGGTGGCGGTGGCGTCACGGTGAGCGCCCTTCGATCGCCGATTGGAAGAACGACGCGGCCGACACCGCCAGCGATGCGACGTCGAAGGCTGCGCCGTGAGGGTCCACGTAATGGAGCGGGTTGTCGCCCGCGCAGCCGTACCGATGGACGTTCGCTGGGTCGAGGGGCCCGTCGAGGGTGTGCGCCGAAGCCTGATGACGAGCGCGACGCCGCGATCCGGCACTCACGATCGCTGTCCGGACCCGTCCCGATCTCGGTCGGCTCGCTCAGGTAGGCTTCCTCCGTCCGCGGGGGCCTCCCTGAGGGCGCTGCATGGCGCCAGCACGGAGGATCTCGGCAGGGCTGGGCAACCTGCCGACGACAGTCGGATCGGTGCCCAGCTGTTGCCCAGTGACTCGCGCCTGTAGCTCAGGGGATAGAGCACCGCTCTCCTAAAGCGGGTGTCGGCAGTTCGAATCTGCCCAGGCGCACGGTGTGTTGGTGTAGGTCAGGGGCTGTGTGGCTGCGGCGGATGAGTCCGCCGCGGTGTCGCAGAGGCCCCGGTGTCAGCAAATGGTCAGCAGTCGCCGAGGACGGGCTCGCACCCACAATTAGCCGGTCGCCGATGTGGATCTTGCGTATGCGAGTGCGGTCGGCGCGGTCACCGGACGTCGAGTCGGACTACTGGGTGAGCCGGGTCCTCCTGGGAGGTGAATGCGTCTAGTCCTTCGCAACTCGCCGTTTCGACCAGCGGCGCGGCTGCGACTGACTCGGCTGCTTCGGCGCCTCAACATGGATTGGGGACCGATGCCATGGCTCCCACGGATGGATGCGCTCCGCGCGCTCGTCCAACCTCAGGTCAGACAGCTCTCGCAAGGAAGGGGCTGCGCGTACCAGGTGCGAAAGGTGTACCAGCCGGATGTCTTCGGCCGGTAGGGCCGAGTGCTCGCCGTCGCACAGCACCTGCCAGTCCTCGCCACGCCTGTCATCACGCTCCCGGGTCACGTGCGCGACCGTGGCACCGTCCTCGAGGTGCGCGCAAGAGAACGCCATCGTGTCGGCGGGGACGGGCATCACCCAGTCCGGATCCGGGGCAAGTGGACCTGTGCGGCTGCTCGGGATGCGCCAGGACTCAGGCTGCCGTTCGCGGGTCAACTCGTGTGCCCCCGGCTGCCACGGCCAGATGCCGTCCATGTCGGTCCAGACGAGCTGGACGGCATCGATGGGCCCGCGGTGGAACCAGCTGCTGTAGGTCGCTGTCACCTCGACGGTTCGCCTGGTCAGTTCCTCGACGGCGACCGGGAAGCCACCGATGACACCTTCGGCCGACATGCCGGGGGTGAGGCGGTATCCGGCGCGCACCCGGTCGGCGGCGGCGTTGAGGGACCGGTGCATCAGCTCGGGCCTCTGGCCAGTCATGACGAGCTCCGGATGCCGGGCCTGATGCCAGAGTCCGATGGTGTAGGCGAAGGTCGGCTCGTCGGGTCCCTCACCGGCCGGGACCCAGATGATGTGCACGTAGTGCTCCAGCACGCTGTGAACGACCTTCTCCTCATGCTCGTTCTCGAGGGCGCTCGGGTCACAAACGCGGCAGGTGCACCCTTGCGTCAAGGCCATGGCTACATCCTGCCGTCTCGCCGGGCGCGAAGAAGACGCGCGTCGAAGCATGGTCGCGCTTCTCGGCCGCCAGATGCCGTTGACGGGACGTACTGGTGCGCTGGTCGGTCGCTCGCTCGGACGAGTCGAGGTCCGAGACCGCTATTGGTATGGGGTTCGCCGCCGACGCGGGTGATGCGAGCATCGCGGAGCGATCGCTGGCCGACGTCGTCACCACCTGGATCCGCTCCATCGACTCAGGCTTGCACTTTGGAGTCCGAAGGTGAGTACTGGTGTCGCGCCACCGTGATTGCATCCAGCGCAAAGACTGCGTGGGCGCAAGCGTGCCAAGGCTGTCACCGTCGAGCGCGTCACATTGTGTCTCTGGTGCGCTGCTCGTTGCCGGCCCGTCCCGCTGCACGTCCCGCTGGTGCGGAAGCCGGTCAAAAGCGGGGGTCGCAGGTCCCCTTGCCGAGCAGGGCCAGACCGGCCAGGTCTCCGGCCTGGAACGTGTTCACGCCGGGCATCGCGGACGGGTTCATGATCTGGGTCGGGTCGGCGACGTGGTCCAGACCGACCAGGTGTGCCAACTCGTGCATCACGATCGTGACGCCCTGCCCGTCGTAAGCCTGGGCGTCCATGACCTGCTCCACGTCCAGCTGGATGCCGCCGGTCACGTTGACCAGTAGCTGCCCGTCGATGGACACCGGTGTCGGTCCGCCAACGCCGGCGACGTTGCCGGCAAGGCGCATGTTCTGCGCCTCCGTGTCCCACTCGATCAGGACCGGGGCCCACCGGTCGCCGTACAGGGCCGGCTGCGACAGCGGCCGCATGCTGCGCAGCGGGTCGCTCTCCTCGGTGGCGCCGTCGTTGACGAACACGAGCCCGCTCGCCGCTGACACTGCCGAGACGGCGGCCTCGATCATGTCGTTGCCGCCGGGTGGTGCGCCGGCGGTGCGTGTCACGTAGTGAATCGGGCGGCACGGGTCCCACGAGACCGGGGTGATGCCGTCGGCTTGGACGTGCAGGAACTTGTACGAGCTCGACACCGAAGCGACGAGCGGCGGGTGCCCGAGCGGAACGGTGCCCGCCTCGAATCCGGGCGTGGGGAACCCCATCGCCGTGCGGACGTTCTCGGGGATGGTTGTGCCCATCGGCGTCGCCTCTGGCGCAGGTGGCAGAGGGACGTTGATGCCGCCCAGGTCAACGGGCGCACCGACGACCTGGGTGTGCGTGGTGAATGCGCTCCCGTACTTGAACCAGGCCCCCGTAACGAACACGACCACGACGAACAGGACGAGCGTGTTCTGGTATCCCGCGGACTGCCGGATGCCACCAGCTGGACGTCGCGACGCGCGAACGCTGCGGCGCGTGACACGCCCAGCGCGGCGACCGCGCCGCGCCCGTCTCGATGTCTGGACGGTTGCCGGCGTCCCATACACCGTGGGTCCCTGGCGCCACGGGTCGGGGACGATCTCTTTGCCGGTGTGGGCTTCGTCGGCAACCCACTTGGGGACACGACCAGACGGTGAACGGGGCAAGTCGTCGTGCGCGTTGTCGTTCACAGGCTGGCTCTGCTGCCCTTCAGGTTGGCGTTCGCACTGGTCATCGGCTTGCCGAGCTCGCAACTGAAGTTGAATCGCGGCTCGGGGATCCGCTTGCGGAGGTCTCGGTCGACAAGGATGTGCATGTGGCCACGGAACTTCTCAGTCGGGCAACGAACGCCTCGAAGAGCTGTTCGACAGCAGTCGCGTCGTCTTCATGGATCTCCGCCGTGCGTCAGTGGTCTGACTCGCACGGTGTCTCGTCGACGAGGTCGGCCCACCGACTGGCGTCGACCAACCCAAATGGAGATGCCGGACGTCAAGACCGTCCCGGCGGCCGAAGCGGTGCCTCAGCGGAAGGTGTGGACGACGTCGATGGTTCCGACGATGTTGTCGTTGAAGTCCTGGAGTTCCTCGGCGGGGATCCAGTACTCGAGGATCGTCTGCCCGCCCACCTGGTGGACCTCGTACCGGTCGAGGTACTCACCCCGCACGTCGAACCGCGTCACGTACCCGACCCCGGACGCCTCGACGTTCCAGTCGCGCGCGATTCGGATGGCGTAGTCCTCGTTCAGCACGGGGTAGAAGATCGGCTGGTCGGGGAGGCGTGGAGGCCAACGCCGGAACCCGGTCGCTCGGACGAGTTCGAGCTCCTGCGGGCCGGTCGGGCGCCAGAGTGTGACCAGCTGCTCGGACATGACCGGGACGCTAGATATCCAACTGCTCTGGTGGCACCGACTTCGCGTGCGCCGCTTCCAGACTCCCGCGGACCTAGCTGTACTGCCCAGGGACGTTGGTTGAACGAGTGTGACGACACGCTCTGATTGAGCATGGACAGGCGAAGACCTCCCGGCGTGGAGTGGGACTGCTGAAGGTTCCGCTCGACGACCAGGAGGTCTTCGTGTCTCACGCTAATGCTGCTTTGACCCCGGTGATGCGCTTGCGGATCGCGCGGCTGATCGTCGATGAGGGTTGGCCGGTCGCTCGGGCGGCCGAGTGGTTCCACGTGTCGTGGCCGACCGCGAAGCGGTGGGCCGACCGGTACGCGGCGATGGGCGAAGACGCGATGGCGGATCGCTCGAGTCGTCCGCACCGCGTCGCGAACCGCACCCCGCAGCACCTCGTGCGTCAGGTCGTGCACCTGCGCTGGAAGAAGCGGCTGTCCCCGATCCAGATCGGCGCCCGCCTGGGCATGCCGTCCTGGACCGTGCACGCCGTGTTGACCCGCTGCCGGCTGAACCGGCTCTCCCACGTCGACATCCGCACCGGCGAACCGATCCGCCGCTACGAACACCCCTATGCCGGGGCGATGATCCACGTCGACGTCAAGAAACTCGGCAACATCCCCGACGGCGGTGGCTGGCGGTTCGTCGGACGCCAACAAGGTGACCGGCACCGATCCGCCACCCCCGGCAAACCGAAGAACCGACACAGCAACCCCAACATGGGCACCGCGTTCGTGCACACCGTCATCGATGACCACTCGAGGGGTCGCCTACGCCGAGATCCACGACGACGAGACCGCAAACACCGCCGTCGCTGTCCTACGCCGGGCTGTGTCGTGGTTCGCTGCCCGCGGCGTCACCGTCGAACGGGTCCTGTCGGACAACGGGTCGGCCTACCGGTCTCACGCCTGGCGCGACGCCTGCACCGAGCTGGGCATCACCGCGAAGAAGACTCGCCCCTACCGTCCGCAGACCAACGGCAAAATCGAGCGATTCCACCGCACCATGGCCGCCGGCTGGGCCTTCGCCGAGCACTACAGGTCCGAGACCGCCCGCCGCAAAGCCCTGCCAGGATGGCTCCACCAGTACAACCACCACCGGCCCCACTCAGCCATCGGCAAGGTCCCGCCCATCACCAGATTGACCAACCTCCCTGGGCAGTACACCTAGCGGTGGTTGGCTGGCCTAGTGACTGACTGGCAGGCCGTGCGGGACGTGTATGGGAGCGCCGCCGACATCCCGGCGCTCCTTCGTGACGCGGCGTCGACGAACGACTGGGACGCCCGCGCCTGGCAGGAGCTGTGGGGAAGGCTCTATCACCAGGGATCCGTGGCCCCCGCGAGCTACGTGGCCTTGCCTGCGCTCGCGGAGATCGCCGCATCGCGTGCTGACGTCGCTCTGGACCCTGCGCTGTTCCTGGCCGCGGCGATCATCTCCTCCAACGACGGCCCTCCGGAGATCGACGGGGTGCGCGGCCGCTACGCCGCAGAGCTGGCGCTGCTACGGCCCGTCGCAGCGCGCAAGCTCGCCCTTGTCAGCGACCGAGGCGATGTTCTGTGGGCGCTCCAGGTCGTGGCCGCGTTGGAGGACCTCTCTCCCTGGCAGAGGCATCTGGAGGGCCTCGCCGGCGAGGAGCTGGAGCTCGAGTGCCCGCTGTGCGACGACCACATCTTTCTCGAGTTCCTCGGCGGCACGCTCGTGGCAACGGCGGATCCTGATGCCGCCGGTCGCGGCGTGCCGGTGCAGGCGGCGGCCAGCGACGGCCTCGACAGTGGGGAGGCCCGCCTGCTCACGTTGTGCCAGGAGTACGGCAAGGCCGCGGTTGCCGGCGAACTGCTGCAGTTGTTCGGCCGGGCATCTTGCCCGTACTGCCGCGCATCGTTCTCCATCGCGCGGGCCTGGGCTTAACAGGCGACGAGCGAAGGCTCGCCGCGGTCGGACTTCATCACGGCCGGCGGGTGCGCTGGTCGGGTTGGAGCGGTGACGCAGAGCTGAAGGAGGGCTCCGCTCTGGTGGAGTGGCTGGCGGCGCACGGTCTCGCTGGGCCGCTGGAGGAGAGGACACGCGCCGACCTTCGACGCGACGTCGCGATCGCCGAGCAGAACGCATGGAAGGACCGCGTGCCCGCGTGCCTCCGGACGCTTGCTGACGAGATGGTCGCTGCCGGTTCGTGGGAGCAAGTTCGCCCGCGTACTCGTCAGCCTGAAGGCCGCATTCGGCGTTGTGCTCGGAGCCGGGCTGGCACGATGACCGGCATGTGGAAACCAGGTCGGGAGCAACGCGAGCTCCGCAGGCTGCTGAAAGGACGTCCCAGGTTCAAGGTCTTCTTCTCGAAGAGCCTGGTATCGGCCAGCCTGTGGGACTACGGCGAGGACGAGCTCGCCGAGCGCGCCCTGGCAATCGATGACTCGGACTTGCTGTCGATCCAGGCGATCGCTGCGTGGTACGAGGATCCCACCTATCCGCTCCCGGTCGAGGGGCAACGCATCACCCACAACCACGTCACTGCGCTCGCCGCGATCACGTACTTCGAGGGAGCAGTCCGACCCCTCGTCCGAAGTCGCCGACGTCCCGCGAAGAACCGCCCGGCCCGATTCGATCCCGTGCCGCCGGACGCCGCCGCAGGCTTGTGACGCCGGTCCGGGCACGACGACTCGTCCTCGCCGGTCAGCCATCGCGCCTGCTTGAGCGGCGCTCGGTGGTCGTGTGATCCGCGTCTGAGACCACCGTCGCGGCAAGGCCGCCGGTACGTTGTGCGGCGTGATCATCGAGGACTCCGATCCGTCCGTTCTCCGCGTCGCGACGTCGGCTGGACTGCAGCTGGAGTTCGAGAAGGCCTACCCGTACGGGCCTGACGATCCCCACGTCGGCGGCATGATCGTGCGCGCGACGGGCCGTGACGTGCGCATCGAGCAGCAGGTCATCCTTGTGGAATCGGGCGGCCCCGCCGACTTCCTCATCGGGCTGTACGCGGACTTCCGGGGCTGGACCGGGGAACGTGTCTGGCGCTCCCTGGAAGACGAGCTCCGGATCACCGCACAGCACGACGGCCGCGTGCACCTGCGCTGGGAACTGACCCATGCTCCGTACCGAGAATCGCCGTGGACGTTCGCGGTCGGCACTCGCCACGGCGCCGGAGAGGACATCCGGCAGCTGGCGGAAGCGTTCGAGACGCTGCTCGGCCGGCCGGTGGGAGGTCGCTCGCCAGCGTAGCCACCGGGCCCTGGCCGTAGCGCCGTCCGGCAGGGGGCCTTGACGGACGGTCGGCGGCGACGAAGAGACCCGCGGCCCGTGAGGCAGGGCGTCGCCGTGGAGGTGACCGACCCGGTACAGGGACGCACAGAACGGAACTCCTGCTCGGATGCGCAAAGGGATCGGTGCGCAGACCTGCGTGGCACCGCGTCGTCCAGGAACTCGCGGCGGGCGTGGTCAGCACGTGGTGAGCAGCTGTGTCCAACGGAGTGCAATCAGGGAACTACCTGCACGCATCTGTGCAGGTCACGGCGGTAGGACCGTCCTCGATCGACCTCCTCACGCGCGTGTCGGCGGTGGGGTCTGTTCGGGCAGCCCGTGGCGGAGGACGCCGACGGGTTCGGTGAACCGCTCCCGTAGCGAAATCGTTATCGACATCGGTATCGTACGGATCGTCCGGAATCCGACTGTTGTGCCACAGCGTCGGACCCCGATCGGAGAGGAACAACGATGTCCCATTCCAGAACGCTGAGGCGTGCCGCCGCCGTCACCATGGCGGCGATCACCGCCTTCGCGCTGTCGACCCCGCTCGCCCAGGCCCACCCCATGCACTCGACGACCCTGCGCGCCGAGGCCCCCCGAGATCTCGAGATCGGCAGCGCCGTCTGGGGTCAGCGTGACCTGCTCGACTACAACCGCAAGCACCCCACGCAGTTCCAGCGCATCCTCGCCTCCGAGTTCAGCTCGCTGACCCCGGAGAACGACATGAAGTGGGCCGAGGTCCACCCCGAGCCCGGCGTCTACGACTTCTCGGGTGCGGACGCCGTCGTGGCCTTCGCGCGGGCGAACCACCAGGAGGTCCGGGGCCACACGCTGCTCTGGCACAGCCAGAACCCGCAGTGGGTGATCGACGCCAGCGCCACCTGGACCTGCCAAGAGGCGCGCAGTGTCCTCAAGGACCACATCCGTACCGTCGTCGGGCGCTACGCCGGCAAGATCTACCAGTGGGACGTGGCCAACGAGATCTTCCAGGACGACTGGGACGCCGGCGGTGTGCGCCTGCGCACCGAGGCCAACCCGTTCCTCAAGGCGTGCGCCGACGACCCGGTCGCGCTCATCGGTGACGCCTTCCGCTGGGCGCACCGGGCGGACCCCAAGGCGGTCCTCTTCCTCAACGACTACAACGCCGAGGGCATCAACAACAAGACGGACGCCTACTACGCCCTCGCGAAGGAGCTGCTGGCCGACGGCGTGCCGCTCGGGGGCTTCGGCGCCCAGG
Organism: Cellulomonas sp. URHD0024; assembly: GCF_000426185.1. Lineage (GTDB taxonomy): Bacteria > Actinomycetota > Actinomycetes > Actinomycetales > Cellulomonadaceae > Cellulomonas. The sequence continues at coordinate 368,767 of NZ_KE384505.1, forward strand.
GACACCTCAGCCTGATGTACGGCTTCGACGAGTCGATGCAGGCGAACTTCGAGCGGTTCGCGGCGCTCGGGCTGCAGGTGGCCGTCACCGAGGCGGACGTCCGCATGCCGCTCGGCGAGGACGGGCAGCCGGACGCCGCCCAGATCGCGCTCCAGGCCGAGCGGTACGACAAGATGCTCCAGGCCTGCCTCAACGTCCCGTCCTGCACGAGCTTCACGGTCTGGGGCTTCGACGACGGGCGCTCCTGGGTTCCGGGCGTCTTCCCCGAGGGCTACGCGACGATCATGACCGAGGACTTCGTCAAGAAGCCGGCCTACTACGCGCTGCTCCAGAGCCTCACCGACGCCACCCCCGGCACGTCCCCGCGAACGCCACCGGGACACCACCGGCCGCCGGGACACCACAGGTAGGACCACTCGATGTGAGCATCGATGGCGCGTGGGCCCGACCGGCCCACGCGCCATCGCTCTGTACAGACCGGTTGACTCGAGTCACAGTTGCCCATACGTTGTCACCCGGCGAAAGCGACTGATCGGCGCAATCGCCGCACTGCGACACGGCGTCGCCCCTCGACGTCGCTCACCGACGAGCGGCGAACGAGAGCCCCCCTGGGCCCTCATGCGCCGAGCCGCCGACGTCCGCACCCCTCGCAGCCGGTGTTGCATCCCCTCGCGCATCCGGCCCTGTGGCGCCCATCGAACGGCAGCCGCCCGCCCGACCGCAGCACACCGCCCGAGAAATGTGGTGCCCCTCCATGACACACGCTCGTACCTCAGCACGCCTTCGGCTGTCGCAAGCAGCCCTCATCGCGGTCGGCGTCGTCGCCGCCTCGCTCGCGGGGGCCGGCGGCGCCCAGGCTTCCGCTCCGCCGACCCCGTCCGGCTGGACCCAGCAGTTCGTCGACGACTTCAACGGCGCGGCGAACACCGGCCTGAACACCGGCAACTGGTTGTACGACATCGGCACCGGCTACCCGGGCGGCGCGTCCGGCTGGGGTACCGGTGAGATCGAGACGATGACCAACAGCACCGCGAACGTCTACCAGGACGGCGCAGGAAACCTCGTCATCAAGCCGATCCGTGACGGCTCGGGCCGCTGGACCAGCGGCCGCGTCGAGACGCAGCGGACCGACTTCGCCGCACCGGCCGGAGGCAAGCTCCGCATCGAGGCGCGTCTCCAGCAGCCGAACGTCAGTGGGGCGGCTGCCGCTGGCTACTGGCCGGCCTTCTGGGCGCTCGGCGCCGCCGCCCGCGGCACCGGTGCCTCCGGCTGGCCCGGGATCGGCGAGATCGACATCATGGAGGACATCAACGGCCTGAGCTCGGAGTTCGCGACGCTGCACTGCGGCACCTCTCCGGGCGGTCCGTGCAACGAGACCACCGGCATCGGCAGCGGCCAGCGAGCCTGCTCCGGCTGCCAGACGGGCTTCCACACCTACGCGATGGAGCAGGACCGCAGCGTCTCGCCGGAGCAGATCCGGTTCTACCTCGACGGGAACAACTTCTTCACCATCGCCGCCAACCGCGTGGACGCGACGACGTGGAACAACGCCACGCACCACGGCTTCTTCCCGATCCTCAACGTGGCGATCGGCGGCGGGTTCCCGGCGGCGTTCGGCGGCGGTCCGACCGGCTCGACCCAGTCCGGTGTACCGATGGTGGTCGACTACGTCGCGGCCTACACCTCCGGCGGATCCACCGGCGGTGGTGGCGGTGGCGGCGGTGGCGGGACAGCCACGGCCGGCTCGATCACCAACGCCAACGGCCTGTGCCTGGACAACAACGCCGCCAGCACCGCCAACGGCAACAAGGTCCAGGTCTGGGGCTGCAACGGCACCGTCGCGCAGAGGTGGACGTTCGTGCAGGCGGGCACGACCCTGCACGTCCAGGGCAAGTGCCTGGACACCTCCGGCGGCGGTACGGCCAACGGCACCAAGGTGCAGCTGTGGGACTGCAACAACACCGGCGCCCAGGTGTGGATCCCGGGGGCCAACGGGTCCTACCGGAACCCGCAGTCGAACCGGTGCCTCGACGACCCGAACGGGTCGACGACGGCCGGGACCCAGGTGCAGATCTGGGACTGCAACGGCAGCGGCGCCCAGAACTGGACGCTGCACAGCTGACCCCGTACCGGGGAGGCCTCCGGGCCTCCCCGGTACGTCCCACGCCAGTCCGGAAGACGACTGGGGTCGACGGGGACGGCTGTCCGGGGTCAGATGGGCGGTGGAGGAACGCCGAACCGGGGGAGGGTCGATGACGACGAGCGACGGGCGGACCACCGACGACCGCACCACCGACGACCGCACCACCGACGACCGCGTCCCCGTCGCCGGCAGCGAGCGCCGGACGGCGACCCGTGTGCCGGTCACCGGGTCGCAGCAGGCGACCGTCACCGTGGTCCTGCGTCGACGCACGCCGCTCCCGTCGGTCGAGTCGCTCGAGAGCCCGCTCAGCAGCGAGGCGCTCGCCGAGCGGTTCGGCGCCGATCCGGGCGACGTCGCGACCGTCTCGCAGGTCGTGCAGGCCGCCGGGCTTCGGGTCGAGGAGACCTCGACGGCGTCGCGGACCATGCGGGTGACCGGGACGGTCGACGAGCTGAGCACCTTCTTCGGCACCCGCCTGTACGAGGCCACGGTCCCGGGGCAGGAGCGAACGTTCCGCGCGCGTCACGGTGCGCTCACGGTGCCGGGCGCGCTCGGCGAGGTCGTCGTCGCCGTGCTGGGTCTCGACGACCGGCCGCAGGCCTATCCGCGCTCCGAACGAGCAGCGAGCGCCGCGACGAGCTTCACGCCGCCTGAGCTGGCTGCGCTGTACGGGATGCCGGAGTCCGACGGCGCGGGGCAGACCATCGCGATCATCGAGTTCGGTGGGGGCTTCGCCCAGAGCGACCTCGACCACTACTTCGGGGGCCTCGGCCTCCCGACGCCGTCGGTGCGGGCGGTCGGCGTCGACGGGGCGAAGAACGTGCCCGGCAAGGACCCGAACGGCGCCGACGGGGAGGTGCTGCTGGACATCGAGGTCGCCGGCGGCATCGCGCCGGCGGCCCACCAGGTCGTCTACTTCGCACCGAACACGGACGCGGGCTTCCTCGACGCCGTGACGACGGCGACGCACGCCACGCCGCGACCGGTCGCCATCAGCATCAGCTGGGGCCAGAGCGAGGACCAGTGGACGCCGCAGGCCCGGGCCGCCATGGACGATGCGTTCGCCGACGCCGGCGCGCTGGGCATCACGGTGACCTGCGCCGCGGGCGACACCGGCAGCGGAGACACCGATCCTGCGGGCGGGAACCACGTCGACTTCCCCGCGTCCAGCCCGCACGCGCTCGGCTGCGGCGGGACGACGCTGAGGACCTCCGGCGGGAAGGTCACCAGCGAGACGGTGTGGAACTCGAACGGCTCGACGGGAGGCGGCGTGAGTGACGTCTTCCCGACACCCTCCTGGCAGGCGAAGGCAGGCGTCCCGACGCGACCGACGGGAGGTCGGGGCGTCCCGGACGTCGCTGCGGTGGCCGATCCGAACACGGGCTACGAGGTCTTCGTCGACGGCCACGCCGCGGTGTACGGCGGCACGAGCGCCGTCGCGCCGCTGTGGGCGGGTCTCGTCGCGCGCATCGCGCACCTGACCGGCGAGTCGCCCGGCTTCGTCCAGCCCGCGCTGTACGCCGGCGCCGCACCCGGCACGGCGAGCACCGCGCTGCGCGACATCACGAGCGGCAACAACGGCGCCTTCGCCGCAGGTCCGGGCTGGGACGCGTGCACCGGTCTGGGGGTGCCGGAGCCGGCCACCGCAGCCGTGCTCGGCGCCGGCGGCTGACGATCCCGCTGCGACGAAGATTCGGGCCACCGATCCGTCCCGGCTCCACGGCGGTAGGCTCCAGGTTCGTCGGCGATCAATCTGGGGACGATCCTGCCGTGGCGGTACACCGAGACGCCTGGCGGCATGTCACCATCGGCGGAGCACGGCTACGGGCGGTGCAGGCAAGGGCGCTGCGGGGGGACGCGGAGCCCGTCAGAGCACCTGGCACTCCGGCAGCGGGGTCCGTGGACCCGAGCCGGCCAGGGCGCGCGCCCGAGGCACGGCGCGCTGCGCCGTAGTCGCGGTGCGGATGCTGCGAAGGAGGAGAAGTGGCACGAGGAGGTCAACGCGGGTCGGGTCGCGCCCATACGGCGCCCGCGGCCCAGCGGCGTCCTGCCCCGCGCCCCTCCGAGCAGGGGATCATCCCGGTGCTCGCGGAGGTCGCCCGCGAGGTCGACCGGGCGGTGCAGCGACCGCCGACGCGCCCGGCGATGCGCACGAAGTTCCAGGTCGTGGCGCTGCTCGTGCGCGAGGAGCGGGCGCGGGTGATGGCCGATGCAGGGCTGAGCACGTCGCGACGTACCGAGCAGCTCAAGCGGCTCGACGGGGTGGCGACGATGCTGGCCCGGACTGCCGCCCGGGACACCTCGCTGCTCGAGCTGCTCGCCGAGGAGGCCCGGGTCTCCGACGCGGCGCGCAACTACAAGGCGACGCTCATGCGTGCCGGCGGGCTGGAGCCCGCGGAGGAGCCTGCGCCACCGCCGCCGGTCGCCCCTCCGCCGGGGGCAGCGACCCGGGTGGTGCCCCGGTCCGTCATCTCGCGACAGCTGGCGAACCCGTTCCTCGCTCCGGACTACGAGGCCGCGGCCGAGCGGACCGCGACCCGAGCCCGTCGACTGGCCGGCTGGGAGCTCCTCGAACCGCTCTTCCGGTCGTTCGAGCGGGCCGCGACCGGCGCGCCCGCCTGCATGCAGCTGCCCGAGCCGCGCTGGGTGCCCACCCCGGCCGGCCGCGAGCTGATGCCGCACCAGGCCCAGGTCGTCGCGGCGACGGTCGGCGGCCACCGCACGTTCCTGCTCGCCGACGAGCCGGGTCTCGGCAAGACCGCCCAGGCGCTGCTCGCCGCGCAGGCCGCCGACGCGTACCCGCTGCTGGTCGTCGTCCCCAACGTGGTCAAGACGAACTGGGCGCACGAGGTGGGGCTGTGGACGCCGTTCCGCCGGTCCACGGTGGTCCACGGCGACGGTGAGCAGGTCGACGGGTTCGCGGACGTCGTGATCGTGAACTACGAGCTCCTGGACCGGCACGTCGGGTGGCTCGGCGACCTCGGCTTCCGCGGCATGGTCGTCGACGAGGCGCACTTCATCAAGAACAAGACGTCCCAGCGCTCCCAGCACGTGCTCGCGCTGTCCGAGCGGATCCGTGCGCGCGTCGCCCGGCCGCTGCTGATGGCGCTCACCGGCACCCCGCTGATCAACGACATCGAGGACTTCCGGGCGATCTGGCAGTTCCTCGGCTGGATCGACGACAGCAAGCCGCTCGGCAAGCTCCAGGCGGCGCTCGAGGAGACCGGGCTCACGCCCGCCGACCCTGGCTTCTACGCCGCGGCGCGGGCCAGCGTGATCGACCTGGGCATCGTGCGTCGTCGCAAGGTCGACGTGGTTGCCGACATCCCGGCCCGTCGGGTCGCGGACCTGCCGGTCGAGCTCGACGGACCCGTGGGCCGCTCGATCCGCGCCGCCGAGGCCGCGCTCACCGCCCGGATGGTCGGGCGCTACCGGTCGGCCCTGGAGTTCCGTGGCGAGGGTGCCGCCCTGGACGGGATCGACGACGAGCTCGTCCGTCAGGTGGCGGCGGCGGAGCTGAAGGACTCGAGCTCGAAGGCCGGCGGCGAGAACGTGTTCACCATGGTCCGTCGGATCGGCCAGGCCAAGGCCGGGCTGGCCGCCGACTACGCCGCTCAGCTCGCGCGCAACGTCGGCAAGGTCGTGTTCTTCGCGAAGCACGTCGACGTGATGGACCAGGCCGAGCAGACCTTCGCGGACCGCGGGATCCGCTACGCCTCGATCCGCGGCGACCAGACGACGAGGACGCGCAACAAGAACATCGCGTCGTTCGTCGACGATCCCGAGGTGCAGATCGCCGTGTGCTCGCTCATGGCGGCCGGCGTCGGGCTGAACCTCCAGGTCGCCTCCAACCTGGTGCTCGCCGAGCTGTCCTGGACCGACGCGGAGCAGACCCAGGCCATCGACCGGATCCACCGGATCGGTCAGGACCAGCCCGTCACCGCGTGGCGGATCATCGCCGCGCAGACCGTCGACTCCAAGATCGCCGAGCTGATCGACAGCAAGGCGGGACTGGCCGCGCGGGCGCTGGACGGGGCACCGGAGGACGAGGGCTCGTCGTCGACGGACGTCCAGCTGGAGACCCTCGTCGGGCTGCTGACCGATGCCCTCGCCGTGGGCGTGGTCTGAGAGCCACGCCCACGGCTGGGACGTCAGAGGCCGCGCGCGGACCGCGCCTGGTAGTACGCGGAGGACGCGGGCCGCCAGAGCAGCACGAGGATCACCACGGCGAGCACGACCGAGACCAGCTGCAGCGCGATCGCCGGGCCTGCCGAGTTCGACAGGCTCAGCAGGGTGCCGACGACACTGAGGGCGCCGAGCACCGTCGAGACGATCCGGGCCCAGGACCGACCGGCCCCGTTGGCCGCAGCCATCCAGAGCCACACGATCACGGCGACCAGTCCGAGGACCGTCGCGAACACCAGGCCCGCCGTCACTGCGGTGTCCACCTCGTCTGCCGTGAGGGCCGGCCCCGCCGCCGCCACCTTGTCGTGCAGCTGGCTCTTGGTCGCCCAGCTGACGACGATGCCGAGCAGGCTCAGCGCGGCACCGACGTACATGAGCTGCACGGCCCGAGTCAGGCTTGACGGACGCTCCACAGGTTCCTGCGCCTGCGGCTGGTACTGGGGTGCGACGGGCATCGAGGGCGTCGACTCGGGGTCGCCGTACGTCATGGGTGCTCCTGAGAATAGATGTCGTGTGAACGTTTGCCTCCGGACGCTACCGGGTTCCGGCGGAAAGATCAGGGCATAGGGGGACATTTTTTCCGCGACGTCGCCGGGCAGCCTGGTCACGGTGGGCGTGGATCGCTCGTGCGCGATCGTGCAGGGCAGAACTGGTCAGGCGCTGCCGGCCCGGGCGAGCAGATGTGCCCGTTCGGCCCCGTTCGTGGTGAGCTCGGCGGCGCGCCGGAACTCGGCCCGCGCCTCCGCGGAGCGGCCGAGCTTGGCCAGCAGGTCGCCGCGCACGCTCGGGAGCAGGTGGTAGCCGCGCAGCGCGACGACGTCGAGCAGGTCGTCGGTCACTGCGAGGCCGGCCGCTGGTCCGTCCGCCATCGAGACGGCGACCGCGCGGTTCAGCTCGACGATGGGCGAGCGGGTCAACGTGACGAGGTCGCCGTACAGGGCGGCGATCTGGGCCCAGTCGGTGTCCTGCGCGCGGGGTGCTCGGGCGTGGCAGGCCGCGATGGTGGCCTGGATCGCGTAGGGACCGGCGCCGCCGAGCTCCTGCGCCCGACCGAGCGCGGCGAGCCCGTGGGTGATCAGGAGCCGGTCCCAGCGGCTGCGGTCCTGCTGGTCGAGCGTGACGATCGAGCCGTCGGGCCCGGTGCGGGCCCGCAGGCGGGACGCCTGGATCTCCATCAACGCCACGAGGGCGTGCGTCTCCGGCTCGCCGGGGGCCAGCGCGGCGAGCATGCGGCCCAGGCGCATCGCCTCGTGGCACAGCTCGGCGCGCGCCCACTGCTCCCCGGAGGTCGCGGTGTAGCCCTCGTTGAAGACGAGGTAGACGGTCTCGAGCACGGAGCCGAGGCGGGCGCCGAGCTCCTCGCCCACGGGGACCTCGAACGGCACGCGCGCCTCGGTGAGCGCCTTCTTCGCCCGCGTGATCCGTGCGGCCATCGTCGTCGTCTGCACCAGGAACGCGCGCGCGATCTCCTCGGTCGACAGTCCGGCGACCATCTTCAGGGTCAGGGCCACGCGGGCGTCGACCGACAGCACCGGGTGGCACGCGGTGAACATCAGCCGCAGGACGTCGTCGTCCACCCGGGGTTCGAGCTCGATCTCGCTCGTCGGATCCGGGTGGTCACCGAGCTCGCGACCGAGCAGCTCGACCTTTCTGCGCAGGGTCACGGCGCGACGGATCGAGTCGACGCCGCGGCGGCGCGCCACGGCCATGAGCCAGGCGCCCGGGTTGTCCGGGACGCCTGACTCGGGCCACTGCTCCAGCGCCGCGACGAGGGCGTCCTGCGCCAGGTCCTCCGCCAGCCCGACGTCGCGCACCACCCGGGTCAGGCCCCCGATCAGCCGGGCGGACTCGATCCGCCAGACCGCGTCGATCGCCTGCTGGGTCGCCGAGGTCACCTGAGGTCTGCGCGCGCCTGCTCGTCGGCCGCCGCGAGATCCGCGGGGAACGCGTCCCCGAAGTCGTCGGCGTCGAGGATCTTGCGGAGCTCGACGTGGCTGTTGCGCAGCGGCGAGCGCTTGACCCACTCGACCGCCTCGTCCATCGACGCCACCTCCCAGATCTGGAATCCGGCGATCAGCTCTTTCGTCTCGGCGAACGGGCCGTCGATCACCGAGCACCTGCCGTCGCCGTCGAAGGCGAGCCGCTTGCCCTTGCTGGTGGGCTGCAGCCCGTCGGACGCCAGCACGACGCCCGCCTCGACCAGCGTGTCGTTGAACTGCTCCATCGCCACGAAGTCCTCCGGGGAACCGAACTCACCGGACTCGGACTGCTCCGTCGCCTTGCCCAGAACCAAGACCCTCATCGTCGTGCTCCTTCGCGTCCGCCCAGGATCGGCCCGATTGACCACATCCACTCTGGCTCGCCCGAGCGTCGAACGGGAAGAGCGGAAATCGACAGGGTGTCCGAGCGACCCGACCTCGATAGCCTCGAGCATGATCTGGCTCGAGGTCGTCGGATGGGCCGGGTCGGCCCTCGTCATCGTGTCCCTGATGCAGGCGCGCGTGCTGCGCTTCCGGGTGCTCAACCTGATCGGCGCCCTCCTCGCGGCGGTCTACAACGCGATCATCGGGGTCTGGCCCTTCGCCGCCATGAACGCCGTGATCGTCGTCATCGACGTGTACTGGCTCGTCAAGCTGCTGCGCGAGCGGCACGACGAGACCGTCTACTCGGTGGTGGAGGTCGACGGCGACGACGCGTACCTGCAGCACGTGCTGCAGGTGCACCAGGAGGACATCGCGAAGTTCCAGCCGTCGTTCACGAGCGACGGGACCGGTGCGGCGTTCCTCGTGCAGCGTGGCGACGAGACCGTCGGCGTGGTGGTCGTGCGGGATGCGGGCGGCGGGGTCGGCCGGGTGGAGCTCGACTACGTGACGCCCCGGTTCCGGGACTTCACGCCGGGGGAGTTCGTGTACCGGCACAGCGGCGTGTTCGCCGCGCACGGCCTGCGGTCGCTCGTCGTCGACGCCCTGCCGCAGAACCAGGACTACCTCCAGCGCGTCGGCTTCCGTCCCGGGCCGGCGGGTTGGACCCGAGCGGTGGACGTCGCCGCGTAGGCCTGACGTTCGCGTGGACAGCGGTCAGCAGCCCCACAAGACTGGACGCACACACAGGGCAGCGCCCACGACGAGGAGGCCCGATGGCTTCGTTCGGCCGGTCCGACGACCTGCAGGGTGCCGAGTTCCGCTGGGTGAACCTGCGGGGAGCCCGGTTCGTCGAGGCCGACCTGTCCGGTGTCGTGATGCGCGCGGTCGACATCGCGAACGCCGACATCGACGCACCCTGGATCACCGACGGGGAGAGCTCGTTCTGGGTCAACGGCGTGGACGTCGCGCCGCTGGTCGACGCCGAGCTCGACCGGCGCTTCCCGGGCCGCGAGCAGCGCCGAGCAGCGGATCCGGAGGGTCTGCGGTCGGCGTGGGCGGCCGTCGAGCGCACCTGGGCAGCCACGCTCGAACGCGTCGCGACGATGCCGCCCGGCACGGTCCACGTGTCCGTGGGCGGCGAGTGGTCGTTCGCGCAGACTCTGCAGCACCTGGTGATGGCGACGGACACCTGGCTGGGCAAGGCGATCCTGCAGCTCGAGCAGCCGTTCCACCCGATCGGCCAGTCCTACACGACGGACCAGACCGAGGACGCGCCGGTGCCCTCGCAGGACGGCCCGTCGTACGAGGAGGTCCTCGAGGTTCGCGCGGGCCGGGTGGCGATGGTGCGTGACTTCGTCGCGACCGTGACGTCGGAGCAGCTCGACGCCGAGCGTGCGAACCCGCACGACCCCGACTACCCGGAGACCGTCCGGCACTGCGTGCAGGTGATCCTCGAGGAGGAGTGGGAGCACCACCGCTTCGCCGTCCGCGACCTGGAGCTGATCGGGAAGCTGGTGTGAACGCGCCGAGCAGCGGGCCGTTCATCCCGCGGGTGCCGACGGCTCACCCGCTGTTCGCACGGGTCGCCGAGGGTGGAATCGGCCGCTCGGGGCGGGTCGCGGCGTCATGCCGGTCGACGTGCGGCCCCGGCGGTGAGAGGGTCGACTGACGCAAAAGCCGCGGAGGGCGCAATGCGGACACCACGATGGAGAAGCGGGGGGCGTCACCGTGCGCGCCCGATTCCCGGCGCGTGGCGCTCCAGGTCCGTCGCCGCCTTCTCGTCGGTGACCGTCCTGGCGGGGGCCCTGGCCGTGGTCTCCTTCGCGCCGTCGCCCTCGGTCGGCGTGGTCCCGAGCACCGAGCGCCAGACGGTCAGCGGCCCCGCCACCCACAAGCAGCTGGCGCCGAAGCCCACGAGCGCGGCGTACCGATCGGCCCTGGCGCGGCTCACCGAGCGTGTGGAGGCCGTCGAGACCGCCTCCGTGACCCTCGTCGGCGGTCCGCTCGCCAGCCCGCCGGCGACGTTCGACCCCGTCTTTCCCGCGGCACCGCCCGAGTTCGTCGAGTCGGTGTCGAACGTGCCGCCGTCGGTGCTGACCGCCGACAGCCTTGCCCCGCGGGTGCGGGGCGCCCGCCAGCAGGTCGCGGGAGGTGACCTGACGGTCGCGTCCCGCGTGGTCAAGGGCGTCGAGACGGATGTGCTCCGGGTGGCCCTGGACCTCGCGGACCAGTCCGCTCAGAACTCGGCGCTGGCCCGCATGCTCTTCTCCACCGACCCGCACGTGGCGGTCCTGGACGCGGCGGTCGGGGCGACCCACGCCGCGGCAGCGAACCGCGACGTCGTCGCGGCGGCGACGGCCGCGGCGCAGGCCCGGGACGCCGCTGCAGCCATCACGGTCGCCGCCCAGGAGGCCAGCACGACGGCCGACGCGGCGACCAAGGCGGCGATCCTCCTCGCGGAGCAGCAGGCTCACTCGACCGACGGCTACACCAACGGCAACATCCCCCTCGACGTGCTGTGCGCGGTCGACTTCGCGCCCGGTCAGCACCTGCGGTGCGACGCGGCGGCGGCCCTCGTGCGGATGAACGCGGCCTACCACCAGGTGTTCGGCCACGACATGGTGATCACGGACTCGTACCGCAGCCTCGGCGCCCAGGTGATCACCAAGGCCGCCAAGGGTGGGCTCGCCGCCGTGCCCGGCACGTCGAACCACGGCTGGGGCCTGGCCGTCGATCTCGGCGACGGACTCGACAGCTACCGATCGCCGCAGTACGCGTGGCTCGCTGCCAACGCCGTGCTCTTCGGCTGGCACCACCCCACGTACATGAACGAGGACGGTCGCGGTCCCCATGAGCCGTGGCACTGGGAGTTCGGCACGACCGACGACCGCGGCACCGGCACGTCGACGCCGATCCTCGTGAACGGCCGGCCCAACGCGGCGACCCCGGCCCCGGTCGCGCCCACGGAGCAACCGAGCGCGACGCCGACGCCGACGCCGACGCCGACGCCGAGTCCGAGTCCCACGCCGACTCCCACGCCCAGCACTACTCCTACCCCGACGCCGACCCCCACCCCCAGCGTGTCGTCGACCCCGCACCCGACGCCGACGCCGAGCCCCGACCCACCCACCGAGTCGCCGACCGAGTCGCCGACGTCGACTCCGTTGCCCGACGCGACCGATCCGACGGTGCCCGGCCAGACGCCAACGCCCTGACGCACGCAAACAGGTGACTCGGACGGGCGTTCAGAGGTCGGCCCGCTAGGCTTCGCGCTCACCATGGCCCTTCAGACAGAGTCGTCCCCGGCCCGGTCGCGCACGCGGTTGCGCCGCCGCGAGGTCCGCACGTCCGTGATCGCTGGTTCGGTCGTCGTCGTGCTCGTCGCGCTGCTCGCGTTCCTCGACCCGACGGGGTTGCTCGCGCCGGTCGGCGGCCACGGCATGCCCGTGATCCGGTTCGGGGGTGTCTACCAGTGGGCGCCGCTGGTGGTCGGCCTGCCCGTCCTGCTCGCCGGCACGGTGCTGCCGGTCTACGCGGTCGGCCGGTCCAGCGCCCGAGCCGGCTGGATGTTCCTGGCGACGTGGATCGCCGTCACGGGGGCCGTCGCGCTCGCCGCCGCCGCCACCGGCCTTGCCGCCGCGCTCCCGCTGGTCGGACCGCATCTGAGCTTCGTGTCGGCGCTGACGTTCGCCGTCGCGACGAGCGGGTTCGCCGGTCTCAAGGGTCTGGTCGCCGGACCGCTGGTCGGCCTCGCGGCGGCGCTGGCCCACGGCCGACGACAGACCGACCCCGCCGGCACCGAGACAGCCGACCTCGACACAGCCGGCGACGACGCAGCCGTCGGCGGCAGGGCCGACACCGCAGCCGGCGCTACGGCCACGACGGGCGGTCCTGCGCCGGCTCCCGCCGAGGCGCCCAGCCGCCCGACCGTAGCCACGGCGACGGGTCTCGCCGTGGGGATCATGTTCGTCGTCGTGGCGCTCGCGGCTGTGGGCAACACCTCGTGGCGCGGCGGGCCGGTCGGCTACGCGTTCGCCGGACCGCTGCTGGCGCCGACCACTGCCGCCAGCGCGTTGGGCGCCCTGGCCGGGACGCTGGTGTTCCTCGCCATCTTCGGGCTGACCGTCCGGTCCGCGCTGCGGCGGACTCCCGACGAGGGCGCGCTTGCCGTCTGGCTCGCCGCGATCGTCGCAGGTGTGGCGCTGGGGGTGCTCGGGGCGGTCGTCGCCGGTGCGACCGGCCACCTCGACGTCGCGGGCCCGGACAGCTGGTGGATCGCGACGACACTCATCGCGGTCGCCACCGGGATCGGGTACGGCGTCGGGGTCGGCCCGATCGCCGCGGCAGCGACGGCACTCATGGGACGCGGCCGTGTGCGCGTGCCGCAGCTGCGCACCTGGGTCGTCGTCGGAACCGCCGTGGTCCTGCTCCTGGTCCCGCTCGCGGTGCCGACGCCCGCGAAGGGGCCCGACGCCGTACCGCCGCAGAAGGCGAGCGGCGGGATGGAGCGGCTGCACCTGCTGCCGGCGCGCGAGAAGGGCGGCCTGCCGGTGATCGGCGACGTCACCGGGCGGCGGGTGATCCTGCGCGGCGCCAACGTGAACCAGCTGATCGACTACTACCTGCGAGACCCTGCCGTCCCGGCGACACAGCCGCCGACCGACGAGGACTTCGCGCAGATGGCGGCGATGGGCTTCAACGTGGTGCGCCTCGGCATGTCGTGGTCGCGGCTGGAGCCGACTCGGGGTTCGTTCGACGAGGACTACCTGGACGAGGTCAAGAACGCCGTCGCGGACGCCAAGAGGAACGGCCTGTACACCGTCCTCGACATGCACGAGGACGCCTGGGGCAACGCGCTGGCGCGGCCCGACGAGAGCTGTGGCCTCGGGACCTCGCCGACCACCGGCTGGGACGGTGCCCCGGACTGGGCGACGTTCACCGACGGCGCCCTGCACTGCCAGTTCATGGCGCGCGACCTGGCGCCCGCGGTCGCGACGGCGTACAGCAGCTTCTACACGGACCGCGACGGGATCCAGAAGGAGCTCGTGCGCACCTGGGCGACCGTCGCCGCCGCCTTCGCGGACGAGCCGGCCGTCGCCGGGTACGACCTGTTCAACGAGCCCGGCATCGGCGCGACGCCGCCGGTCAGCAGCGGCCTGCTGCTCGGGCGGTACTACGACGCGGCGATCACGGCGATCCGCGAGGCCGAGTCGACGTCCGGCGGCTTCGCGCACCTCGCCTTCTTCGAGCCGAGCGTGCTGTGGTCCGGCCTCGGGTTCGACGTGACGCCGCCGCCCGGGTTCACCAGCGACACGCAGCTGGTGTTCTCGCCGCACCCGTACAGCGAGTCGATCACGCTGGACCAGAGCCTCGGGCTGACGATCGCGTCGATCGAGCGGAACCTGACGATGTCCGCCGAGGCGGCCAGGTCGTACGGCGCCGCGCTCTGGCTGGGGGAGTGGGGCTGGTTCGGGGACCCCGACGTCGACGGTGCCAAGGTGCAGCGCTTCGTCGGCGCACAGGACCGGCTCGGCGTCGGCGGCGCCTTCTGGGTGTGGCGGCAGGGCTGCGGCTCCCCGGAGACCGGCGACGACGCGACCAGCTCCGGCAACCTCGTCTCGGTCGACTGCGCCACCGGCGAGCTGACCCCGCCCCCGGCCGGCTTCGCGGAGCCGCTGAGCCGGGCGTACCCGCAGGCGTTCCCCGGACGGCTCGACTCGCTGATGTCCGGCGGCGCCGGACTGACGTTCCGGGCGTCCGTCGACGACCCCGACATCAACTGCCGGCTCGACGTGTGGGTGCCGGGCGATGCGTCACCGGTCGTGAGCACGGTGGGCGTGACGGGGGTCGAGACGACGAAGGTCGACGGCGGCTGGCGGGTGACCGGGTGTGCCACGGGCCGCTACACGGTCGAGGTGGGGGCCTGACCGCCTCCGCGGCGCGCGCCTGACGTCGACGCGAGACCATGGCGGTCTCGACTCGGCAAAGGAGCGTGCGATGCGCACGGTAGTCGTCACGGGAGCTGCGTCCGGGATCGGCTTGGCCACCAAGGAGCTGCTCGAGTCCCGCGGAGAGCGCGTCATCGGGGTCGACCTCCACGACAGCGACGTCGTCGTCGACCTGACGTCGGCAGACGGCCGGCGCGACCTGGTCGAGCAGGCCCGCGACCTCAGCGGCGGCACGATCGACGCGATCGCGGCGATCGCCGGTGTGGCGAGCTCGGGCGCCGCGGTCGTCGCCGTCAACTACTTCGGCGCGCTCGCCACCCTGGAAGGGCTGCGGCCGCTCCTCGCCGGCTCGTCCGCACCGCGCGCGGTCGTCACCTCCTCGATGTCCAGCCTGCTGCCGCGCGACGACGAGCTGGTCGACCTCTGCCTCGCCGACCAGGAGCGCGCTGCCCTCGACCGGGCCGACACGCTCGTCGACACCGGTCTCGGCCGCCTCGTCTACGGCACGTCGAAGGCGGCTCTGAGCCGCTGGCTGCGGCGGTCCGCCCCGGCCGAGCGCTGGGCCGGCGCCGGGATCCCGCTCAACGCGATCGCGCCCGGGATCGTCAAGACCCCCCTGGTCGCGAGCCTCATCTCCACCCCCGAGCGGCGGGAGGCTCTCGCCGAGCAGGTGCCGATGCCGCTGAACGGGTTCATGGAGCCGTCCGCGCCTGCGGCACTCCTCGCCTGGCTGATCAGCGAGGAGAACACGCACCTGTGCGGTCAGGTCGTCTTCATCGACGGGGGCTCCGACGCCGTGCTCCGTGGTGACTCGACCTGGTGAAGGTGCCCGGCGGCGCGGGCCGGGCCGATAGCCTCTCGCCGGTCTCCTGGCCGTCCGGGTAGGCGTCGTCGTGCCGACGGTCGCGACGTCCGCCCCGTCGAGCGAGCGGGCGCCGGCCCATCCGGCGTCGAGAACAACCTGAGTGCCGTCATAGGGGGTCTTGGCGTCACCCACGTTGTTCTCGGTCAGCGTCGGGCTGGTTGCGGTCAGTCGGGAGGACTGAGCGCGGCCTCGGCGTCCTTTCCCTGGGGATGACGTGCTCGTGATGTCCCCGGCGGCTGGCAGGGTTGGCCCGTGACCGACACGACGTTCGACGATGCCCTGGCGGTGCTGCGGCAGCTCGTCGGCAGTCCGGCCGCGGTGTTCCATGACGGGCAGCTCGAGGCGATCGAGCAGCTTGTCGACGAGCACCGGCGGGCGCTCGTCGTGCAGCGCACGGGCTGGGGCAAGTCGGCGGTGTACTTCGTCGCGACGATGCTGCTGCGTGCGCGCGGTGCGGGTCCGACTGTGCTCGTGTCCCCGCTGCTCGCGCTGATGCGGGACCAGGTGGCCGCCGCCGAGCGGGCGGGTGTGCGGGCCGTCGCCATCAACTCGACCAACGCGCACGAGTGGTCGTCGCTGCTGGCGTCGCTGGCGGCCGACGAGGTCGACGTGCTGCTCGTCTCGCCCGAGCGGCTGAACAACCCGTCGTTCCGTGAGACCCAGCTGCCCGCGCTCGTCGAGCGGCTCGGGATGCTCGTGGTCGACGAGGCGCACTGCATCAGCGACTGGGGCCACGACTTCCGCCCGGACTACCGCCGCCTGCGCGACCTCATCGCAGCGATCCCGCCCGATGTCCCGGTCCTCGCGACCACGGCCACCGCCAACGCCCGGGTCGTCGCCGATGTGGCTGAACAGCTCGGCGGATCGTCCGTCCTGACGATCCGCGGACCGCTGGCACGCACGTCCCTGCGGCTCGGCGTGCTGCGGCTGCCCGACGCCAAGACCCGGCTCGGCTGGCTGCTCAGCCACCTGGCGGACCTGCCCGGGTCCGGGATCATCTACACGCTCACCGTCTCGGCCGCCGAGGACACCGCCCGTCTGCTGCGCGAGGCGGGGTTGTCGGTGCGCGCCTACACGGGGCAGACCGATCCGGCGGAGCGTGAGTCGTTGGAAGCCGCCCTGAAGGCCAACGAGGTGAAGGCCCTGGTCGCGACGAGTGCGCTCGGCATGGGCTTCGACAAGCCCGACCTCGGCTTCGTCCTGCACCTCGGCGCGCCCTCGTCGCCGGTCGCGTACTACCAGCAGGTCGGCCGCGCCGGCCGCGCGACCGCGTCCGCCGACGTGCTCCTGCTCCCCGGCCCCGAGGACCGCGACATCTGGCAGTACTTCGCGACGGCGTCGATGCCGTCCCAGGACCGGGCCTCACGCGTCCTGCGCGAGCTGGCCGACGGTTCGGTCCTGTCGACGCCCGCCTTGGAGGCGCTCGTCAACGTGCGCCGGACCCAGCTGGAGCTGCTGCTCAAGGTGCTCGACGTCGACGGTGCCGTGCGTCGGGTGAAGGGCGGGTGGGAGTCGACCGGCCGGCCGTGGACCTACGACGCCGAACGCTACGAGCGGATCGCGGCCGCCCGAACCGCCGAGCAGGACCACATGATCGAGTACGAGCGCACGTCCGGCTGCCGCATGGAGTTCCTGCAGCGCTCGCTCGACGACGAGACCGCCAGACCGTGCGGCCGCTGCGACTCGTGCGCGGGCGCGTGGTACCCGGTCGACGTGGCTCCAGACGCGTCTGCCGAGGCCTCCCGTGCCATCGACCGCGTCGGCGTCCCGATCGAGCCGCGCGCCCAGTGGCCGGTCGGCGTCGCGGACCGCCTGGGCGTCCGCGGGAACATCCCGGTCGGGGAGCGAGCCTCCGAGGGCCGAGCCCTCGCCCGTCTGACGGACCTGGGTTGGGGCAACGTCCTGCGGTCGGTGTTCGCGGCAGGGGCGCCGGATGCTCCGGTGACGAGGGCGATGCTCGACGGCTGCGTCCGCGTCCTGGCGCAGTGGGACTGGGAGGAACGGCCCACGTCCGTGGTCGCGATGCCGTCACGACGGCGCCCGCTGCTCGTCGACTCCCTCGCCCGCGGGCTGGCGGAGATCGGGCGTCTGCCCTACGCGGGCGCGCTCTGTCTGGTCGACGGGGGCCCGACCGGCGAAGCGGGCGGCAGCAGCGCCTTTCGTCTGGCGGGCGTCTGGCAACGGTTCGACGCATCGATGCTCGAGCTGCCTCCCGGTCCGGTGCTGCTGGTCGACGACTTGGCGAGCAGTCGCTGGACGATCACCGTTGCCGCCCGTGAGCTCCGCCGATGCGGCGCGTCACGTGTCCTGCCGCTCCTGCTGGCCACGGTTGCCTGACAGGTGCAACCCCGACGCGCGCAACGAGACACAGGTGCGTCAGTCGGCGAGGCGCGTGGGACCAGGCCTGAGGGACATGAACCGCGTCGAGAGCGCATTGCCACCTTGGTCGTGGAGCTTGATGAGCGCATCCGAAGCCCGTAAGAACTTTCGGTCGAACAGGGTGAGTGAAACACGCATCGCCATGTAGGGGTAGGTGAGCAACATCGTCGTGACGTCTAGCGAGAAATACTTTCGAAGCAGGAGCAGCATCCTGTAGTGGGTCCGGCGCGCAACCGGACGAACAGCGACGACAATCGAGAACAACAGCAGCAGGGTCACCGCGATCGACAAGGCTCCGGCCTGGTTGGCGCTGAGCGGGGCGCCTGCCAGTGCGACGAACCCCGCGAAGCCAATACCCGCCAGCGCAAGGCCCGGCCACATGTGCATACCGACAGCCGGTGCTGGCACGAGCGAAAGCGCGTCGACCAGCGGGAATTTCGACTCCACTGCGTCCGTGGCGACCCTTTCGTGCTTCCCAGCCGTGCCGTGCATCGCGAGCGACATTGCCGCGGCGTAGATCGATGGGCGATGGGCGGACTTGGGAAAATCGCGGTCCAGCCGGGCCGATCTGGGCATCAAGGCGAGCTCATCGAGCCAACGCGACGGACACGGCACCTTGTTGAGCGTCACGGCGAGGTATCGAGACTCGAGAGCGGCCTCCGCAATAATTCGTGCCCACGCCCTCGCGTCTGTGGAGTCCGCGCCGGCCTGTTCGATCGCAAAGTCAAGGAACGGTGCGTCCTCGTGCATCGCGTTGACAATAAGACCAGGAGACTCCGTGAC
Source organism: Cellulomonas sp. URHD0024 (assembly GCF_000426185.1). GTDB lineage: Bacteria > Actinomycetota > Actinomycetes > Actinomycetales > Cellulomonadaceae > Cellulomonas. The sequence continues at coordinate 387,433 of NZ_KE384505.1, forward strand.
AAGGTCGACGCCTACTCCGCGGGCCAGGCGGAATGCGGCGGAGGCGCCCTCCCCTGCATAGCGTGAGAACAGGGTGTTTAGCCGATCGCGGCTGTCGCCCACGAGCGTGCTGAACATCGTGAAGAGGTCGTCGCCGTCCAGCGCCTGGCGCGGGCGAACATTCATCGTCTCCGCATTGGTTGCGTCGGCGACAACCGTTTGATAGAGGTGCAGGCGGCGAAGCCACGAATCGTCCCAAGCCGTAGATTCGACGGAGAGAAGGAACGTCCGCTCGTGTGTGAAGTACTGCGGCCAGATGTCGTGGTCGTACGCCTGGGTCTCCAGGAGACAGCGGCCGAGCAGGGGATCATGGCCGATTTCGGCGACCGCAGTGAGCGCAGCACGTTGTTGCTCGCGATTAGGGAGCAGGCCGACCATGAACGCCACGGTGTCGTCGAGTCGGGAGTCCGCGCGCCGCGTCGAGTCCGCGGCCAACGCCCTGCGCGCGTCGATGACTCCACGCCAGGCATCCGACCTTTCCCCGCGCGCTGCCTCGAGCGCTGCAAAGAATTCACAGAAGCTCCGATGGAGGAAGCGGAAGGACTCGCCGTCCCGTTCGACAGCCGTGAGCCCGGTCTCGGATCCCAGCGTGGTGAACGCTTCGTCGGCGTCGTCAGCCTCGACCCCGGTGACCTCGGCGACAACCTCGAGCGCGCGTGCCCAGGAGAGCGAGTTCGTCGCCTGTGCGGGATCCACCATGTTCTCGAGCGCGAGGATCCCGAAGATCGCTTGTCTCTGCCGCAGCGCGACGACCTGGGCCCGTCTGTCCCCCAGCTGTTCGCTCCTGCGTCGGATGAGCAGTTCCTTGGTGACTTCCTGGTAGAACTGGGTGCGGGTGTCGGGGAGGTTCTGTCCCCGCACCTTGAGGAAGTTTGAGACGTACATCGCGAGCACCAGTGGATTCCTGCACAGGTCGCGGAGGCTAGGTTTCTCCGCCAGCTCGGCGTGGACGTTCGCCGCAGTCACCGTCTTTGACGGAAGGGTCGTGAACCAGCGGACGAGGAAGTCGTAGATGTCGCCGGTCGAGAATGGTCGGACCGCGAGCACGCTTGGATATTGGTCGGCGAAGTCCTGGCGGCTCTGCTGGTGGAACTGCACGCGCATCGTCAGGACCACCCGATTGGCTGCGCTCCTGTCGGACAGGCGGCGGCTCAGGAGGTTCAGTGCGCGTCTTACCGCTGGGTAGCGATCAGCAGCGACTTCGTCGAGACCGTCGAGCAGTACGAGCAGGCCGGAATCGGAGGATTTGCTGTACTGCTCGAACAGGGCGTCCATCTTGTAGCCGTGCACGGGTTCGACCTTGTCCTTGCAGACCCGCCATATCCACTCCTCGATCTCCTCGTCGGAAACGTCCGACGCCGGAGGTCTCAGCGTTTTCAGCTCGATGATCAGTGGCAGCGGCTGCGTCTTTGGTGAGGCGATCGCTTTGCGGCAGCTGTCGCGGAAGATGCGCTTGACGAGCGATGTCTTGCCCGAACCAGGATCTCCGATCACTCGGAGGCGGTGCCCGGCATCGAGAACGTCGATGCTCGTGTACGCCGCCTGGTCGGTGGACTCCAGATTGAGGCGAACGAACATCCCGTCGGTCGGTATTTCCCGATCGTCGCCGGGGACCCGTAGCGATGCGGTATCTGGCCGTGCCAGGGCGATCCGACAGTATGTCCGCATGCTCGCCGAAGCGCTGATCGTGAAGTTGATCCAGCGATCCAGGCTGTACTGCAAGGCGTCGGCGACCTGGATCGCCTTGGACCGGAAGAATTTTCGGAAGCTTGCTATGAAGGCGATGACGGGCACGGTGAGAAACAGGATCAGCGGGGTGCGGATAGGATCCCACACGTCTGAAAAGAATGTTCCCATCTGCGTTGTCTCCTCGGCGTCGAGTTTCGAGACTGTCCTGTCCGAATACTCGTGAGACAGGTCTACGCGCCGCCCGCCGGGCGGTGAAGTGGCGACGGCCACGGGTCGCTGTGCATCAAGTCGACATGACGAGAATGTCAGATTCGACTTGTGCGTGTCTCTGGTTGCGCGGGGTGAATAGTGTGCCCGCCGTCATTGGCGGTCGGGGCCATCCGTGGCTTGCCGGTCGGGCCGTGCTCAGTCCGTGCTGGTAAGGAGCGACCGGCGAGGTGCTGCGACGCAGTGAGGAGGGGCCTGGCTGAGCACGGGCGCGGAGCGCCGCCGTATCAGGCTGGTCGCGGCACGCTGGCACCTCCGAAACGTCGAACGGGACCGCCTGCGGTCGTTCGCCGCGATGCCGCCGAGAGCGGGGTGACGCCGGGGCATGGTCAGGGGCGCGTCCGGCGTTCCCGGTGCGCCGCGATGACCGCCGAGACGATCAGACCGACGGCGCTGAGCAGCATCACGACCAGCCCGAGGCCGGCGTAGGCCGCGGCCGCAGGCTCGGGCCGGAAGTCGTCGGCAGCATCGACGACCGCGCCGACCGACCAGAAGACGTACCCGAACGCGACGACACCGACGACCACCGACGCGACCATCAGCCAGTGGCTCCAGTGCGACGGCGTCCCGGTGCGCGCCAGGATCAGGACGACAGCGACGACCGCGACGAGGCTGAGGACGACGAACGGTCCACCGATCAGAGACGTCGCCACGAGAAGCGCGCCTAGTCCGCCCCAGAGCCCCAGCGCGGGACCGGCACCCGACCGGCCCACCAGCACGTGTCCCAGCTGCCCCATCCGCAGTCGGACCGCCAGGCGCACAGCTCCCCGCGCGACGTCGTGGGCGTCGAGACCCTGCGCCTGCGCTTCGGCGAGGTCGGTGCGCCACTCGGGCTCGTACCGGGGGCGGTCGTCCCGCGGCGTGAGCCGGACGGCCCGGTCGACGCGCTGTGCGGGGGTGGTCATGGGACGTCCCTTCCGGTGCTGAGCTTGTCGGTCGCCCACGCGTGGCCCTCGGGCGTCAAGGTGTACAGCCGCCGGCGTGCGCCGGGCGCGTCCTCGCCCCAGCGTGATCGCACGAACCCCTCGCGCTCGAGGCGTTCGAGCAGCGGGTAGATCGTTCCGGTGGGGCGACCGGTCTGCTTGGCCACGAGCAGACCCCAGACCTCGGCCTCCGCTGCCAGGAAGCACCCGAGCACGCCGCGCAGCGCAGGCGTCAGCCTCAGATAGGTCCCCACGTGCTGACTCTACATATATAGGAACAGAACGCGACAAGCCAACCGCGCGATCCCCCCATGCGACGGCCCTGACGCTCACCGCCCACCCCCGCCCGAGTTCGAGCCTTTGAGGCGAGTTCGTGCGTTTCAACGCACGAACTCGCGGCAACCGCACGAATTCGGGGTGCCGGCGCCGATTCTGCCGCGGACGACAGGGCAGACCTGCTGGTCACGTCGCCGGAGGTGCCATATATTGCGGCACAGCAGGGGTCGGATCGAGGCTCGTGCAGGAGGGGAACCGCGTGCCTGCGCTGCCGGACGGTGGGGACCTGTTCCTCAGGGTCCTCGGGGGCATGGGCGCGACGAGCGCCGGCAGGTCCCTCGACCTCGGCGGACCCCGGCAGCGCGCGGTGCTCGGGCTTCTGCTCGTCGCCCGTGGCGTGGCGGTTCCTGCGGGCCGGATCGTCGACGAGGTCTGGCAGGACGGTGCGCCCGGGAACCCCGCGGCGGCGCTCCAGTCGTACGTCTCGCACCTGCGGCGAGCGCTCGAACCCGCCAGCGCGGCGCGCAGCCGCGGGTCGCTGCTGGTCAGCGAGGGTCGCGGCTACGCGGTCCGGCTCTCCGACGACGCGGTCGACGCCTGGCGGTTCGAGGACCTGGTGCGCGAGGCGTCGGCGCTCGGGGAGGTCCCCGCGGCGGTCGGCCCGTTGCGCACCGCGTTGGAGCTGTGGCGAGGCACGCCCTACGCCGAGCATGCCGGTCAGGGGTGGGCCGATGCGGAGTCCGCCCGGCTCGACGCGCTGAGGGCCGTCGCCGTCGAGCAGCTGGCCGCCGCGCGGCTGGCGACGGGGGAGACGGCCGTCCTGGTGCCCGAGCTCGAGGCGCTGGTGGCCGACGAGCCGCTGCGCGAGGACCGCTGGCGGCTGTTGGCGCTCGCGCTCTACCGGTCGGGGCGGCAGGCGGACGCGCTGGGCGCGTTGCGACGAGCCCGCACGCTGCTCGTCGACCAGCTGGGCGTGGACCCGGGGCCGGCGCTGCAGGCCGTCGAGGCGCAGATCCTCGCGCAGGACCCGGCGCTCAGCCCGCGGGTCCCGCCGCCGAGCACACCGTCGAACGGCACGCGCGTCACCCAGGCGGCGCCCGCCCGTCCTGCCGACCAGCTGGTCGACCGCCACCGTGAGCTCGCCCAGCTCGACCAGCGGCTGGACGACGCGTTCGCCGGTGAGGGGTCGATCGCGCTGGTCGAGGGCCCGGCGGGCATCGGCAAGACGCGGCTGCTGACCGAGGTCCGCGGCAACGCGGAGCAGCGTGGAGCCCGGGTGCTGGTCGGGCGGGGGAGCCTGCTCGAGCAGGAGTTCGCGTACGGCGTCGTGCGGCAGCTGCTGGAGCCCCTGCTGGCGGACGTGTCCGTGCGAGCGTCGCTCCTCGACGGTGCGGCGGCGGGCGCCAAGGCGGTGTTCGACGTCGGGCCGGACAACGCCGCACCGCCCGGGGACAGCTCGTTCTCGGTGCTGCACGGCCTGTACTGGTTGACGGTGCGGCTCACCGACGACCGCCCCCTGGTGCTCGCGGTCGACGACCTGCAGTGGTGCGACGTGGGCACGCTGCGCTTCCTCGCGTACCTCGCTCGCCGTGCACAGGACCTGCCGCTGCTCGTCGTCGCGACGATCCGGACGGGCGAGCCGCACGCGGAGCAGTCGTTGCTCGCGGACCTGGCCCAGGACCCCGCGACCGTCGCCGTCCATCCCGGGCCGCTGACGGCGGAGGGCGTCGCGGACCTGGTGACGCAACGGCTCGGGCCCGCCGAGCAGCCGTTCGTCGACGCCTGCCACCGCACCACGGGAGGCAACCCGCTGCTGGTCCGCCAGCTGCTGCGGGCGCTGGAGTCGGAGGGCGTCCGGCCCGACACCTCGCACGCCGACACGGTGAACGCGATCGGTTCGCGGGCGATCTCCAGCATCGTGATGCGCCGCCTGGACCGGCTCTCGGCCGACGCCGGCGAGGTGGCGCGGACAGTCGCGGTGCTCGGCGACGGGTGCACGCTGCCGCTCGTCGCGACCTTCGCCGGACTGTCCGAGACGGCCGCCGCCGACGCGATCGCCGCCCTGTCCGCCACCGAGATCCTGCGGTACGACTACCCGCTCGGGTTCGTGCACCCCCTGGTCCGCGACGCCGCCTACCGCAGCCTGGCGCCGGGTCAGCGCGAGCTCGCGCACGAGCGGGCCGCGCGGCTGCTCAACGACCAGGGTGCTGCCGCGGAGCGGGTCGCGGCGCACCTGCTCCAGGCACCGCACCGCGGGGAGCAGTGGGTGGTCGACGCGATGCGCGAGGCGGCACGCGTGGCGGCGGAGCGCGCCGCACCCGGCAGCGCGATCACCTACCTGCGCCGGGCGCTCGCCGAGCCGCCGGCCGACCGCGGTCCGGTGCTGGGTGAGCTCGGCATCGTCGAGGCGGTGGTCGACGGCGCCGAGGCGGTCGACCACCTGCTCGAGGCGTACGCGCTGCTGCCTGCGGGCCCCGAGGCCGCACGGGTCGCGGCCGTCGCTGCCCAGACTCTGGTGTTCGCGGCCGGTCCGGGGGTGGCGACGGAGTTCGCGAGCCGCGCCGCCGACGCGCTGCCCCCCGGCATGGACGACCTGCGCCAGGGCCTCGAAGCCATCGCACGCATCGGTGGCTACATCCACGGGCTGCCCGCCGACCGTTGGCAGACCCGCGCGGTCCACGTGGAGGGCGACGGCGTCGGGGCGCGCATGCTCGCGTCGCAGCTGGCGTGGGAGAAGCTGATCGCCGGCGTCGACCGGGAGGGCGCGGTCGCGCTCGCTCGGTTCGCGATGGACGGCGGGGTGCTGCAGGCGAACGACCCCGGACTGTTCTGGGTCATCGCGACGTTCGTCCTCGACGCGGCGGACATCGACCTGGGCTCCTTCTGGCCCGACACCCTCGCGCGCGCCTACACGCAGGGCCCTCTGTTCACGGCCCTCTCGACGCACCTGTGGTGGGGGCACGCCCAGTCCTGGGCCGGTGAGCTGCGTGAGGCCGAGCACTCCCTGCGCACGGCGATCGAGCAGTCCAACGAGTGGGGTGCGATCGGCATCGCCTCGTCGTACTCGGAGGCCTACCTCATCGTCGTGCTCGTGGACCGCGGAGACCTGCGCAGGGCTCGGGCGTTCACGGATGCGACCGAGGGGCGGGTGCGTGCGGGCGACGGGCGACGGCTCTACCTCGATGCGACGGCGACCCTGCTCACCGCCGAGGGACGCTACGCCGAGGCGCTCGCGGTGCTCGACGAGAGCGAGACCCTGATGGGGTCCGTGATCAGTCCCGTGTGGCGGCCGTGGCGGTCGTTGCGCGCCGGCGCGCTGGCGGGCCTCGGGCGGGTCGACGAGGCGATCGCCCTCGTCGACGACGAGCTCGCGCTCGCGGAGTCGTGGGGGTCCCCGCGCCTGCTGGGCCGCATCCTTCGCGTCCGCGGACAGCTGCGCGGTGCAGACGGGGCCGACGACCTGCGCCACGCCGTGGACCTGCTGCGCACGACCCCGTCCCGCGTCCAGCTGTCCCGGGCGCTCGTGTCGCTGGCGGCCCTGGTGCCCGACGACGAGGCGGTCCAGCTCCTCACCGAGGCTGTGGCCGTCGCGCACGGCGGTGGTGCCGACGGGATCGCCGCCAGTGCTCGGGAAGGACTGCGCCGGCTCGGCGCACCCGAGCAGACGATCGCACCGATCCCGCTGACGACGACCCAGCGTCACCTCGCGGACCTCGTCACCGCGGGGGTGAGCGTCCGTGCTATCGCGGACCGTCTGCAGGTCAGCCCGCAGCTGGTGGAGCACCTCCTCGCAGGCATCTCAGAAGGCCTCAAGTAGGCCCCAAGGTCGGCGGCGCATGGTGGCATGGACCAGCTCCGCCCCCGAAAGGCCGCTCCGTGCTCCTGCCGCAGCCCGTGCTCACCACCCTCATCGATCTGTGCGGTGGTGCGGTCCACCTGCCCGGTGACCCCGGTTATGCCGCCGGCGCGCAGGGTCTGAGCCCGCTCGCGGTGGCCTACCCCGGCGACGAGGCCGAGGTGTCCGAGCTCGTCGCGTTCGCGCACCGGCACGGTCTGCGGGTCGCGGTGCAGCGCACGGCGATGGGCTGCCGCCCGATGAGCGCGTTGCACGACGCGATCCTGCTGCGCACCGCCGGGATGTCGGGCGTGCGCGTGGAGGCTGGGCTGGTGCGCGTGCAGGCCGGCGCCCTCTGGGGTGACGTGGTCGACGCGGTCGGCGACCGACTGGTCCCCGTGCCCGACGACCCGCGCCTCGGCGTCGTCGGAAGCACGCTGGAGGGTGGGATCGGCACGTTCGGTCGCCTGCTCGGGCTGGCCAGCTCGCGGGTCGTCGGCGCACGTGTCGTGCTCGCGAGCGGCGATGCGCGGGAGGCCGACGAGGACCTCCTCTGGGCCGTGCGCGGCGGCGGCCCCTCGGCCGCCGTGGTGACGGAGCTCGTCCTGGCCACCGCCGAAGCCCGGACGCTGTCGTTGTGGACGGCCCAGGTCGATCCCGACGAGGCGGTCCGGCTGCTGCGCGATGCGCACCCCGACGGTGCCGGCGTCACCGTGCGACTGTCGGACGGCCGGCTGCGTGCGGACGTCGTGACGTTCGACGGCCCGGGCGAGCCGCTGAGCGCCGGCACCGTGCTGCGTGATCTGCGTTCCGAGCACGCGACCACCGGACCGCTGGCCGCCCGGTTCCTCGAGCACCTCGGAGTCGACGACCTGCGCACCCTCGCCCGGACGCCCGCGGAGGTGACCGTCCGCCTGGCCGGTGGAGCCCTGCTCGGCCAGCCGACCGGTGCACGCACCCACACGAGCAGCACGTACCTCGTGACGAGCTACGGCGCACCGATCACGCTGGGCGTCGACGCGATCGCGCTGCCCGCGGAGGTCGAGGACCGGCTCGTCGCGCTGCGTCGTCGGATCGACCCGGCAGGAACGTTCGTCCTGCCCGTCTGACCGGACCACCGCACGGCCGTCTGCCACCCGGTCCGGCTCGCGACCTCCTCGTAGGCGTCGACATCCTCGACGCACGGCTCGTGGTCCCGCGGGCCGAACCGGATGCCGGCACGCGAAAGCCCCCGACCGATGTGACGTCGGTCGGGGGCTCGCGTCTAGTGCGTCACGGGTTGCTGTAGTTCTGGTCCGCCTTGGCGTTGGAGAGCGCCTCCGCGAGATTGCGGTTGTTCCCGCGGAGCGTCGCGTCGGTCCCGCCGAGCTCCACCTTGTACTCCTCGTTCGTCTTGAACCAGTCGCCGAGGCCGAACGGGAGCTTGGACAGCTTCTCGACGGACGCCGAGAACTTGAGCCTCAGGTACACCCACGGCTTGGACGGGTCGGCGTACGTGGTGACCCCTCCCGCGCCCTCGCACCCGAAGTCGGCGACCTTCTGACCGTTGATCTCGGGGCTGAACTTCACTCCCACGCTGACCTCGGGCTTGTCGGTGCTGATGCAGAACGGACCGTCGCACACCTTGGAGTACTTGGACTTGATCGCCTTCTCCGCGTCCTCCTCGGCGTCGTTGGCGGCCCAGTCCTTGGCCCAGTCCCAGGCCTTCTGCAGCTGGCTCTCGGCCTTCTCCAGCGCGGTCAGGTTGGGGATGTCCGCGTACGGGTCGATCTCCTCCTCGTCGAGCCCGCTCAGGTCCCGGGCCTGCGTCGGGTGGTCCCCGACGTAGGCGTACAGGTCCGTCTGGCCGCCGCCGAAGCCGGCCGGGTCGCGCGTGGTCCACCGACCGGTGCCGGGCTCGTAGTCACGCAGCCCGAACCGGACCAGACCGGTCACGGCGTCCGTGAGCCCGCCCGCATACCCGACGGGCGTCTGGACGGTGGGTGCGCTGTCGGTCAGCACGGCACCGTAGGCGTCGTACGTGACCTGCTTCAGCACGGTGCCGGCGGCGTCGGTGACCACGCGGGGCGAGCCCACCTGGTCGGTGCCGACGTAGAACCGAGCGCCGCCGTGCAGGTACGACACCACGTGACCGAGGGAGTCGTACGTCAGCGTCGTGAGCACGCCGTCCGGGGTGCGGATCGCGTTGACCCGGAACGGTGAGGTGGGGTTGCCGTACAGGTACTGCGTGGTGCCGCCTCCGTCCGTGCGGGTGGTGCGACGCCCCTCGGCGTCGTACCCGTACGTGACGGTCTGCCCACCGACGCTCGCCGAGCGCAGCTGCCCGTCGAACCCGTAGGCGAACGTGTCCGCACCACGGCTCGCCAGCGACCCGTCCGGGGTGTAGCCGTAGGCCACCGACCCGACCGAGAGCAGCCGGTCCTGGTCGTCGTACCTCTGGGTCCCTGCAGGGCCCTGCGAGCGGCGGCCGTCCACGTCGTACACGTCGTGCTCGACGGCGGTGCCGTCGCGGGTGACGTCGGTGAGGCGGTCGTCGGCGTCCAGGCCGTAGGCGAGCGTCGAGGTGACGCCGTCGACGGTCTCGGTACGGCCCGTGACCGTGGTTCCCCGGGCGAGGGTCAGGTCGTAGACCGCGTGCCCGGCGACCGTCAGGGACGAACCGGTGAGCCGTCCGAGGTCGTCGTACGAGTACGCCAAGGCGCCGGTGCCGTCCGTCATGGTCCGGACGGACCCGAGAGCCGGGTCACGGGTGAACGTGAAGGACCCGACGCGCAGGGCGCGGCCGTCCTTGTCGTAGGCGAGGTCGTACGACGCGGTATCTGCCCCGCTGGTGAGCGTGAACGTCGCCGGTACCAGGTTCGCGTCGTAGGTGAACGCGAACGCGGCGGGAGCTGCGCCGGTGACGGTCATGCCGGTGAGCAGCGGACCGTCGGTGGTGAACGAGCGTGTCTGCGTCGGTCGGCCGTCGCCCGGGTCGGCCGTGACGGAGCTGACGCGGAACTTGTCGGCGCCGTACTGGTAGAGCACCGAGCCCTGCGGCTCGCCGGCTCCCGTGAGACGGCCGTTCGCATCGTGCGTCAGGGTCGTCTCCGCGCCACCCGGTCGACTCCAGGCCGTCGCCGCACCGTCCGTGTCGTACGTCGTCGTGTACTGGCCGTCGCCGGGCGGGTCGTAGCTCGTCTGCCGGTCGCCCGCCTGGTATCCCAGCCGGTGCTCCGTCCCGCTCGGCAGCGTCACGCTCGTCACGTTGCCGTTGGCGTCGTACTCGAGCTTCGTCGTCGCGTGGCCCGGCGTGGTCTGGGACGTCATCCTGTCGGCCGCGTCGTACCCGTAGGTCGTCGTGCGGTCGTCGGAGTCCCTCGTCGACGTCAACCGGTTCTTGGCGTCGTACACGTAGGTGGTCTTCAGGGAGCCGCGTGTGATGCGGGTCAGGCGACCCGCGTCGTCGTACGTGCGGACCACCGGGGCCAGGCCCGTGCCGAGGTCGGTGCGCACGACGCGCAGCTGGTCGTCGATCGTGGCCACCTGCGAACGGCCCTGCGGACTGGTCGCCGTGACGGTCCCGGCCGCCCGGTCGTACACCTGCGACGAGACCCGCCCGTTGGTGGTGACCTTCGTGGTCAGCTTCGTGAGGCTGAGCAGGTCGGCCGGGTCGGCCAGGGTGGCCGTCGCGACGGTCGTCGAGGTGAGCGTCTTGCCCGACGGCACCGTGGACGTCTGGGACGTGATCAGCGGTGCCACCAGGCCGAACCGCGGATCCGGTCCGAGCACGACGCTGAGCGTCGACCCGTCAGGGTTGGTGACCGAGCGCGTGCCGTCCTTCGAGATCAGGGCAACCGTGGTCGCACCCGTGGCGTCGACGGTCGTCCGCTTGGTCTGCCCGTTGGGCAGTCGCTCGATCGCGTAGCTCCGCACGCGGCCGAGGGTGGAGGTGGCCGTGACCTTCTGGCCGGTCGGGGTGGCCTGCCGGGCCAGGGTCGTCGAGACGCCGTCCGGTGCCTGGTCCTTCTCCAGCAGCCCGTAGTAGTCGAACGTGAACCGGTGCACCCCGTTCTTGGGGTCGGTGTACGTCTCCAGGAGGCCGTTGTCCGACGACGAGAACCGGCTGGTCAGCCCGCCCGGCGCCGTGATCTCGGACAGGAACCCGTGGGCGTCGACGGTCAGGTCGGTGCGCTGACCGCCTGGGGCCACGATCGCGGTGGGCCTGCCGTCGGCGGCCCGCTCGACCGTCGTGACGTTGTCGTCACCGTCGGTGACCGAGACGAGCCGTCCCACGGAGTCGTACGCGACGGTCGACGTCACGGCCCCCGTGAGGGTGCTGCGCGTCTGCACGTGGCGTCCGTGCTCGAACGTGTACATCTCGCCGCCGTCCGGCGAGACCACCGCCTGGTTCTGCCAGCCGTACCCGGGCATCGGGGTGGCGACGACGCGGACGCGGTTGTTCAGCATGTCCGCGATGACCACCCGACCGTCGGGCAGGACCGCGGTGCCGCTCGGACCGTACAGGCGTGCCTGCGGGCCCGTCCCGCCGTCACCGGAGTTGCCGGCCGTGCGGGTGTTGCTGGCGTACGCGTTGATGATCCCGTCGGGGGTGACCACGCGGATGCGGTTCATCTGGTCCTCGGTCACCAGGTAGGAGCCGTCGGGCAGGACCGTGATGTCGTGCGGGAAGAGGACCTGCGCCCCGACCGCCGGGATGCCGTCCTGCTGGGTCGTGCCGCCGACGACGGTCGAGACCTTGCCGTCGGTGCCGATCTTGCGCACGCGGTGGTTGTCGGAGTCGGCGACGAGCAGCGACCCGTCCGCGGTGAGCGCGACGTCGGCGACCCGGCCGAAGAACGTCTTGCTCGCGGCAAGACCGTCCCGGTCGAACCCGCACCGGGCCTCGTTGTCGACACCGATCACACCGGCGACGTGCCGCATGATCCCGTCCGGACCGATCGCCCGGATCCGGCATGCCGACTGGTCGGCGAAGTACACCGTGCCGTCGGGCGCGACGTCCATGCCCTGGACCGACGCGACCGTGGCGGCCGTGGCGGGCCCGTTGTCGCCGGTCCAGCCGCTCTGACCGTTCCCGGCGACGGTGCTGATGATGCCGTCCGGCGCGATCCTGCGGATGCGGTTGTTCGTCGCGAACAGCAGCGAGCCGTCCGGAGCGACCGCGAGCGCGTGCGGGTTGGTCAGCGCCGCCGCCGTCGCGGGTCCGCCGTCGCCGGCGTCCACCGGGGTGCCCGGCGGGGTGGTCCCGGAGGGGATCCCGATCCCGGCGATCGTGGTCACGGTGCCCGTCGGCGACACCGCGCGGATGCGGAGGTTGTACGAGTCCGCGATGTACACGGTCCCGTCCGGTCCGGCCGCGACGTCGCTCGGCGTCGCGAACGTCGCCGCCGCGGCGGGCCCGTTGTCGCCGCTGAACCCCTTGGCGCCGGTGCCGGCGAAGGCCCCGATGGCCTTGGACAGGTCCGTGCCGCCGTCGGTGCTGCCGTCGCCGCGGTGCACCAGCAGGGAGACCGGGTCGTACGCGTGGACGCCGGACAGCGACCAGCCGCCGAGGCCGAGCCCGCGCGCGTCCCAGTGGCCCACGGGCACCTCACGGGTGGTCCACAGGACGATCGTCTGGCGGGACCTGCTGCCGGTGATCGCGTCGCCGCCGAAGCCGCCGAAGCTGTTGCTCCCGACCGCGGGGCTGTTGTACGCCCCCTGGTACTCGTACCCGACGGAGATGCGCATCAACTGGGCGCCCTGGACCACGCGGCCGTAGGGGTCCTTCCCGTCCCACGACACGTTGGTCACCATGTTGGCCGACGGGGTGACCGAGCCCTCGGAGACCTGACCGGCCACCTCGGTGCGCAGGAGGATCTGCTGGACCCCCGGGGGCAGCGTGGCGCCGGTCAGCGGCACCCGGACGTTCCGGTCGGAGCGGCCGGGCGTGCGCTCGCTCTGGTAGTGCAGCGACTGGCTGGTGCCCGCGAGCGACACGGCCTCGCCGAGCGTCTGGTTGTCGCAGCCGATGATCGAGCCCGCCTGCTCGCCCTGGCACTGGTACTGCGCGTCCGGCACGAGCTCCGGCAGCTTCGGGAAGCTCGCGTTCGCGGGCGGGCCGAAGGGCCAGTTGTGGTCCCACGGCGTGAAGTGGTCGACCGAGACCCGCCACAACGACGTGCCGGCGGCGTACAGCGACGCCAGCTTCGCGCGCTCGGCGTCGGTGACCCCGAGCGTCGTCAGCTCGGCCGGCGTCGCCGCCACACCCTTGCCCGCGACGTCGAGGACGGCCGTGCCACCGGTGATCGACAGGATCTTGACGACCCGGCCGTTCGGCGCCGCCACCCAGGCGTTGCTCCCGCGGTCGTAGTAGCCCGTGGGCACGGGCGTGCCGACGGGGAAGTTGAGGAAGTTGTCGGTGTAGTTGGCCACGGGCTTGCTGAACGTCACCTGCGACGCGCCCGCGGCGACGGCCTCGTCGACGCTGTACTCGGCGGCGTAGGTGTAGCCGCTCGCCGCCGGCAGGTCGCCGGGCATCGCCTTGGGGCCGTCCGTGCCGACCGTGAACTCGGTGGCGCGCACGTGGACGTCGTCGAGCGCCTGCGTGGTGCCGTCGGGCAGCGTCATGGACGCCGCCGTGCCCTGCGCGAACAGGAGGGTGGCCTGGCGCGTGCCGGAGGCGTCCGTCACCGGGCTGCCCTGTGCGACCTCGATCGGGTCGGTGAAGTCGACGGCCGTCACCTTGGTGTCGAACGGCACCAGGACCACGTCGTCGAGCGTGGTGAACGCGTCCCAGGACGGCGTCGTCTCGCGCTGCGCCTCCGGGTAGCCCTCCTTGGCGTACCGGACCACCAGTGGCCCGCCACCGTTGACGGCCAGGTCGTAACCGCCGTCGGAGCGGCTGACGGTGTGGCCCAGCTCCGGGTGGCCGTCGATGCTCACGGTGACGCCGTCGAGCGGGTCACCGGCGCGGTCCTCGACCGTCCCCCGGATGACGGCGGCGCGCTGCGCGACGATGGTGCCGGGCGCGACGCCCACCTGGATCGGGTGCGGACCGGTGTAGAGGAACGAGGTCGAGCCGGCGACGTCGGTCGGGACCGTGTGGTCGATCGGCGTGGCGACCGTGGTCGGGTCCTGCGGGAGGCCGTTCGGAGGCTCGGGCACGGTCCACGTCGTGGTGGCCGGGGTCGGGTCGGTGTTCCCGGCGCCGTCCGTGGCGCGGACGGCCAGGGTGTGGTCGCCGACCGCGAGCCCGGTCAGGCTCAGCGGGCTCGCGCAGGCGACGAAGTCGGCGCCGTCCAGGCTGCACTCGAACGTCGACGCCGGTTCGGTGCTGGTCAGCGTGAACGTCGCGTTCCCGAGATCCGTCTGGACGTCCTCGATGCCCGTCTGCGGGGGCGTGTGGTCGCGGTTGTCCTCCGGGACCGCCGTCGCCGTCGCGGCACGCGGGCCGCGCTGGCCGAGGGTGTCGATCGCCTCGATCGTGTACGCGTACGTGGTCCCGTTCGTCAGGTCCGTGTCGACGAAGGTGGTCTGGTCGGCGCCGAGGCTCGCGACCACGGCGAACGTGCCGTTGCCGGTCGCGCGCAGGACGCACTGCGTCGCCACGTCGGTCGCGGTCGACGGGGTCCACGCCAGCGCGACGGAGCCGCCCGCGTCACCGGGCACGTCCACGGCCGTCAACGCGGTCGGTGCGGCGGGCGCGGTGGTGTCGAGGGTCAGGCCGACGGCCGCCGAGGTGGTCGTGACCCCGACCCTGTCTGCCGCGGTGGCTCGCACCTGGAACGCACCGTCGGGAAGGTCCGTCGGCAGGGTCGCCGTGAAGGGCGCGGTCGTGTCGGGCGTCCCGACGGGAGTCCACGTGGCGCCGTCCGCGCTGACGGCGAACGCGACGCTCGCCACCCCGCTGGGGTCGGTCGCATCGGCCGTCACCGAACGGCTCGCCGTCAGGCCGCCGCTGGTCACGCTCACGGCCGGGCCGTGCGTGTCGACGGTGGTCGTGCCGGTCCGCGCGACCGCACCCGGCGCGCTGATCGTGTACGTGTAGGTGCCGTCGGCCACCGACGCCCCGTTCCACACCTCGGTCGAGGTGCCCTTGGGCCGGTTCGCGTCGACGAGCGTCGTGACGGGCGTGCCGCCGGCGGCGGTGAGCTTGAGCGTCACCTTGGCCGCCTGCGAGAGCGTGTACGAGATGGCCGACGAGTCCGCAGTGCCGTCCGCGTTCGGCGAGAACGGGTCGGGGCTGTCGCTGACGGCGGAGATGTCGACGCCCGCCGACTCCGTGATCGCGGGGACCACGGCGGCCGGGCCGAGCTTCCACTGGTCGAAGTCCGTCAGGACGAACCGGTTGACGGCGTTCTGGGCCAGCTTCACCGTGATCGACCAGGTGGTGCGGGTGCCGACCAGCCAGTCCGCGCCCGCGGGCGCCTCGGCGCGGTCGCGCAGGCCGTTGCCGTTCGCGTCCACCCACGCGAGCACGAGGGTGCCCTTGGGGGCCGTGCCCTTGAGCACGTAGGTCGCCGCGTCCACCGTGACCGGTGCGGCCGGCGTGCCGATCTTGATGGGCGACACGGTCGCCGTCGCCGGCTTGGTCGTGCTGGCGGCCGTCGTGCCGGCCGCCGCCGTCTCGGCTGCCTTCTGCGCCGCCGCGGCCGATGTCGTCGTCTCGCACTGCGCCGCGGCCGCTGCCGCTGCCGCAGCCGTGGCCGCTGTTGTCGTCGCGCTCGCCGGCAGCGCTGTTGCCAGCGTCGCCAGCAGTGCCGCGACGACGGTGGCCGCAGCCGCCCTCGTCCGTCCTCGTCCGTGTGCCATCGGTCTCGCGCGCCTCTCGTCGGTCCGTCTCGAATGCCTGTGAGACACCTGTGTGTCCTAGGACATTTCTGGCGGTTCGCCGTTGGAGCCGGCTTGGGACGCACTGGGGGAGGCGGTCGCAAGTTCTCCGCAAGTTCCGGGCAGCGCTCAGCCCCAGGTCGTGCGTTCCAGCCGAGTTCGTGCGTTGCAACAGGCGAACTCGGCGCAAACGCACGACCTGGAGCGCGCGACGGAGGAGCGCGGCGGCGGAGCGCGGCGGGGCGGCGCTCGACGGGCGGGGTGGTCCGGGGCCTCAGCGGCCGTCGAGCTCGTCCACCTGGGCCTGCAGGTCGTCGAGGGGAGCGCGGCGCGCCTGGGCGGCCGCGACCTCGGGTGTCAGCTCGCCGGCGATGACGGCGTCCATCAGGTCGCGGTACCGCGCGGCCGTCGCCTCCACGGCTTCGACGGACGCGACGAGCAGCTGACCGAGAGACTCGGCGTCGAGCTCGAGCTCACCGAGCAGGACCGGCGACCGGTAGGCCACCGACCCCGTCGAGAAGTCGATCTCCAGGGCGGCGTCCAGGAGGTCCGACGTGGCCCGCAGGATGAGGGCGGCCACGTCGGGGTACTCCGTCGCGGGCACGAGGGTCGGATGCACCACGTAGAACGTGACCGCCCGCGCGACCGGACGCACCACGCCGAGCACCGAGCCGATCTCCGGATCCGCCGACGCGATGTCGATCGCCATCAGGTCAGCGTCGATCTCGAGCTCCCGACCCGCCGACGCGAGCGCCTCGACGACCAGGGCGAGGAACGGGTCGCCGCTCACGACTTCCCCGAGGGGGTGGCAGAGACCCACGGCGTCGGCGCCGGCGACGAGGGCCGCCCCGGTGCTGCCTTGGCGGCCTTGTCCCGCAGCGCCTCCCGCAGGAACTCGATCCACTCCGGCCGGTTGCGGCGCGGGGTCCGCTTGAGCTCGGCCTCGATGGCCTGGACGGTCAACGAGTCCGTGAACTTCTTGATGTCGGGTGGGCTGGCCTGGTCCTTGAGCTCGAGGTCGCCGACCATGCAGACGATGCCCGAGGGCAGCGACTCGGCGTTGCCGAGGGCAGCGGTCTTCTCCTTGAGCATCCCGCGGTGCTCCGAGCGG
Organism: Cellulomonas sp. URHD0024; assembly: GCF_000426185.1. GTDB lineage: Bacteria > Actinomycetota > Actinomycetes > Actinomycetales > Cellulomonadaceae > Cellulomonas. The sequence continues at coordinate 404,384 of NZ_KE384505.1, forward strand.
AACAGCTGCTGGATGCGCCAGCCGAGGCCACGCTCGGTCTTCTTGTTGTCGCCGAGTCTGCCGTCCTTGGCCTGCTGGTTGCGCTTCTGTGCCAGCTCGTCCGTCTCGGCCCAGGCCTCGGAGATCCCCGTGAGGGCTCCGGTGACCGGCGACGCCTTCTTCTTGAGGTCCTCGAACACCGACTGCGGGTCGGCGTTGGTGTCCATGCCCTCCAGCACGACCGCACGGATCTTGAGGAGCAGAGCGTCGTTGCTCGTCTGCTCCTCGTTCGCGTCGGGCTTCGCCTTCGGGTCGAACGGCTTCACAGGCCTCGGCTTGATCAGGGCGACGTAGGCGGGCGTGATCGGCTTTCCGTCGATGCGGTAGTTCGAGAGGAACTGCTGGGCCGTCTTGTCGCCCGCCGCGGCCTTCATGATGATGCCGTCGACGGCCATCTTCGGGTGCTTCTTCAGCTCGTCCTCGGCGCCGCCCTCCAGGTGCATGACGGCCGACTCCTTCTGTGCCGTCTTCGCCATCTGGTTGAGGACCTTGCTGGCGATGTAGTGCGCGATCTTGTGGAGGTTGTCGATGACGGCCGTGGCCGCCTTGATCGCCGCCGGGACGCCGAAGCCACCGGCCGAGGCGACCTGTGCGACCGACGTGCTGAAGTTGATGATGTTCACGCCGAGCGACCAGCACTGCTGCTCGAGGTGCTTGGTGTAGACCTGCGACACCTTCATCAGCGGGTACACCATCACGTTGACCTTCTCGCCGCTGCCCGCGCGCGCCTCGAACATCGAGAGGTCCGTCTCGCGCTGCCGCATGCCGGCCGTGGCGACGTCGGTGACACCGCGCACCATGGCGAGCGCCGAGGCCGCGATGTCGAGCCCGGGGATCACCTGCTTGACGCCCTCGGACACGCCGCTGTCGATCAGCTTGGCCAGGTCCGCCGAGTTCTTGGCCACGCTGACGAGCCCGTCGAGCCCCACGGCCCCGGCCTTCGTCGCCTTGAGTGCCTCGTACGGGTCCTTGGTGGTCCACGCCTGCTCGGCGGACTTGACCATCGTGAACGCCGAGTCCACGGCCGTCATCAGCCCCGAGAGGATCCCGGTGACCTGGCTGATGCCGAACTTGGCCTTCGTCGCGTCGGACTGCGGGAGCGTCTGCGAGGTGGCGCTGCGCTGCCCGGTGGCCAGCTGTTTGTGGGCCTGCAGGCCTGCCCGACCGAGCTCTCCGGCGCCCTGGTCGACGGCACCCGGGAGGTAGGTGGTGAACTCCTTCTCCTTGACGATGCCCTGGTCGGCGCGCAGGCCCTTGTCCTGCTGGCTGCCGATCTTTCCCGCGATCCCGCCTCCGACCGTGGTGACGACCGTCTTGCCGAGACCGACCTTCGAGCCGACGTCCGAGACGGTGTCCATCGTCTCGTCGGAGACCAGCGGGGCCTTCTGTGCGCCGCCGCGCTTGGCCGGGTCGAGGAGCAGGAGGTTCTCCTCGATCGTCGCGGCATCGCGCTTGGCCTGCTTGTCGCGTGCGACGACGCGCCCCTCGGCCGCGGCGAACGCGGCCTGGTCCAAGGGCCCGTCCTTCGGGGGGAGCTTCGCGGCTTCCTTGGGCCCGAGCTGCTTCTTGACCAGCTCGTAGGCCTCGTCCTGCGCCAGGGACTCGATGCGCTTGGGGTCGGCCTTCATCAGGTCGTTGCGGTGGGTCACCATCCGCTCGTACGCCGACTCGACCTCCTTGGGGAGCATCTTGACCTTGAGCACGGCCTTCTCGGCCTCGGCGTGGCTCACGTCGACCTCGGCGCCCGTGCGGGCCTGCCGAACCTGGATCACCAGGCGTTCGGCGGCGGTCTCGCGTGGCGGGGCCAGAGACCCGAGATCCTTGTACTCGCCCCTCCAGACCCGCTCGTAGGCCGTCGCGGCCGACTTCTCGTCGGTGCCGCCCTTCGCCTTCAGCTCGTCGAAGATCTCCTGCTCCCGCAGCAGACCCTCCTCGAACCGCTTGTACTTGTCGTCCATCCGTGCGCCGCTGGCGTCCTTGCCGAGCGGGACGTGCCCGACCTCGTTGACCTTGCCCGAGACCGGCGCCTGGGGTGCGTCGTGGGAGGTGTCGTAGACCTGGGCGACCTGAGCCTCGCGGCCGGCGACCCCCTCCTTGCGCGCCCCCTTCAGCTGCGCCTTCTCGGTCTTCTCGGTCTTCTTGCTCTGCTTGACGCGGGCGGCCTTCGCCTCTTCCTCGGCCTTCGCCCGAGCCTTCGCCGCCTTCTCCTCGGGCGACTGCTTCTTCTTGCCGGGGAAGCGGCGGACGGTCGACGCGCTGGGGCTGGAAGTGGTGCGCGCGGCGGGGTCCTCGGCCTGTCCGCCCGTCAGGCCAGCCACCGGCACCAGGGCCGCCGGGACGTCTGCGGCAGGCCTCGGCGGGGCCTGTTCCAGCGGACGCTTGCGCTGAGCGCCTGCGGTGACGGGTACCCGTGGGGCGTGCCTGCTCACAAGACCTCCGGCAGATCGGACAAAGGACGTAGCGCCCCCACGCGCCCAGCGTGGCGGGTGCCCGGGGCGTGCGGCATCAGTAAGGGATACGCAGGTTCGGCGACCGGACGCGGATCACCCGCGGTGCTGCCCGCCCGGCGCAGGCCTCCCCGGCCGGTCAGCGGCTCTCGATCCCGTCCACCTGGGCCTGCAGCTCGTCCAGGGGAGCGCGGCGTGCCCGGGCGGCCGCGACGTCGGGCGCGAGCTGGCCGGCGATGACCGCGTCCATCAGGTCGCGGTACCGCGCGGCCGTCGCCTCCACGGCTTCGACCGACGCGACGAGCAGCTGACCGAGAGACTCGGCGTCCAGCTCGAGGTCACCGAGCAGGACCGGCGAGCGGTAAGCAACGGACCCCGTCGAGAAGTCGATCTCCAGGGCGGCGTCGAGCAGGTCGGAGGTCGCCCGCAGGACGAGCGCGGAAACCTCCGGGTACTCCGTCGGGGCCACGAGCGTCGGGTGCATCACGTAGAACGTCACGGCCCGCGCGACCGGGCGCAGCACGCCGAGCACCGAGCCGATCTCGGGGTCGCGCGACGCGATGTCGATCGCCATCAGGTCTGCGTCGATCTCGAGCTCCCGGCCGGCGCAGACGAGCGCCTCGGAGACGAGACTGAGGAACGGGTCGGCGCTCACGGAGCCACCCGGGCCGACGATCGCTGCCGTGTCGCCGGCATGTCCGACATTCCCCGGCCCGACCCTCGCTGCCGTGTCGTCGGCGTGTAGTTCATGTCCCGGAGGGCCCCGCGCAGGATCGCGATCCACCCGGGCTCGTTGCGGCGCGGTGTGCGGGCGATCTCCTCCTCGATCGCCGTGTCGGACATCGCGGCGAGGAACGTCCGGACGTCCTCGGGGGTGGCCCCTACGGGGACCGAGGCGTTGCCGACCATGCCGAGGACGCCCGACGGCAGAGGCTCGATCTTGTCGAGCTGCGCAATCTCGGCCTGGCTCGGCGAACCCAGGGCGTTCCCGATCTTCATCAGGATGGCGCCCTTGGTCGCAGCCAGCTTCTTGATGTCCTCGTACGCGGACTTCGGGTCGGCCTCGGCCCCCATGCCCTCGAGCACCACCTTCCGGACCTTGGCCAGGAGGGCGTCGTTGCTCGTCACGCCGTCCTCGGCGTCCGGCTTCGGTTCCGCCGGGTTGCCGGCCGAGGTCCGGACCGCCTGCTTCGGGCTCGGGTCCATCGGCCTGATCGGGCGCGGCTTGATCTGCTCGAGGTATTCGAGGGTGAGTGGCTCGCCTGCGATGCGGTAGTGGGAGAGAAGCGCCATTGCGGTCGTGTCGCCGCCGGCGGCCTTCAGGATGATGGCGTCGACGGCCATCTTCGGGTTCTTCTTCAGCTCGTTCTCGGCGCCGCCCTCCTGGTGCATGACCGCGGACTCCTTGTTCGCGGTCAGGGCCATCTCGTCGAGGACCTTGCCGGCGATGAAGTGCGCGACCGTGTGCAGCTTGTCGAGGACGGTCTTCCCCATCTCGACAGCCTTGGGGATGCCGAAGCCCCCCGCGGTCACCACGTTCGCGACCGAGGTGGTGAGGTCGAAGATGGCCATGGCCAGCGACCAGCACGCCTGCTCGAGGTTCTTGGTGTACATCTGCGACACCTTCATCAGCGGGTACACCATCACGTCGACCTTGTCGGCGCCCCCCTTGACGCGCGCCTGGAAGATCGCGCTGTCCGTCTCGTGTTGCCGGCTCCCGGCGGTGGCCAGGTCTGCGCCGCACTTCACGATGGACAGGATGGCCGACGCGAGGTCCAACCCGGGGATGAGCCGTTTGACGCTCTCGGTCACGCCGCCGCCCATGTCCTTGGCCTCGTCCGCGGCTTTCTTTGCCGCGCCCACCATGGTCTCCAGGGCCCCCGCGCCCGCCTTCGTCGCCTTGAACCGTTCCTTCGGGTCGGGCTCTGACCATGACTCGCGGACCGAGCTGGCGTACGCGTCGGTCCCCGTCACGAGCGACTTGAGGTGATGCCAGGTCGTGATCGTCTTGGCAGCGCCCATCTCGGCGTTCGCCTCGTCGGACTGCGGGCCGCCGACCTTGGGTGTCTGCTCCGGCGCCGCCCCGGCCTTCCAGGCGGTCTCGCGATCGGCGGGATCGAGCAGCAGCAGGTTCTCCTTCGACGCCGCGACCCGACTCTCGGCGGCGGCCCACGCCGCCTGGTCCAGCAGTCCGTCCTGCGGGGGAAGGTTCTCTGCGACCGGTGCCGGCAGGCCCTTCTTGACCTCCGCGTACGCCTCGTCCTGGAAGAGCACCTTGCTGCCGCCGCCGTTCGCGAGGTCGTCGCGGTACCGGACCATGCGCTCGTACGCCTGCTGGACGCTCAGCGGCAGCTTCTTGACCGTCGCGTCGATCTTTTCGGCCTTCTCCGCCTCCGCGCTCTTGGGGAGCTTGACCAGGCCCTCGGGCTCCTGAACCTCGCGCGCGGCGGCCCGGGTCTGGCGAACCTGCATCACGAGCTTTTCGGCCTCGGTCCCGCGTTCCGGGGCCCTGTGTGCGAGGTCCTTGAACTCGTCCTGCCACACCTGCTTGTAGGCCTTGTCGACGATGACCTCGTCGGACTCGGTGGGCTCCGTCGCCCTCAGCTCCTGGTAGAGGTCCCACTCGCGCTGCAGTGCCTCGTTGAAGCGCAGGGTGACGGCGTCGACCCGCGCACCCACGGCGTTCTTGGCCCGGGGCTGGTGTCCCGCCGCGTTGTCCGGACCGGAGGGCACGGGCTCTGGTGCGTCCTTGCTGGTGGCGTAGACCGCCTCGGTCTCGGCCTTGCGGGTGGCGACGCCTTCCACGCGCGCCTCCTTGAGCCGCTTGTCCTCGGCCGCGACGACCCCGACGTTCGCCTTGGCGGCGGCCTTGTCGTCTTTCGGCGACCGCCGCGCCGTCGAGGAGCCGCCCTCGGTCAGCACGTGGGCGATCTCGTGCGCCAGCACCCGCTCACCGGAGGGCGTCTCGGGGGCGAACCTGCCCGCGCCGAAGAAGATGTCGTTGCCCGTGGTGAAGGCCTCGGCGCTCATGCCCGCGCTGAGGGCGCCCGCCTGAGCCCCGTCGTGGACACGCACATGGCTCAGGTTCGTGCCGAACCCGGTCTCCATACGGCGCCGAACGCCGTCCGGCAGCGCGGAACCGCCACCGCGGGCGGACTCGATGCGGTCGGACGACGAGGCGTCGAGCGCGCCGCCGGCCATCCCGACCGTCGCGGTGGCCGCGGGCGCGGGCGACCGGCGCAGGTGGCCGCAGCCGGGGTCGTGCGCGTGCTTGTCGGCCTCGGCACCCGGGGAGACGGTCGCGCGCAGCCGGGCCAGAGCGCCATCGGCCATCCGGTCTGCGGCGTGCTCGGCCGGGTCGTCGGCGCGCCCGACCGTGAGGCCCGACATCGGGACCGGGGCCGACGGGGTCGAGGCGGCAGGCGCAGCGAAGGTCCCGTCCACGGCCTGCGCAGGCTGTGGCACCGCGGCGACGGGCACGCGTACGTCGGGACTGCTCACTTGGACCTCCGGCATTCGAACGAGGACGCACAGCCCCCGGGCGGACAGCGTGCGCGGCGTAGGTGCCCAGGGCATCGGTAAGGGCTACGCAGGTTGCCGTGTCGGACGCAGATCACCCGTTCGCACTCCGGGAGGAACTGGTGCGTTCGGGTCAGATCGCGTCGTCGGTCCACCGTGCGTCGTTGGTGCGTCGGCCGAGCTTGGCCATCTCGCGCACGGTCGCGGCGCGGACGTCGCGCATCCCGACCAGCCGGTGCACGGCGACCGCGTCGTAGGCCGCCGCCAGGACGATGTTGCGGATGTCGCCGCCGGCCAGCTCGACGCTGGCGGCCAGGAACTCGACGTCCATCGGGTCGTCAGGGTCGGTCTGCGGCAGCTGGGCCAGGTGGTGCTCCCAGAGCATCCGGCGCGTGAGCTCGTCGGGGTCGGGGAAGTGGATCATGAAGTGCAGCCGACGGGCGAAGGCCGGGTCCAGGTTGCCGCGCAGGTTCGTGGCGAGGACCGTGATGCCCTCCGACGCCTCCATGCGCTGCAGCAGGTAGGACACCTCCTGGTTGGCGTACCGGTCCTTGGCGTCGGACACCGAGGACCGGCTGCCGAACAGCGAGTCGGCCTCGTCGAAGAACAGCACCGCGTTGAGCGACTCAGCCTGCGTGAAGACCTTCTCGAGGTTCTTCTCGGTCTCGCCGATGTACTTGTCGACGACGGCCGACAGGTCCACCTGGAACAGGTCCATGCCGAGGGAGTCGGCGACCACGTGCGCCGCGAGAGTCTTGCCGGTGCCCGGACTGCCCGAGAACAGGGCGCAGATGCCGGCGCCCTTGCCGCCCTTGCCCTGCAGCTCCCCCAGCGCGAGGACGTCGTCGCGATCCCGGGCCCAGCCGATCAGTCGCTCGACCTCGTGCCGCGTGCGCGCCGGCAGGACCAGGTCGTCCAGCGTGGCCGGCGACCCGCTCGTGCGGACCCGCGGGCCGTGCGTGTTCCCGAGGCGGCGCGCAGCCATGCGCACGTCGTCGGGCTCGACCGTCCGGCCGTCCCGGGCGGCGTCGGTCTCGGCGCGGCGGCCGACCGCGCTGATCTCCTCGGGGGTCATCCGCAGCGTCAGGACGTCCCGCGTCGTCGCGTGCTCGCCGACCACGCGGTGCCACTGCTCGGCGCGCTCGCCCTGGCTCAGCCGTCCCGCGACGACCGCCGCGGGCAGCCCGATCGCCCAGCGTGGGTCCCAGGGGGAGCGGCCGACGGCGATCACCGGGACCACGGCGTCGAGCTCGCCCAGCAGCTCGGCCGCGAGGTGGGCGCCTGCGAGCACGAGGACGCTGCCGTCCAGCCCGGCCTCCAGCACGAGCGCCCGGGTGGTCTCCCGCACGAGCCCGAGGTCCGTGCCGAGGCCCGGCGTGACCGGTAGCCGTTCGAGGTCCGCGACGAGGCACGTCACCTCGACGTGGCGGCAGGCCGCGACGGCGAGCGCGGTGCCGGCCGTGCCGATGGGCGAGTGCACCCAGACGAGCTGTTCGCCCAGCGCCAGCGCCGCCGCGACGTCGAGGTAGCCCTCGACGTCCACCGGCTGCGGGTCGCGCAGCACCCGGGCCACGAGGTCCGGCACCCGGTACGAGCCGAGGAGCCGAGCGACGACCCGGTCCGGGACCCTGAGCCGGCGGGCCAGCAGGACGTCGTCGCCCTCGAGCGTCAGGAGGCCGCGGCGTTGCAGCGGTCCGTCGTCCGTGAGCCGGGCGCGTGCGGCCCCGTCGACGACGCTCGCGCCGACGAGCTCGAGCGCGAGGGCGGCCGTCGGCCGCGCCGGACCCTCGTCGCCGGACAGCAGGCCCATGAGCAGGTGCGCGCTGGGGTGCAGCTCGGCCAGCAGCGCCACCTCGAGCAGGGCCCTGTCCGTCGTCGAGAGCCCGAAGACGTCACCGACTGCGGCGAGGTGCTCCTGGGCCGCCCCGACCGGGTCGTCGAGCTCCACGGCGGTGAGGGCGGCCCGAGCACGCTCGCGCCCCGGCCAGTCGGTGCGCCGGTCGACCGCCGACGCCAGTGCCGCGGTCGTCGACCGGGCGGGCTGGTCGGTCGTCGTGCTCATGGGGTCTCCTCGGCGGCGCGTTCTCGATCCGTACTCTCACCCGCCGGGAGGGCCCGCGTCGAGTGCACGCGGACAAGTCCGGTAGCGATTACCCAGTGCGGAGCCGTGTGGCCACGCCCGCGCTGCTCCGATTCAGCGACACGCTCGCTGTGGGTCTCCCAGGCGGCTGCTGTGTCGACGGGTCGGGTTGGAGGAGACCATCACCCGGGTCGTCTCGGCCGTGACGTGTCACGCCCTCGGGCTCTGCCGCGGAATAATCACGTGAGGCCCGCTACGACTCCATCACGGGCGCGAATGACTGGACCCGACCCTCTGTCTGCCCCGTGATCCTGCGGATCGGGTGCGTGATGCGTCACGTGGTGGACGTCACGAGGAATCTCCCCTGGACGTTTGACCAGTAGAGATTTCTGCAGCAGACTCGTACCTGACGGTGCGCATCGCCTGCCCCCTGCGCGGTGCGCACCGTCTTCACTTCCGAAGGGCGCGGCGGATCATCTGATCCGGTCCGCGCCCTTCGTGCGTCCGCCCCGGCGCGCCCTCCCCGGCACGGGCCGAGTCCGCGGTTAGCGTTCGATCGTGACCGTCCCCGCGCTCTCCACCGGCTCGGGGCCCGACCAGGCTCCCGAGTCCGCCACCGCCTTCGGCGACGCCGCCGACGCTGCGGCCGCAGTCGTCGGCGCGGCCGTCGACGCCCCCGTGGTCCTGGTCGAACCACCCAGTCCGGCCGAGCTCCTCGAGAGCGCCGTCGCCACCTGGCGGGCCGCGCTCGTCGAGGCTGCGGGCGGGTCGACCCTCGTCGACGTCGAGCTCCTCGGCGAGGCCGCGCTCGACCTGACGGCGGCGCACCCGTCGGGGATCTCCCAGCTCTTCGCCGGCCGCGAGACGCGCCTGTCCAACCTCGTGCGCGACGGTGCCGCCCTGTCCACGGCACGCCGCCGTGCGCGTGCCGTGTCCGCGCGCGCTGCCGTCTACGCCCAGCGGTACGGGATCCTGCCCACCTCGCTCGCCATCGGCGTCGCGACGTGGACCGAGCGGACCACCCCCGACGTGGCGACCGACGACGTCGCCGCACTCGCGTCGGTCACCCGGCACCGCGACCAGACGGGCGTCGAGCAGTCCGAGGCCGTGCCGCGCACGGTCCGCGCGCCCGTCCTGCTCCGTCCGGTGAGCCTCAAGGCACGCGGTTCGGGGGAGAGCGACTACGAGCTGGCGCTGGAGCCGTCGCTCGAGGTCAACCCCGTGCTGGCCCGCGCTCTGCGCTCCCGCGGCGCCCTGCTGGACCCCGGCGCCGTCGCGCGTGGCACGTTCACCTCCAACGGCTTCGACCCGCGCGGCGCCCTGCAGCGGCTCGCGTCCCTCGGCGAGGCCGTGCTCGACGACTTCTCGCTGACCGATCGCGTCGTCGTCGGGACGTTCGTCCACCCGGGCCAGATCCTCGTCGACGACCTGGACAACCTGTCCGGCACGCTCGAGCGCCACGAGGTGGTCGCCGCCCTGGCCGGCATCGACACCTCTCTGCGCCGGCCGCTGCCGGTCCCCGTGCCGGGCGACCGTGACCCCGCGCTCGAGCGTGGCGTCGGCGACCTCGATCCCGCCCAGCAGCACGTGCTCGACGTCGTGGCCACCGGGACGCACCTGTTCGTGGACGCGCCCGCCGGTGCCGACGTGACCGGCACCCTGGCCGCCCTCGTCGCCGACGCCGCGGCGTCGGGCCGGACGGTGCTGTACGTGCCGGGCCACCGCCGCGCGGCGACCGCGCTGGCCTCCCGGCTCTCGTCGCTCGGCCTCGGCGACCTCCTGCTCGACGTCGCGCCCGACGCCGGGTGGCGGTCGGCGATCTCCCGACGCCTGCTCGGGGCCATGACGCTCGAGGCGCCGCCGGTCGACGCGCACGGGGTCGTCGCGCTGCGGTCCTCGCTCGTCGCCGAGCGCGAACGTCTGCGTGCCTACGTCGACGCCCTGCACACCGAGCGCTCCCCGTGGGGCGTGTCCGCGTACGACGCGCTGCAGCAGCTCGCGCGGTTGACGTCGACGCGACCGACCCCCAGGACGACCGTGCGGCTCACCACCGACGTCGCCCGCGTGCTCGACGCTCCTCGGCGGGCGGAGCTGACCGCCGACCTCGTGCGTGCGGGCGAGCTCGGGGCGTTCCAGGTCCGGCCCACCGACACGCCGTGGTACGGCGCCGACCTGCGCACCCGCGCCGACGCCGACAACGCCGTGCGCCGCGTCGAGCGACTCCTCGACGGCATGCTGCCGGCCCTGGTGGAGCGGACCGCCCAGGTCGCCGCCGAGACGGGCCTCGTGCAGGCGACCACACTGCGCGCCTGGGCCGAGCAGCTCACGATGCTCGACGGCGTGCGTGCCGCGCTCGACGTGTTCCAGCCGATCGTCTTCGAGCGCACCGCCGCCGACCTCGTCGCGGCGACGGCGACCAAGCAGTGGCGCGAGCAGCACGACGTGCCCATGGGGTACTGGGTGCGGCGCCGGCTGCGCAAGCAGTCCAAGGACATGCTGCGCCCTGGCCGCCCGATCGCGGACCTGCATGCCGCGCTGCTCGAGGTCCAGGCGCAGCGTGAGGTGTGGCAGGCGCACTGCCCGTCCGGCGGCTGGCCGCGCCTGCCCGACGGGCTCGAGCTCATCGAGGAGGAGTTCGCCGCCGTGCGCGCCGACCTCGACGCCCTCGACGACGTGCTGGAGGGCACGCCGCTGGGCGCGGGCCTGTCGTCCCTGCCCTTCGCCACCCTCGTCGAGCGCCTGACCCGGCTGCGTGAGGACACCTCCGCACTGGACACGCTGCCCGACCGCGCCGGCCTCCTGCACCGCCTGCGGTTCGCCGGGCTCGGCCCGCTGGTCGAGGACCTGGCATCGCGTCGTACGGCTCCGGCCCTCGCGGCCGCGGAGCTCGACCTCGCCTGGTGGAGCACCGTCATCGAGCAGATCCTGGCCGACGACCCGGCGCTCGCGGGCTACGACGGCACCGCGCTCGGGCGCCTGTCCGCGCACTACGCGACACTCGACCGCGCACACGTCGACAGCCTGCCCGGGCCGGTGCTCACCTCGGTCGTCGCGCACATCGGCGCTGCACTGCGCCAGCACCGTGAGCAGGCCGAGGCGCTGTTCGCGGACCTCGTCGAGGAGCGGCTGACCACGCTGCGCGACACGGTCACGCGCCACCCGGACGTGGCCCGTCGGCTGCGCCCCGTGATCGCCGCGAGCCCCATGCTGGTCCCGCAGGTGCTCCCGCCCACGCGCACCGTCGACCTCGTCGTCCTGGACTCGGCCGCGCACCTCCCGGTCGAGGTCGCGCTCGCCGCGATCGCCCGCGGTCGTCAGGTGGTCGTGCTCGGGGACGCGCGCTGCGCCTCCAGCACCGCGGTCCGCGCGCTCGCCGACGTGCTGCCCTCCGTGGCACTGCTCGCCGGTGCGTCGCGTCGCGACCCGTACCTGACCGCCTTCCTCGCCGCGCACGGCTACGCGGGCGTCCTGCGTCCCACCCCGCTGCCCCAGCACCGGCCGCTCGTGCACCTCGACATCGTCGACGGCACCGGCATGCCCGACCGAGCCACCGGGATCATCGACTCGACCCGTGAAGAGGTCGAGCACGTCGTCGAGCTCGTCCTGACGCACGCGCTGCTGCGTCCCGACGAGTCCCTTGCCGTCATCACCGCGACGCCCCGGCACGCCGAGGCCGTCCGCGAAGCCGTCCTCGCCGAGGTCCGCGCCAACCTCGCGCTCGCCGCGTTCTTCGACGCCGGCCGCGCCGAGCCCTTCGTCGTCACCGACCTGCCGAACGTCGCCGGGCTGCGCCGCGAGGCCGTCATCCTGTCCGTCGGGCTGGGCCGGACGCCGCACAAGCGGGTCCTGCACAGCTTCGGGCCCGTCTCCGCGCCCGGTGGCGACGCGCTCCTGCTCGACGCTCTCGGGTCCACCCGGCACCGGCTCACGGTCGTGTCGTGCTTCGGGGCCGACGACCTCGACCCCGACCGTCTGCGCGGCGCCGGGCCGCAGCTGCTCGCCGACCTGCTCGCGTTCGTCGGCCGCCGTTCCGCCGGCTCGGCCGACGCCGACCTGGTGACGCCACGGTTCACCGTGTCGGACTCGGCGGTCGCGCTGGCCGTGGCGCCCGGGTCCGCCGCCGACTCCGTCCCCGTCGAGTCGCCCGAGCCCGACCGCCTGCTGCTCGACATCGCCGAGCGCCTCTGGAAGCACGGGCTGCTCGTCGAGGCGAACCACGGCATCCCCGGCGGCGAGCGCATCCCGCTCGTGGTCGGCCACCCGGACCTGCCCGACGAGATGCTCGTCGCCGTCCTGACGGACGACGCCGAGTACACCGTCGAGCCCTCGGTGCGCGTCCGCGACCGGCTCACGGCCGACCGTCTCGAGCGCGTCGGTTGGTCCGTCGTCCGTGTCTGGTCCGCCGCCGCGTTCATCGACCCGCAGGCCGAGGTCGACCGCATCCGCCGAGCGGTCCACGCGCGCGTGCCCACGCCCGCCAGCCCCCGCAGCGGCCCGCTCCACCTCGGCCTGCCGGGTCTGATCGACGAGGCCGACGACGTCGAGGACCTCCCGACCGCAGCGTCTGGCGCTGCGACCGAGGTTGCGACGACTCAGGCGGCGGGCTCGGACGTCGCCTCGACGACCGACCCTGCAGATCCCGCTCAGGCGGCAGGCTCGGACGCCGCCTCGACGACGGGTGTCTCCGACGACTCGAGCACCGGGTTGCAGGACGCCGCACCGGTGACCGCGACCGACGACACCCCGGCCGGTGCCACGCCTGACCCCTCCGCCGGTCGGGCCGCCGCGGTGGACGCCGGGAAGCCCCTGCCGACCGGGTCGGTGGCGACGACGACCGGCGCCCTGCCCGTCCACCCCGACGGTTCCGTCTCGACGGACTCGGGTGCGTTCGCCGCGCATCCCGACGAGTCGGCACGTACGGATTCCGGACCGGTGCGTTCGGTTCCCGCACACCCGATCCTCGTGGACTCCGTCCTCACGGGTGCCCTGAGCGCAGCCGCGGTGCGCGCCGAGGCGGCACGTCCCGCTGCCGCGCCGGCGGCGGTCTCGCGGGCCGCCCACAGCGCGCCCCGCGGGATCCCGGTCCAGGCTCCGGCGTCGACCCCTGCGTCCGCGTCGTCTGTCTCGACGTCTGAGCCTGCCGCGCCGTCCGACGCCTCCGCCGGGTCGACCGGCTCCCCGGCCTCGACGTCCGCCCCTTCGTCGTCGGCGGTGGCCTCGACTGCACCGGCCAGCACGGCGTCCGGCGGCGTCCGTGCCGACCAGGGCACGCCAGAGACGCCGACGAGCCGTCCGCTCCAGCTGGCGCTCGCCGTCCCGACGCGGCAGCGTCCGGACGTCCGACGGGGGCTGCCGATCGGCGCGTACAGCGACGACCAGCTGGACGAGCTCGTCGCCTGGCTCCGCTCCGACGAGCAGGAGCGCACCCGCGAGGAGCTCGCGGCCGCCCTGCGCGACGAGCTGGGAGTCACCCGCCGCTCGTACCGCATCGACACGGCTGTCCGCTCGGCGATCGCCCGAGCCCTGTCCTGAGCAGACCGGACGACGCCCCGTCGCTTGTCGGGCCTCGCCCGGTACCCGATACGGCCGCTGCTGTCCCGCCGGTGATGGCAAGATCTCGCCGTGCCCCCGATATGGCGAGCCCTCGACCGTGGTCGAAGCACGAAGGCCGTGACGGCCGAGTCGGGACCGATCACGAGCGACGTCGAGCCGGTCGCGGCTCCGGACGTCGCAGACGGTAGCGCGCGCCCTGGCGCTTTCGACCTGTGGTTCGAGGCCGAGGGCGGTCTGCGGATGTCCTCGGGCGACGGTCCGACGTTCCCCGTGCCGGCGTCTGCGGTCCCGTCGGGCTGGATCGGGACGACAGGCCCGGGCTTCGACCCGACGACCTGGCCGCGCGGCACGGCAACGGGACTGCCCATGTTCCACGCCATCACGCTGCTGCTCCCCGAGGATTTTCAGCGTCGCGGCCCGCACTACCCGGCGGTTGCGTTCTTCCAGGGTGAAGGTCAGTTTGCCGCGTCGCGGACCGCGGCCGACGCTGATGATCCGTTCGAGGTCGACCTCGCACGTTCCACGCCGCACGCGCAGCTGCGCCGCCGCGAGGACGTCATCGACGGGCAGTTCGCGCTCGTGTGGCTCACCCAGGAGGAGTTCGACGCGGGTCCGAGCGCACCGCCGCCAGACCCTCGACGCCCGGGTGAGCATGTCGCCACGGACGAAGGCCCGAACGCGTGGGACACCCTCGAGCCGACCCGCACGGTCTGGCTGCGGGAACGGCCCGATCCCAACGCGGGGCTACCCCCGGTCGACGCGTTCGGAGCCGACGGGTCGCCCGGGTACGTCTCGCCGTTCGACGAGCAGTTCGCGGTGCTGCCGTGGGCGCAGGACCTGCCGACGTCCCATCTCGGCGGGACGGCGTTCCCGGTCCAGGGCCTCGCCGAGGGCTTCACTGCCTACTACCTCGAGCTCGAGGAGCTGCCGGGCCTGAACTTCGGGTCGGGGATCGCGCAGATCGACCTGGAGTCGGACGCGTTCGACTGGGCGTGCTGACCAGTCGTCGTCCGTCAGGCGCCGGGGACCTGGCCACGGTGGGATCATCGGAGGGTGTCGGACACTCGGGGTGGGCGTGGCCAGGGGCCGCGTCGGGCCGTCCGGCGCGCCGGAACCGTGGGCGGCGACGACGCGAACGTCGTCTCCGTGCTGCCGGCGATGACGGCCGGCGCGGGCGACAGGGCGTCCGAGGAGTCCACCGAGCACCGGCCGGCTGAGGCCCCGTCGGAAGCGCGGCGCGCAGCCCGCACGGGCGACCACGACCGAAGCGCTGACGACACCGACGTCGGCTGGGGGGAGCGGACGCCGGGCTCCAACGACGACCGGCTGATCACGGACAAGCCGCCGCACTGGTGAGCGCCGACCACGCCGGAGACTCGGAGCCCAGTCCCGAACAGCCGGACGTGGGCACCCGGGATCTCCACATCCGCAGCTGTGGGTCGGTGGGTACCTCCGCACGGCGGCGCGGCGTCAGGTGGGCGGCGGTGGTGTGCCTGGGGTGTTCGGGCCGGGGTCGTTGCGCCCGCCCGGCGCCGCGCGCCCGGCGAGCAGGTCGCGGATCTCCTGGAGCAGGAGGATGTCCTCGGCCGGGGCCGCCGGCTCCGCCTCCACACCTCTCCGGCGACGGTTCGCCAGCGCGTTCAGCGGCAGGATCACGAAGAAGTAGACGGCGACCGCCGTCAGGAGGAAGGCCATGAGGGCGTTCAGGATCACGCCCACCTGGATCGGCTGGGCACCGTCGTTGCCCGGCCAGGTGTACGGCCCGATGTTCCAGAGGTTGTCGAGGTTCGGCTGACCGAAGATCCACCCGATGAGCGGGTTCAGGAAGTTGTCCTGGACCGCGTTGATCACGGCCCCGAACGCGATGCCGATCACCACCCCCACGGCCAGCTCGATCGCGTTGCCGCGTGCGATGAAGTCCTTGAAGCCCTGCAGGACCGGCCTGCTGCCGTGGAGCCCGTCGCCGCTGGTGAATCGATCCGTCATGGTGCTCCTCGTCGAGGGGGCTGGTGGGCGCCGGCACTCCCGGTGGACGTGCACCGCCGGCCGAGGTGGACCGTCGGGCGCCGTGCATCTCCCGTCGCTGTGCACCGACGGTTGACGATCATGGCACGACGACCGCGGACAGCAAGGCGGAGGCAGCGGCGCCGGCGAGGGCCGGTGCCTCGTCGGGTGACACCGCGACGAGCACGGGCACCGAGTCGTCGTCGGACGTCCTGCCGCCGAGCAGCCCGCTCGGCTCAGCGACCTTGTGGGCGACCGGCAGGACCAGCGCGCGTCGGGCGACGACCCCACCCGGACCGCCCTCGGCGGTCGCGGCGAGGACGTCGACGTGCATGCCCGGGGAGAGGAGGCCGGCCACCGCGGCATCGGCGAACCGGACGGTGGCGACGACCGTGCCGGGCGGACCGCGGACCTCGTCGGACGCGAGCAGGCCGGGCCCGAGGGGGCTGCCCGTGCTCAGCGGAACCGCCGCCGACGCTCCCACGGCTGCGCCGACGTCGGTCAGAGCGCCGTCCGGTACGGCCCCGACGGGGAACCGGGCGATCCGCACGTCCGAGAGGGTCAGGGCGGCTCCCGCCGGGACCGCACGAGCCGCGACGACGACGCCGACAGTCGGTGCGCGGGGCGGGCGGAGTGCGTGCACGGTCGAGGTCGCCGCGACGCCGAGGCAGAGGGCGCAGACGAGGAACCGGCAGCGCCACGCCACTACCCGCAGCCGGAGGGAGCCGGGGCGGCGGCGGGCCGTGAGCGGCGGCGGACGTCCGTCGGATGAGCGCATGCCCTGACGGTAGAAAGCAGAGCGCGCGCGCAGGTGCGGCGCCTCGGGTGGACGGCCCGACTCGGGGCTGTGGGCGCGTCGCGCCCAGGGAGTGCCCGAGTCGGACTACCAGCAGGTCAGGAGGATGCGGCGGGCTTCGCGGCAGCGGGTGCGGGGGTGGGGGTCGCCGGCGCGGGCGTCGACGAGCTGGCCGTGGACGAGTCGGACGTCGAGGGCGTCGACGGCGCCGGGCTCAACGTCGACGACTTCGCTCCGGCGCGGGCGTCGTTGCGGTAGAACCCGGACCCCTTGAACACGACCCCGACCGAGGAGAACACCTTGCGCAGGCGCCCCTCGCACTCGGGGCACGAGGTCAGGGAGTCGTCGCTGAAGGACTGGACCGCCTCGAAGGCGTGGCTGCACGCGGTGCAGGCGTAGGCGTAGGTAGGCACGGAACAACGTCTCCTGGCAGGTGGTCGGCGGCTCAGGCGATCAGGAGACAACCTGGCACTCACAACATCCGAGTGCTAATCCTAACGGCAACCGCCGCCACGTCATTCCGAGCGAACGTCCGAGGCGCGGGCGAAGTACCCTCCGAAGCGTGCCTCGTCGCCACCTGGTCCGTCTCTCGGTCGTCACGCTCGCCGTGGTGCTCGTCGTCGTGCTCGTCGGCGTCCTCGTCACCGGCTTCGTCGTGGTCCGCCGCCCGCTGCCCGAGGTCGCGGGGACGCTCGAGCTCCCGGGGCTCGGGTCGGACGTCACGGTCACCCGGGACGGCCGGGGAGTGCCGACGATCACGGCGCAGTCGTCGAAGGACCTGTTCATGGCGCAGGGCTACGTCGCCGCGCAGGATCGGTTCTTCGAGATGGACTACCGCCGGCACGTGACCTCGGGCCGGCTGGCGGAGCTCGTCGGCAACGTGAAGGACGCCATCGACGCGGACAAGGTCACCCGGACGCTGGGGTGGCGCAGGGTCGCCGAGCAGGAGTGGAAGGCGGCGACGCCGGCCACGCGGGCGGCGCTGCAGGCGTACGCGGACGGCGTGAACGCGTACCTGGACGGCAAGCCGAAGGGTGCGATCGCGGTCGAGTACACGATCCTCGACCTCCAGCTGGACATCCGAGACCCCCAGAAGTGGGACCCCGTCGACTCGTTGGCCTGGTTGAAGGCCATGGCGTGGGACCTGCGCGGCAACTACGACGACGAGCTGGGCCGGGCGGACGCCTACTCCACGATCGGTGACGTGGGCCGGGTCGACGAGCTCTACCCGACGTACCCGCAGGAGATGAACGCGCCGATCCTCGACCGTGCGGACCTGCCGAGCACCGTCACCGACGCCGCCGCACTCGCCCCGCTCGACCTGTCCCAGGGTGAGCTCCAGCGCGCCGTGGCCAGCGCCCGGAAGGCGCTCGACGCCGTGCCGCACCTGGTGGGGCAGGGGGAGGGTGTCGGCTCCAACTCGTGGGTGGTCAGCGGCGCCCTGACGGCGTCGGGAGAGCCGCTGCTGGCGAACGACCCGCACCTGGGCATCTCGGCGCCCGGCGTCTGGGCGCAGGTCGGGCTCCGCTGCGCGGACGTCTCGCGGGCGTGCCCGTTCGACGTCTCGGGATTCTCGTTCGCCGGCATCCCCGGTGTGGTCATCGGCCACACCCCCCACCTGGCGTGGGGGCTGACCAACCTGGGGGCGGACGTCAGCGACTTCTTCCTCGAGGACGTCACGGGCAGCACGACGAAGGTCGACGGTGGCACGGCGCCGATCTCGGAGCGGACCGAGATCATCGCCGTCAACGGTGGGGACCTGATCCGGCTGCCGGTCCGGGAGACGGTGCACGGCCCGATCGTGTCGGACGTGCTCGACGTCGCAACGGTGGCCGCGGCGCCAGCGCCGAAGGAAGGCCGAACGTTCGAGGTCGCGCTCGCCTGGACAGCCCTGCAGCCGACCCGAACCATGGAGGCGCTGCTCGCGATGGACGTGGCGGCCGACGCGGGCGACATCCAGTCGGCCGCGGCGCTGCTCGACGTCCCGTCGCAGAACATCGTCTTCGCGACGACGGACGGCCACATCGGCTACCAGGCACCCGGCCGGATCCCGATCCGAGCCGATGTGGTCGGCGGCCCGGTCCCCTCGGACGGCACCTGGCCGCGTCCGGGCTGGGACAGCGCGTACGACTGGCAGGGCTTCGTCGACCCGGCCGACATGCCCCGCACGCTCGACCCGGTCGACGGGTTCGTCGTCACGGCCAACAACGCCGTGACCCCCCAGGGTGTGGGGCCGTTCCTGACGAAGGACTGGGACTACGGCTACCGCGCGCAGCGGATCCGCGAGCAGATCCAGGCCGCGAAGGACCACAAGCTCACCGTCGCGGACATGAGCCGCCTCCAGCTCGACCAGCACAACCCGTACGCGGACGTCCTGGTCCCGGTCCTGCTCCAGCAGCACATCGCCTCGGCGTTCGACCGCGAGGGGCAGGACCTCCTGCGGTCCTGGGACCGGGCGCAGTCCGGCGACTCGGCCGCGGCGGCGTACTTCGCAGCGGTGTGGGCGGACGTGCTTCGCTCGGCGTTCGCCGACGACCTCCCGGAGGGCTCCGGCCCGGTCGGCGGGTCGCGCTGGCTCGAGGTGGTCCGCGGGCTGCTCGACCAACCGACGTCTCCCTGGTGGGACGACAAGCGGACCGCCGGGGTCGTGGAGGGGCGCGACGAGGTGCTGACCCGCGCGATGGTCTCCGCCCGCCGGCAGCTCACGGCTCAGCTCGGCCGGGACACGAGTCAGTGGCGCTGGGGTGACCTGCACAAGGCCGCTCCCGAGCACCTGGTCCTCGGGGGACCGTCGGTCCCGGGTCTCGTCCGGTCGATGGTCAATCCCTCCGCCCTCGGGGTCGGGGGAGGCTCGTCGATCGTCGATGCGACGTCCTGGGACGCGAGCTCGGGATCGTTCGGGGTCACGTCCGCGCCGTCGATGCGGATGGTCGTGGACCTGAGCGACCTGGACTCGTCGACCTGGGTGACCCTCACGGGCACGTCCGGGCACCCGGGCAGCGTGCACTACGCGGACCAGTTCGGACCGTGGTCGCGGGGCGAGACGTTCGCGTGGCCGTTCTCGGCAGCCGCGACGCAGGCGGACGCCCACGACGAGCTGACCCTGGTCCCTCGCTCGTGACCGCCTCCGAGCGGCAGCCGCCCTCGGCGCCTAGTTCCTGAGCGCCTCGATCGGGTGCCAGCCCTCAGGCGTGGCGACGGCGTCGACGGTGCGGTCGTGGCGCTCGCTGGGCAGCGGCCGGACGCCGGCGTCGTAGAGCTCCTCGGGGAAGACGAGCGCGACCACCGGGACGCCGGGTCGGATGTGCTCGAGCGCGCGGTCGTACCAGCCGCCGCCCTGCCCGAGCCGTGCCCCGCTGGTGTCGACGGCCAGCGCCGGGGCGATGACCACGTCGGCGTCGGCCAGCGCGTGGGCGCCCAGGGTCGGACCGCCCGGCTCCGGCGGACGTCCGGGCGCGCGCTCGCGCAGGTCGTCGGGACCCGTGTACTCCGCCCAGTCCCGCTGCAGGCCGCTGCCCAGGACCGGCATCAGGACGCGGACCCCACGGGCGGACAGCTCCTCGAGCAGCGCACCGGTTCCGGGCTCCGTCGAGCGGGCGGCGTAGACCGAGACGCAGCGGGCGTCCTGGACGGCCGGGATGGTCAGCACGACCCGAGCGAACGCCTGCGCCGCCTCGTCGCGACGGCGGGCCGAACGCGCCCTGCGGGCCTCCCTGATGGCCAGCCGCAGCTGCTCCTTGACGTCCTCGACGTCGTCACCCTCGGAGACGTGCGGATAGGGCTGGGCGACGCTGCTCATGCGGCAAGTGTCGCACCTGCGACCGTCCGGGTGATCCCCCTGGGGGTGGGTCCCGTGACCCACACCACTGCACATTCCGGACACCCCGGATAGTGTCCCTAGATGACTATCCTCAAGGCCGTCATCCCCGCCGCGGGTCTGGGTACCCGCTTTCTTCCCGCCACCAAGGCGACTCCCAAAGAGATGCTCCCGATCGTCGACAAGCCGGCGATCCAGTACGTCGTCGAGGAGGCCGTGCGGGCCGGCCTCGACGACATCCTCCTCATCACGGGCCGGTCCAAGCGCTCGCTGGCCGACCACTTCGACGCCTCTCCCGAGCTCGAGGCGGCCCTCGAGGCCAAGGGCGACACCGAGCGGCTGGCCAAGGTCCACGAGTCGACCGACCTGGGTCACGTGCACTTCGTCCGGCAGGGTCAGCCCAAGGGCCTCGGGCACGCGGTGCTGCAGGCCAAGCACCACGTGGGCGCCGAACCGTTCGCCGTGCTGCTGGGCGACGACCTGATCGACGAGCGCGACGAGCTGCTCAGCACGATGCTCGCGCTGCAGGAGCGCACGGGTGGCTCGGTGATCGCGCTGCTGGAGGTGCCACCGTCGCAGATCTCGCTGTACGGGTGCGCCGCGGTGGAGCCGTTCTCCGACGACGACGAGGACCAGGTCCGGATCACGGCGCTCGTCGAGAAGCCGGACGCCGACGCGGCGCCGAGCAACCTCGCGATCATCGGCCGGTACGTGCTCAACCCGGCCGTGTTCGAGGTGCTGGAGAGCACGGAACCCGGTCGCGGCGGTGAGATCCAGCTGACGGACGCGCTCGCGACGCTCGCCGAGACGCCTGCCGAGCAGGGTGGCGGCGTCTACGGGGTGGTGTTCCGCGGCCGGCGGTACGACACCGGCGACAGGCTGGACTACCTCAAGGCGGTCGTGCAGATCGCGTCGGACCGGCCCGACCTCGGACCCGACTTCCGCGAATGGCTCACCGAGTTCGTCCGGAAGCGCGACGCCTGACCGACCGCGACGGGGCAGAATGCCCGCATGAGATCGGTGCAGGACCACCTGGCCGCGGTGCTCGCGGCCGTCGGGCCCGTATCGCCGCTCGACGTCGTGCTGCACGACGCTGTCGGCTGCATCCTCGCGGGTGACGTCGTCGCGACGCAGGACCTGCCCGCGGTGGGTGTCGCCACCCGCGACGGCTACGCGGTCGCCGCGCACGACACGTCGCGGTCCGGCCACGCGAGCGAGACGCCGTTGCCGGTCGCCCACGACGTCCGGCCCGGCCAGGGCGGTCCCCTTCGCCTCGTGCCGGGGACCGCGGTGCGGATCGCGTCCGGTGCCCCGCTGCCGATCGGTGCCGATGCGGTCGTCCCGCTGGAGGAGACCGACCGGGGGACCGCCCGCGTCTCGATGCAGCGACCCGCTGTATCCGGCCAGCACGTCCGGCCTGCCGGGTCCGACGTGCGGGCGGGCAGCGTGGTGCTGGAGGCGGGGACCCGGCTCGGTGCCCGACAGCTCGCCCTCGCCGCCGCGCTGGGTCGGGGACGCCTCCGGGTGCATCCGACGCCGCGAGTCGTCCTGATCTCGGTCGGCGACGAGCTCGTCGAACCCGGCAGCACGGGCACGCTCGCCGGAACCGTGTACGAGGCCGACGGGCACGCGCTCGACGCCGCCGTCCGGGACGCGGGAGCCACGTCGGTACGGGTGGCGGCGCTGCCCGACGACCGTGCCGTCCTGCGTGAGGCCCTCGAGGACCAGCTCGTCCGCGCCGACCTCGTGATCCTGACCGGCGGGCTGTCCGAGCTCGCGCACGACACGGTCAAGGACGTGCTCGCGCCGCTCGGCACCGTGCGCCTGGACCAGGTCGCCATGACGCCCGGCTACCGGCACGGGTTCGGCACGATCGGCGGTGAGAACTCCGACGTCCAGCACGACCGGGCCGTGCCGATCTTCGCGCTGCAGGGGCACCCCGTCGCCGCCCAGGTGTCGTTCGAGGTGTTCGTCCGGCCCGCGCTGCGGGCGATGGCCGGTCACGCCGAGCTGTTCCGACCCTCCGTCGCGGCCCTCGCGGAGACGGGGTGGATCTCGCCGCCCGGCCTGCGCCAGTTCGTGCCGGCCACCGTGCTCGGGTCTCCCGACGAGGGCTACCGCCTGACGCCCCTCGGCGACCCGTCGGAGCCCAGCATCAGCGCGCTCGCGCACGCCAACGCGCTGGCGGTCGTCGGCGAGACGGACCTGACCGTGCACCCGGGGCAGACGATCCACTGTCTGGTGCTCGAAGGATGACCGCCGCCGGCTGGCCCGCGGTCCTCGTCGACGGTGCCGTGCGGTTGCGCCCGTTGCGTCGTCGGGACCAGGACGCCTGGATGGAGCTGCGCCAGATCAACGCCGGCTGGCTCGAGCCGTGGGACGCCACCAGCCCGACCCCGTTGACCGGCCCGCGGCCGTCGTTCGGCTCCTTCGTGCGGACGCTCGCCTCGCAGGCCCGCGCCGGCACGACCTTGCCGTTCGCGATCGACCTCGACGGTGCCCTCGTCGGCCAGCTCACGGTCTCGTCGATCGTCTACGGCTCGCTGAGGTCCGCCGCGATCGGCTACTGGGTGTCCGAGCACGTCGCGGGCCGCGGCATCACCCCCACAGCCGTCGCACTCGCCACCGACCACTGCTTCGACGCCCTCGGCCTGCACCGCGTCGAGGTGAACATCCGGCCCGAGAACCGGCCGTCTCTGCGGGTCGTCGAGAAGCTCGGGTTCCGGGACGAGGGGGTGCGCGAGCGCTTCCTGCACATCCAGGACCACTGGTGCGACCACCGATCCTTCGCGCTGACCGTGGAGGACGTGCCCGAGGGGCTGCTGGCGCGCTGGCACGCCCGCCGGGGCTGACCCGGTCCACTCGCGGGTGACGCCTCCCCGACACGCCGCCGCCCTCCCCAGAAGCGTCCGGTCCGGCGCCTACCGTCGGTGCGTGAACGATCTCGCAGGACCGGTCGCGCTCGCGCTGGTCGGCCTGTGGGTGGCGTACCTGGTGCCGCACAAGCTGCGGCACCGGCAACAGCTGCTCGAGTCCCGGGCGGACGACCGGTTCTCCGAGGCGCTGCGCGTGGTGGCTGTGACGTCCCGCGCGTCGCCCTCGGCGGCGTCTCAGGCCACGACGGCAGCCAGCAGTACCGCGGGGCTACTGACCCCGGGCAAGGGGCTACCGGTGCAGATCGGGAGCGCGACAGGAGGCACCACCGTGGACCGACCGCACGGCATGCAGGACCGGATCACCGCCGACGCCGCTCGGCGCGCAGCTCAGGCGCGCGCTGCGCGCGCCGCTGCGGTCGCCCGCCGCGCCGCTGCGGCTCGCCGTCGTGCGGTCCTTGCCGGCCTTCTTCTGCTCGCGACCGTCGCCGGATGGGCCGCCTTCGCGGTCGTGCCCACCGTCGGCTGGGTCGTCGGCGTCGCACCGACCGTCCTGCTCAGCACCGTCCTCGTCCTCGGCCGTCGCGCGGTCCTCGCCGGCCGCGAGGCCGACGCCGAGTGGGAGGCCCGCATCGCCGACGAGCGCCGCGTGGCCGGTGCTCCGCGCACCGGAGCGCAGCGCGCCGTGGCGACCGCCGCCGCGACCGCCCGTTCGGCGGCGACCGAGGCGACGAGCGCGTCGGCCGGTTCGGCGCCTCGCGCCGCCCGTCCGGCGGCCAAGACCGCGACCGCCGAGCAGTTCGCGGCGGCAGCCCGCACCGCGTCCGCAGCCAAGGCCGCGTCGCGGACCGCGGCCGCTTCCGGCAAGGCGGCTCATACCGATCCTTCGTCCGTCGCCGGTCCAGAGCAGGCCGCGGACCCAGCAGCCCGCGACCGCCGCGAGTCGACGCTCCCGTTCGTGACGGGCCGGGCGATCCACCCGTCGGATGCCAGCACCGAGGTGTTCGAGCGCATCGTCGAGGACCAGGGCGAGACCGGCGGCCTGGCACGGCACGCCACGGGTGCGATCCCGGTCGTGCGGCGCTCGGCGCTCACGGGGCCGACCGCCCAGGTGGCCGAGCAGCCCGCCGAGGACGAGGCCTGGTCGCCGATCCCGGTCCCGCGCCCGACCTACACGATGAAGGCGTCGGCCCCGCGCCGCGAACCCGCTCCGCTCGAGAACCTCGAAGGCTCCACGGCGGCCCGCACCTCCACGGTGGCCGACGCCACGTCCGAGGCGGTCGAGGACGTGCGCGGCCCGCTCGAGGCCCCCGTCGAGACCACCGGCAGCATCGACCTGAACGCGGTCCTGGCCAAGCGCCGCGTTGCGGGGGAGTGAGCGGGATTTCGCGAAGCGAGCGGCCGTGGTGTTAGTCTTTAGCCCGCTCGCGGGGCTGTGGCGCAGTTGGTAGCGCGTCTCGTTCGCAATGAGAAGGTCAGGGGTTCGAATCCCCTCAGCTCCACCCGCAGGTGCTAGCAGTTGGTCCGTCTCGGGCTGACGATTGGGATCTGAAAGAGCACGACGAAGGACCCGGCACCGTTCCTGGTGGCGGGTCCTTCGCAGTTTCCGCCTCTTCGGGCGCGGCATCACGCCCACGGGCGTACGTGGCCCGTGCTCCCCGTCGCGGGCTGCGGCTTCGGCGGCTGCTCGCCGGGCGTGCCAGCGGTCGAGCCAGATTGGTGGCGATGACGCTCATCGGGGTCATCAGTGAGGTCTTGGCCCGGCCTAACACGCGGATGCTGCCGCGGCTGATGTCCTGGATGGCAACAGCAGGCCACGAATCGCCGCGAACGTCGACGGCCTCCGGCGCAGTCGGTCTCGCCGATCGAACTGACGTTCCGAACGAGAACCCGGGCAGCCGTCGGTGGTCATTCGATCGAGAAGTAGACCTCCTCCTCGGTCGAGCCCGCTCGCAGTACCGCTGGCATAGGACCAAGACCTGCTGGTGGAGACTCCACGGCCCACGTGATGGAGTAGTCGGAGCCGCGGCTCGCCGCGTCAGCGGTGCCCAGAGACCAGACGTGCCCGTTCTGCTCGACGGTGAGCTCCACATCGACGCTGGCGGTCTCATCGCCTGGCGAACCGGTGTCGCCGCAACCGTCGTGGAAGCCCTCGCCGACGACGACGAACGAGTGGGGAAGGACGACGGTCGGCGGCTCGCTTGCGTCGCTGGCTTCGGCCTGCGCGCCCGCGACGTGCAGGACGGGGGAAGAGCAAGCGGCCGCAGCGCCGGGCGAACTGTGGTCGGACGAGCCAGGCCCGGCGCACGCGCTGCTCGCTGCACCAGCAGCGAGCAACGCCCAAACGACTCGGACACCGCGGCTGCGACCCTGAAGCACTCGAAGCACTTCGCCCCCTCACGTGTTACCCAGTCTGTGTCGTGAAGTCGACCGATCTTGCACCCGTTGGCGGTGCATCTGCGCACGCGCACCCCCGGGCAGCGAGTGTTCCGATGGCGGCATCGAGCGAACCGGAAGGGGATTGGTAGCGCGCCGCCCGGAGTCGGTCCGCCTCGTTGTCATCCGACCACGTTTGCCGGGGCGGGAAGGAGGTCGGAGGCGCATCCCGCAGGTCCCCACGGTCCGCCCGTCCCGCGCTGACGATCGGACCGAATGAGCATGACGAAGGACCCGGCACCGTTCCTGGTGCCGGGTCCTTTGCCCTTCGTGGCCCTTCCGGTCACACTCGAACGCGTGACGCCCGAGCAGTACTCGCAGCTTGATCCTCTGGCTCGCGCACGGTGGATCACCTACGTCGGGCCGCAGTCGGCCGAAGAAGAAGAGCTGATCGCCGGCGAGCAGCATCACTTCGTCCGCGCGGAAGCAGCCGGCTCAGTCACCTCACCGGCTCTGCTGCAGCGCCTGTACGACGACGAGCCCGATCCCGGCGTGCGTGTCGTCATAGCGACCAACCGACACGCACCGCTCGCGCTCATCGGGTCGGTGCCCGTCTATCGCCAGACCGGTGCCTCACTCGTCGCCTATCTGGATGGCCGAGGCTTCGAGGGGGACGAACGGGAGCTGATCGGCGAGGCGCTGAACGCCCACTCGAAGGACGGTCGTCCGCTGGAAGTCTTCGTCGCGGCGGTTCTTGCGGGCCCCTGAATAGAGCTGGCAGGCCCTGTTCACTGCCCAGCGTTCCGGCCGTTCCCGGTACGTCTTACAGGGTGTCGTCGTTGCCGCACTCCGGTCCGGTCTGATCCGGTCCGCGCCAGGCGGGGGTCCGCTAGCCTGGCCGACGAACCAAGGGGGCGGCATGATTCGGGTTCGACACCTGTCCAAGTCCTTCGGCGCAGTTCGCGCGGTCGACGACGTCTCGTTCGATGTGGAGCGTGGCTCGATCTTCGCGTTCCTGGGGACCAACGGCGCCGGGAAGAGCACCACGATCGGCTGCGTCACGACGGTCCTCGCGCCGGACGCCGGACACATCGAGGTGGGTGGGCACGCGGTCGGCACGGAGGCCGACGAGGTGCGCCGGCTCGTCGGAGTGGTGTTCCAGCAGTCTCTGCTCGACCCGGTCCTGACCGTCCGCGAGAACCTCGACCTACGCGCGGCGTTCTACGGTCTCGACCGGGCCGCCCGCCGCGCGCGCATCGGGGAGATCGCGCCGTTGATCGGCGTCGACGGCATCCTCGACCGGCGGTACGGCACGCTGTCCGGCGGGCAGAAGCGGCGGGCCGACATCGCACGGGCCCTGGCTCACGCGCCGTCCGTGCTCTTCCTCGACGAGCCGACCGCAGGGCTGGACCCGGCCAGCCGCGAGCAGGTGTGGGAGACCGTCCACAGGTTGCGACGGGACGCGGGGCTCACCGTCTTCCTGACGACGCACTACATGCACGAGACGGAGGAGGCCGACCAGGTCTGCGTCATCGACGCCGGCAGGATCGTCCAGGAAGGCACTCCCAGCGCCCTGCGCGAGCGGTTCAGCAGCAGCATCCTGACGGTCACCCCGCGGGACCCGGCGCCGATCCGGACCGCCTGCGCCAACCGCGGGCTCACCGTCACCGAGACGCAGGGTGTGCTCGCGATCGAGGTCGACTCCAGTGCGACGGCCCGCGCGATCCTGCACGAGCACGACGCCCACATCGAGGACTTCGAGTTCAGGCACGGCACGATGGACGACGTCTTCCTGGCCCTGACGTCGCGGACGGTCGACGCATGACCGTGCAGACCGTGGCCAGGCGGGGCGAGGTCGGGGCGCTGCCCGTGGCGCTCGTGCTTGCGCGTCGGAACCTGACGCTCTTCGCCCGCGACCGGACTGCCGTCTTCTTCTCCATGCTGTCGCCGCTCATCCTGCTCGCCCTCTACACCTTCTTCCTGGGCAGTCAGCAGGTGGACAGCCTGAGGGCGCAGTTCCCGGCTGCCGACCTCGGCGACGTCCACGGGTTCGTCGACGCCTGGGTGTTCGCAGGGATCACGATGATCACGTCGCTCACCACGGGCCTTGCCGCGATGAGCGTGTTCGTCGAGGACGGGGAGTCGGGACGGTTCCAGGACTTCCTCGTCTCGCCGGTGCGCCGTTCCAGCCTGATCCTCGGGTACATGGGCGCCACGGCTGTGGTCGCCGTCACGATGACGGCCGCGTTCGTGGTGATCTCGCAGGTGTACACGGTCGCGCGCGGCGGTTCCGTCATGACCGCGGCCGAGCTTGTCGAGTGCCTCGGGGTCGTCGTCCTGTCGGCCGGAACGTTCTCGGCGCTGTCCGCCTTCGCGGTGACGTTCGTGCGGACGAGCAGTGCGTTCGCGGCGCTCAGCACGATCGTCGGAACCCTGATCGGGTTCCTCGCGGGCGCCTACATCCCGATCGGCGCCCTACCGGCAGGAGCGGCCAACGTCGTCGACGCCCTGCCGTTCGCGCAGTCCGCGATGCTGGTCCGGGGGCCGTTCACCGCGCAGCCCCTCGCTGTCCTGACCGACGGGCAGCCCGCCGCCGCGGCCGATATGGAGTCGTTCTACGGCCTCACCGCCTCGGTCGGCGGTCTCGAGATCACGACGACGATCGCGGTCACCGTCATGGTCGTCGTCCTGGTGGTCTTCGCTGCGCTCGGCGCCTGGCGCATCGGCCGCCGGATCGGCTGACGGTCCAGACCAGCCGAGGGAGTCATCGCACGCTGCGACGACCCCCTCGGGCCGGCAAGCGGGGCGACGAGCCTCGGCCGGCAGAGCGGCCAGAGGCTCGCGAGCCCCGTCTGCAGGTGACCTACAGGATCGACCGGCGACGGCGGCGGCCCGACACGGCCGCGACGAACACGGCCGCCAGACCCACCTGGAGCGCGAGCTCGATCCAGTCGACGCCACCGGTGTCGCGGACGCCGATCAGGGTCGCCAGCCAGGTGCCGACGAGCGCCGCGACGATGCCGACCAGGATGGTCACCAACCACGAGATGCGCTGCCTGCCGCGGACGAGCAACCGGCCGAGGATGCCGACGATCGCACCGATCACGATGGCGCTGATGATGCCGTGCTGAGTCATGGTCCACTCCTTGTCGAAGACGGTCCCCCCACGACAACTAGCGAAGATAGGGCGATCCGGGCACGACCGCTCGTCGAGAAGCAAAGTCCGGACCAGGTGCGGCGGGGGTGCACTTCAGGTCCTGAGCGGCGCTCTGTCGCCGGCGTCCAGTAGCGTTTCCCGGGCGACCCGCGCCCCACCACGCACCGATCCCAGGAGCCTCGTGCCCGCCGTCCCCGCCGTCATCCCGAAGCCCGCACGCCTGGAGGCGACCGGGGGTGCTCCGTTCGTCGTCTCGGAGTCGACGACCGTGGTGGTCAACGGTCGGCCGGACCTGATCGGGATCGCGGTGCTCGCGGCCGACCTGCTCGGGCGGGTGACCGGGCGCTCGATCGAGATCCGCTACGCGGAGACCGACGCACCGGACGTGGTGCGGCTGCGCCTGACGACCCCGGACGGTGAGGGCGACGAGTCGTACAAGCTCATGTCCACCGCCGGACGCGTGGACCTGGAGGCGCGCTCGCCGGCGGGCCTCGTCCGCGGGATCGTCACGTTGCGGCAGCTGCTCACCACCGCCCCGGACGGCTCCCTGCGGGTGCCCGCCGTGATCATCGAGGACGCGCCGCGGTACGCGTGGCGGGGACTGTCGATCGACGTCGCCCGGCACTTCGTCGCCAAGCGGGACCTCAAGGTCATCATCGGGCTGATGGCCCACTACAAGCTCAACGTGCTGCACCTGCACCTCACCGACGACCAGGGCTGGCGCATCTACGTGCGCTCGCGCCCGCAGCTGACGCGGCTGTCGAGCAGCAGCGCGGTCAACGGTGACCCGGGCGGCTACTACACCGCCGACGACTACGCCGACATCGTGGCGTTCGCGTCGGTGCGCGGGGTGCGCGTGGTGCCCGAGATCGACGTTCCGGGACACGTCAACGCGGCCACGCACGCGTACGGCAACCTGACGCCGAGCGGCGAGCCGACCGACGTCTACACAGGGATCGAGGTCGGCTTCAGCCGCCTGTACGCGGACCTGCCCGCCACCGGCGACTTCCTGCGCGAGGTGTTCGCCGACGTCGCCGAGATGACCCCCGGCGAGTACGTGCACATCGGCGGCGACGAGGTCCTGACCATGGAGCCCGCCGAGTACGCGACGCTCGTGGGTGCCGCGTCCGCGGCGGTGCGTGCGGCCGGCAAGAAGGTGGTCGGGTGGCAGGAGATCGCCGGCACGCCGCTCGAGCCGGGCACGGTGGTGCAGTACTGGGACACGCGGGTCGACCCGGAGCCGTTCGTCCGAGCCGCTCAGGCTGGGGCGTTCCTGCTCATGTCACCGGGCTCCAAGGCCTACCTCGACATGAAGTACGACGCCGACACCGTGCTCGGCCTGGAGTGGGCCGGGCACATCGAGCTGCGCGACGCCTACGACTGGGAGCCGTCGACACTCATCCCGGGCGTCCCGGAAGCCAGCGTCATCGGCGTCGAGGCAGCCGTGTGGACCGAGACCCTGCGAGACCTGCCGGCGCTCATGTCGATGCTGCTGCCGCGCCTCGCCGCGATCGCCGAGGTGGCCTGGACCAGCCCCGAGAGGCGCGACTGGGACGACTTCCGCGGCCGGATCGCCGGCCAGGCCGCGTTCTGGGACCGGCTCGGCCTCTCCTGGTACCGGAGCCCGCAGGTCGACTGGTAGGCGCTCGCGAGACGACTGGTAGGCGCTCGCGACTCCACTGGTGGGGCCAGGTGCGAGTCCGCTCGAGCCGTGCTCAGATCCAGGTCTCCAGCCACATGTGCAGGTGCCAGAACTTGTAGGGCACCACCCACGCGGACCAGATCGGGTAGAAGAACGCTCCGACGAGAACGATGAGCCCGACGAGGACCCCGCAGCCGATGATCGCTCGTCGTCGACCGACGGGTTCGAGGTCCTTCGGTCCGACCACCAGACCGATCACGTAGGTCAACGTCAGGACGACCCACGGCGTGAACACGATCGAGTAGAAGGTGAAGATCGTGCGGTGCTCGTAGGCGAACCACGGCAGCCAGCCCGCGACGATGCCGGACAGGACCGCACCGGCCCGCCAGTCGCGGTAGCGGATCAGCCAGAGGACGGTGACGAGGAGCGCGGCGGTCGCGCACCACCACAGGATCGGGTTGCCGAGCGCGGTGATCGCCTGCGAGCAGGACGTCGCCCCGCACGCGTCCTGGGCCTGCTGACCGGTCAGGCCGGAGACCTCGGTGGGGTAGAACATCGACGTCGGCCGCCACTGCACGATCCAGCCGAGCGGGTTCGCCGCGTAGGTGTGCGGCGTCTCGAGCCCGTTGTGGAACGCCCACATGTCCTGGTGGTACTTCCAGAACGACCGCAGCGCCGGCGGCAGCCACTGGACGCCCGCGTCGGGATTCTGCGCGGCCCACTGGTGCCCGTACGACTCCGGGTGCGCGAACCAGGACCACCAGCTGCCCAGGTAGACCGCCACCGCGACGAACACCATGGAGATGCCCGCCACCAGGCCGTCCTTGACGATGCCGGCCCAGATCCACTGCCGGACGCCGGCGGTGCGTCGTGCCGTGACGTCCCAGGCCACGCTGAGCAGCCCGAACACCGCCAGGAAGTACATGGCGGACCACTTGGTGCCCAGCCCGAGCCCCAGCAGCACGGCGGCGGCGAGCCGCCACCAGCGCACCCCGAGGCCAGGACCCCACCCGAGCGGCCCGTCCGCGTCGAGCAGCGACGCGGTCCGGTCGGCGAGCCGTCGTCGCGCCTGGTCGCGATCGAGCAGGAGTGCGCCGAACGCCGCGAGCATGAAGAACATGAGGAACGGGTCCAGCAGGGAGACCCGTGACATCACGATCGCCTCGCCGTCGACGGCGAGAAGGAGGCCGGCGACCGTACCGAGCGCCGTCGAGGTGAACAGCCGACGCCCGATCCGGGCGACCATGAGCACGGCGAGCGTGCCGCAGATCGCGGCCGACAGGCGCCAGGCGAACGAGCTGTCGGCGCCGCCGCCGAGGTGGATGCCGAGCGCGATCATCCACTTGCCGACCTGCGGGTGCACGACGTACTCGCCGGTGGTCTGCAGCCCGCTGAGGTCACCGGACTCGAACGCGGGGTTCGGGTTGTCCACCCAGTTGGCCTCGTAGCCGTGGATCAGCAACGACCAGGCGTCCTTGACGTAGTACGTCTCGTCGAAGACGAGCTTGTGCGGTCGGCCGAGGTGCCAGAACCGCAGGATGCCGGCCAGCAGCGTCACCGCGAGCGGCCAGACCCATCCCATGAGGCGCGCCCGCGGGGCGTCGTCCAGGGTGAGCGTGTCCTGGCCGAGCAGCAGCCGGAGCAGCCGGGGCCGGTTCTCCTCGGGCTCCTCGGGCTCCTCCGGCTCGCCGGACTCGCCCGGCTCCTCGAGCCCGTCCGGCTCCGACTCTGCGGGCTCCTCGGGCTCGTCCAGCTCCTCGTCCCCTGGTGCCGAGAGCGTCGCGACGGCGCTCGCCGCGGTGCCCTCGTCGAGCGGGCCGGCAGCGGACGTCGAGCTCGACGGAGCCTCCGGCGAGTCGGCGGCGGCGTGTGACGGCGTCGCGGCGTCGTCTTCGGTGGGCGGCACGAGCGTCATCGTAGGGGGGAGCGCTGTGGTGCGCGGGCAAACAGGTGGCAGGCTCACCCGCGTGGACATCCCTGCGCCCGGCCGGCTCGTGCTGGCAGCGACCCCGATCGGCAACACCGAGGACGCATCGGCGCACCTGCGTCGTCTCCTCGAGGAGGCCGACGTCGTCGCGGCGGAGGACACCCGACGCCTGCGCGCCCTCGCCGCCCGCCTCGGTGTGGTGATCGGCGGTCGGGTGGTCAGCCACCACGAGCACAACGAGGCCTCGTCGTCCGCGGAGCTGTTGGCGGTCGTGGCGGGCGGCGGCACGGTCGTCGTCGTGACCGATGCCGGGATGCCCGCAGTGTCCGACCCGGGCTTCCGCGTGGTCACCGCAGCGGTCGCCGCGGGCCTGCCCGTCACTGCCGCGCCGGGTCCGAGCGCCGTCCTGACCGCGCTCGCCCTCTCGGGCCTGCCGACCGACCGCTTCTGCTTCGAGGGCTTTCCCCCGCGCAAGCCGGGGGAGCGCCTCCGGGCCCTCGAGCTCCTGGCCGACGAGCGCCGCACGATGATCTTCTTCGAGGCCCCGCACCGCCTGGACGACACCCTCGCCGCGATGAGCTCGGCGTTCGGCGCGGACCGGCCGGCCGCCGTCTGCCGCGAGCTGACGAAGACCTACGAGGAGATCCGACGAGGAGGCCTGGCCGAGCTCCACGCGTGGGCCCTCGCAGACCAGGTGCGCGGCGAGATCGTGGTGGTGGTCGGTGGTGCGTCGGGCGCGGTCGAGCTGTCCACGGCCGACCTCGTCGCCGAGGTCCTGTCCCGCGCCGACGCCGGCGAGCGCCTGAAGGACGCGGTCGCCGACGTCGCCGCTGCGGCGGGCGTCCCGAAGCGGGACCTGTACGCGGCGGCCCTGGCGGCGAAGTCCCGCTGACGATCCCCGCAACCGGCTCCCCGGTTCCATGACCACATGTCGGGGCGATCGGGGTCCCACCACCGATCGAATCCCACGAGGAGCCTGCCGCGGCGGACGGCGCCTGGGGCGCGCTCGACCGGCCTCCTCGGCTAGCGGCGATGCGCGGACCGTGCTGGGCTGACGGGATGGGTCGTCGTCGGGCGCTCGCCATGGTCGCCGTGCTGCTGCTCGGCGCGCTCGCGGGGTGCACGGGTTCCGACGAGGGCGCCGCGCCGACCGCCACCGGCCTCACCGCCGGCCCGGCCTACGACCCCGCCTCCCCGCACGTCCCGGCACCCATCCCCGCGGAGGCCACCGACATCGTGACGGGCCTCGACGCCCCGTGGGGCATCGCGTTCCTGCCGGACGGCCGGGCTGCCGTGACACTGCGCGACGCCGCGCAGCTGGTGCTGGTCGACGCCCACGGGACCGTGACGACGGTGACGGGTCCGGGGGCCGACCAGCTTCTCGACGCGGTCGCACCTGGTGGCGAGGCCGGGCTGCTCGGGGTCGCCGTGCTGGACTCGTCGTCGCAGAGCGCGGACCTCGCCCTCTACGCGACCACGGCCGACGACAACCGCGTGCTTCGCGGGACCCTCAGGGGCGACGAGCTCGGCGAGCTCAGGCCGATCCTGACCGGGATCCACAAGGCGGGCCACCACGACGGCGGCCGGCTCGCGGTCGGCCCGGACGGCTACCTCTACGTGAGCACCGGCGACGCCGGGGACCGGCCCGACGCCCAGGACCCGGGCAGCCTGAACGGGAAGATCCTGCGGGTCACGTTCGACGGCGACCCGGCCCCGGGCAACCCGACGCCCGGCAGTCCGGTCTGGAGCCTCGGGCACCGCAACGTGCAGGGACTCGGCTGGGCCGACGACGGGCGCATGTTCGCCTCCGAGTTCGGGCAGGACACCTGGGACGAGCTGAACGTGATCGAACCGGGCCGCAACTACGGCTGGCCGGAGGTGGAGGGCGTCGGTCGCCACGAGGGCTTCGTCGACCCCGTCGCGACGTGGGCGACCGACGACGCGTCGCCGAGCGGGCTCGCGGTCACGGACGACGCCGTCTACCTCGCAGCGCTGCACGGCGCACGGCTGTGGCGGGTCCCGCTCACCTCGGACGGCGTCGGCACGCCCGAGGCGCTGTTCGTCGGGACCTACGGACGCCTCCGGGCCGTGGCGGTCGCACCGGACGGTTCGCTGTGGGTGCTCACCAACAACACGGACGGCCGGGGTGACCCGCGCCCGGGCGACGACCGGATCGTCCGGGTGCCGATCGGCTGAGCGGCCACGGCCCCTCGAGCGCTTCATGACGGGGTCGCAGGGTCCGTGTGCCTCGCTCACCTAGGATCTAGCCCATGTCCCGCATCCTGTCTGCCGTCGCGTGGCCCTACGCGAACGGCCCCCGCCACATCGGTCACGTCGCCGGCTTCGGTGTCCCGTCGGACATCTTCAGCCGCTACATGCGCATGGCGGGCAACGAGGTGCTGATGGTCTCCGGGACCGACGAGCACGGGACGCCGATCCTGGTCCTCGCGGAGCAGGAGGGCGTCGGACCGCAGGAGCTCGCGGACCGGTACAACCGGGTGATCGTCGAGGACCTGGTCAACCTCGGGCTGTCCTACGACCTGTTCACGCGCACGACGACCCGCAACCACTACGCGGTCGTGCAGGAGATGTTCCGCACGGTGCACAAGAACGGCTACATGATCGAGCAGTCGACCATGGGCGCCATCTCCCCGAGCACCGGCCGCACGCTGCCCGACCGGTACGTGGAGGGCACCTGCCCGATCTGCGGGTACGACGGCGCGCGCGGCGACCAGTGCGACAACTGCGGCAACCAGCTCGATGCGATCGACCTGATCAACCCGCACAGCCGGATCAACGGCGAGACGCCGAAGTTCGTGGAGTCGAACCACTTCTTCCTCGACCTGCCCGCGTTCGCGTCCGCGCTCGAGGCGTGGCTCCGCACGAGGACCGACTGGCGTCCGAACGTCCTGAACTTCTCGCTCAACCTCATCGACGACCTGCGCCCGCGCGCCATGACCCGCGACATCGACTGGGGCATCCCCGTGCCGCTGGAGGGCTGGGAGACCAACCCGAACAAGCGGCTCTACGTGTGGTTCGACGCGGTCATCGGGTACCTGTCCGCGTCGATCGAGTGGGCGCGCCGGTCCGGCGACCCCGACGCGTGGCGCCCGTTCTGGAACGACCCGTCCGCCCTGAGCTACTACTTCATGGGCAAGGACAACATCACGTTCCACTCGCAGATCTGGCCGGCCGAGCTGCTCGCCTACGACGGCGGCGGAACGCGCGGCGGCGAGCCGGGGCCGTTCGGGACGCTGAACCTGCCCACAGAGGTCGTGTCGAGCGAGTTCCTCACGATGGAGGGCAAGCAGTTCTCCTCGTCGCGCGGCGTGGTCATCTACGTGCGGGACGTGCTGTCCCGCTACCAGCCGGACGCGCTGCGCTACTTCCTGAGCGTGAACGGACCCGAGAACCAGGACTCGGACTTCACGTGGGCCGACTTCAAGACCCGCACCAACACCGAGCTGGTGGCCGGCTGGGGGAACCTGGTCAACCGCACGGCGAGCATGATCGCGAAGAACTTCGGCGAGATCCCCGCTGCCGGTGACCTGCAGCCCGTGGACCAGGCGTTGCTCGCGACGACGGCCGCGGGGTTCGGGAAGGTCGGGGAGCTGCTCGGCGGCCACCGCAACAAGGCCGCGATCGGCGAGGCGATGCGGGTGGTCCAGGAGGCCAACCGGTACATCTCCGAGACCGAGCCGTGGAAGCTGACCACCGACCGCGACCGCCTCGGCACGGTGCTGCACACGGCTGCGCAGGCGGTCAGCGACGCGAACACCCTGCTGGCGCCGTTCCTGCCGCACTCCGCGCAGCAGGTGCACGAGACGCTGGGCGGCACGGGGACGTTCTCGCCCCTGCCGCGGATCGACGAGGTGACCGACCTGGACGACGCGTCGCGCGCCTACCCGATCATCACCGGCGACTACGAGCTCGGTCGGACGGTCGCGCCGTGGGCGAGCACGCCCGTGGTCGCCGGGCGGCCCGTAGGCAAGCCGACGCCGGTGTTCACCAAGCTCGACGACTCGATCGTCGAGGAGGAGCTCGAGCGGCTGCGTCAGGCCTGATGGCACGGTCTCGGTCGAAGGGCTGGCCGGACGCCCCGGAGCCGCTGCCCCTGCCTGTCGTCGACAACCACACGCACCTCGAGTCGGTGCTGGCGTGGCGGGCCGACGGCTGGGAGGCGTCCTCCTCGCTGGACGCGCAGCTCGAGCGGGCTGCCGCAGTGGGTGTGACGCGGATGGTCCAGGTGGGCTGCGACCTGGCCGCTGTCGACTGGACGTCGACGATGGTCGGTGCCCACGAGCAGCTGCTCGGTGCCGTCGCCATCCACCCCAACGAGGCCGTGCGCCACGCGGGCATCCAGGAGGTCGCAGCCGACGGGCTCGATCCGGAGGACCCCTACGAGACGTCGCTGGACGAGGCGTTCGCGCACGTCGCCGAGGTCGCGCGCGACAACGACCGCATCCGGGCCGTCGGCGAGACCGGCCTGGACCACTTCCGCGCGGGACCCGCCGGGCGTGCGGTCCAGCGCGAGGCGTTCCGCGCGCACATCGCCCTGGCCAAGGAGCTCGGCCTCGCGTTGCAGATCCACGACCGCGACGCCCACGACGAGGTGGTCGGGGTCCTGCTCGCCGACGGTGCACCGGACCGGACGGTCTTCCACTGCTTCTCGGGCGACGCGGCGCTGGCACGGCTCGCGGTCTCGCACGGCTGGTTCCTGTCCTTCGCCGGACCGGTCTCGTTCGGCCCGAACGACGCGCTGCGGTCCGCTCTGCGTGAGGTCCCGCCGTCGCAGCTGCTCCTCGAGACCGACGCCCCGTACCTCACCGTGCACCCGTTCCGTGGGCGACCGAACGCGCCGTATCTCCTGCCCGGCACGGTCCGGACGGTCGCCGAGGTGACCGGCAGGTCGGTCGACGAGGTCTGCACGTCGGTCGTCGCGACCTCCGAGGCGGTCTACGGCCGCTGGTGAGCGGTTTGTCCCGAATGTCCGTCTCCGAGGTACCGCAACCCGGACACCGGGTTTCGGGGATCATCACGGATCGGTTACGGTCGGACCGCCGTCCAGGACGGTGCACCCCCCGAAGACCGAGGAGCCACCGCGTGAGCGACCCGATGGAGCGAGCGACGCACCGTCGCGCCGCGCCTCGTAGGCGCCTGGGACGGCTCGTCGCCCAGGCCGCCGTGCTCGCCGTCGTCGCCGGGGTGACCAGCGCATTCGCGGTGCTGCACAAGCAGGTGACGGTCGACGTCGACGGTCGACCGGTGCAGGTCGAGGCGTTCGGCCGGACCGTCGGAGACATCCTGGCCAGCCGGGACATCACCGTCGGTGACCGCGACCTCGTCGCGCCCGCGCTGGACGAGACGATCGCCTCCGACGCCCAGATCGTCGTCCGCCACGGTCGCGACGTCGACGTCGAGGTCGACGGGTCGCAGCGCAAGGTCTGGACCACGGCGCTCACGGTCGGCGAGGCTCTCGACGGGCTCGGCCTGCGGGACCGCGAGGTCCGCCTGTCGGCGTCCCGCTCCGCCGAGCTGGGCCGCCAGACGCTGCGGGTCTCGACTCTCAAGACGATCCACCTCGTGGTCGACGGGCAGGTGATCGACGGCGTGAGCAGCGCCGCCACCGTTCGCGACTCGCTCAAGGACATCGGCCTCGTGCTCAACGAGGGCGACCAGCTCTCGGTCCCGCTCGACGCGACCTCCGTGGACGGGCTCGTGGTCCTGGTGACCCGTGCGAGCAGCGAGGGCGAGACCGTCACCGAGGCCGTGCCCTTCGACTCCCAGGAAGTCGAGGACCCGAAGTCGATCAAGGGCACCAAGGTGATTGCCACCAAGGGCAAGGCAGGCATCCGGACCACCACGTACGACGTGCAGGTGGTCGGGGGAGTCGTCACCGGCCGGACTCCGGTCGCGTCGGTGATCACCGTCCCGCCGGTCACGCAGGTGACCAAGGTGGGCACCCAGGAGCTGCCGGACCCGGCGGTCGTCGTCGTGGCGCCCGGCAGCGCGCAGGAGATCGCCAAGGGCATGGTCGCGGCCCGCGGCTGGGGCGACGACCAGTTCGCCTGCCTCGTCTCTCTGTGGAACGCCGAGAGCGGCTGGCGCGTCAACGCCGGCAACAAGTCCTCGGGCGCGTACGGCATCCCCCAGGCGCTGCCCGGCTCCAAGATGGCCTCCGCCGGCGCCGACTGGAAGACCAACCCGGCCACCCAGATCACCTGGGGCCTGGGCTACATCTCCGCGCGCTACGGCACGCCCTGCGGGGCTTACGCCAAGCACGAGTCGTCGGGCTGGTACTGACCGGCTGCATCGGCCGCCTGGCGCGTGTTCACGAGATCTCCTCGTTTGCCGACGACCCGCCGCTGACGTGCACCGATGCGCGAAGGGCGCGCCGCGCTGCCGCCTGCTGAGGCGTGCGGGCTTGGTTTTCTGATCACGGAACGGTTACGGTCGAGGCGCTCCGGAAATTGGACAGCGGCCCAGATGGACCGCCGACCGAGTTCCTGGAGCCGACGGGGCCCGCCAGCGGCGGGCCGCCGTGACGGCCGGATCGGGGATCCGGGACCGCCGGGGACATCTCCCTCCAGGTGTCCGCACGAGCCGCACGACGGGCTCACCGACGGGTGTCGCACCGCGACACGACCTGCACCCCGTGCCCGGGCACCTCGACGGCTGGAGCCTCGTGCAGTTCTCGACCCTGAACCCCTTCGCGCGCGCCAACACCGCCCCCGACCCGTCGGACGGCACGGCCGTCGACCACACGGCAGACGAATCCGCGAAGGGCCATCGGTCGATGCGCTCTCGCGTCCTTCCCGTCTCGGCAGCGACCCTCGCCCTCATCCTCGTGGGCGGCACGGCAGCGTTCGCCCACGCCCAGAAGACCGTCACGCTCGACGTCGACGGCAAGGTCAGCAAGCTCACCACGTTCGCCGGCTCGGTCGAGGGTCTGCTCGACGCGCACGACGTCACGGTCGGCAGCCGCGACGACGTGAGTGCGAGCGGTGCACTGACCGAGGGCGCGGACATCGTCGTACGGCACGCGCACCAGGTGACCGTGCTCGTGGACGGCAAGCAGACCTCGCTCTGGACGACGGCACTGTCCGCCGACGACGCGCTCGACGCGCTGTCGGCCCGCGGACAATCGGTCGCGCTGGTGGCGACGCGGTCGGCGAACCGCGCAGAGCTGCCCCTGGAGCTGGCCGTGAACGGTCCCGCCGACGTGCTGGTGGACGGCAAGACGCTCCCGGTCCCGGAAGCCGACACGACGGTCGGTGAGGCGCTCAAGGGGCTCAAGGTCACGCTGCAGCCGCTCGACCGGGTCTCGGTCCAGCACGCCGACAGCGGCCACCTGCAGGTCGTCGTGAACCGCGTGGTCGAGCAGGACGTGACCACGACCGTCGAGGTGGCGTTCGCCTCCGTCACGCAGGACGACCCGACCCGGTACGCCGGTCAGAAGCGCGTCCTGTCCGCCGGCGTCCCGGGCGTGCGCACCGTGGTCGACCACGTCACCACCGTGGACGGCGTCGAGACGGAGCGCGTGCCGGTCAGCGACGCGGTCACGCAGGGGCCGGTGAACGAGGTCGTCGGGGTGGGCAGCAAGGCGCGGCCGGTCAGGGTCGCGACTCCGGCCGCTCCCGCTGCGAGCAGTCCTGTCGCGGCAGGCGGCTCGGCCGACGGGCTGAACTGGGCCGCGCTCGCCGCCTGCGAGTCGGGCGGGAACCCCCGGTCGGTCTCGGGCAGCGGCAGGTACTACGGGCTCTACCAGTTCTCGACGAGCACGTGGGCGTCCGTCGGCGGCTCCGGTCTGCCGTCGCAGGCCTCCGCCGGCGAGCAGACGGCCCGCGCCAAGATGCTCTACAACCGCTCGGGTGCTGGCCAGTGGCCCACCTGCGGCAAGCGCCTGTTCAGCTGAGCGGCACTCGCGGCGAGGCCTCCGTCCCGACCGGGCGGGGGCCTCGCGGCGTTCACGCGGCCGGCGGCCGGGACGACGGCGCGCGGTGCGCGGCGGCGCGGGTCACTCGCCTAGGCTCTGGCGCATGTCGAGCATCGAGCTGTTGAACGCCACGGAGATCCGTGAGCTCGCGGCCCGTGCCGGCATCCGGCCCACCAAGCAGCTGGGACAGAACTTCGTCCTCGACGGCGGAACCGTGCGCAAGATCGTGCGACAGGCCGACGTGCTCCCCGGCGACCGCGTGGTCGAGGTCGGACCGGGGCTCGGCTCGCTGACGCTCGGTCTCCTCGAGGCCGGCGCCGACGTCGTCGCGGTAGAGATCGACCCCGTGCTGGGCCGCCTGCTCCCGACGACGGTCCTCGCGCACGTGCCCGGGCTGTCGCTCGTGCCCGCGGTGTCCGACGACGACCCGGTCGTCCTGCGCGACGCCGACGGCCGCGACCGGCTGACGATCGTGCTCCGCGACGCCCTCGAGGTGCGCGCGCTGCCCGGACCCCCGCCCGTGGCCCTCGTCGCGAACCTGCCGTACAACGTGTCCGTGCCCGTCCTGCTGACCTTCCTCGAGCGGTTCGACTCGCTCGAGCGGGTGCTCGTGATGGTGCAGGCCGAGGTGGCCGACCGGCTCGCCGCGCCCCCGGGAAGCCGGACCTACGGCGTCCCGTCCGCCAAGGCCGCCTGGTACGCCTCGGCCCGCCGCACGGCGACCGTCGGGCGCACCGTCTTCTGGCCGGCACCGAACGTCGACTCGGCGCTCGTCCGTTTCGACCGGCGCGAGCCGCCGGTCGCCACGGCGTCGCGCGCAGAGGTGTTCGCGGTGGTCGACTCCGCCTTCGCGCAGCGACGCAAGATGCTCCGCTCGGCGCTGGCCGGCCTCGCCGGGTCGCCGGAGGCCGCCGTCGCCGCGATCGAGGCTGCCGGCATCGACCCGCAGGCCCGCGGGGAGGTCGTCGACATCGCGGCGTTCGCTCGGATCGCCGCCGCCCTCGCAGCGCAACCTGGCAGGGTGGTGTCGTGACCCTGACTCCCGTAGCACCGCTGCCCGAGCACGAGGTCCGGGTCCGCGCTCCGGGCAAGGTCAACCTGTCGCTGCGTGTCGGCGCGCTCGAGCGCGACGGCTACCACCCCGTCTCGACCGTGTTCCAGGCCGTGTCGGTGTTCGAGGAGGTTGTCGCGACCCCTGCCGACCGCCGGCTGCTGACCGTGAGCGGGCCGCAGTCCGAGCGGGTGCCCACTGACGCCAGCAACCTCGCCCTGCGGGCCGCCGCCCTGCTCGCCGAGCGCGCGGGGATCGACGACGGCGTCCACCTGCACCTGCACAAGGGGGTGCCCGTCGCCGGCGGCATGGCCGGCGGGTCGGCCGATGCCGCCGCGGCGCTGATGGCCTGCGACGCGCTCTGGCGCACCGGCATGAGTCGCGACGACCTCCTGGAGCTGGCCGCGGAGCTCGGGTCGGACGTGCCGTTCGTATTCTCGGGTCACACCGCCGTCGGGTCCGGTCGCGGTCACCTGCTGACGCCGGCGCTCAGTCGCGGCGAGTTCCACTGGGCCTTCGCGGTCCAGGACCATGGTCTGTCGACGGCGGCCGTGTACGCCGCTTTCGACGAGCTGTCCGACGACCCGCGAAGCCCTGACGCCGAGGACGACGTCCCGCTCATGCAGGCCCTCAGGGCCGGTGACCCGCGCGCCCTCGGCGCGGCCCTGCACAACGACCTGCAGCTCGCTGCGCTCTCGCTCGACCCCGGTCTGGCCGAACCGCTCGCCGTCGCCCAGGACGCGGGCGCCCTCGGCGTCGTCCTCTCGGGCTCCGGCCCGACCGTCGCCGCGCTCGGGCGCAGCCGCCAGCACGCCCTGGTCCTGGCCGCCGCCTTCACCGCGTCCGGCGTCGCCGACCGCGTCCTGACCGCCGCCGGCCCGGTCGCGGGTGCGCGCGTGGTGAGCTCGACCGACTGACTCTCCCCGTCCTCTTGACACCGCTGCGCTCGCGCGGATACTTAAGTATGTGCTTAAGCATGGCGATCTGGACACGGTCTTCAAGGCCCTGTCCGACCCGACGCGACGGGCGATGGTCGAGCGCCTCGTCCGCGGGCCGGTGTCGGTCAGCCAGCTCGCCGAGCCGTTCGCGATGTCGCTGCCCGCCGTCCACCAGCACCTCGCTGTGCTGGAGGACGCGGGGATCGTGACCTCGCACAAGATCGGGCGCGTCCGCACGGTCCAGCTCGCCGCAGACGCACTCACGCCTGCCGGGGAGTGGATGGGTCGCCAGCGGCTCCCCGCCGAGCGCCGCCTCGACCGACTGGGCGCGTTCCTGGCGGTTCCTCCTCCCGTCCCCTGACGCGCCACGCCACCCACCCCGGCCGCCTGCCGGCCATCCGAGAGGAAGCACCATGTCCACGGACACCAGCACGGAGAGCACCGTCGCCCACGCGACCTTCGTCATCGACCGCACGTTCGACGCGCCGCTCGACCGCGTCTGGGACGCGTTCGCCATCCCGGAGCAGCACGCGCAGTGGTTCGGCGCCGACGAGAACTTCACGACGAGCGAGGCCGGAGAGGACTTCCGCGTCGGGGGAGGGGCCGTCCAGGACGGGCAGTGGCACGGCGGGCCGACCAGCCGGTACGTCGCGACCTACACCGACATCGTCGAGAAGCAGCGCATCGTGTCCACGTACGACATGTGGGTGGCCGGCGAGCACTTCTCGACGTCGGTGACGAGCACCGAGTTCACGGCCGTCGAGGGTGGCACCCGCGTCACGTACACCGAGCACGGGGTCTTCCTGGACGGCAAGGACGACGGGTCGCAGCGCGAAGCCGGCTCCCGCGGCATCTTCGACGCGCTCGGCGCCTACCTGGCCCGCTGACCGGCCGCCACCTCACGACCGCACCTCACGGCCACGGATCCCCCTGCGGTCCGCCGGCGTGAGGGTGCGGTCGTCTCAGGTGCACCGTGCGGTGGCCTCCGCCGTGGTGAGGGCTCCGCCGGACGGCGTCCACGGCGTGTCGACGTTGGCGTCGGGCTCCGAGCCATCGGATGTGGGGGGTGCGGCGCTCGTCGTCGGCCTCGGAGCGCCCTCCGCGTCCGGCGCCTCTCCCACAGGCCGGTCGGCGGCGATCCTGGCCCAGAGCGTGTCCGCCTCGGGGGCCCAGACGACCCGGTTCTTGTTCTTGGGCGAGACGGCCGTGGGCATGGACAGGAACACGATCCGGTCCGCGCCCACATGCCGCAGAGACAGCCCGAACCCGGTCAGGTCGGTGAGCGACGCGAACCCGTCGCTCGCGGTGAGGGAGCCGGTCACGGCACGGCCGAACGAGAACAGCGTGGCGGGACTCGTGAGCGTCTTCTCGCTCAGCACCTTCTCGGACATCGCGGCCATCAGGTCGTGCTGGCGGACGATGCGCTGCGTGTCGGAGCCGTCGCCGATGTCATGCCGTGCCCGGGCGAACTGCACGGCCGTCTTCCCGTCGAACACCTGCGGACCGGCGAGCACGTGCAGGCCGGTGTTCTCGTCGTCGTAGGCCTGGGGCAGGCAGATCGGCACCCCGTGGATGGCGTCGACCATCGCCGTCAGCCCGACGAAGTCGACGACGATGAACCCGTCGAGGCGCACGTGCGTGAGCGTCTCGACGGTCTTCCAGGTGCACGCCGCGGCGGTCCCCAGGTCCTTGCTGTGGTGCCAGCCGATCGCGAACGCCTCGTTGATCTGGTGCTGGGCCTTCGCCGGGGTCGACGACCCGTCCTTCGTCGTGCAGGAGGGGATGTCGATCACGAGGTCGCGGGGGATCGAGATCAGCTCGACGCGGGTCCGGTCGGCGGAGACGTGCGCGACGATCGCCGTATCGGAGTGCATCCCGTCCATCGAGCCGCCGATCACCCCGTTCTGACCGCTGCGGTCGTCCGAGCCGAGGATCAGGACGTTCACCGCCGTGCCGGCGTGCGCGTCGCCCGGCGCGGTCGTCGCCGGCGTGGGCATCGTGGGCCGGGCGCCGAGCAGGCCGGTCAGGTCGCCCGCGTCGTTGATGTTCGAGTCGAGCACCCGGTACGCCGCCGCAGCGGCTCCGGCGCCGACCGCGAGGGTCACGACGAGAGTCAGGGTGACCGCCCGCACGGCCCGCGCACCGGTCCGTCGACGATCACGAGCGTGCGACGGCGGACGCGTTGTCGGCATGCTCTGGACGCTAGGCCGCAGGTCAGGCGCGGTGTGCGTGCTTGCGTGGAGATCCGGTCGAGGACCTGTGCACGTGTGCGGGTAGCCTTCACGCCGATGGCACACCTACTCGGCGCGGACCGCGTCACGTTGACGCTGGGCACCCGGACGCTGCTGGACGAGGTCTCCCTCGGGCTGGACGACGGCGCCCGGATCGGCGTCGTTGGCCCGAACGGTGCCGGCAAGTCCACGCTGCTGCGCGTCCTGTCCGGCCAGCAGCCGGCCGACGCCGGCCGCGTCACCCGGGCGGGCGGCGTCCGCATCGCGGTGCTCGACCAGCGTGACCAGCTCGCACCGGGCCGCACCGTGCTGGACGTGGTGCACGGGTCTGCCGACGAGCA
The DNA here is from genome assembly GCF_000426185.1 of Cellulomonas sp. URHD0024. Classification (GTDB taxonomy): domain Bacteria; phylum Actinomycetota; class Actinomycetes; order Actinomycetales; family Cellulomonadaceae; genus Cellulomonas. The sequence goes on from NZ_KE384505.1 coordinate 449,111, forward strand.
CGAGTGGGCGGCCGACTCCCGCATCCGCTCGGTGCACGCGGGCCTGCTCGCCGACGTCTCGCTCGACACCGAGGTCGACACGCTCTCCGGTGGCCAGCGTCGCCGGGTCGCCCTGGCTGCCTTGCTCGTGCGGGACGAGGAGGTCCTCGTCCTCGACGAGCCCACCAACCACCTCGACGTCGAAGGCGTGGCGTGGCTGGCCGAGCACCTGGTCGAGCGGTTCGGCCGCGGGCAGGGCGCGCTCGTCGTCGTCACGCACGACCGCTGGTTCCTCGACGCGGTCTGCACGCGGACGTGGGAGGTGCACGACGGCGGCGTCGACCAGTACGAGGGCGGCTACGCGGCGTACGTGCTCGCGCGGGCCGAGCGCGCGCGCAACGCGTCCACGGCGGAGGAGAAGCGGCAGAACCTCCTGCGCAAGGAGCTCGCCTGGTTGCGCCGTGGCGCGCCGGCGCGGACGTCGAAGCCCAAGTTCCGCATCGATGCGGCGAACGAGCTGATCGCCGACGAGCCGCCGCCCCGCGACCAGCTGTCGCTCACCAGGATGGCGACGGCGCGGCTCGGCAAGGACGTGCTCGACATCGAGGACGCGTCGGTCGTCTACGGCGAGCGGGTCCTGCTGCACGACGTCACCTGGCGGCTCGGTCCCGGCGACCGGGTCGGCCTCGTCGGGGTCAACGGCGCGGGCAAGACCTCGCTGCTGAGGCTGCTGTCCGGTCGGCTGGAGCCGACGACCGGCCGGGTCAAGCGCGGCAAGACGGTGCAGGTCGCCGAGCTGCGCCAGGACGTCGAGGACCTGGACGAGCTCGCGAGCCTGCGCGTCATCGAGGTCATCGAACGCGAGAAGCGTTCCGTCGTCGTCGGCGGCAAGGAGCTGACCGCCGCGCAGCTGGTCGAGCGTCTCGGGTTCACCCGCGAGCGGTCCAGCACGCCGGTGCGTGACCTGTCGGGCGGCGAGCGCCGACGGCTGCAGCTGTTGCGGCTCCTCGTCGGCGAGCCCAACGTCCTGCTTCTCGACGAGCCCACCAACGACCTCGACACCGACACGCTCGCCGCGCTGGAGGACCTGCTCGACGGCTGGCCTGGGACCCTGATCGTCGTCTCGCACGACCGGTACCTGCTCGAACGCGTCTGCGACACGCAGATGGCCCTGCTCGGCGACGGCCTGCTCCGCCAGCTGCCCGGCGGCGTCGAGCAGTACCTGACCCTGCGCCGCACCGCGATCGCGGCCGGCGGGTCGGTGACCTCGGTGCTCGACGCCCGCCCGGCAGGGGAACCGGCCGCCGAAGTCTCCGTCGCGGCGCCCTCGGAGGCCGAGCTGCGCACGGCTCGCAAGGAGATCGCCCGCATCGAGCGCCGACTCTCCCGGATCGCGGACCAGGAGTCGGTGCTGCACCAGAAGATGTCCGAGCAGGCGACCGACCACCAGGCCGTCCTCGCCCTCGACGCCGAGCTGCGGGCGCTCGCCGCCGAGAAGGACGAGCTCGAGCTGGCCTGGCTGGAAGCCGCCGAGATCGTCGGCTGACGTCGTCGGCCCCTGCGGTCAACCCTGCGGGCCGTACCAGGACGGAGGGGTGCCGTCCGGTGCCTCTGGGTACCCGCCGGCGGGCGGGTAGCCCGGGTGCTGCTGCTGAGGGGGCTGGTCCCAGGGCGCCGGCTGCGCGTACGGGGCGCGTCCGGACGGTGGCGGTGAGCCGTACCCGTCGAACGACGGGTACCCATTGATGTAGCCGCCGCCCCCGGCCGCCTGCAGCCTGCGTACCTCGGCCTGGATGGGCCACTCCTTGAACACGAATATGAGCATGACGACGAAGCCGAGCAGCGGCACCACGCACAGGGCCGCGTACCAACCCGAGTACCCAGCCTTGCGGGCCAGAACGACGTAGCAGAGGAGGCTGAACGCGATGACGACCGCCTCCAGGAGCAGCACGCCGACGCGAAAGCCGGCCATATCGGCCGCGGACGAAACTGACGGGTCGTACACAGCAGCCCCCTGGTGAAATGTCGATCGCCCGTCGAGCCCGCAGCGAAGTGGTCCCACGCAGGGCGGGCTCCCCGGACAATGAACCCGGCGGGCACACTACTGAGGGACGGAGCCGGGCGCGGCGCGTTTCCCGGCGAGCCACCCGAACGGCTCAGCGCCGGACCGACGGCTCAGCGCCGCACCAACGGCAATGCCCGACATGCATGCCGCACTACCGCCAACGGGCGGACGTCAGGACGCGTCGAACGGGGCGACGACCTCGCGCAGCAGAGCCGCGAGCTGTTCGCGGCTGCCCTCGTCGAGGTCGCCGAGCAGCCCGCGCTCGACGTCGAGCAGGTCGGCGAAGGCGGCGTCGACCCGTGCACGACCAGCCGAGGTGAGCTGCACGAGCACTCCGCGGCGATCGTCGGGAGCGGGCAGTCGTTCCACGAGCCCGTGCTCGACCAGCCGGTCGATGCGGTTGGTCATGGTCCCGCTGGTGACGAGCGTCTGGGTGAGCAGGGCGCCGGGCGAGAGCCGGTACGGGGATCCCGCGCGCCGCAGGGCCGACAGGACGTCGAACTCCCACGTCTCGAGGTCGTGGCGGGCGAAGGCGCTGCGCCGTGCGAGGTCGAGGTGCCGGGCGAGGCGGCTCACGCGCGAGAGGACGGTGAGGGGGCGGACGTCGAGGTCGGGCCGCTCGCGCTGCCAGGCGAGGACGATCCGGTCGACCTCGTCCCGCGCGTCGTCGCGATCCGGGGTGGCCATAGGGCCGAGATTACTCGACGTCGAGAGAAGTCAGCATCGGTCGACGCTCGAGTCCGGACAGCCCGTTCCACGCGAGATTCACGATGTGCGCGGCGACCTGGTCCTTGCTGGGCCGACGGGCGTCGAGCCACCACTGCCCGGTCAGAGCCACCATGCCGACGAGCATCTGCGCGTACATCGGGGCCGTCTTCGGATCCTGGCCCTGGCTCCTGAACTGGTCGGCCAGCAGGTGCTCGACCTGCGTGGCGACGTCACCGATCAGGCTGGAGAAGGTGCCGGTCGCCTGGGCGACGGGGGAGTCGCGCACGAGGATCCGGAAGCCGTCCTCGGACGTCTCGATGTACCCGAGGAGCGCCAGCGTGGTCCGCTCGACGAGCGCCTTGGGGTGGCCGCCCTCCTCGAGCGGCGCGCTGAGCGCCCGGGTCAGCGCCTGGATCTCCCGGTCCACGACGACCGCGTAGACGCCTTCCTTGCCGCCGAAGTGCTCGTAGACGACGGGCTTGGAGACCTCGGCGCGGGCGGCGATCTCCTCGACGCTCGTGCCGTCGAAGCCCTTCTCGGCGAACAGCCGTCGCGAGACGTCGAGCAGCTGTGCTCGGCGCTGCGTCCCCGTCATCCGGGTCCGGGCTGCGCGCTTGGGGTCGGTGGCCACGCGCCCATCATGCCGGTTGCCCACAGACGGCCGTGCAAAACCAGGGCGTCGGCACTGGCAGACTTGGCGACGAGGCGGCACGGACCGCCGGTCCGCCCTGGTGTAACGGCAGCACGCCGGCCTTTGGAGCCGTGCAGTCCAGGTTCGAATCCTGGGGGCGGAGCACGCGGACGCACGGGCGAGCGCCCCGCGAGCGCAATGGGGCATTGCGCGCAAATGGGGCATGGACGACGATGGCAACCTGGGTTTCGACCGCAGGGGGCACTCCGTGAGAATCGGCACCGTCGCCGCGCCACGACTCGCGGTCGCGCTCGCCCTGATGTTGGCGGCCTTGGTGATGGGTGCGGCCGCGCCCGCCGAAGGTGCCTCCGACGCACTCTGCGGGCAGGCCTCCGACCTGGTACGCGATGCCGACCCCGGGGCGGCGCTGACGTTGATCGACAAGCGCGAGCAGGCGCTCGACGAGGCCACCGGCACGGATGCTCCGGCGGTCTGTCCCGGCATCGCGAGGCAGGCGCGCTACCAGCAGGTCAAGGCCGACGCCGCCGTGAAAGCCGCCAAGGGCCACCTGAAGGACGCCAAGGAGGCGGGCGAGAAAGCCGCCAACACGGACGACCCGACGAAGAAGAGGGCCGCCGAGTCGGAGCAGAAGGTGGCCCTCGCCGCAGCGCAGGCGTCGCTCGACGAGGCGAAGGGTCTCGACGCCAAGGACGCCGAGTACGTCCGGCTCAGCACCGAGACGACCAAGGCCGAGGACTTCCAGGAGAGCTGGGACTCGTTCGTCTCGGACTGGCTCGAGCCCCTGGGTGTGCCGCTCGGCGTGGCGCTGGCCATCGCGCTCGGATGGCTGGTCCTCGGTCGGATCCTGGTCCAGGCCTACGCCACGCGCGTGCCGCTGCTGAACGGTCGGCTCTCACCGGGACTGCTCATCGCGGGCGCCCTGTGTGCCCTGGCGTCCGGTCTGCTCTTCACGCTCCTCGTGCCGTCATCCGACGCCGGTCCAGATCGGTGGTGGTCGTACATCGCCGTGGCCGTCCTCGGCGCCGTCGCGGCCGTCGCGCTGGCGATCGGCTTGGCCATCCGGCTCCGGGTCACCATCGAGGCGATGTCCACGTCCGAGACGAAGGACATGCCGTCGGCCGCCCGCATCGTCGCGATCCTCCGCAAGCTCGGCGCAGACGCCCCGCGAGGCGTGGAGGTGCCCGTCGGCACCGACGTCAACGTGCTGGCCGATGCCGTGACCAAGGTGGCGCCCAAGGGATGGGTGTCGAGCGTCGTCGACGCCTTGTCGGCCGTGCTCGGTTTCACGCCCTGGAAGGTCGTCATCGACCGGACCGCCGGCGGTACCGCCGTGCTGATCACCCGCAACGGGCGCACGGTCGACTCGGCCATCGTCCGTGCCGACATCCTGGGTCCGGACTCGCCGTCGGCGTCGCCCGACGTGCTCGTCGCGTCGTTCATCCTGATGACCCTCGCCGACAACTACCGCAACCGCGCGGGGTTCGAGGGTCTGCTCGGCAGCACGAGCTGGAAGAGCATCGCGTACGTCGCCTCGACCCAGGGGGCGATCGCCCCGCCCGCGGCGACGGCCCCGTCCGAGGTGCGTCGCATGCTTGCCGCGGCAGCCTTGCTCGAGGACAACCCGTTCGCCCGGATCGCTCTCTACGAGGACCTGTACCGGAACCGCGACGAGCCGGAGATCGCCGAGGGCTATGCCCGGTGGCTGCACAAGGAGGCGATGAACGACCTCTACGACTCCGGAGCAGGGCTCGCCACCAGGGCGCGGTTGCTGTGCGCGTGCATCTCCGTGACGTTGAACGTCCTCGGCACCAGACCTGCCGACGGGGTCGCCAGGAAGCGGCTCAAGGAAGCCTTCGTCCAGATCGACGAGGTGCTCCTCAAGGTCGGCAGGCAGCCCGGAACGTTCGACCAGATCTACGGCAGGATGACGGTGCTCAAGATGGCGAAGGACGCGGCGCTCGCGCGCGCGAGTGCGCTGCAGCAGGGCGAGCCGACGATCTGGGACGGGGACCAGGAGGAGAAGATCGGTGGTGTCGCTCTGACGGCACTCGGACAGCGCGCCTACAACACGATGTGCGACCTTGCCTCGCGCGACGCGGGGCTCACCCGGGCGGTGACGTTGTACGAAGTCGTCTGCGCCGACCCGCAGAACCGGGCGTGGAGCCTCGTCGACCCGAGCCTGGAGAAGCTTCGGCACGACGGTCGCATGTGGACGTTCGTGGCGAAGGGCAACGACCTCCTCGGGGCGGCTCCGTTCGCGGTCCACGCGCCCGCCTTGCGCGAGGTCGGCCTGACGTCCGTCGCGGCTATCGCCCGGACGTCGGCGGAGGGGCTCGCGGGGCTGATCGCCACCACGCAGGAGCGGGCCGACCGGCTCGTCGACCTCGCGATCCTGCTCGACACCCTGCCCCCGGAGCTCGCAGGCCGGTCGGTCGACGTGCTGGCGGTCCTCGTGGAGTGGGGAGCGACGACCCTGGCCCTGCTGAGCGCGAACGGCGACAAGGTCGGACCCGCGCTCCGTGAGATCCCCGGGTTCCGGCGGGCCGACGCTCACCACGCAGCTGCGGAGGCCTGGATGACGACGAACGGCGTTCCGGCACTCGTCTGACGCTGCGACGGGTCGGGCTGGAGGTCGGCCCCGCGACGTCAGCCGATCGACTCGGTCGCGGCCGGCGCCGAGGCCCCGAAGCCCTTGGCGGCGAGCCAGTCGAGCACGAACTCGGCGACGTCGTGCCAGCCGTCGTCGATCGTCAGCGAGTGACCCTTCGCCTCGAACTCGTGGTACTCCGTCGTCGAGGCGGTGTTGTCCGCGTAGAGGGCGAACACCTCGCGCGTGACCTTGGCCGGGACGGTGTGGTCGTCGGTGCCGGAGGTCAGCAGGAGGGGACCGCGGACGGCCGTGTGGGTGTCCACCTGGGCGGGGGAGTGCCGGGAGAAGTTCGCGGCGGCGTCCTCGAAGAGCGGACGCCCGGGCCCGGGGATGGTGACGGCCGACCAGAGAGCGTCCGACTCCTCCTGGCTGAGCAGGTTGCCGAAGCTGTAGCGGAACTCCTTGGCCGTCAGGGACACCGTGCGCTTCTTGTTGGCGGGGTTGCCGAGCACCGGCAGGCCGGACTTCAGCTGCGAGAACGGCAGCGACTTGGCGCCCTTGATCGGGGCCGGGTCGATCGCGACGGCGGCAACGGCGAGGTCGTGGGCGAGCAGCTCCTGGGCGATCAGGCCGCCGAAGGAGTGGCCGACGACGATCGGTTTGATCCCCTGCGCCTCGAACAGGCCGGCGTAGTGCTCGCAGATCGCCTGGATGCCGACGTCGTTCTGGGCGTCGGGGTCGGCGCGGGTGGCCTCGACGGTGTCGGCCTCGCCGGGCCAGCCGGGTGCGGTCGCGGTCAGGCCGCGGGTGGCGAAGAGGTCGATCCAGGGCGCCCAGGCGGACGCGTGGATCCACAGGCCATGGATGAGGACGACGGGTGCGGTCACGGGGGTGCTCCTTGGGTTGGGGTGGACGGGACTAGCGGCCGGCTGCGTCGAGGATCACCTTCACGACGGCGTCCGGGTGGCTGAGCATCGCGACGTGCGAGGACGTCGACAGCTCGGAGGTGACCGAACCGGCGCGCAGAGCCATCGCACGCTCCGCCTCGGGTGGGATCGCGCGGTCGCGTCCGGCGACGACGTACCAGGACGGGATCGTGCGCCACGCGGGAACCCCCGACGGCGTCCCGAGGGCGGAGGCGAGCAGCGGGCGCTGCCCGGCGGCTATCACGGCGGCCTGCGACGCCGGCAGGTCCGCGGCGAAGACGGCCCGGAAGAAGGCGGTGTCGATGTAGGCGTCCACGTCGGGGCCCGCACCCGCGGTCGGACGGACGACGATGTGCTGGCCGAGCAAGGCGGTGCCGCCGCCCAGGGCGTTGGCTGCGCCGATGCTCTCGTCCTCGTCGAGCGCGTAGGCCGCGACGTAGACGAGGGCCGTGACTGCACCGTTCCCCGTCGCCGCGTTCGTGACGACCGCGCCGCCGTAGGAGTGGCCGACGAGGACGATCGGTCCGGGGATCGTCGCCAGGAACGCTCGCAGGTAGTCGGAGTCGGGGGCGATGCCGCGCAGGGGGTTGGCCGGGGCGTAGACGGTGTAGCCCTTGCGCTGGAGCCGCTGCGTGACCTGCGACCAGCTCGACGCGTCGGCGAACGCTCCGTGCACCAGGACGATCGTCGGCTTCGGGGTCTCGGGCCGGTGCGCGCTGGCGCTGCCCATCGTGAAGGCCGCGGCGAGGCAGAGCAGGACGGCGGTCGCGAGCGAGCGCGCGACGACGCGTGTGCTCCGGGCGGTCGGTGCAGGCATGGTGGGCTCCTCGGTGGGTGGCGCGGTCACAGGGTCGTGACGAGCCCGCCGTCGATGCGGATGTCGATGCCGGTCGCGTTGCCGGCGCGGCCACCGGCGAGCAGGACGACGAGGTCGGCGACCTCGTCGGGCCGGGTGAACCGACCGGTCGCGGAGTCGGCGGCCGCTCCGGCGGCGATCTCCTGCGGGGTGCGGCCGGCGTGCGCTGCGATCGTCTCGGCGACACCGCCCCCGCCGAGCCACAGGTCGGTGGCGACCGGACCGGGGCTGATGGTGTTGACCCGCACTCCGAGGGGCGCCACCTCGCGGGAGAGCGACTTGCTGAAGTTCGTCAGCGCCGCCTTGGCCGCGCTGTAGTCGATGACGGCCGGGTCGGGCAGCGCGGCGTTGACCGAGCTGATCGTCACGATGCTCGACGGTGCGCTCGCGACCAGGTGCGGCAGGGCGGCTCGCGTCGCTCGGACGGCCGGCATCAGGTTCGTCGCCAAGGCCCAGAGCCAGTCCTCGTCGGTCACGGCGGCGAAGCCGTCCAGCCGCGGCCGGACCCCGCCGATGTTGTTGACCAGGACGTCGAGCCGGCCGTGCGCGGCGACTGCGGCCTCGACCAGGAGGCGGGGTCCGTCGGCGGTCGAGAGGTCGCCGGTGACGACCTGCACGGGCAGCGCCTCGAGCGCCTCGTTCGACGAGCGCACGCCCGCGACGACGATCGCGCCCTCCGCGACGAGTGCCTCGGTGATCGCGAGACCGATCCCGCGGCTCGCACCGGTGACGACGACGACCTTGCCGGTCAGCTCCTGGTCCATGCGTCCACCGGACCACGGCGCCCGATTCGTCCGCACCCGGGAAAGACCCCAGTCAGCGCCCGAGCAGCCCCCGTAGCTCGCGGCGTGAGGTCGTTCCGGTCTTGCGCAGGATCTTCGTCATGTGGAACTCGACGGTCGACGCGGTGACGAACAGGCTGGAGGCGATCTCGGAGTTGGTCAGTCCTCGCGCAGCGAGGGTCGCGATCCGCGACTCCTGGGGGGTCAGGGTCGCGTCGCCCGGCTCGTGGACGGTCACTCTGGCGCGCACGCCGGTGGCCAGGAGCGCGGAACGGGCTCGCTCGGCGAACGCGCCCGCGCCCATCTGCGTGAACAGCGTGTGGGCCTTGCGGAGCTGCACGCGTGCGTCGACCCGCCGACCGGACCGCCGGAGCCACTCGCCGTAGAGGAGGTGCGTGCGGGCGAGATCGGTCGCGATCGGTGTGGTGCCGACGAGCTCCAGGGCGGTGACGAACAGCTTCTCGGCGTCGTCGTCCGTGGCGAGCAGGGCCTGCGACCGGGCGAGGAGGGAGGCCGCCCAGGGAGTACCCGTCGCGCTCGCGCGACGGGTCAGGCGGTCCAGCGCGCGTCGGGCCCAGGCGTCGTCCCCTGCGCGCGCGGCAGCCTCCACCAGGTCGGGCAGCGCGATGCCGCTGAGACCCGGGGCGTCGTCGTCGAAGGTCTCCACGAGCGCGTCCCGGGCGGCTGCGTACTCCTGGACCCCCAACCCCAGGATGCCGAGACAGTGGGCTGCGGACGTCGCCCACAGGCCGACCTGGTGCTGGCTCCGCATGAGGTCGGCCAGCGCACGCGTCTCGTCGACCCGGCCCTGCCACGCGTAGAGCACGATGAGCGGGGCGTCGTTGCGCACGCCGTACGCCGCGGCGACGTCCATGCTCTCCGCGTACCGGTCGCCTGCCTCGGCGAGCCGGCCCTCGCGGACGAGGCCGGCCCCGCGCCCAGCGAGCGCGACGGCGAGGGCGATGAGCGAGCCCTCCTGGCGCAGCGCAGGCTCGAGCCGGTCCAGCAGGTCGTTGCGCGCTCTCACGTCCCACAGCTCGTCGCAGGCCATCATCCCGAGCAGGACGGCGCCGACCGCGTTGCGGCCGAGATGGCCCGGACGGATGGTCAGGGCGTCGACCGCCGTGCGGAGCTGGCCGGCCGCGGCCTCGAACCCGGACCCGACCCGCGTGGCCAGCGCGTCGTGCAGCCGGTCGAGAGCCTCGTGCTCGGGGCGGTGGCCCGCGGTGGCCAGGGTCGCCGCGGCGACGGCCCGCAGCGTCGTACCGGTGAGGTAGCGGCCGGCCATGACCGAGGAGAGCAGGGCGTCGAACAGGCATCCGCGGACGAAGTCCCGGTCGCCGGGTGTCGCCTCGGCCACGGCGTGCATGAGGGTCGCGGCGGCGGACGCAGGACGTGTCCGAGCGATGGCGATCTCGGCCTCGATCTGCAGACCTCGGGCGCGCTGCAGGCCGGTCGACGACGGACCGGTCCGCTCGACGAGGGCGGCCGCGGTCTCCAGCTCTCCGGACAGCACGTAGGCGTCGGCAGCATCCAGCGCGCGGGTCAGCGCGAGTGCCGGGTCCGTCGTCAGCTCGGCCGCCCGCCGCAGGAACGTCGCCTGCGCGGCATGCCCCCCGCGGGCGTGTGCACGCTGTGCGGACAGCTCCAGCTCGGCTGCCACCGCGTCGTCCGGCGCGCCCGCGGCCTCCGCCAGGTGCCAGGCACGCCGGTCGGGATCGGCGGTCGCGGTGGCGTCCGCCAGTGCCGCGTGCGCCGCTCGCACGGCCTGCGGCTGGGCGGCCCCGTAGACCGCCGAGCGCACGAGCGGATGGCTGAACCGCACCTCGCCCTGCACGGAGCAGATGTCGGCCGCGGCGGCGGGGTCGGCGTCGAGCGTCGTCAGGCCGAGCTGGTGCGCCGCCCGCCAGACGGTCTGGGGGTCGTCCGCGGAACCGCACGCCGCGAGCAGCACGAACTCCTGCGTCGCAGCAGGCAGGGCGGCGACGGCCCGCAGGAAGTAGTCCTGGACGCCGTCGGCCAGCGGCAAGGGGTCCGGCAGCGCCGCGACGCCCGCCCGCTGCTGGGCGCTGAGCGACCGGGCCATCGCCAGCACCGCCAGCGGGTTGCCGTTGCTGTGCGCGACGAGGCTCTCGACGACGGACGGATGCATCCGACCCGGCACGCGCGCGGCGAGCATCGCGGCTGCGGCTGCGCTCGTCAGTCCGGTGAGGACGGTCCGGTCCACGCCGTCGACCGTCGCCAGGACGGCCGGCTCGTCGCGTGTCGCGAGCACCAGGGCGACTCGTTCCCGCTCCAGTCGTCTGGCGACGAACGACAGGACGCCGACAGACTCGCGGTCCATCCAGTGCAGGTCGTCGACGACGCACAGGACGGGCCTCGTCCGCGCCGCCACGCCCAGAGCGGTCAGCGACGCCAGGCCGACGAGGAACCTGCTCGGCGCAGGCCCGGCGAGCTCGCCGAACGTGACCTGCAGAGCGGCGCGCTGCGGCTCCGGGAGCCGGCCGACCTCGTCGGCGAGCGGGCGCAGGATCCGGTGCAGCCCGGCGTAGCTCATCTGCTTCTCGGGCTCGGAGCCGGAGACCCGGAGCGCGCGCGCCTCGGGTGCCGAGTCGACCGCGGCCTGCAGCAGGGCGCTCTTGCCGATGCCGGGCTCGCCGACGACGACGACCGAGCGCCCCAGTCCCCCCGCAGCGTCGGCGATCAGCGACCGCAGCGCGACGGACTCGGCGTCGCGACCGACCAGCGTCGGTATCGGTCCCTGCGGCATCCGGCCCCGCCCGCCCGTGCTCTGTGGCCCGTGACCACGGCAATCGAGCCGGACGGGTGTCCGACACAGTCGCGAACGTACCGTGCTGCGGTTCGCCGGGGAACCGCTGCGGAGGTCGGCCGGCCAGGCGTTCTCCGGGCGCGCGGCCGGCGCTGACAGCCGGGACCTTCGGCCCTGAAGGTAGGCAACCCTCACTTCCTAGAGTGCGAGCGTGAACCTCGCCACCTGCACCCAGCGGGCCCTGGTCCGCATCCTCGACGTCGGCCTCGACGGTCACGTCCGGCTGCGGCTCAGCGAGCTGGGGTTGCGGCCGGGCGCGCTGGTCGAGGTGACGCACGACGTCCGGTCGCAAGGTCGGGTCGTCGCGGTCGGTGCCGAACGGTTCGCGCTCGACCACCGGACCTGCTCGGGCATCCAGGTCGAGGTCGCCGGATGAGCTGTCACGACACGGACGGCCTGCCGGTTCAGACGCGGGGGGCGACCGTTGCCCTGGTCGGGAGCCCGAACGTCGGCAAGTCGACGCTGTTCAACCTGGTGACCGGCGCCCGGCAGCGCGTGGTGAACGCACCGGGCACGACCGTCGAGCTGGCCTCCGGCGACTGGCGGGAGGCCGGGGTCGCGGTGCTCGACCTGCCGGGCGCGTACTCGTTGCTGGCGCGCACACCGGACGAGCAGGTCACCGCCGACGCCCTCGCCTCCGCGGAGGACGGCGACGTCGCCCTCGTGGTGGTGCTCGTCGACTCCACAGCAGTCGCCCGCTCGCTGTACCTCGTGGGTCAGGTCGCGCGCGCTGGTCTACCGACCGTCGTCGCGCTGACCATGCGGGACGTCGCGCGGGCGCGCGGCATCGAGGTCGACGCCGCCCGGCTGGCGTCCGCGCTCGGGGTTCCCGTCGTCGACGTCGACCCGCGGACCGGAGCGGGGTCGACCGCCCTCGCCGACGCCGTCGGCACCGCGCTGATCACGCGCCCGACGCTGTCCGTGCCCGACCCCGGCGACGACCCCATGGACGACGCCGAGGCGCTCTTCGGCTGGGTCCTGGACGTCTCCCGGGACGCCGGGCTCGACCGTCCGGCTGCACCCGCCGCTCGTACGTGGTCGGACCGGGTCGACGAGCTGCTGCTGCGCCCGTGGGTGGGGCTGCCGGTGCTGCTGGCCGTGATGTGGGCCCTGTTCGAGCTCGTCACGGTGGCGGCCGCACCGCTGATGGGCGCCGTGAGCCACGCGATCAACGACTGGATCGGGCCCTGGCTGTCGGACCTGCTCGGTTTCGCCCCCGCCTGGGTGAGCGCGTTCGTCGTCGACGGGCTCCTGGCCGGGGTCGCCACGGTCGCGTCGTTCGTCCCGCTGATGGCGCTGATGTTCGTCGCCGTCGCGCTGCTCGAGGACTCGGGCTACCTCGCGCGGGCGGCGTTCGCCGCGGACAAGGCGATGCGCGCGCTCGGCCTGGAGGGTCGGGCGGTGCTCCCGCTCGTCGTCGGCTTCGGGTGCAACGTCCCCGCGCTCTCCGCGGCCCGGGTGCTGCCGCACGCGCGACAGCGGCTGCTGACGGGCCTCCTCGTGCCGCTGACCTCGTGCACCGCCCGCCTGACCGTCTACCTGCTGCTCGCGTCGGTGTTCTTCCCGCACGACGCCGGACTCGCGGTCCTGGCCATGTACGTCGGCTCGGCGCTGCTCGTGGTCGGGGTCGGTGCCGCGCTCCGGCTCACCGCGTTCCGCGACCTCGTCCGGGAGCCGTTCGTCCTGGCGCTCCCCGCGTACCAGCGACCCCGGCTGCGGGGGATCGTCGCCTCCACCTGGGTGCGGGTGCGCTCCTTCGCGACGAAGGCGGGCACGATCATCGTCGCGACCCTGTCGGTCGTGTGGGTCCTCATGGCGGTCCCGGCCGTCTCGGGCCACGCCCTGGCCTACGTCCCCGTCGAGGACAGCGTCTACGGGCGGGTGGCCGCGGGCATCGCGCCCGTCTTCGCACCGGCGGGCTTCGCCGACTGGCACGCCTCCGCAGCGCTGATGACGGGATTCGTCGCCAAGGAGGTCGTCGTCGGGTCGATGGCGCAGACGTACGCCGTCGCAGAGCCCGTCGACCACCCGGACGACCTCGGCGCCCAGCTGCGGGCCACGTTCGACCGGACCTCCGACGGTGCGCCCGGGGCGGCGGCGTTCGCGTTCATGGTGTTCGTGCTGGCGTACACGCCGTGCTTGGCGACCCTGGCGGAGCAGGCGCGCCTGTTCGGCTGGCGCTGGACGGGTGCGGCCGTCACGGCCCAGCTCGCGCTGGCGTGGCTGCTCGCCGTGGCCGTGTTCCAGCTCGGGCGGCTGCTGTGAGCGCGCTCGCGGCGATCCTGCGGGAGACCGACCGGGGGCTGCGGCCGCAGCGTGTCGCCGAACGCCTGCGCCTCCCGGTCGACGTCGTCTCCGCGGCACTCGAGCACGCGGAGGCGGTGGGCCTGCTCGTGCGGTTCTCCGCGGCCTGCTCGGGGTGCCCCACAGACACCGTGATCGAAGGGTGCGCGGGGTGTCCGCTGGCGGCCGCAGGTCCCGCCGGTCGTCCGGCGGGCGGGAGCGCCCCCGCGCGACGGTAGAGTTGCCGTGCGCACGAGATCCGCCGCCCGACCTCTCGGGCAGATCCGCGAGGAGCCCTCCCAGGTGACGTTCCCCCGCCCGGCCGCCGTTGTCGTCCTCGCCGCCGGTGAAGGGACCCGGATGCGCTCGGCGACACCCAAGGTCCTGCACACGCTGGCCGGTCGCAGCATGCTGGGTCACGCACTGGCCACGGCACGCGCGCTCGACCCCGGTCGGGTGCTCGTCGTCGTCCGGCACGAACGTGAGCTGGTCGCCGCGCACGTGACCGAGGTCGACCCGCAGGCGCTGATCGTGGACCAGGACCACATCCCGGGCACAGGTCGTGCGGTGCAGGTCGCCATGACGGGTCTCGACGCCGCCGCACAGGCTGACGCGGCGGGCGACGGGACGATCGGCTCGGCCACGAACGCCCAGGTGGCGGGTGCTGTCGTCGTCATCGCGGGCGACGTCCCCCTGCTCGACGCGGCCACGCTGCACGAGCTCCTGGAGGCGCACCACGCGGACGGCAACGCGGTCACCGTGCTCACCACGGAGGTCGCGGACCCCACGGGCTACGGCCGCATCCTGCGCGAGCCCGGCACGGGTGACGTGCTCGGCATCGTCGAGGAGAAGGACGCCACCGACGAGCAGCGGACCGTCGCGGAGATCAACTCCAGCATCTACGTGTTCGACGCGGGCGTGCTTCGCGGTGCGCTCGGCCGGCTCGGGCGCGACAACGCCCAGGGCGAGGTCTACCTGACGGACGTGCTGGCGATCGCGCGGACCGACGGCGGTCACGTGCGGGCGCTGCGCACGGACGACCCGATCCTGGTCGAGGGCGTGAACGACCGCGTCCAGCTCGCGGTCCTGCGTGCGGAGATGAACCGTCGCATCCTCGAGGACTGGATGCGCGACGGCGTCACGGTGGTCGACCCGGCCACCACCTGGGTGGACGTGGACGTCGAGCTCGAGCGCGACGTGACGATCCTGCCCGGGACGCAGCTGCACGGCGCGACGGTCGTCCGCGAGGGCGCGACGGTCGGCCCGGACACCACGTTGACCGACGTCGAGGTGGGTCCGCGCGCATCGGTGGTCCGCACGCACGGGAATCTCGCCGTGATCGGCGCGGGTGCCAGCGTGGGTCCGTTCGCCTACCTGCGCCCTGGCACGGTCCTCGGAGCAGACGGCAAGATCGGCACGTTCGTCGAGACGAAGAACGCGCAGATCGGCACGGGCTCCAAGGTGCCGCACCTCTCCTACGTCGGGGACGCGACGATCGGCGAGCACACGAACATCGGTGCCGCCTCCGTGACCGTCAACTACGACGGCGTCAACAAGCACCACACGACGATCGGCTCGTACGCCCGGACGGGCGCCGACAACATGTTCGTCGCTCCCGTCTCCGTCGGCGACGGCGCCTACACGGGAGCCGGCAGCGTCATCCGCCGCGACGTGCCCTCCGGCGCCCTCGCCGTGAGCGCCGGCGCGCAGCGCAACATCGAGGGCTGGGTGGCACGGTCTCGTGCCGGCACCCCGGCTGCGGCCGCCGTCGTCCGCCCGCGCGACGACCTCTCGCCCCAAGCGCGTGCGGAGCGTGACCGGGCTGCGACCGCCGCCGGGTCGACCGCCCCGACACCGCCGCCCGTCCTGCCCTCCGACCCGAAGGACTCCGCACGATGACCGGGATCATCTCCACGGACGGCGAGAAGCGACTGGTGCTGCTCTCCGGCCGCGCCCACACGGACCTGGCCAACAACGTGGCCTCCCACCTGGGCATCGAGCTGCTGCCGACCACCGCGTACGAGTTCGCGAACGGCGAGATCTACACCCGGTTCGGAGAGTCGGTGCGCGGCGCGGACACGTTCGTCCTGCAGTCGCACGCGTCGCCGATCAACACGTGGATCATGGAGCAGCTGCTCATGGTCGACGCGCTCAAGCGGGCCTCCGCCAAGACGATCACCGTCGTCGCACCGTTCTACGGCTACGCCCGTCAGGACAAGAAGCACCGCGGCCGCGAACCGATCTCGGCGCGCCTCATGGCCGACCTGTTCAAGACGGCCGGCGCCGACCGCCTCATGAGCGTCGACCTGCACGCAGCCCAGATCCAGGGCTTCTTCGACGGACCGGTGGACCACCTGTGGGCCATGCCGATCCTCACGGACTACGTGCGCAGCCGCGTCGACACCTCCAACGTCACGGTCGTCTCGCCCGACGCCGGCCGCATCCGGGTCGCCGAGCAGTGGGCCGCGAAGCTGGGCGGGGGGCCGCTGGCGTTCGTGCACAAGACGCGCGACATCCGCAGCCCGAACAAGACGGTCGCCAACCGTGTCGTCGGTGACGTCGAGGGTCGCAGCTGCGTGCTCGTCGACGACCTCATCGACACCGCCGGCACGATCGCCGGTGCGGTGCGGGTGATCCTCGACGCGGGCGCCAAGGACGTGATCGTCGCCGCGACCCACGGCGTGCTGTCCGACCCGGCCGCCGAGCGGCTGCAGGGCTGCGGTGCCCGCGAGGTCGTCATCACGGACACGCTCCCGATCGCCGACGAGCGCCGCTTCCCCAAGCTGACGGTGCTGTCCATCGCGCCCTTGATCGCCCGCGCCATCCGCGAGGTCTTCGACGACGGCTCGGTCACGTCCCTGTTCGACGGGCAGGCCTGAGCTCGGTCACGTCCCTGTTCGGGGCGTGAGCTCGGACACGTCCACCGCGAGGATCAGGTCCTCGATCTCGGGTTGCGTCGGTGTCGTCGCGACGCGTGCGAAACCCGCCGGCGTGCGTCGGTAGAGCCCGCCTGCCGGGGGGCGGCCCGGGTCGCGGGTGTGGTCGACGATGAAGAAGTGCCCGTCGTCCGCCAACGAGGCGTGCACGGCCCGCAGGGCGCGGCTCAGGTCGGCGTCGTCGAAGTAGAAGCGGCGCAGCAGGTTCCCGACCTTGATGACGTCCGGGCGCTCGCCCGCCCAGGTCTCGAAGACGTCGTGCTCGCGGTACGTGACGCGCGGGTCGGTGCGCATCCTGGCCCGCACCTGCGGGTTCAGGAGCGTGGTCAGCTGCTGCGGCTGCTTGCGGCCGCGCCTGACGAGCGGCGCGTACAGGGCCGCGACCGTGCGCGAGAGCTCGGGCCACGCGAGGAACCGCCTGCCGGCGACCAGGATCGACGTCTGGTGCTTGTCGAACAGGAACAGGTGCTTCGCGGTGCGGGCCCAGGGGACCTCGATGTAGAGGTCGCTGATCGTGTACGAGGCGAACTCGGGCAGCGCGTCGATCAGGTCCATCGAGGTGGAGCCGTCCGACGCCCCGATGTCGACGATGCGCGCCCCGGCCAGGTCGACGTTGTCCAGCAGCAGAGGGTCGATGTCGAGGTGCCGGCCTGCGGCGGTGATCTTGATCGTCCCGCCGATGTGGATGCCGAGCATCACCGAGCGGTAGTCCTCCGGCGAGGCGTCGTCGTCGACGAGCACCGCCGGATCCGTGTAGAAGAAGCGGTGCGCGCGCCGCTCCAGCCATCGCGGCCATCCACCTCGGACCAGTCGGATCGGCAGCAGCATGCCGTGAGAGTACCGAGAGGTTCGGCACGTGAGGTTTCCGGTCTGCGTCGGAATGGGTGAATCTGAACGAGGTCTCGACGCGGCTGAGTTGCGCAGTGGCGCCGGCCGCGACCCCGGGGGTTGGGTGAGGGCCTCCGGCTCGGGTAGTCTCTTCAGGTTGCCTCGGCGAGGGACGAAGGACGGTCGAACGGTTCGGCGCTCAGGCGGCGGGCCAGCAAGGCCCCTGAGCTCCGTGATCGACTGGGCGAGCCGCCTCCGCGTGCCCGTCCTGCGTCCCGCGTCGAGGCCACCACTTCTGTCACCGCGGCACGTCGCCGCCTCACCTTGTTCCGACCACGCCCGCGACCACTGCGCGGGCGCCTACTCCCGGAGTCACCGTGTCTGAGATCAAGCTCGTCGCCACCACCCGTTCCGAGTTCGGCAAGGGCGCCGCGCGCCGCCTGCGCCGCGCCGACCAGGTCCCCGCCGTCCTGTACGGGCACGGCTCCGACCCGCTGCACGTGGCGCTGCCGGGCCACGAGACGATGCTCGCCGTCAAGCACGCCAACGCGCTGTTCGCCATCGAGCTCGACGGCCAGACCACGCTGGCGATCACGAAGGACGTCCAGCGCGACGTCGTGAAGAACACCATCGAGCACGTCGACCTGCTCATCGTGAAGCGTGGCGAGAAGGTCGCCGTCGACATCCCCGTCACGGTCGTCGGTGAGTCCTACCCCGGCACCATCCACGTCGTCGAGACGCAGACGCTGTCGCTCGAGGCCGACGCGACGGCACTGCCCAGCGAGGTCCAGGTCTCCATCGAGGGTCTGGTCGGCGGCTCGTCGGTCACGGCCGGCGAGATCACGCTGCCCGAGGGCACCACCCTGCTCTCGGACCCCGACCTGACCGTCGTCGCGATCAGCGTCCCGCACGCCTCCGCCGACGACCTCGCCGCCGAGGCCGCCGCCTCGGAGATCGCCGCGTCGCAGTCGGCCGCGAGCGCCGCTGCAGCCGAGGCCTGACGCAGGCCGACCTCGGGCACCGAGGCCTGAGCCTCCGCCCGACGCCCGGTACCGTTTCTGACGGTGCCGGGCGTCGTGCTTGCCCGACGATGCCCGAAGGAGGCGACATGACCGACGGACCCTGGCTGGTCGTGGGCCTCGGCAACCCCGGCGCCCAGTACGCCGGCAACCGCCACAACGTCGGGCAGATGGTGCTGGACGAGCTGGCCCGGCGCACGGGCTCCACGTGGAAGGCCGCCGGACGCGCGCAGGCGGTCGCGGCCGAGGGCCGGCTGGGCGTCCTGCCCGGCGGGGTCCCGGGTCCTCGGGTGGTGCTGGCGAAGCCCACGACCTACATGAACGTGTCGGGCGGCCCGGTCTCGGCGCTCGCGCAGTACTACGACGTGCCCGTCGAGCGGACGATCCTGGTGCACGACGAGCTCGACATCCCGTTCGCCGACGTCCGTCTCAAGCGCGGCGGGGGCGAAGGCGGCCACAACGGGCTGCGCGACACCACCAAGGCGCTCGGCAGCAAGGACTACGTGCGGGTGCGCGTGGGCGTCGGTCGTCCGCCCGGGCGCATGGACGCCGCCGACTTCGTCCTGCGCGACTTCGCCAAGGTCGAGCTCAAGGAGCTTGCGTGGCTCGTCGACCGGGCGGCGGACGCGGTCGAGGCCGCCGTCGTGAAGGGCCTCGAGGCGGCCCAGCTGGAGTTCCACACCCGGACGTGACGACAGGCGTCCTCGGGTGAATCGCGGGTGAAAACCGGACAGAACGTACCAGAAGGTACCTTTCCCCCGTATACCCTCCAAACATCCCAATGGTGCTTGGACGTGTGGGGGAACGATGACGCTGACAGCCGACGGCACGGGCCGGTGGACTGAACACGGCGCCGACCGTCGTCGCGAGGCGACCGAACCCCGGCGGTCGTGGGCATCGTCCGAACCGTTCATCGTCCGCAGCACCATCGACAACTCCGAGCAGGGTGCGGCGGGCCGCTGGGCGGCCGTCGGGATCGACTACTCGCGGGCGGCCGTCGTCGCGGACGCTGCCTGCGCCTTCGTCGTCTCCGTGCTCGCGCTCCTTCCCACGCTCGGCCCGAAACCCCTCACGTTCGTGCTCGGTGCCGCAGGCGCCGTGGTGTTCGTCCTTCTCGTGCTGTGCTGGGGCGGCTACCGCAGCTCGAGCCTCGGGGACGGGCCGACGGAGTTCCAGGCCGTCATCCGGGGCGGATTGAGCCTCGGCGCCCTGCTGGTCGTGCTCGAGTTCTCGCTGCACGTCCCCGTGCCGCGGGTCGTCGTCCTGATCGGGATCCCCGTGCTGCTGCTGGTGGCGTGCGGCGACCGGTACTGGCGGCGCAACCGGCTGCACAAGTCGCGCGAGCTGGGCGTCGGGATGCGGCGCACGCTCGTGGTGGGCGACCTGGACTCCTGCGACCACATCGTCCACGACCTCAAGGGCGCTCCCCACCACGGTTACCTCACGATCGGGGTCTGCCTGCCCGAGATCTCGACGTCGGACGTGCACGACGTCCCGGTCCTGGGGGGCATCGCGGACGTCGTGCAGATCGTGTCGGACCGTGCCGTGGAGACGGTGGTCGTCGCCGGTTCGGTCCTGAGCGGCGATGCGCTGCGGCGTCTCTCGTGGGCCCTCGGCCGAGCCGGGGCGCAGCTCGTCGTCGCCCCCGACATCATCGAGGTGTCCTCTCCTCGGCTCACCGTGCGCCCGACCGCCGGCCTGTCGCTGCTCGAGGTCGAGCTCGCGGCGCCGAAGAGCCGGATGGTCGCGAAGTCCGTGCTGGACCGCACCGTCGGACTCCTGATGCTGCTCGTGGCAACGCCGGTGATCGCGATCGCCGCCATCGCCATCAAGGCGGGCTCGTCCGGTGGCGTGTTCTACAAGCAGCCGCGCGTCGGCCGTGACGGCACCACGTTCACCATGTGGAAGCTGCGCACGATGTACGCGAACGCCGACGACCAGCGCCACCACCTCCTGGACAGCAGCGACTGCGACGGCGTGATGTTCAAGATGCGTGAGGACCCGCGCGTGACGAAGGCCGGGCGGTTGCTCCGCCGGTACTCCCTCGACGAGCTGCCGCAGCTCTGGAACGTCGTCCGCGGCGACATGTCGTTGGTCGGTCCGCGGCCGCCACTGGTCTCCGAGGTCGAGGCGTACTCCGACCCTGTCGGTCGTCGGCTGCACGTCCGGCCGGGCCTCACGGGGCTCTGGCAGGTCAGCGGCCGCTCGGACCTGAGCTGGGACGAGTCGGTGCGACTGGACCTGCGCTACGTCGACAACTGGTCGGTCACGATGGACCTGATGATCCTCTGGAAGACGGGTCGCGCCGTGCTGCGCGGCTCCGGGGCCTACTGACCGCTGCACTCGCTCCTCAGGAACGGCCCCGCCCGGCACGTGCGCGCCGGCGGGGCCGTTCCTCGTGCGTCGCCAGCCCGCCGCCCGCGCCGGCGCGCACACCCACGGGCCGGGCGCCCTTCGTGCGTCAGGAGCTCGTGCGTACGCCGTGCTGCGCCGGGCATTCCTCGGGGGTAGCGCGTCCGTCGTGCGCACGGCGTTCTCGGCCGTCGCTCGCACCGGGACGCCTCGCGGTTGCGAGCGTGGCACCCGAGCTCACCCCGTGGCGTCGACCGCACCCGCGCTCGTGGCGCTCGCGCTCTGGGTGGCTCTGGGCTCGGCGCCCAGCGTCAGCCGCACGGTGACGACCAGGACGACCGCCTGCAGGGCGAACGTCGACGACAGTCCGATCGCGGCACCGACGCTGCCGCCGAGGAGGGCGCCGACGACGATGTCGACGAGGAGCAGGACGGCGAAGACGACGCTGCTCACGGCGCCGAGACGGGCCCGCCCCTGACCCTGGAGCAGGGCGAGCAGGGGGACGGTCAGCGCGAAGAAGGGCATGCCCACCAGCAACCACCGCAGGATCGGTGCCGAGGAGGCGTAGTCCTGCCCCATCACCAGGGTCAGGAGCGGCCCGGCGAAGATCATCAGCGGCAGGACGACGACGAACGACGTGGCGCAGGCCAGCACGAGCGGCCGGACCAGCCGTCGCGAGTCCGTCGCGTCGAGTCGCGCGGACCGGGGCAGGACGAGCGAGGCGATCGTCTGCGGCACCAGGAGGGCCGGCTGGACGAGCTTCGACGCCGCCGCGTAGCCGCCGGCAGCCGCCGGGCCGACCACGGCCGCGACCAGGGCCGTGTCCAGCATGCGCACCTGCCCGGACAGCGTCGTCCACATGTACGGGGAGCCGTCCCGGATGAGCGCGCGGGCCGCCACGGTTCCCCGTTCGGGGTGGCGCACGATGCGACGGGTGAGCCACTGGGCGCTCACCGCGCCGAAGAAGGTCGCCACGGCGTAGGACCAGATCGGGTCGAACCCGGCGGTGAGGCCCACCACCAGGAGGACGACCGCGACCACCCGGCGCAGGAGGATCGGCCAGGTCGAGAGAGTCACCTGGCCGTCTGCGATCGGGACGTTGAGAGCGGCGTCGGACGTGCGCTCGATGACCAGAGCCATGGCGATCAGGGCGATGGCGAGCGGTACCCCGCCGACGGCCAGCGACCAGGCGACGACGAACAGCGTGATCGCGAACGCGGTGATGAAGCCGGACCACACGGTCAGCCTGATCGCCGACGCGACGGCGTCGTGGTCAGCCTGTGCGTGCGCGCGCGAGATCACCCCGGCCATCCCCGCGCCGGTCAGCACCAGGAGCACGCCCACGACACCCGTGAACGCGGTGACGAGCCCGAACGTGCTCGCGGTGACCGACCGCGCGAGCAGCCCGAAGAGCACCGCTTGCATGACGGCGGCGAACCCTCGGGACCCGAGCAGCACGACGAACTGACGCTTCACGGGGACCCTTGATCGGTGAGACGACGAGCGGAAGACCCCAGCATCGCGTCCCGGGACGCGTGAGGCGAGCCTTCTCCGCCGATCCGGCGGGTGATCATGGGACGATATGGCCCGGTTCGGGCCTGCACGACGTAGGTTTGGCCGCGGGATCCGACGACGCCCCGAACCGCCACCGACGGATGCCGAGGAGGAACCGATGGCCGCGCTCGCACCGCGCGTGCTCACCGCGCGTTCCGTCCGGGTGGAGTCGTGGGTCATCGTGCTCGGGTGCGCCGCGCTGGTGCTGCTCGTCGCGAAGCTCGTCGCCGGAGGATACGCACCGCAGTACGTCCTGGCGCTCGCGGCGCTGCCCGCGTTCGTGGCGGTCGGCTACCGTTTCGGGTTCGCGCTGCTCGCCGCCGCGGTCATCATCCGTCCGCTGATCGACACCGCCGGGATCCCTGGCGCGACGAGCGGGCTCGCGATCACCGTGATCATGCTGGGTGCGCTGTGCGCGGTGCACGATGTGCGGGCCCTGATCCTGCTGAC
This sequence comes from Cellulomonas sp. URHD0024, assembly GCF_000426185.1. Lineage (GTDB taxonomy): Bacteria > Actinomycetota > Actinomycetes > Actinomycetales > Cellulomonadaceae > Cellulomonas. The sequence goes on from NZ_KE384505.1 coordinate 471,921, forward strand.
CCTGGCCGCCGGTGCCCTCGTCGCGCCGGCGATGCTCGGGCGTGAGGCCTGGGGCGCGGTCGCCATCGGTGAGGCGCTGCGTCTGTTCAGCGTCGTCGCCGTCGTGTCGATCACGCTCGTCGTGCCCGGCCGCGTGACCCGGGCGGGTACAGCGCGCATCGTCCAGCTCTCCGCGACCATCCCGGCGTTCGTCGCCCTCGTGCAGGCCGCGACCGGCACCGGCACGACGATCGGCGAGGTCGAGCGGTCCTCGGGCACGCTCTCGCAGGCCAACCCGGCGGCGTTCTACTTCACGGTCGCCGCCATCTGCTCGCTGGTCCTCGTCTTCGAGGGCAGACATCCCCGGTACGACGCCGTGGCGCTCGTCGCCTTCGCCGGGGCGATCGTCACTACCGGCAGCATCACGGGCCTGCTGACCTTCGTGGCGGGGATCGTCGTGTACGTCTGGCTGGCCCGGGGGCTCTTCTCGAAGGCTATGGCGACCATCACGACCGCCCTGCTGATCCTGCTCACGGCAGCGCTCCTCTCCCCGGTGGGGCAGGGGCGCATCGCCGAGTACACCGTGCCGGCCGGACCCGAAGCCGAGGGCAACTCGCTGCTGTGGCGCTACGCGGCGTGGGACAAGATCCTCGACGTCTGGAAGCACCATCCGGTGACCGGGCTCGGCTTCGGCGCCACGTTGCCGGGCGGCATCCTCGCGACGAACATCGCGCACAACGAGTACATCTGGATCCTTGCCGAGATGGGCCTGATCGGGCTGGTGGTCGTGATCGGGATCCTCACGGCGTACCTCGGACTGCTCCGCCGCTTCGTGCGTCGAGGAGCGTCGCGCATGGGCTGGGCTCTGGCCGTGACGCTCCTGGTGGCGACGGGACTCGACGCGACGGCCGACAACACGCTCCACTTCACGCCGTCCCTGTATGTGCTCGCGATCCTGCTCGCCACCGTCTGGCGGTGCGCGAGCCAGGAGTGCGCGGCCGTCGAGGCGGAGTCCCCACCGCTCGACGTCCCGGAGGTGGCCGTTGCTCGACCGTGAGACCAGGCCCCTGCGGGTCATGGAGGTGCTCGATCCTCCCGACTCGACGACGCGGTACGTGGACCAGGTGGTCTCTCGGTTGCCGGACTGGATCGAGGTCGTCTACTTCACCTGGCGACGCGCGCTGCTCACCAGGTACGACGTGCTGCACGTCCACTGGCCGGAGCGCCTGCTGCGCGGCGGTGGCCGGGTCAAGACGTGGGCGAACAGAGCCGCGTTCGTCCTGCTCGTCGTGCGGGCTCGGCTGCTGCGGGTCGCCCTCGTGCGCACGGAGCACAACCTGCGGCCCCACGAGGCCGGAGGCGGAGTGGAGGACCGGCTGATCGACTGGTTCCGGTCCCGGTCGACCGCGGTGATCCGGCTCAACGACGCGACGCCGGCGGAGCCCGAGCGGCTCGACCGGTTGATCAGGCACGGCGACTACCGCGAGGCCCTCGCCGCGCACCCACGGGCCGAGCAGGTGCCGGGCCGACTCCTCTACTTCGGCATCATCCGCGAGTACAAGGGCGTCGAGGGCCTGCTCGACGTCTTCACCGCCCTCCCGGACCAGAGCCTGACCCTTTCGGTGGTCGGCCGGCCGTCGTCGGCCCGGTGGCACGACATGGTCGTCTCGGCCTCGGCTGCCGACCCGCGGATCACCAGCAGGCTGGCGTTCGTCCCCGACGACGTGCTCGTCGCCGAGGTCACCGCCGCCGAGCTCGTCGTCCTGCCCTACCTCGAGATGCACAACTCGGGAACGGTGCTCGTCGCGCTCTCGCTGGACCGCACGGTCCTCGCTCCACGGAGCCCCGCCAACGAGGAGCTGGCAGCCGAGGTGGGCAGTGGATGGTTGTGCCTCTACGACGGGCCGCTCACCGAGCAGGTGCTGCTCGACGCGCTCGCGAGCACCCGCCGGAGGGCATCGGCCGGCGGACGCCCGGAATTGGTCGGCCGCGACTGGGATACCGTCGGCGACCTGCACGCGCAGGTCTATCGCGACGCGGTGCGGCGAGCCCGCGGTCACGTGGCCGTCGCGGGAGGCAACGGATGAAGTTCGAGCACTCTCCCGGGACTCCTCAGAACCGGTCTGTAACATCGGATGTCTGGCTGACGGCGGCTGTGGCCTCGTCGCCATGCTGACTCGACTGCGGCCGAGGAGAAGGGTGGGCACGTGGATCTGCGCGAACTGCTCGGACTGATCAAGCGACGGTGGCTGCCGATCGTCCTCATGGTGGCGCTCGGTGGAGCCGCCGCGATCGGCTTCACCCAGAACCAGCAGAAGCTCTACACGGCGCAGGCGATCCTCCTGGTCCAGCCCGGAAGCGGCGCGACCACCTCCGACCTCAACGACGGTGCGGTGTTCGTCGCACGCGTCGTCCAGACGTACGCGAACCTCGCCCGGACACCGGTCGTCCTGGACCCGGTGGGCGAGAAGCTGGGCCTGGGCAACGGTGGGAGCCTGGCCGCGCACGTCACGGCCTCGATCACCTCCGGCACCACGTTCCTGACCGTCCGCGCGACGTGGAGCAATCCCGAGACCGCAGCGGCGCTGGCCAACGGGGTCGCCGACCAGCTCGACGTCGCGGTCTCCGACATCGCGCCCCGGCAGGGCGGCAACGCCGCGCTCGTGGTCAGCACGATCACACCGGCGACGCCTCCGTCGAAGCCGTCGTCGCCGGACCTGATGGCCAACCTCGCCGTCGGCCTCCTCGGGGGGCTCGTCGTGGGACTCGGGTACGTCCTGCTGGTCTCGGCGCTCGACGTCCGGGTCCGCACCGCCTCCGACGTCCGCCGGATCACGTCCGTCCCGGTCCTCGGCGAGATCGCGAAGCGCGGTCGCCCGTCGAAGTCGACGATCGCTCGCACCAACCCGTGGGCAGAGGACTACCGGCGGGTGCGCACCAACCTGCGACTGCTGGACGTCGACGAGCGCGCCTCGACGATCGTCGTCACGTCGTGCACGTCGGGGGAGGGTGCCGTACACGTCGCCTTCAGCCTGGCGCGCACCGCGGTGGAGGGCGGCCTGCGCGTCGCCCTCGTCGAGGCGGACCTGCGTTCACCGAGCCTCGCGCGGTCGTTGGGCCTGGTCGGCGGGCTCGGACTGGGTGATGTGCTGACCCTGGGCGCGGAGTTCGGGGACGTCCTGGAGGACGTCGACGGGGTCGACGTCCTGCACGCCGGCGCGCAGGTGCGCAACCCCGGCGACCTCATCACCTCCGTGCGGATGACCGAGCTCGTCCAGGCGCTCGCGGAGCGGTACGAGCTCGTCGTGATCGCCACCCCGCCCCTGCTCGCGGTGACCGACGGTGCCGCCGTCGGTGCTGCCGCCGAGGGTGTCGTCCTCGTGGTCGGACGCCCGAAGATCACGCGTGACCAGCTCGGTGAGGCGGTCACCGCGTTGAAGATGGCTGGTGCGCGACTTCTCGGCATCGTCATCAACGACGCATCCGACGAGACCCCGACCCGGCTGCCGGTTCGGGGCGCCCGCTCCGGCCGGTCGTATGCGGCGCAGTTCGAGCCTGTTCCGACGGCGGCGCCGTCGCCCGAGGCCTCCTCCGAGGCGCCCTCGCCCGAAGCCCCGTCCGCGGAGCTCGCGCCCGACGCGTCCTCCCAGGAGTCGTCGCCCGAGGCCTCGCCGCACGAGTCGTCGACAGCGGCCTCGTCCCCGGGGTCGTCGACCGAGCTCGTGGCGGACTCTGCGCCCGAGGAACGGCGGGCCGACGCCGGGTCCGAGCCGGAGGACGGCGCACCCCGGCTGGAGGGCCAGGACGACGCGCTGACTCCGTGGGCAGGCGCGTCCGCGCCCTGACCCTGGCGCACGGCTCACGCTGACCGGGTCGGTCGGCGTGGCCGTCAGTGCTGGGTGACGAGCCGCACCGTGCGGACGATGGTCGCCGCGTCACGTCGCACCGGCGGTGTCAGGGCACCCACCACGAGGACGGCCAGTACCGCGGCCAGGAGGCCTGCGGCGATCTGCGCCAGGGGGCCGTCGACCAGGTGCGCGGCGCCCCACGCCGCAAGCCCGGCGGGGAGCGCGACGCCCAGGACCGCTGTCGCCGCCGTGGAGAACAGGGCGCCGACACCGACGCCGGTCGAGCGACCCACGGCGACGAGCGACGCGATCCAGTAGAAGATGTTGGCGACGAGCCCACCGACGGCGACGCCCACGCCGCCCCACGGCACGCCTCCGACGATCAGGACGACCATCACCGGCTGCGTCCACAGCTGCAGCCGGAACAGCGCGGCGGTGTGGGCGGTCGCCAGGTAGGCCCAGTACGCGATCTGCGAGATGGATCGGAAGAGCCCGCCGAGGGCGAGGATCGCGAACATCGGCGCCACCTCGGTCCACTGCTTGCCGAGGACCACCAGGATCAGCGGCTGGGCCAGCGCGGCGGCGACGACGAGGGCCGGTGCCGTGACGTAGCACGCGACGAGCTGGGCGCGCTTGAGCCCCGCGGTGAGCGCCGACCGGTCCTCGTGCACCCGGGAGAGCACGGGTACGGCCACGTTGGTGAGCGGCGCGTTGATCTGGTTGATCGGCACCATGACGAGCATGTAGGCCCGCGAGTAGAGGCCCAGCTCCTGCGGACCCCAGCGTGCGCCGATCGCGATGTTGTCCACGTTGCGGGTCAGGTAGTTGAGCAGCTGGGCGCCGAGGACCCCGCCGCCGAACCTGAAGAAGCGGGCGATCGAGACCGAGCGCCGGTACCACCCCGGGGCCCACCGACCGCACAGCACGGTGAACGCGAGCGTGACCGCCGCAGCGACCAGCTGCTGGGCGACGAGCGCCCAGTAGCCGGCACCGGCGACCGCGAGCCCGATCGCCGCCAGGATGCCGCTGGCCGGGCCGACGAGGTCGGCGAAGGCCACCGCCGTGAATCTCAGGTTTCGGGCCAGGTCGGCGCGGTACTGGGTCGTCATCCCCGAGAGCACGAACACCGCGGCCAGCGGGGGGACGAGCCGCGCGAGCGTCGGCTCGTCGTAGATCCGGACGATCAGCGGTGTCAGGGCGAGCGCCAGGAGGGCGCACGCGGTGCCGAGCCCGGTGTTGGCCCAGAACAGGTTGCCGCGCTCGGCCCGCGACACGTCCTTGGCCTGGATCGAGGCGAGGGAGAGGCCGAAGTCGCGGATGAGCTCGGCGACGCCGATGATCGCGGTGACCATGGCGACCAGCCCGAACGCGGACGGTGTGAGCAGGCGGGCGAGCACGATGACCGAGCCGAACTGCAGAACGATCCGGCCGATCTGCACGCCGACGGTCACTGCCGTGCCGCGCGCAGCCGCTCCTGCGAGTCGACTCATCGGGCGAAGAGGTCGAGCAGGCGGCCGCGCACGGCGGCGAGGCGGCTGCCGGCCGTGTCCGCGCACCCCAGCACCTCCGCGCGGCGCTCGAGCAGGTCGTGCACGCGCGAGATGTCGCCGGCGACGTCGTCTCCTGCGACGAACGCGGCTCCGGTGACGCCGACCGCACTCAGGGTCCGGTCGAGCTTGGCGACGGAGTCGGTTCCGAGCCCGACCGGCACCGCCCCCTCGGTGTGCCCCATGACGACGGCGTGCAGCCGGTCGCTCACCACGAGCGCGCTGCGCCGGTAGACGCTGCGGACCTGGACCTCGACGTCGGCGTGCGCCGTGCCGGTCCAGTCGACGAGGTCCCCGTCGAGCAGCCGTGCGAGGTCGGCTGCACGCGGCCGGTCCCTTTCGACCTGCGCGATGGCGACGATGCGCAGCCCGCGGTCGTCGGCGACCGCCCGGACCGTCTTGAGCCACGCAGCGCTGGGCGCGGGTCGGTCGAACCGCAGCGACACCGCGAGCACGTCCCGCCCGGACGTGGGCAGCTCCGCGACCCCGTCAGGCGCCGCTGGTCCGGCGGCGTACGCCCAGTCCGGCGCCACGGTCCCGGTCCCCACCCAGTCGCGGGAGGCGGCGTCGCGCCAGGTGACCAGCTCGCACGGCGCGAGCGACAACCGCATCACGCGCGCCCAGAACCTGTCCTCGGAGCGCAGCCCGAAGCCGAGGTGGACGGCATGACCGCCGCGCAGGCGGTTCAGGACGAGAAGCGGGGCCAGCCGGGCGTAGGTGACACCCCACCCCCGCGTGAGCTGCGCCTCGCCCGCGTTGTAGGCGAACCCGCAGCCCCTGCGCGTCTGCGACGCGACGAGCGAACGCCACTCCCCGCTCGAGCTGACCACCTCGTCGCTGTCGTGCAGCCCGAGTCCGCTGGCGTAGTCGGGCGTCGAGCCGCGCAGGCCCACGACGAGCTCGCCGAGGGGACGGAGGGCGTCGAGCAGGCCCCGGCGCAGCACGGAGTCACCGATGTTGTCGACCTGACCTTCGGCCGAGACGAGGACACGCGTCATCCACGGGCCCCGGTCGGCGCGTGTCCCGCGTCGGCGGTCGCCCGCGCGGCAGCCGCGGCCGCGTTCGGCCGACCCATCGCCAGGACCAGCAGCAGGGCGACGAGCGCGAACGGGTGGTACATCTCCCGGTCCACGAAGCCGAGCGGCACCTCGAACGTCGCGGTGACGAGCAGGGCGACCAGCATCATCGTCGGAGCGATGTCGTGGTTCGCGCACCGCACAGCGCGGACGATCGCCCAGACGACGACCGCCGCGCACAGGGCGAACATCACGATCCCGCCCGTCACGAGCAGCTGCACGGTCTGGTTGTGCGCGTGGTAGGCGAATCCGCCGAGGTCGCCCGTGGTGGCGGCGACGTCCCAGTAGTACCGCGGCCCAGCGCCGAGCCAAGGTGCGTCGCGCCAGGTGTGGAGCCCGTCGATCCAGTACGTCCCCCGGTTGGTGAAGGCCGTCGGGGACCGCGTGACGAACGGGAGGAGGACGGCGATCGAGCCGGCGCCCGCGAGCACGAGCGCGGAGAACGCATCCCGCCAGCGCTCCGTGAGCCGCATGAGGAGGCCGACGATGATGCTGAGCGAGGCCGCCAGCACGGCTGTGCGCGACGCCGTCCACAGGAGCGCCACCCCGGTGAGCGCGACCCCGGCGGCGGCGATCCAGCGCCGTCGGATCAGGGCGACCGCAGGCAGGCCGATGGACAGTGCGACGCCGAGGTTGTTGCCGGTCGGGTAGACGCCGGCGAGGATCCCGAGGCTGGTGAGCGGCTTCTCGTCGGAGAGCTCCTGCGGACGGAGGTACCGGCCGGCGTCGGGATCGAACAGGCCCATCAGGATGCTGAGCGCCGCGAGGGTGACCGTGACCCATCCCAGCGCGCCGACGGCCCGCCGGCCCGGTCGCATCATCGTCAGCGCGCACACGACGAACGGGAAGAGGAGCACGACGCGGAACAGCTGCTGGCTGTGCGCCCACGACCCGAGGATCGCGACCAGCCAGGCCACCAGCAGCAGGCCCGCCGGGCCGAGCACGTCGCGCCAGTTGCGCCGGAACAGCCAGATCACGAGCAGGCTCGCCGCGAGGATCAGGACGTTGCCGGCCGTCGCCGACAGTGACTGCAGGTGGGAGCTGGCGGCAACGCCCTCGGTGATGGGCCGGAAGGCCTTCACACCCTGGAAGGAGTCGACGACGTGGGGCGTGAGGTAGCCGACGGCCACCGCGATGACGTAGCCGGGCTCGATCCAGTGGTCCAGGAGCGACCGCGCCGCCGAGGTGGAGGTCCCGGTGATGGGTCGCGTGACTCCTGCGTCGCCGAACGTCGCGGCGCTCATCGCGCCGGCCTCCGGTCGCCCGGCAGGGCCAGGACGCCCCGTCCGAGGGCTGTCAGGCCGGTCCACCAGACGCGCTTCAGCGCCGACGGTGCGCACCTGCGCCGGATCCCCGCCACGATCGTCCCGATGCGGACGCGGTCGCGCCACGTCATCAGCGACCGGTGCTTGCGGTAGTAGGTGAGGACGCCCTGGGCGCGAGCCTCGGTCTTGTCGGTGAGCTGCGCGCCGTCGTGGATGCGATTCTGGAGCGTCACGACGGGCACGGTGCGATAGGTCGTCCGCCGTTCGAGGAGCCGGACCAGCAGGTCCTGGTCGTTGGAGACCCGCAGCGTCGGGTCGAAGCCACCGACCGCCCGGAACGTCTCGGTCCGGATGAGGAAGTTGCTGCCGACGAAGCCGGGGTTGCGGGAGACGACGTCGGCGGTGCCCAGGCCGTCAGCCATCCGCGCGAACGTCCACGTCGGGTCGTCCGCGCTCGTCCACGACACCGCGAGCTCGACGCCCGACTCGAGCTGTGCAGCCAGGCGTTCGAGGTGGTCGGGTCGCCACAGGTCGTCGTCGTCCAGGAACGCGAGCACGTCGCCGCGTGCGACGGCCGCGCCGGCGTTCCGGGATGCGCCGGCGGTCCGGTACCCCGTGCCGGAGCTGTCGAGGTACGAGACCAGACCGTCGGTCCGCTCCGCCCACTGCGCGACGAGGTCCCGCGTGGACGCCGAGCCGAGGTCGTCGCAGACGACGACCTCGAGAGCGTGCAACGACTGGCCGACGACCGAGGCGATCGCCTCGGACAGGAGGTCGTCGCGCGCATGCGTGGGAATCACGACCGTCACGGTCGCCACCGGGAGCGCGACAGGCTCCCCGGTGTCCACACTCTCCTTGGTCAACTGGCCCCCATCTCCGATCAACTGGCGCCCCGCAGCGCGGCGAGCGCTGATCGCCCTGCAATCACGATGAACAGCGGGCCACGTTGGAGATACCGCTTGGCCAGACGTCTCGGCTCCTGACCCAGACGATAGAGCCATTCCGCGCCGACGGCCTGGACCGCGCGCGGAGCACGTGACTTGACCCCGGCGGCGAAGTCGACGGCCGCGCCGGCGCCGATGTAGAGGGCGGGCGGCAGCTTGTCCCGCCACTGGGCGATCCACACGTCCTGCTTGGGAGACCCCAGGCAGACGAAGACGACGTCCGGCCGTGCGGCCGTCAGGGCGTCGATCACCTCGGCACCCGCCGGGTCGTCGGGAGCGCTGATCTTCGGGAACGGCACGGACGTCACGTCGGCCTTGTAGGTCGAGGCGAGGTGCTCGACCGCCTGCTCGGACACCCCCGGCGCGCCGCCGGTGACTACGACGCGCCATCCGCGGGTCGCGGCGTGCGCGATCGTCGTCGGGAGCAGGTCCGCGCCCGTCAGACGACGCAGGCCCCGTGCGCCGAGCGCGCGACCCAGCATGACCAGCGGCGTACCGTCGACGATCCGCAGGTCCGCTGCGGCGAACGCCGCCATCAGCTCCGCGTTGTCACGCAGGTTGACCGTCTGGTCGACGTTCGGCGTCATGACGGCGTACGCCCGGGTGGCGGGCAGCAGGTCGTCGATGTGGTCCAGCAACGCGCCGAAGTCGCCCGTGAACAGCTCGTGACCGGCGAGGTACGCACGTTGATCGGCGTCGACGGTCAGGAGGACGTCCGCCTTGTCACGTGACATCGACACCGGAGCCCCGAAGGATGCGCTGGACGATGACGGGCGCGCTGAGGGTCTCCACCGAGCGGCGTGCCGTCTCGCGGGAGAGCGCGGACGCCTGCAGCACGGCCCGCGCCAGCTCGCCGGGGTCGCGCGAGACGACGTAGCCGTTCTCGTCGGCAGCCACGAGGTCGCCCGTGTCGCTCCCCGTGGTCACGACCGCAGGCAGCCCGGACGCCAGCGCCTCGACGAGGACCCGGGGGTGCCCCTCGTAGCCCGGGACGGACGTCATGAGGAAGACCCCCGAGGACGAGAGCACGCGCCCCACCTCGGTCGGCGAGACGGCTCCTGACAGCTCGACTCGCGAGCGCACAGCCTCGGGCAGGGCGGCGCGACGCTGGCTGAGCTGGTCGGCGAGCGTGCCGGAGCCCAGGACGACCAGCCGCCAGGCACGGTCGGGGTCCAGGGCGACGAGCGCCTCGAGGACGTCGACCGCGAGCAACGGGTCCTTGGGTGGCTCGAGGCGCCCGACCCACACGACGCGGTCCGGGTCGTCCGGCTCGTTCGTCCACCTGACGAGGTCCGGCTCGTACCAGTTCGGGGAGAAGACGACGTTGGGCTCCGTGGCGCCGAGGCGCTCGGCATACTCGGGGTTGAAGACGACGACGTCGCGCGACGCCCGGACCGCCGAGCGCTCCATCGCGGCGTGCACGCGGGGGGCCCTGCGCCAGAACGAGTCGGTCGCTCCGCTGGTCAGCCCGTTCTCCTGCGTGTGCACGAAGTAGGTCATCGGGACGTGCCGCAGCAGCGTGTGGGCGCTCCACGCGGTGTCCGCGCGGTGCACGTGCAGCGACTCAGCCCGGGGGAGCGAGCGCCGGTGGCGAGCGAGTCCGGCGACGAGTCGGATCGAGTGGGGCAGCACGCGGCGCTGGTTGCTCGCATCGAGCTCGGCCACCGGCAGGAACCACACCGTGCGGCCGTCGAGGTCGTAGCACTCCCACCGACCGACGGCGCGACCGGGCCCCGCCCGGGCGATCACGCCGGCGACCGCGGTGACCTCGTCGACCGGTCCGAACCGCAGGATCCCTCGGATGACGCCGTCGATTCCGCCCGGGACGGGGTGTGAGATGTCTATCTGGTGGACAACGAGGCGCTGAACTTGTGAAGGAATCGTGCCCGGGACGGGGAGCCGTACGGGGTCGACGGACGACATCTGCACCTCCGGGCTCGACGCGGTCTGGAGTGGCGTCCGGATCGATTCATCCGAGAGGGTGACGGACCGCTGACCGGCGGCTTCCCTCCCGACGCACGTCGTGGAGCCGTGGCGAGACGCTACCAGCGCGGTCCCGGAACAGGGTCCGTTCTGACCCGATTTCGCCCGTTCGGTCCCAGGTGAACTCCGGGTCCTCGAACGGCTCGCCGACCCGGTCAACCCCGCGACGATGTGATCTTGGACACGGGAATTTCATCCGATCCTCGATACAGTTCACCCGCTCGGCCCATCAGGTCGTATGTCCGTCTTGCCGCTAATGCTGCATCGGACCGAGATGTCGATCGGTATCTCGGTCGTCCCTGGCCAAGACGTGTTGGCTTTTCTGCAGCTGGAGGTCCCGTGGTTTCTCGTCCAGTCCATGCCCGCACTGTCGCCACCATCGTCGGCGTCGCTCTCGCCGTCGGCGGGTCTGCCGCCGTGCTCGTCACGGCGGATCCGGTGGCCGCCTCGGCATCGGCTGCCTCGGCTCCGCGATACGCGGACCGGCTCCTGCCGGGTGAGCGGATCACTGTCGGGCAGTCCCTCGTCGCCCAAGGTGGTCAGTACAGGCTCACCGTCGAGGCGAACGGAGCCGCCGCGATCCGCACGATGTCCGGCGCCGCCCTCTGGATCACCAAGGCCGCCGGCGCCGGTGCCTACCTGACGCTCCGCGCGGACGGGAAGGTGATCCTGTACTCCCAGAGCAACGTGCCGATCTGGTACAACGCCGTGCAGGGCGCGAACAGCGTCCTCGTCATGCAGAACACCGGTCACCTCGTGGAGTACGTGGGCACGGTGGCCAAGTGGAACACCACCCGCAAGGCCTGGGGTCCCGTCCTGGTGCTGCCCGCCCCCCCGGCGGCGACGGGCACGACGACGCCCCCACCGACGACGACGCCCAAGCCCGTCGTGACGCCCACGCCCACGCCGACGCCCAAGCCGACGCCGACGGTGACCGCGCCTCCCGTGGTCGCTCCCCCCGCCACCACGCCGCCGCCGGTCGTGGTGACGCCCGCTCCTCCCGTCGCACCCGCGCCGGCGCCCGCACCGCCCGTCGTCGCAGCGCCCGCACCGGCCGTCACTCCCACAGGCAAGCGTGATGCTGCCCAATACCCCTTCGCCTCGAGCTCGCCGTGGAACACGGCCATCGGCTCGCACGCTGTCTTCGAGGGGGCGAGCGGCAGCCGCACGGCATCCCTCCTCAGCGGCAGCAAGCCCGTCGTCAACCGTGAGACGTGGTCGGTGTCGGTCAACCAGGCCAGCACGTCGGACCCGCTGGCCTCGCTGAACCTCATCCGCAACGGCATCACGTACTCGGCACGCATCCCGTCGGGTGCCGTGGCGACCGCAGGCGAGGACCGGCACGTCTCGATCATCCAGCCCGACCACGTCACGCTCTACGACACGTTCAAGGCGACGAAGCTCAGCAACACCTCCTGGAGCGCCCAGGTCGGCTTCCAGGTCGACCTGCGCGGCAGCGGCATCGGCCAGGGCACGCGCGCGGCCTACGTCCCGGCCGTTGCCGGACTGGTCCGCGCGCAGGAGCTCCAGAACAAGAGCATCAACCACGCCCTGGCGCTGGCCATCCCGGGGGAGATGCTCAAGTCGGGCTTCGTCTGGCCGGCCGCTCGCCAGGACAGCGACGGGGCCAGCACGTACAGCGGCGGCGTCCCGATGGGTTCGCTGTTCGCGATCCCGCCGTCCGTCGACGTCACCAAGCTCGGCCTCTCGCCGACCGGCCTCGCGCTGGCCAAGGCCCTGCAGAACTACGGCGCCTACGTCGTGGACCGCTCCGGGATGGTGACGCTGTACTGCGAGATGTCCTGCGACGACACGGGTACGACCGACCTGCGCAGGGCCTGGGGGGTGCTCGAGCCGCAGATCCGCGCGGTGACGAACAACTCGGCCGCGTCTGTCGGAGGTGGTGGAACGCCGCGCGTCGCGGCGCTTCCCTCCGCAGGGTGACCTGACGAGCGCCGTCGTCTGAACGGCGCCCGTGAATGACGACGGAGGCGCCTTCCCGGTGACGGGAGGGCGCCTCTGTCGTACCCCCGCTCACGGTCTGCGCTCGGCCGGCCCCTCGGACGTCGAGGGTCTGTGCCCAGACGCTCGGGGGAGGACGAAGCCGCGCGACCGGCCCCGGCAGGTCCCGGGAACAGCGCGTGGGCCCCGGGGGGGGAACCCCGGGACGCCCGCCCGACCGGCCCCGGCAGGTCCCGGGAACAGCGCGTGGGCGCCCGGGGAAACCCCCGGACGCCCACGGCGTGTGGTGCAGCGTCGGTCAGGAGACCGAGGCGAGCGGAGCGAGACGCGCCGCGCCGCCGCCACCGACGGTCGTGGCGGAGTTGTTCGTCACGGCACGCAGGTACGGGTACAGCGCCTTCCAGGCGTCCTTCGTCGCGAGGGACTTGGTCGCGTCGGCGGTCGGCTCGATGTAGAGCGCAGCCGTGCCGGAACGGTCGACGGTGTACGAACCGTAGTTCTGCAGCGCCTTCGCGAGCGCGAGGCCCTCGGAGGTGAGACCCAGCTTGGTGATGTCCACGTCGCCCGGGATCGCGAAGAGCGTGCCCATCGGGATCGTGCCGGAGTACGCCGTCGCCGAGTCGCTGTCCTCGCGGACCGCCGGCCACACGGGGCCGCGCTTGAGCGCGGTGTTCGTGAGCGCCATCGCGAGGGCGTGGTTGATCTCACCGGACTGGACCTCGTTCGCCCGGATCAGGCCGGCGATGCCGGGAACGCCTGCGGCGCGCACGCCGTAGCCGATGCCGCTGCCGGTCAGGTCCGAGTTCACGACGATCTGCGCGACGGACGACGTGTTCGAGACGTGCTGGAACTTGTACGTGTCCTTGGCGGTCTTGCCGTCGATCGAGATGAGGGTCACGTGTGCGTCCGTGCCACCGGTCGGGGCGGCGTTCGTCGGGATGTTGAGCGACTCCATGCTGCCGTTGCGCACGCCCTGCAGCGTCGACCAAGGGTCCGTCGCCTTGGCCTGGAACACGCCGATCGACCACTGGTCGCGGTTCACCGTGGGCTTGCTCTGCAGCAGGCCCTTCGTCATGGTGCCGGTGGCTGCCTCGAAGATCGCGCCGGAGCCGATGGGGGTGTTCCACGGGGAGCTCGAGGCGAACGGGTAGAGCGCGGTGTCGCGCTTCTCGGCCGGCGCGAGCAGGGTGAGCACCGGGGTGGAGATCGAGCGCGTGGTGTTCCACACGGCGGTCGTCCCGGAGTACGCGACGAGGTGCCCCGTGTCCTGGACCGCGACGGTCATGCGCGGGCCGGTTGTGGCGTTGTCCCAGACGACGACGCCTGCGGCGGAGTAGAGCGCGAGCTTGCCGTCGGTCCCGAGCGCGACGTACGCGCCGGCGCCGGCGGCCGGCGTCGAGAAGATGACGCCGCTGTCCGGCTTGAGCAGGGCGAGGGAGCCGTCGGCGCGGACGGTGAAGCGGTACTGGCCGTCCTGGGTCACGATCTGCTGCCCGATCGCGAGCCGCTCACCCGGGAGCATGCGGTCGCCGTACTTGGTCACACCGGACGCGACGTACAGCGGCGCGGTCGCGGCGGCGACAGGGGTGGGCGAAGCCGTCGGCGCGACGGGGCTGGGGGAGGCCGTGGGCGCGACGGGGGCGGGGGAGGCCGTGGGCGCGACGGGGGTGGGCGAGGCCGTCGGCGCGACGGGGGTCGGCGAAGCCTTCGGGGCGGGTGCGGGCTCGACCGGGGCGGGGAAGACGAGCACCGGGGCGCCCGTGCTGCGCGTGGTGTTCCACTTCGCCACGGTGCCGACGTACTCGACCAGGTGACCAGTGTTCTGCACCACGAGAGTCGCGTTCGCGCCGAGTGCGGCCGTGCTCCAGACGACGGTGCCCGCGGCGTTGTACAGGCCGAACGTGCCGTCGGTCCGCAGCGTGAGGTAGGCGCCGGTACCGGCGGCCTTCACCGACCAGATCACTCCGCCGTCCGGCTTGAGCAGCGCGGCCGAGCCGTCGGCGCGCACGGTCAGGCGGTACTGCCCGTCCTGGGAGACGATCTGCTGGCCGATGGCGAGCTTCTCGCCGGGAAGCAGCCGGTCTCCGTACTTCGTGACGCCGGTGGTCGCCACGTACGCGGGGACCGTGGCGGCGGAGGAGGTGGTGGCCACCGCGACCGACGCGCCACCGAGCAGAAGTGCAGTGGTGATGACCACCCCGACGAGACGAGGCTTGGCAAGAGAGCGCATGGCGAACTTCCTTCCGGCGCGACGGAGCGCGCCCAGATGGGTTGTGTGGGGAGCCACCCGGTTGCCCGGGCGCACGGCGTTCGGTGCCGTGGTGCGCTGGTTCGGGTTCCTGGCGCTGCCCCTTCGCGGGGGGAGCGGCGCCGGAGACCGACCTGCTCTCCGCGGCGCAGGCCGGTGGAGAGGCGCGTTTCGTCCTCAATGAACTCCGTTCGGACGCTTGTCCAAGTTGATGAGGGAAAGTCGGCGAGAAACGTCCGTCGATGTCGGATCCGTCCGCCGACGCGCGTCCGCAGGTAGGCCTCGGCCCGCGTGGAATGCCCGATCTCGAGCCACCGCCGGCATCGACCAGGACGCGGTCTCGGATCGCTCACCCGGGCCGTGGCGTTCGGCGAACCCGCAGGTCGTCGGGCCGGAGCCGTCGTCCACGGCGGTCGTCCGCCGGGCGGAGACGTCCGACGCGCTCTCCGGCACGGCGGCCGACCGCGAGATCGGTGCGCCGCGAGGGGCGTCTGCGGCCAATCACCCGATCGGCGCAGCGGGCGTCGCGGCGTCGTCGGCCGGTTCGCGGTTCAGCCGTTCGGGCGCCGCGGAGTGCGGGAGCGGGCGAAATTCCACCGCGAACGGGCGATATCCGCCCAACTACCTCCGAAAGCCACAGAACACCCGGCTAATGTGTCCGAATCGTCGCGATTGCCCCTGATCTGGCCCGGTCCTCGGGACCGGTGCAGCGGTTGGTCTGACGACCTGGCTACGGACGAGAGGGGTGACGGTTGCGCATCGCGATGCTCGGGACGCGCGGCGTCCCCGCGCACTACGGGGGCTTCGAGACGTGTGTCGAGGAGGTCGGCGCGCGCCTCGCGGCCCGCGGTCACGACGTCGTCGTGTACTGCCGGTCGACCGCACCGAAGGCGCAGCGCCCGAAGCGTCACCGCGGCATGCGTCTCGTCTACCTGCCCGCCATCCGACGTCGCTCGCTGGAGACGCTGTCCCACTCGGCGATCTCGGTCGCGCACCTGATGCTGCACGGCGCCGACGTCGCGTTCTTCTACAACTCGGCGAACGCGGCGTTCCTGCCCCTGGCGCGGCTGCGGCGCATCCCCGTGGCGACGCACGTCGACGGGCTCGAGTGGAAGCGCGCCAAGTGGTCCGGCGCCGGCCGACGGTACTACCGCGTGGCGGAGCAGCTGGCCGTGCGGTGGTCGGACGCACTGATCGCCGACGCCCAGGGGATCGCGGACTACTACACGGCGCAGTTCGCAGCTCCGACGGTGGGGATCGCGTACGGCACTGCGACACCGACGCCTGAAGCGGTCCACCGGATCAGCGAGCTCGGTCTCGAGCCGGGCGGCTACCACCTCGTCGTCGCGCGGTTCGAGCCCGAGAACCACGTCGACACGATCGTCGACGGGTATGTGCGGTCCGGTTGCGCGCTCCCCCTGGTCGTCGTCGGATCCGCGCCGTACGGGCGCGAGTACACCGACCGCGTCCGGCGCCTGGCCGACGGCCGGGTCCGCATGCTCGGCGGGATCTGGGACAACGAGCTGCTCGACGGCCTGTACGCGGGGGCGCTGACCTACCTGCACGGGCACTCCGTAGGTGGCACCAACCCTTCGCTGCTGCGCGCCATGGGTGCGAGCACCGCGGTCATCGCGTGGGACGTCAACTTCAACGAGGAGGTGCTCGGCGACGCCGGGCTGTACTTCTCCCGGCCGGACGAGCTCGCGCGGCTGCTCGAAGCCGCCGAGTCGGATCCCGAGGCGGAGGCTCTGCGGGGTCTGCGCGGCGCCGAGGAGGCCAAGCGGTACGACTGGAACGACGTCGCGGAGCGCTACGAGGCCCTCGCCAAGGAGCTGCCGGCGCGGCGTGCGGCCGGCCGCCGGATGTCCGGTCGTCGGCTCGAGGCGGCTCCGCGATGACGGGGAACCGGCGCTACCTCGCCATCGGCCTTGCCGCGCTGGCCGTGCTCGCCGTGGTGATCGCCGTCGTCGTCTGGCCGCGCGGCGCGTCGGATGCCGGTGCGACCTCGACGCCCGGCGCGAGCGCGAGCTCGAGCTCGAGCTCGAGCTCGACCCCCAGCCCGACGGCGACGACCCCCGCACCGTCGACCACCACACCTGCACCAGGCGCAGCCCCTGCGCAGGACCCCGCGACGCAGAAGATCGTGGCCGCGGTGGTGGAGGTCGAGTCGGACCAGCAGCACACCACTCCCGTGGCACCGGGCGAACCGGCCCAGCCGGTGGCCGGCGTCCAGGTCGCGGTCGACTCCGCGGAGCCCATCAAGGGTGAGGCCCACGGTCCCGGCGAGGTGGCCGGCCCGGCCTTCCTCATCGCCGTGACCGTGCAGAACGCGACGGGTTCACCCCTCTCGCTCGACGGCGTGGTGGTCAACGTCTACGGCACCGACGGCGTTGCGGGCTCGGTGCTGGCCAGCGATCCCCGCGGGTCGCCGGTGCACGGGGATCTCGCGTCTGGCGCACGTGCCAGCGGTGCCTACGTACTCACTCGACCCGGTGACGCCGACGGGTCGTATGTCATCTCCGTCTCACTCGGCGCAGACGCCCAGACCGTGCTTGTCACTCTCCCCCCGAAGGCAGGCTGACCATGTTCACATCCCGCTCTGCGCCCCCGCGCAGCACCCGAGCGCGATTGACCGCCCCCGCGGTCACCGCCGCGCTCGCGCTCGTCCTCGCCGTCGGCATCTCCTCGTCCCCCGCGAGCGCAGCCCCCGGCGACCCCACGATCACCGGCGTGCCCGCCAACGCGATCACCGAGCCGACCGTCAGCGCCGACCCGCTGCCGACCGTGCAGACCAACGGCATCGTGTGGGCTCAGGTCGTCGTCGGCAACACCGTCTACGCGACGGGTGACTTCACGACCGCTCGCCCGGCGGGCTCGCCGGCCGGCACGAACGAGGTGACCCGGACCCGGCTCCTCGCGTACGACATCCGCACGGGCGAGCTGATCACGACCTGGGCGCCGTCGATCAACGCCCCCGGGCTGACCATCGCGGCGTCGCCCAACGGCAAGGTGATCTACGTCGGCGGCGACTTCACCGCCGCGGGCGGCACCGGGCTGGGCATGACGACTCGGGCCAGGTTCGCCGCGTTCGACGCCACCACGGGCGCGATGAGCACCGTGCTCAAGCCGGCCATCAACGCGACGGTCCGCTCGATCACTGCCAGCGCGACGACGGTCTACTTCGCCGGGTCGTTCGACACGGTCAACAGCACCCGCAAGCCGCGCGTCGCCTCGATCGACGCGACCACCGGCACGCTGAACTCCTTCTTCGCCTCGGTCCAGCCGGCCCAGGTCGAGTCGATCCGACTGACACCCGACGGGTCGAAGCTCGTCCTCGCCGGGCGGTTCCAGTACATCACCAACGTCCTCAACCCCGGCGTGGGCTGGGTCAACTCCACGACCGGTGCGGTGCTGCCCTTCCCGACGAACACCCAGGTGATCAACTACGGGTACAGCGCCGGCGTGTACAGCCTGACGGTCGTCGGCAACCACATCATCGGCAGCGGCATGGGGTACCTGACCAAGCCCGACGGCAGCGTGGCGAACGTCGAGGGCCTGTTCTCGGCCGACACGACGACCGGCGCGCTCCAGTGGGTGCAGGACTGCCACGGTGACACCTACTCGACCTTCGGCTCCCCGGACGGCTTCGTGTACGAGTCGGGCCACCCCCACACCTGCTCGAACAACGCGGCGTTCCCCGAGGTCAGCCCGCGGCTGAGCAAGTACGGGCTCGCCTTCACCCAGAACGCCCGCCACCTCAACGTGCAGAACGCCGACGGCGGCTACGGCCAGTGGGCCGGCACGCCGGCGCCCGCGATCGGCAACTGGTTCCCGACGTTCACCACCGGCTCGTGGAGCGGCCAGTCCCAGGCCGGCTGGTCCGTCGCCGGGAACGCCGACTACGTCGTCTACGGCGGCGAGTTCCCGTCGGTGAACGGCGTCCCCCAGGCGGGTCTCGTCCGCTTCGGCAAGCGCTCGGTCGCGACGAACGCGAGCGGTCCGCAGCTCAGCGGGGCGGCCATCGCACCGGTCGCCGCCTCGCGCGGCAAGGGCACCGTGCAGCTGTCCTGGCCGGTGAACACGGACATGGACGACGCGACGCTGACCTACTCGGTGATCCGCAACGGCAACACCGCGAGCCCCGTCGCGACGCTGACGCACACGGCCGCCTACTGGGACCGCACGCGGTTGTCGTGGAGCGACTCCGGCCTGGCCAACAACACGCAGTACACCTACGCGATCGTGGTCAAGGACCCCTGGGGCAACTCGGTGACGTCGCCGCCCGTGAGCGTCACGACGGGGGGCAACTCGCAGGCAGCGCTCGGCGTGTACGCCAGCACCGTGATGGCGGACGGCCCGGCCAACTACTGGCGCCTGTCCGACACGAACTCGACGGTCGCGAGCTGGACGGGCGGGTACAACCCCGGGACGAGCGCCTCCGTGACCCGCGGAGTCCCCGGCGCCCTGGCGAACGACTCGAACACCGCCATGACGTTCAACGGGAACTCGGCGTCGTACATCCGCTCCAACTCCACCGAGATCGCGACGAACACCGTCTCGGTCGAGGCGTGGTTCAAGACCACGACGACGAGCGGCGGGAAGATCGTCGGCTTCGGCACCAAGCAGACCGGTGACAGCGACGGCTACGACCGGCAGGTCTGGATGGCCAACGACGGGACGCTGAGCTTCGGCGTCTACCCCAACACCACCAAGGTGATCACGTCGGCCCAGGCCTACAACAACGGCGCCTGGCACCACACCGTGGCGACCCTGGGTGACACCGGCATGAAGCTGTACGTCGACGGCGCGCTCGTCGCGGCGAACGGCGACGTCATCTCCGGGCAGCAGCCGATGACCGGCTACTGGCGCATCGGCGGTGACAACCTGGGCGGATGGTCGCCGGGGCCGGCGTCCTTCTACTTCCAGGGCACCATCGACGACGTCGCCACCTACAACAAGGTGCTCACGCCGACGCAGGTCGCGATGCACAACAGCATCGGCCGGACCGGGCAGCCGCCGAACGTGCCGCCGACCGCGGCCTTCACCGCCACCTCGCACCGCCTGACGGCATCGGTCGACGCCTCGACCTCGACCGACTCGGACGGGCAGGTCACCGGGTGGGCGTGGGACTTCGGTGACGGGACCACCGGCACCGGCAAGACCGCGACCCACACCTACCTCACGCCGGGGGACTACACCGTGTCCCTCGTCGTGACCGACGACGACGGCGACGCCTCGCTCACCACCGCGACGCGGACGGTCAATGTCATCACGGGCCTCCCGACGGCGTCCTTCACGTCGACCGCGGACCGCCTGACGGCCTCGTTCGACGGCACCGCCTCGAGCGACCCCGACGGGACGCTCGCGTCCTACTCGTGGGACTTCGGGGACGGCAGCCAGGCGGGGGTCGGCAGCACGGCGCAGCACACGTACTCCGCGCCGGGCGTCTACCCCGTCGTCCTCACCGTGACGGACGCGGACAACCAGCAGGCGACCTTCACCGCGGACACGGCCGTCATCACGGGTCTGCCCACGGCGGCGTTCACCTCGTCGTCCAACCACCGCACGGTCTCCGTGAACGCGGCGACCTCGTCGGACCCGGACGGCACCCTCACGGGCTACAGCTGGGACTTCGGCGGCGGCAACATCCTCACGGGCGCCCAGCAGCAGTTCACCTACCCGAGCGTCGGCACCTACCCGGTGACCCTGACGGTCACCGACGACGACGGCCAGACGGCCACCGTCACGCAGGACGTCACCGTCTCGCTCGTCGCGCCCGTCGCGGCGTTCTCCGCGACGACCGCCAAGCTGAAGGCGGACGTCACGGCGGCCGACTCGACCGACGCCGACGGCACGATCGTCAGCTATGCGTGGGACTTCGGGGACGGGACCACCGACACGGGGCCTACTCCGGCGCAGCACACGTACCCGGGCAACGGCACCTGGACCGTGACGCTCACGGTCACCGACGACGACGGGCTGACCAGCACCGCGACGCACGACGTCAGCGTGGCGCTCGCGCCTCCGACGGCGTCGATCTCCCTGGCTCAGACCCAGCGCACGATCACCGCGAACGCGGCCGGGTCCACGGACACGGACGGCGCGATCGTCGGGTACCTGTGGAACTTCGGTGACGGCACCACGTCCGTCGCCAAGAGCTCGTCCCACACGTACACGACGGCCGGCACGTTCACGGTCTCGCTGACGGTCACGGACGACGACGGCCTGACCAGCACGGCGACGCAGGACGTCGTCACCGAGCTGATCGCTCCGACGGCGGCGTTCACCGTCACGGCGAACCAGCTGCAGGTCCAGGCGAACGGCACGGGTTCCGTCGACCCCGACGGCACCCTCACCTACGCGTGGGACTTCGGTGACGGTGGGACCGCGACCGGCCCCACCCCGACGCACACGTACGGCGCGGGGGCGACCTACACGATCACCTTGACCGTGACGGACGACACCGCCCTCACCAGCACCGTGACGCACGACGTGACGGTCACGCCGGCGCCGACGGTCCTGGGGGCCGACCTGTTCGAGCGGACCGTGGCCTCCGGCTGGGGTACGGCCGACGTGGGCGGCGCCTGGACGACGGTCGGTGGCATCACCGGGGTCTCCGGCGGCGCCGGCAAGGCGAGCCTGGCCGCCGGCAACTCGACGGCCGGCGCCCGGCTCCTCGGGGCGAGCGGGACGTCGACGCTCACCACGGTCAGCATGTCGCTGGACAAGCGGGCCAACGGGACCGGGTCGTACGAGCTGGTGCGCGGACGGATCGCCCCCAACGGCGACGAGTACCGCGTCAAGCTGCAGATCGACCAGAACGGCACGCTGACGGCGCGGATCATCCGCTCCGTCTCGGGCACCGACGTCCTGGTCGGGTCGGCCGTGAGCCTCGGTGCGGTCGCGGCGAACACCAAGGTCTGGACGACGTTCTCGGTCACCGGGACGGCGCCCACCCTGCTGCAGGCCAAGGTCTGGGTCGCCGGCAAGCCGGTCCCCAGCACCTGGACGCTCTCGGGCACCGACTCCTCGGCCACCCTGCAGACGTCCGGGCACGTCGGGGTGTTCGCGCAGCTGTCGGCGACGACGACCAACGGACCGGTCGTCGCCTCGTTCGACGACTTCTCCGTGACGATCCCGAACTGAGGACGGCTGCATGAGGATCCTCGCCATCCATCCCTCGGACGAGCTCTACGGCGCCGACCGTGTGCTGCTCGAGGCGGCGGGCATCCTCACCGGCTCCGGGGTGGTCCACGTCCTGCTCCCTCTGGACGTGGACTACCCGGAGCACCTGCTCACGCAGGCGCTCGAACAGCGGGGAATCGCGGTCAGCCACGCCGACCTGCCGATCCTGCGCAGGGACTACCTGCGCCTGCGCGCACTGCCCGGCCTGGCGCGGCGGTCCTGGCGCACCTGGGCCGGCCTGCGTCGGTCACGGCCCGACGTCGTCTACCTGAGCACGTCCGCGGCCCTCCTCGTCGCACCTCTGGCCCGTCTCGTCGGCGCCCGCGTCGTCGTGCACGTCCACGAGACGTGGGGGCGGTCGGAACGACTCCTGCTCGGCCCCATGCTGCGGGCCTGCACGGCGGTGCTGGCGGTCAGTGCGGCTGTCGCCGAGCGGCTCCCCGGTTCCGTGACGGTGGTGCACAACGGCTTCGAGATGCCCGAGGTCCCGCCGGGCGACGCGGCGGCGGTCCGTTCAGGGCTGGGCGTCCCGCCGGGTGCGCTGGTCGCGCTGGTGGCCAGCCGCTGGAACGCGTGGAAGGGCCACGACGTCCTCCTGCAGGCGTGGGCCGGCCTGAGCCGCCCGGACCTGCACCTCGTCATCCTCGGTGCGCCGCCGCCCTCCGGTGGGTCCGTCGACGTCCCGGCCCTGGTCTCCGAGCTCGCCGACCCCGGCCGGGTGCACGTGGTCGGACCGCGCGACGACGTCGCCGCCTGGGTGCGGGCGTCGGACGTCGTCCTCGTGCCGAGCACCCGCCCGGACCCCTTGCCGACGATCGCGATCGAGGCCGCCGGCCTCGGCCGGGCCGTCGTGGCGTCGGCGGACGGCGGCCTGCGCGACATCGTCGAGGCCGGTGTGACGGGTGCGCTGGTCGCCGCAGGCGATGTCGCCGGGTGGACCGCCGCGCTCGAAGCGCTGGATGCGGCGGTGCTGACCCGGCAGGGGGGTGCTGCCCGCGACCGTTTCGAGCGTATGTTCACCCTCGCCGCGTTCGCGGAACGGTTCACGGCGGCGCTGACGCCCGTGCTGGGCGACGGGACCGCCGAGCGATCCGAGGGTGAGGTCCGATGACGGGTGTGACCATGGGAACGGTCCGCGATCGCTACCGCGACGGGGTGCGCGAGCTCGGCGGCAGGCAGAAGACCTCCAAGGGCGCCCCCGCCTACTCGCGCTGGGTGAACCGGTGGCTGGGACGACGGTTCGCCGCCGCGGCGAACGTCGCGGGCCTGACACCTAATGCGGTGACGGGGCTCAGTGCCCTGCTGACCTTCGCGGCGATCGCCACCCTCGCGACGGTCAGGCCGACGCCGCTGGTCGGCGTGCTCATCGGGGTCGGGCTTGCACTCGGCTACGCGCTCGACGCGGCCGACGGCCAGCTCGCCCGCCTGCAGGGCACGGGGTCGAGGTCAGGGGAGTGGCTCGACCACGTGGTCGACGCGATCAAGACCGCCTCCCTGCACCTCGCCGTGCTGATCGCGGCGTTCCGGTACTTCACGATCGACGACGCCTGGCTGCTCGTGCCGCTGGGCTACTCGGTGGTGTCCGGCGTGTTCTTCTTCACCATGACGCTGACGGACCAGCTGCGCCGCTCGGCGCGTGGCAAGGAGACCCAGTTCATGGCGGCGGACGGGTCGTCGTCGACGCTCTACTCGCTCGCGGTCGCGCCGACGGACTACGGGATCCTCTGCCTCGCGCTCGGCCTCGTCGGGTGGCAGGACGTGTTCGTTCCCGTCTACACGCTGCTCTTCGTCGCGACGGCCGGCTTTGTACTTCTCGCCCTGCCGAAGTGGTACAGGGAGATCCGCACCCTCGGCTGACGCTCAGTCCCCGATGGCGAGCTGCGGGTCGGCCAGCGGTGTCTCGAGGGCCGCCAGGGCACGTCGCAGGATCGTGCTCGACGTGGCCACGGTGTACGGGAAGTAGACGACCTCGACGCCGACCTCGGCGAACCGTCGCTCGAGCTCGATGCCCTTGAGCGTGCCCCGCCAGTCGTCTCCCTTGAAGAAGACGTCGAAGGGGCGCTCCCGCCAGGTGACCAGCTTGTCGGGCTGGGTCTCGATGAAGATGTCGTCCACGTAGGAGACATGGCGCACGATCTCCGCACGCTCCAGGGTCGGGATGACGGGCGGCCGGCCCTTGGCGAGCGTGAGCATCTCGTCGTCGACGACGCCGGCGATGAGGAAGTCGCAGTGCGCCTTGGCGTGGCGCAGGATGTTCAGGTGGCCGACGTGGAACAGGTCCCACGCTCCGGGTGCGTATCCGACGGTCACAGCAGTCCTCCGGTGGCCGGGATGGCGGAGTGGGTGTCGTGCCCGGGGGAGCCGGGCGTGGCAGCGGCGGTGGAAGGCTCGGGGGCGGGACCGTCTACGCGGGCGGCCGCGCGGCGCGCCATCAGCCGGCGCTTGAACGCCTCGACCGGCCGCTCGAGCCAGGCCCACACCGCGACTCCGATGGCGACGCCGGACACGACGCTGACGCCGAAGGCGAGCGCGGTGGGCCAGCCGGCGAGCAGAGGGCGCAGGGCGACGTCGACGACCAGGTGGATGAGGTAGATGCTGTAGCTCGCCAGCCCGATGACCTGCACGATCCGGATGCCTGCGACGCGGCCCAGCGCCTCGCGCACGCGTCCGTCGCGCCGTTCGAGGCCGTAGAGGATCACGGCGGCGGCTGCGGCGGCCTGGAACGTGTAGCGCAGCGTCTCGCGGAACCACTCGTCGCGGATGACGAGCGACGCCAGGTAGAGGACCAGGGCGAACGCCGGAGCCCAACCGCTGGCGACCGCCGTCCGGACGCGAGCGGGGAGCCGCCCACGGCGCGACAGTGCGAACAGGACGGCGGCGAGGATGCCGAACGCGATGCCGTCGGCCCGCGTGTCGGTGCCGTAGTAGATGCGCCGGTGCGCGCCCAGGGCGCCGTCGCTCGAGACGAGCAGGATGCGAATGGTGAGCGACCCGACGATCGTCGCGCCGGCCGCGATGCTCAGGAACATCAGGTGGCGACGGAGCAGGACCGCACCGAGCCAGATGAGCGCGAAGGCGATGTAGAACTGCTCCTCGATCGCGAGGCTCCACACGACCGGTGAGCCCGGCAGCACCGCCGGCAGCCCGTGCATGTAGACCCAGTTGAACGTGAAGAAGACCTGGGAGGCGAAGGCACCCCAGTCCAGCGGGTTCGTGATGGCCCACAGCAGGGTGGGCACCGCGATGAGGAGGAGGAAGGGCGGCGCGAGCTTGAGCAGTCGCCGCAGGTAGAAGTCCGAGACGGAGAAGGCGCCGGTCTTCTCCCGCTCCGTGAGCAGGATGTGCGTGATGATGAACCCGGAGATCGCGAAGAAGATGGTCACGCCGCTACCGCCCGGCACCACCCCGCCCAGCCCGGCGTGAGCGACGACGACGAGCATCACGGCCAGGGCGCGCAGCGCGTCGATGTGCTCGTAGCGCCCCCGGGAGGAGACACCCCGGGCGAGCGTCGCACCGCCGTCGGCGCCGTGTGCGCCGAACGCGGTGGCGGTCGAGGGGGCGCCCGTCATTCCGTGCCTCCGGTCTCCAAAGGGGTGGCCGCGGCGTCGTCGAATTGCGGCGAATAGTCCGGATCGTACCCTCGGTACGCGGCCCCTCACGAGGTCCGGCCGGGTGGTCCTGGGGCAAGTTCACCCGCGCCGACGGCTCGTTGGAGCGTGAACATCGCAATCCCTGCAGGGTGAATTTGGTATGAATCGCGCCGTTTGTCCGTTTTTCGGTTCTAATCTGACGTCCAGCTAGTGCCGAGTCAGAACCCCGAGCACGACCGCGGGCAGCCGCGTTCACGCGGGAGTGGGACACGATGAACGGACGCACCGAGCACGTCGCCGCCCGCAGGTACTCGCGCCGGTGGGCCAGGACGCTCGGAGCGACGATCGCATCCGTCGCCCTGGTGCTGGCCGGCCTCGTCGCGGCCTCCGGCCCTGCCGCGGCCGCCGACCCGCCGCCACCGCCGCCGCCCACGCTCTCGGACGCCGTGACGACGGACCCGCTGCCGACCGTCCAGATCGACGGTGTCGCCTGGTCGCAGGTGATCGTCGGCGGCACGGTGTACGTGGCGGGCGACTTCACGACGGCCCGGCCGGCGGGCGCGGCGGCCGGGGTGAACACGACCCCGCGGGCGAGCCTGCTGGCCTACGACCTCGCCACCGGCGAGCTCGTCACCAGCTGGGCGCCCACCCTGAACGGTCCTGCGTTCGCGATCGCGGCGTCGCCCGACGGCAGCAAGATCTACGTCGGCGGTGACTTCACACGGGTCAACAACGTGGCCCGCAACCGGTTCGCTGTCCTCAGCCGCGCGACGGGTGCGCTGAACACCGCCTTCACGGGCGGCGCCAACGCGGCGGTCCGCACGATCACCGCGTCCTCGTCGGCGGTGTACCTGGGGGGCAACTTCACCGTCGTCGCCGGCGCGGACCGGCCGCGCGTCGCGTCGTTCGACGCGAACACCGGTGCGCTGCGCAACTGGCGTGCCTCGGTCCAGCCGGCGCAGGTCGACTCGATCACCCTCAGCCCGGACGGCGCGTCCCTCTTCATCGGGGGGCGCTTCCAGTACATCAACAACCAGGTCCGCAAGGGCACGGGGGCCGTGGCGACGTCGAACGCCGCCCTGCTGCCCTGGACCGTGGGCGACCAGCTGTTCGCGTACGGCTACTCCGCCGGGATCCAGAGCCTGACGACGGACGGCACCTATGTCTACGGATCGTCGTTCGCGTTCCTCGGGCAGGACGACAGCGACGCCAACTTCGAGGGGGTCTTCGCGGCCGACCCGGTGACCTCCAACGTCGTCTGGGTCGAGGACTGCCACGGCGACAGCTACTCGGTCTACCCGAACCCCGGCAAGGACCGGATCTTCATGGCCGGCCACCCGCACCAGTGCAGCAACATCGGTGGCTTCCCGGAGATCAACCCGCGGCTCTCCTGGTACGGGCTCTCGTTCGGCAAGGAGATCGTCGGGCAGGTCCAGCCCAACACCCAGGCGGGCCACTACTCGAGCATCGAGGGCTTCGCGACGCCGGAGCTGCGACCGTTCTTCCCGACCTTCGCGACCGGCACCTTCACGGGCACCAGCCAGGCGGGCTGGAACGTCACGGGATCGGGTGACTACGTCGTCTACGGCGGCGAGTTCCCCCGGGTGAACAACATCGCGCAGCAGGGCCTGGTGCGCTTCGCCACCCGCGACAAGGCGCCCGATGCGTTCGGACCCCAGGTGACGGGCTCGTCGTTCGCACCCACGGCCCAGTCGCACGGCCGCGGCGCGATCTCCGTGAGCTGGCCCGCGAACTGGGACCGCGAGGAGGCGTCGCTGCGCTACGACGTGTACCGCGACGGTGTGCTCGTCTACTCGGTGGACGCGGCGTCGCGGTTCTGGGACCGGACGCGGCTGTCGTTCGTCGACACCGGGCTCGCGGACAACCGCCAGTACGCCTACGTCGTGCGCGCGGTCGACGCCGGCGGCCTGTCGGTCGCGTCGCCGAGCGTCGCGGCGACCACCCTCACCTCCGGCGGCGCAGCCCTGAGCACGTACGCCCGCGAGATCCTCGCGGACAACCCGGCCCAGTACTGGCGCCTCTCCGAGACCTCCGGCTCCATGCAGGACTGGACCTCGTGGGACGACGCGGGGGTCGGCGCTGCGGTCGGTCGCGGCGTACCGGGCGCGATCGCCGGCGACCCCAGCACGGCAGCGAGCTTCACGGGCTCGGGGACCTCGCGGATCTACGGCACGCGGCAGGTCGTCGGCCAGCACCGTCTGTCGATCGAGGCGTGGTTCCGCACGACATCGACGGCCGGTGGCTCGATCGTGAGCTTCGGGACGACGAGCGGCACGGCCAACAGCACCACCAACGACCGCAAGGTGTACATGGGCGCCGACGGCCGCCTGACGTTCGGAGTCTTCCCGGCGATCAACCGGACGGTGACGTCACCCCAGGCCTACAACGACGGCGCGTGGCACCTGGTCGTCGCCACCCTCGGTCGGCAGGGGATGAAGCTGTACGTCGACGGATCCGTCGTCGCGTCCGACTGGAGCGTCACCTTCGGCCGGTTCGGCAACGGGTTCTGGCGCATCGGCGGCGACATCGTCGCGGGGTGGCCCAACGCCGCCGGGCAGAACTTCGTCGGCCAGATCGACGAGGTCGCCATCTACGGGCGCGAGCTGACGCCCACCGACATCGCGAGCCACCAGGCCGTGGGGTCCGGCGGTGTGCTGCCGAACCAGCCGCCCAGCGCGGCCTTCACCGTCACGGGCGGGGTGCTGCACGCGGACGCGAACGGCACCGGATCGGCCGACCCGGACGGCGTGATCACGTCCTGGTCCTGGTCCTGGGGCGACGGCACGACGACGACCACGACCGTGCCGACCACGTCGCACGACTATGCGACCGCCGGGACCAAGACGGTCGCCCTGACGGTCACCGACGACGACGGAGCGACCGGCACGGTGAGCCACACGGTGGCCGTCGCAGCGGCGAACCAGCCGCCCGTCGCGGCGTTCACGGTGACCGGCGGGGTCCTGTCGGCGAGCGTTGACGGCAGCGCGTCGAGCGACGCCGACGGCTCGATCACCTCGTACCAGTGGCAGTGGGGCGACGGCACGACGACGACCACCTCGGTGCCGACGACGTCCCACGCGTATACCGCGTCGGGCACGCCGACCGTGGTCCTGACCGTGACCGACAACGCCGGGGCGACGGGGACGGTCAGCCACACCGTCACCGTCGCCCCGAACCAGCCCCCGGTGGCGTCGTTCACGGCGGTCGTGAGCTCGCTCTCCGTCGCGTTCGACGGCACCGGGTCGAGCGACCCCGACGGGTCGGTGACGTCCTACGCCTGGACGTTCGGGGACGGGGCGACCGGCACCGGGTCGCAGGTCTCCCACCTGTACTCGGCACCGGGCGTCTACTCGGTCGGGCTGACGGTCACGGACAACGCGAACCCCGCCGCGACCGGGACGACGACGCACGACATCGCCACCACCGCCCCGCCGCCCGACGGCGTGATCGCCCGCGACGCGTTCGGGCGGACCGTCACGGGTGGGTGGGGCAACGCCGACCTCGGCGGTGCCTGGACGGCCACGGGCACCCCGGCGAGCGTCGACGGGTCGACCGGGCTGCTCACGCTCGGGGCGGGCGCCCTGGCCAGCTCGCGTCTGCCCGGCGTGGAGACGTCCGTCGCGACCCTCCGGTTGACGACCACGGTCGACAAGCGGCCCAACGGCGGCGGCGGCTGGACCCTCGTGCGCGGCCGGATCACACCGGCGGGCGAGTACCGGCTGAAGACGGCCTGGCCGGCCACCGGCGTGATGACCGCGTCGCTCGTCCGCACCAACGCGGCGGGTCAGGACACGGTGCTGGTGGGCACCACCTCGCTCGGCGTCACCTATGCGGCGGGAACCGTCGTCCGGACCAGGTTCGAGGTCTCGGGCACGTCGCCGACCACGATCCGGGCCAAGGTCTGGTCCGGCGCGACGGAGCCGGCGGCGTGGCAGCTGCAGACGACCGACTCCGCGGCCGGCTTCCAGGTCGCCGGGCACACCGGCCTGGCAGCCTCCACCTCGAGCACGGTGACCAACGGACCCGTGACGTTCCGGTTCGACGACTACACCGTCACCGGTCCTGACGTCCCCCCGGTCGTGGTCGACCCGCTGCCGGCCGCGATGGGCGGCACGCCGAAGAACATCATCGAGCTCATCGGCGACGGGATGGGCTACAACCAGGTCGACCTCGGGAGCCTGTTCGAGAAGGGTGAGCAGGCGTACCAGGCGACGATCCAGAACGGGGCGATCGTCACGCCTGTCGCGGGTCACAAGGCGTCGCAGTCGTACCAGCGGTTCGCCGTGCAGACCGGCATGTCGACGTACCCCGCGGGCCAGTCCTACGACCCGACGGCGACCTGGGCCACCTTCGGGCAGGCGCTCAAGAACCCGACGGACTCGTCGGCCTCGGGGACCGCTCTGTCCAGCGGCGTGAAGACGCTCAACACCCTCGTCGGCGTGAACCCGGCAGGGACGCCGGTGCGCAACATCGCCGAGCAGGCCGCGCTTCTGGGGAAGTCCACAGGCGTGGTGACGACGATGCCGTTCTCCCATGCGACGCCGGCGTCGTTCCTGGCGCACGCCGACGACCGCAACGACTACGCGCAGATCGCGGACCAGGTGCTCGCGTCCGACGCCGACGTCGTCCTCAGCGCGGGCGACCCGCGGTACGACGCGAACGCGACGCTCCTGGCGACGCCGAGCTACGACTTCGTCAGCCAGCCGACGTGGGACGCGATCACGACGGGGGCGACCCCGTTCACCTACATCGGCGACCTGGGGCAGTTCCAGGCGCTGCAGACGGGCCCGACGCCGGACCGCGTGATCGGCGTGGCGCACGCGTCCGAGACGTTGCAGGAGGGGCGCACGGCGCTGACCGCCACGAGCACGCCGTTCTCGGTGCCGCGCAACACCGACGTGCCCACGCTGGCGGAGATGACCAAGGGAGCGCTGAACGTCCTCGACAACGACCCCGACGGCTTCTTCGTCATGATCGAGGGTGGCGCGATCGACGTCGCCGGGCACGCGAACAACCAGGCGGGGATGGTCGAGGAGCAGGTCGACTTCAACCGCGCGGTGGACGCCGCCGTCGCCTGGGTCGAGGCCAGCTCGAGCTGGTCGGACACGCTGGTGATCGTCACAGCGGACCACGAGACCGGCTACATCTGGGGTCCCGGCGCGGACCCCGTGCGCACCCCCGTCGTCGGTGCGCAGGGTCAGCTCCCGCAGCTGACCTGGCACTCGGGCACGCACTCGAACTCACTCGTGCCGTTCTACGCGATGGGAGCCGGCTCCGCGCAGCTGCTCGCCGCGGCGACGGCCAACGACCCGGTCCGCGGCGCCTACCTCGACAACGCGCTCGTCGGCACCGTGACCATGGGCCTGTGGGGTGGCACCCCCGGCGACGTGCCGCCCGCCCCGGCCGCACCCGCAGCCGCGGCACGCGTCGCCGCACCAGTCGCCGCACCAGTCGCCGCACCAGTCGCGGCACCAGCCGCAGCACCGGCTGCCGCACCGGCGGATGGGCCGGCCCCAGAACCACGGGTCGCAGACCCAGCCGCCGCGGACCCGCCACCGACGCCGGTCGTGGCCGCCCCGGACCCGGTCGTGCCGGCTCCCGAACCGGTCGAGATCGCGCCCGCGCCCGCGGCCGCGCCCGTCCCACCCGATCCGGTGCCCCCGGATCCCGTTCCGGGCACCGGGCCGCCCGTGCTGCCGGATCCGGTCTCGGTGGATCCTCCGCCCCAGGCCGTGGGGTGACGCGACCCGGTCGGCCGGTGGGGTGAAAACCGGACAAAACTACCCAACCGCGACGACGTGACGCCTAGAGTTTCGCGCACCGACGACCCGTCGTGCTGACCTGGAGGAGGCCGGATGGCGCCCGCGCCCGGAGGTGTCCGACACGCGGTGACCGTCATCGTGCCGACCTTCAACGAGTCGCCGAACGTGGGTCCCCTGGTCGAGCTGATCGAGATCGCGCTCGCGGGCGTCGACGCCGAGGTCCTCTTCGTCGACGACTCCACCGACGACACCCCCGAGGCGGTCGCACGGGCTGCGCGCGCCGCGAGGATCCCGGTCCGGCTGCTGCATCGCGACGAGCCGGTGGGCGGTCTGAGCGGAGCGGTCGTCGACGGGCTCGTCGCCAGCGCGTCGACGTGGTGCGTGGTCATGGACGGTGACCTGCAGCACCCGCCGGAGATCATCCCTGCGCTCCTCGAGGCCGGGCGGTCGTCGGGTGCGGACGTCGCGGTGGCCTCGCGCTACACGGGCGACGGGAGCAGCGTCGGGCTGGCCGGGGTGGTGCGGCGGCTCGTCTCGTCGGTCTCGACCACGTTGACGCGCGCCATGTTCCCCGTGCGGCTCGCGGACTGCACCGACCCGATGACGGGGTTCTTCGCCGTGCGACGCGACGCCCTCGACCTCGACGAGCTGCACCCGCGCGGGTTCAAGGTGCTGCTCGAGATCCTGGCCCGCAACCAGCTCACGGTCACCGAGATCCCCTTCGTCTTCGGCGAACGGCACGCCGGCGAGTCCAAGGCGTCGTTCGCGCAGGGTTTCCAGTTCCTCGCCCAGCTCACGTCGCTGCGCTTCGGCCGGATGTCGCGGTTCGCCGCGATCGGCGTGTTCGGCGCGCTGGTCAACCTCACGCTGGTCGCGCTCATGACCGGGCTCGGCGCCGGGTACGTCGCCGCGGTGCTGGTCGCCGCCGAGACGACCATCCTGATGAACTTCCTGCTGCAGGAACGGTTCGTGTTCCGCGACCTGCGGCACGAGGGTCGATCGACCTCGCACCGGTTCTGGCAGTCGATCGCGTTCAACAACGTCGACACGGCGATCCGCCTGCCGATCGTCGTCGTCCTCGTCGCCACCCTGCACTGGGCAGCGGTCCTGGCCACGGCGGTCACGCTCGTCGTGGCGTTCCTGGCGCGGTTCGCGTTCCTGTCCCGGATCGTCTACCGGCCCCGTAGCCGGCGGCCGGTCGCCGGCGAGAGCGAGACCGAGACGGTCGCCGTGGAGCGGGCGACGTGACACCCACGGCGGAGGGCCAGCTGACGCAGGCCGGTCCCGTCGCCGCTCCCGCGGAGGGCGGCGACGGTTGGCGGACCCCGTCGCTCGTCGGGCTCCTCGCCTTCCTCGTCGCGTTCGCGGGCTCGTGGATACCGTCCGTGTGGGTCGACGAGGTCGCGACGATCGACATGGTCGGCCGCCCGTGGCCGGACATGTTCGACATCCTGCGCCACGTCGACGCGGTGCACGGGGCCTACTACGTGCTGCTGCACGCATGGTCCGAGGCCTTCGGCCTGTCGCCGGTGAGCCTGCGCATCCCCAGCGCGATCGCGGTCGGTCTCGTCGCAGCCGGCACGGTCGTCCTGGGTCGGACGCTCGCCGGTGCGCGCGCCGGGCTGGTCGCCGGGCTGGTCGTCCTGATCCTGCCGGCGACGACGTGGGCGGGCGAGGAGGCGCGTTCGTCGGCCTTCGTCATGGCAGCGTCGGTCTGGGCGGCGGTCGCCCTCGTCGGCGCGCTGCGGGGGAGGTCGCGCCGGTGGTGGGCCTACGGGGCGCTCGTCGCGTTGACCGGGGTCCTCTTCCTGCAGGCCTTCCTCGTCGTCCTCGCCCACGCGGTCTCGCTCCTGTGGTCCCGGGCCGGCGCGCAGACGTGGCGCAGGTTCGGGCTCGCGGCCGGTGCCGCCGCCGTCGTCGTCGCCCCGGTCGCGGCGTTCGGGCTCTCCCAGCGGGGTCAGGTCGCCTGGATCCAGAGGCCCGGTGCGGACGTCGTCGAGGCCGTGCTCGTTCGGCAGTGGTTCGGTGGCTCGCGCGTGCTGGGTCTGGCGGTCTGGCTGGCCGTCGGGGCGATCGTCCTGGTCCCTCGCCTGGTGCCGGCCGTGCGCTCGGCGACGCCCCTGTCTCTCCTGCACCTGGCCGTCCCGTGGCTGCTGCTCCCGACGGCACTGGTGGTCGCCGTCTCGGTCGTCTCGACGCCGCAGTACACGCCGCGGTACCTGCGCTACGGCGTGGTGCCGGTCGCGTTGCTGCTCGGCACGGGCATCGCCGCGCTGCGGCGCACGTGGATGCAGGTCGTCGCCTTCTGCGTGATCGGCCTGCTGTCGCTGCCGCCCTACGTCGCGGAGCGTGGGGAGCACGCGAAGGAGGGGTACGACTGGTCGAGCGCCGCGGACGCGGTGTCGTCGCACGGTGCTGACGGCGACGGGGTGGTCTTCGTCCCGGACGACGGCGCCTACCAGTCACCGCGGCGCGCGAGCGAGGCCTACCCGGCGGCGTTCCGAGGCCTCGCGGACGTCGGGCACGACCGGTCCGGGCGGGTCGGGCAGGTCTGGGCCGACGGCGTGCCGGAGGCGGCTGCCGACGCGGCGATGGCGGACCTGGGCACCGTCTGGGTGCTCGTCGAGCACAAGGCGCTCGCCGGGGAGAGCGACGCGTGGTTGGCGCGGCACCGCGCGGCCGGGTGGACCGCGACGCTGGTGTACGACGGGCCTCGCACGGACGTCTACCGGCTCACGTCGTCGAGCTGACCCGCGGCGGGCGGCTTGTCGGAGGGCGAGCCTAGGATGGTCGCTGCACCCCGGTCCGCACGGATCCGGGGCGCGTCTGCTGCCACGAGGCAACCGCTCGACCAGCCGTACGACACGCTGAGCCCCGCCCGAGACGGTGTGGGCGCTCGCGACGACGAAGGACCCCATGGACCTCTCCGGCCTGCTCGCCCCCCTGCTCGCTGACCCGGCCGCCGCCGAGGCGGTCGACTCCGTACGTGCTCGCGGCGAGCTGGACGTGGTCGGTCCGGCGGGCATCCGACCCCCGCTGCTCGCCGCGCTCGCCAGGCACCGACCGCTGGTCGTCGTCACGGCGACGGGCCGGGACGCGGACGAGCTCGCCGCCGCCGTCCGCTGCTACGTCCCGGCCGACGAGGTCGCCGTGCTGCCGGCCTGGGAGACGCTGCCCCACGAGCGACTGTCGCCCCGGAGCGACACGGTTGCGCGCCGGCTCGCGGTCTTCCGGAGGCTGGCACACCCGGAGGGCTCCGGCTACGCCGGCCCGATCCGGGTGCTCGTGGTCCCGGTGCGCGCCCTGCTGCAGCCCGTCGTGGAGGGTCTGGGGGACCTGGAACCGGTGGCCATCAGCACGGGCGACCGGGTGGACCTGGGTGAGCTGGCCGAACAGCTCGCCGGCGCCGCGTACTCGCGCGTCGACATGGTCGAGCGGCGTGGCGAGTTCGCCGTGCGCGGCGGGATCGTCGACGTGTTCCCCCCGACCGAGGACCACCCGCTGCGCGTGGAGCTGTGGGGCGAGGACGTCGAGGAGATCCGTTGGTTCTCGGTGGCCGACCAGCGCAGCCTCGAGGTGGCCGAGCACGGGGTGTGGGCGCCGCCGTGCCGGGAGATCCTGCTGACCGACGCGGTCCGCAAGCGTGCGGTGGAGCTGATCCCGCAGCTCCCGGGCGCCACCGACATGCTCGACCGCCTGGGGCAGGGGATCGCGGTCGAGGGCATGGAGTCGCTCGCCCCGGTGCTGGTCGACCACATGGTGCCGGTGCTGGACCTCGTGCGCGACGACAGCCTGGTCGTCATGGTCGACCCCGAGCGGGTGCGGCGCCGGGCGCACGACCTCGTCGCGACCACGCAGGAGTTCCTCGCGGCGGCGTGGACGTCGGCTGCGGCCGGTGCGGCGACACCCCTGGACCTGTCCGCCGCGAGCTTCGCGTCGTTCGCCGAGGTGCGGGCACTGTCGGCCGTCCGCGGTCTGGGCTGGTGGACGATGAGCCCGTTCACCTTGGACGTGGACGCCACACCGGCGGGCACGCCGCACGACACGGACTTCTACGGCGGGACCGCGGGCAGCGGTCATACGGCCGCGCGCAACCAGGCGCCGGTCGAGCACGGGATGGCCGACGACCTCACGGCGACCGCTCGCACGGTCGTCCTGCAGGCGCGCGACGTCGAGCGCTACCGGGGTGAGGTCGACCGGGCGGTCGCGGACGTCCGCAGGCTCCAGCAGGCAGGCTGGCGGCTCGTGCTCGCGACGGAGGGGCACGGGCCCGCGCAGCGCATGGTCGAGCAGCTGCGTGCGGCCGAGGTACCGGCGCGACTCGTCGCGACGATCGAGGAGGAGCCCGACGGCGGCGTGGTCCTCGTCGTGCCCGCCCCGGTGGGCGCCGGCTTCGTGGCCGAGCCGCTGCAGCTCGCCGTGTTCTCCGAGTCGGACCTCACCGGGCGCGCCGGCACCAGCACGCGCGACATGCGCAAGATGCCGAGCCGTCGGCGCAACGTCGTCGACCCCCTGCAGCTGCGGCCGGGCGATCACGTGGTCCACGAGCAGCACGGCGTCGGTCGCTTCGTCGAGCTGGTCCAGCGCACCATCGGCACCGGACCGAACGCGACCACCCGCGAGTACCTGGTGATCGAGTACGCGTCCAGCAAGCGAGGGCAGCCGGGTGACCGGCTGTTCGTGCCCAGCGACCAGCTCGACCAGGTGACCAAGTACGTCGGCGGCGAGTCGCCCACCCTGTCCAAGATGGGCGGCGGCGACTGGGCCAAGACCAAGGGGCGCGCGAAGAAGGCGGTCAAGGAGATCGCCGCCGAGCTCATCCGGCTCTACAGCGCGCGCATGGCCACGCAGGGGCATGCGTTCGCCCCGGACACGCCGTGGCAGCGCGAGCTCGAGGACGCGTTCGCGTACGTGGAGACGCCCGACCAGGCGGCGACGATCGACGAGGTCAAGGCCGACATGGAGAAGCCGATCCCGATGGACCGGCTGGTCTGCGGCGACGTCGGCTACGGCAAGACCGAGATCGCCGTGCGGGCAGCGTTCAAGGCGGTGCAGGACGGCAAGCAGGTGGCCGTCCTCGTGCCGACGACGCTGCTCGTGCAGCAGCACCTCGACACCTTCAGCGAGCGGTACAGCGGGTTCCCGGTGACGGTGAAGGCGCTCAGCCGGTTCCAGAGCCCGAAGGAGTCCAAGGAGGTCGTCGCCGGCCTCGCCGACGGGACCGTGGACGTCGTGATCGGCACCCACCGCCTGATCACGGGTGAGGTGCACTTCAAGGACCTGGGCCTCGTGGTGGTCGACGAGGAGCAGCGGTTCGGCGTCGAGCACAAGGAGACGCTCAAGGCGCTGCGCACCAACGTGGACGTGCTCTCGATGAGCGCGACCCCGATCCCGCGCACGCTCGAGATGGCGGTGACGGGCATCCGCGAGATGTCGACGCTCGCCACCCCGCCCGAGGAGCGGCACCCGGTCCTCACGTTCGTCGGGGCGTACGACGAGAAGCAGATCACGGCGGCGATCCGTCGCGAGCTGCTGCGCGAGGGCCAGGTGTTCTACGTGCACAACAAGGTCGACTCGATCGAGCGCACGGCGTCGCGGCTGATGGAGCTCGTGCCGGAGGCGCGGGTCGCGGTCGCGCACGGGAAGATGAACGAGCACCAGCTCGAGCAGGTGATCGTCGACTTCTGGGAGAAGCGGTTCGACGTGCTGGTCTGCACGACGATCGTCGAGACCGGCCTGGACATCTCCAACGCCAACACCCTGATCCTCGAGCGCGCCGACCTGCTGGGCCTGTCGCAGCTGCACCAGCTGCGCGGACGCGTGGGCCGCGGGCGCGAGCGGGCGTACTCCTACTTCCTCTACCCGCCCGAGAAGCCGCTGACCGACACGGCGCACGACCGCCTGCAGACGATCGCCGCGAACACCGACCTCGGCGCGGGCATGGCCGTGGCGATGAAGGACCTCGAGATCCGCGGCGCCGGCAACCTGCTGGGTGGCGAGCAGTCCGGGCACATCGAGGGCGTCGGCTTCGACCTCTACATCCGGATGGTCGGCGAGGCGGTGTCGAACTTCCGCGGCGACGTCGAGGAGGAGGTCCCGGACGTCACCATCGAGCTGCCCGTCGACGCGCACATCCCGCACGACTACATCGCGCACGAGCGCCTGCGGCTGGAGGCCTACCGGAAGATCGCGGCAGCCCTCGACGCGAGCACTCTCGGCGACGTCCGGGCCGAGCTCGTCGACCGGTACGGACCGGTCCCGGCCGCCGTCGACAACCTGTTCGAGGTCGCCGAGTTCCGGCTGCACGTACGGGCGTCCGGGATCTCCGACGTCACCGCGCAGGGTAAGTTCGTGCGCTTCGCACCGGTCGAGCTGCCCGAGTCGGCGCAGCTGCGGCTCAAGCGGCTCTACCCGGGCGCGGTGCTCAAGCCGGCGGTCCGCACGGTCCTGGTCCCCTGGCCGATGACCGCGCGGATCGGCGGCAAGCCGGTCCAGGGCCGGGAGGTCATGCTCTGGGCGACCCAGTTCATCGACGCGATCGTGCGCGGTAACGTCTCCGCGGCGGCGACCGTCGGATCGCAGCGGCCCTGATGGGCGCCTCGGACACCCAGGACGAGGCCCTACGATGACCCCGATCGACGAGCGACGACGCAGGAGGTCCTGGTGACGGTACGTGGTGGGGCGCGCAAGCGGCCGTGGAGAGGTGCACT
Source organism: Cellulomonas sp. URHD0024 (assembly GCF_000426185.1). Classification (GTDB taxonomy): domain Bacteria; phylum Actinomycetota; class Actinomycetes; order Actinomycetales; family Cellulomonadaceae; genus Cellulomonas. The sequence continues at coordinate 510,041 of NZ_KE384505.1, forward strand.
CATGGTGCTCGCGACCGCGGCGGTGCTGGCCGGGTGCGCCGGACAGCCGGGGGCGGCGGCCGTCGTCGACGGCACCCCCATCCCCACGTCCGACCTGCAGACCGCGCTCGACGAGATCAAGCCGTACGTCCCGGGGGCGACGCCGTCGGCCGTCCTGGGGGCGCTCGTGGTCGAGCCCACGGTCTCAGCGATGGCTGCCGAGGCCGGCGTCGGAGGCTCGGACGAGGACGCGAAGGCGTACCTGGACGCGGTCGTCAAGAACGTGAGCCCCGAGGCGCACCCGACCTTCAGCCCCGCCTCCATAGCGATCGGGCGGTACTTCGTGGCCTTCACCAACCTGTCGAACCTCTCGAACCAGAACGTGGTCTCGGACGACATCACCAAGCGCATCGCGGACCTCGACGTCGAGGTGAACCCACGCTTCGGGACGCTGGGCGAGGACAACAAGGTGGCGCCCGCGGTCCCGCCGACGTGGCTCGTCGACCCGTCCGCGCCGAAGCCTGCGGATGGCCAGACCCCGGCGCCCAGCCCGTCGGCAACGCCCTGATCCGGTGACCGACGCGCTCCGTGACCTGGTCCGCGTCATGGACCGTCTCCGCTCGCCGGGCGGCTGCCCGTGGGATGCCGACCAGACGCACGAGTCGCTCGTGCCGTACGCGCTCGAGGAGACGTACGAGCTGGTCGAGGCGATCGAGACGGGCGACCGAGCCGGGCTGCGAGAGGAGCTCGGCGACGTGCTGCTGCAGGTGGTGTTCCACGCCCGTATCGCGGCCGAGGACCCGGACGACCCGTTCGACGTCGACGACGTGGCGGCGGACCTCGTCGCGAAGCTCGTCCGGCGGCACCCGCATGTCTACGGACCAGCCGAGGTCGCCGCCAAGAAGAAGGGCGCAGACCTGCACGTGCAGTGGGACACCCTGAAGAACGCCGAGAAGGCGCGCGAGTCCGCGCTCGACGGCGTCCCGCTCGCCCTCGGCGCGCTGGCGCGGGCGCAGAAGATCGCGGGTCGCGCCGCCCGCGCCGGGCTGACGGTCGACTCGGTGCCGCCCGCTGACGACCTGGGCGGGCGGCTCCTCGCCCTCGTGCTCGAGGCCCATGCAGCCGGCGTGGACGCCGAAGGGGCGCTACGGACGAGCGCCGCGGCGTGGGAGGCGTCCCTGCGGGCGCAGGAGTCGGGGACATGACGAGCACCGGTTGACTGCGGTACCGGCCCCCGACCACCCGACGACGAAGGAGCGCAGCGATGCGGATCGGCATCCCGACGGAGAGTCGGGCGGGTGAGCGGCTCGTCGCGGCCACCCCCAGAACGGTGTCCCAGCTGGTGGGCCTCGGCTACGAGGTGGTGGTGCAGAGCGGCGCCGGCGACGCTGCGACGTTCGACGCGGCGGCCTACGAGGCCGCGGGCGCGCAGATCGCCGACGACGTGTGGGCCTGCGACGTCGTCGCCAAGGTGAACCCCCCGACGAGCGCGGAGGTCGAGGCCCTGCGGCCGGGGGCCACGCTCGTGGCGATGCTGGCACCGGGTGCCACGCCCGGGCTGGTCGAGGAGCTCCGTGCGCGAGGTGTCACCGCCCTGGCCCTGGACGCGGTGCCCCGGGTGTCTCGGGCGCAGGCGCTCGACGTGCTGAGCACGCTCTCCAACGTGGCCGGGTACCGCGCTGTCGTCGAGGCGGCCCAGGCCTACGGCGGCATGTTCACGGGGCAGGTCACGGCGGCCGGCAAGACCCCGCCGGCGCGCGTGTTCGTCATCGGTGCGGGTGTCGCGGGCCTGGCGGCGATCGGGGCGGCCGGCGCGATGGGTGCCCGCGTGCGTGCGTTCGACGTCCGGCCGGAGGTCGGGGAGCAGATCGAGTCGATGGGCGCGACGTTCGTGCAGGCCGCTGCGGCGCAGCAGGCGGTGAGCGCCGACGGGTACGCCAGCGCGCTGACGCCCGAGCAGGAGGAGCTCACGGCACGGATGTACGCCGCCGAGACCGCCGACGCCGACATCGTCATCACGACGGCGCTGGTGCGGGGGCACGCGCCGACGACCATCAGCGCCGCGATGGTGGCAGGGATGCGCGCGGGGAGCGTGATCGTCGACCTGGCCGCCTCGGGCGGGGGCAACTGCGAGCTCACCGTCCCGGGACGGACGGTGGTGAGCGAGAACGGCGTCACGATCGTCGGCGACACCGACCTGACGAGCCGCATGCCGCAGCACACGTCACAGCTGTTCGGCACCAACATCGTCCACCTGCTCCAGCTCCTCACGCCGGCCAAGGACGGGTCGCTGGTGCTGGACCTCGACGACCCCGTGCAGCGCGGGATGACGGTGACGCACGAGGGCGAGGTGCTCTGGCCGCCGCCGCCCGTGCCGGTGTCCGCCGCGCCGGCCGTCGCGCCGGCCCCTGCCGGACCGACGCCGCAGGAGATCGCGGCAGAGGCGGCGCGCCGGGGGCAGCGGCGGTCGGTCGCGCTCGCGCTCGTCGCCGTCCTCGTGATGCTCGGGATCTCGTTCGCGCCGGCCGCGTTCCTCGGGCACTTCACGGTGTTCGTGCTCGCGGTCGTCGTCGGCTACTACGTGATCTCGAACGTCAGCCACGCGCTGCACACACCGCTGATGGCGCAGACGAACGCGATCTCCGGGATCATCCTGGTCGGCGCCCTCCTCCAGATCGGCGACGACAGCGCCCTGGTCACCACGCTCGCGGTCGTGGCGGCCTCGGTCGCGAGCATCAACGTCTTCGGCGGCTTCCTCGTCGCGAACCGCATGATCCGCATGTTCCGGAAGGACGCCTGACGTGCCGCAGTCCCTCGCCCCGGCCGTCTACCTCCTCGCCGCGGTGCTGTTCGTGCTCAGCCTCGCCGGCCTGTCGAAGCAGGAGACCGCGCGCCGCGGCAACCTCGCCGGGATCGTGGGCATGGCGCTCGCCCTGGTCGCGACGATCGCGCTGGCGCTGGACGACTCCGAGCGTCCGGTCGCCGTCACGGGGTCGCTGATCCTCCTCGTGCTCGTGGTGGGCGCGACCGTCGGCACGTGGCAGGCCCGCCGCGTCGAGATGACGCAGATGCCCGAGCTGATCGCCGTCCTGCACTCGTTCGTCGGGCTCGCGGCGGTGCTCGTCGGCTACAACTCCTTCCTCACCGAACCGGACGACCCGGCGCACCTCGTCGAGGTCTTCCTCGGCGTGCTCATCGGTGCCGTGACGTTCACCGGCTCGATCGTCGCGTTCCTGAAGCTGTCGGCGCGCATCCGGTCGGCGCCGCTGAACCTGCCGGGCCGCAACTGGCTCAACCTCGCCATGGTCGTCGCGTGCGCCGGGCTGCTCGCCTGGTTCCTGGCCGCGCACGGCGTCCTGCCGCTGCTGCTCATGACCGCCATCGCGCTGCTTCTCGGCTGGCACCTGGTCGCCTCGATCGGCGGCGGCGACATGCCCGTCGTCGTCTCGATGCTCAACTCGTACTCCGGGTGGGCGGCGGCTGCGGCGGGGTTCATGCTCGGCAACGACCTGCTCATCGTCACCGGGGCGCTCGTGGGGTCGTCGGGTGCGATCCTCAGCTGGTTCATGTGCCGGGCCATGAACCGGTCGTTCGTCAGCGTGATCCTGGGCGGGTTCGGCACGTCCGAGGGCACGGTGGTCGCCTCCGACGGCTCGCTCGGCGAGCACCACGAGATCACGGCGCCCGGGGTCGCGTCCCTGCTCCTCGACGCCCGCACCGTCGTCATCACGCCCGGGTACGGGATGGCCGTCGCCAAGGCGCAGTACCCGGTGGCGGAGCTCGTCGGCAGGCTGCGGGCGCGGGGGATCGACGTGCGGTTCGGCGTACACCCCGTGGCGGGCCGGTTGCCCGGGCACATGAACGTGCTGCTCGCGGAGGCGCGCGTGCCGTACGACATCGTGCTCGAGATGGACGAGATCAACGGCGACCTGGCGGGCACGGACGTGGTGCTCGTCATCGGCGCGAACGACACCGTGAACCCTGCGGCCGTCGACGACCCGTCGTCGCCGATCGCCGGGATGCCCGTGCTCGAGGTGTGGAAGGCAGCGCGGGTCGTCGTGTTCAAGCGCTCGATGGCCACCGGGTACGCGGGCGTCCAGAACCCGCTGTTCTTCCGGGAGAACACGTCGATGCTGTTCGGGGACGCCAAGGACCAGGTCGAGCAGATCATGCTCGGTGTGTGACGTAGAGCGACCGTCCCAAGGCCGAAGGGCTCTACGCAGGGGGTCACCCCGCGGCACTAGGGTGAGGTCGTAAACCCACCCGCTCGTCAAAGGAGCTCCCATGGCCAGCATCGAGGCCGTCGGCGCCCGCGAGATCTTGGACTCGCGCGGCAACCCCACTGTCGAGGTCGAGGTTGCCCTCGACGACGGCACCATCGCCCGTGCTGCCGTCCCGTCGGGCGCGTCGACCGGAGCGTTCGAGGCCGTCGAGCGTCGTGACGGTGACTCGGCCCGCTACCTGGGCAAGGGCGTCGAGGAGGCCGTGAACGCGGTCATCGACGAGATCGCCCCCGAGCTCATCGGCTTCGAGGCCACGGAGCAGCGTCTCGTCGACGCCGCCCTGATCGACCTCGACGGCACCGCCAACAAGGGCAAGCTCGGCGCCAACGCGATCCTCGGCGTCTCCCTGGCCGTGGCCAAGGCCGCCGCCGACTCGGCCAACCTGCCGCTGTTCCGCTACATCGGCGGACCCAACGCCCACGTGCTGCCGGTCCCCATGATGAACATCCTCAACGGCGGGTCGCACGCCGACTCGAACGTCGACATCCAGGAGTTCATGGTCGCGCCCATCGGCGCCACCACCTACCGCGAGGCCCTGCGCAGCGGCGTCGAGGTCTACCACTCCCTGAAGTCCGTGCTCAAGGGCAAGGGCCTGTCCACGGGCCTGGGCGACGAGGGTGGCTTCGCCCCCAACCTGGCGAGCAACCGCGAGGCGCTGGACCTGATCCTGGTCGCCATCGAGAAGGCCGGCTTCACGCCCGGCGTCGACCTGGGCCTCGCGCTCGACGTCGCCGCGACCGAGTTCTTCAAGGACGGCGCCTACCAGTTCGAGGGCAAGTCGCTGTCGAACGAGGAGCTCTCGGCCTACTACGAGCAGCTGGTGAAGGACTACCCGCTGGTCTCCATCGAGGACCCGCTGTCCGAGGACGAGTGGGAGGGCTGGAGCCACCTGGTCGCCACCATCGGCGACAAGGTGCAGATCGTCGGCGACGACCTGTTCGTCACCAACCCCGAGCGTCTGCGCAAGGGCATCGAGCTCAAGTCGGCCAACTCGCTGCTGGTCAAGCTCAACCAGATCGGCACGCTCACCGAGACGCTGGACGCCGTCGAGCTCGCGCAGCGCAGCGGCTTCACGACGATGACCTCGCACCGCTCCGGCGAGACCGAGGACACCACGATCGCGGACCTGTCCGTGGCCACGAACGCCGGCCAGATCAAGACCGGTGCCCCGGCCCGTGGCGAGCGCATCAACAAGTACAACCAGCTCCTGCGCATCGAGGAGGAGCTGGACGACGCCGCGGTGTACGCGGGTCGTTCGGCGTTCCCCCGCTTCAAGGGCTGACGCACCGCACGACGAAGGCCGGTCACGACAGGTGGCCGGCCTTCGCCGTGCCCGCAACGCTCCGGTCGTGACGAGCCGCCTGCGGCCGACCGGGTCCTTCCGCTGGGACGCGTCGGTGCGTGAGCGGTCCGGCGCGCCCGTGGGGAGCGGGGTCCGGCCGGGTCGGCTCGGGCCGGGGCAGAATCTGTCGCATGTCTGCCCCTCGACGTCCGGCGTCCCCGAGCGCGCCGCCTCGTCGGGCGACGCCGCGCACGGGTGCGGGCAGGGCGTCGTCGGCAGGTCCGACCGACGGAACGCCACCGGACCCCGGCCCGCGCGCACCGTCCTCGGCGGCACGCCCGTCGCCCTCGCGCCCTTCGCCGCCGCCGTCGGCCTCTCGGCCGTCGTCGTCCGCCCGGCCTGCGTCGTCGTCGGCCAGACCCCCGTCGTCGTCGCGACCTGCGGCGACCCGGCCCGCGTCCCGCGGCACGCCGGCGACCCCGCCGCGGGGCACCGCGCGTGCAGAACGCGTGCAGGTGACCGTGCCGCGGCTGTTCACCGTGCGGGCGATCGTGTTCGGCTGCGTCCTGCTGCTCGCCTTCGTGCTGGTCTACCCGACGCTGCACTCCTACCTGCAGCAGAAGGCGGACGTCGACCAGCTGCGGGCGCAGGTTGCCGCTGCCCAGGAGCGCAACGACGACCTCCAGGCGGACCTCGACCGCTGGAAGGACCCCGCCTACGTGGCCACCCAGGCGCGCGAGCGGCTGTCGTTCGTCCTGCCGGGCGAGAAGGCGTTCCACGTGTCCGACCCCGAGACCGTCCCGGACACCACGCCGACCGCGCAGGGACCGGCAGCGGCGCTCGACACCGGTTCGACGCAGCCCTGGTACGCCTCCGTGTGGCAGTCGGTGCAGGTGGCCGGCAAGACTCCGGTGGCCGCGACCCCGGACGCCCCGGGCGACAATGGGACGTCGGCCCCTTCGTCGGGCGGCTGACGCTTCCCCGACCTGAACGGACCTCTCGTGACGCGCAAGCCCCTCGACGCCGTGACCGACCACGACATCGCCGTCCTGGCCGAGCAGCTCGGTCGCCCGCCCCGAGGGGTCGTCGGCATCGCCGCCCGGTGCATCTGCGGTCGCCCGCTCGTCGTCCGCACCGCACCGCGCCTGGACGACGGCACCCCGTTCCCCACGACCTACTACCTGACCTCCCCACCGGCGGTCGCTGCCGTGAGCACCCGCGAGGCGACGGGTCTGATGAAGGAGCTCACCGCCCGGCTCGCCGACGACGACGAGCTCGCGGCCGCCTACCAGCGCGCGCACGAGGCCTACCTGGCCGACCGTGAGGAGCTCGGGCACGTCGAGGAGATCGCCGGCATCTCGGCGGGCGGCATGCCGAACCGGGTCAAGTGCCTGCACGTCCTCGTCGGTCACGCACTGGCGGCCGGTCCGGGCGTCAACCCGATCGGCGACGAGGTCCTGTCCCTCATCCGCGACGAGTGGCGCCCCGACCGCTGCACCTGCTGACCCCCGGACACCCTCCCAACGTCCGCACTCGTATGGCCCCTGGCCCCACCGAGTGCGGACGTTGCTGATTCACCTGACGTGACGTCCGCGCTCGTGTGGCTCATAGGCCCATCGAGTGCGGACGTTGGGAGTGTTGGGTCCGGCGTCGTCGGCGGGTGGGGGTGCGAGGATGGGTGGCGTGACGCGTGTGGCTGCCATCGACTGTGGGACCAACTCGATCCGGTTGCTGGTGGCGGATGTCGATCCGCGCGCCGGCACGCTGGTGGACCTGGACCGGCGGATGGAGGTGGTCCGGCTCGGGCAGGGCGTGGACCGCACCGGTCGGATCGCCCCGGAGGCCCTCGCGCGGACGCTGGACGCCGCCCGGCGCTACAACGACATCTGCACGGAGCTGGGCGTCGAGGCGATCCGGTTCGTCGCGACGTCCGCATCGCGCGACGCCGAGAACCGCGCCGACTTCGTGAACGGCGTGCACGACGCGCTGGGCGTGGAGCCTGAGGTCGTCGAGGGGCTCGAGGAGGCCGAGCTGTCCTTCCAGGGCGCCACGGGCGTGCTGGCCGGCAAGCACCCGGGACCGTTCCTCGTCGTCGACCTGGGTGGTGGCTCGACGGAGCTCGTGCTCGGCAGCGACTCGGTGCAGGCGGCCTTCTCGATGGACGTCGGGTGCGTCCGGCTGACCGAGCGGCACCTGCACACCGACCCGCCGACCCCCGACGAGGTCGGGCGGTCCCGACGAGACGTCGCCGCGGCCCTCGACACGGCGTCCGCGCACGTGCCGCTCGGCGAGACGGTCACGCTGGTCGGGCTGGCGGGCACGGTGACGACCGTGACGGCCCACGCGCTCGGGCTGACCAGCTACGACCCCCACGCGATCGACGGCTCGGTGCTGCCCGTCGAGACGGTCCTGGCCGCCTGCGAGGACCTGCTGGCGCGCAACCACGAGCAGCGGGCAGCGCTGGGGTTCATGCACCCCGGACGAGTCGACGTGATCGGTGCGGGTGCACTGGTGTGGCACGAGGTGGTGAGCCGGGTGCGCGACGACGTCGTGCGGGCCGGGGGAGAGCTGACCTCCGTCGTGACCTCGGAGCACGACATCCTCGACGGCATCGCCTGGAGCGTCGCGACCCGCTGAGCTGCGTCCGTCCGACGAACCGGCCGGAGATCGGCGCGCACGCGTTGCCGCACCGATTCCCGCCGTCGGCCGGGAAGCTCTGTCCGCACCTCGGCACGACGGCCCGCGCGACTCGCCGGTGTTTCGTCGTGGACGGTAGTGCGCAGCGTGTACTACCGTCGCGTCTGCGGGAGCTCGGAGGGGGCTCGCACCACGCTCGCCCGACGCTCAGCGCGCCTGGCCCAGGGGAGAACCGAGGAGGTCGCATGGACACCACACAGCTGCTCAAGGGCGTGCTGGACCTGGCCGTGCTTGCCGTCGTCAGCACGGAGGACGGGTACGGGTACGACGTCGTGCGACGCCTGCGGGCTGCCGGCATCGAGGAGGTCGGGGACGCCTCCGTGTACGGGACGCTGCGCCGGCTCTACTCGTCGGGGGCGCTGACGTCCTACGTCGTGCCGAGCGACGAGGGACCGCACCGCAAGTACTACGGCATCAATGCGCAGGGGCGAGCGATGCTCGACGCCCAGCGCAAGGACTGGCAGGAGTTCGCAGGGACCATGAGTCGCCTGCTCGAGACGGAGGTCGTGCGATGAGCGTCCTGGACAGCACCGAGGTTCTGGACGTCGCGGGCTAAGCGGCCGCGGTACGCCGCAGCCTCGTCGACCTCGGCCCGGACCAGGTGGACGACCTGACCGACGACCTCGAGGCCGACCTGGCCGACGCGCTCGCGGACGAGCGGCACAACGCCCACGGCCGCGGTGTGCTCGAGCAGTTCGGGCCGCCCGAGGACTACGCGGCTGAGCTGCGGACGGCGGCAGGTCTGCTCCCGATGGCCGAACCGAGGCGGCGCTCGGTCAGGGAGCTGGCCGGCACGCCGAAGGCGAGCCTCAGCCGCCTGCTCGGGTACCTGCGCGGGTAGCGCTGGTGGCCGCCGGTCGAGGGCTTCCTCGTCGCGATCCGGCCGGTCTGGTGGCTGGTCCGCGCCTGGGTGGGCTACCAGGTGGTGCTGCTCTTCCTGGGCATCCAGGGCTGGCTGCCCGGCTCGGCCCCGGCGTTCGTCTTCCTCGCCGCCCTCGTCGTGCTCAGTGTGCAGTGGGGCCGTGGAGTCTGGTTCCGCTCCGGTGCGCTGCACGGGCTTGCGGCTACGGCCAACGTGCTGGCGATCGTCGCGGTGCTGCCTGTCACCGCCGGGCTGCAGGCGACGATGGGCAGCTGGGAGGACGCGTACCACAGCGGCGGGTACTCGTATTCCGAGTCGCAGGTGCCGGACGACGGCGTGCTCATCGACGGGAGTCCGGTGAGCAACATCTACGCGTACGACGCGGAGGGCAACCCGCTCCAGGACGTCCAGCTCTTCGATGAGGCCGGGCGCCCGATCCGCACCTCAGGTGCCTACGACTCCTCGCCGACCTGGACTCCCGAGACGGGTGAGCCGTGGATGCTGCTCAGCAGGCCGGACGCGGACGGCCGCACCCGCTGGAACGTCTACCCGCTGCTCGGTGCGCCCGAGTCGACGCTCAACACCGATGGCGACGGGATCTACTACCCGCCGGTCGGCGGTGTGACCCCGCGGATCCCACCCGCACCGTTCGCCAAGGCACCCGCCCTGGATGCGGCACCGTCCACAGATGCCGACCCGGCCGCGCCGACGCCGAGCGCCAGTGCGTCGGCGTCCGCCGCGCCGCCCGCCGGCCAGGACCCGGCGGTCGCCAGCCCGGGCGCGGGCCCGGTCGTGCCGCCGGGCACCACTCCCTGAGGACCGTGAGACGGCGCACGGCACCAGACGTGCGCCGTCTCACAGTCCCTGTGCGCCCACTGTGCGCATCGTCACCGGCTCAGGGAGGGCGTCCGCGATGCGGCGCCGCTACCGTTGAGGTATGCCCTCCTCATCCCCGGACGTCGCCAGCCCCCAGGCCACCGTGGACTTCGCGGTGCGGCCGGGAAAGCCCCGCAAGGTGCCCCGCATCGTCGTCCTGGGCGGCGGAACCGTGGGCCTGTACACCGCCCGCCGGCTGCGCAAGCGGCTCGGCAAGCGCGAGGCGGCGATCGTCGTCGTCGACCCGCGTCCCTACATGACCTACGCCCCGTTCCTGCCCGAGGCGGCGGCCGGCTCCATCGACCCGCGTCACATGGTCGCCCCGCACCGCCGCGCGCTCAAGGGCGTCGACGTGCTGCAGGGCAAGGTCAGCCAGATCCACCACGCGGAGCGCACCGTGGAGATCACGCCCGAGGAGGGCGCCTCCTACTGGATCACCTACGACCACCTGGTCGTCGGTCTCGGCGCGGTCGCCCGCACGCTGCCCATCCCGGGGCTCGCGGAGGTCGGCATCGGCTTCAAGAACGTCGAAGAAGCCGTCGCGCTGCGCAACCACGTGCTCAACCGCATCGACGTGGCCGCCAGCACCTGGGACCCGGAGCTCCGTCGCAAGATGCTCACCTTCGTCTTCGTCGGCGGCGGCTTCGCCGGTGTCGAGGCGCTCGGCGAGGTCGAGGACATGGCACGCGCCGCAGTGAAGTACTACAAGGCCGTCGAGCAGGAGGAGCTGCGGTTCGTCCTGGTCGAGGGGTCGCCACGGATCCTGCCCGAGGTCAGCGAGGAGCTGGGCGGGTACACGCTCGAGCAGCTGCGCAAGCGCGACATCGAGATCCACCTCTCGACGTTCCTGAGCAGCTGCGTGGACGGTCACGTGGTCCTGTCCAACAAGCTGGAGTTCGACGCCGAGACGATCGTGTGGACCGCCGGCGTGAAGGCCAACCCGGTGCTGCGGAGCTCGGACCTTCCGCTCGACAAGCAGGGTCGCCTCATCTGCAACGTCTTCCTCCAGGTCGCGCAGGAGGACGGCACCGTCGTCCCGGACGCGTACGGAGCCGGCGACTGCGCCGCGGTGCCCGACCTCTACAACCCGGGTCAGTTCTGCCCGCCCAACGCGCAGCACGCGCTGCGCGAGGGCAACCACCTCGGCGACAACCTGGCTCGGATCCTGCGCTCGGCGCCGCCGACCGAGTACAAGCACAAGAACGTCGGCGCCGTCGCCTCGCTCGGCATGTACAAGGGCGTCGCGCAGATGTTCGGCCGGATCAAGGTCAAGGGGTTCCTGGCCTGGGTGCTGCACCGGAGCTACCACGTGGCGGCCATGCCGACCTGGAACCGCAAGATCCGGATCGCGGCCGGCTGGACCGGCGCCCTGCTGCTTCGTCGTGAGGTCGTCGCCCTGGGCAGCCTGCACGACCCGCGCGCCGAGTTCCGGGCCGCGTCCGTGCCGGCCAAGCCGCGTGCGGTCGAGGACTCCCCAGCCCTGCCGCCGCAGAAGGCCGAGCCGGGCTCGCCCGCGGAGAAGGCCGCCACAGCCTGAGGATCGTCCGTCTCGACGACGAGCCCCGGCCCGCCCTGTTGCGGACCGGGGCTCGCGCGTTCCCCTGGCAGGATGAGCGGCGTCCGCCCCCGTAGCCCAACTGGCAGAGGCAGCCGGCTTAAACCCGGCACAGTCCGGGTTCGAAACCCGGCGGGGGCACCCGAGCATCCGAGCCGACGTGGGCCCGGTGGTCCACGCACCCGGCGCGGCGGCACCGAACCTCGGAGCGACCAGGAGGTCAACCACGGCGCCCGTCCGACCGATGACATGTACGGGCCGTGCGTACCGATCGGGAAGCGGCCACCCGTCGGGCGCGCCCGTGCCACGGGCCTCTACCTGGGAGACGCATGATGAGCACGCCTGCGGCCGGCTGGTTCCCCGAACCAGACGCCCCGCCTGGCCCGCCACGCGAACCCGAGGGCTTCGGCTCGATCGACGGGGCTCACCTGGGCCACCCCGCCGGCTCCCTCCGGGCGGTCGACGTCCCGACGCCGGCCGAGCCGCGGGAGCCGGCCGCCGGGCCGACGCCGGCCGAGCCGCGCCACCCGGCCGCCGAGCCGGCGCCGGCCGAGCCGCGCCACCCGGCCGCCGAGCCGACGCCCGACGCCTGGGCGGTCGACGGCCTGCCGGCCGGCTGGGACGAGGGTCTGGTGGACGTCGGCGACCTGGTGTGGGAGCTGCCGCGCGAGCGGCACACGGGCCGCATGATCGCGATCGCCGTCGGTGCGCTCGTCGCGCTGCTGGTCGTCGTCAAGATCATCAGCGCGGTCGTCGGCGGGACGGACGATCCGCCCGTGGGCGGACCAGGCATCGTGGAAGCGCCTGCAGCGTGGGTGGTGCCGGCGCCGGGCGCGGGCGAGGAACCCCCGCCGGACGCGACACCGAAGGCCCCGACCTACGCCTAGCCCGGACACGGGCCCGCCCGTGACCGGCCGTCCGGCCGCCGCGGAGACGAGCCGACGACCCTCAGACGAGGCCGGCTGCGACCTCGGACTGTTCGATGGTCGCGAGCCAGTCGCGCTTCGTCGCGCGCCAGCCCTCGTCGTCCGCCCCGAGACGCCAGTAGCCGGACACGGACAGCTGGTCGCGCGGTACGTCCCGCTCGGTGCGCAGGTGGCGGCGGAGCTCACGGACCGCGCCGGCCTCGCCGTGCACGAAGGCGCTGACGGGTCCGTCGAGCGGCGGGAGGCCGGCGACTGCCTCGACGAGCGCTGGGCCGGGCACGCCGAAGCCCTGGTGCACCCAGTGCACACGGACACCCGGGGGGCCGCTGAGCGGGATCTCGTCCTCCGGGCCGTGGACCTCGATCACGGCGTGGCCGACGGCGTCGGGTGCGAGTCGTTCGAGCGCGACGGCGATCGCGGGCAGGGCGCTCGCGTCGCCCGCCAAGAGGTGGCAGGCCGCGGTCGGGTCCGGGGACCAGGCGCCGCCGGGGCCGACGAGCAGCACCTCGTCGCCCGTCTGTGCGCCCTCCGCCCAGGGCCCTGCCACGCCGTCGTCACCGTGCACGACGAAGTCGAGCGTCAGCTCGCCGTCCGCGAAGTCGCGGACCGTGTACGAACGCTGCCGAGGCTGGTCCGTGGGCGGCAGGGCGGCGCGCACGGCGTCGAGGTCCAGGCGACCGTCGGAGCGCAGGGGCCGCGGAGCGCCCGCCGGCAGGAACACGACCTTGACGTAGGAATCGGCGTGCGGGGAGGGCTCGAACGCGGCCAGGCCGGGACCGCCGACGACCACGCGGACCATCGTCGCCGAGATCTGCTCGGTGCGGACCACCTCCGCGACGAACGGTGCGGGGCGGGCCTTGGCCTGGGGGATCGCGGTGTCGGTCATCGGTGTCCTTCGTGTGTCTGAGTCGCCCACGCTACCTGGGCACGACGAAGGGGCGGCCCGGCGTCCGGACCGCCCCCTCGAAGACCAGCGTCAGGCGTCGCGCCTCTTGAGCAGGATCGCGGCGACCGCGAGGATGACGAGCACCCAGGCCACGAGGACGCCGTAGCCCTGCCAGGCCGTCAGGTGGGCCCCGATCGAGCCGGTCTGGAAGTCCGCGATCTCTCTGTCGGTGAACGTGATCAGCAGGCCGGCGCTCGGGGCGATCACGCTCCCGGGCAGGAAGACCGCGATCTCCTGGAGCGGCTTCCAGGGGACCAGCTGCAGGACGATCGGGACGAGGAGGATCAGCCCGAGGACCGAGGACACGGCCGCCGCGGAGTGGCGCATGAGTGCCCCGAACGCGAACGCGAGCAGACCGATCGTCGCGATGTACAGCGCCGTGCCGATCAGGGCGCGCACGTGCTGGGAGTTCCCCAGGTCGACGCCGAGCCCGTTGTCGTGGAAGAACAGCCACTGCAGCGCCGCGGAGACAGCGACCCCGATCAGGGCCACCCCGAACATGGAGAGGCCGGCGACGATTCCCTTGGACCACAGCACCGGCAGCCGCTTGGGCGCGGCCGACAGGCTCGTCCGGATCATGCCGGTGGAGTACTCGCCCGTGATCGTGAGCGCGCCCAGGACAGCAACGGCGAACTGCCCGAAGGCGACGCCGAGGATGAACGGCGCGAGCGCGTTCGTCGCGTCGGGGTCGGACGGATCGCTCGCGCTCTTCAGCGCGAGGGTGAACAGCAGGATCATCGCGACCATCGTGACGAGGAAGGTTCCGAGCGTCCAGAAGGTCGAGCGCACGGACCAGAACTTGATCCACTCGCTGCGCAGCAGGTGCAGGAACGAGAGCCTGCCCTTGGGCGGGGCGGCGGCGACCGGGGTGGTCGGCGGGGTGGCGACTGCGGTGCTCATCGAGCGACCTCCTGCGTAGGCGCGGCGGGAACCTCGGACGAGTGGTACTCGACCGAGTCCTGCGTCAGGGACATGTAGGCCTCCTCGAGCGAGCCGGCGACCGGCGTCAGCTCGTGCAGGACCACGCGGTTGGCGGCGGCGAGCTCGCCGACCTGGACGGACGTTGCGCCGACGACGGTGAGCACGCCCGGCGAGTCGGACGTCACCGTGACGTCGGGACCCTGCAGCAGTGCCGCCAGGTCCGTGGCCTGCGGCGAGACGACGCGGACCGTCTCCTGGGTAGCCTGCGCGATCACGGTCGCGGTCGGTCCGGAGGTGATGATCCGTCCACGGCCGATGACCAGGAGGTGGTCGGCCGTCACGGCCATCTCGCTCATCAGGTGCGAGGACAGGAACACCGTCCGGCCCTGGGACGCGAGGTAGCGCACCAGGTTGCGGACCCACAGGACCCCCTCCGGGTCGAGGCCGTTGACGGGCTCGTCCAGGATCAGGGTGTGCGGGTCGCCGATCAGGGCCGACGCGATGCCCAGCCGCTGGCCCATGCCGAGGGAGAAGCCGCCGACGCGACGCTTGGCCACGGCGTCGAGACCCGTCATCGAGATGACCTCGTTGACCCTCTTGTCGCCGATGCCGTGCGTCGCGGCGAGCGCGCGCAGGTGGTTGCGGGCGCTGCGGCCGGTGTGGACCGCCTTCGCCTCGAGCAGGGCGCCCACCTCGGTGAGCGGCGAGTGGTGCTGCGCGTAGGGCTTGCCGTTGACGGCCACCGTGCCGGCCGTCGGGCGGTCCAGGCCCATGATCATGCGCATCGTGGTGGACTTCCCGGCCCCGTTCGGACCGAGGAATCCGGTCACCCGGCCCGGCTCCACGGTGAACGAGATGGCGTCCACTGCCGTCTTGGACCCGTACCTCTTGGTCAGGCCTTGTGCCTCGATCATTGCCAGATCCTCATTCTCGGGAGCACGTCTTCTGCAAACTGCCAGGAACGACCCTAGGCGGGTCCGCCGACGCGGTGCATCGGTCCATGGGGGGAGGGCCGCGCTCCGATCGGACGATGCGGCGTGTCACAAGGAACGATCCCCTGCCCCGAGGCGTTCGCTACGGTGACAGACTCGTACAAACGCGCCCGATCCGTCCAGGAGGACGCCATGGCAAACCCGATCTTCGACAACAGTCCCGTCTTCCAGGACCCGGTCAAGCGCCGCGGTGACAAGACGAACGCCGCCCCGGGCGGGGTGACGTACGCCACGCCGGCTGCGACGACCGACGCGGCGTCGCTCGAGGCGCTCTACGGCACGCCCGCGGCGACCACCCGCGAGACCGGTCGCCTGACGTACGACGACGTCGTCGTCCGGACCGCCGGTCTGCTGGTCGTCCTGGTCGCGGTCGGCGCCGCGACCTGGGTGCTCGCGCCGGGCCTGTGGTGGATCGGCGCGATCGTGGGCCTTGTGCTCGGCCTCGTGAACGCGTTCCGCCGGGAGCCGAGCCCGGGCCTCATCATCCTGTACGCCGCCTTCGAGGGCATGTTCCTCGGGGGGCTCAGCAAGTTCTACGAGGAGCAGTGGAACGGGATCGTCGGGCAGGCCGTGCTGGCCACGCTGTCGGTGTTCGCGGTGTCGCTCGTCCTCTTCTCGTCCGGCAAGGTGCGCGTGACGGACAAGTTCCGCCGCACCGTGCTCCTGGGGCTGATCGGCTACTGCCTGTTCTCCCTGGTCAACCTCGTGGTCTGGCTCTTCAACCCGGGCAGCGTGTTCGGCCCGCTGCGTTCCGGTTGGCTCGGGATCGCGGTCGGTCTGATCGCCGTGGGCCTCGCCGCCGCGAGCCTGATCATCGACTTCGACTCGATCAAGCGCGGCGTCGACAAGGGCGTACCGGCCAAGCTCGCCTGGACGGCCGCGTTCGGCCTCGTCGTGACCCTGATCTGGCTCTACCTGGAGCTCCTGCGCATCCTGGCGATCTTCCGTAACTAGCTCGTCTGGCATGGTCTGCCGGCTGCCCGGGTGCGAAGATCGCGCTCGGGCGGTCGCGCGTCAGGACCGTCCACCCCGGACGCATCGGAGCACCGTGAAGTACGCGAAGCACATCTCTGAGCTGGTCGGCGGGACGCCCCTGGTGCAGCTGACGGCCGTCACCGAGGGCATCGCCGCGACGATCCTGGCCAAGATCGAGTACCTGAACCCCGGCGGGTCCGTGAAGGACCGGATCGCGCTGAAGATGATCGAGGCGGCCGAGGCGTCCGGGGAGCTCCAGCCCGGCGGGACGATCGTCGAGCCGACCAGCGGCAACACGGGCGTCGGGCTGGCGCTGGTCGCCCAGCGCAAGGGCTACCGCTGCGTGTTCGTCTGCCCGGACAAGGTCAGCCAGGACAAGCGGGACGTGCTGCGGGCCTACGGCGCGGAGGTCGTCGTGACGCCGACCGCGGTCGCACCCGACCACCCCGACTCCTACTACTCGGTGTCCGACCGCCTGGTGCAGGAGATCCCGGGCGCGTGGAAGCCGAACCAGTACGCCAACCCGAACGGGCCGGCGAGCCACTACGAGTCGACCGGTCCCGAGATCTGGGCGGACACCGACGGCCAGGTCACGCACGTCGTGGCCGGCGTCGGGACGGGCGGCACGATCACCGGGACCGGGCGCTACCTCAAGGACGTGTCGCAGGGGCGGGTCGTGGTGGTCGGAGCCGACCCGGCGGGCTCGGTGTACTCCGGCGGCGACGGCCGGCCGTACCTCGTCGAGGGCGTCGGTGAGGACTTCTGGCCGACGGCCTACGACCCGTCCGTGCCGGACGAGATCATCGCGGTCACCGACGCGGACTCCTTCGAGATGACCCGGCGGCTCGCGCGCGAGGAGGGGCTGCTCGTCGGCGGCTCGTGCGGGATGGCCGTCGTGGCGGCCCTGCAGTACGCGCGCGACCTCCCGGCGGACGCGGTCGTCGTCGTGATCCTGCCCGACGGGGGCCGTGGCTACCTGTCCAAGATCTTCAACGACTCGTGGATGCGGTCGTACGGGTTCCTGGCGGCCGACGAGGGCGCGACGGTGGCCGACGTGCTGCGCACGAAGACCGGTGCGCTGCCCAACCTGGTCCACACCCATCCCAGCGAGACGGTGCGCGACGCGATCGAGATCCTGCACGAGTACGGCGTCTCCCAGATGCCGGTAGTCGGTGCCGAGCCGCCCGTGAAGATCGGCGAGGTGGCGGGAGCGGTCAGCGAGAAGCTGCTGCTCGACGCGGTGTTCTCGGGGGAGGCCGGGCTGGCCGACCGCGTCGACAAGCACATGGCACCCGCGCTGCCGCTGATCGGGTCCGGGGAGAGCGTGCAGTCGGCTCGGGAGGCGCTGCAGAAGGCGGACGCCCTCATGGTGGTGGACGACGGCTCGCCGGTCGGGGTCCTCACGCGGCACGACCTCCTGGGCTTCCTGGCGAGGTGACGCTCAGACGCTCAGTCGGACGAGCCCGCTGACGAGTCCGTCGACGAGGAACGAGAAGCTCGCGTCGACGTCCTCGGGCATCCCGAACCCACCGGCCAGCTCGAGCACGACGAACCCGTGCACGGCGGCCCGCACCGCGCGGACCGCGTCGATCCGGTTCTCCGCCGGCACGCCGAGCGCGACGACCGCCCGGGCCAGGTCGTCGACGACCGCCGCACTGGCCTCTCGGACCTCGTCGGCCGCCGGGTCGTGGATCCATGCCGTGCCCTGGACCGCGTCGTACCGCCCGGGCGTGGAGCGAGCGTAGGCGCGCGTGGCGTGACCTATGGCCGACAGCGAGTCGAGGGTGCGCATGAGGTCGGCGAACTCCCGCACGCAGACGAGCGCCACGTCCCTGCGCAGCCCGGGGAGTCCGTCGACGTGCTTGTACAGGCTCGGCACCGCGACGCCCGCGCGTGCCGCGACCGCGGCGAGGGTGAGGTCGGCGTAGCCGGTCGGGCCGCCGTCGTCGACCACGCGCAGGGCGAGGTCGACGACGGCGGCGTGGTCGAGGCCGGCCCTAGGCAACGGCCTGGAACGTGTTCTCGAGGCGGGGCAGGGAGGCCAGGAAGGCGAGGGTGTCGTCGACGACGACCTGGGGTGCCTGGTGCTCCGGGTGGTGGCCGACGTCCGGGATGAGGGTGACCTCGGCGTCGATCGCCGACCGCAGCCAGAGCGCCTCGGCGGCCGGGTCCGTGAAGTCGGGGTCCAGCGCGCCGACGAAGGCGACGGCCGGCGCGACGACCTCGCCGAGGCGGGTCTCGACCGGCGCGTGCGTGAGCTGGAGCGACAGGTGCCGGAACGAGCGCAGGTGGCCGGGCCGCCGGAGCGACGCCTTGATGTCGGCGACGTGCTCGTCGAGCCACGGGCCCTGGGTGCCACGCGTGAAGTAGGTGCGGTAGAGGCGTGCCCACGCGGCGGCGCCCCAAGGGCGCTGCAGGGCCACCCGGACCAAGCCGTGCATGGTGGCGCTGGCGGCGGCGCCCATCGGAGCGTCGCGCAGGATCGGCCCGGTCAGGACGAGCCCGGCGACGAGGTCCGGCCGCTCGGCGGCGGCCCAGGCGGCGGAGGCCGCCCCCATCGAGTTGCCGCCGACGACGGCCGGCCCGCCCAGGTGCTCGACGAGCGCGACGATGTCCTCACCGGTCACGACGTCGCCGTGGGTGGCGAACGTGGTGTCGGAGTCGCCGTGGCCTCGTAGGTCCATGCAGGCGACGCGGTAGCCGGCGCCGGTCAGGGGGCCGACGACGTCCCGCCACGCCGTGCGCAGGTCACCCATGCCGGGCACGAGGACGACGAGCGGTGCGTCGGGTGCGCCCTCGATCGTGTAGGCGATCCGCCCGTCGGGGCGGCTGATGTGGTGGACGGTGGTCATGACCTAAAAGCTAATGGCATTAGCTTTTAGCGTCAACCCCTGTGATTCGGCGAGTGTCAGGGCGGGGCGGCAAGATGGGCGGGCACTGTCATCCACAGAAGGAGTTGTCATGTCCGCAGCGCTGCCCGAGGTCTCGGGTTCCTTCGGCGAGAAGCCGACCCTGACGTTCCCGGCGGGCTCTCCGTCCGGTGAGCTCGAGATCTCGGTCCTCTCCCGCGGCGACGGCGCGCTCGTCGAGGCCGGCGACGACATCGAGGTCCACTACCTCGGTCAGGCCTGGAACGGCGGGGTGTTCGACAACTCCTACGACCGCCGCTCCTCGATCAGCTTCGGCATCGGCGTCGGGCAGGTCATCGCGGGCTGGGACGAGGGTCTCGTCGGCCAGCAGGTCGGTTCGCGCGTGCTCCTGTCGATCCCGTCGCACCTGGGCTACGGCGACCGTGGCGTCCCGCAGGCCGGGATCAAGGGCGGCGACACGCTCGTCTTCGTCGTCGACATCGTCGGCACCAGCCACTGAGCTCATGACCGACAGACCCCCGCCTGCGTTCGTCGGCGGGGGTCTGTCGTGCCTGAGGTGACGATCGGGGAGTTCGCGCGACGCTCCGGGCTGTCGCTCAAGGCGCTGCGGCTCTACGACGCCCGCGGCCTGCTCCCGCCGGTCCGGGTCGACGACGCCAGCGGCTACCGGTACTACGCGCCGGACCAGCTCGAGCGCGCTCACACCATCGCGCTCCTGCGCCGGCTCGACATGCCGCTGAGCGTGATCGGCGACGTCCTGGCCGAGCCACCGGAACGGGTGGGCGTGACGTTGCGCGCGTGGTGGCAGGAGCGTCGCCGCGACCTGTCGGAGCGCGGGCCGGAGATGGAGCTCGTGCTGACCTCGCTGGGAGCGGACTCGACCCTGGGTGCGACGGGACGGTTCGGGGTGGACGACGTGGTCGTCGCTCCGCACCCGGCGCGAACGGTGGCGACGATCCGCAAGCACGTGCTCCAGGAGGACCTCGTGCCGACGATCATGGCGGACGTCACGGAGCTCCGGGCCTTCCTCGCGGCCGCCGGTGCGCGCTACGGCGTCGAGTACTGGGTGCTGTTCCACGGCGCCGTCGGCTTCGACGGCGACGGTCCGATCGAGGTCTGCGTCCCGTACGGCGGGCTCGTCGCGCCCACCGGCGCCATCACCCTCCGGCACGAGCCGGCGCACAGCGTCGCGTACGTCCCGGTGACGGCGGCCGACTGCCGCTACCCGGAGATCATCGGCGCGTACGTCGCGCTCGAGACGTGGCTGGTCGGTCGCGCGACCGTCGGGCCCGTTCGCGAGATCTACCCGGTGCCGTGGTCGGACGACGCGGTCGTGGTGCACGTCGCCCAGCCGATCGCGTGAGGGCCGCTTGACCCTTCCCCTGGGGAAGACACCACGCTGGCCCCATGCCGAACCTCGACGAGTACGCCACTCACAGCCCGTTCAGCGACCCCGGCCCGTCAGCCGGTCTGCTCGACGGGCTCTCGACGCAGACCGATGCCGTCCAGGAGGCCGCGCGCAACGCGATCATCCACTACCGCGGCAGCGCCGACGCGCTGTACGACGGCCAGGACGCGGACGTCGACCTGCGCTGGCTGTCGGAGATCCTGCGTGTGGCACAGGAGCGGTCGACCGCGCCCCTCTCGCAGGCGCGACCGCCGGGTGAGCAGGTGGCAGGCTGCTGCCGCGACCACGCGCTCTTCGCGATCTCGGTGCTCCGCCAGCACGGGATCCCTGCCCGCAGTCGTGTGGGGTTCGCTGCCTACTTCCAGCCCGGGTTCCACCACGACCACGTCGTCGGGGAACGGTGGGACGGCACGCGCTGGGTGCGGTTCGAGATCACCAACGGCAACGTCTCGTTCGACGGCCGTGACATGGCGACTGGGCTCGGTGCGCCGTTCGAGACCGCCGCCGAGGTCTGGCTGGCGCACCGAGCAGGCGCCGACGTGTCGTCCTACGGCGTCGACCCGTCGCTCCCGCACCTGTGCGGCCCGTCGTTCGTGCGCGGCTACGTCGTCGAGGAGCTCGCCCACCGGCAGCGCGACGAGCTGCTCCTGTGGGACGTCTGGGGCGACACGGTGCCGGACAACCCCCTGCCCGACGCGGAGCTCGACGCCCTTGCCGACGAGATCGCCGCCCTGCTCGTCGCGGCCGACGCGGGCGACGAGACCGCCGAGAAGGAGCTCGCGGAGCGGTACGCGAGCGACCCCCGACTGCATCCGCACGACGTGGTGACGCTGTCGCCGGTCGGGCGCGTGGGGGACACCGATCTCGACGCTCGGGTCACGCGCTGGCGGTGAACCCGGCTCGCCGACCGCGGTGCGCCCGCCGCGTCAGGACGAGGTGAGTGGGACGTCCTCGAACGTCGGCCACCGGCAGTCGATGCTCACGGCGAGAGCGTCGGTGTCGAACACGGGGGCCGGCAGGGTCGCCTCGAACCGCACCGGCACGCCCGGCACGAGATCGAGGCCGAAGAGGAACCGACGCAGGGAAGGGTGTCCACGAAGCGGCCTCCGCCGTCCGCTATCCCGACAGGCCGTGCCGCTCCAGGAACGCGTTGCGGAAGACGCCGTCCGGGTCGGTGCGGGCGACCAGGGAACGGAAGTCGTCCCACCGCGGGTAGAGGTGAGCCAGATCGCCCTCCCCGTCGGCGAACAGCTTGCCCCAGTGCGGCCGGGCGGCGAAGGGCGCAAGGGCGGCCGCCAGCGCCGGCAGCAGGGCGGCGACGAGATCGTCCAGCGGCCGCCACGTGAAGTGGATGCCGACGTGGTCCCCGCCGAACGCGGTGGAGAGCCACAGGTCGTCGCCGGCGATGGTGCGGATCTCGCTGACCTGCAGGAGCGGCGCGATCTGGTCGGACAGTGCGCGGACGGCGTGCAGCGCCTCGACGGCGCTGGAGCGTGGAACGAGGTACTCGGTCTGCAGCTCGGCGCCGTTGCTGGGTGTGAAGTCGAGGCGGAAGTGCGGCAGCCGTTCGTGCCAGGGTCCGGGCGAGGCCAGCTGCGCCGTGGTGTGCACCGGGTCGATGCCGGGCAACGGGTGCAGCTGGGCCGCGGCAGGGGTCGAGCCGTAGAACTCGGCGCGCGGCGCGAACGAGGACGACACGCGGGTCTTGCGCCAGACCTGCTGGATGCCGGAACCGCGCCAGTCCGTGAAGAGGCTGACGGAGCCGGCGCTCGAGGTCACGTCGTCGAGGTTGGCCAGGGCCGTCTCCCAGGGCAGGTCCTGGTGCACCTCCTGCGCGACGTCGTAGGTGGGCTCGATGTCGAGGCTCACCTCGACCGCGATCCCGAGCGCGCCGAGCGCGACGACCGATCCGGCGAAGTCGTCGTCGCCCCGCACGACGCGACGCGACGACCCGTCGGGGCCCACGAGGACCAGGCCGGACACCGCAGCGGCGAGGTTCTGCGACCGGTCACCCGAGCCGTGCGTCGCGGTGGCGACGGCGCCGGCCACCGAGATGTGCGGGAGCGACGCCAGGTTGCCGAGCGCCCAGCCGGCCTCGTGCAGCTGCTGGGCGAGGGTTCCGTAGCGGGTGCCCGCCGAGACGGTGACCGTTCGGGCGCCCGCGTCGATGCGGACCGAGGGCGGAAGCCCGTCCAGCGCGACGAGGGTCCCGGGTCCGTCGGCAAGGTCGTTGAAGCTGTGCCGCGAACCGAGCGCCCGCACGTGTGCGGACGACGCGACGATCTCCGACAGCTCCTCGACGCTGCGCGGGTGCCGGACGGTCGGTGCGCGGTAGGCGTAGTTGCCGGACCAGTTGGTGAGGGTCACGGACTCACCGTAGGCGCCGTCACGAAGATGTCGAACAGGGCCGGGTCGTGGGCGTGCACCAGGACCATGAAGACGAACAGGTCGAACAGGAGGTGCACGCAGACCACGTAGGTCAGGGAGGTCGTCCGTCGGAAGATCCAGCCCTGCACCAGCGCGAACGGGATGGTCAGCAGGGGACCCCACGACCGGTAGCCGAGCTCCCAGAGGAACGAGACGAAGACGCACGCCTGCAGGACGTTGGCCAGCCAGAACGAGAAGTGCGTCCGCAGCAGGGCCAGCACGATGCAGATGAAGAACAGCTCGTCCCAGATGCCGACGGCGTTCACGCCGACGAACAGCCGGGCGACGTCGCCCGGACCGTCGAGCGGCGGCCAGTTCTGCCAGACGCCGGACCGCAGGAAGTACGCGGGGAGGATGAGATAGGCGAACACCGCGACCGCGACGAGGTACACGGCCTGCCACCGGTCCCATCGCCGACCGGTGCGGACCGGGAAGTGGATCGCGTCGTCGTGGAACACGCGGCGAGAGAGCACGACGGGCACGACGACCGCGAGACCGAGCGCCACGGTGAACCGCAGCATGCCCGCGTTGGACAGGTCCGCGTGCAGGGAGATCGAGCTGACGGTCGCGATGCCGAGGCCCACGAGCCCGAGGTCGCGCCCGAGGCGCCGGTCGACCGCGAGCGCGAGCGCGATGCCGGCGACGAGCGGGACGTACCCGACCGGTCGGACGTGCACCGCGAAGATCAGGATCGCGGACCCGCACACGAGCGCGGCGGCGAGGAGCCGGAGCACCCGCACGAGGGCGGAGGGCCCGGGCCGGGCCGGGCCGCTCGACTGGTCGCTCACCTGAGCCAGTCTGGCGTAAAGCCCCAGGTGGACCGGGGTCCAACGCCGCGTGGACAGCCGTAGACCGACGCAGGGGACGCTCGATACGTTCTCACCGGACCGGCAGGCGTCAACGCCGACGCTCGCCGGCCCGCAGAGCCAGCTCGAGGGCGGCCGGCTACGGCTGCGGGGGACGCGTACCGGCCCCACATCGGGCGGGTGGCCGACACGCGGGGGCGAGTCGGCCGCCCGCCCGATCGCGCGGGATCGACGCCCGAGGTGGTGGTCGCGCGGCTCCGGCGCTGGCGCACTGAGCCGCGGACCGTCCCGGGCGTCGCGGTGCTACGCGCCCGTCGGACGCGGGCAGCTGGCGCCGGTCGCGTGCACCGGGCAGTAGCCGGCGGGGTTCTTGTCGAGGTACTGCTGGTGGTAGCCCTCGGCGTAGTAGAACGGGCCGGCCTCGTCGGCGGAGCGGATCTCCGTCGTGATGGTGCCGTAGCCCCGCTCGGTCAGTCGCGGCTGGAAGTCCGCGAGCGTGCTGCGCGCAGCCAGCTCCTGCTCGGGCGTCGTGGTGTAGATCGCGGAGCGGTACTGCGTGCCCGCGTCGTTGCCCTGCCGGTAGCCCTGCGTCGGGTCGTGGTTCTCCCAGAAGGTGCGGATGACGTCACCGGCCGACACGACGGCCGGGTCGTAGGCCACCAGCACGATCTCGGTGTGCCCGGTGAGGCCGGTGCACGTCTCCTCGTAGGTGGGGAACGGGGTGAAGCCGCCCTGGTAGCCGACGGCGGTCGTCACGACGCCCGGCAGGTTCCAGAAGGTCTTCTCAGCGCCCCAGAAACAGCCCATCGCCAGGTAGACGACCTCGGTGCCCTCGGGCCAGGGGCCCTGCAGGGGTGTGCCGAGCACGGTGTGGGTGGTGGGGATCGTGTACGCGTAGGCGTCTCTGCCCGCCAGCGCCCGCTCCGGGGTCACCATCGTCGTCTTGAGGGCGGATCCGAACAGCCAGTTCATGGTGGTGGTCCTCTCCGGGAGCCCGGTGGTCACCTGGGTGCTCCCGGCGTGTGCAACGGTGCCGGTGTTGTCCGTGTTCCCGCGGCGTCGCTCGTTCGGAAGGCCGCGTGCCCGTAGTACCGCCTAGCCTGGGGAACGTGACCGACGACGCGCAGCTCCACGAGGACGACTGGTCGAAGGCGGGCTTCTCGACGAGGGCCATCCACGCTGGTCAGGACCCCGATCCGACGACGGGCGCCGTCGTGCCGCCCATCTACGCGACGTCGACCTACAAGCAGGACGGAGTCGGGGGCCTGCGCGGCGGGTTCGAGTACTCGCGGTCCGCCAACCCGACCCGCACCGCCCTCGAGTCCGCGCTCGCGGCCGCAGAGGGCGGTGCTGCCGGGTTCGCGTTCGCGTCGGGCCTCGCCGCGGAGGACACCCTGCTGCGGTCGACGCTGCGGCCAGGTGACCACGTCGTCGTCCCGAACGACGCCTACGGCGGCACCTACCGTCTGATCGCGCGCGTCTTCGGGCCCTGGGGGATCGACCACACCGCGGTGGACCTGTCCGATCCCGACGCCGTGCTGGCGGCCATCGAGCCGGGCCGCACCAAGGTGGTCTGGGTGGAGACGCCGACCAACCCGCTCCTCGGCATCGCGGACATCGCCGTGCTCTCCGCGCACGCACGGTCGGTCGGTGCCCTGCTCGTCGTCGACAACACCTTCGCGACGCCCTACCTTCAGCAGCCGCTCGCGCTCGGCGCGGACGTCGTCGTGCACTCGACCACCAAGTACGTCGGTGGGCACTCGGACGTCGTCGGCGGTGCGCTCGTGGTCGGGGACGGAGCGATGCTCCCCGTCGGGCTCGACGGTCCCCTCATCGACGCGGTGCGGTTCCACCAGAACGCGTCCGGGGCGGTCGCCGGCCCCTTCGACGCGTGGCTCACGCTCCGCGGGCTCAAGACGCTGGCGGTGCGGATGGACCGGCACTGCGCCAACGCGGCGGCGATCGCGGAGTTCCTGTCGACCCACGACGCGGTCACGTCGGTGATCTACCCCGGGCTGGCGTCACACCCGGGGCACGCGGTGGCCGCGAAGCAGATGACCGGGTTCGGCGGCATGATCTCGTTCCGCACGGGCTCGGAGGCGTCCGCGCTGGCGGTGTGCGCGGCGACGCGGGTGTTCACGCTCGCGGAGTCGCTCGGCGGGGTCGAGTCGCTCATCGAGCATCCGCACAAGATGACGCACGGGTCGGTCGCGGGTACGGCCCTCGAGGTACCCGACGACCTCGTACGCCTCTCCGTCGGCATCGAGGACGTCCAGGACCTGATCGCCGACCTCGCGGGCGCGCTCACGACGGGACGCCCCTCGTGACGCAGGTCCCGGCCACCAAGGCCCAACCCGTCCAGGCCACCAAGGGCCAGCCCGTCGGGGCCACCAAGGGCCAGCCCGTCCCGCCGTCCGTCCAGGCCGCCGCGAGCTGGTCGTGGCGCCTCCTGCTCATCGGTGCCGCGCTGGCGGTCCTGCTCTGGCTGCTGAACGAGCTCAAGGTCGTCGTCGTGCCGATCGCGGTGGCGCTGCTGCTGAGCGTGCTCCTGGCGCCGCTCGTCAACTGGCTCGACCGGCATACCCGACTGCCGCGGGTCGCCGCGGTCGCGATCGCGGTCGTCGGCATGGTGGCGCTCGTCGTGGGCCTGGTCACCCTGGCGGCGCGGTCGATCATCAAGGGGATCGGCGAGCTCTGGGACCAGGCCGCGCAAGGCATCGACCAGCTCACCACCTGGCTCGCGGACGGTCCGCTCGAGCTGACCACCGCGGACATCAACAAGTACGTCGAGAGCTTCCAGAAGTCGGCGAGCGGCGGCAGCTCCGAGCTGGTGTCGGGCGCCCTGCACGCGACGACGACCGTCGGGCACGTCGTGGCCGGCGTGCTCATCGCGCTGTTCTGCCTGTTCTTCTTCCTGCTCGACGGACGCACGATCTGGTCGTGGGTGGTCGGCCTGCTCCCGCGCGGCTCGCGTGAGCACGTGCACCAGGCCGGTCGCCGCGGCCTCGTGACGCTCGGGGCCTACACGCGCACGCAGATCCTGGTCGCCGCGGTCGACGCGCTGGGCATCGGCATCGGCGCCGCGATCCTGCAGGTGCCGCTCGCGCTGCCGCTGGCCGTCCTCGTGTTCCTCGGCTCGTTCGTGCCGATCGTCGGTGCCGTGGTCACCGGCTCCGTCGCCGTGCTCGTCGCGCTCGTGGCCAACGGCCCCGTCAACGCCCTGCTGATGCTGGCCGTCGTGCTGCTGGTGCAGCAGATCGAGGGTCACGGCCTGCAGCCGTTCCTCATGGGGCACGCGGTGTCGTTGCACCCCGTCGCGGTACTGCTGTCGGTGGCAGCCGGCTCGTTCGTCGCGGGGATCGTCGGCGCGCTGCTCGCCGTGCCCATCGTGGCGACGCTCAACACGGTCGTCCTGTACCTGCACGGTCACGACAAGTTCCCGTCGCTCGGTCGGGAGGACCACGTCCCCGTGCGCGGTCGTGGCCATCCCGTGCTCGATCGCGCCATCGCGCAGGTGGCCGAGGCCGAGATGGAGCACGAGGCGACGTTGGCCGAGGTGGAGGAGGCGGGTCCGGACACGGACGCACCCGATCCCCGATGACACGTCTGGCCGACGTGCGCGCCGCCGCCGAGCTGCTCGTCGGCGTCACCGACCAGACGCCCGTGCAGCTCAGCCGGGCCCTGTCGCACCTCGTCGGCACCGAGGTCTGGCTGAAGTGCGAGCACCTGCAGCGCACCGGCTCGTTCAAGCTGCGCGGCGCGTACGTGCGGATGGCGCGGCTGTCGGCGCAGGAGAAGTCCCGGGGCGTCGTGGCAGCCAGCGCGGGCAACCACGCGCAGGGTGTCGCGCTCGCCGCCCAGATGCTCGGCATCGAGTCCGTGGTGTTCATGCCCGTCGACGCGGCGCTGCCCAAGGTCGCGGCGACCCGCGAGTACGGCGCGCGCGTCGAGGCGGGCGGGACGAGCGTCGACGAGGCCCTGCAGCACGCGCGCGAGTACGCCGACCGCACGGGCGCGATCCTCATCCACCCGTTCGACCACGACGACGTCGTGGCCGGGCAGGGCACCATCGCGCTCGAGATCGTCGAGCAGGTACCCGACGTCGCGACCGTGCTCGTGCCGGTCGGCGGCGGCGGGCTCGCGGCCGGGGTCGTCGCCGCGCTCGCTGAGCTGCGCCCCTCGGTCCGGGTGATCGGCGTGCAGGCCGAGCGCGCTGCGGCGTACCCGGCGTCGCTGGCGGCCGGTCACCCCGTGCCGGCGTCCGAGATGCGCACCATGGCCGACGGCATCGCGGTGGGCGTCCCCGGGACCGTGCCGTTCGGCATCCTCGCCGAGCACCGGACCAGTGTGCGGACGGTGTCCGAGGAGGACATCTCGCGGGCGCTGCTGCTCGTCGCCGAGCGGGCCAAGATGCTCGTCGAGCCCTCGGGTGCGGCCGCCGTCGCCTCGCTCATGGCCGAGTCGAACGGTCTTGCGGGGCCGGTCGTGGCGATCCTGTCCGGCGGCAACATCGACCCGTTGGTGCTGATGCGGGTGGTCCGGCACGGGCTGGCGTCCGCCGGACGGTTCCTCCAGCTGAGGGTCCGTCTCGACGACACTCCGGGAGCCCTCGCGTCCCTGCTGCGCGACCTGGCCGCGACCGGCGCGAACGTCATGGACGTCTCGCACGCCCGCACGGGGGTGGAGCTCGCGATCGACGAGGTCGCCATCGAGGTGCAGGTCGAGACCAAGGGCCCGGCCCACTGCGCGGACGTCGTCGAGGCCCTGACGGTCGCCGGCTACCGCCTCACGGGCGCCTGAGCCGGCGCCGCTCCCCGAGAAGGGGGTGCGGCGCCGTGCGGCCGTCTCAGCCCGTGAAGGGCTTGGCGTCGGTGATCGCGACCGTGATCTCGCGACCGTTCGGCGCGAGGTAGCTGGTCGAGTCGCCGATCTTGGTGCCGTTGATCGCGGCGCCCAGCGGGGACGTGGGGGAGTAGACGTCGATGTCGGACGACCCGGCGATCTCGCGCGAGCCGAGCAGGAACACCATCTCGTCGCCGG
Organism: Cellulomonas sp. URHD0024; assembly: GCF_000426185.1. GTDB lineage: Bacteria > Actinomycetota > Actinomycetes > Actinomycetales > Cellulomonadaceae > Cellulomonas. The sequence goes on from NZ_KE384505.1 coordinate 538,886, forward strand.
CCACGACGGCCGTCACGACCATGCCGGGCTCGACGATCCCGTTGTCCTGCGGCGTGCCGATGTGCACGTTGCGCAGCTTCTCCTTGAGCTCACGGATGCGGGCTTCCTGCTTGCCCTGCTCCTCGCGTGCCGCGTGGTAGCCGCCGTTCTCCTTGAGGTCTCCCTCTTCCCGGGCGGCGGTGATGCGGGCGACGACCTCGGCGCGGCCGGGGCCCTCGAGGTGCGCGAGCTCCGCAGTGAGCCGGTCGTAGGCCTCCTGCGTCAGCCAGGTGGCTGCATTCGTTTCGGTCACGATCGCTCCTTTCACACGTGCGTGGGATGCCCCAGGGCCAGAGACAACAGAACCGCCTCGCGGTCGCGTCGACGAGCCGTGACGCCGGACCGGGGCGGCGTAGAAACGAACAGGATAGCAAGTCAGGTGAACACCAGTCCGGTTCAGGGGGTGATGTCGCACCGGTCGACGGTGCCGCTGACGGCCAGCTCGGTGGTCTGCACGGTCGCCGTCACGCGCTGGGTCCCCTCGTCGGCGGGACCGACGGTGACCATGCGGACCCCGACCTCGGCGTAGGCCTCGGACAGAGCGCGAACCTTGCACACGACGGTGTCCTCGCGCGGCTTCGTCACCTCGAACGTCACGTCGATCGCCTGCGGTCCCTGGACGTGGAAGCCGACGTCCTTCCAGGACACCGGCTGGCTGGCGACGTTCAGCGCGAGCCAGACGGCGACGCAGAGCCCGACCGCGCCGGCGGCGACGAGGCCGATACGTCGTCGACGGTGCGTGGAGGCGGTCGGCGACGGACCGTAGCGGCCGGGAGGCGGCTGCAGGACGGTCACGACGATCTCCTCGGTGCTCTGGTCTGGTCCGTGGCGCGACGACCCCGCCGCGTGCGCGATCATTGTCTCTCGTCCCACCACCCGCTCGCCGACGACCGGCGCGTGGACCTAGGAGGCCCGAGGTGACCGGAGAGCGGCTGCGCCTGATGGCGGTGCACGCCCATCCTGACGACGAGTCCAGCAAGGGCGCGGCGACCACGGCGAAGTACGCGGCCGAGGGTGTCGACGTGCTGGTCGTGTCCTGCACCGGCGGGGAGCGCGGCGACGTGCTGAACCCGAGCTACGGCGAGGTCCCCGGCGGGATCGAGGGCATGCAGGCCCTGCGCCGCGAGGAGATGGCCGCCGCGGCCGAGGCGCTCGGGGTTCAGCACCACTGGCTCGGCTTCGTGGACTCGGGTCTGCCTGAGGGCGACCCGCTGCCGCCCTTGCCGGACGGGTGCTTCGCCCTGGTCCCGCTCGAGGAGGCCGCAGCCCCGCTGGTCGAGCTGGTGCGCACGTTCAAGCCCCACGTGATCACGACGTACGACGAGAACGGCGGCTACCCGCACCCCGACCACATCCAGTGCCACAAGGTCTCGGTCGAGGCGTTCGAGGCGGCCGGTGACCCGGAGCGCTACGTCGGCCGCGGCGAGCCGTGGACACCGTCGAAGCTCTACTACAACGGTGGTTTCTCGCTGGTGCGCATGCGCGCGATCCACGAGGCGCTCCTCGAGGCGGGCCGCGAGTCGCCGTTCGGCGAGTGGATCGAGTCCCGTGAGTCCCGCCCGTGGCCGGAGCGCGAGGTGACGACGCGGATCGACGCGGGCGCCTACTTCGAGCAGCGGGACGCGGCTCTGCGGGCCCACGCCACGCAGATCGACCCGGACGGGTTCTTCTTCGCCATGCCGCGCGAGATCGAGCTGGTCCAGTGGCGCACCGAGGAGTACGAGCTGGCGCAGTCACGGGTGCCGACGAACATCCCGGAGGACGACCTGTTCGCCGGGCTGCGGGACGGCGCTGCGTGATCCGCCTCGTGTTCGAGCCGAGCCCGTCGCCGTCCGACCTGTCGATCGACGCGACCCACGGCGGCTCGCCGGGGTTCCTCGGGTTCGTCTTCACGTTCCTCGTGGCGCTCGCCGCGCTCTTCCTGTTCCTCTCGCTGACCAAGCAGATGCGTCGGGTCGACCGCAACGCGAAGCGGCTCGGACTCGTCGACGACGACGGTTTGCCGATCGACGACGACCGGCCTCACCTGGACGTCGGGATGATCGACGCCGGGGCCGCGGGGCCGGACTCGGAGGTCGACGCGGACCTGCCGGTCAGGTTCGACGAGCCGGGCGACGACGGGCCGGACCGGTCACGATGACCACCGGGGACCAGCGGGTGCGCGAGAGCGCGGGCGTGTCGTGAGCAAGCCGCCGGAGCGCCCCTGCGTCCGGGTCACGATCGCGCAGCTGGAGGTGGGCGCCGACCACGACACCAACCGCGAGATCGCCGGCGACGCGTTCAAGATCGCGGCCGGCCGGCGTTCGGACCTGCTGGTCCTGCCGGAGTACGCGTCGGGCTTCGACCCGCACGGGGTCGGACCGGAGCACGCGGAGCCCCTCGACGGCCCCTTCGTGACGATGCTGCGCGAGCGGGCCGCCAGGACGAAGGTCGCGGTGCTTGCGGGCACCACGCTCCCGGGTCCGGATCCGCAGCACGGCGTGAACGCGATCGTCGCGATCGACGGGTCGGGCACGGTGGTCGGCCTGTACCGCAAGGTGCACCTGTACGACGCGTTCGGGCACCGCGAGTCCGACCGTCTGGCGGCCGGCCCGGCCGACGCTCCGCCGCTGGTGCTCGAGGTGGGCGGCCTGTCGTTCGGGGTGATGACCTGCTACGACCTGCGCTTCCCGGAGTCGGCGCGCCGGCTGGTCGACGCGGGTGCCCGGGTCCTCGTGGTCCCGGCGGCGTGGGCCGACGGGGAGCTGAAGGCGATGCACTGGCGCGCGCTCGCCGTGGCGCGGGCGATCGAGAACACGGCCACCGTCGTCGGGGTGGGTCAGGCCGGCCGCGGGGTCGTGGGCCGGTCCCTGGTCGTCGGACCCGATGGTGTGGTGGGCCTGGAGTTCGACGAGCAGCCGAACATCCGCACGGTGGACATCGACGGTGACGTGATGGCTGCGGTTCGCGAGCGGAACCCGTCGCTGGCCAACCGGCGGTACACCGTCGTTCCGGTGGAGTAGCGCTTCAGGACGAGTACGAGGCCATCGACACGGCGATGTAGTGGCTGCCGTACCCGACGACGGTCAGCACGTGGAAGACCTCGTGGAACCCGAACCAGCGTGGGCTGGGGTTGGGCCACTTGGTGCCGTACACCGCGGCGCCGAGCGTGTAGGCCAGGCCGCCGAGGGCGATCCAGAACACGATCCAGGGTCCGCCCGCGCGGTAGAACGACGGGAAGAACCAGACGGCCACCCAGCCGAGGGCGACGTAGACCGGCACGTAGAACCACCGCGGCGCACCCAGCCAGAAGACGCGCGCGAGCACGCCGGCGAGTGCACCGGTCCAGACCACGATCAGCAGGACACGGGCGGTCGAGGTGGGCAGGAGCAGGACCGACAGCGGCGTGTAGGTCCCGGCGATGATCAGGAAGATGTTGGTGTGGTCGAGTCGTCGCAGGACGACTGCGGTCGTCGGTGACCAGTTCCCCCGGTGGTACAGGGCGCTGGTCCCGAACAGCATGATCGCGGTGAGGCCGAAGACGGCGCAGGACCACTTGGCGGTGGGTGTCGGGGAGAGCGCGACCAGGACGATCGACGCGACGACCACCAGCGGCGTGACGCCGAGGTGGATCCAGCCGCGCAGGTGAGGCTTGAGCTGCGCGGCAACCGCTTCGGTGAGCGACGACGCGGCTTCGGGGCCGGCTTCCGACGGGCCCGAGGCGGGCGCGGGGGAGGTGCTCATGGAGCTGATCTCGATTCGTCGGCCGTAAGTTACGACTGCGTAGGTTACGGCACCGTAGGTTGTGCTGTCGACCGACCTCGATCATGCCTCCGATCGACCCGGGACGGCGACGGTGCGAGCGAGTAGCGTGTGCGGGTCCGGCCGCGACGACGAACCCGGGCCGACGATGGACGAACAGCCGGATCTCTCACCGAAGGAACGCGCGTGCGCCTGCCCCACCCGCTCTACGGGCTGTACGAGCGACGGCTGGCAGCCTCGATCCCACCCGCGGGGATCCCGCGGCACGTCGGCGTCATCCTCGACGGCAACCGCCGGTGGGCGCGCAGCCAGGGCGGTTCGACGGCGCACGGCCACCGCGCGGGCGGCGACAAGATCGCGGACCTCCTGGAGTGGAGCGAGGACATCGGCGTCGAGGTCGTGACGCTCTGGCTGCTGTCGACGGACAACCTCGAGCGCTCGCCAGACGAGCTCGAGCCGCTGCTCGCGATCATCGAGGACGTCGTCGGAGAGCTCGCCGCCACCGGACGCTGGCGTGTCCAGGCCGTCGGGGCGCTCGACATGCTCCCGGACCACACGTCCAAGGCCCTCGTGGCCGCGCAGGACGCGACCGCGGGCATCGTCGGCCTGCACGTGAACGTCGCGGTGGGATACGGCGGCCGTCGCGAGATCGCCGACGCGGTGCGCGCGTTCCTGCGCGAGCATGCCGAGGCGGGCTCCAGCCTGGACGAGCTGGCCGAGGACTTCGACATGGAGCACATCGCCGAGCGGCTCTACACCAGGGGCCAGCCCGACCCGGAGCTCGTGATCCGCACGTCCGGTGAGCAGCGGCTCGGCGGCTTCCTGCTCTGGCAGAGCGCGCACTCCGAGTTCTACTTCTGCGAGGCGTACTGGCCGGACTTCCGCCGCATCGACTTCCTGCGGGCGGTCCGTGCGTACGCCGCGCGCGAGCGGCGACTGGGCCGCTAGCGCGAGCTGCTAGGTGAACACCGTGTGACGTTGTCGCGTGTCGGGCTGGACAGCGGTGATCGCGAGGTAGTTTCCGCCGTAGAGGACAGCGACCGTTGTCCCCGGGAGGCCAGCCCATGGAGCACTCGCTCCGGGAGGAGGGCCGGATCCGGCCCACCCTCTCCGGAGGGGCCGACCGCCCCCGTCCCGTCGCCGAACATCGGTGCGTGAATCTGCCCTGGGACGTGTCCCTGGAGCAGGTGGCCGGTCTTCGGTGCTCGTCTCGGCGCACCTAGCGCCAGAGGGAGCCTGCCGTGGTGAACAAGGCGCAGAACCACCCGAAGTCCGTCGAGGAGACGGACGGCCGCAGGATGCACGTGCTCGACACCTCCGTCCTCCTGTCCGACCCGCGGGCGATCCTGCGGTTCGCCGAGCATGACGTGGTCCTCCCGGTCGTCGTCATCACGGAGCTGGAGGCCAAGCGCCACCACGCCGAGCTCGGCTACTTCGCTCGTTCGGCGCTGCGGATGCTGGACGACCTGCGGATCGAGCACGGTCGGCTCGACGTCCCGATCCCGCTCAGCGACGAGGGCGGCACGCTCACGGTCGAGCTCAACCACACCGACCTGACGGTCCTGCCCGCCGGCTTCCGGCTCGGCGACAACGACACCAAGATCCTCGCGGTGGCGGCCAACCTCGCCGCGGAGGGGCATGACGTCACCGTCGTCTCCAAGGACCTGCCGATGCGGGTCAAGGCGTCCGCGTGCGGTCTGCGGGCCGAGGAGTACCGCGCCGAGCTGGCGGTCGACTCCGGCTGGACCGGGATGGACTCCCTCGACCTGGCCGAGAACCAGATGTCGGCGCTGTGGGAGCACGAGTCGATCGCTCTGGCTGACGTGGCCACCGGGTTCGCCCCCTCGTCGATGGCGTCGACGAACCCCAACGACCTGCCCTGTCACACCGGCCTGGTCCTGCACAGCCCGCGTGGGTCGGCCCTCGGCCGGGTGACCGCCGACAAGCACGTGCAGCTCGTCCGCGGTGACCGGGACGTGTTCGGCCTGCACGGCCGTTCGGCTGAGCAGCGGATCGCGATCGACCTCCTTCTCGACGAGGAGATCGGCATCGTCTCGCTCGGCGGCAGCGCCGGGACCGGCAAGTCCGCGCTCGCCCTGTGCGCCGGCCTCGAGGCCGTGCTCGAGCGTCGTCAGCACCGCAAGGTCATGGTCTTCCGGCCGCTGTACGCGGTGGGCGGCCAGGACCTGGGCTACCTGCCCGGTGGCGCCGACGAGAAGATGAACCCGTGGGCGCAGGCCGTGTTCGACACCCTGGGCGCGCTCGTGAGCAAGGAGGTCGTCGAGGAGATCATGGACCGCGACATCCTCGAGGTCCTGCCCCTGACCCACATCCGCGGGCGCTCGCTGCACGACGCGTTCGTGATCGTCGACGAGGCGCAGTCGCTCGAGCGGAACGTGCTCCTGACGGTCCTGTCCCGCATCGGGCAGAGCTCGCGCGTCGTGATGACCCACGACGTCGCGCAGCGCGACAACCTGCGCGTCGGCCGGCACGACGGGGTCGCGGCCGTGATCGAGGCCCTCAAGGGCCACCCGCTCTTCGCGCACGTGACCCTGACCCGGTCCGAGCGGTCGCCCGTCGCCGCACTGGTCACCGAGCTCCTCGAGGGCATCGAGGTCTGACGTCGAGACCGACGCCCGCGCCGCGCGTTGAAGGGCGCGGGCGTCCGGTTTGCCCGACCTCGAGGGTGAACTTCTCAGGTCGTCCGCGGTTCGGCCGCGCGGGGCGGCCCGGATCGCTAGGGTCGGTCGACCCCGGCGGCCCGATGGTTGGCCGTCGCCGAACTTGGAGGAACATCTCATGAGCGCTCCCGTCCCGACCGGGCCCGTCAGCCCGAAGCTGCTGCTGCCCGCCGTCCTGCTGTGCTTCTTCCTCGGCACGCTCGGCATCCACCGCTTCTACGTGGGCAAGGTCGGCACCGGGATCCTGATGATCGTCACGCTCGGTGGCCTGGGCTTCTGGGTCCTCATCGACTTCATCGTGCTGCTCATCGGCTCCTTCAAGGACAAGGAGGGGCTCACGCTCAAGCAGTGGACCTGATCCCCTGACGTTCGAACGGGCACCGACCTTCCCGGGTCGGTGCCCGTTCGCGTTCCTGGCCACCGCCCTGTGCCCCGGTCCACCGGCACGGTCTGATGTTCCGCTCAGGCGCTCAGGCGCTCAGGCGCTCAAGGCGCTCAGGCGCTCAGGCGGTCGGGCGCTGGGGAGCTGCGCGCTCAGGCGCTCGGGCCTCCGGTGTGGTGGCCCGGCCGTCCGTCGTCGAGCTCGCCCAGGACCCGGATCAGCCCGCCGAGCCCGACGGTCAGCGCCTCGCGCTCCTGCGGCGTCAACCGCGACAGCAGCAGGTCGTGCGTGGCACGCAGGTCCGCACCGACGCGCTCTGCCACCGCGGCGCCCTCGTCGGTCAGGCTCAGCCGGTAGACCCGTCGGTTGCCGTCGTCCCGTGCGCGCGTCAGCCAGCCGCGGCTCTCCAGGCCTGCCGCGAGCCGGCTGACGGTGCTCTTCTCCAGGCCGAGCCGGGTGGCGAGGTCTTGCTGCGACATGGTGCCTGCATCGGAGAGCTCGCCCAGCGCGAGCGACTCGGACACCGACACCGCGGTGCCTCCGAGGGAGTGCGGCCTGTGCGTCGGCTCGAGCAGCCCGGCGTTGCGGATGAGCTCCTGGAGGAATCGTCGAAGGTCGTCGTCGGGAAAGGTTGTGCCGTACAACTGTCGCGCCTACTCTCCAGGTAAGAGTTGTTGCCTACAACTATAGAGGAGATGCCTGATGGGAACGGTGAACCGCCACGCGCACGCCACGATGTTCGGGCTCGCGCGCCATCCCGAGCAGTACGAGCGCTCCGCCGGGCGCGTGGCAGGGAGACTGCACGCGCGAGCGGCACGGGATGTCGCCCAGCTCGGCCTGGCCGCCGGAGCGCGCGTCCTCGACGTGGGCACGGGGCCGGGCCTGCTGCCCCGCCTGATCGCCGACGCCTGTCCCGAGCTGCAGGTCGACGCGGTCGACCTCGCGCCGGAGATGATCGCCCGGGCGCAGGCTGTCGCCGGCGACCGCATCGCGTTCGCGGTTGCCGATGTCTGCGCGCTGCCGTTCCCCGACGCCACCTTCGACGTCGTCGTCTCCACGATCAGCCTGCACCACTGGGACGATCCGCCGACGGCTCTGCGGGAGGTCCGGCGGGTGCTGCGGCCCGGCGGTCGCGCCTGGATCTACGACGTGCGCTGGGTGGTGCGCCGCGCGGAGCGGGAGGCGATCGTCGTCGCCGGATCCTCGCTCGTGTCCTGCGAGAGCCCGCTGGTGGGTTCGTCCATGGTCAACCCGTTCGGCCGGCTCGTCGTCGTGCCGGCGTGACAGCGAGACCTCCCATAGGTATATTCCGATCGGAATAATCCGTCGGAAGGATGTAGCGGTGGCGATCGGTGAGCTCTCCGCGGCTGCTGTGCTGATCCTCGCGCTGCTCCACGAGGAGCCGATGCATCCGTACCAGGTGCACCACACCCTCGTGGAGCGCGGCGACACCCGCCTGGTCCGCGTCAACGCCGGCGCCGTCTACCACGGCATCGAGCGGCTGGAGAAGGAGGGCCTCGTCGAGGCCGCCGCGGTCGAGCGCTCCGGCAACCGGCCGGAGCGGACCATCTACCGGATCACCGACGCGGGCCGGTCGGCGTTCGCCGCACGTCTCACGTCGTTCCTGGGCGACGACCACCCGTCCTACCCGCTGTTCCCCGTCGGCCTCGCCGAGGCTCACGAGCTGGCGTCCGACGGGGTCGTCGCCGAGCTCACGCGACGCCACCACCGCGAGACCGCGCGGATGGACGCGCTCCGGCAGGCGCACGGCCGCCTGCGGACGCTGGGCCTGCCGCGGCGGTACCTGCTGGACGTCGAGCACGACCTGGCGATCCTGGCAGCGGAGGTCGCCTGGCTCGACCGCACGCTGCAGGAGCTGCGGGCGGACGAGCTCGAGTGGGGCCGGCCGTTCCCGCAGGAGCTCGCCGAGGCCCGCGCCGAGCTGAAGGCGTGTCAGACCCCCACGGCATAGTCGATACGTCGGCATCTCGAACGTCTTACCTACAGACCCGTTCCACCCGAACCAAGGAAGCCTCATGACCTCTGAGTCGCCCAAGGCGCTCGTCGACCTGCACGGGCGCAGCCCGTGGAGCATCCTGCCCGCGCTCTGCCTCGGCTTCTTCATGATCATGGTCGACACCACGATCGTGAACATCGCCATCCCCTCGCTGGTCACCGCCTTCGACGCCGACCTCACCGCGGTCGGGTGGGTGAACAGCGCCTACCTGCTCACGTTCGCCACGCTGCTGCTGGTCACCGGCCGACTCGGCGACCGCTTCGGTCCGCGCCCCATCTTCATGCTGGGCCTCCTCGTATTCACGCTCGCCTCCCTGGCGTGCGGCCTGTCCGGCACCATCGGGCTGCTCATAGCGGCCCGTGCCGTCCAGGGCATCGGGGCGGCACTCATGACGCCCCAGACCATGTCGCTGATCACGCGCGTGTTCCCGCCGCAGAAGCGCGGCGCGGCCCTCGGCATCTGGGGAGCCGTCGCGGGTGTCGCGACGATCGCTGGTCCGGTCCTCGGCGGGATCCTCGTCGAGTCGGCGGGGTGGCAGTGGATCTTCTACATCAACATCCCCGTCGCGGTGGTCGCCCTCTGGTTCGCGAGCACGCGTCTGCCCACCCTCCCCACCGCCAACCGGACCTTCGACGGCCTCGGCGTGCTCCTGTCCGTCGGCGGCATGTTCCTGCTCGTCTTCGGCATCCAGGAGGGTGCGACCTACGACTGGGGCACCATCACCGGTCCGATCACCGTCTGGCGCGTCATCGGCGCGGGCGTGCTCGTGCTCGTCGGGTTCGTCCTGTGGCAGCGCCACCTCAAGGCGGACGCGCTGCTGCCGCTGTCCCTGTTCCACAGCCGCAACTTCTCGCTGTCCAACGTCGCGGGCGCGGCGGTGACCTTCGGGCTCACCGGCATCTTCTTCCCCCTGACGCTGTTCCTGCAGGAAGTCCTCGGCCTCAGCCCGCTGCACGCCGCCCTGGTGGGGCTGCCTGGGTCGCTCGTCTCCGGGTTCGTCGCGCCGTTCGCCGGTCGCCTCTCCGACCGCGTGGCCGCCAAGTGGGTCGTTGCGACGGGGTTCCTGCTCGTGTCGGTCTCCGTGTTCCTGATGGCGATCGCGATCGTGCCCGACGTGGCGATCTGGCGGATCATGCTGCCGAACGTGCTGTTCGGCGTCGGCGTCGGTTGCCTGTTCTCGCCGTTGGCGTCGTTGGCCACCTCGGGGCTCGACCAGCGGACCGCAGGGGCAGGTGCCGGTGCGTTCAACACGACCCGGCAGATCGGCGGTGTCATCGGCTCCGCGGTGATCGTGGCCCTGCTGACCTCGCGCCTGGCGGCCACCATCCCGGCCGCAGCTCGCGAGCAGGCCGCGAACCTGCCCGAGGGCTTCCGGCAGAGCTTTATCGACGGGTTCGCCAACGCTGGCGGCGCGTTCGCCAACGGGTCGGCGGGCGGTGTCCAGCTTCCCGACTCCGTCCCGGCGGACGTCGCGGCGCAGATCCACGCAGCCGCTACCACGGCGGTGCACTCCGGGTTCGCGACCGCGGTGATGCAGACGATCATGGCCACGGTGGTCGTGCTCATGCTCGGGTTCGTCGCGAGCATCGCCATGAAGGGTGGTCGGACGCACCACGCAGCGTCCGCCGAGGCAGCACCGCCGGTCCCGGCGGCCAGCGCGGTCTGACGTACATCGACAAGCCCGGTCCTCGTACAGCAGGACCGGGGTTGTCGGTTGTGCGGGACAGCGTCGGCTGCGTGCTCAGCGGGGCGGGCGGGTCATGCTCAGCACATCGAGCGCGGAGTCGAGCTGCTCCTCGGTGACCTCGCCGCGCTCGACGAAGCCGAGGTCGATCACCGCCTGTCGCACCGTGATGCCCTGCTTCACCGAGTGCTTGGCGATCTTCGCCGCCGCCTCGTAGCCGATCACGCGGTTCAGCGGCGTGACGATCGACGGCGACGACTCGGCCAGCGCGCGGGCCCGCTCGACGTTGGCGACCAGACCGGCGACCGTCTTGTCCGCCAGCAGCCGGGACGCGTTGGCCAGGAGACGGATGGACTCCAGGACGCCCGCCGCGATCACCGGGATCTGCACGTTGAGCTCGAAGGAGCCGCTCGCCCCGGCCCACGCGACGGTGGCGTCGTTGCCGACCACCCGCGCCGCGACCATGAGGACCGCCTCCGGGATCACCGGGTTGACCTTGCCGGGCATGATCGACGAGCCGGGCTGCAGGTCGGGGATGGCGATCTCGCCGAGTCCGGTGTTCGGGCCGGAGCCCATCCACCGCAGGTCGTTGCAGATCTTGGTGAGGCTGATCGCGATCGTGCGCAGTGCCCCGGACAGCTCGACCAGTCCGTCGCGACCGCTCTGCGCCTCGAAGTGGTCCCGTGCCTCCGTCAGCGGCAGTCCGGTGTCCTCGCGGAGCAGCTCGATCACGCGTTGCGGGAAGCCGGCCGGCGTGTTGATGCCGGTGCCGACCGCGGTCCCGCCGAGCGGCACCTCGGCCGCGCGGGGGAGTGCCGACTCGAGCCGCTCGATGCCGTACCGGACCGCCGCCGCGTACCCGCCGAACTCCTGGCCCAGGGTGACCGGAGTGGCGTCCATGAGATGCGTCCGGCCGGACTTGACCACCTGCGCCCACTCGACGGACTTGGCCTCCAGGGCCTCCGCCAGGTGTGCGAGCGCGGGGACGAGGTCGCGGACCACACCGGCGGTCGCCGCGACGTGCACGGACGTCGGGAAGACGTCGTTCGAGGACTGCGACGCGTTCACGTGGTCGTTGGGGTGGACGTCGCGGCCGAGCCGTCGCGTCGCCAGCGTCGCGAGCACCTCGTTGGTGTTCATGTTCGAGCTGGTGCCCGAGCCGGTCTGGTAGATGTCGATCGGGAAGTCGCCGTCGTAGGCGCCGGCGGCGACGTCGTCGGCGGCTCCCACGATCGCCTCGGCAATCTCGGGCGACAGCACGCCCAGCTCGGCGTTCGCGCGGGCGGCAGCCTTCTTGATGCGGGCGAGCGCCTCGATGTGGCCGCGCTCGAGCCGGTCGCCGGAGATCGGGAAGTTCTCGACGGCGCGCTGGGTCTGTGCGCGGTAGAGGGCGTCGACCGGGACCCGGACCTCACCCATGGTGTCGTGCTCGATGCGGAACTCAGCAGTCATACGGCCATCCTGCCGCACCTCTGGGGTGACTCCGTGCGGTGTGACCAGGCGCGCACCGGGCACGAGCGGGCACGATCGATCCATGGCCCCAGCGATGGACGACCGGTGCCCGGCCGACCGGTTCCTCGACCACGGACGGTGGGTTCGCGCACCGCGGCGGAGCGCCGACAGGACTCTCGTCCTCGAGCACCTGGCCGCGCGGGTGCTCGCGCCCGGCGAGTGGCTGACCGAGGCCGAGGTGACTGACCGGATCGCGCCGCTCACGGACGACCCGGTGCGACTTCGTCGGGACCTGGTGGAAGCAGGGCTGCTCGGCCGACGAGCGGACGGTTCGACGTACTGGCGCGAGCGCCAGACCGCGCACGACGACGAGCGGGGCGCGCTGCCGAGCCCTGACGACGTGTGGTGGCCCTGAGGGCTCCCGGGGCCGCCTCAGACGGAGCCGACAGCCTCCGTCAGGTGGACCGTGCCGTCGGCCAGCGTGTACTCCAGGCCGACGATCGCGACCTGCCCCTTGTCGACCGACTCGGCGAGCGAGCGCGAGTAGCCCTGGAGCATGCGCACGGTGTGCCGGACGTGCTCGTGACCGAGAACGGCCGGGTCGAGCGAGGCCACGGCGCCGGACCCGCCGAGGTTGACGATGCTCGGGATGACGCGGTCGACGATGGCGCGCACGAAGCCGGTGGGCAGCTCGCCGGTCGTGAGCGCAGCGGTCGCCGCCGCGACCGCGCCGCAGCTGTCGTGGCCCAGGACGACGACGAGCGACGCGCCGAGCACGTCCACGCCGTACTCGATCGAGCCGATGACGGTCGTGTCGAGCACGTGCCCCGCCGTGCGGACCACGAACACGTCGCCGAGTCCCTGGTCGAAGATGATCTCGGCGGCCACCCGTGAGTCCGAGCAGCCGAAGATCACCGCGAAGGGGTGCTGTGCGCTGCTCACCTCTGCACGATGGTCCACCCCCTGCGACGGGTGCTGCATCTCTCCGCGGACGAATCGGTCGTTGCCTTCGCGCAGTGCGGACCAGGCTTCGGCGGGCGTGGTGGGTCGAGTCACGTGGGCCATATTCGCAGGTCCTGGTGACGAGATGCCAAACGGATCGGACATCTGGGGTGGCGCCGACGGTCGCGAAGGAGTACCCAAGGTTATGAGGCGCTGCGGCCTCGGTACGGAGGACTCTCGTGCGACGACGTTCACGGGCTCTCGCCCTCGTCGTGGGGTTCGCGGTTGCGGCTCCGCTCGCTGCGTGTGCGAGCGAGGGATCCGGTCCGCCGACACTCACCTGGTACATCAATCCCGACGACGGCGGCCAGGCGACGATCGCCAAGCAGTGCACGGAGTCGTCGGGAGGCGCTTACAGCCTCGAGGTCTCGGTCCTGCCACGCGACGCCAGCGCCCAGCGCGAGCAGCTGGCCCGACGGCTCGCGGCCTCGGACTCGTCGATCGACATCATGAGCCTGGACCCGCCGTTCATCCCCGAGATGGCCGAGCCCGGGTTCCTGGCGCCGGTGCCGGACGACGTGGCCGAGAAGGTCACGCAGAACGTGGTCGCCGGTGCCCTGGCGGGAGCGAAGTGGCACGACAAGCTCGTCACCGTCCCGTTCTGGGCGAACACCCAGCTCCTCTGGTACCGCAAGAGCGTGGCGACGGCGGCGGGCCTCGACCCGGCGAAGACCCCCGTGACGTGGGACCAGATCATCACGGCGGCCAAGGACCAGGGCAAGTACCTGGGCGTCCAGGGCACCAAGGCCGAGTCGCTCACGGTCTGGATCAACGCCCTGATCGCGTCGGGCGGCGGGGAGATCATCCAGAACCCGGAAGCCCCCGCCGAGGACATCAAGCTCGGGCTCGACTCGCCTGCCGGCAAGGCCGCCGCGACGATCATGGGCACGATCGGCCGCGACGGTACCGGTGGTCCCGCGCTGCCGACGGAGGACGAGGGCGGCTCGCTCAGCATCTTCCAGGGTGACAAGGGCTCGTTCATGGTCAACTGGCCGTTCGTCTGGTCGGCCACGAAGGCCGGCGTCGAGGACGGCACGTTCCCGCAGTCCTTGCTCGACGACTTCGGCTGGGCCCTCTACCCCCGCGTGGACGCGGCGCAGGAGACGGCGCCTCCGTACGGCGGCATCAACCTCGGCGTCGGCGCCTTCAGCAAGCACGTCGACCTCGCCTACCAGGCCGCGGAGTGCATCGTCACCCCGGAGCACCAGGCGCAGTACTTCGCGACGAACGGCAACCCGCCGTCCAACACCACGTCGTACGACGACCCAGCGGTGAAGGAGGCGTTCCCCATGGCGGACGTCATCCGGCAGTCGCTCGAGCTCGCCGTGCCGCGGCCGCAGACGCCGTACTACAACGAGGTGTCCTCCGGGCTGCAGCAGACGTGGCACCCGCCGAGCTCGGTCAAGCCCGAGACGACGCCCAAGGAGTCGAACGATCTGATCACCGCTGTGCTTCGAGGGGAGCAGCTGCTATGACCACAGCGTCGGCCGGAGCGGGCGCGGTCCAGGCCCAGGTGCCCGGCGGACCGGCCCCGGACCTACGGGACGCGGCCGCCAGAGCCGGGCGGAGCGACCGGGCGAAGTCCGAGGCGCGACTCGGCTGGCTGCTCGCCGGCCCCGCGTTCGTCGTCATGCTCGCGGTGACGCTGTACCCGATCATCCAGGCCTTCATCGACTCGCTGTACCACTACCGCCTCACCGCGCCGGAGGACAAGCGCTGGGCCGGCCTGAGCAACTACATCGTGGTGCTCAGCGACCCGGTGTTCTTGCAGGCGCTGCTCGTCACGCTCTTCATCACGGTCGTCACCGTCGTGATCGAGCTGTTCTTCGGCTTCGCGCTCGCGCTCGTCATGCACCGCGCGATCAAGAGCCTGCGTGGCCTGCTCCGCACGGCGATCCTCGTGCCCTACGGGATCATCACGGTCGTCTCGGCCTTCGCGTGGTTCTACGCGTTCGACATCAACTCGGGGTACATCAACCACTGGTTCAACTGGGTGCCCGGCATCAGCGAGGACCTCAACTGGTTCGCCTCGCAGGGCACCAGCCTGTTCGTCATCATCTGCTCGGAGGTCTGGAAGACGACCCCGTTCATCTCGCTCCTCCTGCTCGCCGGCCTCTCTCAGGTGCCGACGGAGCTCGAGGAAGCGGCTGAGGTCGACGGCGCCACGTGGTGGCAGCGGCTGACCCGCGTGGTCCTGCCCAACATGAAGGCCGCGATCATGGTCGCCGTGCTGTTCCGAGCACTCGACGCGTTCCGCATCTTCGACAACGTGTTCATCATGACCAACGGCGCCAACGGCACCGAGGTGCTGTCGCTCCTGGCCTACCGGACGTCCATCGGACGGCTCGAGATCGGCCTCGGCTCGGCCATCTCCGTCATCTTGTTCCTGTGCGTCATCCTCATCTGCTTCGTCGCCATCAAGCTCTTCAAGGTCGATCTAGCCGGCGGCTCGAGGGGGGCAAGCTGATGAAGCAGCTGTCGACGCGGGCCAAGTGGGCCTGGGCATTCATCACGATCGTCGTCATCGTCTACGCGCTGCTGCCGGTGCTGTCGATCTTCGCGACGTCGTTCAAGCTGCCGAGCCAGCTGAACCTGGGCACGTTCTGGCCGAAGACCTGGACCTGGACCAACTACGAGGAGATCCTCAGCCCGAACGGGTCGGCGCAGACCCTGTTCCTGTCGTCGCTGCGCAACTCCGTCGGCATCTGCCTGATCGCCACCGCCATCGCCGTCGTCCTGGCGACGCTCGCGGCCTACGCGATCGCCCGGCTCGACTTCCCGGGCAAGCGGATCGTCCTGCTCACCGCGCTCGGGGTCTCGGTCTTTCCCGTGGTCTCGATCGTCACCCCGCTGTTCAACCTGTGGCGCCAGATCGGGCTCTACGACACCTGGCTCGGCCTGATCATCCCGTACCTGTCACTGACGCTGCCGATCTCCATCTGGACCCTCGCGGCGTTCTTCCGGCAGATCCCGTGGGAGCTCGAGCAGGCGGCCCAGGTGGACGGCGCGACGACGTGGCAGGCGTTCCGCAAGGCGATCGTGCCGCTCGCCGCACCGGGCGTCTTCACGACCGCACTGATCGCCTTCTTCATCGCGTGGAACGACTTCGTCTACGGCATCTCGCTCACCTCGACCGACGCGGCCCGACCGGTCCCGGCAGCGTTGGCGTTCTTCACCGGCGCCTCGCAGTTCGAGGAGCCGACGGGGTCCATCTCCGCCGCGGCCATCATCGTGACCATTCCGGTGGTCATCCTCGTCCTGCTCTTCCAGCGCCAGATCGTGTCCGGCCTGACCCAGGGCGCCGTCAAGGGCTGACGCCCGACGACGCCGCCCGTCCCACGAAGGAGATCCCATGGCCGCCATCACCATGAAGGATATCGTCAAGCAGTACGGCGACGGCTTCCTCGCCGTGAAGGGCGTCAGCCTTGACATCGCCGACGGCGAGTTCGTCATCCTCGTCGGCCCGTCAGGCTGCGGGAAGTCGACGCTGCTGCGCATGATCGTCGGCCTCGAGGACATCACCGCGGGCGAGATGACCATCGGTGGCAAGCGCGTGAACGAGAAGGCCCCGCGAGACCGCAAGCTCGCGATGGTGTTCCAGAACTACGCCCTCTACCCACACCTGACCGTCTTCGAGAACATCGCCTTCCCGCTGCGGCTGCAGAAGGGCAAGTTCACCGAGGCGCAGATCAAGGAGAAGGTCGAGTTCGCGGCCCGGACCCTCGAGCTGCAGGACCACCTGGACCGCAAGCCCGCCAACCTCTCCGGCGGTCAGCGGCAACGCGTCGCGATGGGTCGCGCGATCGTCCGGGACGCCGAGGCGTTCCTCTTCGACGAGCCACTGTCCAACCTGGACGCCAAGCTGCGTGGCCAGATGCGCACCGAGATCGCCCGCATGCAGCGCAAGATGGGCACCACCACCGTCTACGTCACGCACGACCAGACCGAGGCGATGACGCTGGGCGACCGGGTCGCCGTGCTCCGCAAGGGCGAGCTGCAGCAGGTGGCCAGCCCCCGCGGCCTGTACGAGCAGCCCAGGAACCTGTTCGTCGCCGGGTTCATCGGCTCGCCGCCCATGAACTTCCTCCCCGGTGAGGTGGTGGACGGGCGCTCCCTGCGGCTTCCCTTCGCCGACATCCCGCTGACGCCGGAGCTGTCGGCCAAGCTGCGCGGGAAGAGCCTCGTGATCGTCGGCCTGCGCCCCGAGCACTTCGAGGACGCGGCGCTCCTCGAGCCCGCCAAGCGCAGCCAGGGCGTGGAGTTCGCCGCACCCATCGACGTCACTGAGTGGCTGGGATCCGAGCTGTACGCCTACATCCCGTTCGACACCAACCCCGATGTGGCGGGCAAGCTCGAGGAGCTCGACCGCGACCTCGACGGCGAAGGGCTGCGCACCCAGCTGATCGTCGCGCTCGACTCCGAGAGCAAGATCCGTGACGGAGACCAGGCACCCCTCTGGTTCGACCCCGCGCGCGCCATGATCTTCGACCCGGAGTCCGGCGAGAACCTCACCTGGAACGCCGACGCGGCGCGCCGGATCGACGAGGAGAACGAAGCCGACCGCAAGGCCTCCCTGGAGCGAGCACACGCGCGCGAGGCGGCGAGCGCGTAGGCCTCAGATCAGCTCTCGCGCGAGCGGCGGGTTCGCGCCCGCGCGAGAGACCGTGATCGCGGCGATCCGCACGCAGCGTTCGAGCACCGTCTGGATCACCGCCGGTGAGGCGTCGGCCAGCGCCTGCCGACTCGCTGCGCCGAGCAGTCCGACGGACCACAGGCCGTCGATGAGGCCGCCCATGAAGGAGTCGCCCGCGCCGACCGTGTCGACGACATCGACCCTCAGGCCCGGGACGTGCAGGCGGGCGCCCGCCGACGTGCTGGCGAACGCGCCGTCGGGACCGTGCGTGACGACGACGAGCGACGGACCGGACCGGCTCCACTGCTCGGCGATCTCAGCCGGCGCGACGCCCGGGAGCAACCAGGCGAGGTCCTCGTCGCTGACCTTGACCACGTCGGAGAGCCGCACCAGCGCGTCGACGACGGGCAGCACGTCCGCCGGGGACCCCATGAGCATGGGCCGCAGGTTCGGGTCGTAGGTGATCGACGACGTCGGCTGGCTGCGGGCGATCAGGCGCTCGACCGCGGCGCCGCCGGGCTGCAGCACCGTGGCGATCGAGCCCGTGTGCACGACCAGCGGGCCACCTCCGGACTCGTCCCACGAGCTCGGCAGGTCCCATTCCAGGTCGAAGGAGTAGCTGGCGACCCCCTGCGCGTCGAGGTTCGCTGTGGCCACGGGCGTCCGGACCGCCCAGCGGTCGCCGGTCAGCACGTTCACGTTCGAGCGTCCGAGGTGCTCACGGACCAGGTCCCCGTCGGCGTCCTCGCCGAGCCAGGTCAGCAGGTCGACCGAGCGGCCGAGCCTGCCGAGGCCGAGTGCGACGTTGGCCGGGCTGCCGCCGGGGTGTCGCTCGCGGGTCCCGTCAGGGCGGGCGACCTCGTCGATGAGTGCTTCCCCGACGACAAGTGCGCGATCGGTCGTTGCGGCGGTCATCACTGCTCCTCGATGTCGTCCGGGCCGATCTGCGTGCCGAGCCCGGCTGGGTCGCTCGCGTCGGCCGGGGCGGTGTCCTTCGTCCGTACGGCACTGAGTCGCTGCCGCGCGCCGTCCAACCACTCTTGGCACCGGGCGGCCAACGCCTCCCCGCGCTCCCAGAGCACGAGGGACTCCTCGAGAGTCTGCGCACCGGCCTCGAGCCGGGCGACGACCGACACGAGCTCGTCGCGAGCCTGCTCGTAGCCGAGCTCGTTCACGTCAGCGTTCGGAGTGGTCGCCTTCGGCATGAGGACAGTCAACCAGCACCGACCCACGCGGGCCTGACGCTGTCCGCGTGACGGGGTCCGCGTCCGCGAGCCGCACCATCGTCGGGCGGGACGGGTCGGCGCAGGCCGTGCAGGCGGCCCGCTCCTGACTGGGGGCTGCTCACTGGACCGCACTGTTCGCCTGGCTCGCCCCAGCAGTCGGCCGTCCGCGCGTAAGACCGCGTCGGCCGCGTTCTCAGGCCGACGTCGCCGTGGCGGTGAGCTCGCCGCGGGCGACCCGCACCCGGAGCTCGTCGCCCGCGGTGACCTCGGCGGGGTCGCGGACGACGTGCCCGTTCGTCGCCTGCACCACGGCGTAGCCGCGCTCGAGCGTGGCCGCCGGCGAGAGAGCCCGAACCTGCGCGGCGAGACCGACGACCTCGGCCAGCCCGTGCACCAGGCCGGAGTGCAGGGCACGCCGCCCGCCCTCGCGGAGGGCCGCGACACGGTGCTCGTGCTGGTCGACGAGGGTGCTCGGGCTCCGCAGCACGGGCCGGCTGCGGAGCTGCTCGAGGGCCGCCTGGTCGCGCTGCACCCGGCCTGTCAGGGCTGCCCTGGCCCGCAGACGTGCCTGCGAGATCCGTGACCGCTCCTCGCCGACGTCGGGCACGATCCGCTTCGCCGCGTCCGTCGGCGTCGACGCGCGGAAGTCGGCCACCAGGTCGAGCAGCGGCGTGTCGAGATGGTGCCCGATCGCGCTCACGAGCGGGGTCCGGCAGGACGCCGCGACGCGGACCAGCGCCTCGTTGCTGAACGGGAGCAGATCCTCGAACGAACCGCCGCCGCGCGCGACGACGATCACGTCGACACGCGGGTCCGCGTCGAGCTCGGTGATGGCGGCGCTGACCTCAGGCACCGCCCGCGGGCCCTGCACGGTCACGCGCCGGATCTCGAAGTCGACCGCCGCCCAGCGGGCCCGCGCATTCGACACCACGTCGTGCTCCGCATCCCCTTGCTGCGCGACGATCAGCCCGACGGTACGCGGCAGGAACGGCAGGTCGCGCTTGCGGCTGGGCTCGAACAGGCCCTCCGCCGCGAGGATGCCCTTGAGGTGCTCGATGCGGGCCAGCAGCTCGCCGAGCCCGACGAGCCGGACGTCGTCGGCCGCGAACGTCAGCGTGCCCTTCTTGGCGTGGAACTGCGGTCGCGCGTGGACGACGAGGTGGGCGCCGTCGGAGACCTTGTCCGCCAGCGGGCGCATGGACGCCGCCGGGACGGTGACGGACAGGGACATGTCGAGGTCGGTGTCCCGGAGCGTGAGGAAGTACAGGGTGTTCCACCGTTTGAGGTTGAGCACCTGGCCCTCCACCCAGACCGGCGGCATCTTCGCGACGTAGTCGGCGATCTTGGGAGCCAGGTGCCGCACGGGCCAGGGCCGCTCCGGTGTGGTGTCGGCGGCCTTGAGAGGCCGGGGCCCCGAGCTCACGGGTGTACTGATGACCGGCTCGCTGCTCACGCCCCCAGCCTGCCCCATGCGACCCACATCCCGATTCCGGCCGGGAGCACCGGCCGCGACGACGACCCTGCCCGGGGACGAGCGAACCGTGGAGGATGGCTCCCGCCGGAGGCGACGGTTGCACTCGAGCGCCGTCCGCTGACGTTTCCGGGAGCGCGAACCTAGCGGCACGTGCGACGGGTGGTGGCTCCTGGGACAGCGGGTGCGCCACAGTGGTCCACCCCTGTCACAGGCGCCGCTAGGGCGGCACGGTCGGCGGTGTCCTGACCGCCGTCGCGCCGGTGAACCCGTCGTGCGGCCGGCCCACCACCAGCGCGCACGGGCCGGGCCGTGGGCGTGTGGTGGAGGTCGCGTGGTCATCCTGGCGGTGACGGGCACCGCCCGGAGGTCGCGACGTGCGGCCGAACTAGACTCGCCGGGTGACCACCTCCACGTCCGCCACCGGCAAGCGCGTACTCCTGGCTGCTCCGCGTGGGTACTGCGCCGGCGTCGACCGGGCCGTCGTCGCCGTCGAGAAGGCGCTCGAGCACTACGGCGCCCCGGTCTACGTGCGCAAGGAGATCGTGCACAACAAGTACGTGGTCGAGACGTTGGCAGCGCGTGGCGCCATCTTCGTCAACGAGACCGACGAGGTGCCCGAGGGTGCCCGCGTGGTGTTCTCCGCGCACGGCGTCTCGCCGGCGGTGCACGCCGCAGCAGCCGAGCGCTCGTTGCAGACGATCGACGCCACCTGCCCGCTGGTCACCAAGGTGCACAAGGAAGCCGTGCGTTTCGCGGCCGAGGACTACGACATCCTGCTGATCGGGCACGACGGTCACGAGGAGGTCGAGGGCACCTACGGGGAGGCACCCGACCACATCCAGGTCGTCGACTCTCCGGACGCGGTCGCCGGTCTCGAGGTGCGTGACCCCGACCGCCTGATCTGGATCTCGCAGACCACCCTGTCCGTCGACGAGACGATGGAGACCGTCCGCCGGTTGCGCGAGCGGTTCCCCAACCTGCAGGACCCGCCCAGCGACGACATCTGCTACGCCACCCAGAACCGTCAGGTGGCCGTGAAGAAGCTTGCCCCTGCCTGCGACGTGGTGATCACGGTCGGCTCGGCGAACTCCTCCAACTCGGTCCGGCTGGTCGAGGTCGCTCTCGACGCCGGCGCCCGCAGCTCCTACCGCGTGGACTCCGCGGCCGAGATCGACCCTGCCTGGCTCGACGGCGCGGCGACCGTGGGCGTCACGTCAGGCGCTTCGGTGCCGGAGATCCTGGTCCGCGACGTGCTTGCCCTGCTCGCCGAGCACGGCTTCGACACCGTCGAGGAGGTGCGGACGGCCACCGAGGACCTGATGTTCTCGCTGCCCCGCGAGCT
Source organism: Cellulomonas sp. URHD0024 (assembly GCF_000426185.1). Classification (GTDB taxonomy): domain Bacteria; phylum Actinomycetota; class Actinomycetes; order Actinomycetales; family Cellulomonadaceae; genus Cellulomonas. The sequence goes on from NZ_KE384505.1 coordinate 560,559, forward strand.
CCGTGCGGACCTCAAGGCGGCGGGCACCCCGGTGGCCAGCCCCCGCCGCGACGGCCGCCGCTCCCTGGACGTCCAGCCAGTTTGAGCCGACGCGCCCGGCGCCGTGAGTGCCCGGTCCAGCGCGACGCCTCGGGCACGGTCGTCCGCGGGCCGGGACCCTTCCGCGGCGAGCCTGCGGCGGCAACCCCCCGGCCGGGACCCTTCCGCGGCGAGCCCGCGGCGAGCCCGCGGCGGGAACCCTCGGCCGGGAGCCTGTGGCGACCGAGCGGCGGCTGGTCAGGCGCTCGATGCGTCGGCCGATCCGCCTGCGTCGCCGTCACGAACGGCCCGCTCCGCACGGAGCGCTCGTTCGTCGCGTTCCGCCCGACCGTCGAACAGGACCACGTGCTCGTCCGGGGATACCTGCGCCTCGGCCGGTGCCACCAGCTCGGGGGCGCTCACGCTCGACAGGCGCGGGTTGGCGGGCTCGGGCATCGGTAGGTCACCGTCCACGACGTTCAGCTCAGCGAACCGACGGGCGCTGACCAGGACGCGGTTCTCCAGCGACGACACGGTCTGGTTGTACGCCCCGGCGGCGGAGTCGATGGCACGACCCAGCCGAGCAAGGTGCGCGCCCATCGTCGCGAGCCGGCCGTGCAGCTCCTTTCCCAGAGTGAGCACCGCCTGCGCATTGGTGGCGAGCGCGTCCTGGCGCCACGCATAGGAGACGGTGCGCAGCAGGGCGAGCAGGGTCATGGGCGTGGCGATGACCACGTTGCGCTCGAACGCGTACTCCATCAGGAGCGGATCCTGCTCGGCGGCGGCACCCAGGAACGACTCGGCCGGCACGAACATGACGACGAACTCCGGCGCCGGGGCGAACTGGTCCCAGTAGCGCTTGCTCGCCAGGTCGTCCACGTGCGAGCGCACGTGCCGGGCGTGTGCCGCGAGCCGGTCCGCTCGAACCGACTCGTCGGTCGTCTGCGCGGCGTCGAGGAAGCCCAGGAACGCGACCTTGGCGTCGACGACGACGTTCTTGCCCCCGGCGAGCCGGACCACCATGTCCGGCCGGAGCAGCCCGTCGTCGGTGCGGACCTGCGCCTGCTCGACGAAGTCCACGTGCGGGAGCATCCCGGCCGCCTCGACGACCCGCCGCAGCTGCACCTCGCCCCAACGGCCACGCACCTGCGACGACCGCAAGGCGGTGACCAGCCGGGACGTCTCGTCGCGAAGATGCTCTGAGGCTGCGTGCATGGCGCGGACCTGCTCTCCGAGCGCCGCGTTCCCGGCCGCGCGCGCCTGCTCGGCCGTCGACAGCTGTGCTCGGACCGCGTCGAGCGTGCTCGACAGCGGCTCGACCATCGCGCGGACGGCGGCCTCGCGCTGAGCCAGCTCACCCGACTGCGTCTGGTGGTCCGCGGCGAACTGCTGGTGGGCGAGTGCGAGGAACTGGTCGGTGCTCGTCGCGAGAGCCTCCGCCGCCAGCGCGCGGAACTGGTCCGCCTGTCGATCGGTGTCGCCGATCCGAGCCTGGGCCGCCGCGAGCGCCGCGCCGGCCTGCGCGGACGTGACGGCGCCACGCCAGGACGCGACGACGGCACCGAGCACGGCGCCGATGACGCCACCGATCAGCAGCCCGAGCAGCACGGAAGGGTTCATGGGGGGACCCTCCCAGGGGGTACTGACATCCACCGCTCGGCGGAGGGTCTTCGGCGGTCTCGGAACGTAGTGTGGTCCGGTGCCTGCCGACCAGTTGCCCGCGCTGGACCTGCGAGGCCTGTGGCGCCGGTTCGGCCAGAAGGTCGCGGTCGCAGGCATCGACCTCGTCGTGCCGTCCGGGTCGTTCTACGGCCTCGTCGGCCCGAACGGCGCCGGCAAGACGACGACGCTGTCGATGGCGACGGGTCTGCTGCAGCCCGACTTCGGCACCGTGCTGGTCCACGGGCAGGACCTGTGGTCGCACCCGCTCGAGGTCAAGCGGATGCTCGGTGTCCTCCCCGACGGCGTGCGACTCTTCGACCGCCTCACCGGCGAGCAGCTCATCACCTACGCGGGCCTGCTGCACGGCCTGGACCGCGAGACGGTCGCGACCCGCGCGCACGACCTGCTGGTGGCGCTCGACCTCGACAAGGACGCGCAGACCCTCGTCGTCGAGTACTCGGCGGGCATGACGAAGAAGGTGGCGCTGGCGTGCGCGATGGTGCACGCCCCGCGGCTGCTCGTCCTGGATGAGCCCTTCGAGGCCGTGGACCCCGTCTCGGCCGCCAACATCCGGGACATCCTGGCGTCGTACGTCGCCTCGGGCGGCACCGTCATCGTGTCGTCGCACGTGATGGACCTGGTCCAGCGCATGTGCGACCACGTCGCGGTGATCGCCGGCGGGCACGTGCTGGCCGCGGGGACCGTCGACGACGTCCGTGGCGAGGCCAGCCTGGAGGACCGGTTCGTGCAGCTCGTCGGGGGTCGGGTCAGCGGTGAGGGGCTCGCGTGGTTGCGCACCTCGTCCGGCTGAAGCTCACGCTGCTGCGGAACGGGTTGCGACGAAGCCCCTGGCAGGTCGTCGGCCTCGTCGTCGCGGCGCTGTACGGGCTGTTCGCGATCGTCATCGTCGTGGCGGCGATGGCAGCGACGAGCGTCCAGGTGCCGGACATCCGGGGGCTGGTCACGGTCCTCGTCGGATCTGTCCTCGTCCTGGGCTGGTGGGTGGTCCCGCTGGTGTCGTTCGGGGTGGACGCGACGGTGGACCCGGCGCGGTTCGCGACGTTCACCATCCCTCGCCGCAGCCTGCTCGTCGGTCTGGCGATCGGGGGCGTCATCGGGATCCCGGGCATCGTCACCGCCGTCACGGCGCTGGCGCTGACCGGCGTGTGGTGGCAGGACCTGGACGTCGTGCTCGTCGCTCTGCCGTGCGGGTTGCTCGGGCTCGCGACGTGCATCGTCGGCAGCCGGGCGACCACCTCGGCGTTCTCGAACCTCATGGGCAGGCGACGGGTGCGCGAGCTCACCGCCGCGGCCGCGCTCATCCCGCTGATCCTCGCGGGCCCGCTGCTCAGCCGCGTCTCGATGTCCGGCGGCATGCCCAGCAAGGAGGCGCTCGGACAGGTCGCCCGCGTCCTCGGGTGGACCCCCCTCGGCGCGGCCTGGGCGGTGCCGTGGGAGGTCGCCGACGGGCACTGGGCCGGTGCGGCCGCGCGCTTCGGGATCGCCGTCGGGACGCTCGTGGTCCTCGCCATGGTCTGGGCGCGCGCCCTCGCCCACGCACTGGTGAACCCCGTCCACGAGTCCACGTCGACGCGGAACCGGGGACTCGGCTGGTTCGGCCGGCTGCCGGCGACGCCGCTCGGTGCCGTGACCGCCCGCACCTTGACGTACTGGGTGCGGGACCCGCGGTACGCGCTCGCCATCGCGATCGTGCCGCTGCTCCCCGTCCTCATGCTGGTCTTCGGTGGAGGCAGCAAGCTGTTGTTCCTCGGCCCGACGGCCGCCTTCCTGATGGGGTGGGGCATCTCGTCGGACGTCGCCTACGACGGTTCTGCCTTCTGGACGCATCTCGCGGCACCCGTGACCGGCCTGACCGACCGGCTCGGGAGGGTGCTCGGCGCCTCGGCGCTCGCGGTGCCCGTCGTGGCCACGTACGCGATCGGGTCGGCTCTGGTGACCGGGCGTCCCGAGGTCGTCCCCGCGTTGCTCGGCGTCTCCTTCGGAGTGCTCCTCACGGCGTTCGGCGGTGCCAGCATCGTGTCGGCGCTGGTCGTCTTCCCCGTGCAGCAGCCGGGGGAGAACCCGTTCCAGACCCGGCAGGGTGCGTCGATGATGGCGGTGACGTCGCAGCTGCTCGGCTGGGGCGCGGTGCTCGCGCTGAGCGCTCCCGAGGCGGCCTTGGCGTTCCTGGCGATCACGCAGCACGAGGTGGGCGTCGGGTGGGCTGCTCTCGTCGTCGGAGTGCTTCTCGGTGGGCTGCTGCTCGTCGTCGGGCTGCGCGTCGGTGGGCGGGTGCTGGAGCGCACCGGCACCGACCTGCTGCGACGGATCCTGTCGTTCGCCTGACGCCCCGTAGACTCGTCCGACGTGGCACTCACCATCGGCATCGTCGGCCTGCCCAACGTCGGCAAGTCCACCCTCTTCAACGCGCTGACCCGTGCGTCGGTCCTCGCCGCGAACTACCCCTTCGCGACGATCGAGCCGAACGTCGGTGTGGTCCCGCTCCCGGATCCCCGCCTGAACACGCTCGCCGAGCTGTTCGGCTCCGAGCGGATCCTTCCCGCCACCGTGTCGTTCGTCGACATCGCCGGGATCGTCAAGGGCGCCAGCGAGGGGGAGGGTCTGGGCAACAAGTTCCTCGCCAACATCCGTGAGGCCGACGCGATCTGCCAGGTCACACGCGTCTTCGCCGACCCGGACGTCGTGCACGTCTCGGGTGAGGTGAACCCGAAGGACGACATCGAGATCGTCAACACCGAGCTGATCCTGGCCGACCTGCAGACCCTCGAGAAGGCGATCCCGCGTCTCGAGAAGGAGGTCCGCGCCAAGAAGGCCGACGCCGGCCTGCTCGCCGCCGCGCAGGAGGCGTTCGCGATCCTGGAGACCGGCCAGACCCTCGCGCAGAGCGGCAAGAAGATCGAGCACCTGGACGAGCTGCAGCTCATGACGAGCAAGCCCTTCATCTACGTCTTCAACACGGACGACGCCGGCCTGGCCGACACCGCGTTCCAGGACGAGCTGCGCGCACTGGTCGCCCCCGCCGACGCCATCTTCCTCGACGCCAAGTTCGAGTCCGAGCTCGTCGAGCTCGAGCCCGACGAGGCGAAGGAGATGCTCGCCGACAACGGTCAGGAAGAAGCCGGCCTGGACCAGCTCGCCCGCGTCGGCTTCCACACCCTCGGCCTGCAGTCCTACCTGACGGCAGGCCCCAAGGAGTCCCGCGCCTGGACGATCCACCAGGGCTGGACCGCCCCGCAGGCAGCTGGTGTGATCCACACCGACTTCCAGAAGGGCTTCATCAAGGCCGAGGTCATCTCGTTCGACGACCTCGTCGCCGCCGGCTCGGTCGCCGCCGCACGCGCCGCCGGCAAGGCCCGCATCGAGGGCAAGGACTACGTCATGGCCGACGGCGACGTGGTGGAGTTCCGCTTCAACGTGTGATCGCGTCCTCCCTGGGCTGCGCTGTTCACCCGACAGAACCGAACCGGAGAAGTCGGGCGGAGCCCCCTCTGCGTCGATGAGAGTGGGAGGCGAAGGGAGCGGCGATGATCGAGATCCTCAACCGGCTCGTCGACGAGATCGAGCAGCGCCTCGGCGACGACCTCGACGTCGATGACCTCGCGGCATCGATGGGAACGACGGGCTATCACGCGCGTCGCATGTTCTCGTCCTTGGCGGGCATGCCGGTGTCCGACTACGTGCGGCGGCGGCGTATGACTGTCGCCGCGGCTGACGTGATCGGGGACGAGGATCTGCTCACGATCGCCGTGCGGTACGGATACGGCTCGACCGAGGCATTCGGGCGAGCATTCCGTGCCGTGCACGGCGCCAGTCATGGCGACGTCCGCCGCGATGGAGGCCCCCTTCGTGGTCAACCGCAGCTCAGGTTCCGCCTGACCGTCGAAGGGACGCACCCTATGGATGCCCGCATCATCGAACGCCCCGCTTTCCGTCTGATCGGCCACGCCGCTCGCGTGCCGCTGGTCTACGAGGGTGTCAACCCACACATTCAGCGGCACGTCGCTTCGCTGCCCGTCTCCGAGCATGAGCGCCTCAAGCAGCTCGGCGGCACCGAGCCGTCGGGGCTGCTGCAGGTCAGTGCTGATGTCGAACCGGACGCGACTGAGGGCAGCGAACTGACATATCTGCACGGCGTGGCAGTTGACGTCGACGCCCAGACTCCCGATGACCTCGACGTGATCGACGTCGACGCCGGAGCGTGGGTGGTCTTCCGCACTTCCGGTTCGCACCCGGCGGCCCTCCAGGAGGCGTACGCGGCGTCTGCGACAGAGTGGTTCCCCTCCAACCCGTGGCGGCTGCGCCCTGGTCCGTCGATCGTCTCCGTACTCGACCGCGCGCCCGACTTCAGTACCGCGACGTGTGAGCTCTGGTTCCCGGTCGAGCGGGCCTGAGTGAGCGGCCGGACCGGGCTCGGGAGTCCCTGGGCCCGGTCCGCCTCCGTTTCACACGTTGTTCCGGTACGGAACGTGGTGGAGTTCCGCTTCAACGTGTAGGTCCTCTTCGTGCCGTCCGGGGTCGCAGGGCCGGGTGAAGAAGCCGGTGTCCGCTGAGGCCGCGTCAGCACCGACCGCCGTCGTCGCCCCGAGTGCGTCCCGCCTGCCTGCCGGTTACCGTGCTGGAGAGATCCGAACGCGACGCGGGCAAAGAAGACCGCTCGGGCGTTCGTGACCTGCGCCCCGGGAGGCACCGATGCAGGACGTGAATCGACACTGGGCCCGCACGCTGCGCGGACTGATCGCCGCAACGGTGACCGCCCTCTGCCTGGCCGTGGTGGGCGTCCTCGCGGCGCCCGCGGCATCGGCGGGAGGCCATGGCCATGGCCACGGTGGCAGAGGGATACCGACGAGCAAGATCTCGATCCAGCTCTGGACCTTCGCCGAGTACATCGGCTTCGGCACCGACGCCGAGACCGTCGCCCGGACCGAGGAGGTGTTCAGCCGCCTGCACGCGATGGGGTACCGGAACGTCGAGCCGTTCACCCTCAGTGGGATGACCGCGGAGCAGTACCGGGCGCTCCTGGACCGGTACCACCTCAAGGCCTCCGCGCGGCACGTCGATGTGGGGACGCCGCAGAACCCGGCCGACATCGAGCAGATCCTCAGGGACAACAAGACGCTGGGGATCAGGTACTTCGGCTCCGGAGCCACCCCGATCTTCCCGCCGATCTACTCGACCGAGGCCGAGTGGATCGCGTACGCGCAGTACCTCGACAAGGTCGGCGCCGAGGCCCGCCGGCACGGGCAGCAGCTGATGGTGCACAACCACAACGTCGAGTTCGAGACGGTCTTCGGCGACCGCACCGTGTACGACATCCTCATGGCCTACACGGACCCGAAGAACGTCGTGTTCCAGCTCGACCTCTACTGGGCGACCAACGGCGGCGGCATCGGCAACCCGCTGGACGTGATCGAGCGGTACGGCAACCGGATCAAGCTGTTCCACGTGAAGGACATGGCCGCCGGCGAGTTCCCCGGTCGGATCGAGATCGTGGGCCGCGGGATCATCGACTTCCCGGCGATCTTCGCGGCGGCGGGCGGCAGCACGAAGTACTACGTCGTCGAGCACGACCCTCGCTTCGGTGACTCGACCTTCGACCCCTTCGAGGCCGCCCAGGTGGGCTTCGACTACCTGGACAACGTGACCTACTGAAGCAGGGCTGGTGCCTGCCGCGGTCCGGTGCTCGGGCCGCGGCACACCGGACCGGCCGGCGTCCAGTCGAGCGGGTCGATGTGCATGCGTCGGGCGACGCCCTCGGGGTCCCAGGCGTGGTAGACCAGCCAGTCCTGCCCGTCGTCGTCCGTCACGACGCTGGCGTGCCCCGGTCCGACGGCGTCGGGCGCGGACCGGACGACCGACGGCAGCTCGCCGGGCTCCTCGGTCCACGGGCCGAGCATCGCCGGTGCGGATGCCGCTGACACCCCGTAGTTCTGCTGCTGCCAGTTCCCGCCGGAGTAGAGGCACCAGTAGCGTCCGTCGCGTCGGACGGTGAACGCGCCCTCGCACGTGTACCAGTCGTAGGTGGCCTCGTACATCGCCCGGCCCGCGAGATAGAGCTGCCACTCACCTGTGGCCGCCACGACCGGTTGCGGGTCGCCGGCGAGGCGGGTGGGGGTGAGCATCCGGTCGACGACGATCACCGTGCCCACGCGTGGCCCCGTGAGCCGGTCGACGCAGTAGAACAGGTAGAGGTTGCCGTCGGCGTCGCGGCAGGGGTGCGGGTCGATGGCGAACGGTTCGTCCGGCGTGAGCTCGAGCCCGGTGTCCCTGTACGGTCCGCCCGGTGTGGCGCTGACCGCCGCGCGGATCCGGTGCCCCTGGTCCCGCAGACCGGCCGAGTAGTACAGGACGTACCCGTCGTCCGTGGCGAGGACCTCGGGGGCCCAGTGGTGGGGCTTCCCCTCCGGTGTCGTGGCCGGATCGATCACCGGTCCGTGGGGGGTCCAGGTGACCAGGTCGTCCGAGACGAGGCCGACGACGTCCTGCGACTCCTCACCACCACCGGTACCGAACGCCCAGAACCGACCCTCGGCGCGGAGCACGAACGGGTCCGCGAAGTACCCGTCCCAGACGGGGTTCCGGTACGTGCCGGAGGTCATCCCTTCAGGCCTGCGCGCCCGACGCCCTCCACGATGTACCGCTGGGCAGCGATGTACATCACCAGCACCGGCACGCTCGCGACGACGGCGCCCGCCATGAGCAGGTCGTAGCGGACCGCGTTGGCGTTCTGGAGTGTCGACAGGCCGGCCGGCAGCGTCTGGTTCTCGGGCGAGAAGAGCACGTAGACGGGCCACAGGAAGTCGTTCCAGTTGGTCAGGAACGACAGCAGGGCCAACGTGACCAGGGCGGGCCGCGACAGCGGCAGGACGATCGTGCGGAACGTGCGCCACCGGGTCGCGCCGTCGATGAAGGCGGCTTCCTCCAGCTCCTTGGGCAGGGACAGGAAGAACTGCCGCAGGAAGAACACGCCGAAGGCACCGGCCGCGCCCGGGACGATGACGGCCAGAAGCGTGTCCAGCCAGCCGAGCCGCCCGACGATGAGGTAGTTCGGGATCAGGAGGATCACCGGCGGGATGAACAGCGTCGCGATGATGAGCCCGAAGACCCAGCGCTTGCCCGGGAAGTCGATCCGGGCGAGCGCGTACGCGGCCATCGACGCCGTGATCAGGACCAGAACCGTCTGCATGGTCGCCGCTGCGAGGCTGTTGACCAGCCACCGGACCACCGGGGTGCCCTGCGTCGTGAAGATGCTCTCGTAGGCCTGTGTGGTCGGGTTCGCGGGGATCCACTGCGGCGTGGTGGAGGCGGCATCGGCGGTCGTCTTGAACGACGTCGAGACCATGTAGATCAACGGCGAGATGAACACCAGGCTCAGGACGACCAGGGCGACGTAGAGCAGCACCTTGCGTGGTCCGCGTCGGCCGTTCTCCGACTCCCGGGCAGGGTCGCGAGAACCGCGGGCCGTCGCGCTGGTGGGGGCAGTTGCGGTGCTCATCAGGCTTCTCCCTCCGCTCGAGCACTCGTCGTGCCGCGCTCGCGGAAGAGCGCGAAGACCCCGACGCTCACGACGGCGAGGAAGACGGTGAAGATCATCGACATCGCCGACGCCATGCCCGAGTTGAAGTTCGTCAGGCCGGTGTCGGCGATCTGGTAGATCGCCGTGCGGGTGGCCGTGCCGGGTCCGCCCTGCGTCATCAGGTAGCTCTGGCCGAACATGTTGACCGACGCGATGATCGTCACGCTGGTGACGAAGAGGAGCACGGGACGCAGACCCGGGAGCGTGACGTTCCGGAACCGCTGCCAGACGTTCGCGCCGTCCATCTTCGCGGCCTCGTACAGCTCGGGCGAGATGTCCTGGAGCGCCGCCAGGTAGATGACGGAGTTGAAGCCGAGCGTCCACCAGACGGTGACTCCGACGAGCGAGATCCAGGCCCACGGCAGCTGGGTGAGCCACGGGATGGCGCTGTCGAGGCCGAGCCGGGACAGGTACTGGTTGACCAGCCCGATGTTGGTGTCGAGGAGGTACCGCCACAGCACGGCGACCACCGCGACGCCGAGGACGTAGGGCGCGAAGTACGTCGCCCGGAAGAAGTTGCGGCACTTCACCTTGAGGTTCATCAGGAGGGCGACGCCCAGCGGGAGGACCAGCAGGAGCGGCACGGAGAACACGGTGAAGATCGCGGTCCCGCGCATCGCCTGCCAGAACGTCGACGCGAACGGCGAGTCACCGGTGAGGAGACCGGTGTAGTTGTCGAGGCCGACGAACGGCTTGTCGGGGAGGCTGTAGTCGTAGTCGTGCAGGCTGATCCAGACGCCGAACCCGGCGGGCAGCAGCACGAACACGGCAAACAGCACCAGGTACGGCGCCAGGAACAGCCAGCCGTCTCGCCGGTCGCGACGTCGGCTCGTCGCGCTCGTTGTGCTCGACCCGACCGCGGCCGTCGAGCGCGCGGGGACGCCGTGCCGTCGTCCGATGGCGATCTGCGTCATGACTTCACCTCGAACTTCTTCAGGTTGGCCTGCATGAGCTGGGTCGCCTTCGACGCGTTCCCGCGGAGCGCCGCCTCCGGCGACTGGCGACCGAGGATCGCGTCCGCGAGCGCGATCTCCAGCGTCTGCGCCTGGACCTCGCCGAGTGCCGGCACGGGTGGCAGGAACCGCATCGTGGGAACCGCGGGCTCGAGGACCGCCTGTGGGCTCTTGAGGAACTCCGGCGTCTTGCGCGCCTCGGACCGCGCGGGGATCAGCCCGGAACCCGACCACGCCTCGGAGTTGTCGATGAGGAACCGTAGGAACGCCTTGCTGGCGAGGATCCGGTCGTCGTTCGGCGACCGGTTCTTGAACAGCACGAGCTGGTGGGAATTCGCCCAGACGGCGGGGGTGTCACCGATCGTCGGCAGAGCAGACATGGTCCACGGCAGGTCGGGGGCGGTGCTCTTGAGGTCGTTGATCTGCCAGATGCCGTCCCACGTGTAGGCGCCCTGGCCGCCCTTGAAGGCCGTGTACTGGGAGTCGGGGGCCACGTTCTTCGGGCTGACGCCGGACTGGATGAGCCCCGTCAGCCAGGACAGCGCGGCGATGCCGGCATCGCTGTCGAAGGTCGCCTTGCTGCCGTCCTCGGAGTACGGCTCACCCCCGAACTGCCACAGCAGCGACAGGAAGATCAGGTGGGCCGGCCACCGGTTCGGCACCCAGAACGGGGTCTTGACCCCGGCGGACATCAAGGCCGAGATCGAGGCCTCGAGGTCCTGTCGCGTGGCCGGCGTGGGATTTCCGCCGCCCTTCGCCACCAGATCGGTGTTCGCGTACGACGCCAGTGAGTGCACGTCGAGCGGGACGCCGTACCGGTGGTCGCCGAAGACTCCGCGCTCCCACACCTCGTGCGGGTACTGCTCGGCGCTGACGCCGATCTCGTCGAGGATGTCGTCGAGGGGGGCGATCGTCTGGCGCGACGCCTGGGTGGCGAGCTGCTCGACGTGCATGGCTCCCACGTCCGGGCCCTTGCCGGCGTGCACCGCGGCGACGACTCGTTGGTAGTACTGCGCCCACTGGACGACGTTCATCCGGACGGTGATCAGGTCCTGGCTCTTGTTGAAGTCGGCCACCAGCTGGCGCATCGCGGGTCCGTCGCCGCCCGTGAAGCCGTTCCAGTACTCGATCTGGACCGGGGGCCCGTCGTACTCCCCGCTCAACGGTGGTCCGGAGCTCGCCAGCGGTGTCGCCGATGCGCAGGCCGCGAGGCCGAGTCCGGCACCCACGGCGAGGGCGCTGAGCGTCAGGAACTCGCGCCTGGTGGTGGGTACGTCGATCACGCGACCCATGGGTTCACCACCCCGTCGTGACGATCGGTCGCACGGTCTTCTCCCGCTCCATCACCTTGCTCCCGCGTTCGACACCTGTCCACCGGAACGGGGGCAGACAGACGGAACGGGCCGCTCCCCTGCCCGTAGGACAGGGGAGCGGCCCGCTCCGCGAGGATCAGTTGGTGATCGAGCGGCGGCCGCCGACCCGGATCCAGATGAGAAGCACGATGATCGCACCGATGATCGAGCCGAGCAGCCCGGCAGGCTGCAGGAAGCCGTCATCCGCGTCCTTGTGGAACAGCAGGTAGCCGAGGAAACCCCCGACGAACGACCCGATGATCCCGATGAGGATCGTCATTCCGATCGACAGGTTCTGCCTTCCGGGGACGACGAGCCGCGCGAGCGCCCCGGCGATGAGCCCGACGACGACGATGGTGATGATCAGTCCCAGCATGGTGGTGCCTCTCTGCTCGTGTGGTGACGTCCCTCGACCTCACCACCCTACGGACGGTGCAGTACACCCCTAGGGGGGTCTACGGTCGAGCTGTGAACAAGTCTGGACGACCGATCAGGATTGCGCTCGTCGACGACTACGACGTGGTGGTCATGGGGGTGGCCCGGATGCTCGACCCGTACCGCGACCGTGTGGTGGTGGCCGAGATCGACACGAACGAACCGGTCGAGGACGACGTCGACATCGTGCTGTACGACGCGTTCGCCCAGCCGGAGTCCGACCAGCACGAGGTCGGCGTGCTGGTGCGCAACCCGAGGGCCCGCCAGGTGGTCGTCTTCACGTGGAACTTCCATCCCGACCTCGTCGCCAGTGCCCGCGCGCAGGGCGTGCGCGGCTATCTGTCCAAGGCGCTGCCGGCGCGTGAGCTCGTGAGCGCGCTCGAGTCTGTCCACGACGGCGACGTCGTGATCAGCGAGGTGCCGAGCCGCGCCCGACCCGCCACCGGACTCGACTGGCCCGGCCGCGCCGAAGGCCTGACGGACCGCGAGTCGGAGATCCTTGCGCTGATCACCCAGGGGCTGAGCAACGCGGACGTCGCCTCGCTGACCTACCTCAGCCCGAACACCGTGAAGTCCTACATCCGGTCGGCATACGGGAAGATCGGCGTCGAGAGCCGGACACAAGCGGTGCTGTGGGGCGTGGGGCACGGCTTCGTGCCCGACCACCAGCGGATCGACCACTGGCGCGGCGGTCCGTGAGGCGGCCGATGCCGCAAAAAAGGGACCAGCGATGTTCCCTGCAGGCTGCAGACTCACTGCATGCTCCTGCTCCTGCCCGCCGACCCGCTGAACCCTCGATCGTGCGACCCGCACTTCGCCCCCGAGGCGCGTGCTGCCCGTGACCTGGGCATCGACGTCGCGTTCGTCGACCACGACGCGCTGTGCGCGGGTGCCGCCGGCCAGGCCGTGGCGCGGGTTCCCGGCTCGGACGACGCGGTCTACCGGGGCTGGATGCTCCGCGGCGGCGAGTACGCCGCGTTCGAGCACGCCCTCGGTGCGCGCGGTGTCGCTCTGCGCACGTCCGCGGCTGCCTTCCGGACGGCGCACGAGCTGCCCGGCTGGTATGCGGCGCTGAGCGACCTCACCCCGCAGACCGTGTGGTCGACGGGCGGCGCGCCCGACGAGGTCGCCGCCCTGTGCGCGGCCCTGGGTACCGGCGGCGCGGTCCTGCGCGACTACGTGAAGTCGATGAAGCACTACTGGGACGAGGCGTGCTTCATCCCCGACGTCACCGACATCGACACCGCGACGCGCGTCGCGGCACGGTTCGTCGAGCTGCGTGAGGACTCGCTCACGGGCGGTCTGGTCCTGCGCCGGTTCGAGCACTTCCGGGGTGCGGAGGTGCGCACCTGGTGGATCGACGGCCGCTGCGCCCTGGCGACGGCACACCCGGACACCGCCGATGAGCTGCCAGGGCCGGAGCTCGTGCTGCCCGACCTCGGGCCGACGGTCACCGCTCTCGGGTTGGGCTTCGTGACCGTCGATCTCGCCCGCCGCGAGGACGGCGTGTGGCGCGTGATCGAGCTCGGCGACGGCCAGGTCAGCGACCGCCCGACGTCGACCTCGCCCGAAGACCTGGTGGGCGCACTGGTGCGGCACGACGCGGCGCTGGGGTGACGCGCGCAGTGGCCGACGCGATCTTCGAGGACCCCCGCCTGACCACGATCTACGACGCATTCGACGGTGACCGCAGCGATCTCGACGCCTACGTCCCGATCGTCGATGCACGAACTGACTCGAGCGCTACCGGCTCGGGCCCCACGCGAAGACACCGTCGGCGTCGAGGTGTGCGGGCACGACGTCGACCACCCAGGCCGGGTCGATCGGCCCGTAGATGTGCGGGTAGAGCTCGCCGTTCCCGCCGTCCTCGTAGCGGACCTCGGTGCCGGCCGCGATGATCGTGCCGGTCTCCAGCAGCAGGACGCACACCTCGTCGGGTTCACCGGCGAACACGAACGCGGCGACGGCGGGAAGCTGGGCCCGCGACGACGCGTGGATGAACCCGACGTCCTCGTAGGTCCGGCCCTTCGTCGACCAGCGGTAGGTGCCGCTGTCCACGGCCGCGTCCCAGTCTGCGCGACGGGTGATGTGCAGGATCTCCACGTTCGGACGGTAGCCGGACAATCGCCGGTCGATGTCCAGCCGGGCGCGGTGCGCCGGGAACTTCACCGAGGAAGCGGTGCTGACAGCGCGCCCACCGGCGTCAGGTGCGTGCCAGGCGGAAGACCCGGAGCTCCCGGTCCGAGGCGCGGTCCGCGTAGGTCTCGTAGGCCGGCCAGACGGCTGTGAGCGCCGGCAGGAGGCGGGCGCGCTCGTCGTCGGAGGCGAGCAGCGCGGTGACCGGGGTGGTGACGCCGGCGATCGTGACGGTGCCGGTCGGGTTCGCCAGCAGGTTGCCCGACCACGCCGGGTGGTGGGCCTGGCCCCAGTTGGAGCCGATGAGCACCCAGCCGTCCCCGTCGACGGCGTAGAGCAGGACAGCCTCGCGGGGTTCGCCGGTCTTGCGCCCGGTCGTCGTCAGGACCAGGTGGGGCAAGGTCGGCCTGCCGAGGACGCTGAGCCGGCCGCGTGTTGCCTTCTGGAGCCGGCGGTCGAAGCCCGAGACGGCGCGGCCGAGGCGGGCGAACCAGCGGGTCCGGCCGAACCGACGGGTCAGGGAGAGCACGCTCATCTCACGATTGTCCCTGCTCAGCGGGCTGCGACGAACCCGCCGGAGTACGGTGGAAAGCGAGGTCCGAGCAGAGCACTCATGATCAGCACGACCGCGGTTCATAGCAGATCCGAGACGGATCGTCAGGGGCTTTGCCTCGATGACACCCGTCCGGAGGAAGGTTCGGACAGGTAACCGTGGTGTTTCTGCGGGGTGACGATCTCACATCATGGACGTACCGGTCAGTATCAATAGCGTAACGATCACCAGATCTGTGGCTACCTGTCCGTTTTGTCCGTTGGGGCTTCACTAACGTGTCCGCAACCCCCGGAGGGCTCTGCTCCCTTGTGCGCCGTGACCATCGACGCCCGTGTGACTCGGCAGACCCGCCACCGTTTCAGGAGGAACATTGAAGATCACACGGAAGGCCGCGACCGCAGCGGTCGCCTCGCTGAGCCTTCTCGCTCTCGCTGCGTGCAGCAGCGGTAATGGCGACACGACCGACGACAACGCAGGCATCAACCAGAGCACCGCCGTCAACGCCGCGTGGGAGTCACCCCTCACGTCGTTGAACACGGACGAGTTCAACGTGGGCAACGCGACGCAGAACGCGGTCGTCACCTACCTGACGAACTCGCAGTTCAACTACTACGAGCCGGACCTCACGCTCCACAAGGACACGAGCTTCGGCAAGTACGAGAAGGTCTCGGCAGATCCCCTCGTCGTGAAGTACACGATCAGCAAGGACGCCACGTGGTCGGACGGCACCCCCGTCACCGCCACGGACAGCCTGCTCGAGTGGGCGGCGACCTCGGGCCACCTGAACACGATCGAGGGCAACTTCGACGCTGATTCCAACGACCTGACCGACTACAAGGCCGGTGTGTTCTTCAACGGCGTGACCCCCGGCGCTGCGCTGGTCACGAAGACTCCTGAGGTCTCCGACGACAACAAGTCGATCACCTTCACCTACGACAAGCCGTTCGGTGACTGGGAGCTCGAGTTCCAGGGCCCGGTCGTCCCCGCGCACGTCGTCGCCACCCACACGCTGGGCATCACGGACCCGACGAAGGCCAACGAGGCGCTGGCGAAGGCGATCACCGACAACGACGTCGAGAAGCTCAAGCCCATCGCGGAGTTCTGGAACCACGGGTTCAACATCTCGAAGTTCCCGGACGACAAGTCCCTCGTCGTTTCGGACGGCCCGTACATCATCAGCGACTTCGTCGACGGCCAGTACCTGACGGTCAAGCGCAACGACAAGTACAAGGGCAGCCGCACCACGGGGCCCGACACCTTCACGTTCCGCTACATCGACGACCCGATGGGGCAGGTGCAGGCTCTCCAGAACGGTGAGGTCGACATCGTCGGCCCGCAGGCCTCCGCCGACGTCCTGACGGCACTCAACGACCTCGGGACCGTCAACGTCCAGAACGCCGACGAGGGCACGTACGAGCACATCGACCTGCAGTTCACCAACAAGGGCCCGTTCGACCCGGCCACCTACGGTGGCGACGCCGCGAAGGCGCTCGCCGTCCGCAAGGCGTTCCTGACGGCCCTGCCGCGACAGGCGATCATCGACAACCTGATCAAGCCGCTCAACCCCAAGGCCGAGGTCCGTAACTCGTTCCAGGTCCTGCCGAGCGCGCCGAACTACGACGAGGTCGTCAAGAACAACGGCTCGGACGAGTACCCGAACGCCGGCGACCCCGCCAAGGCCAAGTCGATCCTGGCCTCCGCTGGAGTCACCGGTCCGATCAACGTCCGCCTGGTCTTCAACGGCGACAACCCGCGCCGCGTCAACGAGTTCGACCTCATCAAGAACGCCGAGGCTGCAGTTGGCTTCACGATGGTCGACGCCTCGGCTCCGGCAGCGAAGTGGGTCAACAAGATCAACACCGGCCAGGCCGACTACGACGCCTCGCTGTTCGGTTGGCAGTCCACCTCGACGGCAGTGACCGCCGGGGAGCCGACCTACCGCACCGGTGGCAGCCAGAACAAGAGCGGCTACACCAATGCCAAGGTGGACAGCCTGTACGACCAGCTCTCCACGGAGCTCGACGGCAAGAAGCAGACGGAGCTGCTCTACAAGATCGAGCAGCAGCTGAACGCCGACGCCTTCGGCACCACGATCTTCCAGTTCCCCGGGATCCACGCCTGGAGCAAGAAGCTCACCGGCCCCGATCCCCTCTCCCTGAGCCCGACGATCATGTACGGGTTCTGGAACTGGAAGATCGAGGGGTCCGGCGCGACGGACAAGGCCACGAGCTGACCCGTCAGACCGCCTGACTGACACCGGTCGGGGCGGCGGAGCCTACGGGTTCCGCCGCCCTCACCGTGTCTCCAGGTGCGACGTCCGCGGCCGGGTCCCTCGATCCTGAGCCGTGGCCGCGGGCCCTGCACGTTACACGCGTGGCGCTCCGTGGCGCTCTGACCAGGCGTTCCAGCTCCCTTGCTGCGTAGACTCGGGCAATCGGAGTGCAACGCCCTCAACTGCGAGGTGTACGCATTTGATCTCGTTCCTGTGGCGACGTCTACTCGCCGGGCTGGCAACGCTGCTGGTCTCGACATTCGTGATGTACATCCTCGCCTCCGCGTCGATGGACCCGTTCGGGGACCTGGGCCAGTCGACGGCCGCGAACAAGCAGCAGCTGATCGCCCAGCGGATCCAGCTGCTCGATCTCGACACGCCCGTCGTGATCCGCTACTTCAAGTGGCTCGGCAACTTCGCGCACGGCGACCTGGGCACGGCGTGGGTCAGCGACCAGCCGGTCTCGACGGTCCTGCACGGGGCGATCCTGTCGACGATCCAGCTCGTCACCGCGGCGACGGTCATCGCGATCGTCTTCGGCGTCGCGGTCGGCATCGTCAGCGCACTGCGCCAGTACAGCTCGTTCGACTACCTGATGATCTTCGTCTCGTTCCTCCTCTACTCGCTGCCCGCCTTCTGGGTCGCGGTGCTGCTCAAGCAGTGGGGCGCGATCGGCTTCAACAACTTCCTCGCGGACCCGGTGCTGTCCTGGGCCTTCATCGGAGTCGTCGCACTGCTGGCGGGCCTCCTGTGGAGCCTCGCGATAGGCGGTGAACGACGGCAGCGGATCCTGACCTTCGTGGTGGCGTTCGCCGCGACGTTCGCCACGTTCGCGTTCCTGCAGCTGAGCGACTGGTGGACGCACCCGAGCATCAACCCGCCCCTGCTCGCCCTGCTCGGCACGGCGACCGCGTTCTCGGTCACGACGCTGTCGACCGGGCTGAAGAACCGCCGAGCGCTGGGCGCGTCACTGACCACGGTCGTCATCGGCCTGGTGCTGTACCTGCCGTTGCAGGTCTTCTTCCAGAAGGTCGACGAGTCCTGGTGGATGATGCTCGTCCTGGCGCTCGTCACGGTCGGCGTCGGGATCGGCGTCGGCTACGCCTGGGGTGGCCCCGACCGGGGCGTCTCGGCGCGCACGGCCGCGATCACCGCGTTCCTGATTGCCTCGATGCTCTTCGTCAACCAGGTCATGCGGGTCTGGCCCGCGTACTACAACGCACCGGCGATCAACGGCCGACCCGTCCCGACGATCGGCGACCGGACACCGAACCTCGGCGGCAACTTCTGGGTCATCACGCTCGACCAGTTCATGCACCTGCTCCTGCCGACCCTGGCGCTGGTGCTGATCGGGTTCGCCTCGTACACCCGCTACTCACGCTCGAGCATGCTCGAGGTGATGAGCCAGGACTACATCCGCACGGCGCGCTCGAAGGGCATGCCCGAACGCACGGTGATCATGCGCCACGGGTTCCGCAACTCGCTGATCCCGCTGGCCACCGTGGTGCCGATCGACGTGATCACCCTCCTCGGTGGCGCGATCATCACCGAGCGGGTGTTCGCCCGACCAGGGATGGGCACCCTGTTCCTCTACTCCCTGACCCACGCGGAGATCGAGCCGGTGATGGCCTACCTCGTGATCGTCGCCGCGCTCGCGATCGTCGCCAACATCGTCGCCGACCTCGTCTACGCGGGTCTCGACCCCAGGATCCGGGTGAATGCATGAGTACCGTCGAGCAGGTACCCCCGCAGGGCTCGGCCGACGAGTCGACGGAGAACGCGATCGAGCTGCGGGAGGTCGCCGGCCTCTCGCAGGGACAGATCGTCCGTCGTCGCTTCCTGCGCCACCGCGGTGCGATGGTCGCCATCGTCGTTCTGACGCTCGTCGTGATCCTCGCGTTCTCGTCCGTCGGGATCGGCGGCTGGACGGGCTGGTGGCTGTTCACGCCCAACGAGATCAACGTCGTCATCAACGGCGGCAAGCCCACGCTCCTGCTGCCTTCGTGGCTCGGCGGTGACGCCGGCCTCTGGTTCCACTGGGGTCTGCACCCGTTCGGCCAGGACGAGATCGGTCGCGACGTCTTCGCGCGCGTCATGCGGGGCACGCAGACGTCCCTCATCATCACGGCGACCGTCGGGATCGTCGCGACGGGCGTCGGGATCTTCGTCGGCGCCCTGGCGGGCTTCAACCGCGGCCGGACCGACGACATCCTGATGCGGGTCACGGACCTGGTCATCACCATGCCGGTCATCGTCATCGGCGCCGTCCTCGGTCAGCTCGCGGGTGGCAACAACCCGCTCATCTTCGGCGCGTTCCTCGGCCTGATCACGTGGACCACGCTGGCGCGGCTGGTGCGCGGTGACTTCCTGACCCTCCGGGAGCGTGAGTTCGTCGACGCCGCGCGCGTGGCGGGCGCCAGCAACTCCCGGATCATGTTCAAGCACATGCTGCCGAACGCGATCGGCGTGATCATCGTCAACACGACGCTGCTCATGAGCTCGGCGATCCTGCTCGAGACCGCGTTGTCCTACCTCGGCGTCGGGATCAAGGCGCCGGCCACGTCGCTCGGCCTGCTGATCAGCCAGTACCAGGAGGCGTTCTCGACGCGGCCGTGGCTGTTCTGGTGGCCGGGTCTGATGATCGTGATCATCGCGCTGTCGATCAACTTCATCGGAGACGGCCTGCGCGACGCGTTCGACCCCCGGCAGAAGCGCATCCCGTCGGAGCGCAAGATGGCCAAGGCGATGAGCGTCGACGGTTCGGTGGCTCGGTCCATGTCGAGCACGGTCGCGCCGTCGAACCAGATCGGCAACGCCGGGATGGGCCCGTCATGACGGTGGGTTCAGAGCAGGACGAACGACGCGGCGGTCAGCACGACGACGCTGCCGATCAGCAGCCAGTGCCAGCGTCGCTGCGGCACGACGCCCGCAGCGACGGCGGCCTCGGCGTCCTTGAGGTAGCCACCGTCCTTGAGGGCCACCTGGCGCTCGATGACGGCGTCCGCCACGCGGTCGGCGTTGGCGTTGTGCCGGCCCGGTCCGAGCGGTCCGCTGACCGTAGGACGGCGGCGCAGGCGCTGCGCGGTGCCGCTGGACCGGGGAGCGGCCCACACCGTCACGTCCGCGCCGGTCGTGTGCACGACGAGCGAGTACTTGACGGTCACGCCGCGGTAGGCGGGCCACGGGACGCGCACGGTGGCCAGCACGTTGCGGATCACGAGCTCGCCGTCGGACACCTCGACGCCGGGGTTCCAGAACAGTGCCCACACCAGCAGCACGATCAGCGCCAGGAGCGGCACCAGCTGCAGGCACTCCGCCACGCCGTCGACGAAGAAGACGCTGACCAGCGCAATCACCGCGGCCAGCGCCGCAGCTCCCGTCAGCCAGCGCCCGTACGTCGAACTGAACTCCTGCGTGCCGCCCATGCGCACATGCTCCCAGACCGACGCTCGTCGACGGCGACCCCGTCCACCGTCCGTCTCTTCCTCGGCCAGTAAGGAAACCTTCGTGGCAATCGACACCACCGACGCGGTCCCGGCTGGGGCGCCCGCACGGACGCCCGTGCTCTCCGTGCGTGACCTCGGCGTGGACTTCTACGTCGACGGGACCTGGTACCCGGCCGCGATCGGCGTGAGCTACGACGTCTTCCCCGGCGAGGTCCTCGCCATCGTGGGCGAGTCCGGCTCCGGAAAGACCCAGTCCTCGATGTCCCTGCTCGGCCTGCTGCCGGCCAACGGCCGCGCCAACGGCAGCGCCAAGCTGGGCGAGCGCGAGCTCCTGGGCATGTCGCAGCAGAGGCTCCGGCAGGTCCGCGGCAAGGAGATCGCAGTGATCTTCCAGGAGCCGATGACGGCTCTGAACCCCGTCTACACGATCGGTTTCCAGATCGTCGAGACGCTGCGCACGCACTTCGACATCGGTCCCAAGGACGCCCGTGCCCGTGCGCTGGAGCTCCTGCGACTCGTGGAGATCCCGGACCCGGAACGACGGATCGACTCCTACCCCCACCAGCTGTCCGGCGGGCAGCGCCAGCGCGCGATGATCGCCCAGGCGCTCGCCTGCGACCCGAAGCTCCTCATCGCCGACGAGCCGACGACGGCCCTCGACGTGACCGTGCAGGCGGAGATCCTCAAGCTGATGCGCGACCTGCGCACGCGCATCGACTCCGGCATCGTGCTCATCACCCACGACATGGGCGTCGTCGCCGACCTGGCCGACAAGATCATCGTGATGAAGGACGGCCGGGTCGTCGAGGAGGGGTCGTCGATCGACATCTTCACGGCGCCGACCCACCCGTACACGATCAAGCTCCTCGAGGCTGTTCCCCACCTCGGGCGCAGCGCCGACGTGCTCGCGGCCGAGACGTCCGACACGTCCGACACGTCCGACACGTCCGACACCACGACCGCCGACCGACCGGTCGAGCCCGTCGTCGCGCCCGAGACCGCCCAGGACGTGGTCCTCGAGGCCAAGGACATCGTCATCGAGTACCCGGGGCGTCGTCGCCAACCGGCCTTCCGGGCGGTCGACGGCGTCAGCCTGACGCTCCGACGCGCCGAGGTCGTCGGCCTGGTCGGTGAGTCCGGCTCCGGCAAGACGACGATCGGACGCGCCGTGGTCGGGCTGCTGCCGGTGACGTCGGGCGAGCTGAGGATCGTCGGCCAGGACATGGTCGGCGCCACGCTGAAGGACCTCAAGCCGCTACGGAGCAAGGTCGGGATCGTCTTCCAGGACCCCGGCAGCTCGCTCAACCCTCGCCTGCCGATCGGCGAGTCGATCGGCGAGCCGCTGCTGCTGCACCGCGGCCTGAAGGGGGCGGAGATGTCGCGCGCGGTCGAGCGTCTGCTCGACCAGGTGCAGCTCCCTCGGGCCATGCGCAACCGCTACCCGCACGAGCTGTCCGGCGGGCAGCGCCAGCGCGTGGGGATCGCCCGGTCCCTCGCGCTCGAGCCGCAGCTGCTCGTCGCCGACGAGCCCACCTCCGCGCTGGACGTGTCTGTGCAGGCGACGGTGCTCGAGCTGTTCCAGGACCTGCAGCGTGAGCACGGGTTCGCATGCCTCTTCATCAGCCACGACCTGGCTGTCGTCGAGATGCTGTCCGACCGGATCGCCGTGATGCACAACGGGAGGCTGGTCGAGATCGGCGACGCGGCTCAGGTGGTCAACCACCCTCGGGACACGTACACGCAGCGGCTCCTCGCCGCCGTGCCCGTGCCCGACCCGGTGGCCCAGCAGGAGCGCCGGCTGACTCGCGACGCCCTGCTCGAGGCCCAGCGCGACGAGCTCGAGCGAGCGGAGATCGCGCGGGCCGAACAGCTCACGGACGCCTCGGAGAAGGCGGACCTCGACGCCCACGACGTCCTGGACCAGGAGGGCGGCCACACGACCGGTCGCGGCTTCTGACCTCGCCCTCTCGTCCGGCGCGCCACGGCGACTCGTCGAGTTTCCACCGATTCGTACGGCATGGTTGAGGTTCGGCGGATCGGAACCGATACCTCCGTATAGGGCAGTCGGTGCCCGTCCGAGGTCGCGGGAGGCAAGCGGTGCGCAGTGGTTCACGTCTGACGGTCGTGGCGGTCGCCGCCGCAGGGATCGCGATGCTGCTCGCCGGGTGCACCGACCCCGCCCCGCAGCCCGACCGTCCGGGGACCGTGGTCGTCGCTGTCGCGTCGCCGTTCACGTCGCTGAACGGGGGGACCGCGCAGGGGCGCGCGCCGGGCAGCACCCTGGTCCGCGGGCTGGCCCAGTCCGGCTTCGTCAGTCTCGACGAGGACGGCACCGCCGTGCTCGACCCGTCGTTCGGCACGGTCGAGAAGGTGTCGGACGCACCGCTGACGGTGAAGTACACGATCGCGAAGGGTGCCACCTGGTCGGACGGGGTGCCCGTGACCGCGGACGACCTCGTCCTGGAGTGGGCCGCGCGCAGCGGGCAGCTGGACGACGTCGCGCCCGAGCTCGACGAGGCGGGCGACGTCACCAACGACGACGAGCTCGCCGCCGGCGTGGCCTTCGCAGCGGCGTCGCCGGCCCTGACCTACGTGGAGCTGCAGCCCGTCGTGTCCGGGGCGACCGTCACGGTCACGTACACGAAGCCGGTCGCCGACTGGCAGGTCGCGCTCGACGTCGGCCTCCCGGCGCACGTGGTCGGCCAGACGGCGCTGGGGGTCGAGGACCCCGCTGCCGCCGCGGCCGCGGTGACCGCCGCGATCACGAAGGAGGACAAGAAGGCGCTGAGCTCGATCTCGGTCACCTGGCGCACGCAGTTCGACGCCGACGCGCTGGCTCAGCACATCGACCTCGCCGTCAGCGACGGCCCGTACGTCGTCGACCGGATCGTGCCGGACCAGCGAGTCGAGCTGGTGCGGAACACGAAGTACACCGGAGACCGGCCCGCCGCCTACGACCGCATCGTGGTGCGCACCGACGTCGAGCCGCTCGACGAGGTGAAGGCGCTGTCGGCGGGCACGATCGACGTCATCGCCCCGGCGGACACCGCGGACGTGATGGACGCGCTCGCGAAGGTCGACGACGCCACCGTGCACACCGGCGGCGACAGCACGCTCCAGCTCGAGCTGCAGGTGGCCGGCGGCGGCGCGTTCGACCCGGCGACCTACGGACGTGACGCGGCGACGGCGGCCGCGGTGCGCACGGCGTTCCTGCTGACCGTCCCGCGCGACACGATCGTCGACGACCTCGTGAAGCCCTTGTGGTCCGACGCCGAGGTCTCGACGGGCGTCCTGCCGCGGGTGGGACCGGAGGCAGGCGGAGCCGCGGGAGGCAGCGGTGCGGCCGACGTCGACCAGGCGAAGTCCGTCCTCGCGGACGCCAAGGTGACCGGCAAGGTCGTGGTCCGCGTCCTGACGAACACGACCGACCCGCTGCGCACGGCGATGCTCGACCAGATCACGGACTCGGCGGCGCACGCGGGCTTCGACGTGCGGCCCTACACACCGGTGCAGGCGTGGGCGACGGACCTCGCCGGCGCGCCGGCCGCGTGGGACGTCGCTCTCGTGCCGGTCCCGCAGTCCGAGCTGCCGGTCGACGCCGTCGTGACGCGCTGGCAGACGAAGGCCTTCGCCAACCTGACCGGCTGGTCCGACCCCGCCACCGACAAGGCCCTGAAGACCGTCGCCGCGACGGTCGACCCCGAGGCGGTGCCGGCGGCGCTGGAGCCCGTGGCGACGAGCCTGGTCGACGGCGGTGCGGTCTCGTCGATCGTCCAGCAGCCGGTCGTGGTCGCTCAGCGCGCGCTGCCGGACGGGACTGCGCTGCCGCAGATCGAGCCGCTCGCGCTCGGCCGCGCGGACCTGACGTCGTGGTGGGGCTGGGCGCGGAAGGTGTAGTGGGGCTGGTCACCTCTGGGCCATTCCGGCCTACGGACGGGTAGGATTGACCGGCGCAGCCGACGACCGGCGCGCTCCCCACCTTCTGAGATGAGTTCCCCCATGTCTGAGCCCACGTCTGCGCCGAGCACGTCTGTCGGCACGAGCGTGCGCGGAGACCTGCGCAACGTTGCCATCGTCGCGCACGTCGACCACGGCAAGACCACCCTCGTCGACGCCATGCTGTGGCAGTCCGGTTCGTTCGGTTCCCACGCCCACGTGGACGAGCGCGCGATGGACTCCGGCGACCTGGAGCGCGAGAAGGGCATCACGATCCTCGCCAAGAACACGGCGATCCGGTACACGGGTCCCGCGGCGGCAGAGATCGGTCAGCCCGACGGCATCACCATCAACGTCATCGACACCCCGGGCCACGCCGACTTCGGTGGCGAGGTCGAGCGCGGCCTGTCCATGGTCGACGGTGTCGTCCTGCTCGTCGACGCGTCCGAGGGCCCGCTGCCCCAGACCCGGTTCGTGCTGCGCAAGGCGCTCGTCGCCAAGCTTCCCGTGATCCTCGTCGTGAACAAGACCGACCGCCCCGACGCGAGGATCACCGACGTCGTGCACGAGGCGACGGACCTGCTGCTCGGGCTCGCCTCGGACCTGCACGAGGACGTGCCGGACCTGGACCTCGACGCGATCCTCGACGTCCCCGTCGTGTTCGCCGCCGCCAAGGCCGGTCGCGCGTCGATGAACCAGCCCGCCGACGGCGGCCTGCCGGACTCGGAGAACCTCGAGCCGCTGTTCAAGACCATCCTCGAGCGCATCCCGGCCCCGACCTACACCGAGGGCGCGCCGCTGCAGGCGCACGTCACCAACCTCGACGCGTCGCCGTTCCTCGGTCGCCTCGCCCTCCTGCGCGTGTTCAACGGCACGATCCGCAAGGGCCAGACCGTCGCGTGGGCCAAGGCCGACGGCACGCTGGCGAACGTGAAGATCACCGAGCTGCTGGAGACCAAGGCGCTCGAGCGCGTCAGCACCGACTCCGCCGGCCCCGGCGACATCGTCGCCGTCGCCGGCATCGAGAACATCACCATCGGCGAGACGCTGACGGACCCGGACGACCCGCGCCCGCTGCCGCTCATCACGGTCGACGACCCCGCGATCTCCATGACCATCGGGATCAACACGTCCCCGCTGGCCGGCCGTGGGGGCAAGGGCCACAAGGTCACCGCCCGCCAGGTCAAGGACCGCCTCGACAAGGAGCTCGTCGGCAACGTGTCGCTGCGCGTCCTGCCCACCGAGCGCCCCGACGCCTGGGAGGTCCAGGGCCGTGGTGAGCTCGCGCTGGCCATCCTCGTCGAGCAGATGCGTCGTGAGGGCTTCGAGCTGACGGTCGGCAAGCCGCAGGTCGTCATTCGCAAGGTCGACGGCAAGGTGCACGAGCCCGTCGAGCGCATGACGATCGACGTCCCCGAGGAGTACCTGGGCGCCGTCACGCAGCTGCTCGCGCAGCGCAAGGGCCGCATGGAGACCATGTCGAACCACGGCACCGGCTGGGTCCGCATGGAGTTCCTCGTCCCGGCGCGCGGCCTGATCGGGTTCCGCACCCGGTTCCTCACGGACACGCGCGGCACGGGTATCGCGTCCTCGATCTCCGAGGGCTACGAGCCGTGGGCCGGCAACATCGAGACGCGCATCAACGGCTCTCTCGTCGCCGACCGCTCCGGTCCCGTCACGCCCTTCGCCATGATCAACCTGCAGGAGCGGGGCTCGTTCTTCGTCCAGCCGACGCAGGAGGTCTACGAGGGCCAGATCGTCGGTGAGAACTCGCGCAACGAGGACATGGACGTGAACATCACCAAGGAGAAGAAGCTGACCAACATGCGGTCGGCCACCGCGGACAACTTCGAGAACCTCATCCCGCCGCGCAACCTGACGCTGGAGGAGTCCCTCGAGTTCGCCCGTGAGGACGAGTGCGTCGAGGTGACGCCGGAGATCGTGCGCATCCGCAAGGTGGTGCTCGACCAGACCGAGCGCGCGCGCATCACGGCCCGCTCGAAGCGCGCCTGAGCACGCTCTGATGGCCGGCGGCCTCGTCGCGGTGCACGCGCACCCCGACGACGAGTCGCTGAGCACCGGCGCGCTGCTCGCCACCTGGGCGCGCGCCGGTCTGCCGACGACCGTGGTCACCTGCACGCGCGGTGAGCGCGGCGAGGTCATCGGGGTGCCGCTCGCGCACCTCGAGGGCGATGGGCCGGCCCTGGCCGATCACCGCTCGGGCGAGCTGGCGCACGCGCTCGAGGCCCTCGGTGTGCCCGACCACCTGTTCCTCGACGAGGTGCCGGGCGCGGCTTCGGGCCAGTTCGAGGACTCGGGCATGGCGTGGCTCGGCACGGGCGAGGCCGGGCTTTCCGACGACGTCCCGCCCCACGCGTTCGTGGGCGTGAGCGTCGAGGACGCGGCTCAACGGCTGGCGGACGTCCTCAGGTCGCGCGACGCGTCCGTCGTCGTGACCTATGAGCCCGGTGGCGGGTACGGCCATCCCGACCACGTCCGCGCCCACGAGGTGACACGACGGGCCGTCGAGCTCGTCGAACCGCGCCCGGTTCTGCTGGTCGCGGTCCAGGGCGAGCACGCCTTGCGCGCCGGGTACGCCGCCCTTGCCGGACGTACGTCGCCAGGCCTCCGCCTCCCCGACGTCGACGGTCCGCTGCCGTCGGTGGCGGTGCCCGACGACCTGGTGGACCTCCACGTCGACGTGCCGCCGGTCCGCGAATCGATCCTCGCCGCCCTCCGGGCCCACGCGACCCAGGTGCAGGCCGTGGACGCGATCGACGACGACGCCGCGCTGGTCGGCTGCTACGCGCTCAGCAACCAGCTGCTCGCGCCCCTGCTGCCCGTCGAGGCGTACCGGATCGTCGGTGACGGTGACGTCGCGTGGCCGGCCGGCGTGCGCCGGATAGCCTGACCGCGTGCGCTTCTCCGTCGCCCTGCTCGGCAAGACCGTCCTGACCGTCGGCGTCGGCTTCGTCGTCGGGCTGATCGGGACGATCATGCACCGCAGCGTCCAGCCGTGGGGCCTCGTCCTCGCTCTGCTTCTCGTGCTGACCGCCGCCACCACCGCTCGGGCGCTCGGCGGGTTGGTCGCCTGGATCGGCTTCGTCGCAGGACTCGGCGTGACCGTCCTGGCGCTGTCCCAGGAGGGCCCGGGCGGCGACGTCCTCATACCGTCGGGACCGAAGCTCGGCGTCGTGTGGCTCGTCGGCTCGATGGTCCTGGCCGTCGCGGCGATGTTCCTTCCGCGCGCGTGGTTCTCGGACGCGCCTCGTCCTGCCCGGCCCGCGCGGCCCGTGGCCGGGGATGCCGTCGGGGAGCCGGACACCACGCAGTGAGCCTCGACCTGTCGTCCGACGACTTCCGGTCCGCCATCGGTCGTCTGCCCGCCGGCGTCGCCGTAGTCACGTTGCGCTGGCGGGAGACCGTCCACGCGATGACCGCGAGCGCGGTCGCATCCGTCTCGCTCGAACCCCCGATGCTCCTGTTCTGCGTGCACGTGGACGCCCGGTTCCGTGACGCCCTGGACGATGTGGACACCTGGGCTGTGAGCGTCCTCGCCGACGACCAGGCGCACACCGCCGACTGGTTGGCGTCTCCCGGCCGGCCCGCGTTCGACCAGCTCGCGCGCGTGCCGCACCGGCCGGCGCCGCTGTCCGGCGGGGTCTGGCTCGACGGGGCGGCCGCGTCGTTCGACTGCCGGACGTCCGCGATCCACCGCGCCGGGGACCATGACGTCGTGGTCGGCGACGTGCTCGCAGCGGAGCAGGGGGAGGCGGACGTGGGCGGTCTGGTCCACCTGCGCGGCCGGGTGCGGCCCGTTCGCTGACCCTGCTGCAAGGCCTCCCGCCGGGTTTGTCCGATGCGTCCACCTCGGCAGACCCGACCCGGACCGGTGCGGTCTCGCGGAGGTCTCGATCTGCTGTGAATCGCTGTCCGGCGGGTGGTGTGGTCGTCGGGAAATCGCTCGCCGCCACGTAGACTCGCGCGGGCGCGTTGTACGCGCGGGGAGCGGCAGGGGAGCAGTATGAGCAAGGGTACGGAGCAGGACCAGTCCGGGCAGGGCGGCGCGACCTCGGGCGCAGGCGCGTCCGCAGATCCGGTCTGGCCCGTCTGGGGCGGCGGCGCGCCGATGGTGCCCGCCGCAGACCACGAGGCCGAGGACTCGGCCGCCGTCGACGAGGCTGCCGACGAGGTCACGCCCAGCGTCGCCAGCGAGCCGACGACTGACCCTGAGCCGGCAGCGGACGATGCCGACGACGACAGCGAGACCCCCACGCTCGAGGCGGACGAGCCTGCGACGGACGAGGTCGCGACGGACGAGCTCGCGACGGACGAGCCTGCGACCGACGAGCCTGCGGCGGACGAGCCTGCGACGGACGAGCCTGGGGCCGCGATTCACGAGCCCGCGCACGACGAGGCCAGCAGCGACGATGCCACGAGCGACGAGGTCATCAGCGACGAGGCCACCACCGACGAGGCCTCCAACGACGAGCCTGCGACGGACGAGCCTGCGACGGACGAGCCTGCGACGGACGAGCCCGTGGCTGAGTCCGACGAGGTCGCGATCGACGCGGATCCGGTCGGCGAGGCGCGGATCGACGAGGCCGCGATCCACGAGCCCGCGGCCGACGAGCCCGCGGCCGAAGAGCCTGTGGCGGACGAGCCCGCGGCGGATGGGCCCGTGGCCGACGAGCCCGCGGCGGACGAGCCCGCGGCCGGGCCGGACGAGGCCAGAGTCGACGACCCTGCGAACGACGAGGTCCCGAACGACGGGACGGACGCCGGACCGACGGACGACGGGGCCGCAGGCGACGAGGCCAGCCTCGCTCCGGTAGCTGCTGCCGAGGAGCCTGCGAAGGCTGACGAGGCCCCCAGCGAGCCGGCGCCGGTCGAGGAGACCGTCGCGGCGGCTGCTGTCGCCGAGACCGACGAGGCACCCGCGGACGTGGTCCGCACGGCCGACGTCTCCGACGAGCCCGCCGAGCCCGAGCCGTCCGAGGTGGTTGGTGAGGGCGCCTCGGTGGAGCCGACGGGTGGCCCGGAGCCGGTGGCCGAAGCCGTCGAGGACGAGTCGGCGCAGCCCGCACCCGAGGGCGAGCAGCCGGCGCCGACCGACGAGACACCGGTCGTCGTCGCCCCTCCGGCTGAGCCCGAGCCGGAGGTCGTCCGCCCGAATCCGTTCGCGGCGCTGGCGAGCGCTGCGCTCGCTTCGGCGATCAGGCCGACCGCACCCACAGTCGTCGCCCCCGAGTCGGAGCCCGCCCCGGCGCCGCAGAGCGCCGTGGTGCCGGCAGCGCCGACCGAGGTGCTGCCGCCCGTCGCCGCGGAGCCCGATCCGGTACAGGCGCCGACCGAGGTGCTGACGCCGGTCGCCGCGGCGGCCGTCCCGGTCGTGGCGCCCACCGCGGTGACTGCGCGCGTCGAACCGACGCCGGTTCCGGCACGCGCGTTCGCGCCGGTCAGTGCCGCGGCCGCCGCGGCGTCCGGCACGATTCAGGCGGGCCCGGTGCCGCCGCGCGAGCGTGACCGCGACCCTTCACCGTTCGACGTGTTCGAGCCCGAGAACGGTCGACGCCGGTGGCCGCGACGGCTGGCGATCGTCGGTGGCATCGTGCTGGTGCTCGGGGCGGCGTACGTCGGTGCCTCGTTCGCGGAGGCCGACAAGGTCCCGCGTGGTGCGAGCGTCGCAGGTGTGGACATCGGTGGCCTCGCGTCGGCGGACGCGGTCGCGCGCCTCGATGACGAGCTGTCCGGCCAGGCCACCAAGCCGATCCCGGTGGTCGCGCAGGACACGCAGGCCACGTTGGACCCGAAGGTGGCAGGCCTCACTCTCGACGCGCAGGCCACGGTCGACGAGCTGACGGGCCTGGACCTGGCGACCCCGAAGCGGCTGTGGAACCACCTCGTCGGGGTCGAGGAGCAGCCCGCGGTCACCGCGGTCGACCAGACCAAGCTGGCCGCGGCCCTCGACGGGCTGGGCACCTCCGTGCAGCTGGAGCCGGTCGACGGCACGATCGTCTACGTCGACGGGACCGCCCAGTCCACGCAAGCCGTCGACGGCTGGGCCCTCGACCCCGAGGGGGCGGCGAAGGTCGTCACGGACGACTGGCTCGTCGCGCCCCGGCCCCTGAAGCTGCCGACGAAGCCGGTCGAGCCGACGATCACGCAGGAGGAGACGGACGCCGCCCTCGCGGAGGCGACCACGGTGAGCTCTGCGCCGGTCTCGGTCTCGGTCGACGGGCAGGTGGCTCTCCTCGACGCGAAGACGCTCGCGGACAACGCGTCGTACGTGCCGACCGACGGGGACCTGGCCCTGCAGCTGAACGGCGAAGGCCTGACAGCGGCGGTCCTCGAGAAGCTGCCCACCCTGCTGACGGAGTCGGCCGACGCGCACTTCGAGTTCGTGAACGGCGCGCCGGTGATCGTCCCCGGTGCCTCGGGCACGACGCTCGACCCCAAGGCGATCGCCGCGGCCGTCGCGAAGGCGGCTGTCTCGAGCAACCGCTCCGCCACGGCCGAGCTCGTGCAGGCGGACCCGACCGAGTCGACCGCCGCGCTCGAGGCTCTGGGGATCAAGGAGGTCGTCTCGAAGTTCGACACGCCGCTCACCAGCGAGCCGCGCCGGACGGTGAACATCACGAACGGTGCCAGCAAGATCAACGGCACGCTGATCAAGCCGGGCGAGACGTTCAGCCTCACCGAGGCGCTCGGGCCGATCGACGCGGCGCACGGCTTCGTCGAGGCGGGCGCGATCGTCAGCGGTGAGCACACCGACGCCTGGGGCGGCGGCCTGAGCCAGGTGTCGACGACCAGCTACAACGCGGGGTTCCTCGCGGGCTTCGAGGACATCGAGCACAAGCCGCACAGCGAGTGGTTCGCGCGGTACCCGGAGGGCCGCGAGTCGACGATCTTCACCGGCACGCTCGACATGCGGTGGAAGAACAACACCCCGTACGGCGCCCTGGTGCAGTCGTGGGTGGCCGACAACCGCGTCTACGTGTGGGTGTGGGGAACCAAGTACTGGACGGTCGAGTCGATCACGAGCCCGCGGTCGAACGTCGTGCACCCCACCACCGTGTACTCCCAGTCGCGCACCTGCGAGCCGTCCTCGGCAGGGAACCCCGGCTTCTCGGTGACGGTGACCCGCAAGACGTCCCTGAACGGCGAGCTGGTCAAGACCGAGTCGGACTCGTGGCGCTACAAGCCGCAGAACAAGATCGTCTGCGGGCCGGCGCCCACGCCGGCGCCCTAACCTGAGCGGTGCCGCGGCGCGGGTGGCGGCGGCACCAGCTTGGTGAGGACTATGTCCGCGGCGGGAACCCGGACGTCGCCGCGGCGCGTGCGCACGAGGACACCGGCGTCGTCGACGGCGAGAACCTCACCGAGGACGTCGGTGTGCCGGGGTTCGTCGGCCGTGGGTGCCGCAGGCAGGTCGTCGCGGAGCCGGCGGACCACCACGCGGACGCCCGGGGACCAGGTGCGCCACTCGGTCGAGCTCACCGCGCAGTCCGTGGACACGCGATCGCGGTGGGAATCATGTGAGCGATACTAGGAGCGACCCCCGGCCACTGTGGAGGACCGACCGTGACGTATGTGATCGCCGAACCTTGCGTTGATGTCAAGGACAAGGCGTGCATCGAAGAATGTCCCGTGGACTGCATCTACGAGGGCAAGCGGTCGCTGTACATCCACCCGGACGAGTGCGTGGACTGCGGCGCGTGCGAGCCGGTCTGCCCGGTCGAGGCCATCTACTACGAGGACGACGTCCCGGAGCAGTGGACCGAGTACTACAAGGCGAACGTCGAGTTCTTCGACGACCTCGGCTCGCCCGGCGGTGCCGCGAAGATGGGTGAGATCGACAAGGACCACCCGATCATCGCGACGCTGCCGCTGCGCGTGCACGGCGACTGACGCCTGCTCGATGGGTCTGCTGACCGGCGCACTGCCCGACTTCCCCTGGGACACGCTCACGCCGTTCAAGGAGCGTGCCCGCGCGTACCCCGGCAGCATCGTCGACCTGTCCGTGGGAACTCCGGTCGACCCCACGCCTGCTCTGGTGCAGGAGGCGCTCGCGTCCGCGGCCGACTCGCCGGGCTATCCGACGACGCACGGCACACCGGAGCTGCGCCAGGCCGTCGTGGACTGGTTCGCGCGCCGCCGTGGTGTGCGCGGGCTCGACCCGGCCGGCGTGCTGCCGACCGTGGGCTCCAAGGAGCTCGTCGCCTTCCTGCCGTCGCTGCTCGGCCTCGGCGCCGGCGACGTGGTGCTGCACCCGTCCGCGGCGTACCCGACGTACGACGTGGGCGCTCGGCTGGCCGGCGCGACCCCGGAGCCCACCGACGATCCCGCGGCGCGTCTGCGCCAGGGCGGCGTGCGCCTCGTCTGGCTGAACTCGCCGGGGAACCCCACCGGCCAGGTCCTGGGGGTCGACGAGCTCACGCGGGTCGTCGACGCCGCGCGCGCGGCCGCCGCGCGGGACGGTCGACCGGTCGTCGTCGCCTCCGACGAGTGCTACGCGGAGCTGGCCTGGGACGAGCCGTGGGTGAGCGGCGGCGTGCCGAGCGTGCTCGACCCGCGCGTGACCGGCGGCGACCTGACCGGTCTGCTCGCGGTGTACTCGCTGTCCAAGCAGTCCAATCTCGCTGGGTACCGGGCGGCCTTCGTCGCGGGGGACCCGGTGCTCGTCGCCGGGCTGCTCGAGGTGCGCAAGCACGCGGGCATGATCGTGCCCGGACCGGTCCAGGCGGCGACGGCCGCAGCGCTGGCCGACGACGCGCACGTCTCGGAGCAGCGGGAGCGGTACCGCCGTCGTCGCACCACGCTCCGTTCGGCGTTCGAGCAGGCCGGGTATGCGGTCGACGCGTCGCACGCCGGGCTCTACCTGTGGGTGCGCCCGGAGGCCGGCGACCAGGACAGCTGGGCCACGGTCGGGGACCTCGCCTCGCTCGGGATCCTCGTGGCACCCGGCGCGTTCTACGGTGCACCCCGGCACGTGCGCGTCGCCCTGACGGCGACAGACGAACGCATTGCCGAGGCTGCCGCACGACTTGCCGGCGCCTGACGCCCATCGGGCGAACGGTTCTGTGATCGTCGTCACAGGCCCAACGTCCGGTCCAAGATTGGTCACGGAACGTCTCGCGCAGGTACCGTCGATCCAGGCCAACGGGGGCCCGTATGCGCACGCCGAACGGCGGCCATCAGCTGGCGGCATGGACGCGCGGGACATCCCCGCCCCCGAGCCGTCGCAGGAGAGGAACACCATGTCGGACGTCGTCACCGTGCCGGTTCACCAGCCCGTCCACCAGCCCGTCCAGCTGATCGTCGACGGCAAGTCGAAGGACCTGCCGATCGTGACCGCGTCCGAGGGCAACGACGGCATCGTCGTCTCCTCGCTGCTACGGGACACCGGGCTGGTCACGGTCGACCCAGGGTTCATGAACACCGCGTCCTGCGAGTCGAAGATCACGTACATCGACGGCGACGAGGGGATCCTGCGCTACCGCGGGTACCCGATCGAGCAGCTGGCAGAGAAGTCGACGTTCCTCGAGGTCGCGTACCTGCTCATCCACGGTGAGCTGCCCACGCCGACCGAGCTGGACGGGTTCGTCGAGCGCGTGAACCGGCACACGCTCGTGCACGAGGACTTCCGCACGTTCATGGGGACGTTCCCGCGCAAGGCGCACCCGATGGCCGTCATGTCGTCGGCGATCAATGCGCTCGCCACGTTCTACCCGGAGTCCCTCGACCCGTTCGACCCCGAGACGGTCGAGCTCGCCACGGTGCTGATCCTCGCCAAGACGCGGACGATCACGTCCTACGTGCACCGCGCGAGCAAGGGCGAGCCGCTCCTCTACCCGGACTACTCGCGCGGCTACGTCGAGGACTTCCTGCGCATGACGTTCGCGGTCCCGTACCAGCAGTACGAGGCGGACCCGAAGATCGTCGCGGCGCTGGACCAGCTCCTCATCCTGCACGCCGACCACGAGCAGAACTGCTCGACGTCGACCGTCCGGATCGTCGGCTCCAGCCACGCCAACCTCTACGCGTCCGTCGCCGCCGGCATCAACGCCCTGTCCGGCCCGCTGCACGGTGGCGCCAACGAGGCGGTGCTCAAGATGCTGACCGAGATCCAGGCCAACGGCGGCGACGCGTCCGGGTTCATGAAGCGCGTCAAGGACAAGGAGCCGGGCGTGCGGCTCATGGGCTTCGGGCACCGCGTCTACAAAAACTACGACCCGCGCGCCGCGATCGTGAAGAAGAGCGCCGACTCCGTGCTGGCCGCGCTCGGTCACAACGACGAGCTGCTCGACCTCGCCATGGGCCTCGAGGAGATCGCGCTCAACGACGAGTACTTCATCTCGCGCAAGCTCTACCCGAACGTCGACTTCTACACCGGCCTCATCTACAAGGCGATGGGCTTCTCCGAGGAGATGTTCACGCCGCTGTTCGCGCTCGGCCGCATGCCGGGCTGGATCGCGCAGTGGCGCGAGATGATGACGGACCCGCAGACGAAGATCGGCCGCCCGCGGCAGATCTACACGGGCGCCGTCGCGCGCGACTATCCCGGCATCGACGCCCGCTGAGCAATCCGCAGACGTCCGCACTCGTGGGGCGTACGACCCTGACGAGTGCGGACGTTCCGCGTTGCCTACGTCGTGATCGTGAGGCTCACGGTGCCCGCGGGCACCGGGGTCGTCGACGGGCCCCAGGTTCCGCCCGCGCGGTCCCAGGTCTGGTCGCCGACGCTCACCGACGTCAGTCCCAAGGGGTCCGAGACGGCGACGGCCCACTGGGCGAGCGCCCAGTCCCGCTCCCCGGCGTCGTCGACGGACGTCACCGCCGAGGTGGGGAACGTCAGGGTCGCGCCACCGTCGATGGGCGTGACCTCGACGGGCACGTGAGAGCCCAGGTCCCGTTGGATCCGCGCGACGACGGCGTCCGAGGTGCTCGGCGCGGCGTCGTGCAGGGTGCAGGTCAGGGCGCCCGGCGAGTTGCCGGTGAGCGCGGAGGCCCAGGCGCGCGAGGTCTCCTCGTGCTGGGCGTAGGCGTCGGGGAAGCCTGAGCGTTGGACCGCCTGGGCGGCCTCGGTGACGGGCAGGTCGCGGTAGCCGGGCACCTTGATCAGGTGGTCGTAGAAGGTGCCGGCCGCGTACAGCGGATCCTGGACCTGCTCGACGGTTCCCCAGCCCTGCGACGGGCGCTGCTGGAACAGCCCGAGGGAGTCACGGTCGCCGTAGTCGACGTTGACGAGCCTGGACTCCTGCATCGCCGTCGCCAGGGCGATGGTCACCGCCCGCGCGGGCAGCTCGC
Source organism: Cellulomonas sp. URHD0024 (assembly GCF_000426185.1). Lineage (GTDB taxonomy): Bacteria > Actinomycetota > Actinomycetes > Actinomycetales > Cellulomonadaceae > Cellulomonas. The sequence continues at coordinate 596,226 of NZ_KE384505.1, forward strand.
GCTGGACGCCGAGGCCTGCGATCAGGGCAGCGTTCTCCGCCTGCGTCGTCGACAAGGACCAGGTCTGGCCGTCGACCGTCGCGTCGCACCGGTCCGCGAAGGGCGCGGGAGGGTGGGTGCGGGTGAGGAACCAGACGACTCCGCCCACGCCCAGGGCCAGGAACGCCAGTGCGACGAGAACGGCGCACCCGGTTCGTCGGGCCGACCCGGCCCGACGCCTGCGACGGGCGCTCACTCGTTCGTGTGCAGGGATGCGTTGAGCTCGACGCCCGAGCCCGCACGCGTGACCGCCTCGACCCCACCGGTGAGCGAGTTGCGGCGGAACAGGATGTTGTTGCGGCCCGCCAGCTCGCGGGCCTTGACGACGATCGGCTCGGTCGGTGCCGAGGCAGAACCGGCACCGAGCAGAGTGACCTTCGTCCCCGCCGTGACGTACAGGCCGGCCTCCACCACGCAGTCGTCGCCGAGCGGGATGCCCACGCCGGCGTTGGCGCCGAGCAGGGTCCGGCTGCCGATGGAGACGACCTCGCGGCCTCCGCCCGAGAGGGTGCCCATGATCGAGGCGCCGCCGCCGATGTCCGAACCGTCCCCGACGACGACCCCGGCCGAGACGCGTCCCTCGATCATCGAGGTGCCGAGCGTGCCGGCGTTGAAGTTCACGAACCCCTCGTGCATGACGGTGGTCCCGGCGGCGAGGTGAGCCCCGAGCCGCACCCGGTCGGCATCCGCGACCCGCACTCCGGCGGGCACGACGTAGTCGACCATCCGCGGGAACTTGTCGACCGACAGGACGGTGACCGGCACGCCGGTCGCCGCCCGGATCCGACCGCGCGTGGCCTCGAACCCCTCGACGGCGCACGGACCTCGGTCGGTCCACACGACGTTGGGCAGCACCCCGAACAGGCCGTCGAGGTTCTGGCCGTGCGGCGCGACGAGCCGGTGCGAGAGCAGGTGCAGGCGCAGGTAGGCGTCGGCGGTGTCCGCCGGGGGAGCGTCCAGGTCGATCACCGTCCGCACCACCTGGATGCGGACCGCGCGGGCGTCGTCCTTGCCCTCGGCGGCGGTCAGCGCCGCGGGCGGCTCGGTGTCCGAGTCCGGGGCTCCCAAGGCCGGGGAGGGGTACCAGACGTCAAGGGTGGTGCCGTCGTCGGTCACCGTGGCAAGGCCGTAGGCCCAGGCCGTCCGCGCAGTCGCGCCAGCATTCATGGCCCCAACCCTAGGACAAACGGGTGGGGCTAAGGTCGCGTCGTGGCTCCCGAGACCCCTGTCATCCTCGACCTGTCCACCGACCCCGTCGCGCTCACGCGGGCCCTGTGCGACATCGCGTCGGTCAGCGGTGACGAGCGCGCGATCGCGGACGCCGTAGAAGCGGCGCTGCGCGGGTACCGGCACCTCGAGGTCCTGCGGGACGGCGATGCGGTCGTGGCGCGCACGAACCTCGGCCGTCCGACGCGGGCCGTCATCGCGGGCCACCTGGACACGGTGCCGGTCGCGGACAACCTGCCGACGCGTCTGATCGGCGAGGGAGCGCTCGCGGAGCTGTGGGGACGGGGCACCGTCGACATGAAGGGTGGCGTGGCCGTGCAGCTCGCGCTGGCGGCGGAGCTGTCAGAGCCGACGCACGACGTGACGTGGGTGTTCTACGACCACGAGGAGGTCGCCTCCGACCTCAACGGCCTGGGGCGGCTGGTGCGCAACCACCCGGACTGGGTGCGTGGCGACTTCGCGGTGCTCGGCGAGCCGACCGACGGCGGCCTGGAGGGCGGCTGCAACGGCACGCTGCGCGTCGAGGTCCGCCTGGAGGGCGTCGCCGCACACTCCGCGCGGGCGTGGATGGGTCGCAACGCCATCCACGCGGCGGGCGAGGTGCTCCGCCGGCTCGAGTCCTACGAGCCGGCGTCCGTCGAGGTGGACGGTCTGGTCTACCGGGAGAGCCTCAACGCGGTCCTCGTCTCGGGCGGCATGGCAGCGAACACGATCCCGGACTCCTGCGTGGTGACGGTGAACTACCGGTTCGCGCCGTCGGCGTCGGTCGCCCAGGCCGAGGCGCACGTGCGCGACCTGTTCGAGGGCTACGACGTCGTCCTGGTGGATGCTGCCGCCGGCGCGCGCCCGGGCCTGGACGCGCCCGCCGTCCAGCAGTTCGCAGCCGCGGTCCTCTCGGTGACCGGCGGCCAGGCCGGCCCCAAGTACGGCTGGACGGACGTCGCGCGGTTCGCCGAGCTCGGCGTCCCGGCGGTGAACTTCGGTCCGGGGGACCCGCTGCTGGCACACAAGCGCGACGAGCACGTCGTCGTCGGCCAGATCACGCTCGTCCACGAGGCGCTGCGGCACTGGCTGACCACCTGACCCGATCCCTCCGAACGTCCGCCCTCGTGGGCCCAATACCCCCCACGAGCGCGGACGCAGCGGCCGACCGTCGCGGTACGTCCGCCCTGGTGGGGGTCATAGGCCACACGAGTGCGGACGTTGCGGGTGGGTGACCGTTCGGTGACTATCGCCGTCGTCGGCGCTCGCGGACCTAGAGTCGGTGCCATGAGCGACGACGGTCAGCCCACAGCCGGACTCGGCTACCGCAGGGGCCCGGTCCTCCTGCGCGGCCAGCAGATCCCCAAGACCACCTCCGACCAGCGCCTGCTCAGCGGCGGCGACGGCGCCGACTGGCTGCACGGCGACCCGTGGCGCGTGATGCGGATCCAGAGCGAGTTCGTCGAGGGGTTCGGGGCGCTCGCGGAGGTCGGGTCGGCGGTCAGCGTCTTCGGCTCGGCGCGCGTGCCCGCGGACCACCCGGACTACGCGGTCGGCATCGCGGTCGGACGCCGCCTGGCGGAGGCGGGGTACGCCGTCATCACCGGCGGCGGCCCGGGGATCATGGAGGCCGCGAACCAGGGCGCCAAGCTGGCTGGTGGTCTGTCGGTCGGGCTGGGCATCGAGCTGCCGTTCGAGCAGGGCATGAACCAGTACGTCGACCTCGGCGTGAACTTCCGGTACTTCTTCGCGCGCAAGACGATGTTCATGAAGTACTCCGAGGGCTTCGTGGTGCTGCCCGGTGGGTTCGGGACCTTCGACGAGCTCTTCGAGGCCCTCACCCTCGTGCAGACGCACAAGGTGATCGGCTTCCCGATCGTCCTCGTCGGGCGCGCGTACTGGCAGGGCCTCATGGACTGGGTGAGCAGCGCGGTGCACGAGCGTGGGATGGTCGGCCACGCCGACATCGAGCTGATCAAGGTCGTCGACACCGCCGAGGAGGCCGTCCAGGCCGTCCTGGCACGGGGCGCCGAGCTGCGGGCCGAGGAGGAGCGGGCGGCCGCCGAGACCGCGCTCGCGCAGCAGTCGCCGGAGAGCGCGTGAGCGTGGTCCCACCCGCGGGTGCGGCTCTGCGGCTGCGCGGTCGCGAGATCGGACCGGACCGACCCGTCGTCATGGCCGTCGTGAACCGCACTCCCGACTCGTTCTACGCCCCCGCACGCCACGACGACTCCTCCGCGGACGCCGCCGTGGCACGTGCCGCGGACGAGGGAGCGGACCTCGTGGACCTCGGCGGTGTCCGCGCCGGCCGGGGACCGCGGGTCGACGCGGCCGAGGAGATCGCCCGGGTGATCCCGCTGGTCGAGCGCGTCCGTCGACGGCACCCCGACCTGCTGGTCAGCGTCGACACGTGGCGGGCGGAGGTCGCCCGGGCAGCGGCAGACGCGGGCGCCGACCTGATCAACGACACGTGGGCGGGGCACGACCCGTCACTCGTCGAGGTGGCGGCCGAGCGCGGTCTGGGCATCGTCTGCTCGCACACGGGCGGCGCCCTCCCGCGGACCGATCCGTTCCGCGTCGAGTACCCGGCCTCGCAGGGTGCCGACCCGCTGGACGGCGTCCTCGACGACGTCGTGCGCACGGTGTCGTCCGCGGCGCGTCGAGCGGTGGACCTGGGCATCGACCCGGCCAGCATCCTGGTGGACCCGACGCACGACTTCGGCAAGAACACCTGGCACAGCCTGCACCTGGTCCGCCGCACGGAGGCGCTCGTCGCGCTCGGCCATCCCGTGCTCATGGCGCTGTCCCGTAAGGACTTCGTCGGCGAGAGCCTCGACCTGCCGGCGGAGGAGCGCCTCGAGGGCACTCTCGCGGCGACGGCCGTCGCCGCCTGGCTGGGCGCCCGGGTCTTCCGGGCGCACGATGTGCGCGCGACCCGCCGAACACTCGATATGGTCGCCACGATCCGCGGGGACCGAGCCCCCGCCAGGACGGTGAGAGGACTGGTGTGAGCGACGTAGCCGCGGCCGTCCCCACGTCCGCGACGCGTCTGTGGGAGTGGACGCGGACGCGGCCGTGGTGGCTCCAGGTCCTCGCGGTGTACGCCGGGGCGCGTGTGGCCACGACGCTGGTCTTCCTCTGGGTCGCGTCGATCCAAGGCCCGAACGCATGGACCCCGGCCCACCCGGGCTACTTCCCGTACGTCGGGTTCCTCTTCGACGGCAGCTGGTACCGGCACGTTGCGGAGAACGGCTATCCGAGCACGCTGCCCGTGGACGCTTCCGGCAAGGTGCAGCAGAACGCCTGGGCGTTCTTCCCGCTGTTCCCGCTGACGGCGCGCGGCTTCATGGAGCTCACGCGGTTGCCGTGGGAGGTCGTGGCCCCGACGCTCGCGCTCGCGCTCGGTGCCGTGGCGATGCTGGCTATCCACCGGTCGATCGCTGAGGGTGCTCCTCGCGCGGTCGCCGCACGTCCGGGGCTCCCGCTGGCCACGGTCGCCGTGGTCAGCGTCTTCCCCACTGCCGCGGTGCTGCAGACCGCCTACACCGAGGCGCTGGCCCTCGCCCTGATCGCGGCCGCGCTGCTCGCGCTGATCCGACGGCAGTACGCGTGGATGGCGCTCGCCGTGCTGGCGCTCGGCTTCACCCGAGCCGTGGCGCTGCCCATGGCGGCCGTCGTCATGGTGCACGCGTTCGTCCGTTGGCGGCAGGCTCGCGCGGACCGCGACACGTTCACCTGGCGAACCGGCGTCGGAGTCGGCGCGCTCGCGGTCTGGTGCTTCGCCTCGGGTCTGCTCTGGCCGGCGATCTGTGGCTGGGTCACCGGGACCTCGGACGGCTACCTGCGGACGCAGGAGGCCTGGCGCGGGGTCGCCAGCGTGACGCCGTTCTACGGCTGGACCTACGTGCCGACCTTCTGGTTCGGGCAGTGGGCGGTCCCGATCGTCGTGGCGGGCGCGGCACTGGTCGTCGCGACGCTCGTCGTGCCGGCGGCCTGGCGGCTGGGCAACGAGCTGCACGCGTGGGCAGCGGCGTATCTGGGCTACATCGCGGCGGTCGTCGAGCCCGGCAGCAGCCTCGCGCGGTTCCTCCTGCTCGCCTATCCGCTCGGCGCCGTCACCGCCGGCGTGGTGACCCGGCCCACCGCGGCGCGGCGCTGGTGGTTCGTGTGCGTCCTCCTGCTCATGTTCGGCCTCCAGTTCCTCTGGGTCAGGGAGATCTGGCAGGCCAACCCGGGCCCCGACTGGCCGCCGTGATCGTCGTGCGGGAATCTGGACGTGCGTCCGATCGGTGGGTGGGCAGCGCAACGGTCAAGGTGAGGGCCGTCCTGTGAACTAGGATGGATCCCGGACAACCGGCAGTGGAGGCAGACGTGAGGTGCGCGCGAGCGCGCCCCGTGACGCCTCGCAGCTGCCCGGACGCACGAGCGAAGGAGACGCCCCGCATGGCCGCGATGAAGCCGAGGACCGGTGACGGCCCGCTCGAGGTCACGAAGGAAGGCCGTGGCATCGTCATGCGCGTGCCGCTGGAGGGCGGGGGACGGCTGGTGGTCGAGCTCAACGCGACCGAGGCCGCAGAGCTGGGTGAGGCCTTGACGTCCGTCGTCAGCTGACGATGGCACGCGCAGGTTCGGCGGAGCGGATCGGACGAACGCCTCCGACGGTCACTCTGGCCGGGGGGACGATCGCCGATTCGACACTGCTCACGGACGGGTCGACCGACGCGGTCGCCGTCCCGGTGTCCCCTGCGCGCGACGGTGACGACGCGCTGGCCCCGGGGGAGGGGACGGCGGCGGCGGCGGCCCGGTACGGGATCGACCTCGCCGAGATCGGCGAACGCGCGCACCTCGCGGGCAAGGCGGGGGACGTCTACGTCCTGCAGCTGCCCCGCCCTGTGGGGTCGTCGGTCGTCCTGCCGTGGGCCGGTCTGCCGCCCCGGCTGGTGCTCGTCGGAGTGGGGGCCGGGCGTCCCGACGACCTGCGTCGCGCCGGCGCTGCGCTCGCCCGCGCCACACGCGGCCTGCGCCGGGTGGTGACGACCCTCGGCGCCGAGGCTCAGCAGACCGCGTCGCAGGCGGCGACCGCGGCGCGCGCTGTGGCGGAGGGATATCTGCTCGCCGCGTACACGCCGTTGCGGATCACGGCGAAGGACGAGACGACGGAGCTCACGGAGCTCGTCCTGCTCGGGCGCGACGGGTCCCGCGCAGCGGCCGCCGTCGGCGCGGCGCGGACCGCGGCCACGGCCACCTGGCTGGTCCGAGACCTGGCGACCACCCCGTCCAACATCAAGAACCCGGAGTGGATGGCCGAGCAGGCGCGCCGGCTCGGCAGCGCAGCCGGGCTCGAGGTCGTCGTCCGAGGACCGCGCGAGCTCGGTGAGCACGGCGGGATCGTGGCGGTCGGCGGCGGGTCCGCCTCGTCGCCACGGCTCGTCACCGTCGGATACACGCCTGCGACCTTCACACCGGGGTCCGGCACGCACGTCGTGGTCGTCGGCAAGGGCATCACGTTCGACACGGGCGGCCTGTCCATCAAGCCCAGCGACGCGATGGTGCCCATGAAGACGGACATGACCGGCGCCGCGGTCGCGCTGGCCACCGTGCTGGGCGCCGCCGCAGACGGGATCGCGCACCGGGTGACCGCGGTCCTGCCCCTCGCCGAGAACCACGTCGGAGCCTCGTCGTACCGACCCGGTGACGTGCTGACGATGTTCGGTGGCACGACCGTCGAGATCGCGAACACCGACGCCGAAGGACGCCTCGTGCTCGCCGACGCCCTGGCATGGGCAGACGCCACCCTCGACCCGGACGTGCTGATCGACGTCGCCACGCTCACGGGCGCGGCGACCATCGGGCTGGGCAAGCAGCACGCCGCCCTGTACTCGTCGGACCCCGTCCTCGCCGACGACCTGGTCGCGGCCGGGCAGGCATCCGGCGAGCTCGCCTGGCACATGCCGCTCGTGGACGACTACGAGGAGGCCGTGCGTTCGGACGTCGCGGACCTGCGGCACGTGCCGCTCGACAAGAAGATCGGGGGCGGGTCGATCACGGCGGCACTGTTCCTGCGGCACTTCGTCGGCGCGCGGACCTGGGCCCACCTCGACATCGCCGGACCCGCCCGGTCAGGCTCGGACAAGCACGAGGTCAGCGAGGGCGCGACCGGATTCGGCGCACGTCTGCTGCTGCGCTACCTCGACGACCTGCGCTGATCAGGCGGCCGCGACCTCGGGCTTCTTCTCCGAGCCCGGCTGCTCGGCCGGGATCCTGCCCGTGAAGAACAGCCCGATCACGGCGATGAGGGCGAGCACCGCGAGAGCGCTGCGCAGGCCGTCGAGCCGCGCCTGAGCGTTCTCGTCGACGATCGCGGTGGCAGCGTCGTCGCTGACGCCCGCGTCCTCGAGCGCCGACTGGAGCGCGGCGTCGGAGATGAACGGGATGCCCGCGGCCAGCTCGACGCTCGCCGTGCTGGACACCTCCGCCGGCACGGCCTCGTTGTGCGCGATCCCCGCCAGGAACGACGACGTGAGCATCGCGATGAGGATCGAGCCGGCGAGCGCGGTGCCCAGGGAGGCGCCGAGGTTGGTGGCCGTGTTCTGCAGCCCACCCACCTCGTCGCTCTCGTCCGCCGGCACCGCCGAGACGGTGACGCTGCCCAGCTGGGACGCGAGCGCGCCGATCCCCAGGCCGGCGAGCAGCAGCGGCACGGTGACGATCTCCGCGCCCGCCGACGACTCCATGGCGGTGAACAGCGAGACGATCCCCAGGCACAGCGACAGGATGCCGAGCCGGACCACGCGCCGCGGGTTGGCGTTGGGGAAGAAGCGCGGGATGCCGGCGGCGGCGAGCAGGAGCGTGATGGACAGCGGCATGATCCGCAGCCCGGTGTCGATCGCGGAGAGCCCGAGCGCGACCGACAGGTACAGCGGGATGGTGAAGAACAGGCCGGCCTGGATCAGGAACTGGAAGAAGAACATGAGCAGGCCGCCCGTGAACTGGCGGTTGGTGAACATCTCGAGCTCGACCAGCGGTTCGCGGCCGCGGCTGACCATGCGGCGCTCCCAGGTGGTGAACAGCCACAGCACGAAGATGCCGGCCAGCACGAGGATGATCGTCGGCGAGAGCCCCAGGATCGCGGGACCACCCGGCTTGGGCATCACCCAGCCCCACGAGCTCGAGCGCAGCACACCGAAGACCGCGAGCCCGAGACCGGTGGCCGACAGGACGGCGCCGATGATGTCGAGCCGCGGGCCGCGCTCCGTCTCCGGGTCCGAGATCTTGCGGGTCCGCAGGAGTATGAACAGCACCACGACGACCTCGCCGGCGAACACCCAGCGCCACGAGAAGTAGGTCGTCGCGAAGCCGCCGATGAGCGGGCCGAGGGCGACCGCGACGGCGCCGGCCGCCATGACCAGACCGTAGGCGCGGGGACGACCGGCCATCGGCACGTTGCTCGCGACGAGGGCGACGATCGCGGGCAGGATCAGCGCGGCACCGATGCCCTCGAGCAGCGACCAGCCGAGCAGCAGGATCGGCAGGTTGGGTGCGAGGGCCGTCGTCAGCGACCCGGCGCCGTAGATGACGCAGCCGATCGCGAAGGCGCGCTTGCGCCCGATCAGGGTGCCGACCTTGCCGCCGGGGATCATGAGCATCGCCATGACCAGCGTGTAGAGCGTGATGGCCGTCTGGATGCCCTCGATCGTCGTCCCCACGTCTTCCGCGACCGTGGCGATCGCGACGTTCATGACCGAGCTGTCGAGGGTCATCAGGAACTGGCCCGCGCCGAGAGTCAGGATCACCGCACCGGCGGTCGAGGCGGCGCGGGTGTCGACGCTCACCGCTTGACCGCCACCAGCAGTCCGTCCCCGGAGGGTAGGAGCGTCGAGACCAGTCGGTCGTCCGAGCGGACCACCCGCCCGACCTCACGGATGATCGTCGTGGTCTCGTCGCGTCGCGCCGGGTCGGCCACGCGGTCGTGCCAGAGCGCGTTGTCGACGGCCAGCACGCCGCCCGGCCGGAGCATGCGGACCGCCTGCTCGACGTACTGGGGGTAGCTCTCCTTGTCGGCGTCGACGAACACCAGGTCGTACGCGCCGTCGGTGAGCCGGGGCAGCACGTCGATGGCTCGACCCGGGATCGTGCGCGTGCGGGTCGGCTTGACGCCCTCCTCGGCGAACGCCTCCTTGGCCGCGCGCTGGTGCTCGAGCTCGAGGTCGATCGTCGTGAGCACCCCGTCCGCCGGCATGCCGCGCAGCAGGTACAGGGACCCGACGCCGGCGCCCGTGCCGATCTCGACGACGGCGCGTGCGGACACGGCCGCGGCGAGCACGGTCAGTGCCGCACCCGAACCCGGCAGCACCGGCGTGCAGCCGAGCTGACCCGCACGCTCCCGGGCGCGCAGCAGGACGTCGTCCTCCGGCACGAACTCCTCGCAGTAGACCCAGCTCTGGGCCTTGTCGGTGGAGATGGCTGCCTCCTACGGGTATGGGCGGTCCTCGCCAGCGTAGTGGGGCGGTCGAACCCCGGGTGGGAGGTGTGCGGAGACGTCGGCTCCTCTGACGGCGGAAACCTTTCGCCCGTCCCGAGCGTTCCTTGAGTTCGAGCTCCACAGGTTTGCCTGGGAGACTGGTGGACGACATGGCTGACCGCGAGGAGACGTTCCCCGATGAGCACCCGATGAGCACCGAGCCCGCCACCTGGCAGGCGCCGTCGTGGGAGGACATCGTCCGCGACCACTCGGCGCGGGTGTACCGGCTGGCCTATCGCCTCACCGGCAACAGGTTCGACGCCGAAGACCTCACGCAGGAGACGTTCGTCCGCGTGTTCCGCGCCCTGCACTCCTACCAGCCGGGCACGTTCGAGGGTTGGCTGCACCGCATCACCACCAACCTCTTCCTCGACCAGGCTCGTCGTAAGCAGCGCATCCGTATCGACGCCATGGGCGAGGACACGGAGCGGTACGCGTCCGGTGACCAGCTCGCGGCGCCGGAGCGCGCGTTCGAGCACGGCAACCTGGACCTCGACGTGCAGCGCGCCCTCGACGAGCTGCCGCCGGAGTACCGGGCGGCGGTCGTCCTGTGCGACATCGAGGGTCTGTCGTACGAGGAGATCGCGGTGACGCTCGGCATCAAGCTCGGCACGGTGCGTTCCCGGATCCACCGGGCCCGCGCCCGCCTGCGGGTGTCCCTCGAGCACCGCGCGCCCGAGGCTCTGAGCCTGCTCCCCGGGCTTTCCGACGACGAGGCGACGAGCGAGACGGTCCGGCGATGACCGCGCACCTCGGCTCCCGGATCAGCGCTCTGGTCGACGGCCAGCTCAGCGTCACTGCCACGGAGCGCGCGCTGGCCCACGTGGCAGCCTGCCCGCTGTGCGCGGCGGAGCTGTGCGCCGCCCGCTCCGCGCGTGCCGCCCTCACGTCCGTCGACGAGCCGTGCCCGGCACCGGACCTGACCGCCCGGCTGCTCTCGCTGCCGGGCAGCGCACCCATCGACCAGGTCCGCAACGACCCGTTCGCCGCGCCCACGCCCGGATCTCGCTCGGAGCTCGCGTCGTACGGTGTGACGTCGCCCGGCGGGTGGCTCGGCCGCTCGAGCGTGCGTGGAGACCTGCGACAGAAGCGCGCGGGCGTCCGCCTCGTCGCCGGCTCGATGGCCGGGGTCGGCGCCGTCGCGGCGATGCTCTTCGTCCTGGGCGAGCGGCCGGCCGTCGTACCCACCAGCCAGCCCGGTGCCGACCTCGGACTGCTCGGCGGGGCGATCACGGACCGGCAGCCCGCGTCGTTCGACACCGGGCCCCGGTCCGCCGGGTCCGGCGCGATCTCCGTCGCCTGGCTGCAGGCGCACCGGTGGTCCTTCCCGACCGAGCTGCCCGAGGGCTGGACGGTGAGCGCCGTGCGCTGGTCCGGTGACCGAGACAGCGAGCTCGAGGTCGACGTGGTCGGCCCGGAGGGCTCCGTCGTCGTGACGGAGCAGCAGGGCCGCCTCGACACCGGCGCACTCGCGGGTGCGCCGACGAGCGAGGTCGGCGGGCGCGAGGTCTTCGTGCTCTCGTACGCGCCCTGGCACGTCGTCTGGCAGGCCGACTCGACCGTGGTGCAGGTGGTCGCCTCGGAGTCGAGCGGCTCCGCGGAGCAGCTTGTGGGAGCCTTTCCCGGCGGCGCCTTCGACGACGGCGTGCCCGCGCAGATCACGCGCGGCTGGGACACCGTGACAGGAGCTCTCGAACGACCATGAGCACACCCGACGACCCCTCGGTCCCGGGTGCCCCGCACGGCGCACCCTCACCCGAGGGCCCCGCGCGCGCGGCTGCCCCGGACGACGGCTTCCCGTTCGCGTCCCCGGCGGGACAGCGCCCGCTCCCGGCGACTCCCGAGGCGCCCGTGCACCCCGAGGCGGCGAGGAACCCGTACGGGCCGCCCGCCCCGCCTCCGCCGGCCCCGTCGGGGACTGCGCCCGCGGCGGACCCGCAGACCCCGGCCCCCGTGGACCCGTGGACGCCGGCCGACGCCGCCGACCCGCGGACCGCGGGGCCCGCCGCCGACCCGCGGACCCCGGGCACCTCCCCGAACCCGTGGGCATCGGCGCCGACGCCGGCTCCCGAGCCGTGGGGCGCGCCTCGTGATCCCTGGAGCCCGTACCCCCACGATCCGCGCCCCGCACCGGACGCCGTTCCCCCCTGGGGTGCGGCCACCTATCCCAACCCCGCACCCACGCCGGGTCAGGTGCCGCACCCCGCCGTCAAGACGGTGACCAAGAAGCGCCGGGCGCTGTCGGTCGTCTGGGTGGTTCCGCTGGTCGCGCTCGCCCTGGTCGCCGGGCTGGTGGGGGGAGTGGTCGGCGGACGCATCTCCGCCACGGACCACCTCGAGGACGCGGGCCTGCCGCCCGCGGGCACCGGCACGGCCTCCATCGAGCGAGCGCCCGACTCGGTGGCGGGGATCGCCAGCGGTGTCCTGCCGAGCGTCGTCTCGATCCAGGTGGACGGCGCGCTGGGCAGCGCCACGGGCTCGGGCTTCGTGCTCCGCCAGGACGGCTACCTGGTGACCAACCACCACGTCGTCGCGCAGGCCGACACCGCTGCCTCCACGACGATCACGGTGACGTTCGTCGACGGCAGCGAGAAGCCCGCGACCATCGTCGGCAGCACGTCGGACTACGACCTCGCGGTTCTGAAGGTCGAGGTCGACGGGCTCACGCCCCTGCTCCTGGGGGACTCAGGTGCGGTCGTCGTGGGTGACCCGGTGGTGGCGATCGGTGCACCGCTCGGTCTGGCCGGCACTGTGACCACCGGGATCGTCAGTGCGCTGAACCGCCCCGTCACCGCCGGTGACGAGAGCAGCACCGCGTTCATCAACGCGATCCAGACCGACGCCGCGATCAACCCGGGCAACTCCGGCGGTCCGCTGGTCAACGCCGCGGGTGAGGTCATCGGCATCAACTCGGCGATCGCGCAGCCGCCGGGCTCCACCTCGACGGTCGGCGGGAGCATCGGCCTCGGGTTCGCCATCCCGTCCAACCAGGTGCGTCGCACGGCCGACCAGCTCATCGAGACCGGTCACGCGACGTTCCCGATCATCGGCGTGCTGCTCGACAAGAGCTACACGGGCGAAGGGGTGCAGGTCTCCGCCAAGAACCAGAACGGGCAGCCACCGATCAGCTCGGACGGTCCCGCCGACCGAGCGGGGATCCACCCCGGCGACATCATCCTGGCGATCGACGGCCGCCCGGTGACGCAGCCCGACGAGCTGATCGTCGCGATCCGCGCGCTGACGCCCGGGGACACCGTCCTCCTGCGCGTCCGCACCGGGTCCGCGGAGCGGGACGTCCGCGTCAGGCTCGACGAGTCCTCGGCCCCCTGAGGAATCCGGCCCGAGAGGTAGTCTGGCGAGGTGTTGTTCGACATCAACGGCGGAGAGTGGATCATCCTCCTCGTCGTTGCCGCGCTCATCATCGGTCCGTCGCGGCTGCCCGGTTACGCCGAGCAGCTCGGCACCCTCGTGCGACGCGGTCGGGTGTTCCTGCGGGACGCCAAGGCGCGTGTCGACCAGGAGCTGGGCGAAGAGGCCAAGGACGTCGACTGGGCGTCGCTCGACCCTCGTCGCTACGACCCGCGCCGGATCGTGCGGGACGCCTTCCTCGACGAGCCCGCGCCGCCCCCCGTCCGTCAGGTGACCCGGCCCGGTGCGGCTCCCGCGTCGAACACGGGTGTCGTCCGTGGTGGAGCGGTCGCGGCCGTCCCCGTCGTCGCCCAGCGTGCGCCGTTCGACGACGAGGCCACCTGACCGACCCGACCCCACCCCCGCTCCGGTGCGGCCACCTGGGCGACTCGGCCGTCCCACCGTCGGCGACCTGTAAGAATGGGCGGATGCACTTGGCGCCGCAGTCGTCGCGCATCTTCTCGGGGATGCAGCCCACGTCCGACTCCCTCCAGCTCGGCAACTACCTCGGGGCACTGACCCAGTGGGTGGCGCTGCAGGAGGAGCACGACGCTCTCTACTGCGTGGTGGACCTGCACGCGCTCACGGTCAACCCTGACCCGGCCGTCCTGCGTGAACGGACCCGACGCACGGCGGCTCAGTACCTCGCGGCCGGCGTGGACCCGGCCCGCTCGATCCTGTTCGTCCAGTCGCACGTGCCCGAGCACACCGAGCTGGCCTGGCTGCTGTCCTGCCACACGGCCTTCGGCGAGGCCAACCGGATGACGCAGTTCAAGGACAAGTCCGGCAAGCACGGGACCGACGGCACCACGGTCGGCCTGTTCACCTACCCGGTCCTCATGGCCGCGGACATCCTGCTCTACGACACCACCCTGGTCCCCGTGGGCGAGGACCAGCGCCAGCACCTCGAGCTCACGCGCGACCTGGCGAACCGCATCAACAGCCGGTTCGGCTCGGACACGGTGGTCGTGCCGGAGCCGTACATCGTCAAGGCCACCGCGAAGATCTACGACCTGCAGGATCCGACGGCGAAGATGAGCAAGTCCGCCGAGAGCCCGAACGGTCTGATCGAGCTGATGGACGATCCGTTGGTCGTGACCAAGCGCATCAAGAGCGCGGTGACCGACGCGGGGACCGAGATCCGCTTCGACCCGGAGCACAAGCCGGGCGTCTCGAACCTGCTCACCATCTTCTCGGCGCTCACCGGCCGGTCCGTCGAGTCGCTCGAAGGTGACTACGCAGGGAAGGGCTACGGCCACCTGAAGGTCGACCTGGCGGAGGTCGTCGTCGACTTCCTGCGTCCGTTCCAGGCGCGCGTCAACGGCTACCTCGCCGATCCGTCCTCGCTCGACGACGTGCTGGCCGACGGAGCCGACCGCGCCAGCGATCTTGCCGAGGTGACCCTCGCGCGGCTGTACGAGCGCTCGGGGCTCCTGCGGCGGCGCGCGCGGGTCCGCGCGTGAGGCTCCCCGAGCGCTCGGGCGACCAGCTCCGGATCGGCATCGCCATCACGGTGCCGGAGCCGTACGGCTCGATGCTCCAGTCGGCGCGTGCGCGGTTCGGTGACCCCTGGGCCGACTTCATCCCGCCGCACATCACGCTCCTCGGCCCGACGGTCGTCGGGTACGACGCGATCGAGGCCGTGGACGAGCACCTGGCAGCCGTCGCCGCGTCGCACGTGCCGTTCGTCGTCCGGCTACGCGGCACCGGCACGTTCCGGCCCGTCTCGCCGGTGGTGTTCGTGCAGCTGGTCGACGGTGCCGCGGGGTGCGCGGCGCTCGAACGGAGCGTGCGGTCGCACGTGCTCGACCAGCGGGTGCAGTTCGAGTACCACCCGCACGTCACGGTCGCGCACGAGGTCCCGGACGAGCAGCTGGACGCTGCTTCCACGGACCTCGCAGCCTTCGACGCCACGTTCCTGGTGGACGCCTTCCACAGCTACACGCACGGGGACGACGGCGTCTGGCGGCCCGTCCGTGACTTCACGCTGACCGGCGCGGCAGCGGATGCCGGGGTCGGAAGCCCGACCTAGGGTGCAGGGCATGGCCACGGAGGACGCCCACCCGCCCGCCGGCGCAGGCACCGCGCAGGCGCACGCGTTGGCTGCGGAGCCCGACGACGCAGGAGCCGTCGACAAGCCGAGTCTGGCGACGCGTGGCATGGCGTTCTGGGACTGGGTCAAGCACACGCGCCCGATGCGGGCGAACGCGCGGTTCGGGGCCCGCAGCGGGGGAGTGCTCACGGGCGGGATCGCCTACTCGACGTTGTTCTCCGTGTTCGCGGCGCTCACCATCGGTTACACGATCTTCATGAGGTTCCTGGGCGACAACGAGCTGCTGCGCGCGCAGATGCTCAAGTCCATCGACGACGCGCTACCGGGTCTGATCGACACAGGCGACGGCAGCGGCGGCGCCATCGACCCGGACGCGCTCGTCCTGAACACTCAGCTGACGCTCGCCAGCATCGTCGCCGCCGTCGTCCTCCTGCTCTCCGCCATCGCGGCCGTCGCTGCCCTGCGCCGAGCCGTCCGTGCGATGTTCGCGGACGACAACGTGAACGGCAACGGGATGCGCGGCAAGGTGCGCGAGCTCGGCGGGTTCGCCTGTTTCGCGCTCGCGTTCCTCGCCTCGGCCATCCTGACGATCGCCGTGACGTCCGCGACGCAGTGGGTGCTGGGCGCGCTGGGCCTGAGCGGGTACACGACGACGATCCTCACGGTGCTCGGGATCGCCGTCGGCTTCGTCGTCGACGCCACGGTGTTCGTCCTGATCGTGACCGTTCTCGCGGATCAGCACCCGGCCCGGAAGGACCTGGTGTGGGGGGCGACGTTCGCGGGCATCGGGCTCGGTGTCGTGCGCCTGCTGGGGACCGCGGTCGTGGCGGGCAGCGTGCACAAGAACCCGCTCTTCACGTCGGTCATCGTGCTCGTCACGCTGCTGGTCTGGATCAACCTGCTCGCGCGCATCATCCTGCTGGTCGCGGCGTGGACCGCGGACCCGCCCTACGTGGACAAGCTGGCCCTGTCGCGCACGGCGGTGTCACGCCCGGCGGCGACGCGCCAGGAGGAAGGCACCCGCACCGAGCACCACGAGCCCGAGCGCCAGCCCCGCTAGCGGCCCGGACGTGCTCCCGGTCGCGGACAGCTCGCCCCCCTCGGGAACGGCGGGGACGGCGGGCGTGGCCGTCGAGGTCGGGGTCGGGGTCTGGGTGGGGGTCGGCGTCGGGGTCGGTACGGCCGTCACGGTGAGGAGGGCCGACTCGGACGTGGTCCACTCGAACACCACGCTGTGCACGACCGCCCGGACCTGCAGACCGGAGTCCGCGAGGACCGGGTTCAGTGTCAGCGTGGTCCCGGACACGTCGGGTACCGGCGTCCAGGTCGCACCGTCGCGGCTGGTCTCCCAGGTCACGTCGGTCACGTCTCCGGTCGTCGTCACGGAGAACGTCGCGGCCTCACCCTCGACGAGGCTCACGTCGACCGGCGCGGTGACCGTCGGGCGCTCGAACGGGATGACCGTGTCGTTCGCCGCATCCGTCACGTAGACCAGCCGCCCGTCGGGGGAGGCGTCGACGCCCTCGGACGACGGGTCGACGAGTGCGATCCCGCTGCGCAGGGGGTTGGCGAAGTTGACCACCTGGAGAGACGGCGTCGAGTTGGTGATGTACAGGCGGTCCCCGTCGGGGGAGACCGCGAGCGCGCGCGAGCCGGGCCCGACCGGCAGCGTCCTGGTCACGGTGTTGGTGTTGGGGTCGATCACCGAGACCGACGGGGTGCCCGAGTTGCCCACGTAGAGCTCGTCACGGACCGGGTTGTAGACGATGCCCCACGGGTTGTTGTCCACCGTGACCGTCGGCGGCGGGGGTGGGGGCGGCGCGGCGCACGTGAAGGTCGCGGTGTCGACCGCCTGCACGCCGTTCAGGTCGTACAGGGTCGCGTAGGCCGTGCCATGGGCGAGCGCGACACCGCGGGTCGGCGTCTGGAGCTCGCATCCCTGGGCCGCACCACCGGCCGCCGGGAACCGCGTGAACTGGCCGGTCGCGTTCGTCACGTAGACGAACGACGCGTCCGCGGCGATGCCGCTCGGGTTCCCGAGCGGCCCGAGCTGCGGGCTCACCGTTCCGGTGCTCGGGTCGACGATGTCGAGCGAGCCGGGGATCGGACCCTCGCCGATGGCCGACGCGTACACCCGGGTGCCGTCGGGCGAGACGGTGACATCGAACGGCTTGGGCGACGTCGCGATCATGTCGACGACCGTGCCCGTCGCCGTGTCGATGACGCTCAGCGAGTTGCCGTCGGCGTTCGCGACGTACGCGCGGGAGCTGTCCGGCGAGAACGCCACCCCAAGTGGACGGTCCCCGACGGGGATCGTCGGGCCGGGTGCTGCGACAGAAGGGGCGGGCGCGACGCCGACGGCGACGAGGGCCACGGCGCAGACGGCAAGGGCAGTGCGAAGACGACGGTCGGCCATCACGCCTCCTGGTGCGGGGACTCGCACCGTATCAAGTCAGGGCGATCCGGGCGCCATCCGAGCGTGCAGCTCCGGGATTCGGGCGCTCAACCTCGCGAGCCGCGCGAGGGTCGAGGCCGGTTCACCGATCTCGCCGAGACGCAGCATCCCGGGGTCCCCGGCCCGTTGGCCTGCGGCGATACGGTCCGTCGCGGCGACGATCCGGACCGGGACGTGGTCCAGGAGGTCGCCGGCGCCGATCGATCCGTACCCGTCCGCGATGGTGCGTAGTCCGTCGACCATCTCGGCCGCGTCGGCCTCGGGGTGCAGCAGGGCGGAGTTCCACGCGTACATCGCCACGTCGTCCAACGGGACGCCCGGCCCGGCGACGTCCCAGTCGAACACGCCCGCCAGCTCGTCACCGTCGAACGCGAGGTTGTAGATCGCCGTGTCGTGGTGGCAGACGATCTCCCCGGGCTCGAGCGCACGCTCGACGAACCGCCACCGGCGGGACTGCCGCGGGAACCCGGCCACCGCGGTGTGGAACGCCCGCAGCCAGCGCATGGCGGACCGCGTCTGGGCGGCTGAGGGCTGCTCCGTGCCGATGGCCAGCACATGCCCGGGCAGGAACGTGAGGATCTCGCGGCCACGGTCGTCGATGCCGAGCACCCGCGGAACCCTCTCGACGCCGGCCGCGGCGAGGAAGTCGAGCAGCTCGTGCACCGCCGGGGTCCAGGGGCCGGTCGGGCGGCGCACCGTGTCACCGACGCGGACCGCCCCACCCACGTTCCCGCCAGGCAGCGCGATCTCGGCGTCAGGCGTCACGGCGGCGCTCCAGGACGGGCTCGGCGCGGCGGCCCGCCGCGCGGCGACGATTCCGAGGATCTGCCGACGAATGGGCGGCGGATCCTCTGATTCTTGGCTGGCGGGTCAGAAGGCGCGCGTGATCATCGCGCGCTTGACCTCTTGGATCGCCTTCGTCACCTCGATGCCGCGGGGGCACGCCTCGGTGCAGTTGAAGGTCGTGCGGCAGCGCCACACACCCTCCTTGTCGTTGAGGATCTCGAGGCGCTGGGTGCCGCCCTCGTCGCGACTGTCGAAGATGAACCGGTGCGCGTTCACGATCGCGGCGGGGCCGAAGTACTGCCCGTCGGTCCAGAACACGGGGCACGACGAGGTGCACGCCGCGCACAGGATGCACTTGGTGGTGTCGTCGAACCGGGCGCGCTGCTCGGCGCTCTGCAGGCGCTCCTTGGAGGGCTCGGTCCCGGTCGTGATGAGGAACGGCATGATCTCGCGGTAGGACGCGAAGAACGGCTCCATGTCGACGACGAGGTCCTTGATCACCGGGAGGCCCTTGATGGGCTCGACGATGATCGGCTTCTTGATGTCGAGGTCCTTGAGCAGCGTCTTGCAGGCCAGGCGGTTGCGGCCGTTGATCCGCATGGCGTCGGAGCCGCAGACCCCGTGGGCGCAGGAGCGGCGGAACGTCAGGGAGCCGTCCTCCTCCCACTTCACCTTGTGGAGCGCGTCCAGCACGCGGTCGGTGCCGTGCGCGCGCACCGTGAACTCGTCCCAGTACGGCTCGCCGGTGCCGTCGTCGCCGGGCAGGTACCGACGGACCTTGAGCGTGACGTCGAAGGACGGGATCGCGGGTGCGGCCGAGGGGGCGTCGAGGGTGGCGGTCATCAGTACTTGCGCTCCATCGGCTGGTAGCGGGTCACCGTGACGGGCTTGGAGCCCAGCACGAGCTGGTAGTCCTCGAACACGGTGGTGTGGGCGAACGCACCCTTGTGGTCGCCGTCGCCGTCCGTGCCCCACAGGCGGTGCCCCTTGACCGGCAGGGGTCGGCGGTACGCCATCGTGTGCAGCATGTAGTTCTTGTCGTCGCGGTCCGGGAAGTCCTCGCGGAAGTGCCCGCCACGGGACTCGTCCCGGTTCAGGGCGCCGACGACGACCGTCTCGGCGATGTCGAGCAGGAAGCCGAGCTCGACGGCCTCGAGCAGGTCGGTGTTGAACATCCGGCTCTTGTCCTGGACGCTCACGTGCCGGAACCGCTTCTGCAGGCTCTTGACGTCCTCGAGCGCCTGCGTGAGCGACTCCTTGGTGCGGAACACCTGGGCGTTGAGGTCCATCGACTCCTGCAGCGCCTTGCGCAGGTCCGCCACCCGCTCGCCGTCGGGCCGCGTCCGGATCTCCTCGAGGCCGGCGACGACGGAGTCGGCGGCGCCCTCGGGCAGCTCGACCCAGGACGCCTGGAGCGCGTACGCCGCCGCCGAGATGCCTGCCCGCTTGCCGAACACGTTGATGTCCAGCAGCGAGTTGGTGCCCAGGCGGTTGGAGCCGTGCACGCTCACGCACGCGACCTCGCCGGCGGCGTACAGGCCGCGGATGACGTCGGTCTGGTTGCGCAGGACCTCGGCCTCGATGTTGGTGGGAATGCCACCCATCGCGTAGTGGGCCGTGGGGTAGACGGGCACCGGCTCCGTGTACGGCTCGATGCCCAGGTAGGTGCGCGCGAACTCGGTGATGTCCGGCAGCTTGGCGTCGATGTGCGCCGGCTCGAGGTGGGTCAGGTCGAGCAGGACGTAGTCCTTGTTCGGGCCGGCGCCGCGGCCCTCGCGGACCTCGTTGGCCATCGACCGCGCCACGATGTCGCGGGGGGCCAGGTCCTTGATGGTGGGGGCGTAGCGCTCCATGAAGCGCTCGCCCTCGGAGTTGCGCAGGATGCCGCCCTCGCCGCGCGCCGCCTCGCTCAGCAGGATGCCGAGACCCGCCAGGCCGGTCGGGTGGAACTGGAAGAACTCCATGTCCTCCAACGGGATGCCGCGGCGGTACGCCAGCGCCATGCCGTCACCGGTGAGGGTGTGCGCGTTGCTCGTCGTCTTGAAGATCTTGCCCGCGCCGCCCGTGGCGATGACCACCGACTTGGCCTGGAAGACGTGGATCTCGCCGGTGGCCAGCTCGTAGGCGACGACGCCCGAGACGTTGACCTCCTCGCCCTCGGCAACGTGGCCGGCCGCGAGGTCGTGGTCCACCAGCAGGTCCAGCACGTAGAACTCGTTGAAGAACTCGACCTCGTTCTTCACGCACTGCTGGTAGAGCGTCTGCAGGATCATGTGGCCGGTGCGGTCCGCCGCGTAGCAGGACCGGCGGACGGCGGCCTCGCCGTGGTTGCGCGTGTGGCCGCCGAAGCGTCGCTGGTCGATCCTGCCCTCGGGCGTGCGGTTGAACGGCAGGCCCATCTTCTCCAGGTCGAGCACCGCGTCGATGGCCTCCTTGGCCATGACCTCGGCGGCGTCCTGGTCGACCAGGTAGTCACCGCCCTTGACGGTGTCGAACGTGTGCCACTCCCAGTTGTCCTCCTCGACGTTGGCCAGTGCGGCGCACATGCCGCCCTGGGCCGCACCCGTGTGGGAGCGCGTCGGGTAGAGCTTGGAGATGACGGCCGTGCGTACGCGCGTGGAGGACTCGAGGGCGGCACGCATTCCTGCGCCGCCCGCGCCGACGATCACGACGTCGTACTGGTGGGTCTGCATCGGGGTCGATGCCTTCCTTGTTCTTGGGGAGGTCAGGCGGTGCAGAACGACGGCAGGAGGTCCGCCGGTGCGCCCGTCGGGCACGGGTCGAACGTGAAGATCACGAGCGTGCCCAGGACGACGACGACCATGAACGCGAGGTAGAGCAGGCACTTGAGCGCGAGGCGCAGGCCGTCACGCTCGGCGTAGTCGTTGACGATCGTCCGCACACCGTTCGTGCCGTGGATCATCGCGAGCCACAGCATCAGCAGGTCCCAGACCTGCCAGAAGGGCGAGGCCCACTTCCCGGCGACGAAGCCGAAGTCGATCGCCTTGACGCCCTCGCCCGCGACCAGGTTGACGAACAGGTGCCCGAAGATCAGGACGAGCAGGATGACACCGGAAGCTCGCATGAAGACCCAGCCGTAGAGCTCGGTGTTGCCGCGGGTGGTCAGGCGGGCGGGACGCGCCCGCGGGGCACGAGGCGCCTTCGGGTCGGCGATGGCGCTCATCACTCGCCCCCGAACACGTGCATGAGGTGCCGGGGCAGGAAGCCGGCCATCGTCACGACGAACAGGCCGAGGACGATCCAGAGCATCAGGCGCTGGTACCTGGGGCCCTTGGCCCAGAAGTCCACCAGGATGATCCGGATGCCGTTGAACGCGTGGAACACGATGGCGGCGACGAGCCCCGCCTCGCCGAGGCCCATGATCGGGTTCTTGTACGTGCCGATCACGCTGTTGTAGTCCTCGGGCGAGATGCGCACGAGGGCGGTGTCGAGGACGTGCACGAGGAGGAAGAAGAAGATCGCGACGCCCGTGACGCGGTGCGCGACCCACGACCACATGCCTTCTCGCCCTCGGTAGAGCGTCCCGGCGGGCGCTTTGCGCTTCACCGGCGCATCGGGCGCTGCGGACACTGGGGTCCTCCTGGCAAGTCAGAGGTGCGGACGACGGCGTCCCTAGACCACCTCACTGTAGTGAACGACATCGACCACGACGCGACGTGGGGGGCCCGCTGTGAGGTACCGCACACGCGGACCTCCTGGGGCTGATCGCTAGCCTGACCCCTATGTCTGCGATCCCTGACTTCCATGCCGTCATCCCCGCCGGTGGCGCGGGCACTCGGCTGTGGCCGCTGTCGCGGGCCGGGCATCCCAAGTTCCTGCTCGACCTGACCGGCACCGGCCGCACCCTTCTGCAGGGCACCGTCGACCGTCTGCAGCCGCTGGCGGCGGGCATCCTCGTGGTCACGGGGACACGGCATGCGGACGCCGTCGCTGCCCAGCTTCCGGAGCTCGGGGCCCGGCAGGTGCTCGCCGAGCCGTCGCCGCGCGACTCCATGGCCGCCATCGGGCTGGCAGCGGCGGTGCTGCTGGAGCGGCACGGCGAGGACGTCGTGCTCGGGTCGTTCGCGGCCGACCACGTCATCTCCGGTACGGAGGCGTTCGAGCGGACCGTCCGGGAGGGGGTCGTGGCCGCGCAGGCGGGGTACGTCGTCACCATCGGGATCCGCGCCACCGAGCCGTCGACCGCCTTCGGGTACGTCCGGTCCGGACGGAGCCTGGGTCTCGACGAGGCGCCGAGCGCCCAGCACGTCGAGGGGTTCACCGAGAAGCCGGACGCGCTCACCGCGGCCGGCTACCTGGCCACGGGCGAGTACCGCTGGAACGCCGGCATGTTCCTCGTCAGGGCTCGGGTCCTGCTCGACCACCTCGCCGCCCAGCTCCCCGCGCTCGCGGCGGGTCTGGTGGAGATCGCCGCCGCGTGGGACGGGCCGGACAAGCAGGCCGTCCTCGACCGGGTCTGGCCCGGGCTGACCAAGATCGCCATCGACCACGCCATCGCTGAGCCGGTCGCCGCGGCCGGCGGTGTCGCGGTGGTGCCGGGCGACTTCACGTGGGACGACGTCGGCGACTTCGCCTCGCTCGCCGGGCTCCTCGCCGGCGGGACCCTCGGCGACGCGTCCGCCGTGCAGCGCATCGACGCCGACGGCTCGCTGGTCGTGACCGGGGACGGCCGGACCGTCACAGTCATCGGGCTGCCCGGGGCGGTCGTCGTCGACACGCCCGGCGCCATCCTCGTGACCACCCGGGAGCACGCCCAGGCCGTGAAGCGAGGAGTCGACGGCTGGCGCGCCCAGGGGCGCGACGACCTCCTGTAGGTGGACCCGCATCCCCTGCGCCGCTGGCCGCGGCTAGGGTCGATCCGTGCCTGACCTCACCACCGTCGCCGCCCTGAGCTCCCTGCGTCCCGCTCCCACCGAGCCGGTCGCCGGACGGCTCGCCTCGCTCTACGACGGCCTCCGCGACGAGCTCGTCGCGGTCCGTCGGGACATCCACGCGCACCCCGAGCTCGGTCGCACCGAGGTTCGGACGACCGGTCTGCTCGCCGAGCGGCTGCGTGCCGCCGGCCTGGAGCCCCGCCTGCTGCCGGGCTCGGGGCTGGTCTGCGACATCGGTCCGGGGCCGGCGGTGACCGGGCGGCAGCGGATCGCCCTGCGTGCGGACCTCGACGCGCTGCCCGTCGTCGACACGACCGGTCTGCCGTGGGCGTCGACCACCCGCGGGATCGCGCACGCCTGCGGCCACGACGTGCACACCGCGTCGGTCCTGGGGGCCGGTCTGCTGCTGGCGCAGGTCGCCGACGAGCTGACGACGGGCGTGCGTCTCGTGTTCCAGCCGGCCGAGGAGGTCCAGCCCGGCGGCGCACTCGACGTGATCGCCGCGGGCGGGCTCGACGGCGTCGGGCAGATCTACGCGTTCCACTGCGACCCCAAGGTCGACGTCGGCCAGGTCGGGACGCGCATCGGGCCGATCACGTCGGCCAGCGACGAGGTCACCGTCACGATCTCCGGCTCCGGCGGGCACACCTCCCGACCGCACCTGACGGGCGATGTGGTCTTCGCGCTCGGGCAGGTCATCACACAGGTGCCGGCGATCCTCGGTCGGCGCCTCGACCCTCGCTCGGGCGTCAACCTGACCTGGGGAGCGGTGCAGTCCGGCTCCGCGCACAACGCCATCCCGGCGAGCGGCGTGCTCCGCGGCACGCTGCGCTGCCTGGACGTGCGGGCGTGGGAGAAGGCTTCGGAGGTGTTCCAGGCGGCGGTCGAGAACGTCGTCGCGTCGCTCGAGGTGGAGGTCGAGGTGCGGCACCACCGCGGCGTGCCACCCGTCGAGAACGCCGAGCACGCCACCACGGTGCTCGAGGAGGCGGCACGTGTCGTCCTCGGGGCGGGCTCCGTCCTGCTGACCGAGCAGTCCCTGGGCGGCGAGGACTTCGCCTGGTACCTGACCAAGGTGCCCGGCGCGATGGCCCGGCTGGGCACCCGGACGCCCGGCGGCCACACGTACGACATCCACCAGGGAGACCTGCGGGTCGACGAGCGCGCGGTCGAGGTCGGAGCCCTCTTCCTCGCCAGGGCTGCGCTTCTCGCCGGCTGAGACGATCCGTCCGCCACCTGGTCGGAGGTTCCAAGTTCGTAACGTTACCTGCGGGTATACGCGCCAGTAACATGCGCGACACGCGCGGCTGACTAGTGTCCGAAGCATCAATGCGGGGGCGGTGTCCGTCGGCCCACTGGCCGACGAGCCCGCCCGCGATTTTGCTGACGAGATTCAGGAGACGCCCGTGAAGAAGATCATTCGAGTGGCTGCGCTCGGCGGGGCGCTCGCGCTCGCGCTTGCGGCGTGCGGCAGTGCCCCCGAGGACACGCCCTCGTCCTCACCTTCGTCGTCGGGCGGGGCCATGGCCTCCGACTTCAAGGGCTGCATCGTCTCGGACTCGGGTGGCTTCAACGACAAGTCGTTCAACGAGTCGGCCCTCAACGGCCTCAACAAGGTCAAGACCGACCAGGGCATCCAGACGGCGCAGGCAGAGTCCAAGACGGACGACGCGTACGCGCCGAACATCAACAACCTGATCAGCCAGGACTGCAACATGATCGTGTCGGTCGGCTTCAAGCTGTCGACCGCGACCGGTGACGCCGCCACGGCGAACACGGATGTCGACTTCGCGCTCGTCGACTCGCTGCCCACCGACGCCGACGGCAAGGCGATCGAGCTGCCGAACGTCAAGCCGCTGCAGTTCGACACGGCCCAGGCCGCCTACCTCGCCGGCTACCTGGCCGCGGGCACGTCGAAGACCGGCAAGGTCGGCACCTACGGTGGTCTGGCCATCCCGACCGTCACGGTCTTCATGGACGGCTTCGCCGACGGCGTCGCCAAGTACAACGAGGTCAAGGGCAAGGACGTCAAGCTGCTCGGCTGGGACAAGGGCACCCAGAAGGGGCTGTTCAACCCCCCGGAGGCGCCGTTCGCCCCCGGTTCCGGCAAGGCCAACGCCGACTCGCTCGTCGCCCAGGGCGCGGACGTCATCCTGCCCGTCGCCGGTGGCGCCGCACTCGACGCCCTGACCACGGCCAAGGCCACGCCCGGGACGCTCGTCATCTGGGTCGACTCGGACGGCGCGCTGGTCAACCCGGACTCGTCGTCGGTGATCCTCACCTCGGTGATGAAGCTCATCGACGCGGCAGTCGAGTCGGCCGTCACCGACGCAGCAGGGGGCAAGTTCGACGCCGCTCCCTACGTCGGGACGCTCGAGAACGGCGGTGTCGGTCTGGCGCCGTATCACGACCTCGATTCGGCGGTCCCCGCCGACCTGAAGGCCGAGGTCGACCAGCTGAAGGCCGACATCATCTCCGGGAAGATCACCGTCGAGTCGCAGAGCTCGCCGAAGTAAGGCACGCAACGATCGAGCCGGCCCGGGCGCCACGGAACCGGGCCGGCTCGCTCGCGTTCACGACCTGCGGGTTCTAGTGTTCGAGCAGGTCATTCGCTGAGGAGGGCTGCACGTGCTGCTGGAGCTGCGTGGCATCACCAAGCGGTTCGGGCCGCTCGTGGCCAACGACCACATCGACCTCGTCATCGAGCCGGGGCAGATCCACGCCCTGCTCGGGGAGAACGGGGCGGGCAAGTCCACCCTCATGAACGTCCTGTTCGGGCTGTACGAGCCCGACGAGGGCGAGATCGCCGTGGACGGTTCGGTCGTGGGGTTCCGGGGACCCTCCGACGCGCTGGCCGCCGGGATCGGCATGGTGCACCAGCACTTCATGCTGGTACCCGTCTTCACGGTCGCCGAGAGCGTGATGCTCGGGCACGAGCTGACGAAGGGCTCCTTCCTGGACCTGGACTCGGCCCGCGCCCAGGTGCGCACCCTCTCCGAGCGGTTCGGGTTCGACGTGGACCCGGATGCGCGCATCGAGGACCTGCCGGTCGGGGTCCAGCAACGCGTCGAGATCATCAAGGCGATGGCTCGCGACGCACGAGTGCTCATCCTCGACGAGCCGACCGCTGTGCTGACGCCGCAGGAGACCGACGAGCTGATCGAGATCATGCGTCAGCTCGCCGCAGCCGGGACGTCGATCGTCTTCATCACCCACAAGCTGCGCGAGGTGCGCGCCGTCGCTGACGTCATCACGGTCATCCGTCGAGGACGCGTGGTCGGGTCCGCCGCACCCACGGCCCCCGAGACAGAGCTGGCCGCGATGATGGTCGGCCGCGCCGTCATGCTCGAGCTCGACAAGGCGCCCGCCGAGCCCGGCGCGGTGGCGCTGTCGGTGCGCGACCTGCTCGTGCTGGACGGTGCCGGGACCCGGGTGGTCGACGGGGTGTCGTTCGACCTGGCGCGCGGTGAGATCTTGGCGATCGCCGGTGTGCAGGGCAACGGCCAGTCCGAGCTCGCCGAGGCGATCGTGGGGCTGTCGACGCCCCTGCGCGGGTCGATCCTCCTCGAGGGCACCGAGCTGGTCGGGCTCTCGGTGCGCGACGTGCTCGACCACGGCGTCGGCTTCGTGCCCGAGGACCGGTCGCACGACGGTCTGGTGGGGGACTTCAGCGTCGCCGAGAACCTCGTCCTCGACCTGATCTTCGACCCACGGTTCCGTTCCCCCCTCGGCGTCGACCTCGCCGCCGTCCAGGCCAACGCGACCCAGCGGATCGAGGAGTACGACATCCGGACGCAGGGCCCCGGCCAACCGGCCGGCCGGCTGTCCGGCGGGAACCAGCAGAAGGTGGTCGTCGCTCGCGAGCTGTCGCGACCGCTGCGCCTGTTCATAGCGAGCCAGCCGACGCGCGGCGTGGACGTGGGGTCCATCGAGTTCCTGCACCGCCGCATCGTGAGCGAACGGGACACCGGGACCCCGGTGATCATCGTGTCCACCGAGCTCGACGAGGTCAGCGCGCTGGCCGACCGGATCGCTGTGATGTACCGCGGCAAGATCATCGGCGTCGTGCCGGGCGACACCCCGCGCGACGTGCTCGGCCTGATGATGGCCGGCGTCCCGCTCGACGACGCCCGACGGCAGGCCGCCGAGAACCCCACGACCGAGACGAAGCTCGAGGAGGGCGACCTGTGACGGACGAGCTGGTTCCGGACCAGGCTGACGCCCCGCCGGCCGCGCCCCCGCCCAAGGACCCCACCGAGGACGCCGCAGCATCGTGGCTGCGCCGCGTCTCGTCCAGCGGGTCGACGGTCACCGTCCTGGCGTTCGTGCTCGCGCTCGTGATCGGCGGCATCCTCATCGCCGTCGTGAACCCCGCGGTGACCGCCGCTGCGCACTACTTCTTCGCTGCGCCGCTCGACACCTTCGAGGCTGCGTGGACGGCCGTGAGCGAGGCGTACTCGGCACTGTTCCGCGGGGCGGTGTTCGACTACCAGGCGGACACGTTCGCCAAGGCCATCCGCCCGCTGACGGAGACGATGACGGTCGCGACGCCGCTGATCATCGCAGCGCTCGGTGTCGCCGTCGCGTTCCGGGCCGGCCTGTTCAACATCGGCGGCCAGGGTCAGGTCATCATGGGCGCGAGCCTGTCCGCCTACATCGGGTTCACGTGGCACCTACCGGCCGGGATCGCCTGCGTCGTCGCCCTGCTGGGCGGCCTGTTCGCCGGTGCGGTCTGGGGCGGCATCGCGGGCGTGCTGAAGGCGCGGACCGGCGCTCACGAGGTGATCGTCACGATCATGCTCAACTACGTCGCCATCTCGTTCCTGGCGTACTTCCTGACCACCGAGGCGTTCCGGGTGCCCGGGTCGGCCGAGCCGAAGTCCCGGACGGTCCGGCCGGAGGCCCAGCTCCCTCTGCTGTTCGGGTCGCAGTACCGGGTCACGTGGGGATTCGTCATCGCGATCCTCGCCGCCGTGTTCGTCTGGTGGCTCATGTCGCGCTCGCGCATCGGGTTCCAGTACCGGGCCGTCGGGTTCAACCCCAACGCGTCGCGCACCGCCGGATTCTCGGTCCAGCGCATCACCGTCTACGTGATGCTGACGTCCGGTGCCCTTGCCGGCCTGGCCGGTGCCGTGCAGCTGCTGGGGACGTCCAAGTACCTGACCGACGGCATCGCCGGCACGATCGGGTTCGACGCGATCACGGTGGCGCTCCTCGGTCGCTCGAAGCCGCTCGGCATCTTCTTCGCCGGGATCCTGTACGGCGGCCTCAGCGCCGGCGGCCGTTTCATGGAGGCGGTGACCGGCACCCCGATCTCCATCGTCCTTGTCCTGCAGGCGCTCGTCGTCCTGTTCATCGCGGCGCCGTCGCTGGTCCGCACGATCTTCCGGTTGCCAGCGCCCGACGCCGAACTCAAGGGAGCGACCGCATGAGCACGGTGATCGAGGACCGACCGGTTGCCGACGCACCCGTGATGTCTGCCCGTCCCGCTCTGCGTGTCCCGATCACGCTCGGCGTGCTGGGCGTCATCGCGCTGCTGGCGTTCGGCCTCGGCTCGGACTCGGGCATGGACTCGACGTTCAACCTCTCGTTCCGGACCGACGTGGTGCAGCTGCCCGACCTCGTGGTGCCGACCAAGGGGACGTGCCTGGTGCTGTCCCTGCTGTGCCTGGGGATCGCGGCGTACTCGTACTTCCTCGCCACCAGGCTCCGGAAGACCCCCATGTGGCTGACCGCGCTGTACGGCGTGGCGTGGGTGTTCGCCTTCCTCGTCTGGGCGATCGAGGGCAAGTCCACGTCGCTGGTCGACCTGCTGCAGGGCTCGCTGCTGCTGGCGGTCCCGATCGCGTTCGGGGCGTTCGGCGGGGTGTTCTGCGAGCGGTCGGGCGTGGTGAACATCGCGATCGAGGGCCAGCTCCTCGCCGGGGCGTTCGCAGCGGCCGTCGTCGCGAGCGTCACCGACAGCGTCTACCTCGGTCTGCTGGCCGCCCCGGTCGCCGGCTGGCTGCTCGGTCTGCTGCTCGCTCTGTTCACCGTGAAGTACGCGGTCAACCAGATCATCGTCGGCGTCGTGCTCAACGTGCTGGCGGTCGGCTTGACCAGCTTCTTGTTCGCGGCCGTCCTCAAGCCGAACGCCGAGACGCTGAACACGCCGCCGCTGCTGCAACCGATCGCGATTCCGGTGCTGTCGAAGATCCCCGTGCTCGGCCCGGTGCTGTTCCGGCAGACGATCATCGTCTACGCCATGTACGTCATGGTCGTCGTGCTGACCCTCGCCCTGTTCCGGACCCGCTGGGGGCTGCGGGTCCGTGCCGTCGGGGAGCACCCGGAGGCAGCGGACACGGTCGGTATCCAGGTCAACCGCACGCGGTGGCGCAACGTCATGTGGGGTTCGGCGACTGCCGGGTTCGGTGGCGCGTTCTTCACGGTCGGCTACATCGGGGCGTTCGGGCCGGAGATGTCCGGCGGCAAGGGGTACATCGCCCTGGCCGCGATGATCCTGGGCCGGTGGACGCCGATCGGGTCGCTCGGTGCGGCGCTCCTGTTCGGCTTCGCGACGAAGCTCGTGTCCGCCCTGTCCGTCCTGGGCACGCCGGTGCCGAGCCAGTTCCTGCAGATGCTCCCGTACCTGCTGACGATCTTCGCCGTCGCCGGGTTCGTCGGTCGAGTGCGCGGTCCGGCTGCGGCCGGTGTGCCGTACCTGAAGGGGTAGCGGTGGACATCGACTGGGACGCCCTGCGTGCCGCAGCCACCGACGTCATGCACCGCGCGTACGCGCCGTACTCGGACTTCCCGGTGGGCGCCGCCGCGCTCGTCGACGACGGTCGCGTGGTGGTCGGCTGCAACGTCGAGAACGCGTCGTACGGGGTCACGCTCTGTGCGGAGTGCGCGCTCGTCTCGGGTCTGCACGTGTCCGGTGGTGGGCGGCTCGTGGCGTTCACGTGCGTGGACAAGCACGGCAACGTCCTGATGCCGTGCGGCCGGTGCCGTCAGCTCCTGTGGGAGCACGGGGGAGCGCGGCTCCTCGTCGAGACCGTGCACGGGGTCAGGCCGATGACCGAGGTGCTCCCCGACGCGTTCGGACCGGCCGACCTCGAGGAGCGGGCATGAGCTTCGACGCCGTCGACGTCATCGTCGCGAAGCGGGACGGGCACCGGCTCACGGATGCGCAGATCGACTGGGTGGTCGACGCGTACACGCGCGGGGCGGTGGCGGAGGAACAGATGTCCGCGCTGACCATGGCGATCCTGCTCAACGGGATGGACCGCGTCGAGATCGCCCGCTGGACCGCTGCGATGATCGCGTCCGGCGAGCGGCTGGACTTCTCCCGGCTGTCCCGGCCGACCGCCGACAAGCACTCCACGGGCGGCGTCGGCGACAAGATCACGCTGCCGCTCGCGCCCCTGGTCGCGGTGTTCGGAGTTGCCGTGCCGCAGCTCTCGGGCCGCGGGCTCGGGCACACCGGCGGGACGCTGGACAAGCTGGAGTCGATCCCCGGCTGGCGTGCGGCGCTCAGCAACGACGAGATGATGACGCAGCTCGAGGGCGTCGGAGCGGTGATCTGCCAGGCGGGTTCGGGGCTCGCGCCCGCCGACCGCAAGCTCTACGCCCTGCGGGACGTCACGGGCACCGTCGAGTCGATCCCGATGATCGCCGCGTCGATCATGAGCAAGAAGATCGCCGAGGGCACGGGCGCGCTCGTGCTCGACGTCAAGGTCGGCTCGGGTGCGTTCATGAAGGACGTGGACAGGGCGCGCGAGCTGGCCCGCACGATGGTCGAGCTCGGCACGGACGCGGGCGTGAAGACCGTCGCGCTCCTCACGGACATGTCGACGCCTCTCGGCCTGACCGCCGGCAACGCGCTCGAGGTCCGCGAGTCCGTCGAGGTGCTGGCCGGCGGAGGTCCCGACGACGTCGTCGAGCTCACCGTGGCGCTGGCGAGCGAGATGCTCGCCGCCGCAGGGGTTGCGGGTGATCCGGCGGCTGCGCTGGCCGACGGTCGCGCCATGGATGCCTGGCGGCGGATGATCGCCGCGCAGGGCGGGGACCCGGACGCTTCCCTGCCCGTCGCGCGCGAGACCGAGCAGGTGCTGGCCGAGGTCGACGGGACCGTCACGGTCCTCGACGCCTACGCGGTCGGCATCGCGGCGTGGCGCCTCGGTGCGGGGCGGGCACGCAAGGAGGACCCCGTGCAGGCGGGCGCGGGCGTCGAGCTGCACGCGCGGCCCGGCGACATCGTCCGGGCCGGCCAGCCGCTGCTCACGCTGCACACGGACACCCCGGAGCGGTTCCCCCGGGCTCGGGAGGCACTCGCCGGTGCCGTCGTCGTCGCCCCGACCGGCGCTCCCGTCGGGGTGCGGCCGCTGGTCATCGACCGCATCGAGGCCTGACGGGCGCGTCCGGTGAGCCAGGGGCACGATGTCGCTATGAGCACTGTTCCCGGGAGTGACGCCTGGCGGGATGCCGGACTGGTTCCGGTGGACCCGAACGGTCCGTTGAGTCTCGCCGACGACACGGACAGCACGGACGACGAGGACTACGAGCCGGGGTTCGGTCGCGCCGACCTCGACGGGCGGGCCGACGAGGCGGACGTGGTCGAGCAGGACACCGAGGTCGCTGAAGACGACGACGTCCTGGGGTGACCAAACCGGACAGTTCGGTACGGTGAGGCCATGAGCACCCCCGCCGAGACCTCTGCCGTCGTGCCCACCGACGACACCGCCGCTCGCGCGGACGAGCGCGACGCGCTCGTCGCGTCGATCCCCGGACTGCCCAAGGTCCTCCTGCACGACCACCTCGACGGTGGCCTGCGCCCGCAGACGATGGTCGAGCTGGCCGCCGAGGTCGGCCACCAGCTGCCCGCCGCGGACGCCGAGGCGCTCGGCAGC
Source organism: Cellulomonas sp. URHD0024 (assembly GCF_000426185.1). Lineage (GTDB taxonomy): Bacteria > Actinomycetota > Actinomycetes > Actinomycetales > Cellulomonadaceae > Cellulomonas. The sequence continues at coordinate 628,480 of NZ_KE384505.1, forward strand.
TGGTTCTACGACGCCGCGTCGTCCGGCACGCTGCCGCTGTACCTGGAGACGTTCGACCACACGATCGCGGTGATGCAGACCGAGGAGCAGCTGCGTCGCGTGGCGCGCGAGTCCGCGATCGACCTCGCGGCAGACGGGGTGGTCTACGCCGAGCAGCGCTACGCGCCCGAGCAGCACCTGCGCAACGGCCTGACGCTCCAGCAGGTGGTCGACGCCGTGCAGGCCGGGTTCGCCGAGGGGGTCGCCGAGGCGGCCGCGGAGGGCCGATCCATCCGCATCGGCACCCTGGTCACCGCGATGCGGCACGCCGACCGCTGGGACGAGATCGCCGAGCTGACGCTGGCCAACCGCGACAACGGCGTCGTCGGCTTCGACATCGCGGGGGCCGAGGACGGCTTCCCGCCGTCGCGGCACATCTCCGCGTTCCACACGCTGCGGGACGCCAGCTTCCCGGCGACCGTGCACGCCGGTGAAGCCGCGGGCTACGACTCCCTGGCCGAGGCCGTGCACCTTGCGGGCGCGGCCCGCATCGGCCACGGCGTGCGGCTCGTCGAGGACATCTCCACCGACGAGCTCGGCGACAAGCTCGGGCTCCTGGCGCACTGGGTGCGCGACCGGCGCATCCCGCTGGAGCTGTGCCCGTCGTCCAACCTGCAGACGGGCGGCGCGCCGTCGATCGCCGAGCACCCCGTGACCCGCCTCAAGCGGCTCGGGTTCGCGGTCACCGTCAACACCGACAACCGGCTCCAGTCCCGCACCTCGCTGTCCCGGGAGCTGACGCTGCTGGTCGAGCAGGCCGGCTGGACGCTGGACGACCTGCGCGACGTCGCGGTCACGGCGGCCTCGCACACGTTCCTGCACCAGGACGAGCGCCAGTCGCTCATCGAGAACGTGATCCTGCCCGCCTACTCCGCAGCCGCCCGGCCGGGGCGCCACCGCGCGTAGCGGCCGGGACGGGCGAGCTGTGCCCGGGAGGACTAGATCAGGCCCTTCGTGTGCCAGACCGTCTTCGTCTCGGTGAACGCCGTGATGCGGCCGAGCGACTGCCCGACCTCCTCGGGCGCGAGCACGCGCTTGAGGGTGTCCGCCGCCGCGATCTGCAGGTCCACCCAGTCGAGATCACCCGCGCCGGCCAGGTCGAGCCCGTTGACATCGGCGTGGCTCGCCAGCCAGGGCGTGATCTCTGCCGGGGAGCCGGTGAGCACGTTGACGACGCCCTTGGGCACGTCGCTGGTCGCGAGCACCTCGGACAGGCTGATCGCGGACAGGGGCAGCCGCTGCGACGCCACGACGACGACCGTGTTGCCCGCGACCAGGGCCGGAGCGACGACGGACACCAGACCGAGCAACGACGAGTCCTGTGGCGCGACGATGGCGACCACCCCGCTGGGCTCCGGCACGGAGATGTTGAAGTACGGCCCCGCGACGGGGTTGGCGTTCCCGACCACCTGCGCGTACTTGTCGGCCCAGCCCGCGTACCAGACCCACCGGTCGATCGCGGCGTCGACCTGCGCCGTGGCCTTGGCCGCGGACGCGCCCTCGACGTCGACGATCTCCGCGACGAACTGCTCACGGCGTCCCTCGAGCAGCTCGGCGATCCGGTAGAGCACCTGCCCGCGGTTGTACGCGGTCGCACCCGACCAGCCGGACACCGCCGCGCGGGCAGCCACGACCGCGTCGCGGGCGTCCTTGCGCGACGCCTTCGCGGCGTTGGCCAGGAATGCGCCCTTGGCGCTCGTGATCTCGTACGTGCGGCCCGACTCGCTGCGCGGGAACGCCCCGCCGATGTAGAGCTTGTACGTCTTGGGGACAGCGAGGCGGCTCACTTGGTCGCTCCCTGCAGGTACGCGGCGATGCCGTGCCGGCCGCCCTCCCGGCCGTAGCCGGACTCCTTGTAGCCGCCGAACGGGCTCGACGGATCGAACCTGTTGAACGTGTTGGCCCAGATCACGCCGGCGCGCAGCTGGTCGGCGACGGCGAGGATGCGGCTGCCCTTGTCGGTCCAGATGCCCGCCGACAGTCCGTACGGGGTGTTGTTCGCCTTGGCGATCGCCTCGGCCGGCGTGCGGAACGTCAGGACCGACAGGACCGGTCCGAAGATCTCCTCGCGAGCGATCCGGTGGCTCGTCGAGACGTTGTCGAAGATCGTCGGCGCGAACCAGAACCCGTTCGCGGGGATCTCGCACGCCGCGGTCCAGCGCTCGGCACCCTCGGCCTCGCCGACATCGCTCAGAGTGCGGATCCGTTCGAGCTGCGCCGCGCTGTTGATCGCTCCGATGTCGGTGTTCTTGTCGAGCGGGTCGCCCAGGCGAAGCGTCGAGAGGCGGGCCTTCAGGCGGTCCACCACCTCGTCGTGCACCGACTCCTGGACGAGCAGGCGGCTGCCGGCACAGCAGACGTGCCCCTGGTTGAAGAAGATGCCGTTGACGATGCCCTCGATGGCCTGGTCGATGGGCGCGTCGTCGAACACGATGTTCGCCGCCTTGCCACCCAGCTCCAGGATGACCTTCTTGCGCGTGCCGGCGGTGCTCTTGGCGATCGCGCGCCCGACCGGCGTCGAGCCCGTGAACGCGACGATGTCCACGTCCGGGTGCCCCACCAGCGGGACGCCGGAGTCACCAGCGCCCGTGATGATGTTGACGACCCCGGGCGGCAGGTCGGCCTGCTGCACGATCTCCGCGAACAGCAGGGCCGTCAGCGACGTGGTCTCCGCAGGCTTGAGCACCACCGTGTTGCCGGCGGCGAGCGCGGGCGCGATCTTCCACGCGAGCATCAGCAGCGGGAAGTTCCACGGGATCACCTGCGCGGCCACGCCGCGCGGCGCGGGCGAAGCGCCGAGACCCACGTGATCGAGCTTGTCCGCCCAGCCGGCGTAGTAGAAGAACCAGGCGGCGACCAACGGCACGTCGACGTCGCGGCTCTCCTTGATCGGCTTGCCGTTGTCCAAGCTCTCCGCCACGGCCAGCTCGCGCGCCCGCTCCTGGAGGAGGCGCGCGATCCGGAACAGGTACTTGCCACGGTCGCTGCCCGACAGCTTCGACCACGTCGTCGTGTACGCCTTCCGGGCGGCGGCCACAGCGGCGTCGACATCAGCCTCGTTCGCGTGCGCGATCATCGCGATCTGCTTCTCGGTGGCCGGGTTGATCGAGGCGAACGGGGTGCCGCCCCCGGCCCGGAACTCGCCACCGATGAACAGCCCGTACTCGTCGCGAAGGTGGAGGACCGCCTGGGACTCGGGTGCCGGGGCGTAGTCGAGGAATGTCATCAGGGGGCCTCAGTCGATCGTCACGTAGTCGGGACCGGAGTAGTGGCCGGTCGCCACCTTCTGGCGCTGCAGGAGCACGTCGTTGAGCAGGCTGGACGCCCCGAACCGGAACAGGTGCGGCGTCAGCCACTCCTCGCCCGCAGTCTCCGCGACGGTCACCAGGTACTTGATCGCGTCCTTCGAGGTGCGGATGCCGCCCGCGGGCTTCACACCGACCTGGTGACCGGTCAGGCGGTACCAGTCGCGCACCACCTCGAGCATCAGGAGCGTGACCGGCAGGGTCGCCGCGGGCGACACCTTGCCCGTCGACGTCTTGATGAAGTCGCCGCCGGCCAGGATGCCCAGCCAGCTCGCCCGGCGGACGTTGTCGTAGGTGTTCAGCTCGCCCGTCTCCAGGATGACCTTGAGATGGGCGTACGTGCCGTCGGCGCGTCGGCACGCCTCCTTGACCGCGGCGATCTCGTCGAAGACCTGCCCGTACCGGCCCGCCAGGAAGGCGCCGCGGTCGATGACCATGTCGATCTCGTCGGCACCCGCGGCGACCGCGTCCGCCGTGTCCTCCAGCTTGATCGAGCGCGACGCCCGGCCGCTGGGGAACGCCGTGGCGACCGCCGCGACGGCGATCTCCCCGTGCGCGGCACCCAGAGCCTGCACCGCGTGGGGCACCATGTCGCCGTAGACGCAGACCGCGGCGACCCGGGGGCAGGTCAGGTCGCCGGGATCGGGCGTCACGGCCTTCGCGACGAGGGACCGCACCTTGCCGGGCGTGTCGGCGCCCTCGAGGGTGGTCAGGTCGATGAGCCCGATGATCCGGTCGAGCGCCCACGCCTTCGAGGTCGTCTTGATCGACCGCGTGCCGAGCCCGGCGGCACGCTGCTGCAGACCGACCGCGTCGACCCCAGGGATGCCGTGCAGGTAGCGACGCAGGTTGGCGTCGTTCGGCTCGCCGCCGATCAGTGCGAGCGCGCGGTCCGCGTGGACGATCTCCGTCATGACAGGTCCTCGCTGTTCCTCACACGTTGATCTTCGCTCATCCGAGCGCGACGAGCGCACCTAGATCCCGAGCGCGACCCGCACGTCGGCGGCGACGGCGTCCAGGCGCCTGCGGGCCTCGTCGCGGGCGTGACCCAGGGCCTTGCCGTCCGCGTGCGAGCCGACCGGCTGGATGACCTCGAGGTAGGCCTTGATCTTGGGCTCCGTGCCGCTCGGGCGCACGACGACACGCGTGCCGTCCTCGGTGAGCAGACGCAGTCCCTCGGTCGCCGGCAGGCCGTCGCGGTCGTCCTCGGTGCCGGCCGCGAGATCCACCACCGCGGTGACCGGGGAGCCGCCGAGGCTGCGCGGCGGCGTCCGCTTGACCGAGTGCACCAGCGGCAGGATCTCGGCCTGGTCGACGAACCGGGCAGAGACCTGGTCGGTCAGGTGCAGGCCGTACGTGCGCGCGATGTCGTCGAGGGCGTCGAGGAGGTTCCGTCCGTCCGCGTGCAGGCGGGCCGCGAGGGAGGCCACGAGCAGCGCCGCGGAGATCCCGTCCTTGTCGCGCACGTGCGCCGGGTCGACGCAGTAGCCGAGCGCTTCCTCGTACCCGAAGGCGAGGTGGTCGACCCGCGAGATCCACTTGAACCCCGTCAGCGTCTGCGCGTACCCCAGGCCCGCCGACTGGGCGATCTTCCCGAGCAGCCGCGACGAGACGATCGAGCTGGCGAACGTCGGTGTCGTCGCGTCCGGGTCGGCGTCCGCCGCGAGCCAGCGCGCCACCATGGTGGTGCCGAGCAGCGCACCCGTCTCGTCGCCGTGCAGCATCCGCCACCCCTCGGCGCTGGCCGTGTCCGGGCCGCGGTGGCTGCGGTGCCGCGGGTCCTGGACCGCGACGGCACACCGGTCCGCGTCCGGGTCGAGCGCGATGACCAGATGGGCGTTCTCGTCGCTCGCCAGGCCTGCCGCCATGTCGATCGCGCCGGGCTCCTCCGGGTTGGGGAAGGCGATCGACGGAAACTCGGGATCGGGGTCGAACTGCTCCGGCACGACGACGACGTGCCGGAAGCCGGCCCGCGCGAGCACGCGCTGTGCCACCTCGCCCCCGACGCCGTGCAGCGGCGTGAGCACGATCTTCAGCCGGCCGGCCGCGGCCTGGCTCGCCTCGTCGGAGCCCGCGAGGGCGACGACGGCGTCGACGTAGGCGTCGAGCACGTCGGAGCCCAGCACCGTCCAGCCGGTGGTGGCGCGCGGGACCGACGCGACCGACGGGACGTGGGCGATCTCCGCGGCGATCGCGGCGTCGGCGGGCGGGACGATCTGCGAGCCCTGGCCGGAGCCGGTGACCACCCGGCCGCCGAGGTAGACCTTGTAGCCGTTGTCCTCGCGGGGGTTGTGGGACGCCGTGACCATGATCCCCGCGTCCGCGTCCAGGTGCCGCACCGCGAAGGCGAGCACGGGGGTCGGCAGGCTCTGCGGCAGCACCAGGACCTCGATGCCGACCGCCGTCAGCACGGCCGCCGAGTCGCGCGCGAAGTCCACCGACTTGTGGCGCGCGTCGTACCCGATCACGACCCGTGGCCGTGGGTGCACACCGTCGAGCTCACCGAGCAGGTAGTCCGCCAGACCGGCGGCGGCGCGGATGACCACCGCGCGGTTCATCCGGTGCGGACCGCCCCCCAGCCGCCCGCGCAGACCCGCGGTGCCGAACTGGAGCAGGCCGGTGAACCGGTCGGCGAGCTCGGCGCGGGCCGCGCGGCGGGCCTCGATCGCCTGCCGCTGCGTCGGGTCCGGCTCCGCCGTGTCCGGGCGCTCCGCGTCGGCCAGTGCCAGTAGCCCTCGGAGCTCGTCGGCCGTCTGCGGATCCGGGTCGTCCTCGATCCAGGCCTGTACGCGCGTCCGGAGGTCTGCCCACGCATCGTCGCCGGTCATGTGGCCAAACTACTCACGCCCGCGAGCGAGCGCTCACCAAGGACTCCGCACGCCCACGGGCGCGAGCTCTGTCAGAGCATCCGGACGATCTCGGCCAGCAGCGCGCTGATCCGCGGACCGGCGGCGATGCCCGCCTCGATCACCTCCGCATGGGAGAGCGGGGTCGGGCTGATCCCGGCGGCGAGATTGGTCACCAACGAGATGCCCAGGACCTCCAGCCCTGCGTACCGCGCCGCGATGGCCTCCAGGCCGGTCGACATGCCGACGAGGTCGCCGCCGATGACACCCGCCATCTTCACCTCGGCGGGCGTCTCGTAGTGCGGACCGGGGAACTGCACGTAGACGCCCTCGTCGAGTGTCGGGTCGACCTCGCGCGCGATGGCCCGCAGTCGCGACGAGTAGAGGTTCGTGAGGTCGACGAACGTCGCACCCTCCAGCGGCGACGTCCCTGTGAGGTTGACGTGGTCGCTGATCAGCACCGGAGTGCCCGGCCCCCACGCGAGGTTCAGACCGCCGCAGCCGTTGGTGAGCACCACGGTCTTGGCGCCGGCCGCGGCGGCGGTCCGCACGCCGTGCACGACTCGTCGGACCCCGCGGCCCTCGTAGAGGTGCGTGCGGCTGCCGAGCACGAGCGCGTGCCTCACGGGTGTGCCGGGCGCCCCGTCGAGGCGGATCGAGCGGATGGTCCCGACGTGCCCGACCACCGCCGGCGCCGAGAACCCCGGCACCTCGTGGCTGGGCAGCTCCGCGACGGTGTCGCCCAGGAGGTCCGCCGCACCGCCCCAGCCCGAACCGAGCACCAGCGCGACGTCGTGGGTGGGCACCCCGGTCGCCCGTGCGATGTAGTCCGCGGCGGCCCGTGCGACCTGGAGCGGGTCGGCGGCCAGGTCGTCGAGAGATGTGACGTCGCTCATGGTCGAAGGCTAGCCCGCCCACCCGGTGGCGACATGGCGGCAGAATGGATCACCGTGAGCACCCCGGAGCAGCAGCCCGTCAACCCTCGCGTCGTCATCGTCGGTGGCGGACCAGGTGGGTACGAGGCGGCGCTCGTCGGCCGACGACTCGGCGCGGACGTCACCGTCGTCGAGGCGGCGGGCCTCGGTGGTGCGGCCGTCCTGACCGACGTCGTGCCCTCGAAGACCCTGATCGCGACCGCCGAGTGGATGACGATCGCCGACCGCGCCCCCGAGCTCGGGATCCGGCTGGACGGGACGGCCCTGGACGGTGCGGCCCTCGACCTCCTGCGGCACCGCATCGACCTGGCAGCCGTCAACACCCGCGTGAAGGCGCTCGCGGCCGCGCAGTCCGCGGACATCCGCGCCCGCCTCGAGCGCGAGGGCGTGCGGATCGTCCTCGGCCGCGGTCGTCTCGACGGGCCGTCGCGGGTGCTGGTTTCCACCCCCGAGGGGGCCGACGACCTGGCGCTCGACGCGGACGTCGTCCTCGTCGCGACGGGCGCCACCCCGCGGGCGCTCCCCGAGGCCCAGCCGGACGGCGAGCGCATCCTGACGTGGACGCAGCTGTACGACCTGCCCGAGCTGCCCAAGAAGCTGATCGTCGTCGGGTCGGGTGTCACCGGCGCCGAGTTCGCCGGCGCGTACACGTCGCTCGGCGCCGAGGTCGTGCTCGTGTCCAGCCGCGACCGCGTGCTGCCCGGCGAGGACGCCGATGCCGCACAGCTGCTCGAGGACGTGTTCAAGGCCCGCGGCATGACCGTCATGTCGCAGTCGCGTGCGTCCGGTGCGGTCCGGACCGCCGACGGGGTCGAGGTCACCCTGGCCGACGGGCGCGTCGTGGAGGGGTCGCACGTCCTGTTCGCGGTCGGGTCCATCCCGACCTCGCGCGGTCTGGGTCTGGAGGAGGCGGGCGTCCGGCTGACGGCGTCCGGGCACATCGAGGTGGACAAGGTCTCGCGCACCACCGTCCGAGGCGTGTACGCGGCCGGCGACGTGACCGGTGTGCTGCCCCTCGCGTCCGTCGCCGCGACGCAGGGGCGGCTGGCGATGGCGCACGCGCTCGGTGACGCCGTCGCGCCGCTCTCGCTGCGGGGCGTGTCGTCGAACATCTTCACGCTCCCCGAGATCGCCACGGTCGGGTTCTCGGAGGCGCACATGCAGGAGCAGGGGGTCAAGTACTCGGTCAGCATGCTGCCGCTGGCCCGCAACCCCCGCGCCAAGATGCTGGGCGTCCGCGACGGGTTCATCAAGCTCTTCGCCCACGCCGGGACGGGGACGGTCCTGGGTGCGGTCATCGTCGGCCCGCGGGCGAGCGAGTCGATCTTCCCCCTGGCCCTCGCGGTCAAGTACCGGATCACCACCGACCAGATCGCCGAGACGTCCACGGTCTACCCGTCGTACTCAGGCACGATCGCCGAGGTCGCGCGCATGCTCCACCACCGCATCGAGGACTGACGCTCGGGCCGCTGTCCCGGTCCGGAGCCTCGAGAACAACGTTGTGCACGCCAACGCGTCCCATAACGTCGTTCACGTTGTTCTCGGGGCTCCGCGCGGTCGCTAGCCTCCGGTGATGCGCCAGGTCGACGGCCGGCGCGCGTCAGCCGGGGGTGCGGAACCTTGCGACCAGCGGCAGATGGTCCGACTCCGTGTGGCCGGTCAGGACGTGCGCCGACTCGAACGTCACGCCCTGACCGAAGATCCAGTCGATGCGTTGCGTCGGGTCCAGGCTCGTCGACGTCTTCGCGGACGGGTCCCCGACCTCGTCGATCGCGCTGGTCCAGCCCGCATCGGTCAGCAGGGCGATCTCGGGGGAGCCGGGTGCCGCGTTCAGGTCGCCGGCGAGGACGGCCGGAGGGGCGACCGGTTCAGCCGACGCCAGCGCGTGCAGCTGGTCGAGACGGGTCGGCGTGTTCGAGGCCCGGTGCTGCAGGTGCACGGACGTCACGCGCAACGGCACCCCGGAGGCCGTGGTCACGGTCGTCGCCAGCGCCGAGCGGTCCTGGGGGCCGGCGCCGTAGGGCAGGTCGTGGATCGCGACCTGGGTCAGGTGCGAGCGGGACAGCACCGCGTTGCCGAACTGGCGGTCCGCGGCGGGCGCGAAGTGGATCGTCATGCCGAGCCGACGGGACAGCCACGTCGCCATGTCCGCACCACCGCCGAAGATCCAGCCGCGCTCGACCTCCTGCAGGGTCACGACATCGGGGTGCTGGGCCTCGATCGTCGCCGCGATGTCTTCGAGGTCGACACCGGTCAGGGGAGAGACGCCGTAGTGCAGGTTCCAGTCGACGAGCGTGAGGGTGTCCGATCCCGCGCGTGCCGGGACGGTCGGGGTGGACAGGGCGACCAGCCCGATGGTCGCCACGACGAGCGTGGGCAGCACGAGCAGGCGCACCGAGGCCATGCTGCGCGGAAGCCGGTCGGTCGAGTACATCGTCGACGGCGTGTACGTCGCCGTCCCCACGGGCGGCGTCCGGCGGCGCAGGCCCGACAGGGCGAGGGCGAGTGCGGTTCCGACGAGGACCCAGGCGTTGTCGACAGGCAGCGGCAGGTCGTAGTCGAGCATGTAGACCAGCAGGGGAGCGATGGTCAGGACGCCGACGACGAGCGCGGCGGCGGCGGTCCGTGACAAGCCCCGGGGCGCGGGTCGATGCGCGCTGAACGCCGCGGAGAGCACCACACCGATGCAGATCTCGAGCACGGTGATCGCGACGAGAGCCCCGACGCCGGTGAGCCAGAGCGCGCAGCCGACGCCCACGACGACCAGCACCGCAGCGCCGACCCGCCAGCGGGCCGACCACTGGGTCGGCCGGAGCAGGAGGCCGGCGCCGACCAGGTTCCCTGCGACCACCACGATCCCCGCGGTGCGCAGCGACGAGCCCGACTGGGAGGCGGCGAACGCGGGATTGGCCACGATCGTCGCGGCGATGGCCAGGAACGGTCCGAGGGCCCAGAGCCGGCGTGGTCGGCCGGTCGGCTCGGTGTCCGCCGTGGTGAACGCCGCGAGGCCACGGGCCGTCGCCAGCAGCAGCCCGCCCACGACGACGGCGAGCACCCAGCCGGACCAGCCCGGCTGCCACAGCGCGTCCCAGGTGCCCAGGAGCAGCTGCAGGCCGATCGAGAGCCCGCAGCCGAGCACCAGCCCGACGGCCGCCTGCCGCCCGCCGGAGGGGCGTCCGGCGACGAACGCGACGGCGAGCGTGAGCACACCGACCGCCACGGCGACGGTCAGGAGGCCGACGACGTTCAGCGCGATCCCGTCGAGACCCTGGATGAGGATCCGCAGCACGGCGAGGAGCGCCGACCCGATCAGCAGCGTACGGGCGTCGGGGGTGCCCGTGGTGCGGCGTCCGATCGCGAGCACCAGCGCGACGACCAGGCCGGCTCCGGCATAGGCCCCGAACGCGGCCAGCGCCGCCTCGAACGTGCCGACCGCGAACGCCCGGTCCAGCAGCGGCCCACTGGCGCGCACCATCTCGAGGGTCACGACCGTCAGGAGGGCGACGAGCCACACCCGGGTGGGTGTGCCGGCGTCGAGCGGGGTGCGCGCCGGCTGCTCAGTGGTCACGCGCGGCACAGTACCGCTGTGCCCGTCGCGCGAGCTCAGCTGAAGAGCGCTTGGCCGATGTAGGGGCTCTGCTCGGTGGTCACCGGCGTGCCGTCCGACCCGAGCACCAGTGACCCCTCGGGCAGTCCCGGCGGGACCGCGAAGAGGCCGGACCCCGTGTGCGTGAGGTACTCCATCAGCCCGTCCTTGCTGGACAGCGCCGTCTGCATCGGGATGTAGTGCGTCCGCGGGTCCTTGACGAAGGCCAGGAAGAAGAGCCCGGCGTCCAGCCGCCCCAGGCTGTCGTTGCCGTCCGTGAAGTTGTAGCCGCGCCGGAGCATCCGTGCACCCTTGTTCTGACTCGGGTGCGCCAGGCGGACGTGCGAGTCGAGGGGGATCAACGGCTTGCCGTCGCCTCCCTTGGCGGCGAGGTCCGGCTCCGTGAACTCGGTGCCGCCGGACAGCGGCGCGCCCGCGCCCTTCGTCCGGCCGATCAGGCCCTCCTGCTCCCCGAGCGAGGTGCGGTCCCACGTCTCGATGCGCATCCGGATGCGGCGTGCGACGAGGTAGGAGCCGCCGGCGAGCCATGCCGACGACGACGTCAGCTCCTCGGCCGGCACCCACACGTGCTCCTCGAGGTCGGCGGTCTCCTCCGCCTTGACGTTGGCCGTGCCGTCCTTGAAGCCGAAGAGGTTGCGCGGCGTGAGCTGGGCGGTGCTCGTCGACGAGGTCCGCCCGTAGCCGAGCTGGGTCCACCGGATCGTCGCGCTGCCGAACGCGGCGCGGGACAGGTTGCGGATCGCGTGCACGGCGATCTGGGGGTCGTCGGCGCAGGCCTGCACGATGAGGTCGCCGTCGCTGCGCGCGGGGTCCAGGTCGTCGGCGGCGAAGTGCGGCAGGTCCACGAGCCCCTCGGGGAGCCGGTCGGCCAGGCCGAACCGGTCCTCGCCGGGCGTGCCGTCGGGTGAGGGCGTCCCGACGAACATCGACCGGCCGAACCCGAAGGTCAGGGTCAGGCCCGCGGGGAGCAGGTCGGCGGCCTCACCGGTGTCGTCGGGCGGAGCGTCGTAGGGACCGGACGCGGGACCGTACGGGCCGGCCGAGAGGCCCTGTGTGAGTCGCGCCGCGATCGTCGTCCACGTGCGGAGCAACGCGACGAGCTCGTCGCGGGACGTCGTCGTCAGGTCGAACGCGGCGAGGTAGAGCCGGTCCTGCGCCGGCGTGACGATGCCCGCCTGGTGGAGGCCCGTGAACGGGTACGTGCCCGGCGCGGTGGACGCGGCGACCTCGGGTGCGGTCGCGCGACCGACGCCGAACCCGGTGGCGGCGGCGAGGCCGACGGCGAGCCCGCCGCCCAGCCCGAGGAACCCCCGCCGCGAGATCCGGGAGGGTCCGGGCTGGTTGGCGGGCTCGGCGCCGCTCTCGTCCGACACGTGGCCCCTCAGCTGCTGGTGACGGTGGTGGTGAGCTGTGAGAGCGGCTCGGCGAGCGCGTCGACCGCAGCGGCGAGGGCCTTGACCTGCGCGTCCGACAGCTTGTCGTAGGAGGTGAACCCGGACTCGATCGAGCCCTGCTCCGTCAGGAGGCCCTGCAGCTCGGTGAAGCGCGCGGTCAGCTGCTCGGCCAGGTCGGGGTCCTGCGCCTGCACGACGTCGGCGAGGACCTCGTACGCGACGCGCGCGCCGTCGACGTTGGCCTGGAAGTCCCAGAGATCGGTGTGCGACCAGATCTCCTCCTCGCCGGTGACCTTTCCGGTCGCCACCTCGTCGAGCAGCTCCTTCGCGCCGTTGGCGATCTGGAACGCCTCGAACGTGAAGTCGGGACTGTTGACCTGGTCGGCGAGCACCTGCGTGTACTTCACGAGGTCGGCGGCGGCCGCGTCGCGCTCCTGCGGGGTCAGCGGCACGTAGGCCACCCCGCCGTTGGCGTCGGGTCCGGGCTGCCACAGGTCCTTCTCGATCAGGTGCCAGCCGCTCCAGGGGACGCCCGCCTCCACGTCCGCCTCGCGCAGGTCCAGGAGCGGGTCCAGCTCTCCGAACGACTCGGCGACGGGCTCGATGCGCTCCCAGTGGGCGCGGGTGCCGGCGTACAGATCGCGTGCGGCGCGGTCGCCACCCTTGGTGTAGGCCTCGGCGAACGCCTGCGTGCCGGCGAGGAGCTCGCCGACCTGGTCCTTCACGTACGCGACATACTGCGCCTCGGCGGCGGACAGCTGCTCGGCGGCGCTGCCCGTGGGGCCGACCGCGGCACCCGAGTCGGTCACGGTGAACGTCGAGCGGATGCCGTCGCCGACCATGCCGGGCTTGCAGGCCGTGTAGTAGGTGCCCGGCTTGACCTGGGCGACCAGGTCGCGGCTGAGGCCCGGACCGACGTTCTCGACCTCGGCGACGACCCGCAGACCGTCCTTGGCGAGGAGGTAGAACTCCGTCACGTCGTCGCCGGCGTTGGTGACCGCGAAGGTCACCGTGCCGGACGGCGCCTGGGACGCGGAGACCGTGCAGGCGTCTGCCGTCGACGTCACCGAGATCGCGTCCGTCGAGGACGTCGCCGTCGAGCCGGGAGCGTCGTTCGAGACGCACCCCGTGGCGAAGGGCAGCACGAGGACGGCCAGGGCGCTCGCGGACAGGACGGTACGGCGGCGGGACATGGGTCTCCTCTGAGACGTCGTGACGCTGAGGGTCAGGCGGCGGAGGCCGTGACGACGGGGGCGGCCGGCGCGGGGCGGGACGGCGCGTGACCCCAGGTGGTACGGATGAAGAAGAACAGTGTCGGGACGATGTACGCGACCCACACGACGGCCTGCAGCCAGGTGGTCTCCGGGGAGAAGTTGAAGACACCCTTGAGGACGGAGCCGTACCAGCTGGTCGGCGGGATGCCCGCGGAGACGTCGAACGCGAGGTTGTCCAGGCCCGGCAGGATCGTGGCCTCCTGCAGGTCGTGGACGCCGTAGGACAGCACACCGGCGGCGACGACGATCAGGAACAGCCCGGTCCAGGCGAAGAACGTGCGCAGGTTGAGCTTGAGCGCGCCGCGGTAGACCAGCCAGCCGAGCACGACGGCGGTGGCCAGGCCGAGGGCTGCGCCGACCAACGGTGCGGCGTTCGGCGTCGCGCCGGGCGCGTTGGCGCTGGTCGCCTGGGCGCCCGCCCAGAGGAACAGGGCCGTCTCCAGGCCCTCGCGCCCGACGGCGAGCAGCGCGACGACGAGGACGGCCTTCTGACCGCCACCGATGGCGTCGTCGAGCTTGCTGTGCAGGCCCGACTTCATGTGCCGGGCCGTCTTGGCCATCCAGAAGATCATCCAGGTGATCAGGCCGACGGCCGCGACGGACAGGAAGCCGCCGATGGCCTCCTGCGCCGTGAAGGAGAGGCGCTGCGGGCCGAACGTCAGGAGTGCACCGAATCCGAGCGAGACCAGGACGGCGATGCCGACGCCGGCCCACAGTGCGGGGAGCTGGTCGCGCCGCTCGGTCTTCACCAGGTACGCCACGAGGATGCTGACGACCAGCGCGGCTTCGAGGCCCTCGCGAAGACCGATGAGGTAGTTGGCGACCATGAGCACTTCCGTCAGGGGGACCGTGAGGAGAGGCTTACCTCACTGGTCGGCGAGACTACCCCTAAGGGTGCCCTTAGTGCGACCCCGTCACCCGCCCAGCCGTGTGACTCGGCTCACGGGCTCACCGGCTCGACCTGGTCGGGTGCGTCGAGCCGATCGCGCAGGGACGGCCACGCGTCCGCGAACGCGGGGAGCAAGGGCAGGGCGGCGACGTCCTCGACAGGGACCCAGCGCAGCTCGATGCTCTCGGCGTCGGTGACCGACGGTTCGACGGGAAGGAGCTCGTCGGCGACCACGGTCGTGTAGGACCAGTCCGGGTGCTGCAGGACGTGCTCGCTGCGCAGACGGACGCTCGCGCGGTCGATGCCGGCCTCCTCGGCGGCTTCCCGCAGCGCGGCGTCCGCGGCGCTCTCCTGCGGCATCCGGGCACCGCCGGGCACACCCCAGGTGCCGCCGTGGTGGCTCCAGCGCGCACGGTGCTGAAGGACGACAGCCGTCGCGCGGCCGCCGTCGTCACGCCGGACGAGCAGGAGGCCGGCGGCGCCGAACAGACCCCAGTGCCGCAGTCCGCAGCCGCACTCCACCCAGCCGTCGCCGGGCTGGCGGGGGCGGTGCGGCGGCTCCACGTCGGACGAGGTGCTCAGCCGACGATCTCGCAGATGGCGGTGCCCGCGCTGACGCTCGACCCGACCCCGGCGGACAGGGACGTCACGGTGCCGGCGCGGTGGGCGAGGAGCGGCTGCTCCATCTTCATGGCCTCGAGGACGACCACGAGGTCCCCCTCGGCGACCTGGGCGCCCTCGGCGACGGCGACCTTGACGATCGTGCCCTGCATCGGGGAGGCGAGCGTGGTGCCGTTCGACGAGCTCGTCTTGGCGGCGCGTCGGACCGGTCGGCGGGCGGCCGGACCACCGCGGCCCGTCTGCGACAGTCCGCGGCCCAGGGCCAGCGCGGCGGGCAGGACGACCTCGATGCGCTTGCCTCCGACCTCGACGACGACCCGCTCCAGGGCGGCCGGCTCGTCCTCGTCCTCCTGCGGCTGTGCGGGCGCCGACGCACCGAGCGCGGCGACCGTCTCCGCGAACTCGGTCTCGATCCAGCGCGTGTGGACGGTGAACGCCTCGTCAGGGTCCGCGGGGGCGAACGCCTTGGCATCGAGGACGGCCCGGTGGAACGGGACGACCGTCGGGATGCCGACCACCTCGAGCTCCGCCAGGGCGCGGCGCGCGCGGGCCAGGGCCTGCGGACGGTCGGCGCCGGTGACGACGAGCTTCGCGATCATCGAGTCGAACAGGCCGGAGACGCTGTCTCCCTCGACCACGCCGGAGTCGACGCGCACGCCCGGGCCGGTGGGCAGGCGCAGCGTGGTGATCTTGCCGGGCGCGGGCAGGAAGCCCGCTGCCGGGTCCTCGCCGTTGATGCGGAACTCGATCGAGTGCCCGCGCGTCGGGACCGACTCGTAGCCGAGGGGTTCGCCGGCGGCGATCCGCAGCTGCTCGAGGACCAGGTCGACGCCGCTGACCTCCTCGGTCACCGGGTGCTCGACCTGGAGCCGCGTGTTGACCTCGAGGAACGAGATCGTGCCGTCGGCAGCGACGAGGAACTCGCACGTGCCCGCGCCGACGTAGCCGGCCTCGCGCAGGATCGCCTTGGAGGACTCGACGAGCTGCGTGTTCTGCTCGGCGGTGAGGAACGGCGCGGGCGCCTCCTCGACCAGCTTCTGGTGGCGGCGCTGCAGCGAGCAGTCGCGGGTGGAGACGACGACGACCGTGCCGTGCTCGTCGGCAAGGCACTGGGTCTCGACGTGCCGCGGACGGTCCAGGTACCGCTCGACGAAGCACTCGCCGCGACCGAACGCCGCGACAGCCTCGCGGACCGCCGACTCGAACATCTCGTCGATCTCGTCGACGGTGCGGGCGACCTTCAGGCCGCGTCCGCCGCCGCCGAACGCCGCCTTGATCGCGATCGGCATGCCGTGCTCCGCCGCGAACGCGTGGATCTCGGCGACGCCCTGGACCGGGTCGGGTGTCCCGGCGACGAGGGGGGCACCTGCGCGCTGCGCGATGTGCCGTGCGCTGACCTTGTCGCCCAGCGACTCGATCGCCGACGGCGGGGGACCGATCCAGGTCAGCCCGGCGTCGATGACCGCCTGCGCGAACGCGGCGTTCTCCGCGAGGAAGCCGTAGCCCGGGTGCACGGCGTCCGCGCCGGAGCGCCGAGCGACGTCCAGCAGCTTGGCGATGTCGAGGTAGGTCTCCGCGGCGCGGGCACCGCCGAGTGCGAACGCCTCGTCGGCGATGCGCACGTGCAGGGCCTCGCGGTCGGTGTCGGCGTAGACGGCGACGGAGCCGATCGACGCGTCGCGACAGGCACGGGCGATGCGGACGGCGATCTCACCGCGGTTGGCGATGAGGACCTTGGAGATGACGGGCACGGCTCACCGTAACGTGGAGGCAGGCTTTGGCTCGCGCCGTGGCCGCGCGCCCGCGCAAGATTGGGGATCCGGCCAGGCCCGGCGTGCGGTTCTTGTAGGTTTCCGACGACGACCGGCCCGAAGACGGCGCGCTCGGGGCGCCGGGTTGTCGCCTAGGGACAATTTCTACGCCGAACGCCACAGGTCCGGGATGCGTACGCCGACCGCGCCGAGCAGCTCGCGCAGCAGCGGCAGGCTCAGCCCGACGACGCCGTGGTGGTCGCCCTCGATCCGCTCGACGAACGGTCCGCCGAGGCCGTCGATCGTGAACGCGCCGGCCACGGCGAGCGGTTCACCGGTCGTGACGTAGGCGTCGATCTCGTCGTCGGTCAGGTCCGCGAACGTCACGGTCGTCGACGAGGTCGCGCCGAGCATGGTCGGCGTCGCGCGCTCGTCCATCAGCCAGTGCCCGGTGTGCAGGACGCCGGTCTTCCCGCGCATCGCCTGCCACCTGGTCCGGGCCTCGTCCGCGTCGGCCGGCTTGCCGTAGATCTGGCCGTCCAGCTCGAGCATCGAGTCGCAGCCGAGGAGCAGGAGGTCGTCGGCGTCGTCGAGGTCCTCGGGCAGGTTCCGGGACACGTCCTCCACCTTGGCCTGGGCCAGCAGCAGCACCGCGTCGGCCGGCTCCAGCGCACCGAACCTGACCTCGGCGGCGGCCAGCGTGGCCACCTCGTCGAGGTCGGAGACCGCGACCAGCGGGTCGATCCCCGCGGCGACGAGCGTGGCGCGGCGGGCGGGCGAGGCGGAGGCGAGCAGCAGGCGGGTCACGGGATGCGAGCCTACGGCGTGGTGCGTCAGGACGGCGGCGGCGCCGTGCTGTCCCGGACGACGAGCGCGACCGCGACGACGTGCTGCTCGGGGTCGGCGGGGTCACCGGCGCGTTCTCGCGCGATCGAGCGGGTGAGTGCCCCGGCCGCGGCCCTGCCCTTGGCCTCGAAGTCCTGGCGGATGGTGGTCAGCGTCGGTCGCAGACGTCGGGCCAGCGGGACGTCGTCGTACCCGATCACCGACACGTCCTGCGGTACCCGCAGGCCACGCTGCTCGGCGGCGTGCACGACGGCCGCGGCCATCAGGTCGGAGAAGCACAGGACGGCCGTGGGAGGCGTGTCACCGGCGAGCAGCGCGCGGGCGCCCTCGGAGATGTACGGCTCCATGTTGTCGTGGACCTCGTACGTCACCGGTGTGGCGCAGCCGGCGGTCAGGGTCTCGATCCAGCCGAGCTGGCGCTCGCGCGCGACGAACCCGCTCGCCGCCGCGGTGACGTCCGGTGCCCAGCCGGGTGGGACCTCGACGTTCATGGTGAAGGTGGCCACGCGTCGGTGGCCGAGGTCGAGCAGGTGCTGGGCGGCCAGGCGCGCACCCTCGCGCTCGTCGAGGATCACGCTCGCAGATCCGGGCCGCGGGTCGCCGTCGACGAACACGAGCGGGAGCTTGCGGCGGACGAGCCAGTCGACGGCGGGGTAGTCGGCGGCGCAGCCGTAGACGAGCGCCGCGTCCATGGGGATGTCGCGCGCGGGGATCATGCCCTCGGCGCCGTTCGCGGGGAGCAGGACGACCGCGAGCCCGGTCGGGGCCAGCTCCTCGGCGACCGCGCCGAAGAACGCGGCGGCGATCGGGTCGCGGAACGCGGCGCCGACGGACTCGGTGAGCAGCACGCCCACGGCGCCCGTCGTGCCGCGGGCGAGCGCCCGTGCCGACGGGTCCGGGCCGACGTACCCGAGCTGGGCCGCGGCGTCGAGGATCGTGCGGCGCATCTCGGCCGAGAGCTGGTCGGGGCGCGAGAACGCGTTGGAGACCGTCATCCGGCTGACGCCGACGCGGTCCGCGATGGTCTGCAGCGTCACGCGCGCCACGGGCGTACCGCCGTCCCGGTCCGCGGGAACGAGCCCGATCGGCGGCGCGCTGCGGCCCGCACGCGCGCCGACATCCTGTTCCGCTCCATGCGGGACAGGGTAGGTCGCCGCGGCGTTCGTCACCGCGTCGCCGTGCCGCCCGGGTGTGCCGGGGCGGGGCTGATCGCGTCGGCCACGTGGTGCAGGAGGCCGGCGACGGAACGGCGGGTGCGCGCCACCGGGGGCCGACGGCTCTGGGAGGTGCGACGGCGCCGGGTCACGACGACCGGAGCCGTCGGGAAGGCGCTGTGCGCTTCGTGGTACGTGGCGGGCGGCCCGAAGAGCAGCCCCAGCTGGGGTCCGTCCATGGACATGGTGTCCTCCGGTTCCTGGTCGGTCCATGTATTCTCTGTACCGATAAAGTCGCCGGGACTCCTATACCGGTCAAGATGTGTTCGGACGGGACTTCCGGCCCGGTCCTGAGCACAGCGAACGCAGGGCAGAATGGAGGCGCACTGGGCGGGTCGCGGCGGGCGGTACCGCCGGCCCGGGCGGGCGGCGACGGAGTCGGCCCGAGCGCACGAGGAGAGCAGATGGCTGACGCGACGCGAGCAACGTCGAAGGGTGTGGACGACGGCGTCCCGGACCCCGAGACCGACCTCGACCCGATCGACGACGACGACCTCGACGACTACGTCGATCCCGACCCCGACCTGCTCGAACCGCCGACCCTGGAGTGGCGGCGCCGGACCGCGATCGAGATGGTCATCTCCGGCGCGCTCGGCCTGCTCGCCTCGTTCGTCCTGTCGATCGACGCGCTCAAGCTGGCGCACGACCCGAAGGCCGCGCTGAGCTGCTCGATCAACCCGGTGCTCGACTGCGCCAAGGTCGCGCTCCGGCCCGAGGCGCACATCCTGGGCGACTACTTCCCGAACGCGTTCCTCGGCATCGCGGCCGAGTCGGTCGTCATCACGATCGCCGTAGCCATGATCGGCGGCGTCGTGTTCCCGCGGTGGTTCATGCTCAGCGCGCAGGCCGTCTACTCGGTCGGCCTGCTCTTCGCCTGGTACCTGTTCGGCGTCTCGTACTTCGCCATCCACGCCCTGTGCCCGTGGTGCCTGCTGATCACCGCGACGACCACGCTCGTGTGGGCCGGCCTGACGCGCATCAACGTCCGCGACGGGGTGATCGACATCGGCCCCGGGGCGCGGCGGTTCGTCGCGAGCGGGAACGACTGGTTCGTGACGGTCGCCGTGCTCGTCTTCATGGTCGCCGCGATCGTGCTGCGGTACGGGTCTCAGCTGATCGCCTGACGCCGCCAGGGCGCGGGCCGGGTCCGCGCTCAGCCCGGTTCGCGCTCAGCCCGGTGACGGTTGAGCCGGGCGTCGGTTGAGCCGGGCGTCCGCTGAGCCGGGCGTCCGCTGAGCCGAGCGTCCGCTGAGCCGGGCGCCCGCTCAGCCGGGCGCGCGCCGCCCGCTCAGCCCGCGAACGCCTGCTTCAGCACGTCCAGGGGGAGGGCACCCATGCCCAGCGCGCGGGCGTGGAACGCGCGCAGGTCGAACGCTTCGCCGGCAGCGGCGGACTTCGCGGCTGCCTCGTCGCGCGTCTGCTCCCAGAGACGCTGGCCGATCTTGTAGGACGGTGCCTGCCCGGGCCACCCGAGGTACCGGTTCCACTCGAACCGGATGAACGCCTCGGGCATGTTGAAGTTCGCCTTGAGGAACTCCCAGCCCTTGTCGGCGTCCCAGGTCCCCCCGCCCCACTCCTGCGGCGCCGGCAGCCCGAGGTGGACGCCCAGGTCGAAGACCACGCGGGCGGCACGCATGCGCTGGCCGTCGAGCATGCCGAGGCGGTCGCCGGGGTCGTCGAGGAAGCCGAGGTCCGCCATGAGCCGCTCGCTGTAGAGCGCCCACCCCTCGCCGTACCCGGAGGTCCAGCACGCGAGCCGGCGCCACCGGTTCAGCGTCGCCCGCTCGTAGACCGCCTGGCCCATCTGCAGGTGATGCCCCGGGACGCCCTCGTGGTAGACCGTCGTCTTCTCCCGCCAGGTGTTGAAGGTGGTGACCTCGGGCGGCACCGACCACCACATGCGGCCCGGTCGGCTGAAGTCGTCGCTCGGCGGTGTGTAGTAGATGCCGCCGTTCTGGGTCGGGGCGATCCGACACTCGAGGCGGCGCAGCTCGGCGGGGATGTCGAAGTGTGCCCCGTCGAGGGCCTCGATCGCCGCGTCCGCGGTCTCCTGCATCCACGCCTGGAGGGCGTCCGTGCCGGTCAGCAGGCGGGACGGGTCCTGGTCGAGCACCGCGACGGCGTCCGCGACGGTCGCTCCCGGTCCGGCGATCTGCGCAGCGACGGCTTCCTGCTCGGCGACGACGCGCGCGAGCTCGTCGAGTCCCCACCGGTAGGTCTCGTCGAGGTCGACTCTCGCGCCGAGGAACTCACGCGACCACAGTGCGTACCGCGTGCGACCGGCCGCGTCGGACTCCGGGGCCAGCGGAGCGAGCTCGTCGCGCAGGAAGGCGGCGAGCGTGCTGTAGGCCCGCCGTGCGGCGGCCGCGCCGTGCTCGAGCTCCGCGCGCACCAGGGAGCAGGACGCCGACTCGTCGAGCACCGAGTCCACGAGCTCGCCCGTGATGAACGTCGTGAAGAACGAGGTCGGGGGGTCGGCGAGCTCGTCGGCCTGCCGAGCTGCCTCTGCCACCTGACGCGCGGCAGCGACCCCGGACAGCGTGGCGCCGAGCCGCAGGGACTCGACGTAGCCGTCGACCGCGAACGGCAGCGCGTTGAGGCGGGCGGCGATGTTGGACCACGCCTCGACGGTGTCCGTGGGCATGACGTCGAAGATGCCGCGCAGGTGCTGCACCGGCGACTCGATGCTGTTCAGGGAGCGGTGCTGCTCGCCGGCCTCGTAGAGCTCGATCGTGAGCCCCAGCCGTTCGCGCATCGCCGCGAGGGTGAGCTCGTCCACGGCGTCGACCGGCACCTGGCCGTCGAGGGAGGCCAGGGTGGACCGCGCGAGGGCGACGCGTGCGTCGATGCCCGCCGGCGAGAGGTCCGTCATCTCGTGGTCGTGACCAGCGATCCCGATCGCCGTCGCGGCCAGCGGGTCCAGCACCGCGTACCGCGTCAGGTACGACTCGGCGATCTCGTCGATGGAGGTGCTCGCACGTTCTTCCGACCTCGGCGTCATCGTCACGCCCGCGAGCGTACTTGTCGGTACGCCGCGCCGCAGGTGTCCGGTAGCGGTCGCCCAGCACCGGAGGGTCAGGCGCGCAGGCTCCAGCGCCATGCGTCGGGGCCCGGGCGGAGAGCGTCGTCGCGCACGCCCCGCATCGTGCGGCGGCGGTCCGCCCAGGGCGCCGCGACCCCATCCACGGCCGGCTCGGCATGGCCGGCGCGCTCCGAGGCCGCTGCCATCAGGCCCGCGACGAGCGCAGCGAGCTCGACGTCGTCAGGGGTGCCGCGCACCACCTGCATCTGCGTGCTCTCGGGCGCGTCGCTCACGCGTCGTCGCCATCCTCGTCGTCCTCGTCCTCGTCCTCGTCGAAGTCGAACGGCGCACCGCGGGACGCCCCCCAGCCGTCGACGACGAAACCAGCCTCGACGAGGCGACCCGCGAGGTCCGAACCGCCCTGCTCGACCAGGTCGAGGACGGAGTCGAGCGACAGGTCCGAGGTCCCCACCGGGGGACCGATCAGGAACCCGAGGTGGAACGTGTCGACCTCGAGCGGCTCGGCCAGCCCGTCCGCGTCGCCGTCGTCCTCGTCGCCCCACGACATGCCCGTGAGATCCGCGTGCAGGCCCAGGCGCTCGTGCAGGAGGTCGTAGAGGCGGGCGTTCAGGCCGCCGATCTCCGACTCGAGCGCGAGGATGCGCGGGTCCTCGTCGGCCTCGGTCGAGCCGAACTCGGCGCGGACGCCGACGGCGGTGTCCACGTACCCGTGCAGCGCGGTCGTCAGCTGGTCGACGAGGACGTGCAGATCGGCGCTCTCGACTCCGTGCAGCGGGTCCGGACCGTGGGCCGCGTGGGTGTGGTCGTCGTGGTCGTCGTGGCTCATAGGTCGAGGCTCATAGCGGTATGTTCCCGTGCTTCTTCGGGGGCAGCGACGCCCGTTTGGTGCGCAGCAGACGCAGGGCCTTGGTGACCTCGGCGCGGGTCCTGCTCGGGGGGATCACCGCGTCGACGTAGCCGCGCTGGGCAGCATCCCACGGGTTCACGATGGCCTCCTCGTACTCCGCGGTCAGGCGGCGCCGCTCGGCCTCGACATCACCCTCGGCGTCGGCCACCTTCTTCAGGGCGCCGCGCTGCAGGATGTTCACCGCACCGCCGGCCCCCATGACCGCGATCTGCGCCGTGGGCCAGGCGAGGTTGACGTCCGCGCCCAGCTGCTTGGACCCCATGACGATGTAGGCGCCACCGTACGCCTTGCGGGTGATCACGGTGACGAGCGGCACGGTGGCCTCGGCATAGGCGTAGATGAGCTTGGCGCCGCGCCGGATGATGCCGTTCCACTCCTGGTCCGTGCCCGGCAGGAAGCCCGGGACGTCGACGAACGTCAGCACCGGGATGTTGAACGCGTCGCACGTGCGCACGAAGCGGGCGGCCTTCTCGGCCGCGTTGATGTCGAGCGTGCCGGCCATGGACATCGGCTGGTTGGCGACGATCCCCACGGGGTGGCCCTCCACGTGCCCGAACCCGATGAGCACGTTCTGGGCGTACAACGGCATGACCTCGAGAAGTACACCGTCGTCCAGCACGTGCTCGACGACCGTGCGCATGTCGTACGGCTGGTTGTCCGAGTCGGGCAGGAGGGTGTCGAGCTCTTCGTCCTCCTCGGTGACCGACAGGTCCGCCGCGTGGTCGAACGTCCACGGGTCGGTGAGGTTGTTCTGCGGCAGGTAGGTGAGCAGCGCGCGGACGTAGTCGAAGGCGTCGTCCTCGTCGGAACCCATGTAGTGCGCGACGCCGGAGCGGGTGTTGTGCGTGGTCGCGCCGCCGAGCTCCTCGAAGCCCACGTCCTCGCCGGTGACCGCGCGGATGACGTCGGGGCCGGTGATGAACATGTTCGACGAGCCGTCGGCCATGACGATGAAGTCGGTCAGCGCGGGGGAGTACACCGCGCCGCCCGCCGACGGGCCGAGGATCAGGCTGATCTGCGGGATGACACCCGAGGCCGCGACGTTGCGACGGAAGATCTCCGCGAACTGGGTGAGGGCCGCGACACCCTCCTGGATGCGTGCGCCGCCGCCGTCGCTGATACCGATGATCGGGACGCCCGTGCGCAGCGCGAGGTCCATGACCTTGGTGATCTTCTCGCCGTGCACCTCGCCGAGGCTGCCTCCGAAGACCGTGAAGTCCTGCGAGTAGATGCACACCGGGCGGCCGTCGATCGTGCCGTGGCCCACGACGACCCCGTCGCCGGCGAACTTCTTCTTGTCGAGGCCGAAGTTCACCGACCGGTGCTGGACGAACGCGTCGATCTCGGTGAAGGAGTCCTCGTCGAGGAGCTGCTCGATGCGCTCGCGGGCGGACCGCTTGCCGCGGGCGTGCTGCTTGTCGACCGCGTTCTGCTCGGCCTCGCCCTGCGCCTCGTACCGAGCAGCGAGGTCAGCCAGCTTGCCGGCCGTGGTGCGCGGGGCGGCGGTGTCCGCAGGCTGCTTGATCTCAGTCACCCGACGAGGCTAGTTGTCGAAGCCCTCCATCGACGTGCAGGCGCATCACGGTCTTCGTCGCGTCGGGGTGTCGAGTTCCCACAACGCGCGACAGGATGACGTCATGACGACGTCACGACCGGCCTTGCGTGCCGACGAGCTCAAGTCGCTGCTGCTCGCCCCGAACGGCCCGCTCGCGCGCGTCGAGATCGTCGACGTGACGGAGTCGACCAACTCCGACGTCGCGGCCGACCTCAGAGCCGACCCGGCATCGTGGCCGGACGGGAGCGTGCTGATCGCCGAGCACCAGGCCGCAGGGCGCGGCCGGGCAGGTCGCACCTGGGAGACGCCCGGCGGTACGTCGTTGACCTGCAGCTTCGCGGTCCGGCCGGTCGTCCCGGCGTCCACGCTCGGCTGGCTGAGCCTGCTCGCCGGCCTCGGCGCGGTCAACGCGCTGCGTGCCACTGCGGGCGTACCGGCCGTCCTGAAGTGGCCCAACGACCTGCTCGTGCCGGCAGAGACCGAGATCGACGGCTGGGGGCCGGTGCGCAAGGTCGGCGGCATCCTCGCCGAGGTCGTCCCGATGAGCGACGGGGGACCGGCCGCCGTCGTCATCGGGATCGGGATCAACGTGAGCCAGGGCGTCGACGAGCTTCCGGTGCCCAGTGCGACGTCGCTCGCCCTCGCGGGTGCGCAGCACGTGGACCGCGAGGGTCTGCTCGTCTCGCTGGTCGACGCGCTGATCGCGGTGACCCGCCGCTGGCGTGACGCGGGCGGGCACACCGTGTGGTCGGGGCTCTCCGACGAGATCGCTCTCGTGTGCGGGACGCTCGGTGACACGGTCCGGGTGGAGCTGCCGGGCGGGTCCGAGGTGACGGGCGTCGCGGTGCGGTTGTCCGAGGAGGGAGGGCTCGTCGTGCGGGACGCGTCCGGCTTCGAGCACCTCGTCCTCGCGGGTGACGTGCACCACGTTCGCGGGGCTGGGTGAACTACCCTCGTCCCGTGCCCGACGACCGATCGCAGGACCTCGACTTCCTCGAGTCGACGGTAGGGGAGCTCGATGCCGAGCTGCTCGGAGGGCCCCGCACGCTCAGCGCTCGGGATCTCGCCGAGCGGGCCCAGATCGACATCGAGGTCGTCCGCGGGTTCTGGACGACCATGGGCCTGCCGCACGCCGACGCGGACGACAACGTCTACACCGAGCGCGACGCGGAGGCGGTCGACCGTGCCGCCGCCCTGGTCCGCGACTACGGCCTCGACCTGCGCACGGTCATCACCGTCACGCGCGCGCTCGGGCACACCTCGGACCGCCTCGCACTCTGGCAGGTCGAGGCGCTCGTGGAGGACATGGCCGACCGGTACGAGCTGGACGACACCTCCGCGCGGCTGCTCGTGCTCGACCGGCTCGGCGCGCTCGCGCCCGTCCTCGAGGCCCAGCTGGTGCACTCCTACCGTCGACAGCTCGCGGCGATCGCGGGTCGGTACGCCGCCGAGTTCGGCGAGCTGCGTGCCCCTGGCCCCGACCGGTCGGCGCTGCCGCTGGCCCGCGCCGTCGGCTTCGCGGACATGGTCTCGTTCACGCGCCGGACCGCGGGGCTCGGGTCCACGGACCTGTCCCAGTTCGTGCAGCGGTTCGAGACCGCGGCACGGGACATCGTGTCCGCGGGTGGCGGGCGCGTGGTCAAGACCATCGGTGATGCGGTGCTCTTCGTCGCCGACAGCGCCGGGACCGGGGCGGCCATCGCCCTGCGGCTCGCCGACGCCCTCGGCAAGGAGCTCGACGTCGACCGCGAGACCACGACGGGTGGCCTGTTCGAGGGTGCGCGCGGGGTCACGCCGGTGCGCGTCGGCCTGGTCTGGGGTCGCGTGCTGTCGCGGTTCGGCGACGTGTTCGGCCCGCACGTGAACCTCGCCGCCCGGCTCACGGACATCGCCGACCCGTCCACGGTCTACGTCGACGAGGCCACGGCTCAGGTGCTGTCGACCGACGGCCGCTTCGTGCTGGAACCGCAGGCCCCGCGCGAGCTCGCCGGGATAGGCACGGTCACGCCGGTGCAGGTGCTCTCGGCCGCCAGCGGCTGAGGGTCGGCTGAGAGCCGGGACCGTCCACGTCCACTCCTCGCTACCGTCGAGCGACCGGCCGTCGACGAGGACCGAGCAGATGAGACTTCCGAGCTCCGAATACCTGAACCGCCCCTGGCGCCTGCACGAGGTCGCACCGGACTTCGAGGTCGAGGACGTCTGGCAGCTCCCGACGCCGGGCGGGCCCGACGACCTCGACCGCCTCGTGCGGGGCTTCACCAGTGGCGACGGATCCACGGTCCGCCGCGGTGTCGTGGGGTTTCTCTTCCTGGCGCGTCGCAAGCTCGGGACCTGGTTCGGCTGGGACAGGCCCGAGTCCGGGATCGGTGGCCGGGTGGCTTCCGTGCGCGACCGTCTGCCCGCCGACCTGGCCGCCGGGCCACGCGGCCCCGACTCGAAGGTCCTACCGTTCCGGTCCGTGTTCCAGACGCACGACGAATGGGTCGCCGAGACGGCCAACGGCACCGTGCACGGTCTCGTGCACATCGGCTGGGTGCGCGGCGCGGGCGACGTCTACAGCGCGCAGCTGACGGTGCTCGTCCGGCCGAACGGGTGGACCGGGCGGCTGTACATGGCGTTCATCACGCCGTTCCGGTACCTGATCGTCTACCCGAGCATGCTGCGCGCGATCGGGCGTCGTTGGGCGGCGACCCCTCAAGGCGCGGGCCCCGGTCGCAGCAGCTCGTAGAGCCCGGCTGTAAGTCCGAGGGCCTGCCGGACACTTCAGAGCATGGGAACTCGACAGGACAGCCCGCCTGGTGGCAGCGACACAGGTGCCGAGCACTTCCAAGGCCTGTGGTCGGCGCACGCCCCTCGGATCCACGCCTACGCGATGCGGCACGTCGACCCGGACACCGCCCAGGAGGTCGTCTCCGAGACGTTCCTGGTGGCGTGGCGCCGGTTGGCCGAGGTTCCCGGCGAGGCCCTGCCGTGGCTCATCGTCGTGGCCCGCAACACGATCGCGAACGCCAGGAGATCGCACGTCCGGCAGCGGGTGCTGCACGACGAGCTCGCCCGGCTCGCGTCGGTCTCGCCGGCTCCCGCCCCGGGCGCCGAGACCCTGGCGATCGAGCGCACGACGATGCTCCGCGGGCTCGCTGCGCTGTCGCCCCGGGATCGCGAGGCGCTTCTGCTGGTCACCTGGGACGGACTGACACCCGCGCAGGCGGCGACCGTGCACGGGGTCAGCGTCGCGACGTTCCAGGTCCGCCTGCACCGGGCTCGGCGCCGACTGGCGGGCCTGGTGGAACCGCCGCCCGACGAACCGCCTCGTGACCGTCCCCGCCCGGACTCCGCTGACCGCATCCATGACCTAGCCCGGAGGACGCTGTGAACACCACTCTCGAGGACCGCCTCGTCGCCATCGGCCCGAACGGTTCGCCGGACCCCGATGCGCTCGCCGCTGCGTACGCCGAGCTGAGGACCGCCATGGAGCTGCCTCGCGTCGAGGGCGCCACCGTCCTGCGCCGCCGACGAGGTCGCCGGATCGGCCTGACGGTCCTCGTCGGGGCCGCTGCAGCGGTCGCCCTCGTCGCCATCCCCGTGCTCAGCACCGGGGGGCGCACGCCGATCTCCACCGCGAGTGCCGCGGAGCTCCTGGTGCGCGCGGGTCAGGCGGCCGGCGAGCAGCCGGACGTCTCCCGCGACGCCGCCTACTGGCACTCCGTGCAGATCTCGGACAGCCGAAGCGACGTCACCGGGGAAACCCAGCGCGGCCGTCTGGAGATCTGGTCGGGTCACCACGAGCCGACCGTGTGGATCGACGTGGCGAGCACCGAGCCGACCGTGACCGGGCCGGCAACCTTCGGTCCCGGCATCACCTGGGACGAGATGTTCACGCTGCCGACCGAGCCGGTCGCGCTCGAGCTCGCGCTGCGGTCGTACACCGACCCCGACCAACCGGACCGGGTCGAGGACCAGACCCTCTGGGGCTCGGTCGAGGAGCTGCTCGTCAACAGCCCGGCCTCGCCGGCGCTGCGGCAGGCGCTCTGGGAGGTGGCCGCGCAGATCCCTGGCACGACGGTCGGAGCGAACATCACCGACAGCACCGGGCGCCCCGGAGTGCTGGTCGCCCGCCCCTCCGAGCGGGTGATCGTGGATCCGGTGACCGGGCGGCTGCTCGAGCGGGTCCGGGACGTCAGCGCCGACCGCCCGCCGTACCGCGACACGTTCGTCGACCAGGGGCCGACCGACACCGCGCCCCACGTGCCGTACCCGGACCTTCCCGCCGGTTGCACGCTCGACGAGCACTGCGACGTGTCCGTTGATCCCTTGGGACGGAACTGACCCCGTCCGCGGGTGTCGCGCCGGCTGGTCACTCCGCGGGAGGATCAGCCGGCGCGCGGGGGTGAGCCGGCGCGCGGGGGTGAGCCGGTGCGCGGGGGTGAGCCGGTGCGCGGGGGTGAGCCGGTGCGCGGGGGTCAGCCGGCGGGCGAAGGTCAGCCGGCGGGCGAGGGTCACTCGATGGCGTCGTGGTCCAGAGGTACCTCCTCGACCAGGCTCGGGTCGTTGTTGGCCACGGACCCGACCGCGCCGGACACGGGCGTCGCGACGATGTCCGGTGCGGGCGCCTCGAGCAGCGTGGCGGCCTCGTCGGCGCCGACCGCCGGATCGAGCCAGGCGTCCCAGGCCTCGGGCCGCAGCATGAGCGGCTGCCGGTCGTGGATGTGCGCGAGCTCCTCGGAGGCCGGTCGCGTGATGACGGTTGCGCTCACCACCCAGCGCTCCGGGTCGTCGTCGGCCTTCGAGGGGTCCTTCCAGAACTCGTACAACCCCGCGAGTGCGACGACGGCACCGTCGGCGGGATGCAGGAAGTAGGGCTGCTTGCGCTTGCTGGCCGAGTCCGGTGACGGCTTCTTCCACTCGAAGTACCCGTCGGCAGGCAGGAGCGCACGCCGGGCGGCGAACGGCCTCGCGAACGCCGGCTTGTCGGCGATCGACTCGACGCGCGCGTTGATCATCCGGCTGCCGACCGAGATGTCCTTGGCCCACGACGGGACCAGGCCCCACCGCGCGACGCGCAGCTGCCGTGTGATCTCGCCGGTCTGCTTGTCCGCCCGCTCGACGACCATCCGCACGCCGTCCGTGGGCGCGACGTTCCACGACGGGCCCAGCAGGCGCACGTCGTCGGCGATCGTCGCGATCGCGAACTCGTCGGCCAGCGCCTGGTCCTCCCGGAAGGAGGCGTATCGACCGCACATGCGCCCAGCCTGCCAGCAGGCTCCGACATATCGCCCGCCGGCCGGAGACCAGGCGTCGAAGGTCACATCGAATCGATTCGACAAATCGCTCGGGGCAAGGAAAAATGGAATGCGATGAGCTTGCGCACCGCCCCACCTGTCCCGACGGCACCGACCGTATCCGCCGCACCCACCGCCGCATCGGCGGGCCCCGACGCACCCCGCCGGACGTACACCCCGGACGTCCGGTACGTGCTGCTCCTGGGCCTGATGTGCGCGCTGCCGGCGATCTCGACCGACATCTACCTGCCGTCGCTGCCCGAGGTCGCCCGCGACCTGGGCACGACCGCGACCATGGCGCAGCTGACCATGACGGCGATGCTCCTCGGCGGCGCCGTGGGACAGCTCGTGATCGGTCCCGTGTCCGACCGGTTCGGTCGCCGGCTGCCCGTGCTCCTCGGCGTCGCGATGCACGTGTTGACGTCGCTGCTGTGCATGGTCGCGCCGGCGATCATCCCGCTCATCGCGCTGCGGACGTTCCAGGGGTTCTTCAACGCGTCGGCGTCCGTGGTGGCCATGGCGATCATCCGCGACCGGTTCGTGGGCTCCGACGCATCGCGTCTCATGTCGCGCCTGATGCTCGTCATCGGTGTCGCGCCGCTGTTCGCACCGTCCATCGGCGGCCTGATCGCCGGGCAGCTCGGGTGGCGTGCGGTCTTCGGTGCGCTCGCGCTGTTCGGTGCGGTGCTGTGGGTCGTCGTCTGGCGGCGCATGCCCGAGACGCTGCCGGTCGAGCGGCGTCGCGACGGGGGGCTGCGCACCGCGGTGGCGGGCTACGGCCGACTGGTACGCGACCGGCAGTTCGTCGCGCTCGCGATCCTGCCGGGTCTCGGCATCGCGGTGCTCATGGCGTACGTCGTCGGGTCGCCGTTCGTGCTCCGCGAGGGGTACGGGTTGACGTCGAACCAGTTCGCGCTGCTGTTCGCGGTCAACGGGATCGGTCTCGTCGCCGGGGCGCAGGTCAACGCGGCGCTCGTCCGTCGCGTCGCGCCGATCCGGATCCTGCGCGTCGTGCTGCCGATCTCGGTGACCCTCGCGCTCGGGCTGCTGGCGATCGCCGTCACGGGCTGGGGTGGGCTGGCGGCGCTGCTCGTCGTCCTGTGGCTGATCCTCTTCATGGTCAACTTCATCCCGCCCAACGCGTCCGCACTCGCGCTCACCCGGCACGGGGCCCTCGCCGGCACCGCGGCGGCGGTGATCGGTGCGACCCAGGCGGGTGTCGCAGGGATCGTCAGCCCGCTCTCCGGCCTGCTCGGCGGTGACGCCGTCGCGATGGCCGCCGTGATGCTGGCGTCCGCAGCGGGAGCACTTGTCGTCCTGGCCGTCGGTACCCGCGCGTACCGGCGCGACGGGGCATGGTCGGGCGGGTCGACGGTCCTGGACTGAGCGCCCACCACGTTCGATCGACCACAGACCGGCACATCTCGGACAAGTCGTACGGGTGAACTCGTCGTCGACGTCGACCTCCACCCGAACGGCGCACGGCAGACGTCGCAATCGTCCGTAGTGTGCGCGCGAACCCCGCCGGCTGGACGCGCAACCGGCTCGCGATGCGCACCGCGGCCTGGCGGGAACCCGGAAGGATCGGTCCCGCGTGCTCCGCCGTCTCCTGCTCTGCCTGGTCGTGTGCGTGCTCGCACTCGGGGGAGCCGCCACGCCTGCGCTGGCGTCCGGCAGCGCCGACCTCTACCCGGGCTCCGCGCTCGCCGACCCGCCCTGCAACGGCACCTCACCTGACGCGCGGTGCCGGGCGGCGATCGAGTGGCGGACGAACGCGTACGGGCCCGACACCGAGACCCGCATCCAGCGGCGGACGCTGTTCTCGGTGTTCGCCCGGGCCGGCGAGCAGATCCTCACCGGATCCTCGTCGGTCGGCACGGGTGCCGCAGACATCACCATCTGGAACCCCGGTCAGATCACCGACACCGAGGCGCCCGTGCTCCCCGTCGTCGTCGACGGCCAGAACGGCTTCCTGTGCTCCGCCCATCGGCTGACGACCATTACGGGCCTGATCTCCACACGCGCGCAGGAGCTCGCGCGGGCCCGGTCGGTCGACGGGTCGGCGAACACCGCCGGCTACGTCCCCTGCGTGTACAAGGCACCGAAGACGGGCCTCTACCGGGTCGCGTTCTACGGCTCCGCAGGCGCGTCGGGCACCGCGGACGGCACGCCGGACTCGGTCCTCGATCCCGGCACGTTCCGTGCCGCAGCGGGCACGGCGGTGAACGCCTGGGACCTGACGGTGCGCGCTGCGACGGACGCCACGGGCTCGGGCGGCATTCCCGGACGGGTCTTCACGTACGTGCTCGCGGCGTTCACGGGAGGCAACCCGCGTCCCGTCACCATGTCGATGTACCTCAACACGCTCGACGGCTACCGCTACCTGGTGAACACCAACGGATTCGACCCGAACGGCTTCGTCTTCTACGGGAACCGCGAGGGATTCCTCGACGCCGACGGGGTCACGCCGCTCAACCACGACGTCGTCGGCGTGGGACCTGCACCGCAGCAGCTCCCGGCGCTCGCCGGCGGTGTGCACCTGGCCCGTCCGCAGTACCCGTTGTCGTTCGAGCCCCTCGCTCCCGCGACCCTGGCCGCGCTGGGCATCCCGAGAGCCCCGGTCCAGCCGGTCCTGAAAGCCGTCAAGTTCACGGGTCGGGCCACCGCGCACGGCAGCTACGTCGACCAGGGAGGGACCTTCACGCTCAACGCGGGGACTGGCGGCACGTACGAGATCGTCATCTCCCGGTCCGACACGAGCTCCGACCCCAAGGTCTACGACCCGTCGCGCTACGACCCGGGCCTTCCCGCCAACCGTGTCCTGCGCGGCGTGGTGGGGCCGGGCGTGAAGACGATCGTCTGGGACGGCAAGGACAACTCCGGCGTCGCGTTCCCCGTGCGGAACAACTACCTGGTCAAGGCAGTGCTCCGAGCGGGCGAGTACCACGCTCCGATGCTCGACGTGGAGAGCTCGACGCGCGGTGGGCCGAGCATCACGCTGCTCAACCCGCCGAACAACGTCTGCCCGTTCGCGGACGTCCCGAGCACCGGGAAGAACTGCACCCGGGTCTTCTTCGACGACCGCAGCTACACCTCGAGCTCCCATGTCTTCGTCGGCGACGAAGACAGCGGGCTGCTGTGCCCGTCGTTCGTGGGCGTCCTGCCGAGCAGCCCGGCCGCCGACGCGAGGGACGGCGTCGACAGCACGAGCCTCGCCCGGGCGTTCGGCGACGGTGCCGGGAAGAACGCGAACGCTCAGTGCTCCACCACGAACGGCACCCTCGGCGACTCCAAGGGGCTCGACGTCTGGACGTACTTCCCGTCCCAGCAGTTCGAGACGTCGCTCGACATCCTGCCCGTCCCTGCAGAACCGGTCGCGGTCGACGACTACGGAACGACGACCGTCGACACCCCGCTCGTGGTGCGCCCCGTCGGGATCCTCGGCAACGACGCCGGGACCCGGCTGACGGTGCGCACGCCCGTCACGAGTGCGCCGACGCACGGCCGGCTGGTCCTGGGCGGCGACGGCTCCTACCGGTACACGCCCGACCCCGGCTACCTCGGCCTCGACAGCTTCACCTACACGATCACCGACGACGCGGGGCAGACCGCGTCCGCGATCGTGCACCTGACGGTGACGCCCCGAGCGGTCGACGACCAGTGGACGACCGCCGTGAACACTCCGCTGACGGTCGTCGCCACGGGCGTCCTGACCAACGACGTCGGCAGCCCGCTGGTCGCCTCGCTCGTGTCGCCGCCGACGCACGGTTCGGTCGCGCTGCGTCCCGACGGCTCGTTCGACTACGTCCCGGCGCACGACTTCTCCGGCATCGACACCTTCACGTACCGGGCTGACTCCGACGACCTGTCCTCACCGCCGGCCACCGTCACGATCACCGTCACGCCCACGGCGGCCGACGACGACGCGGGCACCATCCCCGCGAACACCGTGCAGGTCGTCGCGGGTCCAGGTGTGCTGACCAACGACCACGGCACTCGGCTGACCGTGACCTCCGTCGGGACCTCGCCGGCACACGGCACCGTCGTCATCGACCGGGACGGCAGCTACCGCTACACGCCGGCGCCCGGGTGGAGCGGTGCCGACTCGTTCACCTACAACGCCCACGACGCCGCGGGCCAGCCTGTCTCCGCCCGAGTGACCGTGCACGTCGCGCCGCCGCCTGCACCGCCCGTGACGGCGGCGCCGGTGACCGCACCCCCGACGCTGCTGCCGCCCACGGCGGTCGTGCCGGCGACACCCGCGCCCGCCGTGCCGACGACCGACCCGTCCCTCGCACAGACCGGTTCCGAGCCGGCGGGTGGGTTGGCGCTGGCCGTCGCGATGGTCGCCCTCGGGTTCGCTCTGGTCGTCGCGCGACGCCGGCTCGCGGTCGTCCGACGCTGACCGGTCAGGTGTGCAGGCGGCGGAGGCGTCGCACGGCCTCCTCGAGCACGTCGTCGCGCTTGACGAACGTGAACCGGACCCACGAGCGCAGCGCCTCGTCGACCCGCGAGCGGGAGTGTGTGAACGCACTCACCGGGACGCCCACCACGCCGGCGAGGCCGGGGAGGTCGCGGCACAGTGCGGTGCCGTCCGCGTAGCCCAGCGGTGCCGCGTCGGCGAGCACGAAGTACGTCCCTTGCGGACGCACCACGGTGAAGCCAGCGTCCAGCAGCCCGGTGCACAGCAGGTCGCGACGACGCGACAACGAGTCGGCCAACTCGTCGACCCACGCGGCGACCTCCGGGTCGCGCAACGCGAACGCGATCGCCGGCTGGAACGGCGCCCCAGAGACGTAGGTGAGGAACTGCTTCACCGTGCGGACCGCGGTCACCAGCCGCTCCGGACCCGTCACCCAGCCGATCTTCCAGCCGGTGAAGGAGAACGTCTTGCCGGCGGACGAGACGGTCAGCGTCCGCTCCGCCATCCCGGGCAGTGTCGCGATCGGGACGTGGGTCGGCCGGACCCCGGCATCGTCGCGCAGCAGCAGGTGCTCGTAGACCTCGTCGGTCAGCACGATCGCGTCGTGCGCCTGCGCCAACCGGGCGATCGCCTCCAGCTCGGCCCGCGTCAGGACCGTGCCCGTCGGGTTGTGCGGGGTGTTCACGAGGAGGAGCCGGGTGCGGTCGGTGAAGGCGGCGGCGAGCGCGTCGAGGTCGAGCCGGAAGCCGTCGTCGCCTGCCTGCAGCGGGGCCGTCGTGTGCGTCGCACCGGCCATGGCGATCACCGCTGCGTAGGAGTCGTAGAAGGGTTCGAGCGTGAGCACCTCGTCGCCCGGCCGGACCAGCGCCAGCACGGCTGCGGCCAGGGCTTCGGTGGCGCCCGCCGTGACGAGCACCTCGGTGTCCGGGTCCCAGCGCAGGGCGTAGTGCTCGAGCTGGTGCGCGGCGATCGCCTCCCGGAGCTCCGCGATGCCGGGACCCGGCGGGTACTGGTTGGCCCCGCCGAGGATCGCGTCGGCAGCCGCGCGGGCCACCGACTCCGGGCCGTCGACGTCCGGGAACCCCTGCCCGAGGTTCACTGCGCCCGTGCGGGCGGCGAGGGCCGACATCTCGGCGAACACGGTCGCGCGCGGAACGCCGTCGGCGCCGAGGAGTCCGGTGGCGCGTGCGACGGCCTGCCAACGAGCGTCAGTCATGCCGGCGAGGATATGCGGGTCGGTCGGCGGCCGTGCGCCGAGACCCCGGAAGCGGGTGGGGTAGCGGCCGTGCGCCGAGGCCCGGTTGACGCTGGTGGGTGCCGGCAGTGCGTCGAGGCCCAGGTGACGCTGGTGGGCGGCAGCCGTGCGTCGAGGCCCGGACCCCGCCGGAGGGGGCCCGTGGAGCGCGTGCGCTCAGCTCACCAGTCCGGCGGCGGCTGTGAAGCCTGCTGCCGCGACCAGCGCGAGGGACGCCCATGCGGTCACGATCCACCACTCGACGTGGTGGCGTCGCAACTCGCGGTGCGCCTGACGATCTGCCATACATTCAAGATCGGCACGCCGCGCGATTAGTACAACGTCCCGCGCCGACGGGCGGCCAATTCACCCCTTCGCAGCACACCAAACCGCTCGAACCGCGCGATTCAGGAACCTGCGGCGTCCAGCTGGTCGCTCAGCTGCGACAGCTGGGCCGCGAGGGAGTCGAGGGACTCCGCGGCGGAACCGCTCGCTGTGGCCTTCGCGGCCTCGACCTCTGCCTGGGCGTCGTCGACCTTCTTCTTGGCGTCGTCGAGAGAGTCCTGCGCGCTCGCCGCGCCGTTCGCCTTGGCATCGTCGAGTGCCGTCTGCGCGCCCGTCACCGCACCGGTGGCGTCGTTGACCGCCTTCTTGCCGGCCCCGTCCAACGCCTCCAGCTTGGCCGCGAGCTCGTCGGCCTTGGCCTTCGCCTGCTTCGCGGTCGACTCCGCCTCGTCGACCTTCGCCGACAGCTTGTGGGCGGCGTCGCTGGCCGAGGCCGCGGCCTCCTTCGCCTTCTGCGCCGCATCGTCGATACCGGAGTCGGAACACGCCGTGAGGCCGAGGGCCAACGCGGCCGCGATCAGCGGCATCGCGAGGTGGGAGAGGCGTCGGGAGGTCGTCGGGGCTGTCATGCGCAGTTCCTTCGTCGTCTCGTCGTCGGGCATCGCAGGCCCAGAGACTACTGCGGCGAGCGCATCGACGGAGGCGTGTCGCCGTGGCGGGCGGGCGCCACCCCGGAAACCCACCCGCCACGGCTGCTTGCAGACCGAGACCTCGCGGGCGCGAGGTCTCGGTCGAACGTGCGGGTCTCTCAGACCCGTGCCTCGTCTCCCGCGCGACGTGCGCGCGCGTCCTGGACCGAGGTCCCGTAGTAGGCCGCGACCATGAGGTCCTTCATGTCCTCGATCATCGGCATCCGCGGGTTGGCCGGGGCGCACTGGTCCTCGTAGGCACCCATGGCGACCTCGTCGAGCTGGCCGAGGAATGCGGCTTCGTCGACACCCTGGCTCTGGAACGAGCTGGGGATCCCGACGGCCGAACGGAGCTCCTCGACGGCCTGCGCGTAGGACTCCACGCCCTGCGCCGGTGTCGCCGCGGGCAGCCCGAGCATCGCCGCGATCTGCTGGAACCGCTCGGGAGCCACGTAGTGCTCGTACTTCGGCCAGCTGGTGAGCTTGGTCGGGACGGTGCCGTTGTAGCGGATGACGTGCGGCAGGAGCGTCGCGTTCGTGCGGCCGTGCACCAGGTGATGCGTCGAGCCGACCACGTGGGCCATGGCGTGCACGATGCCGAGGAACGCGTTGCCGAAGCTCATGCCCGCGATCGTCCCGGCGTTGTGCATCTTCTCCCGGGCGTCCTGCGTCGCAGGGTCGGTCGGGTCGCCGTTCACCGAGAGCGCGAGGTTCTCGAAGATCAGCCGGATCGCGTGCAGCGCCATGCCGTCGGTGAAGTCGTTGGCGTAGACGCTGACGTAGGCCTCGGTGGCGTGCGTCAGGGCGTCGAAGCCGGAGTCCGCCGCCAGCGACCTCGGCATCCGGGACGTCAGGACCGGGTCGATGATCGCGACCGACGGGGTCAGCGCGTAGTCGGCCAGGGGGTACTTCTTGCCGGCGTCCGGGTCCGAGATCACCGCGAACGGCGTGACCTCCGCGCCCGTGCCCGACGTGGTGGGGATGCAGACGAGCTGCGCGAGCTCCCCGAGCACCGGGAACTTGAACGCACGCTTGCGCACGTCGAAGAACTTCTGCTTCAGGTCGGAGAACTCGATCTCCGGGTGCTCGTAGAGCAGCCACATCACCTTCGCGGCGTCCATGGGGGAGCCGCCGCCGAGCGCGATGATCGTGTCGGGCCGGAAGTGGCGCATCTGCGCGGCGCCGGCCTGGACGGTCTTGACCGAGGGCTCGGGCTCGACCTGGTCGATGATCTGGAGCGCGATCTTGTTGGGACGGCGGTTCAGGACGTCGATGATCTTGTCGACGAAGCCGAGGGTCGTCATCGTCGCGTCGGTGACGATGGTGACGCGCTCGACGTCCGGCATGTCGGCGAGGTAGCGGATCGAGTTCGGCTCGAAGTACGTCTTGGCCGGCACCTTGAACCACTGCAGGTTGTTGTTGCGACGACCCACGCGCTTGATGTTCAAGAGGTTCACCGCCGAGACGTTGTTCGACACGGAGTTGTGGCCGTACGAGCCGCAGCCCAGGGTGAGCGAGGGGATGAACGCGTTGTAGATGTCGCCGATGCCGCCGAGCGACGAGGGCGCGTTGACGATGATCCGGACAGCCTCGACGCGCTTGCCGAACTCCTCGGCCAGGGCGTCGTCGCGTGTGTGGATCGCGGCCGAGTGACCCAGGCCGTCGAACTCGACCATCTGCTCGGCGAGCGTGATGCCGTGCTCCGTGCTCGTCGCGCGCAGCACCGCCAGGACCGGCGCGAGCTTCTCGCGGGTCAGCGGCTCCTGCGGCCCGACCGAGGGGACCTCGGCGAGGATGATCGACGTGTCGTCGGGAACCTCGAACCCGGCCTGCCGGGCGATCCACTGCGGCGACTGACCCACCACGGACGCGTTGAGCTTGGCGCCGCCGCAGTTCTTGCCCTCGGCGGTGACGCCGAAGATCAGCTGCTCGAGCAGCGCCTTCTCGGCGGGGGTCGCCCGGTATGCGTGCAGGGTCGCGAACTCCTCCATCGCTGCGTCGTAGATCTCGTCGTCGAGGATCACAGCCTGCTCGGACGCGCAGACCATGCCGTTGTCGAACGCCTTGGACAGCACGACGTCGTTGATCGCCCGCTTCAGCTTGGCCGACTTCTCGATGTAGGCGGGGACGTTCCCCGCGCCGACACCGAGAGCAGGCTTGCCGCACGAGTAGGCGGCGCGGACCATGGCGTTGCCGCCCGTGGCCAGGATGAGCGCCACCCCGGGGTGCTGCATCAGCGCGGTGGTCGCCGCGATGGACGGGTGCTCCACCCACTGGATGCAGTCCTTGGGGGCGCCGGCGGCGACCGCTGCGTCCCGCACGACGCGGGCGGCCGCCACCGACGAGCTCTGCGCGCTCGGGTGGAACGCGAAGATGATCGGGTTACGGGTCTTGAGCGCGATGAGCGCCTTGAAGATGGTGGTCGACGTCGGGTTGGTCACCGGGGTGACGCCGCAGATGACGCCGACAGGCTCCGCGATCTCGGTGATGCCGGTGAGCTCGTCGTGCGAGATGACGCCGACGGACTTCAGGCCCGAGATCGAGTTGGTCACGTGCTCGCACGCGAAGATGTTCTTGACAGCCTTGTCCTCGAAGACGCCGCGGCTGGTCTCCTTGACCGCCAGCTGGGCGAGCGCGCCGTGCTGGTCGAGGGCCGCGACCGACCCCTTCTTCACGAACCGGTCCACGTCCTCCTGGGTGAAGTGCGCGTACTCGGCGAGTGCCTCGGTCGCCCGGGTGACCAGCTCGTCGATCTCGTCGGACGAAGCCTCCACGGCGACGGCCTCGACCGCGGAAGCCTGCGACGCCGGTGCAACGGTCGTCGCGGGCACCGGGCTCACCGGCGCCTCGCTCAGGGGTGCCTCGGTCGCGGGGGTCGCGCTGATGGGAGCCGCGCTCGCGGGGGCGTCGAGGGCGGGTGCGTCAGGACCAGGCGCAGGGGATGCAGGCGTCTTGTCGGACGTCTGCGACGAGGTGGTGTTCTTACGGTTGGCGCGGTCCGTGACAGTCACGGTGTTGTGCTCCTTGTCGAGGCCGGGGTGGTGGCTGATGACATCGACGCTACGGAGCGCGAGGGTGTCCCCGATAAAGGCAAAGGTCCCTATTCGTGGGACGACCGCGATGCTGTAGTGCTTGCCGAGGCGCACGGTGACCCGCGCCGCGCGCGGCAGCGGCGCGCGATGACCTGCTGCGCCGGGTGCGGTAGCAGCCCCCGGTGACCTCCGCCGCGGGGGGCAGCGCGCGCGGTGACCTGCTGCGTCGGGGGCGGTACCGGCGCGCGGTGACCTGCTGCGTCGGGGACGGTACCGGCGCGCGGTGACCTGCTGCGCCGGGGACGGTACCGGCGCGCGGTGACCTGC
>NZ_KE384505.1:667984-752914 GCF_000426185.1 Cellulomonas sp. URHD0024
CGGGGACGGTACCGGCGCGCGGTGACCTGCTGCGCCGGGGACGGTACCGGCGCGCGGTGACCTGCGCCGCGGGCCGCAGGGGCGCCCGGACTAGGCCTCACCGGTCGGGCGCCGCTCCCGCCCCCGTCGCGTCTCATGCACGGCCTGAGGTGGCCGACTCTCGGTCACCCCAGTCCACCGATGGCCCCTCCGGCCTGTTGATCGTGCTGCCCGTGGGGTCGCGGAAGACGTAGCGCATCGGTCGGCCGCGGACTCCGGGTGTGCTCGGCGCAATGCCCCTCCCCGCGCGCTGTTCTCGCGACACCCAGCCAGGTGGTTGCGCGAGGCGCTGGACGGTGAGGTGGAGCTGATGGATGAGTCGGTGGTGGTGTGGGCAGACCAGTGCAGCGTTGGTCAGGGACGTGGGTCCGTGGTGCGCGTCCCACCAGCGCAGGTGGTGCATCTCGCAGCGCGATGCCGCCGTGGTGCAGCCGTTCCAGATGCACTGCTGGTCGCGTGCGATGGCGGCTCGTCGTTGCGCGGGCGTGAAGAGTCGTTTCGATCGTCCGACGTCCAGGGGCAGTCCCTCGGCTGACATGACGATGCGGGTGATGTCGCCGTCGCACAGGGCCCGGGCGAGCTCGGACATCGGCACGGGTGTGCCGTCCTCCAACGTTGCGGGGGGCACTTGACGCCAAGGGGCGACGCTGGACCAGGGCGGTGCGACCAGAGGCGCGACCCGGGGATCGGCGTCGAGCATGTGCTGATGGCGGAGCAGCTCGACGAAGGTCTCGGCCGGGACGAGAAGCGAGAGGTGCGCTCGGGCCGCCGTGCCGGGGGGCCGACCGGATGGATCATCACCGGCCAGGGCGGGACCCGCATCGCCGTCCGCGATGGTCGTTGATCGGCGGGCGCTCCCCACGCCCAGGTCCGCTCCCACGTCCGCGCCCGTACCCGCGGCGCGTATGCCCATGTCCGCGCCCGTACCCGCGCCGCCTATGCCCATGTCCGCGCCCGTACCCGCGGCGCGTATGCCCATGTCCGCGCCCGTACCCGCGCCGCCTATGCCCACGTCCGCGCCCGTACCCGCGCTGCCCGCGCCGACTCCCACGCCCATGCCGACCGCTGTGACTGACGGGCCCGTGCGGGGCGCGGAGGTCGTGCCGGCACAGGTGCGTTCGGCGAGCAAGGTCAGGGCGTCCGCGGAGGCTTGGCTCGCGGTGCGGTGGTCGTCGGCGTGCTGGTCCATCAGGTCCAGGGCGGTGCGCAGCGACTGGGCGGCGGTGGTGTCGAGGCGGCCTTTGATGAAGACGCCGTGGGGTTGGGTGGACAGGGTCAGGAAGCGTTCGCGGCGTTGTGCCTCGAATGCCACCTCCAGGGCAGCCGGATCTTGGGAGGCGACGTACTGGGCCAGGGACTTGGCGAAGTCCGGTGCGCTCAGGGATTGGGCGAGCTGCACCACCCGGTCCTGGGCGCCGGGAGCGCGTAGGGCGGCAGCAACTTCCGGGGCGGCGGTCGCCGCGACGCGGGCCAGAGTGTCCAGGTGACCGAGGGGCACGAGCCCGTCGCGTACGCCGGCGGCGACCGATGGCATGGAGACCAGGGCGTCGGCTTGGCGAACCTGGCGGGTGGCTTCGTGCGTACCGGTGCGGGTGGTTCGTCCCAGGGCGTTCTCGAAGGAGCGGTCCCCGGGTTGTTCGAGGTCCCCGGAGTCGCGTACCGCGACCAGCAGGTGCGCCCGCGCCTCGGCGAGCGCGGCCTCCGCACTTCGCACGCATACCAACGCCGCCGACCGCCGCGAGGCGCTCCAACTGGCGCAGGTGCGGGCGTCACGGGCGAGGGCGGCCGCGGCGTCGCGAACCTGCGCGGCGACGTCGACCGCCAATCCCGCAACCACGCCGACGATCGGGTCGGCTTCCACATCGAACATACGTTCGATACTAGGCCGAATCGCCGCTGCGGTCAACGACGAAAACGTGGCCTGACCTGGACAAACGTGGACGTCGAGCCGTCCACAGCCCCGCGCGGGGCGCGCGCCTGTGGACCAATCGGCCCGGGCGCCGCTTCCGCTGCGACGGCCCGGCCCGGCGCGACCCGGCGCGACCCGGCGCGACCCGGCGCGACCCGGACGGCCCGGCGCGACTCGGACTGCCCGGCGCCGCCCAGATCGCCCGGCACCCACGAGACTGCGGGCGGGATCCGGCCCGCCAGGCGCGAGCCCCGACCGCGTGCAGCGAGCTGGCCCGTGACGCAGGGCGATGACTGTGACCCGCATCACAGGCGCATTAGGGTCAACGTGACTCTAAATCGCTGACAGGGCTGCGTCCGGCGTGCATTATGGTCAACATGACCTTTACCGGAGCCGGAAGCACCGCACTGCTGACCGACCACTACGAGCTCACGATGCTGCGCGCCGCGCTCGCGGACGGCACGGCCCACCACCACGCGGTCTTCGAGGCGTTCGCTCGCCGGCTGCCCGAGGGTCGCCGCTACGGCGTGGTCGCCGGGCTGGGACGGGTGGTCGAGGCGATCCAGAACTTCCGCTTCACGACGGCACAGGTCGAATGGCTCCGCGAGCAGAGGATCGTCGACGACGTCACGGCCGACTACCTGACCAGCTACCGGTTCACCGGCCAGGTCGACGCCTACCGCGAGGGCGAGATCTACTTCCCGAACAGCCCGGTCCTGACCGTCACCGGCACGTTCGCCGAGTGCGTCGTCCTGGAGACCGTCGTCCTGTCGATCCTGAACCACGACTCGGCTATCGCCTCGGCCGCGGCCCGGATGGTCAGCGCGGCGAACGGCCGGACGCTGATGGAGATGGGCTCGCGGCGCACCGACGAGCGCGCCGCCGTAGCCGCGGCCCGGGCCGCCTACATCGTCGGCTTCGACGCGACCTCGAACCTCGAGGCCGGCTTCACCTACGGGGTCCCGACCCGCGGCACCGCGGCTCACGCGTTCACGCTCGCGCACACCGACGAGCAGGCCGCGTTCGTCTCGCAGGTCGCCTCGCTCGGAACGGGCACCACGCTCCTCGTCGACACGTTCGACACCACGGAGGGCCTGCACCACGCGGTCGCCGCCGCCGGGACCGGTCTCGGGGCCGTCCGCATCGACTCGGGCGACCTCGCCGTGGAGGCCTGGAAGGCGCGTGCGCTTCTCGACGAGCTGGGCGCGACCGCCACCAAGATCGCCGTGACCAGCGACCTCGACGAGCTCACGATCGCGGCCCTGCGTGACGCCCCGATCGACACCTACG
Organism: Cellulomonas sp. URHD0024; assembly: GCF_000426185.1. GTDB lineage: Bacteria > Actinomycetota > Actinomycetes > Actinomycetales > Cellulomonadaceae > Cellulomonas. The sequence goes on from NZ_KE384505.1 coordinate 671,223, forward strand.
GAGCGGGCACCAAGCTCGTCGGCGGATCGGGTCACCCGACCGCGGGCATGGTCTACAAGCTCGTCGCGATCGCGGACCAGCCCGGTGCCGACGCGCCCATGCGTCCGGTGGCCAAGAAGGCCGCCGGCAAGGGCAGCGCCGGCGGCCGCAAGGTCGCCTACCGCGGCCTCGACCACGCGGGCTTCGCGACGAAGGAGACCGTCGTCGTCCGTCACCTGCCCGGAGCGCCGGAGGCGGTCCTGGGGCGGGTGCTGCAGGTCGCCGTCATCCGTGACGGGGAGGTGGTCCACCACCCGACGCTCGCCGAGATCCGCGCGCATCATCGCGGCGCCAAGGCGGAGCTTCTCGAGCTCGACCTGGACCTCGCACCCGGCACACCACGCCTCGCGGCGGATCCCACAGCCCTCGCCAACCTGATCGGAGCGCAAGCATGAGCACCCAGGGAGCACGACGCGCACTGATCGTCGTCGACGTCCAGAACGACTTCTGCGAGGGGGGCGCCCTCGCAGTCGTCGGGGGAGCGGCCGTCGCGTCGGCCATCACGGACTACATCGCCGACACGACAGCCGGCACCACAGCCGGCACGACAGCCGGCACCACAGCCGGCACCACAGCCGACGCAGCCGCCGACGGCTACGGCGTCGTCGTCGCGACGCGTGACTGGCACGCACCCCTGCCGGACACGAACGACGGCCACTTCGCCGCCGACGGGAAGCCGGACTACGTCACCACGTGGCCCGTCCACTGCGTCGCGGGCACGGAGGGCGCCGAGTACCACCCGGACCTGCACCTGCCCGCCGGCACCGTCCACGTGGTCAAGGGTGAGTCGCGGCAGGACTACTCGGGGTTCTCCGGCCGGATCAGCGACGGCGCAGACGAGGACGGCCTCGCGGCCGCGCTCACCGCGCGCGGGGTCACCGAGGTCGACGTCGTCGGCCTCGCGACGGACCACTGCGTGAAGGCGACAGCGCTCGACGCGAGTGCGGCCGGCTTCCGTGTCCGCGTGCTCACGGACCTCACCGCAGCGGTCGCGGCTCCGACGGCGGTCGCCGCGTTGACCGACCTGGCGCGGGCGGGCGTCACCCTCGACCGGGCCGGCCGATGAACGTCCTCGAGCAGGACGGCATCCGCGACGGCGAGGCGATCCGGCCCCAGATGACCGGCTGGTTCGTCGAGGCGCTCGAGCGCACCGGACGCCCGTTCGTGCTGGTGGGCGGCACACGCGAGGAACGGGTCGCCGCGGCGACCGCGGAGGTCGACCGCCTGCTCGCGGGCGGTTGGGAGGCGCTGCGATGAGGGGCCCTGCGATGAAGAGCCCTGCCGGCTACGACGCTCGCGACTACCCGCCGTTCGCGGTGACCGTCGACCTCGCGATCTTCACGGTGCGCGACGGCGGCCTGAAGGTCCTGCTGATCGAGCGTGCCGACGACCCGCACCGCGGGGCGTGGGCGCTGCCCGGCGGGTTCGTCGAGATCGCCGAGGACATCGAGACCGCCGCGTGGCGGGAGCTGCACGAGGAGACGGGGATCGCCCGGTTCGACGGTCACCTCGAACAGCTCGCCACCTACGGCGCGCCCGGGCGTGACCCGCGCATGCGCGTCGTCTCGGTCGCGCACGTCGCGTTCGCGCCGAACCTGCCGGACCCGCAGGCGGGTTCCGACGCCCGCAACGCCCGGTGGTGGGACGTCGACGACCTCGACCTGCCGGGGATCGGGGAGCCGGTCGAAGGGGCACCCGCGCTCGCGTTCGACCACGCGGACATTCTCGCCGCGGCGGTCGACCGGGTCGCGGCGAAGATCGAGTACACGCCGCTGGCGACGGCGTTCTGCCCGCCGCAGTTCACGATCGGCGAGCTGCGCCACGTGTACGAGACGGTCTGGGGCACCCGCCTGGACCCGTCGAACTTCCGTCGCCAGGTGGTCGGGACGCTCGGGTTCGTGCGCCCCACCGAGCAGCCTGCGCGCCGCCAGCGCGGCCACAGCGGACGGCCCGCCGCGCTGTTCGAGGCCGACCCCACCAGCCCGCGCACCCTGACGCCGCCGATCATGCGACCGGCGGACGCCCGCGCCCTCAAGGAGCTCTCATGACCACCCTGCGCGTCCTGCTGGCGCAGCTGCCCGTCCGGGTCGGCGACATCGCCGGCAATGCCGACGCCGTCCGCGCCGCGATGGCCGACGGTTCGCGCCTCGCCGCGGACGTCGTGCTGACCCCGGAGATGGCGGTGACCGGCTACCCGTGCGAGGACCTGCTCGCCGAGCCCGCGTTCGTGGCCGCCGCCCAGGAGGCCGTGCGGGATCTCGCGTCCGACGCCGGCGGGACGGTCGCCGTCGTCGGGTCGCCGTGGAACGTCCTGCAGCTGCCGACGGCCGGCGGTGCGCGTGCGGGTGTGTGGGAGGTCGACGCCGCGCGCCGCACCCTGCGCAACGCGGCGATGGTCCTGCACCGGGGCGCGGTGGTCGCCGCCCACGCCAAGAGCCTGCTGCCCACCTACTCCGTGTTCGACGACGCCCGGCACTTCGGAGCGGGCGTCCGCGGGCAGTCGCTGTACCGGGTCCGAACGCCCGATGGTCCGGTCGTGTTCGCGATCCTGGTCTGCGAGGACGTCTGGGACGCGTCGCTGGTGCAGGAGGTCGCCGATGCCGGGGCGCAGGTCGTCCTCGTCGGCAATGCCTCGCCCTATCACGTGGGCAAGCCTGCCCTCCGGCTCGCGCAGGTGTCTGCTGCCGCTGCCGCGGCCGGTGTGCCGATCGCCTACGTGAACCTCACGGGCGGGCAGGACGAGCTGGTGTTCGACGGCGGGTCGCTGGTCGTCGACGCGGCCGGGTCGCTCGTGGCCCGGGCGGCCGCGTTCGAGGCTGCGTCGCTCGTCGTCGACATCGAGGTCGCGCCCACGCGGCCGGCGTCCGTGGACGTCGTCGACCTGGGCGCGACGCACCCGACCCGGCCCACCCTGCGCCCGGCGTTCGTCGCGGAACCGCTGCAGGCGGAGGAGGAGGTCTACACGGCCGTCGTCACGGGCTTCGGCGACTACTGCCGCCGCGTCGGCCTGCCGCGGGTGGTCCTCGGCCTCTCCGGAGGCATCGACTCGGCGCTCGCGGCCGTCATCGCGGTCGACGCGCTCGGCCCGGACGCCGTCTGGGGCATCGGGATGCCGGGCCCGTACAGCTCGGGCGGCTCGGTGGACGACGCCCGCGCGCTCGCGGCGAACCTCGGCATCCGTTTCGACGTCGTCCCGATCAAGGACGCGTACGAGGAGCGGCACGACGTCCTCGCCGGGCTCGTCGGAGCCGCGCCGAACCCCGTGGCCTGGGAGAACCTGCAGGCGCGGCTGCGCGGGACCACCCTCATGACCGTGGCCAACGCGACGAACGCCCTGGTGTGCACGACGGGGAACCGCTCGGAGTCGGCGGTCGGCTACTTCACGCTGTTCGGCGACTCGGTCGGGACGGCCCCCAATGCGCTGGGCGACCTGCTCAAGACGACGATCACCCTCCCCGACGGCACGCTGCTGCCGGGTGTCTACGGCCTGTCGCGCTGGCGCAACGACCGCGCGGTGCTGGACGGCGAGGTGCCGCCGATCCCCGAGGCGACCCTGACCAAGCCCGCGTCAGCCGAGCTCGCCCCCGACCAGCAGGACAGCGACTCCCTCCCGCCGTACGAGGTGCTCGACCCGCTGCTCGCGGCGTTCCTCGAGGAGCACCTCGACGCACCGGCCCTGGCCGCGCGGCTCGTCGACCTGGGCTGGAGCGCGTCCGATGCCGCGGCGACCGTCGACCGCGTGGTGGGGCTCGTCGACCGCAGCGAGTTCAAGCGTCGTCAGGTCCCGCTGCGCATCAAGGTGTCGCGGCTCGCGTTCGGTCGCGACCGCCGAATGCCGGTAGCGAACCACTGGTCCCACGCGACGGCGGTCGGAGCGCTCGTCTGACGGGACGAGAGCCGCCATGATCGAGGTATGCGGACCAGCCTGAGCGACCACACCGAGCGCACCACCGAGCCGGGAGCCTTCGCGCTGCAGAACGAGCGCATGCTCAAGGTCCAGCTCTCCGGCACCGAGGGGCACTTCCTGGCGAAGCAGGGCTCGATGGTCGCCTACCAGGGCGACGTCGACTTCGCCCACCAGGGCAGCGGCGGCATGGGCCGCATGCTCAAGAAGACGTTCACGGGCGAGGGGATGTCGCTGATGAAGGTCTCCGGCAGCGGGGACGTGTTCCTCGCGCAGGAGGCCGACGAGATCTTCCTGGTCCACCTCGAGGGGGAGTCGGTCACGGTCAACGGGGAGAACGTGCTCGCGTTCGAGGCGTCGCTCTCCTGGGACATCAAGCGCGTCGAGGGTGCGTCCAGCTTGTCCGGTGGCCTGTTCAACACCACGTTCAGCGGCACGGGCGCGCTCGCCGTCACCACCTACGGCACGCCTGTCGTGCTGCAGGTCGACCAGCCGACGTTCGTCGACATGCAGGCGGCGGTCCTCTGGTCGACGTCGCTGACGTCGTCGGTCCGGAAGACCGCGAAGGCGTCGGCCATGATCGGGCGCGGCTCGGGGGAGGCCTACCAGCTCGGGTTCTCCGGCCAGGGCATGGTCGTCGTGCAGGCGTCCGAGGGGCACATCCGCCCGAACACGTGAGGGACGGCGGCCCCAGGGGCCCCGAGCGCGGCTACCGTGCCTCCGTGTCGTCGGAGCGCGTCGCACGACGCGCGCAGGTCGGCCCCGGGACGTATTCTGGATGTCGTCGTCACGACGCGGCGCGTTCCACTCCACGAGGAGGGACTCGCCAGCGTGCGGATCGGAATCGTCGCTCCACCATGGGTCCCGGTGCCGCCCCCCGCCTACGGCGGGACGGAGGCCGTGATCGACCGGCTCGCGAGGGGACTCGTCGCGGCGGGGCACGAGGTCGTCCTGGCCGCTGCGGCCAACAGCACATGCCCCGTGCCGCGCGTCCCGGGCACCGTGTCCGCACCGGAAGACCGTCCCGCGACGGGCGATGCGGCCACCGAACTCGGGCACGTGGTCCTCAGCTACGCCGCCCTGAGCGACATGGACGTGATCCACGACCACACGCTCGCGGGGCCGTTGCTGGGCCGGCCGCCCGGTCGCCCACCGGTGGTGACGACGAACCACGGGCCGTTCGACGAGGCGCTGACACCGCTCTACCGAGCCATGCGAGGAGTGGCGATCGTCGCGATCTCGCACCACCAGGCCTCGACGGCACGCGGCGTCCCCATCGCCGCCGTCATCCATCACGGCCTGGACGTCGAGGAGGTCCCGGTCGGTGCCGGCGACGGCGGGTACGTGAGCTTCGTGGGCCGGATGTGCCCCGAGAAGGGCGCGCGTGAGGCGGCGCTGATCGCCCGGGAGGCGGGGATGCCCTTGAAGATGGCGGCCAAGCTGCGTGAGCCGCTGGAGCGCCAGTACTTCGAGCAGGAGGTCAAGCCGTTGCTGTCCCGGGACATCGAGTACCTGGGCGAGCTGGGCGAGAAGGAGAAGCTCGCGCTCGTCGGAGGCTCGGTGGCGCTCCTCGACCCCATGCAGTGGCCCGAGCCGTTCGGCCTCGTGATGATCGAGGCGCTGGCCTGCGGTACGCCGGTCATCGCGACTCCGGCCGGCGCCGCGCCGGAGATCGTGGACGACGGGGTGACCGGGTACCTGCGCCAGAGCAGTGCCGAGCTGGTCGCCGCGCTGAGCGCGGCCGGATCGCTCGACCGCTCGGGGTGCCGTTCGGCCGTCGAGCGCTTCTCGACGAAGCGGATGGTGCAGGCGCACGTCGAGCTGTACACCAAGGTGGTCGCCGCGCACGCGTCCGAGCCGGCGACGCTCGCGCCGTGGCCGGCGCCCGCACCCGCCAGGACCGCCGACCTCGTCGAACCCGTGGTCGCGCCGTGACCGCGGCGGCCGACACGACGCCGAACTCGGTCGGGGGACCCGGAGCGATCACCCTCTTCGAGGGCTCGTCGTTCTGCCTGTCCGGGATCGACGGCGACATCCATCCGCACAAGGCCCACGGGGTCTTCTTCGAGGACACACGCATCATCTCGGGCTGGCGTGTGCTGGTCGACGACCGACCACTCGAGGCGCTCGCGGCGATGACGCCTGAACCGTTCCGGGCGGTCTTCGTCGGCCGCAGCCCGCGGAACGGGCTCGACGACACCGAGCTGCTGGTCGAGCGGCAACGCCGCGTCGCGACCGGCCTGCGCGAGGACATCGTGGTCCACAACTACGGTCGCGCGCCGGTGACGTGCGAGCTGACGGTGCGCATCGCCGCGGACTTCGCGGACCTCTTCGAGGTCAAGGACGGTCGGATTCGGCGGGTCTGGGGCCACAGCGCCCACGTCGAGGACCACGAGCTGGTGCTGCAGGCCGAGTGGCACGGTCGACGCCGCGGCGTGGTCATCAGCTCCGACGGCGGGACGCCCGACGCGGGCGGCATCACCTTCCGCGCGACGGTGCCACCGCACGGGTCGTGGTCCGGCAACGTCATCGCCCACCCCGTCGTCGACGGTGTGCGCGCCGCCAGCAGCTTTCCCATGGGGGAGCCGCTCGACGAGTCGGTGCCCTCGCGGCGGTTCCGGGCCTGGCGCGACCAGAGCCCTGTCGTGAGCGTCGAGGACGCGTCGTTGCAGCGGATCCTGGAGCGCAGCCAGACGGATCTCGGAGCGCTGCGGCTCGTCGACCCGGTGCACCCTGAGCGCACGGCGGTCGCGGCGGGCGCGCCCTGGTTCATGGCGCTCTTCGGCCGTGACTCCTTGCTCTCGTCGTTCATGGCCCTGCCGGTCGACCAGTCGCTCGCCGTGGGGACCCTGCAGACGTTGGCCCACTACCAGGGGACGAAGGTCGACCCGGCGACCGAGGAGCAGCCGGGCAGGATCCTGCACGAGGTCCGGCTGGGGGTCGACACCGGCCTCGCGCTGGGCGGGGGCGGCGTGTACTACGGCACGGCGGACGCGACGCCGCTCTTCGTGTTCCTCGTCGGCGAGCTCTGCCGGTGGGGCGTCGCGCTCGACCAGCTGGATGCCCTGGTCCCCAGCGTCGACCGTGCGCTGGAGTGGATCACGGAGTACGGGGACCGAGACTCGGACGGCTTCGTCGAGTACGAGCGGCTGCACGACGGGGGGCTGACGAACCAGGGCTGGAAGGACTCGTGGGACGGGGTCTCGTTCGCCGACGGCACCCTGGCCGAGGCGCCGATCGCGCTCTGCGAGGTTCAGGGATACGTCTATGCCGCCTACGTGGCTCGCGCACTCCTTGCCGACCACCAGGGCGACGCCGAGCTCGCGCGGGAGTGGCGCCGCCGCGCCGCCGAGCTCAAGACGGAGTTCAACCGCGCGTTCTGGATGCCGGAGCGCGGCCAGTTCGCGCTCGCGCTGGACGGGCGAAAGCGGCAGGTGGACGCGGTCGCCTCCAACATCGGGCACTGCCTGTGGACCGGGATCGTCGACGACGACAAGGCCCGAGCCGTCGCCAACCACCTGCTCTCGCCCGAGATGTTCACCGGCTGGGGCGTCCGCACGCTGGCGTCAGACATGGGCGCCTACAACCCGGCGAGCTACCACAACGGGTCCGTCTGGCCGCACGACAACGCCCTGATCGCGGCCGGGCTCATGCGGTACGGGTTCGTCGAGCACGCGCAGCGCATCGCCGTCGGGTTGCTGGAGGCGGCCGACCGCTTCGGTGGGCGGCTGCCCGAACTCTTCTGCGGGTTCGACCGCGACCAGTACCCGGGTGGACCGGTGCCCTACCCGACCTCCTGCTCGCCGCAGGCCTGGGCGACGACGACGCCGTTCCTACTGCTGCGGACGCTCCTGCGATACGACCCGTGTCTGCCCCACGGCGCGGTCTGGCTGGCGCCCGCCCTGCCCGAGGGCTTCGGCCGTGTCCGCGCCCACCATGTCCCCCTCGGTGGCGCGCGGGTGCGTGTCGACATCGACTCCAACGACGACGCCGAGATCGCGGACCTGCCACCAGCGGTGACGGTGCACCAGGAGCCGCGCCCGCTGCGCCACGATCTCGAACCGAGCGCTTGACACCACTCTGGTCGAATCTGACACCACTATCCCTTGACGTGACACCACGGTGGTGTCAGTGTGGTGCACATGGACCTGGGACAGCACATCACCGACCTGCAGCGCCAGCTCGTCGAGGCCGCGGAGAACGGCACCGAGGAGACCCGCGTCGTCGCCGAACGGCTCGCCGCCGGTCTGGACGCCGCGACCCGTCTGGTGATGCTCGACGTCCTGTCGGCCGCACTCAGCGAGATCACGCGTGACCTCGCACCGGGTTCGGTCGAGCTGCGGCTGCGCGGCCGCGAGGTCGAGTTCGTCGTCGCGCAGGCGACCACGGAGGCGGAGGGCGACGAGCTCCAGAGCGTCGACCTCGACGACGTCAGCACCTCGCGCACCACGCTCCGCCTGCCCGACGCCCTGAAGGCCAAGGTCGACGAGGCAGCAGCGGCCGACGGCCTGTCGGTCAACACATGGCTGGTCCGTGCGGTCGCCGCCGCCCTCCAGCCGAAGCAACGACGATCGACGCAGCGCACGCTGCGCACCGGCGACAACTTCGCCGGCTGGGCCCGCTAAGACCCGCCCATAGCTCACCTTCCACAGCCCCTCGCACCCGTGGGGTCGACCCGGCACACCCAAAAACAGGAGCTCGTCATGCCCACGTACGCCACCACCACCCCGATCGACCTCGCGGTCAACCTGCAGGTCGGAGAGATCGAGGTCGTCGCCAGCGACCGCGCCGACACGGTCGTCACCGTCTCGCCCACCAACCCGGCCAAGGCCGTGGACCGCAAGGGTGCCGACGAGACCAAGGTCGACTTCGACGGCCAGCGGGTCACCGTGAAGGGTCCCCGGCCGCGGGTCAGCTGGATCGGCCCGACCGAGTCGGTGGACCTCAAGATCGAGCTGCCCACGGGCTCGCGGTTCACCGCCGAGATCGCGGTGGGCGCCGTGCGCACCGCCGGGCGGCTCGGTGCCACCCGCGTGAAGAGCTCGATGGGCTCCGTGGACGTCGACGCGTCCGAGGACCTGTGGCTGCGCGCCGGGCACGGCACCGTCACGGTCGGCACGGCCGACGGCGGCGCCGAGGTCACGGCCGACCACGGCCAGATCCGGATCGGCACGGTCACCGGCGACGCGGTCCTCAAGGCGTCGCACGGCAGCATCCAGATCGGCGAGTCCGGCGGTGACGTCGACGCCAGGCTCGCGTACGGCGACCTCGAGATCACCCGGGCGCACGGTTCGGTCGCGACGAAGACCTCGTACGGCAGCATCCGGCTGCACGAGGTGTCGAGCGGCTCCATCGCGGTCGAGAGCGGCTTCGGCCAGGTCGACATCGGCGTCCGGGACGGCGTGCCCGCGTGGCTCGACCTGTCCTCGAAGAGCGGGCACGTCCGCAACCAGCTGGACGACAACCGCGCCCCGAGCGACTCGGAGCAGTCCGTCGCCGTCCGCGCACGCACCCAGGCCGGTTCGATCACCATCCAGCGCGCGCGCTGACCACCCAGGAAGGACGCACCCATGACCACGACCGCACCTGCGATCCAGGTGACCAGCATCGAGAAGTCCTACGGCGACCTGCACGTCCTGCGCGGCGTGGACTTCGAGGTCACGACCGGCAGCATCTTCGCCCTGCTCGGCTCGAACGGAGCCGGGAAGACCACGATGGTGAAGATCCTGTCCACGCTCCTGCGCTCCGAGGCCGGCTCGGCCAGCGTGAACGGCTTCGACGTCGCTGCCGACCCGGTCCGAGTTCGGGAGTCCATTAGCCTGACCGGCCAGTTCGCGGCGGTCGACGAGATTCTCTCCGGTCGCGAGAACCTCGTCCTCGTCGCCAAGCTGCGCCACCTCGACGACCCCCGCGGGATCGCCGACGACCTGCTGGAACGCTTCCACCTCGTCGAGGCGGGCTCGCGACGGGTCTCGACCTACTCGGGAGGCATGCGCCGCCGCCTGGACATCGCGATGAGCCTCGTCGGGCAGCCGAAGGTGCTCTTCCTCGACGAGCCGACCACCGGCCTCGACCCGGAGGCGCGCAACGACGTGTGGCGCGTCATCCAGGAGCTCGCCACGAGCGGGACGACCGTCCTGCTCACCACGCAGTACCTCGACGAGGCCGAGCAGCTCGCGGACCGGATCGCCATCCTGCACGAGGGCCGGATCATCGCGAACGGCACCCTGGCCGAGCTCAAGACGCTCCTGCCGCCGGCGAAGGTCGAGTACGTCGAGAAGCAGCCCACGCTCGAGGAGATCTTCCTCGCCCTCGTCGGCACCAAGGACGTCAAGGAGGTCCAGTCATGAGCACCACCCACTTCTTCGGGGACACCGCCGACCTGACCGGCCGCTCCCTGCGGCACATCACGCGCAGCGTCGACACGATCATCACCACGGCGGTCACGCCGATCGCGATCATGGTGCTCTTCGTCTACGTGTTCGGCGGGGCCATCGACACCGGCACCGAGAACTACGTCGACTACCTGCTGCCGGGGATCCTGCTCATCGCGATCGCGTCGGGCATCGCCTACACGGCCGTCCGGCTGTTCACGGACCTCTCCAGCGGGATCTTCGAGCGGTTCCACTCCATGCCGATCGCCCGGTCGTCCGTGCTGTGGGCCCACGTCCTGACGTCGCTGGCCTCCAACGCCATCACCGTCGTCATCATCGTGCTGGTCGGCCTCGTCATGGGCTTCCGCACCTCGGCCGGGGTGCTCGCGTGGCTCGCCGTCGCCGGGATCCTCGCCCTGTTCACGCTGGCGCTCACGTGGGTCGCCGTCATCGCCGGCCTGTCGGCGAAGTCGGTGGACGGGGCCGCGGGGTTCTCCTACCCCCTGATCTTCCTGCCGTTCATCAGCTCGGCGTTCGTCCCGACCGAGACGATGCCCGCTCCCGTGCGGGCGTTCGCCGAGAACCAGCCGGTCACCTCGATCGTCGACGCCATCCAGAGCCTGTTCGCCGGGCAGCCCGTCGGCAGCGACATCTGGGTAGCCCTCGCCTGGTGCGTCGGCATCCTCGTCGTCGCGTACTGGTTCGCCATGCGGGTCTACCGGCGCAAGCTCAGCTGAGGGGAAACGCACCAGCCGGTCGGGAGCGCGCTCCCGACCGGCTGCTGTGCTGCTGCGTCCTCAGCCGGACGTGTAGTTCGCGAGCTGGGAGTCGACGACCCAGTTGGTGCCGGCCTTGTGGTCGGCGTCCATCTGGGCGTCGGTGAGGGACAGCCAGGTGCTGCCGCCCGACGTTTCGTTCCAGGTCACGTCAAGGTTCAGCCAGACGCCGTCCACCTCGGCTCGGCTCCATGCGTGGCCCAGGCCGTTGTAGCGGGCGACGCCCCTCACGACGACCGCCTTGATCCCTGCCTCGAAGGCCACGGTCTTGAACGCGCTCGCATACGACGCGCAGACCCCGGTGCCGTCCACGAGGACACCTTGAGGGCCGAACGCCCTCTCGAAGCCGTCCGCCTGCCCGTTGCTCACCAACCAGTGGCGGTACGCGTCGTAGTCGTAGGTCGTGTGGGCGACGAGCCAGTCGTTGATGGCCCGGACCTGATCCTTCTGCGACAGCCCCGGACCGATGCTCGCCGCGGCCTCCTTCGCCCTGTCGTGAAGTGCTGCCTGGTCGGCGTGGTAGGTCGCCTTGTCGGTGAAGCCCTCAGGCTGTCCGACGAGGACCCGGATCTCCTGGTTGTAGGACACCCCCCACGGACCCAGGAGGTACGGGTTCTGCGCCGTGACCTCGCCGAGCACGTCGTCGATGTCGAGGCCCGCGTTGCTGATCCGGCTGTCGGGTTCGAAGTAGTCCGCCAGCGAGATCTTGAAGTTCCCCGCGACGAAGTTCGCCGCGATGAAGGTGCTGAGGTCGGTCGTCCCGAAGACGGGGTACGGGACCTCGGGGGCGGCGCTCGAGGCCTTCTCGCCGGCGAGGGTGTCGGCCGTGATGTACGTGTAGGCGCTTCGCCCGCCGGTGTTGGCCTGCAGGCTCAGCGAACGCGCATTGGTCGCGGCGAGGCTCGCCTTGGCCGAGTCGAGGCTCTCGGCGGTGAACTCCACCCGCTGCTTCACCTTCGAGCCCAGCACCGTGTAGGTGGTCTCGTAGGTCCTGCCCAGCTTGTCCACCTCGTCGACGGCGTACTCCACGCTGGCCGTCGTGGTCGACCCGTCCGCCATGGTGACCGGGACCTGGTCGGGGAGCGCGCCGACGTCGCTGCCGCGCCCTGCCATCACCTCGGCGAGCGCGAACTCGGCGACCTTCCGCGGGAAGCCGGCGCTGATGTCCTGCTGGTTGATCAGTGCCACCGAGCTGGCGGCTCCGTCGGCGTCGAGGGCAACGACACCGAAGAGCGCGGGTTGCTCGAGGAACGGCCCGAAGGCAGCCCTGGCGGGGTCGCGCGCCTCGTCCTGCGAGTTGCCTTCATAGGTGACGAACGCGACGTTGGGGTCGTCCTCCCACTCTTCGGGGATGTCCGACGCCGAGATCTCCGACTTGTCGGTGGTGGCCAGGAAGTCGACGCCCGACCACTGCAGCCCGGTGGTCGTGACCTTGACGAGCGCGTACTTGGTCGCCCCGTCGAGCGCCGTCCAGCGGAAGACACCACCGCCGCCGGGCTGCGGCTCGTAGTTCGCGACCGGTGAACCGGACCCGGCCTCGGACGTGAAGACGCTCACGACCGGTTTGGCGAGCGCCGTGCCCTTCGCGTCCTTCTTGACCGCGACGTAGTACCTGTCGAACATGCCCCACTCGTTGTTCCGGTTGATGGTGAACTCGAAGCCCTCCTCGGCCTCGGTCCCGGCGTCGTTGTGCTTGCCGATGGTCCGGAAGGTCGGCTCGACGGTGACCTTTCCCGGGTACACGAAGACGTCCGCGTCGGGTGCGGGCACGGTGAGGGCAGCGTCCAGGTACACCTCGACGATGTCCTCCGCCGCCGTGTCGTCGTCGACCGGGAAGTCGATCTTGTAGACGAACTTCTGCTCGGGGTCGACGCCGACGTGGACCGCCGCGAATCCGCCGGTCGCGCTGGGTTGCGTCGACTCGAGCGTGATCAGGCCGAAGCCGAAGCTTCGTCCGATCTCCGGTACGAGGGGCGCCAGCACGGCGACGAAGAGGGACGCGACCGCGACGACGGCCACGCCGGCGACGCCCCACACCACCTTCTTCTTCGTCGACGACTTCTTCTTCGGTGTCGCGCCCGGTGCCGCGCCCGGTGCCGAGCCCGGTGCCGAGCCGGCGGTCCCGGGTGCGCTCGCCACCGGGCCGGTGCCGTCCCGACCGTCGGATGCCTGTGCAGGCGCAGCAGCGGCGGCCATCCCGCGCTGGATCTCCGCGACCAGCTGGTCCATGGTCCAACCGTGGGCGGCGCCGGCCTGCAGCCACGAGTCCTGCGCCGGGGCGGTCCAGCCCAGCTGCGCCGTCCATCGCCGGTACTCGTCCAGCTCGCCCTGGCTCCAGCCGTGTCCTACCGCCATCAGTGCCCCCGTCTCGATTTCGTCGGCTGATTGTGCGGCACGCGGCGGGGGAGTCGACGTGTCTGCTCAGTTTTCATGCGGACGCAGCAGTGCCGGTGGCCCCCGGCACGTACGGCCCCAGCGCGGGACGTCAGCCCGCCTGTATGTCCCTACGGGCGAATCGCTGCACCCCGGCCCAGACGAGAGCGACGGCGAGGAACGTCATGATGACCAGCGGTGTCCACGACATCGGCTCGAGCGGCAGGTACGGCACGGCCGAGAACGGCAGAGCATCGAGCAGCCACCGGGGCAGACCGAACACGTCGCCGAGCATCGCTGCGAACCACACAGCCGCGAGGACGCCCCACGTCAGCGGGACCGCAAGGCGGGGCAACCAGCCGAAGAGCGCCACGGCGACACCGACGAGGACCATGACGGCCGGCCAGTACGCCAAGGTCGCCCCTGCCATCGTCGCCGCCTGCGACGAGTCACCCACCACCGAGCCGTACACCGCGCCGAGCAGGCCGCCACCGACGAGCAGCAGCACGGCCGAGCCGACGGCGGGGATGAGCAGCCGCTGCACGGCCCACCGGGTCCGGGACACCGCTGCCGCGAGCTGCGGCTCGATGAGCCCGCTGGCCTCCTCGGTGCGCAGGGACACGGATTGCTGCGTCGCGAAGATCGCGGTGACCAGCGCGATCATCCCGGCCAGGAGCGCGAGCAGCGCCTGGACGCCGGAGCCGCGCAGCAGGTCGTCCGTGGCGCTGCCCGCATCGTCGAGCAGCGTGGTCATCGCGTCGACGACCGAGCCGAAGAGCAGGCTCGCCAGCATGACGGCGATCGACCAGCCGACGATCGGGCCACGCTGCAGGCGAAGGCCCAGCCCGAGCGGCGATGCGAGCCGTGCGGGTGCGTCGGCCGGACCCGGGCGGTCCGCGCGCAGGCCGGCACCGTGGTCACGCGTCGACTCGATCCGGGTGGCGACGGCCAGCAGGGCGCCGGCGAGCAGGAGGAGCAGCGCGAACGGCCACCACCGGTTGCCGGCGTACGGCTCCATCTTCTGGCCCCAGCCGATGGGCGAGGCCCAGGTCAGCACGCCGTTGCCGAGGTCGCCGATCATCCGCACGACGTAGAGGCCGATGATCACCGCCGACGCGAGCGCGTTGGCACCGCGCGAGGTGGAGGCCACCTGGCCGGCGACCGCGCCGACACCGAGCCCGAACAGGCCGACGCCGATCACCGAGGCCCCGATGACGAAGGACCCGGCCGCGCCGGTTCCCGCGGGGTCGAGCCCGTTGGCCACGGAGACGAGGGCGATCCCGAGCCCGACGGCGACGCAGAGCAGCCCGTCGACCAGCCACGACGCGGCCGAGTACGCGTGCATGCCCAGCATCCGCGAGCGGAGCAGCTCGGTGCGGCCCACCTCCTCGTCGGCCCGCCCGTTGCGCGTGACGAGGAAGGCGACCCCGATGGCCAGGGACAGGGCGATCGTCATCCAGCCCTTGGTCCACACCGCTCCGCCGAGCGTGTCGGCCGCCGGGGACAGCCCGGTCAGAGCCTTGATGCCGGGCGTGTTGGAGAGCGCGGCGAAGTCGTCGAGCGACTTCTGCGTCGGGAACAGCGTCCTGTAGTACGACGCGATGTAGGCGAACATCCCGACGAGCACGATCACCCACACGGCGAGCCGGACACGGTTGCGGCGCAGGACGAACCGCACCATCGAGCCCATCCCGGCCAGCGTGGCCGTCGCCTGCCGGGGTACGGCCGGGGCGTGGAGTGCAGTCACTTCAGGCTCCCGCCGGACAGCGCCGCCAGCTCGTCGCCGTAGTGCCGCAGGAAGAGGGCCTCGAGCGAGGGCGGGTTGGCCTCGAGCGAGCGTGGGCCCAGGGCGGCGACGGCCGAGAGCACCCGGGGCAGCTCGGCGTCGTCGACGGCGAACGTGACCCGGCCGTCGACGACCGTCAGGTCGTGCACACCGGGAAGGGTCGCGAGCCCGTCGACCCCGCCCGCGAGCACGGTGCTGACCTGGGTGCGCGTCAGGTGACGCAGCTCGGCGATCGTGCCCGACTCGACCGTCACGCCGTCGCGGATGATCGTCACGGTGTCGGCGAGCTTCTCGACCTCGGAGAAGATGTGGCTGGACAGCAGCACGGACTTCCCGGCGGCCTTCACCTCGCGGATCGACTCGGTGAACGCGGCCTCCATGAGCGGGTCGAGCCCACTGGTGGGCTCGTCGAGGATCAGCAGCTCCGCGTCGGAGGCCAGCGCCGCCACGAGGGCGACCTTCTGCCGGTTGCCCTTCGAGTAGGTCCTGGCCTTCTTGGTCGGGTCGAGCTCGAACCTGTCCAGCATCGCCTTCTTGCGCACCGGGTCGAGCGGGCCGGACAGGCGGCACAGGATGTCGATCGCCTCGCCGCCGGTCAGGTTCGGCCAGAGCGTGACGTCTCCGGGGACGTAGGCGAGCCGCCGGTGCAGCGCGACCGCGTCCGTCCACGGGTCGCCGCCGAGCAGTTCCGCGCGTCCCCCGTCGGATCGGAGCAGCCCCAGCAGGATGCGGATCGTCGTGGTCTTCCCCGACCCGTTGGGGCCGAGGAAGCCCGTCACGCGGCCGGTGGGGACTGCGAGGTCGAGTCCCCGCAGTGCGTGGACGGTCCCGAAGCTCTTCTCGAGGCCTTCGACCTGCAGGGCCATGGCAGTGCTGGACATGAGTCTTCCTTCAGGGGTGTTCGGCCGGTGGGGCGTGCTGCAGGTCGCCGACGAAGACGAGGTAGTCGTCCAGCATCCGACGCGTGGTGAGGAAGCCCTCCGTGAAGAGCTCGAGCGTCGGGAGGATCTGGTCGCGCCCGCCGGCCTGGGCGGACCGGACGAACTCCTCCGGCGTGGCCCCCGGCGAGGTGAGGAACTGGATGAGCAGCGCGCCCATCGTCTGGTAGGTCAGGTAGCGCAGGCGCGCTTCCTCGTCGCGAGACGGGCGCACGACCCCCGTCTCGACACCGCGCCGCATCACCTCGCGGGCGCCGTCGATGAGGTGCTCGAGGAACTCCCGCGCGGGTTGTCCGCCCGCGTGGATCGCGCGCAGCAGGTAGACGACCAGGGGCGCGGCGGCGCTCGGTCCGGTCAGGTTCTGCACGAGGTACGCGCTCGGGTCGGCCAGGCTGTCGGTCTTCAGCTCCTGGTAGTGGCGCAGCACCTCGGCGTCGCACTCGGCGCGCAGCGCGGTCTTGGACCCGAAGTGGTGCGTGATCAGCCCGGGGGAGACGCCGGCCCGGGCGGCGATGGTCCGAAACGTTGCGTCGAAGCCCTCGTCGGCGAAGCACGCGATCGCCGCGTCGCGGATCCTCGCGCGCGCCGTCAGATCGGACGCGGCAGTGTGTGCTGACGTGGCTATACGCACAACCAGCACGCTATACGCGTGACCAGTGCGCGGCAAGGTGGCGGCTGGTGCGCTCTCCGCATGGCGCGCGCGGTCTCGGCGGGTGTCGAATCAGCACGGCGCCGTTCGTAGCAAGGGGGACAGGGCGAGAGGCGCCCTTCGAAGGGACCGCGATCATGAAGCTGATCACCAACACCCAGATCACCGTCGACGGCGTGATGCAGGCGAACGGTGGCAACAACCCGGTGCTCGACCCGGGTTTCGACCGCGGGGGGTGGGCGATGCCGCTGGGCGACGAGGAGTCGACCGCCTACATCGGCGACTTCTACCGACGCGCGGACTCGTTCCTCTTCGGCCGGCGCACCTACGAGGCGTTCGCCGAGTTCTGGGGAGTGCGGACCGACCTCGACAACCCGTTCGTCGGCGCCCTGAACACGCGCCCGAAGTTCGTCGCCTCGACCACCCTCACCGACCCCACCTGGGCAGGCACGACCGTGCTCTCCGGCGACCTCGAGGCGGCAGTCCGTGCGCTGAAGGCCAAGCCGGGTGGCGAGCTGCAGGTGCACGGGAGCGGCCGGCTCGTCCGCTGGTTGCTGGAGCACGAGCTCGTCGACGAGGTGACCTTGATCGTCTGCCCCGTCGTCGTCGGACGGGGCACGCGGCTCTTTCCTGACGAGGGCCCGGACATCGCGCTCGACCTCGTCGAGTGGCGCCGCTTCCCGACGGGCATCGCGGTCCAGACCTACCGACCCGCCGGACGCCCGCAGTACGCGTAGCACGATGTCCCCGAGCAGGAGGTGTCAGATGCAGTACCTGGTTTCGGTCATCGACGACAGGACCAACTCCGGAACCCCGGACGAGGCGCTGGCGATCGACGAGTTCAACGACCGCCTCCGCGCGGGCGGCCACTGGGTGTTCGCGGGCGGGCTCGCCGCACCGGAGACGTCGACCGTCATCGACGGCCGAGGGGAGGAGCCGGTGTTCACGGATGGCCCCTTCGTCGAGTCGAAGGAGCACATGGCCGGATTCTGGATTATCGACGCCCCCGACCTCGACGTCGCGCTCGCGCTCATGGCCGACGGGTCGAAGGCCTGCAACCGGCGGCTCGAGGTGCGACCTCTGCTGGCCGGGTGACCGCTCTGGACGCGATCACCCGAGCCCACCGCGACGAGTGGGCTCGGGTCGTGGCGTCGCTCGCCAGACGCTTCGGCGACCTCGACATCGCCGAGGAGGCCGCCGCCGAGGCGTTCGCCACCGCCGTCGAACGATGGCCCGCCGACGGTGTCCCGCCGAACCCCGGCGGATGGCTGACCACGACCGCGAACCGCAAGGCGATCGACCGCATCCGCCGCGAGAACAAGCGTGACGACAAGCACCGGGAGGCTCTCGTGCTCTCCGTCGTCGACCCGCCCCCGCCGGTAAGCGCCATCGACGACGACCGCCTCCGGCTGATCTTCACCTGCTGCCACCCGGCCCTCGCGATGGAGGCTCGCGTGGCGCTGACGCTGCGCATGGTCGGGGGCCTGACCGTGCCGGAGATCGCCCGCGGCTTCCTCGTGCAGGAGACGACGATGGGACAGCGGATCACCCGCGCGAAGGGCAAGATCGCCGCGGCACGCATTCCCTACCGGGTGCCGTCCGCACGAGATCTTCCGGCGCGCGTCACCGGCGTCCTGGCGGTCCTTTTCCTCGTCTTCAACGAGGGCTACCTCGCCACCGGCCCCGACACCGGCCCGTTGCGACCCGACCTGACAGCCGAGGCGATCCGGCTGACGCGCCTGATCCGCGCGCTGCTCCCGCACGACGGCGAGGTGGCCGGCCTGTTGGCGTTGATGCTCCTCACCGAGGCCCGGCGTCCCGCGCGCGTCTCGGCGGACGGCTCGCTCGTCCCGCTCGCCTCCCAGGACCGTGCGTCCTGGGACGGTTCGCTGATCGACGAAGGTCACCGGCTGGTGCGCGAACGCCTGTCCTCCGGGGCCGCCCCCGGCCGCTACCAGCTGCTCGCGGCGATCAACGCGGTGCACACGGACGCGCGCGACGCCGACGACACCGACTGGTCGCAGGTCGTGGCCCTCTACGACCAGATGGTTCGCCTCGATCCCTCCCCGGTCGTCGCGCTCAACCGGGCCGTCGCCGTCGCGGAGGTCGAGGGAGCATCCACCGGGCTCGATCTTCTCGACGAGCTCGGTGACGGGCTCGACGGCTATCACGCCCTCCACGCCACCCGCGCGGAGCTGCTGCGGCGACTCGGGCGCCGAGCGGAGTCGCGCGCGGCCTACGACCGGGCCATCGCGCTCGCGGGAAACACCGCCGAGACCGCCTACCTGTCACGTCGTCGCGACGAGCTCGGCGACTGACGGCGTTGCGGCGACGGCGCCGCGGATCTGCGCCCGTGCGAGCATGGCCCGAAGGTCTGTGCCCGACGTCGTCCCAGGAGGTGCCCGTGCGGAAGGTTGCCGGCATCGTCCTGGGGCTCGTGCTCGTGCTGTGCGGGGCGGTGTTCACGCTGCAGGGACTCGGCTACCTCGCGGGAAGCGCGATGACCGGCGTGACCCTGTGGGCGGTCCTCGGTCCGATCATCGTCGTCGCCGGGCTGTTCGTGCTCGTGCGGTCCCTCCGGAGCGGCACCGAGCGGCCGTGATCGGGCCCTGACGCGGGTTCGAGCGCGGGAAGGGCTCAGCGCAGATCGGCTGGACGCGCCGGGTCTGTCCGTCGACGACGGGCCCGACCCCGTGCCGCGTACGCGGCCCCGGCGAGCAGCGCGGCAGCCACGGTCAGCTCCAGGGCGACGACGGAGGCGCCCGACGGGACGGGGATCGACCCGGACATCCCCCCGACCGCATCGGGAGGCAGGTTCTGACCCTTCTGCGCGGCCGCGACGTCGGCGGCCTGGTGTGCCTTGAGCTTCCGGAACGTCGGCGCGTCGATCGACGTGCCTCCCACGAGGGTGGCGGCTGCCGGATTCAACGGGGACAGGGTCCGCCGATCGCCGCTGATCGCGTACTCCTCGCCGAACCGTCCGTCGGTCATGACGACCGAGTCGGCCGGCAGGGCGTCGATCGCCCGGAGCGACTCCCGGGTCCACCCGCCGACACCCCCCGTCGTCCCGTCGTTGGCGACCTCGACCATCGAGAACGGCGTCCCGTCCTCGAGCTCGACGGCGATCCACATCAGACCGACGTCGAGGGAGAAGTCCTCGTCCGTGAACTCCGACGCCTGCGACTCCTGCGAGGTCGGCTCCCAGTAGTAGTAGTACGACCGCGGGCTCCCGAACGACGCCGAGCTCTTCAGTGCGTCCCTCGTCCGGACGTCGACGTCGCCCTTCTCGTCGCTCGCGCCGAGCCTGATCGCGTCCTTGAACGCGGTACCGCCCGGCCGCAGCGATTCCAGCACGGCCGCCGGGGGAGTCGGGCCGGCGTCAGACGCCATCGCCGCCGACGGCATCAGGATGACCACCGCAGAGGCGGCAGCGATACCCACCGACGACACGAGACGCACTGACATCGTCGACGACCCCTGACTTCCGCTGTGCAGGCTCCGGACCTGCATTCTGGCACGGCGCCCGTCGACGCGGGCCCGAACGCGGCGCCCCGATGAGGTGAATCATCCGGCCGCGCGGCGGTCGAGATCTCCCGGGGGATGCCGCCGCGCCCGGCGGCGCAGGAACCGTGGCGACATGTGCAGCGCGCCGTTGACGCCGGCCGCCGCCATCACAGCGCACGCGAGGGTGAGGAAGATGCCCCCCTTGACGGAGACGGTGGCAGCGAGCGCCACCCCTCCGATCGTCAGCAGCGTGAAGCCTGCTGCGAACGCCCCATAGAGCCACGCTCCAGAGGCGGCGAGGCGTGCGTACGTGCTCATGCCCGGTACGAGGTCGTCGAACCTGCCGCGAAGGTCCGGCCAGTCGGTCACCGTGCGCTCCACGTAGGGCACGCCGATCTGCTCGGCGAACCGACGCACGTCCTCGGGCGGGTAACACGGACGCATGGTGCCGCCCGCCACGACGCCGGACGGGATGCCGGTCCCGACCAAGGGGCCGCCGGCTGACTGGAAGGCGTAGTGGTCGATCGTCATCGACATGATCGCCATGCCACTCAGCCGGTACGGCAGCTCGCCACGGACGCGCACCACACGGGCGACCTCGCCCTGTCCTGGCCCGGTCTGTGCACTCCAGCTCGTCGATCGGCTGGTCGGAGCTGCCAGGTAGCTCACCCGCCGGTCGACCGGATCCCACGTCAGAGCCGAGCCGGTCTCGTCGCGCGTGCCGAAACGAGGGGCCACTGCCTCGAGCCTGACGGTCAACGCTCTTCCCTCATCTCGTCGAGCGGGCGACCGCACCGGTCGTGCGGCTGCACCGGGTGTCCGGCTCAGGCCTCCTCGGGGACCTACCTGATGACCCGGACCTCCTGCGGCCAGCCACACCCCTCGGCGACCCTGCCGGCCCACATCTTCGCCGACTCCAGGTCGGGCACGTCGATGACGGTGATCCCACCCAGGTACTCGGTGGTCTCGGTGTAGGGACCGTCGGAGATCGACACGGTCCCGCTCGTCGCGTCGGCGCTGAACGCGTCGGCCAGGTCCTCCTCGAGCCCGCCGGCGAAGACCAGCACCCCGGCCGCCTCCATGTCACGGACGACCGCCGTGCTGGGCTCCACGCGCGTCTGGAACCACTCGGCCGAGTGGTCCCCGACCCACTGCTGGTTGAAGTAGATGGCGTACTGCGTCATGTCGCTCCTCCTGTGCGCCGGCCTCCGGTGTCCCGTCACCACTCTGACGGACGAGCATCGCCGGAATCGACAGGCCGGGTCGAACGAGGTGGTCGAATCGAACCCCTGCAGGGGTGAGGGCGCAGGTTCGGGCGGCGGTCGCGCGAACAAGATCCGTCCCGCGTGACGTGCAGAGCTGGAGGCTCACGAGCGCGGTCGCCATCGACCATCGGCCGATGGTCCTGCTCGGCGCCGGCTGCCCGCTTCGATTCGGCGAGGTGACGGGAGCTCCGACGCGCGGACCTCGATCCTGATCCTGGCGTCGTCCGGGTGCGTCGAGGCGGGACCTGCCCGACGGGAGCACTGATCGTCGACACTCCCAAGACGGAGGCCGGCGCAAGAGACGTTGCCACTCCGCCGGACCTCCTGCGGTCCTCAGGCGACACCTCTCTGACCGGGTCGGCCCGCGTCCCGCCTGGACCAGGCAAGGGCGGCGACGGATCGAGACGTCGCACGGGACTTGGCGGTGGGAACTGGCCCGACTCCAAGGTGGGACCCACTCGGGATTCGGCCGACGCGCGTCGCCGTACGCGCGCAGGCGTGCGACCTGACGAGCAAGTCGTTGCCAACGCTGACCTGTGCCCGAGACCTCGCTGCCGCCGAGGCGGGTCGGCCGGGCACCGGCGAGGTGCTCAGGCTGGCCACCCGGCGAGGTGCTCAGATGAACAGCAGCTGGGCGCCGTCGGTCTTCTCGATGAAGTCGCTCGCGCTGATGATGCCCTCGACGTCCTCGTCCAGGTCGTCGACGGTCAGGTGGTTCATGTCGGCCGACAGCCGGCACGCCCACAGGTGGCCGCCGGACGCGACGATCTGCTCCAGGAACTCGGGCACGTCCGGGACATCGAGGTCGGCGATCGCCTTCTTCAGCTTCGAGGTGGCCATGTGCGTCATCCCCGGCAGCCCGCCGAGCCCCTGTGGCATGTGCGTGGCGGTGTTCCCGAGCATCGTGAACTTCAGGTCGTCCATCGTGGCCTTGGTGATCATGTCGAGACCCCAGAACGTGAAGAACAGGTGCGTCTCGACGCCCTCACCGAGGGCGGCGTTGGCCAGGATGAGGCCCGGGTAGGCCATGTCCAGGTTGCCCTTGGAGCAGATGATCGCGAGCTTGCGCTTGGTGCCGGGCTCGGCGTCGAACTGCGGGACGACGACGGTCGCGGTCTCGGTCGTGGTCATGTCAGACACATCCAACTGGCTTGGGCAGGCCGGCGACGTAGGCCATCTTCTTGGCCGGCTTCTGCGGGAAGAGGCGGAACAGGTCCTTGACGGGCACGCCGCTGCCGGCCGATGCCCGCCGGAGCGTCGCGGTCTGGCCGCGCTGCGCGAAGTCG
The DNA here is from genome assembly GCF_000426185.1 of Cellulomonas sp. URHD0024. Classification (GTDB taxonomy): domain Bacteria; phylum Actinomycetota; class Actinomycetes; order Actinomycetales; family Cellulomonadaceae; genus Cellulomonas. Next base: position 694,117 of record NZ_KE384505.1, read on the forward strand.
TCGCGCAGGAACGCGAGCACGGTGCGGTGCTCGTCGGTGAGCTCCAGGCCGATCTGCGCGGCGAGGACTGCCGCGAGCTCGTCGTCCCACTCGGCGGGGTCGGTGAGGAACCCCTCCTCGGTGACGTGGATCTGATGACCGCCGAGGGTCGTGACTGGCATGGTGCACCTCTCTTAGGGCGTGGGAACTGGGGTCTGCTTGCCGAGCATGGACATCGCCGAGGCCATCGGAAGTGGCCGTCCGGGCAGCAGGACATTCCAGTAGACCCAGCGGAACGCGAGCTTCCCGAGGTGGTTGGCTCTGCTCTCCTTGAGCAGGCTCATCGGTCCGACGTAGGGCGCCGGGTACATGCCGGTCAGGGGCTGGGTCTCATAGTTGAAGTCGAGCAGCAGGGCCTTGCCGTCGCCGGACTCGACGAAGCAGTTGGCGTGGCCGTCGAACGAGTGCGTCATAGGCCGCCCGGCGGCGAGCTCGATGAGGTTGTCGACGACGATGTCCGCCGAGAAGTGCGCGACAGATCCCGCCTTGGAGGTGGGGATGTCCGAGGCGTCCCCGACCGCGAAGATCCGCGGGTCCGCGACCGATTGCAGCGTGTGCCTGTCGACCGGGACGAAGCCCAGGTCGTCGCCCAGTCCGGAGCGGGTGACGAAGTCAGCGCCCATGTTCAGCGGGATCGTCACCAGCAGGTCGAAGGGAACCTCGCGGCCGTCGTAGGACACCAGCGCGGTGTCCTCGATGTGCTCGACCAGGAAGTCGGGCTCCACGGTCACGCCGCGGTCGACGAGCATCGACCCGAGCTGCTCGGCAGCGATCGGCTTGGTGAACGCGCCGTCCAGCGGCGTCACGAACACGAGCTCGGTGGCGGAGCGCAGCCCGTGCTCGCGCAGCCAGGCGTCCGCCAGGAACGTGAACTCCAGAGGCGCGACGGGGCACTTGATCGGCATGTCGGTGATGTGGACCACGAGGCGCCCGCCGCGGAACGCTCGCAGCGCGTCGGCCAGGGCCTTCGCCCCGTCGAGCGTGTAGAAGTCGAAGATCCTCTTCCGCCACTGCGGTCCGAGCATGCCGGGGGTCTGGTCGGGCCGCGGCGACGTGCCGGACGCGATCACGAGGTAGTCGTACGGGAGCAGCCGACCGTCCAGGAGTACGACTTCCTGCGCGGCAGTGTCCACCCGGTCGACGGCCGCCAGCACCAGCGTCACACCGTCGCGCACGAAGGCATGGCGGGACCGGACCAGGTCGTCGGTCGGGCCGCCGAACGGCACGAACAGGAAACCCGGCTGGTAGGGGTGGGCGTCGTCGCGGTCGACCACGGTGATCGCCCACGCGTCGTCCAGCTTGCGCCGGAGCTTGTTGGCCACCATCGTCCCGGCCGTACCGGCGCCGAGCACGACCACATGCCTGGCCATGGCCGTCAGCCCGCGATCATCCCGTCGCGGTCCGCCAGGACCGCGGCGTTCCAGATGAGCGTCATCGCTCTCTCCCTTCCCCGCCGAGCGGGGACCGCCCGACCGGGCGGCGAAGCCGCCCTGACTGCCCACGATGCGCCGGACGCCGGAGCGGAAGTAGAGCACTAGGTCCCGGGCGTCCCCGCTGCATCCGATGCGTGGGCGTGGCTGCTACCGCGTGCCAGCCGCCGGGCTCGTTGCAGTCCGGATCGCCGGCCGCTGACTGGCCCGTCGTCAGGTAGCCGGGCTCCGGCGGCGTCGGATTCCGCCGCCATCTCGAGCAGACGGTTGTACGTCGCCACCCGCTCGCCCCGCGCTGGGGCTCCGGACGTCTGCTGTCGACAGCCCGGTGGCCACCGTGAGTTCCGCGATGGGGGTGTCCGAGGTCGCGTCCGAGCGGTGCGAGACCATCTGGCGCATCCGGCCTGTTGACACATCGCCGACCTGAGCATTGTCGACGCGGTGCGGCCTTGACGGGAAAATGTTAGTGACTAACATTGAGCCGTGCCTGCAGCCCTTCCGCGATCTACGCCTCGCGCGCTCGCGACCCGCCGCCGAATCCAGGAGGTTGCGCTCCGGCTCATCGAGGAGCGGGGATTCGACGCCACGACGGTGGCGGATGTCGCAGCCGCCGCGGGGGTGTCGCACATGACGTTCTTCCGGCACTTCCCGACGAAGGAGGACGTCGTCCTGGACGACCCCTACGACCCGATGCTCGCCCAGGCGGTTGCTGCGCAGCCAGCGGGGTTGCCGCCTCTCGAACGGGTGCGTCGAGGTCTGCTGGGGACGGTGGCAGCGGTCGACTCAGACGACTTCGACCGTGAGTCGCGACAGCGGCTGCGCCTCGCTGCCCAGACGCCGGCCCTGCGTGCGCGGATCTGGGAGAACATGGCCCGGACGCAACGCACCGTGGTCGACGTCCTGGTCGAGAGGGGTGTCGGCGCGAACACCGCGGAGGCGGCCGTGGGCGCGTGCCTTGGTGCCGTGACGTCGGCGTTGCTGCACTGGGGCCATGACGGCCCTGGGGGTCCCAGCCTGGCGGACGCGCTGACGGATGCGCTGGAGGTGCTGCGGCCGTGACTGGTCTGCGTGCGTGTGGCATCGTGCGTCGGTTCGGGCCCGTGACGGCGGTCGATGGCGTCGACCTCGACGTCCTGCCGGGGCAGGTGCATGCGCTGGTCGGGCTCAACGGCAGTGGGAAGACCACGCTGATGCGGATGCTGGTCGGCGTCCTGCGCCCCGACGAGGGTCTGGTCCGGTTCGATGGGGCGGCCGGTCCCCACGGAGCGCTGACGGGCCACGTGATCGACGTACCCGCGGCGTACGGGGAGCTGACCGTCGCTGAGAACCTGTGGGCGGCCGCGCGGCTGCGTGGTGTGCCGGGAGCCGCTGCACGTTCGGCCGCGGCCGTGGCGGCCGCCGCGGTGGGTATCGACGACCTCGTCGGTCGCCGCGCTGCCGGCCTCTCGCTCGGTAACCGTCAGCGGCTCGGTCTCGCGTCCGCGCTGGTCCACGACCCCGAGGTGCTGATCCTCGACGAGCCGACGAATGGGCTGGACCCCGCGGGCGTGCTTGCGGTGCGCCGGCTGCTCCTGGACCGCGCACACGAGCACGGGTGCGCGGTGCTCGTCTCCAGCCACCACCTCGACGAGCTCGCGCGCATCGCCGACCGCATCACCGTCCTGCACCGCGGGCGAGTGGTGGGGGCACTGGAGCCCGACGGCGTCGATCTCGAGGCTCGGTTCTTCGCGATGGTCGCTGAGGCGGACGGTCTCGACCTCTCGGCGGAGCCTCCGCTCGTGCCGGGAGGGCGGTCATGAGTGCTGCGTGGACGACGGAGGTCCTGAAGCTACGACGGTCACCGGTCACTCGCACCGCATTCGCCGCGATGGCGCTGATCGCGCCGCTCTTCGCTGTGGGAGCAGCGCTGCTCATCGCGCGGGGGAGCCCGACCGGCACCGGCTCGATGGCGGGTGCCAAGATCGCCGGCATGGTGCAGGGCACCGGCTGGGACGCGGTCACTGCGGGCTTCGGGCAGGTCGTCTCCGTGCTGTGGCTGCTGGGTACGGGGATCGTCGCTGCCTGGTCCTGCGGCCGTGAGTTCTCGGACCGGACCCTCGGGCAGCTGCTCGCCCTGCCGACGTCGGCCGGCCGGATCGCGATGGCGAAGCTCGGCTCGGTTCTCGTGTGGGCCGCGTCGACGGTCGTCGCGGCGGCCGCCCTCACGCTCGTCGGGGGAGCGGCGGCCGGACTTGGCGCGCCGACCGTGGACGACCTCCGTTCGCTGGGTACCGGCGTGCTCGCGGGGGTCGCCGCCGCGTGGTTGGCGCTCCCGTTCGCGTGGGTGGCGACGGTCGGCAGGGGGTACCTCCCCGCGGTCGGTGCCCTGCTGGGCGTCGTCCTGGTCAGCCAGGTGGTCGTGCTTCTCGGTGGTGGGGCCTGGTTCCCCTGGGCGGTCCCGTCGCTGCTCGTCGGAACGGGAGGTGAGACGGCCGCGGTCGCGGTGTCGCCCGTCGGTGTCGCGCTCGTGGTCGTGGTCGGTGCACTGGCCTGGGGTGTCACGGTCCGTGCGTGGGCGCGACTCCAGCTCATGTGAGCCACGATGACATCGCACGGGGCGGCGAGAGGCTCATGGGTCACGGTGCAGCACCTGTGTTCGTGCGGTTCGCCGACCGGACGGTGCACCAGCGTTGGTTGCTCCGGCTGCCCATCGTCCTGTTCGGGTGAGGCTCGGCGGCCTGAAAGGCGATAAGGGTGCCGCTGTTCTGCGCGCCTGCACCGGACGCCATCCATCCGCGTGGAAGGAGCTGGAGCCGACAAGCCTCCGCGTGGCGGTGATCGGGCGCAGAGGCGGCGCCTCGGTCGCTACGGTCGGGACCTGATCCAGCTCATCGAGGAAGGTCGCCCGTGTCGCCGGAAGTCCTGATCGCCGTGCTCGTGGCGGGCATCATCGTGCTCACTCCGCTCGCGGACCGCCTGCGGGTCCCGTTCCCCGTCCTGCTCACCCTGTTCGGCCTGGCGGTGCCGCTGATCCCCGGAGTGCCGAACCTCTCGATCGAGCCGGACCTGATCCTGCCGCTGGTCCTGCCTCCACTCCTGTTCGCGGCGACGCAGCGCGCGACGGCGCGTGAGTTCCGGGAGAACGCCCGCCCGATCCTGCTGCTTGCCGTCGGGCTGACGGTGGCGAGCGCGGCCGCAGTCGCCGTTCTGGCACACGGAGCAGGCCTGGGGTGGGGCGCGGCCGCGGTCCTCGGCGCGGTCGTAGCACCTCCCGACCCGGTGGCGGCCACAGCGGTGGCACGCCGCCTACGGCTCCCTGGACGGCTCGTGACGATCCTCGAGGGCGAGGGGATGTTCAACGACGCCACCGCACTCGTGCTCTACAACGTCGCCGTGGCAGCCGTCGTCGCCGGGGCCGTGACCGCAGGCGAACTGGGGATCAGCCTGGTGCTCGCGGTCGGCGTCGGTGTGGGGCTGGGCCTCGCCGCCGGTGTCCTCACCAGGTTCGCGCTGGCACGGCTGCACGCGGCAGCCGCCGAGACGACGTTGACGGTCGCGGTCCCGTTTGCCGTCTACCTGGGCGCGGATCAGCTGCGCGGCTCGGGCGTTCTCGCGGTGCTCACGCTGGGCCTGTACCTGCGGAGCTACGCCCACCATGCGTTGACCTCGGAGGGCTGGTTGCTCGGTCGCGCGGTCTGGCGCTACGCCGACTACCTGATCACCAGCCTGGTGTTCGTGTTCATCGGCTTCGAGCTCACCGAGATCCTGCGCACGAGCCCGGACCGCAGCACGGCGCTCGCGCTGGCGGCGTGGACGTGTGCTGTGCTCATCGCGGTGCGCTTTGCCTGGGTGCTGGGCACCAGCGCGCTCTTCGGTCGACGCCGACGACGCTCGGTCGCCGTGCCGATCGGGGGGCGTGAGGCCGTCGTGACGTCCTGGGCGGGCATGCGCGGCGTCGTCACGGTCGCCACCGCACTCGCGATCCCGGCAGCGGTCTCGAGCGGTGCGGCGTTCCCGGGCAGGGACTCGATCGTCGTCGTCGCACTCGTGACCGTCCTCGTCACGCTCGTCCTGCAGGGCCTCACCCTCGCTCCGCTGGTGCGATGGCTGCGAGTGGGGTCGTCGGACGACGGAGCTGACGAGCGCAGGACACTTCGCCGCAGGGCGATCCGCGCAGTCCTCGACGCACTCGACGGTCCGACCGGCGCGGCCTACCCCGACCGGGTGCGGCAGGCCGTGCGGCTCCAGTACGAGGGCTATCTGGCCGCGCAAGATGCCATCGGGACGGCTCGGCGGGGCAGCGTCCAGGACGAGGGGGACACCGGTGACGACGAAGCGGTCGGCCGGTTGCTGCGCGCGGTGAGCGAGGTCGAGCGTGCCGTCGTCCTCGACGCAAGGGGCGAGGGCGTCGTGAGCCCCGACGTCGCCGACGAGGTCCTCGACGAGGTCGAGCGCCGCGCACTGCGCCAGCTGGAGTAGCACGGCAGGGTGTCGTCATCGCCGCGGTCGCGAGGGTCCGCTGGGCGCTGGCCGGCGTCGCACCAGGGACAGTCGGCGTCGCGGCGTGCCCCCACCGCGCTCGCTCGCGTCGTTCCGGTAGGGGCAGGCAGGCCGCGCGAGAGGCGTCATCACGCGGATCCATCGCTCCTATGCTCGTGAGGTGCGAGCGACCAGGGTGGTCCAGACGCGCCTCGGTGCCGTCGAGGTCATGCTCCTGGGCGGCGACAAGCCGCCGGTGCTCTTCTTCCCGGGAGGGCATTGCGCGGCGAGTGTCGACTGTGGGTGGAGCATCTACACGTCCGGTGGCTACGGCATCGTGTCGTTCTCCCGACCCGGCTACGGCGCCACCCGGGTGGGGCAGCTGAGCGCTGAGGAGTTCGTGCCGGCGGTGGCGGAGTGCTGCGACCGGTTGGGAGTCACCCAGACGGCCGGGGCTGTGGGGGTGTCCTTCGGCGGCATGCAGGCGATCCACTGCGCGGTGGCCCTGCCAGGGCTGGTGCCCCGCCTGGCCCTGCACAGCTGCGCCCCGTCCACCCACGCGTATCCCGACTCGACTCGGCAGGCGCTTCTCGGACCGCTCGTGTTCGGTCCCGGGCCGCAGGCCGTCGCCTGGTCGGCGATCGCACGGCTGGTCGGCTCGGAGGCGGGCCTGCGCAGAATGGTCGCGAGCCTTTCGACGAGGCCGCTCGACGACTGGTGGCACACGTGGTCGGCGGACGACCGGGCCCGTGCCCGGGAGCTGTTCCGGACGATGTCCTCCGGGGCGGGGTTCGTCAACGACCTGCGCCAGGGGCGAGCGGAGCGTGGAGACTACCGGCACCTGTTCCAGACCGAGGTGTGCTGTCCCACCCTGGTGACTGCCTCTCGCGACGATGGCGGAGTCGCGTTCAGGCACGCCGAGGACCTCGCGGGGACCATCGCGGCCGCCACGCTCGTCGAGCTCGACGCACCGAGCCATCTGTTCTGGATCGGGCCGGCTCGTGCCCAGGTAGAAGCGGCCGTGCACGAATTCGTCGCGACAACCGCGTGACAGGCGGCGTCGTCCAGCGCCCGGGCGATCGCGGTTCAGGTGTAGCGCAGGAGCAAGTAAGGGATGCACAGGGCGACGGTTACGGCGGCCGTCGGCAGTCCGTAACGGAGCCAGCCCTTGAAGGTGAGCAGGAGGCCATTCCTGCTCGCAACTCCAGCGGCGACGACGTTCGCGCTGGCGCCGACGAGGGTGGCGTTTCCGCCGAGGTCCGCTCCGAGCGCCAGCGCCCACCAGAGCGCCCCGTCCTTCCCGAGGGCGGGGTTTGCGGCGATCAACGACGCGACGACCGGCGACATGGCAGTGACGTAGGGGATGTTGTCGACGAATGCGGAGATGACAGCGGAGCCGATCAGGACCACGAGCAGGGTCGCGACGACGTCACCGCCGGTGAGCTCGGCGATGCCCGTGGCGAGGGCGTCCAGAGCACCGACCTGGACGAGGGCGCCGACGAGGATGAACAGGCCCATGAAGAACAGGAGGGTCTCCCACTCGACGTCCGCCAGTAGTTCCCGTGCCGTCAGAGGTGAGAGCAGGATCATGATGCCGGCGCCGATGAGCGCCACGATCGCCGGGGCAACTCCGGTCTGCCGCTGGAGCAGGAAGCCCGCCAGGATCAGCCCGAGCACGACGAGGCTGCGGGCGAGGGTCGACGCGTCGGTGATCGCCTCGCGCTCGTCGAGCGCCAGCAGCGCGTCGGCGCGGGTCGGGTCACCGTGCAGCGATCGCCGGAACAGGAGGCGGGACATCGCGACGAACGCGACCAGCACGACCACGACGATCGGGCCGAGGTTCACGAGCATGTCGTTGAACGTGAAGCCGGCGTGGCTCGCGATGATGATGTTGGGTGGGTCGCCGACCAGGGTCGCGGTACCGCCGATGTTGGACGCCAACGTGAGGGCGACGAGGAAAGGGACGGGTGGCAGCCCGAGCCGATCGCAGACCAGCAGCGTGACCGGTGCGACGAGCAGGATGGTCGTCACGTTGTCCAGGAGCGCAGACGCTGCGGCGGTGACCAGGACCAGCAGGACGAGTACTCCGAACGGTCGGCCGCCGGCAAGCTTGGCCGCGCGGATGGCGAGGTACTCGAACACGCCGGTCCGCTTGAGCACCGCGACGACGAGCATCATGCCGAGGAGCAGGAAGATGACGTCCCAGTCGATGCCCGTCTCGTGGGAGTAGAACGCCTGGTCGGAGCTCAGGATGCCGAGGCCCAGGACGAGCGCGGCACCGCCCAGCGCGGCCGCCACCCGATGGATCCGCTCGGTCGCGATGAGGACGTACGTGCCGACGAAGATGGCGACGCTGACCCAGGCGAGCCCCGTCATCGGGCGAGGTGCGCCATCAGCTGGCTCGCGGTGATCGCTCCCAGCAGCACGCCGTCCTCGATCACCACGACCAGGGGAACGTGTGCAGCAGCCATCACGGCTGCGATCTCGACGAGCGTGGCCTCGCCGTCGACGCTGTGCGGTCGTCCGGGGTGCTCCTGCGCGGCCAGCAGATCGGAGACGTGCAGGCTCCTGAGCCGGGCGACGAGGGCGTCGGCAGATGACTCGTCCCATACCCGACCGAGCGCCGGGTCGTCGAGGACGTAGCGCGGCAGCACGACCCGCAGCACCTGCGAGGCAGGCACCACGAGGTGGCGCGCGTTCGACAGCACGACGACCCCCGGCAGCCGTGAGGCCTCGATCTGGCGGAACGCCGCCGTCGCGAGATCCGACGGGTCGAGCACGTCGACATGTCGGACCAGGTCGCGGGCGTGCATGCCGAACAGTCTGGCAGCAGCCTCGTCCCGCTTCTCGCGCTCACGAACGACATCGCTTGCGCCGGTACAGCCATCCCGTCACGGGCGCGAACACGCGGCGATCGCCAGGGAGGAGAGGAGGACCCAGGCTGAGCGAACGCTGATCGTCGACCTGGTCCGCCGTGACCAGGTCAAGGGCAAGCTCGCTGAGAACGTCTCCGCCGCGGGCTTGCCAACCCTCGTGGCCGCGGTCGGGGACGGCCTCCGGATGCACGCCCTGCTTGATCCCGAGCTCGATGTGGGAGCAGCCCTCGACGCCTTCGAGACGTTGATCGGGAGTCCACGCAGTTGGGAGCCTGCAGTTCAGATGGTGCCCGCGAAAGGACTCGAACCTTCGACCTTCTGCTCCGGAGGCAGACGCTCTATCCACTGAGCTACGCGGGCCGGTCACCGTCCGGGGACGATGCGGTGCACGACACTACCAGCCGTCGGCGACGCGCGATCAGCGCGTCTCGCCGAGCAGGGCGGACAGGTAGCGGTTCGTCTCAGCGGCGGCCTGCGCGTGGTCGCCCGCGACGATCGCCTCGATCAGCGCGTCGTGCGAGTCGTGCCCGTGCGTGTCGGTGACGAAGTTGAAGCGGATGTTCTCGCCGATCGCGGCCAGCAGGTTCTCGTACAGCTCGGTCAGGACGGGGTTGGCGCCCGCACGGACGATGGCGCGGTGCAGCGCCAGGTCGGTGGCGACCATCGCGTCGAGGTCACCGGCCTGGTAGGCCGCCGACCTCTCGTCGCGACGCTCCAGGAGGGCCGAGGAATCGAGCGGAGTGCGTCGCCGGGCCGCGAGCCGGGCGGCCTCGACCTCGAGCGCACGCCGGACCTCGACGACGTCGCGCTGGCGGGCGTCGGCGATCTGGCGGCCCATGGTCACGGCCAGCTCGGAACGTGAGAGGACGTAGGTGCCCGATCCTTGGCGGCGTTCGAGCAGCCCGGCGTGCACCAGCGACTGCACGGCCTCGCGCACGGTGTTGCGACCCACGCCGAGCAGGTCGGCGAGCGCGGGCTCGGGCGGGATGCGCGCCCCGACCGGCCACTCCTGCGTCGTGATCCGTTGGCGGAGCTCGTCGACAGCGGTGTCGATCAGTCCGGTCCGTCGTGGCATCCGGTTAGGCTCCCTGTCCAGGCATGCGGTGCAGTCAACACCGGCAGTCGGGCTGACGCCAGACCTGCGTTCCGCGAGCGTGCTGGATCGGGAGTGCTCGAGGTGTCGTCGTCCGTGCCGGTGACCGGACGATCCGGCGCACCGTGGCGCGGACGTCTGGTGGTCCTGGCGGCCATCGTCCTGGTCGGGCTGAACCTCCGGCTCGCCGTCGCCGCGGTGTCGCCGATCTTCAGCTCCCTGCGCGAGACGTTCCCGGTCTCGACGACGCAGGTCGGCCTGCTCGGCACCATCCCGGTCGCCTCGTTCGCGCTGTTCGGCACCCTCGCCGCGCCGATCGGGCGCAAGCTCGGGCTCGAGCCGGCGATCATCCTGGCGATGGCGTTCGCAGTCGCCGGCCAGCTCCTGCGCGCCGTCGCGCCGAACATGCCGGTGTTCCTGGGCTGGTCCGTCCTCGCGCTCGGCGGCATGGGCATGGGCAACGTGCTGCTGCCGCCGCTGGTGAAGCGGTACTTCCCCGACCGGATCGGCGCCGTGACCGCGTCGTACTCGGTGGCACTGAGCGTGAGCACCGCCGTGCCGCCCCTCCTCGCGCTCCCGGTGGCGCGTGCCGCGGGCTGGCGCGTGTCGGTGGGGATGTGGGCCGTGGTCGGCGTCGCGGCGATCGTGCCGTGGCTCGTCGTCGTGACCCGGTCCGTGGCCGCGCGCTCGCACCTGCGGGAGATCTTGCGACGAGCGCCGCGCACGGACCGGCCCGCCCTCCTGGTCCGGTCCGGCGGCGCCGAGTCGCGGCTCGTGTGGCGCTCGCGGCTCGGCTGGGCGTTGGTCGTCACGTTCTTCGCCAACACGACGGGCACCTACGTGATGTTCGCGTGGCTGCCGCAGATCCTTGCCGACGCCGGCCTGGGCACCGAGGTGGGCGGCCGCTGGCTCGCCGTCTTCGCCATCCTCGGGCTGCCTGCCGCCCTGTTCGCGCCCATCCTGACCGCCCGCATGCGCAACCCGTACCCGTTGGTCGCGGGCTTCGTCGCCTGTTGGATCGTCGGCTACCTCGGACTGTGGACGTCACCCGCGCACGGCACCGCGGTCTGGATGATCCTGTGCGGTCTCGGACCGGGGGCGTTCCCGGTGCAGCTCGCGCTCATCGGCCTGCGTACCCGGACGCCGGCCGTCGCGTCCGCGCTGTCGGGGATGGTGCAGGGGCTCGGGTACGCCCTCGCCATCGCCGGGCCGGTCGGGATCGGGTTGCTGCACCAGGCGACCGGGTCGTGGAGCGCGCCCTTCGTCGTCCTGCTCGGCCTGCTCGCGATCCTGCTCGTCGCGGCCTGGTTCGCCTGCCTGCCGACGATGCTCGGCGAGGAGCCGCATTCCTAGCGTCGTCGCGACGACGCGCGTGAAACCGCCGCGACCGGCGGCCGCGGCGGTTCTGTGGTGCGTGAGAGCCCCCCACGCCCGCAGAGTCGCGGTCAGCGGGCGCGGGGGGCCGTTGTGGGTCGTGGACCCGGTGGTCGGGGCGGGACGCCGTCCTCGGAAGGGGACAAGGGCAGCGTCCCGCCCGTGGAGGCCCGGCCGGCCAGCGGCCGGACCTCCGGGGTCACGACGATCGACGCCGGGTCAGAAACCGCCCGCCGCGTTGCACTTCGCGGACTGGTCGAGGCAGGTCCGCACCCGCTGCGCCTGGGCTGCGGGCTCCCACGCGTTGAAGAAGTCGCCGTGCATCGAGTACGTCGTCCCCGAGGCGAGCGTGACGTTGGTCGTGTCCATGCCCTTCGGGTAGGAGATCACGAACGACAGGTTCGGGATCGGCACCGGGAAGGCTGCAGGGCAGCCGCCCGCGGCGACGTTCGAGACGTGCGCCTTGTGGTCCGGGCTGTCCAGGTGGACGCCGTCCCAGCAGTCGGGGAACACCAGCTGGTAGGTGAGCTGGGCGGTGGGCGCGCAGATCGGCATCACGCCGTCGGCGGTCCGGCCGACCTCACCACCGATGCCTGCGCACCAGAAGTGGTTGCCCTGGTGGTCCGGGGTGTCCGTCTGCTGCTTGGCGCTGCCGGCGATCATCCGGAACCCCTCGGGGAACGGCTGCGTCCTGCTCGGGTCCTGCAACCGTGACCCGTAGTAGACGATGACGCCGCCGACGGGGTCCACGGCCTTGCCGTTCGCGTACAGCGTCGGGACCCAGTAGGACGACTTGTCCTCGATCGGGTCGCAGTTGGTGCCGCCCGCCTTCAGCGACGCGAGCGTCGAGTTCGCGTCAGTCGTCAGGTTCCCGAGGAACGTGTGGTTGTGCGAGGCCCCGGGCTGGTTCGGGAACACGATGGGGTCGTCGTTCAGGTGGTGGCTGACGGTGCACAGGGCGTGGAACTCCGGCACGCGCACCGGGTTGTTGGTGATGGGCTTCGGCGTGAGCGCGAAGAACGCCTTGGTGTCGGCGGCCTGCTTCACCGGGTCGACCGAGACCCACGCACCGGGCGTCGAGGTCGGCATCGGGGGCATGGTGGTCATGTCGTCCGCGGCGATCGTGAACCAGTTGAGGTTCACGAAGTCGGCGGCCTGCGAGCTGCGCAGGGCGAGGAAGACGGTGTGCGCACCGGTCAGCATCGTCATCGAGCTCGCCGACTTGGTCGTCCACGTCTGCCAGCCGCCCGTGGACGCGACGGGCCACGTGGCGAGCAGGGGACCGGTGAGGGAGTCCGCACGCAGCTCCACCGTGCCGCCGGCGTTGCTCGCCGAGGCCAGCCGGAGGGTCGCGGTCACGGAGCCAGTCAGTCCGAGGTTGACGTTCTGGTACCGCATCCAGTCGCCGTTGGCGAGCCAGCCGACGTTCTGACCGCCGCCGGTGTCGGCGGTGTTCTCGAGCTGGGCGCCCGACTGGGCGGCGTACGACTCCGCCTGGATCGTGGTGGTCGTCACCGCGGCGGACGCCGAGTTCAGCGGTCCGACGACTACGGCGAGAGTGCCGGCGGCGGCCAGCGTCAGCGCGGCCATCGCCCGGCGTCCTCGCAGGGCTGGGCCGCGTCGTGCTGCGGTCGGCGACGCTGCCGTCCGCTTGTGTCTGGTGTTCACGATTCCTCCGAGATCGGATGAAATGGGCAACTGGCACCGTACTACCTAGGGAGCGCTCTCTCAACGGCTTGCCGTCATTTGCCGCAGAATCTTACGACCTCTCACCCGCTCGTTTCACCCGCTCCCGGGCCTCATCCGAGGGAGCGCTCTCTGAACGCTGGCGCGCGCTGCACCACGCTCTACCACCCGCCCGCCGGACTCCGGTCCGGCGTCTGCGACCGCGTCGGTACCCTTGCCCGGTGACTCCCGCGCAGCTCTCCGAGGCCCTCCGGGCCGCCCTCGTGCACGCCGTCGACGACGGCACGTTCGTCCTCGACCCGGCCGCGATCCCCGCGACCGTGCACCTGGAGCGACCGCGGCAGCGCGAGCACGGCGACTGGGCCACGAACGTCGCGATGCAGCTGGCCAAGAAGGCCGGCACCAACCCGCGGGCGTTCGCCGAGGAGCTCGCACGCCGGCTGGAGGCCACCGAGGGCGTCGCGGCCGTCGAGGTCGCCGGCCCCGGCTTCCTGAACATCCGGCTCGAGACCGCGTCCGCCGGCGAGCTGGCCCGCTCGATCGTCGAGCTGGGCACCGAGTACGGGACCAACGACACGCTGGCCGGCGTCGCGTTGAACCTCGAGTTCGTCTCCGCCAACCCGACGGGGCCGCTGCACATCGGCGGCGTGCGCTGGGCGGCCGTCGGCGACAGTCTCGCGCGCGTGCTGCAGGCGTCCGGCGCGACCGTCGCCCGCGAGTACTACTTCAACGACCACGGTGCCCAGATCGACCGCTTCTCGCGCTCGCTGCTCGCTCGCGCCCTGGGGGAGCCGGCGCCGGAGGACGGCTACGGCGGCCAGTACATCAGCGAGATCGCCGACCAGGTGGTCGCCGACGCTCTCGCGGCAGGCGAGCCCGACCCCCGGACGCTGCCGACCGTGGACGCGAACGAGGCCTTCCGGGCGCGCGGCGTCGACCTGATGTTCGCCGAGATCCGCCAGGCGCTGCACGACTTCGGTGTCGACTTCGACGTCTACTTCCACGAGGACTCGCTGCACGAGTCGGGTGCCGTGACGCACGCGGTGCAGCGCCTTCGTGACCTGGGCCGGATCTACGAGGCCGACGGCGCGACGTGGCTGCGCACCACCGACTTCGGCGACGACAAGGACCGCGTCGTCATCAAGCGCGACGGCGAGGCCGCCTACATCGCCGGCGACATCGCCTACTACCTCGACAAGCGCGAGCGAGGCTTCGACCGCGTCGTCATCATGCTCGGCGCCGACCACCACGGGTACATCGGCCGCATGATGGCCGTCTGCGCAGCGTTCGGCGACGAGCCCGGCGTGAACCTGGAGATCCTCATCGGCCAGATGGTCAACCTGGTCAAGGACGGCGCCCCGGTGCGGATGAGCAAACGAGCCGGCACGGTCGTGACGATCGACGACCTCGTCGAGGCCGTCGGCGTGGACGCCGCCCGGTACGCGCTGGCGCGCTCGTCGGCGGACTCGAGCATCGACCTGGACCTCGACCTGCTGGCGAGCGCGAAGAACGAGAACCCCGTGTTCTACGTCCAGTACGCGCACGCGCGCACGGTGAACGTCGGTCGCAACGCCGCCGAGGCGGGCGTCCGTCGCGAGGACGGGTTCGACGCGTCGCTGCTCGACCACGAGACGGAGTCCGCGCTCCTCGGTCAGCTCGCTGAGCTCCCGCGGGTCGTCGCGCAGGCCGCCGAGCTGCGCGAGCCGCACCGGGTCGCGCGCTACCTCGAGGAGCTGGCCGGGTCGTACCACAAGTGGTACGACAAGCGCCGCGTGATCCCGTTCGGCGACGAGGAGGTCAGCGACGTGCACCGGACGCGCCTGTGGCTCAACGACGCGACGCGCCAGACGCTGGCCAACGGGCTCGGCCTCCTGGGTGTCAGCGCGCCGGAGCGGATGTGACCGGGGAGCCCTGGTCGACGGGCTTCGCCCGAGGTGCCGACGGGGTCGTGAGCGTCGCCGGCGTCGACGTGCACACGCTCGCAGCGACGCACGGCACCCCGGCGTACGTCCTGGACGAGGCCGACCTCCGCTCTCGGGCGCGCTCGTACCGGCGCGCGTTCGAGACGGCGTTCGCCGAGATCGGCGCGGGTGTCGACGTCTACTACGCCGGCAAGGCGTTCCTGTCGGTGGCGGTCGCCCGGTGGGTGCACGAGGAGGGCCTGCGCGTCGACACGGCCACCGGCGGTGAGCTCGCGGTCGCGCTACGGGCCGGGATCCCGGGCGCCGACATCGGCCTGCACGGCAACAACAAGTCCGACGACGAGATCGCGCGCGCTCTCGAGGCCGGCGTCGGGCGGATCATCGTCGACTCCCTCGTGGAGATCGACCGCGTGGCCGACGCCGCGTCGGTGGACCACCCGGCGCCGGTGATGGTCCGGGTGACCACCGGAGTGCACGCGGGCGGCCACGAGTACATCTCGACCGCCCACGAGGACCAGAAGTTCGGCCTGTCCATCGCCGTGCCGTCGCACTTCCACTACGGGGACCTCGTCCTCGGGTCGGCCGAGGCCGACAGCCCGGCGATGCAGGGGCTGCTCAAGGTGCTGTCGAGGCCCGAGCTGAAGCTCCTCGGCATCCACTCGCACATCGGGTCGCAGATCCTCGACCCGTCAGGATTCGAGGTGGCCGCCCGCGCGGTGCTGACCCTGCGCGCGGAGCTCGCGAAGAAGACCGGCGTCCTCGTCGAGGAGATCGACCTCGGGGGTGGCTACGGGATCGCCTACCTGCCCGGCGAGGTCGCGCTCGACCCCGACCGCATCGCCAAGGACATCGCGTCGTCCGTCGCTTCCAGCGCGCACGACCTGGGCACGCCTCTGCCGCGGTTCTCCATCGAGCCCGGCCGCGCGATCGTGGGACCCGCGGGGATGACGCTGTACACCGTCGGCACGGTCAAGCCCGTCCGCGTCGACAAGGCCTCCGTCCGCACGTACGTGTCGATCGACGGCGGCATGAGCGACAACATCCGCCCGGCCCTCTACGGCGCGCAGTACCACGCGGAGCTCGTCGGCAGACTCTCGGACGAGCCCACCGTGCTGGCCCGCGTCGTCGGCAAGCACTGCGAGAGCGGCGACATCGTCGTGCACGAGGTCCAGGTGCCGAGCGACGTCCGCGCCGGGGACCTGCTCGCGGTCGCCGCTACGGGGGCGTACGGGCGGTCCATGGCGTCCAACTACAACCACGTCCCGCGTCCGCCGGTCGTCTCGGTCGCCGACGGGCAGTCGCGGGTCCTCGTGCGGCGGGAGACCGAGGACGACCTGCTCGCGCTCGACCAAGGCTGAGCCCCCTATTCTTGGGGGCGCCGTCCCCACCCATCGACCGGAGATTCCTGTGTCCGTGCCCGTCACCGCCCGTCCACCCCTGCGCGTCGCCGTCCTCGGCTGTGGCGTCGTCGGAACGGAAGTGGTGCGGCTGCTGACGACGCAGGCCGACGACCTGGCCGCCCGGGTCGGTGCACGCCTCGAGCTGGTCGGCATCGCGGTCCGCGACACGGCGACCGCGCGTGACGCGGTGGTCGACGTCGCGCTGCTGACGACGGACGCCGAGAAGCTGGTCGAGCAGGCGGATGTCGTCGTCGAGCTCATGGGTGGCATCGAGCCGGCGCGCTCGCTGCTGCTGCGGGCGATCGCCGGCGGTGCGTCCGTGGTGACCGCGAACAAGGCGCTCCTCGCGCAGGACGGCCCGACGCTGTACGCCGCGGCCGACGAGGCTGGCGTGGACCTCTACTTCGAGGCCGCCGTCGCGGGCGCGATCCCGATCGTGCGGCCGGTGCGTGAGTCGCTTGCCGGCGACACCGTCGAGCGCGTGCTCGGCATCGTGAACGGCACCACCAACTACGTGCTCGACAAGATGGCCTCCGAGGGCCTCGACCTCGACCAGGCCGTCAAGGAGGCCCAGGCGCTGGGCTACGCCGAGGCCGACCCGACCGCGGACGTCGAGGGCTTCGACGCCGCCGCGAAGGCCGCGATCCTCGCGTCGCTGGCCTTCCACACCCGGGTGTCGCTCGACGACGTCGACCGCCAGGGCATCACGGGGATCAGCGCGGACGACGTCCTGTGGGCCTCGCGGACCGGCTACGTCATCAAGCTGCTGGCGATCGCGGAGCGCGGTGTCGGCGGCGTCCAGGTCCGGGTCCACCCCGCGCTGGTCCCGGAAGCGCACCCGCTCGCGGGCGTCCGCGGCGCCTACAACGCCGTGTTCGTCGAGGCCGAGGCCGCCGGGCAGCTGATGTTCTACGGCCGGGGCGCCGGCGGTCAGCCCACGGCGTCGGCGGTGCTGGGCGACGTCGTCTCGGTGGCCCGCCATCGCGTGCTCGGCGGCCGCGGACCGGTCGAGTCGCGCTACGCCGAGCTCCCGGTGCTGCCCGCGGACCAGGCGCGGACGCGCTACCAGATCCGCCTGGACGTCGTCGACCGTCCGGGTGTCCTGGCGCAGGTCGCCGCGGTCCTGGCCGGCCATGACGTGTCCATCGAGACCGTCCGCCAGTCCCCGCTCGGCGACTCGGCGGTCAGCGCACACCTCGTCATCACCACGCACGCCGCTCCCGACCACGCCCAGCGCGCCACGATCGAGGCCATCGAGCGCCTCGACGTGGTCGAGCGCGTCGTCTCCGTCCTCCGAGTCGAAGGATCCTGATGGCCCACCAGTGGCGCGGCGTGATCGCCGAGTACGCCGATCGCCTGCCCGCGCACGTCCAGACCCACGTCGTCACGCTCGGCGAGGGTGGGACGCCGCTCGTGTTCTCCCCGACGCTGTCGCACCTCACCGGCGCCGAGGTGCACATCAAGGTCGAGGGCATGAACCCGACCGGGTCGTTCAAGGACCGCGGCATGACGACCGCGATGTCCGCCGCCGCAGCCCGGGGCGCGAAGGCGGTCGTCTGTGCCTCGACCGGAAACACGAGCGCGTCCGCCGCCGCCTACGCCACGCGCGCCGGGATGGTCTGCGCCGTGCTGGTCCCGGACGGCAAGATCGCGATGGGCAAGCTGAGCCAGGCCGTCGCGCACGGTGCCACGCTCCTGCAGGTCGACGGCAACTTCGACGACTGCCTGGTGGCCGCACGCAAGCTCGCCGAGGCGTACCCCGTCGAGCTGGTGAACTCCGTGAACCCGGACCGGATCGAGGGCCAGAAGACGGCGGCGTTCGAGATCGTCGACGCCCTGGGCGACGCTCCCGACATCCACGTCCTGCCGGTCGGCAACGCCGGCAACATCACGGCGTACTGGAAGGGCTACCGCGAGTACGCGGAGAGTGGTCCGGCGACTCGCACGCCGATCATGTGGGGCTTCCAGGCCGACGGTTCCGCCCCGATCGTCCGCGGCTACCCGATCGACCAGCCCGAGACGATCGCCACAGCGATCCGGATCGGCAACCCGGCCTCCTGGCAGCAGGCCGTCGAGGCGCGCGACGTCTCCGGGGGCCTGATCGAGTCCGTGACCGACGAGCAGATCCTCTCCGCCCACCGGGTGCTGTCCGCCGAGGTCGGCATCTTCGTCGAACCCGCCTCCGCGTCCGGTGTCGCCGGGCTCCTCGCCCTCCACGAGGCCGGGCGCGTGCCCGCCGGCGCCCAGATCGTCATCACCGTCACCGGGCACGGGCTCAAGGACCCGCAGTGGGCGCTGCGGACGCCGGACGGCGGCGAGGTCGTCCCCGTGCGTGTGACGTCGGACGTCGTGTCCATCGCCACCGCCCTGAGCCTGGACTGACACCGGTGCGGCTCGGGGCGGACCACGTCCGCGTGCGCGTGCCGGCCACGAGCGCCAACCTCGGGCCCGGCTTCGACGCGTTCGGCCTGGCGCTGGACCTCGTCGACGAGCTCGAGGTGCATGCGCTCGGCTCGCCGGGCGTCCGCGTCGAGGTCTCCGGGGAGGGCGCCGGGCAGGTGCCCGACGACGAGCAGCACCTGGTGATCAGCTCGCTGCGTGCCGCGCTCGACCACGTCGGCGCCCCGCAGACCGGTCTGCACCTCGTCTGCCACAACCGCATCCCGCACGGTCGGGGGCTCGGCTCGTCCGCTGCGGCGGTCGTCGCGGGGATCGTCGCCGCGCGTGGGCTCATCGCCGAGCCCGAGGCGCTGTCCGACGACGTGGTGATCGATCTTGCCGGAAGCATCGAAGGACACCCCGACAACGCGGCTCCGGCGGTGCTGGGCGGTGCGACCCTCGCCTGGAAGGGCGACTCCGGGTTCCGCGCGATCGGCCTCGCCGTGGATCCGTCGGTCGTCCCGATCGCGATCGTGCCGCCGACGCACCTGTCCACCAAGGCCGCCCGCGGTGTGCTGCCGGCGAGCATCCCGCACGCCGACGGTGCGTTCCAGGCGGGCCGGGCGGCGCTGCTGGTCGAGGCCCTCGGCCGCCGACCCGAGCTGCTGCTCACCGCCACGGAGGACCGCCTCCACCAGGAGTACCGCCGCTCGGTCATGCGCGACTCGCTCGCCCTCGTCGACACGCTGCGCTCCCGCGGCGTACCCGCGGTGGTGTCCGGAGCAGGGCCGACGGTGCTCGTCCTGGCGCGATCGGCGGGCGTCGGCACCGATGCCGACGACGCGATCGCGGCGGCTTTCGGGGGAGCGATGGGCGGCTGGCAGGTCCTGCGGTTGGCGGTCGACCGCTCGGGCGCGACCGTCGAGCTGGGGTCTCCGTCCAGCAGGTGAACCCATCGGGTGAAGAACGTGCGAACCGGTCACCCGTCCGAGTGAGACACCCGACAGTGATATCATCGATGCGTTCCCCGGACCTCGTCCTCAGGTAGCCCGCGTCGTCTTTTAACCGGGTGTGCCGAAGAAGAGTCGACGACCCGGGAACGATCCAGCCCTCGCGCGCAGACGTCGACGTACGCAGCGTGTGCGGCTCCACCACCGTCTCGGTCAGCATGACCGGACGTCGGCCGATCCCCGAACCATCGGGTCCCGGCCACCGACGAGGGGAAGGGTCCTTCGTGACAGACATCATCGATCCCGCCGTGAGCACGTCCGGCGGGAAAGCCCGCGGCGCCGCCATCTCGACGCTGCGCCTGCCTGAGCTGCAGGCCATGGCGTCCGAGCTGGGCGTCAAGGGCACCTCCAAGATGCGCAAGGGCGACCTCGTCCAGGCCATCTCGGACGCTCGTGGGGGCTCGCGTGCCGCGGCACTCGAGCCGCGTCGCACCGAGAGCAGCGCGAGCACGGCCGTCGCCGAGCCGCCCGCCCGGGCAGCACGCGCGCGGCGCACCCAGGCCGCACAGCTCGACCTCGACGTCCCGGCAGCGACGGAGCGGGCACCCCGCAACGACGCGGCGCCCAAGGGGGACGCCCTTGCGGGCCTCGAGGCAGCGCTGGACGCCAAGCTCGCGCCGGTGGACGACCGGGCCGCTCGTGCGGCCGACGCCGTCGGCTCCGTGACCGGCGAGCGCCGGTCCCGTCGTTCCGGTCGGGGCGCCGGTGCTCCGCAGGGCGGCGAGGATGCCGGTCAGCAGGGCGCGCAGCAGCAGAACGGCCAGCAGGACCGGCAGCCGAGCAGCGGCCAGCAGGACCGGCAGCAGGCCAACGGCCAGCAGGGCCAGCAGAACCGCCAGCAAGGCGCGAACCAGCAGGGCGGCCAGCAGAGCACCACGCAGCAGCGCCGCGAGTTCCAGGACGGCGAGGACGGCGAGGAGCGCGGCGGTCGTCGTCGGCGCTCTCGCGACCGGTACCGCGACCGCGACCGTGACCGCAAGGGGCGCACCGCCCGTCGTCCCGGCTCGGGCGACATCGCGGGTCTCGACGACATCGAGGTGAGCGACGACGACGTCCTGCTGCCCGTCGCGGGCATCCTCGACCTGATGGACAGCTACGCGTTCGTGCGGACGACGGGCTACCTGCCCAGCCCCAACGACGTCTACGTCTCGCTCAACCAGGTCAAGCGCTACGGCCTGCGCCGCGGCGACGCGGTCACCGGCGCGGTCCGCCAGCCGCGCGAGGGCGAGCAGCCGACGCAGAGCAACCGGCCCAGCAAGTTCAACGCGCTGGTCCGCCTCGACTCGATCAACGGCGCCGAGCCCGACGCGGCGAAGAGCCGCCCCGAGTTCAGCAAGCTGACGCCGCTCTACCCGCAGGAGCGTCTGCGCCTGGAGACCGAGCAGACCCGGCTCTCGCAGCGCGTGATCGACATCGTCGCGCCCATCGGCAAGGGTCAGCGTGGCCTCATCGTCGCGCCCCCCAAGGCCGGCAAGACGATCGTCATGCAGCAGATCGCGAACGCGATCACGACCAACAACCCCGAGGTCCACCTCATGGTGGTGCTGGTCGACGAGCGCCCCGAAGAGGTCACCGACATGCAGCGCACGGTGAAGGGCGAGGTCATCGCCTCGACCTTCGACCGCCCTGCCTCTGACCACACGATCGTCGCCGAGCTCGCCATCGAGCGCGCCAAGCGTCTGGTCGAGCTGGGCCAGGACGTCGTCGTGCTCCTCGACTCGCTCACCCGACTGTCGCGGGCCTACAACCTGGCCGCGCCGGCGTCCGGACGCATCCTCTCGGGTGGTGTCGACGCCTCGGCGCTGTACCCGCCCAAGCGGTTCTTCGGTGCGGCGCGCAACATCGAGAACGGCGGCTCGCTCACCATCCTCGCCTCGGCACTCGTCGAGACCGGGTCCAAGATGGACGAGGTCATCTTCGAGGAGTTCAAGGGCACCGGGAACATGGAGCTCCGGCTCTCCCGCGGCCTCGCCGACAAGCGGATCTTCCCGGCCGTCGACGTCAACGCCTCCGGCACGCGCCGCGAGGAGATCCTCATGGCCAACGACGAGCTCAAGATCATCTACAAGCTCCGTCGCGTGATGGGTGCCCTCGACCAGACCCAGGCCATCGAGCTGCTGATCGGCAAGCTGCGCGAGACCAAGTCGAACGTCGAGTTCCTGCTCCAGGTCCAGAAGACGACCCCCGGCAGCGAGTAGCGCCAGGACGCCCGACGGCCCCGCCCTCCGCCCGGAGCGCGGGGCCGTCGCGCGTCTGCCTCGGCCCGTGCCCGTCGCCGAGTTCGTGCGTTTGAGCCGAGTTCGTCGGTTGCAACGAACGAACTCGACTGAAGAGCACGACCTCGGCACGCCCTGGCCGAGCTCGGGCGGTAGCGTGCACGCGTCCGGCACCCGTGGATCAGGAGGCAGTGATGGCCAAGTCGTGGAGCACGCCGCCCGGGGAGGCGCTGCGGGTGGTGCCGGGCTTCGACCTCGCCACGGCCGACCTGGCCGCGACCCCCGGCTGGGAGCACTCCGAGTCGGCAGCCGACAAGCGGCTGCGGAAGGACGGCGAGCACCTCGGCGAAGCGCAGGAGCGGCTCTTCGCGCACGGACGCACGGGCGGCAAGCGGTCGGTCCTCCTGGTGCTGCAGGGCATGGACACCGCGGGCAAGGGCGGCATCGTCCGGCACGTGCTCGGTCTGGTGGACCCGCAGGGCGTGGAGCTGCACTCGTTCGGCGTCCCGACGGAGAAGGAACGGTCGCAGCCCTTCCTCCAACGGATCCGCGAGGCGCTGCCCGACGGCGGCAGGATCGGCGTGTTCGACCGGTCCCACTACGAGGACGTGCTGGTGGTCCGCGTGAACGAGGTCGTGCCGCGCGAGGTCTGGGAACCGCGGTTCGACGAGATCAACGCGTTCGAGCGCGAGGTCACCGAATCCGGAACCGTGATCGTGAAGGTTGCGCTCCTGGTGTCGGCCGCGGAGCAGAAGGCGCGGCTGCGCGAACGGCTGGAGCGACCGGACAAGTACTGGAAGTACAACCCGGGCGACGTCGACGAGCGCGTCAAGTGGACCCGGTACCAGGAGGCCTACCAGGCAGTCTTCGACCGTACGAGCACGGATGTCGCCCCCTGGTACGCCGTTCCCGCCGACAACAAGTGGTTCGCCCGGCTCGCCGTCGGCCGGCTGCTGAGGGACGCGGTGGAGGGCCTGCACCTCGGCTGGCCGGCGCCGGACTTCGACGTCGAGGCGGAGATGGCGCGGCTGGACGCCCAACCGTTCTGACTCCGTGAGGCGCGTCACGGGTGCGCAGCGGGATGATTTCGGGACTCGGCGCTGTTCTGGCACAATGCTCTGTTGGTCTGCGGTTCACCTGTGCGCGATCGCGTGCGGGACCCGGGGACACCCCAGCGAGGAGATCTGACTGTGAAGGCTGACATCCACCCCGAGTACGTGACCACCGAGGTCACCTGTACCTGCGGCAACACGTTCACCACGAAGTCCACGGTGACCAGCGGCAAGATCCACGCCGACGTGTGCAACGCCTGCCACCCGTTCTACACGGGCAAGCAGAAGATCCTCGACACCGGTGGCCGCGTGGCCCGGTTCGAGGCGCGCTACGGCAAGAAGGCCGCCAACTAGCAACCCCACAGCGCCGGTGCCCGGCGCGGACGACTGCCCTCCATGGCAGTGTCCGCGAGGGCACCGGCGCTGTGTCGTTGTCGGAGTCGTCGTCGCAGAACCACCAGCCGAAGGACACCCGCATGAGCGAGGCATTCGCCGCCGCCGAGCCGCTGCTCGCCGAGCACGCGCAGATCGAGGCGCAGCTGGCCGATCCCGCGGTCCACGCGGACGCCGCCAACGCCCGCAGGCTGGGTCGTCGGTACGCGGAGCTCGGTCAGGTGGCGCAGGCGTACACGGCGTGGAGGGCCGCGAGCGACGACGCCGATGCGGCGCGTGAGCTGGCCGAGGTCGACGAGGGCTTCGCCGCCGAGCTGCCGGCGCTGGAACAGACCGCGACGGCCGCGGCGGCCCGGCTGCGCGAGGTCCTCATCCCGCGCGACCCGGACGACGCCCGGGACGTGATCCTGGAGGTCAAGGCAGGGGAAGGCGGCGAGGAGTCGGCGCTGTTCGCCGCCGACCTGCTGCGCATGTACACGCGGTACGCCGAGAAGATGGGCTGGGCGACGCAGCTCCTCGGTTCCACGGACTCCGACCTCGGCGGCTACAAGGACGCACAGCTCGCCATCAAGAGCCGCGGGACGGTCGCTCCGGAGGACGGCGTCTGGGCACACCTGAAGTACGAGGGCGGGGTCCACCGCGTCCAGCGGGTGCCGGTGACGGAGTCGCAGGGCCGGATCCACACCTCTGCGGCGGGCGTGCTCGTGTTCCCCGAGGTGGAGGACGAGGCCGAGGTCGAGATCGACCCGAACGATCTGCGCATCGATGTCTATCGTTCCAGCGGCCCCGGCGGGCAGTCGGTCAACACGACCGACTCCGCCGTGCGCATCACGCACCTGCCCACCGGCATCGTCGTCTCGATGCAGAACGAGAAGTCCCAGCTGCAGAACCGCGAGCAGGGCATGCGCGTGCTCCGTGCCCGCATCCTTGCCGCCCGGCAGGAAGAGGCGGCGGCCGCGGCCAGCGAGGCCCGCAGGAGCCAGGTCCGCACGGTCGACCGCTCCGAGCGCATCCGCACGTACAACTTCCCCGAGAACCGCATCGCCGACCACCGGACGGGCTACAAGGCGTACAACCTCGACGCCGTCCTCGGCGGGGACCTGGCGCCCGTGGTGCAGTCCGCGATCGACGCCGACGAGGCAGCGCGCCTCGCGGCGGCAGGAGACGCGTGACGGCGAACACCGGCGACGCGCCGACGAACGCGGGCGACGCGGGCGCGCGGGACTCGCGACGGCCGAGCGTGCGGGACCTGGTCGACGGTGCGACGAGGCTTCTCGACGAGGCCGGCGTGCGGTCGCCGCGCCACGACGCGACCGCCCTCGCGGCGCACGTCCTCGGCCTCGAACGCCTCGAGCTCGTCGTCGCACCACCCGTCCCGGAGGGCTTCGCCGAGGTCTATGCCGGCCTGGTCGAGCGGCGCCGCAACCGGGAGCCCCTGCAGCACCTGGTCGGCTCCACGGGGTTCCGCTACCTGACCCTCCTGGTCGAGCCGGGGGTCTTCGTACCGCGCCCGGAGACCGAGGTGGTGGCGCAGGTCGCGATCGACGGCGCGCGCGAGCACGGCGAGCCGCTCGTCGTCGACCTCTGCTGCGGTGCGGGTGGCATCGCGATCGCCGTGGCCACCGAGGTCCCGCAGGCGACCGTCGTCGCGATCGACCTCTCGCCTGAGGCCGTCGCGCTGACCAGCAGGAACGCGCAGCTCAACGGGGCGGACCTGCACGTCGAGCACGGTGACGTCGCCGACCCGTCGCTCCTGGCCGCGCTCGAGGGAACCGTCGACGTCCTCGTCGCCAACCCGCCGTACATCCCGCCGGACGCCGAGCCCGTGGACCCCGAGGTGCGCGACCACGATCCCGACCTGGCCCTCTACGGCGGCGGGCTCGACGGGCTCGACGTACCGCGCGCCGTCATCGCCGCCGCAGCCCGGCTCCTCAAGCCCGGCGGCCTGCTCGTGATGGAGCACGCCGAGGTGCAGGACGCGGCGGCGCGTGCCGATGCGCTGGCCACCGGCGCGTTTGAGAAGATCGAGTCGCGGGACGATCTGACGGGTCGTCCGCGGATGCTCGTCGCGCGCCGGAAGTCGCACCCTGTCGTGACAGACTCGTCGCCGTGAACGAGCGCATCACGCCGGCGAGCGACCCGTCGACCTGGGGTCCCGCGATCGACGAGGCCGTCAACGTGGTCTCCCGGGGCGGCTTGATCGTCCTGCCGACCGACACGGTCTACGGCGTCGGCGCCGACGCGTTCACGCCGCCCGCGGTGCAGGCGCTCCTGGACGCCAAGGGTCGGGGCCGGCACATGCCGCCGCCGGTGCTGATCGGCGACGTAGCCACGCTCGACGGACTGGCCATCGACGTCCCGGTGGGCGCACGGGCGCTGGCGACGCAGTTCTGGCCGGGCGGCCTCACGCTCATCGTCCGCGCGCAGCCGTCGCTCGCGTGGGACCTCGGCGAGACCAACGGCACGGTCGCGCTGCGGATGCCGGACCACCCCACGGCGCTCGCGCTGCTCAAGCGGACGGGTCCGCTGGCCGTGTCCAGCGCGAACACCACGGGCAACCCCGCCGCGGTCAACGCCCAGGACGCGTACGAGCAGCTCGGCGACGCCGTCGCCCTCTACCTCGACGCCGGCGAGGCCCCCGGGCAGGTCGCGTCGAGCATCGTCGACGCCACGGGCGACACCCTGCGCCTGGTCCGCGCGGGGGCGGTCACCCTCGACGAGCTGCGGCAGATCGCCGACGTGGAGGAGCCCACCACGTGAGGGTGTACCTGCTCGTCCTCTTCGTCGCGGCGGCCGTCGCGTACCTGACCACACCCCTGGCCCGCTGGTGCGCGCTCCGCTGGGGCGCGATCACCGCGGTCCGCGAGCGTGACGTGCATGCGATCCCGACACCGCGGCTCGGCGGCATGGCGATGTTCGCGGGAATCCTCGTCTCGGTCGTCATGGCCAGCCGGCTGCCGTTCCTCGAGGGCGTGTACGCGAACCCGCGGCCGATCGTCGGCATCGTCGGGGGTGCCGCCATGGTCTGCGCGCTCGGGGTCGCCGACGACATCTGGGACCTCGACTGGCTGACCAAGCTCATGGGCCAGGTCCTTGCGGCCGGGTTCCTCGTGTGGCAGGGCGTGCGGCTCTACCAGCTGCCGATCGGCGGCCTGGACTCGCAGGGTCAGGTGCTCGTCGGCGGGCAGGGCATGTGGACGTTCCTGACGATCCTGACGGTGGTCATCGCCATGAACGCCGTGAACTTCGTCGACGGTCTCGACGGTCTCGCGGCCGGCGTGCTCGCGATCGGCGGGACGGCGTTCTTCCTGTACGCCTACCTGCTGACGCACGACGTCAACTCCGGCACCACCTTCGCGAACGCCAGCCTGGCCGCCCTGATGCTCATCGCGCTGGTGGGCGCCTGCGTCGGCTTCCTGCCGCACAACGTCTACCCGGCCCGGATCTTCATGGGTGACTCGGGCGCGATGCTGCTCGGCTTCGTCTTCTCGGCGGCGGCGATCGTGGTGACCGGCCAGACCGAGCAGGTGCTCGACCGTCAGCGGTTCCCCGCGTTCCTGCCGATGGTGCTGCCGGTCGCCGTGCTGCTGCTGCCTCTGCTCGACATGGGCCTGGCCATCGTCCGGCGGGTCGGAACCGGCAAGTCGCCGTTCCACCCCGACCGCATGCACCTGCACCACCGGCTGCTCTCGCTGGGCCACTCCCACCGCCGCGCCGTCGCGATCATGTACGTCTGGACGGCGGTCTTCGCGTTCGGCGTCGCCGCCCTGTACGCGTGGTCGACGACGACCGTGCTGCTCCTGCTGGCCGGCGCCGTCGTCGTCGCCACGATCCTCACGCTCGGACCGCTGCGCGGCCGGGCGGCCACACCGTCCCTGGAGTCCACGTCGTGACCGTGCCCGCACCACGCAGCCCAGCCCCGCAGCCGAACGGCACCGACCAGGTCTTCCGGCAGGCCCTTCGGGACATGCTCGTGCTCCTCGGCGTCCTCACCGTCGTCGGCGTGCTGGTCGGCTACCTCGTCGACGGTATGGAGGGCGTCTGGGGTGCGCTCATCGGCGTGCTCGTCGCGCTGATCTTCTCCGGGACCACCGTGGTGTCCGTGTGGCGGACCTCGAGATCCGCCCCGACGACGATGCTTGCCGTCCTCATGGGCGCGTGGCTCGGCAAGATCGTCGTCGTCATCGTCGTGCTCGCCTCGATCCGCCACCTCGACTTCTACAACGCGCGGGTGCTCGCGATCGTGCTCATGGTGGGAGTCATCGGGTCGGCGATCCTCGACGCCCGCGCGGTGCAGCGTGGACGCATCACCTACTTCGACGAGGAGCCCGCGGAGACGGGCGTCCAGGACCCCTCGAACGGCCCTGTCCCGGGTCCGGACCAAGCGACTTCATAGGTTAGGCTTCACCCCATCCACGACGGCCCGGCGCCGTGCCCATGCCCGCATTGACGCGGCACGCCAGCGCTAAACGACCACCAGGAGACTGCCCTGTCCAGCCTTGCGACGATCCTGCCGCTCGCCACGGATGACGGCAGCGGTGGCTTCCACCCGCCTTCGCTCGCGGACTTCTTCCCGCCGGTCATCTGGTTCGAGGACACGCCGTTCGAGATCAACCGCATCATCCTGGTCCGGTTCATCACGGTGGCCGCCTTCCTGATCATCTTCGTGGTCGGCGCCCGGCGGGCCAAGCTCGTCCCGGGACGGTTCCAGAGCGTGCTCGAGATGGGTCTGGACTTCTGCCGCAACTCCATCGCGTACGAGATCCTGGGCGAGAAGGACGGCAAGAAGTACGTCGGCATCATCACGACGATCTTCTTCTCGATCTTCTTCTTCAACATCACGGGCGTCATCCCGTTCCTGAACATCGCGGGAACGTCCGTCATCGGCCTGCCGATCATCTTCGCGCTGTGGGTCTACTTCCTGTACCTGTCCCAGGGCGTCAAGAAGTTCGGCGTCGGCGGGTACCTCAAGCACGCGCTGTTCCCCCCGGGCGTCCCGTGGCCCATCTACTTCCTGCTGACGCCGGTCGAGTTCCTGCAGGTCTTCCTGCTGCGGCCCGCGACGCTGGTCATCCGGCTCCTCGCCAACATGATCGCCGGGCACCTGCTGCTCGCCCTCTGCTTCGCCGCGACGTCGTTCCTGCTCTTCGAGGCGACCGGCGCGCTCAAGGCCTTCGGTGCGGTGACCTTCGTCGCAGGCTTCGCGTTCTACCTGCTCGAGGTGTTCGTCGCAGCACTTCAAGCGTATGTGTTCTCGATCCTCACAGCCGTCTACCTGCAGATGTCGATCAGCGAAGAGCACTGATCGACGAACCTCCTGCGACGGGCTGATCCCGGACCGTCGCTCGCAACGGACGCGCCGAGCGGCGCGTAGATGAAAGGAACCAGATCCCGTGCTTACCGCAGCAGCAACAGACGCCACGACCACCATCAACGGTCTCGCCCTCGTCGGATACGGTCTGGCGGCCATCGGCCCCGGCATCGGCCTCGGCATCCTGTTCGGCAAGACGATCGAGGGCATGGCGCGTCAGCCTGAGATGTCCGGCCAGCTCCGCTCGACGATGTTCATCGGCCTGGCGTTCATCGAGATCCTCGCGCTCCTCGCGATCGCGACGCCCTTCTTCTTGAAGTGATCACGGCGCACCTCGCCGCCGTCGCGCAGAGCGTCAGGGCGGCTACCGACACCGAGGAGCTGAACCCGCTCCTGCCTGAGAAGTACGACATCATCTGGTCGCTCGTCATCGTCATCATCATCGTGCTCGTGTTCATGAAGTACGCGCTGCCGAAGTTCCAGGCAGTGCTCGACGAGCGCGCGGAGAAGATCGAGGGCGGTCTGGAGCACGCCGAGGCCGCTCAGGCCGAGGCGGCAGCGCTGCGCGCCGAGTACGAGCAGCAGCTCGCCGACGCGCGCACCGAGGCGGCCCGCATCAAGGAGGCCGCTCGAGCCGAGGGCGGCGCGATCTCGGCCGAGATCAAGGCGAAGGCGACCGCGGACGCGGCACGCACCGTCGAGACGGCCCAGCGCCAGATCGAGGCCGAGCGTCAGCAGGCAGCGGTCTCGCTGCGCGCCGACGTGGGCGCGCTCGCCACGGAGCTCGCCTCCAAGATCGTCGGCGAGTCGCTCGAGGACACGGCCCGCCAGTCGCGCGTCGTCGACCGCTTCCTCGCGGAGCTCGAAGCGTCCACGGCTGCGACTGCAGCGTCCAAGGAGAACTGATGCGCGGAACGAGTCTCGCTTCGCTCTCGGCGGCCCAGGAGCGGTTCGCACCGGTCCTGACCGCTGCGGGCAAGCAGGCGGCCGAGCTCGGCGAGCAGCTGTTCGCCGTGGTCGACGCCCTGGACTCCTCGGGTTCGCTGCGGCGCACCCTGTCCGACCCCGCGCTGCCGGCCGAGGCCAAGTCCGGTCTCGTCGCGGCCGTGCTGGCCCGCTCGGACGAGCGCGTCGTCGGGGCGGTGTCGGACCTGGTGCGTGCGCGCTGGACGTCCGAGGACGACCTGGGCGACGCGGTCGAGCAGCTCGGCTTCGACGCGATCCTCGCGTCCGCCGAGGCGAGCAACCAGCTCGAGCAGGTCGAGGACGAGCTGTTCCGCATCACGCGGTCGCTCGTCGGCCAGCGCGAGGTGCGGTCGGCGCTGTTCGACCCGCGCGGCTCCCGGGAGAACCGTCTGAAGCTGGTCGACGACCTGCTCCAGGGCAAGGTGTCCGACGCGACGCTCCAGGTGGCGCGCCGGGCGACCGCCTCGCCTCGCGGCAAGCGGTTCGTCGCGACGCTCGCGTCCGTCGCCGAGCTGGCCGCGGACCGTCGCAACCGCCTCGTGGCCTCGGTGACCTCCGGCAGCGAGCTGTCGCAGGCACAGATGGACCGACTCGGCTCGATCCTGCAGCAGGCCTACGGGCGGGACCTGCAGCTCAACGTGACCGTGGACCCCGAGATCCTCGGTGGTCTGCGCATCCAGGTGGGGGCGGACGTGGTCGACTCGACCGTGCTCGCACGGCTCGCCGACGCACGACGACGACTTGCCAGCTGAGTATCGGCCTCTGCCGACCCTTTGAACGACGTGAACGAACGTACGACCGCGTACCGCGCGGTCACGACAGGAGAAGAGCAATGGCTGAGCTGACGATCCGGCCGGACGAGATCCGGGCCGCGCTGGACAGCTTCGTGAAGTCCTACGAGCCGAGCGGCGTGGTGACCGAAGAGGTCGGCCGCGTGACGCTGACGGCCGACGGCATCGCGCAGGTCGAGGGCCTGCCCGGCGCGATGGCGAACGAGCTGCTGCGCTTCGAGGACGGCACGCTGGGCCTCGCGCTGAACCTCGACGTCCGCGAGATCGGTGTCGTCGTCCTGGGCGAGTTCACGGGCATCGAGGAGGGCCAGGAGGTCCGCCGCACGGGCGAGGTCCTCTCGGTCCCCGTCGGCGACGGCTACCTCGGTCGCGTCGTGGACCCGCTGGGCCAGCCGATCGACGGCCTGGGCGAGCTGGAGACGGAGGGCCGCCGCGCGCTCGAGCTGCAGGCCCCCGGCGTCATGCACCGCAAGAGCGTCCACGAGCCGCTGCAGACCGGCCTCAAGGCCATCGACGCGATGATCCCGATCGGTCGCGGCCAGCGTCAGCTGATCATCGGCGACCGCCAGACCGGCAAGACGGCGATCGCGATCGACACGATCATCAACCAGAAGGCCAACTGGGAGACCGGGGACGCGACGAAGCAGGTCCGCTGCATCTACGTCGCCATCGGCCAGAAGGGCTCCACCATCGCCGCCGTCCGCGGCGCCCTGGAGGAGGCCGGCGCCCTGGAGTACACGACGATCGTCGCCGCCCCGGCGTCCGACCCGGCCGGCTTCAAGTACCTCGCCCCGTACACCGGCTCGGCCATCGGCCAGCACTGGATGTACCAGGGCAAGCACGTCCTCATCGTGTTCGACGACCTGTCCAAGCAGGCCGAGGCGTACCGCGCCGTGTCGCTGCTGCTGCGGCGCCCGCCGGGCCGTGAGGCGTACCCGGGCGACGTCTTCTACCTGCACTCCCGCCTGCTGGAGCGTTGCGCCAAGCTCTCCGACGAGCTGGGCGCGGGCTCGATGACGGGTCTGCCGGTCATCGAGACCAAGGCCAACGACGTCTCGGCGTACATCCCGACCAACGTCATCTCCATCACCGACGGCCAGATCTTCCTGCAGTCGGACCTGTTCAACGCCGACCAGCGCCCCGCCGTCGACGTCGGCATCTCGGTGTCCCGCGTCGGTGGTGCCGCACAGGTCAAGGCGATGAAGTCGGTCTCCGGCACGCTGAAGCTCGACCTGGCGCAGTTCCGCTCGCTCGAGGCGTTCGCCATGTTCGCCTCGGACCTCGACGCGGCGTCGCGTGCGCAGCTGACCCGCGGTGCGCGTCTGATGGAGCTGCTCAAGCAGGCCCAGTACTCGCCGTACCCGGTCGAGGACCAGGTCGCGTCGATCTGGGCCGGTACCAAGGGCAAGCTGGACGACGTCCCGCTGGGCGACGTCCGTCGGTTCGAGACCGAGCTGCTCGACCACCTCCGCCGCAACACCGAGGTCCTCTCCACGATCGCGTCGACGGGCAAGCTCGACGACGACACCGAGAAGGCCCTGGGCGACGCGATCGACGAGTTCCGCAACGGGTTCCTCGTGGGTGACGGAACGACGCTCGTCGGCTCGGCCGACGACGGCGCCGAGGTCGAGGTCGAGCAGGAGCAGATCGTCCGGCAGAAGAAGGGCTGACCGTGGCTGGTCAGCAGCGCGTCTACCGGCAGCGGATCCGGTCGACACAGTCGCTCAAGAAGATCTTCCGCGCGATGGAGCTCATCGCTGCCTCGCGCATCGGGAAGGCTCGCGCCCGCGTCACGGCGGCGACGCCGTACTCGCGTGCGCTCACCCGGGCGGTCTCGGCGGTGGCGACGCACTCCAACGTGACGCACCCGCTGCTCACGGCGCGCACGGACACCGACCGGGTGGCCGTGCTCGTGGTGACCTCGGACCGCGGCATGGCCGGCGCCTACTCGGCGAGCGCGATCCGTGAGGCGGAGCGCCTCATCGGTCGCCTCACCGAGGCGGGCAAGGAGCCGGTCGTGTACGCGACCGGCCGTCGCGCCGTCTCGTACTACGCGTTCCGCGGGCGCGAGCTCGCGGGGCAGTGGACGGGGAACTCGGACGCACCGTCGGTCGACACCGCGGACGAGATCGCCGGCGCCCTGCTGACCGCGTTCGACGCGCCGGCCGACCAGGGGGGCGTCTCGGAGCTGCACGTCGTGTTCACGCACTTCAAGAACATGGTCACGCAGACGCCGCGCGTCATCCGGCTGCTCCCGCTCGAGATCGTCGAGGGCGTCGAGCCGGTCGGCGACGACGAGATCGCGCCGCTGTACGAGTTCGAGCCGTCGCCCGAGGACGTGCTGGACGCCTTGCTGCCGCGGTACGTCCGCAGCCGCATCTACACCTGCCTGCTGCAGGCCGCTGCGTCCGAGCTGGCCGCCCGCCAGCGCGCGATGCACACCGCCACGGAGAACGCGGAGGACCTGGTGCGCATGTACACCCGGCTCGCCAACCAGGCCCGCCAGGCCGAGATCACGCAAGAGATCAGCGAGATCGTGTCGGGCGCCGACGCGCTCGCCTCCTGACATTCAAGAGACGAACCGGAGAGACATCATGACTGCCACCACCACCGAAGCTGCCGTCGAGCACGCCGGCGGTCCCGGCGTGGGCCGGGTCGCCCGGGTCATCGGCCCCGTCGTCGACATCGAGTTCCCGTCGGACCAGATCCCTGACATCTACAACGCGCTCAAGGTCACCATCGACCTGTCCGCGCAGGGCGAGGGCGAGGCCGAGGGCGGCGTCGAGATGACGCTCGAGGTCGCGCAGCACCTCGGCGACTCGCTCGTGCGTGCCATCGCGCTGAAGCCGACCGACGGTCTGGTCCGCGGCGCGCTCGTGCGCGACACCGGCGAGGCGATCAGCGTCCCCGTGGGCGACATCACCAAGGGTCACGTCTTCAACGTCATCGGCGAGGTGCTCAACCTCCAGGAGGGCGAGAAGCTCGAGATCACGGAGCGCTGGCCGATCCACCGCAAGCCGCCTGCCTTCGACCAGCTCGAGTCCAAGACGCAGATGTTCGAGACCGGCATCAAGGTCATCGACCTGCTGACGCCGTACGTGCTCGGCGGGAAGATCGGCCTGTTCGGCGGCGCCGGCGTCGGCAAGACGGTCCTCATCCAGGAGATGATCCAGCGCGTCGCGCTGAACCACGGTGGTGTGTCGGTGTTCGCCGGTGTCGGCGAGCGCACCCGTGAGGGCAACGACCTCATCGTCGAGATGGAGGAGGCCGGCGTCTTCGACAAGACGGCGCTCGTCTTCGGCCAGATGGACGAGCCGCCGGGCACGCGTCTGCGCGTCGCCCTGTCCGCGCTGACGATGGCGGAGTACTTCCGCGACGTCCAGAAGCAGGACGTGCTGCTGTTCATCGACAACATCTTCCGGTTCACGCAGGCCGGTTCCGAGGTCTCGACCCTGCTCGGCCGCATGCCGTCCGCCGTCGGGTACCAGCCGAACCTCGCCGACGAGATGGGCCTCCTCCAGGAGCGCATCACCTCGACGCGTGGCCACTCGATCACCTCGCTGCAGGCGATCTACGTGCCCGCCGACGACTACACCGACCCGGCCCCGGCCACGACGTTCGCGCACCTGGACGCCACGACGGAGCTCTCGCGTGAGATCGCCTCGCGCGGCCTGTACCCGGCCGTCGACCCGCTGACCTCCACCAGCCGGATCCTCGACCCGCGGTACGTCGGTCAGGCGCACTACGACGCCGCGACCCGCGTGAAGTCGATCCTGCAGCGCAACAAGGAGCTCCAGGACATCATCGCGATCCTCGGTGTCGACGAGCTCTCGGAGGAGGACAAGACGGTCGTGGCTCGTGCCCGCCGCATCCAGCAGTTCCTCTCGCAGAACACGTACATGGCCGAGAAGTTCACCGGTGTCGTCGGTTCGACGGTCCCGCTGAGCGAGACGGTCGAGGCCTTCGGCAAGATCGCCGACGGCGAGTTCGACCACATCGCCGAGCAGGCGTTCTTCAACATCGGTGGCCTCGAGGACCTCGAGCGCAACTGGGCCCGTATCCAGAAGGACTACGGCGTCTGAGTTTTTCGCTGAGGGGCGCCGTCGAGACGACGGCGCCCCTCCAGAATCTTCGAGGAAGGAGTGCTCGTGGCAGACATCGAGGTCGAGATCGTCGGCGCCGAGGGCAAGCTCTGGTCCGGTAACGCCTGGCAGGTCTCGGCGAAGGCCGGCGAGGGCGAGATCGGCATCCTGGCCGGTCACGAGCCCGTGCTGTCCGTGCTCAAGCCGGGCGAGGTCCGGGTGTTCGCGGAGCGCGGCGCCCAGCCCGACCGCTGGCAGGTCGAGGGCGGGTTCCTCTCGTTCGACTCCAACCACCTGACGATCGTCGTCGACGACGCCGTGCCGGGCGCGCGCCCGACGACGACGCCCGCCACGCACTGAGGTCCAGGCCACGGTGCGCGGGGTGGTGGTCGCGGCGCTGCTCGGGGCTCTTCTGCTCGCCGTGGTCACCTCCTTGCTCTGGCTCTCTCGTGTTCACACGCTCGACCGTCGGGTGGGCTCGTTCCACTGCTGGGTCGCGTCGAGTGCTGCGGGGCCGTGGCGCGCGGGCGTCGCGCAGTACGGATCTGCCCGGCTGTACTTCTGGAGCCGCTGGTCGCTGGCGCCCCGGCCACGCGTCCGATGGGACCGCTCGAACCTCAGCGTTCTCGAGCGCCGGTGGCAGGACCCGGACGGGACGTCCGCCAACCGGCTCGTCGTCGCGACCTGTCGGTCCGGCCACGACTTCTACCTCCTGCTGAGCGCCGAGGCCTACACCGGCCTGACGTCCTGGATCGAGGCGACGCCCTCGCGCGTCAACTCGGTCACCTAGATCTCGCGGTGCCCAGACGGTCGTCGACCTCGGGGCACCCGAACCTCCCGAAAGCAGATCCCGTGCGTCTTGTCGTCGCCTCCTGCTCGGCGCGCTACAGCGGTCGGCTGAACGCCCATCTGCCGCTTGCCACGCGGCTCCTGGTCGTGAAGGCCGACGGCAGCGTGCTGCTGCACTCCGACGGTGGGTCGTACAAGCCGCTGAACTGGATGAGCCCGCCGTGCACGCTCGCGGTGCTGGAACCGTCCGACGAGGCCGTCCTCCGCGGTGTCACCCAGGTCTGGACCGTGCAGCACCAGAAGTCGGACGACCGCCTCGAGATCGAGCTCCACGAGGTCCAGAGCGACTCGTCGCACGACCTGGGCGTCGACCCGGGGTTGGTCAAGGACGGCGTCGAGGCTCACCTGCAGGAGCTGCTCGCGGCCCAGATCCTCCTGCTGGGCACGGGCCACACGCTGGTGCGGCGCGAGTACCCGACCGCGATCGGACCGGTCGACATCCTTGCCAAGGACCCGGCCGGCGGAACGGTCGCGGTCGAGATCAAGCGGCGCGGCGACATCGACGGCGTGGAGCAGCTGACCCGCTACCTCGAGCTCCTCAACCGCGACCCGCACCTCGCGCCCGTCCGGGGCGTGTTCGCCGCACAGGAGATCAAGCCGCAGGCCCGGGTGCTCGCCATGGATCGTGGCATCGGCTGCCTGGTCCTCGACTACGACGCCATGCGCGGCGTCGACGACAGCGGCTCGCGCCTCTTCTAGCCCGCACCACGTCACACGCCTGGCCTCTTGAACATGTTCAGTTGAACATGTTCAAATCCTCGTATGAACGACGACACGAGGTCCCTGGTGCGGTCGACGGCCCTGCGGCTGTTCCGCGAGCGCGGCTACGCGGCGACCACGATGCGCGCGATCGCGCACGAGGCGGGTGTCTCGACCGGCAACGCGTACTACCACTTCGCGTCGAAGGACCACCTGGTCCAGGAGCTCTACCTCGACGTGAACCGCGAGCACGTCCGCCGCGCGCAGGCCGTCCTCGCGTCGGGCGGCGACCTCAGCAGCAGGCTGGCCGGGGTACTGCGTGCGGGTCTGGACTCGTTCGCCGAGTACCACGCGTTCGGGAGCGAGTTCATCGCGGTCGCCATCCGACCGGGGTCGGCCGCCAGCCCGTTCTCGGCGGACTCGTCGCCCGCCCGGGCGCTCAGCCAGGACCTGTTCCGGGAGCTGGTCGACGGCGCGCAGCCGGCGGTCCCGAGCGTCCTGCGCGACGAGCTGCCGGAGCTGCTCTGGTTGGTGCAGCTCGGCGTCACGCTCTTCTGGGTCTACGACGGCTCGGACGGACAGCGCCGAACTCGGGTCCTCGTCGCCGGGTTGGCGCCGCTGCTGGGTCGGCTGGTCCGGCTCACGCGCCTGCCGGTGCTGCGGGGTGCGGCCGACGACGTCCTCGCGCTCGTCCGGGCGGTGAAGTCATGACCCACCTCGACCCGTTCGCCGCCGATGTGGTCCGCGTGGTGGTCGGCGTCGGGACGGTCGTCGTCCTGCCGCTGGGGATCCGGCTGCTCGGCGACCGCGTGGTGCCGCAGTCGCGGCTGTGGGCGGTCGCCGGGCTGTTCGCCGCGGTGGCGGTCTGGCTGCCCGTCGGTCCGGTGGCTGCTCTCGTCGTGGCGCCGTTCGCGCTCGCCTGCCTCGTCCTCGCCGCGTGCGCGTTGCGGGCTCCGGACCTCGCCACGACGATCGCGCTCGTGACGCCCGCGATCGGCGCCGCGGCGCTCGTCGCGGAACGGGCCGGCTGGGGGTTGCTCGGCTTCGGCGGCGACTACCTCGCCCTCACGGTCCCGCACATGCTCTTCGCAGGGTTCGGCGCGTGCCTGATCACCGGGCTGGTCACCCAGGCCGTTCCCGGCCCGGCCGCCCGGCTCGCGTCGTCCGCCGTCCCGCTGGGGGTGCTCCTCGTCCTGGTGGGCTACTTCGTCTCCGACGCCGCCGAGCTGGCCGGCGCCACGGTGCTCACGGTCGGACTGTGGGCCGCGGCGGCCGCGACGATCCGGGTCGAGCGCGCCCGGGGCCTGCTGCGCACGGGAGTCGTGACGGTCGTCGTCTCGATGCTCCTCGCGCTGTGGTGGGCGCTGGGTGAGGCCACAGACGTCGTGCACCCGACGCTGTCGTGGATGGCCGTGACGCACGGTGTGGCCAACGCGTTCGGCTTCGTGCTCTGCACGCTCGTCGGGCTGCGCCTCGTGCCGAGGCCGGCGCCCACGGGCCTGACCTACACCGAGGTCGGCGCGACGAAGGACGGACCGCTCCCGGCGGGCTACCGCACCTTGCACGTGCGGCACCTGCTCGGACGATCGAGCTCGTCGCTGGACGCTCGACGCGTCGGCGAGGCACTGCTGGGGTGGGACGTCCACGCGGCGGCGCACGTGCGGCTCGAGGTCGACGCGCCGCTCGCCTCGCCGGGTGTTCACGCGACGACGCGGCTGGGTCTCGGGCCGGTCCGGCTGAGCGAGCCGTGCGCGGTCGTCTGGGTGGAGCGCACGCCTGAGCGGACGGGTTTCGGGTACGGGACGCTTCCCGGGCACCTGTTCCGGGGCGAGGAGGCGTTCACCGTCGAGCACGACGACGCCGGCGACCTCTGGTTCGCCGTGACGGCGTTCTCGGTGCCGGTCGTCTGGTGGGCGCGGGCGATCGGACCGCTGACCGTCGTCGGCCAGCACGTCTACCTGCGGCTCCTCGCACACGGCGCCCGCACGGTGCTCCGGGCGGGCGTTCCGGCAGGTGTCGCGTGAAGGCCCGCGCCGTCGTCGCGCTGAACGGGTGGTGCCTGCTCATCCTCACCGTGATCAACCTGCCGCTCGTGGCCTGGCTCGCAGGGTTCTACCTGCTCTTGGTCGTCATCTGTGCGCTGGCGGTCTACGTGGTGGGGCTGCCTGCGGGCCTCGTGCTCGCGCGACTCCTGAGGAACATCGCCGACGAGCGCGTGCACGTGGCCGTCTTCGCGCTGACGGGAGCCTGCCTGTCGGTCGGGCTCTGCGTCGCGCTCGGGGTCGAGTTCTGGTCCTCGAGGGCCTGGCTCATCCTGCCGGTCGCAGCCGCCGAGGGAGTCCTCGGTGCAGGTGGCGCCCGGTGGTGGTCCGGGAGGCCGGCACGGAGAGTGACGCCGGCGGAACTGCCCGCGGTGATCCAGGCGTGAGCAAGGATGGTCCCGTGCCCCTCATCCTGCGCGGACGCCTGGTCACCCCCCGAGGTATCGTCGACGACGGAGCCGTGGTCGTCGACGGCGCGACGATCGTCTGGGTCGGGCCGTCGGACGGCTTGCCGCCGGCCTGGACCCTCCCGCCACCCACCGCCGACACCCTGCTGCCCGGCCTGGTCGACCTGCACTGCCACGGCGGCGGGGGCGCGAGCTTCCCGGATGCCACGGACACCGCTACGCCCCGGACGGCGGTGGACGAGCATCGGCGGCACGGGACGACAAGTCTCGTCGCGTCGCTCGTCACGGCGCCGCGGGACGTGCTGCTGGCGCGCACCGCGATGCTCGCCGACCTCGCCGACGCGGGGGAGATCGTCGGCATCCACCTCGAAGGACCGTTCCTGTCCGCGGACCGCTGCGGCGCTCAGAACCCCGCCGACATGCTCCCCGGAGACGCGTCCCTCGCGGCGGGGATCGCCGGTGCGGCGCGCGGCCACCTCGTCACGATGACGATCGCCCCGGAGGTGCCGGGGGTGGTCGACGAGGTTCTGCCGGCACTCGTCGACGCCGGAGCGATCCCGTCGATCGGCCATACGGACGCGTCCGCCGAGCAGGTCGAGGCCGCGGTCGACCGGGGATTCGACCTGCTGGCCGCACAGGGCAACCGTCGCCTGACCGCGACCCACCTGTTCAACGGCATGCGTCCGCTGCACCACCGCGACCCCGGCCCGGTCGCCGCGTGCCTGGCGGCCGCCGCTCGCGGCGAGCTCGTGGTGGAGCTCGTCGCGGACGGTACGCACCTGGCCGACGCGACGGTCCTGTCCGTCTTCGACCTGCTCGGCGCGGGGTCGATCGCGCTCGTCACGGACGCGATGGCGGCGACCGGCATGCCGGACGGCACCTACCAGCTCGGCCCGATGGAGGTGGTCGTCGACGGCGGGGTGGCGCGGCTGGCGCGCGGCGGCGCGATCGCCGGGGGAGTGGCGCACCTGATCGATGTGGTCCGCAACGTCGTCGCGGCGGGCGTGCCGCTCGAGGACGCGGTGTTCTCCGCGGCGACGGTGCCGGCGGACGTCCTGGGCCGCCGGGACATCGGTGCCCTGGCCGCGGGCCGACGGGCGGACGTGGTGATCACCGACGCCGATCTGCGCCCGCTCCGGGTGCTGCTCGGCGGCGAGTGGCTATAGGGACGCCGTCGTCGCCCGGACCGTGAGCTCGGGCGCGAGCAGGCGGGTCTCGGGCGTCTGGCCGTCGTCGAGCCGCGACATCACCATCTCGACCGCGACCGCGCCGATCCGGGCCGCGGGGATGTCGACCGCGGTCAGCGGCTGCGGCTGACCGGTGGCCACGTCCTGCGGGCAGACCGCCACGACAGACATGTCGCGCGGCACGTCGATGCCGCGCTCCCGGAGGCCGGCGAGAACGGCGGGCAGGGCGACCTCGTTGTGCACGACGAGCCCCGTCACGCCGGGCAGCCGGTCGAGCACCCGGTTGAGCGCGTCGACCGCGCCGGCGTGGGACGACTCGCACGGCTCGAACACGGCGTCGACGCCGAGCCGCTCGGTC
Organism: Cellulomonas sp. URHD0024; assembly: GCF_000426185.1. Classification (GTDB taxonomy): domain Bacteria; phylum Actinomycetota; class Actinomycetes; order Actinomycetales; family Cellulomonadaceae; genus Cellulomonas. Next base: position 734,137 of record NZ_KE384505.1, read on the forward strand.
TCGGCCCGGAACCCGCTGACCATCCGCAACGCATAGGTGGTGTGACGGTCGAGCACGAGCCGCGGCGAGCCGATGAGGGCGAGCTGCCGGTGTCCGAGGCCGACGAGGTGGTCGACGGCGGTTCGCGCGACGGCCTCGAAGTCGAGGTCCACGCAGGAGAGGCCGGAGGCGTCCCGGGGCAGTCCGATGAGTACCGAGGGCTGGCGCTGTCGGCGCAGGATCGGCAGCCGGGGGTCCTCGGCTTCGACGTCCATCATCACCAGGGCGTCGACCATGGAGCCGGCCGCCACGCGCTCCACGCCGGCGTGGTCGTCCTGGGTGAGCAGCAGCACGTCGTGCTCGAAGTCCCGGGCGCGGGTGACCACGCCGGTGACGAACTGCATGATCACGCCGACGTTGACGTCGACGCGCAGGGGTGCCATGAGGGCCAGCACGTTCGTCCGCTGGGAGGCGAGTGCGCGGGCGCCGGCGTGCGGTCGGTACCCGAGCTCGCGGACCGCGTGCTCGATCCGCTCGCGGGTCGACGCGGAGATCGGGCGCTTGCCCGACAGCGCGTAGGACACGGTCGAGACGGAGACTCCGGCGGCGCGCGCGACGTCGTCGATCGTGGTCACGGCTGTCGGCTCCTTCGGCTCGAGGGCCGGGTGAACCGGCGCCGGGAGAAACCCTAGCGGGCGTCGTCCCAGGTGGAGTAGGGGAAGCGAAGCGCTTCGACCATCCACCGCTCATGATGCACCCAAACTGCTCAGATCTCCCGTCTAGACATGACGAAAATCACGCGCTACGTTATCGAAGCGCTTCGACGACCGGAGGAAAACCGGTCGCCATCCACTCGACGAGGAGAACCCGGATGAGGATCAGTACACGGCGATGGGCGGCCGTCGGGACTGCCGCCCTTGTGGCCACCACCGCACTGACTGCCTGTGGAGGCGGAGGGAGTGGCGGCGGTGACTCGGACGACAAGACCCTGACGGTCTGGCACTACGAGTCGGACGAGTCGGCCATGGGTCCGGCCTGGGACAAGGCCATCGACATCTTCAAGACCGAGCACCCCGGGGTCGAGGTCAAGCTCGAGCACCAGACGTTCGAGCAGATCCAGAAGAACGCCAAGATCGTGCTCACCGGCGACGACGTGCCGGACGTCATGGAGTACAACAAGGGCAACGCCACCGCGGGCCAGCTCGCCTCGCAGGGACTGCTGACCCCGCTCACCGACGTCGCGAAGGAGAAGGGCTGGGACAAGACGCTCACCGGCTCGCTCGCCACGACCGCGAAGTACGACGAGAACGGCCTCATGGGCTCGGGCGACTGGTACGGAGTGCCCAACTACGGCGAGTTCGTCGGGGTCTACCTCAACAAGGACCTGTTCGCGAAGTACGGCATCGAGGTGCCGACGACGTTCGACGACTTCGAGGCCGCCCTGGCGACGTTCAAGCAGAACGGCGTCACCCCGCTCGCGGAGGCCGGCGCCGAGTACCCGCTCGGGCAGCTCTGGTACGAGCTCGTGCTGCACTACGGCGACCGTTCGCTCGTCGACGACTACCAGCTGTTCAAGAACGACGTCGACTGGCACGGCGACGCGATGACCAAGGCCACGGAGAAGCTCGACGAGTGGGTCAAGAAGGGCTACATCGCCTCCGACGCAGCCGGCCTGAAGGCCGAGGACATGGGCGTGTCGTGGATGGACGGGACCTTCCCGATCATGGTCTCCGGCTCCTGGTGGTTCGGCCGGGTGGCGCAGACCGTCCAGTTCGACTGGGCCCAGACGAACTTCCCCGGGAACAAGCTCCACCCGGGCTCGTCGGGAAACATCTGGGTCGTGCCCGCGAACGCCAACTCCAAGACGCTCGCCGAGGACTTCATCGACATCACGCTGCGCCCCGAGGTGCAGAACGCGCTCGGCGAGAAGGGTGGCCTGCCCGTCGCGGGTGACCCGAGCACGATCTCCGACCCGAAGACCGCCGAGATGACGCAGAACTTCGCGGACATCCTGGCCGACGACGGCCTGGCGTACTACCCGGACTGGCCCGTGGCCGGCTTCTACGACGTGATCGTCAGCCAGCTGCAGTCGCTGGTCAACCAGTCCAAGTCCCCGGCTGAGGTCCTCGACGGCCTCAAGGCCGCCTACGAGTCAGGCAAGTCGGACCTGCTCGGCTCCTGACCCGCCGCGCCCGGGCGGGGTTGAGGGGCCCCGCCCGGGCCCATCGGACCATCGAAGGACGGATCCCATGAGCACCGAAGCTCTTCATGGCCGCGCGACGACCGCGACCCGGCCGGCGGCCGAGCCGCCGGCGCCGGCTCGACGCAGGAAGCGCCCGACGTGGGTGGCCTACCTGCCGTACCTCGCACCGGGTGCGATCGCGTTCGTCGTGGTCATCGGCATCCCGTTCGCCACGAACGTCATGTACAGCTTCCAGAAGTGGAAGGGCGGCATGGCGCCGCACCACTGGGTCGGTCTGGAGAACTACCAGGCGCTCCTGCACGACGAGCAGTTCTGGACGTCGTTCCGGAACTCCATCTCGATGATCGTGGCCATGGTGGTCGTACCGACGCTGATCGGCCTGCTGCTCGCGTCGGTGCTCTTCGACTACCTGGGCAAGAAGTTCGGGTCGCGGTCCGCATCGGTCCTGCGGGCGAGCTACTACCTGCCGCAGATCCTGCCCGTCGCGGTCGCCGGTGTGCTGTGGAACTGGATCCTCAACGCGCAGACCGGCGCCGTCAACGAGGTGCTGCGCTCCCTCGGTGTCGAGAACCCGCCGAACTGGCTGGGCTCGCCGACGACAGCGATGCCGACCGTGATGCTCGTCCTCGTCTGGGTCCAGATCGGCTACCCGGTCGTGATCTTCATGTCCGCGCTCCAGCGCGTGGACCCGGAGCTGTACGAGGCCGCCGAGCTCGACGGTGCCGGCTGGTGGCGTCGCTTCCGGGCGATCACCATCCCGCAGATCAAGCCGGAGACGTTCGTCGTCGTGCTGACGTGCACCGTCGCGGCGCTCAAGGTGTTCGGCCCGATCTACGTGCTCACCCGCGGCGGCCCCGAGGGCTCGACGCTCGTGCCCAGCTACTACTCGTACCTGAACTTCTTCGACAAGTCGAAGGTCGGCTATGGCGCGGCCGTCGCCAACGTGCTCACCCTCGTGATAGTGATCGCCGCGGGACTCATCCTCGTGGCGCAGGCGCGCAGCGAGCGCAAGGAAGGGATCTCCTGATGGCGACCGAAGTCCTCCCGGGTGCCCGGCACCGGCGCGGCGTGGCGCGGTGGTTCGTGCTCGTCGGCGCGATCCTCGTCGCCGTCGCGATCCTGATGCCCTTCTTCATCATGCTGCTCAACGCGTTCAAGTCGCCGCTCGACTACTCCCTGAACGGGCCGCTGAGCCTCCCGCACGAGATCTACACCAAGGGCCTGACCACCTTCTGGAACCGGGTGGACTTCCCGCAGAAGCTGCTCAACTCCATCTGGATCTCGGGTGCGGTCGCCGTCCTCGGCACGCTCCTGTCCCTGCTGAACGCGTACGCGATCGGCGTCGGGCGGGTCAAGGGAAGGCTGCTCGTCGTCTCGCTCTTCCTGCTCGCGACGATGCTTCCGCAGGAGGCCCTGATCTACCCGCTGTTCACCATGGCGCAGCAGGTCGGCCTCTCGAACTCCCCGTGGTCGGTGATCATCATCTTCACGGTGATCCAGTCGGCGTTCGGCACGTACCTGCTCGCCTCGGTGCTCGGCACGTTCCCCAAGGCGCTCCTCGAGGCGGCTGCGCTCGACGGTGCGAGCCGGTGGGACGTGCTCTGGAAGGTCGTCTTCCCGGTCGTCCGTCCGACGCTGTCCGTCCTGATGATCTTCTTCTTCATCTGGACCTGGAACGAGTTCTTCATCCCGCTGGTGATGCTCACGACGAACGACACCCAGACCATCCCCGTCGCACTCGCCTCGCTGCAGGGTGACCGGCTGATGGATGCGCCGACGACGAACGCCGGCGCCCTGGTCTCGCTCCTGCCCGCGGTTCTCTTCTTCCTGATCTTCCAGCGAACCCTGACGCGCGGCGTGACCGCCGGCGCGGTCAAGTAAAGGCGTCCACCGATGAAGTTCACCAACGGCTACTGGCAGCTCCTCCCCGGCGTCCAGGTGCTGCGTCCGCGCAGCATCGCCGACGTGGTGGTCGGCGAGGACACCCTGACCGTGTACAGCGCCACGGTTCCGCTCACATCTCGTGGGGACACCCTCAACCGGCCCTTGGTGACGGTGACGTTCACGTCCCCGATGGACGACGTCATCGGCGTCCGGATCGAGCACCACACCGGCGGGGTGGACCCGCGGCCGCAGTTCGGGCTCTCTCGGTCGGAAGCCGACGTGAAGGTGGTCGCGGACGCCTCGGTCGCCTCGTTCACGTCGGGCGGGCTCACGGCGCGGGTCGCGGCCGAGGGTGCGTGGCACGTGGACTTCGAGGCAGGCGGGCGCGTGCTGACCTCGTCGACCGCCCGGAGCGTCGGCGTGGTGACGGACGGGGAGGGTCAGCGATTCGTGCACGAGCAGCTGAGCCTCGGGGTCGACGAGCACGTCTACGGCCTGGGGGAGCGGTTCGGCGCGTTCGTCAAGAACGGGCAGTCCGTGGACATCTGGAACGCCGACGGCGGCACCGCGACCGAGCAGGCGTACAAGAACGTGCCGTTCTACCTGTCGGACGCGGGCTACGGCGTCTTCGTCGACCATCCCGGGCACGTCTCGTTCGAGGTCGGTTCGGAGGCGGTCTCCCGCACCCAGTTCTCGGTCTCGGGGCAGACCCTGCAGTACTACGTCGTGCACGGCCCGTCGCCCAAGGAGGTGCTGCGCCGCTACACGGCGCTCACCGGCCGCCCCGCGCGGATCCCGGCCTGGTCGTACGGGCTCTGGCTCTCCACGTCGTTCACCACCCAGTACGACGAGGCGACGGTGATGTCGTTCGTCGACGGGATGGCCGAGCGCGGGCTGCCCCTGAGCGTCTTCCACTTCGACTGCTTCTGGATGCGGGCGTTCCACTGGACGGACTTCACCTGGGACCCCGCAACCTTCCCGGACCCGGTCGGTCTGCTGGACCGGCTGCACGACAAGGGTCTGAAGGTCTGCGTCTGGATCAACCCGTACATCGCGCAGCGTTCGCGCCTGTTCGACGAGGGCCGCGCCGGCGGCTTCCTGGTGACGCGGGCCGACGGCTCGGTGTGGCAGACCGACGACTGGCAGGCCGGCATGGCGCTGGTCGACTTCACCAACCCGGCTGCGGTCGCGTGGTACCAGGGTCATCTGCGCCACCTGCTCGTGCAGGGTGTCGACGCGTTCAAGACCGACTTCGGTGAGCGGATCCCCACGGATGTCGTGTGGCACGACGGGTCGGACCCGGAGCGGATGCACAACTACTACACGCACCTCTACAACCGGGCGGTGTTCGAGGTCCTGGAGGCCGAGCGGGGGGTGGGGGAGGCTGTGCTGTTCGCGCGGTCCGCGACAGCGGGCGGCCAGCAGTTCCCCGTGCACTGGGGCGGCGACTGCGAGTCGACGTTCGTCTCGATGGCGGAGTCGCTGCGAGGCGGACTGTCCCTGGCGTCCTCGGGCTTCGGGTTCTGGAGCCACGACATCGGCGGCTTCGAAGGCACGCCCGACGCCGCGGTGTTCAAGCGGTGGCTGGCCTTCGGGATGCTCTCGTCGCACAGCCGCCTGCACGGGTCCGACTCGTACCGGGTGCCGTGGGCGTTCGACGACGAGGCCGTCGACGTGGCCCGGCTCTTCACCAGGCTCAAGCTCTCGCTCATGCCCTATCTCGGCCGGCTGGGCGAGGACGCCCACGACCAGGGCCTGCCGGTCATGCGGCCGATGGTCCTGGAGTTCCCGGACGACCCCGGCGCAGCGACCGTCGCGACGCAGTACATGCTCGGCGAGAGCCTGCTGGTCGCTCCGGTGTTCACGGCAGACGGGCAGGTCAACGTGTACGTCCCGGAGGGCACCTGGACCTCGCTGCTGACCGGGGAGCAGGTCACCGGGCCGCGGTGGTTCGCCGAGAAGCACGACTTCCTGTCGCTCCCGGTCTACGTGCGCCCGGACACCGTGCTCCCGGTCGGCGCGCGCGAGGACCGGCCGGACTACGCGTGGGCCGACGGGGTCACGCTCCGGCTCTACGAGCTCGCCGACGGCCACCGCTCCGTGACCACGATCCCCTCTCCGTCCGGCGGCGAGCCGGCGACCTTCGTCGTGACCCGTTCCGGGGACACGGTGCGGGTCGCCGCGCGGGACGCCCGAGGCCCGTGGCGCGTCCAGGTGCCGGCCGGAGGACCGGGGGTGCTGACCGTCGACGCCACCGGGGAGGCGGAGGTCGAGCTCGCCCTCTGAGACGGGTGCTGCGCTCTGCGCAGGGCTCGTTGCGGGAGCGCTCCCACCTGCCGTATCGTCACGTTTCGACGTTCGACGAGACCGACGGATGCGCTGACGACGACGCCGCGCTCCACGGCCACTCCTGAGACTGCCCGCCCGCCCGACAGAAGGACCTGCAGACATGACGACCTCGCGCCCCTCCGGACGCCGCTTCCCCGACGACTTCCTCTGGGGGTCCGCCACCGCGTCGTACCAGATCGAGGGTGCGGCTGACGAGGGCGGCCGGGCGGCGTCGATCTGGGACACGTTCTCCCGCACTCCCGGCAAGGTCGAGAACGGGGACACCGGCGACGTCGCGGTCGACCACTTCCACCGCGTCCCGCAGGACGTCGCGATGATGGCCGACCTCGGCCTGCAGGCGTACCGCTTCTCCATCTCCTGGTCCCGGGTGCAGCCCACGGGGTCCGGCGAGTACAACCAGGCCGGCATCGACTTCTACGTCGACCTCGTCGACCGGCTGATCGCCGCCGGGATCAAGCCCGTCGCCACCCTGTACCACTGGGACCTGCCGCAGGCGCTCGAGGACGAGGGCGGCTGGGCCAACCGCCGGACCGCCGTGCTCTTCGGCGAGTACGCCCGCACGATGGCCGAGGTCCTCGGCGATCGCATCCACCTGTGGACGACGCTGAACGAGCCGTGGTGCTCGGCCTACCTGGGCTACGCCTCGGGCGTGCACGCGCCCGGCCGCACCGACGACGTCGCCGCGCTGGCGGCGGTGCACCACCTGAACCTGGCCCACGGCCTGGCCGGTCGGGCGATCAAGGACGTGCTCGGCCAGGACACGCCCGTGTCGGTCACGCTCAACCTCCACGTCACGCGCGCCGCGACGGACGCCCCGGAGGACCTCGAGGCCAAGCGGCTCGTCGACACGATCGCCAACGAGGTGTTCCTGCGCCCGATGCTCGACGGTGAGTACCCCAAGGAGGTGTTCGCCGACACCGAGCACCTGACCGACTGGTCCTTCGTGCAGGACGAGGATCTCGACATCATCCAGGTGCCGCTCGCGCTCCTGGGCATCAACTACTACTCGACGGGCCGCGTCCGGTGGGGCACCCCGGAGGTCGGCGACGGCGGCCCCGGACCGGACGGTCACCGTTCCTCGGAGTCCAGCCCGTGGGTCGGCGCGGCGAACGTCGAGTTCCTGCCCCAGCCCGGCCCGCACACCGCGATGGGCTGGAACATCGAGCCGCAGGGGCTCGTCGACCTGCTCGTCGAGATGCACGAGCGGTACCCCGACCTCCCGCTGGCCATCACCGAGAACGGTGCCGCGTTCGAGGACGAGGTCTCGGTCGACGGCCAGGTGCACGACAGCGACCGGGTCGACTACCTGCACGACCACATCGACGCGGTCGGCGAGGCCATCGAGCTCGGTGCCGACGTCCGTGGCTACTTCGTCTGGTCGCTCATGGACAACTTCGAGTGGTCCTACGGCTACTCCAAGCGCTTCGGTGTGGTCCGCGTGGACTACGACACGCTCGAGCGCACGGTCAAGGACTCGGGCCACTGGTACAGCGAGCTCATCGCCACCAACGCCGTCCCCACCCCCCAAGCCCGCCTCTAGCACGACCCGCGACGTCCCCACCCCCGAGATCGGGAGCTCTCCGGGTGGGGACGTCCGGCTGTCCGCAGCGTCCGGACGGATGTAGCCCCTCGGGGCACGTCTGTTCGGACGCTGCTGTGGTTGTCGGGGAGGATGGTTCGGGTGGGACGACGATCGACCAAGCGGCCGTACGGCACCGAGCACGTCGAGCTCGACCTCGACCGCGCGACGGCCGGGCGGACCAGCGAGAGCGGTGCCGACGGGGAGTGGACCGTCCAGCGCGTCCGCGGATCCGACCGCGAGTACCGCTGCCCGGGGTGCGAGCAGGTTCTGGCTGCGGGCACGGCGCACGTCGTCGCGTGGCGGACGGACGGTCTGTTCGGCGAGGCGGTCGACGACCGCCGGCACTGGCACACTTCCTGCTGGCAGGCCCGCGGCCGCCGCCGGCCGCCGCGCCGATGACCCGCCCTGGAGGAGCTCGCCGATGATCCCGCCCCGCCTGATCGCGACCGACCTGGACGGCACCCTGCTTCGCGACGACGGCACGGTGTCCGAGCGGACGGCCACGGCGCTGCGGGACGCGGCCGCCGCCGGGATCGAGGTCGTGTTCGTTACCGCTCGGCCGCCCCGCTGGCTCGAGCCCTTGTCCGAGCACGTCGCGGGGCACGGCGTCGTGATCTGCGCGAACGGTGCGGCGGTCGTCGACGTCGCCACGCGCGAGGTGCTGGCCGAGCACGGGATGACAGCGGAGCTCGTCGCGACGATCGTCGGCCGAGTCCGCGCTGCGTGGTCCGACGCCGCGTTCGCGACGGAGAGTGCCGCCGGATTCGCCCACGAGCGGGGTTTCTCCTCGATCCACGAGGTCCCTGTGGGGAGCCCGGTCGCCGACCGCATCGAGGATGTGCTCCCCGAATCGTCGTTCAAGCTGCTCGTGCGCAGCCCGAGCCGGCCCTTGGGCACGTTCTTCGAGGACCTGGCTGCGGTGGTCGGTGACCTGGCGATCGTCGCCGACTCGGGAGCGTCCGGCCTCGGCGAGATCTCAGGCCAGGGCGTGACCAAGTCGGCCACCCTGGCGCGCTGGGCGGCCGACCGCGGGATCAGCGCGTCCGAGGTCTGGGCCATGGGTGACGCACCGAACGACCTGTCGATGCTGACCTGGGCGGGCGCGTCGTTCGCGGTCGCCAACGCCCACCCGAGCGTTCTCGCCGCGGCGACGCACCGCTGCGGCTCCAACGTCGCCGACGGCCCGGCGGACGTCCTGGACCTGGCGATCGCGCGACGTGGCGCAGGGGCACCGTCGGCGCCGACCCGCTGAGACCCGTCGGGGTCGACGCGCGCCGGTCACTGGGCCCGGCGCACGGCCACCAGCACGGCGTCGCGGATCTCGACGGTCTGCCCCTCGTCGTCCAGGATCGTCCGCGACGGCGACGACGCGGTCACGTCCCACAGCGCCGGGTCGAGCGTCACTCCGACGTCCTCCGCCGTGAACAGCAGGTCGGCGCGGTCAGGTCGCTGCAGGTGCGGCACCTCGTGGTCGGACGGGTGATGGCCGACGACCAGAAGCATGCCTCCCGGCCGGACGGCGGCGGCGAGCCGGCGGTGCAGGTCGCGCAGCTCGTCGGACGGCAGGTGCATGAACTGGGCGGACACCAGGTCGTAGCGGTCGACGCCGGGCTCCCAGGACAGGACGTCGGTGAGCTGCCAGCTGATCGGCAGGTCACCGGCCAGCGCGGCGGCGCGCTCGAGCGCGACCCGGGAGATGTCGACGGCGGTCACGGTCCAGCCGCGGGAGGCGAGCCAGATGGCGTCGGCCCCCTCGCCGGCCCCGACGTCCAGGGCGTCGCCGGCCGTGAGCGGAGACACCACGCTCACCAGCTGCGGGTTCGGGTTCCCGCTCCAGACGCGGTCGGCGGAGCCGTACCGCTCGTCCCAGAACTCGGGGGTGAACAAGATGGCGTGGTCGTGCTCGTCGTGACCCATGGCAGCATCCTGGCGTGCGCCGCCCCCGGCGACCGCACCGAGTTGCCGAACCGGCAATAGGCTCGTCTCGATGAGTACGCACCCGATCCGCTCCCTGACGGTCCTGCCCGCCCACCGCGAGGACGTCCAGCTGCACACCGCGGACGGGCTGACGCTCGTCGGCGAGCTGGCCGTCCCGACGCACACTCCGCCCGCGGCGACCCTCGTCACGCTGCACCCGCTGCCCACGCACGGCGGGTACATGGACTCGCACGTCTACCGCAAGGCGGCGTGGCGCCTTCCCGCGATGGCGGACCTGGCCGTCCTGCGGTTCAACACCCGGGGGACGACGAGCCCCCGTGGAACCAGCGACGGCGCCTTCGACGGCGGCCGGGCCGAGCAGTTCGACGTTGCCGCGGCGATCGAGTTCGTCGAGTTCCACGACCTGCCGCGCCCGTGGCTGGTGGGCTGGTCGTTCGGCAGCGAGCTGGTGCTCATGCACGGGCGCGACCCCGCGATCGAGGGCGCGATCCTGCTGTCACCGCCGCTGCACCGCGCGACGGACGACGACCTCGACGCGTGGGCGGCGTTCGGCAAGCCGCTCGTCGTGCTGGTGCCGGAGCTCGACGACTACCTGCGTCCCGACGAGGCCCGCGCACGGTTCGCGCGCGTCCCGCAGGCCGAGGTGATCGGTGTCGACGGCGCCAAGCACCTGTGGGTGGGGGAGTCGGCCGTTCGGCGGGTCCTCGACGAGATCGTCGGGCACGTCCTGCCCGACCACCCGCTGCCGCTGCCGACGGAATGGGTCGGAGCGACCGTGGAGGCGACCGCATGACACCGCTGCTCCTGTTGCACGGGTTCCCGCTCGACCACCGCATGTGGGATGGGGTCGCGCCGCTGGTCACCGGCTTCTCGAGCGTCTTCGCGCCGGATCTCCCGGGTGACTCGGTCGACCAGGAGCCGTCGCTCGACGTCGTCGCCGACGCGGTCGCCCAACGACTCCGCGCCGCGGGCATCGACAAGGTCGCCGTCGCCGGGCTGTCGATGGGTGGCTACGTGGCGCTCGCACTGCTCGAGCGCCACCCGGACCTCGTCGTGGCCCTCGCACTCGTCGACACGAAGTCCACGGCCGACGAGCCCGAGGCGCTGGCCAACCGCCTGCGCGTCGCCGCAGAGGCCGAGGCTTCGGGCACCGTGGACGTCGTCCGGCCCATGAGCGCGGTGCTGCTCGGCGAGACGACACGGACCGTGCACCCCGAGATCACGGCGACGGTCGACGGCTGGATCGGCGAGCAGGACCCTGCCACGGTGGCGTGGTCGCAGCGCGCGATGGCGGCCCGTGCGGACCGGACCGAGACGCTGCGGGCGTTCGCGGGGCCGGTCGTGGTCGTGGTCGGCGACGAGGACACGGTGACGCCCGTAGCGGCGGCGGAGCACATGGTGGCAGCCGCGCCGCACGCCCGGCTGGTCGTCGTCCCCCACGCCGGCCACCTGACCGCGATCGAGGACCCGGTGGCCGTGGCGGCAGCCCTCAGCGAGCTACCGGTCGAGTAGGCGCGCCAGGGCCACCGACAGGTCGATCGACTCGCCGTCCTTGCCGCCGGCGCCGAGCACGAGCGTCGGTTCGGACGGGACCGGCGTCACCCCCGTGAACCGAGCCGCCAGGCTGCTCGGAACCGTCAGGATGTAGAACTTCCCGTCCGTGTCGACCGCGATCGTCTCGTCCTTGCGCAGGTACCAGCCTGTCAGCGGTGTCCTGTAGCGGGTCCGGCGGTCGTAGCTGCGCGCTCGGAGCGCGACCGGCTGCGGACCGCGCTCCCGCACGTCGTGCAGGAACTCGGTGATCAGGTCGCGCGCAGCAGCCGACTCCATGCGCTGCCGGCTCGCGAGCCTGTCCTCGTGCGCTGCCGAGGTCGCACGCTGCTGCTCGCGCCACGCGGCCGCCGCATCGTCGGGGGGCCCGGACGTGCCCTGCTCAGACACGCTCGCTCCCTGATCCGTGACGACGCGTCGGTGCGCTTCAGCGGGTCGGCGCGGTCGCGTCGTCCTTCCCGGCCTGCTCGTCGTGCGACTCGGGCTCGCCCGACTCCTCGACCTGCGCGTCAGGGGCCGCCGGGCCGGGCGCCGAGTCGTCGGACGGCCCACCCTGCGCAGGTACCCCGGGCGCGGCCGAAGGCGGAACCACGGCTGCCGCGGAGACCGGCGCCGGCCGCGACTTCGCGGGGCGGGCGGGCGGTCGAGCGGGCTTGGTCGACGGCTTGTCCGGAGCGCCCGTGCGCTGTTCCGAGCCCTTGGCCTCAGGAGCGGCCTTCTTCTGCTCCTGCTCGAACGCGGCCTCGGCCCGGGACGCCCTCTCGAGCGTGGCGCGGTCCGGGTTGTGCCCCAGCAGGTTGCGCAGCTCGTCGAGGTAGGACGTGATCGACTCGCGCTGCCGGTTCAGGTCCTCGACCTGGCGGGCCGCGGACGTCCGCTCACGCTCCGACTCGGTCATGGCGTCCGAGATCTGCTTCTCGGCGTGCTCGCGGGCCTCGGCGACCACGCGGTCGGCGTTCTTGCGCGCGTTGGAGAGCAGCTCCTTCGCGTGCGTCTCGGCGTCGGTCCGCACCTTGTCGCCCTGCGCGAGCGCCTTGGCCACCCGCTGCTCGGCCTCGGACGCGTGCGCCTCGGCGTCGCGCACGAGGCGCTCCGTGTCGGCTCGGGCCGTCTCGTGCCGCTCGGCGTCCTCACGCTCCGCCGCCTCCCGGCGCGAGGCGATCGACAGCTCGGCGTCCGCGAGCCGCTGCTCGGCAGAACGCACCAGCTCGTCGGCCGTCGTCCGGGCGGTGGCGGTGAGCTCTGTCGCGGCCCGACGGGCCTCCGTGAGTGCTCGCTCGACCTCGAGCCGCGTCCGTTCCCGAAGCTCGCTGGTCTCGCGGTCCGTCGACGACCGCAGCTCGGCGGTCTCCCGCGCGGTGACCTCGGTCAGCTCGGCGGCCTCGCGCGCGGTGACGTCGCGCAGGTGGCTGGTCTCCTGGGCGGCGCGCTCGCGCTGCTCGGTCGTCTCCCGCTCCGCGGTCGCCCGCAGGTCCGCGGCGTACCTCTCCGCATCACCTCGCAGTGCGACCACGGCCTGCTGGGCCTCCGCGCGGAAGGCCGTGACCTCGTCGGCTGCCGAGGCGCGCAACTCACTCGTCTCGCGCTCCGCCTGGGCCCGCACGAAGGCCGCGTACTGCTCGGCCTCGACCCGCAGCGCGGCGACCTCGGCGCTGACACGCTGCTGGAGCGCCGCGCCGTCGCGCTCGGCGCTGGCCCGCACGCCGTCCGCGTACTCCTGCGTCTGGACGCGCAGCGACGTGACCTCCTCGGCGGCCTGCTGACGCAGCGCGGCGACCTCGGCGGCGGCGTCGGAACGCTGCTGGGCGACGTACCGGTCGACCTCGGCGCGCTGCGCTGCGAGCTCGGTCTCGACGCGCTGCCGCAGCTCCGTGGTGTCGGCATCGGCACTCTGGCGCAGATCCTGCGCGTAGTGCTCCGCCTCCTCGCGCTGTGCCGTCGTCTCGGCCTCGCTGCGCGAACGCAGCTCGCTCGCGGTGCGCTCGGTGGCGATGCGCAGCTGGGTGGCCTCGTGCTCGACGCTCGCGCGCAGCGTGCCGAGCTCGCGCTCGAGCGAGCTGCGGCGCTCGCTCTCCTCGGTCGTGATCGCGCTCTGGATGCGCGCGGCCTCGCGCTCGGCGGAACCGACGAGCTCCTCGGCCCGGCGCTGCGCGGCCAGCAGGGTGCTCTCCGCCTCGGACGAGGCCGTCGCCTTGACCTCGTCGGCTTCCCGACGAGCGGTCGCGACGAGCTCGGCGACCTCGTTCTCCGCGCGGGCTCGCAGCTGTCCCGACGAGAGCTTCGCGCGGGCCAGGGCGTCGGCGGCCTGGGCGTTCGCCTGCGTCACGACGTCGGAGGACTGCTCTTCCGCGGAACGCAGCAGCTGCTCGATGCGTGAGCCGAGACCGGAGTAGGTGGGCCGCTCGGCCTCGCGAAGCTGACGGTGCGCCTCGGAGAGCTCCCCGGCGACCTGCATGGCCCGCCCGTCGAGCTGCTCGACCTGGGCGCGCGCATCGGCCAGAGCCTTCTCGAGATCGGAGACGCGGCTGTCGACGGCTTCGCGTTCGTATCCGCGGAAGTTGACGACGGGGAAGGGGGTCCGGGCGTCGGGCACGAGCGATCCTCCTGGGCACTGTGACTCCGTGGAGCCGCCTCGGTCGAGACGCTCGGTGACAACCGGAGCCCGGGCGCAACGATACCCGCGTTCACTCGTCCGTGGTCAGCCCCGACCGTCGCCATCAGCGCCTGGGCCGGGAGAACACCGCGGTTGCGCGTCCGGGCAGGGCTCGTTCCGCCTCCGTGCAGCGCCTGTCCGGCGTCCCGGGGAAACGTCCCGGTTCGGCCGTGACGTGCCACTCTGCCTATCCTGGGGCTTCTCGTCCCTGGAGGATCCTGCGTGGTGAAGCGACTGATCATCGCCGCCGTCGGCGTCGTCGGACTGGTCGTCATCGGTCTCGGCGTGGCCTCGGCGACGGTGTGGAGGGCTGACGACGTCCTTGTCGCCGGGACGGCGGGGGGCCCACACACGCTCGTCACGGCCCCCGGTGTCCTGGAGCTCGGCGGCGACCCCGTCACCGTCCACGTGACGGTTCCCGACAAGGGCACCGTCACGCTGGCGATCGGCCGCGACACGGACGTCGAGGGCTGGGTCGGCACGGAGGCGCACGGCCAGGTGACGGGTCTGCAGAGCTGGCACGAGCTGGCCGTCACCGGCGTGAAGGACACGACACCGACACCGGCGCCGTCGGCCAGCGCGAGCGCCAGCGCCAGCGCGAGTGCCGCCGCAGCCGCGGCGACGCCCACGCCGTCGCCCTCCAAGGCCGCTGCCGATGTCGCCACGGCCACCGACCCCGCCGGGTCGGACCTCTGGGTCGCCCAGGCGACCGGCAAGGGCTCCGCGACGCTCGAGTGGCCGCAGCAGGAAGGCCGCTGGAGCCTCATCGCGGTGAGCAGCGGCGCCTCCGCACCCCACCTCACGCTGGCCTGGCCGCGTGTCGTCACCACTCCGTGGCTCTGGCCGTCCGTCGTCATCGGGCTCCTGCTCGTCCTGCTGGCCGGCTGGCTGCTGTACCGGGACATCCGCCGGCACCGCCAGGGTCTCGACGAGGAGTGGCACCCGGTCACGACCGGCGCCGTCCCGACCGTGCTGTCCCAGGACATCGAGGCGATCCCCGTCCTGACCCGCCGTCAGCTGCGTGAAGCCGAAGCTGCTCGCAGTGCCCGCCCCGCACCGCGCACCGGTCAGGTCGCCGCGGTCTCGCCGCCGCTCGCCGACGAACAGGTCCGGACCGCGACGACGCCCGTCGACGCGCCGCCGCTCAGTCGTCGGGCGCTCCGGGGTGGCGTGTCCACGCAGACGTCACCGACCGGATCCGTACCGGCCGCCCCGGTCCCGGCTCCGGTCGCGACCGCGTCCGCCGGTGCGACTGCGTCCGCAGGGGCGTGGACGCCCGCGCCTCGTCCCGCGGAGTCGCCCGCCGGCGCCTCACCCTCGGCGCCGGCGACCAACGGTTCGGCGCCCAACGGTGCTCAGCCCGCCGGACCCGTGTCCGCTGGACCTGTCCCCGCCGGCCCTGTACCGGCTGGCCCGCACGGTACAGACGGCGCGCACGGTCGCCCGTCCTGGCTCAACGCCTCGGGCCACGCTGCCGCGGCACCCGCTCCGGCTCCGGGATCGGACGAGGTAGGACCGTCGTCGAGCAACGTGACGTCCCCTCCCGCTCCCGAAGGGTCCCGATCCGCGGTCGCTGCCTCGGGGGCCGCAGCCGCAGCCTCGGACCCCGATGGTCGTGGCGTCGGCTCCGCGTCGACCGGTTCCCGGACCCCCGCTCCGATCGGTGGCTCCGCCGCGGCCGGTGCGGTCGCACCCGGCGCTCGGCCCGCCGCGGGCGCCTCCCCGGCGGCTGCGTCGACACCGGGACCCCACCCCGCGACCGTGCGAGGTGCCACGGCCTGGGACGCGCGCACCGCACCGGTGCCCGGGGGATCGTCCGCCGAACCGCCCGACCCCCATGCAGGACGGCCCGCCTGGCTGGCGCCGACCTCCGCCGGCGTCGCGCCGGGCCCGTCGGCCGGCGGGTCGCGGGCAGACGCCTGGCGGCGCGCGTGGGGGCTGCCACCGACCGAGGACGAGGCGAACCCCGTGACCGACGCGACGGACGAGAAGGAGGACGGCCGATGAACCGCAGCATGCGCCGTCGGGCCGCACTCCTCGTCGGGATCGTCGTGGTCGGGCTTGCGGCGTGCGCGCCGGCGCTCCCGCAGCCCGAGCCCGCTCCTGTTCCCGCGGTCGCCCCGCCCGCGACGACGATCGCGCAGTCGGACAACGTCCTGACGGACCTGGGCGACGTCCTGAAGGCCGGTGACGCCGCGCTCGACCCGACGCTCCTGCCGCCCCGCGTCTCAGGCCCCGCGCTGGCCATCCGCTCGGCGGAGTACGTACGCGCCAAGGCGACCGCCAACACCAAGCCGCCGATCGCCATCCCGACCAAGGCCCAGGCGCTGATCCTTCCGCAGACCGACACGTGGCCGCGCACGCAGCTGGTGGTGACCGAGCAGCCCGACGACCTGCAAGCACCCCGCATCCTCGTGCTGCAGCAGACGAAGCCGCGCGACCAGTACCACCTGTGGGGCTGGGGACGGATGGGACCGAGCATCCCGATGCCTCCGACCGCCGCCCCGCAGACCGGCAGCGCGGTGCTGGCGCCGGACGCGACGGGTCTGGTGGCGACACCGACCGACACGCTCGTCCAGTACTGCGACGTCCTGACCAAGGGATCCGCTTCCCCCTACGCGGCAGCGTTCGCACCTGACGCCTTCCGGACGGGCGTCGAAGCGGCCCGCGCGTCGACGGTCAGCAGTGTCGGTGCGGCGGGTACGGCGACCGAGACCTACACCCCGGAGCCGGCACCGCTCACCACGCTGGCCACGGTGGACGGCGGCGCGATCGTCGTGGGCCAGCTGACGACCGTCTCGACGGTCCTGCTCACGCCGGGCGGCACCATCAAGCTCGACCCGTTCTACGCTGCGCTCACCGGCAAGGACACCGCCGCGAGCAGCTTCGTGCGCACGTTCACCGACGTCGTGATCATCTACGTCCCGCCGGCGGGGAGCACCGCTCTCATGCAGGTCCTCGCCGCCGAGCATGCCGTCACCGCCGTGACCGCGGACTGAGTTTCGGGCAGTCTGTCCCCAGGACCTGAACCACACCCGACCTCGCACGAAGGACTCACCTCGCATGTCCCAGCCCACCGGACCCCGCCCACGGCTCGACGCACGCGGTGCGGTCGACCTCTCCTCGCTCGCCCGCCCCGCGACGCCACCCCCGGGTTCGCCCGGCGGCCTGCCTGCCCCCGGCGCCTTCGTCGTGGACGTCGACCAGGCAACCTTCCCGTCGCTGGTGCAGAGCTCCACGACCCATCCGGTCGTCGTGGTGCTCTGGGCAGCCTGGAGCGAGGTCAGCACGGCGGTCGCCGCGGACCTTGCCGCGCTCGCCGACGAGGACGGTGGACGTTGGCTCCTCGCCCGCATCGACGCCGAGGCCAACCCGCAGATCGCGCAGGCCTTCCAGGCGCAGTCGGTGCCGACGGTCGTCGCGGTGCTCGCGGGCCAGCCCTTGCCGCTCTTCCAGGGCGCTTACCCGCGCGACCAGGTCCGGGCGGTGCTCGACCAGGTGCTGGCCGCCGCGGAAGCGAACGGGATCACGGCGCTCGTCACCCCGACGGGTCCGGACGCGGAGGCTCCCGGAGCGGAGCAGGAGCCGGAGCTGCCGCCGCTGCACCAGGCTGCTTACGACGCCATCGAGCGCGACGACCTCGATGCCGCTCGCGCGGCCTACGAGCAGGCGATCGCCGAGGATCCGCGCGACGCGCTCGCGCGGGCCGGCCTCGCCCAGGTGGGACTGCTCGACCGCACGCGCGACGCCGACCTCCAGGCGGCGCGGACGGCCGCCGCCGGGGACCCCCAGGACGTCGACGCGCAGCTGGCGGTCGCGGACCTGGACATCCTCGGTGGCAACGTCGAGGACGCGTTCGGCCGACTCATCGACGTGCTCCGGACCACGTTCGGTCCCGACCGGGAACGTGTCCGCCTGCGACTCGTGGACCTCTTCGAGGTCATCGGCGGCGACGACCCCCGCGTGGTCGCAGCTCGACGAGCCATGGCAAGCGCGCTCTACTGACGCGTCGGCGCAGGTCAGGCCCTTGTCAGGTGTGGTGACCGGGGTCACCCGGCCCGGATTTGCCCGCGGGGCCGCTCTGCACGTACTGTTCTCGATGTCGCCCGGCAGGGAGGAACGGACACCGAGGATTGGACCTCGATGGCTGGTCCCCCGGGTAGACACCCCCGGAAGTTCCGACCGGCGATCATGTCGCCGGTCATCTGGAGCGTCCGGCTGGAGCTAGGCTCCTCATCCCGACGACTTCCGCTCAGATCAACACTGAGACGAAGTTTGACGGGGAGGTTCAACTCCGCTAAGTTAGAACGGTTGCCTCCGGACAGGTTGAAGGACCTGAATGGATGCGCGTCTGTTCCTTGAGAACTCAACAGTGTGCCAAATAGTCGATGCCATATGGCTCGTCTGCTGAGGTGTTTCTTGCCCGATGGGGGGGGGGGGCTGAGGTGGGTGGGTCTTGGTTGAGATGGGTGTCGTTCTTCTACCTCCGTGGAAGGCGATGCCGCATACAGCCGAATCTGATTGGCTTGCCGGGTTGAACCGGTGGAGCCGTTTCGTTTTGTCGGTTGCCTTGCTGCTTCGGTGGTGGGGTGCCAGTTGACATTTACGGAGAGTTTGATTCTGGCTCAGGACGAACGCT
>NZ_AUEW01000004.1 GCF_000426185.1 Cellulomonas sp. URHD0024
TGGGTAGGCGCTGGGGTGAGGGTGCCGGAGCCGGTCGTAGCTTGAGAACTGCACAGTGGACGCGAGCATCTTTTTGAATGATCTTTGTGGTCAAGTTTATAAGGGCACAGGGTGGATGCCTTGGCACTAGGAGCCGAAGAAGGACGTTGTAGCCTGCGATAAGCCTCGGGGAGTTGGCAAACGAACCGTGATCCGAGGATGTCCGAATGGGGAAACCCCGCACGAGTCATGTCGTGTGACCCGCACCTGAATATATAGGGTGTGTGGAGGGAACGGCGGGAAGTGAAACATCTCAGTACCGCCAGGAAGAGATATTCCGTGAGTAGTGGCGAGCGAAAGCGGATCAGGCCAAACCGTGTACGTGTTCAAGCCGGCAGGCGTTGCGTGCACGGGGTTGTGGGACCTTTCCGTTGGATCTGCCGATCCGACAGGGAGTCAGAAAGTCGCGTCATAGTCGAAGGGCATTGAAAGGCCCGGCACAGAGGGTGTGACCCCCGTAGACGAAATGGCGTGGCCTCCCGAAGGGGATCCCAAGTAGCTCCGGGCCCGAGAAACCTGGAGTGAATCTGCACAGACCACTGTGTAAGCCTAAATACTACCTAGTGACCGATAGCGGACAAGTACCGTGAGGGAAAGGTGAAAAGTACCCCGGGAGGGGAGTGAAATAGTACCTGAAACCGTGTGCCTACAATCCGTTGGAGCCTCCCTAGCAGGGGTGACAGCGTGCCTTTTGAAGAATGAGCCTGCGAGTTAGTGGTACGTGGCGAGGTTAACCCGTGTGGGGAAGCCGTAGCGAAAGCGAGTCCGAATAGGGCGATTCAGTCGCGTGCTCTAGACCCGAAGCGGAGTGATCTAGCCATGGGCAGGTTGAAGCGCGGGTAAGACCGCGTGGAGGACCGAACCCACCAGGGTTGAAAACCTGGGGGATGACCTGTGGTTAGGGGTGAAAGGCCAATCAAACTCCGTGATAGCTGGTTCTCCCCGAAATGCATTTAGGTGCAGCGTCACGTGTTTCTTGCCGGAGGTAGAGCTACTGGATAGCCGATGGGCCCCACCAGGTTACTGACGTTAGCCAAACTCCGAATGCCGGTAAGCCAGAGCGTGGCAGTGAGACTGCGGGGGATAAGCTCCGTAGTCGAGAGGGAAACAGCCCAGACCACCAGCTAAGGCCCCTAAGCGTATGCTAAGTGGGAAAGGATGTGGAGTTGCACAGACAACCAGGAGGTTGGCTTAGAAGCAGCCACCCTTGAAAGAGTGCGTAATAGCTCACTGGTCAAGTGATTCCGCGCCGACAATGTAGCGGGGCTCAAGTATACCGCCGAAGCTGTGGCATTCACACAAGCGCTAAGCCTTCGTGGTTCAGGCGTGTGGATGGGTAGGGGAGCGTCGTGTGGGCAGTGAAGTCGCGGGGGAACCCAGCGGTGGAGCCTACACGAGTGAGAATGCAGGCATGAGTAGCGAATGACGGGTGAGAAACCCGTCCGCCGAATGACCAAGGGTTCCAGGGCCAGGCTAATCCGCCCTGGGTAAGTCGGGACCTAAGGCGAGGCCGACAGGCGTAGTCGATGGACAACGGGTTGATATTCCCGTACCGGCGAAGAACCGCCCATACCGAGCCCGGTGATGCTAAACGCCCGAGATCAGCCATCGTCCCTTCGGGGACACCGGTTGATGGAGCGCGTGACCCGAACCGGTAGTAGGTAAGCGTATTAACAGGGGTGACGCAGGAAGGTAGCCGAGCGTGGCGATGGTAGTCCACGTCTAAGGTCGTAGGGCGAGGTGTAGGCAAATCCGCACCTCATATAGCCTGAGAGCTGACAGTGACCGCGAATGCGGGAATTCGGTGATCCTATGCTGCCAAGAAAAGCCTCGACGCGAGGTTCTAGCCGCCCGTACCCCAAACCGACTCAGGTGGTCAGGTAGAGAATACCAAGGCGATCGAGAGAATCGTGGTTAAGGAACTCGGCAAAATGCCCCCGTAACTTCGGGAGAAGGGGGGCCTGAAGCGTGAACCGACTTGCTCGGGGAGCGTGAAGGGCCGCAGAGACCAGGGAGAAGCGACTGTTTACTAAAAACACAGGTCCGTGCGAAGTCGCAAGACGATGTATACGGACTGACGCCTGCCCGGTGCTGGAAGGTTAAGAGGACGGGTCAGCCGCAAGGCGAAGCTCAGAATTTAAGCCCCAGTAAACGGCGGTGGTAACTATAACCATCCTAAGGTAGCGAAATTCCTTGTCGGGTAAGTTCCGACCTGCACGAATGGCGTAACGACTTCTCCGCTGTCTCAACCGCGAACTCGGCGAAATTGCACTACGAGTAAAGATGCTCGTTACGCGCAGCAGGACGGAAAGACCCCGGGACCTTTACTATAGCTTGGTATTGGTGTTCGGTGCGGCTTGTGTAGGATAGGTGGGAGACTGTGAAGCCGGCACGCCAGTGTCGGTGGAGTCAACGTTGAAATACCACTCTGGTCGCTCTGGATATCTAACCTCGGTCCGTGATCCGGACTAGGGACAGTGCCTGGTGGGTAGTTTAACTGGGGCGGTTGCCTCCTAAAATGTAACGGAGGCGCTCAAAGGTTCCCTCAGCCTGGTTGGCAATCAGGTGGCGAGTGCAAGTGCACAAGGGAGCTTGACTGTGAGACTGACAGGTCGAGCAGGGACGAAAGTCGGAACTAGTGATCCGGCGGTGGCTTGTGGAAGCGCCGTCGCTCAACGGATAAAAGGTACCCCGGGGATAACAGGCTGATCTTGCCCAAGAGTCCATATCGACGGCATGGTTTGGCACCTCGATGTCGGCTCGTCGCATCCTGGGGCTGGAGTAGGTCCCAAGGGTTGGGCTGTTCGCCCATTAAAGCGGTACGCGAGCTGGGTTTAGAACGTCGTGAGACAGTTCGGTCCCTATCCGCTGCGCGCGCAGGAAACTTGAGAAGGGCTGTCCCTAGTACGAGAGGACCGGGACGGACGAACCTCTGGTGTGCCAGTTGTTCCGCCAGGAGCACGGCTGGTTGGCTACGTTCGGAAGGGATAACCGCTGAAAGCATCTAAGCGGGAAGCCTGCTTCAAGATGAGGTTTCCATGGGGACTTGATCCCCGAGAGGCTCCCAGCTAGACCACTGGGTAGATAGGCCGGATGTGGAAGAGGGGACGAAAGACCCTCGCAGCTGACCGGTACTAATAAGCCGACAACTTCATCACATTCATTCAAGTCAATGTGCTACGCGTCCACTGTGCGGTTCCCGAGAGACGAACGGGAACCCGTTTGACAACTCGACAACGTTACGGCGGTCATAGCGAAGGGGAAACGCCCGGTCCCATTCCGAACCCGGAAGCTAAGCCCTTCAGCGCCGATGGTACTGCACTCGCCAGGGTGTGGGAGAGTAGGACGCCGCCGGACATCATTCGAGAAAGAGCCACCCTTCGGGGTGGCTCTTTTTCGTTGTCTCGAGCTGTTTCGACGTTGGTCTGGGCTCAGCGGTCGTCGGGCCGTTGAGCGGTCAGTTGCTGGCAACGCGACCGGGGCTTCGGCGACTCGCCGGTATCTCCGCTCAGGTGGATCGGAGAAGCGCCTCTACGCGGTCGGCGAGGGTCTCGACGGGTTGCCGGCCGTCGAGCTCGAGCGTGGCTCCGCTCCGGAGGAGCGGTTCGACGGTCGCCGTGTATGCCTGATCTCCGTCCGGTCGGCAACGGTGCTGCCGTAGGGGTTGTTGGTCCGGGCGGTCACTCGCTCGAGGAGGACGTCCACCGGGGCGCTGAGCAGGACTACGTGGTCGAACAGGGGGTAGAACCGGCCCTGGTTCTCGACGGTGCCCGCGACGATGATGTCGGGGTTCTCGTCGAGAAGCGCGGCCATGCGTTGCTCGTCCCACCTGCCGTCGGCGAGCACCCAGCCGTCACGGTCGGTGTCGACGGTGAGTCGGCCTCGTTGGTCCAGGGCGTCGAGCAGCGTGGTCTTGCCGGCCCCGGACATGCCCGTGACGAGGATCCTGGGCATGTCCGGGTTGCCGTCAGGCGGTCGCTTCGAAGACGACGACGCCCAGCGGAGGGACGCGGATCGAGGCGGAGGCTGGGCGGCCGTAGTGCTCGATGTCCTCGGCGTGGAGCTCGCCGAGGTTGCCCACGCCCGAACCGCCGTAGTCGACCGAGTCGGAGTTGTAGATCTCGCGCCAGATCCCGCTCTTCGGCAAGGCGAGCCGGTACTCCTCGTGCGGGACGCCGGCGAAGTTGACGACGACCGCGACCGGCGGGACGCCGACACCCTTGCGCAGGTAGGCGAGCGTGTTGCGGAAGGCGTCGTCGGAGTCGATCCACTCGAAGCCGTCGGGGCTGTGGTCGAGCTGCCAGAGGGCCGGTGTGTCGCGATAGATGCGGTTGAGGTCCGTCACGGATCGCATGACGCCTTGGTGCGCCGGGTCGTCCAGGGCGTGCCAGTCCAGGGAGCGGGACTCGGCCCACTCGGTCTGCTGGGCGAACTCGCTTCCCATGAAGAGCAGCTGCTTTCCGGGATGGGTCCACTGGTAGCCCAGGAGGAGTCGGACGCCGGCGAGCTTCTGCCAGTGGTCGCCGGGCATCCGCTCGTAGAGCGACCCCTTGCCGTGGACGACCTCGTCGTGGCTGATCGGGAGCACGAAGCGCTCGGAGTAGGCGTAGACCATCGAGAAGGTGATCTCGTTGTGGTGGTAACGGCGGTGGATCGGCTGCTCCGTCATGTAGCGGAGAGTGTCGTTCATCCAGCCCATGTTCCACTTCAGTCCGAAGCCGAGGCCGTTGCCGTCCGTGGGGGCGGTGACGCCGGGCCAGGCGGTGGACTCCTCGGCGATCATCATGATGCCCGGGGTGCGCCGGTACGCGGTGGCGTTGGCCTCCTGCAGGAACGAGATGGCGTCCAGGTTCTCGCGGCCGCCGTACTGGTTGGGCCGCCACTGTCCGGCCTTGCGGGAGTAGTCGAGGTAGAGCATGGAGGCGACGGCGTCGACCCGCAGCCCGTCGACGTGGAACTCCTCGAGCCAGAAGGTCGCGTTGGCGACGAGGAAGTTGCGGACCTCCGCGCGGCCGAAGTTGAAGACGTAGGTGCCCCAGTCGGGGTGTTCGCCGAGGAGGGGGTCGGGGTGCTCGTACAGCGAGGAGCCGTCGAACTGGGCCAGCGACCACTCGTCCTTGGGGAAGTGCGCGGGCACCCAGTCGACGATGACGCCGATGCCGGCGCGGTGCAGGGTGTCGACGAGGTAGCGGAAGTCGTCGGGGTGCCCGAACCGCGACGTCGGTGCGTAGTAGGAGGAGACCTGGTAGCCCCACGAGCCACCGAACGGGTGCTCGGCGACGGGCAGGAGCTCGACGTGGGTGAAGCCGAGTGAGAGCACGTGCTCGGTCAGCTGGTGGGCCAGGTCACGGTAGGACAGGCCGACGCGCCACGAGCCGAGGTGGACCTCGTAGACGCTGATCGGCGCGGTGTGCGGGTCACGGGTGGTCCGCGACGTGATCCAGTCCTCGTCGCCCCAGACGAAGCTCTCCTCGACGACGACCGAGGCGGTGGCGGGCGGCACCTCGGTCCCGCGGGCCATGGGATCGGCCTTCTGCCGCCACGACCCGTCCTGACCGAGGATCTCGAACTTGTAGCGGGCGCCCGCGCGGACGCCCGGGGCGAAGATCTCCCACACGCCGCTGTCGCCCAGCGAGCGCATGGCGTGCGAGGCGCCCTGCCAGTAGTTGAAGTCCCCGACGACCCGGACGGCTCGTGCGTTGGGCGCCCAGACGGCGAACGACGTGCCGCTGACCTCGCCGAGCTCGCCCGGGTAGGTGTGCACGTTGGCGCCGAGAACGGTCCACAGCGTCTCGTGGCGGCCCTCGCGGACCAGGTGCCGGTCGAGCTCCTTCACGGTGGGCAGGAAGCGGTAGGGGTCGTCGGCGATCGTGGTCAGGGCGTTGTACGTGACCTCGAGGCGGTAGTCCGGCACCTCAGCGACGGGGAGGACCGCCACCCAGATGCCCTCGTACTCGTGCCGGGCGGGGATCCGACCGGTTGCGGTGACCACCACGACGGCGTCCGCGAGCGGCCGCAGGGTGCGGATGGTGATGCCACTGCCGCCGGCGTGCGGACCCAGGACGTCATGCGGCGCGTAGGACACGCCGTAGGCGACGCTGCGCAGCACGTCTGTGTCGACAGGGACCGGGGACGGTGCAGCCGGGCTCATCCCCCTACCCAACCACCCGTGGGGCGTTTGCGCAGGTCTGTCGCATGAGTGACCTGCGACACCCGGACGGTGGGCGGGCTCACGATCGAGGCACGGCAGCGCTCCGTCGGGGCCGCTACCGAGCGCGCAGGACGGTCGCAGGGCCTGCGTCGCCGCCGCCGAGCGGTGTGCGCGGCTCGGTGGGGAGGAACGTCACTCGGCGGTCAGGCGCTCCAGCCCGGCGATCGGGATCGGCAGCCAGTCGGGGCGGTTGCGGGACTCGTAGACCGCCTCGTACAGGGTCTTGTCGAGCTCGAGCGCCCGCACCAGCGTCGCGTCCTCGTCGAGCCCGTAGCCGGCGAGCAGAGCATCCCGTGCCTGGGCGGTCCAGGTCTGCGCAGCCGGCCCGGTGAGCCCACCGACCGCCGCCGCGTAGTCGATCGAGCGCAGCAGTCCGGCGACGTCGCGGACGGCGAGATCGGGTCGGGTCCTCTCGGACAGCGGGGCCAGGGGCTCCCCTTCGAAGTCGGTGATGAACCAGGTGCCGTGCGAGCGGAGCACCTGGCCGAGGTGCAGGTCCCCGTGCACGCGTTGGCGGGGTGGCGCGGACGGCAGGGAGCGGACCTCGGCGACGACCCCTGCGACCCCGTCGGCGAACCGCGCGAGGGCCGGTACCGCGGACAGCGACCAGGAGAACCGGCTCTCGACGGCACGCGCCACCTCCTCGGTCGTCGACGGTGCGACGCCGTACGCCTCGACGAGACTGCCGTGCATCCCGTGGGTCACGGCGCCCAGGTCCGTCGCGGGGCCGACGAAGGAGTCGCCTCGACGCGCGACCGAGCACGCGAGCTCGAACCCGTCCTCGGCGTCGTCGACGAAGGCGGCCAGGACACCGAGGTAGCCCGGCTCGTCGGCACCCGGCCAGGTCGCCTGCAGCCAGGCGAGCGGAGCCGGGACGTTCTTCCATCCGGTGGCGACGAGATGGCGCGGAACGTCGACGTCCGGGTTCTCCCCGGGCGCCACGGCGCGCAGCACCTTGAGGATCCCGCTGCTGCGCTCGTCGGCCCCCGGCCCCAGGATCACCGAGGTGTTGGACTGCTCGCCGCTGATCATCCGAGCCGTCGAGACGTCGAACGCGCCGCCCGGCCCGTCGGCGGCGGCGAGCCACGCGCGCAGGAACGCAGGGTGCGCGGCTCCGTCGGACACGGGTCGCCCGTCGAGCGATCCGACGACGTCACCGGTGGACGAGAAGACCAGCGGCACCTGCAGGACCACGTCGATCGACCCCGCGAGCACGCGGACCAGCAGGATGCGGACGTCGTCGCCCAGGTCGATCCCGCCGACCACGGTGAGGTCCGCAGCCACGCCTTTGGCCGGGTACCACCGCCGGCCCGGCAGCCACCCCCGCACCACCTCGAGGAGGCGGGCGTCGTCGGGGTCGCTGCGGGCGACGAGGGTCATGGCGCGGTCAGCTCCAGCCAGTAGAAGTCCCGCGAGCCGAGGGTGAAGCTGCAGGTGCCGTCCGGGCGAACGGCCGGGAAGTCGGCGCCGCCGAACACGTCGTGCATGGCCCACCCGTGGTGACGAGGCAGCTGGATCGTGGCCGCGCGCGCCGTCGCGGCCATGTTCGCGACGACCAGCAGGGTCTCGGTCGGGGTGTGCCGGCAGAACGCCAGCACCGACTCGTTGTCGCTGGTCAGCACCTCGAACTCGCCGGCACCGAGCGCCGGGTGCTGGCGTCGCACGCTCAGCATGCCGCGGACCCAGTGCAGCAGCGACGTCGGCTGGGCCAGCTGCGCCTCGACGTTGGTGTGGCTGTAGTGGTGCACCAGCGACTGGACGAGCGGGAGGTAGAGCTTGCCCGGATCGGCCGTGCTGAAGCCCGCGTTGCGGTCGGGCGTCCACTGCATCGGGGTGCGCACCGAGTCGCGGTCGGGCAGCCAGATGTTGTCGCCCATGCCGATCTCGTCGCCGTAGTACAGGCACGGGCTCCCCGGCAGCGACAGCAGCAGCGCGTGCGCGAGCTCGATCTCCTTGCGCGAGTTGTCCAGCAGGGGGGCGAGCCGTCGTCGGATACCCACGTTGGCTCGCATCCGGGAGTCCGGCGCGTACCAGCCGTACATCGACGCGCGCTCCTCGGTGGAGACCATCTCGAGCGTCAGCTCGTCGTGGTTGCGCAGGAACGTGCTCCACTGCGCACCGTTCTTCGGGATCGGCGGGGTGTCGGCCAGGATCTCGATGATCTGCGTGGCCCGCTGGTCCCGGATGCCGTAGTAGATGCGCGGCATCACCGGGAAGTGGAAGCACATGTGGCACTCGGGCTCGGCCTCGGTGCCGAAGTAGTGGACGACGTCCTCGGGCCACTGGTTCGCCTCGGCCAGCATGATCCGGCCCGGGAACTCGGTGTCGATCATCGTGCGGACCGTGCGCAGGAAGGCGTGCGTCTCGGGCAGGTTCTCGCAGTTGGTGCCCTCGGCCTCGAAGAGGTACGGCACCGCGTCCAGCCGAAACCCGTCGACCCCGATCCCGAGCCAGAACCGGCCCACGTCGAGCATGGCCTCGACGACTCGCGGGTTGTCGAAGTTCAGGTCCGGCTGGTGGCTGAAGAACCGGTGCCAGAAGTACTGCCGACGAACGGGGTCGAAGGTCCAGTTCGACGTCTCGGTGTCGACGAAGATGATCCGGGCGTCCTGGTAGCGGGTGTTGTCCTCCGACCAGACGTAGAAGTCGCCGTAGGGCCCCTCGGGGTCGGAGCGGGACGCCTGGAACCACGGGTGCTGGTCGCTGGTGTGGTTCATCACGAGGTCCACCACGATGCGCATCCCGCGGGCGTGCGCCTGCTCGATCAGCTCCGTGAAGTCCGCCATGGTGCCGTACTGGGCGGCGATCGCCGTGTAGTCCGCCACGTCGTAGCCGCCGTCGCGCAGGGGGCTCGGGTAGAACGGTGGGAGCCACAGGCAGTCGATGCCGAGCCACTGCAGGTAGTCGAGCCGGTCGATCAGCCCGCGCAGGTCCCCGCTGCCCTGGCCGGAGGAGTCGGCGAACGTGCGGAGCATGACCTCGTAGAACACCGCGGTCCGGTACCACTCCGGATCGTCGACGAGCCCCGGCGCATCGGTCGAGGGCACCGGTGGCTGGCGTCGGCTCGGCAGCGAGAGCTGGGCTGTCGTGGGCGCAGGCTCGCGCGGGTGCCTGCCGACGGTGGTCACGGCGTGACCAGGCGGATCACGTGGGCGGCGCGTACCACCGGGTCCAGACGGATGAACGCGGGCGACGACCACTCGTAGGCGTCGTCGGACAGGACGTCGTGCGCGACGACCGGCCTCCCGTGCTCGAGGCCGAGCGCGCCGAGGTCGAGCTCGACCCACCCCTCCCGAGCGTTGGCGGTGTCGAGGTTCACGATCACGAGGATCGTGTCGGCCCGTCCGGTCGCGGAGTGCTCGGCGGACAGGTGCCTCGAGAACGCCACGAGCGCGTCGTCGGAGGTCGGGTGGATGTGCAGGTTCCGCAGCTGTCGCAGCGCCGGGTGGTTGCGCCGGATCTCGTTGAGGCGCCCGAGGAGCAGGTTGATGCCGATCTTGTCCGCGACGCCCCAGACGCGCGGCTTGAACTCGTACTTCTCGTTGTCGATCTGCTCCTCGACGCCGGGCCGGGGGACGTTCTCGACGAGCTCGTAGCCCGAG
Organism: Cellulomonas sp. URHD0024; assembly: GCF_000426185.1. Taxonomy (GTDB): domain Bacteria; phylum Actinomycetota; class Actinomycetes; order Actinomycetales; family Cellulomonadaceae; genus Cellulomonas. Next base: position 9,853 of record NZ_AUEW01000004.1, read on the forward strand.
TAGATGCCCCACGTCGGTGCCCCGAGCGCCGCGAGCACAGCACGCACCGCGAAGCCTCGCACGCCTGTGGCCTGCAGGTACGGCGGCAGGATGTCGTGCGTGGTGGGCCAGAAGCTCGGCCGCAGCCACGAACCCTGCTCGCCCGAGACCTCGGCGAGGTACTCGGTCAGCTCGGGCTTCGTGTTGCGCCACGTGAAGTAGGTGTACGACTGGTGGAACCCGATCTTGGCGAGCGTGAGCATCATGGCCGGTCGCGTGAACGCCTCGGACAGGAAGATGACCTCGGGGTGGTCCGTCCGGACCGAGGCCAGGATCCGCTCCCAGAAGTCCAGGGGCTTGGTGTGCGGGTTGTCGACGCGGAACAGCGTCACGCCGTGGTCGATCCACACCTGCAGGACCCGGCGGATCTCGCGGTAGATGCCCTCGGGGTCGTTGTCGAAGTTCAGCGGGTAGATGTCCTGGTACTTCTTCGGCGGGTTCTCGGCGTACGCGATGGTGCCGTCCGCCCGCGTGGTGAACCACTCGGGGTGCGTGGTGACCCAGGGGTGGTCCGGCGAGCACTGCAGCGCGACGTCGAGGGCGACCTCCATGCCGAGCGCCCGGGCATCGGCGACGAACGCGTCGAAGTCGTCGAACGTGCCCAGCGACGGCTCGATCGCGTCGTGGCCGCCGTCCTTCGACCCGATCGCGTACGGCGAGCCGGGGTCACCGGGCTCGGCGTCGAGCGAGTTGTTGCGCCCCTTGCGGAACGTGGTCCCGATGGGGTGCACGGGCGTCAGGTAGACCACGTCGAACCCCATCCCGGCGATCCGCGGCAGGTCGAGCGCGGCGGTGCGCAGGGTGCCGGACGTCCAGGTGCCCGTCTCGTAGTCGTAGGTCGCGCCCGCAGAGCGCGGGAAGAGCTCGTACCAGGAACCCGCCAGCGCGAGCGGCCGGTCGACGACGAGCGGGTACGACGGCGACGCGGTCACCGACTCCCGGATCGGGTGCTCGGCGAGTGCGGCCCGCACGGCCGGGGACAAGCCAGCGGCCAGCCGGTCGGCCGGCGGCCGGGTGTGGTCGCGCAGGCCGACGATCGCGTCCAGGAGAACGGCCTGGATGCCCTTGGTGCCCTTGCGCCTGCTCGCCTTCTCGAGGAGCAGCGCCCCCTCGGCGAGCATGAGCTCGACGTCGACACCCGCCTCGACCTTGATCGACGCGTCGTGGGACCACGTGCCGTAAGGGTCCGACCAGCCCTCGACGCGGAATGTCCAGCGGCCGGTGCTCGTCGGGACGACGCGTGCCTCGAACCGGTCGAGACCAGGTGCGATGTCCACCATCCGGGCGCTCGCGCGGTCGACGCCGGACGGGTCGGTGAGCACCGCCGTCGCACCGACCGCATCATGCCCTTCGCGGAACACGGTCGCCCGGATAGGGACGGCCTCGCCGACGACAGCCTTGGCCGGGAACCGCCCAGCCTCGGCGACGGGGGAGACCTCCACGACGGGGATGCGCCCGACGGTGCTGCTTACCGGGCCGGGGGTAGTCGTCACATTCCCGAACCTAGCCGTAGGTGCTGGTGGCAGGCATCCGGAGGCGCAATGTGGGATGGGTGCCGTGGCACGCAAGGAATCCGCCGCAAGCGGAGATTCAGAGGATCCGCGCACTATTCGTCGGCGGATCCTCTGAATCTGTGAGTGAGGGGGTCAGCGGAGGGTGGCGGCCAGGGCTCGGCCCGTCGTTCGGCCGGTGAAGAGGCAGCCGCCCAGGAACGTGCCCTCGAGCGCCCGGTGACCGTGCACACCACCGCCGCCGAAGCCTGCCGCCTCGCCTACCGCCCACAGCCCGGGCAGTACCTGCCCGTCGGGTCGAAGGGCGCGGCCTTCCAGGTCGGTGTGCAGGCCGCCGAGGGTCTTGCGGGTGAGCACGGACAGGCGCACCGCGAGCAGCGGGCCGTGCGCGGGATCGAGCAGCGCGTGCGGCTTGGCCACGCGGATGAGCCTGTCGACGACGAACCGGCGGGCCATGGCGGTCGCGACGACCTGGGGGTCCTTGCCCAGGCCGGTGGCCACCTGCTGGTCGCGCGCCTCGATGGTCCGCTGGAGCTCGGAGGCGTCGATCCTTGCCGTGCCCGACAGCGCGTTCATCTTCGCGGCCAGCTCGGCGGGCGAGTCCGCCCAGAGGAACTCGTCGGACTTCTGCGCGAACGCCTCGACCGGTCCGACCGCTCCGGGCTTGACGCGTTCGAGCAGCAGGCGCAGGTCCTTGCCGGTGAGGTCGGGGTTCTGTTCCGAGCCGGACAGGGCGAACTCCGCGCCGAGGATCGTCTTGTCGAGCACGAACCACGAGTGGTCGTCGCCACGCTCGGTGATGTGCTGGAGCGCACCGAGGGAGTCGAAGCCGGGGAAGAGCGGTGCGGGGAGCCGATTGCCGTCGGCGTCGAGCCAGAGGCTGCTCGGGCCGGCGAGGATGCGGATGCCGTGCTCGCTCCACACCGGGGAGTGGTTGGTGATTCCCTCGGGGTAGTGCCACATGCGGTCCTCGTGCACGACGGCCGCCCCGGAGGCACGGGCGGCCTCGATGCCCGAGCCGTCCACGTGGTCGGGCACGCCGGAGAGCATCCGGGCCGGGAGGGTGCCCGCGGCGGTCGGCCACGTCGCCCGGACGAGCTCGTGGTTCGCGCCGATGCCACCGGTCGCGACGACCACGGCGGTCGCGTCCAGGGTGAAGGGCCGCACAGTCGTCCGGCTGCTGGGCACGGCGCGGTCCACGCCGTCGGACGCCAGCACGTCACCGGCCACGCCGGTCACGACGCCGTCCGTCGTCAGGAGCGACGTGACGCGGTGCCGGAAGCGGACGTCGACCAGTCCCGCGCGACGACCCTCGAGCAGGGCGCGCACGAACGGTTCGAGGATCCCCGGCCCGGTGCCCCAGGTGACGTGGAACCGGGGGACCGAGTTGCCGTGCCCGCCGGCTTCGTACCCGCCGCGCTCGGCCCACTGCACGAGCGGGAACCACTTCACGCCCTGGCCCGCGAGCCACGGGCGCATCTCACCGGCGGCGAACGACACGAACCCGTCGGCCCACGCGCGCCCCCAGCGATCGTGGTCGCCGAACTGCGCCGAGCCCAGCCAGTCGGCCAGCGCGAGCTCGGCGGAGTCCTTGACGCCCAGGCGCCGCTGCTCCGGGGAGTCGACGAGGAAGAGGCCCCCGAACGACCAGAACGCCTGACCGCCCAGGCTCGCCGCGTTCTCGGCGTCCAGGAGCGTGACGTGCTGCCCGGCCGCGAGCAGCTCGGCGGTGGCGACGAGCCCGGCCAGGCCCGCTCCGACGACAACGACGGTGTTGGTCATCTTCGTACGGTACGCCTCTTGGACGGACGTCCAGCAGCTCAGACGAGGACGTACACCCGCATGCTCATCGGCTCGATCACGAACCCCTCGCCGGGCGCTGTGTGCAGGCCGCCCTCGATCGCGACCGCGGACGCTTCGTTCGGGTGCTCCCAGACCGAGTCCCACGCGAGCCGCCACGTGCCGCCGTGATCGTCGGCCAGCACGATGTCCACGGCGTCGAGCGAACCGTTGATCACCAGCAGGACGGCGTCCTTCGAGGAGGTGGAGCCCGTCTCCTTCGCCGCGGTGCGCACCATCTGGAGCGTGCGCACCGACGGGTCGTGCCAGCGGTCGTGGTCGAACGGGACGCCGAGGGCGTCGTACCAGGCGAGGTCCGGGCGTCGGTCCCTGTCGACCGGCCGGCCCGTGTAGAAGCTCTCGGTCCGCAGCGCCGGGTGGTCGCGGCGCAGGGCGAGCAGCCAGCGGGACGTCGCGAGCAGGTCCTTGCGCCACGCACTCAGGTCCCAGCGCATCCACGAGATCTCGGAGTCCTGGCAGTAGGCGTTGTTGTTGCCCTTCTGCGACCGCCCCATCTCGTCACCCGCCGTGATCATGGGCACGCCGGCGGCGAGCACCAGCGTCGCGAACAGGTTGCGGATCGACCGACGGCGCAGCGGGACGAGGTCGACGGCGGGGGACTGCCAGGTCACCGGCCCCTCGATGCCGTGGTTCCACGAGCGGTTGTCGTCGGACCCGTCGCGGTTCTGCTCGCCGTTCGCCGCATTGTGCTTGTGGTCGTACGCGACCAGGTCGGCCATGGTGAAGCCGTCGTGCGCGGTGACGTAGTTGACCGACGCGATCGGCCCGCGAACCAGGGGCGGGTCGCTGTGCCCGAACAGGTCGACCGAGCCGGACAGACGCGTCGCCAGGTCGCGCACGCGGTGGCCGGGCAGGCCGTGCGCGGCGCGGGCGGGGTCGGCCAGCCAGAACGAGCGGACCGCGTTGCGGAACCGGTCGTTCCACTCGCCGAACGGCTCCGGGAACTGGCCGGTGCGCCAGCCGCCGGGACCGACGTCCCAGGGCTCGGCGATGAGCTTGAGACCGTGCAGGCTCGGCTCGTTCGCCATCCCGACGAGCGCGGGGTGGTCGGGGGAGAAGCCGGAGGCGTCCCGTCCCAAGGTGACCGCCAGGTCGAACCGGAAGCCGTCGACGCCCACGACGTCCGCCCAGTAGCGCAACGAGTCGAGAGTCATCCGCACCACCTCGGGACGGCGGAAGTCGAGCGTGTTGCCGGTACCGGTCACGTCGTCGAGCGCGGCCGGTGCGTCTCCGTTGTGCCGGTAGTACGCGGCGTTGTCCAACCCGCGCCAGGAGATGTGCTGACCCGGCAGGCCGCCCTCGCACGTGTGGTTGTAGACGACGTCGAGCAGCACCTCGAGGCCCGCAGCGTGCAGCGAGTGCACGGCGGTCCGCAGCTCGTCGAGGACCGCAGCCGGGCCCGCCTCACGGGCGGCAGCCGTGGCATACGCCGCGTGCGGCGCGAAGAACCCGAGCGTGCTGTAGCCCCAGTAGTTGGTCAGGCCCTTCTCGATCAGGTGCGGTTCCGAGGCGAACGCGTGCACCGGGAGGAGCTCGATCGCGGTGACTCCCAGACCGAGCAGGTGGTCGACCACCGCAGGGTGCGCGAGACCCGCGTACGTCCCGCGCACCTCCGCGGGCAGCTTGTCGTTGAGCAGGGTCAGCCCGCGGACGTGGGCCTCGTAGATCACCGACCGCGACCACGGCACCCACGGCCGGTTGGTCGTCGGGTCGGGGCTGGTCAGGTTGTCGGTGTCGACGACGACCGAGCGCGGGACGTAGCGCGCGGAGTCGACCGTGCTCGCCGGACCGTACGGGTCGCCCACGAGATCGCGACCGACCACGTGGCCGTACGTCTCCGGGCCGTACCCGAGCTCGCCCACGAGACCGCGGGCGTACGGGTCGACCAGCAGCTTCGCAGGGTTGTACCGGTGGCCCGCGGCCGGCTCCCACGGGCCGTGCGCACGGAACCCGTACCGCTGCCCGTCGGTCACACCCGGCACGCTGCCGGTGAACACGCCGTGCACCGGACCGTCGAGCCGGACGCGGCGCTCGTTGCGGCCGTCGAACAGGCACAGGTCCACGGCGGTGGCATGGGCGGCGTAGACGGCCACGTCCACGCCGTCGTCGGTCACGTGCACGCCGAGACGTGGTGGGCGGCGCCCAGACAGCGGGCGCCGGCGTGGGGAGGTCGAGGTCACCTCGACATTGTGCGGGACCGTCGGCGCTGCTGTGCGAACGGCGTGTTTCCGGCAGGCGACACGCGTGCCGCCCTTCCGGCTGGCGACACCCGCGTCCGTGCGGGCCGCTGCGGCGGGTAATCTTCCGCGGGTGAGGATCGTCGTCTGTGTGAAGCATGTCCCGGACATCCAGTCGGACCGGGCGATCGGCCCCGACCACCGCGTGGTGCGCGACGGGGGTGACGGCACCATCAACGAGCTCGACGAGAACGCGCTCGAGGCGGCCATCGCGCTCGTCGAGGCGTCCGGCGGTTCGGTCGTGGCGCTGACCGCGGGTCCCGACGATGCAGCGGACGCCGTGCGTCGCGGTCTGCAGCTCGGCGCGCAGGAGGCCGTGCACGTGCTCGACGACGCGATCGGCGGTTCCGACGCGATCGGCACGGCGCGGGTCCTCGCCGCCGCGATCCGGCACCTGGACGCCCAGGAGCCGGTCGACCTCGTCGTGACCGGAATGGCCGGCCTCGACGGGCTGACGTCGCTGCTGCCGACGGCGATCGCCGAGCTGCTCGACCTGCCCGCCCTGCCGCTCGCCGCCGAGCTGACCGTCGACGACACGACGCGCACCGTGCAGGTCCGGCGCAACCTGGACCATGCGACCGAGGTGCTCTCGGCCTCGCTGCCCGCGCTCGTCTCCGTCACCGACCAGGCGAACGAGCCGCGCTACCCGGGCTTCAAGGGCATCATGGCGGCCCGCAAGATCCCGATCACGACCTTGACGCTGGCCGACCTCGACCTGGACGCCTCGCACGTCGGCGCGCTCGGCGCCCGCACGGAGGTGCTCGAGGCCGCCGCTCGGCCTCCTCGGGAGAACCGCGTGCTGATCAACGACACCGGCGACGCCGGCGTCCGGCTCGCTGCGTACCTCGTCGACAACCAGCTCGTCTGACCCGGAAGAAGACTCCCGACGTGACTGCATCTGTGCTCGTCCTGCTCGACCACACCGAGGCCGGCGCCCTGCGCGCGCCCGTCCGTGAGCTGCTGACGCTGGCCCGTTCGCTCGCCGGCGCCGAAGCCGTGCACGCCGCCTGGGCCCTCGACGGCGTCGAGCCGTCGGCCTCGGTGCTCGAGGAGGTCGCGTCGCTCGGGGCCACGCACGTCCACCGCCTGTCCGCCGATGCCGACCTGCACCTCTCCGCCGTGCTGGCCGAGGCGCTCGCCTCCCTGCTCGACGCGACCGGCGCCGGCCTGCTGCTGCTCGAGTCGTCGTTCGAGAACTCGGAGGCGGCGGCACGCCTCGCGGTCACCACCGGCGCCGGCGTCATCACGGACGCCGACGCACTCTCGCTGGTGGACGGCCGGTTCGTCGCCGCCAAGACCGTCTTCGCCGGCACCTGGAACACCTCGTGCGCGATCACCGCGCCGCTGGCGATCGTCACCGTGAAGCCGAACAGCGTGGTCGTCTCGAGCGTGGCGGCGGCGGCGCCGGTCGTCTCCGAGCACGCGGTCGCCGTGAGCGACAAGGCGCGCCGGGTCACGCTCGTGGAGCGGACCGTGCGGCCCGAGAGCGGTCGACCGGACCTCGGCAGCGCGAGCGTCGTCGTGGCCGGTGGCCGAGGCACGGAGGGCGACTTCTCGCTCGTCGAGGAGCTCGCCGACGTGATCGGCGGTGCCGTCGGTGCCACGCGCGTGGCCACCGACGAGGGCTGGATCGGGCACGACGCGCAGATCGGGCAGACCGGCGTGACGATCGCCCCGAAGCTCTACGTGGGCGTCGGCGTCTCCGGCGCGGTCCACCACCGCGGCGGGATGCAGGCCTCCGGCACGATCGTCGCGATCAACTCCGACCCCGACGCACCCATCTTCGAGATCGCCGACTTCGGCGTCGTCGGCGACCTGTTCACGGTCCTCCCGCAGGCCGTCGCGGAGCTCCGCCGCCTCAAGGGCTAGCCCGATCCGGCGAACTGCCTGACGGTGAACCCCCTGCTCCGCTACGGTTCGCGCGACGGAATCACCACCAGGGGGACCACATGCTGCGCCTTCTCTTGCCCATCGTCGAGCTCGCGCTGTTCGTCTACTGCCTCATCGACTGCATCCAGACCGACTCCGTCCTGGTGCGCAACCTGTCCAAGACGTTCTGGGTCCTGCTGATCATCTTCGTGCCGATCGTCGGGGGCATCGCGTGGCTCGTCGCGGGGCGACCGGAGGGTTCGTCGCGCGGGCGGGCCGTGCCGTGGCCGTCCACCCGGACGGCCGGCTTTCCGGAGCACGAGCGGCCGCGCACCGGATCTCCCGACGACGACCCCGGGTTCCTGGCGGGCATGCGTGCCTCGGACGAGAAGCACGCGCAGATGCTCTCCGAGTGGGAGCAGCAGCTGCGCGAGCGCGAGGCGAAGCTGAAGCAGACCGAGGAGCCCGAGGACCGCTGAGCAGGGTCGCTCAGGACAGGTCGCGCAACCAGCGCAGCACCGCCATCGCCTGCGCGGCCTGGAAACGGCGCAGGTTCGGGATGCCCAGCGGGGGCGGTAGGCGCGAGCTCCACGCGAGGTAGCCGGCGAGCCCGGCGAGCCCAGCACGCAGGTCGTCGTCGTGGACGCCCTCGGACAGGGACTTGCTCCGGAAGTTGGTCGCCGCATCGCCGCCGCCCTGCAGGGCGACGCTGGGGAGCATGAACGCGAGGTCGAGCCACGGGGCGCCGATGCTCGCGTGCGGCCAGTCGATGAGCCAGACGCGGTGTGCGCGGTCGGGGTCGATGATGACGTTGTCGGCACGCAGGTCGCCGTGGACGAGCGAGTCGCCCGCGCACACCCGCAGAGCAGCGTCCTCCCACCGGACCAGCTGCCCACGGTTCTCGAACGCCCACCGGCCCAGGTCGCCACCGACCTCGGCGTACCGCTCCTGGACCTCGTCGTCCAGCGCGGTGAGCTTGCGCCACCCGGTGAAGTCGTCGGCGAGCAGGTCGTCGGTGCGGGGCAGCTGGTGACCGGGGAGCGGCTCGGCCTTCCCGAGGGCGCCCAGCGCCTCGGCCACGGCCTCGAGGTCGGCGGCCTTCCACGGCAGCTCGGGGGACCGGCCGTGGATCACCTCGAACCCGAGGATCACCCAGTCGTCGTCGTCGGACGACCAGAGCAGGGCGGGAGCGGGGACCTGCGGAGGCAGGGCACGCGCCACGCGGATCTCCGCACGGGCGAGGTCCGGGGAGGACGGGTTCTGCTCACCGGAGACGGCCTTGACGAAGACACCGCGGCCGTCGGCCAGCTCGAGCACCGCAGCGAAACCGGGGCTGAACCCGCTGTTCGCGCTGATCTCTGCCGTCACCTGGGAGCCCGCGAGCTCTGCGATCCGAGCCCGGACGTGCCGGGGGAGGTCGCGCCAGTCCAGCCGCTGGCCGCTGAAGGCAAGCGGGAGGGCGATGACGTCGTCGGCACTCACGCGGCACATCCTGCCAGGTGATGTCGAGACCCTGGCGGGTGATCCCACGCACCGGGAGGACGGGGTGCGTCGCCAACCGTTCGTAGACTGGGCCGTGTGAGCGTGTATCTCGACCATGCGGCGACCACGCCCATGGCCCCGGAGGCCACGCGGGTGCTCGTCGAGCAGCTCGCGCGGACCGGCAACCCCTCGTCGCTGCACACCTCGGGTCGGGCCGCGCGGCGGGTCGTCGAGGAGTCGCGTGAGCAGCTCGCCGCGGCCCTGGGCGCGCGGCCCAGCGAGGTGCTGTTCACCGGCGGCGGGACCGAGGCCGACAACCTCGCCGTCAAGGGCCTGTTCTGGGCCCGGCGAACTCGCGACCTGCGACGACGCCGGATCCTGGTCTCGGCCGTCGAGCATCACGCGGTCCTCGATCCCGCCTTCTGGATGGCCGAGCACGCGAGCGCGGAGCTGGTGCTCCTGCCCGTGGACTCGGACGGGGTGCTCCGTGTCGACGCTCTGGCCGAGGAGCTCGCCGAGCATGCGGACGAGACCGCGCTCATCTCGGTCATGTGGGCGAACAACGAGGTCGGGGCACTGCAGCCGCTGTCGGACGTGGTCGCCCTCGCGCGCCAGTACGGGGTACCGGTGCACGCCGACGCGGTGCAGGCCGTCGGGCAGGTGCCGGTCGACTTCGGTGCGTCCGGGCTGGATGCGCTCACGCTGACCGGGCACAAGGTCGGCGGACCGGGCGGGGCCGGCGCGCTGCTGGCGCGCCGGGGGCTCGAGCTGACGCCGGTCCAGCACGGTGGCGGGCAGGAGCGGGGGGTGCGGTCCGGGACGCTGGACGCCGCGCTGCTGGCCTCGTTCGCCACGGCGGTCTCGTCGGCGGTCGACGGCCGGGCCGCCTTCGCCTCGCGGGTCGGTGCGCTGCGCGACGAGCTGGTCGACGGCGTTCTCGCGTCGGTCCCCGGTGCCGTGCTGCGCGGTCCGCGGTCGGGCCGGTTGCCCGCGAACGCCCACTTCACCTTCGGGGGTTGCGAGGGCGACTCGCTGCTGTACCTGCTCGACTCGGCCGGCGTCGAGGCCTCCACCGGGTCCGCGTGCCAGGCCGGTGTGCCGCGGCCCAGCCACGTGCTGCTGGCGATGGGCGTCGACGAGCTCGAGGCACGCGGTGCCCTGCGGTTCAGCCTCGGGCACACGAGCGTGCCCTCCGACGTCGCCGCGCTGCTGGCGGTGCTGCCCGGTGTGGTCGAGCGTGCGCGCGCGGCCGGGCTCGCGGTGGTGTCCTGATGCGCGTCCTCGCGGCACTCTCGGGCGGCGTCGACTCCGCGGTCGCTGCGGCCCGAGCTGTCGACGCCGGGCACGACGTCGTCGGCGTGCACATGGCCCTGTCCCGCAGCCGGGACCAGTTCCGCACCGGCTCGCGGGGCTGCTGCTCGATCGAGGACGCCGGTGACGCCCGGCGGGCCGCGGACGTGCTGGGCATCCCGTACTACGTGTGGGACCTGTCGGAGAAGTTCGAGGACACGGTCGTCGCGGACTTCGTCGCCGAGTACGAGGCGGGCCGCACGCCGAACCCTTGCGTGCGCTGCAACGAGCACATCAAGTTCGCGACGCTGCTCGACAAGGCGGTGGCGCTCGGGTTCGACGCCGTGGCGACCGGGCACTACGCGCGCATCGGCCCTTCCGACGACGGCACGCGGTCGCTGTTCCGCGCGGCCGACGCGGCGAAGGACCAGTCCTACGTCCTCGCGGTCATGGGTCCCGAGCGGCTGGCCCGGTCGCTGTTCCCGCTCGGCGACGTCGTCTCCAAGGAAGAGACCCGCCGGGAGGCCGCCGCGCGTGGGCTGTCGGTGTCGGCCAAGCCCGACTCCTACGACATCTGCTTCGTCGCGGACGGGGACACGCAGGGGTTCCTGCGGTCGCGGCTCGGCTCCCAGCCGGGCGAGATCGTCGACGAGTCCGGAGCGGTGCTCGGCACGCACGACGGCGCGTACGCGTACACGGTCGGACAGCGGCGGGGGCTCGCGATCGGTCGACCTGCGCCGGACGGGAAGCCGCGGTACGTGCTGTCGGTGGAGCCGGTGAACAACCGCGTGGTCGTCGGCTCGGCGGCGGACCTGGCCGTCGACGTGGTGCTGGCGGACCGTGCGGTGTGGTTCGCGCCGCCCGCCGACTCGTTCGACTGCTCGTTGCAGGTCCGCGCGCACGGTGCGGCGGTGCCCGCGCGGGCCGACCTCCTGCCCGACGGGTCGGTCTCGGTCGCTGTCGACGGCGCCCTGCGCGGAGTCGCACCCGGTCAGTCCGCCGTGCTCTACGACGGCACGCGCGTGCTCGGTCAGGCGACCGTGACTGCCGCGGTGCGGTCGTCGCTCGGCGCCGTCGGCGCTGCCCGGTGAGCCGCCCGTCCGTCACCGGCAGCGGGCCGTGGCCGGGGAGCGACGCGCTGGAGGCGCAGAGCGTCGTCGTCGGCGACCTGCTCGACACCCCCTCGGAGGTGCTCGGGATCCCGTTCGCGGTGTCCCTGGCGGCGCGCGGACCGTGGAGCGACCTGGTCGGACGGGCGTCGGCACTGCTCGCCGACCTGCCCACCGAGCTCGGTCCGCACGGCTGGAAGCTCGCCGACCGCCCCGGCCGGGACCTCGCACGGGCGCAGGCGTTCGGCCGTGAGGACCTGGACGCGCTCGCGGTCGCCGCGCACGGGTACGCCGGGCCGCTCGTCGTACCGGTCCTCGGCCCTCTGACGCTCGCGGCCTCGCTCTACCTCTCCCGCGGTGACCGGGTCCTGTCGGACAGCGGCGCCGTGCGCGAGCTCGCGGCCTCGCTGTCCGACGGCATCGGCGCGCATCTCGCCTCGCTGGCCCGGGCCGTCCCCGGCGCCGTGCCCACCGTCCTGCTGCACGAGCCCCTGCTCGCGCAGGTGATGGCCGGGGTGCTGCCGTCCTTCTCCGGGTACTCGGCCCTGCGGTCGGTGCCTGGGCCGGTCGCGGCCGGGCATCTCTCGGCCGTCGCGACGGGTCTGCGTGCGTCCGGCGCGGAATCCGTCATCGTGCACGGGGGCAGCGCGTGGTCGTCCCTGGGGGCGATCCGGGCCGCGGGTGCCGACGGGTTCGCGCTGGCCGTCACCGCGCTCGACGAGCGGTCCTGGGAGCGGGTCGCGGAGGTCGTCGAGGGCGGCCTGGCGTTCTGGCCGGAGCTGCCCCCGCAGGCGTCCTCCCAGTGCGCCGGACCTGATGTGGCCGGGCAGGCGGACCTGCTCCTGCGGCCCTGGCGGTCGGTCGGGCTGCCGTCCTCCCGTCTGCGCGACGTCGTCCTGCTGGCCGGCGACGCCACCGGGGTGGGGTCGCCCGACGACGCCCGGGCCGTGCTGGCCGGACTCGTTCGCGCGGCCCGCCTCGTCGCGGAGCGTGCGGAGTCGTGATCCGTCGGCCCCTGGTCCTGCTGCTGGCCTCTGCGGCCGCCCTGGTCGGTCTGGTGATCCTCGCCGTCGCGCTCGTCGGCATCGGCACGCGGACTCTGCAGGCGGCGCAGGCCGGCGACTCGCCCTGCCTGCAGTCCTACGCGCAGGACCTTCCGGGGTCGCACGTCCGGTACACGGCGTTCCCGCCGCGCAGCATCTGCACCTTCGATGTCGCCGGCGCACCGAGGTCGGTCGTCGTCGCCTCGGCGTCGCCCGCGGCAGCCGGCCTGGGGGCGGTCCTGGCGCTGGGCGGGATCGCCGTCTGCGCCGGGGTGCTCCTGGCCCCGCGGCTGCGCAGAGCTGACTCGGTCTGAACCCACCGACCCTGACTGCGCCTGTTTCGGGAGCTACGGAGCGCTGTCGCCCGGGCGGCGAGCGAGGGGATGTGCAGGCACGGGTCGGACGTGCGCTCCGTGCAGACTCACGCGCTCGGCTGTGCCCGCCGTGTCGGCAGTGCACGACATGATGGGACCGTGAGTGAAGAGATCGACGAGGCCCCTGTCGGTACAGCGGCCGTCAGCGCCTCCGCCGACCACGAGATCCCGGCCGAGGCCCGGCATCGCTGGGCCGAGCTGGCAGACCTGATCGACGCGGACCAGTTCGCGTACTACGTCCGCGACGCGCCCGTGTCGTCGGACAAGGAGTACGACGAGCGGCTGCGCGAGCTGCAGGCGCTCGAGGACGAGCACCCGGGGCTGCGCACCCCCGACTCGCCGACGCAGCGGGTGGGCGGCACGTTCTCGACGGAGTTCGCGTCGGTCGGCCACGTGGAGCGGATGCTCTCGCTCGACAACGCGTTCTCCGACGAGGACATCTCGTCGTGGGCGGATCGGGTCCACCGTGACCTCGAGGCGGACGCCGCGCTGCACTACCTGTGCGAGCTCAAGATCGACGGGCTGGCGATCGCCCTGCTGTACGAGAAGGGCCGACTCACCCGCGCGGCGACCCGCGGGGACGGTCGCACGGGCGAGGACGTCACCCTGAACGTCCGCACCATCTCGACGATCCCCGACGTCCTGGGCGGCGACCCGTCGACGCACCCTGACCTGATCGAGATCCGCGGCGAGGTGTTTCTGCCGGTCGAGGCGTTCGCGCAGCTCAACGCGTCGCAGGTCGCGGCCGGCAAGGCGCCGTTCGCCAACCCGCGCAACGCCGCCGCCGGCTCGCTGCGGCAGAAGGACCCTCGCGTCACGGCGTCGCGGGACCTGCGGATGTACGCGCACGGCATCGGCGCGCTCCAGTGGGCGCCCGGCGGTGGCGTGGGGATCGAGCGGCAGTCTCAGGTGTACGACCTGCTCGCCTCGTGGGGGGTCCCCGTCTCGGGGCACACCAAGGTGGTGCAGGGCCTGGACGGCGTGCGGGAGATGATCGCCTACAACGGCGAGCACCGGCACGACGTCGAGCACGAGATCGACGGCATCGTCGTCAAGGTCGACGAGATCGCGCTCCAGCGACGGCTCGGCGCGACGAGCAGGGCTCCCCGGTGGGCGATCGCGTACAAGTACCCGCCCGAAGAGGTCAACACGAAGCTGCTCGACATCCGCGTGAACGTCGGCCGCACGGGACGGGTGACGCCGTTCGGGGTGATGGAGCCGGTGTTCGTCTCGGGGTCGACCGTCGAGATGGCGACGCTCCACAACGCCAGCGAGGTGCGACGCAAGGGCGTGCTGATCGGCGACACCGTGGTGCTGCGCAAGGCGGGCGACGTCATTCCCGAGATCGTCGGACCGGTGGTGGACCTCCGAGACGGCACGGAGGTGGAGTTCGTCATGCCGACGCAGTGCCCGTCCTGCGGCACCACGCTGGCGCCGAGCAAGGAGGGCGACGTCGACATCCGTTGCCCGAACACGCGGTCGTGCCCGGCTCAGCTGCGTGAACGGCTGTACCACGTAGCGTCACGCGGGGCGTTCGACATCGAGGCGCTCGGCGAGCAGGCCGCGAACAGCCTGCTGGCGGCCGGCGTGGTGACGGACGAGGGCGACCTGTTCTCCCTGGGCGCCGACGACCTGCGCAAGGTGCCGCAGTTCACGCTCTCGACCACCTCGAAGGTGGCGGGCCGGGTGCGGGAGGCGGGGGACCTCAACGCGATCGGGGAGGCGCTGCTCACCAACCTCGAGAAGGCGAAGGAGCAGCCGCTCTGGCGCGTCATCGTGGCGCTCTCCATACGGCACGTCGGACCGAGCGCGGCGCGCGAGCTGGCCAAGCACTTCGCCAGTCTCGACGCCATCCGTGAGGCCGGCCAGGACGAGCTCGCCTCCGTCGAGGGCGTCGGGCCCACCATCGCGACCGCCGTCCGCGCCTGGTTCGACCAGCCTGAGGACGAGGACAAGTGGCACGCCGAGATCGTCCGGAAGTGGGCCGACGCCGGTGTGCGGATGCAGGACGAGCGCGACGAGTCGATGCCGCGGACGCTCGAGGGCCTGACGGTCGTGGTCACGGGCGGTCTGCAGGGGCTCAACCGCGACGAGGCCAAGGAGGCGATCCTGTCGCGGGGCGGCAAGTCGTCGAGCAGCGTGTCCAAGAAGACGGACTATGTGGTGGTCGGGGAGAACGCTGGCTCGAAGGAGACCAAGGCGCGCGAGCTCGGGCTGCGGATCCTGGACGAGGCCGGCTTCGTGACGCTGCTCGCCGAGGGCCCTGCGGGGCTCGGGGATGGCGAGACGGACGGGACCAACGAGGGCGGCTCGGTGGCTGCGACCGACGAAGACGAGTGACCACCGGTGCTCAGCAGGGCTCTCGCAAGGGTTGGTCGTGAAGGTCGTCGTGAAGGGTTCTTCGTGAGGGGTTCGTCGTGAAGGTGGCGGAGGTGACCGGTCCGACCGTCCGGTTGGCGCGCGCCGACGAGATCGCGGGCGCGGGTGCGCTCACGGCCGAGGCCTACCTCGCGGACCGGCTGCTCGACGAGGACGACGAGTACGAGGCCCAGCTCCGGGACGCCGCCCGGCGTGCCCGAGAGGCGATCCTGCTCGTCGCGACGGTTCCCTGCGTGGAGTCCGACGGCACCGCGACGGTCGTCGGAACGGTGACGCTGGCGCGGTACGGCACGGACTACGCCGAGATCGCCGAGCCCGGCGAGCTCGAGGTGCGGATGCTCGCGGTGGCCCCGCGTGCCCGGGGACGCGGTATCGCGGAGGCGCTGATGCGAGCCGCGCTCGGGTACGCGGTCGCGTCGGGTGCGCGGCGGGTCGTGCTCTCGACGCTCGACTCGATGGTCACCGCGCACCGGCTCTACGCACGGCTGGGCTTCGTCCGCGCGCCGGACCGTGACTGGGGGCACCAGTACGTGCACCTCCGGGTGCAGACGTGGACGCCACCGGAGGCGCCGGGCGCACTCGTGGAGTCACGGACCTGGCCACCGTTGAGGGTCGAGGACGTCGACGGCTGGCGGGTCGGGATCTCCGACGGACTCACGCGCCGGGGTAACAGCGCCTTGCTCACCGGTACGGCGATGCGCCCCGGGGATGCGCTCGACCGGATCGAGCGCATGTACTCGCAGGCCGGTCTGCCGAGCATCGTCCGCACTCCTCGGCCCGGCGGGGACGGGCAGGGGGAGGAGGTTGCCGCGCTGCTCGACGCCCGCGGCTACCGGACGGTCGCCGAGACCGACGTGCTCGTCCGCTCGCTCGTGGGGGAGCCCGTGCTGCCCGCCCGGCTCGAGCTGCCCGGTGTGCGGATCTCGGAGCGCGACGAACCGGACGACGCCTGGCTGGAGCTCTGGCTCGGCGCCAAGAACGACGCCGCCGACCGGGACACCGGACGCGCGATCCTCACCGGCGTCCCCGCGCTCTACCTGTCGATGACGTCGACCTACTCCGCGACACCGCTGGCGGTCGTCCGGGTCACGGTGGTCGACGACTGGGCGGCGGTGTCCTGCCTGGTCGTCGACGGCTCGGCGCGACGTCGCGGCCTCGCACGGGCGCTCACGCTGCATGCCCTGCACGACGGGCGCGATCGTGGTGCCCAGCGGGCGTTCCTGCAGGTCGAGGCCCACAACGCGGCTGCCGCGGCGCTCTACTGGGGTCTGGGCTTCCAGCCCGCGGACCGGTATGCCTACCGGGAGCGCGACGCACGATCAGGGGGCTAACGGGCCGCCCAGAGGAGCCCGCGCTCGATGATCGTGCGAACGGGGGGCAGCTCGAGGTCGGCCAGCTGGTGCCCGGGTGCGCAGACGAACACGCGACCGCTGCCCCAGGGGCGTGTCCAGACGGCGGGTGACGTCACGGGTGCGTGCCACGGGTCGTCGGGACCCGGCGCGATCGTGGTGGTGGCGAGCACGTCGTTCAGGTCGTCGGCGAGGAGCCAGTACTGCTCCGAGCGCAGGCTGAAGTCGGAGAGTCCCTCGACGATCGGGTGGTCGGCACGGGACGGCACGAGCGTGACGGCGTGGTCGACGATCCCGCCGGGGTGCGCCGCGAACTGGGCGCCGACGAGCTGCAGGTAGTCGGTCGCCATCCGGAAGGAGTCGACGATCCCACCGTGCCAGCCGGCGAGGCCGGTGCCGGCGGCGACCGCGTCGCGCAGGCCGTGGAGCTCGTCGGCGAGGATCTCGCCCATGGTCCAGCACTGCACGACCAGGTCGGTCGAGGCCATCAGCGCGGAGTCGGCGTAGGCCTCGAGCGATGCTTCGACGACGACCTCGAAGTCGTGCTCGCGCAGGAACGGCACGAAGAGGTCGACGGCCTCTGCGGGAGCGTGGCCGTCCCACCCGCCCTGGACGACGAGGGCTTGCTTGGTCACGTCAGGCTCCTAGGAGATCAGGGCGTCGATCGCCGCGGCGGACAGGACATGGTCGGACGCCATCGCGGACGCGCCGAGCACGCCGGCCCGGCCCTTGGTCCGGGACGCGACGATGCGCAGGTGCTGCGTGGCGAGCGGCAGTGATCGACGGTAGACGACCTCGCGGATGCCGGCCAGCAGCTGCTCCCCGGCCTCGGCGACGATGCCTCCGATGACGATCACCGACGGGTTCAGCATGCTCACGCACGCGGCGAGCACGTCGCCGATGCGCCGGCCGGCCTCGCGGACCTCTCGGCTGGCGTCGGGGTCGCCCGCCCGCACCAGGGCGACGACGTCGGCACTCGTCGAGGCGGCCACCCCCGCGGCGCGCAGGGCGTCGGCGATGGCGGGTCCGCTGGACAGGGCTTCGAGGCAGCCGGTGTTGCCGCACCGGCAGGGCAGGTCCGGTCCGCCGGGGACCGCGATGTGTCCGAGGTCTCCGGCGGCACCCTGGGCGCCGCGGCGGATCTGGGCGTCCGAGATGATGCCGGCGCCGATGCCGGTGGCGACCTTGACGAACAGCAGGTGGTCGACGGTGGGCCACTGCGAGGTGTGCTCGCCGAGGGCCATGACGTTGACGTCGTTGTCGACGAGGACCGGGACGTGCTGCAGGCGTCGCGACAGGTGACCGGGCACGTCGGCGTCGTCCCAGCCCGGCATGATCGGCGGGTTGATCGGGCGTCCCGACGAGTGCTCGACCGGTCCGGGGAGGCCGACGCCGACGCTGACGAGGTCGGACAGGGGACGGTTGGCCGTCTCGAGCAGGCCGTGGCCCAGGGCCACCACCCGGTCCAGCACCGCGGCGGGACCCTCGGCGATCGCGATCGGCTCGCCCACCTCCGCGAGCACGGTGCCGACGAGGTCGGTCAGCGCGAGGCGGGCGTGCGTGGCACCGAGGTCGACCGCGAGGACCGCACGGGCGGCCGGGTTGAACGCGAACGTGGCGGGCGGACGGCCCCCGGTCGAGGTGGCCTCGCCGGCGGGGGTGACGAACCCCGAGGACAGCAGGAGGTCCACACGCGCGGCGATCGTGGAGCGCGCCTGACCGGTGAGTGTTGCCAGGTCCGAGCGGGTGCGCGGCTGTCCGTCGCGAAGCAGCTGGAACATCTCCCCGGCGCCCGTCGGCCTGGGGGCGAACTTGAGGAGCTCGTCCATGCGCACAGTGAACCATCTCGCCTTGTGTAGGTCACGTTCGCATAACTCTGACACGAGCAGCGCGACTTTTGCTTGACGCACGACAGAAGTTCGCCCTAGTTTTTCCGACATGGTCAATGCAGACCCTCCCGTGCTCCTCCACATGCGCGGCATCGTCAAGCACTTCCCCGGCGCCCGGGCCCTCGACGGCGTCGACCTCGACATCCGTGCCGGCGAGGTGCACTGCCTGCTCGGTCAGAACGGTGCCGGCAAGTCGACGCTGATCAAGGTCCTCGCCGGAGCGCACCAGCCCGACGAGGGCGAGATCCTGGTCGACGGCTCGCCCGTGACCATCTCCCACCCGGTCGCGGGGCTCAAGCTCGGCATCGCGACCATGTACCAGGAGCTCGACGTCGTCGACGGCCTGTCGGTCGCCGAGAACGTCTACCTCGGGCACGAGCTGGCGGTCGGCGGGTTCTCCCAGCGGCGCGCCGCCACCGCCAACACCCGCACCATCCTCAAGAGGCTTGGCCACGGCGACATCTCGCCGCACCGCGAGGTCGGACGCCTGTCCGCGGCCGGCAAGCAGATCGTCAGCATGGCGCGTGCGCTCTCCCACGACGCCCGCGTCATCGTCATGGACGAGCCCTCCGCCGTGCTCGACTCCGAAGAGGTCAAGAACCTGTTCCGGGTGGTGCGTGAGCTCACCAGCTCGGGCGTCGCGGTCGTCTACATCTCGCACAGACTGGAAGAGATCCGCCAGATCGGCGACCGCATCACGGTGCTCAAGGACGGCCGCACCGTCGCGACGGGTCTGCCCGTGGCCGACACGCCGACCGCCGAGCTGATCCGCTTGATGACCGGCCGCACGGTCGAGTACGCGATCCCGCCGCGGCCCCCGGTCGCCGACGACGCGCCGACGGTGCTGCACGTCGACGGACTGGGTCTGAAGGGCGCGTTCCGTGACGTGTCCTTCGACGTCCGTGCGGGGGAGGTCGTCGGCCTCGCGGGGCTGGTCGGCTCGGGACGCACGGAGATCCTCGAGACGATCTTCGGCGCCCGCAAGCGCACGGCCGGCACGGTGAGCGTCGGCGGCCAGGCGCTGCGCGCCGGCGCGGTGAGCAAAGCCGTCGAGGCCGGCATCGGGCTGTGCCCCGAGGAGCGCAAGAGCCAGGGCCTGATCCTCGACGAGCCCGTGTACCGCAACATCACGCTCTCCACGTTCACGCGGACGGCCAACGCCTCGTTCCTCGACGAGCGGTCCGAACGCCGCGCCGCGAAGGTGCAGATCGACGCGCTCGACGTCCGGCCGTCGGACCCGGAGCGCACCGCCCGCACGCTGTCCGGCGGCAACCAGCAGAAGGTGCTCCTCGCACGCTGGCTCGTGCACGGCTGCCGGGTCCTGCTGCTCGACGAACCGACGCGGGGCGTCGACGTCGGCGCCCGTGCCGAGATCTACGCGTTGATCGCGGACCTCGCGAAGAGCGGGGCCGCCGTGGTCGTCGTCTCCAGCGAGATCGCCGAGGTCATCGGCCTGTCCGACCGGATCCTCGTGGTCTCCGAAGGGCGCGTGGTCCACGACGGGCCTGCGTCCGGTATCGACGAGCACCGAGTGCTCGACCTCGTCATGGAAGGAAGTGCCGCATGAGCGACCAGGAGATCGAGGTGCCAGCCGCCCGGGGCGCGGCGGTCGAGGACACGATCACCCAGGACCAGGTGAAGGCGCCTCGCAAGGGCGTCCTGCACGGCGCCGCCGGTCGCAACCTCGGCCTGGTGATCGCCCTCGTCGCGATCTGCATCGTCGGGGTGGTGACGGCGGGGGACCGGTTCGCGAGCGTCAACAACCTCCTGACGATCCTGCGTCTGGCCTCGGTCCTCGGAGTGCTGAGCATCGGGATGACCTTCGTCATCACGGGCGGCGGCATCGACCTCTCGGTCGGCTCGGTCGTCGGGCTTGCGTCGGTCTGGGCGACCACGCTGGCCACCCAGACGCTCGCAGGGAACCTCAACTGGGGTGTCATGGTGGTCTGCGCGCTCGCCGTGGGGCTCTGCGCGGGCCTGGTCAACGGCGTGCTCATCGCCTACGGCAAGGTCGTCGCGTTCATCGCGACGCTGTCCATGCTGGTCGCGGCGCGGGGCCTGGCGGAGATCATCGCCAGGCGCCAGACCCAGGTCGTCAGGGTCCAGGGCTTCAAGGACTTCTTCCTCGCCGACCCGTTCGGGATCCCGACGCTGGTCTGGATCTTCGTCGTCGTCGCGGTGGCCGGCTGGATCCTGCTCAACCGCACGACGTTCGGCCGTCGCACCATCGCGGTCGGCGGCAACCCCGAGGCTGCCCGCCTCGCGGGGATCAAGGTCAAGCGCCACACGATGTACCTGTACGCCCTCTCCGGTCTCGCGGCCGGCATCGGCGGCGTCATGATGCTGGGCCGGACCACGGCAGGCAGCTCCACCAACGGCCAGCTCTACGAGCTGGACGCCATCGCAGCCGTCGTCGTCGGCGGCACGCTCCTCGCCGGGGGCCGCGGCACCATCGTCGGCACCGTCCTGGGCGTCTTGATCTTCACGACGCTCTCCAACATCTTCACGCAGAACAACCTGTCCATCTCGGCTCAGGCCGTGGCCAAGGGCGTGATCATCGTCGTCGCCGTCATGCTCCAGCAGCGGATCGCCGACCGGTCACGCTCGAAAACCTGACGCACCACAGGCACGCACAGCCCACCCAGCACAGCAGTTCCGATCAAGGAGGATCGTCATGTCCGCACCCCTTCGCCACCGCTGGCTCGCCGTCGCCGGCGCCACTGCGGCCCTCGCGTTCGTCGTCGCCGGTTGCACGTCCAACACGCCGACCGACAAGGGCAGCGAGAGCGCCGCCCCGGCGCCCGTCGCGGCCGGCGGCAACGACGAGCCGGGCGACAAGGTCGTCATCGGCTTCTCGGCTCCGGCGGCGGACCACGGCTGGATGGGCTCGATCACCGCGTCCGCGGTCGACGAGGCCGCGAAGTACTCGGACGTGGAGCTCAAGCAGGCCGAGGCCACCAACGACGTCAACCTGCAGATCAGCCAGATCGAGCAGTTCATCAACGACGGCGTCGACGCCATCGTGCTCCTGCCCTTCGACGGGGCCGCACTGACGGAGGTTGCCAACAAGGCGATGGACGCCGGCATCGTCGTGGTGAACGTGGACCGTGAGTTCGACGACCCGAACGCCGCCCGCACGACGATCCTCGGCGACAACTACGGCATGGGCGTCAGCGCCGGCAGCTACATCTGCGAGCAGCTCGGCGGAAAGGCCGGCGCCAAGGTCGCCGAGATCGCCGGAATCGACTCCCTCCCGCTGACGCAGGACCGCAGCAAGGGCTTCAAGGACGCGCTCGGAACCTGCGGGCTGAAGGTCGACGCCCGCGTCGCCGCGGACTTCACCGTCCAGGGCGGCGAGGCGGCGGCAGCCAACCTCCTGCAGGCGCAGCCGCACCTCGACGCCATCTGGAACCACGACGACGACCAGGGCGTCGGCGTCCTGGCAGCGATCGAGGCCGCGGGTCGCAACGAGTTCTTCATGGTCGGCGGTGCCGGATCGAAGAACGTCATGGACGCCATCAAGGCCGACAACACGGTGCTCAAGGCGACGGTCGTCTACCCGTCCACGCAGGCTGCCGACGGCGTCAAGCTCGCCCGGCTGCTCGTGCAGGAGAAGGCCATGAGCGACCTCGTGGACGTGCAGGTGCCGCGCAAGATCCAGCTGTTCGCGCCCGTCGTGACCAAGGAGAACGTGGACCAGTTCCTGCCGACCGCGTTCGAGTCCTGACCACCAGCCACCTCGTGCCGGGCGGGTCGTCCGCGGCCCGCCCGGCAGCACCGACAGGAAGGACCAGAGACATGACAGAGCGTCTCGGCGTCGGCATGGTCGGGTACGCGTTCATGGGCGTCGCGCACTCGCAGGCGTGGCGCACGGCACCGCACTTCTTCGACCTGCCCCTGCACGTGGACATGGCAGCGATCGCGGGTCGCGACGAGGCCGCCGTCACCGCTGCCGCGCAACGGCTCGGTTGGTCGAGCGTCGAGACGGACTGGAAGGCGCTCGTCACCCGCGACGACATCGACCTCGTGGACATCTGCACCCCCGGGGACACGCACGCCGAGATCGCGATCGCGGCGCTGGCTGCCGGCAAGCACGTGCTGTGCGAGAAGCCGCTCGCCAACAGCGTGTCCGAGGCGGTCGCCATGGCGCAGGCCGCAGAGGCAGCCCGCGCCAACGGCCAGCTGGCCATGGTCGGCTTCACGTACCGGCGGGTGCCCGCGATCCAGCTGGCCCGCCAGCTCGTGGCCGACGGGCGGATCGGGACCGTCCGGCACGTGCGCGCGCAGTACCTCCAGGACTGGATCGCCGACGCGAACGCGCCGCTGTCCTGGCGCCTGGACAAGCAGAAGGCCGGCTCGGGCGCGCTCGGTGACATCGGCGCGCACATCGTCGACCTCGCGCAGTTCGTCACGGGCGAGCAGGTCACCGGCGTCTCGGCGGTTCTCGAGACGTTCGTGCACGAGCGACCGGTGGCCACGGCCTCGTCGGGGCTGCACGGCACGGCCGGCGCCGAGACGGGCCCCGTGACGGTGGACGACGCCGCGATCTTCCTGGGTCGGATGTCCGGCGGCGGAGTCGCGACCTTCGAGGCGACCCGGTTCGCCTGGGGCCGCAAGAACGCGATCCGCCTGGAGATCAACGGCTCGGCCGGTTCGGTGGCGTTCGACTTCGAGGACATGAACGTCCTGCACTTCTTCGACGTCGCGCAGCCCGCCGTCGAAGCCGGTTTCCGGCGGATCGTCGTCACCGAGCCCGAGCACCCCTATGTAGCAGCGTGGTGGCCGGCGGGTCACGGGCTCGGGTACGAGCACGCGTTCACGCACCAGGCCGTGGACCTGGTGACGGCGATCGCGGAGCAGCGGCAGCCGGAGCCGAGCTTCGCGGACGGTCTGGCGATCCAGCGGGTGCTCGACGCCGTGGAGCGCTCGGCGGCGAACCGCAGCACGTGGACTTCTGTGAACGAGGAGAGCTGACGATGGCACGACCGATCACCCTGTTCACCGGCCAGTGGGCCGACCTGCCGTTCGAGGAGGTGGCCCGGCTCGCTTCCGGCTGGGGCTACGACGGCCTCGAGATCGCCTGCTGGGGCGACCACCTGGACCCCTGGCGCTGGGACGACGACGAGTACGTCGCCGGCAAGCTCGCGTTGCTGGAGAAGTACAACCTCCAGGTCTTCGCGATCTCCAACCACCTCAAGGGCCAGGCCGTCTGCGACGACCCGATCGACCAGCGACACCGGGACATCGTCTCGGACCGTGTGTGGGGCGACGGCGACCCGGAGGGAGTCCGGCAGCGGGCCGCCGAGGAGATGAAGCACACCGCACGGATCGCCGCGAAGCTCGGCGTCGAGGTGGTCGTCGGCTTCACGGGCTCGAGCATCTGGAAGTACGTCGCGATGTTCCCGCCGGTCTCGGCGGAGACGGTCGAGGCCGGCTACCAGGACTTCGCCGACCGGTGGAACCCGATCCTCGACGTGTTCGACGAGGTCGGCGTCCGGTTCGCGCACGAGGTGCACCCCAGCGAGATCGCCTACGACTACTGGACGACCGTGCGCACGCTCGAGGCCATCGGGCACCGGCCCGCGTTCGGCCTCAACTGGGACCCCAGCCACTTCGTCTGGCAGGACCTGGACCCGGTCGGCTTCCTGTGGGAGTTCCGGGACCGGATCTACCACGTCGACTGCAAGGACACGAAGAAGCGGCTGGGCAACGGTCGCAACGGCCGGCTGAGCAGCCACCTGCCGTGGGGCGATCCCCGACGCGGCTGGGACTTCGTCTCCACCGGCAACGGCGACGTGCCGTGGCAGGACGCCTTCCGTGTGCTCAACTCGATCGGCTACGCGGGGCCGATCTCGGTGGAGTGGGAGGACGCGGGGATGGACCGGCTCGTGGGTGCACCGCAGGCCCTCGAGTTCGTCCGTCGCAACGCGTTCGACGCTCCCGCTGCGTCGTTCGACGCTGCGTTCAGCACACGCTGAGGGAGACGCGCACGATCGGGAGTGCGTGCGCGTCTCGAACTGGGGACGAGCGTCGTCCGCACCGTGGTTGAGGGGCCACGGCGCGGACGGCGCTCGACCTGTGTCGGCTCCGGCCGGTCAGCGCTTGACGAGGGTCGTCGTGGAGCCGCCGCACAGACCCGAGTCCACGGTGTCCAGGTGGGTCGTCCCGGAGGAGCGCAGCGACGTCGCGGTCGCGGTGACCTCGCCGGGCGCGATCACCTGGTCCTTCGCGTAGTAGAACCAGTCGACGTCCTCGGTGTACGTGCTGCGGGCGCCCTTGTGGCCGGCGATGTCGATGAACCAGAGGTTGAAGTTCACGGACATCGGGACCCGAGGCGCGACGGGGTACTGGCCGGTCTGCTCGTCGACGGTGTGGTCACCGAGCAGCGCGCCGTCCATGTAGTACTTCACGTGCCCGTCCCACACCTGCGTCACCACGGTGTGCCAGCCGTTCAGGCTGCTCGTCTGCTGCGAGTGCGCGTTGTGCGGGTCCCACGGCTCCAGGCGGTAGCCGTTGTAGCTCGTCTGGTACGCGATCGGACCGCGGGCGCCCCAGCCGCCGTTGGGCAGGTACTCCGTGAAGTCGAGCTCGCTGTAGTCCGGGTCGTAGTCGAAGCGCTGCTGCGGACCGATCGCGAAGAAGGTCTCGTTGACGTGGTCACCGTCCTTGCCGGACGTCGGGCTGTCGGTGAACCTGATCCGGCTGGCGTAGGTCCCGTCCTTGAACCGGCGCTCTCCGGTGAGGAGCTCGGCCTGCGACGTGCCGCCGGCGTTCCCGGTGGTGTAGGCGGTGAGCCGTGCGACCTTCGAGCCGTCCACCGTCGGGAAGGAGATGTTGCTCGACGACCACGCCGCGCCCACGACGCCGGGACCGCCCGCGTTGGTGCGTGCCTGCCAGCCGTTGCCGGTCAAGGCGCTGTCGTTCGGGGAGGTGTAGCTGAAGTCGTCGAAGAGAGCGCTGCAGGTGCTCGTCCCGGCTGCGGAGGCGGCGCTCGCGCCGAGCAGGGCCGTGCCGAGCATCGCCGTGCCGAGGATCATCGCGGACACCGTCGTCCGTCGCACTCTCATCATCTGATCAGGTCTTCTCGTTGGGGAGGATCGCTGTCCGCACGTGACGGATCAGCGCTGGTCGGGGGTCGCACACTACTGGCTGGTAAGCGCTTCCGAAGGGGTCTATCGGCCCGGGTGGCCGGAGCGTGTGGGTTTCGGGACCGACGAGCACGACGGAACCGGCCGGCAACCGGCCGAAGTCGGGCGAGTCGGGCACGATACGAGGATGACTGGCGTCCGTGCGGTACACGACAGGCCGGCCTCCGCGGCGCGGGCGTCCGTGCTCGCCCCGGCGGCCGCGGTCCTCGGGCCGGTCGCATGATCAGCATCGCGCGAGCAGAGCAGCTGCACGCCGCCGGGCTGCGTTGGAACCCGCGCGCCGGTGACGCGTTCGCCGTCCGGGTGCTCGAAGACCAGGTGTTCACGATCGCCGACATGGTGGTCGAGCCGCGCGAGTACCCGACCGGCACGGTGCTGGGGTTCAACGGGACCACCGAGTGGGCGCTCGACTCGGTGCGGCAGGAGGACGCCTTGTGGCTGCCCCGCGAGGACCAGCTGCGCGAGCTCCTGGGCGGCACGTTCCGCAGCCTGGCGCGCTCGACGTGGGGTGGCTACCAGGTTCTGGTCGAGCTCGTCGGCCGCCCGGAGCAGGTGTTCTCGGCCGACGACGCCGCCGACGCCTATGCGCAGGCGGTGCTGGCGCTCGTCGTGGCGGCCGTCGATCCGCGGGGTTGAGTCGCGGCCGACCCGATTGTCGCTGGTGTGTCGAGAATGCCGCGGCGGCTCCGACCACCGCATGAGGGACGACGAGGCACCGGGCCACGCGTCGCACACGTCGGAGGTACCGAGATGTCCATCACCCCGTTCCTGTGGTTCGACGACGAGGCGGAACAGGCCGCCGAGCGCTACGTCAGCCTCTTCCCGAACTCGCGGATCGTCGAGGTCGCCCGCTACGGCGAGGGTGGTCCGCAACCCGCCGGGACAGCCTTCAACGTGACCTTCGTGCTCGACGGGCTCGAGATCCAGGCCCTCAACGGCGGGCCGGGGCATCCGCACAGCGACGCGTTCTCGCTGCAGATCGTCGTTCCCGACCAGCAGGAGTGCGACCGCCTGTGGGACGCCCTGCTCGCGGACGGCGGCATGCCCAGCCAGTGCGGGTGGCTGATCGACCGGTGGGGCCTGTCGTGGCAGGTCATCCCCGAGGCCCTCCCCGCGCTCCTCGCCGACCCGGACCCCGCGCGCGCCCACCGCGCCCTGACCGCGATGTTCACCATGGCCAAGATCGACGTCGCCACGCTGTACGCGGCGGCCGACCGTGCGTCGACGCCTGGTCCAGGGGTGGGTCGCCCGGTCGCCACCGTGTGAGGGTTGGGGAGCGGGTGAGCCGACACGTCTAGACTTCCGGTCATGTCCACCCTCTCTCGCGACGAGGTCGCGCGCGTGGCGGGCCTGGCACGGATCGACCTGACGCCGGAGGAGCTCGACCGCCTTGCGGGCGAGCTCGACGTCATCGTCGAGTCGGTCGCGCGCGTGAGCGAGATCGCCACGCCCGACGTGCCGGCCACCAGCCACCCCCTGCCGCTGACCAACGTGTTCCGTGCCGACGTGCCCGAGGCCCCGGTGGACCGGGACCTCGTGCTCGCGTCCGCGCCCGCGTCGATCGACGGCAAGTTCGCGGTCCCGCAGATCCTGGGGGAGGACGCGTGAGCGACCTGACGCGCATCTCGGCCGCCGCGCTCGCGGACGCCCTGACCAAGAAGGAGGTGTCCAGCGTCGAGGCGACGCAGGCGCACCTCGACCGGATCGCCGACGTCGAGCACGCGGTGCACGCGTTCCTGCACGTGTCCGGCGACGAGGCGCTCTCTACAGCGGCCGACGTCGACAGGCGCCGTGCCGCGGGGGAGACCCTGCACGCCCTCGCCGGCGTCCCGATCGCCGTCAAGGACGTCGTCGTGACGAAGGGGCTGCCGACGACGGCCGGCTCGAAGATCCTCGAGGGCTGGGTCCCGCCGTACGACGCGACGCTCGTCGAGAAGATCAAGGCCGCCGGGCTGCCGATCCTGGGCAAGACCAACATGGACGAGTTCGCGATGGGCTCCTCCACGGAGCACTCCGCGTACGGCAACACCCACAACCCCTGGGACCTCGACCGGATCCCTGGTGGTTCGGGCGGCGGTTCGGCTGCGGCCGTCGGCGCCTACGAGGCTCCGCTGGCCATCGGCACGGACACTGGCGGCTCCATCCGTCAGCCTGCCGCGGTCACCGGCACGGTCGGCGTGAAGCCCACGTACGGAGGGGTGTCCCGCTACGGGCTCATCGCGCTGGCGTCGTCGCTGGACCAGGCCGGTCCGGTCACCCGCACGGTCCTCGACTCGGCGCTGCTGCACGAGCTGATCGGTGGGCACGACCCGCGTGACTCGACGTCGATCGACGAGCCGCTGCCGGGGCTCGTCGCCGCGGCGCAGCTGGGCGCGACCGGGGACCTGTCGGGCGTGCGCGTCGGCGTCATCACCGAGCTGCAGGGCGAGGGCTACCAGCCCGGCGTGCTCGCACGGTTCCACGAGTCGCTCGAGGTCCTGCAGGGCGCGGGAGCCGAGATCGTCGAGGTCTCCTGCCCCCACTTCACCTACGCGCTCGCGGCGTACTACCTGATCCTGCCGGCCGAGGCGTCCAGCAACCTGGCCAAGTTCGACGGCATGCGGTTCGGCCTGCGGGTCGTCCCCGAGGACAACCCGACCGCCGAACGTGTCATGGCGGCCACCCGCGGCCAGGGGTTCGGCGACGAGGTCAAGCGCCGCATCATCCTGGGCACCTACGCCCTGTCGGCCGGCTACTACGACGCCTACTACGGCTCGGCGCAGAAGGTCCGCACGCTCATCCAGCGCGACTTCGACGCCGCGTTCGGGCAGGCCGACGTGCTCGTCTCCCCGACGGCGCCCACCACGGCGTTCAGGCTCGGCGAGAAGCTCGACGACCCGCTCGCCATGTACCTGAACGACGTCGCGACGATCCCCGCCAACCTCGCCGGGATCCCGGGGATGTCGCTGCCCTCGGGCTTGTCCGACGACGGCCTGCCCGTCGGCTTCCAGATCCTCGCCCCGGCCAAGGCCGACGACCGGCTGTACCGCGTCGGCGCGGCGCTGGAGATGCTGCTGGAGACGGCCTGGGAAGGTCCGCTGCTGCTGAAGGCCCCCGAGTTGGAGATCGCGCGATGAGCACGCTGGTGGACTACGACGACGCCGTCGACCGCTACGACACGGTGATCGGGATCGAGGTGCACGTCGAGCTCGGCACCCGCACCAAGATGTTCGACGGCGCGGAGGTCACGTTCGGTGCCGAGCCGAACACGCAGGTCACCCCCGTCTCGCTCGGGTTGCCCGGCGCGCTGCCGGCCGTGAACGCGACCGCCGTCGAGTACGCGATCCGCATCGGCCTGGCGCTGAACTGCTCGATCGCCGAGAACTGCCGGTTCGCGCGGAAGAACTACTTCTACCCGGACGTGCCCAAGAACTTCCAGACGTCGCAGTACGACGAGCCCATCGCCTACGAGGGCTGGGTCGACGTCGAGCTGGACGACGGCAGCATCTTCCGCGTCGAGATCGAGCGTGCGCACATGGAGGAGGACGCCGGCAAGAACACCCACATCGGTGGCTCCGACGGTCGCATCCACGGCGCCGAGTACTCGCTGGTCGACTACAACCGTGCGGGCATCCCGCTGGTGGAGATCGTCACCAAGCCGATCACGGGCGCCGGCTCGCGGGCGCCGGAGGTGGCGCGGGCGTACGTGCAGACGCTGCGCGACATCTTCCGCGCACTGGGCGTGTCGGAGGCGCGGATGGAGCGCGGCAACGTCCGCGCCGACGTCAACGTGTCGATCCGTCCGACGCCCGAGTCGGTGCTCGGCACCCGCACGGAGACCAAGAACGTCAACTCGTTCCGGTCGGTCGAGCGGGCCGTGCGCTACGAGGTCAGCCGGCAGGCAGGCGTCCTCGACGACGGGATCGCGATCATCCAGGAGACGCGGCACTGGCACGAGGACACCGGGACCACGGCGTCCGGCCGCGTGAAGTCGGACGCGGAGGACTACCGGTACTTCCCGGAGCCCGACCTCGTGCCGATCGCCCCGGACCGCGCGTGGATCGAGGAGATCCGTGCGGGTCTCCCGGAGATGCCGGCCGCGCGACGCCGCCGGCTGCAGGCCGAGTGGGAGTACGCCGACGCCGAGATGCGCGACGTCGTCAACGCCGGCGCCGTGGAGCTCATCGAGACCACGATCGCCGCGGGCGCCAGCCCGGCCGCCGCGCGCAAGTGGTGGATGGGCGAGCTGGCCCGTACCGCCAAGCAGCAGGACGTCGAGCTCGAGGCGCTCCCCGTGACGCCCACGCAGATCGGCCAGCTGCAGAAGCTCGTCGACGACGGCGCGATCAACGACAAGCTCGCCCGCCAGGTGCTCGAGGGCGTGCTGGCGGGCGAGGGCGACCCGGCGGACGTCGTGGCCGCCCGCGGCCTGGGCGTCGTGTCCGACGACGGTCCGTTGCTCGACGCGATCGACGGCGCGCTCGCCGCGCAGCCCGACATCGCCGAGAAGATCCGCTCGGGCAACCTCGGGCCGGTCGGCGCGATCATCGGGGCCGTCATGAAGGCGACGCGTGGGCAGGCGGACGCAGGCCGCGTGCGGGAGCTGCTGCTCGAGCGGATCGGCTCGTAACCTGCCCGGCACACGCTCGTCGTAGTGTCGGTGCACCCGAGAGGAGCAGCCGATGGACAAGCCCACGCTGCAGGGCGAGATGATCGTGCTCCGACCGATCCGCGCGAGCGACGCGGACGCCATGTGGGAGATGCTCGACGACCCGGACGGCCGGCGGCTGACCGGCACGACGGCCAAGTTCACACGCGAGGAGATCGACGCGTGGTGCGCCAGTCGGGAGTCCGCCGAGGGCCGCTACGACTTCGCCGTCACCGTCGACGGGGACGACACGTTCCGCGGTGAGATCGTGCTGAGCGACGTCGACGAGATCGTCGGGTCGGCCGGCCTGCGCCTCTCGATGGGTCCGCAGTACCGCGGCCGTGGTTACGGCACCGAGGGCATCCAGCTCGTCCTCGGGCTGGCGTTCGACGGCCTCGGGCTGCATCGCGTCGAGCTCGACGTGCTCAGCATCAACGCGCGCGCCAAGTCGCTCTACGAGAACATCGGCTTCCGCGTGGAGGGTCGCAAGCGCGACGCCTACCGCGACGGTGACGGCTGGTGCGACGCGATCATCATGGCGATCCTCGAGGACGAGTACCGCGCCGCCCAGCTGGACTGAGGCGAGCGTCAGTCACGGGCGCGGTGGAAGTCGTCCAGCGCGACCTTCCGCTCGACGGCATGGTCGACGATGGGCGCCGGGTAGCCGTCGGGCGGTGTCCGGAGCCGCCACGGCTCGTGCACGGCGACCCCGTCGACTCCGCGCAGCTCCGGGACCCACTGCCGGACGTAGGACCCGGACGGGTCGAACGTGCGGCCCTGCGTCACCGGGTTGAACACCCGGAAGTACGGTGCGGCGTCGCGGCCGGTGCCCGCCACCCACTGCCAGTTGAGCTGGTTCTGCGACACGTCTGCGTCGACCAGCCAGGCCATGAAGTGCTCCGCGCCGCGCTGCCAGCGCACGTGCAGGTCCTTCACCAGGAACGAGGCGACGACCATGCGGACACGGTTGTGCATCCAGCCGAGCGCCCGCAGCTGGCGCATCCCGGCGTCGACGATCGGGTACCCGGTCCGGCCCTCGGCCCAGGCGGCGAACGCCGCGAGCTCCGCACGGCCCGCGGCCCAGGCGTCGTCGGGCACGACGTCGCGCAGCGAGGTGTGCGCAGCGGTCGGGTGGTGCCAGAGCACGTCGGCGTGGAACTCCCGCCAGGCCAGCTCGGAGCGGAACACGTCTGCTGAGGCGGGCAGCCCCGCGAGGAGCGTCCGCGGGTGCAGCTCGCCGTACTTCAGCGGGACGGACAGGCGTGACGTGCCGTCGAGGTCGGGTCGGTCCCGATCGGTCGCGTACCGCGCCAGTCCGTCGCGCAGGAACTCCTGCCAACGCCGCAGGGCCGCGGCCTCGCCCGCTGGTGGGAGCCGGACGTCGGTGGCGGGCGGGACCGGGATGCTGTCGGACCGCAGGTGCGCCCACGGGCTCCCGGTCGGTCGGGGTGCCGGCGGAGCCCAGCCGTGGTCCAGCCAGGCACGCCGGAACGGCGTGAACACCTGGAACGGCGTGCCGCCTCGTGTGAGCAGGCGACCCGGCGCGACGGCGTAGGGCGAGCCCGTGCGGACGAGGGAGAGGCCCTCGTCGCGCCGCCGACCGTACGGTTCGGTCGCGGCGGTGACGTGCACCTGCGAGGCCCCGACCTCGGACGCGACCGCCGGCACGACGTCGCGGGGGCGCCCGTGCCGGACCACGAGACGCCCACCGAGGGACTCGTCGAGCGCCCGCAGGGAGTGCGTCAGGTAGGCGAGTCGCGGTGCGCCCGCGGTGGCCGACAGGACCGGGTCGACGACGAACAGGGGTACGACGAGGCCGTCGTCGGCCCGTGCCGCCTCCACCGCGGCGAGCAACGACGGGTTGTCCGCGAGGCGCAGGTCGCGGCGGAACCAGTGGATCGTCGGCACCCGGCGACGCTATCCGCGCGGGCACCGGTGCGCTCTCCGGGGTGCCGTGCGGCTGGTGCACCGGCACCCTGCGGGCCACGATGAAGGCATGACCGGCGTCGAGAACGCGGCACCCAAGCGCGACACGCTTCCACGTGACCGCGGGTTCTTCGGGCATCCGTACGGGCTCTTCACGCTCTTCAACACCGAGCTGTGGGAGCGGTTCAGCTACTACGGGATGCGCGCGATCCTGCTGTACTACCTGACCGACTCCGTGGCCAAGGGCGGCCTCGGGATCGAGAAGGCGTCGGGCGAGGCGCTCGTCGCGATCTACGGCTCGTCGGTCTACCTGCTGTCCGTGCTGGGCGGCTGGCTCGCGGACCGCATGATCGGTTCACGCCGCTCGGTCCTCTACGGCGGGATCGTCATCGCCGCCGGGCACATCTTCCTCACCATCCCGGCGGCCGGCTTCTCGTTCCTCGGCATCTGCCTGGTCGCACTCGGCACCGGCCTGCTCAAGCCGAACGTCTCCAGCATGGTGGGCGAGCTGTACGACCGCGACGACCCCCGGCGTGACTCCGGGTTCTCGATCTACTACATGGGCATCAACATCGGCTCCCTCGCCGCCCCGTTCCTCGTCGGGCTCGCCCGAGAGTGGGGCGGGTACCACGCCGGCTTCGCGGTCGCTGCGATCGGGATGGGCTTCGCCCTGGTGTTCTTCGTCGCGGGCCGCAAGTACCTGGGCGGCGCGGGCGACGCCGTCCCCAACCCGCTGACCCGGGCCGACCGGCCCGCCGTCGTCCGGCTCCTGCTCATGGTCCTCGGTGGCATCGCGGTGGCGGTCGCGATCGCGGTCTGGGTGCGGGGCGGCTTCGGGATCGAGGCGCTGGTCGACGCCGTGTCCTACCTCGCGTTCGCGGCCCCGATCGCGACGTTCCTGGTGATGTTCCGGTCGCGCAAGGTGACGGCGCACGAGCGCACCCGACTGCGCGCCTACATCCCGCTGTTCATCGCGGCGACGCTCTTCTGGATGATCTTCGAGCAGGCCGCCAACACGCTGTCGTCGTTCGCGAAGGACCGCACCGACCTGCACATCCTGGGCATCGCGATCCCGCCCGAGTTCTTCCAGTCGGTCAACCCGGCCGCGATCATCATCCTGGCGCCGGTCTTCGCCTGGATCTGGCTGAAGCTCGACGACCGGCCGCCGACAGCGGTGAAGTTCGCGCTGGGGCTCATGTTCGCGGCGCTGAGCTTCGTCTTCCTGGCCGCGGCGTCGGCCGTGATCGGGGAGGACAAGGCGCCGTCGTGGGTGCTCGTGACCGTCTACGTGATCCAGACCATCGGCGAGCTGTGCCTGTCTCCGGTGGGCCTCGCCGCGACGACGCTGCTCGCACCGCGCGCGTTCCGCGGCCAGGCCATGGCGCTGTGGTTCCTGGCGCCCGCGGCCGGGAACGCGATCACCGCCCAGCTCATCCAGAGCACCGAGGGCGTCAGCGACACGGCGTACTTCGGTGTCATCGGGCTGGTCTCGCTCGCGTTCGCGGGCGGGATGTTCGCGGTCGCTCCCTGGGTGACCCGGCACATCAAGGCGGGCGCCGAGACGGCGGGCGAGGCAGCGCTGCAGCACTGACGTCGGGATGACGGAGAGGTGGTCGAGCATGTCTGAGGTACTGACGTGGTCCGTCGTGACCGACCAGGTCGACGACCGGCACTGGCGGGTCATCGGCGGAAGGCTTCGGGCGACGTTCGGGGCCGACGACTTCGCCGGTGCCGCCGCGTTCGTCGCCCGCATCGCGCAGGCCGCGGACGCGGCCGACCACCACCCGGACGTGCTGCTGCGCTGGGGTGAGGTCGCGGTGACCACGGTGAGCCACGACGCGGGCGGCCTGACGCAGCGGGACGTGGACCTCGCCCGGACGATCAGTGCGCTCGCCGACGAGCTGAGCCTGACCGGGAAGCCGCCGAAGTCGGAGATCGTCGAGATCGCGATCGACGCGATCGACATCCCGGGCGTACGGCCGTTCTGGCGGGCGGTCCTGGCGTACGACGAACGAAAGGTCGGCAGCAGCAGCGAGCTCGCGGACCCGGCCGGCGTAGGGCCGACGTTCTGGTTCCAGCAGATGGACGAGCCGCGCCCGCAGCGCAACCGGATCCATCTCGACGTCCTGGTGCCGCACGACGAGGCCCAGGCGCGGGTCACGGCGGCGATCGCGGCCGGCGGGCACCTGCTCGACGACGGTGCCGCACCGGCGTTCTGGGTTCTCGCCGACAAGGAGGGCAACGAGGCGTGCGTCTGCACCTGGCAGGGGCGCTCGAACAGCTGACGAGGGCTACTCGGCGGGGAGGGTGAACGTCCAGCCCTGCGCCAGCCGTTCCTCGACGACGGCCGTGACCGCGGCGAGCGTCCCGGTGCGGTGGTCGCCGCCACCGTCGTGGGCGAGGACCAGCTCGCCGGGGCGCATGGCCGCGCGCAGGTACGCCGTCAGGGTGGGGACGTCCTGCGTCGACCAGTCGTCGATGGTGTTGAGCACGCCGAGCGGTCGCATGCCGAGCGATGCCGCGACCTCGGCGGAGACGCCCCAGCTGCCGTTGGGTGCGCGGTAGTAGGGGACCTGCGCGTCGGGCGCGGCGGACCTGATGATCGCCAGGTTCTCGACCAGGTCGGCGCGGACGCGCTCGGCCGGCCAGTCTCCGAGGTCGTCGTGCCGCGTCGTGTGGTTCCCGAGCGGGTGGCCGTCGCGCACGATGCGTCGAAGGACGGCCGCCCCGCCGGGCGCGGTGACCTGCCGCCCGATCACGCAGAACACTGCCCGGATGTCGTGCGCCCGCAGAAAGTCCAGCAGCGCCTCGGTCGTCGCGCCGTTGGGGCCGTCGTCGAAGGTCAGCGCGCAGACGAGCCCGGTTCCGGCAGCGCGGGTCACGTGGTCCGTGTCCGTCGCGCCACCTGGGCGGCCGCGAGCTCCGGTGCCCGAGGCCAGAGGTCGTCCTCGCCGTGCCACCAGGGAACTCTAGCCAAGGAGGTCGGTGAGGTGACGACCGTGGCGACCATGCCCCACGGCAATCGAACGACGCGCCGCGACTCGCTTACTGACTTGTCAGTAAGCATTGACCTCTATGTCCCTGTTCGGCACACTCTCGGGATGCTCGTAGTGGGGCATCTGCGGTCAACGGCGACGCACAGGGGGCGGTTGAGGTGACCTATTTTCGGCTCGGTGCCGGGATGGTGCTGATCGGCGTCTTCGCCGTCGCGTTCCTCGGCAAGGCGCGATCGCGCGCGGCACGCAGGGACGCCGTCGACGCCGCCGCGCATCTCGCCCCGCATCTGCCGCCGGCGCCCGCCGTGGCCCTCGCCCTGCTGGGGGAGTCGATCGTGGTCGTCGCACTGGCGGCGGGCCTCGTTCTCGGCTCGGGAACCATCGTCCGCGTCGGGGGTGGTGTCGCCGTCGTCGAGCTCGTCGTCTTCTCGATCGCGCTGCTCGGTGCGATCCGCCGACGCGACGCCGCGCCGTGCCACTGCCTCGGGGCCTCGGACGCAGCGCCGGCTCCCCGGCACGTCGCGCGCAACGTCGGGCTGATCGTGGCGGCCCTCGTCGTGGCGCTCCCCGCTTCGGCACCGGTCGAGGTGGCGGGTGTGCTCCTGGCCCTCGTCGTGTCCGTCGTCGTCGTGGGCGCGATCGTCCTGCTCGACGACCTGAGCGACCTCCTGCGTCCGGCGGGCGCGCTCTGAGCTCGAACCCCTCAACCCCTCGAACCCCGCAACGAAGGAGTTCCCCGTGCCCTACCTGGTCGCCGCCGTCGTGGTTCTGACAGCTCTCGTGCTCGTCAATCTCGCCCTCACCGGTGCCATCGTGCGACGCCTGCGCGCCGACGAACGCCGGGCTCTCGGGCCTGATCTGCCGCGTGCTCTGCTCGGCGTCGACGTCTCCGACAAGGTCGCCCCGTCCGGGCGGGTGCTCGTCGCCTTCTCGTCGACGACGTGCGAGGGCTGCGTGCGGGACGCGCCGGACCTCGTCGCCCGGGTCCCCGAGCTCGCGGACGCCGGCGTGAGCGTGGTCCCGGTGCTGCTGGACAGCGGACCCGATTCCCAGCACATAGGTCGGACGCTCGCCGGTGCCGGAGCCGTCGTGCACCAGTCCTCGATGGACGACTGGTTCGCGGCGTTCGGCGTGCCGGGGACGCCCACCTACGTCCTGGTCGAGGACGGTCGGACCGTCGCTGCCGACCGGACCCTGCAGGGTTGTCTCGCGGCGTCGGTGCCGGCGCGGTGACGCCCGACCGACCGGCTCGGCGGTTGACGGGCGCCGCGTCGAGCATCGCGTTCCACCTGCGCGCCGCGCCGGTCCTCGTCGGCGTGCGCCTGGCCACGGCCGTCCTGGCTGGGTTCGCGCCGGTCGTCGGGGCGTGGACCCTGGCGCGCCTGGTCGACGCGCTGACGGATGGTGCGGACGAGCGCAACGCGGTGCTGGCCGGGGTCGGCGTGGCCACCGTTGCCGCCGCGGCGGCGGTGATCCAGCACGTGAGCCGGTACCTCGACTCCGAGGTGGCGCGGCGCGTCGGTCTGCGCCTGCAGTCGGACCTCTTCGCTGCGGTGTCCCGTGACCCCGGGCTGAGCCGGCTGGAGGACCCGCGCTTCCACGACCGGCTCCAGCTGTCGCGGGTCGCGGCACAGACCGTCCCGCAGATCTTCACCCCGGCCCTGCTGCAGTCCATCCAGGCCCTCGTCGCCCTGATCGGCTTCTTCGTCGCGATGGTCGTCGTCTTCCCGGCGGCCGCAGTGGTCGCGGCCGTGGCGATCGCCCCGAGCGTATGGGCGCAGCGACGGCTGAGCAGGCTCCGGTCGGCGTCCCTCGCCATCCGCAGCCCGCACGAACGACGACTCCTCTTCTACGCGACGACGCTGACCGACCTCCGGGTGGCCAAGGAGGTCCGGCTGTTCGACCTGGGCGAGCACCTGCGTGGCAGGCTCGTCGACGAGGTCGGTGCGATCCAGGAGACGGAGCGACGGGTCGACCGGCGTACGGCCGTCGTCGACTCGGGGCTGGCCGTCCTCGCCGCCGCAGTCCTCGGCGGGCTGCTCGTGGGCACTGTCCTGCTGGTGCTGGACGGCCACGGGACCGTCGGCCAGGTGACGCTCCTCGTGGCGTCGCTGGCCGGGATGCAGGCGGCTGCAGCCGGACTCGTGTCCCAGGCCGGAGCGGTCGACGAGGGAGCGATGCTGCTGGACCACTACCGTGCGGTGGTCGAGGGCGGCGCGCCCGTCCAGCCGGCGTCCGGTGCCGTCGAAGGCGCCGTCGAGGCGCTGCAGGACTCCGTCGTGTTCCACGACGTCTGGTTCCGGTACGCCGACGACCAGCCGTGGGTCCTTCGAGGCGTCGACCTCGTCCTGCGCCGCGGCGAGTGCACGGCGATCGTCGGCGTGAACGGCGCAGGCAAGTCGACCATCGCCAAGCTCCTGTGCCGGCTGTACGAGCCGGACCGGGGCCGGATCACCTGGGACGGCACAGACATCGCGACGGTGGACGTGCGTGCGCTGCGCGAGCGGATGTCGGCGGTCTTCCAGGACTTCGTGTGCTGGGAGCTGTCGGCGCACGAGAACGTCGCGTTCGGCTCGCTCGCTGAGGCCCGCCGACGGCCTGAGTCGGTCCACGAGGCGGCGCGAAGCGCCGGGGTCGAGGACCTGCTCGCCGGGCTGCCCGCGGGCTACGACACGATCCTGTCTCGGTCGTTCTCCGGCGAGCCGGTCGGCGACCAGGACGCCACCACCGGAGTGGTTCTGTCGGGAGGGCAGTGGCAGCGCGTGGCCGCCGCGCGGGCCTTCCTGCGGACGTCGAGCGACGTGCTGGTGCTCGACGAGCCGTCGTCCGGGCTCGACCCCGTCGCGGAGGCCGACCTGCTGTCGTCGCTGGTGGACGCACGCCGGCACGGCACGTGCCTCGTCATATCGCACCGGGTTCGCGCCGTGCGGGGAGCCGACCAGGTGGTCGTGCTGGACGACGGCGCCGTCATCGAACGGGGGACGCACGCCGAGCTCCAGGATGCCGGTGGCTCGTACGCGAGGTGGTTGGACGTGCAGGCCGACGCGCTGCTGGGGGGGACCCGATGACGATCGAGGTGGGACTGCTCGGACCGATGGTTGCCGTGCACGCCGGCGTGCCCGTGGATCTCGGCAGCACGTCCCGCCGGGTCGTCCTCGCCGCGCTCCTCATGGCGGACGGCAGGGTCGTCGCCACGGACGAGCTCGTCGACATGATCTGGCCCTCGGACCCTCCCCGAACCGCGCTGTCCAAGCTCCAGGGGCATGTCTGCGCCCTGCGCAAGGCGCTGCGGGCGGCCGGCGTCCCGGACCCGACGCGATACGTCGTGACCACGGCACCGGGCTACCTCGTTCCGCGTGGTGCCATGCAGACCGACCTGGCCGCGTTCGTCGAGGTCGTCGACGGGGCGCGCTCGAGTGCGGGAGCCGGTCGCCTGGACGAGGCTGCCGAGCGGTACGGGCGGGCGCTCGACATCGTCCGTGGGCCTGCCCTGGCCGACCTGGGCGCCGCGCGGACCCTGCTCGCGGCAGACATGCTGACCGAACAGGTACTGGCCGTCGTCGAGGCCAAGGCCGAGATCGACGTGCAGCGGGGGCGCGCAGCGGACGCCCTCGAGATCGCGACGCGGGCGCTGCGCGCACACCCCTTCCGCGACCGCCTCCACGAGCTGTCGATCCACGCCCTCGTCGAGCTCGGTCGGCCCACGGACGCCATCCGGTCGTACCGGCGATGTCGCGACCTCTATCGCGCGGAGCTCGGGATCGAGCCCAGCGAAGCCGTGCGTCGCCTCGTCGATGCGATCTTGAGCGAGACGGTCATGTCTCGTGCTGGTGCCGTCAGGGCCGCTGTCGTGACGCCGCGCCCGGCGCATCCGCGAACGGAGCTGCGCCTGTGATCGTCGTGCTGCTCGCGGCGCTGGTCGTCGGGGCGACGGTCCTGCTCCTGCGGCACGCGCTCACGGTCGTCGCGGTGCGCGGTCCGAGCATGGAACCGACCCTCGAGCACGGCGCGCTCGTCCTCGTCCGCCGCAGAGGCAGTGTGCCCGGTGCTGGCGACATCGTCGTCCTGCACCCCGTGCCCTCCGAGGCGGGCTTCGGTTCGGGGCTGATCATCAAGCGGGTCGCGGCGACCGCGGGCGCGCCGGTGCCGCAGGACGTTGCCGCCGCCGCGGGTATGGTCCCCGGCGCCCCCGTGCCGCCCGGCCGGTTCGTCGTCCTGGGCGACAACGCCGCCGCCAGCGCCGACTCGCGCACATGGGGTCTGGCGCACGACGAGCTCGTCTACGGCCGGGTCATCGCCCGGCTGTCCGGCACCCGGGACGTGGAGCTCCGGCGCCGCCCGCCGGACCCTTCGGCTGCTGTGTGAGCGTTCGGGCCGAGATGCCCGCCCGGGCAACGACGACGGGCGCGACTGGCCGCCCGTCGTCGTCGCCCGGGCTGTTCGTCACGTCTGGACGTAGTAGCAGTCCGTGCCGGGCCGGCCGGGGGTAATGCAGCAGTACTCCTTGTAGGGGCCACGCATTCCGACGTACCAACAGTTGGCCGCGTCGGCCTCACGCGTGGGTAGCAGCGCCGTGAGGGCGCGGTCGGCGAGAGCGCGAATCTTCGTCACGATGTCTCCTTCGTCTCGGGGGGTCC
The DNA here is from genome assembly GCF_000426185.1 of Cellulomonas sp. URHD0024. GTDB lineage: Bacteria > Actinomycetota > Actinomycetes > Actinomycetales > Cellulomonadaceae > Cellulomonas. Next base: position 49,618 of record NZ_AUEW01000004.1, read on the forward strand.
GGTCTTCGAGCCCCCTGAAGGCATGCTCCGTGGCGTCGCTGACGGTCTGCTGACGCGTCGCTCACGATCCCCGGCGCCCTGAGACGGCCGGCCAGGTCTGTTCCCACGGCTACGTCGACCGACGGCCGGTGGGACACGGCGAGGGCGGACCGTCGCGACTGCACAGTCCGCAGGGTGACCCGCGAGCGGAGCACCTGAACGGCAGTCATACACTCGCGAGCATGACCGTGACGTCCGACAAGAACCCGAGCTCCACCACTCCCGACGTCGACATCAAGCCCCGCTCACGGACCGTCACCGACGGTCTCGAGGCGACGGCCGCACGCGGCATGCTCCGCGCGGTCGGGCTCGGTGACGACGACTTCGCCAAGCCGCAGATCGGCGTTGCGAGCTCGTGGAACGAGATCACGCCCTGCAACCTGTCGCTCCAGCGGCTCGCGCAGGCCGTCAAGAGCGGCGTCCACGCGGCCGGCGGCTACCCGCTCGAGTTCGGCACCATCTCCGTCTCGGACGGCATCTCGATGGGCCACGAGGGCATGCACTTCTCGCTGGTGAGCCGTGACATCATCGCCGACTCCGTCGAGACGGTCATGCAGGCCGAGCGTCTCGACGGCTCCGTGCTGCTGGCCGGCTGCGACAAGTCGCTGCCGGGCATGCTCATGGCCGCGGCGCGTCTGGACCTGGCGAGCGTGTTCCTCTACGCGGGGTCGATCGCGCCGGGCTGGGTCAAGCTGTCGGACGGCACCGAGAAGGACGTCACCATCATCGACGCGTTCGAGGCCGTCGGCGCCTGCGCCCGTGGGCTGATGAGCCGCGAGGACGTCGACCGCATCGAGCGGGCCATCTGTCCCGGTGAGGGAGCGTGCGGCGGCATGTACACCGCCAACACCATGGCCTCGGTGGCTGAGGCCATGGGCATGTCGCTGCCCGGCTCGGCCGCACCGCCCAGCGCGGACCGTCGTCGCGACGCCTTCGCGCACAAGTCCGGCGAGGCCGTCGTCGAGCTGCTCCGTCGGGGGATCACGGCGCGCCAGATCATGACCAAGGAGGCGTTCGAGAACGCGATCGCCGTGGTCATGGCGTTCGGCGGCTCCACCAACGCCGTCCTGCACCTGCTGGCCATCGCGCACGAGGCCGAGGTCGACCTCACGCTCGCCGACTTCTCCCGCGTCGCCGCGAAGGTGCCGCACCTGGGCGACCTCAAGCCGTTCGGCCGGTACGTCATGAACGACATCGACCGCATCGGTGGCGTCCCCGTCGTCATGAAGGCGCTCCTCGACGCGGGCCTGCTGCATGGCGACTGCCTCACCGTGACCGGGAAGACCGTCGCCGAGAACCTGGCCGACGTGAACCCGCCGGACCCCGACGGCAAGATCCTGCGCGCGCTGAGCAACCCGATCCACAAGACGGGCGGCATCACGATCCTGCACGGATCGCTGGCGCCCGAGGGTGCGGTCGTGAAGTCCGCGGGCTTCGACTCCGACGTGTTCGAGGGCACCGCCCGGGTGTTCGAGCGGGAGCGTCACGCGCTGGACGCCCTCGAGAACGGCACGATCGTCGCCGGTGACGTCGTCGTCATCCGCTACGAGGGCCCCAAGGGCGGTCCTGGCATGCGCGAGATGCTGGCCATCACCGGCGCGATCAAGGGTGCGGGCCTGGGCAAGGACGTGCTCCTGCTGACGGACGGTCGCTTCTCGGGCGGCACGACTGGGCTGTGCGTCGGGCACGTGGCTCCGGAGGCCGTCGACGGCGGTCCGATCGCGTTCGTCCGGGACGGCGACCGGATCCGGCTGGACATGGCCAACGAGCTGCTCGAGGTCCTCGTGTCCGAGGAGGAGCTCGAGTCGCGCAAGGTCGGCTGGGAGCCGTTGCCGGCCAAGTACACCCGCGGCGTGCTGGCCAAGTACGCCAAGCTCGTGCAGTCGGCATCGAAGGGCGCGGTCCTGATCTGAGCGGTCTGGTGGTCAGACGATCGTTGGCGGTCACCGCGGCGTTCGGCGTGCTGGTGCTCTCGGCGTGCGGCGCCGGACCCGACCCGGTGAGCGCGCCGTCCGCTCGCGCCACCTCGACGCCGTCCGCCGTCCCGACGCCGACCCCGACCCCTACGCCGACGCCGACGGTCGAGCCCGTCGCGGGGCCAACTGCCGCGCCGGCGCAGCGCCTGGACGCGGGACCCGTCGGCAACGGCGCGCCGGCGCAGCTGCAGGGCTCCGGCGACGTCGCGGTGACCTACCTGGTCGACGGCGACGTCGCGGTGGTCGTCACGCTCGACTGCAGCGCCTGCGCGGGTCCGACCGCGCTCACGGGACCCGGTCGACGGTCGCCGTTCGGCAGCACCGACGGGCCGCTCACCGGCTCCTACCTCATGGATCCCCTCAAGGGCAGCGACCCGAACCAGTCGGTCTGGTTGCAGGCGCAAGGACCGTGGACGCTGCGGTTCGAGAGCTGGAACGACCTGCCGGTCGTGCACGGCCAGCAGGCGGGTTCGGGCTCGTCGGTGCTGAGGTTCGGCGACACGGCCACGTCCGCGCAGGTCTCGTGGACCCCGGCCGGACCGGGCGACCGCTTCTCCGCCCGGAGCTTCGGCACCAAGGAGGCCGGGCCGCCGCAGCTGTTCGGTGACACCGAGGCGTTCGCCGACGTCGAGGACGTGGCCATGCCGGGGATCCTCGCGATCGCGACCACCGGCAGCTGGACGATCACACCGACGCCGTGAGGCTCACTGGCCCGCGATCGCTCTCAGCGCGGCCAGGTGCGCCTGCAGCGCGTCCCGGCCGGCTGACGTCGCCGAGAGCCACGTCCGCGGCCGCTTGCCCACGTACCCCTTGCGCGCCGACACGTAGCCGGCGTCCTCCAGGACGGTCACGGCCTTGCTCAGCGCGGAGTCGCTGATCTGGACCGCATCCCGGACGGCGCCGAACTCGGCCTCGTCGGTCGCGGCGAGGGCCGCGACCACCGAGAGGCGCACGGGGGAGTGGATGATCTCGTCGAGCCGGGAGCGAGCCGTCTCTCCCACGGCGTCGCTGTCGGGCAGAGCCATCACGCCCGCCCCTCGCGCCACGCGCCGACGGCCAGCGGTGCCGTGACGACGAACGCGCTGACGAGCCAGAACAGGCTCGACTCGCGGAACCACTCCAGCCCGACGAAGAGCGTGATGCCGTAGAGCACGCCCCAGGTCGACATGGCGGGCACCAGACGCCCGGACAGGCCGCGCTTGGTCACGGGTGCTCCCCGGCGCAGGGCGAAGCTCAGGAACGCGACGGTCGCCATGTACGCACCGAGCAGCACGAGGCCGCCGGCGTCGTCGGGGGTCGTGCTCAGCCCGACGTACGTCATGAAGGTGCTGGTCGCGAACCCGGTGAGCCACTGAGCGTGGCGGTTCTGGCCCGCGGCGCGCAGCGAGTCGGCTGCGCCGTGGGTCAGGGTCAGGAGGTGCTGCGCCTGCTCGGGCGTCGGGTTCATCGTCATGGAAGTAGTTTCCATAACGGAAAGTACTTTCGCACGTCCGTTCCGCCTCCCGGCCGGTGCCGGCACCTGTACCGTCGCTCGCGGCCGGCACATCGCCGGACGTATCCCCTGCAGGGAGCACAACGCTGTGAGCACCAGCACGACGACGGCCATATCCACGCGGGGTCTGCGCAAGACCTACCGCAAGCTCAACGGTCGCCGCTCGGTCGCCGTGGGGGGACTCGACCTCGACGTCCCCATCGGTGGGGTGCACGGCTTCCTCGGGCCGAACGGCGCGGGCAAGACGACGACGATCCGGATGCTGCTCGGCCTCATCCGCCCGGACTCGGGCACGATGACCCTGTTCGGCGAGGACGTGCCCGCCCGGCTGCCTCAGGTCGTCGGGCGCGTCGGCGCGATCGTCGAGCAGCCCAAGTTCTTCCCCAGCTTCTCGGGACGCAAGAACCTCTCCCTGCTCGCGCGTGCGATCGACGCGCCCCCGCACCTGGTGGACGTGGTGCTGGAGGACGTCGGGCTCACGGACCGCGCGAAGGACCGGTACAAGGGGTACTCCCTCGGCATGAAGCAGCGGCTCGCGATCGCGGCGACGTTGCTCAAGGACCCCGACCTGCTGATCTTCGACGAGCCGACGAACGGCCTCGACCCGGCGGGCATCCGCGAGATCCGCGGCACCATGCGTGGGCTCGCGGACCGCGGCAAGACCGTGCTCGTCTCGAGCCACATCCTGGCCGAGGTCGAGCAGGTGGCCGACACGGTCTCGATCATCGCCCGCGGCGAGCTCATCGCGAGCGGCAAGGTCAGCGACCTCATCGGGGCGGGCGCGACCGCCACGACCGTCCGCGTGGGGATCGTCGACTCCGAACGTGCCGCGCAGGTGCTGCAGGCGCGGGGGTGGGGCGTCACGCGCGAGGGCGCGTACCTCGTCGTCAGCGGCTCGGTGCAGCCGGGCCACATCACGCGGGCGCTCGCGGACCAGGGTCTCTACCTGGACGAGCTCGTGCCGATCCGTGCCGACCTGGAGTCCGTGTTCCTCGAGCTGACCGCCGGCCGAGGACCAGGGACGCACGCACCGGGCGACAGACCGGACGGACCTGGCGCTCACGCGCTGGACTCCGACAGCGCGCAGGCGGGGGCGGCGTCATGATCCGTCTCGTCGGCATCGAGCTCGACCGTTTCAGGGCCAGGTTGCTCATCCGGCTCGGCGTGATCGCTCTGCTCGTCCTGTCGGGACTGACGCTGATCTCGGCCTGGGATGCTGCGAAGCCTGCGTCGGCGGCCCAGGTCGCTCAGGCGACGCAGTACTTCGAGCAGCAGGAAGCGGACTGGAAGGAGAACGGGCCCCAGATGCTCGCCGACTGCCGCGCGCAGGAGGCGACCGCCCGCAAGGACGCCGAAGCGGCCGGCACGGATCCCGCCGACGTCGACTACGGGTGCGACCACATGGCCCCGACCCTCGCGAACTTCCTGCCGAAGAACCCGAACTTCGCGGTGGACACCGCCGGCCTGCTCGGCCAGCTCGCCGCGCTGTACGTGCTCGTCCCGGCCGTGCTCGCGGTGAGCTTCGTCGCGGCGGAGTTCTCGACGGGCGCCATCGGCAACTGGCTCACGTTCGCACCGCGCCGCACGCGTGTGCTCGCCAGCAAGCTCGCCGCGGCCGTGGTCGCGACGATCCCGTACGCGGCCCTAGGACTGGGCCTCGTGATCGGCGGGTCCTGGCTGATCTACGCCCACTTCGGCGAGGCGCACGGGGGGACGGGCGAGATCTGGGCCGAGTCCGGCCGGATCCTCGCGCTGGCGGCCGTCGTCGCGATGGTGGGCGCCGCGCTCGGCACCCTGCTGAGGCACACGGCCGCGGCTCTGGGGGTCGTGCTCGGCTGGGCCGTGCTCGTCGAGGGCATCCTGATGAACGTCGCGACCGGCCTGAGGCCGTGGTCCGTGGTCATGAACATCACGGCGTGGACCAACGGCGGTGCCGAGTACTACGTGAACAAGTGCACGACGACGCCGACGGGGCAGGAGTGCACCGCCATCGTCCACCAGGTCTCCCAGACGCACGGCGCTGTCGTCGGCGGGGTGGTCGCAGTCGCGCTCGTGGCGGCGGCTCTCCTCGTGTTCCGTCGTCGAGACATCGCCTGACCGGCGGATCTACCGCGCCGGGTTCACGATGGGTGGGTGAGCTGGAGCGTCGAGGATGCGCCGTGGTGGACCCGTGCTGTCGTGTACCAGGTGTATCCGCGGTCGTTCGCGGACTCCGACGGTGACGGCATCGGTGACCTGCGCGGCATCCTCCACCGCCTCGACCACCTCGTCGAGCTCGGCGTGGACGCCGTGTGGCTGTCGCCGGTCTACGCCTCGCCGCAGGACGACAACGGCTACGACATCAGCGACTACCAGGCCGTCGACCCGGTGTTCGGCACGCTCGACGACCTCGACGAGCTGATCGCGGCCCTGCACGAGCACGGGATCAAGCTGGTCATGGATCTCGTCGTGAACCACACGTCCGACGAGCACCCGTGGTTCGTGGAGTCCCGCGACCCGACGAGCCCGAAGCGTGACTGGTACTGGTGGCGCCCACCTCGCGCGGGCCTCGCCGCGGGTGCACCGGGCGCGGAGCCCACCAACTGGGGGTCCTTCTTCTCCGGCTCCGTCTGGGAGCTCGACGAGACGAGCGGCGAGTACTACCTGCACCTGTTCAGCCGCAAGCAGCCGGACCTCAACTGGGAGAACGAGGAGGTCCGGCAGGCCGTCTACGCCATGATGCGCTGGTGGCTCGACCGGGGCGTCGACGGCTTCCGGATGGACGTCGTCAACGTGCTCTCCAAGGACACGTCCCTGCCGGACGGTCCCGTGCACGGCGGTGTCTGGGCGGACGGCTCGGCGTCGTACATCTGCGGGCCCCGGATCCACGACTTCCTGGCGGAGATGCACCGGGCCGTGTTCGCCGGCCGGCCGGAGCGACTGCTGACGGTCGGCGAGATGCCGGGGGTCACGATCGACCAGGCCCGCGTGTTCACGGATCCCGCCCGCGCCGAGGTCGACATGGTCTTCCAGTTCGAGCACGTCGGCCTCGACCACGGACCGGGGGGCAAGTTCGACGTCCGGCCGTTGCGGCTGGCGGACCTCAAGGCGTCGTTCGGCCGCTGGCAGGCGGGGTTGGCGGACATCGGCTGGAACAGCCTCTACTGGGACAACCACGACCAGCCGCGGATCGTGTCCCGGTTCGGCGACGACGGCCACTTCCGACGAGAGTCCGCGACCATGCTGGCGACGGTCCTGCACCTGCACCGCGGCACGCCGTTCGTCTACCAGGGCGAGGAGCTCGGGATGACGAACGCGCACTTCACGCGCCTCGACCAGTACCGGGACATCGAGACGCTGCGCCACGTCGAAGCCTCCGGAAGCCTGGCGGGCGTCGCCGAGCGGGGTCGAGACAACGCCCGCACGCCGATGCAGTGGTCGTCGGACCCGAACGCCGGATTCTCCACCGGCACGCCGTGGATCGACGTCAACGAGAACTTCGGCATCATCAACGCGGCGGCCGAGCGCGCCGACCCGGAGTCCGTCTTCCACCACTACCGCCGCCTGATCGCGCTGCGCCACGACGACCCGGTCGTCGCCCTCGGCGACTTCACGATGCTCCTGCCCGATCACGAGCACGTCTACGCCTTCACGCGCTCGTGGGACGGGGTGACGCTCACGGTGCTCGGGAACTTCTCGGGCTCGCTGCAGGACGTCGTGCTGGACCACGACCCCGGGGAGCTGATCCTGTCCAACTACTCCGCACCGGCCACGACCCTGCGCCCGTGGGAGGCGCGCGTGCACCGGCACGTGGGGTAGCCCCCGCACCCGCCCGGGGGCGCGCACCACAGACGCTGCCCTCCGGCGGTCTCTAGCGTCGATCGCATGACGACGACGGCTGCCCCGCCCGCCCCGCAGATCACGACCGTACGCCGCAACCGTGTGGGCTGGACCGCGGTCCTGCTCGCCTCTGTCGGCGTCGTCGCCTTCTCGGCGGTGCCCTACTTCACCGCATCGCTGAGCACGCTGGCCGACCAGGACAGCGGACTGGCCAAGGGATATGCCGGTCAACCCGCGTTCGTGCAGGCCGCGCTCTACGTCCACATCACGTTCGCCACGCTCGCGCTGCTCCTCGGACCACTGCAGTTCTCCGCCCGGCTCCGGAACCGACGACGCGCGCTGCACCGCGCGATCGGCCGTACGTATCTGCTCTCGGTCGCCGTGAGCGCGCTCGCGTCGCTCGTCATGGCTCCGTTCAACACCGCGGGGATGGTCGGCTTCTTCGGGTTCGGCACGCTCGCCGTGCTGTGGCTGTGGACCGGCGGCCGTGCCTACCGGGCCATCCGGACCGGCGACGTCCCCAGCCACCAGGCGTGGATGATCCGCAACTACGCCCTCACCTATGCGGCGGTGACGCTCCGGGTGCTCCAGCCGTTGTTCCTCGTCGTGCAGCTGGTGCCGTTCTCGTCCGTCACGACGGAGTCGTACGAGGCCGCCTGGGACAACGGCTATGCCGCGGTCCCGTTCCTGTGCTGGCTCATCAACCTCGTGGTCGCCGAGTGGCTCGTCCGCCGTCGAGGGCTGCCGTCGTACCGCCTCACGTCGGTGGCCGCGGTCTGATCGGGGGCCGATGGCACGCTCCAGGGGCGTGATCTCGCCGGCTGCACCTCGCCACGGCACGACTTGTAGGCTCTGCGGGGGAGGAAGGAGTCGCCGTGGGCAAGGTGCACGAGAAGATCGACGACCGGCTGCGTGCGTTCATCGAGGCGCAGCCCGTGTTCTTCGTCGCGACCGCCCCGAGCGGTCCGGACGGTCACGTGAACGTCTCGCCCAAGGGGATCGGCGGCACGTTCGTCATCCTCGACGAGCACCGCGTGGCCTACCTCGACATCACGGCCAGCGGGTCCGAGACGATCGCTCACCTGCGCGACAACGGCCGTATCACGATCATGTTCTGCGCGTTCCAGGGCCCGCCCAACATCGTCCGGCTGCACGGCCACGGCCGCTTCGTCACGCTCTACGACGAGGGTTTCGACGAGCTGTCGGCGCTGTTCCCTCCCACGGCGGGCGCCCGCGCGGTGATCCTCGTCGACGTGGAACGCGTCTCCGACTCGTGCGGCTACGGCGTCCCGCTGATGACCGTGGAGGGCGAGCGCGACCTGCTGCCGCCCTACATGGAGCGCAAGGGCGTCGAAGGTCGGGCCGACTACAGGCGGCTCAAGAACCGGACGAGCATCGACGGGCTCCCGGCGTTCGACATGGATCCGTCGCCGGCGGAGCCCACGGATGTGTCCGCCCACTGATCACGTGAACCACGATGTGAGACACCACGGGGGCGACGTGACATGCGCGAAACGTGGGCGTAGTCTCGTCGGCGTGCAGACCACCCTCGTAGTACTTCCTGAGCGCGCCGGCTGAGGCCTCCCCGTCCAGGCCCCGTCAGCGCGCTCGCCCCTCGTCCAGCCCGTTCCGTGGCTCGAGGGGCTTTTCTGTGTTCGGCACCAGGCAGCAGTTGTCAGCTCGACTGAGCAGCACCACCCAGGGAGACATCGATGGTCCAGGGTCCACACCCGGCACCGCCGCGCACGCCCGCGCACGCCCCGACCGCGAACGTGACGAGCCCCCGCGTACCTGCCGTTGCCGGCACGAGCGCGATCGGTCCCGAGCAGGTCACCGGTGCCAAGTCGATCGTCCGCTCGCTCGAGGAGGCGGGTGTCGAGGTCGTGTTCGGCATCCCCGGCGGCGCGATCCTGCCCCTCTACGACCCGCTGATGGACTCCACGCGCGTCCGCCACATCCTGGTGCGCCACGAGCAGGGCGGCGGCCACGCGGCTGCGGGCTATGCGGCGGCGACCGGTCGGGTCGGCGTCTGCATGGCGACCTCGGGCCCGGGGGCGACCAACCTCGTGACCCCCATCGCCGATGCCCACATGGACTCCGTGCCGCTGGTCGCGATCACCGGGCAGGTCGTCTCGTCGCTGATCGGGACGGACGGCTTCCAGGAGGCGGACATCGTCGGGATCACGCTGCCGGTGACCAAGCACAACTACCTCGTCACCGACCCCGACGACATTCCCCGGGTCATCGCCGAGGCGTTCCACATCGCCTCGACCGGCCGCCCCGGCCCGGTGCTCGTCGACATCTCGAAGTCCGCCATGCAGGCGAACACCACGTTCTCCTGGCCGCAGGACCTGAACCTGCCCGGCTACCACCCGGTGACCAAGCCGCACGCCAAGCAGATCCGCGAGGCGGCGCGGCTCATCGCGACGTCGCGCAGGCCGGTCTTCTACGTGGGTGGCGGCGTGATCCGCGCACGTGCGGCAGCCGAGCTCACCACGTTGGCCGAGGCGGCCGGCGCGCCCGTCGTGACCACGCTCATGGCGCGTGGCGCGCTGCCCGACAGCCACCCGCAGCACCTGGGCATGCCCGGCATGCACGGCACGGTCGCCGCGGTCGCCGCGCTGCAGAAGGCCGACCTGATCGTGGCGCTCGGCGCGCGGTTCGACGACCGCGTCACCGGACAGCTGTCGAGCTTCGCGCCGAACGCGACGATCGTGCACGCGGACATCGACCCTGCCGAGATCGGCAAGAACCGGGTCGCCGACGTGCCGATCGTCGGGGATCTCAAGGAGGTCATGGCCGACCTGCTGCCGGAGCTCGCCCGCGAGCACGTCCAGCACGGCAAGCCGGACCTCGAGGGCTGGTGGCGCCAGCTGGACGAGTGGCGCGCGACGTTCCCCCTCGGCTACGACGAGCCGGCCGACGGTCACCTCTCGCCGCAGCACGTGATCTCGCGCATCGGCGAGCTGTCCGGACCGGAGTCGATCTTCGCGGCGGGCGTCGGCCAGCACCAGATGTGGGCGGCACAGTTCATCAAGTACCAGCGGCCCAACTCCTGGCTGAACTCCGGTGGCCTGGGCACCATGGGCTACGCGGTTCCGGCCGCCATGGGCGCCAAGGTGGGCGACCCGTCGCGCACCGTGTGGGCGATCGACGGTGACGGCTGCTTCCAGATGACCAACCAGGAGCTGGCCACCTGCACGATCAACGACATCCCGATCAAGGTCGCGATCATCAACAACTCCTCGCTCGGCATGGTCCGCCAGTGGCAGACCCTGTTCTACGAGTCCCGCTACTCGAACACCGACCTGAACACCGGGCACGGCACCGTGCGGATCCCGGACTTCGTGAAGCTGGCCGACGCCTACGGGTGCGCCGGCCTGCGCTGCGAGTCCGCAGCCGACGTCGACGCGACGATCAAGCGCGCGCTCGAGATCAACGACCAGCCCGTGGTGGTCGACTTCACCGTGTCGCGCGACGCGATGGTGTGGCCGATGGTCGCCGCGGGTGTCAGCAACGACCAGATCCAGTACGCGCGTGGGATCAGCCCCGCGTGGGACCGAGAGGACTGAGCCATGTCCCGCCACACGCTGTCGGTCCTCGTCGAGAACAAGCCCGGCGTGCTCACGCGCGTCGCCGGGCTGTTCGCGCGGCGGTCGTTCAACATCCACTCGCTCGCGGTCGGTCCCACCGAGCACGACGAGATCTCGCGTATCACGGTGGTCGTCGACGTCGACGAGCACCCGCTCGAGCAGGTGACCAAGCAGCTGAACAAGCTGATCAACGTCATCAAGATCGTGGAGCTCGAGGACGCGGCCTCCGTGCAGCGCGAGCTGCTGCTGGTCAAGGTCAAGGCCGACACCGCGCAGCGCACCAGCGTGCTCGAGGTCGTCCAGCTCTTCCGCGCGCACGTCGTCGACGTCGTGCCGGACACCGTCGTCATCGAGGCGACCGGCGGGCCGGGCAAGCTCGACGCCCTGCTCGCCGCCCTGGAGCCCTTCGGGATCCGCGAGATCGTGCAGTCCGGCACGGTGGCGATCGGGCGCGGTTCCCGCTCGATCACCGACCGTGCGCTGGAGCGGGTCAACAGATCTGCCTGAAAGACCGTCCGACTTCCCTTTTTCCTGTCCGAGAAGAACCCCTTCCTACCGAGGAGATTTCACCGTGGCCGAGCTGTTCTACGACGACGATGCCGACCTGTCGATCATCGCCAACAAGAAGGTCGCCGTCATCGGCTACGGCAGCCAGGGGCACGCGCACAGCCTCAACCTGCGCGACTCCGGTGTCGACGTGACGGTGGGCCTGCGCGAGGGCTCGGCGTCCCGCGCCAAGGCCGAGAACCAGGGCCTCAAGGTCGCCTCGGTGGCCGACGCCGTCCGTGAGGCCGACGTCGTCGTCATCCTGGCGCCGGACCAGGTCCAGCGCATCGTCTACCGCGACGAGATCGAGCCGAACCTGAAGGACGGCGCTGCGCTGGTCTTCGGCCACGGCTTCAACATCCGGTTCGGCTACATCAAGCCGGCCGCGCAGCACGACGTCCTCATGGTCGCCCCCAAGGGCCCGGGCCACCTGGTCCGCCGCGAGTACGTCGACGGTCGTGGCGTCCCGGTCATCGTCGCCGTCGAGCAGGACGCGTCCGGTGCCGCCTGGCCTCTGGCGCTGTCCTACGCCAAGGCGATCGGTGGCCTGCGCGCCGCCGGCATCAAGACGAGCTTCACCGAGGAGACCGAGACGGACCTGTTCGGCGAGCAGGCCGTCCTGTGCGGTGGCGTCTCCCAGTTGATCCAGTACGGCTTCGAGACCCTCACCGAGGCGGGCTACCAGCCCGAGGTCGCCTACTTCGAGGTCCTGCACGAGCTGAAGCTGATCGTCGACCTGATCTTCGAGGGCGGCATCACCAAGCAGCGCTGGTCGGTGTCCGACACCGCCGAGTACGGCGACTACGTGTCCGGCCCGCGGGTCATCACCCCGGACGTCAAGGCGAACATGCAGGCCGTCCTCGCGGACATCCAGTCGGGTGCCTTCGCGGAGCGGTTCATCAACGACCAGGACGCCGGCGCCCCTGAGTTCAAGGAGCTGCGGGAGAAGGGCCAGAACCACCCGATCGAGCCCGTCGGCCGTGAGCTGCGCAAGCTGTTCGCGTGGGTGAAGCCCTCGGAGACCGACTACGTCGAGGGTTCCGCGGCGCGCTGACGGAGGTACGGGCCGCCCGAAGGGTGGCACGTGCCGGAGGCAGCGCACAGCGGGGGACCCGACCACAGGTTCGAGGGTTCCGCGGCGCGCTGACGGAGGTACGGGCCGCCCGAAGGGTGGCACGTGCCGGAGGCAGCGCACAGCGGGGGACCCGACCACAGGTTCGAGGGCACCGCCGCGCGCTGATCCTCCTCTCGACGACGAACGGCACCGCAGGCTCCGGCCGCGGTGCCGTTCGCGTTCCCGGGCCGCGGCGCCCGAACGCCGCGACGGCGCCCGGTGCAGCGCGTGCCGCCGGGAGGGACGGCGCCGTCGGCGGCGAAGTGCGTGGAGGCGCGGGGGTGTGGCGGCCCGTTAGGGTCTGCTTGGGCGTGCGCACAGAGGGCGTACCGACGACGGAGGGACGACGATGACCGACGAGCAGGCACCGACGCAGGCAGCGGCCGGAGAGGTCGAGGATCTGCGGATCGCGGCGTTCTGGCAGGCGGCCCGCGGCCACGTCGGACTCGGCAAGATGGACGCGGTCATGGGCGGTACCCCGGACGACGTCGTGCCGCCGCCCTCGTGGTCGTACGGCCCGGGCCCCGAGGCCGACGAGCTGCTGGGTCGCGTGCTCTCCGGCGCCAAGACCGGTACGGCGACCCTGCTCGCGCAGCTGGAGGGCGCCGGTCTCGAGGCGCCACGCGTGGGGGACCTGTCGATCGTCACGGACGGCGCGGGCGAGCCGAAGGCGGTGCTGCGGACCTCGGACGTCGAGGTGGTCCCGTTCGACCAGGTCACCGCAGAGCACGCGTCCGCCGAGGGCGGGTCCGACGCGTCGTTGGAGTCCTGGGTCGCCGAGCACGAGGTGTCGTTCGGCGAGGTGCTCGGCGACGGGTTCTCGCCGGCGACCGAGGTGGTGCTGGAGCGGTTCGAGATCATCTACCCGACGAGCGGCCCGACGCCCGCCGTCGACTGACGGCCGTGCGGGGCGCTGCCGGAGCCACCATCTGAGACGCTCGTCCCGAGCCGTGGGACGGGGTTTACGCTCGACCCATGGTCGAGACCTCTGCTGCCCAGCACATCAACCTCGCCGTCGTCGCAGGCGACGGCATCGGCACGGAGGTCGTCGAGCAGGGCCTTCTGGCACTGAACACCGTGCTGGACGCCGCTGGCGGTAGCCGCGTCACGGTGTCGACGACGGACTTCGACCTCGGTGCGCGCCGCTGGCACGCGACGGGCGAGACGTTGACAGATGCGGACCTCGAGGCGATCCGCACGCACGACGCGATCCTGCTGGGCGCCATCGGTGACCCGAGCGTCCCGTCCGGCGTGCTGGAGCGCGGGCTGCTGCTCAAGCTGCGCTTCGCCCTGGACCACTACGTCAACCTGCGCCCGAGCCGTCTGTACCCGGGCGTGACGTCGCCGCTCGGCAACCCGGGCGAGATCGACTTCGTGGTGGTCCGCGAGGGCACCGAGGGTCCGTACGTCGGCAACGGCGGCGCCATCCGCGTCGGCACCCCGCACGAAGTCGCCAACGAGGTCAGCGTGAACACGGCGTTCGGCGTGGAGCGCGTGGTGCGTGACGCGTTCGCCCGCGCCGCTGCCCGCCCGCGCAAGAAGCTGACGCTGGTGCACAAGCACAACGTGCTGGTCCACGCCGGCCACCTGTGGCGTCGGACGGTCGAGGCCGTGAACGCCGAGTTCCCCGACGTGACCGTCGACTACCTGCACGTCGACGCGGCGACGATCTTCCTCGTCACCAACCCGTCCCGGTTCGACGTGATCGTCACCGACAACCTGTTCGGCGACATCCTCACGGACCTCGCGGCGGCGATCACGGGTGGCATCGGCCTGGCGGCCTCGGCGAACATCAACCCGGACCGCACGGCGCCGAGCATGTTCGAGCCCGTGCACGGCTCCGCGCCGGACATCGCGGGCCAGGGCAAGGCCGACCCGACCGCCACTGTGCTGTCGGTCGCCCTCCTGCTCGAGCACCTCGGTCTGGCGGACGCCGCTGCGCGCGTCGAGAAGGCCGTGGCCGACGACATCGCGGACCGTGGCAACGCCGAGCGAGTACGGTCGACGGCCGAGGTGGGCAAGGACCTCGCCGCGCGCATCGCGGGCTGAGCCCTACCGCTCGACGGCGTAGCCGTCCGGCGCTGTCCCCCCGGCCGTCCTCACCGGTACCGTCGTTTCCGACTCTGGTGAAAGGCCCCCGATCATGAGCACTCTCGCAACCTCCACGTCCGCCGACTCCTTCGAGATCACGCGGACGGACACACCCGTCCCCGACGCCCAGCGCGAAGCCGCGCTCGCCGCGCCGAAGTTCGGCACCGTGTTCACCGACCACATGGCCCGCATCTCGTACGCGCAGGACACCGGGTGGACCAACCGGCGCGTCGAGAAGTACGGCCCGCTCCAGATGGACCCGGCCACCGCCGTCCTGCACTACGCCCAGGAGATCTTCGAGGGCCTGAAGGCCTACCGGCACCCCGACGGTTCCGTCTGGACGTTCCGTCCGCAGGCCAACGCCGCCCGGTTCGCCAAGTCCGCGCACCGGCTCGCGCTCCCGCAGCTGTCCGAGACCGACTTCCTGGGTGCGATCCAGGCCCTCGTCGCGACCGACGTCGCGTGGGTGCCGGGTGGCGAGGAGACCAGCCTCTACCTGCGTCCCTTCATGTACGCGTCCGAGACGTTCCTCGGCGTGCGCCCCTCGCTCGAAGCGGAGTTCCTCGTCATCGCGTCGCCGGTCGGTCCGTACTTCGCGGGCGGCGTGCGACCGGTGGACATCTGGGTCGCCGAGGACTACCACCGCGCTGGTGCCGGTGGAACCGGCGACGCGAAGTGCGGAGGCAACTACGCGGCGAGCCTGCTCCCGCAGCAGGAGGCCTACGCCAAGGGTTTCGAGCAGGTGTGCTTCCTCGACGCGTCGACCAACACGTATCTCGAGGAGCTCGGGGGCATGAACGTCTGCGTCGTGTACGCGGACGGAAGCGTGGCGACGCCTCCCGTCTCGGGCTCGATCCTGGAGGGCGTCACGCGCTCGTCGATCCTGCGGCTCCTCGCGGACGCCGGGCACGAGGTCTTCGAGCGCCCGATCCCGCTGGCCGACCTCAAGGCCGGGCTGGCCGACGGATCGGTCAGCGAGGTGTTCGCCTGTGGCACCGCCGCCGTGATGACCCCGATCGGCCGGCTCGCCGGCGAGGGCTTCGACCTGAGCGTCCGCGACGGCACGGCGGGCCCGGTCACGACGACGATCCGCGCCGAGCTCACGGACATCCAGTACGGTCGCGCGGCGGACCGTCACGGCTGGCTGCACCGGCTCGCGTAGAGCAGCACGCACACGAGACGGCCGGGCTCCCGCACGGGGCGCCCGGCCGTTCGTCGTGCAGCGGCGTTACTCGATGACGATGCCGGGGCGCAGCGTCCGCGCCAGCACGCTGGACAGCAGCGACCAGATCGCGATGCCCACGATGAGGTTGATGACACCGGCGGCGACGGCCGACTTGGTGACGTCGGTCCACGTCAGCGGGATCAGGGTCGCGACGACGATGGCGAGGAACATGATCCAGCCGAAGAAGGCCCGGGGCCGGGGCGTGGTCATCACGAGCAGCTGCAGCAGCGCGCCGGCGACGACGGTGGACAGCACGCCGCCCACGGCGTAGGCCGCGGCGACCGAGTCCGTGCCGAACACGTCCTTGACGGCGCCACCGAGCTCGATCTTGAGGATCTGGTCGACGATCACCACGCCGACCAGTCCCACGAGCGCGGCGACGACCGCCGTCGCGGCCACGCCCGCCCAGTAGCGCGCGTTGTCCACCGACGGGGAGGCGGGACGTGCCGGAACGGGGGGACCGGGTACGGCGACAGGGGCGACCGCGGGTGGCATGGCCACGGGTGCGGGCTGGGGCGCCGGCGGGGGCACGGCGGGCTGAGGCGCGGCAGGGCCGGCGAGGTTGGGCGGGACCGCGGAGGCCGGGGGAACCGACGCGGCCGGTTGGCCGGTCTGGTAGGCGGAGTGGCGGTCGGGCGGCGGGTTGGGGATCGACATGCGGTCTCCTGGTGCTCGTCCCACGTACGGCCGGACGGCCGCAACGACCCCACGCTAGCGACGACGGGACATACCGTGCGATCCGGCACGCGCCGGGCGCGTGGGCACGGACAGACTGTCCAAAGGGTGGAACGCGTGACCTCGGCACGTGACGTGTGCCACGATGCCAGGGTGAACAGCACCACCCTCATTATCGAGTAGCGCGTCGGCACACCCGCTGACGCGCAGACCTCCCGTACCCCGGGGGGTCTTTTTGTTGGTCGAGGCACCACCTCCGCCCCGGCTAGCGTCGACTGCACCGGCACACCCCCGCCGGTCGTGAGCACCACCGCAGCACCGACGTCGTCCGAACGCAGCACGCACCGAAGAGAGCCCATCGTGTCCGTCCCCGCACTGAACTCCTCGTCGTTCCAGGTCTACGACACGACCCTGCGCGACGGCGCCCAGCAGGAAGGCATGAACCTCTCCGTCGCGGACAAGCTGCTGATCGCGCCCCTGCTCGACGAGCTCGGGGTCGGCTTCATCGAGGGCGGCTGGCCGGGCGCGGTGCCGAAGGACACGGAGTTCTTCAAGCGCGCCGCCAAGGAGCTCGACTTCCGCAACGCGGAGCTGGCCGCGTTCGGCAGCACCCGCAAGGCCGGGACGCGTGCGGTCGACGACCCGCAGGTGCGGGCGCTCGTCGACTCGGAGGCTCCCGTCGTCACTCTCGTCGCGAAGCACGACCTCCGGCACGCCGAGCGCGCTCTGCGCACGACCGGCGAGGAGAACGTCGCGATGATCGCGGACACGGTCGCGTTCCTCGTGGGCGAGGGGCGCCGGGTGATCGTCGACGCGGAGCACTTCTTCGACGGCTACCGGTTCGACCCGGCCTACTCGCGGGCAGCCGTTCTGGCGGGCTTCGAGGCGGGCGCCGAGGTGGTCTGCCTGTGCGACACCAACGGCGGGATGGTTCCTGCCTGGGTGGCGGACATCGTGCTCGAGATCCGTGACGCGGTCGGGCCGGACGCCATCCTCGGGATGCACGCGCACAACGACTCGGGCTGCGCGGTGGCCAACACTCTCGCCGCGGTCGAGGCGGGCTGCACGCACGTCCAGGGCACCGTGAACGGGTACGGCGAGCGGACCGGCAACGCCGACCTGCTGGCCGTCGTCGCCAATCTGGAGCTCAAGTACGACCTGCCGGTGCTGAAGACCGCCGAGGGTCACCCGGGCGGCCTGCGCGACCTGACGCGCATCGCGCACGCGATCAGCGAGATCACGAACATCTCGCCGTTCGCCCGGTCGCCCTACGTCGGAGCGAGCGCCTTCGCGCACAAGGCCGGGATCCACGCGTCGGCGATCCGGGTGGACCCCGACCTCTACCAGCACATCGACCCCGAAGCAGTGGGCAACGACATGCGGATGCTCATCTCGGACATGGCAGGTCGGGCGTCGATCGAGCTGAAGGGTCGCGAGCTGGGCTTCGACCTGTCCGACCGGCCGGACGTGCTCGGGCGGGTCACCGACCGGGTCAAGGACGCCGAGGCCAACGGGTACACCTACGAGGCGGCCGACGCGTCCTTCGAGCTGCTCCTGCTCGAGGAGCTCAACGGCCAGCGCGCGCAGTACTTCACCGTCGAGTCGTGGCGGGCGATCGTCGAGCGTCGCGGACCACGTGGGACGCCCGCGACGGCGGAGGCGACCGTCAAGCTGCACGCCGGCGGTGAGCGGATCGTCAGCACCGGTGAGGGCGTCGGACCGGTCAACGCCCTGGACCACGCGCTGCGGCAGGCGCTGCTCCGCGTCTACCCAGAGCTCGAGGAGTTCGAGCTCATCGACTTCAAGGTCCGGATCCTCGACTCGATGTACGGCACCGACGCGGTCACGCGCGTGCTCATCGAGATGAGTGACGGCAAGGACGTCTGGAGCACGGTCGGTGTGGGACCGAACCTGCTCGAGGCCTCGTGGGAGGCGCTCACGGACTCTGCCATCTGGGGGCTGTACCACCACGGCATCGCTCCGCGCTGACGTTTCGTCCCTGCCGGATCATCGGCGCGGCTAACCTCGGGACCTGACGGCCGCGGAGTGCGGCCTCGACTGCGAGAGGGGGCCGTCGTGTCCGGATCCACCTCGCTGCCGGCGGATCCGGAGGGCGCAGACCCGTCCCGGGTACCACCCCCCGCCCGCGGGTGGTGGTGGCTCGTCGGCGCCCTCGCGGCGTTCGCCCTCCTGATCCTGCTCGTGGCGGAGCCGTGGTCGGTCCAGACGGAACCCACGCCGACCGAGCCGGCCCTGTCGTCACCGTCCGCGACCCTGCCGCAGCCGTCCGCGACGCCCTCGGTCTCCGTCGCGCCTCCCGGCTCCACGGAGATCTTCGACGCGACGACGAGCCTGGGACTGTTCGTGACGGCGGCGGACCTCGTCGAGGACGTGCCCGCCGCCAAACCCGGGGTGGACGAGCTGGTGACCTCCGGGCAGGTGCCCTGGGGTCTGCCCGCGGGGACGGTCGTGGAGCCGGCGTCCTGTGTGCTCGCCGTGACCGTCGTCGGATCCCCGCCCTCCTTCTTCGACGTCCGAGGCTGGGGGAACCCGGGGATGGACTTCCGGCAGTCGGTGACCGTCCTGCCCGATCCGGCGGCGGCCCAGGAGGCGTTCCGGGAGCTCGTCACCACGATCGACGCGTGCCCGACGTACCGCGAGATCGCCGACGGCGTCGACGGTGCCCACTGGGCGGCGCAGCCGGCCATCGAGGGGCAAGGGGTCTACCCGTCGGTCGTGCTGCGGATCGACCGGACCGTCGACGGGACGACCGTGCCCGGCTACCAGGGCCGGATGCTCGTCGGCAACACCATCGTGTCGTGGACGGCGCAGGCGCTCTCGGCGGAGACCCCGCAGGCCGCGCTCGCCACCCTGGGGGATCCCGCCTCGCTGTCCGCGATGGTGCAGGGGCGCGCTCAGCTGGCGGTCCGGGCGCTCGGGTGACCGCCCAGGCCGCCGCGGTGCCTAGGCTCAGGGGGTGCATGGTGAGTACAAGGTGGCCGGTGGCAAGCTCGTCGCGGTCGACCTCGACGTGGTGGACGGCCTCCTGCGCGACGTGAGCGTCAGCGGGGACTTCTTCCTCGACCCGGACGAGGCCCTGGAGGTGTTGTCGGCGTCTCTCGACGGGCTCCCGTTCGATGCCAGCACCTCGGTGCTGACGCAGAGCGTGACGGAGGCGCTGCGCTGGTTCCCGGTGCCGGTGACGATGGTGGGCTTCGATGCGCGTGCCGTGGCGACCGCGGTGCGGCGCGCACTCGGTTACTCGACCGTCTGGAGCGACCACACCTTCGAGCTGATCCACCCCGGTCCGCTTCCGCCGGCCCTGCACGCAGCTCTCGACCAGGTCCTTACCGAGGAGCTCGCTGCCGGGCGGCGCGGGCCCACCGTGCGGTTCTGGGAGTGGGTCGAGCCGGCCGTGATCATCGGGTCGTTCCAGTCGCTGCGCAACGAGGTGGACCTGGCCGCCGCGGCCGAGCTGGGCATCACGGTGGTCAGGAGGATCTCGGGCGGCGGGGCCATGTTCATGGAGGCCGGCAACTGCATCACCTTCTCGCTGGTGGTGCCCGCCTCGCTGGTCGACGGCCTGACGTTCGAGGAGTCCTACGCGTTCCTCAACCAGTGGGTCCTGGGGGCGCTCGCGGACGTCGGCGTGCAGGCGACGTTGACCGGGCTGAACGACGTCTCGTCGCCGGCCGGCAAGCTGGCGGGTTCGGCGCAGAAGCGGGTGGTCGGGGGAGCGGTCCTGCACCACGTGACGATGTCCTACGACATCGACGCGGACAAGATGATGCGGGTCCTGCGGATCGGGCGCGAGAAGCTCTCGGACAAGGGGACAGCCAGCGCCGCGAAGCGCGTCGATCCCGTGCGCTCGCAGACGAACCTGCCGCGCGAGGCGGTGATCGACGCGTTCGTCGCCCACTTCCGTCGCCAGTACCCGACCGTGGACGGTGCACTGCGGCCCGAGGAGCTGGAGCGTGCACAGACCTTGGTGGACACCAAGTTCGCGGATCCGTTGTGGACGGCGCGCGTTCCCTAGGGCGTCTCGGCGTCTTCAGGCGCCGGTGAGCAGGACGAACGCGACGGCGCCGGCTCCGAGCAGGACGAGGCCGCACGCGCAGACCGTGACGAGGCGTCCGTCGATGCGGGCGGTGTCCGCCTTCTCATCCAGGTGCCGGCGCCGGGACGTGATCGCGAGGGCGGATGCGAGGACCGCACCGACTGCCGCGAGGCTCCACGCCGCGGGACCGCCGAAGTCCTGCAGCAGGTGCGCGGCCGCGACGGACCCGGCGGTCAGCCCCAGAGCGGTCCGGCGCCAGGCGAGGTGGGTGCGTTCCGCCGCGAGGCCGGTAGCGGCGTCCTCGGTCATCCTGTGGCCAACCCGATCAGGACGAGCAGGCCCGCCACGCACACTCCCACGATCAGCAGCCCGAACGCGGACGGGGACGGCAGGTGGGTGCCGAGCCGGACGGCCCGCTCGGCCTGCGCCCACCCGATCCACGCCGTCACCGGCGCGACGAGCCCGACGACCACGAGCACGATCGCCGCCGAGAAGCGCAGGTGCTCCTCGATCGGCAGGTCCAGTGCCTCGAGCGCGACACCACCCGCGAGCAGCGCGAGCGACGTGCGGATCCACGCGAGGAACGTGCGCTCGTTGGCCAACGAGAACCGCGCGTCGGGGTCCGTGCCGACGCCGTACACCCACCGGGGAAATCGCTTGTCGTCGGCCACGTGCCCATCTTCGTCTCAGGAACGGCGGCTGAGCACGACGAACGCGCCGACGAGCACTGCGAGCAGCAGGATCTGGGTGGAGGCGATCACGGCGACGGAGTCGACCCCCAGCGTGATGGCGACGCCCGCGGCCGTCGTCGCCACGAGGGCAGTGACGCCGGTCCACATCAGCGCGCCCCGCAGGATCGCCTTGTCACGCTCGTCGGCGGTGCCCGTCATCGTCCGACCGGTCGTGCCGCCGGTATCCGGTCGGCGGCGCGCTCGCAGCGCGGCGCCGCCGAGGAAGGCCAGCGCGATCCCGCCGCCCAGGAGCGCGCCCGATGCGGCGTCGTGCTCGTCGGCCGCCGTCAGTATCGCCCAGACCACCGCGAGCCCGACGGCGGCGCAGACCAGCGCGATCAGGGTCGTGAACGACCAGCGGGGCCGGCGCTCGTCACGGGACGTCGACATGGAAGATCTCCTCGATGGTGAGCCCGAAGTGGCGGGCGATGCTGAAGGCCAGGGGAAGGGAAGGGTCGTAGCGGCCGGTCTCGAGGGAGTTCACGGTCTGCCGCGACACGGTGAGCGCCTCGGCGAGGGCGGCCTGGGACAGTCCCGACTCTTCGCGCAGGCGACGGATCTCGTTCCTCATGTCGCGACGACCGTGCGCACGGTGGGCAGCGCGGAGCCGACACCGACGACGGTCGGCACGCCACTGGTGGTCAGCAGGTCGGTCCCCTGGAGGTGCGTGAGTGTGGCGTCCATCGAGCGGTTCCCCCCGGTCCGGTGTGTCAAGCGACCTTGACGTGACAAGGGTGCTTGACATGCGTGTCGATGTCAAGCGACCTTGACGTATCTGGGCGAGGGCAGGCTCCTCCTTCCTTGCGACGAAGGAGAACGAGATGACCGCCGACACGAGCCTGGACCGCGAGATCCGGCGCATGAGCGTCCTGCATGCCCGCGAGCTGGCGAACGCTCGCCGCCGCACGAGCAGTGCCCGGTCGGCCGCGGCTCGGGCCGTCGTGCTCCGGGGCGGCGGTCGGACGTCGTCGCGACGCCTCGCGTCCTGAGCTCAGGCCGGACGCGCCCCGAACAGGGCGCTACCGACGCGCACCAGGGTCGCGCCCTCCGCGACCGCAAGCTCCAGGTCGCCGCTCATGCCCATCGACAGCTCGCGCGCGTCGGCGGTGCCCGGGGCGCCCGAGGCGACCACCTCGTCGCGCAGGCTTCGCAGCAGTGCGTAGCCGGCGCTCACCACCGAGGCGTCGGGGGAGTTGGCGCCTACGGTCATCCACCCGCCCAGCCGCAGCCCGTCCAGCGCACCGATCGCGCGGGCGAGCTCGACGGCGTCGCCCGGAGCGACCCCGTGCTTCGTCGGCTCACCCGACACGTTGACCTGCACGTACACCTCGACGCCGCTGGCCCGTGCGGCCAGGCGCTGCGCCAGGTCCAGCGACGCGACGGACTCGATGCACGACGCCCACCGCAGCGCCGCGTTGACCTTGTTCGACTGCAACGGGCCGATGAGGTGCGTCGTCACGCCCAGGTCGCGCAGCTGGGGTCCCTTGGCCACGAGCTCCTGGACGCGGTTCTCCCCGACGAGCACGGGGTGCGGGGCGCCCGCGTCGGCAACGACCGCCGCCCGGATCGTCTCGGCGTCCTGGGTCTTCGTGGCCAGCAGCAGACGCACCGAACCCGGGGGACGGCCGGCGGCGCTCTCGGCGGCGGCGATCCGGGCTCGCAGGCGGGCGAGCCGGTCGGCCACCGCGGCGGGGTCGACGGTCATGGGATGCCACCCTATCCGGCGCTCGTGGTGCACTCTGAGGTCGTGAAGACGCTGCTGAACATCATCTGGTTGGTGCTCGCCGGGTTCTGGCTCGCGCTCGGCTACGTCCTCGCGGGGATCGTGTGCTGCATCCTCATCCTCACCATCCCGTTCGGCATCGCGTCGTTCCGGATGGCGAGCTACGCGCTGTGGCCGTTCGGCCGGACGGTCGTCGACAAGCCGACGTCCGGCGCGCTGGCGTTCATCGGCAACGTCGTCTGGTTCCTCGTCGCGGGCTGGTGGCTCGCTCTGATGCACCTCGTCACGGGCCTGCTGGAGGCGGTCACCATCATCGGCATCCCGCTCGCCCTGGCCAACTGGAAGATGGTGCCGATCTCGTTGGCGCCGCTCGGCAAGCAGATCGTCCGGGACGAGGCGTGATGCGCGCGCGGGACCTGGGCATCACCGGGGCGTGAGTCGGACGACCCGTGCGCCCCCGGCCCACGCCGCGTGCAGGTCCGTCGGGTCCGCGCTTCCGTCCCGGCCCACCCGAACCCTGCTGAACCGGGCGAACGCCGGGTTCGCGGCCGCCATGCGCGCGAAGGTGCCCACGACGTCCGCCTCCTCGGTGGACGTCTCGACGTCTGCCCAGGCGAGCCGGCCCTTGAGCCGGACGGCCACGCGGTCGCCGGTCCGGAGGTTGCGCGCCCAGCCGAAGCTGGTGCCGACGAGGAGGTCGGGACCGTCGGCCAGGTAGGAGACGGGAACGGCGTACCGGCGCCCGCTCTGTCGTCCCACGACGTACAGGGTGACCAGCCGCCCGCCGACGATCCGGTTCAGGCCCGGGATGCGCAGCAGGCCTCGGACGACCAGGTTCACCAGTCGCTGACCGCGGATCGTCCGTGCCGTCGGGGTCGGCGGTCGGTCAGTCATCGTGGTGGGTGGACACGGCTCGGACGGGCGGGAGCGCGGTGGCCCTGGTCGGGACCATCCGGGAGACCGCACCCGGGAGGGGGCCGACGGTGAATGCACTGACGGCTGGACCGACCGACACCGTGAGGAACGACGCCACGGCCGGGACCTCGTCGGGGACCTGGACGACGGACGTGCCGGCGTCGAACCGGGAGTCGACCACACGCATCGAGGTGCTCGTCGGCTCGGGTGGTGTGAGCGAGGTGGCCCACCAGGCGTCGACGACCACCTGAGCCGGCTCTCCCAGCACCAGCCGCACGGTCCTCGTCGCGGGGTCGTATGCCGCACCACCGTCGCCATTCCCGGTCGCGCCCTCGACCTGACGCGCGATCAGGCCGGGGATCCCCGCGAGCCCCTGGACGAACGTGACGCTGTCGTTGACGGTCGAGATCTGGTCCCGGAGGTACTGCTTCGTGCCCGGTGGCACCATGCCTCCGAACACGACGACGTCGAGGTCGGCGGGGTCGTAGTCCGCCAGCACGTCGTCGAACTGGTTGGTCGCGTCGGCGCGGAAGCCCGT
This sequence comes from Cellulomonas sp. URHD0024, assembly GCF_000426185.1. Lineage (GTDB taxonomy): Bacteria > Actinomycetota > Actinomycetes > Actinomycetales > Cellulomonadaceae > Cellulomonas. The sequence goes on from NZ_AUEW01000004.1 coordinate 74,152, forward strand.
GCGCCGCAGGATGTCCACGGCGTCGAGGATCACGCCCGGGCTTCTCCCGATGACCAGCACCCGTTCGGTTCGGCCGGTGGTTGGATCGTCCATCGCGCGGGCTCCTTGGAAGATGTTGGCGCTGCCAACATAATCCATGTTGGCGCGGCCAACAACTGCTAGCGTCGGGACGTGCCGATCCACGATCAACAGAGCCGCACGCCTGCCCGCGTGAAGGACCGCCCGACCTGGCTCATCAGCCGTGCCTTCGCCCGCTCCTCGGGCCTGCTCGCCGCCGCGTTCGAGTCGTCCGGCAGCGGCCTGCGCAGCTACCACTACCGCATCCTGGCCGCGCTCGACGAGTGGGGTCCGGCGAGCCAGGCGGACCTGGGCCGCGGGACCGGGATCGATCGCAGCGACGTCACCGCAGCCGTGTCCGAGCTCGAGTCGCGTGGGTTCGTCGCGCGGTCTGCCGACCCCGAGCACGGGCGTCGGAACATCGTCAGCCTGCTGCCTGCGGGAGCCGAGCAGCTCCTGGCGCTCGACGATGTCATCGACGCGGTGCAGGAGCAGGTCCTCCGCCCCCTGAGCCCTGCCCAGCGCCGCCAGCTCGTGGCCCTGCTGCTGAAGCTCCTGCCAGACCAGGGTGGGCCGACGAACGGATGACCCTGGATGCACTACGGGCTCTCGGGCCCGTCCGGGTGCTCGTCCAGCCACTGCGTGGCGAGCGTCTTCGGGGCGGTCGCCAGCCACGCCTCAGCGACCGCGTCCGTGAGCTCGTCGACGTCGATGTCGTCGAGCCGGACCAGCACCGCGGGATAGCCGTTGAAGTGCGGCGTGACGAAGTAGGCATCGGGCCGGCGCGCCAGGAGCTCGTCCTTCGCGTCGAGCGTCCCGGTGTGCACCATGAGGATCGGACCCTCCGGCACCGCGTCGCCGAGGGCTTTGAGGTCCGCCGGTCGCAGCCGTCGCTCCTTGACGACGACCTTGCCCCGCACCGACCAGACGAGGCCGTCCTGTGTCGTCTCGGGCAGCGCCGAGGCGATCGCGGCGACGTCCTCGAAGGTGGCCATCGGAATCAGGCCGACGCTCGTGCGATGTCCGCGACGGTCGCGCCGGTCAGGCGGACCAGGTCGTCCGGGGAGAGCTCCACGTCGAGCCCGCGTCGACCCCCCGAGACGAACACCGTGTCGAACAGCCAGGCGGTCTCGTCGACGACCGTCGGGTGCGCGCTGCGCTGGCCCAGGGGCGAGATGCCTCCGACGACGTACCCGGTGGCGCGCTCGGCCGCCTGCTTGTCCGCCATCGCCGCCTTCTTGCCGTCCACGGCGTGCGCGAGGGCCTTCAGGTCGAGCTGGCCGGTCACCGGCACGACAGCGACCGTGAGCGTGCCGTCCACCGTCGTCATGAGCGTCTTGAACACCTGCTCGGGCGGCACGCCGATCGCCGCGGCCGCCTCGAGGCCGTAGCCGAGCTCGGAGGCCGGGTCGTGCTCGTAGGCGTGCGCGGTGTGCTCGACGCCCGCGGCGGTCAGGGCGACGAGGGCAGGCGTGCCGGTCGGTGCGTGCTTGGACACATCGGCAAGACTGTCACAACGGTCCGACAGCCGTGATCCGCAGCTGGACCTCGCTCGTCTCGTCGGACCCCGCCAGGTCCACGACGGCGTCGATACGCCAGTCGTGGTCGCCCTCGGGGTCGTCGAGAAGCTGGCGGACGGTCCACGCGGCCCGGCTGGGCGTCACCTGGAACAACGCCGGTCCGCGCGCGGGCGATCCCGTGAGGATCTCGTCGTGGTCGTCGTAGAACGGGTCCAGCGCGTCGCGCCACCGGTCGACCGTCCACGGCTCGCCGTCGGCGTCCAGGTCGCCCAGCTGCGCCAGCCCGCCGTAGAACTCGCGGGCGGCCAGCTCGACACGCCGGAACAGCGCACCGCGGACGAGGGCGCGAAACACGCGCGGGTTCGCCGTGATGGGCTCGGGCACGTCCTCGTCCAGACCGCCGGGCGCATCGGCACCGTGCTCGTCCAGCGGGTTGGACAGCCGCTCCCACTCGTCGAGCAGGCTCGAGTCCGTACGCCGGACCAGGTCGCCCAGCCACTCGATGAGCTCCCAGAGCTCTTCCGTCCGCGCGTCCTCGGGAACGGTCTGGCGCAGGGCACGGTAGGCGTCGGCGAGGTAGCGCAGAAGGACGCCCTCGGTGCGGTCGAGCTGGTAGTAGGCGACGTACTCGGCGAAGCTCATGGCGCGCTCGTGCATGTCGCGGACGACCGACTTGGGGGACAGGGCCAGGTCCGCGACCCACGGGTTGGTCTGCCGGTACGTGACGAACATGGCCTCGAGCAGCTCGGCCAGCGGTTTGGGGTAGCTGACGCCCTCCAGCAGGGCCATGCGCTCGTCGTACTCGATCCCGTCGGCCTTCATCGCGGCGACCGCCTCGCCGCGGGCCTTGTTCTCCTGCGCCGACAGCACCTGGCGGGGGTCGTCCAGGGTCGACTCCAGCACCGACACGACGTCGTGCGCGTACGCCGGATCCTCCTGGTCGAGCAGGTCCAGGGCCGCGTACGCGAACGGGGAGAGCGCCTGGTTCAGCGCGAAGTTCGGCGGCAGGTCCGTGGTCAGGCTCAGGCCCCGGTGACGGTGCCCGAAGCCGTCGTCGATCCAGGGTCGCTCGATGACGCCGGCCGCCTTCAGGGACCGGTAGACGGCGACGGCGCGGCGCACGTGCCTGCCCTGGGCTCCGGCGGGCTCGTGGTTGTCGGTGAGCAGCCTCGTCATCGCGGCGACGGCGTCCGTGCCCTTCGCCTGCCTCGCCAGCACGTTCAGGACCATCGCGTGCGACACGGCGAAGCTGCTGGTCAGCGGCTCGGGCGGGGCGTCGCGCAGGCGCTCGAACGTCTTGTCCGTCCAGTTGACGTGCCCCTCGGGAGCCTTCTTGCGGACGATCTTCTTGAGCTTCTTCGGGTCGTCGCCGGCCCGCTCGAGCAGCTTGCGGTTCTCGATGACGTGCTCGGGTGCCAGCACGATGACCTCGCCGACCGTGTCGAAACCGGCCCGGCCCGCGCGCCCGGCGATCTGGTGGAACTCCCGCGCCGACAGGTGCCGCATCCGGACGCCGTCGTACTTCACGAGGCTGGTGAGCAGGACCGTGCGGATGGGCACGTTGATGCCGACGCCCAGGGTGTCCGTGCCGCAGACCACGGGCAGCAGCCCCTTCTGCGTCAGCCGCTCGACGACCCGCCGGTACTTGGGCAGCATGCCCGCGTGGTGCACGCCGACCCCGTGCCGCAGCAGCCGGTTGAGCGTGCGGCCGAATCCGGGACCGAACCGGAACCCCGCGATCTCGTCGCCGATCCGGTCGCGCTGCTCACGGCTGGCCAACGGGGTGGACAACAGCGTCTGCGCGCGCTCGACGGCCTCCTTCTGCGTGAAGTGCACGACGTAGACGGGGGCGCGGCGGGTCTTCACCAGCTCGTCGAGCAGCTCGTGCAGCGGCTCGATCGCGTAGGTGAACGTCAGCGGCACCGGGCGCTCGGCGTTCGCGATGACGGCCACGGGCTGGTGCGTCCGGCGGGTCAGGTCCTCCGCGAAGAAGGCGACGTCGCCGAGCGTCGCGGACATGAGCACGAACTGGACCGTGCTGAGCTCGAGCAGCGGCACCTGCCACGCCCAGCCGCGCTGCGGGTCGGAGTAGAAGTGGAACTCGTCCATGACGACCTGGCCGACGTCGGCGTCGTCCCCGTCCCGCAGCGCCACGTTCGCCAGGATCTCCGCCGTGCAGCAGATGATCGGCGCGCCCGGGTTGACGGCCGAGTCGCCGGTCATCATGCCGACGTTCGCCGACCCGAACGCCTCGACGAGGGCGAAGAACTTCTCGCTCACCAGGGCCTTGAGGGGGGCGGTGTAGTAGGTCCGGCGACCCTGCGCCAGCGCCACGAAGTGGGCCGCGACGGCGACGAGCGACTTGCCCGACCCGGTCGGGGTCGACAGGATCACGTGCGCGCCGGTCACCAGCTCGAGCAGCGCCTCGTCCTGGTGCGGGTAGAGGGCGAGCCCCTGGTCCTGCGCCCAGCCGGTGAACGCCTCGTACAGAGCGTCGGGGTCTGTGGGGTCTGCCGGGATGCGTTCGGTCAGCGTCGGGGTGCTCATCGTGGGTCGATGGTCCCACGCGCGCAGGAAAGGGCGGTCAGCTCCAGCGCCACGAGGCGATCATGGCCTCGACCGTCGGTCGCCGGGGGTCGTCGGGGCTGTGCATCCACTCGACGACGAACAGGTGGCCGTCGTGCTCGACGGCCCACTGCGTCGTTGTCACGTTCGCGCTCATGCGCAGGTCCTTGCGCACCGCATCGCCGAGCGCGCTGTGCTCGACGACGGGATCGCCGGCGATGTGCGAGTCCGCGGGGTGCCGACGCTGCCGGTCCGTGAACTCGTCCAGGGAGCCGGCCTGGGGCATCTCCTCGACCACCCCGAACTGCGACCACTCGGGCCGTGGTGCGAGCTGCACGGTCACGATCGTCTCCTCCTGCTTGCCCTCGACCGGGGCGTCGAAGGAGTAGAGGTCCCCACGCTCGCCGTGGCCGACGACCCGGACGGGCAGGTCGATGCCGGTCGGCGGGCTCAGGGTCTCCACGGCGAGCGGTGGCAGTGGCGGTGGGGCTGGCTCGCGACTCGTCCAGACGAACGCCGCGACGCCGGTCAGCACCAGGCCGACGACGGGAACCGCGACCCTGCGGATGATGGGCACGCGCCATTGTGGCGGCCGGTCCCGGCGACCGTCCCGGCGGTCACCCGATCAGCGCAGGGAGCAGTCAGTCGACGGGGGTCGGCGTCCCCAGGTCGAGCCAGCGGACGTCGGCGCCCGTCGCGGCCAGTGCCGGCTCGAAGGTGTCCCGCCCCCGGAAGTGTGACCAGCCCTCGTAGTGCACCGGGACGACGACACGTGGCTGCAGCAGGTTCACCACCTCGGCGGCCTCGGAGGCGTCGAACGTGAACCGCACCGGGCCGGTCACCCCGAACTTCACCGCGCCCAGGTGCAGTACCGCGACGTCGACCTTCAGCCGCGACGTGACCTCCCGGACGCCGTCGAACAGCACCGTGTCACCGGACACCCACACGGCGACGTCGTCGGAACCCTCGACCTGGACGGCGAACCCGACGACGTCCCCGACGATGGGCTGGCTGAACCGCGGACCGTGCCGACCGGGGGTCGCGGTGATCGTCAGGGTCGGTCGACCGGGTGCCTCCAGGACGGTTGTGGCCCAGGGCGCGAGTCCCTCGGCACCGGCGCCGAGGCGGCGGGCGCCCGAGACGGTGGTGAGCACCCGGGCGACCGACGGCAGCAAGGTCCGACCCGCGGCATCGAGGTTGTCGTGGTGCTGGTCGTGGGACAGCAGTACGGCGTCGACCGTGCCGAGGTCCGACGGCTGGAGCGCAGGGCCGCTGAGCTTGCGGGCCCGGGCGCCGTAGCCCATCGAGTACGTCCGACCCGGCGCCTCGAACGTCGGGTCGGTGAGCAGACGCCAGCCCTCGATCTCGATGAGGAGGGTCGGTCCGCCGATGTGCGTGAGTGTCGGTGCGGTCATGTCGGCATCGTGTCGGAGCCCAGCCGGTTGCCCGGGGAACCAGCACAGAACTGAGACGGCGCCCGGCCGAGCGTCGACCTACCATCGAGCCGTCGGACGGCGAACGTTGCGTCGGCCCGCGACCGAGAGGCGGTGGAACAGATGTCCGTGAGCCTGTCGAGCGTGCGTGACCGGGCCGGCACGGAGCTCTTCCTGCGCGTCGCCGGACCCGACGGCCTTGCCCAGCGCGACCGGATCCACCTGACCCCCGGCCCGCGCTGGTACCTGCCCGGCTCGCCGATCCGCACGGTGCACGGCGATGCCTCGATGTTCGTCGGCGGCATGCGGGCCCTGCTCCTGCAGTCGCTGCACCCGGCGGCCATGGCGGCCGTCGCCGCGCACTCCGGGTACAAGGGTGACCCCTGGGGCCGGCTCGCCCGGACGAGCACCTTCCTCGCGGTCACGACGTTCGGCACGGCCGACGACGCGCAGGCCGCGATCGACCGGGTCCGCGCCGTCCACGAGCGCATCCGTGGCACCACGCCGGAGGGGATCGCCTACGTCGCGTCCGACCCGACGCTCCTGCGCTGGGTGCACGTGGCCGAGGTGGACAGCTTCCTGCGCGCCTACCGGTTGTACGGGCAGCACCGGATCGACGCGGTCGACGCCGACCGGTACGTCGCCCAGGCCGCTCGGGTCGCCGTCGCCCTGGGCGCGGAACGGGTGCCCACCTCCGTCACCGAGCTGGCCTTCGCCCTGCGGGAGTTCCGGACGGCCCTCGGGCCGTCCGCCGCCGCACGCGAGGCCGCCGACTTCCTCCTGCACGAACCGCCCGTTCCCCGGACGCTGCGGCCCGCCTACGCCGGGCTTGCACGGGCGGCCGTCGCGTCCCTGCCGCTGTGGGCGTGCGAGCAGCTCGGCGTGCGGCACCCCGGACCGGTCGGCCGCGCCGGCGCGCGTGTCGCGGGTGGGGCAGTGACGCGACTGATCCGCTGGATGCTGGGCCCGGACGACGCCCGCCGCGTCGCCGGCGGCGGACGCCCCTGACGAGCCCCTAGCCCGAGCTTCGGACGGTTCCGTCCTGGACCGAGCCGCACACCGCGAGCAACCGTCCGCGCAGCACGTTGCCGCGCTCCGCGAACACCTTCTGCGCCGCGGCGTACGTCGCCTTGCCCTCCGCGGTCTCGATCGCGACGGGGTCGAGCCCGTACGAGGAGACGTCGTACGGAGACGCCTGCATGTCGAGCGTGCGGATGTCGCGGGCGAGCTCGAAGCAGTCCAGAAGAAGGTCGCCCGGCACCACCGGGCCGAGCTTGGTGGCCCACTTGTAGACGTCCATCCCCGCGTGCAGGCAGCCCGGCTGCTCCAGGTCGACCTGGTTCGCGCGCGTCGGGTGCAGCGTGTTGAGCGGGACCGCCTCGGGCGTGAAGAACCGGTAGGCGTCGAAGTGCGTGCAGCGGATGCGGTGCGACTCGACGACCGCGTCGGTGCCGGCGGCGCCGAGGCGCAGCGGCAGCGGGTGTCGGTGCTCGTCGTCCCCCTCGCGGTAGACCATCGCCCACTCGTGGAGCCCGAAGCAGCCGACGAACGCGGGACGCGAGCTGGTCGCGCCGAGCAGACCGGCGATGAACCGGAGCGAGTCGCCGCGCTCGGCCAGGTAGCTCTCGACGTCCAGGCTGACGAGGCCGTCGGGATCGGTCGCGTACCAGCGCCACTGTGCGTGGGGGACGGGGCCCGGAGCGAGGACGACACCGGCGCCGGGGTGCCAGCGGCGCAGTGCGCCCGGGGAGACCGGGTAGTACTCGAACAGGAAGTCCTCGATCGCGTGCGTCTCGTGCCGTGACCTGCGCGCGCGACGACCAGCCGTGAACGCGTCGGCGCGGGCAGCGTGCTCGTCGGCGAACGACTGCCAGGTGTCCTGCTCGAGGACGATGCCTCGGCGCGGCGCACTGGTGGTCATCTCACCAGGGTAGGCAGACTGACCCGATGCTCATCGCCACCGCGATCTTCGCCGTGCTCGCCGCCCTGGTGCACGTCCTGTTCTTCGCGTACGAGTCGGTGCTCTTCGAGCGGCCCGCGGTGCACGCGCGGTTCCGCACGCGGACCCAGGACGTGCCTGCCGTGCGGCCCTGGGCGTACAACCAGGGCTTCTACAACCTGTTCCTCGCGATCGGGACGACGGTCGGGGTGGCGTTCGCCTTCAGCCAGGAGGATGTCGGGCTTGCGCTGGTCCTGTTCGGCTGCGGGTCGATGCTCGCCGCGGCAGTGGTCCTGGTCACGGCCGACCGACGCATGGCACGGGCCGCGGTGACACAGGGCCTGTTCCCGCTGCTCGCGGTGGTTCTCGCCGTCGTCACCCTGATCGCCTGACGTTCCCGACGGACGGACCCCCAACGTCGGACAGCGCGACAGTCGTTGTCTGTGCAGGACGTCGATGGGACGAGGGGCATCGTGGCAAGACACTGGGAGGACCTGCTCGAGCAGGTCGTGCGTGAGCGGTACCAACGGCTGCTCGCGCACGCGACGCTCGTCAGCGCGTCGCGCGCCGATGCCCAGGACCTGGTCCAGGAGTCGCTGATCGCGGCGTTCTCCGGGAAGGCCCGGTTCGGTTCGGTCGAGCAGGCCGAGGCCTACGTCCGACGGGCCATCGCCACGCGGGCGATCGACGCGTCCCGGCAGCGGGCCCGCGAGGCGCGCCTGATGGCACGAGCGGCGGGTCGTGCGACGGAGGTCGCCGTCGTGGAGGACCGGCTGCCCGGCGCCGACGTCGTCCGCGCGCTCGCGGCGCTGAGCCCGCGTGAGCGGGCGTGCGTCGTGCTCCGGATGATGGAGGACTTCTCCGTGGTCGACACAGCGGCGGCCCTCGGTCTCAGCGAGGGCGCGGTCAAGCGGTACACGTCGGACGGAATCGCGCGGCTCAACGCCACGCTCGGCACCACCTCGGCGCCGGTCGAGCGGATCGACGTGCAGCAGACACCTACGGAGGTGCGCAATGAGCGATGACCTGCAGGCGCGCCTCTCTGAGGCGGCCCACGAGATCGAGCGGACGGCCGCGCCGCTGGATGCCCTGTCGGTGCAGCGGATCCGGAGCGTCGCGCGGCGTCACCGGGTGCAGCGCCGTACGACGCAGTCGTTCGCGGGGGTGGCCGCGGTCGCGGTGCTCGCGCTGGTGGTGACGCTGGGCGCCGAGCTCCGGGACGACCCGGCTCCGGTACCGCCCGCCGTGACGCGGACGCCCACACCGACTCCGGCGACGCCGACCCCGGCGCCGACGCCCACAGCGACGCCCACGGCGACGCCGACGCCGACGCCGACCCTCGCGGGCCCGCCGGTCCGGGCGGCGGACCTCAGGGACTCGGACGTCGTCGCTCACCTGCAGCACCCCCGGACCGGAGAGGTCTGGGCGCCCGCCACGGCGGCGCCCGAGTTCGCGACGCAGATCGGCAGCTACGACACGGCCTACCGGATGGGTACGCGTGGCGACGCCGAGATCTTCATGACGGTGTCGGGCCCGGGCTATGCCTGGGGGGACACCGTGACGGGTCTCTACGAGCGTGATGCGTCCGGGGTCCGCCTCATCGCGTGCCCGAGCGCGCGGTCGGGCGATCCGTGCGTGCTCGCGGCGAACTCCCTGCCGACGATCCCTCGGGACGAGTCGACCTTCTACGACTCGCTCACGCTGCCCGCGAAGGTCTCGCTCGCTCCCGGGTTCGAGCTGACGACCGCGGCCACCCGGGAGCTGAACGGCACCTACGGCCAGCCGTACGGCAGCCTGCCGAACCGGGACGCGACAGCATCGGACGAGCAGGTCGACCCGCTCCGCGACCTCGGGGCGCTCGACCTCGTGGCTGTGACGTGGGGGTCCGAGGTATCCGGGCTGAAGAACCTCTGGTACGCGTTCACCACACCGCTGGGCACCCAGGTGCGGCTCGAGGCGAACGATGTCCCGGCGGGCGACTTCGCGAGCATCCGGTGGGACGACGGGGTCGACCCCGGCTCCGTCGACAAGCAGGGCCAGCCGGTCGTCACCTACTCGCCCGGTGCCGGTCTGTGCTTGCCGGCGCGGTACGCGGTGGACGGTGCCCACGACCCGACGCAGTGGCGCCGGGCGGGTACCAGTGCCGACGGGCTGTCGGTCTATCTCCCGGTCGACGGTGGGAACCCGACCTCACGAGCCGTCCGGGCCTGGCAGGAGTCGAACTCGTGGACCTACTCCGAGGAGGTGGGCGGCATGGTCACCGGCGCGGACGCGGGCTACGCGTTCCCCACCGACGAGTCGTTCCTCGCCGCACGCGCGCTCTACGCGGTCTCCGGGCCCGACGGGCAGTGGTTCCTCGTCATGCGGTCGGACGCCCAGCAGATCGTCTACGAGTGCGCGTAGTGCGTCGGAATCTCGCATGTCGAAACGTTTTGTTCCGGTTGTTGAAATCTGACCACCCGAGATGATTAGAGTTCGATGTGAACTCTCCGGCGCACCCTGACGTCTACACCCACGGACACCACGAGTCCGTGCTGCGGTCGCACCGCTGGCGCACGGCCGAGAACTCCGCCGCGTACCTCCTGCCGGCACTCGTGCCGGGCTCTCGGCTGCTCGATGTGGGGTGCGGTCCGGGGTCCGTGACGATCGACCTCGCCGCACGGTTGGGCACCGGGTCGGTGGTCGGCGTCGACACCTCGTCGGCCGTCGTCGAGATCGCCCAGAAGGCCGCCGCGGACGCCGGTGCGACGAACGTCGAGTTCCAGGTCGCCGACGCCTACGAGCTCCCGTTCGAGGACGACTCGTTCGACATCGTGCACGCGCACCAGGTCCTGCAGCACCTCAACGACCCCGTCACCGCCCTGCAGGAGATGCGCCGGGTCGCGCGCCCGGGCGGGATCGTCGCGGTCCGCGACGCCGACTACGCCGGCATGACCTGGTACCCGCAGTCGAACGGCCTGGACGACTGGCTCGCGCTCTACCACGAGGTCACGCAGGCCAACGGCGCCGAGGCGAACGCCGGGCGCAGGCTGCTGTCGTGGGTCCGCGAGGCCGGGTTCGACCCTGCGGGCATCGTGCCGAGCGCTGGTGTCTGGTGCTACGCCACCCCCGAGGACCGCACCTGGTGGGCCGATCTGTGGGCCGACCGCTCCGTCGCGTCGAACTTCGCGGCGCAGGCCATCGCGCACGGCCTTGCCGACGAGGTCGGCCTCGAGCTGCTCGCCGACGCCTGGCGCGAGTGGGGTGCTCAGCCCGAGGGCTGGTTCGCCGTGCTGCACGGCGAGGTGCTCGCCCGCGCCTGATCTACCGACCGGCGGGCGAGCACCTCGACGGTCAGGCCCGGCGTCGCCGGGAGAAGGCCACGGCCGCCGCGCCGAGGAGCAGCGCGGCAGCGCCGACGAACCCCGGCGTCAGGTCCGAACCGGTGTTGGCGAGGTCGTCGTCCGCCGAGGCCTGCGCGGTCGGGTCGTCCGCCGAAGCCTGGTCGGTCGGGTCCGTCGGGACCGCGGGCGGGTCGGTCGGGCCCGCGGTCGGGTCGCTCGGGACCGCGGGCGGGTCGGTCGGGTCCGCGGGCGGGTCCCTGGGGTCGGTCGGGCCCGTGGGCGGGTCGGTCGGGTCGGTCGGGACCGCGGGCGGGTCCACGGTGACGAAGGCCGTGCTCGGCGCGGTCGTGACCGTCGTCCCCACGCCGGCGACGGAACCACGCGCCCACGCCGTGCTGGAGACCGTGCCGTTGGCGATGTCGTCGTCAGTCACCAGCGTCACGACGGATGGCTCGTCGCAGGTGAAGGTGTCTCCTCGGGCCAGGTCGACCGTGCCGCAGGCGAGGACGTCGCCGTTCGCCGTCTGGATGGTGACGTCGTGGAGGTCGACGGCGGAGTCGTTCACCACGGTGTAGGTCCAGTGCACGACGTCGCCGATGTCGGCCAGGCCGTCGTTGTCGGCGTCGTAGACGAGCGTCGCCGTCGTCGTGATGGTCCCGTGCGGCGCCGTCAGCGTCGCGGGGGCGAAGGACTCGGGGGAGATGAGCGTCTCGCCGGGCACCTTGCCGTGGGCGGTCGCCGGCTCGGAGTAGACGAGGGGGTCTCCGGGGGTGACTGCGGCGTCGACGCTGTCCTGGAGGTCCTGCGCGGTGACGACGTGCGTCCCTGTGCAGATGGTGGAGGCGCCGGGAAGCAGCACGGAGGTCTGGCAGCTCGGCGCCGCGACCGACGGGTCGTCGATGCCGAGCTCCGTGACCGTGCTGGCCCCGGTGTTGTAGACGACGTACTCGTAGGGGATCGTCTCGCCGATGACATAGCCCCCGGGGTGCGCCCCACCGTTCGGGATCTGCTTGGTGACGCTGAGCTCCTTGAGGGGCACCTGCGTGTCGACGTGCACGTTGCGCACCAGGTGCACGTCAGTCTGGCCGCCCGTGGAGGCCGAGAACCCGAACTTGTACGTCGGGGGCGCGGGGGTGGGCATGGTCGCGGTCAGGACCTGGACGAAGGTTCCCGACCCGAAGTCCATGCTCACGGTGACGGCAGGCCCCGTGGTGCTGTTGTCGGGCTGCGGCGTGATCGACACCTGCACCCGCCGCTGCATCGCGGCCGTCGTGCCCGACGTGTCGGACGGGGGCCCAGGCAGCGTGCTCCGCAGCGACGCCCCGACGGGGAGCCCCGGGGCGGTAGAAAGGTTCGTCGAGGCGAGGAGGCAGTAGCCGTTGACCCAGTCGGTCGCGGGGTAGGTGTCGCCGTCGATCGGAGACTGGGTCTTGAGGCGTCCCGGGCCCCGCAGCGACACAGCGTTGGGGCTGAGGTACTCGGCCGGGACCGAGGACTGGATGGCGCGCGACTCGCACCCCCGCCCTCGGGCCTCGTTGTCGTTGCTGAAGTTCCCGTACGCGTCGAGGCCGACGCCCAGATACCCACCGGCGACGCCGGGGGCGATCGGCCCGTTCGAGGCGTTGTCGTCCGCACCGCGCTGTGCGTAGCCGAGCGAACCGCCGGAGCCGCCAGGGTTGATGAGGTTGTAGGTGCCATCAGTGAGGAAGAACGCGATGCCGTCGGCACCCGTACCGCCGTACTGGACCTGGTCGAACGTCACGACGAGCCCCGCAGACGCCGGCAGCGGCTTGTCGTACAGGAGCGAGCCTGCGACGCCCTCCCACGCGCGACCCGTGGTCTTGGCGGTCAGCTGGAGCCACCCAGAGTCGCGACTGGCCGACGGCAGCGGGATGGGGCCGGGATCGAGGTCGCGGTCGTCCGAGTGGGCGTTCTGGCACGTCAGCCGGTCGGTGTTCTCGGCTTCGGTCAGGCAGGCCCGGTCGAGGAAGCTGTAGCCGGCCGGTGCGGCGCCGGTCTTGAAGTCCCACATTCCCAGCGTCGTGCCGCCGCCCGGCGCCCCGGCCGCGTTGGCTGCGGTCACACCCGCGGCGAGCAGTGCGACCGCGAGCACCGCCGAGGCGGCGGCCTTCGTCGAGCCGATGGGCTTTCGCGGACGCCGATCGGATCGGTGTGCTGCGCGGGTTCTCATGAGTGCTGTCCTGCCTTGTGAGCGTGGAAACTGTTCAGGATCTGACAAAACCTAGGTGCTAGTACCCATGTGATCGGGCGGTGTCGGGCCTCATGAGGTGTGACGTCCGTCGGACCAGGGTGAAATCCCGACCGTCCAGGTGGACGTAAGCGGTCGAATACGATGAGTCGTGCGCATCGCGAGGTTCACCACCGGCCAGGACCCCCGCTACGCAGTCGTCCAGGGTGATCCCGGCTCCGAGGAGCTCGTCGTCATCACCGGGGACCCGCTGTACACGCCGGTCCAGCCGACCGGCGAGCAGATCCGGCTCGACGACGACAGCGTCCGTCTGCTGGCACCCGTGATCCCGCGGTCCAAGATCGTCGGCGTCGGCCGCAACTACGCCGACCACGCCGCCGAGCTGGGCAACGAGGTGCCGTCGGCCCCGCTGCTCTTCCTCAAGCCCAACACGTCCGTGATCGGCCCCGACGACCCGATCGTCCTGCCCGACTGGACCGAGCACGTCGAGCACGAGGCCGAGCTGGCGATCGTGATCGGCAAGGTCACCAAGGACGTCCCCGCGGACCGCGCGCTCGACCACGTCTTCGGGTTCACCGTCGCCAACGACGTCACGGCCCGCGACGCCCAGCGCGCCGACAGCCAGTGGACGCGCGGCAAGGGGTTCGACGGCTCCTGCCCGATCGGCCCGTGGATCGTCCCGGGTCTCGACGTCGACGACCTCTACGTCCGCGCCCGCGTCAACGGCGACCTCAAGCAGGACGGCCGCACGTCGCAGATGGTGTTCGACGCCGCCTTCCTCGTGTCGTACGTCTCCGAGGTGTTCACGCTCCTGCCCGGTGACCTCATCCTCACGGGCACCCCCGCAGGCGTCAGCCCGATCGTCGACCGCGACATCGTCGAGGTCGAGGTCGAGGAGATCGGTGTCCTGCGCAACCCGGTCCTGCGGCGCCGCTGACCGCCGAGCGGACGGATGACCAGGCGGCGGGCCTGACCGCACCGCCCGACTAACCTGGAGCCCGTGACCTCCCCCGCCGTGCGTGTCCGCTTCTGTCCCTCGCCCACCGGAACGCCGCACGTCGGCCTCATCCGCACGGCTCTGTTCAACTGGGCGTACGCGCGCCACACCGGGGGCACGTTCGTGTTCCGCATCGAGGACACCGACGCGGCGCGGGACTCGCAGGAGTCGTACCTGCAGCTGCTCGACGCGCTGCGGTGGCTCGGCCTGGACTGGGACGAGGGCGTCGAGGTCGGGGGCCCGCACGAGCCCTACCGGCAGTCGCAGCGCTCGGACCTGTACAAGGACGTCGTGCGTCGACTCGTCGAGGGCGGGTACGCGTACGAGTCCTTCAGCTCGCCCGAGGAGATCGAGGCGCGGCACAGGGCTGCCGGTCGGGACCCGAAGCTCGGCTACGACGGCGCCGACCGCGACCTGACCGACGAGCAGAAGGCGTTCTTCCGCGCGGAGGGCCGCGAGCCCACGCTGCGCCTGCGGATGCCCGACGACGACATCACGTTCACGGACCTGGTCCGCGGCGAGATCACGTTCCAGCCGGGCTCGGTCCCCGACTTCGTCATCGTGCGCGCCAACGGTCAGCCGCTGTACACGCTGGTCAACCCGGTCGACGACGCCCTCATGGGCATCACGCACGTGCTGCGCGGCGAGGACCTGCTCTCGTCGACCCCCCGTCAGATCGCGCTCTACCGCGCACTGCTGGAGCTGGAGATCGCGAGCGTCATGCCCGTGTTCGGCCACCTGCCGTCGGTGCTCGGCGAGGGCAACAAGAAGCTGTCCAAGCGTGAGCCGGAGGCCAACCTCTTCCTGCACCGCGACCGCGGCTTCACGCCGGAGGGCCTGCTCAACTACCTGGCGCTGCTCGGCTGGTCGATCGGGCCCGACCGCGACATCTTCACGATGGCGGAGATGACCGCGGCGTTCGACGTCGCCGACGTCAACCCGAACCCGGCGCGCTTCGACCAGAAGAAGGCCGAGGCCATCAACTCGGCGCACATCCGGCTCCTCGCGCCCGACGACTTCCGGAATCGTCTTGTGCCCTACCTGCACCGCGCCGGCATCGTCCCCACGGACTCCTACGCCGATCTCGAACCCGCGCACCGCGCCCTGCTCGACGCGGGCGCGCCGCTCATCCAGGAGCGGATCACGCTCCTCGGTGAGGTCGAGGGCATGCTCGGCTTCCTGTTCGTCGCGGACGACGCCCTGCAGATCGCCGACGATGCGCGAGCGGCGCTGCGCGAGGAGACGCCGGCCGTGCTGGACGCGTCGCTCGCCGCCCTCGCCGCGATCCCGGCGGACGGCTTCACGACGGAGGCCACACAGGCCGCCCTGCAGGCCGCCCTCGTCGACGAGGGTGGTCTGGCGCTCAAGCCACGGTTCGCGTTCACGCCGCTGCGCGTGGCGATCAGCGGCCGGCGCATCTCGCCGCCGCTGTTCGAGTCGATGGAGATCCTCGGCCAGGACGCCACGCTCGCGCGGCTGAGGTCGCTGCGAGAGGCTGTGTGAGATGACGACGATCCGGGTGTCCGACGAGGTTGCCGACGCGATCCGCGACGGGCGGCCCGTCCTGGCACTCGAGTCGACGATCTTCACGCACGGCCTGCCGAGGCCGCGCAACCTCGAGGTGGCGCTGGAGGCGGAGGCGAGCCTGCGGGCGCAGGGAATCGTCCCTGCGACGATCGGCGTCTTCCGCGGCGTCCCGACCGTCGGGCTCAGCACGCCGGAGGTCTCCGAGCTCGCGTACACCGACGGCATCGACAAGGTGTCGCTGCGCGACCTGCCGGTGGCGATCGCGCTCGGCCTGCACGGCGGCACGACGGTCGCGGCGACGGCGTTCCTGGCGCATCGCGCGGGCATCCGGGTCTTCTCGACCGGCGGGCTGGGCGGCGTGCACCATGGCGCGGCGGAGTCGTTCGACGAGTCGGCGGACATGACGGTCCTGGCGGCCACCCCGATCCTGGTGATCAGCGCCGGGGTGAAGTCGATCCTGGACGTCGCGGCGACGCTGGAGCGGTTCGAGACGCTCAACATCCCGGTGCTCGGGTACGGCACCACCCGCTACCCGGGCTTCTACGTCTCCGACTCCGGTCACTCGATCGGCTACTCGGTGGACACGCCGCAGCAGGTCGCCGCGGTGATCCAGGCGCGCGACGCGCTCGCCCTGCCGCAGGCGATCCTGCTGGCCAACCCGGTGGCAGAAGACAAGCAGCTGCCGCCCGAGGAGCTCGACGCGATCCTCGACCGGGCCTGGACGCAGGCGGCCGCGGAGGGGATCACCGGCAACGCGACCACCCCGTTCCTCCTCGACTTCATCCAGCGCGACACGGGCGGGCGCAGCCTGGACGTCAATGTGGAGGTCTACCGCGGCAACGTGGCGCTCGGCGGCCAGGTGGCCGCGGCTCTCGCGAGCTGAGCGGGTCGACACCGTGCTCGGCGTCACGGGCGACCTCGTCGAGGACGTCGTCGTCTGGCTCGCCGAACCGTTGCGGCACGGGACGGACGCCCGCGCACAGGTGTTCCGCACCCCCGGGGGGAGCGGGGCGAACGTCGCCCGGTTCGCCGCGGGCCTGGTCCCGACGAGGTTCCTGGGCTGCGTCGGCCCGGACCGGACCGGGGACGCGCTCGTCGACGAGCTGACCGCCGCCGGCGTCGACGTGCGCGTGCGCCGCACCGGACGGACCGGGACGGTCGTGCTGCTGATCGACGAGACCGGCGAGCGCACGATGTTCCCGGACCGGGCGGCGTCCGCGCTCCTGGACGACATCCCGTCGGCGTGGCTCGACGGGCTCGACCTGCTGCACGTCCCCGGCTACTCGTTCGAGGGCGGGCCGACCGCGGCCTCCGTCGACACGGCGATCCGGGAGGCCCGGGTCCGCGGAATCCCGGTGTCCGTCGACGCGTCCTCGACCGGCATGCTCACGCACTACGGCGTCGACGCCTTCCGCGCGCTCCTGGCCGACCTGGCCCCCGACCTCCTGCTCGCGAACGCGTCGGAGGCGGCGCTGCTCGGCATGCAGATCTCGCCGCGCACGACGGTCGTGGTGAAGGCGGGCGCCGACCCGACGGTCGTGCACCTGCCGGACGGTGCACGCCTCGAGATCCCTGTGCCACCGGTGCCCGACGTCCGTGACCTCACCGGCGCCGGGGACGCGTTCGCCGCCGGGTTCCTGGCCGCGTTCGTGGTGGGCCGCGACCTGCGGACGGCATGCGACGCGGGCCACCGGAGCGCAGCCCGGGTGCTGTCCTCCCCGGGCGCGACCACGAACGGTTCGTGACTAGCCTGGCGCCGTGAGTCCGCACCAGATCGACGGCATCCTGTTCGACATCGACGACACCCTCGTCGACACACGCGCGGCGTTCGGCACCGCGCTGGCGACGATCGCCCGGCGGTACCTGCCGGACGTCACGCCGGACCAGGACGCCGACGTGGTGTCGTTCTGGCGGGCCGACGCGAGCGACCACTTCGGGCGCTACACGCGCGGGGAGATCGGCCAGGTCGAGCAGCGGATGTCCCGCGCCAACGAGCTGCACGAGCGGTTCGGCGGCCCGGCCCTCGACGACGAGGGCTTCGCGGCCTGGGACGGCGTGTTCGACTCGACGTTCCGGGAGGCATGGTCGGCGCACGAGGACGTCGACGCGGTCCTGGGACGTCTCCTCGACGCGGGCCTGCACCTCGGCGCCCTGACCAACGCCGCGACGGCCTACCAGACCGACAAGCTCGAACGCACCGGCCTGGCCGACCGCATGCCTCTGCTGGTCGCGCTCGACACCCTCGGCTTCGGCAAGCCGGACCCGCGGGTCTTCGCCGAGGCCTGCCGCCTGCTGGGTACGGACCCGGGGCGCACCGCCTACGTCGGCGACGAGCTCGACGTGGACGCCGCGGCGGCTCGTCGGGCAGGCCTGATCGGAATCTGGCTGGACCGACCGTGCGCGCGCCGGCTGCCGGTCACGGACGAGGAGATCGTGGCCGCGGGCGTGCTGGTCATCTCGTCGCTCGACGACCTCCCCGGCCTGCTCGGGATCTAGCCCGCAGCGGTCCCGTCGCGCTCGCCGTGCTCGCACAGCTGGCGACGTTCTGGTGGTGTGCGCGCACGAGCACGCGTCTGATCCACACCTGGGCGGGTCTGGTCGGGGTGCCGTACGACCCCATGGCCGAGGGGCTCACGGCCCTGACGCCCGAGCAGGTGGCGACGGTGCAGTCCGCGTTCGCCCGGGGCGAGCTCGACGTGACGCCGTGAGCGTGTGGCGGTCGTGGGTCGGGGTGCACCTGTGGCGCCCTGCGGCGGTCCTGCTCCTGGCGACGGCGCTCGCCGCCGCCCTGACCCGCGCGCTCGTCGTCGATCGGGTGGGGGCGCAGCCCCTGGTCAATCCCGTTGCGGTCGTGCTGCTGCTCCCCGTCCTCGCGGGGGTGGCCGTCGCCGTGGGGTGCGTGGGTCGGCGGCTCCGGTTGCCGGACCCGCCGCGGGCGCGAGCGGCCCGGGGCGCGTGGGTCGTCGGCCTCACGGCGTCGGCTGCGCTCGCGGTCGCGCCGGCGGCCCGAGCGGCCGCGGTCCAACCGGCGGCGGTCGTCCGGAACGTGCTGCTGTGCACGGCGCTCGCGCTCGCGGCGGTGGTGGCGGGCCGACCCTCGCTCGCGTGGCTCGGCCCGCTGCTCTACACCACTGTCGCCATGCAGTTCGGGGGCGCCGACCGTGGCGGCCGCCTGTGGTGGGCCGTGGCCATCGATCCCACGTGCAGCGCCATCGCCTTCGCGGTGGCTGCGACGCTGTACGGCGTCGCGATGGCGGCGTTCGTCGTGCGTGCGCCGCGCTCCTCGCCCTGACCAAGGGACTGCGGTGACTCAGGACTTGCGCTGGTCCATCTTCAGGCCCTCGAACGAGTGCTCGGTGTGATGTCGCGGCAGCTCGGCCTCGGTCTCGGCGACGATCTCGTGGCTGAGGTGCGGGCGCAGGGTCGGGTCCACGCGGTCGTAGGCCTCGGCGGACAGCCGGATGCGCGGCGGGTGCGGGTCGTCGGGGTCTCGGAGGCGGTCGACGATCGCGCGGTCGTCGGGCGAGACGATGCCGAGGATCATGACCGGGCGCATGCGGGAGCCGTTGCCCATCGCTGAGCCGCGGTGCAGCATCAGGCCGGACCGGACCGAGAAGTTGCCGCCCTTGGCGAAGAACGCCTGCAGGCGCGCGTCGTACTCGGGGGTCCGCTCGTCGGGCGGGAACATCGCGCCCTCGAAGTCCTCGCCCGGGTCGAGCTGCGTCCCGAGGACGCCCTGGAACGGTCCGTCCACGACGTCGACCGCGGAGGCGTTCACCGCGATCGACGTCAGGCGGCCCTCGTCGCGCGTCGCGGCCGGCATGGGGAAGTCGCGGTGCCACGGCTGGTTCTCGGCACCCGGCAGAGGGATGTCGGACCCCAGCTCGACGATCTGCCAGTCCGGGCCGAACATGTGCTCGGCGAGCGACGTGACGACCGGATGCGTCGCGAGGTCCCAGAAACCACGCACCCGCTCGGCGTACGGCTCGAAGTAGAACCGGTTCCAGCCACGTGGCGCCGCTCCGCCGGGGCTGCGCAGCGCGTCCATGAACTCTCGGGCGAGGTCCGCGTCGAGGTCCCGGGCCCAGTCCGGCGGGAACGCCCCACGGACCACCGTGATGCCCTGCTCGTAGATCTCGCGGCTCAGGTCCTCCGCGCGGTACTCGTGCGCCGTCCGCTCCGTCGTCGTCGCCATCCTCGACCTCCCGGTCGACCGCCCGCGCGCCCGTACGCGGGCTCCCGGACAAGCGTAGGCACGTCCCGACGCCATGTCAGACCGGGTGCCGCAGCAGCGACGGGCGGGGCGCGTCGTGCCGCGGAGACCGTCGCCGGCCTGGAGGCCGGGCTGCAGAGCCTGGACGACGAGCCGGCCGCTAGGCCCGCAGCCGCGCCCGGTAGCACTCGGTGCGGTACGGCACGTCGACCAGGTCGCGTCCCCGCAGGTCGGGATGCGTCGCGACGAGCTCGTCGACGGCGTCGAGCAGCACCGCACGCTCGTCGTCGGGAAGCAGGATGAGGTGGCTGCGGCTGGCCGCCAGCAGCCGGAGGTCGGCCGGTCGCATGGTCTGCGCCCAGTGGAACGTGGCGTGCTCGACGTCGCCGAACAGCTCGGGAAGGTCCGGGGCGTCGTACCGCAGGCCGCCGCCGAGCTCGTCGCCGCGGTGCACGATCTCCGTCCAGCGGGCCACCCAGTCGACCGAGTCGTCGCGGATGTTCCAGATCGCGGCCAGCTGCCCGCCGGGGCGCAGCACACGCGCGATCTCGGCCGCGGCCGCCGGTGGGTCCACCCAGTGCCAGGCCTGCGCGACGGTCACCGCGTCGACGCAGGAGTCGGGAAGGTCGGTGTGCTCGGCGGTCCCTCGGCGCGCATCGACGGACGGCAGCAGGACGGTCAGCTCGGCGCGCATCGCGTCCGACGGCTCGACCGCGACCACCGTGTACCCGAGGGCGACCAGGCGCTCGGTGAGCTTGCCTGTGCCGGCGGCCAGGTCGAGCACGTCGCGCGCACCGTCCGGCACGGACCAGCGGACCGCCTCGTCGGGATAGCTGGGGCGGACTTCGCGGTAGACGGACGCGCCCGCGTCGAACGAGGAGGCGCGCGCGGCCCGGTCGTCGGTACGCCGGTCTGGGGTGCTGCCCTCGTCCGTGCTCACATGCTCAAGCCTGCGGCAGCGGGTCCAGCACGTCGAGCGCAGCCTGGTGGAGCCGGCCGTTGGACACCAGCGCCGACCCGCCGAACGGTCCGGGCACACCGCGGATCGAGGTGAACGTGCCACCGGCCTCCGTGACGATCGGCACCAGCGCGGCCATGTCGTGCAGGGCGAGCTCCGGCTCGGCGGAGAGGTCCACCGCACCCTCCGCGACCAGCACGTGCGACCAGAAGTCGCCGTACGCGCGGGTGCGCCAGGTGCGACGCGTGAGGTCGAGGAACGGGTCGAGCAGCCCGCGCTCCTCCCACCCCGACAGGCTGGAGTAGGACAGCGAGGCGTCGGACAGCCGATCCACGGCGGACACCTGCAGGCGGCTGGCGGCGGCGAGCGACTTGCCCGTCCACGCGCCCGATCCCTGAGCGGCCCACCAGCGTCTGCCCAGTGCCGGGGCGCTGACCAGGCCGAGCACCACCTGGTCGCCGTCGAGGAGCCCGATGAGGGTGGCCCAGACGGGCACCCCGCGGACGAAGTTCTTGGTGCCGTCGATCGGGTCGACCACCCACCGGCGCGGCCCATGGCCCGTGTCGCCCATCTCCTCGCCGTGCACCGCGTCCCGCGGACGCGCACGGGACAGCTGGCCCCGGATGGCCTCCTCGGCCGTCTTGTCGGCGTCGGACACGGGCGTCAGGTCGGGCTTCGTCTCGACGCGCAGGTCGAGGGCCTTGAACCGGGCCATCGTGATCGAGTCCACCTGGTCGGCGATGACGTGGGCGAGGCGCAGGTCGTCGTCGTACCCGGGGCGAATACTCATGGCCGACACGGTATCGGCTGGACCAACGCCGCACGTCAGGGGCGCGCGGTCTCCCGCTGCTCGGGTTCCCCGGTGCCCAACCGACTGGCGAGCAGCCGCCGGAACGACTCGACGCGTGCCCCGCGCGCCGCTCTCGACGAGTCGTCGGGTGCCTCCTGCACCCACGCGTCGAGCGCGCAGTCCGGGGCGTCGTCGCCGTGCGTGCAGCCGCGCGGGCACTCGTCGGCGACGGTCGCCAGGTCCGCGAACGCCCCGAGCAGGTGCTGGGGGTCCACGTGCGCGAGGCCGAACGACCGCACCCCTGGGGTGTCGATCACCCAGGTCGGCTCGCGGGTCCCGGGCACCCGCAGCGCGACCGCGGAGCTGGAGGTGTGCCGACCGCGACCGGTCACGTCGTTCACGACGCCGACGGCGCGACCGGTGCCCGGCACGAGCGCGTTCACGAGCGTCGACTTCCCGACGCCCGAGTGCCCGACGAGCACCGACGTCCGGCCGTCCAGGGCGTCGCGCACAGCCTCGAGGCCGTCGATGACGCGCCCGTCCCCGCGGCTGCTGACCACGACCTGCACCCCGATCGGCGCGTACATGTCCACCAGCGTCGCGGGGTCGGCCAGGTCCGCCTTGGTCAGCGCGAGCAGGGCGTCCATGCGGGCGTCGTACGCGGCGGCGACGCAGCGGTCGATCATCCGGGTGCGCGGCTCGGGGTCGGCCAGCGCGGTCACGATCACGAGCTGGTCGGCATTGGCGACGATGATCCGTTCCACCGGGTCGGTGTCGTCGGCCGTGCGGCGCAGCACCGTCTTGCGCTCCTGGATGCGCACGATCCGGGACAGGGAGCCGTCGGCGCCGGACGTGTCGCCGACGATGTCGACGCGGTCCCCGGGCACCACACGGTCACGGCCGAGCTCCCGGGCCTTCATCGCGATAGCGACGCGTTCGTCGGGCCCGTCGGGGTCGACGAGGATCGCGTACCGCCCACGGTCGACGGCGGTGACCAGGGCCACCTCGGCGTCGGCGTGCTCGGGGCGCTGCTTGGTACGGGGGCGCGAACCTCGACCGGGACGGATGCGGACGTCTCGCTCGTCGTAGCGCCGTTGAGCCATCAGACGGGCGTCCGCGTCCCCAGCAGCATGTCCGACCAGAGGCCGACGAAGTCGGGCAGCGTCTTGGCGGTCGTCGCGACGTCCTCGACCTCGATGCCCGGGACCCGCAGCCCGACGAGGGCGCCGGCCGTGGCCATCCGGTGGTCCTCGTAGGTCCGCCAGACCGCGCCCGACAGCGGTCGGGGTGTGATGACCAGGCCGTCCGACGTCTGCTCCGCCTGCCCACCGACGCGGGTGATCTCGGCGGCGAGAGCGGCGAGCCGGTCGGTCTCGTGACCGCGCAGGTGCGCGATGCCACGCAGGCGGGTGGGGGAGTCGGCCAGCGCGGCCAGCGCCGCGATCGTCGGGGCGATCTCGCCAGCGGCGTGCAGGTCGAGGTCCACGCCGTGGATCGCGCCGGTCCCGGTCACGGTGAGCACGTCACCGTCCAGGGCGGTGCGCGCCCCCATGCGCTCGAGGATCCCGGGCAGCAGGCCGCCGGGCTGCGTCGTCCGCGTGGGCCAACCAGGAACGCTCACCGACCCGCCGGAGACGAGTGCCGCGCACAGGAACGGCGCGGCGTTCGACAGGTCCGGCTCGACACGCACGTCTCGGCCGGCGATCGGTCCGGGGGCGACCTGCCAGATGGCCGGCCGGGAGTCGTCGACCTCGACGCCGGCCTCACGGAGCAGGGCGACGGTCATCTCGATGTGCGGCAGGCTCGGCAGGGTGCGGCCGGTGTGCCGCAGCGTCAGGCCGCGCTCGAAGCGCGCCGCGGCGAGCAGCAGGCCGGAGACGAACTGGCTGGACTCGGACGCGTCGATGTCGACCTGGCCACCGGCCAGGCTGCCGCGCCCGTGGACCGTGAACGGAAGGTGCCCCGGCTCGCCGTGCTCCTCGACACGCACGCCCAACGTCCGCAGCGCCGTCACGACCGGACCCATCGGACGGGCCAGCGCCGCCGTGTCCCCGTCGAACCGCACCGGCCCGTCGGCGAGCGCCGCCACCGCGGGCAGGAAGCGCATGACGGTCCCGGCGAGCCCGCACTGGATCGTCGCGCCGCCGCGCAGCGCACCGGGTGTGACCGTCCAGTCGTTGCCGTCCTCGTCGATCTCGGCGCCCAGTGCGCCGAGCGCAGCAGCCATCAGGTGCGTGTCCCGCGACCGCAGCGCGCCGCGCAGGCGTCCGGGGGCGTCCGCGAGCGCGGCGAGCACGAGGTACCGGTTGGTCAGCGACTTCGACCCGGGCACCTCGACGCGTGCGGCGAGGGGGCCGGTGGTGACCGGCGCCGACCAGAGGTCGACGGAGGGTGCAGACGTCATGCGCCCAGGTTAGTCGGCCTTCGAACGCACGAGGCGCGCCCGGTGGACCCGCCAGGCGACCCCCGGCCGCCCTTCGTAGTCCGCCGCCGCGAGGATCGCACCGGCCGTGAAGGCCAGCGCGCGGACGAACCGCTCGCGTCGTGCCTGCCGCTCCGCCTTGCTCTCGGTGCCTCGTCTGCGGGGGAGGTTGACCAGGACCAGGGGAGCCGTGAGGGCGGCGAGCGCCAATGCCGCCGTTCGGGGCGCCTTGTTCATCGAGAGCAGGATGCCCGCACCCGCGAGGGCGACGCCGTGCACCTGGACGACGGTCGTCAGCTGCCGGTCGGACAGCTCGTAGCCGAGCACCTCACCCGCGGGCCCCTGCCGGACCGGCGCGGGCAGACGGTCGAGCAGGGTGGTCAGCGCGCCACGCGCCTCGGCAGCGTGGGACGACGGGTGACGGACCACGTCGAGACCTTCGGAGACGAACCACGACGCGAACAGCGGTCGGACGACACGGCGCAGCAGCACGGGAGGCCTCCTCTACAGCGCGCCGCCGGCGGCGGCCGGTGCGTCGGTGGAGACGCCACCGTCACCGATCTGCTCGCGGGCGACGTAGTTCTCGAGGTCGAACAGGTTGTCGCCGGCACGGGTGGCGACGGTCAGCAGCGTGGTCGCGGAGGAGACCTCCTCGACCTGCTCCTTGAGGAACCAGAGCAGGAACTGCTCGCCCAGCGCGTCGTTCTCGGCGCGGGCCGCCCGGAAGATCGCCTCGATCTGCGAGGTCACCTGCTGCTCCTGCGCGAGCGCGAGCGCGATCGGCTCGGTGACCTTGTGGAAGTCGTTGCGCACGGGGCTGCCGGCCGGGATCTCGACGGCGAGGTCCCGGTCGAGGAGGTAGCGCACGATCATCAACGCGTGGTTGCGCTCTTCGAGGGCCTGCCGGTAGTAGTGCGAGGCCAGCTGCGGGAGGTCCTGGCCGTCGAACCAGACGGCGATCGCGACGTACTGCTGGTGGGCGTCGAACTCGTGGCCGATCTGCTCTCGCAGCAGTCGCAGGTAGGTGGAGTCGTCCGAGATGGTCGTCATGTCCGCCACGCTAGTGCCGGTCAGGCCGTTCGGCGACGCCGAACCGGACGCTGTCCAGCGTCCCGGTCGTGCCCGCGGCCCGCCGGCGGGGGCAGCGGGGAATGGCTCGCGGGCCTGGGCCGTTGTGCCTCCCATGACCTGCGCCGCCCTCGAGACGCGATCCAGCACACCCCTCACGACCGGATGGGCCCTCGGTGTCCCGGACCCCGTCACTGTGGCGTGGCCCACGCCGGTCGGTGGCCCGGCCGCTGCCGGACTAGGCTCGACCGCGATGAGCGAGGACACCAACCGCGCCCCCGAGGCCGAGGACGACGCGGCCCGCACCGAGCGGTTCGAGGCTGAGGCGCTGGTCTACCTGGACCAGCTCTACGGTGCTGCCCTGCGCATGACGCGCAACCCGGCGGACGCCGAGGACCTGGTCCAGGAGACGTTCGCCAAGGCTTTCGCGGCGTTCCACCAGTACCGCCCGGGCACGAACCTCAAGGCGTGGCTGTACCGGATCCTGACGAACACCTACATCAACTCCTACCGCAAGAAGCAGCGCGAGCCGCAGCAGTCCCGTTCCGAGGAGATCGAGGACTGGCAGCTGGCCCGTGCGGAGTCGCACACGTCGGCCGGGCTCCGGTCCGCCGAGGCGGAGGCGCTCGACCACCTGCCGGACTCCGACGTGAAGGACGCTCTGCAGCGCATCCCGGAGGAGTTCCGCATCGCGGTGTACCTGGCCGACGTCGAGGGCTTTGCGTACAAGGAGATCGCGGAGATCATGGGAACGCCGATCGGGACGGTGATGTCCCGGCTGCACCGCGGGCGAGCCCAGCTCCGCGAGATGTTGTCGGACTATGCGCGTGGCCGTGGTCTTGTCGCCGCGGCGCCCACCACGCCGGAGGGTTCGTGATGAGCGAGTTTGACGAGTCGGCGACGTTGCCGGCGATGCACGCAGGGAGCTGCGGCAACAACTGCGCCGACGCGCTCGACCGGCTGTGGGAGTACCTCGACGCGGAGCTGGAGGCTCCCGACTCGGACGTCGTCCGAGCGCACCTGTCGGAGTGCCAGGGCTGCCTCGAGGAGTACGACGTCGAGGTCGTCGTGAAGAACCTCGTGCGCCGGGGCTGCCAGGAGGTCGCACCGGACGCGCTGCGCATGCGGATCCACGAGCAGCTCACGGTCATGCGGGTCACCACGTCTCTCGACTGACCCCGCAGGACGCTGCGCGTCAGGGCATGAAGAAGGCCCGGTGCAGATGCACCGGGCCTTGTCCGTTCCGTCAGGCGTTCGGACGGTTGCCGTGGTTCGCGGCGCTGCCCTTGCGGGAACGGCGCTTGCGGCCTCGCTTGCTCATGGGATCTTCCAATCTTCGACAGACCTGGGGGGCCGACGCGATGTCGTGAGGTGCGTGCGCGCCGGACTCGTTCCATGGTCCCACATCCTGCGGGTGCTCAAGTCACGTCGTCGTACGTCCGATGACTACGGGGTGAGCCAGCCGACACAGTCAGTGATCCCGTTCCTGCACGCCCTCTCGAGCAACGGTGGCTCCGACCTGCACTGCAAGGTCGGGTCCGCGCCTCGAGTCCGGGTCGACGGCCGCCTGCGCAAGCTCCAGGTGCCGGACCTCAAGCCGGCGGACACCGAGCGCATGCTCGAGGAGGTCATCCCGGACGACCTCGTGGACCACTTCCGCGAGAACCACGAGGCGGACTTCGCGTACTCGATCCCCGGCGTCGGCCGGTTCCGGGTGAACGCGTACCAGGCCCGTGGCACGTACGGCATGGTGTTCCGGCGGGTCGCTGTCGGCGCGCAGTCGCTGGGTGACCTGGCGCTGCCCGAGGTGGTCGGCCAGCTGGCCCTCGAGCCTCGCGGTCTCGTGCTGGTGACCGGCCCGACCGGATCGGGCAAGACGACGACGCTGGCGTCGATGGTCGACCTCATCAACACGTACAAAGAGGTCAACATCGTCACGATCGAGGACCCGATCGAGATCCTGCACCAGGACAAGAAGGCGATCGTCTCGCAGCGTGAGGTTCGTCAGGACACGGCCGACTTCACCGTGGCGCTGCGTGCCGCCATGCGGCAGGACCCCGACGTCATCCTCGTCGGTGAGATGCGCGACGTGGAGACCGTCCGGGCGGCCCTGTCCGCCGCCGAGACCGGTCACCTCGTGCTGTCCACGCTGCACACGATCGACGCGGCCGAGACGATCAACCGCATCATCGACTTCTTCCCGCCGCACGAGCAGAAGCAGGTGCGCATCGCGCTCGCGCAGTCCTTGCGGGGGATCGTCTCGCAGCGCCTCGTCCGGCTGGCCGACGGCACGGGTCGTCGCCCGGCGATCGAGGTCATGGTCAACACCGGTCGCACCCGCGACGCCATCCTCGAGCCGGCAGATGCGCCGCCGCTCATCGACCTGATCCGCGACGGCGACTTCTACAAGATGCAGACCTTCGACCAGCACCTGTTCCAGCTGGTCCGCGACGACGCGATCACGTTCGACGAGGCGCTGACCGCGTCGACCAGCCCGCACGACCTCACCGTCGAGCTGCGCCAGGCCGGTCTGGTCAGCTGATCCTCTGACACGCACGAGCCCGGACCCGTACGGGGGTTCGGGCTCGTTCGTCTCTCCGTGCCGGTTGTCATTCGCGACACGCGATATAACGTGTTCTCAGAAACGAGATATATCGCGAATGGAGAACGTCATGGCAACCGAGTCGTGGGTCGTCGCCGGCCCGCAGATCATCGAGATCGAGGCGATCAGCGCCGTGCAGGTCCAGCTGGCGGGGGGACGGGTCGACGTCGTCGCGCACGACGACGGGCCGGGAGCGCGGATCGAGGTGCACGCCGTCGACGGGAGGCCCCTGGAGATCACGCTCTCCGGCGGCGAGCTGCGCGTCGGCTACCAGTTCACGCTCGGCGGCTGGGAGGGCTTCCTGGAGAGGTTCCGCAACTTCGGCGGCAAGGACCGCGCGGACGTGCACATCGCCGTCCCGCGCGACGTCGGGTCGAATGTCGGCACCGTGAGTGCGGACGGACTGCTCGCCGGTGTCGTGGAGGACGCCTCGGTCTCCACGGTGTCCGGCACGCTGATCACGGACAGCACTCGCGGCCGTCTGTCGGCGAAGACGGTCTCGGGCGAGATCGTCGTGCGCGACCACCAGGGCGACCTGCGGCTCAACTCGGTCTCCGGGGAGCTCGCCGCCTCCGGCGAGCTGAGCCTGGTGCAGGCGAAGACCGTGTCCGGCTCGGTGACGCTCGACGTCCGCACCGGCACCTCCAGCGTCACCGCCTCGAGCGTGTCCGGCGACGTCACCGTGCGACTCCCGCAGGGCAAGGGTGTCCACGTGAAGGCGCAGTCGGTCTCCGGGAGGCTCGTCGTGGACGGCGAGGAGTACAAGGGTTCCGCGCCCGGCCAGCGCAAGATCGACCTGTGCAACGGTGACGGCGCCTGCTTCGTCTCGGCCAGCACGGTGTCCGGTCACGTCACCGTCCTGCGCGGCTCCGGCGTCGCCGGCGGGGTGGCCTGATGATGGCGCCGGTCTTCGCGCACGGACAGCTGCGGCTCTACCTGCTGTCCCTCCTGGAGTCCGGGCCGAAGCACGGCTACGAGCTGATCACCGACCTGTCGGACCGCTTCGGCGGCACCTACCGGCCGAGCCCCGGAACGGTCTACCCGCGCCTGGCCCGGCTCGAGGAGGAGGGTCTGGTCGTGCGTGTCGACGAGGAGCGCAAGAGCACGTACGCCCTCACCGACGCCGGCCGCGCCGAGCTCGAGGCGCGCCGTGGAGACCTGGCTTCGCTCGAGGAGGGGATCGCCGAGTCGGTCCGCGAACGGGCCGCGCAGGTGCGCGACGACGTCCGAGGGTCCATGCGTGGGCTCCGTGCGGACCTGGCCGCGGCGGCTCAGCGTGCCCGCGCCGAGGCGGTGCCCCGCACGGCCTCCACCTCGGGCGACGCCCGCACCGCGTCCCACGTGCGCTGGGCCGATGCCGAGGTCATGCTGCAGCGGTTCTGCGACGAGATCCGCGCCGAGCTGCGCAAGGCGGACGCGCAGGGCAAGGTCGAGCAGCTCACCGTCGACACCTTGCGGACCGTGCTCGACACCGCGCTGACCGCCGTCCGTGGAACTCTGCGGTGACCCGGGTCTGCGACGACCCGGTGGGGGCGGTGGTGGTCAGGCGCCGCCGTCGTCCGGCAGGCCCAGCCAGGAGTGCCAGCCGGTGTGCAGCACCAGCCAGGCCATGAGCCCGTAGCCCGCCTGACCGGGCAGCGTCCCGTCGCCCGCCGCAAGGTCGCCGAGCCACTGGTCGTGCGAGGCGAGCGGGGTGAACGTGTCGACGAACGGCACGCGACGCCGGGTGGCGACGTCCGCGAAGGCCGCTGACAGGTCACCGAGCTTCTCGGACTCGGCCGTGCTTCCCGGCGGCGGGCCGACGACGAACGCCGGGATCCGGCGCTGCTCGGCCACGTCGAGGATGTTCGCCAGGTTCAGGCGGCTGCGGGCGAGCGACAGGCCCGCAGCGACGTCTGCCCGACCCAGTGCGACGACCAGCCGGTTGTCGGCGTCGGCGGAGAAGCGCCGCGTGACCTCGTCGTCCCAGCGGGCGCCCAGGCCCGTGCTCGTCTCGCCGGGCACCGCGAGCGCCATGGCGATCAGGGGAGTCGGGGTCGGGGTGCGGGCGGCCACGCGACCCAACCAGCCCAGTCCCTTCGGGTCGCCCGCGCCGGCCACGAGCTCGTCGCCGACCACCGCCAACCTCAGCGGCAGCTCGCCCACAGGTGTCACCTCTCGTCGCCGGACCGGTCACGCGACCGCCACCGGCGACCGCGCTCCCAGTGTCTCAGGGCGTGCACGCGGACCCGGGTTCATCGCCGGGCCTGTCGCGGGTGAGCGCGACGCGCCGGCGGCTCGCGACGACGCCCCGCGCGGTCAGCGCCGTCGCGCGAGTGCCGGGCGTCCGGGACCGGTGCCGGTGTCATGCGCCGCGGATGGCAGAAGTCCTGGCGATCGTTGACTTTCTGCCACGAGCCTCCGCATGCTGGAGTCATGCTCCGCTCCGTCGCCGCCATCGTTCTGCCCAACGTCGCTCCCTTCGAGCTCGGGGTCGCCTGCGAGGTGTTCGGCATCGATCGCGCCGACACGGGCGGCCCGTCGTTCGACTTCGTCGTCTGCGCCGAGCAGCCGGGCCTGGTCACCACCAAGGGCGGTCTCTACTCGATCACGGTCGAGCACGGGCTGGAGTCGACCGCGGACGTCGACCTGGTCATCGTGCCCGCCTACGGCTCGGGCGCGGTCCCTGCCGCCGTGCTCGATGCCGTGCGCGCGGCCCACGCGCGCGGGGCGTGGGTGCTGAGCATCTGCAGCGGCGCGTTCGCCCTGGGGGAGGCCGGGCTCCTCGACGGTCGCCGGTGCACGACCCACTGGATGCACAGCGACGAGCTGCGTCGGCGGTTCCCCGCCGCGCAGATCGACCCCGCGGTGCTGTACGTGGACGACGACCGCGTCATCACGAGCGCCGGGACGGCCGCGGGCATCGACGCCTGCCTGCATCTGATCCGTCGTGAGCTCGGCGCCTCGATGGCCGCCGCGGTGGCCCGTCGGATGGTCGTGCCGCCGCACCGCGACGGCGGGCAGGCGCAGTTCGTCGACACCCCGCTGCCGTGCGACGCGGACACGCTGGCGCCGCTGCTCGCGTGGATGGTGGAGAACCTCGAGACCGAGCTGAGCGTTCCGGACCTGGCTGCCAGGGCGTTCGTCTCGGAGCGCACGTTCGCCCGCCGGTTCCGCGCGGAGACCGGCACGACGCCGGCCGCGTGGGTCACCCGGCAACGCGTGGTGCGTGCCCAGGAGATGCTCGAGCGCTCGGACGCGAGCATCGAGGAGATCGCGCGGCTGTGCGGCTTCGGCACGGCGGCCGTCCTGCGTCACCACTTCGCCCGCACCCTGGGCACCAGCCCGCAGGCCTACCGGCGCACCTTCGCACTCAGCCCGGTCGGCTGAGCGCGACGACGGCCGCACCCCCGAAGGGCGCGGCCGTCGTCGTCGAGCGTCAGCGCCGGAAGGCGGTCTCCACCAGGGTGGCCTGCTGCGCCTGGTGCTTCTTGGCCGAGCCGGCCGCCGGCGAGGCCGACTCCTTCCGGGAGATCACGCGCAGCGTGCGGCCGAGCAGCTGGGGCAGGTGCATGGACAGGAACGTCCAGGGGCCCTGGTTGCCCGGCTCGTCCTGCACCCAGACCAGCTCGGCTCCCTCGAACGGCGCGACCGCGGCGCGGGCCGCGTCGACGTCGAGCGGGTACAGCTGCTCGAGCCGGACGATCGCGGTGTGCTCGTCTCCCGACTTCACGCGCTCGGCGAGCAGGTCCCAGTAGACCTTGCCCGAGCAGAGCAGGACGCGGTCGACCTGCCCCGCCTTGGCGGCGGCGAGGTCGTCGCCGATCACGGTCCGGAACGTGCCGGTGGTGAAGTCCTCGATCGGCGACGAGGCGGCCTTGAGCCGCAGCATCGACTTCGGCGTGAACACGATGAGCGGCTTGCGCGGGCGGTCGTAGGCCTGACGACGCAGCAGGTGGAAGTGCGACGCCGGCGTCGACGGCTGCGCGATCACCATGTTGTCCTCGGCCGCGAGCTGCAGGAACCGCTCGATGCGCGCGGACGAGTGGTCGGGTCCCTGACCCTCGTAGCCGTGCGGCAGCAGGAGGACGACCGACGAGCTCTGCGCCCACTTCTGCTCGGCCGACGAGATGAACTCGTCGATGATCGTCTGCGCCCCGTTGACGAAGTCGCCGAACTGGGCCTCCCAGAGGACGAGCGCGTCGGGCCGCTCGACCGAGTAGCCGTACTCGAAGCCGAGGCACGCGTACTCCGAGAGGGAGGAGTCGTAGACCCAGAACTTCGCCTGGTCGGCAGACAGGTAGAGCAGGGGCGTCCACTCGGCGCCCGTCTCGCGGTCGTGCATGACCGCGTGGCGCTGGACGAACGTACCGCGACGCGAGTCCTGGCCGGCGAGCCGGACGGGCGTGCCCTCGACCAGCAACGACCCGAACGCGAGGAGCTCGCCGTAGCCCCAGTCGATACCGCCCTCGCGGCTCATCTGCTCCCGCTTGGCCAGCAGCTGTGCGAGCTTGGGGTGGACCGTGAAGCCCTCCGGCGGACGCACGTGCGCCCGGCCGATCCGCTCCAGCATCCCGGCGTCGACGGCGGTCTTCCAGCCGACCATCACCCCGGCGTCCTCGAGCTGCGACTCCGGACGCTCCAGGCCCTTCACGGCCTGGTCCGGCGGCGCGTAGCTGTCGTCACGGGTCTCGGCGAACACGCGCTCGAGCTGGTTCTGGTAGTCCTGCAGCGCCTGCTCGGCGTCGGTGATGGTCAGGTCGCCGCGCGCCACCAGCGTCTCGGTGTAGAGCTTGCGCACCGAGCGCTTGGCCTCGATCAGGTTGTACATGAGCGGCTGGGTCATCGAGGGGTCGTCGCCCTCGTTGTGACCGCGGCGGCGGTAGCAGACCATGTCGATGATGACGTCGCGGTCGAACTGCTCGCGGTACTCGAACGCCAGCTCGGCCACCCGGACGCACGCCTCGGGGTCGTCGCCGTTCACGTGGAAGACCGGCACCTGCAGGCCCTTGGCCACGTCGGTCGCGTACTGCGAGGAGCGTGACGACGACGGCCCGGTGGTGAAGCCGACCTGGTTGTTGATGATCACGTGGATGGTGCCGCCGGTGCGGTACCCGCGCAGCTGCGCGAGGTTGAGCGTCTCGAAGACGACTCCCTGCCCCGCGAACGCGGCATCGCCGTGGATAAGGATCGGCAGCACGGAGAAGCCGTCGCCACCCAGGTCGATGCGGTCCTGCTTGGCGCGGACGATGCCCTCGAGGACCGGGTTGACGGCCTCCAGGTGGGACGGGTTGGCGGCCAGGTAGACCGACGTCGTCGCGCCGGACTGGGCCGTGAACGTGCCCTCCGTGCCCAGGTGGTACTTCACGTCGCCCGAGCCCTGGACCGACTTCGGGTCCTGGTTCCCCTCGAACTCGCGGAAGATCTGCCCGTAGGACTTGCCGGCGATGTTCGCCAGGATGTTCAGGCGGCCACGGTGGGCCATCCCGATGCCGACCTCGTCCAGACCGTTGTCGGCCGCCTTCGACAGGATTGCGTCGAGCAGCGCGATGACGGACTCCCCGCCCTCGAGCGAGAACCGCTTCTGGCCGACGTACTTGGTCTGCAGGAACGTCTCGAACGCCTCCGCCGCGTTGAGCCGGCGCAGGATCCGCAGCTGGTCCTCACGGGGCGTGCGGGTGTACCCGGACTCGAGCCGCTCCTGCAGCCAGCGCCGCTGGCGCGGGTCCTGCAGGTGCATGTACTCGCTGCCCACGGTCCGGCAGTACGAGTCGCGCAGCAGACCCAGGACCTCGCGGAGCTTGGCCCGGGGCTTGCCCGTGAACCCACCGGTCGGGAAGGTGCGGTCCAGGTCCCAGAGCGTCAGGCCATGGGTCTGCACGTCCAGGTCGGGATGCTTGCGCTGGCGGTAGGCGAGCGGGTCGGTGTCCGCCATCAGGTGGCCGCGCGAACGGTAGGCGTGGATCAGCTCGGCGATGCGGGCGGGCTTGATCGCCTCGGCGTCCGGGTCGTTGGACTCGCGGACCCAACGCACCGGCTCGTACGGCACGCGCAGGGCGGCGAAGACGCGGTCGTAGAAGCCGTCCTCGCCGAGCAGCTTGCGGGCGATGATGCGCAGGAAGTCGCCCGACTGCGCACCCTGGATGATCCGGTGGTCGTACGTCGAGGTGAGCGTCAGCACCTTCGAGACGCCCATCTTGTTCAGCGCCTCCTCGGAGGTGCCCGCGAACTCGGCCGGGTAGTCCATGGCGCCGACGCCGACGATGGTGCCCTGGCCCTGCATGAGGCGGGGGACCGAGTGGACGGTGCCGATCGTGCCCGGGTTGGTCAGCGAGATCGTCGTGCCCGCGAAGTCGTCGACCGAGAGCTTGTTGCCGCGCGCCCGGCGCACGACGTCCTCGTACGCGGCCCAGAAGCCGGCGAAGTCGAGGGTCTCGCACTTCTTGATCGACGGGACCAGCAGCTGGCGTGTGCCGTCCGGCTTGGCCAGGTCGATCGCGATGCCGACGTTCACGTGCGCCGGCGTCAGGATGCTCGGCTTGTCGTCGGCGACCGTGAAGGAGGCGTTCATCGCCGGCATCTCGGACAGCGCCTCGACCATCGCGAAGCCGATCAGGTGCGTGAACGAGATCTTGCCGCCGCGCCCCCGGGCGAGGTGGTTGTTGATGACGATCCGGTTGTCGACCATCAGCTTGGCGGGCACGGCACGCACGGAGGTCGCGGTCGGGACGTCGAGCGAGGCCTCCATGTTCGTCACGACCCGCGCGGCCGGGCCCCGCAGCTTCTGGACGTCGTCCGTGGCGTCCCTCTGCGCTGCGTCGTCGTGCTGCGGGCGCTGCGCGACCTGCGCGTAGGGCGCCGTCGACGGCTGGGCGGTCGCGATCGGCGAGGTGGTCGTGGGCGGCTCGACGAACGACGGAGCGGCAGGCGCGGAGGACGGCGCGACATGGGCGCCCTGCTGGCGCGGCGGCGGGATCTGCGCGGGCGCGACGAGCGGCGTGGACCTCACGGAGACGCGACCCTCGGCACCGACAGCTGCGCCGTTGGTGGCAGCCGGTGCTGGGGCCTGGGTGCCGTTGGTGGCGGGCTCTTCGGGCTTGTAGCCCTCGAAGAAGTCCCACCACGCGGGGTCCACCGCGTTCTTGTCCTTGAGGTACTGCTGGTACAGCTCGTCGACGAGCCACTCGTTCGCTCCGAAGACGGCGCGCACCGAGTCGGGATCGGCCTTCTGGGTCACGCTGGGATCGCCCACTTCCGATGCGGTCCGCGACCGCGTCTCTGCTGGTTCGCATGTCGGCTCACATGCGCGTTCTGTCGATGACAACACTACGGCCTAGGTGCCTCCTGACCTGCCTCAGGAGGGGTCCCCGGACGGGATCCGCACGCGTCTTCACCTTGCCGACACCACCGGGTCAACACGGGGCAACGAGGCAGTTCGGGGGACTTCAAGGCGAGGTTGTCGGCGGCCCTGCGAGGTCATGCGATCGCACGATCGTGCATACGGCGTGAACGGGACGAATCGACGGCCGCCGGGTCAGGGCTTCGTCGCCGGCAGCGTGATGCGCATCGTGCACCCGACGTCGGAGTCGGCGACCTCGATACGACCGCCGTGCAGGTCGATGGCCCAGCGCACGATCGCGAGCCCCAGCCCGGTCCCGCCGGTGGAGCCCTGACCGGTGAGCGCGGGGCTGTTCCCGCGGACGAACCGCTCGAACACGTGGGCCCGCTGGTCCCGCGCGATGCCGGGTCCGTGGTCGACGACGTCGATCCGGACCTCTCCGCCCACGACGGACGCCTCGAGGCGGACCTCGTCGTCGTCGGGCGAGTGCCGGACCGCGTTGTGCAACAGGTTGGCGACGACCTGGTGCAGACGGTCAGGGTCGGCCGGGACGGTGAGGTCCTCGGGAACGACGACGACCGGAAAACGCAGGCGCTTGGCCGAGCCGACCAGCATGGCCCCCTCGGCGGCCTCCTCGAGGAACCCGCGCAGGCGCAGGTCGGTCAGCTCGAGGGTGACGTCCCCGGCCTCGAGCCTCGACAGGTCGAGCAGGTAGGTGACGAGCCTGCCGAGGCGTTCGGTCTGCGCGAGCGCCGCCTGCATGGTCGTCGGGTCGGCCACGCTGACGCCGTCGACGATGTTCTCGAGCTGCGCCTGCAGGGCGGTGACCGGCGTCCGCAGCTCGTGGGAGACGTTCGCGATGAGCTCGCGCCGGAACGTGTCGGACTGCTCGAGGTCGTCGGCCATGGTGTTGAAGGCGCTGGCCAGCTGACCGACCTCGTCCATGCTCGTCGCCCGCACCCGCTGGCTGTAGTCGCCGGACGCCATCCGCTGCGCCGCGTGCGTCATCTCGCGCAGTGGCGAGGTCATGCCGCGGGCGAGCAGCTGGGTCACGATCAGGGACGCGAGGATCGCGAGCGGCAGCGTCCGGGAGGGGCCGAGGTGCTTCTGCGTCAGGCCCCACCAGGTGATGGCTGCGGCGAGCGTCACGCTGGCGGCGACGAGGATGCCGAGCTTGATCTTGATCGAGCGGAAGCTGTCGAGCGGGCGCACGTCGGGGATCCGCGAGCGGCCCGCCTCGCCGCGCACGTGCCGCGGTGCGTTCACGCGCCCTGCGTCGCCGCGTCGCCGGTGGCCGTGCCCTCGATCGGTTCGAACGCGTACCCGACGCCGTGCACGGTGCGGATCAGGTCCGCACCGAGCTTGCGGCGCAGCGCCTTGATGTGCGAGTCGACCGTGCGTGTCCCGCTGGCGTCGACCCAGTCCCACACCTCGGCGAGCAGGCGCTCACGGGTGAGGACCGTGCGCGGGAACGCCGCGAGCGCCAGCAGCAGGTCGAACTCGGTCGGTGTCAGGTGCACCTCGGTGTCACCGCGTGTCACGCGTCGCTGCGCGCGGTCGACGGTGACGTCGCCGAACACGAGCGGGGGATCGGGCTGCTCCGCGGCGACCATCTCGACCGCCCGCGCAGCCCGCTCGGTGCGCCGCAGGAGCGCCTTCGTGCGCGCGACGAGCTCTCGCATCGAGAACGGCTTGGTCATGTAGTCGTCCGCGCCGACACCCAGGCCGATCAGCATGTCGGTCTCGTCGTCGCGGGCCGTGAGCATGAGCACCGGCACGGGCCGCTCCGCCTGGATCCGTCGGCACACCTCGAGACCGTCGATGCCGGGCAGCATCACGTCGAGCACCACCACGTCGGGCCTGAGGCGGCTCGCCGCGGCGACCCCGGCCAGTCCGTCGCCGGCCGACTCGACCGACCAGCCCTCTGCCGAGAGCCGGTGCACGATCGCCTGCGCGATGGCCGGCTCGTCCTCCACCACGAGCACCGTCGTGGAGGCACCTGCCCCGGGCGCCGTCGTCGGCCCACCGTTCACGTTCGCCATGCCGCCAGAGTGGCACACGGCGCCCGAAATGACGCTCGCACCCCGCCGCCCGACCCTGCGCGGCGCGTGGCCGTCACCGTATGATGTGCCCCACCATGAGCAGCTCAAGTAGCTGCCGGCGTCTTCACCGGTTCAGACCCGGCGGAGCGTGTGCCGGCCACCCGCAGGTCCTTGCCCAGCTCGTTCTGCAGCCCCACCTCGACGCCGACCCGCGGGTCGGCGTTCCGCTTCAACCGAGGGCGACCGCGTGATCGCCGAATGGCTCCTCGTCGCGCTGGGCGTTCTGCTGACGCTCGGAACGGCCGTGTTCGTCGCCAGTGAGTTCTCCCTGGTGACGCTCGACCCGGGCGTCGTCGAGAAGCAGACGTCGACCGACGACCGTCGCAGCCAGTCCGTGCTCAAGGCGTTGCGCCGGCTGTCCACCGAGCTCTCGGGCGCTCAGGTCGGCATCACGTTGACCACCGTCCTGCTCGGGTACACCACCCAGCCCGCCGTCGTGCGTCTCCTGCGGATTCCGCTCGAGGACTCGGCCCTCGGAGCCGTGGTGGGAGGTGTCGTCGCGGCGCTGCTCGCGATCGTGCTGGTCAACGGCTTCTCGATGGTCGTCGGGGAGCTCATCCCCAAGAACCTCGCCATCAGTCGGCCGCTGGCGACCGCCCGCTCCGTCGTGCCGTTGCAGCGCGCGTTCACGAGCGCGCTGCGGCCGCTCATCACGTTCTTCAACGGGACGGCCAACGCGCTCCTGCGACGGGTCGGCGTCGAGCCGCGCGAGGAGCTGTCCGGCGGGCGGTCACCCCAGGAGCTCGCCGCGCTGGTCCGGCGTTCCGCCGAGGTGGGCACCCTCGACTCGTCGACCGCGACGCTGCTCACCAACTCGATCGACTTCACCCAGCTCACCGCGGTCGACGTCATGACCGACCGCCTGCGGCTCGTGGTGGTGAGCAGGGGCGACTCCGCGGCCGACGTGATCGCCCTGGCCCGGCGGACCGGGCACTCGCGGTTCCCGGTGATCGGGGACGACAGCGACGACATCGTGGGCCTGGTGCACCTGCGCCGCGCGATCGGCGTGCCGTACGAGCGTCGCGCGGACGTACCCGCGGGCGCGCTGATGGTCGAGGCGCCGCAGGTTCCCGAGACCGTGCACCTCGGTCCGCTGCTGGTGGGGCTGCGAGAGCAGGGACTGCAGATGGCCGTCGTCGTCGACGAGTACGGCGGGACGTCGGGCGTCGTGACGCTCGAGGACGTGGTCGAGGAGCTGGTCGGTGACGTGGCGGACGAGCACGACCGTCGTCGCCAGACCGCGGCCAGGACCGCGGACGGTTCCTGGCTGCTGCCGGGCGTCACCCGACCCGACGAGCTGACCGAGACCACCGGTCTGGAGGTCCCCGCCGACGGTCCCTACGAGACGCTCGGCGGGCTGCTGATGTTCGTGCTCGGCCGGATCCCGGTCGAGGGCGACCACGTCACGGTCGGTCGCGTGCGCCTCCAGGTGGACGCCATGGCGGGCCGACGGGTCGAGCGCGTCCGCGTCGCCGAGCTGCCCCCCGTCGACGACCAGGAGGTCGAGCGATGAGCGTCGGGGTGGCCTCCGCGATCGCGGCGCTGCTCCTCGCGGCGAACGCGTTCTTCGTCGGTGCCGAGTTCGCCATCATCTCGGCGCGGCGCTCGTCGATCGAGCCGCTCGCCCGCGCGGGCAACCGTCGGGCCGGCACCGTCCTGTGGGCGATGGAGCACGTGTCGCTCATGCTCGCGTGCGCGCAGCTCGGCATCACGGTCTGCTCGACCAGCCTCGGCGTCGTGGCCGAGCCCGCGATCGCGCACCTCATCGCGGCACCGCTGGAGTCGTGGGGTGTGAGCCCCGAGATGGTGCACGTGATCGCCTTCTTCGGGGCCCTGGCGATCGTCGTCTACCTGCACGTCGTATTCGGCGAGATGGTGCCCAAGAACCTCGCGGTCGCCGGCCCGGAGCGAGCGGTCCTGTGGTTCGGCCCGCCGCTCGTGTGGATCGCCCGGGTGGTCCGGCCCGTGATCACGCTGCTCAACTGGCTCGCCAACCACGCCCTGCGTGCGGCGGGCGTCGAGCCCAAGGACGAGGTGTCGTCGGCGTTCACGGCACAGGAGGTGCACTCGATCGTGGAGCGCTCCCAGGCGGAGGGTCTGCTCGACGACGAGCAGGGCCTGCTCACCGGCGCGATCGAGTTCTCGGACCGCACCGCCGCCGACGTGATGATCGCGCCGGACGAGCTGGTCACCGTCGGGGCGGGGAGCACTCCCGAGGAGATCGAGCGGCTGGTCGCCAAGACGGGGTTCAGCCGGTTCCCCGTCCTGGACGACCAGGGCGTGCCCACCGGCTACCTGCATCTCAAGGACGTGCTGTACGCCGAGGAGGCAGACCGGGCCGTCCCCGTACCACAGTGGCGTGTCCGTCCGCTGGCCGTCGTCGGTCCGGACGACGAGGTCGAGGAGGCGCTCGCGGCGATGCAGCGTTCCGGTTCGCACCTCGCGCGCGTCGACTCGGCGGGGTCGACGGTGGGCGTCGTCTTCCTGGAGGACATCCTGGAGGAGCTCGTCGGCGAGGTCCGCGACGCGATGCAGCGGGAGCAGATGTCCTGATCCGGGGTTTTCCCGGCAGTTGTGCCGCGTGTCGGCCACTGTTGTCCCGGTAGGTGGACTGGACATTCGTCCAGGGACTTGGATGCCTCGCTCTCACCCGTTATGGTTTCGTGACCGCGGTCGCGCGCTCCAATCTTTGCGACACGGATCGACAACGCACGGTGGACGGGAGGTGTCGTGGGATCGCACAGCGTCGAGCCTGAAGCCGCCCCGCTGACCCGCCGCCGCCTCCGTGAGGCGAACCGCACCGCAGATCCCGCGCCCGACGTGCGTGCCGCGTCGACCACGCGCCCCGACCCGCACTCGCCGGTGTCCGTGCGGAGCGGGTCGACGCCGGCTGTTGCGCCGTCGCCGAGCGCCCCTCGCAGCGTCGACGCCGGGCCGGTGCCGGCGCCCGCAGCCGATGCCCGTGCAGGACATGCGCCGACCGCCCGGCTCGCCTCGCGATATGTGTCCCGCCCGTCCGTCGAGCCCGCCGACGTCAGCCCCGTGCGACCGACGGCCGCGCAGGCCGCCCCGACGGCGCCGCCCAGCGGGCCGACGTCGCCGCCCAGCGGTCGTCGTGCGGCTCGAGCTGCTGACCCGTCCTCCGCGGTGGCGCCGTCCGAGGCCGCGGTCGCTGGCCCCGCGCCAGCTGCCTCCAGGCGTGCCGCTCACGCAACCGCCCCCGCACCCCGTGCTCAGGGGACCGCTGCCTCGGCGTCCGGTGCTCACGCGACCGCTGGCTCTCCGTCCGGTGCTCCCTCCTCCGCACCGGCCGAAACGGCCGCCGCCGGGAGGTCGTTGCCGACGAGTGCCCCGGCAGCCGCACCGACCTCCCGCCGGGCAGCTCGCGCGACGCAGTCGCCTGCCGAGGCTGCAGACTCTGCACCGCCGTTGCGTCGTGCCCGCCCCAAGGCGCACAGCTCGGTGGCCATCCCCGTCCTGCCCGACCGTGTCACGCCGACGGAACAGCCGGTCCCGACAGCTCCCGACGGACGACCGGCCGACACGCAGCCGGCGCGCTCGACCAGCGTCCTGCTCTCCCACGCTCCCGCGAGCCGGCCGGCTCCGCAGACGGCAGCGCCCGTGCCGGTGGCCGCGCAGCCGTCGATTCCGGCGCCTCGTGTCGCGCAGCCCGCGAAGCCGGACGCCACTGCGGTCCTCCCGGCGGCACGAGTCGTCGACACTGCGACCGCCGCCGACGTCGCGCCTGTGGCACCCGTCGCGCCTGTGGCACCCGTCCTGCCTGAGCCCGTCCTCGTGAAGGCGAGCCGGGCGGTCCGGGCCGTGGCCCCCGCTGAGCAGACAGCGGTCGTGCCCGCGGGCCCTACGGCCGACCCGGAACCCTGGGAGCTCGCAGACACGGGCGAGGTGCCCACGCAACGACCTTCGGACGCCGTGTCGCGAGGCATGGCGACCCGGCGGTCCGGGCGCCCGACGCGGGTCGCAGCTCGGCTCGGCGTCCTGAGCGTGCTGGCCGGCATCACGGTGATCATCCCGGTGAGCCAGGGCGTCGTCGCGGGCCCGGTCGCCTTCGGGTCCGACGCGCTCGCGGACTCCACGCTGCCCAGCACGGTCACGGCGCTCGCCGGCTCTCAGCTGTCCGAGCTGCCGCCGGCGTCGCTGGTCTCGGCCGACGGGGCACTCGGGGACCGCGAGGTCACCACCGGTGCGAGCCGCAGCGACCTTCGCTCCAGCCTTCCGGGGTGTGACGGAGCGGTGCGCGAGGCAGGCCAGAACGGGCAGCTCAAGCAGGTGGACCTGTGCACCCTCTGGGACAACCACACGCAGCTGCGCGCGGATGCCGCCGTGTCCCTCGCCGAGTTCAACCAGGCGTTCGCCGCCCGGTTCGGAGCCGACCTCTGCTTGGCCTCCGGCTACCGGACCCTCGGCGAGCAGCGCGCGGTCAAGGCGCAGAAGGGTGGCCTCGCGGCTGCGCCCGGGAAGAGCAACCACGGCTGGGGCCTGGCGGTCGACCTGTGCCAGGAGCAGACGGCCGGGGCGAAGTGGGCCTGGCTCAACGAGAACGGTCCGGCGTTCGGCTGGGCCAACCCGGAGTGGGCCAAGCCGGGCGGCAGCGGGCCGCACGAGAAGTGGCACTGGGAGTACGTCAAGGGCGTCCAGCAGGACGGCGAGTACTACGACGGCTGATCGGCCGACCTTCGGATGACGACCCGGCGCGTTGCGGACCTCGTCGTCAGACGAGCTGCAGGCCCCAGGTGAGCTCGCGGCTCTCGCCCGGCGCCAGCCGGATCAGGTCGTCACCGGTGCGGAACGCGTCCGCGATGCAGGTCATCGGCTCGATCGCGACGCCACGACGCTTGATCGGCGGCACGAGGTCGCCCGTGCACACCTGCCACGCGTGGAAGCTCGCGTCGGCCCACATGGCCACCGTGCGCCCGTCGGCCCCACCGAAGCGCGCCCACGTCAGGCCGTCCTCGTCGCGGATCGGCTGTACCCAGGCGTCGTCGAGCGCGATCCCGCGCAGCGGAGTCGCAGCACGCAGGTCGTAGCGGCCGGCGAGCGCCTCGGTGCCGGTGGGCAGCAGTCGGGTGTCGACGGTGACGTGCCGCGCCGCATCGACCTGCAACGTGGTCTCGTCGACGGGCCCGTCGCCGGGCGAGAGCCAGGGGTGGAAGCCGAGCCCGAACGGCGCGGTCGACGTGCCGAGGTTGGTGACGTCGGTGCTCACGCGCAGGCCCGCCCCGGTCAGGGTGTACGTCACCTGCAGGCGAACCGGCCACGGGTAGCCGGTCGTCGGCACGACGACGTGCTCGAGCGTGACCGAGCTCGGGGTCTCGTCGACGGTCGTGAACGTCGTGTGCGCGACCAGGCCGTGCAACGAGGTCTGCCGGTCGTGCTCGGTCAGCGGCACCTCGTAGGTGACGCCCTCGAACCGGAACTCCCCGTCGCGCAGGCGGTTCGGCCAGGGAGCGAGGACGGTGCCGGAGAACGCCGGCGCCATCGCGTCCTGCGCGTAGGGCAGGACCACGTCGCGTCCACCGACCGCGTACTCACGCAGGCTCGCACCGACCGCGGCGACGACCGCACGCTGATCGTCGAGCTCCAGCACGTGCTGTCGGCCGGTGGGCAGGGGAGGCGGGGGAGTCGGGGCCACCGCAACACGCTAGTCGGCCGCGGCCTCTCGCCCCAGACGAACCACCGCTCCCGGACGGGTGAACGAGTCTCGCCTGTGCACAAGTGGCTGCGGGATGCGTGTCGTATCCCCTAGGGTTCCGGCCATCGTGCGATGGGACATGACGGACGAATCAGGCACCGACGCGGACATCAAGGGGGCACACGGTGGACAGTGTTGCCATCCTCGAGACCGAGGTCCGCGAGCTGATCCGCCGCCGGGGGATGGACCCGGTGCGCGATCGACCGGGGGTCGTGGCGCTCGTCGCGGACGTCATCGCGGACTACGACGAGCGGTCCGTGGTCGGTGCGGTCCCGCCGCTCATCGACCCCGTCGCGGCCCACAAGGCCGTGCTGGACGCGGTGGCCGGGCTGGGCCCGCTGCAGCGCTACCTGGACGATCCCGAGATCGAGGAGATCTGGATCAACGCCCCGACACAGGTCTTCGTCGCGCGCCGCGGTGAGCCTGAGCTGACCAACACGATCCTGACGGACGGGCAGGTGCGCGACCTCGTCGAGCAGATGCTGAAGGTGTCGGGGCGTCGCCTGGACCTGAGCAGCCCGTTCGTCGACGCGTCGCTGCCGGGCGGGGAGCGTCTGCACGCCGTGATCCCGGACGTCACCCGGCGGCACTGGTCGGTGAACATCCGCAAGTACGTCGTGCGCGCGACCAACCTCGACGAGTTGGTCGGGCTCGGCTCGCTGACGCCACAGGCCGCGGCGTTCCTGCATGCGGCGGTCCGGGCCGGGCTGAACGTGCTGGTCTCCGGGGCCACGCAGGCGGGCAAGACGACGATGCTCAACGCGCTGGCCGGTGCGATCCCGGCGCGCGAGCGGATCATCAGCTGCGAAGAGGTGTTCGAGCTCCGGCTCGTCGCCCGTGACTGGGTGGCCATGCAGTGCCGCCAGCCGAGCCTCGAGGGCACCGGGGAGATCCCGCTGCGCCGGCTGGTCAAGGAGGCGCTGCGGATGCGGCCGAGCCGGCTGCTGGTCGGCGAGGTGCGGGAGGCCGAGGCGCTCGACCTGCTGATCGCGCTCAACGCCGGCGTCCCCGCGATGTGCACGA
The DNA here is from genome assembly GCF_000426185.1 of Cellulomonas sp. URHD0024. Taxonomy (GTDB): domain Bacteria; phylum Actinomycetota; class Actinomycetes; order Actinomycetales; family Cellulomonadaceae; genus Cellulomonas. The sequence goes on from NZ_AUEW01000004.1 coordinate 117,931, forward strand.
TCCACGCGAACTCGGCGCGCGAGGCGCTCACCAAGCTCTGCACGCTGCCGCTGCTGGCCGGCGAGAACATCTCGGACCGGTTCGTGGTGCCGACGGTCGCGTCCGCCGTCGACCTCGTCCTGCACCTCGACGTCGACGTCTCCGGGCGACGGGTCGTGCGCGAGATCGTCGCGGTACCCGGACGGGTCGAGCAGGGAGTCGTCGAGACGGCCGACGTCTTCACCACGCGCAACGGTCACCTCGTCCGGGCCGACGGGTTCCCGCCGCACGCCGAGCGCTTCGCCCGGACCGGCACCGACCTGGCGGCGCTGCTGCGCGGGCGCAGCTGATGGGCGTCGTCGTCGGGCTCCTCCTCGGCGCGGGCGTCGCCTGCGTCTGGTCGTCGTTCTGGGTCCGGCCCACTGATCAGCCGGGGCGCAAGCGTGACGGCTGGCACGCTCGGACGCAGGACATGCTCGTCCAGGCCGGCGTCACCGGCGCCACACCCGGCGGGCTCGTCGCCGCGTGCGCCGCCGTCGGGTTGGTCGTCCTCGTCGTGGCGCTCGGGCTCACGCGCACGCCGTCGATCGCCCTGTGCTTCGCCGCGTTCGTGTCGGCGGGCCCGTGGGCGCTCGTGCGCGGTCGGGCTCGTCGTCGGCGGGCGCGGCTGCGGCAGCTCTGGCCCGAGGTCGTCGACCACCTGGGCTCAGGCATCCGGGCCGGCCTGGCGCTGCCCGAGGCCGTCGCGCAGATCGGGGAGCGCGGACCGGTCGAGCTGCGGCCCGCGTTCGTTGCGTTCGCCGAGGACTATCGCGCGACCGGGCGGTTCGGCGACTGCCTGGACGCCCTGAAGTCGAGACTGGCCGACCCCGTCGCGGACCGGATCATCGAGGCCTTGCGGCTGACCCGGGACGTCGGCGGCACCGACCTGGGCCGGCTCCTGCGGACCTTGGCCAGCTTCCTGCGCGACGACGTGCGCACGCGCGGGGAGCTGGAGGCACGACAGAGCTGGACAGTGAACGCCGCTCGGCTGGCAGTGGCCGCGCCGTGGATCGTGCTCGCCCTGCTGTCCACGCGGCCCGAGGCGGCCGCGGCCTACAACACGCCGACCGGCGCCGCGGTCCTCGTGGGCGGCGCCGCCTGCACGGTCGTCGCCTACCTGCTCATGCTGCGCATCGCCCGGCTCCCCGACGACCCGCGGGTCCTGCGATGAGCCCGGCGCTGCAGGGCGCGCTCATCGGGCTGCTCGGCGGCCTCGGGCTGGTGATGGTCGTCGCGCGGTTGCGATCGCGGCGGGTGAGCCTCGACCAGAGGCTCGCCCCGTACCTGCGTCCGCAGCGGACGTCGTCGGGTCTCCTGCGGCTGCCGACGGCCCGCGGTCCCTTCTCGACGATCGAGCGCCTCGTCTCCCCGCTGATGTCCGACGCGGTCCGGCTGGTGACCCGGCTGGGCTCGCCCGCCGCCGAGCTGCGCCGCCGGCTCCTGCGTGCGGGACGGACCGAGTCGGTCGAGCAGTTCCGCGCCGGGCAGGTCGTCTGGGGAGTGCTGTCGCTGGCGGCCGGGCTCGCTCTCGCGCTCGTGACAGCGACGACCCGCGGCGGCAGCCCGGTGGCGCTCATCCTGCTGGTCGCCGTCTTCGGGCTGTCCGGGGTGCTCGTCCGGGACTGGTTGCTCACCCGGCAGATCAGGGCCCGAGAGTCGCGGATGATGGCCGAGCTGCCCACCGTCGCGGAGCTGCTGGCGCTCGCGGTCGGCGCGGGGGAGGGAGCGATCGGGGCCCTGGAGCGGGTCGTTCGGACCACCCACGGCGAGCTGACCGGGGAGCTCGCGCGGACCCTCGCCGACGCACGCGCAGGCATGCCGCTCACTGCCGCGCTCGACGGGCTGGCCGACCGCACCGGGCTGTCGGCGCTCGCCCGGTTCGCGGAGGGTGTCGCGGTGGCGGTCGAGCGGGGGACGCCCCTGGCCGACGTCCTGCGGGCACAGGCGCAGGACGTCCGCGAGGAGGGCCGGCGCGAGCTCATGGAGGCCGGCGGACGCAAGGAGGTGGCGATGATGGTTCCGGTCGTGTTCCTGATCCTTCCGATCACCGTCGTCTTCGCCGTCTTCCCGAGCATGGTGGTGCTGCGGGTCGGCCTGTGAGCCACCCGCACTTTCGCCCCCGGATCCGGGAGCGAACTCAGATCGACGAGAGGACGACCGATGAAGACCAACGCAGGGGGTCGCCTGTGGGGTGCGCTGCTGGAGCGGGTCGGGGGCGAAGACCCCGAACGCGGGGACGTGCCCGGCTGGGTGCTCGTGACCTTGATGACGGCCGGGTTGGTCACCGCTCTGTGGCTCGTCGCCGGTCAGGCGCTGTCCAAGCTGTTCTCGCAGGCGATCGGAAGCGTCAGCGGTCCCTGACCGGGTCCACGGCGCAGGACGGGTCGGCGATCGTCGACTTCGCGCTCGTCGGAGCCTTGGTCACCGTGCTGTTCGTCGGGGTCCTCCAGCTGACGATCGTCCTGCACGTGCGCAACACGCTCATCGACTCGGCGTCGGAGGGCGCGCGCTACGCGGCGCAGTCGGGTCACGTGCCCGCCGACGGCGCGGCGCGCACGCGAGAGCTGGTCGGGCAGTCGCTCGCCGACTCCTACACGCACGGTGTGACCGCGACGACGACACGCATCGACGGGCTGGACGAGATCGAGGTCGAGGTCGTGGCGCCGCTGCCGCTGCTCGGGCTCCTCGGCCCCGCAGGGTCGCTGACCGTCCAGGGGCACGCCCTGGCGGAGACGCCATGACGCTGCGGCGCCGCCTCCGGATCCAGCCGGGCGACGACAGCGGCAACGCGGTGGTGGAGTTCCTGGGTCTGGCCCTCGTCCTCCTCGTGCCGCTCGTGTACCTGGTCCTCGTGCTCGGCCGACTGGAGGCCGCGTCCTTCGCCGCCGAGGGCGCCGCGCGCGAGGCTGCGCGGACGTACGTCGCCGCCGACACGTCCGAGCAGGGCTCGGCTCGAGCAGCGGCCGCGGCCGGCATCGCGTTGCGGGACCAGGGTTTCGACGACGACCCGGTCGACGCGCTGACGCTGCGGTGCTCGTCGACACCCTGCCTGAAGCCTGGCAGCGACGTGGCCGCGCGCATCGACCTGATGGTGCCGCTGCCCTTCGTCCCGGGGTTCGTGCGTTCCGTCGTCCCGCTCGAGGTGCCCGTCAGCGCGCAGCGGGTTGCGCCGGTCGACGCCTACCGGGCGCACGGGTGAGGGCCCCCACGGCGAGGGCCGGCGCCGCGGGCGACGACGGCCAGATCATGATCCTGACGCTCGGGTTCGTGGTGATCGCGCTGCTTCTCATCACCGTCGTAGCGTCGGCCGCGCACGTGCACCTCGAACGCAAGCGCCTGCTCGCGCTCGCGGACGTCCTGGCGCTCGAGGGGTCCGACGCCGTCGGCGCGGACCGCTACTACGCGCCTGGCGCGGACCGGGAGGCCGGGGTGCCGCTCACGGACGCTGCCGTGCGGCGCAGTGTCGACGAGTACCTGCGAGACAACCCCGACGCCACCGCGCAGTGGGACCAGTTCACGGTGCTGTCCGCGACGACACCCGACGGCACGTCGGCACACGTGCACCTGGGCGCGGTGACGCACCCCGTCCTGCTGAGCTGGGTGCTCGCACCGTGGCAGGACGGGATCGCCTTGGAGGCGGAGTCGACGGCGCGGTCGTCCTGACGGCGAAGGGCCCGATGCCGACCTGCGATCCCCGTGTTCCCGCACGATGCACGGCGCGGGCGACAGACGCCCTCCGGTAGCCTGGACGGTTGTGGCCACCACCGACTTCAGCACCGCGATCCATGACCTGCGCACCACCCTCGGCACCATCCAGGCGGTGAGCGACCCGGCGGCGCTCGAGGCGAAGGTCGCGGAGCTCTCGGAGCAGGCGTCGGCACCGGACCTGTGGGACGACCCGGACGCGGCGCAGAAGATCACGAGCGCCCTGTCGTCGACCCAGGCCGAGCTGGACCGCATGAGCAAGCTGAGCGGCCGGATCGACGACCTCGAGACGCTGGTGGAGATGGCGGCCGAGGAGAACGACGAGGACACCCTCGCCGAGGCCGAGGCCGACCTGCTCAAGATCAAGAAGGACCTGGGCGAGCTCGAGGTCCGGACGCTCCTGGCGGGCGAGTACGACCAGCGCGAGGCCGTCGTCACCATCCGCTCCGGAGCGGGCGGCGTGGACGCGGCGGACTTCGCCGAGATGTTGCTGCGCATGTACCTGCGCTGGGCGGAACGGCACGGCTACCCGACGACGGTGCTCGACACCTCCTACGCCGAGGAGGCGGGTCTGAAGTCGGCGACGTTCGAGGTGAAGGTGCCGTACGCCTTCGGCAACCTGTCCGTCGAGGCCGGCACGCACCGGCTGGTCCGCATCTCGCCGTTCGACAACCAGGGTCGCCGGCAGACGAGCTTCGCGGCCGTCGAGGTGATCCCGCTGATCGAGTCGAGCGACTCGGTGGACATCCCCGAGTCCGAGATCAAGGTCGACGTCTTCCGCTCCTCGGGTCCCGGCGGCCAGTCCGTCAACACGACCGACTCCGCCGTGCGCATGACGCACATCCCGACGGGCATCGTCGTCTCGATGCAGAACGAGAAGTCGCAGATCCAGAACCGTGCGGCCGCGCTGCGGGTGCTGCAGTCCCGGCTGCTGCTGGTGCGCAAGGCCGAGGAGGACGCCAAGAAGAAGGCGCTCGCCGGCGACGTCAAGGCCAGCTGGGGCGACCAGATGCGCTCGTACGTCCTGCAGCCGTACCAGATGGTCAAGGACCTGAGGACCGAGCACGAGGTCGGCAACCCGGCGGCCGTCTTCGACGGGGACATCGACGACTTCATCGAGGCGGGCATCCGCTGGCGGCGTTCTGCGGAGAAGTCTGCGTCCTGAACGGCCGAGATCTGATTGTTGCCGGATCAGACATTGTCGATCAGGGCCGCACACGAGTTGCCCCGAGTGGCCCCGTGCTAGGTCACGGAAGGGTGACAAGATCACAGTTTGGCCACCAATGGCGGTGCTGACCTTGTGACTTGTGCGGCCGTCCGCATATGTTGTCGCCCGCAACATAGTCCGAGCGCCCGTAAGCGCCGGGTGGAGACGAGCGCGACGGAGCGTCGTCACGAGAGGGAGCACAATGCGACGGAGCATGATTCTGGCGTCGGCGGCCGTAATGGCCTCCGGACTCCTGCTGGCCGGTTGTGGCAGCAGCGACAAGCCGAGCGACAACACGAGTGCAAGCGGCGATTCGACCGGCTCTGCGGCCAAGCCGAAGGTGGGCGTGATCCTTCCGGACACGAAGTCCTCGGCTCGGTGGGAGACGGCTGACAAGAAGTACCTGACGGAGGCCTTCGAGGCAGCCGGCGTCGACTACGACATCCAGAACGCCCAGGGTGACAAGACGCAGTTCCAGACGATCGCCGACGGCATGATCACGGAGGGCGTCGACGTCCTCATGATCGTCAACCTGGACTCCGGTTCGGGCAAGGCCGTGCTCCAGAAGGCCAAGGACCAGGGCATCAAGACGATCGACTACGACCGTCTCACGCTGGGCGGCGGGGCTGACTTCTACGTCTCGTTCGACAACACCAAGGTCGGCGAGCTGCAGGGTGAGGGCCTCACCAAGTGCCTCACCGACGACAACAAGACCAAGGCGAACATCGTCTACCTCAACGGCTCGCCGACGGACAACAACGCCACGCTGTTCAAGGCCGGTGCCGAGAAGGCGCTGAAGCCGAAGGAAGACAGCAAGGACTACACCCGCGTCGCCGACCAGGCCGTTCCGGACTGGGACAACCAGCAGGCCGGCACGATCTTCGAGCAGATGTACACCGAGCAGGGCGGCAAGATCGACGGTGTCCTCGCGGCCAACGACGGTCTCGGCAACGCCGCGATCGCCATCCTGAAGAAGAACGGCGTGAACGGCACCGTCCCGGTGACCGGTCAGGACGCGACCGACCAGGGCCTGCAGAACATCCTCGCGGGCGACCAGTGCATGACGGTCTACAAGGCGGTCAAGAAGGAAGCCGACGCTGCCTCCGCGCTCGCCATTGCGGCCGCGAAGGGCGACGACACGTCGAGCCTGGCCACCGGCTCGGTCGACGACTCCGAGACGAAGGGGAAGGTCGCCGCGGTCCTGCTGGACCCCCAGGCCATCTACTTCGAGAACGTCAAGGACGTCATCGCTGACGGCTACACCACCAAGGAGAAGGTCTGCACCGCGGACTACGCCGCCAAGTGCACTGAGGCCGGCATCTCCTGAGTACGGCGCCGGGGTGGCCGAACACGGCCACCCCGGTCACAGGCGGGGCCGGTCCGCGCGAGCGACCGGCCCCGGCCTGTGCACAGGACAGAACGCACAGACCCGCGACGATGCGGGGTGAACCGAGTGACACGACGAGGTGGACGATGACCCAAGCAGCGCATTACGCACCCGACCTGGCCCCGCCCCCGACGCTCGAGGTGCGCGGAGGCCGCAAGAACTTCGGCGCGGTGCACGCGCTGCGAGGTGTCGACCTGGTCGCCCGAGCCGGTGAGGTCACGGCCCTCGTCGGCGACAACGGCGCCGGTAAGTCGACGATGATCAAGTGCATCGCGGGAATCTTCCCGTTCGACGCCGGCGAGGTCTTCTTCGAGGGCCGCCCGACGCACATCTCGTCCCCCGGCGACGCGAACGCCCTGGGTGTCGAGGTCGTGTACCAGGACCTGGCGCTGTGCGACAACCTCGACATCGTGCACAACATGTTCCTCGGACGTGAGCTCAAGAAGGGCTTCCGCCTCGACGAGTCCGCCATGGAGACGCGTGCCGCCGAGGTCCTGGCATCGCTGTCGGTCCGCACGGTCCGGTCGATCCGCCAGCACGTCGCCAGCCTCTCCGGTGGCCAGCGGCAGACCGTCGCCATCGCGCGCGCGGTGCTGTGGAACTCCAAGCTCGTCATCCTCGACGAGCCGACCGCCGCCCTCGGCGTCGCGCAGACGGAGCAGGTGCTGCAGCTGGTCCGACGCCTGGCCGACGCCGGTCTCGCGGTCGTGCTCGTCTCGCACAACATGAACGAGGTCCTCGAGGTCGCCGACTCCGTGAACGTCCTCTACCTGGGCCAGACGGCCGCGCAGGTGCGCGCCCAGGACACGTCGCGCAGCGAGATCATCGAGCTCATCACCAGCGGCTCGGCCGCCCTTGGGGCTCCTCCCGTGGCTTCGGCCTCGACCATCAACGACGCACCGAACGGGAGCACCCCCGCATGAGCACGCCCACCGTCTCCCGCAACGACCGCAACGACGCCCCGCCCTCGCTCCTGGCCGGCTCGGTCGAGCAGCCGACCTTCGGCGAGGCCGTCAACAACTACGTGAGCAAGGTGCGCGGCGGCGACATGGGGTCGCTGCCGGCCATCCTGGCGCTCCTCGTGCTGCTCGCGATCTTCGTCGTCATGAAGCCGGAGACGTTCCCGTCGGCGCTCAACATCGCCAACCTGTTCCAGCAGGGTGCCGTCGTCGCGACGATCGCCATGGGCCTGGTCTTCGTGCTCCTGCTCGGCGAGATCGACCTGTCGGCCGGCTTCACGTCCGGCGTCAGCGGCGCCGTGCTGGCCACGCTGCTCACCAAGAACGGGGCTCCCTGGTACGTGGCCGTCATCGGCGCGCTGATCACCGGCCTCGTGGTCGGCCTGATCAACGGCACGCTGGTCGCGCGGCTCGGCATCCCGTCGTTCGTCGTCACCCTGGCGATGTTCCTCGCCCTGCAGGGCGCCGTGCTGCTGATCATCGGCACCGGTGGCAACATCTCGATCCACGACCCGGTGATCGTCGCGATCCAGAACAAGAACGTGCCGCCCCTGCTGGGCTGGGCCATCGGGATCCTGTCCGTCGTCGCGTACGGCGTCTCGAGCCTGCGGACCTGGCAGCTGCGCCGCCAGCGCGGTCTGCTCGCCGCACCCGTCGGCGTCATCGCCATCAAGATCGCTGCGATCGCCGTCCTCGTGCTCGGCATGATCGCGATCCTCAACCAGGAGCGGAGCCTGCACCCGCTGCGGGTCTCGATCATCGGCGTGCCGATCGTGGTGCCGGTCATCGTCACCATCGCGCTGGGGCTCGGCTTCCTCCTGACCCGCACGGCGTTCGGCCGGCACATCTACGCCGTCGGCGGCAACGCCGAGGCGACGCGTCGCGCGGGCATCAGGGTCGCCAGCGTGCGGATGGCCTGCTTCATGATCTGCTCCTCGATGGCGGCAGTGGCCGGCATCTTCGCGGCCTCGCGTGCCACCTCGGTGGACCCGAACGCGGGCGGCTCGAACGTCCTGCTCTACGCGGTCGGGGCGGCCGTCATCGGCGGTACCTCGCTGTTCGGTGGCAAGGGCCGGATCATCGACGCCCTCATCGGTGCCGCGGTCATCGCGGTCATCGACAACGGCATGGGCCTCCTCGGGTACTCGTCGGGCGTCAGGTACGTCGTCACCGGTGCCGTGCTGGCAGCGGCCGCCGCCGTGGACGCCCTGTCTCGCCGACAGGCTCGATCGACGGGCCGCGGCTAGCAGTACTGACCGACACCAGGGGGAGATTCTCGTGCGGCTCGGGGCTGGTCCGCCCGTGCGACGAGCCGATGCTTCCGCGCAGGACGACGTCCGGCGCGCCAACCTCTCGGCCGTCCTACGGTTGCTGCACTTCGACGGACCGGCCACCCGGTCCGAGCTGGTGGCCAGCACCGGCTTCAACCGCTCGACCGTCGGGTCGCTCACCTCCGAGCTCGTCAAGCTCGGGCTCGTGCGTGAGCGACCCGGCGTCGTCAGTGGCAAGGGTCGACCGTCGAACGTGGTGGAGCCGGTCAGCACCAGCGCCCACGTGCTCGCGTTCGATGTCACAGCCTCGAGCGTGGGGGCGGCGCGCGTCGGTCTCGGCGGCTACCTGCTCCAGGTCCGGCGTCGACTGCACAGCACCCCGCCGCACGACGTGCCGGGGGTCGTGAACCTGATCGCGACGCTGGCCAGGGAGATGCAGGCCCGTGCGACCCCGGGTTCGCTCTGCCTCGGTCTGGTCGTCTCCGTCCCTGGCAGCGTGCGCCAGCCGGACGGGCTGGTGCGCCGCTCGCCCCCTGTGGGCTGGTACGACGTGCCCCTGGCCGACCTGCTCCGGGAGGCGGTGGGTGACGAGTACCCCATCACGATCGGCAACGACGGCGACCTCGGTGTCGTCGCCGAGTACCTGCGCGGGGCTGCCCGTGGGTCCCAGGACGTCCTGTACGTGCGCGGTGAGGTCGGCGTCGGCGGGGGTGTCGTCGTCGGCGGCGAGCTGCTCAAGGGCTCCGGCGGGTACGCCGGCGAGGTCGGGCACCTCCTGGTGAAGCCGGGCGGTCGCGTGTGCTCGTGCGGCGCGCGCGGGTGCTGGGAGGCGGAGATCGGCGACGCGGCGATCATTCGCGCGGTCGGCCGTGACCCCCGGGAGGCGGAGATCGAGGACGTGGTCAGCGACGTCGCGATCGGCAACCGGCGCGCTATCGCGGGTGTGCGCAAGACGGGGGAGTGGGTGGGCCTCGGGCTCGCGAGCCTGGTGAACCTGTTCAACCCGCAGGTCGTGGTGCTGGGCGGGACGCTGGGTGCCCTCTACCCGACGATGGAGCCGACGCTCGCGCAGTCCTATGCCCGCACGCTCGGGCCCAACCGTGAGCAGGCGCACGTCCTGCGGTCCGACCTCGGGTCGGACGCGCAGCTGCTGGGGGCGGCCGAGGTCGGGTTCGCCGACGTGCTGGAGGACCCTGCGGGCACCCTGGAGGCGCGCCGAGAACAGCCGGACCCGAGCGCCGAGGAGCGCGGCGAGGTGCACCGGATCCACCGGCACGGCGGGTGAGGACCGGACGGATGCGGGCATATCGCCACGCCCGCCCGGTACTCACAGGCAACCGTCGGCGTGTCACCACCGGGTAACGACCGCGGCGCTGCCTACTCTCGACGAGGCCAGCGCTAGACCCCTCCGTCGTCCCCGAACACTGGCCACGAGCACCGTGATCAGATTCGAGAACGTCACCAAGGTCTACGCGCGAGGCGCCCGGCCGGCCCTCGACCGCGTCTCCCTGGACGTCGAGCGCGGGGAGTTCGTCTTCCTCGTCGGCGCCTCCGGTTCCGGCAAGTCGACCTTTCTGCGTCTCGTGCTGCGTGAGGAACGCGCCTCGGCAGGGCGGGTGTTCGTCGCGGGCAAGGAACTGGGCACGCTCTCGTCGTGGAAGGTCCCGCAGCTGCGCCGGCACATCGGCGCGGTGTTCCAGGACTTCCGCCTGCTGCCCAACAAGACGGTGTTCGAGAACGTGGCGTTCGCGCTGCAGGTCATCGGCAAGCCGCGGCACCACATCCTGACGACCGTGCCGGACACGCTCGAGATGGTCGGCCTGGCGGGCAAGGAGAAGCGTCGTCCCCACGAGCTCTCCGGCGGTGAGCAGCAGCGCGTGGCCATCGCGCGCGCGTTCGTGAACCGGCCCAACATCCTGCTCTGCGACGAGCCGACGGGAAACCTCGACCCGACCACCAGCCTGGGGATCATGCGCCTGCTCGACCGGATCAACCGCACGGGCACGACGGTCGTCATGGCGACGCACGACGACGAGATCGTCGACCAGATGCGCAAGCGCGTCATCGAGCTGTCCACGGGCGAGCTGGTCCGCGACCAGTCCCGCGGCGTCTACGGTTCGGACCGCTGATGCGTCTCCAGTTCATCCTCTCGGAGATCGGGCAAGGTCTTCGTCGCAACCTGTCGATGACGATCTCGGTCATCCTGGTGACGTTCGTGTCGCTGACCTTCGTCGGCTCGGCCGCTCTGCTGCAGATCCAGATCGGCAAGATGAAGGACGACTGGTACGACAAGGTCGAGGTGTCGGTCTTCCTGTGCCCGCAGAACTCGTCGGTACCGACGTGCGCCAGCGGCGAGGTCACCGCAGACCAGCGGGCGGACATCGAGACGGCGCTGGCGTCGCCGGAGATCAAGCCGTACGTCGAGCACGTCTACACGGAGACCAAGGACCAGGCGTTCAAGGCCTTCGAGAAGCAGTTCAAGGACCAGGCGTGGACGGCCGCGGTGACGGTCGACGACATGAACTCCTCGTTCCGCATCAAGCTGACGGACCCGCAGAAGTACCAGCTCGTGTCCGACGTGGTGTCGGGGAGGGCGGGCGTCGAGGACGTCCAGGACCAGCAGCGGCTGTTCGACAAGCTCTTCTCCGTCCTCAACCACGCGACCCTGCTGGCCGGAGGTCTGGCCGCGGTGATGCTGCTCGCGGCGGTGCTGCTGATCACGACGACGATCAGGCTCTCGGCCCTCTCACGACGACGCGAGACCGGGATCATGCGCCTCGTCGGCGCCTCGACGTTCTTCATCCAGTTGCCGTTCATGCTCGAGGGCGCGATCGCGGCGACCGTGGGCGCCCTGCTGGCGGTCGGCGGTCTGTGGCTCGGCGTCGAGTACCTGGTCAGCGACTGGCTCTCCGAGTCGGTCAACTGGATCCCCTACGTCGACACCGCAGACGTGCTGACGGTGGCGCCGATCCTCATCGTCATCGCCATCCTGCTGGCGACGATCTCTTCGCTGGTCACCCTGTCCCGCTACACCAAGGTGTGACATGCAGCTGAAGCGTCTGTCGATCCTCGCGGTGCTGGTCCTGGCGATCACTGCTGTCTTCACCGGCCCCGCGTCGGCGGACAGCATCGACGACCGTCGCAAGGCGGCGGAGGCGCACCAGGCCGCGGTGGCCAAGGCGCGCGGCGACCTCGAGGCCGCGATGGAGGGCACAGACGCGCACCTGCAGGCGCTCGCCCTGCAGCTGGTCGACACGCAGGCGAAGATCGCTCCTGCGCAGGCCGCGGTCGACGCCGCGCAGGCCGCCCTGGAGAAGGCGCAGCGCGAGGCGGCGATCATCGCGGCACGGCTCACGGACGCCAAGGACCAGCAGACCGCCATCTCGGCGACGATCACGACCGACGCTGCGAACGCGGACGCGATGCGCGCGGCCATCGGCCAGATGGCGCGCGAGGCGTACAAGGGTGGGGCGGGGAGCGTCTCGGGCTTCGACGTCATCCTGGACTCGCAGAGCACCGACGACTTCGTGGAACGGTACGGCCTCCTGTCGACGGCGCTGCGGACGCAGTCGCAGATCCTCGACGAGCTCAAGGCGACGGACGCGCTGAACAAGAACGCCGAGGCGCGGCTGACGGCCGTGAAGGGCAAGATCACCGAGCTCAAGGCCGACGCCGACCAGAAGGTGGTGGAGGCGGACTCGGCGAAGGCGGCTGCGGCCGCGGCGAAGAAGTCGCTCGACGACCTCCTCGCCCAGCAGGTCAGGCAGCAGCAGCTCCTCGACGCGCAGAAGGCGGCCCTGGAGGCCCAGCTCGCCGCCGCGGATGCCGAGGCAGCGGCCGTGCAGAACGAGCTGGTCGCGGCGATCGCCGCTCAGAAGGCGCGTGACGCGGCCGCGGGCAAGCCGCACGGACCTGCCGGACCGATCGGCCGTGCGCTGTTCGCCAACCCGACGAGCGTCAACCCCATCCACGTGACCTCCGAGTACGGGATGCGCATGCACCCGACGCTGCACTACGTGCGCCTGCACGCCGGCATCGACCTGCGCACGTACTGCAACACCCCCATCTACGCGGGTCGTGCGGGGACGGTCACCTGGACCAAGCGGCGCTTCGGTTTCGGCAACCAGGTGATGATCGACAGCGGCTTCGTCAACGGCAACGCCCTGTCCGCCAGCTACAACCACCTGACCAGCTTCGCGGTGCGGGCCGGGCAGCACGTCGACCAGGGGACGCTCATCGGGCACTCGGGCAACACCGGTACCTCGGCGGCGTGCCACCTGCACTTCGAGGTCTACGTGAACGGCGCGACGACGAACCCGCGGCCGCTGCTCGGCCTCTGACGGCTAACGTGACCGGCGTGGCCTCGCCGCGCAGACGTCCCGCCCCGCTCGTCGAGCTGGCCTTCCTCGTGCTCGTGGTCCTGGTGTTCCTGCGCCTGCACGCCGCGACCGGCCATGACCTCTCGGCGGCCGCGATCCACGCGCGGACGCTGCAGACGCTCGAGCGGACCCTCGGCATCGACATCGTGCTGCCCGTCAACGCGTGGCTGGTCGGGCAGCCGGTGCTCATCACCCTGGCGGTCCTCGTCTACCGCTCCTACTACCTGGCCGTCCTCGGCGTGCTCGTCTGGGTGTACGTGCGGCACGCCGAGATCTACCGCGTCGTTCGTCGGACCCTGGTCGCGATGCTGGTGCTGATCCTGCCGGTGTACTGGGCGATGCCGATGTCGCCGCCGCGGTTCGCGCTGCCGGGCGTCGTCGACGTCGTCGCGGAGCACGACGTGGTCGCGGGACACCGCCCGGACGGCTACACCGCCATGCCGAGCAACCACGTGGCGCTGTCCGCGTGGTGCGCCTACGCCGTGTGGCTCGCCCTCCGGCCGGTGCACCCCCGGTTGGCGCTCCTCGCGTGGCTGTTCCCGCTCGTGATGTCGGCGGTCGTGCTGACCACCGGGAACCACTACGTGCTCGACATCGTCGGGAGCCTGGTCCTGGTGGGGGCGTCCGTCGGCGTCGCGACGATCTGGGGCCGCCTCGCCGACCGTCGTCGTGCACTGAATCCGCTGGCGGCGCACGGGTAGGCTCGGGCGGCGGCACAACGAGTGCCCTCGCACGACTTCAGGATCGAGGTTCGACGACGGTGGCCAAGGAGTCCGGGCGCAAGCTCATCGCCTCGAACCGCAAGGCACGCCACGACTACGTCATCGAGGACGTGTTCGAGGCCGGGCTGGTGCTCGCGGGCACCGAGGTCAAGGCCCTGCGGATGGGTCGCGCGTCGCTCGTCGACGGCTGGTGCGAGGTGACCAACCACGAGCTGTGGCTCGAGGGCGTGCACATCCCCGAGTACAGCCAGGGCACCTGGACCAACCACGCGCCGCGCCGCAAGCGCAAGCTGCTGCTGCACCGCGAGGAGATCGACCGGCTGGAGTCGAAGACCCGCGAGAAGGGGCAGACGATCATCCCGCTGTCGCTGTACTTTCTCGACGGACGCGCGAAGGTCGAGATCGCCCTCGCGCGTGGCAAGCGCGAGTACGACAAGCGCCAGGCGCTGCGGGAGAGGCAGGACAACTTGGAGGCCACGCGCGCCATGCGCCAGAAGCGTGACCGGTGAGGGCGCGGCTCGCCGGCATCCTGCTGGCCCTGGTGGCGCTGCTCGCGGTGGCTGCACCCGCGTTCGCTGCCCCCGACCAGACGTCCGGTCGCGAGATCACGCGGTACGACGTCACGGCGACGATCGCCGCCGACGGCGTCACGACGGTGGACCTCGACTTCGACTTCGACTTCGGCGACGACCCGGGTCACGGCCCGTACCTGACGTTCGTCACACGCGTGCACTACGACGACCAGCACGACCGGGCGTTCGAGTACTCGAACGTCACGGCGTCGAGCTCGACGGGCGCGCCGGCGCAGGTCAACAAGGAGACCACCGACTCGGCGCTGATCCTGCGGATCGGTGACCCGAACAACGACAGCGTGTCCGGGGTGCAGACGTACCACGTGCAGTTCCTGGTCGACGGCTGGGTCAACCCCGCGAACCCCCAGCACTCCGGCGACGAGCTGTACTGGAACGTCATCGGTCCCGGCTGGGAGGTCCCGATCGGTGCCGTCACGGTCCAGGTCACCGGCCCGGCCGCCGTGCAGGACGCGATCTGCTTCGCCGGCCCCCACGGCTCGACGACCCCGTGCACCTCGGCGGTCCCGAACGGCAACGGCGCCGCGTTCACGCAGGACCTCGTCCCCGTCGGCGACGAGCTCACCACCGTCACCGGCTGGCCGGGCGGGACGTTCCCCGGGGTGGAGCCGATCCTCGTCGCCAAGCCCGACCCGCTCGCCCCGGTCCAGCCCGTGACGCCGCTCGGCATCGGGGCGCTGGTGGTGCTCGTGGCGGGTGTCGCCTTCGCGGTCCGACGAGTCCGCCGGGCCGGTCGTGACCAGGCGTACCTCGGCCTGACACCCGGTCTGCGGCCCGCGGACGGCCAGCCCGGCAACACCGGCTTCCGTGACAAGCGGGGCCCGGTGTCGGTGCAGTTCGAGCCGCCCGCGGGCATGGTGCCCGGCGAGGTCGGCACGCTCGTCGACGAGAAAGCCGATCCCGTCGACGTCACCGCGACGCTCGTGGACCTGGCCGTGAAGGGGTGGCTGCGCATCGAGGAGGTGCCGCGGTCCAACCCCAACAAGAAGGCCAAGGACTGGACCCTGGTGCAGCTCAAGAACCGCGACGGGTCGTTGCTGCCGTTCGAGGACACGCTGCTGATGTCGCTCTTCGCCGGACGCACCTCCGTTCAGCTGTCCGACCTCCGCACCACGTTCGCGTCGTCCATGGCGAAGGTCCAGGACGGGCTCTACGACGACGTGACCGCCAAGGGCTGGTTCCGGGCCAACCCGAAGTCGGTGCGCGCGCTGTGGAAGGCGGCGGGGATCACGCTTCTCGTCGTCGCCGGCATCCTCGGCTTCATCGCGCTGAAGGTGCTCGCCGACGTCCGCGGCAGCCTCCTGATCCCCATCGCGATCGGCATCATCGGGGTCGCCGTCTTCACGATGTCCAACGCGGCGCCCGCCCGCACCGCCGACGGGACCGCCGCGCTCGCCCAGTCCATGGGCTTCCGCCGGTACCTCGCGACCGCCGAGGCCAACCAGCTGCGGTTCGAGGAGGGCGAGGACATCTTCAGCCGCTACCTGCCGTACGCGATCGTCTTCGGCCTGGCCGACCGCTGGGCCCGCGTGTTCAGCGAGCTCGCCGCGCAGGGGCGCTCGATCGCCCAACCCGGCTG
This sequence comes from Cellulomonas sp. URHD0024, assembly GCF_000426185.1. Taxonomy (GTDB): domain Bacteria; phylum Actinomycetota; class Actinomycetes; order Actinomycetales; family Cellulomonadaceae; genus Cellulomonas. Next base: position 133,751 of record NZ_AUEW01000004.1, read on the forward strand.
GTACGTCGGCGGCTACTACCCGGGCAGCAACATCTACTGGGCCTCGGCCTTCGCGTCGTCCCTCGACCGCTTCTCCAGCATCGCCACCGAGTCGATCTCTGCCCCCACGCCCGGCTCGTCCGGCGGCTCCGGGTTCAGCGGCGGCGGGTTCTCCGGTGGCGGCGTCGGCGGCGGTGGGGGTGGCGGCTGGTAAGACTGGGTGCCATGACGCTGCCTGTGATGCCGCCCGTGGACCCCATGCTCGCCAAGTCGGTGCCGTCCATCCCGGCCGGCAAGCTGTACGAGCCCAAGTGGGACGGGTTCCGGGCCATCGTGTTCCGCGACGGGGACTCCGTGGAGATCGGGTCGCGGAACACCAAGCCGATGCAGCGGTACTTCCCGGAGGTCGTCTCCGCGGTCCTCGAGCACCTTCCTGAACGATGCGTCGTCGACGGGGAGATCATCGTGCCGTCGTCGTCGCACACCGGGCTGGACTTCGACGCCTTGCTGCAGCGCGTGCACCCCGCGGAGTCGCGGGTGCGGCTGCTCGCCGAGACGACCCCCGCCCGGCTGGTGCTCTTCGACCTGCTCGCGCTGGGCGACGAGGATCTGACGGGCCTGCCGTTCGCTTCCCGTCGGGAGCGTCTGGAGACGATCGTCCGCGGCTCCGGGCCGGTCTCGGTGACGGCGCAGACCTCCGACCTCGCGCTGGCGACGCAATGGTTCTCGCAGTTCGAGGGAGCGGGGCTCGACGGGATCGTCGCGAAGGATCCCGCTGGCTTGTACGAGCCGGGCAAGCGGACCATGCAGAAGATCAAGCACGAGCGGACCGCCGACTGCGTGGTCGCGGGGTACCGGCCGCACGCGTCCGGGCCGGATGCGCTCGGGTCCCTGCTGCTGGGGCTGTACACGTCCGAGGGGGTACTCGCGTCCGTGGGCGTGGCGGCGTCGTTCCCGATGGCTCGTCGGCGATCCCTGGTCACCGAGCTGGCTCCGCTGGTGACGTCGCTGGAGGGCCACCCCTGGAACTACGCCGCCGAGGGGCGCACCCCGCGGGAAGCCGAGGGCAGCCGCTGGTCGCGCGGCAAGGACCTGTCGTTCGTTCCGCTGGAGCCGACGCTCGTGGTGGAGGTCGCCTACGACCACCTCGAGGGCGAGCGCTTCCGGCACACCACCCAGTTCCGACGCTGGCGTCCGGACCGCTCACCGACGTCCTGCACCTATGCGCAGCTCGAGGAGCCGGTCAGCTACGACCTGGCGGACGTGCTCTCAGCCTGACGACGCACAGGTTCCTCTCGGGCAGCGCCCAGTGCCCTTCCTGGTGCGCGCTGTTGTCTGGTCCCAGTAGCCACCACCGAGGTGGTGTTGTCGGGAGGCCAGGACCATGGACGAGATCAGCGTTGTCACTCCCGCGACGGGCCTGCGCCACCACCGGCTGCTCCTGGGCCTTGCCGGCGGGTCTCTCGTGCTCGGCCTGGTCGCGGGCGGCGGCACGGCGTACGCCCTCGAGACCCGCGCGTCGGTCGCGCCCGTCACCGCCACGGGGGAGTCCCTCCGGGGTGCGTCGTTCTTCCCGCCCGCGTTCGGCCGGTCCGGCTCGACCGGCTCGAGCGGATCTGCTGACGCCGTTCAGGCTCCCGCGGTCGCGGCGTCGGCGGACCAGCAGGTCGGCATGGTCACCATCGACACGGTCCTCAGCTACCAGGGCGCGGCCGCCGCCGGGACCGGCATGATCCTGTCCGCCGACGGTCTGGTGCTGACCAACAACCACGTGGTCGAGGGGTCGACGTCGATCCAGGCGACCGACGAGACGACGGGCCAGACGTACGTCGCGAAGGTCGTCGGCACGGACGCCACCCACGACGTGGCGCTGCTCCAGCTGCAGGACGCGAGCGACCTCACCCCGGTGACCCTGGACAACGACAACGGCGTGAGCACGGGCGACACCGTCACCGCCGTCGGCAACGCGCAGGGGACCGGCTCGCTGGTCGCCGCCGCGGGGACGGTCCTGGCCACGGACCAGTCGATGACCGCGACGAGCGACGCCGGCACCAACCCCGAGAACCTGACGGGGCTGATCGAGTTCTCTGCGGCCGTCGTCGGCGGCGACTCCGGCGGTGCCCTCGTCGACTCCGAGGGTGAGGTGGTCGGCATGACCACCGCAGCGTCCAGCGCGCAGTCGACGGTCACGGCCTTCGCGATCGACATCTCCGACGCGCTGGCCATCGCCATCCAGATCGAGCAGGGCGTCGACAACGCCGACATCGTGCAGGGCTACCCGCCGTTCCTGGGCGTCTCCCTCGCGCCGGACGGGTCGTCGACCCTCGCCGGCGTCGTCCAGGACACCCCCGCCCAGTCGGCCGGCCTGGCCGCCGGCGACACGATCACCACCGTCGACGGCACCGCGGTCGCGTCTGCGTCCGAGCTGTCCGCCGCGATCGCCGCCCACCAGCCGGGCGACAGACTGGCACTGACGTGGAGCGCGCTCGACGGCACGTCGTCTTCCGCCACCGTCACCCTGATCGAGGGCCCCGCCGCCTGACGTCAGAGGGTCTTGTACGAATCCGAGGTGAGGACCTGCGGCGGTCCGCCGTCGGGCAGCAGCACGGCGACGAAGAGCACGCCCGAGGCGACGACGGAGACCCGCTTTCCCTCCTGGTGCAGCGTCTTGGCGAGGACCGGATCGTCGAGCCAGATCGCGTCGCCCCGCTTCTCCACGGTGAATCGTCGGTGGTACTCGAAGGTGAGGATGGCCAGCGCGCCACCCTCCACCCTGACGACCCGGACGGAGTCGTCGGATCCGTCCTGACCGCGGAACGGGGTGATCGTCTGCGGCTCGCCGACCAGCCCGGGCTTCGTCTGGTCGTACGGCGCCGACTGGAACTCGTTCAGCGACTGGTCGGGCTGGATCGTCGTCGGCACGCCGGTCCCCAGGTACGCCTGGATGCCCTCGAGTGCCCTGCGGGCGGCTGCGACCTGCGCCGCGGACGCCGTGCTGCCTGCGTCACGGGACTCGGGCGCCGCGCCCGGCAGATCCATGGCGGTATCCATGCGCCACGCGTCCTGCGCCGTCTGCTGCTCGAAGACCAGGAGCCGCTGTCCCTGGTCCGCTTCAGCCTCGCCGCCTGGCGTCATCGTCACCGCCGCCATGAACCACCTCAGGTACCCGTCGAACGCCGGCGCGTAGAGCTGCTGCGGCGTCGTCGTCAACGTGTGTGGAGAGGTGACGGCGCCCGCCGCCCGCGCGTACGCGGTCTCGAACTCGTCGATCCGCAGCACGGCGCCCGAGTCCGCCGCCGCCCAGCCGGACGGGTCCAGCTGCGTGTCGGCGAGCGCGATCGCCGCGTTGTTGCGGGCGTCGTAGTCGCGGAGCATGGGCGAGATCTCGTCGTGGGTGATCACGGCGGGCGGTCCTGCCGTCGGCGCCGCCGATCTGGTCGCATCCGGCGCCCCCGCGCTCGGCTCGACGACGACCTCCGGTGACGAGCAGCCGGTCAGGAGCAGGGCGAGGGCGACGGGCCAAGCCATGAGAAGACGCATCCGAGATCCCCCTGAGGTCGAGTGCGGGGACCGTAACAGCGCGACCCTGGTCGTCGTCGCGGGTTGTCCACAGGCTTCGCGTCCGGGAATCTGCACCACCTCGCCGTCGTTGGGCAGTAGGCTGGGCTGTGTCGCCCCCGCCTCGGCGGGGACGATGTTGATAACTGAACATGGGGGTGATCGGTTTCGACGGTGATCGTCGAACCAGGAGAAGCGGGTCGAGGACGCACGGTTATCTCGTCAACGCTCCGTGCAAAACCATAGGTGCCAATACAAACCGCACCGACTTCGCCCTCGCCGCCTGAGCGAGCCCCGAAGTCCGTTGGCCTGAGTACGCTCTCGACTCAGTAACCAGCGTCATCTAGAGAGCCACTGCTGGAAATCCTCGTCGGTGGGGTTTCCGGGACTTTTAGCCGACTGGGCCCGTCCACGTACATGCCTGTGTGAGCGTGGGGGCCGAGAAAATCACAGCAGGCTGCACCCGGAGAATCCCTGGTACTGCGTCACCGGACGCGGGTTCGATTCCCGCCACCTCCACAGCTCTGACCTGCGGAAACGTCGGTCTTGTTGACCAGAAATAGCCATTCGTTGAATCGAATGGCTATTTTTGTGTCTATGGCGAGCATCCGCGAGCGCCGGCGTCGCGATGGCACGAGGGCCTTCGCCGTATTGTGGCGCGACCCGGATACCGGACGCCAGACCTCGCTCACGTATGACGATCTGCGTGACGCCACGGTCGCTCGTCAGCTCATCGAGGCGGCTGGCGGATACGCCGCCGAGGCCGCGCGGATTGCGGACGCCGTGCGTCATCGCGGCCCGACCGTCGACGACGTCATCTCCGAACACATCGACCTGCTGACGTCGGTCGGCCGAGACACCCGCGCGCACTACCGCCAGCAGCTCGCCACGCACATCTCGCCCGTTCTCGGCCCCTATGCCGTCAAGTCGATCACCTACCGCCACGTGGCCGAGTGGGTGCGCACGATGACGGACCGCGGCTACGCACCCAAGACGATCGCCAACGTGCACGGGCTGTTCTCCGCGGCGATGACGACGGCCGTGCGGCTCGGGTACCGCGACGACAACCCGTGTGCCGGGTTCGAGCTGCCCAAGTCGCAGTCGACACATGACGAGATGACCGTGCTCACGCGCAGCGAGTTCGCGCTGCTGCTGTCGAAGGTCGCCGAGTTCTACCGGCCCCTCGTCCTGCTGCTCGTTGCCTCCGGGCTGCGCTGGGGGGAGGCGACCGCGCTCACCGTCGCCGACCTCGACCTGACGTCGACGCCCGCGACCGTGCGCGTCACGAAGGCGTGGAAGCGCGACGAGAACCGTCACTGGGTACGTAGGCCCAACCAAGACCAGGCGGGCGCGACGCACCGTCTCGCTTCCCGACGACCTCGTCGGCGTTCTCCGCGGCGTCATCGCCAGCAAGGCTCCGGGAGATCTCGTGTTCCCGAACACCGTCGGCAGTCAGCTCTCGTCCTTAAGGTTTCTGGACGCAGACGTGGACGCCCGCGCTCGAGGCCGTGATGAACCCGCTGCGGCCGGACGGGTCGCCCGACCCTGACGCGCCCCGGCTGACCAAGCGGCCCCGGGTGCACGACCTGCGGCACACGCACGCGTCGTGGATGATCGCGGCCGGCGTAGACCTGTTCATCCTGCAGCGGCGGCTCGGGCACGAGTCGATCACAACGACGACCGAGACGTACGCGCACCTGCTGCCGGACCAGCAGGCCGCCGCGGCGGCCGCTGCGGGGAGGGCGTTGACCGGGCTCGTCATTCAGCCGCATGACGGTTGACGCGCGCAGCGTGATGGTCGCGTCATTGCCGTGTCTATTGGCACGGTGTAGAGCGCGGCCGTCATCGGCCGTTCGTCAGGCGATCGGGAACGCCTCCGCCAGGCGCCGATGGATCTCGTCGACGATCGTCGGCGCGAGCGCGCCTGGAGCGGTCAGTCGTTCGTAGGCCTTCCGCGGCCAGAGGACGTCGACGCCATCGATCTGGAACGAGCCGCCGAACAGCGGCCAGTCGGCGTCGACGACGCAGAGCATGCCGCGCGCTGGGACGTCATCGTGACCCCCAGCGGCGAGCGCGTCCCCGACGAGCCCGACCTGCTTGAGAACGCCCTCGACGAGCTTGGTGCCGTCGCGGGAGCCGATGACGAGCCGGGACGTGCGCGGACGCATGATGCCGCCCTCGATCCGCAGCGTCGGTCGCCCGGCGTAGCGTTTGGCGTCGATGACGTAAACGCCTGAGGGTGCCACGGCGATGTGGTCGATGTTGGCCCTGGTGCGAGGGATCCGACGGTCGTGCAGCATGCGGACGCCCTTGTCGGCGAGCGAGTCCAGCCCGCGCCCGAGCATCTCCTCACCCTTGGCGCGCGCGCCCACGCGGTCGTGCTCTGCGGTTGCTCCGAGACCGCGAGTATGAGCCCGCCGAGGCGCGGGTGTGCTTCGCGGATGCGCGTCTCGCGGGCCCCGCTGCGACGCTCGAACTCTCGCCGCGCCGAGCTACCTGCTAACCCGGCCTCAACCTTGGCAGGCGGCGGGGGAGGGGGCTCGGGCAGGGTGTCCCCGGGTGCCGTCTCCAGTGGCGCAGGGGCCGGGCACCGCACGCACTTGACCGACTTCGTGCTCCGGTCGTAGACGCCCGTGGACCCGGCCGCAAGCGACGTCCCGCATGCGCGGCACGTCCCGGCGTAGCGCAGGCGCATCGTCTTGGGACCGGGGAGCGACTCGCCGCCACTTGTCGCCATGCCTGTGCATCGGCAGTTTCGCCGCCGTCCTGAACGCCCCAGACTTGCAGGAGCGGCTAAACCGCGACGGCCGGCCTGTCAGAACATCTGCGGGTCGCCCTGCACGTGCGGGCGACGCTGGTGCGCTCGCAGCGATCGGACCGTGGCCCCGAGCGAACCGAGATCGGCTGACGCCTCAGCCGGCGGTTCCGCCTCGGGGTCGACGCCGTCGACCGTCGCAAGCCGTACGAGCGCGTCAATGTGCTCGGGAAGGAAACGGATCTTGCCCCTCCCGAACTTCAGGTGTGGCACCCGACCGCGCCGCGCCTGCTCGTGCACCCACTCGACTGAGATGCCGAACGACTCCGCGACCTCCTGCGGGGTAGCCGCCGTGTACCCGATGGTCATCGTTACTCCCTCCCGAACTCATCACGGCGCGTCGCGAGCGACGCCGCAAGCCACTAACTGTGATCTGTGGACCACGTCCGCATCGGGTGAGCGTGTGTGCCGCCGGTGCCGTACCCGCTGACGAGCGCCCTGCCGTGTGATCGCCAGGCATTGAGCGATGACCGTCCATGGCGCACCCACCACGCGCGCCCGCTCAACCTCGTTGGCGATCTCGGTGTCGAGCGCCCGCACGGCTGCCCGGGCTTCGTCGCGGCGCCGGACGAGGTCCCGCAAGGGAGCACCCTCGTACGGGGGCAAGTCCGGCCGTCGGTCAGTCAAGCGTTGTGCCACCGGGCCCCGTCGGGGCCTCGGTCGCGGAGGCTGCGGCGTCGAGGTCGTACGTGACGGTTCGGACCTCAACCAGGTCGTCTCCGCCGACGCGACCGTCCCGCCGGTCCCTAGCCATGCTGGCAATGTTGCTGCCGGACCTGACGCCGCGTCGCGCGCTTCGGCCGCCGCCAGCTTCGCGCGCTCCCGTCGGATCAGGTCCCGTCGTCCCATCCCGATCACCTCCCTCGACGGCAGGTATGCGGCGATCGGCGCAAGATGCGACGACCCAAGGCTGCGAGGTGCCGGCGGTGCTGGCGGCGACCAGGCCCACGCTGGGGCCGACAACGGAGGTTTCAGGGGTGTTGACTCCTCTGGCACCGTGGCTAGAGGAGGCCTCGGGTGAGACGTGATTAGATCGAGTTGCCGCAACGTCGGCAGCATTCGAACCGCTGACGGAATGTCGCATTCGAGTTGGTGCTCGCCGAGGTCAGGAAGGCGATGCGCGCGGACCAGCGGGTCGCGGTGCGGCGCGCATGAGACTGAGTGCCACACCGCCGGGAGTGTTGACCGACTCTGTCCGAGCCACCATCTACCCTGACGTCGTGACATTCACCTTCGTTGACCTCTTCGCCGGGATCGGCGGTTTCCACGCAGCGCTAAGCGCCGCGGGAGGGCACGCCGTCCTGGCTTCAGAGGTCGACAGCGCACCGGCCGCGACGTACACGCGGAACTGGGGTTTGGCACCCGCGGGTGACGTGACGCTGCTGGCCGCCGATCCCCAGCGCCTAGTGCCCGAGCACGCGGTCTTGGCAGGGGGATTCCCGTGTCAACCGTTCAGCAAGTCGGGGCATCAGCGCGGGATGTCGGAGCTCCGAGGCCGCATGGTCAACGAAGTCTTGCGAATTCTCGAGGTGCACAAGCCGCCAGTGGTGATGCTCGAGAACGTTCGCAATATCGCAGGCCCGCGACAGGGCGAGGTGTGGAAGGCGGTGGTAAGCGGCCTGCGGGACGCTGGCTACAGGGTGCCCAGCGTCCCCGCTGTATTCAGCCCGCACCTCCTCCCGCCAGACCGGGGAGGCGCACCGCAGGTTCGAGAACGCGTGTACATCATGGGAACGTTCGTCGGCCGCGAACGGGCTTGGAACGAGACTTCGATCGAACCTATCGTGACGCCGCGCACGCGCGTTGATGACTGGACACCTGACCGCTGGGACCTGCAGCGCGACGTGCTCGAGCCCGAGCACGCGATCGCGAACCGAGACCGCTACCTACTGAGCCGTGAGGAGCGGGACTGGATCCGCGTGTGGAACGACTTCCTGCATCGCACGCGTGATGTCAAGCTCCCCGGATTCCCGCTATGGAGCTCCTTCTGGGGGGATGAAGCCGTCGTAGACGCGACGGCACCGGACTGGAAGCAGGCTTTCGAAGCAAAGAACATCGCGTTCTACAAGGCGAATCGACGTGCGATCGTTGCCTGGCTCAAGTCCAACCCTGAACTGCGGTCGTTTCCAGCGAGTCGTCAAAAACTAGAGTGGCAAGCACAGGACGCACCGCGAGACTTGCGTTCGTGCCTCCTGCACTTACGCCCGTCCGGTATTCGGGCCAAGAAGTTGTCCTACGCCCCGGCGCTCGTAGCGATGGCACAGACGCCCGTCGTCGGTCCCTGGGGGCGACGGATGACTCCTCGGGAAGCCGCGCGCTTGCAGGGCTTTCCTGATTGGTTCGACTTTGGCGACCAACGTGAGGCCCTGACCTACAAGCAACTGGGCAATGCGGTGAACGTTGGGGCCGTTTACTTTGTGCTGCGCGAACACGTGCTACGGGACCGTGCAGACCTCGAGGATCTCCCGCTGGGGCATGCGCTTGTGGACGCCATTGCCAACTCGCCGGTCGCGCCTCTCGTACCGAAGCCACTACACGCGACCGAGGGCCAATTGGTTCAACAGGTTCTCGATCCGGTCGGCGGCTGACGCCGGGGCTTCGTGTTCCCAGACGCGCACAGCCGTCCAGCCCAACGCGCTGAGTCGCTGGTCGGTGTCCCGGTCGCGGGCGCGGGTGTTGTCGAGTTTCCATTGCCACCAGTCGCTGTTGGTGTTGGGCTTGACGCCGTGTTCTGCGCATGCGTGCCAGAAGCAGCCGTCGACAAAAACGGCGACCCGCCAGCGTGTGAAGACCAGGTCGGCCCGTCGTCGAGGAACTCCTGGGATTAGATAATGGACGCGAAACCGGCGCCCCCGACGGTGCAATTCGCGCCGCAACAGCAACTCGGGCTCGGTTCCCGTCCGGCGCTGCACTGAGAAGCGTCGGCTGACGCGCTCAGTCGGCCTCACGCGAGACGGCTCCTCACCCTTCATCGCGGAACCCATACCCGCCGATGCCCCACGTGCGGCCAGTGCCGCTCAGGACGGCTTCGTCTAGCGCGGTGCCACTCGGTAGGGGGAGTGCCCCAGGGAACCGACCTCGTACCCGTCGCTGCAACTCGTCAACAGTGACCTCCCGCAGGGGGAGGGTGTCGGCGACAGCTGCCAGTGCGTACATCGGCTTCAAGTGAGAGAGGTAGAGATCGCTCCGTCGGTTGGTAAGAACGTACGGGATCTGCGCCGCAGCGAGGTCCGCCAGGCGGCTACCGCTTACCACGCCAAGTGACTTGAGCTCTGGCGAGATTGCCACGGCACCCTCGAGGCGACTGATGCTGACGACTTCGCCGTGCGCAACCAGACCTGAGACCACGTGGCGCAACTCACTCGCATGTTCCATGAACTCGTACGGGTCCGCAGCGCTGCGTCGCGCGCTGACCAGCACAGTTACACCTGATCGCCTCCACGCAATGCCGTCGGCTAGCGATGTTTCGAGGGTGACTCTCGTCAGTTCGTAGGCGCGATTCCCCGCGCCCACCGCACTGCCGCAGGCAGAAGCGACTTCGCGTAGCGTTCCGATGCCCTCGAGGGCATCAAGAGCCGTCGCGAGCGCCGAGGGCCAGCCGATCCGCAGGGCGCGTGGGACGTGGTCGGCGGCGATCGCGCGCCAAGTCTCGGTCACCGCCGTGCGATCAACACCCAGTAACTCGCTCACCTGGTGAGTCGTCAGAGCGTCGCCGTGCGCGGCTGGGTCCGATGGGGGAGCGAGCATAAGCGACTCCACACGCGCCCGCAGCTGGTCGACGGATTCGCTAACGGACACCGAGTTCCCGTCCAAACGCATCCTCCCGGGCCATGCACTGAAGCTCTCAACCAGTTCGCGGTCGAGCAACTTCCTCGGATCATGTGTCAGTCGCACGGATCTCGTGCCGATAGGGAAGGATAAGCGTGGTCTAGCGAGGTCAGAGAGGCACGAGTGTCAGACAACGTCAGCATCCGCCCTGGTGTGCGCATGCTCGGGCTCTTCCCCCACATGCGGTATCGCGAGTGGTACGCGATCGGTGAATTGGTCGACAACAGCCTGCAGAGTTGGATCAGCAACCGGCTGCGCCTCCGGGAGGTCGACGGGCCGGGCTATCGGCTCCAGATCCACATCACCGTCGATCCGTCGGACGGTGGACTGATCACGATTCGCGACAACGCCGCCGGAATCGCTGGAAAGGACTGGGGACGAGCCTTCCAGGTGGCGGAGCCGCCGAGCGACGCGACGGGACTTTCACAGTTCGGTGTGGGCATGAAGGCGGCGTCGTGCTGGTTCGCCCGAAGGTGGTCCCTTCGAACCTCCGCACTAGGTGAACCGCTCGAACGGGAAGTCCAGTTCGACGTACCTGCGATCCTGGCGGAGGGCACGGAAGAGCTAGTCGTCCACGAGACAGTCGCGAGCACCTCTGACCACTGGACCGAACTTCGCCTGTGGGACCTGCACCGTGTACCGCGTGGTCGCACCATCGGCAAGATCAAGGAGCACCTAGCAAGCATTTACCGCACCTTCCTTCGGAGCGGAGACGTAGTCATCACGTACAACGGTGTGCCGCTCGAGTTCGAGGAGCATCCCGTCCTCGTCGCTCCGTACTTCGCGTCTCCCGACGGCGATTCGGTCAAGTGGATAAAGGACGTCGAAGTCGCCCTCGAGTCGGGGCGCCGCGTCACCGGGTGGGTCGCGATCAGAGAGACTGGCCGGCAACGAGAGGTCGGTCTGGCGCTTCTCTACCGCGGGAAGGTCGTTACTGGAGCGGGCGAGGATCTCTACAAGCCCAGCGCAATTTTCGGCTCGGGGAACTCGTTCGAGTCGCAGCGCCTGTTCGGTGAGTTGGATATGAGTGACTTCGCAGTCACGTATACAAAGGACAATCTCGTCTGGTTCGACGAAGAGGACGACGTCATCGAGGCTCTGAAGCGGCTTCTCGAGACAGAGCCGATGCCAATTCTGAAGCAGGCGCAGGGGTATCGCGCCCGCAAGCCGGAGGAGGCACCCCGGGCTCAACTCGACGCCGTTGCCGACCGTACGTCGCAACTGCTCCGTGATGCCGGTGACATTGGAGACCTCTGGTTCTCGGCCGACGCGGCTTGGCCCTCGCCAGACTCAACGCTCGACGTGGACCTGGGCGATGTAAGGGTGCCGGCGCTCGTCAATCGCAGCCTCGAACTCGTTCACGATGGCGTCACCTGGACAGCAGATCTTGAACTGGTGGACGAGCCGGCGGTTCAGGAGTGGCTCACGGTGCTCCGCGCCGCGGAGTCTGTTGCACCACGCGTCTCCGTGAAGGTGAACTCAGCTCACCCGTTCATGAGGGCGTTTTGCGAAATGCCAGCACAGGAACTGGAACCGGTCTGGCGCGTCGCGGTGGCTATCGGCATAGCCCAGGAAGTCGCTAGGTCCAGAGGCGCGAAGTTCCCGAACTACGTCACGCAGGCTGTGAACGCTCTCGTGCGGGTTCTGGCGGCTCAGCCCGTATGACGGCCCGTTTCAACGAGGAGGTCACGTGGTCGAGCATGTCCAGGTTGTGAGCGATCCGGGTGCACCGGGTTGGCTCTGGTCGCCGTCAATCGGGCCAGAGACGAGTCGGCTCCTAGTCTCGGCGAAACTCGACGACGAGTCGCGCGATCGCGTCGAGGACCAGTCCGTCGGCGTGTTGGCGTCGTGCCTACCTCCGACTGCTGCCGGCAGCCGCACGGGACTCGTCATCGGCTACGTACAGAGCGGAAAGACCCTTTCGTTCACCACCGTGACCGCCCTGGCACGCGACAACGGGTACGCACTCGTCGTGCTGCTCGCGGGGACCAAGACGAACCTTCATCGCCAGACGTCCCGTCGACTTCGCAAAGACCTTGAGGTCGAGCGGGAGGGCGGCATGTCGCCGTGGTTGCTGGTCGAGAACCCGAAGGCTGGCGGCCAAGATGCGGAGTCCGTCGCGAAGGCGGTTGCCACCTCGGTAGCGATTGGGGTTCCAGAGGCCTTTCGCCAAACCGTGGTCATCACCGTGATGAAGAACGCAACGCGGCTCGACGCCGTCACAACTGCGATCCATCACATGGTTCAGCAGGGAATTCTGACTGCGAAGTCGCCCGTGCTGATAGTGGATGACGAAGCGGACCAAGCGGGCTTGAACGCGGCGAGTGCGGATGACCCGACGGCGACCTACGCCGCGATCATGCGGATGAGGCGGTCGTTGCCCGCCCATACATACCTCATGTACACGGCGACGCCCCAGGCCCCGCTCCTCCTCAATCTCGCCGACACCCTGTCGCCTGACTTCGTGAGGGTCCTGGACGCCGGCGGCGACTATACCGGTGGCGAGTACTTCTTCGTGGAACACCGTGCGTCATTCGTTGAGCCGATTCCGGAGTCGGAGACTCTCGCTGCGATAGATCTTGACACACAGGCACCACCTTCATCTTTGCTGGACGCGCTGGCCACCTTCCTGGTCGGCGTCGTCTCACAGCAGGGAAAGCGCCAACTCGCGATGCTGGTGCATCCCTCGCACACGAAGGACCTGCACAACCGATATCGGCAGTGGGTGACCGGGGCCCTGGACGCTTGGCGCCTAACATTGGGCGAGCCGGGCCCGGACCGCGCCGAGCTCGTCACGGAGATCATTGAACCGGCCTGGCGCGCCTTGGCTCTTGCTGGCGCGCCTGTCATCCCGCTTGAAGAGGTCATCCGGTCCCTTCCTTACTATCTGCTGAAGGTGCAGGTGCGCGTCGTCAACAGCGAGGTGCCCGAGGAAGAGGGAATCCAATGGGGCTCGTCGCCCGCGTGGGTTTTGGTCGGCGGCAACAAGCTCGACCGCGGCTTCACCGTGGAGGGGCTCTCAGTCACGTACATGCCCCGGGGAACCGGCGTGGGGAACGCCGACACCATACAGCAGCGCGCTCGCTTCTTTGGCTACAAGCGGCCCTATGCCGAGTTCTGCCGGGCATGGCTCGCTCCGGAGACGGAACTCGCATTCAGCCGTTACGTCGAGCACGAGCGCTACCTCCGCAAGGAGCTGGCAGGCCTGGAGAAGGAGGGGAAAGGCCTAAAGGGCTGGAAGCGCAAGATGCTCCTTGCTCCTGAACTGAAGCCGTGCCGGCGCGCCGTGGTCGGTCTGCCTTACCTACATTCGCGTGTCCCGGGCGAGAAATGGATGCGATTCGAGCGGATTGCCCACTTGGGCGCGACTGAAACCGAGGGAAATCGCCAGTTGGTTAGTCGGTTGGTAACCGAGGGCGGCCTTGGGTGGATCGAGCACTCTGCCGATACGAGATCTACAAACCGGCACAAGGTGGCGACGGCACCGCTTGTGCACGTCCTGGACCGTTTCTTAGCGTCGTGGGCGGCACATCCGATCGATAGGGCAGCGCTCAATCAACTCCTCCTGGTATTGAGCGCCAGGCTGGACGATGCTCCCGGTGAGATGGTGGACGTTATTTGGATGCGCGCGGGAACCGCGCGTGAACGCAGCTTATTGTCACAGGACGAGGGCCTCGTGCTCAATCTGCAGGAGGGGCACAGGCCCGGGGACCGAGGAGACGGATTCGTCGGAGATTCGGCCTTTCGGGAGCCCGAACGCCTGACGCTGCAAATCTACAACGTGAATGCGATCGATAAGCAGACGAAGGAGCTCGTCGCGCCGGACCTCCGTGGGCTCGCCGTGTGGGTTCCGCGTCACCTGGCAGGGGGCGCACTCGTGGAGCCCTCAAAATGACGACAGCTCGCGACATTGCAGAGACTCTGAGCGGCGTCGTACTGCCTTTGGGCGACGGGTACGACGTGGAGGTCGTGGCGAACGCACCCGGCTTTCGCGTTGGGCGCGGTCCGGATGGGTCGGTTGTACTGCTCACTCCACCGGAGGTGGAGGACGGAGTCGGCGCACCGGTCCGTCTGCGGCGGCTGACCGTGCACCCGCGTGCGTCGATCACGATCGAGTCGGCTGGGACGGTGGAGTTCGCGGAGACCGTTGGTCTGGTCGAACTGCGCGGCCTCTCAGACGATCTAGTTCCTGCCTTCTGCGGTATTGCTGCGACCGTCGTGGATCTCATTGGCGACGCTCCGGCGCCAGGCTCCGTTCGAACGGCCCTTCGTCACGTCGTCCGGCTCTTCGAACCGCGCGCCGGCCGCCGTGGAAGTGTTCTTGGCCTTTGGGGTGAGCTCGTAACGATCCTGACTTCGTCGAACGTTCCGGCCATGGTCGAGGCGTGGCACGTTGAGATCGATGAGCGGTTTGACTTCGCGGTACCTGCGGCGCGCATTGAAGTCAAGACAACTGAAGGCGCACGGCGATCTCACGACTTCAATCTCGACCAGTTGTTGCCGGTCGACGGCGCCGATACTCGGGTCGTCAGCATCATTTCGACTGCCACGGCTGCCGGCACCAGCCTCGGCGAGCTCGTCGAGGAGTTGCAGCTGCACATCACGACGCGCGTTGATCTCGTTCTGAAGGTCTGGCAACTTGTTGCCGAGACCCTCGGCGACGATTGGCTGCAGGGGACGTCCGTGTTGAGGTGGGACAGAGCACAAGCGGTGAAGTCTCTGCGGCTATTCCGTGCGGAAGACGTGCCCAGAGTGCGCGAAGAGCTCGATCCCGCCATCGAATCGGTTCGGCTCCGTGTCGACTGCGAGAACACGCCTCCGTTGGAGTTACGGGTTGCGATCCCTTTTTGATGGTTCGACGCTAATCGTCAGGAATTGCTACCCTCGCCCCTCGAGGTGCTTGCCACGATGAGCATGCCTGGCGAACGAGGTAATCATGCGCGCAGGTTCCCACCCGTTGTTCTACGCTTCGATGCAACAGGAGAGTTTCATGGCATACGTCACTCGGTTCTTTCACCTCGATGCGCGGGAAGCACGGCGAGTGCACAGGACTACAGAGTGCAGTTGGCACTTGACTAAGCGCGACGGCGCCGTCGTGGTCCAACTCGACACGTACGGTTCCGCGGACCGACAGGACACGGGGACGATCAGCCAATCCCTGCAACTAGACGAGGATCGAGCCCGCGAACTCGTCCGAATCCTCTCGACTACTTTCCCTGCGCTTCGCGTCTGACACCGGGACATGGGCGGTCGGTGGCGCTCCGTGCGACCGGGCGAGATGGTCTCGGTCGCAGAGATCGAGGCGCACGCCGCCGCCCGCAATCTCTCCGTGAAGCAGATCGACTTGCATGCGCAGTACAGAGCTGGCGGGAGCGAGGCGTACCTCGACTGGGTCTTGAGGCTGTTGGGACTTCGGGGCGATGGGCCGATCGGCTGGCGCAATGAGGAGGCCTTCACGGTTGAAGTCGCCGATACCGCTGCCGATCTCGAGGCGGGACTCGTCGAGGAGATCGCCCGAGGACAAGATGCGCGCATTACGGCGGCTTACTGCTGGCCGTGGAGTGACCCACGTTCGGACGGCACGCTCGTCCCAGATGTGGTCATCGGCGACTGGCAGAAGCCCTGGAATCTCCGGGGCGAGAGGTCGGTCGGCGGCGCTCCGCCCTCCGCTCTGTGGGCCACCGGCGAAGGGGGGCTTCGACCAGGTCGGCTGCGTCTACACGGCCCAGGGGTTCGAGTACTCGTAACGGCGTAATCATCGGGCCCGATCTGGTGTGGCGGACTGACCGGTGGGTCGCCCGGCGCGAGTTCAACCCGATCCCGACTTCCGCTCGATCAAGACGGTGGACGACGCGACGTTCGATCGCCTGCTTCGGCACGTCTACAAGGTCTTGCTCACTTGGGGCATGGTCGGCACCATCCTGTATTCGACCGACCCGGAGACTCGCGCGAAGTTGCGTGAGCTGACGGGCGCCGCGCAATAGATTGCACGCTTTCGCAACTAGATAGCTGCGGTGCGACAGGCTTCCCCTTCCGGACATGCCTCCGACCCACCCGGATGGGACGAGGCGTGTCGTGACGAGTTGGGCACTGCCCATTAGCGGGGATTTCGAGCACCACTGGGACATCGCCAGGAGCATGTGCCTTGAGACATGCGCACCAGCCGAGCGATCCGGGCTGGACGTCATCTACTTCTGGCGCTCGGGAGCGGGCGGGTTCGTCGGACGCGCCGTTGTCTCCGCGGACGCGCGCCCGCTGGCGGAGAACGAGATTGCTTTCGAAAGCAACGGCATAGGTGACGATTGGACTCTTGACCCGAACTCGCCGGCTCAGTGCAGTGGTGGTGTGGGCGATCGTGGGGCCAATCGCCCCTAGACCGCTCACCAGGACCGCTTCATTGCGCTAGGTTGGGGTGAATGTCCCGGTCAGAAGGAGTCGTGCACGTGCGATTTGAGGCCTTCCTCGCGCAACTACCGGCAATGCCGAGTCCGCTATCGCCTGCCGCAGCGCTCGCGGACGCGTTTGACGTGTCTCCGAAAGCGGTCGAGGGCTACGTGTATCCCACGATTACTTCAGTCGACTGGCCGGCCGGCGCTTCAGTCGTGCTCGTAGAGGCGGCGGGCGCAGTCGGCAAGTCGGCCGCGGGCCTGGCAATCGCCGAGAAGCTGAACTGGCCGCTCGTTCGAGCCGAACGAGCACAAGTCGGTTCGTACTCGCTCTCCGGGCTGATTCAGGACGCCCTTGGGTTCACCAGTACATTTATTTCGGAGGTTGCCACTGGGGACGCTGGGGTCGTCATTGACTCCCTCGATGAAGCTCACTTCAGGGCGGGGACCGAAAACTTTCTTGCGTTCCTCGACAATGTATGGAAGGTGTCGGGGGCGTCCGTGCCGGATAGCACCCGCAAGCCTAGTGTTGTTCTCTTGTCACGTTCTGACACTGCCGAACTTGTTCGGCTCGCCTTCCTAGATGCCAACGTTCCGGTGGCACACGTCAGGCTTGACTTCTTTGACAGAACTGGCGCACTGGAATTTCTTCGCGCGTACATGGCCCAGAGGTCCTCTGAGACCGGCCGGCCAGAGTATAACGTGCCATTTGCATCGCCTGGACCATTCGAGCGACTACGAGACAGTCGCTTCAGGCAGATTGCGACGGTGCTGCTCCGGACGTCCGATGTGGAGATCGTTCGTGACTGGGATCGGGTAAGGGATTTTCTCGGGTATACCCCGGTACTTATCGCAATGGCTGAAGCCTTGGCCGTGACAAATCCATCCGCGGAAAATCCGCACCTGGCGGCACAGGATCAGAGCAACCTTCTGCGCGAGATAATTGAAAACATCTCAAGGCGGGAGCAGCGCAAGTTCAGCGAACACATGCAGCCAAAGCTCCAGGCGCTTCTGCCGGCCAACGAAGATGTCGAAATCGTGGCGTCCTCGATGTACACGTCCACCGAACAATGCGCGAGGCTCATCGGTCTCGTCACCGGTGAGGAACTCGCGATGTCGCTACCCGCGGGATTACCGAACGGAGTTCGAGTGGCCTATGAGGAGGCTGTTCGCACATTCCTGCCAGACCACCCATTCGTCAGTTCGAAGCGATTCGCTAGCGTGGTTTTTGGTGATTACGTGACGTCTGTTGCATGTCGCTCGCTCGAAATACGAGCGGCGTTGTCCACTTCGCCTGAGCGCGGCATTCAGAGGGTCGGCCCGTTCTTTGCTCGCTTCTTAGCCGACGGGCCCGGTGGCATTGTGGCCATCAACGAGATGCTCGTGGAGCACGTTATTTCGTCCTGGAACCAGGAGGCAGATCTGGTCCGATCTAGCGAAAGCGAGGTCACCTTCTGGGTCACGGGAGCCGAGGCTACGCTGGCTTGTCGGCGGGAATCGCAGGTCGCCCACAACGAGCCGGCGGAGCTCGAATTTGAGGTGGTCGACTTGTCGGGCGCCTTTCAGATCCGCCGCCCGCTCAAGCGGGCGACTATTGTAACCGACCAAGGCGTCATTCTGGGTGACTCTGGGAAGCACCTAATGTTGGGTCCCCAGGTTATCGTTCTGGCGGACGAGATTACGATAGAGGCGGAAACGCTTCGGGTTGAGACCGACCGAGGGCTAACCAACGGGGCCGCTCTAGCGGCCGAGTCGATTACCGCGAACTACCTGTCGAAGATTGAAGCCGGCCCGACGGATCTGCGTGTTTTTACGGCCGAGCCGCCTCCGCGACTCCGTTCATTCCAAGGGACGCTCCAGATCCACGAGAGCGCGATTCCCTTTCAGCGGTACCTCGACCTACGAACAATCCTAACGGCGTTCCGATCAAGCACTAAGGGTGGACTCTCCGTTATAGCGGCGAAGCTCGAAGGGAAGATCGTCAAGGACAATCCGCATCGACTCCGCATTCTCAATCATTTGATGACGGGGAATCTGGTGAGCCGTCAAGGAGGGTGGTTCTATCTTGACCTCGCGGCGCTGGGCCAACACGGTTTCGGGCTGCGGGATCTGCAATCTGGTGAGCCGGGAGTGTCAGTATTAACGTTCCTGCACGATTGTGAGTCGTGATGGCTATGCCTGAGTTGCGGTGCTCTAGGTGGGCGCATCTCGGGCTGGTCCAGAGATCGGTTGGAGCGCCGCGCCGCCCGTGTTTGAATGACGGGTTTCTCGGTCGGTAGTTTGGCTGCGTGGTTGGTGACGGCCGACCCGAGAGGTCGTTCGGTCGCGTCGGATTCGCTCGCTGCCAAACGCGGATCGCTTCTCAAGCGGGTTGGCCGAACGGCAGAGCTCGGTTCTGACCCGCGCTGTTGACCGTGTCAACGAAACCGCTCCAGATCGGCCGGTGGCGTGCGAGGTGCCGGAGCAAACCTCCAGATGAGGCGACCGCGAGGTGCTGTCAAGACAAGCCGGATCGCTTTCGATTCTCGCCACTGTCACTGCTCGGACATGTAAAATGCCTTGTCCTGTTGGCCGGAGCGCCCATCCGTGACCCGCGATGGTGTGAGCTGTCTTTGCCACAGCGCGCCGCTCCAGCCGCTCACTTCTGTCTAGCGATCCTCTCGCACATGTCGGTCGATACGTGTCATTAGTTCGCTTGCCTGCACCGCGATGTCCTCGTCCTCGAGCCAGCACTCGCACAGTGCACGGAGCAGCGCGTGTTCGGAGGCGTTGAGTGTTCGCGCGAGTGCCTGCAGGAGGTATTGATGATCCAGAGCGGACACCGAATCGAGCCCAATTCGCACCTCACCTGCACTTCTATCGAGGCGAGACGCCACGGACGCTGGCCTCTGTCTGGCGGCCGCCAAGAGTTCGTCCTCGGGCCCGCGCGTACCAGGTAGACAGGCGATCCAAGCATGAGGGGCGGACAGCGACAAGCGCTGGTCGCCATCAACGACACCGAGGCACTCCATACCTCTCAGGCCCGGCCCTAGGCGATCCGCCATGAACTTCACGGCTGCCGCATCGCCGACAGCGACCACCTCGCACGTTGAGGGCCAACGCCAGCCGAGCAGGCTCGCAAGCTCGGCCACCAACCGGGCGGCCAACGCGTCCTCGACGAGGACAATAGATTGGATAGAGCGAGGAACCGCCAGGTAATCGTACGCGACTTCCAGGCTCGACGGGGGCTCCAGAATAAAGCCGTCACTTGACCTGGTCATGAGCAGGAGGTTCTCAGCTCCGAAGCGCCCGATAATGTCGGGCGAGTGCGTCGCGACAATCAGTTGAACTTGCTGCCGTACGGCAAGCCGGGACAACTCATCGGCCAATGCCCGATGATTGGCGGAAGCTATCAGTGTCTCCGGTTCATCGAGCAATACCGGACCCGTCTGCTCAAAGCGCAACGCGTAGCTGAGCATGTAATGAGCCCACAACTCTCCGTGGCTCATGTCAGCATTGGTGATCTCCGCGCCGTCTAGCGTGCCTCGCATGAGCGGACATTCCCCGGCGTCATCATCGGGATCGAAGTAGTACGTCGACAGGCTCTCGTACTGCTTCCCAAGCACTCGGCGCAGGCCCCGAAGATCATCGGCGGTGTGGTCTCGGAGTTTCACGGCGGTTCTATTCTCGTGATAGAAATCCCAGTCCTGGTTCAAGAAGACGTACTCCGAAAAGGCCGACAATGAACTCATGAGCCACGGTCGCGGGCGTGCATCGCCAAGTTCGGACCAAGCTTCCTGCTTCGACTCCCACGGAGACTCGAGATCGATCGTGCGCGTCTGTTCGCGGCCGTCCACAATGAAGGTGAGGGCCACCGAGCCCCGCAACCCGAACCGATCTCCTTGCCGTGGACGCACCTCCGGCCTCAGATTGTTGCCCTCCCACCCACCGAGTGCTGATCGGAGCAGCGTCAAGAACGCGCTCTTTCCACTGCCATGACGTCCCACGACGGCGAGCGTCGGTGGGACTTCGATCAGCTGGTCAGCAAACAGATCAGAGCCGCGGATCTCAACGCTGACTAGCGAGAATGGCGTCCGGACGGTTGTAAGGCGACGCCAGGCGCCTCGCACCGATGTGGGGAGGCCGAGTGCGACCGGGGAGCCCGGGCGCGGACCGGCGAGTG
Source organism: Cellulomonas sp. URHD0024 (assembly GCF_000426185.1). GTDB lineage: Bacteria > Actinomycetota > Actinomycetes > Actinomycetales > Cellulomonadaceae > Cellulomonas. The sequence goes on from NZ_AUEW01000004.1 coordinate 154,479, forward strand.
ATGAATCCACGTAGGTGAACTTACCGACTCAGCACGTTGCGAGACGGTTGTCGTCGTCGCGGCGTCGTACATCGGTTCACCCGTACTGCGGTGCCGCGCCTGTTCGGCCTCGGCTTCGTCCCGTCTGATCCAAGTCATGGTCGCCACACGGGCTCTATTTGGACGTGGCTAGCGGGCGTTGAGGGCCGAGGCCGCCCGGCTCCGATGTCTCGAGCCCTAACGCAGGGCTGCGATCGAGAGGATGCGGCTCGGCGTGCTATGGAGGTCGGCCCCATGTGCGCGATTCGACTGCGCGCCAGGGCCGCCGGGTTGGAGGGCTGACGTTCGATGCTGCTCCTCCCGGTCGCCTCGCGTTGACGATGTCAACGAAGCGGCCGCAGATCGCTCGCCGGCGTCGCATAGCTCGTCGCAAATCTGCAGATCAGGCCCGCAGGAGTTGGCGTCGACAGCGGCCTTATCGCCTTCGATTCCCGCCACCTCCACGTATCGCGCGCCTCTGACCTGGGCAAATGCACGTTACGAACGTGCTAATGGTTGACGCCGTCAATGGCTCCGTCAACGCGCCGTCAACGGGGCGGCCGCCAAGCGACTCGCTTGAGTGCAACCCTGAGCTCGCCAAGGTCGTGGACCTCAGCGCCATCGACATCCCTGGTGGGTCGGGCCGGTCAGACCGGAGTGCGCCGTAGCGTCGCTTGAGCAAGTGCCGTGGCCATCGGTCCGAACTCGGCGGGCGAGCGTGGCTCGTCGGCTGGCTTATCCAGGGACCGCAGAAGCGCCAGGGCGCCGAGTCGGACGAGCGAGTGCCAGTCCGGCGCCGAGCGGTCCCTCTGGCGCCATCCGAGGTCGGCGAGCGTCGAGGCGATCTGGTCGTAGGGGACCGCGCGCCCGCTGGTTGCGGCGATGTGGGCGAGGGTCACGAGTGTGGCCTCTTGGGCGAAGCCGTGGGCGGGTACCAGCTTGGCGGCGAGGGCAGCCCAAAGCGCGGTGGGATCGCGCTGTGCAGCTGCGCCGAGACGGGTGAGAAGCAGTCGCCCGCGGTACTTGCGCAGCAGGCCGGCAGATTGCAGCCACGTCCGAAACTCCAGCACGGGGACGGCGAGGACCTCGCGGTTGTTCTTGCCGATCCAGCTGCGCATCGCCGGGAGCACCAGGCTGGCGGCCGCGACGTCGTCTGGCTTGAGGTATCCCGCGGCGGTCAGGGGGATGCCGCCGCCGCGGGCACGGTCGAGGAACCAGCGGATGGCGCTCGTTGCAGCGGTGATCTGGTCGGTGTTCGGGGTCTGCGGCCGGGGTGAGTCGGCGAGCAGGGCGACGAACTGCGGTGTGCCGCGTAGACGGGTTGCGAGAGCCACGATTTCTGCGGTGAAGCCGAGGTCCGGCAGGTGCAGGACCGGGTCATCGAGTGCCCGGTTGACCTCGCCGAGGTTGAACACGGTCGGCATCGAGCCGTCCTCGCCCGGCATGGAGCCTTCGCCGTCGACGCAGACCGCGGGCCGTGCTCCGGTGGGCGCCTCGAGCACGTGGGTGAGGCGGAGCTCAAGGTTCCACGAGTCGCCGTAGTCGTACACGTACCGCAGGGTGTCGCCCGGAGTCTGCAAGACCTCATCAACGCGGACGGCATCGGTTGGCGTCCCCTCGTCCTCGCCCCTCCTCGACGTCTTCCGGGCACAGGAACAGTTCGCTGCGCGGGTCGAACGGGCCCCCTCCCAGCGCGAACCGGTACAGGTGCGAGTCGGACCATCCGAAGGCGGCCTGCAGCGCGAGGTGCACCGTCGCCAACGTGGTGTCCGAGCGAAGGTCCAGCGTGCGCACTATCGGCGTCTCGGTGTTGATCAGCTCCACGCGGACACGCAGGATCCGGCTGTCGTCCAGCGGCGCGCGGCGCAGGGTTTCCCGATCGTCGACGGACCCCAGATCGCGCAGGCCGTCCAGGTCCTGGCCGCCGGTCACGGCCTCGAAACAGCGGCGCAGCTCGTGCTCGTCGGAATCCGTCACCGAGGCAGGCTACCGGCGCGCCGCTGACGAGAATGAGGTCAAGCGAACGCGCTCGCGACTGCGCGGGTAGGTCTGGGGGACACGCGCGCGGTATTGGTTCGGCAACAAGACGTGAATTTAGCTGGTGATGTCCGGCGTCGGTCGACCGCTGAGTCCGGTGCGCAGCGCGCGGAGCGCGGGTGCCGGGTCGACGACCGAGGTCGGCATGTCCGCAGCCAGTCGCGCGAGGTTGTCGTCGTCCACGAGTGCGAGCACCTGTGGAGCCGCGGAGCCGAGGAGCTCGAACATCTCGTGACCGAGGCGGTGCGCCGCTGCAAGGTCAGGATCGAACTCGTAGGCCTCGAGCAGCGCGACGCCGGTCGCGTAGAGGTCGTCGAGCAGTGCGCCGGTCGTGGTCCATCCGATGATCGTCTGCAGATCGACCGCGTCGCGTCGGGTCTCGAGTCGCCGGTCCGACCACGCGATGAGCTTCAACGTCACAAGCCCCGCGACAGAGGGGACCCGCACCGTCGTGCCACCCGGGAGCAACGCCGGAAGGCTCGCGGCGTGCGCTTCGCGCAGACCGAGCGTGTTCATTGCGCTGCCGTCGCCCCAGTCGATCACGCGTCCGCTCGTCTCGAGGTCGCCGAACGGGACGACGTCAACGTGCGTGCCCGAGACGAGAAATGTGTGCCGGCGCCGGCCGACGCGTTCCAGGTCTGACGTCAGTGCCTCGAAGGCCTGCCAGGACGGAACTGCGACCGCGATGTCGACATCCGCAGTGGCCCGGGCCGGGGGAGTGCCAGCGATCGCGACGGACAGGATGTCGCGCGCCGTCGCACCGATCACCATCAGCGGGACGGAGTGGCTGCCAGCGGTCTCTTGCAGCATCGCCAGCACCTGGCCGGCGACCGCGATCCTAGAGTCGGTCGAGCTCGACAAGTCGATCGTCGACACGGCGGATCCTCTCTGCATGCTCGCGTTGTCGCGGATCGCCCGACGACACCAGATCGGCGTAGATGAGCGGTGAGGGAACGAGCGGACTCGTGTCCTGCGGGCGACGCCAGAAGCGCCGGCGCAGATGGATCGACCCGGCGTCGTCGTCGCGGCGCATCTTGTATCGCGCGACCAGCGAAGCCGGGACTCCGCCTAGATAGAACGTCGCGCTCGTCGGATACAGGTGGGGGTCGATCCTGCTCGCGGCGCGCTCGCCACCCAGTTGCGCGCCCTCGGCTTCCAGGTCGACCTCCAACTCGGCGAGTCGGTCGGGTTCGTCCAGGGTGAACGATGCGATCGGAAGGCGTCGCGCGAGGTTGATGGTGTAGGCCTCGGCCCATCGGTCGAGGAGCTCGCCGGCACGGTTCAAGCTCCGGCCGGCCGAACCGTCGCGCAGGTACCCAGCAGTAGTGAGCTCGAGCATCACGGTATGCACTGTGCCGACGGCCGCGCCGCTGACGGTCGCGATCTCGCGCACCGGTTTCGCCGCGAGCTCCGGCCAGGCGAGCAGAGCGAAGACGACCATGGTGCCGGTGCGCGTGAACGCTCGTGCCGCGGTCGCGTCGCGAGGTCGCGCGGTCGTGGCCGTCCTGGGGCGGCGACCACGAACGTCGACGAGCATGCCGTCCCACGCGAGCCTCATGTTGCCGGCGGCATCGGCATGGTCGACGCCGCGAGCGGTCAGGATCTCGGCGACCGAGTCGGAGATGTACGGTGCGATGAGCAGCAGGGGGCGTTCTGGCGGCAGAGCGATGGCCGTTGCGACACGGCGGTCCAAGCGACCCGTCTTCAGCACCGTCGGGTACTCGACCCGACCGCGCGCGCCGGTGTCGAGGCTGAGGCGAAAGTCGGCGATCGAGGTCTGAGGCTCGGCCGGTGTGAGCGTGACTCTCACGCCGACGTCGCGGAGAGCCTGGGTAACGTCGGCGATCACCGTGTTCAGGTTCTCATCGTGTTCATCCTGAATGAACATGGCCCAATAATGAACGCAAGGGCTTGATCGTGCAACCCCTGTAGACCAGTGGAGCGTCGGCGCGGTGCCACCCTTGGATCCTGCGCACGGACGCTCGTCGCGCTCCGGGAGTCGTCGTGACGACGAGTACAACCTTGCTGTGGACGCACGCCGCACGGTCGCGTTGACCGACGGATCCGCGATCGCACACGTGCAGATCAGACGTTCGCGATCGCCCGTCGGGACTGGCGGAATCGCTTTCGATTCCCGACACCTCCACTACTGCTCTGACCTGCGGAAACGTTGGTCTTGCTGACCAGGAATGGCCATCCGTTGACTCGGGTGGCTATTTTGGCGAGCATCCGTGAGCGCCCGCGTCGCGATGCAGTCCGCGCCAGCGGGCTCTACCGAGTACTCATGCGCCAGCCGACGAATGTGGTCGACGGGTCCAGACGGGTTACCAGCCACACCGTTGAACGGACTATGTTCCGCGGGAACATCGACCTGCGGCCGCGCAAGGGGCACGCATCTGCCGGCTTCGACGTGTGACCCGGCGCTGTCTGTTCCCTTGCGGGTTGTCAGTGATGCGGTGTTCCGCGCCGGGCCTCGACGAGGGCGTGCCTGACGAACCTGCGCGCATGGTCGAGCATCTCGCCGTTCGACCGCACCCCTTCCCTCTGGCCGTCCGACCGCGGCGGTCGATAGTCCGGTTGGGCAAGGCTCAGCGAGGCGAGCGCCGACGCCGCGCGCGAGTAGACGGCACGGGCTGCGTCGGTGCACAGGAAGGACGTGATGCTGCTCGACTGGTCCCTCTTGCCGCCAGGTGACTCGAAGAAGTATCGCGATGTCGGGTCCGACTGCACCCCGGCCACGAACGCCAGGTAGGCGCGGTCGAGCTCCTCCATCGGCCCGAACCCAAACGCTGCGGCTGCCATAGGCTCCGGCGCCCAGTACTTGGGAGCGGGATGCGGTCGAGCGACGACCGTCGGGTGAGTCGTGGACGCGGGAGGAGGCTTCGAGAGGTTGTACAAGATGTTGCCCACGCGGTACTGACCTGGATCAGTCTGCAGGTACACCACACGCCCGCATGCCGCGAGAGTCATCATCCCGGAACACTGTGCGCACGACTCCAAGCTCGTGTAAATGGTCACACCGTTCATCGTGTTTCCGTACTTCACGAACTCAGCCTGCTCGGCGTCGAACCGTTGCCAATCGTTGTAGCTCTGGTTCAGCAAGAACAGGCGTCGGATGAGGCGAGCCTCGGCATGCTCGGCGGAGCTGTTGAAGATTTCGTTATGGTTGAACTCGAAGTCGAGGATCGATCCGTTCTCATCCACCGCGATACAGGCGATGTTGTGGCCCAGGTAGCGGTCGCCGAGCGCGTCGCCCGCGTACCTGCCGTCTTCGACCCGCTGGTTCTCGCGCCAGGGGTACCGCCCCAAGGCGCCAGACTTATTGCCGTTCCAGTACCCGTCGATCAACGCCATGACGACCAGCGAGGCGATCGTGAGACGCTCCGCCTCATCAACCGAGATCTGATGAGTCGGTGGTTCGACAAGCCTGCTGACCGGCGCGTCCCAGTACCGCGCGAGCATGGAGCCGGGCACGACGTCAGGCGGCAGAGCGCTCATCGGCTGCTACTCCTCAGCTGGTCGACCTGGTCGACCTGATCGCCCTGATCGACCTGATCGCATCGTCGCATCGTGCCAGCGGGCTGGCGAAGCGTCCAGCACACTGCGCCAACCCGGGCCGCGAGCTGCACCCTGGCGATCGACGAATACGCCGCAGACACAAAGCCTCCCGAGCTCCGCCGCTTCGTCCGTCGGCTGATCGCGAGGTACTCCACTCGGTACTGTCTCGCCCCGATCCTGATGGAGGCTCATTCCCCGCTATGGATGACTGTCATGGGGAGCGCCGAGGAGTACCGCGACGGGCTTCGGGAGCGGGCGATCCGGATGCCTGTGAACGGCCGGGAAAATGACCAGCGATGGGCAGTGCCTGGCCGAGTGCGAGCGAGAGAACCGGGACCTGCGCCGCGCGAACGCGATCTTGAGGTCGGCGTCGGCTCTCTTCGCGGCGGTGTCGTTGACACTCTGGATCAACCGTGACTGGCTCGGTCCGAAGGCACGATGCGGTTGGCCGCCCGCAGGCTGCCGCCGACGGCGCCCCTGCCCCGGCGATCCCCGGTCGATCACCGAGCAGTGCGGTCGCGGATCGGGTCGAGGAGGGCCTCGGCGGTCCACATGGCTGCGTCGGCAATGTCCCGTCCGCTCATGCCGAGCTCGCGTCGCATGGTCACCCACGTCGTCGACGAGTCGAGGTGGCACAGGGCGGCGACGAGCTGGCGTCGCTCGGGCGCGTCCAGCGAGGGCACCTCGTTGCGCAGCAACGCGTCGAACCGGTGCCGTTGCGGTGCGGGCTCTGACCCGTTGACGCCCCGCATCGCCGTCTCGGCGACGACATGGGCCAGCTCCGGGCGCCGGTCGTACGCCTCCATGGCCTCGCGGATCGCGAGGGGCACGTCGAAGATCGACTCCGAATCCTGCCGGGCGAAGATCGTGCCCTCGATCCACGCGGAGGTGGCCAGCAGGAGGTCGACCCGTGTCGCGTAGTACCGGAAGACCGTTCGCTCCCCGATTCCCGCGCGCGCGGCGATGAGCCGGAAGGAGACGTCGTCGGTGCCGACCTCGTCGATCAGCTCGGAGTACGCCGTGAGGATCGCCTTCTGGGTCGAGGTGAGCTCAGCGACGGGGTCCGACTCGAGCACTAGGTCGCCCAGCTCAGTTCCGGCGTCGTCGCGAGCACCTGGGAGAGGGCGCGATCGAAGGCGTCGAACGTCTCGTCGGCGTTCATGTCGAACCCGGCGCGCATCCGGGCCCAGAAGATCGGGGAGGCGAAGTAGCGCGCGGCCGCGGCGATGCGCTGCTTGTCGCGACGATTCAGCGTGGGTGCGGCCTCATCGAGCATGCGCACGATGGTGGCGGTGAGCGGCGATGCGGACGCTTCCGTCGTGGGCGACAGCGCGGCCCCGCGGGCGGCGACGAACGCGTAGGCCGGCTCGGCGCAGTAGCGGCGGAAACGGTCGCGCACGGCATCGCGGAACTGCTCCGGTGTGCCGAACTCCGCCAGTGGGAACCGTTCGGCCTCGATCCAGCGGGCCAGTGCCTCCAGCAGGTGCGACCGGGTCGGGAAGCGGCGGTAGATCGTCCGTTCGGAGACGGCGGTGGCCTCAGCGAGATCGAGATAGGTGATGTCCTCGAAGGTGCGCTCGCGAAGGAGTGCGACGGCACTCGTCAGGATCGCACCCGGGGTGTCGACCGGTTCTTCCACCACGAGTCCTTCCCCTCGGCACCGGAGACCGGGTCGGGATCCGGCGGAAGGAGGTAGCGGCCGGATCTGTCGAGCGTCAGTGCGAGCGAGGAGACGTACTGGATCTCACCGTTCGGGCCTGGCGTGGACGCCAGCATATCCGGTCGCTCGAAACGGTAGCCGGTGACATGGCAGCGCAGCCGCTCCGCGGACGGGTTGCCGTCCTCGTCCAGGATCGGCGTCGGGATGCCGTCGCTGCGGCGCCGCAAGTAGTACCGGCCGCGGGTGAGGATCGCCATGAGAGGCGTGACCACGACGGCGACGCCGATCGCGATGAGCACCGAGTAGGGCTGCATCCCCGGGCCGAGCAGCCCGAAGAAGCACACCAGCGAGAGCGCCGACGCGAGGGCGACCGAGGTGAGCCCGACCGGGTTCCAGCTGTGCAGCATCCCCCTGCGGAACTCCGGGAAGCGAGGGGAGATCTTCAGCACGTACTTGTTGATCACGATGTCGGCCGAGATGGTCACCAGCCAGGCCATCACCACGTTCGCGTACAGGCTCAGGACGAACGACATGAGGCTGAACACGTCCATGACCATGAGCGCGAGGGCGATGAGCAGGTTGAAGGCCACGAAGACCGATCGGCCGGGATAGCGCTTGCGCACCCGGCTGTAGACGTTCGACCAGGCCAGGGAACCCGAATAGGCGTTCGTCACGTTGATCTTGACCTGCGCGACGACGATCAGGACGATGACGAGCACCAGGGCGAGCCAGTCCGGGAACAGTGACTCGTACACGCCGAGGAACTGCTGGACCGGCTGCACCGCCCCGTCGCCGATCGTGGGATCGATCTTGACGACCAGGTAGGCCGCGAGGAACACCCCGATCACCTGCTTCGTGCCGCTGAACACGACCCAGCCGGGGCCGCTGAACAGGAACGCCGCCCACCAGGATCGTCGGTTGGCAGCCGTGCGTGGAGGCATGACCCGGATGTAGTCGATCTGCTCGGCGAGCTGCGGGGTGAGGGCGAAGCACACCGAGGCGCCAGCGACGACCGCACGGAAGGTGACGGCCCCGCCCGACTCGCCCGAGAACTCCAGGAACATGTTCACCGTTCCTGGCTGCGTCACCACGATCCAGACCAGCGGCAGGAGCGCCAGCGCGAGCCAGAGCGGGGTCGTCCAGAAGTGCAGTCGCTCGAGCGCCCGCATGCCGTAGACGACGATGGGGATCACGACGACCGTCGAGACGACGTAGCCGGCAGGCAGCGGCAATCCGATGGCTGCTTGCAGACCCTGCGCCATGATCGCGCCCTCGAGGGCGAAGAAGATGCAGGTGAAGCAGCCGAAGATGATGGTGGTGATGATCGACCCGTAGTACCCGAAGCCGGATCCGCGCGCGATCAGGTCGAGGTCGAGGTTGTACCGCGCAGCGTAGAACGCCACCGGTAACCCGACCGCGAAGATGATGACGGACGCCAGCGCGATGCTCAGCACAGCGTTCGTCGTCCCGTGCGCCAGCCCGACGCTCGCCCCGATGGAGAAGTCCGCGAGGAAGGCGATGGACCCGAGCGCGGTGCCCCCGACGGCCAGGGCGCTCCAGCGTCGGAACGAGCGGGGCACGAAGCGGAAGGCATAGTCCTCAAGACTGTCCTCGGCGGCTGCGCGCGCGTCATCCGCTCGATCCACCCATTCCACCTCCACCCTGCGCGATGTCCGTACTCTGTCGACGGCGTGTTTCGCGCGTGTTGCCGTCAGGACTCGATCAGGCTCAGATCACCATCGCGTCGCGTACGGCACCCAGGGAGGCCCTGCCGCCGAAGCCCGTCTGCGTCACGCGGCCGGAGGCGAGCACGACGTACTTCTCCGCGGCCTCGAGAGCGAAGCCGATGTGCTGCTCGACCAGCAGCACGCTGAGACCACCCTCGGCCAGGTCCATGATCGTCGCCTCGATCTCGGCGACGATGGTGGGTTGGATGCCCTCGGTCGGCTCGTCGAGGATGAGGAGCTTCGGTTCGGTGATCAGCGCCCGGGCGATGGCGAGCTGCTGGCGCTGGCCACCGGAGAGCAGCCCGGCCTTCCGGGTGGCGAACTGTGCGAGCGCCGGGAACCGCTCCAGCATCTCGGCGATCTTCGCCCTGCCGTTGCTGCGGCCGTCGGCGACGAGCTGAAGGTTCTCCATCGTCGTCAGCTGCCCGAAGGACTGCTGGCCCTGGGCCACGTAGGCCATCCCGCGCTGGACGCGACGGTGAGGTGCCAGCTGGGTGACGTCCTCGCCGTCGAACAGCACAGTGCCGTGGGTCGGGCGGACGAGGCCGATCGTGGCGCGCAGCAGCGTGGACTTGCCGGCGCCGTTGTGGCCCAGGACGGCGACCACCTTGGCGGACCCAGGGATCGACACCCCGTACAGGACGCTGGTGCGGCCGTAGCCGGCGTGCACGTCGATGATCTCCAGCATCAGTCGGCCTCCTTGGTGGTCGAGATTGCCCCCGTGGTGCCGAGGTACACCGCCTGCACGCGCGGATCGGCCTGCACCTCGGCGACCGAGCCCTCGCTCAGCACCCGTCCCTGGTGCAGCACGGTCACCCGGGTGGCGAACCTGCGCATGAAGTCCATGTCGTGCTCGACCACCACCACCGCCCGGTCCTCCGCGACCCTCCCGAGCAGCTCCCCGGTGGCGGTGCGTTCGTCCTGGCTCATGCCCGCGACCGGCTCGTCGAGGAGCAGCAGCTTCGCGTCCTGCACCAGCAACATCGCGATCTCCAGCCACTGCTTCTGGCCGTGGGACAGGATCCCCGCCGGCGTCTCCCGCTCCTGCTGGAGACCGGACTGGTCGAGCGCCCGCTCGATCGCTGGGTCGATCCCGCGTCGGGCACGCAGCAGGGAGAGTGCCGACCGGTGCAGGCCCGCGGCGATGTCGAGGTTCTGGAGCACGGTGAGCTCCGCGAACACGCTTGCGGTCTGGAAGGTGCGACCGACACCGAGCCGGACGATCTTCTCGGCGGGCGTGCCGAGCAGCTCCGTGCCGCCGAGCGTCGCCGATCCGGTCCCAGCGGACAGGCCGGTGACGGCGTCGATGCACGTCGTCTTGCCCGCGCCGTTCGGGCCGATGAGGAAGCGGACCTCCCCGGGGTGCGCGTCGAACGAGACGCCGTCCACGGCGACGAACCCGTCGAACTCGACCCGCAGGTCGGTGACCACCAGCGATCCGTCAGTGACGCTCACCGGAGCACCACCTCCGGAACGGCGACGGGTGCCGGACGTGGGCGGCGCCTCACGCTCCAGACCCTGCTGAACACCGACGCCAACCCTCCCGGGATGAAGAGGGTCACGAGGATGAAGAGGAGACCAAGGACATAGACCCAGCCGCCGGGCCAGGTGGAGCCGAGGCTCGACTGCCCCCACCCGACCGCGATCGCTCCCAGTGCCGGCCCGAACAGCGACGCCCGGCCGCCGAGGGCGACCCCAGCGATCATCAGGATCGATGCCGAGGCTCCGAGCTCCGCGGGGGTGATGATGCCGACGATCGGCACGAACATCGCCCCGCCGACTCCCGCCATCACGGCCGCGACCACGTAGGCGACCAGTTTCACGTCTGCCGGGTCGTAGCCGAGGAACCTCACCCGCTCCTCGGCGTCCCGCGTCGCCACCAGCAGTTCGCCGAGGCGGCTCCGGCGAAGCTGCCACGCCACCAGCAGGCACACGATCAGCAGCGAGGCCGCGATCGCATAGACCATCAGCTTGTTCGTGTCGTCGCTCAGGGTGAAACCGAAGAAGTACTTGAAGTCGCTGAGCCCGGTGTCACCCCCGGTCTCCCGGATGGTGGAGCTGATCAGGACGGCCAGTGCCACCGCGAGGGCTTGGCTGAGGATGGCGAAGTAGGCACCTTTGACCCGGCGCTTGAAGAGGGCGTAGCCGAGGACCGAGGCGACGATCGCGGGGAGGAAGGCGATGGCGAGCAACGTGAAGAGCTCACTGCGGAACGGCTCCCAGAATGCCGGGAGGTCTCCGAGGGGGTCGTAGAGGATCATGAAGGTCGGGAGCCTGCCGGGCCCCGCGGTCTCCAGCGTCAGGTGCATCGCCATGCAGTACGCGCCGAGCCCGAAGAAGACGCCCTGGCCCAGGACCAGCATCCCGCCGCGACCCCAGGCCAGGCCGATGCCGACGGCTGCCATCGCCAGGCAGCAGTACTTCCCGAGGTTGTTGATCCAGTGCATCGAGAGCGTCGCGGGTACGACGAGCAGCAGGAGGACGGCGAACACCCCGATGCCGATGAGGGGGAGCCACGGTCGGACCTTGGTCATGTCAACCCTCTCGTGCGCACGGTGAAGAGGCCCTGGGGACGGAACTGGAGGAAGACCACGACGAGCACGAAGGTCAGTACCTGGGCCATGCTGCCCGTCGTCCAGTCCGCGAAGAACGCCAGCGAGACGCCCACGCCCCAGGCGGCGATCACGGTGCCCTTGATCTGCCCGATGCCGCCGGCGACGACGACGAGGAAGGCCGGGATGATGTAGCGCGTGCCCATCTGGGAGTTGGTGCCGCCGATCAGGGATGCCGCGACGCCGGCGACGCCGGCCAGGCCCGATCCCACGAAGAAGGTGATCCGGTCGACGGTGCGCGTGTTCACGCCGCTCGTCTCGGCCAGGTCGCGGTTCTGCACCGTGGCGCGGATCCGCCGGCCGAACGACGTGTACCTGAGCCAGGCAGCCAGCGCGGTCACGCAGAGGATCGCGAGCACGATGGTGAACACCTGGCGCAGCGGCCACTCGTAGCCGAGGACGTCGAGCTGGCCGTCCAGCCAGCTCGGCTTCTCCACCGGGACGCCCTGTGCCGGGAAGATCTGGAGGGCGATCTGCTGGAGGATCAGGCTCACCCCGACGGTGACGAGGAGGGTGTCGAGAGGCCGCTTGTACATCCATTGGATGATGCCGACCTCGAGCAGAAGGCCGAGGAGCCCCGCCCCCAGGAACGCCAGCGGCAGCGCCACGGGGATCGAGATGTTGCTGGAGGTGATGACCAGCTGGGTGAGGTACGCGATGAAGGCGCCCGCCATGATGAAGTCCCCGTGGGCCATGTTGATCACCCCCATCTGCCCGAAGGTCAGGGTGAGTCCGAGCGCCGCGAGCAGGAGCAGTGCACCCGCCGCGCTGCCGTTCAGCAGCGGCGCGATCAATGCGTCCACGTGGGGTCTCCCTCCGTGCGGTGGGTGGGGTGGTGGGTGAGCAGAACCCCTCGGAGCGCGGGGGCCCGTGCCGTAGGGCACGGGCCCCCGCGTCCGGTGGGTCCCGCCGGACGCGCAGGCTGCCGGCTAGGTGCTGGTGATCAGCCCGCCGCAGCCACGAGGGCGTCGCGGACGTCGGCCGGGAACCAGTCCGACTTCTTGAGGTACGGGTCCGGCTCGATCGGGGCGTCCGACGACCAGACGATGTCGAACTGGTTGTCGGCGTTGATCTTCCCGATGTGACCCACCTTCGAGATGTGGTGGTTCTCCCCGTCCAGGGCGACCGGGCCCTCGGGTGCGTCGATCGTGATGCCGCCGGCCGCGGCAGCGGCGTTGATGTCGTCGACCTCGAACGAGTCGGCCTTCTCCACCAGGGCCTTGTAGAGGTACAGCGAGATGTAGGCCGCCTCCATCGGGTCGGAGGTCACCCCGCTGCTTCCGGGGTAGGCCTTCCAGTCCTCGATGAACTTCGCGTTCGCCGGGCTCTCGATCGACTGGAAGTAGTTCCACGACGCGTAGTTGCCCGTGACCTCGTGACCCATGGACGGCGCCTCCTCCTCGGCGATCGAGACCGAGATGATCGGGGTCGTCGCCGGGGTGAGCCCGGCGTCGTAGTAGGCCTTGATGAAGCCGACGTTGGACGAGCCGTTGATGGTGTTGAAGATGAAGTCGGGCTTCGCTTCGGCGATCTTCGCCACCTGGGTGGTCCAGTCGTCCTTGTCGAGCGGCACGTACTCCTCACCGACGATCTTGATGCCGAGCTCCGCCGCGTACAGCTTGATGATCGCGTTGGCCGTCCGCGGGAACACGTAGTCCGACCCGGCCAGGAACAGGGTCTTCACACCCTGGGAGGCGAGGAAGTCCATCGCCGGGAGGATCTGCTGGTTCGTGGTGGCGCCGGTGTAGTAGATGTTCGGCGACGACTCGAGACCTTCGTACTGGACCGGGTAGAAGAACAGACCGTTGTTCTCCTCGACGACTGGCTTGACGGCCTTTCGGGAGGAGGAGGTCCAGCCGCCGAAGATCGCGCCGACGCAGTCCTGGGTGAGCAGCTTGTCGGTCTTCTCGGCAAACGTCGGCCAGTCGGTGGCGCCGTCTTCCTGGACGTACTCGATCTTCTTGCCGAGGATGCCGCCGTCAGCGTTGATCTCGTCCGCAGCCATGTGCAGCACGTTGGAGACGGTCTTCTCCGAGATCGCCATGCCGCCGGTCAGCGAGTTGAGGAAGCCGAGCTTGATGGTGTCTCCGGAGGTGTCGATGCAGCTCGTGGAGGTGGCGGTCGCTCCGGGCTCCGCCGTGCTGTCGGCGCGGTCGCCACAACCGGAGAGCGCGAGCGCAGTGATCGCGGCGAGCGCGCCTGTGGCGGCCACGACCGTCGTGCCGCGCCGTCTGCTGGTGATGCGCATGGAGAACTCCATTCGAGGGGGTGTGATGCGAGTCCGGGCAGGATCGGTTTCAGGGCCGAGAATCCGCGACGACCGCGATCCGGTCCGAGTGCCGGGTGCGCGTTGCCGCGGTACTGCCGAGCGAGCCGTCGTTGCGGCAGACGACTCGACCAAGCCCAGCCGCCGCCAGGATCCTGTCGGCTGCTGCGATGACACACCTTGAGTCGCTGGCATTGCCCTGCCATTGCTGAGGCGTGTCGATCGCGTTAAATGTCCGCCCGGAACAGGCGCTTGGCCCGAGTTCGGTCATCGCGCATGGCACACTTCTGACACCCGGCCGGGCACCGGCGGGTGATGCGATGTCAGCGAACCGGCGCAGCCGAGCGGAGGCCTCATGCACTTCACACCAGCGGAGACGGAGAAGCTGCTCCTCGCCGTCGCCGGCATGGTCGCGCGCGATCGGCTCGCCCGCGGTGTCCCGTTGAACCACCCCGAGGCCACCGCCCTCATCGCGACCTGGGTGCTGGAGGGTGCCCGCGAGGGACGCGGCGTCGCCGAACTCATGTCCGCCGGCCGCGGCGTCCTGCGTCGCGAGCAGGTTCTGCCCGGCGTTCCCGAGATGCTCGTCGACATCCAGGTCGAGGCGACGTTCCCCGACGGTCGCAAGCTCGTGACGATCCACCACCCCATCGACTGAAGGGCCGATCGTGGCGCACGCATCCAGCACGGGTCCCGGTTCCTCCCGCATCCAGCCGGGCGAGGTCGAGCTCAACGCCGACCGCACGGCGGCCGAGCGGATCCGCCTGGTCTTCCTCAACACCGGCGACCGGCCCATCCAGGTCGGCTCCCACATCCACCTGCCTGACGCGAACAGCGCCCTCGACTTCGATCGTGCCGCCGCGCACGGGTTCCGCTTCGACATCCCGTCGGGCACGTCCCAGCGCTTCGAGCCTGGTGCCTCTCGCGAGCTCGACGCCGTCGCGATCCGCGGCAAGCGGGTCGTGCCGGGCATCCAGATCCGCTCCGACGGGACGGGTGCCCTCTGATGGTGTGGATCGACCGCTCCCGCTACGCCGCCATCTACGGGCCGACGACCGGCGACCAGGTGCGGCTCGGCGACACCGACCTGTGGATCGAGATCGAGGAGGATCGCACGTTCGGCGGAGAGGAGGCGGTCTTCGGCGGGGGCAAGTCCATCCGTGAGTCGATGGCGCAGGCCACGACCTCGCGCGCCGACGGCGCGCTGGACACCGTCATCACCAACGCGATCATCGTGGACTGGTGGGGTGTCATCCGGGCGGACATCGGCATCCGCGACGGGCTGATCGTCGGGATCGGCCATGCGGGCAACCCGGATGTCAGCGACGGCATCGACATGGTGATCGGTCCGTCGACCGACGTCATCTCCGGTGAGGGCCGCATCGTGACGGCCGGTGCGATCGACTCGCACGTGCACCTCATCTCGCCCTCCCAGATCCACGAGGCGCTGGCAACGGGCATCACCACGATCATCGGTGGCGGCACGGGCCCCTCCGAGGGGTCCAAGGCCACGACAGTCACCCCGGGTGCCTGGCACCTCACGACGATGCTGCGCGCCCTCGACCCCCTGCCTGTCAACGTGCTCCTCCTGGGCAAGGGCAACACCGTCTCGGCGCAGGCCTTGCGCGAGCAGGCTCTCGCGGGTGCCGGCGGGTACAAGATCCACGAGGACTGGGGCGCCACGCCGGCGGCCATCGACGCCGCGCTGCGGGCAGCCGACGAGTGGGGCCTCCAGGTAGCCCTGCACTCGGACTCCCTCAACGAGGCCGGCTACGTGGACTCGACCCTGCGCGCCATCGCGGGCCGCTCGATCCACGCGTTCCACGTCGAGGGAGCGGGCGGCGGGCACGCTCCCGACATCCTCACGATCGCCGGTCTGCCGCACATCATCCCGGGGTCGACCAACCCGACCCTGCCCCACACCGTGAACACGGTCGCCGAGCACCTCGACATGCTGATGGTCTGCCACCACCTGAACCCTGCGGTGCCCGAGGACCTCGCCTTCGCGGAGTCTCGGATCCGCGGGACCACGATCGCGGCGGAGGACATCCTGCACGACATGGGTGCGCTCTCGATCACCTCCTCGGACTCGCAGGCGATGGGACGCATCGGCGAGGTCATCACCCGCACCTGGCAGGTCGCCCACGTGATGAAGGATCGGCGCGGCGCACTGGGCGGCGGTCTGCCCGCGGACAACGAGCGCGTCCGTCGGTACGTCGCGAAGTACACGATCAACCCGGCGATCGCGCACGGCATCGACGCCGACATCGGCTCCGTGGAGGTCGGCAAGCTCGCCGACCTCGTGCTCTGGGACCCGCGGTTCTTCGGAGTGCGGCCGGCGGTGGTGATGAAGGGCGGCGCACTCGTCTGGGGCGCGCTCGGCGACCCCAACGCGTCGATCCCCACGCCGCAACCGGTTCTGATGCGGCCGGCGTTCGGCCACGCCATCGGGGCCGACCTCTCGTTCGCGTACGTCTCCCCGGCAGCGATCGACGCCGGGCTGGGCGACGAGCTCGGCCTGAGGCGCCGACTGCGCGCGATCGCACCGACCCGCGCGATCGGCAAGGCGGACCTGAAGAACAACTCCGCGCTCCCGCAGATCGCGGTGCGCCCGGACACGTTCGAGATCTCCATCGACGGGGAGCTCGTGGTACCCGCACCGGCCGTGTCCCTGCCGCTCACCCAGCTCTACAACCTCTTCTGACCTGCATGACCCCCTCCGCCGGAACCGTCGCGATGATGCTCGCGGACGCACGCCTGCCCAGCGGCGGGCACGCGCACTCCTCGGGGATGGAACCTGCGCTGCTCGGCGGGATGCCACCGGCGGCCTCGGCGGAGTTCTTGGCGCTGCGCGCGCGAACCACGGCGCTCGTCGACGCAGGCACGGCGGTGGCGGCGATGCGCGCTGTGCTCGACGGGTCTCTCATTCAGGGGTCCGGGCTCGCCGCGGTCGAGACGGCCTGGGCGGCGCGTACCCCGAGCCTCGCGATGCGGACCGCCTCGCGCGATCTCGGCCGGGGGCTGCTGCGCCTCGCCCGGCGCATCTGGCCGACAGCTGAGGGGATCGACGCGCTCGGCGGCGCTCCTGCACGGCCCCTGGTGCTCGGGGTGATCGCCGCGGAGGTCGGGATGGGGGCGGAGGACCTCGTGCGCCTCGCCGTGTACGACGACATCGCGAGCGCGGTCGCCGCCCTGCTCAAGCTCGACCCGCGCGATCCGGTCGACGGAGTCACCCTGGTGCTCGGCGCCTGCGCCTCCGTCGAGCCGCTTCTCGCCCCGGTGGCCGGGATCTGGTCACCTGACGACATCCCCTCGCTCGCCGCGCCGCAGGCCGAGGCGTGGGCCGAACAGCACGCCGCAACACACAGGAGGCTCTTCCGTGGCTGACGAATCCACTACTCGTGCACGCGCGCTCCGGCTCGGGGTAGCCGGCCCCGTGGGCACCGGCAAGTCGACGCTCATCGCGACGATCTGCCGGGCACTCGCCCTCGAGCTCCGGCTCGGCGTGATCACCAACGACATCTACACCGACGAGGATGCGCGGTTCCTGCGGTCGGCTGGCGTGCTCGAACCGGAGCGCATACGCGCCGTCGAGACCGGCGCCTGCCCGCACACCGCCATCCGTGACGACATCACAGCCAACCTCATCGCCGCCGAGGACCTCGAGCGTGACTTCGCCCCGTTGGACGTCGTGC
This sequence comes from Cellulomonas sp. URHD0024, assembly GCF_000426185.1. GTDB lineage: Bacteria > Actinomycetota > Actinomycetes > Actinomycetales > Cellulomonadaceae > Cellulomonas. The sequence goes on from NZ_AUEW01000004.1 coordinate 172,052, forward strand.
TCATCGAGTCCGGAGGCGACAACCTCACGGCGACGTTCTCCCCGGCCCTCGTCGACGCACAGATCTTCGTCCTCGACGTGGCCGGGGGTGGCGACGTCGCTCGCAAGGGCGGCCCGGGGATCGGTCGCGCCGATCTCCTCGTCGTGAACAAGACCGACCTCGCGCCGTACGTGGGTGTCGACGTGCCGCTCATGGTCGCGGACGCCCAGGCAGCGCGCGACGGCGGCGCCGTTCTCGCCCTGTCCCGCCAGGACGCGGCCTCGATCGCCACCCTGCGGGCGTGGGTGCTCGGCATGCTCGCGGCGCATCGCTCCGGCACCCACGTGCCCCAGGACCCGGGACCGATGGCACCGCACTTCCACGCCGACGACGACGGCGGCCACGTGCACGATCACTCGAACGGGCAGCACCATGACCACGCTGGCGACCACGCCCACGGCTGAGCCGACGCGAATCAGTGTCCACCCCGGTGAGACGCGCGTCCGCGTCGGACTCGTCACGGGCCCGCTCGCCCCGCGGCTGATCGACCGCGGAACCTCCTCGGCGACGGTGGCCATCGCGGCCGCGCAGATGCTTCTGCTCGACGGCGACGCCGTGCTGATCGAGATCGAGGTCGGACCGGGGTGCACCCTCGACATCGAGGACGTCGGCGGCACCGTTGCGTACCCCGGCACCTCGTCGTGGGAGGTCCGTGCCCGCGTCGGAGCGGGCGGACGACTGCTCTGGCGAGGGCTCCCGTTCGTCGTGACCGCCGACGGCGACTCACGGCGTCGCACCGAGATCGTGCTCGGCCCCGGTGCCGCCGCGCTGATCCGGGAGACCCTCGTGCTCGGCCGTCACGGCGAGATCGGCGGCCGCATCGATGCCGGGCTCACCGCCACGCGCACAGGCCCGCTCCTGGTCGAGCGGTTGGTGGCTTCGGGCGCCTTCCCGGGTCCGGGTGTCCTGGGCACGCACCGCGTGATCGACTCCGTGATCGCCCTCGGCTACCGCCCGCCGACCGTCCCCGGCGACCTCGTGCTCGAGCAGCCCGGGGCGGTGGCCCGACGTCTCGGTCAGCACACCCACGCGTCAGATCTGGACGCGGTATGGGCGGCCTGGCGGGCGACGCTGCGGGAGGACGACGGCCCGCCATCGAATGTGCCCAGCACCGAACCCTGGACAGGAGACCGCGATGAGCCAGCTGACCGAGCTTCGGGGCGCACCTCGCCCTGAAGCGTTCGCGCGCACCCTGGCCCGCGCCGACCGCCGCAGCCTGATCGCGATGGGCACCGTCGTGCTCGCCCTGCACCTCGTCGGATTCGGTCTGCTGTTCGGCGTCGTGGTTCCCCAGCACCTGCCACTGGGCGGCGATCATCCGGTCTTCGGGGTGGGCGTCGGCCTGCTCGCCTACACGTTCGGGCTGCGGCACGCGTTCGACGCCGACCACATCGCGGCAGTCGACAACACGACCCGCAAGCTGCTCAACGACCGCGCCGTGGACCCGAACCTCCCGCGCCCCCTCTCCGTGGGCTTCTGGTTCTCCCTAGGACACTCATCGATCGTGCTCGGCCTGGCGGTGCTGCTCTCCTTCGGCGTCAGGAGCTTGGCGGGCCAGCTCGAGGTGGACGACTCGCGACTGCACGAGATCACCGGGGTCGTGGGCGCCTCCGTCTCAGGCCTGTTCCTGTGGGTGCTCGGCCTGGTGAACCTCGTGGCACTGGCTGGCATCGTGCGGGCCTTCCGCCACTTGAGGGCCGGCACCTTCGACGAGGCCGCGCTCGACCGCCATCTCGAACGCCGCGGCCTCATGAACCGAGTGCTCGGCGGGGTCACCCGCTCGGTGCGCAAGCCGTGGCACATCTACCCGGTGGGCCTCCTGTTCGGCCTCGGATTCGACACCGCCACCGAGGTCGGCCTGCTCGTGCTCGCCGGGGGTGTCGCGGCCTTCCACCTGCCCGTGTACGCGATCGTGGTGCTGCCGGTCCTCTTCGCCAGCGGCATGTGCCTGATGGACTCGATCGACGGCGTCTTCATGAACGCCGCCTACGGCTGGGCGTTCGGGCGCCCCGCGCGGAAGATCTACTACAACCTGACGGTCACCACGGTCTCCGTCGCGGTCGCACTGGTCGTCGGCACCATCGAGCTCGTGGGGGTCCTCGCCGATCAGACGGGCGCGAGCACAGGTCCGATGAGCGCGATCGGAGCCATCCCTCTCGACCACGCTGGATTCGTGATCGTAGGGCTCTTCCTGCTCACCTGGCTGGGCGCCGCCGCCTACTGGAGATGGGTCCGCTCCGAGAGTGGGCCGTCGACGACCGACACGGCTGGTAACTAGAGACTGCGAGGGGCGCGGATGCTTCGCCGTCATCCGTGTGGACTCCTGGTCGTCGACAACGTGCTTCTGATCGGTGGCACCATTGCCGACGACGTCGTCACCGTGGCGTGGGGCTTTGGACGACCCACTGCGGATCGGTGCTGGGGCGGGCGGCGTCGGTGAGGGGTTGGGGCATGCTCGGCTCGGCGTTCGCGCCCGCGGCCTGACGGGTGCCGGCGGATCGATGAGGAGTGGACCGTTGTGAATGCCGACCCGCAACCGTGGCAGAAGCAGAGTGAGGTGCTTCCGACGTTCTTCGTCGGTGTCTCCGCTCCGGCTCGCATCGATCGTGACGTCGCCATCGAGACCGTGCGACGCGCCGTGGATCTGGCTGCCGGGTGGGTCGGTGTGGACGTGACGTGGTCGACGTTCGTGTCTGTGGATGCGGACGACCCGGGCACGTCGATGAAGAAGATGACTCGACCCGGGCTCGACTGGGAGTTCGCGTCGTCGAGGCCCGGCATGGCGCAGACCATCAGCCTGACCGCCGTCTGCACGGAGCTGGAGCCGTTCCCGTGGCGCCCGGACCATGTGGTGGCCGAGGTGTCTGCCCGGTTCCCCGTGTTCGTGGCCGGTCAGGGACGCGAGGTCGGCCGGATGTCGGTGACGGTCTCGGTGCAGCGGTGGGCGATGTACGGCTCGGGCGAGAACATGCGCTGGATCGCGGGACCGGCCGGCCCGTGGGTGCAGCAGAGCACCGAGGTCATCGGCGCCGACAGCGGGTACGCGATCCTCGACCGCGTGCGGGCTTCGGACACCGAGAGCCCTCTCGAGCTCCACAGCACGGTCCCGGTGGCGGGCTTCGGCTCCGAGCCGGACCTGTGGGGGTTCGGGTGGGGGACGTTGCTGTCGCCGTCGCACCTGGAGCGGATCGGCGGGGTGGGTGTCCTGACCGGTGTCGCGGGTGCCGAGGTGCACGACCTGCCGGGCGGTCGGGTGTGGGTGACGTTGGGTGACGACCCGTCAGCGGTGACGGACGAGACGATGTGGGGCCTGCATGCGGCGTTGCAGCCGGCGTTCCCGGCGCCGCGCGTGCGCTGGGTCGCTTCGCCACGAGTGGCCGAGCCGCCGAGCACGGTCCAGGGGGTCCATGCTGCCTGGGGGGCGGACGCGGACGCCGCGCGCGCGGCGGGCAGGCTGCGCGGGGCGTTCGGACCGGTCGGGTTCACCGTGGAGGCCGCCGTCCCCGACGCGGTCGTGCAGTCCGCCACCGCGTTCTCGGGCGACCTGATCATGTTCGAGGGACTCGGGGCACAGGCCGCGGGAGCGTTGCTGGATCGTCTGCCCGCCGAGGTGCTCGACCACCGGGTCGGCCCGGGCCCCACCCTGCGGACGGCTCTGCGTGCCGCCGCGGGGCATCCAGGCGTCGTCCGGCTCACCGGCCATGCCGTCGGTCCTGCCCGTGAGGACGAGCGGGTGACGGTGGACGGGGTGCACATCTACGACGACCCGGTCTTGGCGCACCTCGGCGCGGGGGACCTGGACCGGGCCTGGCTACGGGTGCAGGAGCTCGGGATCGACGACGCCTCGGCAACGCCCGACGAGTTGCGCCCCCCGAGCACCCCGGACGCTCCCTGGACCGTGTGGTGGGACTGACGACCGACCCGCCGGACTGCCAGGCGAGGCGGTGAGCGTGCAGCTTCGCTGCCGGAGCGGTCGGGTCGACCACGCCACCAGAACGGCCGCGACCGGGTCGTGAGCGACGGATTCTCTGATCGGCGACGTGCCGATCAGAGAACCACCGTGTCAAGGAGCCGTCTACGCCACGACCCGCAGGGTGCTGAACTCCGGGTCGGCGGAGTCCGGGATCAGCATCCCGGCCGCCTTGCCGGTGCGCAGGTACTCGACCACCTCCGCGGTGATGCGCTCGCCCGGGACCAGGACCGGGACGCCGGGCGGGTAGGGCGAGATCATCTCGGCCACGATGCGCCCGACGGCCTGCTCGGTGGGCACCTGTTCGGCGGGACCGAAGAACGCGTCGCGGGGTCGCATGACGGTCTCCAGCTCGAGGGCGCCGGGGCGTGGGAAAGCGACCTCGGGGGCGCGGTCGATCTCGTCGGACCGGGCGACGAGCTGGTCGAGCGCGGCGACGAGGACGTCCTCGGTGCGGTCGTCGTCGCCCTGCGTGATGCGGGCGCTGATCCGGCAGGTGTCGGCGGCGCTGAGGTCGACGTGGCAGGTGTCTCGCAGCCACTCGGTGGCGGAGTACCCGGTGATGCCGAGGCCTCGGACGTCGATGGTCAGGACGAGGGGGTCGAGGTCGAAGGCGCCCTGCGGCCGCACGACCTCGCGGCCCATGACCGACAACCCCTCGAGCTTCTCGACGGCCCGGCGGATGCGGTCCGCCCGGGACATCGCCGCGGAGAGGAGCTCGTGGCCCTGCTCCATCATCTGGCGCCGCCAGCCGTCGAGGGTGAGGTAGACGAGGCTGGAGGAGCTGGTGGTGCCCAGGAGGTCCTCGCGGGCTTTCAGGACGCTGGGGTCGACGAGATCGCCCTGGAGGTGGAAGACGGAGCTCTGCTCGATCGCCGCTCCCATCTTGTGCACGCTGGTCACCACGACGTCGGCTCCGGCGTCCATGCCCCAGGTCGGCAGGTCCTCGTGGAAGGGCAGGTGGGCACCCCAGGCCTCGTCGACGATGAGTGGGACGCCGGCGTCGTGGCACACCGCCGCCACACCGGCGATGTCGGCGCACGTGCCCCAGTCCGTGGGCGTGATGAGCAGCATGCCCTTGGCCCGGGGGTGGTCGGCCAGTGCGCGCCGGACGTCGTCGGGCTCGGGCGGGTGGACGAGGTGGAGCTCCTCGTCGGCGTGCGGGTGGACCCAGACCGGCCGGATGCCCGCGATGATCAGCGCCGACACCACGGACTTGTGCGCGTTGCGGGAGACGAGGAGCTCCTCGCCGGGCCCGGCCACCGACATCATCGCGCTCTTGACCGACAGGGAGCTGCCGCAGGTCGAGAAGAACGCGTGCTCGGCGTGCACCGCGTCGGCCATGAGGTCCTGCGCCTGCTCGAGGATGCCGTTGGACTGCCGGCGGTCGTCGAGGCCGTTCAGGCTCAGCACGTCGGCCGCGAACAGGCCCTTGCCCAGCACCTCCAGGAGCCGCGGGTCGACACCGCGGCCCTTGCGGTGTCCCGGCGGCCCGTAGGCGACGTCCCCCCGGCGTCGGAAGTCGACCAGTGCCTCGACCATGGGTACCCGGGTGTGGTCCATGTGCTTCCCCTCTGTTTCGGCGGTCTGGGTCAGGTCCACGGGTCGGCGACCGTCACGTCGACCGCGTGGGCGACGACGGATCGAAGATCTGCGCGGCGCTCGCGCTCGGCGCGCTGGCGTGCCGCCCCCGTGCCCCGGGCGAACAGGTCGGCCAGTCGGTGGCGCGCCCAGGTCAGCTCGCCGGCGTCCTCCAGCGCTCCGGCGACGTGGCGCACCAGGGCGTCCACGGCCTGGCGTGCGGGGACGGGGGTGTTGTCGAGCGGGTGGACGAGGTCGTCGGCGAGACCGAACCGGCTGGCGCGCCAGGCCGCGAGGCGCAGGAGGACGGTCGGGACCGGCAACGGGGGGATGCCCGCGCGCCACTCGTCAGCGGCCGTCTGCACCAACGCTCGACACAGCGAGGCCACGAGCAGGGTGTCGCGCACGTCGAGGCAGACGTCGGCCACGCGGATCTCGACCGTCGGGTGGCGGGAGGACAGGCGGGCGTCGAAGTACACCATCCCGGAGTCGAGCAGCGTCCGGGTGGCGAGCATCTGCGTGACGACGTCCCGGTAGGCCGCCGCGGAGCCGAACACGTCGGTCGGTCCGGTGCCGGGCCACCGGCTCCACGCCTGCGTGCGGTAGCTGGCGTAGGCCGTGTCGCGCCCCTCCCAGAACGGTGAGTTCGCCGCCAGGGCCGTGATCACCGGCAGCCACGGCCGGATCCGGTCCAGGACGGCGACGCCCTCCTCGGCACCGTCGATCGCGACGTGCACGTGGCACCCGCAGGTCAGCTGCTCCCACGCCGTCATCCCCATCTGGTCGTGGATCGCGCGGTACCGCGTCCCGACGCTCAGGCTCCGCTCGGCCGGCAGGGGCGAGGTGCCGAGCGCCGCCACGCGCGCGCCGACCGCTCGTGCGGCGGCGTCGGCGTCTCGGCGGCGTGCCAGGAGGTCGGCCCCGAGGTCCTCCATCGTGCGGACCGGGACGGTCGCGGTCTCGATCTGCTGCTGCTGCAGCTCGGACTCCAGGCCGCCGACCGGCAGGTGCTCGGCGGCGGCCAGCAGGGCGTGACCGGCCGCGACGGTGGCGCCGGTGGCGGGGTCGACCAGCAGCAGCTCCTCCTCCACGCCGAGCGTGCGCAGACGCGGCGGGCCGGTGATCGGCGGCGGGGCGGCGGCCTGGGAGGTGTCGGTGGCCATCAGCGGATCCCGTGCGTCTGGAGCCACAGCTCGAGCACCGCGAGGGGCCAGAGCCGGTTGACGCCCGTCGGTCCGGTGATCTCCCGCGGCTGGGCGAGCAGGTCGTCGACGTACGCCGACCGGTACAGCCCTCGTTCCCGGGCGGTCGGGGACGTCAGCACGTCGCGCACCAGCTCGAGCACCGGCCCGTCGAGGTGCGTCACGGCCGGGACGGGGAAGTAGCCCTTCGGTCGGTCCACGAGCTCGGGAGGCAGGAGTCGTCGGGCGATCGACTTCAGGACACCCTTGCTGCCCTCGGCCAGGTGCAGCTCGGGCGGGCAGGCGGCGGCCAGCTCGACCAGCTCGTGGTCGAGGAAGGGCACCCGTGCCTCGAGCGCCGACGCCATCGCCATGCTGTCCAGCCGCATGACCGGGTCGTCCACCATCATGACCTCGGTGTCCACGCGCAGGACGGCGTCCGCGGTGGTCTGCGCCCCCGGGCGGGCCAGGTGCTCGGCCACCAGAGCCCGCGACGGATCCTGCGGCAGCTGCCAGTCCGGTGCCAGGAGGCGGGCCATGTCGGCGTGGTCGCGCTCGAAGTACCGGGACGCGTACGCCTCGGCAGCCTCCTCGAGGGGGACGCCGGCCACCGGCGCCTGCCAGTGGTAGCCACCGAAGACCTCGTCGGCACCCTGGCCGCAGAGCACCACGCGCAGGTGCCTGCTGACCTCCTGGGCGAGCAGGTCGAACGCGACCGTGTCGTGGCTGACCATCGGCTCGGACATCGCGGCGACTGTGTGGGGGAACGTGGCTACGACGTCGTCGGCCGCGGCGGTGACCCGGTGGTGGTCCGTGCCGAACGTCTTGGCGACGACGTCCGAGTACCGGAACTCGTCGCCGGCCGCGCCGGCCGCGCTGCGGAATCCCAGCGAGAAGCTGGCCAGGTCCGCCTGTCCGGCCTCCGCCAGCAGCGCGACGATCAGGCTGGAGTCGAGGCCGCCCGAGAGCAGCACCCCGACGGGGACGTCGGCGACCATGCGTCGCCGGACGGCGGTCCGCAGCGCCTCGTGCACCGCGTCCACCCAGTCGTGCTCGTCCCAGGAGCTGCGCTCCGGTCGGCGTACGTGGTCCGGCGCCCAGTAGGTGTGGTCGTGCTCGCTGCCGTCGGCCTCGACCACGCGGACGGTGGCCGGTGGAGCCTTGCGCACGCCCTGGACGATCGCGCGCGGCGCCGGTCCGACCGCGCGCCACGACAGGTAGTGGTGCAGCGCGACCGGATCCAGCGTCGTGTCCACGTCACCCGCCTCCAGCACCGCCGGCAACGTCGAGGCGAACCTCAGCCGGTCGGCGGTGCGGGACACGTACAACGGCTTGATCCCGAGCCGGTCGCGCGCCAGCACCACCCGGCCGCTCGCCCGCTCCAGCAGCACCACCGCGAACATGCCGACCAGGTGCTCGACGAAGGAAGGGCCCCATCGGTGGTAGGCCTTGACGACCACCTCGGTGTCCGAGCCGGACGCGAACCGGTACCCCTCGCCACGCAGCTGCGTCCGCAGCTCGCGGTAGTTGTAGATGATCCCGTTGAACACGCACACCAGGCCGAGGTCGTCGTCGACCATGGGCTGGTGGCCGGCGTCACTGAGGTCGATGATCGCCAGGCGTCGGTGACCGAACGCGACCCGGCCGTCGTGCCACAGGCCGTCCCCGTCGGGGCCTCGCCCTGCCAGCGCCTTGGACATCCGCTCGACGGCCTGCGCGTCGGCAGGGCTTCCGTCGAACGTGATCTCGCCACAGATGCCGCACACGCGCGCCTCCTCGGCCGGGTTCTTCGGCCGGGGGCTTGACCTGTCTACCGCAAGGCTCGCACGCGGAACCGCAGTTGGCGCGTCGGCTCAGCTCGCGCAGTCCGCCGCGTGCGCACGGAGCTCGGCGAGCAGCAGCCGGTCGGCCGAGCCGTCGAGGAGGAGGTGGTTCAGGTTCTCCGTGATCGCCCAGGCACGGAGCCGCGTGGGCAGGTCCCCGTCGACCACGCCGAGCGTCCGCAGCGCCTCGTCGACGACGCGGGCCGTGGGACCGTCGAGCGGCACCGCGGTTGCGGTGTCGGGATCGGCGACGAGGACCTCGAACCTGGTCAGCAACCTCTCGAGCTCGGTGACAGGGTGGCGATGGTCGTCCACCCGCAGGTCGACGCGCGCCTTGGTGCGGAGCCGGACCACCCCCTCCCCGGACGCGACGAGCAAGGCGGCGCTCTGCCGCCCACGCCGGTCGCCACCGGCGCCCTGACCCGCGGCCAGCCCTGCCAGAAGCCGCCGGGCGAGGGTGCCGTCCGCCTCCTCGAAGGCCTCGACCATGGCAGACAGGACCTGCTCGCCGGCGAGGAAGTTGCCCACGGCCACGCAGTCGTCGCCGACGAGCTCGCCGGAGTCCGGCCAGCACGCGGAGCCCGTCCAGGCCGCGGGCAGACCCGTCCCGGCGACGACGCCCACCTGGCGGATGTCACGGTCCTCGTCGGCCTCGACCAGGGCGTGCACCGTGCGTGACGCCGTGAGTCCGGCGCGCAACGACCGGAGCCCGCGTTCCCGGTACGCGACGTTCGTCAGAGCCTGCGTGGCCAGTGCGCCGACCCCCGCGGCGACGGCCGGCACGGTGGAGCCGACCGCGAGGTACTTCGAGGACGTCGCCACGCCGAAGGTGTGACCGTCTGCGTCCCGGGCCACCAGGGAGAACGTCACGCTGAGATCCTCATCCGCTCACGGTAGGGACCGCGGCGCCACGGCGGCCAGTACCCGCGTCGCGCCACGTGACCGCCACGACCTCGACGAGTCCTAGCCGGTGCCTCGGCCCAGGCTCTGCAGGACCGCCGTGGCCTCGTCGGGTAGGTCGACGTTGCGCTTGTCTGCGGCGCTGCGCAGGAAGGCGAGCGCCTCCTCGGCGCTGCAGCCCTGCGTCATCATCAGGGCTCCGATCGCCTGGTCGATGGCGGCCTGTGCGGCGAGAGCCGTCTGGAGCGCGTCCAGCTTCGCCGGCAGGTCGCTGACGTTCAGGACCAGGCCCATCACGAGACCGATCTGCTGGGCGTACATGTCGGCGCGGACGATCGTGTCGCGGGTCCAGGGGTCGGGCGACTCGGAGTACACGTTGAACGCGACCTCGGCGCCGGGTCCGGCGTAGGCAGGGAAGGCGGCCGCTGACCGGAAGCCGGCGGCCAACGCGGCGTCGGTCCAGTCGTGCCAGCGGTCCTCGAGGCCGAGGTCGGGGACGAGGACCACGCTCAGGTCGTCCATGGCCTGGATGCACCCGCCCGCCATCTCGCGGTTCTCGACGTCGTCGCAGGTGGCGGCGCGTGCGCTGCTGCTCGCCGCTCGGTGCGCATACCCCGCGCGGCGCAGGGTGATGCTGCACTCGGTGCTCATGCCCAGGTGCGCGGCCGCGCGGATGGCGAAGTCGGTGAGACACCACTCGGCCACCGCTGCCTCGGCCTGCAGCTTTCCGCTCAGATCCAGATGTTCGCTCATCGGATTCCTGTCTTGGTCACCGTCTCAGGTCGGTCGCGGAAGGTCGTGTGATGCAGGACGTCGACGGACCAGCACGCTTCCACCATCGCACATCGCGGTGGCGAGGGCGCCGCCGGTGCTGGCCGGCCAACGGGGTCAGGGATGGTGCGCGTCGTGGACGACCTGTCGCGCGGTCTGGCTCAGCGTCGAGTGCGTCTCCAGGGCCCGGTGCACGAGGTGGTCGTACGCCGTCTCCATGTCGAGGTCCAGGGTCTGGGCCAGCACGCCCTTGGCGCGCTCCACCACGACCCGACCTTCGAGGGCGGCCTGCACCCGGTCGGCCAGCTCCTCGTTGCCGAGCTCGGCGGGTTGCGTCAGGGCGAGGGTGGCGACGTCGGCGAGGCTCCGTGCGACCGCCCGCGACGAGGCAGCGAGCTCCTGGGGGTTTTGGGAGAAGACGTTCAGCCCGCCCAGGGCCTGCCCCCGCCACGTCATCGGGAAGGCGTGCACGGCAAGGAAACCGGCGGCGACGATGGCGGCCCCCACGTCCGGCCAACGGCCCGTGATGTCGGCCTCGCCGACCGCACTGAGCGCTTCGCCGGTGCGTACCGCGTCGACGCACGGGCCACTGTCCTGCTGCGCCTGGTAGAGCTCGAGCTCGGCGGCGCGGTGCGAGGTGGCGCTCAGGAGCTCGAGCCGGCCGTGCCCGTCGTCGACGAGGAGGGCGGCCGCGTCCGCCGGCAGCAGCGCTGCGCAGGTGGCCACGAGGTCGGCAAGCAGGTCCGTCGGCTCGTGGTCGCTCACGAGCGCGCCGAGCACGTCGGCGAGACTCCGCTCGCTGGTGCGGCTGCTCATGTCTCACCGTCCTTCGTCGGTTCGTCCGGGGGTGTCGGAGCGTGACCGACGCCGCTGTCGGCGTCGGTGAAGCTGAGCCGCCGGTCGATGACGGCGGCGGCGATGCGTGCGAGCCCTACGGCCTCGGCGAACGCGTGCGCTCGCAGGATCGCCAGAGCGTCCTCAGGCCCGATGCTCAGCTGGGCGACGACCATGCCGGTGGCTTGGTGCACCATGGCTCGATCCGACCAGCCGGCGAAGGGAGCCAGGCCGTACATGCCCGGGTCGTCGAGTAGTGCTGCACCGATGGCGTCCGCGAGGAACTGACCGTCCTCCAAGGAGTACGACAAGTTCCCCTTCCGGCGGTACACCGTGATCACCCCGATGGTCGTGCCGCCGGGTTGCATGGGGATCGCCCATACCGTCAGCGGACCAGCGAGCTGCCCGGCGAGGTCGGAGAACATGGGGAACGAGCGGTCGCTGAGCCCGTCGACGTCGGTCACGACGGCGTGTCCGCTGCGGTAGGCGTCCTGTCCGGGCCCCTCGCCGAGCACGTCCTGCAGCTCCTCGATCTGCTTGGAGACGCCGTTCGACGAGGTCAGGGTGAGTCGCTCGGTGGAAGTCGACGCCAGCGTCACGGCACCACCTTCGGCTCCGAGAACCTCCACGCAGGCACGGCACAGCCGGACGGCGAGCGGCTCGTCGGCCGGGTTCGCCGCAATGACACGAGCCAGCTGGGCCAGGACTGTGACCCGATCATCGCCCACGGGCCCCACCTCCGCCGCCAGCAGCCTGCCGCACGGCAAGACTGCACCCGCGGGATGGCCCAGGACGTCGGCCAACGACCTGATCGTAGGCATCCTCACCCGTCCCGCGCCTGCCGGGCGGGGACGTCCGTGTCGCGGCGGGGCGGCGCCGCGTCTAGCCTTCCAGCACGCGCATCTCTGGTTGACCCGGTCACTGGTCGGCCTGGACGCTTCTCAGGGGGTTCAGCCGACGAGCCCTGGCGCCCGAGGAGCAGCCCACGGGTCAGTCGCGTCGGAGGAACTTGTGACTACCTCAGAGCCGACGATGGGCCAGTTCCACTTCTCGGCGTCCGCGCCCCGGTGGGCCTGGTCGGACGACATGTTCGTGCTGCACGGCATGTCGCCAGGAGACGTCGTCCCCACCAGGGCTCTCTTCTTGAGCCATGTCCAGCCAGACGACCGTGCGAGAGTCGACCTGGCTCTCGACGCGTGCGCCATCGACCGCCGACCGATGTGCTGCCACTACCGGTTGGTCGACCTGGCCGGGGAGGCCCGTGACGTGACCCTGGCACTGGCCCCGCAGGATGGTGGCCAGGACGGCGGCGTGCGGGGCTTCCTCATCGACGACTCGGAACGCGAGCGCCAGGCTGTGGCCCAGGGCGTCAACGCCGAGCTGCACAGAGCCCTGGAGTCGCACGCGATCATCGACCAGGCCAAGGGCGTGCTGATGTTCGTCTACGGCGTCGAGCCCGAGATCGCCTTCCAGCTGCTCCGCGGAGCGTCCCAGGAGCGCAACGTGCGACTGCGGACGATCGCCGAAGGGCTCGTCACATCGGTCCAGTTCGCGGGCGGCCTCGGCCCCCAGACGCGAGCCTCGATGGACGAGCTGTTCATGGCCATCCTCGACGGCGGGCTACCGCGCCACCAACCCGAGCACCGCGCTCCTCTCGAGCTCTCCGTCGTGCGCAGCGGAGCCACCCCGACGTTGCGCGTGGCCGGACCCGTCGACCTGTCCTCCATGGCGCAGCTCGCTGCCGCGCTGTCCCAGCTTCTCGCCACCGCGGGCGCGAGCGGCGATGTCGCGGTCGACCTGCGAGGGGTGGACCACCTAGGGCGCGTCACCCGTGCCGTCGTCGCAGCGGCCAGACGGCGCTGCGAGGCCAAGGGCATCAGCATGCACATCATCCTGAACGAGCCCAGGGGAACGTCGTCCGCCGCCCAGCTGCTCGACCGCGGACGCGCCGAGCCGGCGACCTCGGGAAGTGGCGGCGGGCGGTGACCGGCGCACCTCCTTCGGCGGCCGGCGCCGGGCGGAGCACTTGACACAGGCGCGCATGCTGGGAGGGTCGTCGGCTCCCTTGAGCCCGCTCCATTGAGTGGACCGTCTGCGATGGAACGGCTATGCGCCGGGCGATCGCGGTCCGCCGGGAAGGGGGTTCCATGCACACCGACCCTTCGTTCTGCAGGACCGCGACGCGCCCTCGGGCGGTGGGCCGCGATGCGTCTCATTCCTGAGAGCCGGCGCGTCCTGGACATGCTGGAGGCCGGGGGCGATACAGGCCTGGGCGAGGCCTTGGCGGTGCGGGCCACGGTGGTCGTCGAGCTGGTGCCCTCGTGCATCGCGATCTGCCTGACCGTCCAGCCGTCGGGACTCACCGTGGCGCTGGCCGACCCCGCCGCCGATCTGGCGCTGCCCCCGTCGAGCGCGGACCGGCCGGACGTCGGCGACCTGTTGTCGGAGCGTCGTTGGCAGCACGAACGAGCCGGCGACGAGGATGCCCGCTGCACGTCGAGCATCGCTATGGCGCTCTACGAGGCGGAGCGCGTCGGCTGGCAGCTCAGCGCCTACGCCACCCGGTCCGACGCCTTCACCGCCCACACCAATGTCCTGCTCGCGCTGGTCGGTGCCCCGACGCAGACGGCGGTGCTGAACCACGACCTGCCGATGCGCGGTCTGCAGGACGCCCGCGCATGCCCCGATCGCCTCGCGGACCGGGAGGCGATCGAAGTCGCCGTCGGGTACCTCATGGCACGCGACGGGATCGACGCCGACACCGCCCGCAGGCACCTGTCCGGGGCAGCGGGACGCGCCAAGCTGGACGTGAGCGCCTATGCCAAGGCCCTCGTCGGCGAACGCTGACCCTTCGAGGGAGCAGCCCGCCTCCGCGCACCGGCCTGGGTGGGCCTGAGGGTCGAGGACGGCCCGCCGGAGACTTCAGGTCACCGAGCCGCGCAGGTAGGCGTAGACGACGGCGCGCACACGGTCTTGCAGGTCCTCCCGCACGTCACCGCCCGGTGGACACTCGCGTGTAGCTCGCTCGGGGGACGCCGGGCTCGGCAGTCCTCAGAGCTGCTGCACGATCGTGGTGAGCCGGGGTGCCGGCGGCAGGGCTCCGTTCACGTCAGACGTGCGAAAGGCGTCGATGGCCAGCGCCGCCAGTCGGCGGGCGGCAGCCGCCGGATCGGCCGAGCGCGCGGACGACAGGGCGCGTGCGGCCAGGAGGACCAGGACGAGGTCGTCGATGACGAAGTCCCTGCGCAGAGCGCCGACCGCCTGAGCGCGCGCAGCGAGGCCGGCCAGCTCCCGCACGAGATCCGCGCGGTGGTCCGCGAGCATCTCGACATCGGCGCCCCCGGCCAGGAACACCTCGACGAACGCGCGGTTCTCGACGTTGAGCGCGGTCAGCTCCTCGACGACCGTGCGAAACCCCCGCCACGGGTCAGGGTCGGCGCACGCGTCGTCCACGATGGCGCGGCACACCCGCATCTCGTCGGTGAACACCTCCACGACCAGGTGCTGCTTGGTGGGGAACCGTCGGTACACCGTCGCCGGGCCGACCCCGGCCTTCCTGGCGATGTCCCGCATGGTCACGGCCAGTCCGAGGTCGGCGAACAGCTCGCGCGCCGCTTCGAGAGTCCTGTCGCGGTTGTCGCGCGCGTCGGAACGCAGCATGTGAGGTGGTCGCTCAGGCATGACTCTCAGTTCCGCCGAAGTGGACGCAGGCGTCCGTTAGCGTCCTGACCGTACCGCAGGGGAAAGACAGGGTGGAGTCAACCGTGCGAGCAGTGGCGATCCAGCACTTCGGCGACCCGAGCGGCCTGCAGGTCGTCGACCTGCCGACCCCGAGCCCGGCGGCCGGGCAGGTCGTGATCGAGACGGAGGCGATCGGCGTCGGTGGGGTCGACGCGATGATCCGGCGGGGGACGCTCGACGGGTACGGGTTCCGCCCGGGCATGGTGCCCGGCAGCGAGGTCGCCGGGACGGTGATGCGCGTCGGCGAAGCCGTCGACCCGGACTGGATCGGCCGTCGCGTCTGGGCCTTCACCGGCGTCGGCGGCGGGTACGTCGAGCAGGCCGTCGCGGCCGTCGACGATGCGGTGACCCTTCCCGACGGGCTGTCGTCGGTCGATGCGGTCACACTCGGGAGCGCAGCGCCGGTCGCGCACTTCGCTCTGGCGCACGGCCGGTTCGCTCCCGGGGAGTCGGTCCTCGTGCGCGGGGCGGCGGGCAGCATAGGGATCGCCGCCGTCCAGCTCGCTGTGCGCGGCGGCGCCGGCGCCGTTGCCGTCACCACCTCGTCGCAGCCGCGCGGTTCCGCGCTGCGTGCGCTCGGCGCGACGCACGTCCTCGACCGTGCCGGGGACGGCGACCTGACGGCACCGGCGTCCTACGACGTGATCCTCGACATCGTCGGCGGGTCCCGCCTCCCGGCCTTCCTGGACCGGCTCGCGCCCAACGGCCGCCTGGTGGCTGTCGGCATGGTCGCGGGACTGCCGCCGGCGGACTTGGGCATGCGACTGCTGGAGGCGTTCCAGCAGTCGCGCTCGTTCTCCACGTTCAGCCTGAACACCGTGCCCGTGGCAGCCCGCGACCAGGTCCGCGCGGAGTCCTTCACCGCAGCCGCGCGCGGGGAGCTTGCTGCCGTCGTCGACGCCGTTCTCCCTCTCGACGCGGCGGCCGAGGCACACCGTCGGATGGACGACGGCCACGTGTTCGGCCGGATCGTCCTGACACCCTGACGGTGCGTTCGTCGTGCGCGGGACGCCGGTGATCGCGGCCGGCCTGACCGCCATGACGCCCACCGAGGTCCGCGACGACATGCGTCGACCCCTGGCCGTCGCGACCCGGACCCTGGCTCTCCTGTCCGCCCTGCTCTGGTTGGTCGCCGCGGGGATCGTCGCGTTCGTCTGCTACGTCTGCGGCCTCGACCGGCGGCGCGACGTCGCTGTGCTCACGTCGATCGGCGTGCCCACGTGGCGGCTCGTCGGCGGGGTCGCGCTCGAAGGCGTGCTCCTCGCGGGTCTTGCCGTCGTGGTCGCCGTCGTCGCCGCCGTCCTGCTGGTTCCCGCGTTCCCGCTGCCGGTCAGCGTGACGGTTGGGCAGTGCGTGACCGCGCTGGGCGTCGGCCTCGTGATCGGTCTGGTCGCCGCGGCGGCGAGCCTGCACCAGGTCGTCGTGACAGATCCCGCGCTGGCATTCGCGAACGCCTGAACCTCCGACGGGCGTCTCGTCGGCCAGGGCCTCAAGTCGGCCCGTGACCTGCCGATCTAGAAGGCGTGGAGCCCCAGAACAGCCGGACGACGACCCCTCCGCCGGGCTTCTACCCGGACCCTGAGGGGCGTTCGCGATGGTGGGACGGCCGCCAGTGGACCCAACGCCTCGCTCCGGAGCCCCAGAGCGCTCCCTCAGTGCTCCCGGCTCTGGTTCCCGCCGTCAATGAGCCTGCGAGGAGCCCGAGCGACCCCACCGGAGCCCAGTCGGAGGTCTTCGTAGCAACCGTCGGACGCCAGCGTCCGCTCGCGAGGTTCCTGGGGACGACGAAGAGTCGCGTCCTGGTGTGCGCGGCTGCAGCGGTTCTTCTTGTCGGTGGTATCGCGGTGGGTGCCAGCGCGCACACCGCGAGCGAGAATCGCGCCGCCGCAGCCCGTGCTGCTCAAGAGGACAAGGCTGCCCGTGCGCACGCCCAGGAGGCGCGGGAGCAGGCCGCCCACGTAGCGCTCGTGGATTCGGGCTCGACACTCTCCGCGTCGGGCGCCGCCAGTCTCCAGACCTCCGTGGGAAAGGCCGACGAGGCGCTTCGTGCCGCGCTCTCCAGCGCCCTGGATCGTCTCGGTGCCGCACTGGGGTCGGAGACGGACGCGGACATCGCCGCTGCGTCGACCGAGGTCACCGGGGCCCGCAAGGCGGTGGACGACGCGGTCGTCGCCTACGACGCCGAGCAGACCCGGGCCGCGGCGGAGGCCGAGGCCACACGGGTTGCGGCGGAGGCCGAGGCGGCGCGAGTTGCGGCGGAGGCCGAGGCGGCGCGGGTGGCGGCGGAAGCCCAGGCCGCGCAGGCAGCAGCAGAAGCTGCCAAGTCACTCTCCTTCTCCGGCAAGCTCACCTCCGGGTGGACGCTGACGACCGCGCTCGGCCCGATCCCCACAGACTGCTCGGGCCCGGCCATCAGCTACCAGGTGGTGTTGCTGGACGGCGCGAACGCGAGCATCGGCTTGGCCAGTCCCGCGAACGGAAAGATGGTCGAGCGGACCGTCGACGAGTACGGGATCGGTAATCTGACCTGCGAGTTCAGCTATTCCCTGAAGACGGATTCAGCGTCCGAGGTCTTCACGGTCCGGCTCGTCGAGATCGGCTCGACAAAATCGCCTCTCGACGAACGTATCGTCAGCCGAGCCGAGCTGAAGAGCGGCCGAGGTCCGACCTTGGGCACCGTGTTCTGCCCGGAGTGCGGCAGGTAGACCGCGCGAGCGAGCGCCCGTTCGGTGCATCGATCAACGCCTTGATCGCCGTCGGTGGTCCTCAGTGGTCCTCAGCTCGAGGTCGTCACTCTCACCACGAGGCCCGCAGCGGAACGCCCGACTACCGCACCCGTCACGGCCCCGACCGCGACGTCGCCGGGGTAGTGGACGCCGGTGTAGACGCGCGACAGGGCCACCAACGCCGCGGCGCCGCGCAACGGGATCCGCAGCTCGGGCAGGACGTGCCCGACTGCCGCGGCGAACGCGGCCGCGGACGCCGAGTGCCCGGACGGGAAGGACGTCGACGTCGGCATCGGCACCCACCGCGGGACCGGCACCTGCAGCGCGTGCCGGTCCGGTCGGCGTCGGTCCCCGGCGCGCTTCATCGGCTGGTTCACGACGAAGGACGTCGCGGCGACGGCCGCCAGACCCGCCAGCGCAGCGGTCCTCCCGCGGCGCCCGCCGAAGGTCGCGAGCACGGCCGCCGTCGCGATCCAGGGCTTGGAGTGGTTCGCCACCTGGGCGACGAGTCGCATCGGCTCGTCGAGCAGCGGCGTCGACCACCCGGCGACCGACTCGTAGGCGCGCCGATCCCAGCGGCCGAGCGTGCGCAGGGCGCGCAGCAGCGCCTCCGGCTGCTCGCCCGGCACGGCGTCGGCGATCCGCTGGGCCAGCCAGTCCTCGACCGGCTCCCGGGCGTCGGTCGTCGACCCGTCCGCGGCCGGCGGAGGGCCTCCGCCGAGCGGCTCGGCCATGTCAGCCCCCTCGTCCGGACATCAACCGCGACAGCGCGGAGAACGGCAAGGGTCGCGGCCCGCCGAGGGCCAGCGGCATGGACCTGCGTCCGGCCCGCGCTCGGGCGACGCGCACGATCAGGGCACCCGGGCGCGTCAGGAAGTGGAGCGGGGGATCGAGGGTGATCGCCTCACCGTCGACGCCCAGGGCGATGGGCTCCGCGGACGTGACCTCGAGCTGCGTGGCCGTCCACTCGTGCCAGCCGGGGAACAGCTCGCTGTGACCGGCGGCGGCCAGCGCGGCGAGCTGTTTGGCCTCCCCGCCGTCCAGGACGCGCACCGAGGTGACGCCCAGCCGGCCGCCGTCGAGCCGCGGACGGGCGCCGCGCGGCGAGGCGGAGAGGTCATAGGGGTTGTTCGAGATGAGGAGCACCTGGGCCGTCGTGGCCTGCCCGCCGCCGGGCAGCTCGTACCGAAGGTCGACGGATGCGGCCGACGGGCCGACCAGCTCGGGCAGCAGCCCGACGGTCGTGCGGACCTTCGCCTCCCGGTACCGCGGCGAGCGGACCAGCTGCGCGTACGCGCCCATCGACGCGTTGTTGACGAACACGCGACCGTTGACCTCGGCCAGGTCGATGCGGACGTCGAAGCCGTCGACGAACGCCGTGAGAGAGCCGACGACCCCCGTGCCGACGCCGAGGTCGCGGGCGAAGTTGTTGCGGGTGCCGGCCGGCACGACGACGAACGGGATGCCGTGTCGGGCGGCCACGGTGGCGACCAGGGCCTGCGAGCCGTCGCCGCCGGCCATGCCGAGCAGGTCGCAGCCGCGCGCGACGGCGCCCTCCGCCAGAGCGACGAGGTCGTCGCCCGGACCGAGCACGACGGCCTCGATACCGAGGTCGTGGCAGCGCTCCTCGAGCCGGAACCTCGCGACCTTGCCGCCGCCCGATCGCGGGTTCATCAGCAGGACCGGCTGCGTGGCCCGGGGCGCCCGGTCGGCGGCGTGCTGGGCGCGGCCTTGCACGCTCGAGGCGCTGCCGGCACCCGGGTGCGTCATGCGGGTGCCTCCCGACTCCCAGCGACTCGGACAGGATCCTAGGCGCTGTCGGGTTGTCCTGCCCGTGCGGCGAGGACGGCGAGCGAGGTCAGGTCGTTCACGCGCAGGCCCGGCCAGCCGTGCAGGAGGCGCTGCCAGGACAGGGGGACGGCGGTCGCGCCGTGCACGGCGCCCGCCAAGGATCCGGCGATCGCGGCGACCGTGTCGGTGTCACGGCCGCCGCGAACGGCACGCTCGAGCGCGTCGACGAGGGAGGTTGCGCCGGCGATCGCGGCGAGCGCTCCCTGGAAGGCCTTCACGACCCAGACGTTCTGCGGCTCGTAGTCGCGGGGGTGGGTCTCCGGGGCGAGTGCCTCGTCGATCAGGCCGAGCCAGCGCTCGCGACGGGGTTCCGGGATCCACCGGACCTGGCCGCGGACGTCGAGCTCGCCGGTGCGGATCGCGTGCCGGACGGCCAGGCACCAGATCGCGCACGCGTCGGCGTTGTCGGGTTCCCAGTGCGTCAGCGCGGCGATGCGGCCCGCCGCCTGGACGAGTGCGGGCTCCTGGCCGTCGTCGAGGTAGCCGAGGGCCACCGGGCCGGTGCGCATGAGCGAGCCGTTGCCGGCGCTCCTCCCGGCGCCGTCGTGCACCGCCCGAGCGGACCGCAGCGCGGACTCCTCCGTGGTGACGCCGCGCAGGCCGGACAGCACGGCCCGGGTCTGGCTGCCGACGTCGAGTGCATCGCGGGACCAGGTCAGCCAGTCGCCGACGATCGTGCCGAGCGTCGCGGTGTCCGTCAGGGACTCGCCGCGTGCGAGCGCCTGCAGGACGGGCAGGGCCATCGACGTGTCGTCGGTCCACTCGCCGACGCCGTGCCCGAACGTTCCGCGGCCGAACCGCAGGGCCGTGTCGTCGGGCGGCACCCGCTGGAACTCGTACTGCGAGCCGAGCGCGTCGCCGGCTGCGGAAGCGACGACGGCGCCGACCGCGCGATCGAGCTGGGTGGAAGTCAGGTTCATCTGGGACCCCTTCAGGGAGCAGGTTCGAGGCCGCGGACGCCCAACGCCCGCAGTGCCGTGTCGTACTTGCGGGCGAGGCGCTCGCGGACGTCCGGCTCGAGTGCGGCGACGCGGTCGGGGTGCAGGTTGTGGGCGATGTCGGCGATCTTGACCGCGCGGGCGACCGGGTGCGCAGCGATCCGTCGGTAGTAGGTGTCGTCCGGCACGTCGTCGCGACGGGTCAGCAGGTCCACGACCGACAGGACCGGTTCCTGGACGCCGCGGGAGCGCAGGTCGTCGGCGTCGATGTCGGTGTCCTCGAGGACGTCGTGCAACCAGGCGCCGGCGCACTCGACGGGCTGGGTCTCGGGGTCGAACGCCGACGCGACGGCCTGGGGGTGCCGGACGTACTCCACGCCGAGCTTGTCGACCTGCCCGGCGTGCGCCTCCCGCGCGATCGCTGCGGCGAGCGCGACCTGTGCGAACGGGTCGTCGAGTGCCTGCGTCATCATGTGCTGTCCCTCCGGCTCGCGGGTGCTTTTGCGCAAGAGTCGTCTTTATCAGACTGCGCCCAGTATGGGCCACGCCACCGACATTGACGCAAGTTCCGTCTAAAGTGGCGCCATGTCGAGTCCCTACCGCGACAGTCACGGACGGACCCTCGAGGACTATCCGCGACCGTCGCTCGCCGTGGACACCGCTGTCCTCACGGTCGCCGACGAGCGGCTCTGCGTCCTGCTGGCGCGTACGACCGGCGCTGCCGGCGACACCCGCCTGCCCGGGACGTTCGTCCACCCCGGGGAGACGCTGGTTCGCGCCGTGCTCCGCTCGCTGCAGCTGAAGGCGGGTGTCGTCGGGCTGCGCCCCCGCCAGCTGCACGTCTTCGACGCGCCCGACCGGGACGACCGCGGCTGGGTGGTCTCCGTCGCGCACCTCGACGCGGTGCGCGCCGACCGGATCCCCGCGCACGAGCAGGCCACGCTCGTCCCCGTCGACGAGCTGCCGCCGCTGAAGTACGACCACGACGAGATCGTCCGATCCGCCGTCGCAGCACTGCGGTCCGACTACCGGAGGTGGCCGGACCCGGCCGCCCTCCTCCCGGACGGCCCGTTCACGGTCCGTGATCTCCGGCTGCTGCACGAGCTGGTCCTGGGGCAACGGCTCGTCGCGGACACCTTCCGGCGGACGATGCTCCCGCACCTGCGGGCCGTGGGAGAGTCGCGGGGCGGAGCCCGCGGCAAGCCCGCCGAGCTCTACCTGCGCGCGGAGCAGCACGCCGACGACAAGGGCGGCGATGCGCGTTGAGGCAACCGCCGATCTCCCGGCCACGGGTATCGTCTCGGACAGGATCGATGGCGCTCCGGTGCGACTGGGCATCCTGACGGCTTTCCCGCGAAGGAGATCACCATGTCGCGCGACCAGCTCACGTTCGACAACCCCGTCGAGCGCCACTCGCACATCAGGCCGCACGCGTCGTGGCAGCCGGTGCCGGGCCTGGACGCGGAGCTGGACCCCCAGGCCGATCACGGCGAGACGAGCTACCGCGGCACGGGCCGACTGCCCGGTCGCAAGGCATTGATCACGGGCGGTGACTCGGGCATCGGTGCGGCGGTCGCGATCGCGTTCGCCCGGGAGGGTGCGGACGTGGCCCTCAGCTACCTGCCGGAGGAGCAGGTCGACGCGGACGCGATCGCGGAGCACGTGCGCGCGGCCGGTCGGACGGTGGTCCTGCTGCCCGGAGACATCCGGGACCGCGGGTTCTGCCGGGAGATGGTGGCCGGCGCGGTGGACGGGCTGGGCGGGCTCGACATCCTGGTGAACAACGCGGCGCACCAGGTGTACCACCAGACGTTCGACGAGCTGGACGAGGACGACCTGCATCGCACGATCCAGACGAACGTCTACGCGATGTTCTGGATCACGCGTGACGCCCTGCCGCACCTGCCGCCCGGGTCGACCATCATCAACAGCACCTCGGTCCAGGGGTACAACCCGTCGCCGATGATCATCAACTACGCGTCGACGAAGTTCGCGATCATCGGCTTCACCAAAGCGCTCGCGGCCGACCTCGCGCCGCGCGGGATCCGGGTGAACGCCGTGGCACCCGGGCCGGTCTGGACGCCGCTGCAGGTCTCGGACGGCCAGCCGACGGAGAAGCTCGACGGTTTCGGGGAGTCGTCCTGGCTCGGCCGCACGAGCCAGCCGGTCGAGCAGGCGCCGGCCTACGTCTTCCTCGCCTCGCCGGAGTCCAGCTTCGTCGTCGGTGAGGTCATCAACGTCAACGGCGGCGCGAACGTCCCGTAGGACCTCAGACGTCCTCGGTGGCCACCGCCGTGACGGGCACGTGGAAGTGGTGGGCGAGGCGGTCGGGCAGGTCCTGGTGCATCCAGAGCGAGAAGCGCGTAGGGAGCGTCACGACGACGATCTCGTCGAACGTGCGGCCGGCGAGCGCCGACTCCACCGCTCGCAGCGGGTCGGGGTCGGCCACCGCTCCGTCGGCCGTCACGCCGGCGGCCGCCAGCTTCTCGAGGGCCGCGTCGAGCTTGTTCTGCGCGAGCCTGCGTGCCTCGGCGGGCGGATGAGGGAGCGCGAGGGTCCCGCCCATCACCGGCATCGGGACGGCGACGGCGTTGGAGGCCAGGTCCTTGACCGGCGTGGCCGGCACGACCAGCCAGAAGTCGGCCGGGCCCTGGGCAGCCCGTTCCCGGACCACCCTGAGCAGCTGGTCCTTGTCGAGGGTCTGGTTCGCCACGATCGCGTAACGCCGCATGATGTCCCTCCGGTGCTGGTCCGGCCGGCGCCTGCGCGGCGTCAGGTCCTCTCCGTTCTAGCACGTCCGTGGGGTCGGGGCAGAACGGGTGTACGACGAGATACGAGCGCACCCGACGAACAGGACCGACCCCTCTTCCTCGTCGTCACCATCAGGCCTCGCAAGGACCGGCTCGCGGAGGCGGAGGCCCAGCTGCAGTCCATGCGGCGGAACACCCTCACGGAACCCGGCTGCGTGTTCATGCACCTCGTGCAGCCGCAGGACGACCCGGACTCCTGGGTGATGCTGGAGATGTTCCGGTCCCGCGCCGCGTGGGACGAGCACATGCGGCAGCCGTACAACACGGAGGGCAACGTCCTGCTCGAGGACCGCCTTCGTGAACCCTCGGAGCTGCGGCTGTTCGACGAGAAGTGAGACGAGACGTGACATGAGGACGACCGGCCGGCACGAGTGGTCGCCTTATTGACACCGGGATAACGTCGGTGTGACTAGACGAGAAATGCCTAGTCCACGCCCCGGCAAGGGGATCGCCATGGACCGACCGACAGTCATCCAGCCAGAGCCAGAGCTCGCGACCGCGCGCAAGAAGCGCCTGGTCTACCCGGGCCTGACGATCCCGTTCATCCTCGTCGTCACCTGCTTCGCCGCCTGGGGGTCGGCGGCCAACCTGACGGACGTGCTGGTCGGGGTGTTCCGGCACATCTTCCTGATGTCGAACTTCCAGTCCGCGCTGGTGCAGTTCGCCTACTACGGCGCCTACTTCGCGCTGGCCATCCCCGCCGCCCTCATCAACAAGCGGTTCGGGTACAAGACCGGGGTGCTGACCGGGCTGGGACTGGCGACGGTCGGCGGGTTCCTGTTCATCCCGGCCGGGAGGCTGCTCGAGTACGGGTTCTTCCTGATCGCCCTGTTCGTGCTGGCGGCCGGGTTGTCGATCCTGGAGACGTCGGCGAATCCCTTCGTGATCTCGATGGGCCCGGAGGCGAGCGCGACGCAGCGGCTCAACCTCGCCCAGGCGTTCAACCCGGTCGGCGCGAACATCGGCGTGCTGCTGGGTGCCGTGCTCATCCTGCCGAACATCACCTCGGAGGCCGAGAAGGCCACCATGTCGGCCCAGCAGCTGGAGCAGGCCCAGGAGAACGACCTGTCGCTCGTGCTCGGGCCGTACACCGGCATCGCGCTGGCACTGCTGCTGATCTGGCTGCTCATCGCCTTCCGCAGGATCAACGTGCCCGACGACCACGTCCACTTCGGGGTGGACCAGAGGTCGGGGGGAGCGTTCGCGCGCCTGTGGCGCAACCGCCACTACCGGTTCGGCGTGGTCGCCCAGTTCGTCAACGTCGGCGCGCAGGTCTGCGCCTGGAGCTTCACCATCCAGTACGCCCAGGACGTCGTCGGCGTCCCCGCCTCGCACGCCGGGTGGTACCTGCAGGCGAGCCTCATCCTGTTCCTGATCTCGCGCTTCGTGATGACGTACCTGCTCGGCATCGTCCGGCCGACGAAGCTCCTGTTCGTCATGGCGCTGCTCGGGGTCGTGCTCGCGCTCACCGCGGTGCTCGTGCCGAACATGGTCGGACTGGTCGCGGTCGTCGGGATCTCGGTCTCGCTGTCCCTGATGTTCCCGACGATCTACGGCGTCGCCCTGCAGGGCCTCGGCCCGGACACGAAGTTCGGTGCCGCCGGTCTGGTGATGGCGATCCTCGGCGGTGCTCTCCTGCCGCCCGTCATGGGCCTGATCATGGACTCGTCCGGCACCGCACGCGGCTTCATCGTGCCCGCCGTCTGCCTCGCGGTCGTCGCCGCGTACGCGCTCTTCGACCTGCGCTCGGAACGGCATGCCGCACCGCTGGTCGCGGAGGGCGCGCACTGAGCCCCGCGGAGGTGCATCTGCAGCAGCCAGGCTTACGCTCGTCGGGATGATGCGTCCAACTGCGGCAACTGTCGGCGAGCTCCGCGCTTCGGGGCATGTGCACACGTCGGTACGGGCCGAGATCCGTGCCAACCTCCTCGCGGCGCTCCGGGAGGGCCGCGACCCCTGGCCGGGCATCCACGGCTTCGGCGAGACGGTGGTCCCGCAGCTCGAACGGGCGCTGATCGCCGGGCACGACATCGTGCTGCTCGGCGAGCGAGGTCAGGGCAAGACACGACTCCTGCGGACCTTGGTCGGCCTGCTCGACGAGTGGTCCCCGGTGATCGACGGCTCCGAGCTGGGGGAGCACCCGTACGAGCCCATCACGGCCGCCAGCCGCCGGCGGGCACAGGAGCTCGGGGACCTTCTTCCGGTCGTCTGGCGGCACCGCGACGAGCGGTACGTGGAGAAGCTGGCGACGCCGGACACGAGCGTCGCGGACCTGATCGGCGACGTGGACCCCATGAAGGTCGCCGAGGGGCGTGCGCTGGGTGACCCCGAGACGATCCACTTCGGACTGGTGCCGCGGGGTCATCGGGGGGTCGTCGCCATCAACGAGCTGCCCGACCTCGCCGAGCGCATCCAGGTCGCGATGCTGAACGTGATGGAGGAGCGGGACATCCAGATCCGCGGCTACGTCGTGCGTCTCCCGCTGGACGTCCTGGTGGTGGCCACCGCGAACCCGGAGGACTACACCAACCGCGGGCGGATCATCACGCCGCTGAAGGACCGGTTCGGGGCCGAGATCCGCACGCACTACCCGACGGCGCTCGCCGACGAGATCGCGGTGGTCCGTCAGGAGGCGTCGCTCGAGGCGGAGGTCCCGGACCACGTCGTCGAGATCCTGGCCAGGTTCACGCGCGCGCTGCGTGAGTCGAGCGCGGTCGACCAGCGCAGCGGGGTGAGCGCCCGCTTCGCGATCGCGGGCGCGGAGACGGTCGCGGCCTCGGCCCTGCACCGCGCAGCGCGGCAGGGCGAGGATCACGCCGTGGCCCGCCCGGTCGACCTGGAGACCGCCGTCGACGTCCTCGCGGGCAAGATCGAGTTCGAGTCGGGGGAGGAAGGGCGAGAGGACGAGATCCTCGACCACCTGCTGCGAACCGCGACGGCCGAGACGGTCCGCGCGCACCTGCGAGGCATCGACTTCACGGTGCTCGTGGACGCGATCGCACGAGGGGCGGTCGTCACCACCGGTGAGCAGGTCAGCGCCCGCGACGTGCTGACCGGCCTGCCCGCGCTGGGCGAGTCGGAGCTGTACGACGAGATCTGCGCCCGTCTGGACGCCACGAACGACGGCGAGCGGGCCGCTGCGATCGAGCTCGCGCTGGAGGGTCTGTACCTGTCGCGTCGGATCAGCAAGGAGTCGGGGGGCGGCGAGACGATCTATGGCTAGGGCCAACCGTCGACTGACCAAGCGGTACACCCCGTACGTCGACGGTCCGGACCCGCTCGCGCCGCCGGTGGACCTGGCGGAGGCGCTGGACGCGATCGGGCAGGACGTGATGGCGGGCTCGTCGCCCGAGCACGCGATGCGGGAGTTCCTGCGGCGCGGCGGCAGGGACCAGGTCGGCATGGACGAGCTGGCGAGGCGCGTCGCCGAGAGGCGCAGGGAGCTGACCCGCACGAACAACCTCGACGGGACGCTGCAGGAGGTCAAGGAGCTGCTCGACCGGGCGGTCCTCACCGAGCGCAAGCAGCTGGCGCGCGACGTCGACATGGACGAGGGCGACCGTGCTCTGGCGCAGATGCAGCTCGACAACCTCCCCGCCTCTCCCGCGGCCGCGGTCAGCGAGCTCAACGGGTACGAGTGGCGCAGCGGCGAGGCGCGCGAGGAGTTCGAGAAGATCAAGGACCTGCTGGGCCGGGAGGTCCTCGACCAGCGGTTCGCCGGCCTCAAGCAGGCGCTGGAGAACGCGACCGACGAGGACCGCGCCGCCCTGAACGAGATGCTGGCCGACCTCAACGGTCTCCTGGAGAGCCGCAAGCGCGGCGAGGACACCCAGGAGCAGTTCGACGACTTCATGGCCAAGCACGGCGACTACTTCCCCGAGCGGCCGCAGAACCTCGACGAGCTCCTGGACGCCCTGGCCAGCAGGGCGGCTGCAGCGCAGCGGATGCGCAACTCGATGACGCGCGAGCAGCGCGAGGAGCTCGACGCGCTCGCCCAGCAGGCCTTCGGCTCGTCGGACCTCATGAGCGAGCTGAGCCAGCTCGACGACAGCCTCCGCTCGCTGCGGCCCGGCGAGGACTGGGGCGGTTCGCAGCGTCTGACCGGCGAGAACGGGCTCGGGCTGGGCGATGGCACCGGCGTCTTCCAGGACCTCGCCGACCTCGACGCCCTGGCCGAGCAGCTGGCGCAGTCCTACCAGGGCTCGCGGCTGGACGACCTCGACCTCGACAAGCTGGCGCGCCAGCTCGGACCGGACGCGGCGGTGGACGCGCGCACCCTGCAGCGGCTGGAGGAGGCCCTGCGCGACTCCGGCACCGTGCGGCGGGGTTCGGACGGCCAGCTCGCGTTGACGCCCAAGGCCATGCGCCAGCTCGGCAGGTCCGTCCTTCGCGCCGTCGCCGACACGATGTCCGGTCGCACGGGCGGCCACGACGTCCGCCGCTCCGGCGCCGCCGGGGAGCCCTCGGGGTCGACCCGGGAGTGGGCGTTCGGCGACACCGAGCCGTGGGACGTGACGCGGACGATCACCAACGCGCTGGTCCGGGCGCCGGCAGACGGGGGCAGGGTCACCATCCAGATCGACGACGTCGAGGTCCAGGAGACCGAGGCGCGGACGCAGGCGTGCGTGGCGCTCCTCGTCGACACGTCGTTCTCGATGGCCATGGACGGCCGCTGGGTGCCGATGAAGCGCACCGCGCTGGCACTGCACACCCTGGTCACCAGCCGGTTCCGCGGGGACGACCTGCAGCTGATCGGGTTCGGCCGCAGCGCGTCCGTGATGCAGATCGAGCAGCTCGTCGGGCTCGACGCCCGGTGGGAGAAGGGCACGAACCTGCACCACGCGCTGCTGCTCGCCAACCGGCACTTCCGCAAGCACCCGAACGCCCAACCCGTGCTCCTCGTCGTCACGGACGGCGAACCGACCTCCCACCTGGAGTCGAACGGCGAGGTCTTCTTCGACTACCCGCCGAACCCGGTGACGATCGCCCTCGCGGTGCGCGAGCTCGACGGCTCGGCGCGGCTGGGCGCGCGCACGACCTTCTTCCGCCTCGGCGACGACCCCGGCCTCGCGCGGTTCGTCGACGCCATGGCCCGGCGGGCGGGCGGCACCGTCGTGACGCCCGAGAGCGACGACCTCGGGGCCGCGGTCATCGACTCCTACCTGAGCTCACGCCGCAGCGGCGCCTTCGGTGGCTGGGGCCGCGACGACGAGTGGTGAGCAGGCGGTCAGCGACGAGGTCGTCGAGGTACGGGACGACCGGATCAGAAGATGGGCCACGGGAACGCGGGCATGTCTCCGCGCGGGCCGGGGAAGACCGCTCGGCGAAGTAGCCGGTCGCAGCGGGTAGCCAGCGCCGCCAGCTCGCCATCGCTGAGGAGCCCGGCCAGTCGCCGACCGAGGTCGCCGTCGAGGTCCGCACGCACCCGGTGCACGCCGGCCACCTCGTCGGGCTCCAGCGACTCGCCCCGCCAGCCCCACAGGACCGTGCGCAGCTTGTGCTCCTCGTGGAAGGTCACACCGTGGTCCACGCCGTAGCGGTGACCCTGCCCGGTCGGGAGGATGTGGCCGCCCTTGCGGTCGGCGTTGTTCACCACGACGTCGAACACGGCCATCCGGCGCAGCGCGGCGGAGTCCTCGTGGATCAGGACCATCGGCTCGTCGTCGTCGTCGATCCCCTGGAAGACCGCGCGCCAGCCGTGCGGCGGCACGGCCTGTGCCGGGACGACGTCGACCGGGTCCTGCTGGGGGTCGGGCTCCTGCCAGAGCTGCACCATGCCGGGACCGAGCGGGCCGTCGCGCAGGCAGGTGGCCGGCACGACGTCCCAACCGAACGCCTCCGAGACCAGGTAGGCCGCCGCCTCTCGGTTGGCCAAGGTCCCGTCCGGGAAGTCCCAGAGCGGCTTCTCGCCGGCGACGGGCTTGTAGACGACGCGGTCGTCGCCGATCGTCGCGAGGAACGTGGCGTTCGAGGCGACCGTGATGCGCCCGACGAGCTCGAGCTCACCGGCGACGAGGTCGACGTCGTCGCCGGTCACGCCTCGGGCGCGCCGCACACATGGCCCACGTCGGCCGGCCTGCCGCACAGCGGACACAGGGGACGACCTGACGCGACGACCTGCCGGGTGCGCTGGACGAACGCCCGCGCGGTCCCGACCGGCATCCGGACCAGCAGCATCTCGCTCGGCTCGCTCGGCTCGGTCTCCTCCTCCTCGTCGGAGGTCGCGTCGAACGGGAACGCCTCGACGACCACCTGCGCCGTGGACGGATCCCAGCCCAGGCGCATCAGCCCGGCGCGGAACTGCTCCTCGACCGGTTGGTCCAGCGGGTCGTCGTCGACGAGCTCGACGGGCGTGTCCACCGGGACGCTGAACCGGTTGCCCTCGTCGGTCATGAGCGCGTCCAGGATCTCGTCGATCTTCTCGGCGAGCACGGCTGACTGCTCCTTCTCCAGGGCGACGCTGGTGCTGCGGGCTCCGTCGCGAACCTGCAGGTAGAAGGTTCGCTCACCCGGGCGCCCCACCGTTCCGACGATCACACGCTCGGGCCAGTCGAACCGGTGGACGAGTGTCGGCATGCCGCCCACTTTACGAGCCGTCCTGCGCGGCCGCTCCGGGGCCGGCGCCGCCCCCGACCTGCGCGTCGCCGACCGGAGCGACGGTGCGCAGCCACTGCAGGTCGCCGGAGTCCGTGTTGGTGGCCACCACGTCCGGGCGAGCGGGCCCGTACCGGATGATCGAGACCGATCCGGGATTGACGACGAGGCGCTGGTAGAGGTCGAGACCCATGCCCAGCGCGTCCGCGAGGACGGTCGCGATGATGTCGCCGTGCGTGACCGCCACCCACACCGCGCCGGCTCCGTGCTCCGCCTCCAGCGCTGCGTCGTGCCGACGGATCGCCGCCACCGACCGGCCCTGCATGGCGGCCAACGACTCGCCGCCGGGGAACACGGCCGCGGACGGCTGCGTCTGGACCACCGCCCACAGCGGCTCCTTGGCGAGCTCACGGAGCGGGCGACCCTGCCACTGCCCGTAGTCGCACTCGACGATGCCTGCCTCGATCCGGGTCCGAACGGCTGCGCCCTGGTGCTCTCCGATGATCCGCGCCGTCTGCCTGCACCGTGCGAGAGGGCTCGAGATCAGCGCGACCAGCGGCACCTCGGCGAGCCGTTGCCCGGCGCGTTCGGCCTGGCTGCGCCCGACGGCGTCGAGCCTGACCCCGGCGGTGCGCCCGGCCAGGATGCCGGCGACGTTCGCGGTGCTCCGACCGTGCCGGACGAGGAGGACTGTGGCCATGCACGGAGCCTAGGCACCTGACGCGCGCCGTCACCGCAGCTCGGACCCGGTCGGTGTCGAGAACAGGTCGCACCTGTAACGTCGAGGACCCGGGTGACCAATGAGAGACATGACCACTCCCGCACACCCTGACGTCGATTCGATCGCCAGGGACCCTGACGCCTTCGAGGTGTTCTACCGCGAGCACCTCGAGACGGTGCAGCGCTTCGTCACCCGCAGGGTCGCCGACCCCCATCTCGCCGCGGACCTGACCGCCGAGGTCTTCCTCGCGGCCGTCGACTCGGCCTCGTCGTACCGCCCCGACCGGGGTGCGCCGGCCGCCTGGCTCGTCGGAGTCGCCCGCCACGTCCTGGCGACCGAGTTCCGCCGACAGTCGCGCGACCGTGCGGTGGTGCGGCGCATCTCGGGCCGGCGCCTGCTGGACGCCGACTCCCTCGCCCGCATCGAGGAACGGATCGATGCCGAACGGGAGGCCCGGACGCTCTATGCCGCACTCGCGTGCCTCTCGCCGCGTGACCGAGCCCTCATGGAGCTCGTCGCGCTCGACGGGCTCACCGTCATCGAAGCCGCTGCCGTGCTGGGGGTGACGCCGGGCGCCGCGCGGGTCCGGCTCCACCGCAGCCGCGCCCGGGTCCAGTCCCAGCTCACCCCACGACCACAGGAGGTCCTCTCATGAGTCTCGACACCTTCGAGCAGTCCCTGCTCGACGAGCTTCGCCAGCACGTCGTCGCACGTGGGCCGGCCGAGCATGGTCACCGTCCGTCACGGATCGCGCGCGTCGCCGTGGCGGGGCTCGCGGCCGCTGCCGCCGGCGTCGTCGCGGTCAGCGTCGCGACCGGCATCGTCGGCCCGAGCGCGAGCGCCGCCTACGCCGTCGAGTCCGAGCCCGACGGTGACGTGGTCGTCACGATCCACGACCTCGTCGACGCGAGCGGACTGGAACGCGACCTCGCCGCGCACGGCGTTCGCGCTGCCGTGACGTACCAGCCCGGCTTCACGCAGGCCGACGGGGAGGCGCGCACGACGTCGGACGGCGACGCCGCCGCCTGCGGCATCGCGCTCGTGAAGGCGGACGGCTCGCTGCGGTTCACCCTCGGCGCCGCCCAGATCGCCGGCGGGGCTGAGCTCGACATCGTCACCAGCGGTTCGGGCGAGGCGGCCGTCGGCTCGCCCGTCGCGGTCTCGTGGTCCGGCGGGCTCTGCTGACGTCGCCCGCGTGCGACGTGGGACCGCTCCGAGCGCGGAGCGGTCCCACGCGCCTACGGCCTCACGGCAGGAAGTAGTTCGGGTTCGGCATCTTGAAGGTGCGGTCGGCTGAGCCGCCCTTGAGGTCGCTGTACTGGTCGCCGAAGTTCGCGACGATGTCGTAGCCCAGCGACTCGATGTGGGCGCGGGTCGCGGACTTGTAGTGGATGGTCGTGCACTTCCCGCCCGGGTCGTCGGCACAGGCCACCTTGAGGTAGTCCGGGTACGCCGTGACGTCGGGCTTGGTGAACAGGCCGTCCTCGCCGTCCGGCAGCGTTGTCGGCGTGGGGTAGCCCGCGTCGACGCCGATGCCGTCGGACGTGAGGTTGCCGAGCGTCGCGGGCTCCTGCGAGGTGGGGCGGCCGGTGAGGAAGAAGATCGCGTAGCCCTCCGCCGCTGCGTCGGTGGCCATGTCGACCATGCCCGGCGTCGCGGGGAACAGCTGGCCGGTGACGTAGGCGGCGTTGGTCGTCGGGTTGTAGGCCCAGTTGCTCGCGATCTCGTAGTTCCACGTCGTCAGGGTCGTGTCGTCGACGTCGAGCACGATCGCCTTCGTCGCGACGCCATGCTTGTAGCCCTTGCCGTGGTCATGCTGCCGGGCCGCGAGCCAGCGGGCACCGGAGCGGGCGACCGAGGAGGCCTCCTCGGCGTAGTTGCCCTCCGGGTCGAACACGCCGGTGCCGAGCGGATCGCCGTAGTAGTTGCGGATCTGCTGCCGCAGGACGTCGATGTTGGTGATCTGGTCGGCGGAGTGCGGGGTGGAGGTCGTGATGGCGGGTTGTGCCGTGGCTGCATAGCCGGCGCCGGCGGCGACGACGGTCGCCACCACTGCCGCCGCGACGATGGTCGACCGTCGGGTGAGTGCTCGCATGACAGCTCCTGGGGTTGGGGAGTAGGCAGGACGTTTGGACGCTAGTCCTGCATCGGTGACGGGGCACGCCGGCCGCGTTCAGTGCTGTCCGCGGACCTTCAGTCGCGTCGGCCGGCCGTCGGGGTCGACGATGGCGTGGTACGCCGGGGCTGCGAGGAGACGTTGCCAGAGCGGCAGCGGCGCGACCCTGTGCACCCGCAGCCGGCCGGGCGGACGAGGCCCGGAGCGCCCGCCGGCATGCCACGCGTCGAGGGCGGCCGCGCTCGACCGCACGGCCTCGATCGCCTCGCCCGGATCGAGCAGACCGTCGTCGTCGTCGCGGTCGAGGTGCTCGCGCCACAGCTCCAGGCGCAGCTCGCGCGCGAAGCCGCGAGCTCCGTCGCCGAGGCCCGCGGGGTCGCGCGGCTCGCGTCCGTCCAGGCGCCGGTCGAGCACCGCAGCGGTGAGCTCCGAGTCGTGCGTCCACGAGCGGCGATTGAGGTTGTCGCTGCCCACGGTGGCCCACACGTCGTCGATCACGCACACCTTCGCGTGCACGTAGACGGGCACACCGTCACGGTTCTCGACGTCGAGGACCTGGACCCGGTCCCCGCCGGCGGCGCGCACGATCTGCAGGGCGCGCGCGTGGCCCAGCCGGACGGGCGGCACGGCGAGCCGGCCGTCCTGGTCCGGGTACCGGGGGACGACCGCGACGAGGTGCAGCCCCGGCTCCCGGCGCAGCGCGGCGGCGAAGACCTGCGCCACGTCGGCCGACCACAGGTACTGGTCCTCCACGTAGACGAGGCGACGGGCTCGCCGCAGCGCCTTGGCGTACCCGCGGGCGGCGCTGCGTTCCCCGTCCGGCGCGAACGGGTAGCCGGGGCGGCGCTGCGGATAGGTGCGCAGGAGCTGGACCGCGCACGTGCCCGCTTCGGGTGGGTCCGGCGCCTCCGGGGGCAGCGGGCCGGGCTTTCGGTCCTCCCCGTGCACCTCGTCGGGCAGCACCTGCCACGGCAGTCTGGACAGGGCCGCCGGATCGTCCCAGCGCTCGCGGAAGACCTCTTCGACCTCACGGACGGCGGGGCCGCGGAGCTCGATCTGGACGTCGTGCCACGGCGGGGTGGGACCGTACTGGTGGGCGAACGGCTGGGCCTGCGGATCGCCCTGGTGGTCGGCGTCGTCGCGCCGCCCGTGCGCCAGGTCGACACCACCGAGAAACGCGACGTCGTCGACGGGGCGCCCGTGGTGGCGGATGACGACGAACTTCTGGTGGTGGCTGCCGACGGAACGCACGCGCTGGTCGAGCAGCACCTCACCGCCGACGTCGTTGACCCTCTCGGAGAGGCTGCGGTTCTCCCGGTTCGAGAAGCGCAGCCGGTCCAGGTGCGAGCGCCACATCAGCCCTTTGACGAGGGCGCCGCGAAGCACGGCGTCGGCGAGCGCCTCCGAGACGGTCGCGCCGTGGTCCGACAGGCGCTCGTCCGGATCCCCGCGCCAGTCGCTGAACAGCACGAGGTCGCCCGGGCCGGTCCGCGCCAGTGCCTCGGCGAGAGCGCCGAAGTACGGGCCGCCGTGCACGAGCGGGCGTACCGCGTTGCCGTCGGTCCACGGCCGCAGGCGCGTCGCGTCGTTGCCGCGCTGCGGCCCGGTCAGGAACCAGCCGAGCTCGGTGCGACCGGCTGTGATCGCAGGCAGGCGAACCCCCGACACGGTGGCGCGACGCAGGTGCCACCTGGAGCGGAGCGCCGGGAGCGCGGACAGGTGCACGGGACCAAACTGGCACAGGCGGCCGGTCGCGGCACGGGGGCGTCCCGGGTGAACCGCATCCCGGCTCAGGTCACCGTCACGACGGTTCCCGCCGGCACGCGGTGCCAGAGCACGTCGAGCACCTCGTCGCTGACGCGCACGCACCCGTTGGACACGGCCCCGGTCCCGTGCAGCAGGGAGGTGTGGATGGCCGTCACGGCGGTGCCGGTCGGGCGGTCCCAGTGGTCGATCGCCTCGGACTGGGTGGACAGGAGGATCACCCGCGGGGTGTAGGTCCCGGGTTCGTCCCAGAACGTGCCGACGACGAACGACAGACCCGGCGGGGTCGGGGTCGCGGGTGCGCCGGTCGCTCGCACCGGGTAGACGTGCGGTCCGGTGCCGTCGTCGACCGTGATGGTCTGGGCGGTCGTGTCGACGTGCACCGACCATGCGGTGCTCGAGGGGCTGGTGTCTGCCGCGTTGATCCAGGCGGTGCGCCCGTTGACCTGGTTGCGGTCCTGCGAGGGCAGGGCGCCGCGGGTCGCGACCATGACGCGCAACCACCCGTTCCCGCGGTCGTCCAGCACCGGCAGGACCGTCGGGACCTGCTTCAGGGTCGTCTGCGGGATCAGTCCGACCGGGTGCGGATCGCGATACCCGTCGAACGCGACCGTGTCGCGCGCGAGCGTCACTGTCTGCCACGGACCGCTGGACGCGCCGTCGACGTGGCGGGGCGTGGCGTCCCCGACCCCGGGCAGCCCCGGGACGACGGTCAACGGGCTGATCTGGACCAGTGCGGACGTGTCGACGGCCGGCGGTCCTGCCGGGCCGACGACAGCCGGGGCCGGGACCTTGGAGGCACTGACCGTGGCCGGTACGACCACGGGCGGTGGGTCTGCGGGCTGAGCGCCGGGGGTCGAGCATCCGGCCGCGGCTGCGAGCGCGACTGCGCCTGCGATGACCATGCGCAGCAGCCGCGGGGGGCCTTCCGATCCCTTCCCCATGCGCCCACCTTGTCACGTCGTCGCGCCGGGACGGAGGCCCGGTCGGGGGCGGTCCGGCCTTCGTCGCGGATCGGGAGGCGACCGTTGACCGGCCGCCTGGTCAGCGCGCCGCGACGACCAGGATCGCCAGCAAGGACCAGAACGCGATCGTGGCCCCGAGCGTCCAGCCGAACGCGGCCCAGTACCGGTTGGTGGGGCGGCCCGCGACGGCCTCGTTCGTGCTGGTGATCGCCGCAGGGATCAGGCCGTAGAGGCCGAACAGCAGGGTGACGAGGATGGTCACCGCGGTGCTGGGCGGCGCCCCTACAGGTGCGGACGCGCCGCTCGCGGACGTGCCGTACGGGCCGGGAACACCTGACGTGCCGTACGGGCCGGGAACACCTGACGTGCCGTACGGGCTGGGAACACCGGACGTGCCGTACGGGCTCGGGGCATCGGTCGGCGACAGACCGGCCATGACGTCCGCGGGCAGGAACCGGGGGTCCTGCGCGCGTGCGGCCGCGGAGGGCAGCTCGGTACGGGTGCCGCAGTCCGAGCAGAAGGGGGCACCGGTGTCGATGTCGTGCTGCGGGCAGTCTGGATCGGGACAGCGTCGGGCGGTCGGCGTCATGGCGCGATTCTCCTGGGATGCGGGCGGGCTTCGTGCCCGACAGATCCGCACTCTTGACGCGGATCGGACATCGGGTCATAGGGTAGGGGTACTGCCATTTGATAGGGTTACTTACAAATCTACGGTCCGACTTCACAGTCTCTGGAGAGCCTCATGCGTCGTTCCCGCCGGTTGTCCGTGTCCGCGGCCGTCGCCCTGGGCGCGAGCATGGCACTCCTTGCGCCGCTGCCCGCGCAGGCCTCCCCGCCCACGGCGCCGGACGTCCCGGGCACGGTGGTGTCGGCGTACTTCGCCGACTGGGACGTCTACAGCCGCGGCTACTTCGTCAAGGACATCCCGGCGACGAAGCTCAACGTCATCCAGTACGCCTTCGGCGTCCCGGACCTCGACCCGACCACCGGCGCGGCGAGCTGCAAGGTCCTCGACCCGTGGGCCGACTACCAGCAGGTCTACTGGACGGGCGAGAACACGGTGGACGGGGTCGCGGACAACCCGGACGACCTGGACCAGCACCTGTTCGGCAACTTCAACCAGCTGCGCAAGCTCAAGGCCGCCCACCCGAACCTCAAGGTCGAGATCTCCCTCGGCGGCTGGACCAAGTCGACGTGGTTCTCCTCGCTCGCGGCGACCCCGCAGCTGCGGCAGTCGTTCGTCGCCTCCTGCATCGACACGTTCATCAAGGGCAACCTGCCGGGCGGCGGCTGGCCCGCGGGCGCGGGCGGGCCGGGGGCCGCGGCCGGCCTGTTCGACGGCATCGACCTCGACTGGGAGTACCCCACGCAGGTGGCCGGCGGGAACGTCGACGTCAGCCCGGCGGATCGGCACAACGCGACGTTGCTGGCCGCCGAGTTCCGCAGGCAGCTCGACGCGTACGGCGTCGGCACCGGCAAGCACTACCTGCTCACCGCGGCGCTCCCGGCGGCCACCAGCTCGACGACGTACTACGAGCTCAAGGAGTTCTCGAGGTACCTCGACTGGGACAACGTGATGACGTACGACTTCAACGTTCCCAGCGGGCCGAAGGCGTCGCCCAACACCCTGTTCACCCCGGACCCGAGGGATCCGAACGCCGCGAACCTGACCTGGAACACGGCCGGCACCGTCGCCTACTACCTGCTCCACGGCGTGCCGGCGAACAAGATCGTCGTGGGCGTGCCGTTCTACGGCCAGCAGTACCTGCGCACCGGGACGGCGAACCACGGCCTCTACCAGGCGTTCGACAACGCCGGTACGGACTCCGACGTGCTGACCGTCGACGTGACGCCGCAGCCGAGCTACCACGCGCTGGTCGACGAGGGCGGGTACGTGGATGCCGCAGGCGTGACCGGCGGCGCCGGGTACACGGCCTACTGGAACCGGCTGGCCGGAGAGCCGTACCTGTTCAACCCGGCGGCGGCCCACCCGGGGCTGACCACCGGTCCCGCCACGGTCCCGACGATGATCGCCTACTCCAGCCCCCGCTCCATCGGGGAGCGGACCAAGCTCATCAAGGCCTTGCACCTGCGCGGAGCGATGGCGTGGGAGATCAGCCAGGACTCGAACAGCCACACGCTGATCGGCGCCCTGACGCCCCTGCTGGGGTAGCCAGAGGTCCGCGCTGTGCGGGCGTCCTGGGTGGAGGGAGGGACGCCCGCCGCGCTGGTCAGGCGGCCCGCCAGAGGAGCAGCGCCTCGCCCTGCCCGCCACCGCCGCAGAGCGCGACGGCCGCTCGTCCGTGGCGCCGGCGGAACAGCTCCGTCGCCGCGGTGCCGGCCAGCCGCGCGCCCGAGGCACCGATCGGATGGCCGAGGGCGATCGCGCCGCCGTGCACGTTCGTCTGCGCGAGCGGGTAACCGAGGTCGAGGAGCGACTGGGCGACGACGGACCCGAAGGCCTCGTTGATCTCGACCAGGTCGAGGGTCGCCAGGTCCCAGCCCCCGCGGGACAGCGCCGCAGAGATCGCCGCCGACGGCTGCGAGTGCAGGGAGTTGTCCGGGCCGGCCACCTGCCCGGACGCGCCGACGGACGCGAGCCACGTCAGGCCACGCGCCTCGGCGACGTCGCGTGCCGCCACCACGACGGCTGCAGCCCCGTCGGTCAAGGGGGAGGCGTTGCCCGCGGTGATGGTGCCGTCGGCGGAGAAGGCCGGGCGCAGCGTCGCCAACGACTCCAGGGAGCTCTCGGGCCGGATCCCCTCGTCCAGGGACACGACCACCGGCGACCCTCGTCGCTGTGGGACCTCGACCGGCACGATCTCCTCGGCGAACACCCCGGACTGCACGGCTGCGGCAGCGCGCCGGTGGCTCTCCACGGCGACCAGGTCCTGAGCCTCGCGTGAGATCGACAGGGCCTTGTTGCCGCGTTCGGTCGACGACCCCATCGACTCGCGGTCGAACGCGTCGGTGAGCCCGTCGAAGGCCAGCGAGTCGACGGCCTGGATGTCCCCGTAGGTCCACCCGCGCCGCGAGCCTGGCAGGAGGTGCGGCGCCTGGCTCATCGACTCCTGGCCGCCGGCGACCACCACCGAGGCCTCGTCGAGCCGGATCATCCGGGCGGCGTCGATGATCGCGGTGAGCCCGCTGAGGCAGACCTTGTTGATCGTCGTCGACGGCACGGTCCACGGGATGCCCGCCAGGACCGCCGCCTGCCGGGCCGGGTTCTGGCCGGCGCCGGCCTGGACCACCTGTCCCATGAGGACCTGGTCGACGTCCGCGGCGTCGACGCCCGCTCGGGAGAGTGCGCCGCCGATGGCGGCGGCGCCCAGGGTCGCGGCCGACAGGGAGGACAGGGAGCCGTTCAGACGCGCCATCGGCGTGCGGGCGAACGACAGGATCACCACCTCGCGACCGAGACTCATGACAGCACCATCTCCCTGACGTCGGAGGCGACCACCAGGGTCACCTGGGGCGTAGCGGCCACGACCTCGGCCACGGACACCCCCGGCGCGCACTCGCGCAGCACGAGTCCCTCGGCCGTGACGTCCAGCACCGCGAGATCGGTGATGACCCGATCGACCACCCCGACCCCGGTCAGCGGCAGCGTGCACTCGGCGAGGATCTTGGCCGACCCGTCGCGTGCCAGGTGCTCCATCAGCACCACGATGCGTCGCGCCCCGTGGACCAGGTCCATCGCGCCGCCCATGCCCTTGACCATCTTCCCGGGGATCATCCAGTTCGCGATGTCCCCGGCCGCGGAGACCTGCATCGCCCCGAGGATCGCGACGTCGACCTTGCCGCCCCGGATCATCGCGAACGAGAGGGCCGAGTCGACGTAGGAGGCGCCGGGTGCGAGCGTGATCGTCTCCTTGCCGGCGTTGATGAGGTCGGCGTCGACGCGGTCGTCCGACGGGTACGGCCCCACCCCGAGCACGCCGTTCTCCGACTGCAGCACCACCTCGATGCCGGGCGGGACGAAGCCGGGCACGAGCGTCGGCAGCCCGATCCCCAGGTTCACGTAGGCGCCGTCGACCAGCTCCAGGGCGGCGCGAGCCGCCATCTGCTCCCGCGTCAGGCTCATGAGACGGTCCTCCGCTCGATCCGCTTGTCGGCGGCCTCGGAGGGTGAAAGCTCGACCACCCGATCGACGAAGATGCCCGGCAGGTGGATCGCGTCGGGATCCAGCGCCCCGACCGGCACCAACGACTCGACCTCCGCGATCGTCACGGCGCCGGCCGCGGCGCAGAGCGGGTTGAAGTTGCGGGCGGACGCGTGGAAGACCAGGTTCCCCAGCCGGTCGCCGGCAGCGGCCCGCACCAGCGCGTAGTCGGCGGTGATCGCCTCCTCGAGCACGAACGCGTGCTCCACGCCGCGCACGGTGAAGGTCGAGACGGGCTTGGGAGGCGACGAGACGAGCACCGAACCGTCGGCGTCGTAGCGCCACGGCAGGCCACCCTCGGCGACCAGCGTCCCGACACCCGTCCGCGTGTAGAAGGCGGCGATCCCGCTGCCACCTGCACGAAGGCGCTCCGCCAGCGTGCCCTGCGGGGTCAGCTCCACCTCGAGCTCCCCGGACAGGTACTGCCGCGCGAACTCCTTGTTCTCGCCCACGTACGACGCGACGACGCGTCGCACCCGGTGCTCCTGCAGGAGCAGACCCAGCCCCCAGTCGTCCACGCCGCAGTTGTTGCTGACGACCTCCAGGTCCTGGACGCCGGAGTCGAGCAGAGCGTGGATCAGCACGCTCGGGATACCGCACAAGCCGAATCCTCCGACCGCGAGGGTCGCCCCGTCGGGGATGTCGGCTACCGCCTCGACGGCGGATCGGACGACCTTGTCCATCGCTGCCTCCTGTCGATGAGGTCATTCTGCGCCGACGCGTCGAGGGTCGCGCTCGGGGAGCCGCGGACTTACATTGGCAGGGCATCAGGCAATGGGGCCCAGCTTCACAAGAGCGACGGCTCCGCCATAAAAACGGAGCGAAACATGTTGCGTGCAGATGTGTCCCCCAGTCGTGCCCGGCCGGCGGCACGGCCTCGAACCGACGATCTCCTCCAGCTCGTGACGCCCGACGGTATCCGTCGCGAAGACCCCGTGTACGACCCGGTGGTCGCCGACGTCGACGACGAGCAGCTGACCGGCCTCTATGAGGACATGGTCGTCGTGCGTCGCTTCGACACCGAGGCGATCGCCCTCCAGCGTCAGGGTCAGCTCGGCCTGTGGCCGCCTCTGCTCGGCCAGGAGGCCGCGCAGGTCGGCTCGGCACGCGCCCTGCGTGACGACGACTTCGTCTTCACCAGCTATCGCGAGAACGGCGTCGCGTACTGCCGCGGAGCGCAGCCCCGGGACCTGATGCGCGTCTGGCGCGGGAACGCCCTTGCCGGATGGGACCCGCGGACCATCGGCATGGCGACGCCGCAGGTGATGGTCGGTGCCCAGACGCTGCACGCCACCGGGTACGCGCTCGGCTGCCTCAAGGACGGCGTGGACTCCGCCGTCGTCGCGTACTTCGGGGACGGTGCGACCAGCAAGGGAGACGTGCACGAGGCGATGGTCTTCGCCGCGAGCTTCCAGGCGCCGGTCGTCTTCTTCTGCCAGAACAACCAGTGGGCGATCTCCGAACCCGTGGGCCTGCAGACCCAGCGCCCGATCGCGGATCGGGCGGCCGGGTACGGCATCCCCGGCGTCCGGGTCGACGGCAACGACGTCCTCGCGGTCCTGGCCGCGACGCGCGCCGCCCTCGACCGAGCGCGACGAGGGGACGGCCCCACCCTGATCGAGGCGGTCACCTACCGGATGGGCCCGCACACGACGTCCGACGACCCGACCCGCTACGTCGACCCGTCGGACAGGGAGCAGTGGGCTGCGAAGGACCCGATCACCCGGCTGGAACGCCTCCTGCGGCCTTCCGACGAGCGCCGCAACGACATCAGGCAGGCGGCGGACGCGTTCGCGACGGCGATGCGCGAGGCCTGCCTCGGCCTGCCCGAGCCGGCGCCGCTGAGCGTCTTCGACCACGTGTTCGTCGAACCGACCGCACCCCTGGAACGGCAGCGGAGCCAGTACGCCGCCTACCTGGCGATGTTCGGGGAGGCCTGATGACCATGATGACGATGGCCGGGGCCCTCAACGACGGCCTGCGGCACGCGCTCGACGACGACCCGACCGTGGTGCTGCTCGGCGAGGACATCGGCCGGCTCGGGGGAGTGTTCCGGGTGACCGACGGGCTGCAGCGCGACTTCGGCGCCGACCGCGTCATGGACACCCCGCTGGCCGAGGCCGGGATCATGGGCGTCGCTGTCGGCCTCGCGTACCGCGGGTACCGCCCGGTCGTGGAGATCCAGTTCGACGGGTTCGTGTACCCGGCCGTCGACCAGCTGGTCACCCAGGTGGCCCGCACGCACTACCGGACCGGCGGCACGGTCCGGATGCCGATCACCGTGCGCATCCCGTACGGCGGCGGCATCGGCGCGGTCGAGCACCACTCCGAGTCGCCGGAGGCCTACTTCGCCCACACGCCCGGCCTGCGCGTGGTGACCTGCGCCAACCCGCAGGACGCGCACACGATGATCCGCCAGGCGATCGCCAGCGAGGACCCGGTCGTCTTCTTCGAGCCGAAGCGCCGGTACTGGGTCAAGGGCGAGGTCTCCGACGACCTCGACGGCGCCCTGCCGCTCGACCGCGCGCGGGTCGTCGTCGAGGGGACCGACGTCACGGTGGCGGCCTACGGCCCGCTCGTCGTGACCGCGCGGGACGCGGCGCTCGCCGCGGCGGACGACGGGCTGTCCGTCGAGGTCGTCGACCTGCGCTCGCTGGCGCCGCTCGACCTCGACACGCTCGAGGTGTCGGTGCGCAAGACCGGCCGACTGGTGGTCACGCATGAGGCACAGCGCAACGGCGGCCTCGCTGCGGAGGTCGCGGCGAGCATCACCGAGAGCTGCTTCGACGCGCTCAGGTCCGCCCCCGTGCGCGTCACCGGGTTCGACACCCCGTACCCCGCGGCCAAGGTCGAGGACCACTTCCTGCCCGACCTCGACCGGCTGCTCGACGCCGTCGACCGCGTGATGGGCAGAGCGAACTCGCTGAGCGGCTGGAGGGCGTCATGATCC
Source organism: Cellulomonas sp. URHD0024 (assembly GCF_000426185.1). Lineage (GTDB taxonomy): Bacteria > Actinomycetota > Actinomycetes > Actinomycetales > Cellulomonadaceae > Cellulomonas. The sequence goes on from NZ_AUEW01000004.1 coordinate 214,489, forward strand.
AGACGATCACGCTGCCCGACCTCGGTGAGGGCCTGACCGAGTCGGACCTGGTCGAGTGGACCGTCGCGGTCGGCGACACCGTCGAGCTCAACCAGGTCGTCGCCGAGGTGGAGACCGCGAAGGCCTTGGTCCAGCTGCCGTCGCCGTACACCGGGGTGGTGGCCGAGCTCCTCGTCGAGCCGGGCGCGACCGTCCAGGTCGGCGCTCCGCTCATGAGAGTCACGGTCGACGAGCCGAGTGTCGTCGCGACCACCCAGACGCCAGACCCACCCACCGAGCTCTCGGAGACCGCGACCGAGGCGGCGCCCGCCCGGACCTCCGTCCTCGTCGGGTACGGGCCGCTGGCCGAGAGCTCGGCGCGGCCTCGGCGGCGCTCGCGGTCGCCGGAGTGGGTGGCCGCGCACGCGGTCGGCGACGACGTCACGGCCGTGGCGCTCGCGGCTCGTCGCATCGGTCCGAAGGTGCTCCCTCCGGTGCGTAAGCTCGCGCACGATCTCGGAGTCGACCTGAACAAGGTGGAGGGCACGGGCCACGACGGCATGATCACGCGCGAGGACGTCCTGCACGTGGTGTCGGGCACCGGGTCCACGCCGGTGGTCCAGCGTCCTGGCCTGTCCGCGGCGGTCGCCCGTTCGCGGGCTCGGGCGACGACGACCGGCGGGAGGGCCCCGTCGTCGACCGCCGCGAGCGAGCTCGACCCGGCGGAGAACTCGGACCAGCCGACAGGCGGTGCGACGACCTCTCGGGGACAGGCCGCGCGCCCGCCGGCGGCTCTGCCGACGAAGGCTCACGGATCCGGCGCCGGCCAGTCGGCAGGAGGAGCGGCGCGCGAGGTCCGGGTCCCCGTCGCAGGCGTCCGGAGGGCGACGGCGGCGGCGATGGTCGCGAGCGCGTTCACCGCCCCGCACGCGTCGACGTCGCTGACGGTCGACGTCACGCCGACGCTCGAGCTGCTCGAGCAGCTCCGGGGCGACCCCGCGCTCGCGGGACATCGGATCTCGATCCTGACGCTGGCCGCCAAGGCAGTGACGATCGCCATCGGGCTCAACCCGTCGCTCAACGCGCGCTGGGACGAGGCCGTGGGGGAGATCGTCCAGTACGGGTACGTGAACCTCGGCATCGCCGCGGACACCCGGCGTGGGCTGCTCGTGCCGAACGTCAAGGACGCCGACCGACTGCGGCTCGCCGAGCTGGCCGACGCGATCGGGGCCCTCACCGAGGCCGCCCGGGCGGGCACGACGACACCGGCCGACCTGGCCGGGGGGACCATCACGATCACCAACATCGGCGTGCTCGGCGTCGACACCGGGACGCCCATCCTCGTGCCCGGTCAGGCCGCGATTCTGGCGATGGGCGCGGTCCGTCGACGCCCCTGGGAGTTCCAGGACGCCATCGCGCTCCGGCACGTCATGACGCTGAGCGTGTCCTTCGACCACCGCCTCGTCGACGGCGCCGAGGCGGCCCACTTCCTCACGGACGTCGGCGCGATCCTCGCGCGCCCCGGCAGCGTCCTCAGGATGGTGTGACCTCACACACCTCACGAGCACAGGCTTCGGACGACAAGCCGGTGGTTCAGCTTTCGCGTTGCTGGTCGAGCAGCCTGACCCGTCCCCGGCCGGGAGTCCATCGGGGCCGTCCAGGTCGCTCAGGACGTCACGCCGGCAGCCAACCTCGTGGTCCGAGCATGGCGGGAACCGCCCGATGCCGTGAACGAGCAGGCCCGCGTCGTCTGAAGGCTTGAGCATCGGCATGTGGTCGCCTGGAATGAGCAGACAGAAACCCTTTGGGAACTGCGGGAGGCTCGGGGCTGTGATGTCCTGGACGGGTCGAACGTGTTTCTGGGTTGCCTGCTCGCGCATTCCCTGGGGCTGTGGACGGCTCGGCGAATTCGCTGGCACCAATGTTCGCCTGCGTGGTGCTGCCCGCCGTCTGTGCAGTTCATCGACCTGCGCCACGGTTCCTCGATTCTCGCCCCAGCCAGAGTGCGTGTCAGTGGTCGGGTGAATACTGGTGGTCAACGGAAATCACCGAAGAATGGCCGCGCGGAGCAAGGAGAAAGGGCGTATGGCAATCGTGGATCAGTCGCCGCTGAGCCCCGTCGCGGATGCTCTGCGTGCGTTGGCCGAAGCCGTCGACCGGGTGGCGGCGCTTGCGGACCCGGGTGCCGCGCCGCGGGTCGAGGGGGCGGAGGTGGCGTCGGTAGTGACGGGTGCGCTGGCCCTCGCGGGTCGGCTCTCGGCCGTCGCTGCCCGGGCAATCCCGGTCGTGGAGGCCGACGGGTGGTGGTCGCTCGAGGGCGCGCGCTCGATCACCTCGTGGGTCGCGGCCCACGGTCGCGTGTCGCACGGGCAGGCGGCGCGACTGGTCGGGCTGGGCAGGGCGCTTCGCGACGATCTGCCGACAACCGCGCTCGAGGTCGTCGCCGGTGCGGTGAGCGTCGAAGCGGCGCACGTCCTGGCGACGGTGGCCAGCACCCCCGCGCGGAAGGTGGCGCTCAAAGCGTCAGCTCAGGACTGCGGCGAGCAGTTCCTGGTCGAGCATGCGCGGGCGCTTTCCGTCGGCCAGCTGCGGGTCCTCGCCCGGCGTTGGGCCAGCCACGCTGACCCGGAGGCCGACGAGCGTGGCTACCGGGAAGCGACCGAGCGCGAGTTCCTCGATCTGGCGAACACCACGGACGGCTGGCACCTGACCGGGTTCCTCACCAGCGAGCACGGCCACGCCCTGACCGTCGCGCTCGAGGCGATGTCCGGCCGCTCCGCCGACCAGGCCGGTCAGCCCGCCGGACGCCGACGCGCGACTGCCCTGAACAACGTCGTGCGCACGGTCCTCGACCGGGACCTGTCCGGAGCCACCGGCGACCACCGCCCTCAGGTCACCGTGGTAACCGACCTGGCGAGCTTGAACCGGGCGCTGGGTGGCGCCGTGCCTGACCGCGCGATGTCGCAGCCCGTCCTTCGGTCGGCAGGCGCACGTGAGGTCGGGTCGGCCGTGCCCGATACGCGCGGCGCCTCGAGATCGACCACAGACGTCGGGGGGTCCGCCGTCGTCGAGCCGAGCGGTGGGGCGAGTCCGCCGCGACTGGTGAGCGACGTGGAGCGGTCTTCTGTCGTTGAGCCGAGCGGGGCGAGTCCGCCGGGACTGGTGAGCGACGTGGAGCGGTCTTCCGTCGTTGAGCCGAGTGGTGGGTCGAGCCCGCCGAGATGGGTGAGCGACGGGGAGCGGTCTTCCGTCGTTGAGCCGAGTGGTGGGTCGAGCCCGCCCTGAGCGGCTACAGATGTCGAGCGGTTCGGTGTCGCCGAGCTTGTGGGCACAGGTCCGATCCCCGACTCGGTGCTCGCCCGGTTGGCGTGCGACAGCCAGATCACGCGAGTCGTGTTCGGCGCGGACTCCGTCGTGCTCAACGTCGGGCGTGCGGAACGCACCTACACGGGTGCGAAGCGGCGGGCGATCGTCGCGAGGGACCTGCAGTGCCGGTTCCCGGGCTGTTCCGCGCCGCCGGCCATGGGCGAAGTGCACCACATCGACCACTGGCTCCGCGACCAGGGCCAGACGAACGTCCACACCGGAGTCCTGATCTGCTGGTACCACCACGGTCTGATCCACGACCGCGGGATCGAGGTCCGCCGGGGCCCAAGCGGGGCGTGGCGCTTCGTCGACCGCCGAGGCCGTGAGCTCGCGGGCCCGATCGGGTGAGCCGGTGGGCGGCGAGCGGGGGTGAGGAAAGGTTGCGGGTGAGCGGCGACCGAAGAGCTCGTGCCGTGCCACTTGAGGCGGCCTAGTTGGTGCCGAGCGCGCCGCGGACCAGGGGCCCGATCCTGGTGCCCAGCGCTTCGATCGACTTCAGCGGCTCGCTGCGGGGGGACCCGAGGCGCGTCCAGCGGTCCGCGTCGCCCGGACCCGCGATACGGGATCGACGCCGGCGGCGGATGATGGACGGGCGGGTACCCGCAATGCCGTCACGGCGACGGCTCCAGAGTCGCTCGACCTCACAGATTGCCGCTGACTGTGCCCCTTCCTCACACGTACCGGATCACGCAGTACGACCCGCGGGACCGCGACTCGGCAGGCTCGTACACCGGCGAGGTCGACAACATCAGTGACCGGGGCACCCTCGAGGCCGCCTACCTGGACGCCGTAGAGAACTTCGCTCGCGAACTCGGAGTGACCCATCTGAGCGTGCGAGACCCCAGCGCCGAGAGTCCCGAGGGCACCCCGTATGGCACGGAGGACACCCTCACCCAGATCTTCGGTGCGCATCTGACAGGTCTGTACGACGGCGCGACCGTCGACATCCCCGCAGCGCGGGAGATCGTTCGAGGCATGCTGCGCGAGGCCCCGAAGTCGGTCTGGTGCCGGCTGGAAGCCGAGGGGCGCATGGCCGTTCACGTCGGCTGGGACGTCTACATGTTCATCTCCACGTCAGCCCGTGCCCCGAGGCCGCAGCGGCGACAACCGAGGCGGGACTCTTCCCGGAGGAGTATGGGCATGCCTCGCCCTACGCACCGGACGAGGCGGAGCTCGAGGCGTGGCGCTCAGTGCACGCGCCAGTCGACGACGCCTTCTGGGCGCGCGTCGATGAGCTGGTCCGGACCCACGGCGGCGCGCTCCTCGAGGAGCGCGCCGCGTGGACCCGATGGCACCGTGTGGTCCCAGGAGGAGCGCGGCCCGAACTGCGTCCGCGCTGCCGAGTGTGGGTCTGGCCGGATCTGACGGCGAGCAAGGACACCGCGCTGTCCCGCCTGGGCGTAGACGATCCGGACGACATCGACGGCACGATCGTCTGGCAGTCGACGGACGGTCGCCTCCACGGCGACACGCTGTCCGGAGAGGACCTACCGCGTATCCGTCGAGACCTCGATGCCGCATCGGCCGTCTGGTGGCGGACGAGCTACATCGACGGGTTCGCGCCGCTCATCGAGGCCGTGAACCCCGACGACGACGGGGTCATCCGAGGGCGCTGGGAGCCACTCGCGGTCACGAGAGAGTCGTGACTAACTGCCCAGCGCGGCCAGCGCCATCTCCTGCAGGAGTGCCCGCGTACGCGACATGCTCACCGAGCGCGCGCTGTGCGGCGTCGAGTTGAGCAGTCCGAACGTGGCCTGCGCGCGCAGGCGGAGCTCGGCGCGGTCGGTCGACGGGCTCAGCCGGTGGAGCACGTCCACCCACAGGTCGACGTAGCGACGCTGCAGGTCGCGGACGGACTCGCGGTCCTGGGTGGAGAGCGCGGCCAGGTCTCGGTCCTGCACGCGGATGACGTCGGGCTCGCGAAGGGCGAAGTCGATGTGGAAGCGGACCAGGGCCCGCAGTGCGGCGGAGTCGTCCTCGGCGTCCTGCGCCACCGAGCGGCCACCGACCAGCAGGCCCTCGCTGACCCCGACGAGCAGGGCGGCCAGCACGGCCTGCTTGCTGGCGAAGTGGCGGTACACCGCGGGTCCGCTGATCCCGACCGACGCGCCGAGGTCCTCCAGGGAGACGCCGTCGAAGCCGCGGGTCGCGAACAGGTGCGCGGCGGACGTCAGGAGGGCGGTGCGGCGCTCGGCCTTCGCGCGACCGCGGGCGGTGGGCCCCGTCTCCAGCGTCTCGGCCATCGTGCTCCTTCGTGGACATCGCGATGGGAGCACTGTAGCCTCATTTCAGTTAGCGATCCCTAACTGAGATTCGCTCTCCAGCCACCCATTGGAGACGGCGTCGATGGAGATGCTCACGACCGCGGCCGACCCCACGACCGCTGCGTACCAGGCGAACGACGCGGCCCAACGCGCTCTCGTCGGGGAGCTGCACGACCGGCTCCGCACCGCGGCGCTGGGCGGACCGGAACGGTCCCGGGAGCGGCACGTGGCGCGCGGCAAGCTGCTGCCGCGCGAGCGGATCGACGTGCTGCTCGACGACGGCAGCCCGTTCCTGGAGATCGCACCGCTGGCCGCCGACGGGCTCTACGACGGCGAGGCACCGGGAGCGGGCGTCATCGCGGGGATCGGCCTCGTGCACGGCCGGCACGTCATGGTGCTGTCCAACGACGCGACGGTGAAGGGCGGCACCTACTACCCGCTGACCGTGAAGAAGCACCTTCGGGCGCAGGAGATCGCCCTCGAGAACCGGCTGCCGTGCGTCTACCTCGTGGACTCCGGCGGCGCGTACCTGCCCAAGCAGGACGAGGTGTTCCCGGACCGCGACCACTTCGGTCGCATCTTCTTCCACCAGGCGCGGATGTCCGCCGACGGCATCGCGCAGATCGCCTGCGTGATGGGCTCCTGCACGGCCGGCGGCGCGTACGTGCCGGCGATGAGCGACGAGACCGTGATCGTGCGCGACCAGGGGACGATCTTCCTGGGCGGACCGCCGCTGGTGAAGGCGGCGACCGGCGAGGTGGTGACCGCCGAGGACCTCGGCGGTGGCGACCTGCACGCGCACAGGTCCGGGGTCACGGACCACCTGGCGGAGGATGACGGGCACGCGCTGCAGATCGTCCGGGACATCGTCGCGACGCTGCCGGTGCCCCGGAGCGCCGCGTGGGACGTGCAACCGACGAGGCCCCCGAAGGTCGACGAGGCCGGGCTCTACGGCGTGGTCCCGACGGACCTCCAGACACCCTACGACGTGCACGAGGTCATCGCTCGGCTGGTCGACGGGAGCGAGCTGCACGAGTTCAAGCGCGAGTACGGGACCACGCTGGTGACCGGGTTCGCGCGCCTGCACGGGCACCCCGTGGGCATCGTCGCGAACAACGGGGTGCTGTTCAGCGAGTCCGCGCTCAAGGGGGCCCACTTCGTCGAGCTGTGCGACCAGCGCGGCATCCCGCTGGTGTTCCTGCAGAACGTCAACGGCTTCATGGTCGGCCGGGACTACGAGGCGGGCGGCATCGCGAAGCACGGCGCCAAGATGGTCACGGCGGTCGCGACGACGCGCGTGCCCAAGCTGACCGTGGTGATCGGCGGCTCGTTCGGCGCGGGCAACTACTCCATGTGCGGGCGCGCCTACGGCCCGCGGTTCCTGTGGATGTGGCCCGCGAGCCGGATCTCCGTGATGGGCGGACCCCAGGCGGCCTCCGTGCTGGCCACGATCCGCCGCGACCAGCTCGGCGACTCCTGGTCCGCCGCCGACGAGGAGGCCTTCAAGGCGCCGCTGCGCGAGCAGTACGAGACGCAGGGCAGCCCGTACTACGCGACGGCGCGGCTGTGGGACGACGGGATCATCGACCCCGCCGACACCCGCCGGATCCTCGGCATGGCCCTCGACGTCTGCGCGCGCGTGCCCCTCGGCGAGCCGCGTCTCGGCCTGTTCCGGATGTGAGCACCATGTTCCGGACCGTGCTCGTGGCCAACCGCGGAGAGATCGCCTGCCGGGTGATCGCGACCCTGCACCGGCTCGGGATCCGCGCCGTCGCGGTGTACTCGGAGGCCGACCGCCTCGCCAAGCACGTCGGGCTCGCCGACGACGCGGTGCGGGTCGACAGCTATCTCTCCATCGACGCGGTGGTGGGCGCGGCGACCGCCACCGGCGCGCAGGCGATCCACCCCGGCTACGGCTTCCTCTCGGAGAACGCGGACCTCGCGCGGGCCTGCGAGGCGGCCGGTCTGGTGTTCGTCGGACCTGGGGTCAAGGCGCTGGAGGTCATGGGCGACAAGATCCGCGCGAAGGAGCACGTCGCGGCCGCGGGCGTGCCGGTGATCCCCGGGGTGGCGCTGACCGGTGTCGCCGACGAGGACGCGGCCGACCGGGTCGGGTACCCGCTGCTGGTCAAGCCGTCGGCCGGCGGGGGCGGCAAGGGCATGGAGGTGGTCGAGACGTCCGCCCACCTTGCCGACGCGCTCGCCGGTGCCCGCCGGGTCGCCGCGGCGGCCTTCGGGGACGACACGCTCCTGCTGGAGCGCCTGGTGCGGGCACCGCGGCACATCGAGGTCCAGCTGCTGGCCGACGACGGCGAGCACGTCGTCCACCTCGGCGAGCGCGAGTGCTCCGTGCAGCGGCGGCACCAGAAGGTCGTCGAGGAGGCGCCGTCGCCGCTGCTCGACGCGTCGACGAGAGCCCGCATCGGCAACGCTGCGTGCGACGTCGCGCGCAGCGTCGGCTACGTCGGCGCGGGGACCGTCGAGTTCCTCGTGTCCGACGAGGCGCCGACGGAGTTCTTCTTCATGGAGATGAACACGCGGCTGCAGGTGGAGCACGCCGTCACCGAGCTGGTCACCGGGCTCGACCTGGTCGAGTGGCAGCTGCGGATAGCCGCCGGCGAGCGCCTGACGATCGCGCAGGAGGACGTGGTCCTGACGGGGCACGCGGTCGAGGCCCGCGTCTACGCCGAGGACCCCGCGCGCGACTTCCTGCCGTCCGCCGGGACGGTTCTCCTGCTCGACGAGCCCACCGGCGAGGGCATCCGCGTCGACAGCGCTCTCGTCCCCGGGCTCGTGATCGGTTCCGCGTACGACCCGATGCTGGCCAAGGTGATCGCGTGGGCGCCGACCCGCGGCGAGGCGATCGCCCGGCTGGACGGCGCGCTGTCCCGGACGACCGTGCTCGGCGTCCGGACCAACGTCGAGTTCGTGCGCCACGTCCTGGCCGACGACGACGTGCTCGACGGTCGGCTCGACACGGGGCTGCTCGGGCGCCTGATCCCACGGCTGACCCCGCGGACCCCCTCGAGTGCGGCCTACGCCGCCGCCGCGCTGTCGCGCCACGAGGCGGGCCACGGCGCCTGGCGCTCCGACGGCTGGCGCCTCGGCGACCCGCGCCCGGTCCGGTACGACGTCGGCGGCGTCGAGGTCGGCGTGCTCGGGACGACGGTCACCGTGGGGGACGAACCGCCCGTGGTGGTCGACGTGCGACCGGACGGCGTCGAGCTCGACGGCGTCGTGCACCGCCTGCGCCTGGCGTCGGACGGACGCGTCACCTGGGTGGCTGAGGCCGGGTCGGCGTTCGAGCTCCGCATCAGGAGCCGCCTGGAGCAGCTGGCCGACGCCCTGGCGATGCGGACGCGCGGCACCAGGACGGCCGACCCGCAGGTCCGTTCCCCGATGCCCGGGACCGTGGTCTCGATCGACGTGACCACGGGCGACGACGTGGTCGCGGGCCAGGTCCTGCTCACGATCGAGGCCATGAAGATGGAGCACCGGATCACCGCGCCGTGCGACGGCGTCGTCACGCTCTCGGTCCGACCGGCCGAGCAGGTGACCCTCGACCGAGTGGTCGCCACCGTCACTGGAACCCCCCACGAAGGGACCCGGAATGAGCTACGGACTGACCCCTGAGCAGCAGCGACTGAGCGACGAGGTACGCGAGTTCGCCGACACCGTCGTCGCCCCCGCGGCCTACAAGTACGACACGCTGCGGGAGCTGCCCTACGAGATCATCGGCCAGATGGGCGAGCTGGGGCTCTTCGGCCTGCCCTTCCCGACGGAGTACGGCGGCCAGGGCCGGGACTACGTCGACCTCTGCCTGGCGGTCGAGCAGCTGGCGCGCGTCGACCAGTCCATCGCGGTCACGCTCGAGGCCGGTGTGGGCCTCGGAGCGATGCCCGTGTTCCGGAACGGGACCGAGGCGCAGAAGCGGGAGTGGCTGCCGATGCTCGCGCGGGGCACCGCGCTCGCGGCCTTCGGGCTGACGGAGGCCGACGCCGGCTCGGACGCGGCCGGGACGAGGACCACGGCCGTCCTGGACGGCGACGAGTGGGTCATCAACGGCACCAAGCAGTTCATCACCAACTCCGGTACCAAGATCACGCGGCTGGTGACCATCACGGCCGTCACCGGTCAGAGCGTGCGTGCCGACGGGTCCGTGAAGAAGGAGCTCACCGCGATCCTGGTCCCCAGCGGCACGCCCGGCCTGACCGTCCTGCCGGCCTACGACAAGGTCGGCTGGCACACCTCGGACACGCATCCGCTGCGGTTCGAGGACGTCCGGGTCCCGTCGGACAACCTGCTGGGGGAGCGCGGGCGCGGCTTCGCGTCGTTCATCCAGACCCTCGACGAGGGCCGCGTCGCGTTCGCCGCCCTGTGCACCGGCGCCGCGCAGGGCTGTCTCGACGAGGCGATGCGCTACGCCAGGACCCGGAACGTGTTCGGGCACCCCCTCGGTGAGAACCAGCACATCGCGTTCACGATCGCGCGGATGGAGGCCCGCGTGCACTCCGCTCGCCTAGCGTGGTTCGACGCCGCGAACCGGCTGGTCGCCGGGCAGTCGTTCAAGCTCGAGGCCAGCCTGGCCAAGATGATCGGCAGCGAGGCCGCGATGGACAACGCCCGCGACGCGACGCAGATCTTCGGTGGGAACGGCGTGCTGAACGAGAACCCGGTGGCCCGGCACTACCGCGACTCGAAGATCCTGGAGATCGGCGAGGGGACGACGCAGATCCAGCTCATGGTGATCGCGCGCGAGCTGGGGTTCGCCGGAGCTCCTCGATGACGCGGGAGGTGCGGCAGCGCGGGCTGTACTACGAGGAGCTCGAGCTGGACACCCGGTACCTGCACCGGCCGGGACGCACCCTGACGGAGGCGGACAACGTCCTGTTCAGCACGTTGACCATGAACGGCCAGGCGCTGCACCTCGACGCAGCCTGGTCCGCGGACCAGCCCTTCGGGCAGCGGCTGGTGAACTCGATGATGACGTTGGCCGTCCTGGTCGGCAGCTCGGTCGACCAGCTCACGCAGGGCACGATCGTCGCCAACCTCGGGTTCACCGACGTGCGGTTCCCGCACCCGCTGTTCCACGGCGACACGCTCTACTCCTCGACGGTGGTGCTGGACAAGCGACTCTCGGCGTCGCGGCCGGGACAGGGCGTGGTGACCCTCGAGCACACCGGACGCAACCAGGACGACGTCGTCGTCGCGACCGCCGTGCGGACGGTCCTGTTCTGGTGCCGAGGTGCCGCCCGATGACCGGCTTCGTGATGGGTCCGGCACTGCTCTTCTGCCCCGCCGACCGACCGGACCGCTACGAGAAGGCCGCGACCCGGGCCGACGCCGTGATCCTCGACCTCGAGGACGCGGTGTCCGCCGACGCCAAGCCGGCGGCCCGGCTGAGCCTCGCCGAGGTCGCGCTGGATCCCGCCCGCACGATCGTCCGGCTCAACCCCGCGGACACCGACGACCTGCACGAGGACCTCCATGCGTTGACGCGGACCCCGTACCGGACGGTCATGCTGGCCAAGACCGCGACCGCGTCGGACCTCCTGCCGCTCGCCCGCTACGACGTGGTCGCGCTGGTCGAGACGGCGGCCGGCGTGGTCAACGCCGCGTCCATCGCCGCCAGGCCGAACGTCGTCGCGCTGATGTGGGGTGCCGAGGACCTGGTCGCGTCCCTCGGCGGCACGTCGAGCCGCAGCCCGTCCGGCGCGTACCGGTCCGTGGCGTCGCACGCGCGGTCGGCGGTGCTCCTGGCCGCCGGCGCGTGCGGCAAGGCCGCGATCGACGCGATTCACCTGGACATCGGCGACCTCGACGGGCTCGCGACCGAGGCGACCGACGCGGCCGCGAGCGGGTTCGCCGCGACGGCCTGCATCCACCCGGCGCAGGTGCCGGTGGTCCGGCAGGCCTATCGGCCGTCCGACGACGAGGTGCGGTGGGCGAGGGAGGTTCTGGAGGCCGCGGCGGGACAGCACGGCGCGTTCCGGTGGGACGGGAAGCTCGTCGACGGTCCGATCCTCAAGCACGCGGAGCACGTGCTGGCGCGGGCCGGGGTCGTCGGCCGAGCCTGATCGATGTCGCCCACGCGCTCCGCTCGGAACGTGTAGGCGCAGCACTACGCGCGGACGGCTCGCGGGTCTACGCCACGGACATCCGTGACCACCTTCGTCCCAGGCCGATCCGAGCTCGCCCCCTGTTCAGTGAGATCGTGAGGGCGGCGACGTATCAGCCCCCGCATTTGCGGGTCATCGTGGTATCACCGGCTGCCAGGAGTGGAGGGGTGAAGCGTGTGCGAGGTGCCGGCCCGATCGTGGCGGGACGCTCTCTCCGCGCGCCGGATCGTGTTCGGTCTGGCGGCTCTCGCCTCGATCACGGTCGGCCTGGTCATCAGTGACGCCGTCGGCGTCGGGTTCCTGGTCTTCGGTGCGGCGCTGTTCCTCCTCGCCCTGCTCCTGCCGACGATCAACGAGATCGAGTTCGGCCTGCCGGTGGGCCTCAAGGTCACGGCGGCGGTGCACGCCCGCGAGACCGACCTGCGGGACGCCTTCGAGCAGCAGCGCGGCGACCTCGAGCTGTGTGCGCAGCTGCTGTGCGACGACCCTGCCACCGCTGCGAAGCTGCTCGAGGCGGCGTGGTCGCAGGCCGCTGTGGCGTGGCGCGGTCCGGCCGACGACGCCCTGCGGATCTACGTCCTGTGCGCCCTCGTGCACCTCGTCGGCTCGCACGAGCGGTGGGTGACAGGTGCCGCGCCGACAGTCGACGTCGCGCGGTCGCCCCTCGCCGAGCTTCCGCCTGACGAACGTGCGGCCGTGGTCCTCCATGAGTTCGCCGGCCTGCCCTCGGGCCTGATCGCGCAGGTGACGGGACGCCCGGTGGAGGACGTGCGCGAGGCGCTCCGCGCCGGGGGTCTCAGGATCACGGCTCGGGGTGCGCCATGACGCCGGAGACCCGCGAGCTCCTGCGCGCGCAGGCGCGCGCCGATGCCGCGCGGAACCCGTCGAGGTTCGAACGCGCGTTGACGGACGGTTCGCGCGCGGTCCGGCGCCGGGTCCGCCGGGTCGACGTCGCGGCAATCGTGGGAACGGTCCTCGCGTTCGTCCTGTCCGTGGGTATCGGGACGGCCGCGCGCGGTGTCGACGAACGGCCGGCCACGACCGCGGTCGTGGTGAGCCCCGCCAGGACGACCCTCCACCCGGGCGACAGCGTCCAGCTGGCAGGGGTCGCGACGTTCTCCGACGGCACGACCAGGACCGTCACGGACGACGCGTTGTGGGAGTCGAGCGACCCGGCCAAGGTGCGCATCGACGAGCCCGGACGTGCCGTGGGGGTCAGCGTCGGAGCCGCCACGATCACGGCGAACTACGACGGCCGGACGGCCCATGCGGAGGTCGTCGTCGGCCCGGTCACGGTCACGGTCACGCTCGTCTCGGTCGCGATCGCGCCCCACGACACGGAGCTGGCCGTCGGCGAGACCGTCGCGCTCACGGCCACCGGCACGTACTCGGACGACACGACCGCGCCTCTCACGGGGGATCTCGCCTGGTCCAGCAGCCGCGAGGAGGTCGTCAGCGTCGACGCTACCGGTCAGGCGCGCGGCCTGGCTCGGGGCCGAGCCACCGTGAACCTCGACTACCAGGGCCACCAGGCGTCCACGGAGCTCACGGTCGTCCCGGCACTGAAGAAGAGGGTGGTCCTCGAATCGGTCTCGGTCGATCCGTCGGAGGTCGCGGCGGCCCCCGGCGACGCCGTCAGGTTCACGGCTACCGCACGCTTCTCCGACGACACGACCAAGGACGTCACCGCCGAAGCCACCTGGGAGACCGGCGAGACCTCGGTCATCAGCCGCCCCGAAGCAGGGCTCGCGAAGGCGGTCGACGACGGGTCGACGACTGTCTCGGCGACCTGGCAGGACAAGACCGGCACGTCGACCGTCACAGTGGTCGTACGCCCCGCTGCTCTGGTGGGGATCGCCGTGGACCCGGAGCACACCGACGTGTGCCAGGGCGAGAGTGACGTGCAGCTGTCGGCTCGAGGGGTCGGAGCCGACAGCCGGGCTCCAGTGCCGCTCGACTCCGTCAGCTGGAAGTCCGACGACCCGTCGACTGCCACGGTCGACGCCGACGGTCTGGTCCACGTGGACAGCAAGGACCTTCAGACGGTGACCATCGCCGCGACGAGCAAAGACTTCAGCGACTGGGCGACGATCACGATCGTGTCCTGCTAGCTGCGGACCACTGGTAAGGACTGCTACACCCGTCGGGCGAGCTCGGCGGCCGCCGCGCGGATCGCGCGGACCAACCCAGCGGCGTCCTGCCCCTGGGCGAACGTCACGGCGAGCCCGGCCAGGGGGTGTCCGGTGTGGTCGCGCACGGCGACCGCGACGGACGCGAAGCCGACGGTCACGTCCCCGTGCTCCTGCGCCCAGCCGGCCCGCCGCACCTCGGTGAGGACCGTGCGGAGCTCGGAGAGCCGCCGCGGTCCGACGCCGGTGCGGTCGACGAACGCCTCGCGCCCCGGGAACAGCGCGCGAACCTGCGCGGACGGGAGGTCGGCGAGGATCGCGCGCCCGCTCGCCGTGAGGTGCGCGGGCAGTCGCACGCCGACGTCGGTGACCAGCACGGGCCGTCCGGCGGCGCGCTCCTCGACCACGTAGAGCACGTCCCGGCCGTGCAGCACGGCGAGGTGGGCGCTCTCGCCGACCTGGTCCACGAGCCGTGCGAGGACCGGCCGGGCCGCGCGGGCCAGGGGCGCCTGACGCGAGTAGGCGGAGCCGAGCTCGAACGCCGCCAGCCCGAGCCCGAAGCGGCGCTCCTCGGGCAGGTGCACGACGAAGCCGTGCTCGGTGAGGACCGTGAGCAGGTGGTACGTCGTCGACCGGGGGAGGTCGAGCGCGGCGGCGAGCGAGGCGGCGGGCAGGGGTCCGGTGTGGGACAGGTGCTGCAGCAGCCGGAGCGTGGCGTCAGCGGCGGGCACCGAGCTCATGGAACCTCCTGTCTGGGATCCCAGACACTATCCACCCGCAGGACCTGTGGCGGAACACGCGCGGAGCGGTGTCATGAGGCATGAGCACGATCACCACCAGCACTGCCAGCGCCGTCGGAGCGGTCGGCACCGTCGTCGTCGGCACCGGGCCGGTCTCGATCGACGAGGTGGTCGCCGTCGCACGGCTGGGCGCGGGGGTCCGACTGTCGGGCGAGGCGCTCGACGCCGTCGCCCGCGGTCGCGCGGTCGTCGAGCGGCTGGCAGTCGACACGCAGCCGCACTACGGCATCTCGACGGGCTTCGGCGCCCTGGCCACGCTGTCGATCCCGCCGGAGCGACGACGCGACCTCCAGCGCAGTCTCGTCCGGTCGCACGCGGCGAGCACCGGCCCCGAGGTCGAGCGCGAGGTGGTCCGCGCGCTCATGCTGCTCCGGCTGTCCACGCTCGCGACCGGCCGGACGGGCGTACGACCCGAGGTCGCGACGGCGTACGCGGCGATGCTCGACGCCGGCGTCACGCCGGTGGTCCGCGAGCACGGCTCGCTCGGCTGCTCGGGCGACCTCGCTCCGCTGGCGCACTGCGCCCTCGCGCTCATCGGCGAAGGAGAGGTCCGCGACGCCGCGGGGACGCTCATGCCGGCCGCGCAGGCGGGGCTGACGCCGGTGACCCTCTCCGAGAAGGAGGGGCTCGCGCTCATCAACGGGACGGACGGCATGCTCGGCATGCTGGCGCTCGCGCTGCACGACCTCGAGCTGCTCCTGACCACCGCCGACGTCGCGGCCGCGATGTCCGTCGAGTCGCTGCTCGGCACCGACGCCGTCTTCGCGGACGACCTCCAGCGTCTGCGGCCGCACCCCGGCCAGGCGGTGTCGGCAGCGACCATCCGTGCCGTGCTGCACGGGTCGGGGATCATGGCGAGCCACAAGACGCCGGACTGCACTCGCGTGCAGGACGCGTACTCGCTGCGCTGTGCACCGCAGGTCCACGGCGCCGCCCGCGACACCCTGGAGCACGCCCGCCTCGTCGCCGAGCGTGAGCTGGCCGCCGCGGTCGACAACCCCGTCCTCACGGCCGAGGGCCGCGTCGAGTCCAACGGCAACTTCCACGGCGCCCCGGTCGCGTACGTGCTCGACTTCCTGGCGATCGCCGTCGCCGACGTCGCCAGCATGTCCGAGCGCCGCACCGACCGGTTCCTCGACGTCGCCCGCAACCACGGCCTGCCACCGTTCCTCGCCCACGACCCGGGCGTCGACTCCGGCCTGATGATCGCGCAGTACACCGCAGCCGGCCTCGTCTCGGAGCTCAAGCGGCTCGCCGTGCCGGCGAGCGTCGACTCGATCCCGTCGTCGGCCATGCAGGAGGACCACGTCTCGATGGGCTGGCACGCGGCTCGCAAGCTGCGCCGCTCGCTCGACGCCCTCACCCGCGTGCTCGGCATCGAGGTCCTCACCGCGGCCCGCGCGATGGACCTGCGGGCGCCACTGACACCGTCCCCGGCCACCGCCGCGGTGCGCGACCTGCTCCGGGCGCGGGGCATCCCCGGCCCCGGGCCCGACACCTACCTCTCGCCCGACCTCGAGACGGCGGCTGCGGCCGTGGGATCGGGAGCCGTCGTGGAAGCCGCGCTGGAAGGAGCTCGCTCGTGAACGGACCTCGCCCCGTCCGCGCCCCCCGCGGGACCACGTTGACCGCCCGCAGCTGGCAGACCGAGGCCCCGCTGCGGATGCTCATGAACAACCTCGACGCCGAGGTCGCCGAGCGCCCCGACGACCTGGTGGTCTACGGCGGCACCGGCAGGGCGGCCCGGTCGTGGGACGCCTACGACGCGATCGTCCGCACGCTCACCACCCTCGGCGACGACGAGACCCTGCTGGTCCAGTCCGGCAAGCCCGTCGGCGTGCTCACCACGCACGAGTGGGCGCCGCGCGTGCTCATCGCCAACTCGAACCTCGTGGGCGACTGGGCGACCTGGCCCGAGTTCCGCCGGCTCGAGCAGCTCGGGCTCACGATGTACGGGCAGATGACCGCGGGCTCGTGGATCTACATCGGCACGCAGGGGATCCTGCAGGGCACGTACGAGACGCTCGCGGCCGTGGCGGCATCGAGGTTCGGCGGCACGCTGGCCGGCACCCTCACCGTGACCGGCGGCTGCGGTGGCATGGGCGGTGCCCAGCCGCTCGCCGTGACGCTCAACGGCGGCGCCTGCCTCATCGTGGACGTGGACGGCGCGCGCCTGCACCGGCGAGTCCGCGAGCGCTACCTGGACCGCGTCGCGACGAACCTGGACGAGGCGATCACGCTGGTTCTCGCGGCCAAGGCCTCGAGGACGGCCCTCTCCGTCGGCGTCGTCGGCAACGCGGCGCTCGTCCTGCCCGAGCTGCTGCGCCGGGGCGTGGACGTCGACGTGGTGACGGACCAGACCTCTGCGCACGACCCGCTGTCCTACCTGCCCGTCGGGATCGACGTGGCCGACTGGGCGGCTTACGCCGCAGGCAAGCCCGAGGAGTTCACGGAGCGCGCGCGGGAGTCGATGGCGCGGCACGTGGAGGCGATGGTCGGCTTCCAGGACGCCGGCGCCGAGGTCTTCGACTACGGCAACTCGATCCGCGACGAGGCACGCCAGGGGGGCTACGAGCGTGCCTTCGACTTCCCGGGCTTCGTCCCCGCGTACATCCGGCCGCTGTTCGCGCAGGGCAAGGGGCCGTTCCGCTGGGCGGCGCTGTCGGGCGATCCCCGCGACATCGCGACGACCGACCAGGCCGTGCTCGACCTGTTCCCGGACGACGACCACCTGCACCGCTGGATCCGCGCGGCCCAGGAACGGGTGGCGTTCCAGGGGCTGCCGGCGCGCATCTGCTGGCTCGGGCACGGCGAGCGGGACCGCGCCGGGCTGCGGTTCAACGAGCTCGTCGCCGCCGGAGAGGTGAGCGCCCCGCTCGTCATCGGCCGCGATCATCTCGATGCCGGTTCTGTCGCGTCGCCGTACCGCGAGACCGAGGGCATGGCCGACGGGTCCGACGCCATCGCGGACTGGCCGCTGCTCAACGCCCTCGTCGCCGCGTCCTCGGGTGCCACCTGGGTGTCGATCCACCAGGGCGGCGGGGTCGGCATGGGGCGCTCGATCCACGCCGGGCAGGTGTCGGTGGCCGACGGCACCGAGCTGGCCGCCCGCAAGCTCGCGCGGGTGCTGTCCAACGACCCCGGCATGGGCGTCCTGCGGCACGTCGACGCCGGCTACCCCGTGGCCGACGAGGTCGCGACGGCGCACGGCCTGCGCGTGCCGATGCGGGAGGGGCGCCCGTGACGTTCGCTCGGATGTGGTCGGACCTGTTGCCTGTCGGACGCGCCGGCGACGGCGGCTACCGGCGGTTCGCGTGGAGCGCCGAGGACCAGGTGCTCCGCGAGTGGTTCGCGGGGGAGGCGTCGGTCCGTGGCCTGGACCTGGTCACCGATCGTGCCGGCAACCAGTGGGCGTGGTGGGGAGCTCCGGACGCAACCCCTGGCGTCGTCACCGGCAGCCATCTCGACTCCGTGCCGGGTGGCGGCGCGTTCGACGGGCCGCTCGGGGTGATCAGCGCCTTCGCGGCGCTCGACCTGCTTCGCGAGAGAGGGATCCAGCCCGCCAGACCCCTCGGCATCGCGAACTTCGTCGACGAGGAGGGCGCCCGGTTCGGCGTCGCCTGCGCAGGCTCCCGACTGATCACCGGGGCGCTCGACGCCGACAGGGCCCGCGGTCTCCGGGACGCCGACGGGGGCACGCTGGCGGATGCCTTGAGCAGGGCGGGCCGCGACCCGAGCGCGCTCGGTCGCGACGACGAGGCGCTGCGACGGATCGCGTCGTTCGTCGAGCTGCACGTCGAGCAGGGCCGCGGGCTCGTGCACACCGGCGATGCGGTCGGGGTCGGACGGATGATCTGGCCGCACGGCCGCTGGCGGGTCGAGCTGCGCGGCGAGGCCAACCACGCCGGTACCACCCCGCTGGCCGACCGCCGCGACCCGATGCTCGACCTGGCGGGGCTCCTGCGTCGTGTGCGCGTTGCTGCCGTCCAGGCCGGCGCGCTCGCGACCGTCGGGAAGCTGCAGGTCGACCCGAACGGGGTGAACGCGATCCCGTCCCGGGTCACGGCGTGGCTCGACGTCCGGGCGGAGTCGGAGTCCGCGGTGCACGGGGTCCTGGCGGCCCTGGCGGACTACGCCCCGGACCAGGACTCGTGGACGCCCGTGACGATGTTCGACGCCGACCTGGCGGACACGGTCGCCGACGCGCTCGGCGGCTCTCCGCGGCTGAGCACGGGCGCGGGGCACGACGCGGGCATCCTCGCGGCGGCCGGCATCCCGACCGCCATGATCTTCGTGCGCAACCCGTCAGGCATCTCGCACGCCCCCGCCGAGGACGCGGAGGAGGCCGACTGCCTCGCGGGCGTCGACGCGCTCGCCGCCGCTCTGGAACGGTTGCTGGCGTGACCACGTACTGGGCCGCGCACGCGTGGCTCCCGGACGGGCTGGCCGACGACGTGCGGCTCACCGAGACGGCGGGCAGGTTCACCGCCGTGACCGTCGGCGCACGCGCCGAGGAGGGTGACCACCGGCTGCCCGGCGTCGTCCTGCCGGGTTTCGCCAACACCCACTCGCACGCGTTCCACCGGGCGCTGCGCGGTCGGACCCACGACCGCGGCGGCACGTTCTGGACGTGGCGCGAGCAGATGTACGCGCTCGCGGCGACGTTGACGCCCGACGCGTACCTCGACCTCGCACGTGCGACGTACGCCGAGATGGTGCTCGCCGGGGTCACGGCGGTGGGGGAGTTCCACTACCTGCACCACGCCGCCGGCGGCACGCCGTACGACGACCCGAACGTCATGGCGGAGGCGTTGCGCACCGCCGCACGCGACGCCGGGCTGCGGATCACCCTCCTCGACACGGCCTACCTCACCGGGGGCATCGACGCCCCGCTGCAGGGCCCCCAGCTGCGCTTCGGGGACCACGACGCCGACGCGTGGGCCGCCCGGGTCGCCGCCATCCGGCCCGACGACACCCTGACCGTCGGCGCCGCGATCCACTCCGTCCGCGCGGTCCCGCTCGACGACCTCCCGACGATCGCCGCGCACGCGACGGGCCGCCCGCTGCACGTCCACCTGTCCGAGCAGCGCCTCGAGAACGAGCAGGCGCTGGGGACGTTCGGGGCGAGCCCGACCCGCGTCCTGGCCGACGCCGGTGCCCTCGGTCCCGCCACGACGACCGTCCACGCGGTGCACGTCACGCCGGAGGACGTCGCTACCCTCGGATCCACCCGCACCGGTGTGTGCCTGTGCCCGTCCACGGAGCAGGACCTCGGTGACGGGATCGCCCCCGCGGCCGCGCTGCACGCCGCCGGCGCCCGGCTGGCGGTCGGCAGCGACCAGCACGTCCGCACGGACCTGCTGGCCGAGGCCGGGTCGGTCGAGCTGCACGAGCGGCTCGCGGGCGAGACGCGCGGGGTGCTGACGCCCCGTGACCTGATGACCCTGCTGACCGCCGGCGGCCACACGTGCCTGGGCGACCCGACGGGCGGCCGCCTCGCACCCGGGGCGCCCGCCGACCTCGTCGCGGTCCGCACCGACACCCCGCGGACCGCGGGCGCCGACCCGGCTCAGCTGGTGCTCGTCGCCGGGAGCGCCGACGTGGACACCGTCGTGGTGGGCGGCGTCGTGCGTGTCGAGGGCGGGCGCCACGTGCTCGGCGACGTCGGCGCGATGCTGGGCGCGGCGATCCGCGCGGCGTGGGAGACGACGCGATGACGACGGAGGCGGTCCTATGACCGCGCACCTGGTCACGGGCATCGGCGAGCTGGTCACGCACGACCCGCGGTTCGACGGCCCGCTGCTCGATGCCGCGCTCGTCGCGCAGGACGGCCGGGTGGCCTGGGTGGGTCCGGCGGCGGACGCGCCGGCCGCGGACCGCCGCACGGACCTCGCGGGCGCAGCCGTCGTCCCCGGCTTCGTCGACTCCCACACGCACCTCGTCTTCGCCGGCGACCGAGCGGGGGAGTTCGAGGCCCGCATGTCCGGCACCCCGTACACGGGCGGTGGCATCGCGGCGACGGTCGCGGCGACCCGCGCGGCCTCCGACGGAGAGCTGCGCGGGCGCCTGGGAAGGCTCGTCGACGAGGCACGCGGGCAGGGCACGACGACGGTCGAGATCAAGAGCGGCTACGGCCTCGACGTCCCGACGGAGGAGCGCCTGCTCCGGCTGGCCCGCGAGGTCACGGTGGAGACGACGTTCCTGGGCGCGCACGTCGTCCCGCCCGGGATCGACCGCGCCGACTACGTCGCACTGGTCACGGGCCCGATGCTCGTCGCGTGCGCGCCGCACGCCCGGTGGGCCGACGTCTTCTGCGAGCCCGCCAGCCCGGTGGCGTTCGACGGCGACGAGGCCCGGACGGTGCTCGAGGCCGCGGCAGCGGCCGGGCTCGGGCTGCGCGTGCACGGCAACCAGCTGGGACACGGCCCCGGGGTCCGCCTCGCCGTGGAGCTCGGCGCCGCGAGCGTCGACCACTGCACGTTCCTGACCGACGCGGATGTCGCGGCCCTCGCCGACGGCACGACGGTCGCCACGCTGCTGCCGGGGGTCGAGTTCTCGACGCGGTCCCCGTACCCCGACGCCCGCCGGCTGCTCGACGCGGGGGTGGAGGTCGCGCTGGCCAGCGACTGCAACCCGGGGACGTGCTTCTCGACGTCGATGCCGCTGATGATCGCTCTCGCCGTCCGCGAGGTGCGTATGACGGTCGCGGAGGCGCTGCGGGCGGCGACGCTGGGCGGCGCGCACGCCCTGCGCCGCGACGACGTCGGGCACCTGCGCGTGGGCGCCCGCGCCGACCTGGCGGTTCTCGACGCCCCGAGCCACCGGCACCTGGCCTACCGGCCCGGCGTCCCGATCGCCCGGGGTCTGAGCCTCTAGGGGCGCTCGTCCCGTGATCACGACGAACGTGCCGCGGATCGTGCCGGCCGGCTGGGAATTCTGTCAGGTGCCGGCGCTGCGCAGGCGATAGGACTCGGCGAGGCGCCAGCTGTGGATGGGCGAGAGGTTCACCAGGCGGGCAGCCTGTGCCAGGGCCTCGATCCCGTCCGCCGAGTCCTCGCACTCCAGGTCGCGGCGGCCCGGCTCGTCCAGGCTGTTCGTGAATCGTGCCATCACGGCCCAGGCGACGCCGAATGCCGCTGCCACCCGAGCCGTGTTCGCCCCGACGTCGTCCTCGGGCGCGCCGGACGCCGGTCGCGCGACGACCGCGCCGCGTTCGTCCTGTGCGGTGAGGCGTGATCCCGGGCCGGCTTGTTCGAGTGCGGAGCGGGCGACCGCGACCACCCGCGACAGGGCCGACTCGGGATCGGAGAGGAGGCCCAGCAGGTCCAGGACGTCGAGGCGGCCCTGCAGGTCTGCGCGTGCCAGCGTCGCGGCCGCCGACTCGAGGTCGATCTTCTGGTTCGAGTCGGCGGTGACCTGGAGTCGACGAGCCAGCCGGACGATCTCCCTCGGGAGCCCCCCGGAGAGCCCGTGGAGGAGGGCCTTGAACGGTCGCGGCATCCCGACCACCCGCGAGTTCAGCAGCCGCCGGGTGTCCTGGTAGCCGAGCGCGTTGAGAACGACGACCTCGTCGAAGCAGCTGTCGAAGGCCTCGCGCAAGGGTGCGCCCTTGCGTTTGAAGCTGGCCGCGGCCTCCAGCGAGATCGTCGTGATGTAGAGGACGCCGGGCACGCCGAAGATGCCCTTCAGGTTGTTGAGGAACTCGGCGACGTCGTCGACGTCCTCGAGCTTGTCCAGCTCGTCGATGGCGACGAGGATCGAGCAGTTCTCGCCCAGGTCTCGAAGGAGACGACGGAACCGGCCGACGAGCTCGGCATATCCCTCGACGTGCGGCGCGACCGTCTCCTCGGACGCCCGCTTCGCCGAGGCGGAGAACAGGCTGACGGGCGAGAACGTCACGGAACCTTCGTGGGAGCTCGTGAACGACTGCTGCAGCCGGACCTCGCGCAGCTCGGCGACTGCACGGAGCTGAGCGAGGTCCTTCTCGTCACGGAGCCTGTAGTCGCTGTAGCTGTAGGGCACCGTCCGCTGGAACTCGCCACGGCGTACCGATCTCCCCACGCCGCCCAGTACCGGCGCGAGAACGGCGAGGAGGATCGTCGCGAGGTCAGGGTCCTGGACCGGCAGCAGGGCCGACGGGTCGAGGACCGGTGTGTCGGGCGAGTCGAGAAGTGTCAGCGCCACGTCGACGAAGGCGAGGCACACCAGGGCCAGTCCGATGGCGACGAGCGCGGTGCCCACTCGTCCGAGCACCGGCAGGCTCGGTCCCACGCGGTCGATCCCACGTCGGTAGCGACTGCTGTACAGCTCCTCTCGGAGGTCTAGGGGCGACCACGTGCCCACCACGAGTGCACAGCCGACACATCCGATGACGAGTGCCCAAGGCCTACCGTCCGCGAAGAGGATGCCGCCGAACGCGCAGCCGACGGCGAGGACGACCAGGGCCGCTCGCATCCGGAACCCCACCGGGAACACCGCGGCGCACCACAGTGTGGCGCCCCCGAGCACGAGGGCGGCGAGCGGGGACCCGCCGAACAGATAGGCCGCCACCGCCAGAAAGAGCAGGGGGACCGCGAACACGAGATTCGATCGTGCCCACCGCGAGACGACGGCGTCGATCCGACGTCGTGCGCGGGGCTCGCGGCCCGGTTCGCGCTCGTCGTCCGCCAGCGCGTCCAGGGCGGTCTGCGAGAGGTCCCGCTCGGGGAGGAAGGCCAAGCAGGTCTCGGAGAAGAGGTGGAGCAGGAACTCCCGGGGGTCGTAGTTCACGGGCGCCGAGACGATGACCGAGACGGCTCGACGGCCCGGCGGGGCGTCCTCGTCCATCGACTTCGCGAGCCAGCGCAGGACTGTGCTCTTCCCGATCCCGCGCGGACCTGCCAGCCCGATCGAACCGCCGTCCATCGTGGACACGACGCTCTGGAGGTCGCGCATCCCCTGGGTGACGATCGTCTTGGGAAAGAACTCGGCGTCGACCACCGAACGCCGTAGGCCCGGTGTGGCCTCCCAGCTCCACGACGGGTCGTAGCTCGCGTCGCCCAGAAGGCGGTTCACCTCGAGCCGGAGACGATCCTCGAGCTCGGTGACGATCGCGTTCTTCAGGGCGGTCGAGGCTGTGCGGCGAGCCGCCTCGAGCTGGGCCAGCTCGGCACTCGGGTTGCCCTCCAGCTCTGGGCCGGCATCGATCCAGGCGATTCTGAGCTCGAAGCCGTTTCCGCCCAGCGCGGCTGCTGCGACCTTCGTGGCGGCGTCGTCGCTCAGGAGAGAGAAGGCGAACCTGTGCCAGGCCAGCTCGGCCGCCACGACTGTGGCGACGTCGGCGCGGTTCGGATCTGTGAGGGGGGCTCTCTGCTGATAGGTGATCTCCTGGAGTCGCGCGGTGTCGACGTCGGCCGCGGCGCTCGCGATGTCCTCGATCTCCAGAGCGGCGGACGCGGCCTCCGTGTAGATCGAGTCCACGACGTATTCAGGATCGACGAACGACGCGGGCACCGGGTCGTCAGCGCTGCCGACGTCATCCGTCGAGCTTGTGGAACGCGACACCATGACCGGCTCCCGAGAATGGCTGTTCTGAGTCCGCCGATGTCAACCGAGGTGCTCGGCGCGGAACGTGAAGTCCGTGAGCCTCTGCGGTCGGGCGATGACCTTGCCGTTGCGGTCCACCATCGCCACTGCGTTGCCGCTGGTCAAGGAGCGGAACCCGCCGGTGCTGTAGGCAGAGATCTCGTCGAAGTAGACGATGCCGAACTGCGCCAGCGGGTTGAACGGGACGTTGAGCGCGCTGCGGCTGACCCCGGCGTTGATCGTGACGGCCGGGGGAAAGCCGCTGTCGAAGCTGAAGTTCACGGTCTGGCCGCGCGTCTCGTTGGCCAGCACGATGTTGGCGCGGCCGGGCGGCGAGGTGTCGAGGCACAGCGACGCACGCAGGACCTCGCCGGGGGCGACGGGCAGTCCCGACGGGCCGCCCTGCACCGTGACGGCGGCGGTGACGTTCTGTGCCGCGTCGACCGACATCTCGACGTGGACGTCGAGGAAGCCGAGGCCGACGAAGGTCTGGAACCGGACCGGTCCGCCCTGCGGGCCGGCGACGAACCGGAGGTTGGGGACGGTCCACGTGACGAAGTGGGCGGTGAACGGCTGACCGAAGCTGGTGAGCTCGTAGCCGCAGTCCTCTGTCGGCTCCAGCCCGAACGCCAGCGCGGCGTCACCGGTCGCCGTCGGCGGCTGCACCTCGGTCTGCAGGTGCTCGAATCCCGCGTACCGACGCGCCAGCCGGTCCCACAGGGCGGTCAGGCCCGGATCGGTCTGGGGGTCGGGGCGCCGCGGGACCCGGTACCTGACCAGGTCCTTCACTCCCGCCGTGGTGGGATCGAACCCCTGGGGAGGCGGGGCCGTGACCTTGGTGCGGCTCGCCTGGCTCTCGTCCGACATCGTGCTCACCTGCTTCACGTCGGGTGCCCCCGAGACGAGTGCTCGTCTCCGCTTCGCGGCACCGGGCGGAGCGGACGAGGAGCCGGAGGGCTTCTCCGGCCGAAGTGCGGTCGTCCTGTAGGACCGCACCGACCAGGCCCGTGATACGCGCGCAGGTGTCGGCGTCGTCGCTGTCGGTCGCGGCCCCTTACTTGATGGCGCCCTGCGTCACCCCCGCCATCACCCAGCGCTGGGTGAACAGGTACACGACGATCGCAGGCGTCATGGCCATGAGGTACGAGGCGAACGCGACGTTGTAGTTGCTGCTGAACTGGGTCTGGAAGATGTTCTGCAGCACCGGGAGGGTCTGCAGCGTGGAGTCGGCGGTGATCAGCGACGGCATCATGAAGTCGTTCCACGAGGCGAGGAACGCGAAGATCGCCACGGTCGCGCTCATCGGCGCCATCATCGGGAACACGATGTGCCGGTACACCATCCAGGTCGTGGCCCCGTCGAGACGGGCGCTCTCCTCGAGCTCCTCGGGCAGACCCCGGATGAAGGCCGTGAACAGCAGGACGCTGAACGACAGCCCGAACATCACGTGCAGGAGCGCGACGCCGACGGGGTTGGCCAGTCCGACCATTCCCGTGAGCTTGACCTGGGAGAGTGCCAGGACCGGGAACGGCAGGAACATCGCGGCGAGCAGGTAGAAGAACGACCACCGGAAGAACCTGTGGTCCCAGTTGCGTGCGATGGCGTAGGCGGCGAACGACGCCAGCACGACGGTGCCGACGACGGTCACCGCGGTGACGAACACCGAGATGGCGAACCCGCGGGGGAAGTTCGTGAGCTTCCACGCCTGCACGAACCCGTCGATGCTGAACGGGGCGGGCAGCGAGAAGATCTTGCCGTCGACCGACTGTGCGGTGGTCTTGAACGCCATCGAGAGCGTCGCGTACAGCGGCACGAAGACGGCGAGCGTGCACAGCACGAGCACGACGGTGACGCCCCAGGTCGGACGGTCGCCGCCGCTGCGGCCGAGGAAGCGTCGGCGACGACGGACCGCTACCTGGGCGGGGGTCGTGGTGACCAGCGTCTGAGCAGTCATCAGAAGGCGCTCCTTCCACGGTTGAGGCGTAGCTGGATGACGGCCAGCACGAGGGCGATGAGGAAGAAGATCGTCGCGTTGGCCATCTGGTAGGCGTAGTCGCCGCCGGTGAAGCCGGTGAAGATCGTCATCGCGACGCTGCGGGTCGAGGTTCCCGGACCGCCGTTGGTCAGGCCGACGATGATGTCGTAGGCGTTGAGGAAGTTCTTGAAGCCGATGACCATGTTGATGACCACGTACCCGGCGAGGAGCGGCAGGGTGATGGAGGACAGGCGTCGCAGCGACGAGGCGCCGTCCATCGACGCCGCCTCGTAGACCTCGCCCGGGATGGACAGGATCCCCGCGATGTAGATGAGCAGGGCGCTGGGGATCGCCTGCCACGCGGTGACGATGACGATGGTCACCCAGGCCAGGTTGGGGTTGGCGAGCAGGCTCGTCTCGAGCGACGAGATCCCCAACGTCTGCCCGACCTGCGGCAGCGAGTTGGAGAACAGGAAGTTGAAGACGTAGGCGATGACGATGCCCGAGATCACCATGGGCAGCACGAACACCGCACGGAGCGCGACCTTGGCCCGGATCTTTGCCGTCAGGCCGACGGCGAGGAGCAGCGCGACGATGTTGACCAGCACGACCGTCACGAGCGCGAACCCGATCGTGAACGCGTACGACGCGCGGATCGCGGGATCCGAGAACAGGGCCAGGTAGTTGGTCAGGCCGGTGAACTGCCACTCCCCGAAACCGACGGAGTTGGTGAAGCTCAGGGTGATGCCCATGATCGCCGGCAGCGTGATGCAGAGCGTGAACAGGACGAGCGTGGGCAGCAGGAACAGGTAGAACGTCCTGTTGGCGCGAGGGTGGCTTGCTCTCATCGGTCCTGGTGTCGCGTCGTCGCGGCTCCTGGTCCGGGGGGCAGCGGTTGTGGCCATGAGCTGTCTCCGTTGGTGGTGTGAGGCGGAGGTCTTCAGGAACGGAAGGCCAGGCGACGCCAGTCGGCGTCGAGGGTCCGCAGGACCGGTTCCGGCTTGTCACCGGCCGCGAGCGACTGCGCGTAGTTCTGCAGCGGGATCGACTGCGGGACGAGCTGGGAGGCGCCCACGTAGAAGGCGGCGCGGTCGTAGTACTCCTTCAGCTCGACCAGCGTCTCGTTGGTGACCGGGGCAGCGTCCTTCGTCACCCCGAAGCCCAGAGCGTGCGCGTTGTAGGCGTCGATGACCTCGGGCTGCATCAGGAAGGCCAGGAACTCCCGGGCCGCGTCCTTCTTCGTGGAGCCCTCGGGGATCCACAGGGCGAGGTCGATGTTGACCCGGACCCTGCGGTCGTCGGGGTCGTTCGTCATGGGCAGCGGGAACGCGCCGACGTCGAGGTCGGGGTTCGACTTCGCGATCTCCCCGATCGCCCACGGACCCTGCAGGTACATGGCCGCCTCGCCGCTGGCGAAGGCGAGGTTTCCGTCGCCGTAGCCACGGCTCGCCGCGTTGTCGTTCGAGAACGGGACGAACTGCTGCATCTGCTCGACGGGCTTGAGGAACTGCTTCTCGAAGGACACCGGCGAGTCCGCATCGACGTTCGTGCCCTGACGTTTGAGCTGGTTGAAGAACTTCGTCGTGTCGACCGTGCCGCCGACCGCGTAGTCGAAGTGGCCCTGGGCGATCGTCCACGGGTCCTTGAACGTGCTGTAGATCGGGGTGACGCCCGCGGACGCGAGCGTCGTGCACACGGCGATGAACTCGTCCCAGGTGGTCGGCGGCCGCAGGCCGTGCTGGGAGAAGATCGTCCGGTTGTAGAGCACCGCTGCCGCCATGAGCGAGTACGGGATCACGCTCGTGCGGTCGGGGTAGCTGGCGGTGACGTCGATGAGCGGGTGGAGCTCGTCGATGATCCGACCCGCCTCCGGCATGTCGCCGAGGTCGCTGAGCGCGCCGCGATCGACGTAGCGCGAGACCTCGAAGTTGTAGTTGAGGCAGCCGATGTCCGGTGGGGCCTCCCGCACGAAGGTTCCGGCCAGGTTCGACGCCGAGTCGTGACGCACCCGCACGCGGGACTGGCTCTGGTGGAACTGCTCGATGAGCGTGTCGAAGTAGCCGATCACCTCCGGTTTCGACTGGTAGAAGACGATCTCGGTGGGTCGGGAGCCGGAGCTGCTCCCGCAGGCCGCGAGGGCGAGGCCGGCGCCCGCGAGCCCGATACCTGTCAGGAATCCTCGTCGGCTGAGCTCCGCCGACATGAGGGGTGTCTCGGACGTCATGCCTTCGCCTCCATCGGTCGAAGTCACCTCACGGCAGGGTCGCCGCAAACCCGGACAGCCGCCCAAGCCGCTGTCCGCAACTGGTCAGTCCTGGTGTGGGCCGCTCTGCTGCAGCCAGACCGTCGTCTCCGGGGGCACCTGCGGCCCGTCGAGAGCGGAGCTCGACACGATCACCGAGCCCGCCGGCATCGGTGTCGGCGTGGTGCCGAAGTTCGTGACGGAGATCCAGCCGCCGGGCCGCGTGAACGCGACGACCGCCGGGGGCATGTCCGTGAGCCAGTCCAGCGTCTCACCGCTCTGCAGGCGCCGCCGCTCGGCCAGGGCCCGTCGGTAGAAGCTCAGGGTGGACGTCTCGTCGTCCTCCTGGCTGTCGACGGCGAAGCGGGCGAAGTCTGCGGGGACCGGGAGGTGCGCGAGCTGGTCACCGAAGCCGAGCGTCGGCCCCTGCGTCGCCCAGGGCAGCGGCACGCGACAGCCGTCGCGGCCCTTGTGCTCACCGCCGGAACGGACGTACGTCGGGTCCTGGAGGGCGTCGGCGGGCAGGTCCGCCACCTCCGGCAGCCCCAGCTCCTCGCCCTGGTAGAGGTAGGCGGAGCCGGGAAGGGCGAGGGTGAGCAGCGTCGCCGCACGCGCCCGGCGACGGCCTCGTTCCTCGTCGGGCTGCGGGTCGGCGCCGTCGGTGCTGAGCCAGGCGTGCAGGTCGGTGCCCTCCGGCAGCGCGTACCGGGTGGCGTGGCGCACCACGTCGTGGTTCGAGAGCACCCACGTGGACGACGTCCCGGACTCGCGGGCCAGCGCGAGGTTCTCCTCGATGATCGAGGCGAACATCGCCGCATCCCACTGCGCCTCGAGCAGGTCGAAGTTGAAGGCCTGCCCGAGACCCTCGGGGGAGGCGTACCGGGACCGCCGGTGCGCCGGGACCCAGGCCTCCGCCACCGCGGTGCGCGGCGGGTCGTACTGGTTGAACAGGCGCCGCCACTCGCGGTAGATGTCGTGGACCTCGTCGCGGTCCTGGAGCGGGTGCGCACCGCCCCAGAGGGCGGCGTCGAGCTCGGCCTGGCTGGCGAGCGGCTCGGTGAGGTCCTTCGCGAGTGCGTGCGCGACGTCGATGCGGAAGCCGTCCACCCCCCGGTCGGCCCAGAACTTCAGCGTCGTGAGGAACTCCTGACGCACCTCGTCGTCGGCCCAGTTGAGGTCGGGCTGCTCCGGGGCGAACAGGTGCAGGTACCACTCGCCGTCGCCGACCGGCTCCCAGGCCGGGCCGCCGAAGGTCGAGGTCCAGTCGCTCGGTGGGAGCTCGCCGTCCTCGCCGCGGCCCGGGCGGAACACGTACCGCTCCCTGGCCCGGGAGCCGGGCGGGGAGGCGAGCGCCTCCTGGAACCAGACGTGCCGGTTCGAGGTGTGGTTCGGGACGATGTCGACGATGAGCCGGATGCCCTGGGCGTGCAGGGTGGCGCAGAGCTCGTCGAACTCCTCCAGCGTCCCGATCCGTGGGTCGACGGCCCGGTAGTCGTCGACGTCGTAGCCACCGTCGGCGAGCGCCGAGGGGTAGAAGGGGCTGAGCCAGACGGCGTCGACCCCGAGCTCTCGCAGGTAGCCCACCTTGCCGGTGATGCCGCGCAGGTCGCCGATGCCGTCGCCGTTCGCGTCGGCGAAGCTGCGCGGATAGACCTGGTAGACGACCGCCTGCCGCCACCATGCCGTGTCCTGCTGGCTCGGGCCGGGTGCCGTGCTGCCGAATTCCGACAGGGCTGTCAACGCATCCTCCGGGTTTATGTAGGGCTTAAATTTAGGTCGCGACACTAGAGTGGCGCCATTGGCGGAGGAGGTCAAGTGGTGGTTCCGGTCCCGGTGTCGTCCCGGCATCTTCGCGATGCCAGCACCCGGCTCGTCCTCGAGCACCTGTGGGACGTCGACGAGGTCACCGGATCGGCGCTCATCGACGCCACGGGACTCTCCCGGGCGACCGTGCACGACGTCTGCGAGGGGCTCGTCGAACGCGGCTGGGCCACGGAGCTGGAGAGCCTTCGGGTCGGCGACGACCACCGCACCGGCCGGCCGGCGCGCCGCTACGCGTTCGATCCTCGCGCCGGGGTGGTCGTGGGCGTCGACGCGGGTCAGCACCGCATCAGCGCGACGGTCGCCGACCTGCGGGGCGTCACCCTCTCCCGCACGGTGCTGCCCGTGGTCCCCGTGCGGGACGGCACCGCCGACCGGCGGCTCGCCCTGATCGAGGACGGCACGCTGTCGGCCTTGGCGGACGCGGGCGCGCCACCCGGAACCGTGCTGGCGGTGGCTGTCGGGGTCCCGGCGCCGGTGGACCGCGACGGCCGCACCACGTTCCGGGACAACCCGTTCTGGGAGCTGATGAACCCGGACATCGCCACCCACCTCCACGACCGCCACGGGTGGACGGCCCTCACCGACAACGACGCCAACCTCGCGGCCGTGGCCGAGCAGTGGCGGGGCCACGGTGCGACGGCTCGGTGCCAGGTCACGCTGCTGGCCGGTGAGCGGTTCGGCGCCGGCGTGGTCGACGACGGCCGACTGCTGCGGGGCGCCCACGGCGGCGTGGGGGAGATGCGCTACCTGGACCTCGTCGACGGGGTCGGCTCGGCCACGGGTATCGCGGCGCTCGTGCGTGAGGACGCCCGTGCCCAGCTGCGCCGCCTGGCCCGGGGCGCCGGATCGTCCCTGCAGGACCTGGACCCGGGGATGCTGGAGGCCACGCACGTCCTCGCAGCGGCCCGTGCGGGCGACCCCCTCGCCGTGAGCGTCGTCGAGCACGTGGCGGCGCTCCTCGCCCGGGTCGTCGCGACGTTCGCGAGCATCTACGACCCGGAGCGCGTCATCATCGCTGGTGCAGTCGCGGAGTCCTGTGAACCGCTGCTGGAGCTCGTCCGGAGCGATCTCGACCGGTACGTCGACCCGCCGGGCATGGAGGTCCTGGCGTCGTCGCTGGGCCGCGACGTCGTGACGGTCGGTGCCGTCAAGCGGGCTCTCGACCACGTGCGTGAGCACGCGCTCGAGATCCAGCCCGCCGGGCGGCCTCGGCCGTCCGCACCCTCCACGCCACTACGCGCGCAAGGACACCGTGCTCGCGCTGATCGGTGACGGGAGCTCCGTCCGGCCCGTGAGGAAGCGGTCGACCGCGGCGGCAGCGGACCGGCCCTCGGCGATCGCCCAGACGATCAGCGACTGACCGCGTCCGCAGTCGCCCGCGACGAACACCCCGGGGGTCGACGTCGCGAAGTCCTCGCCGCGCACGAACGAGCCGCGCCCGTCCGTCGCGAGCCCGAGCTGCTCGCCGAGCCCCTCGCGCTCCGGGCCGACGAAGCCGAGCGCGAGCACGACGAGCTGTGCCGGCAGCACCCGCTCCGTCCCGGGGACGGGCTCGAACCGCCCCGCGACCTGCTCGACATCCACGACCTGCAGACCAGCGACACGACCGTCGTCGTCGCCGAGGAACGAGACGGTGCTCACGGCGAACACCCGCTCGCCACCCTCCTCGTGCGAGGACGAGACGCGGAAGATCGCCGGGTACGTCGGCCACGGCTGCCCGGCCGGGCGCTCACGCGACGGCTCGGCGAGGATCTCGAGCTGGGTGATGGAGCGTGCGCCCTGGCGGACGGCGGTCCCGAGGCAGTCCGCACCGGTGTCGCCGCCTCCGACGATGACGACGTCGAGGCCCGTCGCCACCAGGGCGTCGGCGACCGGCTCGCCCAGTGCGGCGTGGTTGGCGGGGACGAGGTAGTCCATCGCCGGCAGCACGCCGGCCAGGTCGCGGCCGGGCACGGGAAGGTCGCGGGGGATCGTCGAGCCGGTGGTCATCACGACGGCGTCGAAGCTCGCCAGCAGGTCCTCGCCGGTGACGTCACGGCCGACGTCGACGCCGGAGCGGAACACGGTCCCCTCGGCGCGCATGATGTCCAGCCGCCGTTCGATCACGTCCGCCGGAAGCTTGTACTCGGGGATGCCGTACCGCAGCAGCCCGCCCGGGGCGTCCGCCCGCTCGTACACGGTGACGGTGTGCCCCGCCCGCGTGAGCTGCTGCGCTGCGGCGAGACCGGCCGGCCCCGAGCCGACCACGGCCACGGTGCACTCCGTGTGCCGGTCGATCACCGCGGGGTGCACGAGCCCTCGGTCGAAGGCCTCCTCCACGATGGACAGCTCGATGTTCTTGATCGTCACGGCGGGCTGGTTGATCCCGAGCACGCACGAGGTCTCGCACGGCGCCGGGCAGATCCGGCCGGTGATCTCGGGGAAGTTGTTGGTCAGGTGCAGCCGCTCGGACGCATCCGCCCACATCCCGCGCCACGTCAGGTCGTTCCACTCCGGCATGAGGTTGCCCAGCGGGCACCCGTGGTGGCAGAACGGCACGCCGCAGTCCATGCACCGACCGGCCTGGCGGTGCAGCGACTCCAGGGCCGCGGCGTCGCCGACGGGATGGTGGTGGATCTCTCGCCAGTCCTGGATGCGCACCGAGACGGCACGGTCGGACGGGAGCTCGCGGTCGCGGGTTCGCATGAAACCCCGGGGGTCGGCCATGGCGGAAGCGTAATGGCTCCACCGCCGTACCCCTCTACGGACCCTGGACCCTGTCGGGCGGCAGGGCTGTCCCCTGCGCGGTGGTCCGGCCATGATGGCGTGGTGCCCAGCGGAGCGCCGGACCACAAGGCGGCCACCTTTCGTGCCCTGCACGCGGGGCCCGGCTTCGTGCTCCCCAACGCGTGGGACGCCGGGTCCGCCCGCATCCTCGAGGAGGTCGGCTTCCCGGCCATCGCCACGACGAGCGCGGGCATCGCGTGGTCGTGCGGGGTCCCGGACGGCGGCGCGCTGGACCGCGACACGATGCTCCGGCACGTCGGGCGCATCGTGGCCGCGGTGGACGTCCCGGTGACCGCAGACCTGGAGGCCGGGTACGGCGAGACCGCGCAGGACGTCGCCCGCACGGTGGCTCAGGCGGTGGAGCTGGGAGTCGTGGGTGCCAACCTCGAGGACGCCAGAGCGGGCGGCCTGTTCGGCATCGACGAGGCGACCGACCGCATCGCGGCCGCCCGAGCCGCGGCCCCGACGGCCACCTTCGTGCTGAACGCCCGCACGGACACCTACTTCACAGGCGCGACGGGAGATCGCTCCGACGAGGCGATCTCCGACGAGGCGATCTTCGACGAGACGGTCGAGCGGGCGGTCCGCTTCGTCGAGGCGGGGGCCGACTGCGTCTTCGTGCCGGGGGTCGTCGAGGCGGACACCATCCGTCGGCTCGCCGCCGCCATCCCGGGCCCGCTCAACGTGGTGGCGGGGCTGGCGAACACCATCGACGCGCCCACGCTCTTCTCGCTGGGAGTGACGAGGGTCAGCCTCGGCGGCAGCCTGGCTCGCGCCGCGCTCAGCACTCTGGAGCGGGCCGGCCGGGAGCTGCTCGACACCGGGACGCTCACCTTCCTCGACGGCGTGATCGGCTACGCCGACCTGCAGCGACGCCTCGGCTCCTGACGGTCGTGCTCGCCCCGCGCGGTCATGCGGGGGCCAGGAGCCAGTCGAGCACCTCGTCGGCCGACCACCCGTCGGGGTGCAGCTCAGCCAGCCGGCTCGCGCCGGTGAGGTCCGCGCCGAGCGTGACCAGTGCCTCCTCCGTGCGCCCGTCGGGTCGGGTCTGGCCGAGGCCGACGTCGGCCGACAGCGCGTTGCACAGGCACGCCCGGCCCGCGGCGTCGTCGGCGGACCCGCCCTTGCGGACGAACATCTCGACGGGCTCCGCGGGGCACCGGTACCCCACGCCGCCGTCGACCTTGCGGTAGGGCGACCGCAGGAAGCCCAGGTCGCACAGCCGAGGCCGGGCCTCCCGCACGGCCGGGTCGGAGAGCGTGCCGTCGAGCTGGGCGACCTTGAACGGGAAGCCGGTCGGCGAGGCGTCCCCGTCGGTGAGGACCTCGAGATCGCCGGCACGCAGCCCGGCCAGGAGCCGAGCACGGAGCTCCGGGGTCAGCCCCGAGTCCGTGCTCAGCGCGAAGACCGTCCCTACCTGTACACCCGTCGCGCCGGCCGCCACCGACGCCCGCACCGCCTCGGGTGTGCCGAGCGAGCCGGCGAGCCAGAACGGCAGACCGACAGCCGCGACCTTCGCGATGTCCGCCTGGTCGCGGGCGCCGAACACTGGCTGGCCGCGCTCGTCCCTCGTGGGTCGACCCCGCGGGGGCGCGTTGTGCCCTCCGGCCCTCGGCCCCTCGATGACGAAGCCGTCGGGCCGCATCGCAGGGTCGCGGGTCAGGTAGGCGGCGAGGACCTCGCTGGAGACGATGGCCAGGAACACCGGCCGGTTCAGTGGCAGCAGTCCCGGTCCGAGAAGGTCCGGCGGATCGATGTCCACGCCGTGGTCGCCGCCCGGGTCGCCCAGGACGTCGACGGGCATCCGGGTCGGGCGGTGGGCCGCGAGCTCGTCCAGGAGGTGCGGCAGATGGCGCGGGATACCGGCGCCGACGAGCACGGCATCGACACCGGCGAGCATCGCCCCGTACGCCGCGGCCGGCAGGGCCATCTGGATCTTCTCCAGGTAGTTGATGCCGACCGGGCCGTCGTGACCCTCCTTGGCCAGCCACACCTCGACGAAGTTGCCCAGGACGGTCAGCTCCTGGACGGCTCGACGGGGTCGCATGCTGAGCCGCGGCACCGGGGTGTATGCCACCCCCGGTGCTCGCCCGCCGGGCCGCAGGTGCCGCGCGAGCACGCGCTCGACGATCGCCCGCACGGGGAACGCAGCCATCGCCCGACGGACCGAGCCGTCGAGGTCACCGTCCTCGAGCCGACGCGTCAGCACGAGATCGAGCGCGGTACCCGAGACGACGCCGAGCTGTCCGCGTCGGGCGACGGACGACGCCAGCCGCCAGGACGAGACGGCCACCCCCATCCCACCCTGGATGATCGTCGGGAGTGCACGTCGCAGCGACGGCACGGGCGGGGATGTCGACATCGGGGTCTCCAGATTTGGGGGACGGCGGCGGGTCGTCACAGCCCCATCGCGTGCACCCCGCCGTCGACGTGCACGATCTCGCCGGTCGTCGCCGGGAACCAGTCCGAGAGCAGCGCGACCACGGCGCGGGCCGTCGGGTCGGCGTCGCGGACGTCCCAGCCGAGCGGTGCGCGCGGGTCCCAACCGCCCTCGATCGACTCGAAGCCCGGGATGGCCTTCGCCGCGGTCGACCGGACCGGTCCCGCGGCGACCAGGTTCACGCGGATCCCGTCGGGTCCCAGGTCCCGCGCGAGGTAGCGCGCGGTCGACTCCAGCGCCGCCTTGGCGACGCCCATCCAGTCGTAGACCGGCCACGCCACCGTTGCGTCGAACGTCAGGCCGACGAGCGCGCTGCCTCGCTGCATCAGCGGCCGCGCGGCGACCGCGAGGGCCTTGAGCGAGTACGCCGAGACCTCCAGGGCGGTCGCCACGTCCGGCCACTCCCCGTCGAGGAAGTGCCCGCCGAGCACCGACTGCGGAGCGAACCCGACCGAGTGGACCACTCCGTCCAGGCGGTCCGCATGCTCACCCACGGCCCCCGCCAGGGCGGCCAGGTCCGCGGTCGACGTGACGTCGAGCCGGACCACCGGTGCCCGGTCGGGCAGCCGCCGGGCGATCGCCTCGGTCAGCCTCTGCTGGCGGCCGAACGACGTCAGGACCACCTGCGCGCCCTGCTCCTGGGCGAGCCGGGCGACGTGGAAGGCGATCGAGCCTTCCGTGAGCACCCCTGTCACCAGGATCGTCCTGCCGTCGAGAAAGGCCATCGGCGTCTCCTACCGTGTGGGCGCCGTCCTGACGATCGGTCGGCGTTGACGACGGTAGTCAGCCACAGCCGCGCGACCAGGGCCGTTCGGCATCTTGACGAGCGTGGTGCTAGTGCTCGCCCTTGATGACGAAGAACGAGCCGCGGATCGTGCCGGCCAGCTTCGACTTCTGCCTCGCGAACTTGAAGCGCGACGCCAGCTCCTCGGGGACCTCCATGCCGTCGGACAGCTTGAACCCGACCGCGCGCTTCTTCCCGTCCTCGAGGCCGTACATCACGTTGATGGACAGGCCCGACTCGTAGAACACGTAGGCCATCCGCGTGCCGTCCACCACGAAGGACGTGGCCTCGAGCGGGCGGGAGGCGATCACGATGTCGCGCTCGTCCTTCAGGACCGAGTGGACCCAGTCCACCGTCTCGCTCGCCTCGCTCGCAGGCTCGACCGTGAACGTGTGGTCGAACTTGTTCGTGAAGTAGCGCGCCTCGTTGGCCCGCAGGCCGGCCAGCGCATCGGCCACCGGCGAGGACTCGAGCCCGACCGTGGACACCTCGGTGAAATCGACGACGTACGACACGGGAGCTCCTCCAGGCGTGGAACGGACACACGGAGACTAGCGACACCCCCGGACCGCTCACACCGCGCGCCACCTGCGACGTTCCGCCAGACTTTGCTGACCACTCGGGCGACGTCAGGGGACCGGCCATGAGCGTGTTGCGCACCAAGCCCGTCGAGCAGTCGATGGCCGACTCGGAAGAGCCGGAGTTCAAGCTCAAGCGCTCGCTGAGCGCGCTCGACCTGATCGTGTTCGGCGTCGGGGTCGTCATCGGCGCCGGCATCTTCACGCTCACCGGGCGGGCGGCGCACGACGTCGCCGGGCCGGGGATCGTCCTGTCGTTCGTCGCCGCCGCGATCTGCTGTGCGCTCGCGGCCATGTGCTACGCCGAGTTCGCCTCGACCGTCCCGGTCTCGGGGTCGGCGTACACGTTCAGCTACTCGAGCCTGGGCGAGATCTTCGCGTGGATCATCGGGTGGGACCTCATCCTCGAGATGTTCCTGGGTGCCAGCGTCGTCGCGCAGGGCTGGAGCGCCTACCTGGGGGTGCTGTTCGAGAACCTGGGCTTCTCGATCCCCGAGTCGATCGGGTACGGCGGGGTCGTCGACGTCCCGTCGATCGTTCTCGTCGTCGTGCTCGGGGTGCTCATCACCCTCGGGATCAAGGAGTCCCTGCGCGTCAACCTCGTGCTGGTCGCGCTGAAGCTGTTCGTCGTGCTGTTCGTGATCATCGCCGGCATCCAGTTCATCTCGACGGAGAACTACCACCCGTTCATCCCGCCCGCGCAGGCCACCGAGACGACCACCGGACTGACCCAGCCGCTGCTGCAGGCGCTCGCCGGGGTGGAGCCCTCGACGTTCGGGTGGGGCGGTGTCGTCGCGGGCGCGGCGCTCGTGTTCTTCGCGTTCATCGGTTTCGACGTCGTCGCGACGACGGCCGAGGAGACGCGCAACCCGCAGCGGGACCTGCCGATCGGCATCATCGGCTCGCTCATCATCTGCACGATCCTGTACTGCGCCGTG
Organism: Cellulomonas sp. URHD0024; assembly: GCF_000426185.1. Taxonomy (GTDB): domain Bacteria; phylum Actinomycetota; class Actinomycetes; order Actinomycetales; family Cellulomonadaceae; genus Cellulomonas. The sequence goes on from NZ_AUEW01000004.1 coordinate 252,257, forward strand.
TCCGTCGTCGTCACCGGCATGGTGAGCTACGACAAGCTCGACCCGGAGGCCGCGCTGGCCAACGCGTTCACCGCGCACGGCGAGGACTGGATGGCGACGGTCATCTCCGCGGGCGCCGTCGCCGGCCTGACGACCGTCGTGCTCACCCTGATGATCGGCGGCAGCCGCGTGATCTTCGCGATGAGCCGCGACCACCTGCTGCCCGTCGCTCTGGCCAAGGTGCACCCGACGTTCCGGACGCCGTGGGTGATCACCGCGCTCGTCACGGTCGTCGTGGCGCTCGTCGCCGGCCTGACGCCCGTCGGCGTGCTGGAGGAGATGGTCAACATCGGCACCCTGAGCGCGTTCGTCCTGGTCAGCGTGGGCGTCCTGGTCCTGCGCCGCAAGCGTCCCGACCTGCCGCGCTCGTTCAAGGTGCCGTGGATGCCGGTGCTCCCGCTCGTCTCCGCCGCGATCTGCCTGTACCTGATGCTCAACCTGTCGGTCGAGACGTGGCTGCGGTTCGTGGTGTGGCTGGTGCTCGGGTTCGTCGTCTACTTCGGGTACTCGATGCGGCGCTCGCGGCTGGCGGAGAAGTGGTGAACGGACCGGATGGTGACCTGGTGCAGGTCGCTCGCGCCGACGTGCGCTCCGACGCCGCACCCCGCGTGCCGGGTCCACGCTGCGCGGATCCGCGGTGGTGTCCTCGCCGCCCGTCCGGCGTTGCTCGACGGAGGGACCGGTGGTGACGGAACGCGACTGGGACCTCGCCCTCGCAGACGAGATGGCTCCCCTCACCGACGAGTCGTTCTATGACGGAGCGCTCTCCGATGCCGTCTTCAGGCTGGTTGCGCTCTACGGGTCGGACAGTCGAGAGCGTTGGGAATCGGTCGCGACCAGTGCGGATGTTCCCGAGCTCTGGGCAGTGGCGGGCGTTCTCGGAGTCACGACCATCGACCGGCGAGTCAGAAACTTCGGAAAGTTCGTCGAGTTCATGCACGGGCCGGAGATCACCCGACGACTTGGCCACCTGCCGCAGTTCCAGATGCTCCTGGCGGAGTCTCTGATGTACGAGTCGGAGATCGGCAGCGAGTACTCCCTGGATCGGGCCAGGGCACTCTGCGCGGCGCAGCTACCCCGGTTCGCGAGGCACCATGGCGCCCAGAACCTCATGGTCGAGATCTGCCTCCACGTCCTCGACGCCCGCGACACCGACGTCGACGACGTGCTCCAACAGGCGGAGAGCGCGAACACGCGGTCGCTCGAGCTGTCCGGCTACGAGTACGGAAAGTACTTCGCCCACCGCGGGGTGCTTCGCGCGTATCGGGGGCAGAGGCTCGAGGGGCTGGCTGACGTGCGTCGGGCGATCGACCTGGAGTCGTCCGAACGCTGGGACTACGCGGCGCGGATCGCCCAGTACGAGAGCGTCGCGGCGCGGGTCGAGACGATCTGCCTACGCCGGCACCTGGCGCAGGAGGTCGAGAAGGCCCGTGCCGAGATCGAGGGTGCTCGGGGCCAGGTTCTGACCATGACGGGCCTTCTTGCGGCCGTCGTCGCGATCGTCGTCGTCAACATCGGAAACGTCCGTACGACGGGGACACGCGGGGAGGTCTTCACGTCGACCCTGGTGGCGAACGGCACGGTGATTCTCGGCTTCGGGCTGTTGATCTCACTGGTCCTGACTCCGAGAACCCGCACCGCCTGGGTCCTGGCAGTGCTTGTTCCCCTGGTGGGTCTGAGCCTTCTGCTCATCGGCGCATTCGTCTCGATCTAGCCGGGACGACCCGAGGCCGGTGCGGCCGTCGTGGCTGCCCTGCCCGGTTCTGCGGCTCAGGTCGGCAGGGCGCCTCGCCCGTCGCGCGTGCACGGGAGCGGCCGTGCAGCATCACCACGCGCGGGCGCGGGCGATCGCCGTCTCGAGCTCGTCGTCGTCGAACGTCGGGTAGTCGGGATCTTCTGGGTCGAGGCGGTCGAGAACCTCCCGCAGGGCCGCGAGCCGGTCGGGATGCGCCGCCCAGTGCGCCTCGGGCACCCGCAGCACGGCCATGAGCAGGTCGCCCGGGTAGTAGTCGCCCTCCAGCAGGGGTCGGTCGCGCAGCATGGCGACGGCGAGCGGGACGAGGAGCTCACGGGCGACGTCCTGCGCGACGAGCAGACGCAGGTCCTCGACGCCGAGCTGCGCCACAGGGACGGTCCGGAGGCGGTGGACGCGACGGACGAGCGTGGTGGCGTCGTCGGGCGTCGGGCCCCAGGACGGCGGGTCGGCCTGGTCGAGCGTCAGGGCGGCGAGCTCGGGCGGTACGTCGCGCATCGTCGCTGTCCTCTCCGTGGTCTGTGCTGGACCTCGTGCCGAGCCGATCGTCCCTGCCTCTCGACTCAGCGGGGTTCACGCAGGCCGCTCGCGCGGCGGACCGGTCGCTCGACCGCGGTCCGGATCGCGGCCTCGGTGCCGATGATGTGGACGTGCTCGCGGGCCCGGGTGACCGCCGTGTAGAGGAGCTCGCGGGTGAGCAGCGGCGACGTCTGCGGCGGGAGCAGGACGGTCACCCGGGCGAACTGGCTGCCCTGGCCGCGGTGCACCGTCATCGCGTGGACCGGTTGGACGGCCGGGAGCTGGTGCGGGCGGACCAGCCGAGGGTCGTCCGGGTCGCGGAACGCCACCGCCACGCCGGCGCCGTCGGCCACCACCACGCCGGTGTCGCCGTTGTACAGGCCGACCGCGCGGTTGTTCTCGGTCACCAGGAGCGGTCGGCCCAGAGGCCACGTGCCCGTCGTCGGCGCGCCCGTCGCGGCGGCGACCCAGGCCTCCGCGGTCGCAGCCCAGTGGGCGACGCCGAACGGCCCCTCCCGGTGCGCGAGGAGCAGGCGGTGGGTGCCCAGTGCTCGCAACGCTCCCGCGGCGTCGCCCGCGCGCGCCGCCTCGGTCAGGGCGACGCCCGTCGTCTCCAGGGACGTGCGCAGGGCCGCGACGTCCGACGGGCCGAGTCGATCCTCGGCCGGCTCCACCCACGAGCGGTGCGGGTCGCCCGCTCGCAGGAGGCGCAGGGTCGCGTCGGCGTCGCCGGTGCGGATCGCCTCGGCGAGCTCGGCCAGGGCGGCGCCGTAGCGATGCGCGTGGGTCAGGCGGACGACGCCGCGGGGGAGGGCGGCGACGAGGTCGCCCAGGACCGCACCGGCCTCGACGCTCGCGAGCTGGTCCGGGTCGCCGACGAGGACCAGCCGCGCGGTCGGCCGCAGGGCATCGACGAGCCGGGCCATCAGCGGCAGCGAGACCATGGAGGCCTCGTCCACGATGACGACGTCGTGCGGCAGGCGGTGTCCCTGGTCGTGCGCGAAACGGGTCGTGGAGTCGCGCCGCCACCCGAGCAGGCGGTGGATCGTCATCGCGTGCAAGGCGCCGACGGCGGCGCGGTCGGCCTCGTCGAGAAGCGCGACCTCGGCGTTCACCGACTCCTGGAGGCGTGCGGCAGCCTTGCCCGTCGGGGCCGCCAGCGCGACGCGCAGGCCGGGGCCCGCCGCGGACTGGAGTGCCGCGACGAGTCGGGCGACCGTGGTCGTCTTCCCGGTGCCAGGGCCACCCGTCAGCACGGTCAGGTGCGAGGTGGCGGCCGTCTCCAGAGCGGCACGCTGAGCGGAGTCGCCGGGCAGCGGGAAGAGACGCGCTGCCGTCGAGCGCAGGGCCGCGAGGTCGGCGGCCGCGGGTCCGGCGAGCGTGATCGCGCGACGGACCGTCTGCTCGTCGCGCCAGTACCGGTCCAGGTACACGCGGCCGTCCACCCAGCGCAGCGGCCGGTCCGCGGGCCCGTCCGGGCCGTCCGCCACGAGCGGGCTCCGGCGCAGCGCGGTGTGCCATCCGTCGAGCGACGGCCAGGGCAGGTCCGGCTCGTCGACGTCGTCGAGCACGACGCACACGGATCCGCCGCGCAGTGCGGACACGGCGAGCGCTGCGGCGAGCAGCACGCGCTCGTCGGTCTCGCCGCCGATCACGCCGAGACGTCGGGCGACGTGCACGTCCCCGGAGGTGAGCATCCCGGTCGTGACGAAGGGCGCGAGCAGCCCGGTGACCCGCCACGGGGTGGTGGGCGCCCCCTCGACCTCCCTGAGCACGGTCATGAGCGACTCCCCGCCAGCAGGTCGGACAGGGCGACGACGAGCGCGACGGGCGGACGCCACGACACGACGCCGAACGGCACCCCGTCGACGGCTGGGGTCCCCGGGCCCGCCATCCCGCGCAGGAAAAGGTAGAGGCCTCCGCCGAGGTGCGTCGCGGGGTCGTAGGACGGCAGGCGCCAGCGCAGGTAGCGGTGCAGCGCCGCGGAGTAGAGCAGGAGCTGCAGGGGGTAGTGCGCGTCCATCATCGCGGCGCGGGTCGCCTCGGGGCGGTAGTGCCACATCGAGAGGGGCTCGTCGAACGCGCCCAGGCGGTTCGTCTTGTAGTCGACGACGAGGTAGCGGTGGCCTCCCGTGGCGTCGGGCACGCGCAGCACCGCGTCGATGGAACCCGTCAGGTAGCCCCGCAGGGGCGAGCCGAGCAGGGAGTCGAGGTGGTCGGCATAGGGCGCGAACGGGTCGTCGGGCGGCAGGTGCTCGCGCAGCAGGTCCGCGACCGCGCGGATCGTCCGGGACGAGGGAGCGCGGCCGCCCGGCTGCTCGTCGCCGCCCGCCAGAGGAAGCTCGAAGTCGAGCTCGGCCAGCCGGTCGCGCGTGGCGATGTCGGCGAGCGTCAGGTCGCCCGCCAGCGGGCCGAGCGGTGTGCGCAGCGCGGGCAGCAGCGCCTCGGCCAGGTCGGGCGCGCCTGCCGCGGCGCACTGCTGGGCCAGCTCGGTGACGAGGTCCGGCACGGAGGTGTCGACGAGCTCCAGCACCCGGTGCGCGAGCGTGCCGAAGAGCGTGCCGGCCGGGAGGTCGGCCATCGGGGACGCCAGGGCCCGCAACGCGGCCTCCCGGTCCGCCGCATACGCGACCCCGGGCTCGGCACCGACCCCCGCCGACTCGGGCTCGTCCTCGACTCCCGGCGCCTCGGGCTCGGACCCGACCCGCTTGGCGTCGTGAGCGGCAGCCGTGAGCGCGGAGTAGGAGGTGCGGCGCCAGACGACGTCCGGGCGGCGGCCGAGTCGTGCGGCGTGCAGGTCGACCGTGGGGGACACGGTGGGCGACCACGGCAGCGGCTCGGACGCCGACGTCACCACCTCCAGCGCGAACGCCTCGCCGGCCAACGTGCGCAGGGCGGCGGTCGTCTTGGCGTCGGTGGTCGACCTGACGAGCTCGTCGGGGTTCCCCGCCGCGTCACGACCGCCCAGCAGCAGGCGGGTGAGCGGCGCACGGACCGAGTTCCGCGACGGCGCCCACCAGGCGACGACCTGGCTGGTTGCCCGGGTGAGCGCGACGTACGCGAGGCGCAGGCTCTCGCCGGCGTCTGCCGCCGCGCCGGCCTTCGCCGCCTCGTCGTACCCCGGGCTGCCCTTGCCGCCGACGTGCAGGTACCGGCGGTCGTCGCGGTCGTAGCCGATCGTGGCGGGCGACTCCGGCACGAACTGGTCCCAGAGGTACGGGACGAGGACGACGGGGAACTGCAGCCCCTTGCTCGCGTGGATCGTGATCACCTGGACGGCCGCGGCGTCGGTCTCGAGGCGTCGGCTGCGCTCCTCGGTGTAGTCGCTGCCGGCCTCGTCGACGCGCCCACGCAGCCACTCGAGGAGCGCGGCCGGGCCGAGGCCGTCCTGCATGGCCGCGACGTGCAGCGCCTCTCCAACGTGCCGGACGTCCGTGAGCCGCCGTTCGCCGTCGGCCACCCGGACGAGCCGTTCCCGCAGGCCCGCGGCGGCAGTGGCCTCGAGCAGCGAGGCGACGCCGTGGTCGTCGAGCACCCGCGACCAGGAACGCAACCGCGCGCCCAGCTGGTCGAGGTCCTCGTCGGACGCCGAGGCGAGCTCGGTGGCGGTCCAGCCGACGAAGGGCGTGAGGGCGGCAGCGGAGACGAAGCCGGCGACGCCGGGGCGGGCGAGCGCGGAGAGCAGGATGAGCCAGTCGCGGGCGGAGGGCGTGTCGAAGACGCTGGAGAGCATCGAGATCACGGCCGGCACGCCCGCCGACGCGAGCGCGCGCTGGACGGCGACGGCGTGCGCGTTGACGCGGGTGAGAACGGCGATGTCACCCGGCTGGACCGGTCGCCAGCCGTCCCCGTCGGCGATCTGCTCGTCGCGGAGCGTGGACAGCACCTGCGCGGCGACGTCGGCGTGGATGAAGTCGCGGACCCGCGCGACGGGTGGGGTCTTGGCGTCGTCCGGTGCCTTCAGGGCTGCTCGGGTCACCTGCCGGATGCGGACGGCCGCGCCGCCGCTCAGGCGTCGGCCCGTGCGGGCGGGCTCGATCGGTCGGACGGTGATCCGGGGATCGCCCAGCGCGGTGCCGGTCAGGATCGGTGCGAGCCCGTCGAGCACCGCCGGGTCGGCGCGCCAGTTCCGGTGCAGGGTCTGCGTCGTCGCGTCGGCGCGGGCGCGCAGGTAGGTGGCGACGTCCGCGCCCCGGAACCGGTAGATCGCCTGCTTCGGGTCGCCGATCAGCACGAGCGTGCGGTGCGCGTGGAAGGCGATCCGCAGGATGTCCCACTGCACCGGGTCGGTGTCCTGGAACTCGTCGACCATCACGACGCGGTACCGGGACCGGACGCGTTCCGCCGCGACCGGGCTGTCCGTGAGGGCGTCCCGCAGAAGCACCAGCAGGTCGTCGTAGTCGAGCACGTGCTGGGCGCGCTTGCGGCGCAGCAGCTCGGCGCGGGCAGCGACCGCCAGGCCGTAGGCATCCCTCGCACGAGACGCGTCCGGTGCGTCCGTCGGTTCCAGCCCGGCGGCCGAGTCGCTGATCGCCTCGTGCGCGATCCGCCGCGCCTCGGTCACGGTCAGCAGGGGCGCGGCGGTGTCCTTGTACTTGCGCAGGTAGAGGTCGTCGACCACCTCCGCCTCCAGGTCGGCGATGTCGGGGACCAGTCGCGCGTCGGGCTCGACGTCCCCGATGGTGCCGAGCGACACGAGCATCTGCTGGCAGAACCCGTGCGTCGTGGTGATCGTGGCGGCGTCGAACTCGGCCAAGGCGACGGTGAGGCGGGCCGCGCGCTCGGCGCGCTGCGATCCGGCGAGCAGGGTGATCACCGGATCGTCGTCCGGCAGGTCTCCCGTGCGCAGCGCCCGTTCGACCTCGACGAGCCGGTCGCGCACGCGCTCGCGCAGCTCCGAGGTGGCCAGCCGGCTGAACGTCACGAGCAGCAGCTCCGGCAGCCGCGCCACGCCCTCCGCCACGTACCGGGCCGCGAGGGAGGCGATCGTCGTCGTCTTGCCCGTCCCGGCGCTCGCCTCGAGCACGACCGTGCCGACCGGCAACGGGCCGCAGACGTCGAACGGGGCGGGCTCACTCACGCGAACGCCACCTCCTCGTGCGCGACGACGGCCGACCACAGCGCCACCGACAGGGCACCGAACTCCAGCGCGGGGAGCCGGTCGAACGTGAACGGGTCGCCGAACGCGAGCAGGAGGTAGGGGTCGACGGACTCGAAGCCACCGCGCCCGGCCTCGGCGTCGGCGGCCGTTCCGAGCTCGGTCCGGGCCGCGTCGAGGGCGTCCGACTCGTCACCCCCGCCCACGCGGTGGTGGGCGTACGCGTAGCTCGCCCCGAGCGGGAGCGGGAGCGGGGCGCACAGCGCCTGGTCGCGCAGGGCGACGAGGCCGGCGAGCATCGTGCGGGCGTCGTGCGCCGGGGGAGCGGTGAGCATCGCGACCCGGGACCGCAGCCCCACGCCGCGGCCGACGGTCGCCGCGGTGAACGTGCGGTCCGGGAACGCCGCGGTCAGCGCGAGCAGCTGGACCCATGCGCGCAGCCGGTGCTTGGGGCCGAGGCGTGAGAACACCGTGCGGACCAGGACGTCGCCGCGCAGGCCGTTGACCGTGCCCGTGACCGCGCGGCCGTCGGGCAGCGGGACCGTGACGTCCACGCTGACGGCCGGATCGACCAGGTACCGCTCCGACGCCGCGAGCAGCGGCTCGACCTGGGCCTGAAGAGCGGCGAGGGCGGCTCCGCCCAAGGTCGCAGGCGGCATGTGACCTCGGCGGCGCTCGGCGGCCGCCGCGTCGCTCAGGGGCACACCCTTCAGCGCGGCCTGCAGCAGCCGGTCGCCTATGGGCCACTTCTCGAGCCCGCCGAGCTCGAGCGGCAGGCGGTCGTCGAGCTGCGCCTCGTCGCCGGGCAGGCTGGCGCCGAGCCGGCCCCGGACGAACGCGCGGACGGGATGCTCGAGGGCCGAGGCGAGGTCGTCGAGGTCGATCGTGTCGCCCGGAGGTGGCGCGAGCGGCGTCGCGACGAACGGCGGCGCGGCCGGCCGGGTGCCACGGCCGGCGACCGCTGCGGCGAGGTCGAGGACGTCGAAGCTGAACGCGTCGGGACGCCCGAGCGCGCCGGTCACGAAGTTCCGCTCGTCGACCGTCTGGAGGGGATGGCGCACCACGCGTTCCCCGGCGTCGCCCTCGGTGGCCGCGTCCAGGGCGTCGAGCAGCTCGCCGACGGGTACGGCGGGCGGCCGGGCGGCGCCGGTGCGCTCGTCGGCGCCCGAGTACAGGACGACCAGGTGCTCCTGCGCGCTGGTCACGGCGTCGAGGAAGAGCTGACGGTCCTCCTGCCGGGCGTCGCGCTCACCGACGAGGGGGTCCCGGGCGAGGATGTCGTCGCCGTCCTTGCCCGACCCGCGGGGGAACGCGCCGTCGTCCATGCCCAGCAACGCGACCACCCGGTGCGGCACGGCGCGCATCGGCGCCAGCGAGCAGACGGTCAGGGCGCCGGTCCGGAAGCCCGACCGGGTCGGGCGGCCGACGAGCTGCGGCTCCAGCAGCGCCACCACGTCGGGCAGCCGGAGCGTCGATCCACCGGCCGCGTCGCGCGCCGCAGCGAGCACACGAGCGGCCTCCGCCTGCTGCCAGCGATCCGCCGGGGCGACATCCGTGAGCAGGACGACGGCACGGTCGAGCGCGTCGAACCACTCGGGTGCCGGGTGGGCGCCGGACAGGACGGCGAGCGTGCCGGCGAGCCGGTCGACGAGCTCGGCCAGTCGCCCGACCAGGTCGACGTCGGTCGATCCGACGTCGTCGACCGGCAGGACGGTGCCGACGAACCTCTGGTCCTCCTCGGCCATCGCGACCCCGAGCAGGAGGCGGTCGAGGGCCGTCGACCAGGTGCCCTGCGCCAACGAGCCCAGCTGGTACCTCTCACGTCGCGCGAGGTCCTCGCCCCAGCGGACCCCCGACTCGATCGCCCAGGTGCGGATGCGGTCCAGCGACTCGTCGTCGAACCCGAACCGGCGGCGCACGGGCGCCTGGCCCGCGAGGTCGACCACCGCCGACGCCCCGACCCGCGAGTCGGCGAGCTCGAGAAGCGTGGCGACGACGGCCAGCACGGGGTTCGCTCGTGCCGGCGCACGGTCGGCGATCCGCACCCGGAGCGTGCGGCCGGGGTGCTCGGGCGCGTCGTCGTCGGTGCCCGCGGCCGGACCGAACGCCGCCTCCACGAGCGGGGCGAACGCCTCGACGTCGGGGCACATGACGATGACGTCTCGCGGTTCGAGGGTCGGGTCGTCGGCGAGCAGGCCGACGACGACCTCGCGGAGCACCTCGACCTGGCGGGAGCGGCCGTGGCAGGCGTGCACCTGGACGGAGCGGTCGGTCGGGTCGAGCACTCGAGGAGGACTGTCGGTGCGGTCCTCGGCGATCCGGCGCTGGAGCGCACCGAGCGCGCTGTCCGGCCGTGCGGCGGAGGGGAGCACCGTGACCTCGGGCTGCAGTGCCAGGACGCGCGTGCCGAGCTCGACGGCGTCACCGGCCATCGATGCCAGCAGGGGGTGACGCGCGACACCGGGCAGCGACGACCGACGCGGCCCCGCCGTGCGCAGCCGGCTCCACAGCGCCAGGGACGGCTGCGGCAGCCACAGGTGGACCTCGCGGTGCATCGCGAGCGCGTCAAGCACCCGCAGCTGGCCGTCGGGCAGCGCGGTCGGCCCGAACACCGACAGGCGCAGCGGCAGGTCGACGGTCGAGGGGTCCGCCCGCAGCCGTTCCACCACCTCGTCGAGCCGCTCAGCGGGCGCCGGCACCTCGATGGCGTCGTGCACGCGGCGCCACAGTGCGGCCTGCCAGGCCAGGTCGTCGGGAAGCGCCTCTCCGAGTCCGTCTTCGTGGCGACCCTGCGCCCAGGCACGCAGCATCGCCGGTCTCTGGGTGTCGTACGAGCCGAACAGCCGGGCCAGCCGGTGCGCGAGGCGGAACCGGCGGCTTCGTCGGACCTCGTCGGACTCCGTACCGAGGTAGCGGCGGACCACGGCCAGCCAGCTCTCGTCGAGGTGCGCGTCGAGCGTCGCAAGGACGTGCCAGGGGAGGCGTTCCGGACTCCACGGATCCTCGTCGGCGCCGCGCGAGAGGGCGTCCGACACCAAGCGGGACGGCGACGGGAACAGCACGTTGGCGCAGATGCCGTCGCCGGCGTCGGTGCCGAGCCGGTGCGAGAGCCGCTGCGCGACCCACCGCTCGACGCCGCGCGTCGGCACCGCGACGACGTCGGGGGCGAAAGGGTCGGCCGGCGCGGTCGCGAGGATCCCGGCGAGCGCGTCGACGAGCACGTCCGTTCGCTCGGCCACGTGCACCCGCAGACCAGTCACGTCCGGCACTCTAGCCAGGGCCGCCAACAGGAGCCGCCGGTCCTCCACACGAGGCTCCTACCAGCGGAAAGACCTGTCCGAGCTGCCTCGACCCGACGTGCGGCGTGGCGCCCGGCCCGGGGGAGCGGGCGCCACGCCCCGTCGCCTCACGACCGGATGAACTCGAGCAGGTCGGCGTTGATGGTCGCAGCCTGCGTGGTCGGCATCCCGTGCGGGAAGCCCGCGTAGGTCGTGAGCGTCCCGTTCTGCAGGAGTGCAGCCGACAGGGGAGCGGAGTCGTCGTAGGGGACGACCTGGTCGTCGTCACCGTGCATGACCAGCGTGGGGACGGTGATGGCGCGCAGGTCCTCCGTGAAGTCCGTCTGCGAGAAGGCGACGATGCCGTCGTAGTGCGCCTTGGCGCCGCCCATCATCCCCTGGCGCCACCAGTTCGCGATGATCGCCTCGACCGGCTCGACGCCGTCTCGGTTGAAGCCGTAGAACGGGCCGGACGGCAGGTCGCGGTAGAACGCCGACCGGTTGGTGGCCACCTGCTCCTGGAGCCCGTCGAACACGGCCTTGGGCAGCCCGCCGGGGTTCGACTCCGTCTGCACCATGATCGGCGGCACGGCGGCGATGAGCACGGCCTTGGCCACGCGGCTCTCGCCGTGCCGGGCGATGTAGTGGACGACCTCGCCGCCGCCGGTCGAGTGACCGACGTGGACCGCGTCGTGCAGGTCGAGGTGCGCGGTCAACGCCGCCAGGTCGTCCGCGTAGTGGTCCATGTCGTGGCCGTCGGAGGTCTGGGTCGAGCGACCGTGCCCGCGACGGTCGTGGGCGATCACGCGGTAGCCGTGGTCGAGGAAGAACAGCAGCTGGGCGTCCCAGTCGTCGCTCGACAGCGGCCAGCCGTGGCTGAACACGATCGGCTGGCCCGAGCCCCAGTCCTTGTAGAAGATCTCGACGCCGTCGGTGGTGGTGATCGTGCCCATGCCGGGGACTCCTTCGGGTAGGTGTCCCGGACACTACGGACGATTCCGACGCCGCGCGAACTATTCGCGTGACCTCAACGTGAACGCTCGACGTAGGACGGGGGGCGTCAGCGTTCGATCCGCGCGCGGCCCAGGGCGACGAGCCGGCCGACGTTGAGCGTCCAGCCGACTCCGAACACCCTCGGGTTGAAGAGCCGGGTGCTCGACGGGTTCCACATCCGCTCCTTGACCCGCTCGAGGGTCGGGAAGCGCAGGTCGTACGGGACGAAGCCGACGACGACGCCGTTCCAGGTCCTGTCCTGCGGTGGCGTCCGCACCTCCTTGACCACTGCCGCCACCAGCAACGCGTACGAGATCAGCTTGAGCGCGCGTCGGAGGTTCAGCGATCGCTTCGTGCGTTCCTCGGGTGTGGTCATCTCGACTCCTTGGTCCGCTGCGGCTGCTCGTCACCCGACAGCGTGCCGCAGTTCCGGCGAGGAGGAAACCGCTGGTCGACCAGCCGTGGACGCCGGTGGGTCGCTACTGTCGCGGTAGGCGGGCACGCCGCCGAGTCGGGGGGATTCGAGCCGATGGTGACATCGAGCCGGCTGGTGGACGCTCGTACCGAGCGGGTCGCACCGTGGGCCTACGGCTGGTGGGTGCTCGTGGGCGCCCTGACGGGGATCGGTGTCGCCGGCGCGCTCACGGTCGGCGCCGCGTTCCTCGCGCTCGCCCTGGTGCTGGCCGTGGTCGGGGTGCTCGTGGCCAGGCTGCGGAACCGGTCGGCGCTCGGCGTCGTCGGTGGGCTCGCCGTCGCACCGCTGTACGTCGCATGGCTCAACCGCGGGGGGCCGGGTCGGGTGTGCACCGTGTCGGCGACCCAGACCACCTGCCTGGACGCGTGGAGCCCCTGGCCGTTCCTCGCGGTCGGCCTCGCGCTAGTCGTCGGGTGTGCCGTTCTGGTCGGCAGGCCGGGCCATCACCAGCGGCAGGATCACTGAGTCGATCATGCTGACGACGAACTCGTCGTCGACCTTCAGGCCGGCGACCAGCTTGCGGTAGGAGATCATCGCGGGCGCGACGGCGGACACGATGTCGAGGTCGACGTCCGGCCGAAGCTCGCCGCGGGCCTGCGCGCGTTCGAGCAGCCCACGCATGAGCCGCACGCGTGAACGCACGAACTGCTCGTGGAACACCGCCGCGACCTCGGGGTTCTCCCGGACCGCGGACATGATGCCGGACATGAGCTCGGTGGCGTCGTCGGTGGGGCGGCCGAAGCGGACGGCCAGCAGGTCGCCGCGCAGCGAGCCGGTGTCGGGGATCTCGTCGACGGTCGCCGACATGCCGCGCGAGCAGACGACGGCCTCGACGGTGAGCTGGACCTTGGACGGCCAGCGTCGGTAGACGGTGGCCTTGCCGGCGCCCGCGCGATCGGCGACCGCGTCCATCGTCATGCCGTCGAAACCGCGCTCCACGAGCAGCTCGCGGGCGGCCTCGAGGATCGCGTCGTCCTTCGACTCGTCGCGGCGTCTGCCCGGGCGTCGCGCAACCGTCGTGTCCACATGACCCCTTCGTCGACGCCCAGCACTCGATGACAGATGTAACGATACCCGGGGGTTCCGGAACTGGCGAGTTCTGTATTAGTGTCGAACCACCGACCCCGACGTCCCCCCGGAGCACCACCATGTCGACCCAAGTCGTAGAAGAGACCACACACCGCTGGTGGGTTCTCGCCACCGTCGCCCTCGCGCAGCTCATGGTCGTGCTCGACGCGACCATCGTGAACATCGCCATGCCGTCGGCCCAGGCCGACCTCGGATTCAGCGACAACGACCGCCAGTGGGTGGTCACCGCGTACGCGCTCGCGTTCGGCAGCCTGCTGCTGCTCGGCGGGCGGCTGGCCGACATGTTCGGCCGCCGGCGCATGTTCCTCATCGGCCTGGTCGGCTTCGCGGTCGCCTCGGCTCTCGGTGGCGCCGCGCAGAGCTTCGAGATGCTCGTCGGGGCCCGGGCGCTCCAGGGCGCCTTCGCCGCGGTCCTCGCACCCGCCGCCCTCTCCGTGCTGGTCACGACGTTCACCCAGCCCAAGGAGCGGGCGCGGGCCTTCGGCGTGTTCGGCGCGATCGCCGGCATGGGCGGCGCGATCGGCCTGATCCTCGGCGGCTTCCTCACGGAGAACTTCAACTGGCGCTGGAACCTCTACGTCAACGTGTTCATCGCGGCGATCGCGTTCGTCGTGGGCAGCATCCTCCTGTCCAAGACGGTCGTGCGGCACCACAACCACCTGGACCTGTCGGGCATCCTGCTGGCGTCGGGCGGCCTGTTCCTGCTCGTGTTCGGGTTCTCCCAGGCCGAGCCCAAGGGCTGGGACTCGCCGGTCGTGTGGGGGTCCCTCGCCGTCAGCGTGATCCTGCTGGTCGGCTTCGTGATCCGGCAGCGCACCGCCAAGTTCCCGCTGCTGCCGCTGTCGATCGTCCAGGACCGCGACCGCGGCTCGTCGTTCCTCGCGATCCTCGTCGCCGGCTCCGGCATGTTCGGCGTCTTCCTCTTCCTCACCTACTACCTGCAGCTCACCAAGGCCTACTCGCCGATCCAGACGGGCTTCGCCTTCCTGCCGATGGTCGTCGCGATCGTCATCACCGCGCAACTGCAGACGAACCTCCTCGTCCCGCGGTTCGGGCCCAAGCTCATCGTCCCGTTCGGCATGGTGATGGGGGCCGGCGCGATGCTCTGGTTCTCGCAGCTCACGGCGACCAGCGGCTACGGGCACGTGCTGCTCGGCCTGGTCGCGATGGGCATCGGGATGGGCTCGATCATGCCGCCGTCCTTCCAGGCGGCCACCCTCGGCGTGCCCCGCTCGTCGGCGGGCGCCGCCTCGGCGATGGTCTCGACGAGCCAACAGGTCGGTGGCGCGATCGGTACGGCCCTCCTGAACACGATCGCCGCGACCGCCGCCACCGCGTACGTCGCCGACCACCAGCCCGCGGGGCCGGAGGTCATGGCTGCCGGTGCGATCCACTCGTTCTCCGTGGCCTACACGTGGGCCGCAGGCATCTTCGTGCTCGGGGCGATCCTGACCGCGACCCTGTTCCGGACACGCGCGGACCGGGCCGCCCGGCTCGAGGCCGCCGCACCGGCCGCCGACGCCTCCGCTGAGGAGGCGCCCGCGCTCGCGCACTGAGCCCGACACTGCAGCGCCCCCGCCCGGCACGATCGGTCGGGGGCGCTGCTTTGTCCCGACGGCTGCGGGAGGCTCGGGGTGCGGAAGGTCGCTCGCCGATCGAGACGGATCGCAGGTCCTTGCCGCCTGGTTCCCGTGCGCTTGCCCTGACGTCCCTGTGAGATTCACCCGCCCGACACCCGGGCATCGCCCGGTCGTCGGATCGCCCGCCTTCACTCGAACGTATGAGAAGAACCGCAGCGCTCACCGTCCTGGCGACGGCCCTCACGGTCGCCCTCCTCACCCCGGCCCCGGCGTTGGCGGGCGGTCACGACGACCGGCCCGGTCGCCGGACGATCACCCAGCCGACCCTCGTCGCCCGCGCGACGCTGTCCGCCGACTACCTCGCCCCGGGCCCGCCCTCCGGCGCGCTGGCAACCCCGGCCAACGGACGGCAGGGCCCGTTCCCCGGTCAGGTCATCCCCGGGTTCTCCGCCATGATCGACGCCGGTGACGGCACGTTCTGGGCCCTGCCCGACAACGGCTTCGGTGCCAAGTCGAACTCGGCCGACTACCTGCTCCGGCTCTACCACGTCACGCCCAGGTGGCAGACGGCCGCCGGCGGTGACGGGCAGATCCAGGTCGACGACTTCCTGGCGCTGCGCGACCCCGACCATCGCATCGACTTCCCGATCGTCAACGCTGCGACATCGGACCGCCTCCTGACCGGCGCGGACTTCGACGTCGAGTCCGTGGTGCGCGTCAAGGACGGCAGCTTCTGGATCGGCGAGGAGTTCGGGCCGTTCCTCCTGCACGTCGACCGGACCGGAAAGCTGCTGGCGGCGCCGGTGCCGTTCCCGGCCGCGAAGTCGCCGCAGAACCCCTACCTCCAGCCGGGGGAGACGCCTCGGCTCAAGGGCAGCAACGGATTCGAGGCCATGGCCGGCTCGCGCGACGGCCGCTTCCTCTACCCGATCACCGAGGGAGCGTTCGTCGACGACCCGGTGCTGCGCCGCCGCACGATCTCCGAGTTCGACACGGCCATCAATCGCTACACCGGCCGCACCTGGGACTACCAGACGGACCAGGACGCCAACCTCGCCTCCGACGCCTTCATGACCGGCCCCCACGAGATGCTCGTCGCCGAGCGCGACAACTTCCAGGGCGAGGCGTCCGTCATCAAGCGGGTCTACCGGATCGACCTGAACAAGGTCGACGCCGACGGGTTCGTCGAGAAGTCGTTCGTGCTGGACGCGCTGAAGATCGCCAACCCCGACCACCTCGGCGCCGGTGACGGCTACGGCACCGACGACCCGTTCTCCCTGCCGGTGCAGTCGTTCGAGACCATCGTGCAGCTGCACGACGGGCGCCTGCTCATCGCCAACGACAACAACTACCCAGGCAATGCCGCCCGCATCCCGGGGACGCCGGACGACACGGAGCTGGACATCGTCGACCTGCGCCACGTGCGAGCACAGCACCCGAGCGACGTCACCGTGATCGGGCACCGGGGCGCCAGCGGCTACCGACCGGAGCACACGCTCGCGTCGTACGAGCTGGCGATCCGGCTGTGCGCCGACTACATCGAGCCGGACCTCGTCTCGACGAAGGACCGGGTGCTCGTCGCTCGGCACGAGAACGAGATCGGCGGCACCACGGACGTCGCCGACCACCCCGAGTTCGCGGCCCGCAAGGCCACGAAGACGATCGACGGGCACAGCATCACGGGCTGGTTCACCGAGGACTTCACGCTCGCCGAGCTCAAGACCCTGCGCGCCAAGGAGCGCCTGCCTCAGGTGCGGCCCGCCAACGCGACCTTCGACAAGCTGTACGAGATCCCGACGTTCGACGAGGTGCTCGACCTCGCGCGGCACTCACTCACCTGCGACGGCAAGCCGGTCGGTGTCTACCCCGAGACCAAGCACCCGACGTACTTCGACTCGGTCGGGCTGTCGCTCGAGGAGCCGCTGCTCGCGCAGCTCGCCGCCAACGGCCTCGACGGGCGCCGGTCCCCGGTGTTCATCCAGAGCTTCGAGACCGGCAACCTGCGCCAGCTCCACACGCTGACGCACCTCCCGCTCGTCCAGCTGGTCGACTGCTCGGGCGCGCCCTACGACCTGGTCGCGTCCGGTGACCCCCGGACCTACAAGGACCTCGTCACCAAGAAGGGGCTCGAGCAGATCTCCCGCTACGCCGACGGCGTCGGGCTCTGCAAGGACCTGATGATCCCGCGCAACCCGGACGGCACGCTCGCTGCGCCGACGACAGTCATCCACGACACGCACCGCGTCGGCCTCGTGGTGCACGGCTGGACCTTCCGCCGGGAGAACCAGTTCCTGCCGGCCGAGTTCCGCAGCAACGCGGACCCGAACGCGGTCGGTGACCTGGCCGGCGAGGTGCGCGTCTTCCAGGCGGCCGGGATCGACGGTGTCTTCAGCGACAACCCCGACATCGCCTCGGGCGCCGTCGGCTGATCCACCCACCCAGGCGGACGGCCCTCCCCGATCCGATCAGCAGGTGGTCCTTCGCGGGCCGTTGTGCGGATCCGGTCGGGGAGCGCCGTCCGCCTTGCCGCGGCCGGGCATCACGGACCGAGCAGCTCGACGAGCCGTGTCAGGACGGGCTGCCACGCGTCGTCGGCGTCGTCGGCACCCTCGAGCTCGTCGACCTCCAGCCGGACCGTGCAGCCGTCCGAGTCCGGCGTGATCAGCCAGGTCAGGTAGACCGGTGGGTCGTCGGCTGCGCCTTGCAGCACGTACGAGAGCCGCTGTTCGAGGCGGCAGCACAGGACCTGCCCCTTCAGGGCGTGCCCGAGGGGGTGGGCGGCATGCACCGCGGCCTGGTCGGCCCACGACGAGACGAGCGCCAACCCGTAGAGGTAGGTGGGTGTCTGCTCCGGATCGATCAGCGCCGACCACACACGCCCGGCGGTGGCACGGGTGCGACACTCGTACGCACGGCTGACCAGCTCGTCCATCAGCGCGCCCCTCCTCATCGAGTGACCCGCCACATGATGCCGCACGGTGCCCGCTCGACGAGGGTGAACTTCAGGTCCGACGCTCGCAGAGGAGTGTTCTCGGCGGTGGACCGCCGGAGGGCAGCGGCTCGGCGGGCGGGGCCGGGGGGCGTCTGCCCCCCCCGGAACCCCCGCCCGCGGGTCCCTCGACGTCCGGACGGGCTGGTGCTACGCCGCCAGCCCTTCATCGCCGCGGCGGGTGCGGCGACGGCCCGGGACCACCGCGTGGTCGTCGACGATCGTGTCCTCCTCGATCCGCGCCCCCATCTCGACGACGACGCCGGCGCCCAGTCGCGCCCGGCTGCCGATCCGGGCGCGGTCGCCCACGCGTGACCCCCGTCCGACGTGCACGTGCGCCCCGACGGTGACGTCAGCCCCGACGGACACGTCGCGGTCGATCCAGCTCCACTCGTCCACCCGCGTCTGGTCGCCGACGGTCGCGCCAGCCTCGACGTAGGCGGTCCGGGCGATCGTCGCCTCTGCGCTCACCCGGGCGCCCGGCGAGACGAGCCCGCCGCCCCTCGCGTGCCGGTCGTAGCGCACCATGCTGCCGTTGTCGTCCTCGAACTCGACCCGGCCCTTCCTTGTCGACATCTCCACCTCGTCCTCAGAATCGTTCTCGTATGACATAACAGACGCACGGTCGAGTCGATTCCTCCGGGCAATCAGTCGGGGAGCTGCGGCGTGGCGAACCCCTCGCCGGTGCGCAGGAGGCTGGCGCGCCGCAGCGCCGAGGTGCCGAAGCGCGCCGAGACGCCGTCGAGCGCGGCGTCGAGACCGCTGCGGTCGGGGCCGTCCAGGGGGAGCACCATCTGGTAGAACTCGTCGGACTCGAGACCCGTGAGCGCGATGCCGACGAGCGTGATGCCGCGGGACCGGATGAGCGGGCCGGCGGCGTCCAGCAGCAGCAGCGCGGCCGTGGCGATGTCCTCGCCCGACGCCGTCGCCTGCGGCATGGACCGCGACCGGGTGGCCTTCGTGTAGTCCTCGAAGCGCAGGCGCAGGACGACCGTGCGGGCGGTGCGGTGACCGGTGCGCATCCGCCGGCAGACCCGGTCCACCAGTCCCAGCAGCGCGGCGCGGACGAAGGCGTCCTGGTGGGGACCGTGGCCGATCGCGCGCTGCGCACCGATCGACCCGCGAGGCCGCCCGGTGATCACCGTGGCCGGAGTCTGCCCGTGCACGACCGCGTAGAGGTGCCGCCCGGCCGCCGGACCGAGCGTTCCCGCGAGCACGGACTGCGGGAGCGCCGCGACGTCGCCCGCGGTCCGCAGGCCGTACGCGTGGAGCTTGGCGGCCGTGATCTCGCCGACCCCCCACAGCTGCTCGAGCGGCAGCGGGTAGAGGAACGCCTCCTCGGCGTCCGGCGGGACCAGCAGCAGGCCGTCCGGCTTGGCCACCCGGCTGGCGACCTTGGCCAGGAACGGGGTGCGGGCCACGCCGACCGTGATGGGCAGGCCGACCTCGTCGAGGACCCACGTCCGCAGCCGCGCGCCGATCTCGATCGGCGGGACGTCGATGCGGTGCAGTCCGGCGACGTCGAGGAACGCCTCGTCGATCGAGACGCCCTGCACCTGCGGCGTCGTACGGCGGAACAGCTCGAACACCGCTTTGCTCGCCTCGACGTACGCGTCGAACCGTGGCCGGACGATGATCAGGTTGGGGCACAGGGCGCGCGCCTGCCGGCCGCCCATGGCGGTGCGCACGCCCCGCCGCTTGGCCTCGTAGGAGGCCGCGAGCACGACGCCGCCGCCGACCGCGACCGGTCGTCCGCGAAGGCGGGGGTCGTCGCGTTGCTCGACGGAGGCGTAGAACGCGTCGAGGTCGGCGTGCAGGATGGTCGATCGTCTCTCGGGCACGAACGTATGTTCGACCCGACCACTGACATCGGACGACCGGCTGGGACCCGGCTCCCCGTGCACGGCGAGCCGGGCGCCGGCTCCTACCCGAGGCGGGTGAGCCTGACGTGCCAGGCGTCGGGGCCGTCGACGAGGACCTCGACGTCGATCTCGGCGCGCTCGCGCAGCTGCGCGATGAGCGGCCGCGGCAGGTGCGGCGCGACGAGGACCAAGGACCCGCCGCGGGGGATGGCCGAGAACGCGCCGAAGACGGCGGCGTGCCGGATCGCGTGCGGGATCGGCCGCACGTCGAGGACGGGGTCGGCCTCGTCGTGACCTCCGCACCCGCACGAGTGCGGTTCGGCGGGCTGGGGGGCGGCGAGGATCTCGACGTGCTCGGCGGACATGGGTCTCTCCTTCGGTTGGGGACGGGTTCAGCGGGGTGCGCCAGGGCGCTCGGCGCGCTCCCAGCCAGGGCGGGGGCCTCGGCTGCCGAGGCCGTGGGCGTCACGGGTCCGGTAGACGATGTACGGCCGGGTGAGGTAGCCGAGCGGCGCCGAGAACACGTGGACGAGCCGGGTGAACGGCCACAGCGCGAACAGGCCGAGGGCGCACAGGATGTGCAGCTGGAACGCCAGCGGGACGTGAGCCATGAGCGCCGGGTCGGGCTGGAACGTGAGCAGGCTGCGGATCCACGGGGAGATGGAGCCGCGGTAGTCGTAGGCGTCGCCCAGCAGCTGGAACATCACGGTCGCCGTCGTGCCGAACAGGAGCACCGCGCTCAGAACCACGTACATGAGCTTGTCCATGCGCGTCGTCGCGAGGAACACCGGACCGACGGTGCGCCGTCGGTAGACGAGGATCGCCAGCCCGGCGAGCGTGAGCACGGCCGCGACCGTCCCCCCGAGCGTGGCGACGAGGTGGTAGGCGTGCTCCTGCACACCGACGGCCTCCAGCCAGGCGCGGGGGATCAGCAGCCCGACCACGTGCCCGCCGATCACCATGAGGATCCCGACGTGGAACATGGGCGAGCCGGCCCGCAGCAGGCGCGACTCGTAGACCTGGGACGAGCGGGTGGTCCAGCCGAAGCGGTCGTACCGGTACCGCCACAGGTGGCCGACGACGAACACCGTGCCTGCGAGATAGGGCAGGACCACCCAGAGCAGGATGTCGCGGGTACTCATGCCGGTACCTCCGAGCGGACGGTGGGGAAGGGGAGCAGCGGGGCGGACAGCCCGACGGTCTCGGACGGTGGGCCGGACGAGACGAGCTCGGCGAACCGTGCCGCCGTGGCCTCGTCGACGGCGGGCAGCGTGAGGCAGACCGCGTCGAGGACCTCGGCGTAGGGCGTCTGCACGTGGTGCAGCGCCGAGCGCAGGAGCTCGATCCCGGCGCGGTGGCTGCCGAGCAGGGTGTCCGCCACAGCGCTCTGCTCGTGGGACTGCTCCCGCGACGACAGCTCCAGGACCGTCGGCAGGTAGTCGGGCAGCTCGTCGTCCCGCGGCACCCACCCGCACGCGCGATAGGCCTCGACGAACGTCACCAGCGCCATGCCTCGGCGACGGGTGTCGCCCGCCGCGTAGTAGGTCAGGTACAGGGCGCACCGGCGGCGCAGGTCGAACGTCTCGACGTAGTGGGCCTGCTGGGCGTCCAGGTCGAGCGCGTCGGCCGCGTCGAGGTAGCGCGCGAACGCGGCGGCGACCGGGTCGGACAGGATGCCGGTCGCATCCCGCAGGAGGGCGTGCCGGTCGCGCAGCTCCTGTGTCGGGTACTCCAGCAGCAGGGACGCGGCCATGTGCGCGACGGCGCGCTCCCGTGGGTGCGCGTCGACGGCCTCGAGGAACGGCAGCGACGGGGCTTTGCCGATGCCTGTGCGGCGGCGGCTCATCGGTCCGCCTCCGGGCCCTCGCCGTAGCCCAGGTCTCCGGGCTCCGGGGGGAACAGCCCCGGCGGGGCGCCGTTGCCGTCCCAGTTCAGGAGGTTCACGCGGGCGGGTTGCTCGGCTCCCGCCGGCTTGTCCGCGGTCTGGCGGTTGCGCAGCGCGTGGAACGTCTCCACGGCCGCACGGACCGGTCGTCCCGACGAGGACCCGAACTTCCCCGGACCGCCCATGCCCGGGCCGCCGTCGACGTCGAGCGAGCAGCCTGTGGCGGTCTCCTCCAGCGCCTGCGCGCTCTCGGCGTGCGCGGCGGGGATCACGTAGCGGTCCTCGTACTTGGCGATGGCGAGCAGCCGGTACATCCCCTCGACCTCCTCGGCAGTCATGCCGACCGACGACGCGATCCGTGGGTCCTGCTCGGTGCCGAGGTTGATGTTGCGCATGTGCGCGCGCATGGCCGCGAGCCGCTGCAGGACGGCGGTCACGGGTGCCGTCTCACCTGCGGTGAAGAGCCCGGCCAAGTACTCGACGGGGATGCGCAGCCGGTCGATGGCGGCGAACAGGGTGCGAGCGTCCTCGCCGTCGTTGCCGGAGCCGGTGACGACGTCCACCACGGGCGACAGCGGCGGGATGTACCAGACCATCGGCATGGTGCGGTACTCGGGGTGGAGAGGCAGCGCCACCTGGTAGGTGCTGATGAGCGACCAGATCGGGGAGCGCTGGGCGGCGTCGATCCAGTCGCGGGGGATCCCCTCTCGCTCGGCGCCGGCGATGACGGCCGGGTCGAACGGGTCCAGGATCACGGACCGTTGCGCGTCGAGCAGCTGGGTCGGGTCCTCGACGGAGGCGGCCTCCAGGACCCGGTCGGCGTCGTACAGGACGAGCCCGAGGTACCGCAGCCGGCCGACGCACGTCTCGGAGCAGACCGTGGGCAGCCCGACCTCGAGCCGCGGGTAGCACATCGTGCACTTCTCGGCCTTGCCGGTCTTGTGGTTGAAGTACACCTTCTTGTACGGGCAGCCCGAGACGCACATGCGCCAGCCGCGGCACTGGTCCTGGTCGACGAGCACGATGCCGTCCTCGACCCGCTTGTACATCGCGCCCGACGGGCAGGACGCCACGCACGACGGGTTCAGGCAGTGCTCGCAGATGCGCGGCAGGTAGAACATGAACGCCTGCTCGAGCTCCGCCGTGACGCTCTGGCTCATCTGCTGGAGGATCGGGTCGTCCTGCATCGTCTCCATCGAGCCGCCGAGGTTGTCGTCCCAGTTGGCCGACCAGTGGATCTGCATGGCCTTGCCCGTGAGCAGCGACATCGGCCGGGCGACGGGGGTGTGCTCGCCCTGCGGCGAGGACAGCAGCGCGTCGTACTCGTACGTCCACGGCTCGTAGTAGTCGTCGATCGTCGGCAGCTTCGGGTTGGAGAAGATGTGCGCGAGCTTGCTGAAGCGCCCGCCGGAGCGCAGCTTGAGCCGGCCGCGTGAGTTCCGCACCCAGCCGCCGCCCCAGCGCTCCTGGTCCTCGTACATCCGCGGGTAGCCGACGCCGGGCCGGGTCTCCACGTTGTTGAACCAGACGTACTCGACGCCGGTGCGGTTGGTCCACGCCTGCTTGCACGTCACCGAGCACGTGTGGCACCCGATGCACTTGTCGAGGTTCATCACCATCGACATCTGCGCCATGACCTTCATCGGACGTTCCCTTCGGAGCCGGACATCAGTACGTCACGTCCTGCGAGCGGCGCCGGATCGTCGTGACCTCGTCGCGCTGGTTCCCCGTCGGGCCCAGGTAGTTGAAGGCGAAGGAGAGCTGGGCGTAGCCGCCGACGAGGTGCGACGGCTTGAGCAGGACCCGGGTCAGCGAGTTGTGGATGCCACCACGCAGGCCCGACGTCTCGGACCGGGGGACATCCACCGTGCGGTCCTTGGCGTGGTACATGAACACCGTGCCCTGCGGCATGCGGTGGCTGACGATCGCTCGGGCGACGACGACGCCGTTGCGGTTGTAGGCCTCGACCCACTCGTTGTCACGGACCCCGATCGTCGCGGCGTCCTGCGGTGACATCCAGATCGTCGGACCGCCTCGCGAGAGCGAGAGCATGAACAGGTTGTCCTGGTACTCCGAGTGGATCGACCACTTCGAGTGCGGCGTCAGGTAGCGCACGGTGACCTCCGCGTGGCCCTCGGAACCGGGGGCGCCCGACGGCTCCGTCGAGCCGGGGCGACGGTCGCCGAACAGCCGGCCCAGGTCGAGCGGCGGGCGGTAGACGGGCAGGTTCTCGCCCAGCTCGCTCATCCAGTCGTGGTCGAGGAAGAAGTGCTGCCTGCCCGTGAGGGTGTGCCACGGCTTGAGCTGCTCGACGTTGATCGCGAACGCGGTGTAGCGACGACCGCCGTGCTCGGAGCCGGACCACTCGGGCGACGTGATGACCGGCACGGGCCGGGCCTGCACGTCGGGGAACGTGATGCGCTTGCCCTCGTGCTCGCGCGCGAGCCAGGCGAGCTCGGTGCCGGTCTGCTTCTCGACGTTCTCGAACCCCTGGACCGCGAGACGCCCGTTGGTGGTCCCGGACAGCGCGAGGATCGTCTCGCAGACGTGCTGCGCGGTCGTCAGCCTCGGCCGACCGGCGGCGAACCCGTCCGAGACGACGCCGTTCAACCGGCCCAGCTCGGGGACCTCCTGGTCGGGCATGAACGTCACGCCCTTGGTCACCATGCCGACGCTCGCAGTGAGCGGGCCGAGCGACGTGAGCCGGTCGGCGAGGGTGGTGTAGTCCCGTTCGACGACGACGAGCTTCGGCATCGTCACACCGGGGATGAGGTCCTCGACCGCGTTCACCGTCCCGTGCGGCGTGCTCATCTCGTCGGGGGTGTCGTGCATCAGCGGCACCGCGACGAGGTCCTCGCGCTTGCCGAGGTGCCCGACCGACAGCGCCGAGACGGCCTTCGCCAGGGTCACGAAGATGTCGAAGTCCGTGCGCGTCTGCCACGGCGGTGCGATCGCGGGGTTGAACGAGTGCACGAACGGGTGCATGTCCGTCGTCGACAGGTCGTGCTTCTCGTACCAGGTGGCCGCCGGCAGGACGACGTCCGAGAACAGGGTCGTCGAGGTCATCCGGAAGTCGCTGGTGACGAGCAGGTCGAGCTTGCCGCGCGGGGCCTCGTCGCGCCACGTCATGCTGGCGGGACGCCTCTCCGGACCGGACTCCTCGGCCATCACGGCTGCGCTCGTGCCGAGCAGGTGACGCAGGAAGTACTCGTTGCCCTTGCCGGACGAGCCCAGGATGTTCGCCCGCCAGACCGTCAGCACGCGCGGGAAGTTCACCGGGTCGTCGGGGTCCTCGACGGCGAACTTCAACCGCCCCTCGCGGAGCTCGTCGACGACGTGCGCCGCCGGGTCCTTGCCCGCCGCCCGAGCCTCGTCGACCAGCTCGAGCGGGTTGCGGTTGAACGTCGGGTAGCTGGGCATCCAGCCCCGCTTCGCGGACTCGACCAGGCAGTCGGCGGTGGTCCGGCCGGCGAAGAGGCCCTCGGCGAGCGGGGACGCGAGCGCGTCGGCGGGCAGCCCGTCGTACCGCCACTGGTCCGTGGCGAGGTACCAGAACGCGGTGCCGATCATCTGGCGCGGAGGCCGCACCCAGTCGAGCCCGAACGCGTACTGCGCCCAGCCCGTCACCGGGCGGCACTTCTCCTGACCGACGTAGTGCGCCCACCCGCCGCCGTTGACGCCCTGGCAGCCGGTCATCGTGACGAGGGCCAGGAACGTGCGGTAGATCGTGTCGGAGTGGAACCAGTGGTTGGTCCCCGCCCCCATGAGGATCATCGAGCGGCCGCCCGACACCTCGGCGTTCTGTGCGAACTCGCGGCCGATCCGCTCGGCAGCGGCGGCCGGGACCCCGGTGATCTCCTCCTGCCAGGCCGGCGTCCCTGGAGTGCTGGGGTCGTCGTACCCGGTCGGCCAGGTGCCCGGCAGGCCGTCGCGGCCGACGCCGTACTGGGCGAGCAGCAGGTCGAAGACGGTCGTGACCAGCGTGTCGCCGAGGCGCCGCACGGGCACACCACGACGGACGACGCCCGCCCCGCCGGTGTGCTCGCTCCCGGCCACGTCGAAGCGGGGCAGGTCGACCGCGACGGCGGACCCGTCATGGGAGTCCAGGTCGGCGATCGACATCACCGGCTTGATCGTGCCGAGGTCGAGGTTCCACGACCCGGCCTTCTCCGGGTCGAACCGGTGTCCGAGCGAGCCGTTGGGGACGCGCGGCGACCCGTCCTCGTCGAGCACCACGGTCATGAACGCGGCGTCCCGGCCGTGCGTGTCCCGAGGGGTGCCGTCGGCGCCGGCGACCGGGCCGTCGAGCGCGTCGGCAGTGAGGAACTTGTCGGGCACCCACGCGTCGCCGCGCCGGCGCAGGGTGATCAGGTGGGTCGCGTCGGTGAACCTGGACATGTAGTCCGCGAACCGCTCGGTGCGTCGCTCGACGAGGAACTCCCGCAGGACCACGTGGCCCATGGCCAGCGCAAGCGCGCCGTCGGTGCCGGGGTGCGGTGCGAGCCACTCGTCGGCGAACTTCGTGTTGTCCGCGTAGTCCGGGGAGACGGTCACGACCTTCTGGCCGCGGTAGCGCGCCTCGGTCATGAAGTGCGCGTCCGGCGTGCGGGTCACCGGCACGTTCGAGCCCCACATCATGAGGTAGCTCGCGTTCCACCAGTCCGCCGACTCGGGGACGTCCGTCTGGTCGCCGAAGACCTGCGGGGACGCGACGGGCAGGTCCGCGTACCAGTCGTAGAACGACAGCATCGTGCCGCCGAGCATCGAGACGAACCGGGCGCCCGAACCGTGCGACACCATCGACATCGCAGGGATCGGAGAGAAGCCCGCGACGCGGTCGGGGCCGTAGGTCTTGATCGTGTGCACGTGGGCCGCCGCGACGATCTCCGCGGCCTCCTCCCAGGTGGCGCGGACGAGCCCGCCCTTGCCACGGGCCGACTTGTACGAGCGCGCGGTCTCGGGGTCGCCGGTGACCTCCGCCCAGGCGAGCACCGGGTCGCCCGTGCGCTCCTTCGCTGCGCGGTACGCCCGCAGGAGCGCACCGCGGACGTAGGGGTACCGGACCCGCGTGGGGGAGTACGTGTACCAGGAGAACGCCGCGCCGCGGGGGCAGCCGCGCGGCTCGTACTCGGGGGAGTCCGGCCCGACGGACGGGTAGTCGGTCTGCTGCGTCTCCCACGTGATGATGCCGTCCTTGACGTACACCTTCCACGAGCAGGACCCCGTGCAGTTCACGCCGTGCGTCGAGCGGACGACCTTGTCGTGCGACCACCGGTCCCGGTAGAACGCGTCGCCCGACCGCCCGCCCTCGAGGAAGAGGGCGCGCAGGTCGGGCGAGACCGTACCCGGGCGGAGCGCGGAGCCGAGACGCAGCAGGACGTCGACGGCGGGGTTGTCGGTACCGGGGGTGGTCACCACGTACTCCTCGAGTAGATCAGCACGGGCGGGGAGCTCCGGGCCGGGCGTACTGGCGCCAGACGAGCAGCGTGCAGAGGGCGAAGTAGACCGCCGCCCCGATGAAGAACGCCTGCGGTGCCACGAGCGAGAGGCCGACACCGACGAGGAACGGACCGAAGGCCGCGATCGCGGACGTGAACCCGATGACGCCGCCGGCGCGACGCCGGTCGAAGATCATCGGCATCTGCTTGAACGTGCCGGCGTTCCCGATCCCGGCGAACGTGAAGATCGCGAGCATCCCGCCGAGGAAGAGCCCGAACGTGCTGGTGTCGGTCGGGTCGAGGTAGAAGGCGGTGAACACGGTCGCGACCGTCATGCCGATCCCGGCGACGAACGACCAGATCGCACCGCCGAACTTGTCGCAGAGGGGTCCCCACGCCGCGCGGGTGATCGAGCCGAGGAGCGGGCCCAGGAAGACGTACTTGAGCGGGTCGGGCGCGCCCTCCATGCCCGCGTACATGTTCTTGATCAGCAGGCCGAGCTGGGCGGCGAAGCCGGAGAAGGCGCCGAACGTCATCACGTAGACGGCCGTCATGTACCAGGTGTGCCGCTCGTTGAAGATGTCGAGCTGCTCCCGGAAGTTCGCCTTCACCGGCACCCGGCGGAGCCAGATCGCGGCCATCACGGCGCCGAGGATCACCCACGGGATGAGCACCAGTCCGGCGTTGTGCAACCAGATCGACGAGCCGTCCTCGCGCTGCTGAGGCGTGAGCGCGGCGGTGCCGAGCAGCCCGAAGCCGACGACCCACGGCACGAGGAGCTGGATCAGGCTGACGCCGAAGTTGCCGATCCCCGCCTGGAGCCCCAACGCTGTCCCGGCCATCCGGCGTGGGAAGAAGTAGCTGGTCGACGGCATGAACCCGGCGAACGCGCCACCGCCGATGCCGGACGCCGCCGCCAGCAGCAGGAGCATCGCGTAGGGCGTGGTCGTGTCGCGCACGGCGAGGACCCAGCCGACCATCGGCAGCAGCAGGAGGGTTGCGGACCCGCCGACGAGGGTGCGGGTGCCCAGCACCGGCGGCAGGAACATGTAGATCAGCCGGGCGGTGCCGGCTGCGAGACCCGGGATCGCGACGAGCCAGTAGAGCTGGCCCTTCGTCAGGTCGTACCCGATGTCGTTGAGCCGCGGCGCGACGGCGCTGACGAGGTACCAGACCGCGAACGCGAGCATGAGGTTGTACGTCGTGATCCAGAGCGTCCGCCACGCCAGGCGCTTGTCCCACGTGTCAGCGTTCTCCGGGTCCCAGTGCGACAGATCTGGCGTGCGCAGGGCGAGGGTGGACATCAGGACCTCCCGCTGGTGCTGGTCGTCGGCCCGTCATCGGGCCTGCGACGAGCATCCGTGCGGGGATGTCCGGGAGTCGCGTGAAAACACCGTGGAAAACCCGTTCGGGTCACGCATCGGGGAGGTCGGGCCTGTGGTTCAGCTGGAGGATGCAGTGCTCCGGCCCGACGAACGGCAGAAGCCGTCCTGCCGCGACCGGCCCCGGGACGGTGTCGAGGACACCCTGCGCGAGCCCGAGGTGCACGTGGCAGACGACCTCGGGCCGCGCACGCGCCAGGTCCAGGAACGGGCAGCGGTAGAGGTGGAACGCCATCTGCGAGCGGTCCAGCTCAGGGTCGAAGCCGAGCCGGTCCAGGTGCGCCTCGAGCGCGTCGATCTGCCGGTCGGACCCGGTCGCGTCCGCCGCGTCCGCCGCGTCCGCCGCGGACGCCCGAGGCTCGGGCCGGATTGCCGGGTCGTCGAGCAGTGCCCGACCTGCGGCCTCGGCAGCCTCCGTCGTCGACGCGACCTCCCGCCCATAGCCCTCGAGCAGGACCCGGGTCAGCGCGACGCGGGCGATCGACTCCTCGATCCGGCGGGTCGCGTCGGGGTCCGCGCGGACGTCGTCGGCAGAGACCAGGCGGTAGACCATCCGTGGCCGGCCGCGCTCCGTGCGGTGCTCCGGCTCGCGCCGGGCGTACCCGTCCGCGACGAGCCGTTGGAGGTGCTCGCGCGTCGTGTTCTCGTGCAGCCCGGTCGCCGAGGCGAGCTCGCTGATGGTGTGCTCGGCCCCGTCCTGCAGGAGGTGCAGGAGGTCCACGCGGCTGCCCGACGCGAGGGTGCGCGCTGCCGCGGTGCGCCGGATGGACATGGGTCGAGCGTAGGTCGGCGACCCCGCGGCACGACCGGGACTTCCGCCCCTAGTTGTGGCGACGCGCCTCGCCCACGCTGGCATCGTGAAAATAGGGCAGGTCGCCGTGGAAAACCGGTTCGGGGCGCCGGTGCGGCTCGTGTTCCTGATTCCCGCAGGTGTTGCGCTGCTGGCCGGTCTCGACGCCGCGCTGACGCTGCTCGGGCTGCCCGCTCCGGTCCGGCTCGACCGGCTGCCCGCCGTCCACGGTCAGCTCATGGTGCTGGGCTTCGTCGGCACGCTGGTCGCGCTCGAACGCGCCGTCGCCGTGGGCCGACGGTCCGCGTACCTGGCGCCCGCGCTGCTCGGCGCGGGCGCGGTCGCGCTGCTGAGCCCGGCGCCGCTCGTCGTCGGTCGCGTCCTGCAGCTCGGCGGGACGGTGGCGCTGCTCGCGCTCTACCGCGCGGTCTGGCGTCGACAGGCCGCGCGCGCCGTCGCGGTGCAGGCGGCTGGCGCGTTCGCCGCCGTCGGGGCGGCGCTGCTCGCCTGTGCAGGAGTCCCTGTCCCGGTGCTGGCGCCGTGGTTGGTGGTCTTCCTCGTGCTCACGGTCGCCGGGGAGCGTCTCGAGCTCATGCGCGTCGCGGCCCCTCCGACGTCCGTCGAGGTCACGCTCCTCGGGACGGCTCTCGCCCTCCTCGCGGGCGCGGCGATCGCCCTCCTGTCCCCGCGACTGGGTGGGGCGGTGCTCGGGGTGTCGCTGCTCGTGCTGTCGGCGCTGCTGCTGCGGCACGACGTCGCACGCCGGACCGTCCGCGCCGACGGGCAGCGGCGGTTCATGGCGGTGGCGATGCTCGCCGGCTTCGGCTGGTTGGCCGTGGCCGGGGGGATCTGGCTCACCATGGGCACGGTGGTCGCGGGTCCGGGGTACGACGCCGTGCTGCACGCCGTGTTCCTCGGGTTCGTGATCTCCATGGTCATGGCGCACGCGCCGGTGATCCTCCCGGCGGTGATCCGACGACCGCTGCCCTACCGGCCGCTCATGTACGGGCCGCTGGTCCTGCTGCACGCGTCCCTGGCCGTGCGGCTGCTCGTCGGTGACGCGTGGGCGGTGGGGCCGGCCGTCCAGGCCGGTGGGGTCGCGAACATCGTCGCGGTGCTCGGGTTCCTCGGGGTGGCGGTCGGGAGCATCGTCGTCGCGCGACGGCCGCCCCGGGCCGCCGTGCCGCACGTCGCCGTCGCGGCGGTGACCTCGTGACCCGCGCCTCGTGGCACCTGCGCGCGAACGCGCTGGCGGTCGCGTGGATGGTGGCGGCCGTCGCGCTCGCTCTTGGGCACCGGTCCGTTCCCGCGGCTCCGTGGCTGCTCGTGCACCTGCTCCTGCTCGGCAGCGCCGGCAGCGCGATCCTCGTGTGGAGCCAGCACTTCGCCGACACGCTGCTGCGCTGCCCGGCTCCCGGCGGTCGGCCCGGTCACACGGTGCGTCTCGTCGCGCACACCGTCGGGACGCTCGCGGTCGCGGTCGGCGTCGCGGCGTCGCTGACGCCTCCGATCGTCGTCGGGGCGGTCCTCGTCGCCGGCGCCGCGTTCGCTCAGGTGCTCGTCATGGTCGTGCAGCGACGCTCCGCCCTCCCGTCGCGGTTCGGGCACGCGGTGCGGTACTACGTGGCCGCGGGGCTGCTGCTCCCGGTGGGGGTCGCGCTCGGGGTCGCGATGGCGCACGGACGCGTTCCAGAGAGCGTGCACGGACGCCTGTACGTCGGTCACGTGACGCTCCTCCTGCTCGGCTGGGTGGGCCTCACGGTGCTCGGGACGCTCCTGGTCCTGTGGCCGACCGTGCTGCACGTTCGGATCGAACCGGCCGACGAGCGCGCCGGGCGGCACGCTCTGCCCGTGGTCCTCGTGGGGCTGGGGATCCTCGCGGCAGGGCCGGTCACGTCCTGGCGGCCGCTCGTCGCGGTCGGTGCCGCGACCGTCGCCGGCGGCATCCTCGTCGTGGTGCACGCCATGGTTCGGCAGGCCCGTTCGGCCCCGCCGCGCACCTACGCGGGGTGGAGCCTCGCGGCGAGCGTGGCGTGGTTCGCCGTCAGCGCCCTGGCGCTCGCCGTGATCGTGGTCGGCGCGCCTGGCTGGGCGGTCGTCCCGGAGCGACTGGCGGTGCTCGTGGCACCGTTCGCGGTCGGGTTCGTGGCACAGGTGCTCGTCGGGTCGCTGTCGTACCTCGTACCGGTCGTGCTCGGCGGTGGCCCTTCCATGGCGCGCCGGACGGCCGCCGAGCTCGACCGCGGGGCCGTCGTCCGGCTCGTTCTCGTCAACGGTGGCCTTGTCGTGTTCGTCGCGCCGGTGCCCAGCGCCGTCCGGGTCGCCGCGTCGTTCGTCGTGCTCGGGGCGCTCACGTCGTTCCTCGTCCTGCTGACGCGCGCCGTCCTGGTCTGGCGGAAACCGGCGGCGGTCGAGCCGGCGACGCCGGTCCCCGCGCGGAGCGGGGCAGCTGTCGTCGCGGTCGGCTGCCTCGTGCTCGCCGTCGCGCTCGGCGTCGCGGTCGACCCGCCCGCGGCGGGCATCGGCACGGTCGCGGCCGGTGACCAGGCGGTGGCGACGGGTCGGACGACGACCGTCCAGCTGCGGGCCGAGTCCATGCGGTTCAGCCCTGCCGTGGTGTCGGTGCCGCGGGGTGACCGCCTGGTCATCGAGGTGACGAACGCCGACGACGACGTGCACGAGCTCACGATCGAGACGGGCGCGACCACCGGTCGGCTGGCGCCTGGGGAGCGCGCATCCGTCGACGTGGGCGTCGTCGGCACCTCGCTGGACGGCTGGTGCCCCGTGGCGGGGCATCGCCTCATGGGGATGACGCTGCGGATCGACGTCGACGGCGAGCACGCTGCCGCCGCGACCGACGCGCACGCGACCGACGCGCACGCGACCGGCCTGCACGGGTCCATGCCCGGCATGGACGGGCCCACGGATGGTCCGACCGGGTCGGACCGGACCACGCCGAGCGCCGCCGACGCCCTTGATCTCATGGCGACCCCGGACGCCGGCGTCATGGCGCACGACGCGACACCGCCCGCGCCCGCCCCCGGACCGACGACCCACCGCAGGACTCTGACGGTTCGTGAGGTCGAGCGGGAGGTGGCCCCAGGCGTGCGGCAGCGGCTGTGGACCTTCGACGGCCAGGCGCCCGGGCCGGTGCTGCGTGGCGCGGTCGGCGACAGGTTCGAGATCACGCTGGTCAACGACGGGTCGATCGGCCACTCGATCGACTTCCACGCGGGCGCGCTCGCCCCCGACGACGTCATGCGGACCATCCAGCCCGGCGCGTCGCTGACCTACGCGTTCACCGCGACGCGCAGCGGCATCTGGATGTATCACTGCTCGACCATGCCGATGTCCCTGCACATCGCCAACGGCATGTTCGGGGCGGTCATCGTCGACCCGCCCGGCCTGCCGGTCGTCGACCGCGAGTACGTCCTCGTGCAGTCCGAGCTCTACCTCGGCGCCCAGGGCGGCATCGCGGACGCCGCGAAGGTCGACGCCGGCACCCCGGACCTCGTCGTCTTCAACGGGTACGCGAACCAGTACCGCGACCGCCCGCTGCGCGCCGTGGCCGGGGAACGCGTCCGGCTCTGGGTGCTCGACGCGGGACCGGGCAGACCGAGCTCCTTCCACGTGGTCGGCGCCCAGTTCGACACCGCGTAC
This sequence comes from Cellulomonas sp. URHD0024, assembly GCF_000426185.1. Classification (GTDB taxonomy): domain Bacteria; phylum Actinomycetota; class Actinomycetes; order Actinomycetales; family Cellulomonadaceae; genus Cellulomonas. The sequence continues at coordinate 285,087 of NZ_AUEW01000004.1, forward strand.
CGCGAGGGTGACTGGCTGCTGCACGACGGCGGCTCGACCGGGACCGGCGGCTCGCAGGTGCTGTCCCTGGCGCCCGCCGAGGGCGGGTTCGTCGAGCTCACGTTCCCGGCCGCGGGGACCTACCCGTTCGTCTCGCACGTCATGCAGGACGCCCAGTCGGGGGCGATGGGACGGTTCGTCGTGAACTAGGCGGAGAGCTCGCGCGGGAAGACGATCACGTCGACCAGGGCGCCGTTGCGCCAGACGGTGATCTCGATCCGGCGGTCGATCGCGTCCTCGACCATGAGCTTCTGCACGGCCGTCGTCGTGACCACGCGGTTGCCGTCCAGCTCGACCACCATGTCGCCGCGGTGCAGACCGGCGAGCGCGGCGGGGGATCCGGGTGAGACGCCCGCGACCATCAGGCCGGTGGGGGAGCCCAGGCGCTCCGCGAGGTGCGGCGGCAGGGGCGCCTGCGTGCCGGCGATGCCGAGCCAGGCCCGACGGACGCGGCCACGGGTCATGAGCGTGGTGATGATGTCGCGCGTCGTGGCGTTGATCGGCACGGCCAGCCCGACGCCGATCCCCGCGACCGCCGTGTTGACGCCGACCATCCGGCCGGCGCTGTCGGCGAGGACGCCGCCGCTGTTCCCCGGGTTGAGCGCGGCGTCCGTCTGGACCACCTCGTCGATGACGCGTCCCGACCCTGTGGGCAGGGAGCGCCCGAGCGCGGACACGATGCCCGCGGTCACGCTGCCGGCCAGGCCCAGCGGGTTCCCGAGCGCGATGACGAGCTGGCCGACGCGCAGGGCGGCTGCGTCGCCGAAGGGCACCGGCGGGGGCGTGTCGCCGCGGGCGTGCAGCACGGCGAGGTCCGAGAGCGGGTCGCGACCCACGACGTCGGCGCGGACCGTCGTCCCGTCGGCGAAGGAGGCTTCGGCGACGGCGGCACCCGACACGACGTGTGCGCTGGTCAGGAGGTAGCCGTCGGCCGTGATGACGCTCGCGCTGCCGGCCCCGCCGCCCTGCGCCGTCCGGACGCTCAGGCTCGCGACGCTCGGCAGCACCTTCTCCGCCACCGAGACCACGGCCCGGGAGTAGGCGTCGAGAGCCTCGTCATCCGTCATGGCACGTACAGCGGTGCGCCCCACGCGGATATGCCGGTGTTCGCCAGGGGCGTCACTTCTGCTGGCGACGCGGGTCGACCCACATGGACGGGCGCAGCTCGGCGGGGCTGCCGGGGCCGGCGAACTGCGACGCGATCTCCACCGCTCGCTCGTGGCTCTCGACGTCGATGTGGAAGAAGCCCGCCAGCTGTTCGGCGGTCTCGGTGAACGGGCCCTCGGTCGCGTCGCTGCGCCAGCGGAACACCGTGCTCGTCGACGGTGCTGCGAGGGCCTCAGCGTCGACCAGCTCGCCGCGGGTCTGCATCTCGTCGAAGAGGAGGTCGAACCGGCGATCCAGCTCGGCGTGCTCGTCTGCGGACAGAGCCTTGCCCTCAGCGGTGAAGCGCGCAGTCGGGTGGTCCCACGGCTCCGGGTTGGCGTGGATGAGGATGACGTACTTCATGGCGGTCTCCTTCGTCGGTCCGGTGCCTCCATGACGTCGGGGCTCGCCGTCTCTCGACATCCTGCGCCGCACGAACGAAACGGGCCCGTCACACGCAGCATGCACGATGGCGGCCATGCGGCTCCTCGTGCACAACGCGCTGGTCCTCCCTGTGTCCGACGCGGGTCCGTCGTGGTTCGCCGGGTGGTTGCTCGTCGGCGACGACGGTCGGATCGAGGCCCTGGGCCCGGGGGAGCCCGACGAGTCCCTGGTGGCGCGCAGCGACGGCGGCGGGCTGCGGCTGCTCGACGTCGGGGGCGCGATGGTGGCGCCGGGGTTCGTGTCCGCCCACTCGCACCTGTTCACCTCGGGGATGCGCGGCATCTCACCCGGCTCGACGCTCTACCCGTGGGTGATGTCGATGGTCGAGGTGCTCGACAAGTGCGAGCCGGACGACCTGTACTGGTCGACCCTGCACGGCGCGCTGGACTTCCTGGCGAACGGCGTGACCAGCGCCTACAACTTCATGCACCCGCGCGTGACCTGGCGCTACGACCCGGTGACGGCGTCCCCGGTGCTCGGGCGGATCGCGCCCGTGGAGTTCGCGACGAGGCAGATCGACGGTGCGGCCGATGCCGGTCTGCGGGTCATGAACGCGATCAGGCTCAACGACGAGGCCGGTCCGGAGGACGAGGTCGTCGGGGTGTTCGCCGACATGGTCGCGGAGTCCTGTGCGCGCACGCCGGCCGCGCAGCACCTCGGGGCGTCCGTGATGGGCGCCGTGCAGTGGGCGTCCGCGCCGCGGTCGGCCGAGCTCGAGGTGGCGATGATGCGGACGCACGGGATCGGCAACCAGGCGCACTTCGTCGAGACCGCCGAAGGCATCGAGACGCAGCGGGAGAAGTTCGCCTGGTACGACGCCGCCGGCGCCTTCGGCCCGTCGTTCCTCTTCGGCCACTTCGTGCACCCGACCGACGCGATGGTGTCCCGGGCCGCCGAGACGGGCTGCGGCGTCGTCTGGCAGGCGACGTCGAACGGTCGGCTCGGGTCCGGGTTCGCCGACGTCGTGCGGCTCCAGCGGGCCGGGATCCCCGTCGGGATGGGGCTCGACGACCAGTCGTGCACCGACATCTCCGACCCCTGGGGCAACATGCGCATCGGGCTCTACACCACCCGCGCGATGTACACCGACGCCTCGGTGATGATGCCCGCCGACGTCCTTCGTCTGCACACTCTCGGGTCCGCCGAGGTGCTCGGTGTCGCGGACCGCGTCGGGTCGCTGGAGGTCGGCAAGATGGCGGACTTCCTCGTCGTCGACCACCGCGCTCCCGACACCGGGCCCGTGTGGGACGTGCTCGCCACCTACGTGATGGCCTGCGGGCTGCGGAACCTGTCGCACGTGTACGTCGGAGGAGTGCTGGTGAGCGAGGGCGGCCGGTCGACGTCGCCGCTCGCGGCCCGGGCGTCCGGAGAGCTCCGGTCGCGGATGACGGCCGCCGCCGCACGGTGGGGTCGCGAGCTGCCGCTGACGTCGATCGAGGCGGAGTGACGGGCGTGTCAGGTGTCCTCGTCGCGACCGTGGTGCAGGTCGCCGCACTCGACCTCCGCGACGCCGTGCGTCCTCAGGTACGGGCGGGCGCCGCGGTCGCCCTCGAGCGCGTCGCTCAGCGCCTGCCAGTGGTCCGCGCCGACGAGGACCGGGTGGCCTGGGCGGCCGTCGTAGGTCGCCTGACGCAGGGCGACCCGCAGGCTGCTCGTCGAGGGGGAAAGGACGCGGTCCACGACGGTGGCCGGGGTGCCTGGCAGGTCGACGAGCGTGATCAGTGCCGCATCGCCGGTGGCGTGCCTCAGCCCTTCCCGCAGGGACGCACCCATGCCCTGCGCCCAGTCGATCGCCGTGCGGATCTCGATGCGCGGGTCGGGCGAGAGCCGTCCCCGCGCTTCGTCGGCGCCCGCGCCGAGCACGACCACGACCCGCTCGCAGCCCGCCTCCAGGAGCAGCCGCGTCGCCCCGTCGAGCCAGCCGGGCACGAGGGCCTTCGGGCCGCCGCGGCGAGTTCCCGCGCCTGCGGCGAGCACGATCCCGCTGATCACTGGCACGCCCCGTACCGTGCCACGAGAGTGGGCTCATGATCCAGGACGATGCGCAGACCCGGGAGCGTCTCGAGGCGGCGCTGCACGTCTCTCGATGGGTGTCGCAGGTCGCGTCCGGGTGTCCGTACCCGTCCGTCGCCGCTCTCCTGGACGTCGCCGACCTCGCCGCCCGGGCGTTGTCCCCGGCCGAGGTCGACGAGGCGCTGGCGTCGCACCCGCGGATCGGTTCGCAGGGTTCCGGTTCGACGGCCTCGCTGAGCCGCGCGGAGCAGGCGTCGTCGACCACGGACGATCCCGCCCTGGTGGCGGCCATGGCGGCCGGGAACGCCGCCTACGAGGAGCAGTTCGGGCGCATCTTCCTCATCCGGGCCGCCGGGCGGACGCGGCCCGAGATCCTCGCCGAGCTGCACCGGCGGCTGGCGCTGTCGCCCGCCGACGAGGACCGTGAGGTGGCCGACCAGCTGCGCGAGATCGCGCTGCTGCGGCTGCGGACGTTGTTCGGGACCCCCTCGTCCGTGTCCTCTCCTGGGGAGCGTTCATGAGTCAGCTGACCACGCACGTGCTCGACATCGCGCTCGGCAGGCCCGCGGTCGGGGTGCCGGTCGTCCTGTCGGGACGAGTCGAGGGCGAGTGGATGCTCGTCGGTTCCGGGACCACCGACGACGACGGGCGAGCGCGGTCCCTGGCGCCCGCGTCGGTGCCCGTCGGGACCTACCGGTTCGTGTTCGACACCGCGGCCTACTTCGCCTCGACCGACCGGGCCTCGTTCCTGCCGGAGGTGGTGGTCGTGTTCGACGTCGTCGACTCGAGCCACTATCACGTCCCCGTCCTGCTCAGCCCGTTCGCCTACTCCACCTATCGGGGAAGCTGAGCCCGGCACGACGCGTACGACAGGCAGGGGCGACCATGACCGACGACGAGGCGGACCCGAACCCCGGGCCACCCGACTCCGCACCGCAGGCACCAGCCGGTCCACGCCGGCCGGCGCCCGAAGCGGTGGTCGAGGCCCTGGCGTCGCCCATCCGTGCCACGTACCGTTCGCTGCGCGTGGCGATCGTGGCCATGGCACTGCTGCTGGCGATCTCGATCGTCATCGAGGTCCTCTGGGGCGAGGGCCAGCGGTTCGGCTCCATCAGCGGCTACTTCTACTCGCCGGTGCGCAACGTCCTGGTCGGGACCCTCGTCGCGACGGGCCCGGCCCTCATCGCGATCAAGGGGCGCGCCGGCTGGGAGGACTCGCTCCTCGACATCGCCGGGATGGTCATCCCGCTGGTCGCGTTCGTGCCCGTCCCGTTCGACCCCGTGCCGGGCGGCTGCGGCGACGCCGGACCCTGTCTGCCGTCCGACCTCGTCCCGGCGGTGGACAACAACGTCACCGCCCTGCTGCTCGTCGGTGCTGCGGTGCTGGCGTTCGCCTGGCGGAACCGCGGGCGCGGGTCCAGCGCCGCCGGACGGGCGGGACTGGTCGTGACCACCGTCGTCTGGCTGGCGTTCGGCGTGTGGTTCGTCGCGGGGCACGCCTCGTTCCTGCTCCGGGCGCACTACGTGGCGGCCGTGGTGCTCTTCGCGTGCATCTCCGGCGCAGCCGCCTACGCCGCCCGGCACGTGGTGGAGCCACCCGTCGGCCGGCCCAAGGGGATGTCGCCGGAGTCGTACAGCAGGGCGTACCGGCTGATCAGCCTGTTCATGTCCGTCACCGTCGTCGCGGCCGGCGTGGCGGGGCTCGTCGGCTGGTTGCGGGGTGGCCAGCAGTGGCCCTACACGCTGTTCGTGGTCGAGGCGGTCCTGCTCGTGCTGTTCGTCGTGTTCTGGGTGCTGCAGACCGGCGAGAACTGGGACGAGGACGCCGTCGAGACGGCGGCTCGCTACGGCACGCCGCCAGCTGACGGCACGTCCTGACAGGCGTCAGTACTCGACCTTGGTGGGGCGGGCGAGCCACGCGTCGATGGGGTCGGATGTGGTCGCGATGCGGTTGGCGACGACCGGCATCGGCCAGGCGGCGCGGTCGGTGGCCAGCAGGTCGTAGAAGCGGGAGTCGTCGAATCCGGCGCGGCGGGCGTCGTCGCGGTCGGCGGCGTAGACGACCCGCTCCAGGCGGGACCAGAGGCATGCTGCGAGGCAGAGGGGGCACGGCTCGCAGGAGGCGTAGAGCGTGGCGCCGGCGAGGGAGAAGTCGTCGAGCGCGTTGCACGCCGCGCGGATCGCCACGACCTCGGCGTGCGCAGTGGGGTCGTTGTCGCGGGTGACGCGGTTCTGGCCGGTGCCGATCACCACGCCGTCGCGCACGATCACCGCGCCGAAGGGGCCACCGCCCTCGGCGACGTTGGCGGTGGCCAGGGCGACGGCCTGGTTGAGCCAGCGGTCGTCGTCGTGCTGCCGGGAGCCTGCGCCGCTGCCCGTCCTGTTCACGGGGCACCGACCGAGCGCGTCCAGGCTGCCTCGGCGGGCGTCGCCCCTTCCCGGACGATGGCCGCCTCGATCAGGCCGTAGGGGCGGTCGGCGGCCCAGAAGACCTCGCCCGGGTTCTCGAGGCCGAAGGGGCTCAGGTCCGACAGGAAGTGGTGCTTGTTGGGCGCGGCGAACCTGACCTCGACGACCTCCGGCACCTGGTCGATGACCTGCGTCCCCATGTGCCACAGCGTCTGCTGGAGGGCGAGCGAGTGCAAGGTTGCGAAGGTCGAGATCATGATCGCGCGGACCGTGGCGTAGGTGGCGTCGAAGTCGAGGTCGGTGCCCGCGTACCGCCACTGCGCGATCAGGGACGTGGCGAGGATGCGATCGGTCGTCTCCTGGAGGGTCGTGTACTCGTCCTTGAGGAAGCCCGTGAACTCCGAGCCGGTGGACTTGAGCACCGTCAGGTCCTTGAGGCCGGCGATGACGGTCGTCGCGCCGTCGTCGACCGTGACCGAGGCGGTCCGGACCTCCTGGCCGCTGCGCACCCAGGTGTGGTCGTGCTCGGCGCCGTCGACGACCGCGCGCACCCACGCGTACTCCTCGACGTCCACGCGGGCACCGGCGACCGGCTCGATGTCCGTCACCAAGTGCTCCGCCAGCAGGATGCCGAACCGTTCGGGCGACTCGATCCCGTGCGCCTTGGCGTAGGCGAACACCATGTTCTTCTGGGTGTCCGTGGGCAGCACCGCGGACTGGTCGCCCGTCAGGTACGCCGCCTCGAAGTCGCCGCGCAGCGCGGAGGAGACGTTGAGGTCGCGGATCTCGTGCCGAGGAGTGTCGCGAACGATCCGGACGACGCGCGTCTCGGCCTTGCCGTACTGGTGGGACTGCAGTCGGGCCGTCATGTCGGCAGTCTGCCTCGGTCAGATGACGGGCGCGTTTCCGCAGGACAACCGATGTTCGCGCTCACCCGGGCAGCTCGCTGCGCCGCCAGCCGGACGCGTCCAGACGGTACTCGCGGCGATGGCTCACGGAGTCCGCGGCCCCGGTCCAGAACGTCAGGCTGGTCGGGCGGACGCGGTACCCGATCCAGGTGTCCGGAGGGTCGAGCACGGGGTGGATGGCGCCGAAGTCGGCCCACGTGGTTCGACGTCCCTCCGGCGTGAGCTGGGCGACCTCCGGCGTGTTCAGCCAGGCGAGACGCTGGAGATAGGCCGACCGGTCGGCGAACGCGCGGTCCGACTCCGCCCGGTCGGCCCGTTCGACGGCCCCGCGCACGACGAGCTGGCGCATCGCCTCGGGCCAGCGCAGGACGAGGGCGGCGACGGGACGGGCGTCGAGCTGGGCGACCTTACGCGTCCTCGCGTCGGTGTGCAGGTAGAGGCCGGTGCGGTCGTACTCGCTGAGCAGCACCGACCGCGCGTCGGGGTCGCCCGACTCGTCGACCGTGGCGAGCGTCATCACGGGTCGGTCCGGGTCGGTGTTGTCGGGCAACCAGTCCTGCAGCAGCTGCCAGGTCTCGTCGGGAACCTGCGGGATCACGGCGCCCACTGTGCTGGGAACCGGCGGCGTGCGCACGTCGACGGCGCGGCCGGGCGGGCGGTGCTCACTCCGGGCTCACCCTGTGCTCACTCGGGGCTCGAGTGGGTGAACACGGCGATCTCGGTGAGGACGTCCACCGCCCGGCGGACCGAGGCGTCGAACAGGACGGCGCCCGCCGCAGCGGTGGCGCCGGTCGGGTCGCCGATGACCCCGTCGGGCCCGAAGTCGTTGCTGAGCCAGCCGAACTGGGCGGTGGTGCCGTTGAATCCGAGGTGGGTCATCGCGGCGATGTGCTCCGGGACGGTACGTCGAGCGTGGGCCATGTCGACGAGGTCAGGTCTCAGGTGCAGGACCAGCGACGTCTCGCCGTAGCCGGCGTGGATGCCGAGTCCGTGCTCGTCGGGCTCGTCGAGGCCGCCGGCGCCGGCGATCTGCAGGCCGGCGGGCATGGAGAACGTCATCAGCCCGTGGAGCCGACGGATCTCGCGCAGGGCGACGCCGAGGAGCGCGGTGTTGCCACCGTGGCCGTTGAGGAAGACGAGGCGCCGGGCGGGTGTCGTCGCCACCGAGCGACCGAGGTCCACGAGGGTGTCCAACAGGGTGCCTGCGCTGATCCACACGGTTCCCGACGCCCAGGAGTGCTCGTCGGACTTGGTGTAGGTGAGCGTCGGCAGCTGCCAGACGTCCAGACCTTCCGCGGCCGCCTGCTCGATCGCGGCGCTGGCGACGCTCTCGGCGATCAGGGCGTCGGTGATCAGCGGCAGGTGCGGCCCGTGGTGCTCCATCGCACCGATGGGGACGACGAGGACCGAGTCCGGGCCCAGGACCCGGGCCGTGGCGGGTCCGGCGAGCTCGGCGAGGAGACGGCTCATCGGATCGCTCCCTTCCGGGGGCCGGCGTAGTCGGGGTCGAGCTTGCCGGGGTTGAGGAGGCCCGACGGGTCGGTGACCGCCGCCAGGGCGACGGTGCGCTCGACCTCGAAGTCGACGTTCCACTGGTGCGGGTTGTGGACGCCCACGCCCAGGGCACCCAGGGCGGCGATCACGGACGCCAGTCGTTCCGGGCCCTCGTAGACGCCGGCGAGCATGCCGATCGGGACGGTGTGGCCGGCCTCGAGGTGCAGGAGGCCGCCGGGGATCGTGGCCTGGACCTCGTCGAGCCGGTCGACGAGCGCCTCGCCGCCGACCTCCAGGTGCACGTAGGTGCCCGGATCCGACGTCTGCAGCCACTCGACGGGGTGGTTGTAGGAGAGCACCGAGAGCTTGAGGGACGCCTGGGGCCCGTCGCGAAGGTCCTCGACGGTTCCGCCGGCCTCCAGGACGAGGGTCGTGGCCGCCTCCACGGCGCCCGGGTCCAGGATCGCGCGCAGGCTCGCACGGCCCGGTGGCAGGGCGTCGTCCGGCGGCAGGGCCTCGGCGATCGGCGCGGGATCCGCGGAGACCAGCCGCGGCGCCGGGGTGAGACGCCCGAGGTCGCGCAGCACCCGGAACGCGGCGTGCTGGTCGTCGAACGAGGCGTAGAACCCGCGCCAGTCCTGGAGCGGCTCCAGGCGGACGGTGACGCGGGCCAGGATGCCGGCGGTGCCGTAGTTGTGGACGTAGGCCTGGGCGGCCTCGCCCTCGACGTGGACCAGGGAGGCACCGGGCAGCGCGTGGACCACGTCCAGGGCGACGACGAACCCCTGGTGGTTGGCGCCGTGGACGATCGTGCCCGTCCCGCCGGACCCGCCGGACAGGAAGCCACCGATCGTCGACTGGGCGGTCGACGGGTACATCCACAGCTCCTGGCCGGTCTCGCGGGCCGCCGCCTCTATCGCGACCATCGTCGCGCCCGCCTCGGCGGTGACCCAGCCGTCGCCGATCTCGACGATCGCCCGGGCGCGGGTCAGGTCGAGGACCAGTCCGCCCTCCATCGGGATCGCCTGGCCGTAGTTGCCGGTGCCCTTGCCGCGCGGGGTGACCGGCACGCCGTGCGTCACGGCGGCCGCGACGCACGCGGCGATCTGCGTGGCGTTCGTCGGAAAGGCCACGACGTCGGCGAGGCCGAGGGGGAGCAGCTCGAGGATGACGGGGGACATCTTGGAGCCGTCCACGCTGACGCGTTCGCGGACGCGGGGGTCGGTGCTGACGCCGTCGTCGCCGAGGATGCCGCGCAGGTCGGCGATCAGGGCGTCGAGAGCGGTGGTGGTCTCCACGGGGGTACCTCTCGATCACGACGGCGGCGGGCCCGGCCGGAGCCAGCGCCCGCCGCCGTCTGGGAACGATCTGTCGATGGACGGAGTGCTCAGAAGCCGATCGACTGGTCGAGGAACTCGTTGGTGAACAGGTCGGTGGCGACCAGGCCGGACTTCGGGGGCGCGCCGGCCTCGGTGTAGATCGGCGTCATCGTGTCGATGATCTTCTGGACCCGGGCCTCGTCCATGTCGCCGACGTAGGCGTTGTCGCCGTTCGACGCGATGTCGAGGTCCTTCATCTGCGTGACGGCGAAGTCGGCGACGCCCTGGGAGTAGACCCAGCCGTTGTTGTACTGCTTCACCAGGTCGAGGATCAGGGCGTTCGTCGTGGCCGGGTCGGTGATGTAGTCGACGTCCGCCTGCTGCATGACGGGGACGAGCTTCTTGAGGCACGGGGTCAGGGACGCCAGGTCGGCAGAGCGGACCGACATGGCCTCGGGGTAGAGCGGGAACCCGGTGTCGTGGATGGTCTCCAGCTTCACGGGCTTGCCCCAGGCCGGGACCTCCTTCTCGTAGATGTACGGCTCGGCGGTCGCGAAGCCCTGCTGCGCGTCCTTGCCGCCCGCGGCGACGAAGTTGGCCGGGGTGCCGTCGTAGCTGCCGTCGGTGACCGACTCGTCGAGGATCCCCGAGCCGATCAGGTAGCTCATGTACGCGGCACCGTTGAAGTACCGGATGACCCCGCCCGAGTCCTTGAGCGCGGTGCCCAGACCCTTGATGTCGGTGACGTCCGGGTACGTGGCCGGGTCCCACATGATCATCATCGGGGACTTGTCGTTCTCGGCGAACACCGCCGTCGTCGGGAACTTGTCCGAGAGCTGGACGGCTTCGTCGGTCGAGACGTAGCCGAGGGTGATGTCCTTGTCGGTGTACATCTGCGCGGACGCCTGGGTGAAGCCGATGGCCGGGCCGCCCGCACGGACCTCGATCTTGACGCCCGTCGGCTTCCCGCCCGCGACGAGGTCGCCCTTCACCGTCTTCTGGTTGGCGTCGACGGTGTAGCCGGGCCCGACGAGCTCGTAGAGGTGTCCGTGGTCGGCCTCCGGGTTCCAGTCGGTCTGCACGACGACGGTGGCCGGACAGACGTCGGACAGGTCGAGGCTGCCCGCCGCCGCGGTGGCAGCGGCGACCGCGTCGGTGTCGCCTGAGCCGTCCGCGCAGGCAGTCAGGCCGAAGGCGGTCAACGCGATGCCGGCAGCTGCGGCGACGACGGTGCGGTTCGGAGTGCGCATGGTGCTCTCTTTCGGTTGGCGGACGTGCCGGCGGCCGCGGGGGTGGCCGTCGACGGGATCGGTACAGAAGGGTTAAGAGAAGTCGTACCAACGGCCGACGACGAGCCGCCCCAGCTGGCCGAAGACCACGAACACGGTCACGCCGAGCAGGGAGGCGACGATGATCGCGGCGTAGAGGTCCGGGCCTTGCAGGCGGTTGGCGTACAGCTGGATGAGGACGCCGAGGCCCGGGTTGCCGCGCTGGAAGAACTGGTCTCCGACGACGGCACCGACCACCGCGAGCCCGGCCGAGGTCCGCAGGCCGACGAAGATGGAGGGCAGCGCCGCCGGGAACTGCAGCTTCATCAGCATCGTCGCGCGGCTGACGCCCTGGAGCTGGAACAGCTCGCGCTGCTGCTTGGCCACCGACTGCAGCCCGAAGAGTGTCATCGCGACGAGCGGGAACAGGGCGATCAGGACCGTGACGATCACGCGGGCCTGGAAGTTGTACCCGAACAGGATCCCGATCAGAGGGACGAGCGCGAGGATGGGGATGCACTGCAGGACGACGGCGTACGGGAAGAGCGACCGCTCGATCCAGGTGGCCTGCGCCATGAGGACGGCCCACGTCACGCCGAGGACGATCGCGATCGCCAGGCCGGTCATCGCCACCTGCGTGCTGTGCAGGAGTGCGGTCATCAGGATGGCGAACTCGCCGTCCGAGAAGATCGCCTCCACGACCTCGTGCGGGTACGGCACGAAGTAGGGCAGGCCGCGCTGCGCGTAGTAGTAGGCGAGGGCGTACCAGAGCCCGATCATCAGGACGAAGACGACGATCGGTCCGAGCCAGGAGATGGTCGAGCGCTTGCGGCGTCGGGGCGCGACGGGCGTGACGACGCGCGCCTCGGCGGTGACGCCCTCGATCGTGGTGGCAGCCATCAGCTGTGCGCCTCCTTCAGGGCGTGCGAGACCTGTCCGACGACCTCGGTGAACTCGGGGGAGTACCGGATGTCGGGGTCGCGGGGCATGGGGAACGGGATGTCGAAGGACTGCACCAGCCGCCCGGGCCGGCCGGACATGACCACGACCTTGGTGGACAGGTAGACGGCCTCGGCCACCGAGTGCGTGATGAACAGCCCCGCGAAGTGCTGCTCGCTGAACAGCTTGAGGAGCTCGTCCTGCAGGCGGCCGCGCGTGATCTCGTCGAGCGCGCCGAAGGGCTCGTCGAACAGGAAGAGCTCGGGGTCGAGCGTGAACGAGCGGGCCAGCGAGGCGCGCATCTTCATCCCGCCGGACAGCTGCTTGGGCAGGTGCTTCTCGAAGCCCTCCAGCCCCACGAGCTTGATCGCCTCGCGTGCCTTCGCCCGGCGGATCTTCGGCCCGCGGCCCTTGAGCTCGGCCAGCAGCTCGACGTTGCCGAGCACGTTGCGCCACGGCAGGAGCGTCGCGTCCTGGAACACGTAGGCGATGTGGTCGGTGGCCAGCGAGACCGTGCCGGCGCTCGCCGTCTCCAGGCCGGACGCGATCCGCAGCAGCGTGGACTTGCCGCAGCCCGAGGGCCCGACGACGGAGACGAACTCGCCGCGGCCGACGGTGAGGTCGACCCCGGAGAGCGCAACCGTCCCGCCAGGAAAGGTCATGGCGACGTCCTCGAACCCGAGCAGTGGGCTGGGTTCCCGCACGGTGACGTCGGGGAGGGTGGTGGATGTCGTCGTGGACACGGTCACCTCGCTTCGGGGTAGGTGGGCAGGAGCGCCGGGGCGGCGACCCGGGAGTGCGTCTCGCTGAGGGCGACGAGACGTCCGGCGTGGAGGACGTAGCGGTCGAGGCTCGCCGTGGCGACGACCTCGACCAGGTCGTCCCCGCGCACGGCGAGGAGCTCGGCCCGGGCACCAGGTTCGATGCGGGCCGGCGGGAGGCCCATGACGTCGCGCGCGCCGGTGCTGACGGCGGCATACGCCTGGTCGACACTGAGGTGCCCGGCCACGACCAGGAGCATCGCGGTCTCCAGCGCGTCGCTGCGTCCGAGCGGGTTGAACGGGTCGCGCACGTTGTCGGCGCCGGCCGCGAACCGCACCCCCGCGTCGACGAGGGCCCGGACGGCGGTCAGCCCTCGCGGCGTCGCGACGTCGGAGTCCCAGCCCTGCAGGTACAGGTTGGTGATGGGGTTCGCGATGACGCCGACGTCGGCCGCGAGCACGTCGGCGATGACCTGGTCGCGACGAGGGCCGTCCAACGTGCCGAGCCGGACGCAGTGGCCCGCGCTGACGGGGGCCGTCCATCCGACGACCGCCCGCGCGAGCACGTCGAGCGTCACGTCGCAGTCGAGGCTCTCGTCGGTGTGGATGTCGACGCCGACGCCGCGCTGCCGGGCGATCTCCAGCAGCCGGGTCAGCTCGGCGGGCGCGTCCGGTGCCAGATGGGGCGCGCCGCCCACGAGATCCACACCGGCCGCGAGCGCGGCCTCGTGGTCCTCGGCGGGGGTCAGGTAGCCGCCGAGCGTCACGAGCTCCAGATCGAGCAGCCCGCGCAGCTCGTCGCGCACCCGGACCAGTGCGTGCACGCCGCGCAACGGGTCAGGTCCGGGCAGGAGGTCGACGTGGCTGCGGATGGCGGTGGTGCCGTGCGCGAGCATGGTCAGCGCCTGGGCCCGGGCGCGGTCCGCGATCTCGTCGACGGTCATCTGGTCGGAGTACGCGTGCCACGACTCGATCGCGAGCCGCAGGTCGCCCATCGGCGGCCGGATCGCGCCCCACGACAGCGCCTTGTCGAGGTGCGCGTGCGGGTCCGCCGGCGCCGGCAGCAGCAGGAAGCCGTCCAGCTCCAGGGTCGAGTCCGGGTCTCCGGGACCGAGGGTGCCTCCCGGGACGACCGCCCCGATGCTGCCGCCGTCGAGCCGGACGTCGACCACCGTGCCGTCCACGAGGCGAGCGTGCAGGAGCCTCTCGATGGGGCGGGGCAACGTGGTGATCGCGAACCTCCTCCGGGGAGCGCGTGGCTCACCCGGGGCGGGTGCGCCGTCGCGGGGTCTATATCTCCTGCTGGGTACGCACGCTAGGTACCTGCCGTTTCCCGTGTGTAACGGGAGCGGTCCTTCCACGTGACGGTGTTTGCGCTGCTGTTAACACGAGCCTCGTACGGTGCTCGGAACGAGATCTGGTCGTGTGCACAGGAGGCTCCGTGAGCGTGTTCAGCGACATCCAACGTCCGGTCGTGGTGCAGGCCCGAAGGGAGCTCGTCGAGGGTGTGCTCGCCCTGGACCTGGCCCCGACGAACGGCCGACCGCTACCGCCCTGGACGCCCGGCTCGCACGTCGACCTGCTGCTTCCCGGCGGTGTGGAGCGGCAGTACTCGCTCTGCGGCGACCCCGCGGACCGCGGGTCCTACCGCGTGGCCGTGCTGCGCGAGCCGGACGGTCGGGGCGGGTCCGCGTTCGTGCACGACGTCCTCGCCGTCGGGGACACGCTCCGGGTGCGGGGTCCGCGCAACCACTTTCCGTTCGACCCCGGCGGGAACCAGCGGACGGTGTTCGTCGCGGGTGGCATCGGGATCACGCCCCTGCTGTCGATGGTCCAGGCAGCCGACGCGGCCGGCGCCGACTGGTCGCTGCACTACGCGGGGCGCTCGCGGGCGACGATGGCGTTCCTCGACCAGCTCGCCGGCCAGCCGGACCGTGTGCACGTCTATGCGGCGGACGAGGGGCGACGGCTCGACGTGGCGTCGCTCGTGGACGGGCCGGCAGGACGCGTGTTCTGCTGCGGCCCGCGCCGGTTGGTCGACGCCGTCGACGCGCTCTCGGTGAACGGTTGGACCGTGCACACCGAGCGGTTCGAGGCACGCGAGTTCGGTCCACCCGTGTGGCCGGACGCGTTCGACATCGAGCTGGCGCTCAGCGGGTCGACGCTGCGCGTGCAGCCTGGCGAGAGCATCCTCGACGCGGTCGAGGACAGCGGGGCGGTCGTCGTCTCGTCGTGCCGGGTGGGCACCTGCGGGAGCTGTGAGACGCCGGTGCTGGAGGGCTCCGTGGAGCATCGCGACTCGGTCATCGGGCCGGGCGGAGCCGGCCAGACGATGATGATCTGCGTCTCACGAGCCGCCGGTCCGAGCCTGGTGCTCGAGCTGTGAGCGCGATGGCGCCCGCCCTAGCGGCCGACCCGACGTCGCAGGTCGGCCACGATCGTCGCCTCGTCGGCGGTCTGCAGCACGTAGTCACGAACCACGACGCGCCCCGCGACGACGACGTGCCGCGGCCGACGTCCGGGCGAGGCCCACAGCAGGCCGGCGACAGGGTCGGCGACGCCCGCGTCGGCCACCCCGGAGACGTCCCACACGCACAGGTCGCCCGCGGCGCCGGTGCGCAGGTGGCCGAGGTCGGAGCGGCCCAGGCCCGCCGCCGACCCGGAGGTCGCCATGGCGAGCACCTCGCGCGCGGCCAGCGGCCGGCCGACGAGCGGGGCCACCTGCATGGCCAGGCGTGCGTCGGCGAGCAGGTGGCCGGCGTCGTTGCTGCCGCCGCCGCTGGTGCCCAGACCGACCGCGACACCGGCGTCTCGCAGGGCGGCGACCGGTGCGATGCCCCAACCCATCGGCAGGTCGCAGCCGGGTGCGTGGGTCGCCGTGGCACCGGACGTGGCGACCCGGGCGATCTCGTCGTCCGTCACGCCGCACAGGTGCGCGAGCGTGACGTCGGGGGCGAGCCAGCCCCACTCCTCGAGCAGGTCCAGCGGGCGCCGGCCGTAGCGTTCCAGCGCGATCGCGACGTCCACCTGCTCGTTCGCCTGGGTCCGCCGACGCAGCCCGAACCGCGCCGCGACCTCGCCCAGCAGCCGGAACGTCTCGGGTGCGTCGCTGTGCACCCCCGCGGGTCCGACCGCGAGCTGGAGCATGTCGCTCTGAGCGACGACAGCCGCGATCTGGGACGCCGAGATCGCGGCTGCCTCGGGGTCGTCCCGGGCGGTGCCGCGCACGAAGACGAGCCGCACACCCAGCCGCTGGGCGGCCTGGGTGGTGCCGAGCGCGATCTCGAGGCACCGGTCGGAGTCAGACGGCCACGTGAGGTGGTGGTCGGCCACGGTGGTCACCCCGTCGAGGACGGCCTCGGCCAACCCCGCCGCCGCCGCGACGGTGCTCAGCTCACCGTCGAGCCCGGCGTCGGCGTACGCGGAAGCCATCGTCGGCAGCCACGTCGTCATGGGGACGCCGCGGGTGCCGGGCAGGGTGCGGAACGCCGTCTGCAGCAGGTGGTGGTGGGCGTTCACGAGCCCGGGGGTGATCACGCAGCCGTCGACGTCGAGCCGGTCGGCGTCCGGTGCTGGCGTCGCGCTCACGAGCCCGTCGACGACGTGCAGGTCGCCCGTGGTCTGCGTGCCTTCGTCGACCACGATGGCTCGGGCGCCGGTGAGTGTCAGCATGGAGGACTTGCTAGCACCTGCACGTGTCGAGGAGGTGACCTGGATGCTCGAGATCGCTGATCGGTTGCTCGCACGGCTCACCGACGGGCACCGGGTCGCCGTCGCCACCGTCATCTCGATGAGCGGCAGCGGGCCGACCGTGGTCGGGACGTCGATGGCCGTCGACGACACCGGGGCGGTCATCGGGAGCGTCGCGGGCGGGTGCGTCGAGGGTGCCCTGTACGAGCTCTGCGCGTCGGTCCTGGCGGGGACGGAACCGGGGATCCAGGAGTACGGCGTCACCGACGACGACGCGTTCGCGGTCGGCCTGACGTGCGGCGGCGTCCTGCGGGTGCACGCACGCGAGCTCGGTCCCGCGGATCTGCCGGCGCTCTCTGCGGCCGCCCACGGTGCGGCTGCCCGCGTGGTGGTGCCGTTGTCCGGAGTCCTCCCGACCGGTCGGGAGCTGCCGGACCGCACAGGCATCGTGCGGTTCACCGGGCCGGACGGCGGCGTCGAGGTGTTCGTGGAGGTCTCGGACGCGCCGTCCCGCATGGTGATCTACGGCGCGCTCGAGTTCTCCGCGGCCCTGTCGTCGGCCGCGCGGGCGGTCGGGTACCGGGTCACGGTGTGCGACGCGCGCGCCGTCCTGGCGACTCCTCGGCGGCACCCCGGGGCCGACGAGGTAGTCGTCGACTGGCCGGTCCGGCACCTGGCGACCTTGTCGCTGGGGCCGCGGGACGTCGTCGCCGTGATGTCGCACGACGAGCGCTTCGACGCCGACCTCGTGCTGGCAGCCCTGCGGTCCGGCGCCGGCTTCGTCGGGGCGATGGGGTCGAGACGCACGCAGGACCGCCGCACGGTCGCGCTGCTGGAACGCGGTGCGACCGCCGACGAGCTCGCCCTGCTGCACGCGCCGATCGGCCTCGACATCGGGGCATCGACCCCCGCGGAGACCGCGGTCTCGGTGCTCGCCGAGGTCCTGGCGGCCCGCGCGCACG
This sequence comes from Cellulomonas sp. URHD0024, assembly GCF_000426185.1. Lineage (GTDB taxonomy): Bacteria > Actinomycetota > Actinomycetes > Actinomycetales > Cellulomonadaceae > Cellulomonas. The sequence goes on from NZ_AUEW01000004.1 coordinate 302,479, forward strand.
CGTCCGGCCGCCCGCTGACCCGCACGGTCGGCCCGATCCACCGCCCGGCCCCGGCATGGCCCACGACGACGCCGACGTAGCTGAGCCCCGCCCTCCGCTCGACCTCCGCCCACCACCACCGCCCCAGCGTCCGCACTCGTGGTGGCTATAGCGCCCACCTGCGCGGACGTTCGGTGAGGCCGTTGACGGCGAGGCTGTGGGGAGGCCTGCGCAGCGTCCGCACTTGTGGTGGCTATAGCGCCCACGTGCGCGGACGTTCGGGGAGGCCGTTGACGGCGACGCTGTGGGAAGTGGCTGCGCAGCGTCCGCACTTGTGGTGGCTATAGCGCCCACGTGCGCGGACGTTGCGGATGAGGCTGGGCAGCGTCCGCACTCGTGGTGGCTATGGCGCCCACGTGCGCGGACGTTCTGGGGAGGCCGTTGACGGAGAGGCTGTGGGAAGTGGCTGCGCAGCGTCCGCGCTTGTGGTGGCTATAGCGCCCACGTGCGCGGACGTTGCGGATGAGGCTGGGCAGCGTCCGCACTTGTGGTGGCTATAGCGCCCACGTGCGCGGACGGTGGGGGAGGCTGGGTCAGCTCGGTTGGGTGAGGCGCCAGAGGCGGTCGGGGGTCATCGGGAGCTCGTAGGGGCGGACGCCGAGGGCGTCGCGGATCGCGTTGGCGAGGGCCGGGGCGACGGGGTTGTACGGCGCCTCGCTCATCGACTTGGCGCCGAGCGGGCCCAGGGAGTCGGTGGTCTGCGCGAACAGGACCTCGGTGTGCGGCAGGTCGATCATCTGCGGCACGTGATAGGCCCGGAACGAGGCGGTGGTCACGCGGCCCTCGTCGTCGAGCCGGAGCTCCTCGAACAGCGCGGTGCCGATCGCCTGGCCGACCCCGCCCTCGACCTGCCCGCGCAGCTGCTCGGGGTGCAGGACGGTGCCGGCGTCGACCGCCTGCACGGAGCGCAGGATGGTGACCTCGCCGGTGTCCGGACGGACGGCCACCCGGAACGCGTGCACGTTGAACGCGACCGACCGCGGGGAGCCGTCGTGCGTGCCCTGCCCGGTGAGCCCGGGCGCAGCGGCGGCGATGTCCACCAGTCGCACCCCGTCGGCGACGTCGACACCCAGCACGGAGCCGTCCCAGGTGCGGGGCTCGTCGGACGGGTGGTCACGCAGCGCGGCGGCCGCGGCGAGGATCTTGCCCCGGAGCTGCAGCGCCGCGCGGTGCAGGGCCAGACCCGCGACCACCGTGCCGGCGGACGCGAACGCGCCCGTGTCGTACCCGGTCACGTCGGTGTCGGACTGCCTGACGACCACGCGGTCGACCGTCGTGCCCAGTGCCTGCGCGACGAGCTGCGCGTGCACGGTCGTGGTCCCGTTGCCGAACTCCGTGGTGCCGACACGAGCCTCGTAGCGGCCGTCGTCGAGCAGCCGGACCGACGCCTCGGCGTAGTGCCCGCGCGGCGCGATCGTCGCGATCATGGCGATGGCCATGCCCTCGCCGACGAGGGCACCTGCCGGCGTCGGTGCGTCCAGCGACCGGTCGGCGAGGGCTGCCTGTGCCAGGTCCACGCACTGGTCGAGGCCGTAGGAGTGCATGTCGAGGTCGCCGACCTCGTCGGGATCGGTCACCAGCAGGCGGTCCCCGGGCACCACGACGTTGCGCCGCCGCAGCTCGAAGGCGTCGATCCCCACGAGGCGCGCGAGCTCGTCCATGGCGGACTCGATCGCGAGCTGGACCTGCCCGAGCCCGTACCCGCGGAAGGCACCCGACGGCATCGTGTGCGTGTAGACGGACTCGGCGTCGACCCGCTTGTTGGCGCAGCGGTACACCGAGACCGACTCGTTCACGCCGTGGAACATGACGCCGGGACCGTGGTTGCCGTAGGCGCCGGTGTTGGCGAGCACGTCGATCTTGAGGGCGGTGAGCACGCCGTCCGCGTCGGAACCGAGGTCGACCGTGACGCGGAAGGGATGCCGGCTGGGCACGACCGTGAACTCGTCGGCCCGCGTCATCTCGTACTGCACGGGCCGCCCGGTCCGCAGGACGGCGAGCGCGACGAGGTCCTCGGTGAGCAGCTCCTGCTTGCCACCGAACCCGCCACCGACCCGCCCGGTGAGGACGCGCACCTGGGAGTGGTCGAGGTCGAACAGGTGCGCGATCTCCTTTCGGGTCAGGTAGGGCACCTGGGTGCTGGTGCGCAGGACCAGCCTGCCGTCCTCGTCGAGCCAGCCACGCGTGGCGTGGGTCTCGAGCGACGCGTGCGCGACCCGGCTCGTCGACCAGGTCCCGTGCACGCGGTGGGCCGCAGCGTCCAGGCCCGCGGCGACGGAGCCCATCTCCGCGTGGAGCTGCGCGACGACGTTGCGTCCCGGCTCGGAGATACGCGCCTCCGGCCCCTTGTCGCCGTGGACGAGCGGCGCACCGGGCCGTCGCGCCGCGTCCGGGTCGACGACGGCCGGCAGGACCTCGTACTCGACCTCGATCAGGGCGCGGGCCCGTTCGGCCTCGCGCAACGAGTCCGCGACGACGACGGCCACCCGCTGTCCCCGGAACCGGAGCACGCGGTCCAGGACGAGCGTGTCGTCGGGGTCGTCGAGCCGGCTCTCGTGCCGGGCGGTCGAGAAGTGGTGTGCTGGGGAGTCCTCGTAGGTGAGGACGGCGAGCACGCCTGGCGCCTGCGACGCCTTCCGGGCGTCGATGGACACGATGCGCGCATGCGCGTGCGGGCTCCCGAGCACCGCGAGGTGCGCGAGGTCCACGTCCGGCACGTCGAGCGTGTAGGGCTCGGTGCCGGTGACGATCCGTCGCGCCGCGGGCGCCCGCACCGAGCGTCCCGCGTCCTGGCCGGCGAGCGCATCGACGGTGTTCGACGTGCCGCGGACGGCGTCGCAGATCGACCGGTAACCGGTGCACCGGCAGAGGTTCCCCTTCAGAGCCCGCGCCACGTCCTGCGTGACCTCGCCCGACAGGCCCAGACCCGCGACGGTCGTGACGTAGCCCGCCGTGCAGAACCCGCACTGGAACGCGGCGGCGTCGACGAACGCCTCCTGCACGGGATGGAGCGACTCGACCGTCCCGAGCCCGGAGGCCGTGGTCACCGACCGACCCTCCGCCCGGAACGCCGGAACCAGGCACGAGTGGGTGGGGCGGCCGTCCAGCAGCACCGTGCACGCGCCGCAGTCGCCCGCGTCGCAGCCCTTCTTGACCTCGGTGTGCCCATGGTCGCGCAGCACCGTGCGCAGCACCTGCCCGGGCGCCGGGTCGACGTCGAGCTGTGCGCCGTTCACCTCGAGCTTCACGCGAGCTCCCTTCGGACCTGCTCCGCCAGCCGAAGCGTCTGTGCGCGACGCCAGTCGGGGGCACCGTGCGGGTCGTCGTACCAGTCCTCGATCGTGTCGACCGCCTCGGCCACCGCACCGGTCGACGGGTACGACGAGAACGCGAACCGGTACGGCCGCGGGACGCTCGCGGTGATCGTCGCGACGAGCCCGTCCCCGTCCCGACGGCCGACGACGATCGCGCCGGACCGCCCGTGCCGGGTGAGCGCGGCCCGGCCGAAGGCGGAGGGCGACGCGAGCGCGTCGGCATGGATCGTGATCGAACGGAGCACGTCCCCCGGACCCAGTGCGGTCGAGCGCACCCCGGTCACGAGGTCGAGGACGGGCAGCTCGTACTCGCCGGAAGGTGTCCAGACCACCGCGGTCGCCTCGAGTGCCACGGCCAGGGTGATCAGCGAGCCGGCCGGGAGCGCCAGGCAGATGTTGCCCCCGACGGTGGCGAGGTCCCAGACCTTCTCCGACATCACGAGCGAGCGCAGGCACTCGACGACCAGGTTCTGCGACCGCCATCCCGGCACGGCCGGCAGGTCCGCGAGCTGTCGCAGGGTGCACGTCGCGGCGATCGTCAAGCCCTCGCCCACCTCGAACGGCGCCCAGCCCAGCCCGGTCAGGTCCACCAGCTCGGACAGGTCGCGCTGTGGCTCGGAGAAGAGCCACGTGCCGCCGGCCAGGGGCGCGCTGCCGGGGCCGAGCACCAGGTCAGAACGGCTACGCGGCGTGCGGATGTGGTCCAGTGACGTCAGGTCCATGAGGCCCCCGAGTGTTGCCTACCTCGATGTCACGGACGTTACGCCGCCTCACGAGCCGTCACGGGCGAAGGGACTCCAGCCGCGCCAGGGACGGTTCCACCTCGCCGGACTGCACCGTGCGGAGCTCCTCGGCGACGATCGGGTCGGGGACCCCTGCCATCCGGAGGTAAACCTCGTACCAGCGGAGCGCGAACACGTCGTTGCCGGCGTCCGCGATCAGCTCCAGGCCCTCGTCGTCCGCGTCCTGCGGCCACACGCCCCAGCGCGCGTACGCGACCAGTGCGGCGGCGAGCTCGTCGCCGACCGCTGATCGCATGCTGTTGATCTGCGCGACAGCGAGAAGGAGATCGTGGTGTTCCTCCGCGGCCCGGGTGACGACGGGTGCCAGGGCCTCGGCGCGCGCGAGAATCGCGGCCACCCAGGTGGGGTCGGCGTTCGTGGTCACGTCCTCGAGGATCGTGGTGATGGCATCGGCGAGCTTCGAGGGATCTGCGAGCCCGGCCTGGAGGAGCTGCTCGGCTCGAGCGTCGAAGTCCCCGCCCGCCCGGTAGTACTTCACCAGGTCTGCACCGCCAACCGGGACGGCGATCGTGGGCAGCGGCGGTGCCGTCGACGTGGCCTCGGTCAGCGCGGCCTTGTTCCGGACGGGACCGTAGGGGATCAGCCGCAGCCCGGTCCGGAGCGGCTTGTACGCCTCGGGCTTCGTCGTGTAGAGCGGCGCGTCGTACGCGATCGCGGTGGCAGCACACAGGAGGTCGGTTCTGTCCAGAATCTCGGTCTCGTCCAGGTCTGGCTCGGCAAGGTCGGCGATGTGCCCGTAGATCCGCAGCACGGTGCTGTCGACGGGGACCGGCTCCGTGAGGAGCCACGGGTCGAACACGATCGATCGGATGATGCGGCCGTCCCGGGTCCGACGCCTGAAGAAGACTGCGAGCTCGATCGCAATGGCGGCGCTCACGAACAGCGCATCGTTCGGCGCGAACTTCGCCGGATCTATCCGTGCATGGATCACGGACATGTCGATCGTCACCACCTTCGCCGAGGACGTGTCCACGGCTGACGGGATCACCGCGCCTCTGGCGCTCTCAGCGGGTCCCATCGAGAGGCTCAGGAGGCCGCTGGCCGACCGCGAGACCGAGAACAGATCACCTTCGGCTCCGGAGTCGAGCTGCGGATAGGTCAGGTACTGCCCGGATGTCGCCCAGGTGACCGCGCAGGGTGCACCCGATGCGTCGAGGACAGTCACCGACCGAGGGCCGATCAGTGCCTCGCCAGGTACGTCGATGAGGCGGTGCGCGGCGTCGGCGTCTCCGGTCTCATGCCGACTGAAGGACGACAGGCGGCGGCCGGACGACGGTCGCGGGAGCCCCGCCCTCAGGTAGGACTGCGGCGACGGGAGCGCATCATCGATCTTCGCAAACGGCACACGCGGGACGATATCCATATGGCACCCCGGACGGCAGGGGCTGGATGGGTGACCACGACTCCGCGCATCCGGTTGCGCAGGGCCTGCCGGGTCAGCGGCCGGCTCGGCCGATCGAGCCGGCGATCGCGTCGGCCAGTTCTGCCGGGTGGCTCAGGGCCGCCAGGTGGCCCCCACGGACCACCACCGGCTCGCGGCCCACACGCTCGCGGGCGACCCGCTGCTGCAGCTCGAGCGGGAACAGCCGGTCGTCGCGGCCGGCGACGACGGTGATCTCTGAGGGCCACGAGGTGAAGGTGCAGGGATCACCGAAGACGGTGTCGGTCTCGGGGGACGGATTCGCCTTCATGAACGCGACGAGGTCGGGCGGGACGTCGTGGTAGAAGTAGACGTCGTCGTCGAACTCGGTGGTGTAGCCGCGTTCGTGGGCCGCCGCCACGAGGGCATCGTGGGACCCGACGTGCCCCCACCAGTCACCCGGCGTCTCGCCCGGCACGGGGATCATCGCGTTCACGAACACCACGCCACGGGTGGGCACGCGCTGCCAGACCAGGGGAGCGGTGAACCCACCCATCGACTGCGCGACGAGCGTCACGTCGGTCCGGTCGCCGATCGCCGCGACGACGGTGTCGGCGTACGCCGGCAGGCCGCACGCCGGGTCGGCCGCGGGCAGGTCCATCGCGACGGCGTCGAACCCACGGGCGCGCAGGTCGGCCTCGACGAGGTGCCAGAGCCAGCCCTGGCCGCCTGCGCCGGGGATCAGGGCGATGGCCTCGTTCATCGCCACCACGCTAGGGCGTCAGCTACCAGGGTGCGAGTGCCAGGTGCTCGTCCCACCGCGAGTCCGGTCCGCAGCCGCCCGTGTAGCCGTCGGGCATCCGGGGGTAGACCTCGACCCAGTAGCGGTGGGCGAGCGCCTGCGCCTCGGTCGGTGTCGCGCCGAGCGCCTCGGCCATCTCGGCGTCCCTCTGCAGCGCCGCGCACTCGGCCTGTGCCTCGTTGTCGATCCCGACCATGTGCATCGTCTCGTGACTGAGCACGTGCACCGCCACGACCTGGTCCTCGCCCGGGTCCCGCTTGTCCGACGAGAGCCACGAGCGCAGGTCGCCGCAGACGCGGTACTTGATCACGGTCCTGCGCTCGGGTACGCCCTCGGCAGTCCACCGGACATAGCCGAGCTCGGACCCGAGATCGGTCCACGTCTCGCCCGCGGTCTGGCAGTGCACGGCGACGGACCCGCCGGCGACCTGTGACGCGCCATCCTGCAACCGGTGCTCGAGGCGCGCGTGCAGACCGAGCGGGACGGCGCACCCGACCGCGACGGCGAGGCACAGGCCGACGCTGATCTTCGGGAAGGGCCCGACCCGACCGAGCACGTCCACGCGGGTGAGCACCCACCGGACCGAGACGATCGTCGCGACGGCGAGGAACCCGATCAGCACCAGGGTGAGGAACACAAGGGTGCATCGGCGCAGGCGAACCGGAACTTCAGAGGTCGAGCACCGTCAGCCGGACGTGCAGGACGTCGTCCACGTCCGCCGCGTTCGCCGTCCGGACCGCCTTCTTGACCGGGAGCGCGTACCCGGACTCGCCGGGGAAGATCGAGGTGCGCCAGGTGCTCGGTCCGATCTCCGCCTCGACGCGGAGCGAGCCGAAGCCGCGGACGGCGGGGCCGGCGAGGTCGAGGATCTCGTCAGAGATCTCCGGCGGCACGCTGACGAAGGTCCACGTCTCTGTGCGCGCGGACCAGCGCCAGAGCGGGGCGTCGAACTCGTACGTCACGCCGACAGCCTAGGGACGCCCACTGACGGCGTCCGCGAGCTCGCCGCGCGAGCGGATCCCGAGCTTCAGGTAGACGTTCCGGAGGTGGTACTCGATCGTCTTCGGGCTGAGGAACAGGGCGGCGGCAGCCTCGCGGGTGGTCCGACCGCCGCCGAGCATGCGGGCGACCTGGAGCTCCTGCGGCGTGAGGTGTCCGAGGCCCGTCGTGCTGCGCCGCTGGGCGGTCTCGCCCGTGGCGCGCAGCTCCGCGGCCGCACGGTCCGCCCAGGGTCCGGCGCCGAGCTCCTCGAACGTCGTGAACGCCGAGCGCAGGGGACCGCGGGCGTCGACCCGACGCTTCAGCCGCCGCAGCCGGGCGCCGTAGGCGAGCTGGGTCCGAGCCGTCTCGAACGTGTCGGGCGTGTGCTGGTGGTAGGCCAGCGCGACCGAGAAGGTGACGTCGACATCGGCGTCGGGGCAGGTCAGCCCGGCGGCCCGCGCGGCGCGGGCCAGCGACCACGGTTGACCCTTGACCTCCGCGCGCCGGGTGAGCGTCACCGCGAGAGCCGCCGCCTCGTCGTCGCGGCCGAGCTGCACGAGCGCCTCCACCATCTCGGGAGCGGGGGACAGGTCGACGTCCTGCAGGCCCAGGTCGGACAGGAGCCCTTCCAGCGCACGGAACCGCTCCAGCGCGCTCTCGGTGCGGCCCAGCCCGAGATCCAGCTCGGCCAGCGCGGTCATCGCCCATGCCTGGAAGAAGCCGAGGTGGTGGGCGCGGGTGATGTCGAGGCACTCCGCCGCGTGCGCGGCGCACGCTGCGGCGGCACCCTGGCGCGCCTCGAGCCAGGCGAGGCCGGCGAGGCAGGCGGCGAGGTCCGTGGACTGGCCCGCCTCACGCGCCAGAGCGACGCCTTCGGTGTAGCCGGCGACAGCGTCGTCCCAGCGGTCGTCGGTCGTGGCCTGGTCTCGGGCCACGTAGAACAGCAGCAGCGGCAGACCGCCGATGTCGGCGCGGTTGCGGGTGTGGGCGACGACCGCGGGGATGACGTCGCGGCCCACGGCGCTCTCCCGCAGGAAGAGGGGACCGAAGACCAGCCACGGTGCGAGCTGCGGGTCGTCGAGGAAGTCGTCGGCCTCGGCCATGGCTGCCCGCAGCAGGTCGAGCCCGCCGCGACCGGCAAGCACGGCGGCGACCGCGACGGCCATGGTGCCCACCCAGCGTGCGCGCCCGGTCCGCGGCTCGATCCGCTGGATCAGGTCGGCGGCCCGAGCAGCGGTGGCGATGTCTCCGCCGAAGAGGCTGGCCTCCACACCGTCCGCGAGGAGCAGGACGGCAGCGTCGGGGTCCTCGTCGGCGGCGGCGGCTCCGGCCGCGACGAGCACGTCCCGCGCCCGCTCGACCGATCCGGTGCGCAACGCGACGGCGCCGTCGAGGGCGGCGGCGCGGATGCGCAGGTCGGGGGTCTGCGGCAAGGTCGCGGCTCGGCCCAGGAGGTCCGTCGCGGAGTCGGGAGCGCCCGCGCCCCACGCGCTCTCCGCGGCCGAGACCAACCGCTTCACGCGGTCTGCGGCGTCGGGCGACAGCCGAGCGGCGCGCTCGAAGCCGGCGGCCGCCACGGCGTGCGCACCCCGGGCGTGCGCACGCCTCGCGGCCTCGTCGAGGACCGCCGCGACGACGGCATCGGGTGCTCTCGTGGCCTCGCCGAGGTGCCACGCCCGGCGGTCCAGGTCGTCGACGGGGACCGCTTCGGCGAGCGCCGCGTGGACGGCGCGTCGGGTCGCGGGGGTGGCCTCCGCGTAGATGCCCGAGCGGACCAGGTCGTGCCGGAACCGGACGTGGGTCGTGCCGATCGTCAGCAGGTGTGCCGCCGCCGCCTCGTCCAGGTCCGCGAGGCTGACGTCGAGCAGCTCACAGGCCCTGGCGACGACGGCCAGGTCGCCGCCGGCCGCCGCCGCGACGATCACCGCGGTGCGCGCTCCCGGCGACAGGATGTCCGCGCGGCGCGCGAACGTCCGCGCGAGGGATGCGGGCACCGGCACGGGTGCGTCAGGAGGCAGCGCTCCGACGCCGTCGTCGGTGAGCTCGAGCAGCGCGAGGGGGTTGCCACCGGTCGCCGCGAGCAGCCGCGCCCGCGCATCGTCGGACAGGCGGCTGCCGAGTCGGCCTGCGAGCTCGGCCGCGTCGGCTGCGCCCAGGCCCTCGACCGGGAACATCGGCAGCCCGGCCGAGCCGACGACCGACGGCGCCTCGTCGCGCACGGCCAAAAGGACGACGACGGGGTCGGCGGTGAGCCGTCGAGCGGCGAAGCACAACGCCTGTGCGGAGGGTGGGTCCAGCAGGTGGGCGTCGTCGACGAGGACGGCGACCGGTCCGTCCTCCGCCACGCGGCTGAGCAGGCTGAGCACGGCCGCACCCACCGCGAACCGCTCTCCACCCGACCCAGGTGTCAGGGCGAGGGCGGAGCCGAGTGCCCCGGCCTGGGGCGCCGGGATCGCGTCGAGGTGGTCGAGGACCGGGCGCAGGAGCTGCAGCAGACCGCCGAACGGCACCTCCTGCTCGGCGTCGATGCCCGCGGCGCGCAGCACCCGCATCCCGGCGTCGGTCACCGCGGCGGCGGCGTCCTCGAGCAGGGCGCTCTTGCCGATGCCGGCCTCGCCGGTGAGCACGAGCGTGCCGCTCTCGCCCACCCGCGCGCCGGCCACCAGCGTCGCGATGACCTGGCGTTCGCGCTCGCGGCCGACCAGCACGTCCCGAGTCTAGGGAGCAGACCAGGGGGGTCCCCTGATTCGACGGCGGCATCGGTTCGACGAAGGTCGAGAGCGACATATCCAACAGCACGACAGGCACACCCAAGGAGCTGCAGCACCATGACCGAGACCCTGCCCCAGCGGACCATCGACCCCGACAAGCTCATGTCGTTCGTGTTCCGCGCCGTCGACGAGGTGGGCGCGACCCTGAACACCGCCCTCGTCGTGATGGGCGACAAGCTGGGCTACTACGCCGCGATGGCCGACGGCCGACCGATCACCCCGGCCGAGCTGGCCGAGCAGACAGGCACCTACGAGCCCTACGCCCGCGAGTGGCTGAACAACCAGGCGGCCGGCGGCTTCGTCGACTACGACCCGCAGGAGCGTCGGTACACCCTGCCGGCCGAGCACGCGGTCGCGCTCGCCGACCCGACGAGCCCCGCGTACCTCGCGGGCTTCTTCCAGATCGCGCACGGCACCGTCCGCGACGCCCCGGACATCTACGACGCCGCTCGCGTGGGAGACGGCGTCGGCTGGCACGCGCACAACACCGACGTGCACCACGGGACCGAGCGGTTCTTCCGGTCGATGTACAACGGTCACCTCCTGACCGAGTGGATCCCGGCCCTCGAGGGCGTCGCGGCCAAGCTCGAGGCAGGCGGTCGGGTGGCCGACGTGGGCTGCGGGCACGGCGCGTCGACGATCCTGCTGGCCCAGGCGTTCCCGAGGGCGACGTTCGTCGGATCGGACTACCACCCGGAGTCCATCGCGATCGCGCGTGAGCGGGCCGCTGCGGCGGGGGTGGACGACCGGGTGACGTTCGAGCTCGCCTCGGCGAGCGACTTCTCCGGCACCGACTTCGACCTCGTCGCGATGTTCGACTGCCTGCACGACATGGGCGACCCGGTGGGCGCGGCCAGGCAGGTGCGCAGCGCGATCGCCGACGACGGCACGTGGATGGTCGTCGAGCCGATGGCCGGCGACCACGTCGAGGACAACCTGAACACGGTCGGCCGCGCGTTCTACGGCTTCTCGACGCTGCTGTGCACGCCCGCGTCGCTGAGCCAGGACGTCGGCCTCGCACTGGGGACCCAGGCCGGCCCGGCCAAGATCCGCGACGTCTCGACCGCGGCGGGGTTCACCGCGTTCCGGACCGCGGCGACCACGCCGTTCAACAACGTGTTCGAGATCCGTCCGTGACTGCGGACCTCCTCCAGGCGGACACTGCTCGGGTGCGCACGCACCCGAGCAGGTCTGCGGATCCCGACGTCGTCGGGACGACGGTGCGCGACGGTGTCGAGCTCGCCTACGAGATCTACGACGCCGTCCCGGCCGCGCCGACGGTCATGCTCGTCCCGACCTGGGCGATCGTCCCGTCACGGTTCTGGAAGGCGCAGATCGGCTTCCTCGCACGGCACTACCGCGTGGTGACGTTCGACGGCCGGGGCAGCGGGCTGTCGGGTCGCCCGGCAGGCGCCGCCGCCTACACGGACGGCGAGTACGCGGCGGACATCGTGGCGGTCCTCGACGCGTCCGGGACGGACCGGGCCGTGCTGGTCACCGAATCGTGCGGGGCGTCGTGGGCGGTGCACGTCGCCGCCAAGCACCCCGCGCGCGTCTCCGGCCTGCTGGCCATCGCGCCGTCGTGCGGGTTGGACGTGCCCACGCCCGGACGCGACGACGTCCCGTTCGACCAGCCCTTGGACACCACCCGCGGCTGGGCCAAGTACAACGAGCACTACTGGCTCGGCGGTGGGTACGACGACTTCGTCGGCTTCTTCTTCGGGCGCATGTTCCCCGAGCCGCACTCGACCAAGCAGATCGAGGACTGCATCGGCTGGTCGCACGAGCTGACACCGCAGACCCTCGCGGACAGCACGTCCGGGAGGCTCGGCTGCCACGGGGCCGTGTGCGAGCCGCTCGTTCCGCTCACCCGCCAGGTGGCGTGCCCGGTCCTCGTCGTGCACGGCACCGACGACCGGATCCGACCGCATCCGTTCGGCGAGCGGCTCGCCGAGCTCACGGGCGGCGACCTGGTCCTGCTCGACGGCGCCGGCCACGGTCCGTCCGCCCGCGACCCGGTCAGGGTCAACCACCTGATCGCACAGTTCGTCGACCGGCTCCATCCCCGGCCGGCGAAGCCCCGATGGGTCCGGGCCGCCGCCCGGCCCAAGCGCGCGCTGTACCTCTCGAGCCCTGTCGGGCTGGGCCACGCACAGCGCGACGTGGCGATCGCGGCCGAGCTGCGCTCCCGGCGGCCGGACCTGCAGATCGACTGGCTCGCGCAGCACCCGGTGACCCGCGTGCTCGGGCAGCACGACGAGCGGGTTCACCCCGCGTCGGCGTGGCTGCGCAACGAGTCCGGGCACCTCGAGCACGAGGCAGGGGAGCACGACCTGCACGCGTTCCAGACGATCCGTCGGATGGACGAGATCCTCGTGCACAACTTCATGGTGTTCGACGAGGTCGTGGCCGACGGCGACTACGACCTGGTGATCGGCGACGAGGCGTGGGACGTCGACTACTTCCTGCACGAGAACCCCGAGCTCAAGCGCTTCGCGTTCGCGTGGCTGACGGACTTCGTCGGCTGGCTCCCGATGCCGGACGGCGGCCCCCGCGAGGCCGCGCTCACCGCGGACTACAACGCGGAGATGATCGAGCAGCGCGCCCGGTTCGCGCGCATCCGGGACCGGTCGGTGTTCGTCGGCGACCCGGACGACGTGGTCGAGGACGACTTCGGGCCCGGGCTGCCGAGCATCCGCACCTGGACCGAGGACAACTTCGACTTCGCCGGCTACGTGACCGGCTTCGACCCGGCCGCGGTGGAAGGGACGGAACGGATCCGGGCCGGACTCGGCGTCGCTCCGGGCGACACCCTGTGCCTCGTCACCGTCGGCGGCTCGGGCGTCGGCACGTCGCTCCTGCGCCGCGTCATGGACGTCGTGCCCCTCGTCCGCGCGATCGCCCCCGAGGTGCGGTTCGCGTTCGTCACGGGTCCGCGGATCGACCCGTCGTCGTTGCCCGCGTACGACGGCTCAACGGTGCTCGGGTACGTCCCCGACCTGTTCCGGCATCTCGCGGCGTGCGACGTGGCGGTGGTGCAGGGCGGTCTCACGACGACCATGGAGCTCACCGCGCTGAACAAGCCGTTCGTCTACGTGCCGCTGCGCCACCACTTCGAGCAGAACTTCCACGTCCGCCGCCGGCTCGACCGCTACGAGGCGGGCCGGCACCTGGCGTACGAGGACGCCCTCGACCCCGACGCGCTCGCGGAGGCCATCGTCAAGGAGGCCGGTCGCGACGTGCGGTACCGGCCCGTGGCGACCGACGGGGCTGCTCGGGCGGCGGCGATGCTGGCAGACCTGATCTGACGTGCTGACGGGCGCCTCCCTGACCCGGGCCGGCGTCCGGACGGTCGTGCCACGCGGTGGAGCTACTCCCCGACCCATGACCCGAACCCCCTCGTGTCGTCTCGCTGGAACACAGGCGAACGTAGCGGTCACCGTGACGTCGCGTGGGGCATCGACGTGCGCGTCCGGGTGAAGGACGCCGGCACGATCGCCACGCTCATCCGCGCGCCAGCTCGGCCGATGGAGAGGACATGAGCTATCAGCACGGGTACGCGCCGCAGGTCCCTGTCCGCACCGACCAGCAGACGCCCAACGGCGCGGTCGTCGCGATCGCGTGGGTGTGCGCCTTGCTGACGTCGTTCTACATGCTTCCGTGGGCGGTCGCCGCGACCCGTGGCAGGTCGAACCAGGCGGCGGTGGGTGTCGTGAACCTGCTGCTCGGCTGGACCTTCGTCGGGTGGATCGTCGCGCTCGTCATGGCATGCTCCGCGCACCAGGTCGTGGCCGCGCCGGTGGCCGTGTTCGTCGGGCACGTCCAGGCGAGCTACACCCAGCCGCCCGCTGTGCAGGCCCGACCGGCCGACGAGCGGCCGCCACTGGAGATTCCGTCGCCGCCCAAGGTCCTCCTGACCAAGCACGACACCAGCAAGCCCTCGGTCCCTGCCGGCTGGTACGCGGCGCCCACCACGCAAGGGCAGGAGTACTGGGACGGTGCCCGCTGGACGGGTCACCGCGCTCCCTGAGCGACGGACGGCCAGGGCCGCGGCGACCGATGGAGGTGCTCAGCGTCGTGAGCAGACGTGTGCTCGGAGTGCTCACCCTCGTGAGTGCTGCGCTCACCTTGACGGCCTGCGGCGAACCAGGGTCGGCCTCGAGGAGCATCGGAATCGCCACCGACGAGACCGGGAACCACCTGCTGCTCGTGGAGGCGTGCCCCGCCGACGACACCGAGGGGCTCGTTCTTGGTCCGGGTGACGACTGGTGGGGCACCGCGACCGCACGGCTTTCTGCTGACCCCGACGTTTCCGGCCCGTGGGCGCTGAATCTCAGCGACAACACGATGCCGGACAGCCTCACCTTCGAGGAAGACTCGGACGAGCATCTCGACGAGCTCGGTCTGCCGTTCTTCGTCCGGGTCAGGTATGGCGACGGTTTGTCCACGGCGGCGTTCGATCAGTGGCCGGCGAGGGGCAACGCCATCGCTGTGGATCTCGGCGCGACGGACCCGAACGCGATGGTCGAGACATCCATCGACGGTTTTCGCGCGTCACGGCTGGAAGAGTGCCGCCGGTTCGCAGGCTGACTCGGCACCCGCGGGCCGCGGTCAGAGCGCGAGCAGACCGAGCACGGGTGCGCCGAGGTGCCCGAGCCACGCCGCGACCGTGGAGATCGGCCCGATGAGCGCCGCTCCCGCCGCCGCGAGCGAGCCCGCGCCCTTCAGCAGCCGGGTGAGGCGCTCGAGGACTCCGGCGATCCTGGAACGGTCGGGTTGAGGCTCCTCGAGTGCGGTGCTGACCTGCTCGACGTCGGCCCGCGCCGCCGCGGCTTGCGCCGGGTCCAGGCTCAGGGTGCCGACGACGTGGCGCAACGACGACGCGGCGAGCCGCGCATCGTGCAGGAGGACGAGCGTGCCCTGCTGGCCGCCGTAGATGGTCTGGTCACCGTCGACGTTGTTGATGGTGCCCGCGTTCTGCGAGCCGATGTGGATGCCCATGACGTACGCCTCTTTCAACGACCGGGGAACGACGGGAACTCACGCTCGACACGCTTGCGCCGCGAGGTCGCGACCACGTGCAGGACGATGCCGAGGACGAGGAGCAGGGCGCCGATCGCCGCGAGCCCCCACCCGATGATGCCCAGCGGAACCCCGAAGACCGGCGGCCCCAACGGCGAGAGCCCGAGTCCGCTCTCAGACTCGAACTGGGACTGCTGGGCGATGTTGGCGATGCCGCCGATGAACGACAGCACGCCGTAGGCGAAGAGCCCGAAGCCCACGACGAACGTCAGCACCCCGAACCAGACCAGCGCCCGGGCCTTCGACCTCGTCGCCGCCACCTCCCGCAGGAAGCTCTCGCGCTGCTGGTGGATGTGCTGGTTGAACTGGTCGCGTCCGACGTTGTTGATCGTGCCGCCCTGCTGGGTACCGATGTCGTAGCGGGCGGCGGCGGTCTCAGGCTGATCGGCCTGGACCTGCGCCTCGACGGCGGCGAACGCGACGACGTCGCCGGCGTGCAGCTCACAGGCAGACGAGAGCCGGACGTGGTTCACGTACGTGCCGCTCGTCGACCCGAGGTCCTCGACGAAGACGCGGGTGCCGCGGCGGTCGAGCATCGCGTGGGAGCGACTGACGCGCGGGTCGCTCAGGCACACGTCGCAGTCCGGAGCGCGGCCGACGACGATCCGGTGCTCGGGAAGCTCGATGTGCCGACCGACGTCCGGCCCCGGGGTGACGACGACCAGGTGCGTGGTCTGGCCGCGGGTCGAGAGTGCCATGCTGCGCCTCCTCCGTGATGTCAGAAGGAGAGCGACGAACGGGCGCAGATACCGACCGCCACAGGGACGGCCCGACCTCGCAGGAGGCCGGGCCGTCCCGACGGCTCACGCAGCGCGACGGATCGACGCCGGGCGGCCGCCCACGGGGAGCCGCAGGTACGTCTCCTGCGTTCCGGCAACCGCGACCATGTGGGCCGACCGCTCGCCCTTCTCGTCGCCGTCGACGCTCACCGACGCGACGTACATCGGCGCCAGCAGGCCCTGGGACCGGCGCCGACCGAGGCTCAGGTACCCGAAGGCGAAGCCTCGCGCGTCGAGCGTGACGTCCTCCTCCCGGCCGCCGAGCGCCTTCGACAGGCGGCCCGCGACCTCGGTGGCGGCCTCCTCGACGGACCGGGTCCGGACCTTGTCGAGGGTCGCGCCGCCGGCGTCGCCCGCGAACCGACGAAGCGACACGGACAACGCCGACACCTGCCCGCTGCCCGTGACCTCGACACTGGCCGACGCCCGGCCGAGCACCGGCAGGTCGCGCACGACGTGCCGGTACGCGCCGACGGCCCGGGTGAGCACCGGGTCGCTGAAGGTGCCGTCGCGGTCGCTGCCGGCCGCCTTCAGCTTCCAGAGCCGCTCGAAGCCGAAGGCGTCGTCACGGTCGACGAGACCCGACAGGGCGAGCCTGGCACCCGCCTTCTCGACGAGTGCGCGCAGCTCCTCGTCGGCGGGGATCTGGCCGAACAGGTCGTCGAGGGACTCGACGCCGGTCCGGAGGCTGAGGGCGCCGGAGGCGTGGAACGTGACCGCGCGGCCGCCGTCCTCGAACCGGTAGACCGTGCGCTCCTTCTCCCGGACGCTCTTGCCCGGGTCGATCCGCGCGCCGGTCGCGTCCGCGAAGCCCTCGATCAGCAGCTCGTTGCGGCGCACGAACTCCTCGGGCGACGGGGTCGCCAGCTCGACGATCTCGGTGATGTGCGGCACGTCGCGCAGCTGCTCGACGAGCTTCTCGGTGAGCTCCTTCGTGGTGGTCATGTCCTCGTCCTCTCAGCCCTCGGCCCAGCGCCACAGCAGGCAGCCCTGCTGCGACGGCGGGAGATCGGGCGACACGGTGCCTTCGCCGTGCAGGTGGTCGCGGTTGTGCGGGCTCAGCGCCCAGACGACGTTGCCGCCGTTCCAGGTCTGGCTCGTCGCGGGTCCGACGACCATCGGGTGGTTGTCGGTGGCCCAGTCGGAGACGCCGTCGATCCACGCGTCGCTGACGGTGTCGCCGTCGGTCAGGTCGGAGGCGACGTCCTCGCCGCACTCGTCCGTGGTCCAGGCGTCCCACATGTTCTCCCAGGAGCCGCAGAACAGGTGGAGCCGGTCGAAGATGTTCCAGAGCCCCGTGAGGGTGCCGAGCGGAGCGGTCTCGCAGGCGTACGCCATGATCCACTCGGCGTTCCAGTCCTCGCCGAGCTGCCAGGTGTCCGACCACGTCCGCCACTGGTCCTGCGGGGTGTCGTAGAGCAGCCGCGCGCGGCCGTCCGACTCGTGGTTGCCGTGGGTCTCGATCCAGAACAGGTCGACGGAGTCGGCCCACGTCTGGTCGCTGCCGCCGAAGTCGTTGTCCTGGAGGTCGTTCTCCCAGACGTCGCGCTCGGCCCAGTAGAAGGAGCGGGTGTGCCCCGCGTTGCGCAGCTGCTGGTCGAAGCCGTTGCTGCGGTTGAAGGTGTACGTCAGGTCGGGCGCTGTCGAGACGCCGTTCGCTCGGGCGTTGCCGAAGTGCCGGATGGCCTCGACGCCAAAGGTCGCTCTCATGGATCCCCCTCTGTCGGTGTGCCCGTGCCTCTGCGCACGTGCACTGAGAGGAGCCCCGGCGCGAATGGGCAGATACCGGGCGGGGTCGATTTCGCCCCACAGCGGGCGACGACGCCGCGGTTCCCTTAGCGTCGGAACGGCGGTCGGACGGAGCGGCCGCGCCGGAGGGGGAGTGGTGCCATGGACGTGACCGAGCTGCTGATCGAGTCGCACGGCCGTGTGGGCGGGGTGCTGCACCGGGCCGTGGGCGGGCTGGACGCGGTCCAGCTGACCTGGCGGGCGGACCCCGAGGCGAACACGATCGCGTGGCTGGCGTGGCACGCGGCCCGCGGCGAGGACTCCCAGGTCGCCGACGTGGCCGGGACGCCGCAGGTGTGGACCGCGCAGGACTGGTCGGGACGGTTCGCGCTGCCGTTCGACGACGACGCGACGGGCTACGGCCAGAGCAGCACCGAGGTCGGCGAGGTGGAGGCGACCGCGGAGCAGCTGCTCGGCTACTACGACGCGGTCGCGGAGGCCACCCACGAGTTCTTGGCCGGGCTCACCGAGGCGGACCTCGACCGCGTGGTCGACGCTGGGTGGGACCCGCCGGTGACGCTCGGCGTCCGGCTCGTGAGCATCATCGGCGACAGCCTCCAGCACGCCGGTCAGGCGTCCTTCGTGCGAGGGCTGCTGCAGCGCGCGACGTAGGCTCGACCGCATGCGCTGCGCCTACTTCGATGCCGAGGTCTGCCGCTCGTGCACGTGGATGGGCCGGCCCTACGCCGACCAGCTGGCCGCCAAGCAGGCGCACGTCGAGACGCTGCTTCCCACCGGCCCGCAGTGGTTGCCGCCGTTCGCCAGCGAGGAGTCCGGCTACCGCAACAAGGCGAAGATGGTGGTCACGGGGACCGCTGCAAAGCCGACGTTGGGCATCCTCGACGCGGCCGGTCACGGCGTCGACCTGCGCGAGTGCGGGCTGTACGGGCCGAGCCTGCAGGCGGCGTTCCCTGTTCTCGCGGCCTTCGTCGCGCACGCGAACATCACGCCCTACGACCTGGCAGCCCGCAGCGGCGAGCTGAAGAACCTGCTGGTGACCCAGTCGCCGGACGGCGAGCTGATGGTGCGGTTCGTCGTACGGTCGCAGGAGCCCGTGACACGGATCCGCAAGCACCTGCCCGCGCTGCTCGATGCGCTGCCGTCCCTGCGGGTCGTGTCGGTGAACCTGCTGCCCGACCACAAGGCCGTGCTCGAGGGGGAGCGGGAGATCCTGCTGACCACCCAGGAGACGCTGCGGATGCGCGTGAACGACATCGACCTGCACCTGCGGCCGCAGAGCTTCTTCCAGACGAACACCCTGGTCGCCGCGGCGCTGTACCGGCAGGCGACGCAGTGGGTCGAGGACGTCGACCCGGGCAGCGTGTGGGACCTGTACTGCGGGGTCGGCGGGTTCGCGCTGCACGTCGCCGACGAGCACCGCGACGTCGTCGGTATCGAGACGAGCGTCGAGGCGGTCGCGAGCGCCTGCCTGTCTGCGCACGGCATGGACGGAGTCCGCTTCGAGGCGGCCGACGCGACCGCGTTCGCCCTCGCGCACGACGCTCCGGAGCTCGTCATCGTGAACCCGCCTCGGCGCGGCATCGGTGCGGAGCTGGCGAGGTACCTGGAGGCGTCGTCGGCGAGCCACGTCGTCTACTCCAGCTGCAACGCCGAGTCGCTGGCCCGCGACCTGGCCGCGATGCCGTCGCTGCGGCCGGCCCGCGCGCAGCTGCTCGACATGTTCCCGCAGACCACGCACTACGAGGTGCTGACCCTGCTGGAACGGGCCTGACGCGGCGTCACCACCAGGATCTCGGGAGTCGTGCCCGTCTCGCCGAGGCGGCACCCGGTCTGGACGGTCGATCGCGCGGCGCACCGCGCGACTCAGGTCCCGGTGCGTTATCAATGCGCATGGCAATCGACCCTGTTCTCGTCGTCGGCGGCGGTCCCGCCGGTCTGGCCGCCGCGGCTGCGCTGCACCGCCGTGGCATCCCGGCGCTCGTCCTCGAGAGGTCCGACGCGGTCGCCGCGTCGTGGCGGCGGCACTACGACCGGCTGCACCTGCACACCACGCGTCACCTCTCGCGGCTCGGTGGCATGCCGATCCCGCGCCGGTACGGCAGGTGGGTGGCTCGCGACGACGTGGTCACGTACCTGGAGGAGTACGCGCAGCATCACCACCTGCGGGTGCGGACGGGCGTGGAGGTCACCCGGATCTCGCAGGACGACGACGGCCGGTGGCTCCTCGACACGAGTGCGGGCGTCATGAGCGCGCCGGAGGTGGTCGTCGCGACCGGTTACAACCACACCCCGGTCCCACCTGCCTGGCCCGGCGTGTTCGAGGGCGAGGTCGTGCACGCGTCGACCTACCGGAACGCCGGGCCGTACGTCGGCCGCGACGTGCTCGTGGTCGGCGTCGGGAACACCGGCGCCGAGATCGCGGTCGACCTGACCGAGGGCGGCGCCTCGCGGGTCCGGCTCGCCGTGCGGACTGCGCCGCACATCGTCCGTCGCTCCAACTTCGGCTGGCCGGCGCAGGGGACCGGCATCCTCGTGCGCCACATGCCCGTGCGGGTGATCGACCTCGTCGCCTCCCTGATCGCGCGCGTCGAGGTGCCCGACCTCTCGTCGTACGGGCTGCCCCGGCCGACCACGGGGCTCCTCTCGCGCGTGAGCGAGGGCTCGGTGCCGTTGCAGGACGTCGGGCTGATCGCGGCGGTGAAGGCCGGACTCGTCGAGCCGGTCGCGGCCGTGACGTCGTTCGACGGCTCGGACGTCGTGCTTGCCGACGGGGCCCGGGTGACCCCGGACGTCGTCCTGCTGGCCACCGGGTACCGGCGCGGCCTCGAACCGCTGGTCGGGGACCTGGGCGTGCTGGACGAGCGCGGAGTGCCCGAGCGCTCCGTTCCCGGCCTCTACTTCACGGGGTTCACCAACCCGATCAGCGGCATGTTCCGCGAGCTTCGTCTGGACGCCCGCAAGATCGCCCGCGCCGTGGCGCGCCGTCGGGAAGGCGCGTAGTCGACCCCAGCCGCGTGCTCGGCGCGGAGACCCGGCCCACGGCTGACCGGGGCGGCGGGATGTGCCGCCCCGGTCAGCCGGTCCTCTACAGGCTCGGGTTCGCGTTGTGCACGAGCTCGAGAGCCATCTGCGGGAACCAGTCGCCGGCGGCCGGGTCCGCGTAGCCACGGACCGGGTCGATGCCGCCGTCGGGCGCCCACCGGGTGCACTGGCCGTCGGACTCGCCCGGGATCTTGACCCAGAGGTAGGCGTCCACGTACGGGTTGCCGGTGTTCAACGTCGGCTTCAGGCCCAGCCCGCGACCCGGCGGGTTGCACCAGACCTGCGGGTCACCCGACGGGCTCCCTGCCGGGGCGGTCCACGGGCCCTGACCGTTGCGGCTCGTGTCCACCACGGCGTGCTTCAGCACCTCGGGTCCGCTGGGCGGGTTCGCCGCGTTGGTCACGTTGTCGAGGTACCACTGGTCGGTCAGGCCCCATGTGCTGAAGTCACTCGCCGTCGCCGGGTAGTACTGGCTCCCGCAGTAGTCGAAGTGTCCGAGGCGCCAGCCACCCTCCGCCGGGTTGGTCCCGTACCAGAGGCACTGCGAGATCCACGACGCGTACTTCGCCTGCCGCT
Source organism: Cellulomonas sp. URHD0024 (assembly GCF_000426185.1). Taxonomy (GTDB): domain Bacteria; phylum Actinomycetota; class Actinomycetes; order Actinomycetales; family Cellulomonadaceae; genus Cellulomonas. The sequence goes on from NZ_AUEW01000004.1 coordinate 323,777, forward strand.
CGCTCGTCTCGTAGTTGGACACGTTGAGGAAGAAGCCGTCCGTCTTCTCGACGCCGGCCTTGTGCAGCCGGTCGGCGATGTCGCCCGAGCCCAGCCAGCCGCTGTGGGTCCCGTCGAGGTAGACCTTCGTGTCGGGCAGCGCCGTGAGCCGGTCGACCGCGCCGTTGAGCTGCGTGAACCGGTCGGCCGCGGCGGTGGCCGGGTCGAGCGACGCCGGCTGGCACCACTCGGGCAGGTGCTTCGGGTCCGTGATCGGGACGTACCAGGGGATGATGCCCAGGCCGTCGGGCTCGACCAGCACGATCGCCTTGCTGGATCCGATCCCGGCCGCGAACCCGTCGATCCACGCCAGATAGCTCGCTGTGTCGGCGGCGCCGCCGGCGGAGTACTGGGAGCAGTCGCGGAACGGCAGGTTGTACGCGACGAGCACCGGGATCGTGTGCGTGAGCCTCGCCTGGCGCATCGTCTTCTGCACGGACCTCTTCACCTCGGCCGGCGTGCCCTCGGTGAACCAGACCGCCTGGGGCGTCGCGGCCATCGTGGCCAGGGCGAGGGCGTCGGACCACTGGTGGGCCTTGGCCAGCTGGGTGATCTGCTTGACCGCGCCCTTGTCCGGCGGCGGAGTGAACAGACGCGTCGCCGGGGGCTGGTGGCCGTCGTGGGCACTGGCGGGGGCGGCTGTGCCGAGCGCCAGGCCGAGTGAGAGCGCTACCACGGCGCTAGCCGCCAGCGCTCTCGAGCGCGTTCGAACCAGGGGATGGGTCACGGAAGTCTCCTACGTCGTTGTCGGATGACAGTTCTCGCGGTTGGCAGGGGAGCGCTCCCACAGCCGTCCCCAGATCATGACGAATCGGACACGTCTGCGCAAGGTGTACCGGTAAGGAAAAGAGCGCGGCCGTGGCGCCCGGGCGATCCCAGCACACTCGGCCGGCACTCTCAGGACACCTCTGGGCGATCTCAGAACACTCGGTTGGCGATCTCCGCGGGTGCGAGCAGCAGCTGCGTGATCTCGTCGTCGAGCTTCACCAGCGTGAGCGACGCGCCGGCCATGTCGAGCGAGGTGCAGTACTCGCCGACGTAGCTGCGTCCGACCGTGATGCCCTGGGCGGCGAGCTTCTCGTGCGCAGCGCCGTAGAGCAGGTACAGCTCGCTGATCGGCGTGCCACCCAGGCCGTTGATCATGAGCGCGACCTCGTCGCCGCTCGCGTACGGCAGGTCCGGCACCACCGCGCCCAGCAGCTCGTCGACGATCTCGTCGGCACTCACCAGCGTGGCGCGTCGCCGTCCGGGCTCGCCGTGGATGCCGACGCCGACCTCCATCTCGTCGTCGGCGAGCTCGAAGAGCGGGGAGCCCTTGGCCGGCGGCGTGCACGGGGTCAGGGCGATGCCCATGGTGCGTGTGACCGAGTTGACCTTCTCCCCGATGCGCACGAGCTCGTCCAGGTCGGCGCCCGCCTCGGAGGCCGCACCGACGGCCTTCATGACGAAGAAGTTGCCCGCAACGCCGCGACGCCCCACGGTCCAGGTCGAGTCCTTCACGGCGACGTCGTCGTTGATGAACAGCGTCCGCACGTTCAGACCCTCGGCCTCGGCGAGCTCGGCGGCCATCTCGAACGCCATCTTGTCGCCGGTGTAGTTGTTGACGAGCAGCAGGACGCCTTTGTCGGACGCGAGGAGCTTCGCGGTCTCCAGGACGTACTCCATCGGTGGCGCGGCGAACACGTCACCAGGACAGGCGCCGTCGAGCATGCCCTTGCCCACCACCATCACGTGCGCGGGCTCGTGCCCCGAGCCGGAGCCCTGGACGATCGAGACCTTGGCGTGGTTCGGGGCGTCGGCCCGCATGATGAGGTTGTACTCGGGCACGTAGCGGAGCGTGTCCGGGTTGGCCAGCGCGATCCCCTTGAGCATCTCCGGGACGAAGTTCTTGGGGTCGTTCACGAACTTCTTCATCACAAGTGCCTCCACACATCGTCGTGTCGGTCTGTCTCCTGTCGCCGCGTCGCCCCCGGGGCGCGGACGTCTGCGTCGCGCCGAGGTCACCAGGTCTCGGCGACCCTCTCGGCGAGCACGGCCACCGCGATCGCACCCGGGTCGACCGAGCCGATGCTGCGTTCACCGGTGTAGGACGCGCGGCCCCGGCGGGCCTGCATGGACTTCGTCGCCTCCGCGGCCGCCCGAGCGGACTCGGCAGCCCGCTTCGCGACGTCCTTCGGCTCGGCGCCGAGGTTCGCCTCGATCGTGTCCGTCATCGGTGCGAGCGCGTCCAGCAGGGTCTTCTCGCCCAGGTCCGCGCCCCCGCGGGCCTTGATGCCCTCGATCGCGGCGCGCAGCATCGCGACGACGTCCTCGCCCGTCGCGTCCGGCTTGCCCTTCACCACGGCGGCCGCGCGCAGGAACGCGGTACCCCAGATCGGCCCCGAGGTGCCGCCGATCCGCCCGGTCATCACGATCGCGATCTTCTGCAGGAAGGTGCCGACGTCGGACCGGTCGAACGTGTCCCACTGCGCGACCACGTTCTCGAACCCGCGGGCCAGCGAGAACCCGAAGTCACCGTCGCCCACGACGGAGTCCAGGTCCCCGAAGTACTTCTCGTTCTCGATGCAGGTGTCGGCGATGGTGCGGACGACGGACTCGACGCGGGGGACGTCAGGGGACACGGGACTGCTCGCTCTCGTTCAGGAGGTGCTCGAGATGGGTGAGGTCGACCTCGCCGGCGGGGTTCGTGTGGTGCGGGTCGGCGAGCACCTCCGCCGGATGGTCCGGCAGGTCACCGAGGGTCGTGACGACGAGCGACGCCCCCGTGAAGTCCTCCTCGGCGGTGTAGCTGCTCACCGTGACGACCGTGCGCAGACCGGCCCCGAGCGCCGCACGCAGACCGTTGGCGCTGTCCTCGATCACCAGCGCCTCGTCCGGGCCGATCCCGAGCCGCTCCAGCGTGAGCAGGTAGATGTCCGGAGCGGGCTTCTTGGCGGGCACGACGTCCCCGGCGAGGACGGCGAAGTCGCGGGCGCGGTCCGCTCCGACCGCGTGCTCGAGCACGGCGTGCACCGACGCCTCCGCAGACGTCGATGCGACCGCCAGCCGCCAGCCATGCGCAGCCGCCTCCTCGACGATCCGGGCGATCCCCGGGCGAGCGGGCAGGAGCCCCGCCGCCACCATCTCGGTGTAGTGGGCGGTCTTGGTCTTGTGCCAGGCGGCGATGAGGGTCCTCTGCTCGTCCGGGTCGGCGGGCAGACCCGCGGTCTCGACGAAGACCGGCGTGAACACCGACGCCAGCCGCTCCTTGCCGCCACCGATCGCGAGCAGGTGCCCGTACTCCTCCTGCGACCAGTGGATCGGGACGCCGGCGTCCGCGAACGTCCGGTTGAACGCGGGCAGGTGCCCGTCGCGCTCCGTGTCGGCGAGCACGCCGTCGCAGTCGAAGATCAGGGCGCGCGTCATGTGCGCCCCGCCGAGCCGAACTCGTCGATGCACTCCGCGACCGCGCTGGTCACGGCGGCCGAGATGTCCCGGAACATGCTCGGGGGGTCCCACCTGCCGCGCTCGCGGGCGCCCGCGAGGTGCGTCTCGGCGGAGCGCATGTAGGCGACCTTCACCGCGGTCGAGATGTTGATCTTGGACACGCCGGCCTCGATGAACGCCCGGAAGTCCTCCCGCGACAACCCGGTCCCGCCGTGCAGCACGATCGGGCGGTCGGTTCGCTGGGCGAGCTCGCGGACGCGGTCCGGCCGCAGGACCGGCTTGGCCTTGTACTCGCCGTGCGCCGTGCCGAGCTGGGGGGCGAGCAGGTCGACGCCCGTCCGTTCCGCGACGGCCGCCAGCGTCTCGACGTCGTAGGCGTGCAGGGCCACGTCGGAGCCGACCCCGTCCTCGACCCCCACGATGTTCTCGATCTCGGACTCCACGTCGACGCCGTTCGCGTGCGCCTCGGCGACGACCTCGGCGGTCTCCCGCTCGGCGTCGGCGAGCGACCGGTCGGACGCGTCGAACAGCACCGACGACCAGCCGGCCCGCACGACGTCGCTGATCACCGCGCGATCGGGGCAGTGGTCGAGGTGCAGCGCGACCGGGATGTCGGCCGTGCCGGCGGCGGAGCGGAACATCGTCGTCATGAGGTCCGTGCCGATCGAGCGGACGGTCTTCACGGACACCTGCACGATCAACGGGGACCGCGCCCGGGAGGCTGCGGCGATCACGGCGCGCAGGCTGAGGTCGTCGAGGATGTTGACCGCGGGGACCGCGTAGCCGCGCGCTCGGGCGTCCTGTGTCATCGTCAGCGTCGACGCGATCATGTGCCCGGCTCTCCGGCCTCCGGCCCTCGGCCTCGGCCCCGGATCGAGAACGTCCGACCGAGACCCTCGGATCGATATGTCCGATTCGGCAGTCTAGACAGGTCTACTCATGCGCGACCAGTCGAGTGGCATCCGTGAAAGTCTGTGATCCATGACCGACGTCCTGGAGCGCGACTCCGCAACCCCGCTCTACGCCCAGCTCGAGCAGATCCTGCACGGGCGGATCGTCGGCGGGCAGTGGGCGCCCGGGCAGCGGATCCCGTCCGAGAACGAGCTCAACAAGATGTTCGGCCTGAGCCGGATGACGGTGCGCGGGGTGCTCACCAAGCTCGTCGGCGACGGGCTGCTCGTGCGGGTGCCGGGCAAGGGCACCTACGTGGCGACACCCAAGATCAGCGCGGTCTCGCCGGCGTATCGCGGTGTGCGCGAGCAGCTCGAGTCCCAGGGCTACGAGACGTCGACGCAGCTCATCTCGCTCACCCTCGAGACGCCGTCGTCGGGCGTCCGCGAGCGACTGTCGCTGGCCGCCGACGACCAGACGTACCTCGTCGTCCGCGTCCGATCCGTGCAGGGGGAGCCGATCAGCCTGCACCGCTCCTACGTCCCTGCCCGGCTGGCGCCCGGGCTCGCGGATCACGACGTCGTCGCGAACCAGCTGTGCGTCGTGCTCGAGGAGCACTACGGGTTGCCCATGAAGCACGTGCGCGAGGACCTCGAGGCGGTCGCCGTGAGCACCTCCGAGGCCCGCCACCTGGGCATGCGTCGCGGCGAGCCGGCCCTGCAGCTGCAGGACGTGATCTTCGACGCCCTCAACCGCCCGTTCGAGTACAGCTCGATCGTGTTCCGCGGCGACCGGCTGCGCCTGCGCTTCGACTACGACCGCTGAGGCGCCTCCTTGAGCAGGCCGCCGCCCACCCACTCCCGGATCGCGGCGACGTCGCCGTTGCTCAGCTCCATGCGAGCGCCCCGGCACAGGCCCACCACGTTGTCGGCCCATGCGGCCGCGAGGTCTTGTGCCGTGGTCTTCGACGTGAGCTGCTGACCGCCGTACAGGGCGCCCGAGATGACGAAGTTGACGGTCGAGCGGCCCACGGCGGCGCCGGCCTCCTGGCAGGCGTTGCGCACGCGCCGAGAGGTCTCCGCCCGGTCGAACGGGTGCGACGCCAGATCGGCGGCGAGTGCCGTGAGGAGCACCCGGTAGTTCGACCGGCTCAGGCCGGGAGTGTCGGTGACGGCGGTGACCTGGCGCTGCAGCGCGCTCGGATCGGTGTCGGGCTCGGCGACGGCGCCCGGAAGGTCGGCCTCGCCGAACCGCTTCGGGTCCCAGACGTAGCCCGGTGGGCGCGGCGACGAGGCGACCTCGGGAACGTTGCGTGCGAGCCACTGCAGGAACCCGCCGGCGCCCCCCCAGCTCGATCCGGTCAACCTCGGGTCGGCCTTCTGCGCGGCGCCGGCGACCGCGCCGAGCGTGACCGGCCGGTCCGCCGTGCGGACGCGCTGCAGGATCGCCTTGTGCGCGGCCTCGCTCGCGTCGACGACCGCGGTCGCCGCGGGCGGCTCGTCGAGCTTCTCGGGCTGCTCGACCTTGCCTGCCTGCCTGGAACGCCCTCGGGTGGTCGGTGCCACCACGGGCGTCCGCGGCGCCTCGACGTTCAGGGTGGACGCGGTGCTCGTGACCAGCTCGGCGAGGTCGTCCGCGGTGATCACGTGGTCGGCGACCGCGCGGTACGCCGCCGCAGCCGGGCTCGCGGTCATGATCGTGACCCGGCGGTCCGCTGCCCTGCAGCGCAGCGCCAGGGGAGTGAAGTCGGCGTCGGCCGACACGATGACGAACTCCTCGTAGTGCGTGGGAGCCGCGAGGGCGTCCACGGCGTCGAGGACGAGGTTGATGTCGGCGCTGCTCTTGCCCTGCTGCGTCAGCGACGGGCAGTCGACCACCTGGAAGCCGGCTCGCGTGAAGTTGGGCCGGAAGGTCGCGAACTTCGACGGGTTCAGGTAGCACGCGCGGATCAGGAACCGCCGCGAGAAGTCACCCTCCGAGTCCGTCCCGCTCTCCAGCTCGCTCAGCCAGTGAGCGGGATCGGTCGCGAAGGCCTCGGCAGCCACGGGGTCCAGCCGCTGCAGGCCGATGTAGACGTTGTCGAAGTCGACGAACAGGGCGGTTCGGAACCTGCGACCGGTCTCGGGGCGGTTCGCGGAGGTCACGCTCGATGTGCTCACCCGGAGCATCATCCTCGGTCGAGGCCTCCGTCGTCGTCCGCGACGCTCGACCGGACACCTCGCGGCACGGGACGACGTCCACGAGCATGGGCACATGCACCTCGTTGTCGCGACCGGCTCCGACGCAAACGTGTCGTACACCGAGCACCTGCGAGTCCCCTCGATGAGCGTCGGCACAGCCGTGCTCGCGGTCGGGGCCGCCGATGGTCAGCATCCGCACACCGAGGACGAGATCTACGTGGTGACCCAGGGCAGGGCGAAGCTGTGGACGCCCGACCGGACGGTCGAGGTCGGCCCTGGCTCGATCGCGTTCGTGCCTGCGCTCGAGGAGCACCGGTTCGTGGACGTCGTCGAGGAGCTGCACGTCATCGTGGTGTTCGCGCCGGCAGAGCACACGAACACGGCGTCCTCCGGAGGCTGATCAGCTGCCGGCGACGAACCCGTCGACCGCGTCCTTGGTGACCCCCAGCGACGAGAGAGGGCCGTTGCCGTTCTCGACCTCGAGCAGTGCGAGCAGCACGTGCTCGGTTCCCACGTGCTCGGCGCCGAGCCGGATCGCCTCACGGAACGTCAGCTCGAGGACCTTCTTCGCGGTCGCGTCGTAGGGGATCAGCGGCGGGACGTCGGCCACCGAGGGCGGCAGGACGACCGCGGCGCGGACGGCGTCGGGCGTCGCACCCGCACCCGCGGCCAGCAGTGCCCGGGGGCCGAGTTCCGTCGGCTCGGCCAGCAGACCGAGCACGAGGTGCGCCGCGGTCGTGTGGTCGTTGCCGGCGGCCCGCGCCTCCTCCTGTGCCGCGACGACGACGTTGGCTGCGGCGGCGGTGAACCGCGCGAACCCCTGCTGTGCGTCGAGGTCGGGCTCCTTGGCGACGAAGCGCTTCTGGGCCGCCTGCTTGGTGACGCCCATGCTGGCGCCGATCTCGGTCCAGGAGGCGCCGGACCGACGAGCTTGGTCGACGAAGTGCCCGATCAGGTGGTCGGCGATGCCGTCGAGGTGCTGGGCGGTCTGCACCGCTGTGCACAGTCGCGAGAGGACGTCGTCCTCGTGGGCGGTGATGGCATCGATCAGGTCGTCGAGGCGGACGGTCTTCGGGAGGCGCGTCGTAGGCATGCGTCAACCGTAGGTTGACGCATCGGAGAACGTCAACCCGAGGTTGACGAAAGGGTGTCGACGGGGTGTCGGTGGCCCGGTCCCGGGCCGTACGGCCATGCTGGGCCGCCGACGACCGAGAACTCGTCCTCAGGATCTGGATCGGACTCTCGCTTGCCGAGACCCCCACCGACGAGCGGGTCGTCGCTGTCGGCCGTCGGCTCCGACGCGCGCTCGTGGTCGCGGAGACGGAAACGGATCGACTCGCGCACGGGACGGGACCTCAGACCGGCACGACGGCGGCGGTCGCGGCGACCTCGATGAGCGCACCGGGAACGGCCAGTCCGGCGACACGCGCCGCCGTGACCAGCGGCGGAGCGCCGGCCCGTGCGAGGCGCGGCGCGATCGACCCGTAGGCCGCGCCGAGGTCCGCGTCCGCGGCGATGAGCACGGTCCACTGCACGACGTCGGCAAGCGTGGCGCCGGCGGCCTCGAGGGCCGTGCTCACGTTCTCGACCGCACGGACGGACTGCTCGGCGACGTCAGCCGAGACGACGGCGCCCGAGCCGTCGACGCCGTTCTGGCCGCCGACGTAGATGGTCGTCGCGCCCGCAGGCACGACGGCGACATGGCTGAATGCCGGACTCACCACGAGGCCGGCCGGCTGCGGATAGGTGATCTCCATGCCGCAACCGTCCCACCGACCACTGACAGCCGGCTCCGAGCTCAGCGCGCGTGGGCCATGTCGCCCACGGCCAGCCGCCGCAGGACCTCGAGGACCACGGCGGCGGACCGGTCCGCGGCGTCGTCCACGTGCGTGAGGAAGTCCGCGCCGGCCACCGGGCCGCAGAGGTCGGAGATGCCGCGCACGGACAGGAAGGGCACGCCGTACAGGTGTGCCGTGTGGGCCAGCGCTGCGGATTCCATGTCGATGGCGACGGCTGTCGGGAACGCGGCGCGGATCCGCTCGACCCGGGTGGCGTCGACGAAGGCGTCGCCGGACAGCACCGTTCCGGTGAGCACGCGCAGGTCCACGTCGGCGCCGATCGCGGCCTCGTGGAGGACCTGCTCGGCCTCGTACACCTCCGGCATGCCGGGCACCTGGCCCAGCTCGTACCCGAAGGCGCGGGCGTCCGCGCCCGAGTAGACGTACTCGGAGCCGACGACGACGTCACCCACCCGCACGTCGAGCCCGACGCCGCCTGCAGTTCCCGCGCTGATGACCGCGCGCGGGTGCGTGCCCTGGATGGCGACCGCGCCGGCGGTGGCCGAGTTGACCAGGCCGATACCGCACTGCACCAGGAGGACCTGCCGTGCACCGACGGTCAGCAACCGGTGCACGGCGTGACCCATCTGCGTCGGGTCGCCCACGACGTCGGCCCGTTCCATGAACGGTGCCGACTCGTCGGCCATCGCGGTCACGACGACCGCGTCGACGGCGATCACGCGGTCACCGTGCTCCAGTCCGCGCGGGCGCTCAAGAAGGTCCGCGCGGCCTCCTGGGCGCCCTCCAGGGTGTGGTTGGCGCCCCACCCGCACTGGATCTCGTTGGCGGCCGGAACCTCGGTGGCCGTCAGGATGTCCTCCAGCGTGGACTGCACCAGGTCGAGCACCTCGTCGTACGTCCAGACGCCCTGCAGGATCAGGTAGAAACCCGTCTGGCAGCCCATCGGGGAGAAGTCGACGACACGCTCGGAGTGGTTGCGCGAGTGCTCCGCGAACAGGTGCTCGAGCGAGTGCACGGTCGCCATCTCGAGGTGGGCGACGTTCGGCTGCGTGAACCGGATGTCGTACTTGCTCAGCTCGTCGCCGGCGGGCAGTCGCTTGGTGTCGGCGAGCCGGACGTACGGCGCGACGACGGTGCGGTGGTCGAGGTTGAACGACTCGACGTTCATGCGGGGCTGGTTCACGGCTGACGTCCTTCGGTGCTCGGCGGAACGTCCATTGTCCCCCTCTCGTCAGCCTCGGTGCCCTGTACCGAGGGGTCGTCCGAGTGATCTCCGTCCCTTTGCGGCGCCCTGGCCGCTCGCGGGGGATGTCGTCCGTCGACGAGCGGGGGGACGGAACCTGCGCCTGCCTAGGATCGGGCGCATGGCCATCCCGTCCTTCGTCGTCGACCTGCGCGCCGCGGTCGGTCATCGCCCGCTGTGGCTCTCGGGCGTCACCGCCGTCGTCCTGCGCGAGGTGGGGGCCGTCGAGCAGGTGCTGCTGGTGCGGCGCTCGGACACGGGTGCCTGGACGCCGGTCACGGGCATCATCGACCCGGGTGAGCAGCCCGCCGTCGCGGCGGCCCGAGAGGTGCTCGAGGAGGCATCGGTCGTGGCGGTGCCGGAGCGGCTGGCCTGGGTGAACACGCTCGCGCCGATGCGGTACGCGAACGGCGACGAGGCGCAGTACCTCGACCACACGTTCCGGTTCCGCTGGGTCTCGGGGGAGCCGACACCCGGCGACGAGGAGAACACCGAGGCGGCGTTCTTCCCGTTGGACGGGTTGCCGCCGATGTCGTCGGAGATGCGGTCCCGGATCGAGCGTGCGCTACGGCCTGACGGGCCGGCCGACTTCGAGTTCTGACTGTGCTGCCGGGTCCTCCGACGACATCCACTGCGTCCCCAGGACGCGCAGCAGGGCGAGCGCCTCGGCCGCCGGGGACCCGGTTTCCGCTGAGTAGACGATCACCTTCTGGTCGCTGTCGACGACGTGCAGGGCGTCGCAGTCGAGCGTGATCGGCCCGAGGCTCGGGTGCTCGATGGTCTTGCGGCTCATCTGCCACGCGCCCGGGCCGCCAGTGCGCCAGAGCTCGTCGAACGTCGGGCTCCCGCGCCGGAGCTCGGCGACGAGCTCACGCACGCTCGGGTCGTCCGGGTAGCGGGCCGCGGTCGTGCGCAGGCTGGCCACGGACTGCGCGGCGGTCTCCGCGCGCTCCTCGTCGGACATCGCCACCCGGCTCCGCCGCGGATCGGGGCTGCCGAGGAACCGCTGCCAGATGATGTTCCGCTGCCGACGCGGGACCACCGACCAGTCGCCCAGCAGCGCCGACGCCATCGCGTTCCACGCCAGGATGTCGCCGCGAGCGCTGAGCACCATCGTCGGGAGATCGGACAGCCGGTCGAGGAGCCGCTGCACGCTGGGGCGGACGTGCTCGTCCACCCGACCGGGCCGTGGAGGAGCGCTACCCGCCAGGTGGAAGAGCTCGTCGCGGGCGTCGTCGTCCAGCCGCAGCGCCCGCGCCAGGGCCGCGAGCACCTGCGTGGACGGCTGGGGACCGCGCCCCTGCTCGAGGCGGACCACGTAGTCGACGCTCACGCCCGCCAGCTGCGCGACCTCCTCCCGACGGAGACCCGGCACACGGCGACGGCTGCCCGCAGGCAGCCCGACGTCCTGCGGGGTCAGCGCGGTCCGGGCCTGGACGAGTACGCGCGCCAGCTCAGGGCGGTCCATCGGTCCAGGATGCCGTGTCTGCGGCGGCAGAGCGTAGGAGCGCCGGTCCTAGGCTCCGCTCGTCCTGGCGACGGGTCCCGCCCCGGACGCACCGTGGAGGCATGACAACAGCAACGACAACCTCCACCACCATCGCCCTCGTCACGGGCGCCACCCGGGGCATCGGCCGTGAGACGGTCCGTCGGCTCGCCGCTCTGGGGTGGACCGTCTGGCTCGGCGCCCGGGACGCAGAACAGGGAGCGGCCGTCGCGGCCGACATCCCGGGGGACGTCCGGGTCGTGGGGCTCGACGTCCTCGACGACGCCTCGGTCACCGCGGCAGCGGACACCATCGAGCGGGCGTGCGGCCGCCTCGACGTACTCGTCAACAACGCCGGCGTGCCCGGCGGCTTCGTGTCGCCGCGCGTGACGGTGGCGGCGCACTTCCTGCCGGTCTACGGCGTGAACGTGCTCGGCCCCGTGCGCACCACGCACGCGTTCCTGCCGCTGCTCGACCGCTCGTCGCAGCCCCGGATCGTCATGGTCTCCAGCGGCATGGGTTCGTTCGGCATCACCTCGGACCCGGACCGCTTCGAGTCCACGCTGCACGCGCTCACCTACACGTCCTCCAAGGCCGCGCTCAACATGATCGCGACGCAGTACGCCAAGTCGCTCACCGGCTACCAGGTCAGCGCGGTCGACCCGGGCTACACGTCGACCGAGTTCAACGGCTTCCGCGGCACGCAGACGGTGGAGCAGGGGGCCGAGTCGACGGTCCGGGCGGCCACGCTGGAGCCCGGCGCACCAACCGGAACGTTCACGGACGCGACCGGCGTCGTGCCGTGGTGACCTCGACAGCCGGAACACCGCCGAGGCACGACGACTGCTACCGCGCGAGCCGCTCGACGATCCCGCCGTAGAGACCGGGCGCCGCGGTGGCGATCGGCACGATGCTGCGCCGCAACGGCGAACCGGCGGCCATGACCAGCCCGCTCGTGATCAGCCGGTAGTCGCGCGTGGCGGCGGTCCATGCCTTCTCGTACGCCGCCGACGACCGCTCGACGTCCGGCCCGAGGGTGCGCACGGCCGCGGCGGCCTGCGCCAGCCCGACGCGGACGCCTTCGCCGGTCAGTGCGTCCACGTAGCCGGAGGCGTCGCCGACGAGCCGGACCCGGCCGGCCGTCCGCGCGCGGGTGCGCTGCAGCAGCGGACCGGCGCCGCGCGGCGGACCGAGGGTCGGCGCCGCGCCGAGGTGCCGGCCCAGGGCGGGGAAACCGGCGAGACTGCGGTCGTAGTCGTAGTTCGGCGGACCCAGCATCGCGACGCCGACGACGTCGTCCGCCACGGGGGTCACGTACGCCTCGACGTGCCGTCCCCAGTGCACCTCGACCAGGTCGCTCCACGGCGGGACCCGGTAGTGCCGCCGGATGCCGAAGCGTCGATGCACGTTCCGCGCGGGCCGGTCCAGCCCGGTCTGGCGGCGGACCGACGAGTGCAGGCCGTCGCATGCCATGAGCCAGTTCGCTCGGACGCCGGCGGCCGTCACGGACTGCGCGTCCTGCGCGATGGTGTCGACCTTGCCGGACCGGACCTCGACGCCCAGCTCCTGCGCGCGCATGGCGAGCGCGAGGTGCAGTGCCGTGCGCCGAACCCCGAGCCCGGTCGCGCCGGTGAACAGGTGGTCGGCGACCCGGTCGCCGGAGACGTACCGGATCCCCGTCAGCAGGTGTCCGGTTGGGTGGACCCCCAGACGAGCGAGCGCCGCGACCGCGCCGGGCATGAGGCCCTCGCCGCAGGCCTTGTCGATCGGGGTCGAACGCGGCTCGACGACCACCGCCCGCAGCCCGGCCAGACGCGCCTCGATCGCCACGGCGAGCCCGACGGGGCCGCCCCCGGCGACCAGGACGTCGACGTCGGGTGTCGCGCCCGTCATGCGGGGCGCCCCGTCATACCGGGCGGCCTGTCATACGGGCGCAGCCACCGATCGAAGGGCGCGCTCCTCGGCCGGGATGCGGAAACGCAGCAGGAGGATCGCGTTGAGCACGGTGAAGCACAGCGCGGTGACCCAGGCTGTGTGCACCAGGGGGAGCGCGGCACCCTCCACCGCGACGGCGATGTAGTTGGGGTGCTGCAGCCGGCGGTACGGTCCGCGGCGCACGAGTGCGACGCCCGGCACCACGATGATGCGCGTGTTCCAGAGGTTTCCGAGCGTCGCGATGCACCACCAGCGCAGACCCTGAGACGCCAGGACCAGAGCGAACGCGGTCCAGCCGAGCAGCGGGAGGAAGGGTCGGTCGGCCACCTCGGCTTCGACCAGGCACGCGACGAGCAGCCCGGTGTGCAGCGCGACCATGGGCGGGTAGTGGCGCCGGCCGCTCTCGATGCCACCGTGCGCGAACGCCCAGGTGGCGTGCCGCTGGGCGACGACGAGCTCCGCGAGGCGCTCGATGCCGACCGCGAGCACCAGGACGACGTACCAGGTCATCGGACCTCCTCCTGGCGGCTCTGCGGGCGGCTCTCCGGCCAGCGCAGCAGCACCAGCTCCGCGCAGACTCCGGGGCCGAACGCGAACACGACGCCGAAGGACCCCGGCAGCTGACCGCCCGCGTCCAGCTCGTCGGCCAGCACGTGCAGGACGCCGGACGACGAGAGGTTCCCGGCCCGCGCGAGCGATGCCCAGCTCGCTGCCAGCGCCTCGTCGGGAAGCCCGAGGGCCCGTGCAGCGGACTCGAGGATGCGGGGGCCCCCGGTGTGCGCGACCCACGTGCCGACATCGCTGACCTTCAGCTGATGCGCGGCGAGCAGGTCCACGACGTCCGCGCCCAGATGCTCCTCGACGATGTCGGACATGCTCGGCGACAGGACGATCCGGAACCCGCTGCCGCCGATGTCCCAGCCCAGCTGGTCGAGCGTGTCGGGATAGAGCGCACTGCGCGTGTCGACGACCTCCACGCCCTCCTCGGGCCGGCCGGAACCCACCATCACGGCCGCGGAGGCGCCGTCACCGAACAGCCCGCTCGAGACGATGTTGGCCATCGAGACGTCATCGTGCTGCAGGGTGAGGGAGCAGAGCTCGACGGAGACGAGCAGCGCGACGTCGTGCGGGTGCCCCTGCAGGTAGTCGCGTACCCGTGCGATCCCGGCCGCCCCGCCCACGCAGCCCAGGCCGAACACGGGGACGTGCTTGACGTCGGGACGCATGCCGAGCCGGTCCGCGAGCAGCACGTCGATCGACGGTGCACCGATGCCGGTGACGGACGTGAAGAACACGTAGTCCACGTCGGTCGCGGTGAGGCCGGCGTCGGCGAGTGCGCGCCGGGCTGCCGTCGCCGCGAGGTCGGTGCCGACCCGCAGGAAGGCGTCGTTCGTCGCGCCGAACGTGGTCAACGAGGCGTACTCCTCGAGCGCGAGCGCGTGGTGCCGCGTCTCGATGCCCTCGGCCGCATGGACGCGACGAATCGTCGGCCAGAGCCGTTCGTCGTCGGTCAGCAGCGGGGCGAGCACGTCGGCGATGTGTCCCTGGGCATGGACGTGCTCGGGCAGGACGGCGGCGACCGAGGCGATTCGCACCATTCGCGCATCGTGCCACGGGGACGGTCCCGGCACAGGGCGCGGGCTGGTTCGGACCTGCGACGATGGCGCGGGTGGAGCGAAGGAGCGCGATGGTCGACGAACTGCGACGGGCCGGCACGGGTCGTGCGCGCGACTTCGCGCTGGCCTGCCACCCGGGTCCGACGCTGGCGGTCACTCTGTTCGCGGTGGCGATGGCGGTCGGCGCCGAGGCTCCGGCCACGACGACCGCCCTGGTCGGGGCGGCGATCCTCACCGGGCAGCTGTCGGTCGGGTGGTCGAACGACTGGATCGACGCGGCTCGGGACGCCGCCGTCGGTCGCACCGACAAGCCCGTCGGCGACGGCCGCCTGACCGCCTCGTCGGTCCGCCGGGCAGCCCTCGTCGCGCTGGCGGCCTGTGTCGCCTTCTCGCTGGCGCTGGGGTGGCGGGCCGGGCTCGTGCACCTGGCGACCGTCGCGTCGGCGTGGTCGTACAACGTCCGGCTCAAGAGCACCGTCTGGTCGTGGGCGCCGTACGCGTTCTCGTTCGGCTTCCTGCCGATGGCGGTCGCCCTGGCCCTGCCGGGATACCCCGTCGCGGCGTGGTGGGCGGTGCTCGGCGGTGCGCTGCTGGGTCTCGGTGCGCACGGGGCCAACGTCGTCCCCGACCTGCAGGACGATCGGAGCACGGGCGTGCGGGGGCTGCCGCACCGCATCGGGGGCACCGCGACGAGCATCGGCTCCGCGCTCGCCCTCGTCGCGGCGACGGTCCTCGTGGTCCTGGCGCCGCCGGGGGTGCCGTCGATCGGCGCGGCCGCGGCGCTCGTCGTCGCGCTGGGGCTGACGATCCTGGGCACGACGATCGCGCTCAACGGGGGCCGTAGCCGACTGCCGTTCTCCGCGGCGATCGCGGTGGCCGGCGTCGACGTCGTCCTGCTCGTCCTCTCGGACTGGGTGGTGCCGCGCTGAGGCGTCGGCGAGCGTTTGACTTCGAGTGCGCTCGAAGGGGCACGCTGCTGGGTGTCCTGTCCTCTCGTCGAAGGAGTCTGCTGTGCGCGTCGGAATCCATCTCATGCGGTTCGACTCGGTGCCTGCCTCCGACCTGCGCCAGGAGCTCGCCCAGACGGTCGTGGCGGCCGAGGACGCCGGGGTCGCGTGGGTCTCGGTCATGGACCACTACTTCCAGATGATCGCGGCGGGCTTCCCGCGCGAGGACCCGATGCTCGAGGCGTACACGACCCTCGGCTACCTGGCCGGCGTCACCTCGAGCGTTCAGCTCGGCGTTCTGGTCACCGGGGTGACGTACCGGCACCCGGGCCTCCTGGCCAAGATCGTCGCCACGCTGGACGTGCTCAGCGGCGGGCGAGCCACCCTCGGGATCGGCGCCGCCTGGTACGAGGAGGAGCACCAGGCGTTCGGGGTCCCGTACCCGCCGCTGGGTGAGCGGTTCGAGCGGCTCGAGGAGGCGCTGCAGATCTGCCGCCAGATGTTCGACCCCTCGAACGACGGGCCGTACGAGGGCACCCACTACCAGCTGGCCGAGACCCTCTGCTCGCCGCAGCCCCTGCACGCGCCGGAGATCATGGTCGGCGGCGGCGGAGAGAAGAAGACCTTGCGTCTCGTGGCTCAGTACGGCGACGCCTGCAACCTGTTCGCGACCACGCCGGAGCTGATCGCGCACAAGCTGGAGGTGCTGCGGGGGCACTGCGCCGACGTCGGTCGCGACCCCGGCGACATCCGCGTCACCATGCTGCACGGCGGTGCGGACCTGTTGAACGGTGACGTCGACGCCTTCGTCGAGGAGATCACGCCGTACCGAGATCTCGGCGTCGAGACCGTGATCCTGCGCCCGCCGGCCACGAGCCTGTCGGCCTGGGTCCGCGACCACGTCGCGCCGGCGGTGGGCCCACTGGCCGAGCTCGGCTAGACCCAGTGGGAGGGCGCGGCGCCGAGACGTCCGGGCAGCCGGGTCGTCGCGTCGCCGCGGGCCGGGGCGACCTGGCTCGGGGTGACGAAGAAGGCGGTCGACAGGTCCGCCGCCCGCAGGTCCGCGCCCCGCAGGTCCGCACCCAGAAGGTCGGCCTCGCGCAGGTCCGCGCCGCGCAGGTCGGCGCCCATGAGGCTCGCGCTCCGCAGGTCCGCGGCGCGCAGGTCGGTGAGGCGCCGTCCGGCCAGGTCGGCACGACGATGGTCCGGTCCCGTCGGCCGCGCCAGGGCCACGGCCTTCTCCAGCAGCGGTCCGACGACGTCCGGCATCGCGAGCGGGTCGACCGAGTGCAGCGCGTCGAGGTCGCCGGTCGCACCTGTCAGCTCGTCGACGAGCACGGTGACGTCACCGTGGATCGGCTCGGCTGCCTCGATGGTCAGGACCTCGGTCAGGTACCAGAGCAGCTCGTGGAGGTTCTGCACGGCATGGAAGTCCGCGAACATCGCGCTCGCCGTCGCCGGGTCGTCGCGCCAGCTGCGGCCTGCGTAGAGCAGCTGGCTGACCTTCTGGCCTCCGCCGAAGCACTCGTAGACCGTGCACCCGGTCATCCCGCGTTCCCGCAGCTCGGTGTGGATGCGGCAGCGGTGGTCGCCGCTGAGGTTCTGGCACGGCGTGCCCGGGCGCTTGTCGAAGGCGAACGCCGACGAGCGCGTGAACCCTAGGGCCACGCAGCACAGGCCGACGCACCGGGAGCAGTCCGAGCGCAGATCGAGACCCATGACGTCGCGCTGCACGGGGTCGAGGGGTTCGCGGTCGCTCTGCACGACGTTGCGCTGCACGAGGTCGCGCTCCACGGGGACCCGATCGTCGGCGTCGCTGCGGTCCGTGGTCACCCTGTGCAGTCTGCGCCACCCGGTACGGGGTGAGCCAGTGTCTCCTCGCTCGAGTCGGTGGCACCGAGGGCTCGCATGCGGTGCGTCCGGGCCGATGCCCCGCGGTGTCTGCCGGTGGCGGATCTGCCGACGGCAGAGCAGGGGCCCAGGCGGGCGTCGGCGTGCGACGTTCGAGTGGTCAGCACGTCGACCACCCGGAGGTTCCGCATGTACCCCACGGCCCGCACCGCCGCCCCGCCCACTCTGCGCCCGTTCGACGACGACCTGTCCACGCGCCTGCTGCACCAGCGGATCGTCGTGCTCGGCCAGGAGGTCGACGACCCGGTCGCCAACCGCATCTGCGCGCAGCTGCTCCTCCTGTCCGCCGAGGACCCGCGCCGCGACATCGCGCTCTACATCAACTCTCCGGGCGGCTCGATCAGCGCCGCTCTGGCCATGTACGACACCATGCGGCTGATCCCCAACGACGTGTCGACGCTCGCCATGGGACTTGCCGCGAGCGCCGGTCAGTTCCTGCTGAGCGCCGGCACGCCCGGCAAGCGGTACGCCATGCGGCACGCGCGGGTGCTGATGCACCAGCCGTCGGGCGGGATCGGGGGGACCGCGGTCGACATCGCGATCCAGGCCGAGAACATGGCGCACGTGAAGCGCACGATGCAGTCTCTGACCGCCGAGCACACGGGCCAGTCGATAGAGACGATCGAGACAGACGCCGACCGCGACCGATGGTTCACCGCGGCGGAGGCGCTCGAGTACGGGTTCGTCGACAAGGTCGTCGAGCAGCTGGACGACGTCCGCCCCGACAGCCCCCGGAAGGTCGGTCTGTGATGGCCAGCTACACGATTCCCGTCGTCGTCGAGCAGCGGCCGAACGGCGAGCGCGCGTCCGACGTCTACTCGCGGCTGCTCGGCGACCGGATCATCTTCCTGGGCACGGAGATCGACGACGGTGTGGCCAACGTGGTGATCGCGCAGCTCCTGCACCTGCAGTCCGAGAGCCAGGACTCGCCGATCCACCTGTACATCAACTCGCCCGGGGGCTCGATCACCGCCCTGCTGGCCGTGTACGACACCATCTCGTACATCAAGCCGACCGTGGCGACGTTCTGCCTGGGGCAGGCTGCCTCCGCCGCTGCGGTGCTCCTGGCGGCGGGCGCACCCGGTAGTCGGCACGTGCTCGAGCACGCGCGGGTGCTGCTGCACCAGCCGTCGGGCGGTGGGGAGGGGACGGCGGCGGACCTGGAGATCCAGGCGCGGGAGGTTCTGCGGCTCCGGGAGGAGGTCGAGCACATCCTGCACCGGCACACGGGCCAGCCCCTCGACAAGCTCCGGCTCGACACCGACAGGGACCTGATCCTGACGGCGCAGCAGGCGGTCGACTACGGCCTGGCCGACCGGGTGGTCCGCACCCTCAAGGAGGTGCCCGCAGCGGTCGCCGGGTAGTCGTCAGGCGGGGTCCGGCGGCGAGCAGTCAGGCGGCGAGTGGTCACGCGGCGAGCAGTCAGGCGGCGAGCAGTCAGGCGGCGAGCAGTCGGGCGGCGAGCGATCAGGCGGCGAGCAGTCGCGCGGCGAGCGGTCAGGCGGCGAGCAGGACGGGCGTCGTCGAGGCGGTGCGGACCGTGAGCCGGGTGACCGTCGCGAGCTCGTGCTCGGTGCTCGTCGCGACGAGGTCTGCGGTGGCTGGTGCCGTCAGGTCGACGACCACGCGGCCCTCGGCGCGGGCGAGCTCGGCATGCGCTGCGCCGACGAGGTCGACCAGCCGTAGTCCGAGGGCCCGGCAGATCGCGACGAGCACCTCCGACGACGGCTCCTTGCGACCGCGCTCGACCTCGGAGAGGTACGCCACCGAGACCCGTGCACTCTCGGCGACGTCCCGCAGGGTGCGGCTCTGACCCTCGCGTCGTGCTCGCAGGATCGCGCCGACCAGGTGCCGGAGCAGTGGTTCGACGGGACGCGGCGCGACGGCTCGGCCCAGCGTGCTGATCGGTTGCGTCATCGGAGCCTCCGGGGGTGATCGCGGTCCTCGTCACGGTAGCCCGCGAACCACCGGCGACGGCCGGCAGGCCTTCTGCCGTCAGCGGACGGACGAACGCCTGCCGATCACGACGACACGTCTGCCGTGGTGAACCTGCTCCACGCGAGCGCGCCGAAGATGACCACCCACGCCGCCTGCAGCGCGAGTCCCTGCCCGAGCACGTGCCAGTCAGGTTCGAGCCGGAGGAACTCCGCGAACCCGAGCCAGTGGTGCGTCAGCAGCGCCGGTGCGATGGCGTGCAACGCCGGCAGCTGGTCGAGCACCCCCGACACGATCGCCACGACGACGGTCGCGGCCATCGCGCCGACGGGTACCTCGGTGAGCGTCGAGAAGAACAGCCCGACCGCGACGAGCCCTGTCATGGAGAGCGCGACGTACGCGACGACACCCGCCACCCTGACGACACCGTCGAGCAACGGCACCGTCGTGCCGGACAGCAAGGTGATGTCGCGCAGCCCGAAGAACGCCGCCCCGGCCACGAGGCCGACGATCGCGATCGAGAGGACGGCTGCACCGGCGAACAGGAGCGCGCCCATCGCCTTCACGCCGAGCAGCCGGGTGCGGGACACGGGCACCACGAGCAGGTACCGCAACGTCCCCGCGGAGGCTTCGCCCGCGACGGCGTCGCCGGAGGCGATGCCGATGGTCAGCGGCAGGAGGAACGGCAGGCAGATGAAGAGCGCCGCGACTACGAGGAACAGCCCGTTGCCGGTGACGTTCCCGATGAACCCGGGGCCCTGACCGCCGAGCGCGCTGTCCTGCGTCAGGAAGAGCACCAGGCCGAGCAGCAGGGGGACCAGGGAGAGGCCCACGAGCAGGACGATGTTGCGGCGGCGCCCGAAGACGAGCCGGAGCTCGCTGCGGGCCAGGCGACCCAGGGCGCCGCGGACGGGCTGAGCGGCGACGGCCGACGGACTCTCAACGAGCGACATCGAAGCCCTCCCCGGTCAGCTCGACGAAGATGTGCTCGAGGTTCGGCCGCCGGACCTCGAGGCCGAGCAGGTCGACCCCGGCGTGCACGATCGCCGCCGACACCTTCTCGGGCGGTGTGTCGTCGAGCAGGGCAGCGACGGTCGTGCCGTCCACGGACACGTCGGCCATCCCGAGCCCGCCGAGCACCTCGGCCACCGCGCCGACGTGGTCGACGGACGTAGTCACCAGGATGCGGGCCGCCCCGCGCGCCGTGAGCTCGCTGCGGTCGCCCTGGAGGAGCAACCGGCCCTTGCCCATGATCCCGATGTGCGAGCAGACCTGCTCGATCTCGGCGAGCAGGTGCGACGACACGAGCACGGTCGACCCGGCCTGCGCGAGGTCGCGCACGAGGTGCCGGACCTCGCGCGTGCCCTGGGGGTCGAGCCCGTTGGTCGGTTCGTCGAGGACCAGGAGCTCGCGCGGTCGCAGCAGCGCCGCGGCCAGTCCCAGCCGCTGCTTCATGCCGAGCGAGTACTGCCGGTACGGCTTCGATGCGGCCGCTGTGAGTCCGACCCGCTCGAGGGCCTCGCCTGCACGGAGGCGGGACGTGCGCGGGTCGGCGGTCGCGTCGCTCGCGTCGAGGCGCGCCAGGTTCGCCCGACCGGTCAGGTAGGGGTGGAACGCCGGCCCCTCGACGAGCGCGCCTACCCGCGGCAGCACGTCGGCGCCGGACTCGGGCATCCGACCCCCGAGCAGCTCGGCGTGCCCGCTCGTCGGCCGGACCAGGCCCAGCAGCATGCGGATCGTCGTCGTCTTGCCCGACCCGTTGGGGCCGAGGAACCCGTAGACCGCGCCCCGGGGGACGCGCAGGTCGATCCCGTCGACGGCCACCTGCCCGGAGCGGAACTGCTTCGTCAGGCCCTCGGTGCGAATGGCGAGGTCCGTGCCCGCAAGGCCGCCCGTGCCTGCAAGGTCGGCCGTGCCTGCAAGGTCGCCCGTGCCCGCACCCCCGGTCGAGGATGCGGGAACGGGCAGCGGGTCCGTCATCGGGCCAGGGCCTGCAGGGTCGCGCCCGGCACGGCGCCGACGAGCACCCGGCCGTCGTCGGTCACCAGCACGGACAGCAGCGCCGAGGTCAGCAGGTGACCCTCCGGGACGACGGTCGTCAGCTGGTCGTAGAGCGCCGACGTGTCCAGCGACCCGATCGGCGAGCCGCTGCCGCGCTTGTTCTCGGGGGCGAACTGGTCGTAGAGCTGCTGAGCGCCCTTCGAGTCGAACTGGCGCTTCGCGCCGGGCAGGGATGTCGCCGCCGCCGGGTCGCCGGCGAGCAGGCCCGGGACGTCGACCCCGAACGCCTGCACGACGCTGTCCCAGCCCGTGCCGGACACCGTCACACCCTCGGGCAGCGTGCCGGGCACCGCCGGGGCCTGTGCGCCCTCCTCGGGCAGGGGCACGACCACGTCCTTGGTGCTGGCCCCGGGCGGGGCCGAGAAGCTGAGCACGGAGTCGGCGGGCGTCCCGAACGACACGTCGGTGAACCCGAGCTCGAGCGACGGCGTCTTGGTGTCCGAGCGGCTCCAGACCTGCAGTCGCAGCGGCGTGCTGGTCTTGGCGTCCACCGCCACCACGATCCTCCCGATCAGGGTGGTCTGGCTCTTCGGGGTCACGACGAGCTGGTAGGCGTCGCGTCCCGCGACCGTCGTCTGCGCGTCGAGTGCGACCGTCGAGTACTGCTTGGCCATCGCGACGGCCTGCTGGCCGGCCTCCGCGGGGGTCGGCAGGTCGCCCGTCACCGGGAGATCGCCGGCTGCGGCCTTGGCGCTCAGGTCGTCGTACCGCGCGGTGTCGGCGGCGTCCAGGGTGTAGTGCACGACCGCGTTGTCGGTGCTGGAGTACGTCCAGGCCTGCGGGCCGTCCTGCACGACGGAGTACTCGGAGACGTCGCCGAGCAGAGCGGCGCGCGAGCGCTCGGCGCCATCCGTCCAGACGCGCATCGTCGAGCTGCCACCGAGCAGCGACACGGGGTTGGCACCGCCGACGTCCTTGAACGGGAGCGCGGGCAGGCCGAGCCGTGCTGTGTAGACGACCGTGCCGGACAGCGGCTGCTGGGGTGCGGCTGCGACCTGGGCTGCGAGCTGCTCGGGCGAGATGGTCGGCAGCCCGGAGCTGTCGGCGCTGGCCAGCAGGGGCGGGGCGGCGAACGCGATCCCGACGGCGGCCGCGGCGACCAACGGAACGGTCCAACGGGCCCGGTTCGACAGGCCGCGGCGGCGACTGGTGGTGGGCATCTGCGGCATCGGCTGCTCGGTCATGGCACCACTGTGCGTCATCGTCGCTGAGCGGACCCTGAGAGCGGGGTGAGGCGGCAGGCCGTCCGCGGGGCGTGCCGGGTGGCATGCTCGCGACATGCGGGTTCTCGTGGTGGACGACGAGCGCGGCCTGGTGCGCGCGCTCAAGCGCGGCCTGACCGCCGAGGGGTTCGTGGTGGACGTCGCGCTGGACGGCGACACAGGTCTGGAGCTCGCGTCGGAGAACGACTACGACGCGATCGTGCTGGACGTGATGCTCCCGCGGCGCAACGGCTACGACGTCGTGACCGCGCTGCGTGAGCGTGACGTGTGGACGCCGGTGCTCATGCTGAGCGCCAAGGACGGCGAGTACGACGTGGCCGACGGGCTCGACGTGGGGGCCGACGACTACTTGACCAAGCCGTTCGCGTTCGTCGTGCTCGTCAGCCGGCTCCGGGCCCTGCTCCGGCGCCAGATGCAGGCGCGCCCCCCGATCCTGACGGTCGGCGAGATCGCCCTCGACCCGTCGACGCGGAAGGTCACGCGTGCGGGCGAGTCCGTGCCGCTCACCGCTCGGGAGGTCGCGCTGCTCGAGTACCTCATGCACCACGCCGACCGCGTGGTCGGCAAGGTCGAGCTGCGGGACCACGTGTGGGACGGCGACGGCGACGACGTGAACGTGGTCGAGGTCTACGTGTCCTACCTGCGTCGCAAGCTCGGTCGCGAGTCGGTCGAGACCGTCCGCGGCGCGGGGTATCGCGTTGCCGGCTAGGCGAGCGTCCTAGGCATGCGGCGTACCAAGCACGAGCACCCCTGGCACGGCCCGTCGTTGCGGATGCGTCTGACGCTCATCGCCTCCGGCGCGTTGTTCGTCGCGCTGGTCGTGGGTGCGTTCGCCCTGACCACGGTGCTGAGCCGTACGCGGATCGACGCACTCGACACGGTGGTCCGGGAGCGTGTCGCGACGATCGCCGTGCTGGTGGAGGACGACCGGCTGCCCGACGAGCTGCCCGTGGCGGAACCGGGGGAGATCGCGCAGCTGCTCGATGCGCGCGGCGGAGTCCTGGCCACGTCCCCCAACGCGAGCCGGACCCTCCCGGTCGTGCCGCTCGACACCGTCGCCGTCGGCCGTGGGACCGCGGTCGGCAGTACCAGCGAGAGTGCCTACGACGACGAGGCGCGGATCGCGGTGCGCTCGTCCACGTACCGCGGCGAGCCGGTGACGGTGGTCGCGACCGTCCCGATCACCGAGGTCCAGAGCGTGCTGGACGCGCTGCGCCTGGCGCTCGTCATGGTCGTGCCGGTGCTGACCCTCCTCCTCGGGCTGGTCGTCTGGTTGATCCTCGGACGCGCGTTGCGACCCGTCGAGGAGCTGCGTCGCGGCGCCGCGCAGGTCGCCTCGACGGGCGGTCCCGGTTCGCTGCCGGTGCCGCGACGCGACGACGAGCTGGGCGCGCTGGCGCGGACGCTGAACTCGATGCTCGACCGGCTCGAGGCCGGTGCTGCCCGACAGCGACGGTTCGTCGCCGACGCCGCGCACGAGCTGCGCTCCCCGCTGGCCACGCTCCGGGCGAGCATCGAGGTCGCGCGTCTGCACCCCGAGTCGTACGACACCGCCGAGCTCGCCTCCGATCTCGAGGCCGAGGTGCTACGGATGCAGGCGC
The DNA here is from genome assembly GCF_000426185.1 of Cellulomonas sp. URHD0024. Taxonomy (GTDB): domain Bacteria; phylum Actinomycetota; class Actinomycetes; order Actinomycetales; family Cellulomonadaceae; genus Cellulomonas. The sequence continues at coordinate 348,070 of NZ_AUEW01000004.1, forward strand.
TCGTGGACGACCTCCTGCTGCTCGCACGCGTCGGCTCGGCACCGTCGGCGCGCACGGACGTCGACCTCGCCGCCGTGGTGCGCGACGTGGTGCCGATGACGGCGGTGGCCCTCGTCGTCGACGGATCGGGTCGCGCCTTCGCCGCCGAGGCGCTGGTCGGGCGGGTGGTGCGCAACCTCGTCGACAACGCTCTGCGACACGCGACGGCCCAGGTCAGGGTGACCGTCGCCGACGGGCTCGTCGTGGTCGACGACGACGGCGCCGGCCTCGCCGAGCAGGACTACGAGCGGGTGTTCGAGCGCTTCGTGCGACTCGACGACGCGCGCGAGCGGGACGCGGGCGGGAGTGGTCTCGGGCTGGCGATCGCCCGGGAGGTGGCCCGTGAGCAGGGCGGCGACATCAGGTTGTCGCGGTCACCGCTCGGCGGGCTGCGCGCGGAGCTGCGGGTTCCGGTCAGCTGAGTCACCCCGTCCCGCGTCGAGCCTCGCGCGCCCGCCTCCAGCAGCCCGTGCGGCTCGTCGGAACGTCGTCGTACGGTGGTTTCTCGACGACCGCCGGAGGTGACCGATGCCCCAGCCCGATCCGATCGACGCCGGCCGTGACCCCGTGCGTGATGTGCCGCTGGACGTGGCCCGCTACGTGGCCGACCGGGACGCCGCACGGGACCGCGCGGGCCGCGAGCCGGGCGACGTTGCGCAGGACGACGTTGCGCAGGACGACGGCGAGCAGGGCGACGGCGAGCAGGGCGACGGTGCCCAGATGCCTGCGGGGCCGGCTCCGATGGCCGGCCGCATGCAGTTCCGCACCGCGTGGGTGGACCGCGTGGTCGACCAGGCGATCGCCAGGGGAGAGTTCGACAACCTGCCGCTGGCGGGCAAACCGATCCCGGGGATCGGAGCGCACCACGACCCGGACTGGTGGCTCAAGGCGCTCATCGAGCGCGAGCAGATCTCGGGGGTGCTCCCGGAAGCGATCCAGCTGCGCAAGGACGACGCGGTGCTCGACGAGCGGCTGGACGGCCTGCGCGACGAGTCACAGGTCCGGGAGGCACTGACCGAGTTCAACGCCCGGATCGTCGCCGCTCGCCGTCAGCTCATGGGTGGGCCGCCGGTGGTGACCCCGCTGCGGGACGTCGAGCGGGAGGTCTCGGCGTGGGCGTCCCGCCGCGCCGTGCCCGAGCCCGCGCCCGACGTGGGGACGCGACGACGCTCCTGGTGGCGGTGAGCGCTACTCGCGGTCCTCGAGCGCCGGCAGGATCGTCGTCGGGATCGCGAAGGCGAGCGCGACGGCCAGGATGCCCCCGACGAAGAGCCAGCCCGTCCAGTCGGGGTAGTTGAACGCGACGGTGAAGAGCGCCAGGCCGCCCAGGAACAAGATCATCGGGAAGACGAACGAGATCGCGCGGCCCGGGGACTTGGTCTCGTCCTCGCGGTGCTGGATCAGCGGCTGGCTCATGGGTGTCCTCCGGTGTCGTCCGCACGCTCGATCAGCTGCGACTGAAGCCAGCCTAGCCAGTGGTCAGCGGATTGCGGGTGCCCGCGCCACGACGCGGGCACCCCGTGCGGGCTCGGTCCTCCTGCTTGCCGGAGGACTGTGCCTGCGCTCAGTCCTTCCAGATCCAGAGGGGCCGGACCTCCAGCGTGCCGAACCTCGCCATCGGGTGGTCGGCGGCGACCTTGACCGCCTCGTCCAGATCGGCGCACTCGAGCAGGTCGAAACCGGCGATCTGCTCCTGCGTCTCCACGAACGGCCCCTCGGTGACCAGGAGCCTGCCCGAGCGCACCCGGACCGTGCGGCCGTCCTGCGCCGCCTGCAGGCGGTCGCCGTCGCGGCGTCGTCCCGCGGCGTCGTTCTCCGCCACCCAGGCCTCGATGTTGTCGTCGGCAGCCACGTAGGCGTCCGCGGTCGGGTCGGTCCAGACGAGCATCAGGAACTGCATGGTGTCCTCCAGCGGGTTGTCGGGGTAGATCCTTCACCGCCACGACGCGGACGTGCGCACCGGATCGACACTCTGGTCCGACACGGTTCGACGAGCAGATGTACGACGAGAGTTCAGCGCATCGGGCGGGCACGTGGCGCCCGAGGGCCGTAGCGCGGTGCCGACGACGTCTGGGTGAGCTCGATCAGCCGGACGACCCGTTGACGCTGGCCGGCCCACGGTGCCAGCAGCTCGAGCATCCCGGCGTCGTCGGTGCGTCGGCCCGTCAACGCCCAGCCGACCAGGTGGGCGAGGTGGAAGTCGCCGACCGAGACCGCATCGGTGTCGCCGAGCGCCCGTGACGCGACCTCCGCCACCGTCCACGGCCCGACCCCCCGCACCGTCAGCAGTCGTCGGTAGGCCTCGGCCATCGGCAGGTCGGCGGACTCCTGCAGGCGGTGTGCGACGGTCGCAGCGCGCTGGACGGTGCCCGCCCGCTGCTGGTCGACGCCCGCGAGCCGCCAGTCCCACACGGGCACGGCGCGCCAGCCGGCCGCATCGGGAGGGACGCGCAGGGTCCCGGGACCGGGGCCCGGCGCCCGGGTCCCGTGCTGCACGACCAGCCGGCGCCAGGAGGCCTGCGCGTCCAGGCCGACCACCTTCTGCTCCAGGATGGCCGGGACGAGCGCCTCCAGGACGTTGATCGAGCGCGGGATCCGCAGGCCCGGCAGGCGTCGGTGCGCGTCGTGGACGACGGGGTGCAGGCGAGAGTCGAAGCCGTCGGCGGTGTCCCGCGCGCCGAGCAGGTCCGGCGTCTGCGCGAGCGCGCGTTCCGCGCCGGGACCCCAGGCGGTCACGTGGACGCCGTCAGCGCGTCGGACCAGGTGTCGCGTGACCGGCCCGTCCGGCGTGCGGGTGGCCTGCCAGACGCTGCCGTCGGGCGCGAACGACCAGCACGGGTCGCCGCCGCCGTGTCGCAGGGCGCGCAGGGTGAGCCGCAGGTCGAGGGGTGCCGTGGGTCGGTAGACGGTGGCGAGCGGCTCCGCGAGGGGAACTGTCGAGGTCACGCCTCCCACTATGCGCCGGTTGCGCGAGGATGCCTGCATGACGATCCGGACGGGCATCTCGGGCTGGCGCTACGCGCCGTGGCGCGGTGTGTTCTACCCAGCCGGCCTCCCGCAGCGCAGCGAGCTCGAGTACGCGGCGAGCCGGTTGACGTCGATCGAGATCAACGGGTCGTTCTACGCGCTCCAGAAGCCGGAGAACTTCCAGGCGTGGTCGGCGCAGACGCCTGACGACTTCCTGTTCTCGATCAAGGCGCCGCGGTTCATCACCCACATGAAGAAGCTGGCCGACGTCCGCACGCCGGTGGCCAACTTCCTGGCCAGCGGCGTGCTCGCCCTCGGCCCGAAGCTCGGTCCGATGCTGTGGCAGCTGCCGCCGAACCTCGGGTACGACGCCGACCGGCTGACCTCGTTCTTCGACCTCCTTCCCCGTAGCACCGCGGCTGCCGCCGCCATGGCGACCGAGCACGACGAGCGGCTGGACGGCCGGGCCTGGACGACGACCGACGCGGACCGACCGTTGCGACACGTGCTCGAGGTCCGGCACGCCACGTTCGAGACCCCGTCGTTCGTCGAGCTGATGCGCGAGCACGACGTCGGGATCGTGGTCGCGGACGCCGGCGGACGGTGGCCGGTGATCGAGGACGTCACCTCGAACCTCGTCTACCTCCGGCTGCACGGCGACAAGGAGCTCTACGCGAGCGGGTACGACGACGCGTCGCTGGACCGCTGGGCGGCGCGCGTGCGGGTCTGGGCGGACGGCGGCGAGCCGGCGGACGCGAAGCGGCTGTCAGGTCCGGCCGTGCCCCCGGTCGCCGATCGGGACGTGTTCGTCTACTTCGACAACGACATCAAGGTCCGCGCGCCGTACGACGCGATGGCGCTCGCGGCCCGGCTGGGTGTCGGGCCGAGACCCTGACCGGCCGGCGCGGAGGCGGGTCAGTGCATGGTCACTGTCGGCACAGCGCCGGCCCGCAGCCTGCCCAGTGTCGGCTCAGAGTCGGCCCAGTGTCGGCTCAGTGTCGGCGCAGAGTCGGCTCAGTGCCCTCGGAGGCGTTCGATCAGACGGCGGTCGCGCTTGGTGGGACGCCCGGCGCCGCGGTCGCGGGTGCCGGCGGGAATGTGCTCCTTGGGCGGCGGCGCAGGGGACCGGTCGAGGTAGCAGGCGACCGCCACGGGCGCGCCGACGCGCTTCACGACGGTCCTCTGCACGACGACGATCCGTTCGCGCTCACCACCGCGGACGTGCACCTCGTCGCCGGGCACCACCATCGTCGCCGGCTTGGCGCGCTCGCCGTTCACGCGGACGTGGCCTGCCTTGCAGGCGGCACCGGCCGCCGACCTCGTCGGGAAGAGGCGGACCGCCCAGGTCCAGGCGTCCACCCGCGCACGCGTCACCTCGCTCACCGGGCGAGCCTCTCACGCGCGGGTGGCCAGGCCGCCACGGCCCGGCCACCCGACTCCGCGTATCGGTGCGTCAGTCGCGCAGCTCCAGGTACTTCGTGATGAGTGCCTTCGTCGACGGGTCCTGGGCGGCGAGCGCGGCGGCGTCGCCCTGGACGGCAGGGGCCACCGCGAGCGCCAGCTGCTTGCCGAGCTCGACGCCCCACTGGTCGAACGAGTCGATGCCCCACACCACGCCCTGCACGAACGTGATGTGCTCGTAGAGCGCGATCAGCTGTCCGAGCACCGACGGCGTGAGTGACCCCGCCAGGATCGACGTGGTGGGGCGGTTCCCCGAGAACACGCGGGCGGGGACGATGTCCTCGGCCGTTCCCTCGGCACGGACCTCGTCGGCCGTCTTGCCGAACGCCAGTGCCTTGGTCTGCGCGAAGTAGTTGGCGAGGAACAGGCTGTGCACGTCGACGCCGCCGTCGGTGAGCGGGTGCGCCGGGTTGGCGACGGCGATGAAGTCGGCGGGGATCAGCCGGGTGCCCTGGTGGATGAGCTGGTAGAAGGCGTGCTGGCCGTTGGTGCCCGGCTCGCCCCAGAACACCTCGCCGGTGTCGGTCGTGACGGCCGTCCCGTCCCAGCGGACCGACTTGCCGTTCGACTCCATGGTCAGCTGCTGGAGGTAGGCCGGGAAGCGGTGCAGGTACTGCGCGTACGGCAGGACGGCGTGCGTGTGGGCGCCGAGGAAGTTGACGTACCAGATGTTCAGCAGGCCCATGAGGACGGGCACGTTCTGCGCGAACGGCGTGCTGGCCACGTGCTCGTCGACCGCGTGGAAGCCGGCGAGGAAGTCACGGAACCCGTCCGGACCGATCGCGATCGCGAGCGACGTGCCGATCGTCGAGTCCACCGAGTAGCGGCCCCCGACCCAGTCCCAGAAGCCGAACGCGTTGGTCGGGTCGATCCCGAACGCGGCGACCTTGTCCAGGGCCGTCGAGACGGCGACGAAGTGCTTGGCGACGGCGGCGTTTCGCGACTCGTCGTCGTCGGCGGTACCCAGCTGCTCCCAGAGCCAGGCGCGCGCGAGGCGAGCGTTGGTGAGCGTCTCCAGCGTGCCGAAGGTCTTCGACGCGACGATGAAGAGCGTCGTCGTCGGGTCGAGGCCCTTGACCTTCTCGGCGAGGTCCGTCGGGTCGATGTTGGAGACGAACCGCACCTCGAGGCCGTCCTGCACGTAGGGCTTGAGCGCCTCGTACGCCATGACGGGGCCGAGGTCGGAACCGCCGATGCCGATGTTGACCACCGTCTTCACCCGCTCGCCGGTGACGCCCGTCCACCCGCCAGAGCGCACCTGGTCGGCGAACGCGTACATCTTGGTGAGCTCGGCCTGCACGTCGACGTCGATCTGCTGGCCGTCGACGACGAGCGCCGGTGCCGACCCCGCCGGACGACGCAACGCCGTGTGCAGGACCGCGCGGTCCTCGGTGACGTTGATGTGGTCGCCGCGCAGCTGGGCCTGGAGGCGGTCCGCCAGACCGACCTCGTCGGCGAGCCGCAGGAGCAGCGCGACCGTGTCGTCGGTGATCAGGTTCTTCGACAGGTCGACCGTGAGGTCGGCGAGCGGGAACGTCAGCCGGGTGGCGCGCTCGGGGTCGTCGGCGAACCACCCGCGCAGGTCCGGCGTCAGCGTCGACTCGTGCGCGCTGAGGTCCTGCCAGGCGGCGGTTGCGGTGGCATCGACGGGGGGCGTGGGCACGGTGGTTCCCTCTCTACGGGCGTTCGCCGAATGTGTCTGCTCGCGACCGATGGATGGCTGATCGCGGCGTCGGGTCGAAGACCAACCTATTGCGCGCGCCGGTGGTGCTGCACACGGCGTCCGAGCGGGGTCGGTCACAGTGCCTAGGGTGTGCGGCATGGCTCGCGTCCCCACTGCCCTCCTTGCCGGACTGACCCTCGTGGTGGGGTTCGCCGTCGCGCAGGCCACGGGCGTCCGCGCCCTCGGCGGCGCGGTGCTGCTCGCCGGCGTCGCCTGGTGCGTCGTGCGGGCGCGGTCGGCGGGGTGGTGGCGGCTGTCGATCGTGGTGCTCGCCGGTGCTGGGTGCTTCGTCGCGTCCCACCTGCTGGCGCCCCACCTCGGCGCCTGGCCGTCGGTCGTCCTCGTCGCTCTGGTGCTCGCCGGCGTGACGTACGCGGTGGTCGACCGGCGGCCGGTACGTGCGCTGAACGCCACGGTCTGAGCCATGAGCTCTGCCGCCCACCTCGTCTGCTGCGGGCTTGCCACCCTCGACGTCGTCCAGGTGGTCGACCATGTCCCGGGACCGAACGAAAAGCTGGTCGCCCAGGACCTGACCGTGACGTTCGGCGGTCCGGCCGCGAACGCCGCGGCGACGGCAGTCGCGCTGGGCGTGCCGACGACGCTCGTGACCGCCCTCGGGGCAGGGTCGGTCGGCGAGCTGGTGCGCGCGCGACTCGTCGCGGCGGGCATCGAGGTCGTGGACCTGCTGGACGGTGTCCTCGGGTCGCCGGCCGTCTCGACCGTGCTGGTGACGCGGTCGAGCGGTGAGCGGGCCGTGGTCTCGGTGAACGCGACGGGCACCGCCGACCTGCAGGAGGCCGCGCGGTCGGTCGCCCACGTGCTCGACGACGCGACCGCGCTGCTCGTCGACGGTCACCACCGTGCAGCGGCCGCGGTGCTCGCCGCTGGCGCTGCCGTCCCTGTGCTGCTCGACGGTGGCAGCTGGAAGCCCGGGTTGGAACGGCTGCTCGCGCACGTCGATCACGCGGTGCTCTCGGCTGACTTCGCGGTGCCCGGCACCCTCGACGGCGACGTCCTGGACGTGGTTGCCGCCTTCGGTCCGCGGACCGTCGCGCGCTCGGCCGGTGCCGGTCCGGTCCAGATCCGCCTCAGCGGTTCGCCGGTCGTCCGGTCCGAGGTCCTGCCGCCCGTCGTCCCGGTCGGGGACGTCGTCGACACCCTCGGTGCAGGCGACGTGCTGCATGGTGCGATCGCGGCGGCCCTGGCCCGGGAAGTCGACATCCTCGAAGCCATCCGCGACGGGGTGCAGCAGGCGTCCGAGTCGGTCCGGCACCGCGGCGCGCTCGGCTGGGTCGGGCACTGAGGAGCCGCGGTCCCGACCTCGTCCGAACGGCCGACCAGATCCACCTCGATCGGCCGATCCGCAGGTCAGGCGCGGATGCCTAGGCTGCAGACGTGATCACCGCCCTCCGTCGCCTCTGGGCCGCCCCCCGCAGCCCCGGCGCGCCGGCGCGCGTCTGGCGGGACTGGTGGCTCGTCGGCATCCTGCTGGTGCTCTCGGCTGTGGAGCTGGCCACCCGCGCGATCGTGTGGTTGCCGGTGTCGATCCCGATGGCGCTGCTCGCGATCGGTGCGCTGCTGTTCCGTCGTACGCGCCCGCTGCTCGCCGTCGGGGTGGCGTACGGCGCCGTCCTCGCGGTGAACATCGCGAGCTGGTCCCGCTTCGACGACTCGATCGGGTTCTACACGACCACCTCGATCCTCGTCCTGTCCTATGCGCTGTGTCGCTGGGGGAGCGGTCGGGAGGTCACGCTCGGCATGGTCCTGATCGTGCTCACGGGCGTGGCCGGCGTCTCCGCCCACTACACGACGATCGGCGAGACGGTCGGGGAGGCCGTCTTCTTCCTCTTCCCGTGCGTGCTCGGCGGTGTCGTCCGGCTGGCGTCGACCGCGCGGCTGCGCGAGACGGACCAGGTCAAGCTCAGGGAGCGCGAGATGCTCGCGCGGGAGCTTCACGACACGGTCGCGCACCACGTCTCCGCGATCGCGATCCGCGCGCAGGCCGGCCGGGTCGTCGCGGCCTCGGACCCCACCGCCGCGCTGGATGCGCTCGGCGTGATCGAGGCGGAGGCGACCCGTGCGCTCAGCGAGATGCGGCTCATGGTGCGGACGCTGCGTGAGGGCGACGAGGTCGACCTCGCTCCCCAGCGCGGAGTGGACGACATCGAGCGCCTCGCGTTCGGCTCGGTACCTCCTGTCGCCGTCTCGCTGCGGGGGCCCCTCGACGACCTGCGACCCACCGTCGGGGCCGCCGTGTACCGGCTCGCCCAGGAGTCGATCACCAACGCGGTGCGGCATGCCCGGCACGCCACCCGGATCACCGTGGACGTGACGGGATCCGACGACACCGTCCGGCTCGTCGTCACCGACGACGGCGAACCGCACGTGACCGGGCGCGGCTGGACCGGCTACGGGCTGATCGGCATGACGGAGCGGGCCGCCCTGCTCGGTGGAACCCTCGCGGCCGGTCCCGGCGCGGAACGCGGCTGGACGGTGGACGCCGTCCTGCCCAAGTCAGGAGCGTCCCGATGATGAGCGTGCCGACGAGCACCGCGACGAGCACCGCCGGGAGCGCCTCGACGAGCATCCGGGTCCTGGTGGCGGACGACCAGGAGCTGGTCCGCACCGGACTGTCGATGATCCTCGACGCCCAGCCGGGCATCGAGGTGGTCGGTCAGGCGGTCGACGGGCGGTCCGCGGTGGCGTTGGCCCGCAGCCTGCGGCCGGACGTGTGCCTCTTCGACATCCGGATGCCGGGCATCGACGGCATCGAGGCGACCCGCCAGCTCGCCGGACCGGCCGTCGCCGAGCCGATGGCGATCGTCGTCATCACGACCTTCGACCTCGACGAGTACGTCCACGGCGCGCTGCAGGCCGGAGCCCGCGGGTTCCTGCTCAAGGACGCGGGCCCGGAGCTCCTGGTCCAGGCGATCCACGCGGCCGCGGACGGGGACGCCCTGATCGCCCCGAGCATCACGCGCCGACTGCTCGCCGTCTTCGCCGACGCGCGTGGCGGTCCGCCTTCCCAGCCGATCACGCCGTTGACCGGTCGCGAGGAGGACGTGCTCATCACGGTGGCGCGGGGGCGGACGAACGCAGAGATCGCCGACGAGCTGCACATCAGCATGAGCACCGTGAAGACCCACCTCGCAAGCCTCATGGGCAAGCTCGGGGTGCGAAACCGTGTCGAGCTGGCGATGTGGGCGTACGAGACGGGCCGACTGAAGGGCTGAGAGCGCTGTCAGTCGCGCCCGGCTCGAGGGGAGCGAAGGTCGGTGCCGGTTGAAGGCCGAGTGTCGGTCGGGCCGGCTGAAGGGTCGTGCCGGCTGAAGGGCGGAGTGTCGGTAGGGCCGGACGGAGCGTAGGGCCGGTTGAAGGCGGAGTGTCGGTCGCGCCGGACGGAGCGCCGGGCGTTCGTCGCCTGGGTGACGCCTGCACCGGACGCTTCGCGACGACGCGGTGCGTGTTCGGCTGTCCACTCAACTCCCATCGTCGCGGTCGGATGCAAAGTGCACCAGCGCCATTCTGATCGAATCGTGAGCGGCGGAGTGCATTTTCCACAACGTCGCCAATACGCCAGTCGACTCGGGGGCTGTGGACGGCTCGACGCATGGAATGCGCAATGTTCGCAGCCCGGCGAACCGGCATGTGTCCAGGTCATGAACATCATCGTCGCGGACCCGTGTCAGTGGTCGGGTGCACAATGATCCCCAGCGGAAATCGCGGATCACATTCCACACCGGCCGGCGGGAGGCGGCAAAATGACGAGCATTGGGCCGCGTTCGCGCAACCACGTTCAGGACGCCCTTGCTGCCCTCGCCGAGGCCGTCGACCGGTTGGCTGGGCTGGCCGATCCGACGGCATGTCCCAGGGTTGAGAGGGCCGATGCAGCGTCCATCGTGACGGGCGCCCTCGCCCTCGCCGGTCGGCTCTCGGCCGTCGCTGCACGCGCCATGCCGATCGTGGAGGCCGACGGCTGGTGGTCGCTCGAGGGTGCGCGGTCGGTCACCACGTGGGTGGCAGCGAACGGTCGCGTCTCGCACGGACAGGCCGCGCGCCTCGTCCGGTTGGGTCGGGCGCTGCGGGACGACCTTCCGGTGACCGCGGTCGAGGCCGTCTCCGGTGAGGTGAGCATCGAGGCGGCGCACGTCCTGGCGACGGTGACGACCACCCCGGCGCGCAAGGCCGCCCTCGCCGCGTCCGCGCAGGACTGCGGCGAGGCGTTCCTGGTCGAGCATGCTCGGGAACTGTCGGTCGGTCAGCTCCGCGTCCTCGCCCGTCGGTGGGCCAGCCACGCAGACCCCGACGCCGACGAGCGTGGCTATCGGGAGGCGTCGGCGCGCGAGTTCCTCGATCTCGCCAACACCACCGACGGCTGGCACCTGAGCGGCTTCCTCAGCACCGATCATGGCCACGCCCTGACCGCCGCGCTGGAGGCGATGGCTGGTCGCTCAGCCGACCAGGCGGGGCAGCCCGCAGGTCGACGACGTGCGACCGCCCTCAACAACGTGGTGCGCACCGTCCTGGATCGCGACCTCACGGGCGCGACGGGCGACCACAGACCACAGCTCACGGTGGTCACCGATCTGGCGACGCTCAACCGCGCCCTCGCGCGAGAGGTGACCGATCGCGTGACGGCACGGCCGAGCGGGTGCTCCGAGTGCTCCGGGCGCTCGGATGGCGAGTCGACTGCCATCGCGTTCGACTCATGCTCGAGCTCCGAGACGACACGTGGATCTGGCCGAGACGCACGTGCACCTGAAGACGGTCCACTCAAGGCCCTGCGCTCTTCATCGCCAAGGCCAGCGTCCAGCGAGATGGCATACGACGATCCCGCGCAGAGAATGGATGTGGACTCACGGCACAGGCCGGACGTGCACTCGCCGCTCGGATGCGACGTGCACTCGCCGCTCGGATGCGACGTGCACTCGCCGCTCGGATGCGACGTGCACTCGCCGCTCGGATGCGACGTGGACTCGCCGCCCGGCTGGGACGCGGCGGATCCGCCGCACGGACGGGAGGCGGACTCGCCGGTGGTGATCGATGTCGACCGAGATGGTGGCCAACGAGTGGTCGACATCGAGAGGTTCTCGGTGGCCGAGCTGATCGGGACCGGGCCGATCCCCGACTCGGTGCTCGCGCGGTTGGCGTGCGACAGCCAGATCACCCGGGTCGTGTTCGGCGCGGACTCCGTGGTGCTCAATGTGGGGCGTGCCGAGCGCACCTACACCGGAGCGAAGCGGCGCGCGATCATTGCGCGGGACAGGTTCTGCCAGTTCCCCGGGTGTTCCGCACCGCCCGCGATGTCCGAGGTGCACCACACCGATCACTGGCTCCGCGACCGCGGGGAAACCAACGTCCAGACCGGGGCGCTCATCTGTTGGCACCACCACCAGGTAGTCCACGACCGGGGGATCGAGGTGTGCCGAGGAGCTGGCGGGAGATGGCGATTCGTCGATCGCCACGGTCGAGACCTGGTGACAGCGGTTGGTTGAGCGAGCCCGGGTCGGTTGGTTGAGCGAGCGCGGTCGGTTGGGCAAGCGCGGTCGGTCGGTTGGGCGAGCCCGGTCGGTTGGGAGAGCCCGGTCGGTTGGGCGAGCCCGGTCGTTGGGCGAGCCCGGTCGGTTGGGCGAGCGCGGTCGGTTCGGCGAGCGCGGTCGGTTGGGCGAGCGCGGTCGGTTGGGCGAGCGCGGTCGGTTGGGCGAGCGCGGTCGGTTGGGCGAGCGCGGTCGGTCGGTTGAGCGAGCGCGGTCGGTTCAGCGAGCCGGGGTCGGTTCAGCGAGCCGGGGTCGGTCGAGCGAGCCGGGGCGGTTGAGAGCGAGTAGCGGACGGACGCCCGCCTGGCGCGTCGATTCCATGTGGCTCGCCGCACGGCGGGCCGCTCGTCAGGCCGTGCCCAGCGCCTCGCGCACCAGGGGAGCTATCTGGGTGCCCAGCACCTCGATCGACTTCAGCGACTCGCGTTGCGGCACCCCGGACAGGTCCATCTGGAACGACTGACGGTCGTGGTGCAGCACGTCGTGCAGGGCGACGATCCGCTCGGCGATCTGCTCCGGCTCCCCGACGAAGTAGGCCCCGCCGCGGGAGGCCTGGGACTCGTACGAGATCCGGTTGGGCATCGGGAACCCGCGTTCGGCGGAGATCCGGCGCATCGACTCGAGCCAGTACGGGTAGTAGAAGTCCCGTGCGGCCTTGCCGTCCTCGGCGAAGTAGCCCATGCCTGCCACCGAGACGAACTGCGCGGTCGCGTCGTGCCCGGTCTGCTCGTGCGCGCGGCGGTAGACGTCGACCAGGGGAGCGAACGACGCCGGCTGGCCGCCGATGATCGCGTAGCTGACGGGCAGTCCGAGCACGCCGGCGCGGACCGACGACTGCGGGTTGCCACCGGTGGCCACGGCGATGGTCAGGTGCGGTCCGCGACCGGGGCGGTCGAACGGACGGGGGAGGACCAGCGCGTCGTCGAGCGCGGGCCGGAACCGGCCGGTCCACGTCACGCGCTCGGCGGCGTCGATCTCCAGGAGCAGCCGGATCTTCTCGTCGTACAGCTCGTCGTAGTCGTCCAGAGACGCCCCGAAGAGCGGGTAGGACTCGATGAACGACCCGCGTCCCGCGAGCAGCTCGACACGACCCTGCGAGAGCAGGTCCATGGTCGCGAACTGCTGGTAGACCCGGACCGGGTCCTCGGTGGACAGCACGGTCACAGCGCTGCCCACGGTGATCCGGGAGGTCTGGGCGAGTGCCGCGGCGATGACCGTGGACGGCGACGAGATGGCGTAGTCGGGCCGGTGGTGCTCGCCGATCCCGACGTAGTCGAGGCCCACCTCCTCGACAAGGCGGATGCGTTCGAGGACGTCACGGATGCGCTGGCCCGGGCTGGTGACCTCGCCGGTGACGGGGTCGGGGTGGACGTCGCCGAACGTGTACATCCCGAGTTCCATTCTCGTGCGAACGCATCGAGTGATCGCCGTGTTCCCGCAGGTCGACCGGGTTCGACGACAGATGTGCAGGTCAGAGAAGCACCGGGCGCGAACCGTGTGTGAGCGATCACGCGGCGCCGGTCCACAAGTCATCGGACGAAACGGACGTGTGAACGTCGGGTCACGATGTGATCACGGTCACGGGAGTTGGTTGACAGCGATTAGTAAGGAACGTCTACTAACAAACGTGACAGCGACCACACAGCCGCCCGCCGCGGCACGGGGAGTCGGTCGGGCCCTGCGGCCCACCGGCAAGGTGCTCCCCGAGCACGCACGTGCGCACAACCGGTCGCTGGTTCTCGGGCACCTGTTCCACGTCGGTCCCGCATCCCGCGCCGACATTGCTCGCAGCACGGGTCTGACCCGTGTCACGGTCTCCGGTCTGATGGCCGTCCTGATCAGCGAGGGGCTCGTCGAGGAGCTCGGCATCCGCAGCGAGGGCAAGGTCGGCAAGCCGGCGACCCTGGTCGGGATGCGGACGGAGGCGTTCCAGATCGTCGCCGTGGACCTCACGGACGACAGCCGCCTCCACGGTGCGGTGATGACGCTCGTGGGTGACGTCGTGCTCCGCCAGTCCGTGGCCCTCGAGGGGCGGACGGGGGAGTCCGCCGTCGACCTGCTCGAGTCCCTGTGCCGCAACCTGCTCGCCTCCGCGACCCGGCCCGTCATCGGCGTCGGCATCGCCTCGCCGGGCGTCATCGACCTCGACGGCACGGTCGTCCAGGCCCCGAACCGTGGCTGGTACGACGTCCCGCTGGGGGGCAGGCTCTCCGAGCGCCTCGGTGTCCCGGTGCACGTCGCCAACGACGCCAACACGCGCGCGCTCGGCGAGTTCACCTACGGCTCGGCCGCCGGCTCGGGCTGCATGGTGGTCACGGTCGGCCAGGGCGTCGGTGCCGGGATCGTCGTCGACGGTGCGCTCGTGCTGGGACGTCACCACGCCGCAGGCGAGATCGGCCACCTGACCGTGCTGGACGGCGACCTGCGGGACGTGCCGGCGCTCGACTGCGCCTGCGGCCGCTCCGGCTGCCTCGAGACCGTGCTGAGCGTGCCGGCCCTGCGCCGCCGCATCGCGGGTCTCAACCCTGAAGAGTCCGACGCCGCACTGGCGTCGGTCGGACGGCTGCTGGGCATCGCCCTGGCACCGGTCGTCAGTGCGCTCGACCTCGCCGAGGTCCTGCTCTCCGGTCCGCCGGAGCTGCTGGACGGACCTCTGCGGGACGCGGCGCTCACCACCGTCCGCGCGCGGACCATGCCTGTCATCGGGCACGGGCTGGCCATGCGGATGGGATCGCTCGACGAGGACGGGGCGCTCGCAGGTGCGGCCGTCCTCGTCCTGTCAGGCCAGCTGGGGGTCTCGTGACGACCCCCAGCCGGCTACTGCAGGTCGGAAGAAACCCCCGGCGACGCCGTCTGGCGATCGTCTCGCTCACGGGAGGAACCCCAACGTGAAGATCCTACGTTTCGCGGCCGTCGGCGTGGCGGCGACGCTCGCGCTCGCCGCCTGCAGCAACGGCGACTCGTCGTCGGACACGCCGAGCGCCTCGGGCACGCCCGAAGCGGCCACGATCAAGCTGTGGTTCGCGGGCACCGAGAAGGACACGCCCCAGGACATGCAGGACTACCTCAAGACGACGTTCGAGTCCCAGAACCCGGGCTCCAAGCTGGTCATCGAGTACCAGCCCTGGGGTGACCTGGTCACCAAGCTCACGACGTCGCTGCCCGACGCCAGCAACACTCCGGACGTCACGGAGATCGGCAACACGCAGTCCTCGACGTTCACCAACGTCGGCGCGTTCCTCGACATCTCCGACATGTACGACGAGCTCGGTGGCGACAAGCTGCTGCCCGGCTTCGTCGAGGCCGGCAAGGTCGACGGCAAGAACTTCACGCTGCCGTACTACTTCGGCTCGCGGTACGTCTTCTACCGCAAGGACCTGTGGGCCGCGGCCGGGATCACGGAGCCGCCGACGACGCTCGCCGACTACAACAAGGACGTCGCGACCATCGCCGCGGCCGACCCCAAGGCCATCCCGAACCTCTCCGGCTTCTGGATCGGTGGCCAGGACTGGCGCAACGCCATCTCCTGGATCTTCGCCAACGGCGGCGAGCTTGCCGTGAAGGACGGCGACAAGTGGAAGTCCACGATGTCGGACCCGAAGTCGATCAAGGGCCTCGAGCAGCTGCAGGAGATCTGGAAGTCTGCCTCCAAGGCTCCCCGTGACGCGACGGACGCCAACACGTACAACCACATCAACGACGCCGACTCCGTGAAGGCGGCAGACGGCACCGTCACGCCGTACTCGCTCGACGCCGCCACCATCATGGCGCCGGGCTGGGCGCACTGGTCGATCGGTGACCTGGTCGACGACAAGCGCGTCTGGAACGACAACACGTTCGGCGTCTTCCCGCTGCCCGGTGTCGACGGCGGTGCTGCTCCGGTCTTCGCCGGCGGCTCCAACGTGGGCATCTCGGCTGCGACGAAGCACCCCGAGCTCGCCAAGAACCTGCTCAAGCTGTTCTACACGCCCGAGTTCCAGAACCTCATGGGCAAGAACGGCCTCGGCCCGTCGAACGTGACCTACACGGACTCGCTGGGCACCGACCAGTTCGCCAAGGCGCTCGTCGACTCGGCTCTCTCGGCCAAGCTCACCCCGGCAGCCCCGGGCTGGGCGTCGCTCGAGAACTCGAAGAAGCTCGAGGAGTTCTTCCAGAAGATCTCCGAGGGTGCGGACATCAAGGCGACCGCCAAGGCGTTCGACGACGAGGCAACGCCGATCCTCAACGGCACGGCCAGCTGACCCACCTGCTGGACGGTCCGCGGGACCCCGGCCACGAGCCGGGGCCCGCGGACCCACCGACCCGC
This sequence comes from Cellulomonas sp. URHD0024, assembly GCF_000426185.1. GTDB lineage: Bacteria > Actinomycetota > Actinomycetes > Actinomycetales > Cellulomonadaceae > Cellulomonas. Next base: position 364,103 of record NZ_AUEW01000004.1, read on the forward strand.
ACCGGGTCCGACCGACCCGAGGCCACGCCGTCGGCGTACGAAGGAGACGACGCATGTCCCGCAGCACCCGGCACGACGGCGACGTCCGCGCACCGGACGACGACCCGCAAGCCGCCTCTCGGGTGACCACGGCGCCGGTCCCCGCCCCGCTGGTCCTGCGCCGCCGGCGCACCCCGAAGGTTCCGTACCTCCTGCTGATCCCGTCGATCGCGATCCTCGCGCTGGCGCTGGGCTACCCGCTCTTCTGGCAGGTCGTCACCTCGACCAAGCAGTTCGGGCTCAAGCAGCAGTTCGGCTTTCCCGCCAAGTTCGTCGGCCTGGACAACTACGCGAAGCTCGTCACCGACCCGTACCTGTGGGAGGTGATCGTCCGCTCGATCGTGTTCTGCGTGGTCTGTGCGGCCGCCACCATGGTGCTCGGTGTCGGTGTGGCGCTGCTGATGAAGAACGTCCACAAGCCCGTCCGCCTGTTCCTGCAGATCACGATGCTGCTCGCCTGGGCGATGCCGGTCGTCGCGTCGATGACCGTGTGGCGCTGGCTGTTCGACTACCGCCGCGGCGCCGTCAACTACGTCCTGACCCAGATGGGCTTCGACTTCGTCGGCCACAGCTGGCTCGAGAACCCGCTCTCCTTCTTCTTCGTCGCCGCCGTCATCGTCGTCTGGGGCGCCGTCCCGTTCGTCGCCTTCTCGGTCTTCGCGGGTCTCACGCAGGTTCCCGACGAGGTCCTCGAGGCCGCGGCGATCGACGGTGCGAACGGCTGGCAGCGCTTCTGGGGGATCACGCTCCCCATCGTCCGACCGGTCCTCGCGATCGTCCTGCTGCTGCAGCTCGTCTGGGACCTGCGGGTGTTCGCGCAGATCAAGCTGCTGCAGGACGCCGGCGGCACGCCGAGCGAGACCAACCTCCTCGGCACCTACATCTATCAGCTCGGCATCGGATCGGGTGACTTCGGTCTCTCGTCGGCAGTCTCCATCTTCGTGCTCGTGCTGACGATCGCACTGAGCTGGGGCTATGTCCGCACGCTGCTCCGGGAGGACGAATCATGAGTGAGCTCAGCGGAATCACGACCGGCCTGGCGACGGGCGGGGCGAGCGGCGGGCTGACCGGCGTCTCGGCCGGCGCCGGACATGCGGCCACCGTCCCGAACCGCAGTCGGATCTCGGGTCGGTCGGTCACCAAGGTCGTGCTCAGCCTGGTCGGTGTCGGCGTCGCCCTCGCCTGGGTGTTCCCCGTCTACTTCATGATCAGCTCGTCGCTGCTGCCCAACGTGCGGCTCTCGTCGGGAAAGCCGATCTTCTTCCCGACCGGAGCCCGGTTGGCGAACTACCGGGCCGTGCTCGAGTCGGGCACGTTCTACACCGCGCTCCGGATGAGCATCGCCGTGACGGTGCTGACCGTGATCATCACGATCATGTTCGCGTTCCTGGGTGCCCTGGCGATCAGCCGGTTCAAGTTCAGGGGTCGCAAGTCGTTCATCCTCGCGGTGCTGTTCATCCAGATGCTCCCGGCCGAGGGCCTGTTCATCGCGCAGTACAAGCTGGTCGGCTCGCTGCACCTGATGAACTCGGTGATCGGCGTGACGATGATCTACGTCGCCGCGGTGGTGCCCTTCACCATCTGGATGTTGCGCGGCTTCGTCGCCGGCGTGCCCGCCGAGCTCGAGGAGGCGGCCATGGTCGACGGGCTCAGCCGCACCCGGGCGTTCCTGCGCATCACGTTCCCGCTGCTCGCCCCTGGACTGATCGCGTCGGGCGTGTTCGCGTTCCTTCAGGCCTGGAACGAGTTCACGGTGGCCCTGGTGGTGCTGCAGACCGACACCTCGAGGACACTGCCCTTGTGGCTGCGCGGCTTCGTCCAGACGAGCTCCACCAAGGACATCGACTGGGGCCAGGTCATGGCGGCGTCGTCGCTCATCGCAGTGCCGGTGATCATCTTCTTCCTGTTCGTCCAGGGTCGACTGACGTCCGGCCTCGTGTCGGGTGCCGTGAAGGGCTGACGGTGAGCCTGCAGGGGATTCCGACGCTCGCGTCGGCCGACGGGCCGCGCCCGTGGTCGGTCGGGCTCGACATCGGGGGCACCAAGGTGCTCGGTGTGGCGCTCGACGGCGACGGCGTGGTGCGCCACCAGGTCCGGCTCGCCAGCGCCACGGGTGTGCAAGGGCTCGTCGACGTCGCCGTCGCGGTGGTCGAGGACCTCGCCGGCCGCGTGGGGCTGCCGGTGTCCGAGCTCGCCGGTGTCGGCATCGGGCTGCCCGGCGTCGTCGACGCCGACAAGGGCCTGGTCGAGCACGCGGTGAACCTCGGGATCGAGGAGAGCACGCCGCTCGCCTCCCTCGTGTCCGAGCGGCTCGGCGTTCAGGTGCGGGTCGAGAACGACCTCACCGTCGCCGTCGTCGGCGCTGCGCACACGGTCGACGGCTCACAGGCCTCCAGCGAGCACGGCGTGCACGATGTCGCCTTCCTGGCGCTCGGCACCGGCCTCGCCGCGGGGTTGCTGCTCGAGGGCCGGTTGCGGCGAGGCTCGCACGGAGGTGCCGGTGAGATCGGCCACCTGACGCTGGTCCCCGACGGGCTGCCGTGCAAGTGCGGTCAGCTGGGCTGCCTCGAGCAGTACGCCTCCGGATCGGCGCTCGACGTCGCGTGGCCGAGCACGTTCGGCCGACCCGCGCCCGCCGAGCTGTTCAGCGCGGCCGCGGACGGCGACCCCCGGGCGATCGAGGTCCGCGACCGGTTCGCGTGGGCGGTCGCCGCGGCGGTGCGCATCCTCGTGCTCACGACCGACGTCGACATCGTCGTGATCGGCGGCGGCGTCAGCGCGCTCGGGCAGCCCCTGCTGCGGGCGGTGCGTGCCGAGCTGGAGCGGCAGGCCGGGGCGTCGCCGTTCCTCGCGTCGATGGGTCTGCCCGCACGCGTCAGCCTGGCACCCGCGGACGTGCCGGTCGGCGCGGTCGGAGCGGCGCTGCTCGGACGAGGGGAGTACTTCTGATGGAGGTCGTCATCGGTCCCGCTCCGGAGCTGGGACGGCTCGCCGCGGACGCGATCGCGCTCCTCCTGCGCGCGCAGCCCGACGCGGTTCTCGGGCTGGCCACCGGGTCCAGCCCGCTGGTCGTCTACGACGAGCTCGCTCGTCGGCACGACGAGGAAGGTCTGTCGTTCGCGCGTGCCAGGGCGTTCATGCTCGACGAGTACGTCGGCCTCGAGGAGGACCACCCGGAGCGCTACCGGAACGTCATCGACAAGGACATCGCGACCCGGGTCGATCTCGCCCCCGGTGCGGTGCAGGGGCCTGACGGACTGGCCAAGGACCTCGTGGTCGCCTGCCGCGCCTACGAGGAGGCGATCGCGGCGGTCGGCGGTGTCGACCTGCAGATCCTCGGGATCGGGACCGACGGCCACATCGCGTTCAACGAGCCCGGGTCGTCCCTGGCGTCGCGCACCCGGATCAAGACGCTGACGCGCCAGACCCGCGAGGACAACGCGCGGTTCTTCGACGGCGACGTCGACAAGGTGCCGACGCACTGCCTGACCCAGGGCCTGGCGACGATCATGTCGGCCCGGCACATCGTGCTGCTGGCCACCGGCAGGGGCAAGGCCGAGGCCGTGCACCAGCTGGTCGAGGGCCCGGTCAGTGCGATGTGGCCCGCGACGATCCTGCAGCACCACCCGCACGTCACGGTCCTCGTCGACGACGCCGCCGCAAGCCGGCTGCAGCTCGCCGACTACTACCGGGAGACGTATCTGGCGAAGCCGGCGTGGCAGGGTCTCTGACGCGGGTGACATTGCCCTCCGGACGCGTGCGAACGGCGGCGTCGGGCCGGGCTCGTGTCGGAACCGCCACGTACACTCGACGCCATGAGTGAGCCGTTCCCGATGCCTTCCGCGCCCGACGACCCGTCCGGACCGGACCAGGGCACGTCGACCAGTGTCCTGGAACGCCAGGAGACGACGGAGCAGGTCGAACCGGGGGACCACGAGCGGTTCGCGCACTACGTGCGCAAGGAGAAGATCACGGAGTCCGCGTTCACCGGCAAGCCCGTGATCGCCCTCTGCGGCAAGGTCTGGGTGCCCGGTCGGGACCCGAACAAGTTCCCGGTCTGCCCCATGTGCAAGGAGATCTACGAGGGCCTGCGCGAGCCGCAGGACGGCGACAGCAACGGCGAGGGCAAGTCCGGCGGCCGGCGCTGGGGCTTCGGCCGCAACCCGTCCGGTGGCTCGGGCGACTCCGGTGCTTCCGGGGGCGATGCCACCTCGACCGGCACGTTCGGCTCGTCGGCCGGCTCGACCAACGGCGGCTCGTGACGGCCGCCCCGCGCCCGTCCGTCGTCCCGTCCGCTTCTGTCACGAGCAGCCACGCGTCGTCCTCTGCCGCCTCCCAGCTGCCGCCGGCGTTCCCCGCCCGTGCGCCGTGGGGGACGGCGAACAAGCTGCGTGCGTGGCAGGCGGAGGCGATCGAGCAGTACCGCGTGAGCAACCCGCGGGACTTCCTCGCGGTGGCCACGCCTGGTGCGGGCAAGACGACGTTCGCGCTGCGGATCGCCACCGAGCTGCTGGAGGCGAAGGTGGTGCGGCGGGTGACGGTGGTCGCGCCGACCGAGCACCTGAAGCGGCAGTGGGCCGATGCGGCTGCGCGCGTCGGCATCACGCTCGACCCTAATTTCAGCAACGCGCAGGGTCGGCACGGGCACGGCTTCGACGGCGTCGCGGTGACCTACGCCCAGGTCGCCAGCAAGCCTGCGCTGCACGCGGCGCGCACCGCTGCGGCGCCCACGCTCGTGATCCTCGACGAGGTGCACCACGGCGGCGACGCGCTCAGCTGGGGCGACGCGGTCCGCGAGGCGTTCGAGGGTGCGACACGACGCCTCGCGCTCACGGGTACGCCCTTCCGCTCGGACACCGCAGCGATCCCGTTCGTGCGGTACGACCGCGATCGCGACGGCATCCGGCGCAGCGTCGCGGACTACACGTACGGCTACGGCGACGCGCTGCGCGACCACGTCGTGCGGCCGGTGATCTTCCTGTCCTACAGCGGTTCGATGCGCTGGCGGACGAAGGCCGGCGACGAGATCAGCGCACGTCTCGGTGAGGCTCTCACCAAGGACATGACCGCGCAGGCGTGGCGGACGGCGCTCGACCCCGAGGGTGAGTGGATCCCGAGCGTGCTGGCTGCCGCCGACCGCCGGCTCACGGAGGTTCGACGCACAGTCCCGGACGCGGGTGCGATGGTCATCGCGACCGACCAGACGGACGCCCGCGCCTACGCCGGTCATCTCGCGCGGCTCACGGGCAGGTCGCCGACGGTCGTGCTCTCCGACGACGACGGTGCGAGCGACCGGATCGACGAGTTCTCCGCAGGCACCTCGCGCTGGATGGTCGCCGTGCGCATGGTGTCCGAGGGGGTGGACGTCCCGCGGCTCGCAGTCGGCGTCTACGCGACGAGCACCGCCACGCCGCTGTTCTTCGCGCAGGCCGTCGGCCGGTTCGTGCGCGCCCGGCGCCGCGGAGAGACCGCCTCGGTCTTCCTGCCGAGCGTCCCGCAGCTGCTCGCGCTGGCCAACACCCTCGAGCTCGAGCGCGACCACGCGCTGGACCGCCCCAAGACCGCCGAGGAGCTGGGCGAGGGGTTCAACCCCGAGGAAGCCCTGATGGAGGCCGCGAACGCCGAGCGCAACGGTCCTGACGCGGTGGGACCGGACGGCAAGCAGGGTGCGTTCGAGGCCCTGGAGGCTCAGGCGTCGTTCGACCGCGTCCTGTTCGACGGTGGCGAGTTCGGGACCGGCGCGGAGATGGGGTCCGACGAGGAGCTCGACTTCCTCGGACTGCCCGGCCTGCTCGATGCCGACCAGGTGTCCGCGCTCCTGCGCCAGCGTCAGGCCGACCAGCTGAGCGGTCGCAAGAGGGCGCCGGTCGAGGAAGCCGCGCCGATGGACCACCGCAAGCAGGCCGAGCTGCGCAAGGAGCTCTCCCAGCTCGTGGGTGCCTGGGCGCGCAAGAGCGGGCAGCCGCACGGGTCGGTGCACAACGAGCTTCGTCGGCGCTGCGGGGGACCGGAGGTCGCCCTTGCAGACCCTGACCAGCTGACCGATCGGGTCGCCATGGTCCGGGGCTGGTTCGTCGGGAAGAAGTAGTCACCCCTTCGGGCGACGGAAACACAAGGGGCGTCTCGCAATGTGGACAGCCTGTGAAGGTCGTGTTTGCGCAGGTCAGCGCGCTGGACGTGCGACCACCCACAGCCGGGGGCCCTGCGCAACTCGGCGTTCAGCGGGCGAATCACGTGCAGTCCTGGCAGCGTTTCTGGTGTCGCCGAACGGCCCGGGTACCCCCGGGGACCGGGCACGGTGACTCGAACCGAAAGGCTCCCTCATGCCTAGCTGGCTCATCCTCATCATCGTCGGTGTCGTGCTCCTGATCCTCGGTGTCGCCGTCACGGCCGCTCACTGGTTGATCTGGATCGGCATCGCCGTACTGGTGATCAGCCTGATCCTCGGGCTGGTCGGTCGGGGTCGTCGGGTATAGCACCCGGGGCGTCAGCCCCCGATCCGTAGCCTGACCGTCGGCACCGCGGCTTCGCCCGCAGACAAGCGCCTCGCCCCCGCGGCAGCTCGTCCCGCGAGGCACGCGGTGCCGACCCACCGGCAGTACCGACCCCGTCGCCCGGCAGTGCGCGCGCCGTCGGCGCGCGCACTGCCGGGCGCGGCAGTACTACGGACCGGCGTCCACGGCCCGCGCACTGAGGACTGCGCACGGGACTGTGCGAGCAGGCCGGTACGGACGTCAGCTGGACCTCAGCTGACTGTGACGACGCGGGGCCACTCCCAGAGGTTCGATCCTTGAGAACCTCCGCCGACAACGGCAATCCCCTCGGCTGCCTCCACGAACCAGCCGGCGGTCTGCATGGTGCCGAACAGGTAGGACCGCACCGGTGAATCGCTCGTGCCAATGCTGACGAGACGGCCGGTCGAGCCGTCGGCGTAGGGCTGGCCGACGAGCACGCGGCCCTCGGTGATGTCGACATCGATCCCGAACGAGTCACCGGTGCCGTCGGGGGCGGTCAGGGGGCTCTGCTCGACCCAGGACGTCCCGGACCGGGTGAAGACCCGCACCTTGCCGGCAGCATCCGTGGGTCCGTAGCCGAAGGCGAGTGTGTCGCCCTCGACGGCGACCGTCCCGCCCAGCGGCGTGTACCGGACGTCGTCGCTCCACTGACCTTCCTCGGTCCACGTGCCGTCGCCGTCCCGGTGGTACACGTGGACGGCGTGCTGGGGGTTGGCTCCCCAGGACGACCCGACGGCCGCGACGTCGCCGCTGAGGTCGATGTCACCGGTCGCGTAGGTCCAGTAGTCGGTCCCGGACGAGCTCAGGTCCTGCGTGTGCGTCCAGCTCTGGCCGGTGCGCTGGTACACGCGGACCACGCGCGACATGGTGTAGTTCTCGTCCCGGACGGCGTCCGTGAACATCAACGTGTCACCGTCGATGGCCAGCTGGTAGCCGATGCCCCCGAACTCCCACGTGCTGCCTGACGCGGTGAACGTCTGCGTCCGCACCCAGGTGTTCCCGCTGCGGGTGTAGAGCCACAGCTCATACGGCCCCGGCTGGTACGCACCCGAGGTGACCAGGATCGTGTCGCCGGAGATGGCGACCTGCTGGCCTGCCGGGCTGTCCGCATCTCCACCGTCGAACGGTGTGACGCTGTCCAGCGTCCAGGCGCCGCCCGAGCGGCTGTACACACCGAAGTTGCCCTCGGTGTCCGTCACGACGATCGACGTGCCGTCGGTGGCGAACGCACGCGCCTTGCCGCTCCCGAACGGATCCAGGTCCATCGAGGCGGACACCTCGATGACGCTCGGGGTGCCGCCGCCGGTGCCGATGCCGCCGTCGCCGGGGTCGGTCCCACCGTCGCCGGGATCCGTCCCGCCGTCACCTGGGTCGGTCCCGCCGTCGCCGGGCGTGCCATCGCCGGGCGTGCCATCGCCGGGCGTGCCGTCGCCGGGCGTGCCGTCGCCGGGCGTGCCATCGCCTGGAGTTCCGTCGTCACCGTCGCCGGGGGTGGTCCAGCTGCCCGACTGGTAGGTCTCGTCACGCAGACCCCAGCGCCAGCTGACCAGCGGGACGTTCCAGCGCGCAGACAGCGAACCGATGTGCAGGATCTCGCCCAGGTCCACCTTGACGCCGACGCTGCCGGTGACGGCGACGGAGTCCTGCACCCGAACGGTGTGCTCGGCACTGTCGGACTCGATCTCGCGCTCGAAGCCAAGTGTTGCCATCGCGTAGGGCCCGAAGAACCCGTAGATGGCGATCGGGAGCTCGACGCCGACTCCTGCGCCGACCTTGAGGGTGGTGGCCGCGCTGATGTCGCTCAGGGAGAACTTCGACGATGCGTCGTGCTTGTTGATGGCCTTCCAGCCGTCTGCCTCGGTCCAGGCCACCCCGAGCGTGTTCGAGGAGCTGAACGTGAAGGTCCCCGTGACGGTGTCGCTCGCCGCGACGGTCGCGTAGATGCTGGGCGTCAGGGTGAAGACGATCATGACGGGCACCGGCCCGATCGGGAACATGGCGGTCCCGAGCTTGATGTCCGGGAAGTCGTGCGAGATCTCGAGCTCGGGCGTCGACCGCCTCACTGTTGCGGTGACCTTGAGGGACGTCTTGATCGTCTCGGCCACGGAGAACGACTTGAGCTCGGGCTGGAGCAACCCCCACGTCACGTGCCAGGCGATGTGGATCGACACGGAGAACGACGGCCGCACGGAGATCGAGGGCTTGACGTCGACCAGCCCGTCCCGGCTCGGCAGGTCAGGCCCGTTGAGCGTGAACCCGAGCGACGTGTCGTCGCCCGCCGACAGCAGACCCGCCAGGGCGGTCGGCGCGGAGAACCGACCCGTGACGGGCGGCGCCGGAGCTGCGTCAGGGACGACGACATACCCGCCGGTCAGCTCGGTCTCGACGGTCTCGACGTCGGCCCGCAGGATCGCGTCGGTCAACGCGGCCTGGGTCGTGTGGACCACCGAGGTGCTCCCGACGCGTTCGACGGCCTCGACCCGACGCAGCAGACCGTCCGGCGCGATCGGCGTGGCGCCGCTGGCCAGGATGTCGCCCGGGACGACCGGCGCGGGACCCTCGAAGGTCACGGTCGCCGGCTGGACGCTCGTCATCGCGTCGGCCTCGGCTGCCGTCAGGACGTGCGTCTCCGGTGCGATCACGGGCTCGTCCGCCGGGGCGGCGGTGATCGTGATCGCACGGGTGACGGTCGTGGTGCGACCAGCCCAGTCCGTCGCCTTCACCGCCAACGTGGCGCTGCCTTCGGGGGCGGGCGTGACGACCGTCCAGTGCTGCGCGCCCGAGCCTGAGCCGGTGATCTGGGCGGTGCCGACGACGTCGCCGCTCACGCTCACCGTGACGCTCTTGACGCCCGAACCGGCGTCCGAGACGGTCCCGGCGATCGTCAGCTCAGGGGAGTCCGCCTGGTTGATCGTGGCGTTCTGCGTCGGCGTCGTCACGGCCAGGGTCGGCGCGACGGTGTCCGCGGACGCCGCGACGGGGCCCGTCTGGTAGCCGGTGGCGGCGATCGCGGTGATCGTGCTGCCCGAGGGCGCGGCAAGGAACGTCTGACCGTTGCTGAGCGGTGCGAGCACGGTGAGGTTCGTCGTGGTCAGGGCGGGGACGAACGCACCCCCGGCACTACCGAGCAGCGCGCGGGCCGCGCTCGAGCCGGACAGCAGCAGCCCGGGCAGCACCCCGGCTCGGACCGTGACCTGCAGGACGGCGGCCTTGGCGGCCGTCGGGACGCCCGAGACCATCACAGTCCGGGTGCCGTTCGAGGCTGCCGTGCCGCTCAAGGACCGCGCGGGCATCGCGACCAGGCCGTCCGGCACGGGGCTGCGCGCGACGTCGGCGGACTGACCGGCAAGCCACCCGACCACAGCGATCCGCAGCCCAGCCGTGGTCGACCCGGCCAGGGTGTACGCGAACGAGCCGTCATCGTCCAGGGGGGCCAGGACCAGCGACGTCGACCATGTCGGGCCGTAGGCCACGCTCGGGGCACCCGTGAACGACACCGTTCCGCTGCCGGTGCCCTGGGTCTGCACCGACAGCCACACGGCCCGGGCGCCGTGGACCGGCACACCGGCCAGGCCCGCGACCGGGATCGTCGAGGTCACGCCGACAGGCGGGACCGTCCCGCCGGCGCCCGTCGCTTGGTCGACGACTGGACGGGTCGACGTCACCGTGGTCCCGCCGACGCCCACCGGGATGGAACCGTCGCCGGTGACGTATCCCACGACCGTGAGTGCGAGCCGCGCGGCCGACGAGGACCGCACGTAGACGCCCCGCGTCGCGTCGGTGGTCACCAAGGTGGTCGCCGACGAGACGCCGCGGGAGAACGAGACGGTCGACCCGGCAGGCTCGGTCCCGCCCCTGGGCCACACGGTGACCGTGCCGGCAGTCGTCGCGGTGAGGACGTCGACCTGGACCACGAGCGAACGGACGCCGCTCGGCACGGCGTTGCCCAGCGCCAGGGTCGCGTCGCGCCGCTCGCCCGTCGCGACCGCAGTCCCCAGGAGGCCGCCCCAGGCGAGGGTCGGGTCGACCTGCCGCCACGCACCCGGGGCTGACACCGGTGCGGCGGCGGCGGCCTGCCCCAGCGCCGAAGCACCTCCGGCCAGGGGTCCGACCAGGGTCACACTGACCGCAGCGACCGTGGCAACCACGAGACGGAGCATGCGGGGTCCGAACGCGTTCACGATGTCCTCCGACGACGAGCGAGTCGGGGAACGATCTACCCCCCGGCCGGGCGAATCGTGCCAACAGGACCGAGCCCTGCGTGGGCGTTCGGTCGCTCGTTCACCCGTCCGCGACGGACCTCACCCGGTCGGGCGCAGCTGCGGGCCCCACCGGGTTCGGCGTCGCCCGCACGCGGGCGTCAGTCCCCGATCCGTAGCGTGACCGTCGGCACCGCGGCCTCGTCCGCGGACAAGCGCCTCGCCCCCCGCGGCAGCTCGTCCCGCGAGGCTCGATGCCGACCCACGGCGGCCCGCACGCCGGCCGCCCCCATCCAGCTCTGGTCCGGTTCGCCGTCGGTGACGAGCGGGACGTGCAGCGCCCGGAGCGTCGGGTCGTCGGACCGCCAGCGGCTGACGTCGTCGTCGGGGCCCGTGACAAGGACCTCCTCCGACGCCCGCCCCTCGGCGTCGAGGCGTCGAGCGGCCGCCTTGCGGCCCCCCACGCCGTACTTGGCCTGCGACGCCTTCGCCACCGGCTCGAGCGCCCCGGACGAGCCCTCACGGGCGACGAGCTTGTAGACCATGCCGCACGTCGGCGCCCCGGACCCGGTCACCACCGAGGTCCCGACGCCGTAGCTGTCGACCGGAGCCACAGCGAGCGCAGCGATCGCGTACTCGTCCAGGTCCGACGTCACGACGATCTTGGTGGCCCGGGCGCCCGCAGCGTCGAGGCGGTGGCGGACCTCGTCGGCGAGAACACCGAGGTCGCCGGAGTCGAGGCGGACGGCTCCGAGGTCGGCCCCGGCGACTGCCAGGGCGTTGTCCACCCCGCGCTGCACGTCATAGGTGTCGACGAGCAACGTCGTCGCGACGCCCTGCGAGGCGACCTGAGCCTCGAAGGCCGCCCGCTCGTCGTCGTGCAGCAGCGTGAACGCATGCGCGGCTGTGCCGATCGTCGCCAGCCCGTACCGGCGCCCGGCCTCCAGGTTGGACGTCCCAGCGAATCCGGCGATGACGGCCGCGCGGCTCGCGGCGACGGCTGCCTCCTCGTGCGCGCGCCGTGAGCCCATCTCCAGGACCGGACGCTCGACCGCCGCGCTGGTCATCCGGGAGGCGGCCGAGGCGACCGCCGAGTCGAAGTTCAGGATCGAGAGCACCAGCGTCTCGAGGATGACCGCCTCGGCGAAGGTCCCCTCCACGACCAGGACGGGGGACGACGGGAAGAACGTCTCGCCCTCGGCGTACCCGACGATCGATCCCCCGAACCGGTAGCCGGCGAGGTAGTCGAGGGTCGCGTCGTCGACCACGCCCTCGTCGGCCAGGAAGTCGAGCTCCGCCGTGCCGAACCGGAACTGTTCGATCGCCTCCAGCACGCGCCCCGTCCCGGCCAGCACCGCGTACCGCCGCCCCGGCGGCAGCCGACGCGTGAACACCTCGAAGACGCAGCGTCGCCGCGCGGTCCCGTCGGCCAGGGCGGCCTGCAGCATGGTGAGCTCGTACCGGTCGGTCAGCAGCGCGGTGCTGGGGCCGGTGGGGGGCGCCGTACCCGGTGTCGTGCGTGGTGCCGTGCTCGGTGCCGTGCTCGGTGCCGTGCTCGGTCCGGTGCCCGGAGCGGTCGTCATGGCGCCAACGTAGGCAGCCGGGGACCCGAGTGCACGCCCGCCCGTACAGTTGGCCTGTGCCTGTGGAGACCCTTCCCGACCGGAGCGTCGAGGCGCAGGACGCGACGGTGGTCGCAGACCCGTGGGTGACGATCGTCTGGAACGATCCCGTCAACCTCATGAGCTATGTGACGTACGTGTTCGAGTCGTACTTCGGCTTCCCGCGGGCGAAGGCCGAGCGGCTGATGCGGCAGGTGCACGAACAGGGGCGGGCCGTGGTGTCCACCGGGTCCCTCGAGGCGATGGAGGTCGACGTGCAGGCGATGCACGAGTTCGGCCTCTGGGCCACGCTGCAGCGAAGCGGGCAGTGATGCGCGCGTTCCGGCGTCGCCGCGGCCTGTACGTCGCACGCCTGGACGACGACGAGCGCGGCGTGATCGCGGCCCTGGTGGCCGACGTCGTCGAGCTCCTCGGCGGGGGCCGGATCGACGAGGAGAGCGCCGACGATCCCGTGTCGGCCACGCGTGACGGGTCGCCCCGCCTCCAGCTCGAACCCGTCCCGCCGCCCAGCGACCCCGCGGTCAGGCGTCTGCTGCCCGACGCGTCGCGCGACGACCCGGAGGTCTCCGCCGAGTTCCGGCGCCTGACGGAGGACGACATCCGAGCGGGCAAGATCGCGCGTCTGAGCCGACTGTGGACCGCGCTCACGACGCCCAGCGAGGGTCAGCGTGCCGACGCCTTCGCTATCGAGCCCAGCGACGCGAAAGACGTCGCGGCGGCGCTGACCGACGTCCGGCTCGTGCTCGCCGAACGCCTCGACATCCGCACCGACGGCGAGGCCGAGCGCCTCTACGACCTGCTGCTCACCTCGCCCACGGCCGAGCTGGAGGAGCCGGTCTCGGACGGCCTCGATCCCGCGACGCGGCGCTACCTCGTCGCGGTCTACGGGGCGCTGAGCTGGCTGCAGGAGTCACTCGTCGAGGCCCTGCTCACCGACCTGCGCGCGTCCGGTGGCGGACACGACACCCCGCCCGGCCGGCCCCCGGCGGGGGAGCGTCCGCCGAGCGGATAGGCTCGACCGCGTGAACGACGCCCCCCTCGGGATCTTCGACTCCGGTGTCGGCGGGCTGACAGTGGCGCGGTCGATCCTGGACCAGCTGCCGCACGAGTCCACGATCTACATCGGCGACACGCTGAACACGCCGTACGGCAGCAAGCCGTTGGCCGCCGTCCGTGCGCACGCCCTCGAGGTGATGGACGACCTGGTGGACGCCGGCGTCAAGCTGCTGGTCATCGCGTGCAACACCGCGTCCTCGGCCATGCTGCGCGACGCGCGCGAGCGGTACACGCTGCGGCGCGGCATCCCCGTCGTCGAGGTGATCCTGCCCGCTGCCCGGCGTGCCGTCGCGGCCACCCGCACCGGTCGGATCGGTGTCATCGCCACCAAGTCGACGGTCGAGTCGAAGTCCTACGACGACGCCTTCGCCGTCGCGCCGGGGGTCCAGCTGACCACCCAGCCGTGCCCGCGGTTCGTCGAGCTCGTCGAGGCCGGCATCACCTCCGGTCCCGAGGTTCTCGCGCTGGCCCACGAGTACCTCGACCCGGTCCGAGTCGCAGGTGTCGACACGCTCGTGCTCGGCTGCACGCACTACCCGCTGCTCACGGGTGCCATCTCCTACGTCATGGGTGAGGACGTCACCCTGGTGTCGAGCGCAGAGGAGACCGCCAAGGACGTGTACCGCACGCTCGTGGCCCACGACCTCGAACGCGCCACCGACGCCGGTCCGCCGAACCACCGGTTCCTCGCCACGGGCGACCCGGCCGCGTTCCAGTCCCTGGCCCGACGGTTCCTGGGGCCCGAGGTCGAGGCCGTCGAATCCCGTGCGGCACTGCGATGAGCGGGCGCTGCGCTGAGCGGGGCGCGGCGACGAGCGGGGTGCTGCTGTGAGGCTGACCATCCTGGGCTGCGCCGGCTCCTTCCCCAGTGCGGACTCCGCCGCGTCCGGCTACCTCGTGCAGGCCGACGACGAGGACGGCCGGACGTGGTCCGTGGTCCTCGACCTGGGCAGCGGTGCTCTGGGCGCGCTCCAGAAGTACGGCGACGCCCGCAGGCTCGACGCGATCGGTGTGTCGCACCTGCACGTCGACCACGTGGCCGACGTGGCGGCGCTGCACGTGCTGCGCAAGTACGACCCGACCGGCGCCCTCCCCGCCGTTCCGTTGTTCGGTCCGGCCGGGACCGCGGACCGCGTTCTCCAGCTGAGCGGTTCCGAGCACCCGAGCGAGCAGTTCGACGTCGCGTCCTGGGAGGCAGGCGCCGCTGTCGTCGTCGGGCCGCTGACGCTGACGCCGATCCCCGTCGAGCACCCGGTTCCCGCCTTCGGTCTGCGCGTCACCGGTCCGAGCTCGCTGCCCGACGGTGGCACCGCGACGCTCTCCTACAGCGGTGACACCGACACGTGTCCCGGACTGGATGCCCTCGCCACCGACGTCGACCTCCTGCTCGTGGAGGCGGCGTACCTCGAGGGCCGGGACGACCACCTGCGTGGCATCCACCTGACGGGTCGCCGGGCCGGACAGGCCGCGGCCCGCGGGGGCGCCCGGCGGATGGTCCTGACCCACATCCCGGCCTGGAACGACCCCGCAGTGACGGAGGCCGAGGCGCGTGCCGTGTACGACGGCCCGATCGCGCTGGCCTACCCGGGCGCGGTGTACGTCGTCTGACCCGGGACTCGCGACCAGCGGCCCGCCGCTCGGGACTCGGGACCTGGGACTCGGAACCGGGACTCGGGACTCGGGCGCGCGCCGCCACACCGGAGCTCCAGGATCGGAGGCTCCGGACACGCTCGGCCCCTGTCGGACGGCCCGGTTAGGCTCCTGCGCATGACGTCTGCGACCTCCGCCTCCACCGTGCCCGCCGTCCGCGCCGACGGCCGGGCCCCCGATCAGCTCCGTCCGGTCACCCTGACCCGCGGGTTCCTGGCGGCGGGCGAGGGCAGCGTGCTCGTCGAGTTCGGTGGCACCAAGGTCCTCTGCGTGGCCTCGTTCACGCCGGGTGTGCCGCGCTGGAAGAAGGGGTCCGGCGAGGGCTGGGTCACGGCCGAGTACTCGATGCTCCCGCGTGCGACGTCCAGCCGTTCCGACCGCGAGTCGGTCAAGGGGCGGATCGGCGGCCGCACCCACGAGATCTCGCGACTGATCGGGCGCTCGCTGCGCGCGATCATCGACGTCTCTGCGCTCGGCGAGAACACGATCGTGCTCGACTGCGATGTCCTCCAGGCTGACGGCGGCACGCGCACCGCCTCGATCACGGGTGCCTACGTGGCGTTGGCCGACGCCGTCGCGTGGGCTGTCGCCCAGGGCCACATCTCGAAGAGCAAGGTGGTCCTGCGGGACTCGGTCGCGGCGGTGAGCGTCGGAATCGTCGACGGCCTGCCGGTCCTCGACCTGCCATACGTCGAGGACGTCCGCGCGGAGACCGACATGAACGTCGTCGTCACCGGTTCCGGCACGTTCGTCGAGGTGCAGGGCACGGCCGAGCACGCTCCGTTCGACCGCGCCGAGCTGGACGCGCTGCTGGACCTCGCGGTCGCCGGGTCGGCGCAGCTCACCGCACTGCAGGTCGCAGCTCTCGCTCAGGCGCCGGGAGACGGTTCGGCCACGCGCGCGAACCGATGAGCGGCGTGCGGCTCGTTCTGGCCACCCACAACGCGCACAAGGTCGGCGAGCTGCGTGCCATCCTCGCGCCGGTGCTGCCCGGGCTCGACCCGGCGTCGGTGGTCGGCGCGCGTGACGTCGGTGCGCCCGAGCCGGTCGAGGACGGCGTGACGTTCGCGGACAACGCCCTCCTCAAGGCCCGCGCGCTCGCGTCGTTCACCGGCCTGCCCGCGGTGGCCGACGACTCCGGTCTGAGCGTCGACATCCTCGGCGGCGCACCGGGAATCTTCTCTGCGCGCTGGGCAGGGCGGCACGGCGACGACCGTGCCAACCTCGACCTCCTGCTCGCGCAGCTGGCAGACATCGCCCCCGAGCACCGGGGAGCGCGGTTCGTCTGCGCCGCCGCGCTGGTCACTCCGGACGGCTTCGAGCACGTCGAGATCGGCACTCTCGAGGGAGCGCTCGCGCTCGCACCGCGCGGCTCGTACGGGTTCGGGTACGACCCGATCCTCGTGCCGTCCGGGGACACCCGGACCTGTGCGGAGCTGACGCCGGAGGAGAAGAACGCGATCAGCCATCGCGGGACCGCGTTCCGGGCCCTGGTGCCGACGCTGGTCCGCGTGCTGGGCGGATGAGCCTCACGCATGTCTGAGGGCGGTGTCGTCGGCGGGCTCGGCCCGGCTCCCCGGGCGGGGCGGCTGGGCACGGCTTCCCAGGCGGGCGAGCTCGGCCCGGCTTCCCAGGCAGGTGAGCTCGGCCCGGCTGCCTCGGCCGGTGCCGTGCAGCTCGTCGCCGAGTCGGTGACGTACGGCTACGCCGGCCACGCGGTGCTCGACGCGGTCGACCTCGTCGTCGGACCGGGGGACCGGGTGGGGGTGGTCGGGGAGAACGGCGCGGGCAAGACGACGCTGCTGCGGGTTCTGGCTGGTTCCCTGGAGCCGCAGGCGGGACGCGTGCGTCGGGTCGGCTCGGTCGCCGTGGTCGACCAGGAGCTGACCGTCCCGCCCGCCGCGACCGTAGGCACGTTCGTCTCGGAGGCGTTGGCCGGTGCGCGCGCGGCCTCGGCCGATCTCGAGGCCGTGATCGCGTCGTTCGACCACGAGCGCGGTGACCTGGGCCGGCTGACGGACGCGGTGGCACGGTACGAGCAGCTGGCCGGCTGGGACGCCGACCGACGCGTGGACGAGGCGCTGACCCGGTTCGGTGCCCCTCGTGACCCAGGGCTGCTTCTCGACGAGCTGAGCGTGGGGGAGCGCTACCGGGTGCGGCTGGCGTGCCGGATCGCAGAGCGCGCGGACGTGCTGCTGCTCGACGAGCCGACCAACCACCTCGACGCGGCGGGGATCGAGTACCTGACGGGGCAGCTGCGTGACTGGCCGGGCGCGATCGTCATCGTGACCCACGACCGTCGCCTGCTGGACGACGTGATGACGGCGATCCTCGATCTCGACCCGTCGATGGACGGTCGGCCGGCGCTGTACGGGGCCACCCGGTACTCCGACTACCGGTTCCTCAAGAGCCAGATGGTGCGTCGCTGGCGAAGCCGCTACCGGGCCGAGCGCAAACGTGCCGTCGCGCTGGCCGAACGGCTCGACTCGACGTACGAGAACCTCTCCGACGAGTGGCGACCGCCCAAGGGGTCGCAGACGCACCGCCGAGCGACCCGGGCGCGCGGCCACGTCAAGGCCGCCGACCGGCTCATCCAGAAGCTCGAGCAGGAGTCCGTCCAGGTCCCGACGCCGCCGCTCGAGCTGACCTTCCCCGACCTGCCCTCGCTCCCGCCCGATCCGCGGCCGGGTCCGCTGCTCGAGCTGCGGGCGCCCCGCATCGGGTCGCGGCTCGACCTGCCCGGCGTGCGTGTCGAGGTGCCGGCGTGCGGTCGGCTGCTCGTCACGGGCCCGAACGGGTCGGGCAAGTCGACGCTGCTCGCGGCACTGGCAGGAACGCTCGAGATGGACCGAGGCGTGCGGAGCATCGCACCCGGCGTCCGGCTGGGCGTGCTCGCGCAGGAGGGCCCGACGGAGCACGCGACGGCCGCGGCGCAGCGCGCCTACGTCGCTGGCCCGCCCGAGGAGCTCACCGGGTTCGAGGCGTACGCGCGCCATGCGCTGACCCTGTTGGAGGCGGGCGCCCTCGACCCTGCGCGACTGGTTCCCGTTGCGGCCCAGGGGCTGCTGACCGAGGAGGACCTGGAGCGCCCGCTGCGAGAGCTGTCGGTAGGTCAGCGCCGCCGGTTCGACCTCGCGTGCGCCTTGCTGGCCGCGCCGCACGTCCTCATCTTCGACGAGCCGACGAACCACCTGTCCGTCGGGCTCGTCGACGAGCTCACGGCTGCACTGCGGGTCACGTCGGCCGCCGTCGTCGTCGCGACCCACGACCGCCGTCTCCGAGCGGACCTGTCCGACTGGCCCGAGCTCACCCTCGGCTGAGGCCACGGAACGGCGGGAAGGCCACGGGCAGACCACGGCGGGCAGACCACGCAACGCAGACCACGGCGGGCAGGCCACGGCTGTTCCCTACAGGCTACTTACTCCCGGCCGCTCACTGGAGGCGCCCGACGTGAGCCATCGCCTGCCGGAGCAAGACGCTCTGCCCGCCGTGCATCTCGACCTGGTTCTGCTCGGCGCACGCCTCCTCAGGCGTCATCCACGCGAGGTCGATCGCATTCTGCTGCGGTCGGCAGTCGCCCAGCACCGGCACCACGTAGGCCAGCGACACCGCGTGCTGGCGCGGGTCGTGGTACGGCGTGACACCCGGGGTCGGGAAGTACTCGGCGACCGTGAACGGCTGTGGCGACGCGGGGATCTGCGGCAGGGCGACGGGCCCGAGGTCCTTCTCGATGTGCCGCACGAGGGCATCACGCACCCGCTCGTGGTACATCACCCGTCCCGACACCAGTGCGCGGGACATCACGCCCTCGGAGGTGACCCGCAGCAGCAGACCGACGGAGATCACGTCCCCGGAGTCGTCCACCCGCACGGGGATCGCGTCGACGTACAGGATCGGCAGCTGCGAGCGGACGCGGGTGATGTCGTCGGCGCTCAACCAGCCGGAGGGGCGTTCGGGTTCCCGGGGGAACTCGGCGGAAGCAGTCACGCCCCATGTCTACCCCGCGGGCGGCCGCCGGGGCCTGTCGGCGCGCTGCGCTCGCTCTCGTGAGGTGTGCATCACGTCCGGCCCGGGGAATAGTCCACGGCGGCGAGACGCTCTACCACTCGGTATACGAGGAGTGGAGGGAAACGTCATGGCGACTATCGAGGTCACCGATTCGACGATCGGCCCGACGATCCGGGACAACGGGATCGTCCTGATCGACTTCTGGGCCGAGTGGTGTGGTCCGTGCAAGCGGTTCGGTCCCGTGTTCGAGGCATCGTCCGAGGAGCACCCGGACATCGTGCACGCGAAGGTCGACACCGAGGCTGAGCAGGAGCTCGCCATGCAGCTCCAGATCTTCTCGATCCCGACGCTGATGGGTTTCCGCGACGGCATCCAGGTGTTCAGCCAGGCTGGGGCCCTGCCTGCACCGATGCTGGAGCAGGTCGTCCAGGGCATCAAGGCGCTCGACATGGACGAGGTCCGAGCGGCGATAGCCGCGAAGGCGAACGCCTGATCTGAGCCGACACCGAAGGCCGGTCGCTCCCGACGGAGCGACCGGCCTTCGTCGTTCCTGCCTGCGTGCGGGCTGCCCGCTCTGCACGCCTCCTCGCGAGCCGAACCATGGCTTCGGAGCGTTCGCTGAGTCCAGCTGTGGGGTGCGGGAGACGGGAGTCGAACCCGCACGCCCTCTCGGGCACCAGGACCTAAACCTGGCGTGGCTGCCATTTCACCACTCCCGCGACGGGCCCGAGGGCCCGAGCATCACGCCACCTTGAGGTCCTTGCGTAGCTTCGCGACGTGCCCGGTGGCCTTGACGTTGTACTGCGCCAGCTCGACGCGGCCCTCGGGGTCGACGACGACCGTCGAGCGGATCACGCCCGTCACCGTCTTGCCGTACAGCGACTTCTCACCCCAGGCGCCCCAACCCTCCAGCACCGACCGATCGGGGTCCGAGGCCAGCGGGAACGTCAGGTGCTCGGCCTCGACGAACTTCTCGAGGGCCGGCAGGTCGTCGGGGGAGATGCCGACCACCGCGTAGCCGGCCGCCTGCAGCGACGCCAGGTTGTCGCGGAAGTCGCACGCCTGTGTGGTGCAGCCCGGGGTCATGGCCGCCGGGTAGAAGTAGACGATCACGTGGCGGCCCCGCAGGTCCGACAGTGTGACGCTGCCTCCGTCGGCGGTCGTGAGCGTGAAGTCGGGCGCGATGTCGCCGACGGCGAGGCGGGGCACGGTGTCTCCTGGTGACGGGCGGTGGATGCGTCGTCATCGTACGACGGACGAAGACAGCAGGTCCGACGGCCTCGACGGGCCGGACCCGGCTCGACCGGGTGCTCCGCGCGGCGCCTTGCCGGAGGCGCGACGTGGTGGTGCCATGAGGGATCGAAACACCACCGACCGCGGAGGAGGTCACGATGAGCGAGGACGACGCCCAGCCGTCGGTGCAGGCGACCGATGCCGACGACACGACGCAGCCGGTGAAGGACCTCCTCGCCGAGCACGTGCCTCTGGCGCTGCTGGTAGACCTGGTCGCGCCGGAGTCGACGTCGGCCGAGATCCTCGAGTCCGAGGGTCTGCCCGAGGTCGCCTGGTGGGAGCCGGAGGAGGGTTCCGCGCCCACCGACGATCCGGAACCGTGACGGTCGTCACGACCGAAGGGTCCGATTGGCAGTTCGGGCGACTCGCCTGGTAACTTTCTCTCCGCGCGCCATTAGCTCAATTGGCAGAGCAGCTGACTCTTAATCAGCGGGTTCGGGGTTCGAGTCCCTGATGGCGCACCACACGTGACCAGCGGCCTCATCCTTCGGATGGGGCCGCTCGGTCGTTCGCGGGGGATCGCCAGAGGCGCGAGCGCCCGCCAGCCGCGCACGGCGGTCGCGGCACCCGGCATCGGGCCGGCGGGCGACGGTGGCGCCGCCCGCCGGGGGCTCTCAGGAAGCCAGGGCGCCGTCGCTCGAGAGCACCAGCCCGATCGCGGCGTCGCCCTTGAGCACGGCTTGGCCGATGAGCCCGAAGTCGTAGGACTTGAAGTCCGCGAACTGCAGGCCGTACTTGTCCTCGAGCCCGGGCTGGCAGAACGGACGCTCGGGGCATTCGGCGGGCCCGGCCAGCACCAGGCCGCCGCAAGTCGCGGCCAGGTCGCTGAGCGTCTTCACGCCGTGCGCCTCGGCGAACTTGTCGGTCACGGCGAACGCGTTCTGGTCCTGCGCCGCGGAGGCGGTCCCGACGGTGAGGCCTGCGGCCTCGGCGAGGGGCTTGAGCGCCGCGACCGTGGCGTCGACGTCCCCGGAGGCGACCGACGGTGCATCCGCCCCGTTGGCCTTCGCGTTGAGGAAGTCGGCGAGCGTGGCCGCGTACTCGGGCACGGCCGCCAGGGTGCCGTCCTGGAGCGCGGGCAGGTAGGTCTCCCGGTTGCCGATCGTCTGAACGGTCGCCTTGAAGCCGGCCGTACGCAGGACCTCCGCGTAGATCTCGGCGAGCGTCGAGCTCTCCGAGAAGTTCGCGGCGCCGACCGTCAGCGAGGTTCCCGCTCCTGCCGCGGAGTCCGGCGCGGCGAGCTTCTCTTTCGTCACGAACTCCTTGGCCACCTCGCTCGACGTGCGCCGGTCGATGTCGACCGCCTTGTTCAGCTGGATCAGCGTGTCCGTGTCGAGGGCGGCCGAGACCGTGTCGAGGGTCTTGACGAGGGCCGGGTTGGCGTCTGCGGCCGCCTTGTTCACGGCCGGGATGATGTTGTCGGCGTTCTGCAGACCCTTGTCGTCCGTGAGGACGACGAGCTTGTCGCCGGCCACCGGGTCGCACGCGGCGATGGCGGTGGCGCCGGGCGCCGTGGTCTCGGCCTTGCCTCCACCGGATCCGGGCGACCCGCAGGCGCCGAGCACCAGGGTGGCTGCGGCGACCAGAGTCAGGACGGCTGTGCGGGATGCTCGCATGGTGCTCTCCTCGGGCTGTTGGGCGGGGAGGGAAGGTTCCCGGAGGCGGCGGTGGTGCCGTCGCCGATGAGTCAGGAGGATGGGCTGGGCCCATTCGATCCGCTGGTGACGGGCTCGGCAACCGGTGAGGATCGGCCCGGCCGGCTCCGCGTGCGGCCTGTGGACGTCTCGCGGGCGAGCGAGCGCAGCCCGGCCGGGGTGGACAGGTGCTGCACGAGGGCCAGGAGGCCCTCGACGATCAGGCACAGCGCGGCGACCAGCAGGCCGCCGGCAAGCACCTGACCGTAGTTCTCCGTGCCGAAGCCCGCGACGACGATGGAGCCGAGGCTGCGACCGCCGACCAGGGCCGCGAGCGGCACGGTGGCGACCACCTGCACCGACGCGGTGCGCAGGCCGGCGGCGATCAGCGGGATCGCGAGCGGGACCTCGACCGCCCAGAGGCTTCGCGCACCGGACATCCCGACCCCCCGTGCGGCGTCGCGCACGTCGGCGTCGACGTCACCGAGCCCGGTCACCGTGTTGGTCAGCAGCGGTGGGACGGCGAAGACCGCGCAGGCCAGCACGGTCGCGGTGTTGCCGAAGAGCCCGCTCGCAGCCAGCAGCGTGAGCAGGGCGAGCGTCGGCAGCGCTCGTGTGGTGTTCGCGACGACGACGCCGATCTTCGCGCCGCGTCGGCGATGCCCGAGCCACAGGGCCAGGGGCATGGACACGACCGCGGCGAGCAGCACGGCGAGCGCGGAGACGATGACATGGGCCTTGGTGAGGGCGAGGACGCCGTTGCGACCGGTCCAGTTGAGGGGGTCGTTCAACCACGCCAGAGCGTCCTGGAAGACGTTCATGTCACACCGGACTCTCGACGCGGGACCACGGCGTCAGTCGGCGGCCGACTCCGGCCAGGACCAGGTCGAGGACGAGGGCGAGCAGGAGGCACAAGACCGTCGCAGTCATGATCTCCGCGTGGTAGTTGCTCCGGAACCCCCGGAACATCAGCTGCCCGAGGCCCCCGTAGCCCACGACGACGCCTACGGTCACGAGGGCCACGGTGGTCACGGTCGCCAGGCGCAGACCCGCGACGATGCTCGGAAGTGCCTGCGGGAACTCCACGGAGACCAGCAACCGGCCGCGCCCGTATCCCATTCCGCGAGCAGCGTCGAGGACGGCAGGATCCACGCCCTGCAGCCCGACGAGCACGTTGCGGGTGAGCACCAGGAGCGCGTAGGAGACGAGCCCGATGAGCACCGTCGTGCGCTTGATGCCCGTGTACGGCGCGAGGATCGCGAACAGGGCGAGTGACGGGATCGTGTACAGGACGCCGGCCACGCCCAGCACCGGTCCGGCCAGCCTCGGGCGAAGGTGCGCGAGCGCGGCGAGCGGCAGCGCGAGCACGAACGCGATCGCCACGGCCTCGAGCGTCAGCGAGATGTGCTGCTCGAGGGCGTGCGCGATGTCAGCGCTGTTGCGCTCGACGTACTGCCAGGAGAACCACGGGTTGGGTGGTGCCTCGCGCAGAAGCATGGTCAGAACCCTAGGGGGACGCACTGACACGCGCACCAGGCACTCGGCCAGCTCTGCGCGCCGGAGGCCCGTCCGACAGTGCGGGTGGCACACGCACCGACTAGCGTCCCAGAGGTGGCCGACGAACCCGCGATCAGCTTCGAGCACGTGCGCAAGGTGTACTCGGCGCGCACGCAGGACGCCAGGGACGCGTCCGCGGTCGACGACCTGACCCTCGCGGTCCGGCCGCACGAGGTGCTCGTCCTGGTCGGTCCGTCGGGCTGCGGCAAGTCGACGACGCTCCGGATGGCGAACCGGCTCGTCGAGCCCACGTCGGGGCGGATCCTGCTGGAGGGCGAGGACGTCACGCGCGTGGACCCGGTGAAGCTCCGGCGACGGATGGGCTACGTGATCCAGAACGTCGGGCTGTTCCCGCACCGGACGGTCGCGCAGAACGTCGCGACGGTCCCCGGTCTGCTCGGGTGGGACCGCAAGCGCACGGCGGCGCGCGTCGAGGAGCTGCTCGACCTGGTCGGCCTGCCCCCCCAGAGGTACGCGCGCCGCTACCCGCACGAGCTGTCCGGTGGTGAGCGTCAGCGGGTCGGGGTCGCGCGCGCCCTGGCCACCGACCCGCCCGTGCTGCTCATGGACGAGCCGTTCGGTGCGGTCGACCCGGTCGGCAGACGGCACCTGCAGGCGGAGTTCGCGCGCATCCAGCGAGCCCTCGGGATCACGGTGATCCTGGTGACCCACGACATCGACGAGGCGGTGCGGATGGCGGACCGCGTGGCGGTGCTGAGCACGGGCGCGCACATCGAGCAGCTGGCCGCGCCGCTCGACGTCGTGGCGCGTCCGGCGTCCGCCGCAGTCTCCGACCTGGTCGGGCGCGGGCGCACGGCCCGGCTGCTCGCGCTCGGTCGCCTCGAGCTCGCGGATCTCGCCCCCGTGGCGGGCGACGTGCACGGGGAGCCGGTCACGGTCGGCACGGAGCTGGGCGACGTCCTGCACGCATTCGTCGGTGCGACGCAGACCGTGCCGGTCGTGGACGCGACGGGCACGGTCGTCGGCAGTGCGACCCCCGCGACGGTCGTCCGGGCGCTCGACCGGGTGACCTCCGGCCAGCCAGACGAGACGCAGGTCACTGACCTCACCGACGCCCCCGTCGGTACAGTGCGCTCGTGACGCCCACCACCGCCCGCCTCGCCCTCGCCACCTGTGCCGAGCTGCCCGATCTCGACCCGGACGACCACGCACTGCGTGACGCGCTCGCCGAGCGAGGGGTCGCGATCGAGGCGGTCGTCTGGGACGACCCGACGATCGACTGGGGCACGTACACGCACGTGCTGATCCGTTCGACGTGGGACTACACCGAGCGGCCGGCGCAGTTCGCCGACTGGACCCGCCGGGTGGAGCGGACGAGCACGCTGCTCAACCCCGCCACCGTCGTCGGCTGGAACATCGACAAGCAGTACCTGCGGGACCTGGAGAACGCTGGTCTGCCGATCGTGCCGACCATCTGGCTCGACCCGGAGCGCAACTTCGACTCCCGCGCCATCCACACCCGGTTCCCGGCCTTCGGCGACTTCGTCATCAAGCCCACCGTCAGCGCCGGCTCCCGCGACACGGGCCGGTACAACGCGGGCGTCACCCAGCAGCGGTCCATGGCGATCACCCACGCGAAGAACCTGCTCGGCGTCGGCCGGCGGGTGATGATCCAGCGCTACCTGCGCAACGTCGACACGACCGGCGAGACCGGGCTCGTCTACGTCGACGGTGAGTTCAGCCACTCGGTGCGCAAGAACGCCCTTCTTGAGGGGCCCTACCGCGTGGGGCTCGCGGACGAGCTGTACCGCCAGGAGATCATGACCGCGCGAGAGGCGAACGACGCAGAGCGCGAACTGGCCGACCGGGTCGTCGCGGCACTGCCGGATGTCATCCCCGGCGTCGACGGGCCGCTCCTGTACACGCGCGTCGACCTGATCCCCGATGACGACGGCACCCCCGTGGTCCTCGAGGTCGAGCTGACCGAGCCGTCGTTGTTCTTCGCGCACGCAGAGGGTTCGGTGCAGCGGTTCGCCGACGCCGTCGCGGCGCGTCTCTGAGCCGCAGCCGGCGGCCCATGGACGGGCGCGGGACCGATGCCAGAAGTCGGCGACCCCTCAGGTACACTTCTCGACGCCCCGGCGTACGCGTCGGGGGATCGTGGTGGCTATAGCTCAGGTGGTAGAGCACCTGGTTGTGGTCCAGGGGGTCGCGGGTTCAAGTCCCGTTAGCCACCCCATCGCGTCGGGCGTCGACCATCCGTGGTCGGCGCCCGTCGCCGTTCCCGCCTGAGCGTGCGCAAGGCGCGGGGGTCACCCCTCGGACAGCAGTGCACCCTTGACGGACGTCGCGACGACCTCGGCGGCAATCCGCTTCGCTGCTGCGGAGTCAGGTCCCGGCTGCGCGGGCAGCAGCGCCGCGCGGTAGTACCGGAGCTCGTCGATGCTCTCGAGGATGTCGGCCAGCGCGCGGTGACCGCCGTTCTTGCGCGGCGACGCGAAGTAGACGCGTGGGTACCAGCGGCGTGCGAGCTCCTTGATCGAGGAGACGTCGATGACCCGGTAGTGCAGGTGGTCGACCAGCTCGGGCATGTCGCGGTCGAGGAACGACTTGTCCGTGCCCACCGAGTTGCCTGCCAAGGGCGCCTTGCCTGGTTCCGGCACCCACTCGCGGATGTAGGCGAGCACCTGCTGCTCGGCGTCGGCCAACGTGGTGCCACCGGCGAGCTCGTCGAGGAGGCCGGACGTCGTGTGCATCGCGCGGACGAAGTCGTTCATCTGCACGAGCGACTCGGCCGGCGGGGCGATGATGACGTCGATGCCCTCGCCGAGGACGGTCAGCTCGGAGTCCGTGACCACCGCGGCGACCTCGACGAGCGCGTCGGCCCCCAGGTCGAGGCCTGTCATCTCGCAGTCGATCCAGACGATGCGGTCGGCGCTCTCATGGCCGGTGGGTGCGGGTGCGGGAGTCGGCGTGCTGCTCACGCTGGTCAGCCTAGGGGTCACGGCGGTGCAATGCGTCCGGGCGCGACCGCGCTAGCGTCGCGTCATGACTGGTGGCGACATCGACTCGCGACGCTCCCGGACGCTCGTGTGGACGGTGCTGCCAGGGCTCGTGCTCGTCGGGCTGGGTCTGTCGGTGTTCTTCGCGGTGCTGGACGCCGTGCGCGAGCACGACGACCTCTGGGACCTCGACCAGCCGGTCCTCGACTGGCTCGTGGCGCACCGGACCCCGGCCTGGACCGCGGTGCTGGCGACGATCACGTTCGTCACGGGTCCGTTCGTCCTGCCGATCGGCGTCGGCGTCGGGTGCCTTATCTGGGCGCGTGTCCGCCGCGAACGATGGCGCCCGGTCCTGCTCGCCGCCACCATGGTCGCCTCGACGCTCCTCGGGCTCACGGTCAAGGGGCTGGTCGACCGGCCACGCCCGCCGAGCGAGACGATGCTGATCCCCGGCGCCGAGCTCACCGCGTCGTTCCCGTCCGGGCACACGCTCGGCACGGCGACCCTGCTGCTGGTGGCCGGCTACCTCGTGTGCAGCCGCCGGCCCACGCCGGGCCTCCTCGTCGCCTGGGGTGCCGCGACCGTCGTCGGGACCGTGCTCGTGGCGCTGAGCCGCCTGTACCTGGGCTACCACTTCCTCACGGACGTGGTGGCCTCCGTGGCGCTCGCGGTGGCCGTGCTCGGGGTGGTGTCGATCGTCGACCGCTGGCACACAGGACGAGTCCCCTAGGGACGATGGTGCTCGTTCCCGGGGACGGTCGAGGCCAACCAGGCCGCCGCAGGCACCAGGACCGCGACGACCGCCGCGATCCAGAGGGACGACGACCACGGTGTACCCGCCCAGTGCAGGACCACGAGGATGCCCACGCCTGCCGCGATGCCGAGCAGGACGCGCTCGGCCCAGATCACCAGGTGGCCTGTCGCCGTGACGGGTTCGGGACCCGGTTCCGGCTCAGGTCCGGCCGAGGCGTGCCGTCCCATCAGCGGGACGTTCCGGGGTTCTCGACGAGCATGGCGTCATCGTGGCACGACGAGCCGGGTCAGACGCGGCAGGGCGCGGACCGTGGTCCGGTCCGCGCCCTGGTCGGGTGCTCGTGCGAGGTTCAGCGAGCGCTGACTGCGCCGGCGAAGAACGCCGACTGACCGACGGCCCGCCACGGATCAGGAGGTCGCCGCGTGTTCTCGGACGGTTGTCTCTCGGCGCGGGCTGCTTCGACGACGCGCTCCTGGTGGGAGCGGGCGAGGCGCTGACCGTACTGCTGACGGTGGAGCTCGAACGTGCTGGTGGGATGCACAGGAATCTCCTCTGGACATGGCTCGGCCAGGGCGGTTGCCCGGGTCGATGTGGTGGTGTGGGGCTACTCGATCACGCGTGCGTGGTGTGAGTCACGCCCTTTTTGGGGGTTCTGAGAACCCGTTGTCGACGTCCGGCCGTTGGCGAGATCTCGACGAACCTGGACACTCCGCCACCTGGTGTCCGGGCGTTCCCGGGACGACCCTCAGGGCATGACCACCGCCGTGCGGCCCACCAGCCCCCCTGTCGCGGCCGGCCGGATCGGGGTGGTGCTCGGCTCGGCCCTGTACGTCGCCGCGGTGCTCGGCACCGGGATCCTGCTCCTGCCGACGCTCGCCGTTCGGGCGGCCGGGCCGGCGTCGCTGCTGGCCGTGGCCGCCGTCCTCACGGTGTCCGTCCCGCTCGCCTCGGCGTTCGCCGCGCTCGCGACGCGGCACCCGGACTCCGGCGGTGTCGCCACCTACGTCCGGCTCGCCCTCGGGCCGACACCTGCGCGGGCGACGGGCTACTGGTTCTTCTTCGGCGTGTGCGTCGGGGCGCCGGTCGTCGCGCTCGTCGGTGCGCAGTACGTCGTCGCGATGCTGGGTGGGTCGCAGGGCCAGGTGTACCTGGTCGGCGCGGTCCTGCTCCTGCCGCCGCTCGTCACCAACGCCGTCGGGCTGCGACTGAGCGGTCCCGTGCAGCTCGTGCTCACGGGCCTGCTGGTGATCCTCGTGGTGCTCGTCGTGCTCGCGTCGTTGCCGTCGTCGGAACCTGCCGCCCTGCGGCCGTTCCTGCCGCACGGCTGGTCCGGGGTCGGTGCCGCCGCGAGCCTGTTCGTCTGGGCCTTCGCGGGCTGGGAGGCGGTGACGCACCTCGCGGGGGAGTTCCGGGACCCCCGGCGGACCATCCCGCGCGCCACGGCGATCGCCCTGGTGGTCGTCGGTGCCGCGTACCTGGCCTTGCAGTACGTCGCCGTGACAGCGCTGGACGGCTCGGTGTCCGACGTCCCGCTGATGGACCTCGTCGACGTCGGCCTGCCCGGTGCCGGGCGTGTCGCGGTGGCGCTCGTCGCGGGCATCGTGACGCTCGGGGTGCTCGGTGCGTACTTCGGTGCGTTCGCCAAGCTCGGGGCCTCGCTGGGCCGGGACGGCGACCTGCCGCGCTGGATCGCCGACGGCGCGCAACCCGGTGGCGTGCCACGTCGGGCGCTGCTCGTCGTCGCGGCACTCTCGTTCGCGTACTTCGCACTCGTGGTGGCCGTGGGCGGCGACCTCGAACCGTTCGTGCTCGTGCACACGAGCTGCATGGTCGGCGTGTACGCGCTCGGGTCGGCGGCCGCCGTCCGGCTGCTCGAGCGCGGCAGCGCCGGCTGGTGGTGCGGGATGGTCGCGTGCGGGCTCGCGCTGGTCCTGGCCGCGCTGGCGGGGTGGCACCTGCTGGTGCCCCTGGGGCTCGCGATCGTGGCGGTCGTCGTCGGCCGGGTCCGGTCCGCTCGGCACGGCCACGGCCACGCGCACGGGTCCGGGCAGGGCACCGGCACCGGGGTGGGTGACCGGTGGGAGGAGGCGGGGGAGACCACTGGGTGAGAAGGCCGGGGCGCGCGTCGTCCGGTCCGGGTAGGTTCGTCCCGCCAACGCAGGGGAGCTCGGGACAGCCGGGCTGAGAGGACGTGCCGCGACACCGCAGGGTGCCAGCGCAGGTCGACCCGAGAACCTGAACTGGGTAATGCCAGCGGAGGGATGCGCCACCGAGCGCGGCGTGGGCGGTCTCCTGGCCGCGACCAGGCCTCCGTCGTCGTCGCCCCGGTACGGGTCGACCTGTCGCTGCGTACCCCGTTCCGACCTCACCGGAGGAACATCGTGCTCGCACAGATCCAGGTCTCACCCCGCCCGAGCGGCACCGACGACGACCGGTACGCCTACGTCGACGCCGCCATCGCGGTCATCCAGCAGTCCGGGCTCGTCTACGAGGTCGGCGCGATGGGCACGACGATCCAGGGCACCCCCGACCAGCTGTGGCCGCTGCTGCGCGCCGTCCACGAGGCGACGGTGCTGGCCGGTGCTGCGGGCGTCTCGAGCGTCATCAAGGTCGGCCAGGGCAAGGACGACGACGGGCCGACGATCCAGGACCTCGTCGGCAAGTTCCGGGCCTGAGAGGTGCTCCGTTGGCGACGGGTGCTCGCGCCGACGGTGGCCGCAATGCTGCTGCTCGTCGGCTGGGAGGTCGGCGTGCGCGTGTCCGGCCTTCCGGCGTTCGTGCTGCCGGCGCCGTCCGAGGTGGCGCGCACGGCCGTCGACGTCGCACCCCTGCTCGGCCCTGACATCGTCACGACGCTGACGGAGGCGAGCCTCGGGCTCCTCGTGGGCGCCGTCGTCGGGCTGCTGCTCGCCGTGCTCATCGGCGCGTTCCCGCTCGTCTCCGACACCCTCTACCCGCTGGTCACGCTCACCCAGACCATCCCGACGGTCGTGCTGGCGCCGCTGCTCATCCTGTGGGCGGGGTTCGGGCTGCTGCCCAAGGTCGTGCTCGTCGCGCTGACGGCCTTCTTCCCGGTCCTCGTCGCCGCGGTGACCGCGATGGCCGCCGTCGACGCCGAGCACGCGGAGATGGTCGCCGGCCTGGGCGGCACCCGGCGGCACCAGTTCTGGCTGGTGCAGCTCCCCGCGTCCGTGCCCGGCGCGCTCGGCGGACTGCGCGTCGCCGCGACCTACGCGATCGGGGCCGCGGTCGTCGCGGAGTACCTCGCTGGGCAGAGCGGTCTCGGCGTCTTCATCCAGCGCTCCCGCAAGGGCTACGAGGTGGACCAGATCCTCGTCGCCGTCGCTCTGGTCTCCGTGCTCACCGGCGCGCTCTTCCTGCTCGTCGACGGCCTCGCCCGCATCGCCACGCCGTGGCAGCGCACCACCACCCCCACCTCTCGTCCGGGAAGGACCACTCCGTGAACGCCCGCCTGCTCGCCACGTGCGCAAGCCTCGCGCTGCTCGCCGCCTGCTCGACAGCACAGTCCAGCGAACCCTCGTCGGACCTTCGACCCGTGTCCGTCGTCCTGGACTGGACGCCCAACACCAACCACTCGGGCCTTTATCTCGCTCAGGCGCGCGGCTACTTCGCCGACGAGGGGCTCGACGTGACGATCGTGCAGCCCGGCGACACCTCGGGCCTGCAGCTGCTCGCCGCGGGGAAGGCCGACTTCGCCTACTCCGTGGCCGAGGGGCTGGTGCCGGCCCGGGAGCAGGGCGCCGAGGTCGTCTCGGTGGCGGCCGTCATCCAGCACAACACCTCCAGCCTGATCTCCCTGGCGTCGTCGGGGCTGAGTCGGCCACGCGACCTCGTGGGCCACTCCTACGGGTCCTACGGCTCGGACCTCGAAGAGGCCCTGATCCGCAGGCTCGTCGCGTGCGACGGTGGCGACCCGGCCGCCGTGACGATGCCACCGCTCGCCAGCGACGACTTCCGCATCGGCCTCACGGAGCACCAGTTCGACGCCGCGTGGGTGTTCGACGGGTGGGACACCATCAGGCTGCGGGACATCGACGGGCTGGACGTCTCGACGATGCCCTTCATCGACCACACCGACTGCATCCCCGACTGGTACACCCCGCTCGTCGCGACGTCCCAGAAGCACATCGACGACGACCCCACGACGGTCCGCGAGTTCGTCGCCGCCCTGACCCACGGGTACCAGGACGCGATCGTCGACCCGCAGGCCGCTGCCGAGGCCATCCACCAGGCCGCCCCCGAGGTCGACGGGGACCTGCTGGACCGCAGCGCGACCTGGCTGGCGCCCCGCTACACCGACGCCCCGGAGCGGTGGGGTCTGCAGGAGGCGACGGTCTGGGACGGCTTCGTGGGCTTCCTGCAGGACAACAAGCTCGCCGAGCCGACGTTCGACACGGACGCCGCGTGGACCAATGACTTCCTCCCCGGACACTGACGCCGCGGTCGTCGTGGCACCCGCGATCGAGGTCGCCGGGCTGTCCGTCACGTTCACCGCCGGTGGTCGGCGCCCCGAGCCGGTCGTGGCGCTCCGGGACGTCGACCTGCGGGTCGACGCAGGGGAGTTCGTCGCCGTCGTCGGCCCGTCGGGCTGCGGAAAGTCCACGCTGCTGCGGGTCCTTGCCGGGTTGACGCCGTCGGGTGCCACCGTCGGCGGGACAGCCACGGTCCCGACCGGATCGTCGGCGTGGATGCCGCAGCGCGACGGGTTGCTCCCGTGGCGGCGTGCACTTGCGAACGCCCTGGTCGGTGCCCGGATCGCGGGGATCGACCGGACGTCGGCCCTGGCGCGAGCCCGGGAGCTGTTCGACGAGTTCGGGCTGTCCGGGTTCGAGCGGTCCTGGCCGCACGAGCTCTCGGGCGGCATGCGCCAGCGGCTCGCGCTGCTGCGGACGTGCCTGCCGGGCCGGCCGGTGCTGCTGCTCGACGAGCCCTTCGGGGCGCTCGATGCCCTCACGCGGCGGCGGATGAACACCTGGCTGGCCGGGCTCGACCTCGTGGGTCATGGGCGCCCGCACGCGCGCACCGTCGTGCTGGTCACGCACGACGTCGACGAGGCGCTGCTCCTGGCCGACCGCGTGGTGGTGCTGTCCGACCGGCCCGGTCGCGTGGTGCTCGACCTGCGCGTCCGCAGCGGTGACCACGACCGAGCGCGACGGACTCTCCTGGCGGCGCTCGACCCGCAGACGGCGCTGTCACGGCCCGAGCGCGCAAGGGGCGCCGCGCCGACGGTCCCATGACGTCCCTGACCTGCACGTTTGCGCGTGGCGTCGCACGCATTTCTTGGTGGTGCGAGCGACGCCCTGCTTCGGTAACGTCGATGCGTTCGTTTTCATCGATGAGTCCAGTCGGCCCAACAGGGCACCGGTGGACTCCATGCGTGCGTGGCTCTCGCCAGGATGCTGATCGCGTGGTGAGTGCCGGACAGCACCCTCGGAACGCTCGTCGACGACGACGCCGGCGGGATCCGCTGTACGGAGGAGAAGACACGATGATCTCTTTGCACAGACGAGCTCGGGCAGGGCGTCTCGCCTTGGTCACTGCAGCACTTGTCGCGGCGACCTGGGCCTTGCCCCAAGCGGCGTCGAGCGCCCCAGCCCCGGCGTCCGGCCATGACGCCAACC
The DNA here is from genome assembly GCF_000426185.1 of Cellulomonas sp. URHD0024. Lineage (GTDB taxonomy): Bacteria > Actinomycetota > Actinomycetes > Actinomycetales > Cellulomonadaceae > Cellulomonas. The sequence continues at coordinate 397,035 of NZ_AUEW01000004.1, forward strand.
ACAAAGCGTGCGCTCATCGGGTCAACAACACGCCCAAGAAGCTCGTCGACTGCGTCAACCAGGCCGATCTCTGGGCCCACATGGTCAAGTTCCAGCAGATCGCCGACGCCAACCCCGGCGCCGACGGGCATCCGTCCCGCAACTCGGGGGAACCCGGCTACAAGGCCTCGGCCGACTACGTGGCCGACGTCATGCGCGCCGCCGGGTACCACGTGACGCTCCAGGAGTACAAGTTCCACTACTTCAGCTTCGTCGGGACGCCGGTCCTGCGTGAGGAGTCGCCGACGCCGCACTCCTACGTCGTCGGCACGGACTTCAACCCCGGAGCCTCCGTCGGTACGACGACCGCGAAGGTCCAGCCCGCAGGCGGCATCGTCGTGCCCGCCACGCCGACCCCCAGCTCAGCCAGCGGCTGCGCGGCCTCGGACTTCAGCGGTTTCGTCCCGGGCAACATCGCCCTGATCCAGCGTGGCACCTGCACCTTCGCCCAGAAGGTGGCGAACGCTGAGGCCGCGGGCGCCACGGCCGCGGTCATCTTCAACGAGGGCAACCCCGGGCGCACCGGGCTCTACTCGGGGAGCCTGGCGGGTACGGAGACCATCCCCGTCATCTTCACGCCCTACGACGTCGGCACCCAGCTCCTGGCGCAGTACACCCCGGGCACCGGCCCCGTCGTGACCGTTGACGTCCAGGCGATCGACGACCCGAACCGCTCCGACTGGAACGTGATCGCCGACTCCAGGGGCGGAGACCCGAACAACATCCTCGTCATCGACGCCCACCTCGACGCCATCTACGGCGCCGGGATGCTCGACAACGCCTCGGGCTCGGCGACGATCCTCGACATCGCCCAGCAGCTGAAGAACACGAACACGCGCAACAAGCTGCGCTTCATCTGGTTCGGCGGCGAGGAGCTCGGCCTGCTCGGCTCCGACTACTACGTCAACACGCTCCCGGCCGACGAGCTGGCGAAGATCAAGTTCGACCTGGACGCCGACGTCACCGCCACACCGAACTACGTGGCCGGCGTTCTCGACCCGAAGGACGGGGTCGGCCTGTTCGACCGCGAACCGGGCACCCCGATGCCGCCGAGCATCTGGGCTCCCTCCGCGATCGCGCGCGACTACGGGATCGACTACCTGAACTCGATCGGGCAGAACCACATCCTGTTCTCGGCCGACGGGACCGACGCCTTCATGTTCCAGCAGGCGGGGATCCCGGCCAGCGGTGTCCTCACCGGCCAGGACTGCTGCAAGCTCGCGTCGGACGTCGATCTGTTCGGCGGCTACGAGGGCAACTTCGAGGGCAACATCCCGAGCGACGACGGAGGCTGCGTCGACAACCCGTTCCGGTGGTGCGACAACCTGAGCAACAACGACCCGGTGGTCCTCACCTGGATGTCGAAGACCTTCGCCAACATGGTCGGGCACATGGCCTACGACACCCAGGTGTTCAGCTCGAGCCACAAGGGCGGGGGACACGTGAAGAAGCACGCGGCCACGGCCACGGTCGCCACGCCTGAGGGCAAGGTCACCAGCTGACAAGCCCCTAGGCCACGGCGCGGCGGGGCGCCCCGACGGAGGGCGCCCCGCCGTGCCACGCCATGCCGGAGCAGCTCGCGCACGACCCGGCGAGCCCGGACTGCGGGCTCTCGGCGGCCGTGGCGCCGAGTGTCCGTCGGGGACCGGCCCAGGTGTGGGCCTCTCCGGACGGTTCTGCGACCTGCGGATATGCGCCCCCGGCAGGACTCGAACCTGCAACCTACGGATTAGAAGGCCGTTGCTCTATCCATTGAGCTACGGGGGCGGGTGCGTGCGAGCACGCATGGACACAGCCTAATCGCGGGGGTGTCGTCCTCAGGCCCGCGCGACGCGCCCGGGCGAACCGTCCCGATTCGGCACCGCGTGGCGTTTTGCCAGGTCAGATCGCACCGGGACAATGGTCACGTGAGCGCGCAGCCCGGCACGGCTCCAGTGCAGCCCGCGCAGTACGCGCAGCCACTGGTCGGCTCGCCGCGCCACGTCGCCGACGACCCGAGCCACATCCTGGCCCGGCCGCTCGCCCAGACCTCGCTGCTCGACGCGGTCAAGGATCTGCGGCGCGACGTCGAGAAGACCGGCTTCCCGCTGGAGATCGCGGGGATCGAGGAAGCGCGCGCCTCGCGTGACCGGCTCGTGGACCAGCTGGGGGAGCACCTCGTGCCGCGGCTCACGGAGCTGTCGGCGCCTGCGGTGGTCGTCGTCTCGGGCTCGACGGGGGCGGGCAAGTCGACGCTCGTGAACTCCCTCGTCGGCAGCGAGGTCAGTACCGCCGGCGTGCTGCGGCCGACGACGCGCCGACCCGTGCTCGTGCACCACCCGCTCGACACGGAGCTGCTCTCGCACCATCCCGTCCTCGAGTCGGTGACCGTCGTCGCCGACGACCACATGGTCCGCGGGATCGCGCTGCTCGACGCCCCCGACCTCGACTCCGTCCTCGAGTCGAACCGCGAGTCGGCGCACCGGCTGCTCGAGGCCGCCGACCTGTGGCTCTTCGTGACGACCGCCGCCCGGTACGGCGACGCGCTGCCCTGGCGGGTGCTCCAGGGTGCCGTGGAACGGGGCGCGTCGATCGCGATGGTGCTCAACCGGGTCCCGCCTGCGTCGCTGCCGACCGTCCGCGGTGACCTGCTCGGGCGGCTGCGGGAGAACGGGTTGCAGGGTTCGCCGCTGTTCGTCGTGCCCGACCTCGGACCGCACGAGGGGTTGTTGCCCGCGTCGTCCGTCGCGCCGATCCAGCGGTGGCTGTCCATGCTGGCCGGTCCGGACAAGGCCCGCACCGTCATCGGCCGCACCCTGCGAGGGTCGCTGGCCGCCCTCCGCCCGTGGGTCGACGAGCTCGCGGACGCTGTGCAGGCGCAGTCGGACGCGGCGGCCGCGATCGGTGTCACCCTCGACGCGGCGCTCGCCGAGTCCGTCGCGCAGTCGGCCGACGCGATCCGTGCGGGCGCGGTCGCCGACGGCGCGGTCCGCGCGCGGTGGTCCGAGCTCACGTCGGCCCGCGGCCCGCTGGACCGGGTCGTCACGGGCAAGGGGCGCATCCGGGGCTCCGCGCGCGACGGGCGCGCCCGCTCGGCCAGGGTCGGCTCGCTCGTCGAGGACCTCGCGCACTCCGCGAGCGCGACCCTCACGGCGGCGGGCGGGCACGCCGAGCAGGTGCTCCGCTCGGCGCTCCTGGCACCACAGGGCCCCGACGGTGGGCCCTCGGTCGACGCGTCCTGGGCCGCCGGAGCGAATCGGCGTTCCCCGGCCGACCAGGCTGCGCGCGCATGGACGGCCCAGGGCGCACGGGTGGTCCGAGCAGCGCTCGCCGTGGCGCCGGACGTCGACGCCTCGCGGCGCGCACGCCGTCGTCGCAAGGCCGAGCGTGCTCTGGGCGACGACGGCCTGGCTGCCGTCGCGCTCGCCGCCGCCGCCGGTGTGCAGCATGCACGCGACCTCCTCGTCGCCCTGATCGACGAGGCGGGCGAGCGGGCCGCCGACGAGCTGCGCGCCGATCTGGTCGAACGGACGGCCGCCCAGGCTGCGCTCGAACGCGCGGCGGTCGCCGAGGTGCTCGCCGACCCCGACCTCGCCGCCGACGCCGCCTCGCGGCTGCGCCTGCGGCTCGCCGTGCTCAAGGGACTCACGTGACGACGGACGAGACAGCTCTGCTCACCGCGCGGGTGGACGCGCTGGACCGTGCCCTGGCGCTCGGCGACGGCCGGGTGTCGTCCACGACGTCCGCGCGGATCACGTCGACGATCGACGGCGTCCGGGCCCGCCTCGCCCTGGGGGTCGACCACACGGTCGTCGCGCTCGTCGGGGGTACCGGGTCGGGCAAGTCGAGCCTGTTCAACGCCATCAGCGGTCTGCAGTTCGCGGACGTCGGCGTGCGGCGTCCCACCACGTCGGAGATCACCGCGTGCGTATGGGGCAACGGCGCGGACGCGCTGCTCGACTGGCTCGGCGTCGTGCCCGAGCGCCGGATCGTGCGCGAGAGCCTGCTCGACGGCGACTCCGAAGCCTCTCTGCGTGGGCTCGTGCTCCTCGACCTGCCCGACCACGACTCGATCGCACCGGAGCATCGGGAGGTCGTCGACCGGTTGATCCCGCAGGCGGACCTGCTCGCGTGGATCGTCGATCCCCAGAAGTACGCCGACGACGCGTTGCACAGCGGCTACCTGCGCCAGCTCGTGGGCCACGAGTCGTCGATGGTCGTCGTGCTCAACCAGGTGGACACCGTGTCGCCCGACGTGCGACCCGCACTGATCGCGGACCTCGAACGCCTGCTCGTCGACGACGGGCTCACCGGGGTGCCCGTCACGTCGGCGTCGGCGACCACGGGTGAAGGCGTCAGAGCACTGCGCGTGGCGCTCTCCGGTGTCGTGGCGTCGCAGTCGCTGGCCGCCCGGCACGCCGGTGCGGAGCTGAACGACGCTGTCGCGGCGCTCGAGACGCAGGTCGCGGCCCGTGAGCCCGCCGCTGCGTCCCTCTCGGAGATCGTCGACACGCTCGCGCGGTCGGTCGGCCTCTCCGCCGTGGCCGGTTCCGTCGCGACGGCCGTCCGCGGCGGGACGCCCTCGGCACAAGGCTTCGGTGCCGTGCAGGAGGACGCGGTCGCGCTGGCCCGCGGACTGTGGCTCGAGACCGTCACGCGAGGTCTGCCCAAGCGCTGGGCGGACGACGTCGGCTCCCGGATCGCTTCGACCGGCGAGCTGCGGATCGCCGTCGCCGACTCGATCGCCGAGCTGAGCCTGACCGCACGCCGTTCTGCGCTCGCGCTCGGGCTGTTCGTCGTCGCGGTCCTCCTGACGGGCGCCGCGCTGGTGATCGGATCGGTCGCGGTCGGGTCGGCACAGGGCACGGGCGAGACGAACGCGTGGACACCCGCGGTCGCTGTGGTCGCACTCGTCGGTGCCGCAGCCGCATTCGTCGCCAGTCGGGCGGCGCGGTCGGCTGCCGCGCGACGACGCTCGGACCGGGTGCTTCGAGACGGGCGTGCGGCGCTCGAGGCGGTGTCCCGGGCGCGACTCGCGGTGCCGACGGAGCAGGTGCTCGCCGAGCACCGCACGGTGCGCGAGCTCATCGCGTCGGCCCGCGGCTGACGCGTCCACAGCCACCGGTCTGCGCGCTCGTCGCACCGATCCGCCGGCGAGGACCCGCGACGGCACGTGCGAGCGGAGGCTGGCCGCACGAGCCCCGCAGACGTCGGGGCACACGGACCTGGAGGCATCGATGAGCACGCAGTCCCTGGACCTGACCGTCGTCGGCTGGATCGGCACGGAGGTGCGCACCTTCCACGAGAACGACGGCGGCACCCCGTTCACCACGTTCCGGCTCGGTAGCACGCGCCGCTGGTTCGACAGGCAGACCGGCGCGTGGAAGGACGGCCAGACCGAGTGGTTCACCGTGAAGGTGTGGCGCACCGCAGCCCTGAACGTCGCGCGTTCGTTGCGCAAGGGTGACCCGGTGATCGTGCAGGGCCGGCTGTCGACCGAGGAGTGGATCTCCGAGCAGGGACCGCGTACGTCCCTCGTCCTCGAGGCGACCGCTCTCGGTCACGATCTCGCCTTCGGGAGCAGCCACTTCGCACGCACCATGAGCACGGCGGCGGGGTCGTCGTCCGACGAGACCGCGGAGCACACCGACGTGACGGGCCTCGCCGAGCTGCCCGAGGACAACGACGAGAACCTGGTGCCCGCCGAGGACGTCGCTGACGACGAGGCCGCGCCGCTGGCACTTGCCGGAGTGCGGTGATCGGCTAGCCAGGGGCCGCGCAGCCTCCGAACGGCGCTGATCGGACCGCGCGCACCCGCCGCGCGGCCGATCGCGTCCTCGACGCTGTCAGGAGCATCCCTAGAACCGGCTCTGAACCAGCTACGGCATCCGAATTCGACGGCTCGCAGCCCGACTCACCAGCCGACAAGCAACGACAGGCTGCCGCACGAGCCGTTCCTTTCGACATGCCCGACTTGATACGTTCTTCTCAGCCGATTCGAAACCTGCAATGTCCTGAGTGGTCCGTCCGCTGGATCCCGGTGGTCGTCGGTCTCGGAAATGATGAGGTGGCCCGGTGCCTTCGATCACGATCAATGGCATAACGATCGACACGGCAGAGCACGCGCCGCACCTGCAGGCGCTGGCGATGGATGCGGCATCCGTGGCGTCGTCGGACCACATCCTCATCCATACGACTGCACCGCTCACGGCGGATCAGCGCGACGAAATCGCGGCGACCGGAGCCGAGGTGCACGAGTACGTGTCTGCTGACACGTATCTCGCGACCTACAGACCCGCCGACATCGCCCCGGTCGAAGCGCTGCCATTCGTCGACTGGGCGGGACCGTACTCGAAGGCGTTCAAGATTCCGCCGTCTCTGCTCGACCGCAGCGTCGACCCGAGCAGCGTGCGAGATCTCGCCGACGCGACTCCGCACCCCGCGCGGCAGTTCGAATCGGTCGACCTCCTGCTGCACCCAGGAATCACCGCGTCGGACCAATTGGTCGAGCGCGTGGCGGCAGTCGCGGGGGTCAATTCCGACCAGGTGGTCGCGACCGCCTCGAAGCTTCGGGTCACGACCGAGGCGGGCAACTTGCCCTCTCTCGCGTCCATCGACGAGGTGCGCGAGATCCACCCGGTGCCCGAGCGTCGCCTGTTCAACAATGTCGCGCGCGGAATCCTCAACGCGGAGGTGGTCGTCAACGGCACTGCCTACCGTGGTCGCGACGAGCTCATCGCCGTGGCCGACACGGGTTTCGACACGGGCGACCCGGCGAACCCGCACCCCGCCTTCACCGGACGCGTGGACGCACTGCTTGCACTCGGCCGCACCGGACCCGACCAGACGGATGACCCGCACGGCCACGGAACCCACGTGTCGGGCTCGGTCCTCGGGCAGGGCAGCTCGCCGACGATGGGTGGATCGATCGAGGGGACGGCGCCCGAGGCGCACCTGGTGCTGCAGAGCCTGCTGGACTCGGGCGGCGGCCTCGGCGGTATCCCCGTCGACCTGAACGATCTCTTCCGGACGCCCTACGACAGCGGCGCACGGGTGCACACCAACTCGTGGGGGGAAACGACCCCAGGCCTGCCGTACAGCGCCGCGTCACGTGAGATCGACGAGTTCGTCTGGAACCACCCCGACCAGGTCATCTGCTTCGCCGCAGGGAACGACGGCATCGACCGCGACGGGGACGGTGTGGTCGACCCGGGCCAGATCGGGTCGGAATCGGCAGCCAAGAACTGCATCACGGTCGGGGCGAGCGAGAGCCACCGGCCGCACTTCGAGCCGACCTGGGGCCGCTACTGGCCGGACAAGTTTCCGGTCGATCCGGTGAACAGCGACCAGCAGGCCGACGACGTGGACGGCATGGCAGCGTTCTCGAGCCGAGGGCCGACGCGGGAGCAGCGGATCAAGCCGGACGTCGTCGCCCCCGGGACGAGCATCCTCTCGACCCGCTCCCGAAAGGCCGGAGACGACTCCGCCTTCGGTACCTCGGCGGACCCGCTGTACTTCTTCGACTCGGGGACGTCGATGGCGACGCCGCTCGTCGCCGGGTGTGCGGCGGTGCTGCGCGAGTCCCTCGTGAGGAACGGGACGCCGACGCCGAGCGCCGCACTCATCAAGGCGCTGCTGATCAACGGAGCGGAGGCACTTCCCGGTCAGTACAGCCCCACGGAGGCTGGGGCGTCGCCGAACGTCAGCTCCGGGTGGGGACGCGTGAACCTGGCTGGATCCGTGATCCTCCCGGGCAATCCGGTCGACTCCGGTTTCGGCGAAGGTGGGCCGCTGGACCAGGGCCAGGAAGACACCTTCACGGTCGACATCCCGCCGGGACGCGGGGAGCAGGACGCGGGAACAGCCGGCGTAGGCGCGACCTTCAAGGTCTCCCTGGTCTGGTCGGACCCGGCAGGCGCCCTGCTGCAGAACGACCTCGACCTGATCGTGGTAGCGGCGGACGGTACAGAACGCCACGGCAACGCCGGCACCACCGACGACTTCGACCGGCTGAACAACGTCGAACAAGTGCTCTGGACCGACATCCCGCCGGGGCCGTGCACCGTGGTCGTGCGAGCGTTCCGGATCACTCAGCTTCCCCAGCCGTACGCGTACGTCTGGAAGGTCTCCTAGGGGTTCGTCGGAGATCATGAGTCACCGCTGACGGGTTCGATCGCTCGGGAGCGCTGCGAGCAGAGCGGCGGTGGTAGGACGGCGGGCACCAGATCGGCGGCACCTGGCCGGAGACGTGCAGCGTGCTCGCGCCGATGGCAGGGGTAGGTGCGCGAATGGTCGGCGCCGAGTGAGCCGTTAGGGTTTGCCGCATGGCTGAGTTCATCTACTCCATGTACAAGACGCGCAAGGCGCACGGCGACAAGGTGATCCTCGACGACGTCACCCTCAACTTCCTTCCCGGCGCCAAGATCGGCGTCGTCGGACCCAACGGCGCCGGCAAGTCGACGATCCTCAAGATCATGGCCGGCCTCGACCAGCCGTCGAACGGCGAGGCGCGACTCAGCCCGGGCTACACGGTCGGCATCCTCCAGCAGGAGCCGCCGCTGAACGAGGCCAAGACCGTTCTCGGCAACGTCGAGGAGGGCGTCGCCGAGATCAAGGGCAAGCTCGACCGGTACAACGAGATCTCGGTGCTGATGGGCGAGCCCGACGCCGACTTCGACGCGCTCCTCGCCGAGATGGGCGTCCTGCAGGAGGCCATCGACGCCGCCGACGCGTGGGACCTCGACGCGCAGCTGGACCAGGCCATGGATGCCCTGCGCTGCCCGCCGCCGGACGCGGACGTGAGTGTGCTGTCGGGTGGTGAGCGCCGACGGGTCGCCCTGTGCAAGCTGCTGCTGGAGAAGCCCGACCTCCTGCTTCTCGACGAGCCCACCAACCACCTCGACGCCGAGAGCGTGCTCTGGCTCGAGGCGCACCTCAAGGACTACCCCGGTGCCATCCTCGCCGTGACCCACGACCGGTACTTCCTGGACCACGTCGCGGAGTGGATCTGTGAGGTCGACCGCGGCCGTCTGTACCCGTACGAGGGCAACTACTCCACCTACCTGGAGAAGAAGGGCGAGCGCCTGGCCATCCAGGGCAAGAAGGACGCCAAGCTCGCCAAGCGCCTCAAGGACGAGCTGGAGTGGGTGCGGTCCAACGCCAAGGGCCGCCAGACCAAGTCGAAGTCCCGCCTCGCCCGTTACGAGGAGATGGCCGCCGAGGCGGACCGCACCCGGAAGCTGGACTTCGAGGAGATCCAGATCCCGCCGGGGCCGCGCCTGGGCGCGATCGTCCTGGAGGCCAGCAAGCTGCAGAAGGGCTTCGACGGGCGGGTGCTCATCGACGGGCTGAGCTTCACGCTGCCGCGCAACGGCATCGTCGGCGTCATCGGTCCCAACGGTGTCGGCAAGACGACGCTGTTCAAGACGATCGTCGGGCTCGAGCCGCTGGACGCCGGCGACCTCAAGGTCGGCGAGACAGTCAACATCTCCTACGTCGACCAGTCGCGTGGCGGGATCGACCCCAAGAAGACCCTCTTCGAGGTCGTGTCCGACGGGCTCGACTTCCTCAAGGTCGGCAACGTCGAGATGCCGTCGCGGGCCTACGTGGCCGCGTTCGGGTTCAAGGGACCGGACCAGCAGAAGCCCGCCGGCGTCCTGTCGGGCGGTGAGCGCAACCGACTCAACCTCGCCCTCACGCTCAAGCAGGGCGGCAACCTGCTGCTCCTCGACGAGCCCACCAACGACCTCGACGTCGAGACGCTCGGCTCCTTGGAGAACGCGCTGCTCGAGTTTCCCGGCTGCGCCGTCGTGGTGTCGCACGACCGGTGGTTCCTCGACCGGGTGGCCACGCACATCCTGGCCTACGAGGGCACCGAGGAGAACCCGGCGAGCTGGTACTGGTTCGAGGGGAACTTCGCGTCCTACGAGGAGAACAAGGTGGACCGGCTGGGTGCGGACGCCGCCCGCCCGCACCGCGTGACGTACCGCAAGCTCCGGCGGGACTGAGCACACGACGGCTTCGTCCGAGCGCGGGTCGCCGTAGCGCGCCCGCGCTCGGACGTTGCGTCGCGAATCCGCAGGGTCCAGCTGAGGTCCGGGCGCATGGCCCGCGCTCGGACGTTGCGTCGCCCGCGTCGGCGCGCGGCGGGGGTGCTCGGGCGCGGACGACGTTCTCCTAGGATCGAGGGATGGCGCGCCTCGAGGTTCCTGTCCTGCTCCGGTGGTCCGACCTCGATGCGTACCAGCACGTCAACAACGCCGCGATGCTGACGCTGCTCGAGGAAGCGCGGATCACCGCGTTCTGGCGGGCACCCACCGGCGACCTGGCGCCCTGGCCGACCGCGGTGCTCGACGCGGGCCCGGCCGCCCAGATGTCGACGCTCGTCGCGCGGCAGGAGATCGAGTACCTACGGCCGCTGAGCTACCGCCGGACCCCGGTCATCGTCGAGATGTGGCTGGGCCACCTGGGCGGTGCGAGCCTCGACGTCTGCTACGAGATGCGCGACCCGTTGGTGGAGGGGAGCTCGCCGGTGGTCTACGCCCGCGCGACGACGACCGTCGTGCTGGTCAGCACCGCCTCTGGTGCTCCCGTGCGCATCGGACCCGACGAGCGCGCCGCCTGGGAGCCGTACGTCGAGGAGCCGGTCGCGATCCGTCGTCGTCGGTAGGCGTGTCAGGAACGTTCGGCAGACGCGCCGGGGGAGCGGTCAGGAAGGGCCACGAGTGATACCGATCCGAGAGCGTTCTGCGGTCTCGGCGGCTCGTGCGATGTTGCGCTGCATGCCGCCGAACACGATGCCGTGGAACGGGTACACGGACCACCAGTAGAGCTGCCCGAGCAGCCCCTTCGGATGGAACAGCGCGCGCTGCGCGAAGACCGTGGGCGACCCGTCCTCGACGCGCAGCTCCAGCCAGGCAAGCCCGGGCACCCGCATCTCGGCCCGCAGGCGCAGCAGCCGACCCTCGTCGATCGCCTCGACCCGCCAGAAGTCGACGGCATCGTCGACGAGCAGGGTCATCGGGTCGCGACGACCCCGGCGCAGCCCGGGCCCGCCGATGAGTCGGTCCGCCAGCCCGCGGATGCGCCACGCGAGCCCCCAGGAGTACCACCCGCGCTCACCGCCGACCGCCTCCAGCACCCGCCAGAGCGCCTCGCGCGACGCGTCGACCTCGACCCGGCGCTCGTCGACGTACAGGGAGCCGCCTGCCCAGTCCGGGTCGCTCGGCAGGGGGTCGCTCGGTGCCCCGGGCACGGCGGCCGACGACCACCGGGTCGCGACCGCGGCGTCCTGGACCCGCCGCAGCGCGAGCCGGACTGCCCGGTCGAAGCCGATCAGCCCCCCGGGCGGATCTGGGACGAGGTCGGCGATGTCGTGCTCGTCGCACACCACCTCGTGCACGAGCGACTCGACCAGCGGTCGCGCGAGCCCGGACGGCACAGGCGTCACGAGCGAGACCCACAGGCTCGACAGCTTCGGCGTCAGGACCTTGACGCCGACGATGACCCGCGGCCTCAGCCCGGCGACGTGGGCGTAGTGCTGCATCATCTGGCGGTAGGTCAGGACCTCAGGTCCGCCGATGTCGAAGCCGCGGTTGACGTCGGACGGCATTCCCGCCGACCCGACGAGGTAGCGCAGGACGTCGCGGATCGCGATCGGCTGGATCCGGTTCTCCACCCAGCGGGGCACGGTCATCGCCGGCAGGCGCTCGGTCAGGTACCGCATCATCTCGAAGGACGCCGAGCCCGACCCGAGGATCACCGCGGCGCGCAGCACGGTCGTCGGCACGCCCGAGGCCAGCAGGATCTCGCCCACCTCGGTGCGGGACGCGAGGTGGGGAGAGAGGTCCTCGCCCTCGGGGTACAGGCCGCCCAGGTAGACGATCCGGCCGACTCCGCTCTCGCGGGCCGCCTGCGCGAACATGAGTGCGGTCCTGCGGTCCGTCGACTCGAAGCGCCGGCCGGAGCCGAGCGAGTGGATCAGGTAGTACGCGAGGTCCGTGCCCGCCAGCGCCGCGCGGATCTGGTGCAGGTCGCCGGCATCGGCCCGCGCGAGCTCGACCTCGTCGTACCAGGGCCGGCCACGCAACCGGTCGGGGTCCCGTGCGATGGCCCGGACGCGATAGCCGGCGGCCAGCAGCTCGGGCACCAGCCGACCGCCGACGTACCCGGTCACCCCGGTGACGGCGACGAGGGGCGCGTCGGGGCGTGGACGACCGTCCCCCCCGAGGCCCGGCACGAGGTCCGCGAGCGTGTCCGCGACAGGCTCGGGCAGCAGGTCGTCGGGGGTCATGTGGGCAGTCTGGGCTCGATCCGACGACGCCGCACGCCCTGCGCCTGTGGGACCCCTCAGGAGAGCAGTGCGAGCGTCTCCCGCTCGGCGACGGCCTGCGAGCGCGTCGGCGTGATGGTCTGCCCGTGCTCCCACAGGTCGATCACCCGTGGGTCGATGTACGAGCTGCGGCACACCGCCGGGGTGTTCCCCAGCTCCTCGGCGACGTCGCGGACCACGGCAGTGACCACCCGGCGACGTGCGCGCTCCGAGGCCGGCGGCGGCCCGGCCGCGGCCAACCCGCGTGCGGCGAGCACCGTGGCGTGCCAGGTGCGGAAGTCCTTCGGCGTGGCGTCCGGGCCCAGCAGCTCCTTCACGAACGCTCCGACGTCTGCGCTCGTCACGTCGTGCCAGGTGTCGCCGTCGCGCCAGGCGAGCAGCTCCTCGCCGTCGTCCGCGCGGCGTTTGAGCGAGCGGATGGCAGCTGCGACGTCCTCGTCCTGGACGAGCGTGTCCCGGATCTGCCCGGACTTGGCTGGGAAGTGCAGGTGCACCGTGTCGTCCGCGACCACCCGGACGTGCGTGCGCAGCAGGGTGGCCAGCCCGTAGGAGCCGTGCTGGAGGGCGTAGCCCTCGCCGCCGACCCGGAGGTAAGCCAGGTCGAGCAGGCGGAAGGCCAGCGCGAGCACCTTCTCCCGTGGCATGCCCTCCAGCCGGAGGTCGCGACGAACCCTGCGGCGGGCTGCGGGGAGCCGGCGCGCGATGTCGAGCACGCGGTCGTGCTTCAGACGGTCGCGCCGCAGCCTCCACTGCTGGTGGTAGAGGTACTGGCGCCGCCGGGCGTCGTCGAGGCCGGCCGCCTGGATGTGGCCGTTCGGCCAGGGGCTGATCCACACGTCACGCCAGGCCGGAGGGATGGCGAGGGCCCGGACGCGGCGCAGCGCCTCCTCGTCGTCGATGCGTTCGCGCGACACGTCGAGGTACACGAACCCGCGCCCGACGCGGCGACGCGACCAGCCGGGGGAGTCGATGCGGACACGGCGAAGGCGGGCCATGCGCGCAGTCTCACCCGGCGAGCTCCAGTGCGCGCGGCGAGCGTGCCGGCACCGGCTGAGGGCGAGGGTTCAGTCGGGGAACCGGACCATGCCCTCCTGGGCGACGGACGCGACGAGGGCGCCGTCCCGTGTGAACACCCGCGCTGCACCGAGCCCGCGACCGCCCTGCGCGCTCGGCGACGACTGCACGTACAACAACCAGTCGTCCACTCGTACGTCCCGGTGCCACCACATCGCGTGGTCCAGCGACGCGATCGACAGACCGCGGGTGACCCAGGAGTGCCCGGTCCTGCGCAGGATCGGTTCGAGCAGCACCTGGTCGCTCGCGTAGGCGAGGAGTGCACGGTGCAGCAGCTGGTCGTCCGGGAGCGGGCCCCGAGACCGGAACCAGACGGACTGCTGACCGATCGCGTCGCCGGCCGGTCCCAGGTACAGCTGCCCGTCGACGTGCCGCACGTCGAATGCCGCCTCCTGCGTCCAGAACTTCGCGACCGGGTGGTCGATGCCGCCGAGCACGTCGAGCGCGGACGGCACGTCCTCGGGATCCGGTACCCCGGGGGGCATCGGGTCGGCGTAGTCGACGCCGTCCTGCGTCTCCTGGAACGACGTGATCGCCGACAGGATCGCGGTGCCGCCCTGCAGCGCGTGCGTCCGGCGGGCCGTGAAGGACCGGCCGTCGCGCAGGCGCTCGACCGCGAACGTGATCGGTTCGGCGACGTCGCCCGCCCGCAGGAAGTACCCGTGCAGCGAGTGGGGGAGCCGCCCGTCGGGCACCGTCGCGCCGGCGGCCAGCAGGGCCTGAGCGAGCACCTGCCCGCCGAACACGCGCCCGCCCGGCTGGGGGAGGGACGACCCGGTGAACACGTCCGGGTCGGTGGGGTCGAGGCGCAGGATGTCGAGCACGGGCCGCATGGGGTCGGTGGTCATCAGTCCTCGAAGGTGTTGAGCATCGAGTGCGCGGCACGTTCCAGGTAGTCCCAGAGCTCGGCCTTGTGCAGCGGGGCGAGGTCGAGGGTGTCCACCGCGGCCCGCATGTGCAGGAGCCAGCGGTCGCGCGCAGCCGGGTTCACCGTGAACGGCGCGTGCCGCATCCGGAGCCGGGGGTGGCCGCGCTGGTCGGAGTAGGTGGTCGGTCCGCCCCAGTACTGCTCGAGGAACATGGTCAGCCGCTCGCGCGCGGGTCCCAGGTCCTGCTCCGGATACATCGGCCGCAGCGCGGGGTCGTCGGCCACGCCCCGGTAGAACTCGTCGACCAGCCTGACGAACGTCTCGTGCCCGCCGACCGCGGCGTAGAAGGAGTCGGGTCTCACGCCGACCATCCTCACACGCTGACCTACAGCCCCAGGTCCTCCAGCGCCGGGAGCCCGGCGCGCACGACGGCCCGCGCGTCGGCGGCTGTCGCCGCGGCGAGCGCCAGCTGTGCGAGTCGTCGGCACTGGTCGAGCGACGTCACTGCAAGCAGGGCCGCGACGTCGGGCAGGGCGCGGGGGGTCATGGACAACGACGTGATGCCCAGGCCGACGAGCACGACGGCGAGCGCAGGGCTGGCGGCGGCCTCCCCGCAGACGCCGACCGGCCGACCCTGCTGCGCGCCGCCCGCGCAGGCGGCAGCGATGAGGTGCAGGACGGCGGGCTGCCACGGGTCGGACAGCTCGGCGACGGCGCCCAGCAGGCGGTCGGCGGCCATCGTGTACTGCGTCAGGTCGTTGGTCCCGATGCTCGCGAACGCCGCGTGCGCCAGGATCGGCCCGGACAGCAGCGCGGCGCTGGGCACTTCGATCATCACGCCGGCCACGTCCAGCCCGTGCCCGGCGCACGAGGCCACGAACTGCTCGGCCTCGTCGACGGTCGACACCATCGGCGCCATGACCCAGACGTCGGCCTGCTCCTGGTCGGCCGCGCGCGCGATCGCGGTGAGCTGGTCCTCGAGCACCTCCGGGTGTCGCACCGCGGTGCGCAGACCGCGCACGCCGAGGGCGGGGTTCACCTCGTGGTCGTCCGTCAGGAACGGCAGCGGCTTGTCGGCTCCCGCGTCCAAGGTCCGGATCACGACCTTGCGTGCGGGGAACGCGGCCAGGACGCGCCGGTAGGCGATCACCTGCTCGTCGACCGTCGGCGCCTCCGTGCGACCGAGGAACCCGAACTCCGTGCGGAACAGTCCCACGCCCTCGGCGCCCGCGGCGGCGGCCGGCTCGGCGTCGGACGGGTCGCCGACGTTCGCCAGGAGCGCCACGGCGTGCCCGTCGGAGGTCCGGCCGTGCCCGTCGAACGTGCGCACCGAGCGCCCGAGCGCCCGTGCGGCACGGACCTGCTCCTCGGACGGGTCGACCGTGACCGTGCCCGCCGACCCGTCGACGAGCAGCAGGCCCTCGGCGTGCACGACGGCCTCGGCACCGCGTGCCGCCACGACGGTCGGGATGCCGCGTGCGCGGGCGAGGATCGCGGTGTGCGACGTGGGCCCACCGGTGCCGGTCACGATGGCCAGCACGCGTGTCGTGTCCAGGGTCGCGACGATCGCCGGCGCGAGGTCGGCCGCGACGAGCACGAACGGGGCCTCGTGCGCGGGGACGCCCGGCGCCGGCCGGCCGGTCAGCTGCGCGACGAGCCGGTCGCGCACGTCGGCGATGTCCTGGGTGCGCTCGGCGAAGTACCCACCGAGCGCCTCGAACTGCTCGGCCACCGCCTCGGCGGCCTCCCACACGGCACGCTCGGGAACGAGCCGGTCGTTGATCACGCGTTGCTCGGCGTCCTCGACCAGGGTCGGGTCGGCCGCGATCGCCGCGGTCGCGTGCAGCAGGTCGGCGCTCTCGCCCGAGGCGCGGTCGGCGGCGGCGTCGAGCGCGGCGCGCACCACCTCGGACGCCTCACCGATGCGGGTCGCTGCGGCGGCGTAGTCGGTACCGGGCGGGAGGCGACGACCCGACGGGGGTTCGGCGACGGGGTCCGGCATGAGGACTGCCGGGGCCACGACGCGCCCAGGACTCACCCCGATGCCCGTGATGACCGTGGGATTTTCGGCTTGCACGGCACTCACCGGCGTGACCTCCTCGTCGACCTATCGAAGTGTGGGCCCTGCCTGTCCCCGAACGCCAGCCGGACGCGTCCGAGCGTCTGAGCCCGGTGTCCAGCGCACGGCGTTACTCTTGCGTCGCGCGTACCGCAGCGCGCCCGCGAGCTGAGGAGTTCCATGAGCAAGGCAGAGCAGATCCTCGCAGCGCTGGGTGGGGACTCGAACGTCGTGGACCTCGAACCCTGCATCACCCGGCTCCGCGTCGAGGTGACCGACGCACACCTGGTCGACGAGATCGCCCTGAAGGCCAGCGGCGCGTTCGGCGTGGTCCGTTCGGGTCGCATCGTCCAGGTGATCGTCGGCCCGGAAGCCGACAACCTCGCCGCCGAGCTCGACTCCCTGCGCTGAGCACCGCCCCGGACAGGGCGATGGCCTCCGTGCGGCTCCTCAGCCCCCTGACCGGGGTCGTGCTGCCCGTCACCGCCGTGCCCGACCCGGTGTTCGCCGAGGGGATGGTTGGACCCGGTCTCGCGATCGAGCCGCTGCGCACTGCGACCCAGACGGTCGTCGCCCCCGCGGACGGGGTCATCGGTGCGCTGCACCCGCACGCGTTCGCGCTCGAGCTGAGCGAGGGGCGCACCATCCTCGTCCACCTGGGGATCGACACGGTGAGCCTGGCCGGTTCGGGCTTCACGCTGCACGTCCAGCGTGGGCAGGCCGTGCGTGCCGGCGACCACCTGGTCACGTGGTCGCCGCTCGACGTGCACGCGGCCCAGCTCGCGACCATCTGCCCGGTCGTCGCGCTCCAGGCCGAGCCCGACCTGCTGACCGTCCTGGTGCCCGAGGGGGGCACTGTCCACGCGGGGGAACCGTTGCTCGACTGGGCGTGAACGCGGTGGGCTGCCGTCCTCGAGGCGCGACGACGCCATTGCCGGGGGTGCCTGCCCCAGGGCCGTCAGGCCTCCGCAGGACCCGACGACGCCGCCTCGCGGGCGCCCTGCTCGTTGGCGATGTCGTCGAGCGGCGTGTCGTGCGGGTCCCGGGTCCCGGTCCGCTCCGCCACGGCCGCGCGATGCGTCGCCATCAGGTCCCGCTGGCCGGCCAGCGGGACGTGCGCCTGCTCGAGAGCCTGTCGCGTAGCGATCCGCAGCTCGCGTGCGACCTCCCACTGCTGCGCGGGTGACGTCTTGACCTTGAGCCGCAGGGTGACGGCCTCGGCGCTGAGCCTCTCGATGCCGGTGATCGTCGGCTCGCCCAGGATGTGCGAGCCGATCACCGGGTCGGCCACGACGCGCGCGGCCGCCTCGGCCAGCAGGCCGCGGACCTCGTCGAGATCGGCGAAGTAGTCCACGTCGATCTCGACGACCGCGATCGCCCAGCCCTGCGTCTTGTTGCCGACCCGCAGCATCGTGCCGTTCGGGACGTACCAGAGCGTGCCGTCGGCGTCGCGGATCTTGGTGACCCGCAGCGTGACCGCCTCGACGGTGCCGTTGGCGGGCCCCACGTCGATCACGTCGCCGACGCCGTACTGGTCCTCCAGGAGCATGAAGAGGCCGGTGAGGAAGTCCTTGACCAGGCTCTGCGCACCGAAACCGAGGGCGACGCCGACGATGCCGACGGACGCGATGAACGGCGCGAGGCTGATGCCCAACGTGTCCAGGATCAGGAAGAACGCCGTGCACCCGACCGCGATCGACGCGGTCGAGCGCAGTACCGAGCCGATCGTTCGTGCGCGCTGGGCCCGCCGGGCGTTGGCCAAGGGGTTGGCCCTGTCGAGCACCGCGCCGACCGGGCTGTCGCCGAGCGGCCGGAGCATCTCGCGCTCCAGCCACGGCGTGCCGTCGGCGACGTGGTTGGTGATCGAGCGGATCGATCGCCGGATGAGCCACAGAGCGATCGAGCTGATCGCGACGATGAGGATGATGCGCAACGGGATGCCGAGGAACCACTGCGCGGGGGTCTGGGCCCCGTCGTCGGCCGCCCGGATCACGCGCGGGCCCACAGACCGGTGCGGTCCGCCGCGAACTGGAGCTGCTCGACCGACAGCCCGATGCTCCGGGACAGCGAGCGGCCGCCGTGTCCCACGCCGGTCTCGCGACGCAGAAGGATCGGCCGTGTCGAGGGGTCGCCGGTCGACGCCGCCTGCAGCGCCGCGGTGAGCTTGCGGGCGTGCAGCGGGTCGACGCGGGTGTCGCCCTCGAACACGGTGAAGAGGGTGGCCGGGTAGGCGGTGCCGGGCACCACGCGGTGGTAGGGCGAGTAGCCGAGCAGCCAGCCGAGCTCCGTCGGGTCCTCGGCGTCCCCGTACTCCTCGGTCCACGTGACGCCGAGCCCGAACTGCTGGTAGCGGACCATGTCGAGCAGCGGGGCGGAGCACACCGCCGCCGCGAACAGGTCCGGCCGCTGCGTCACCGCCGCACCGACCAGCAGGCCGCCGTTCGAGCCTCCCCAGCAGGCGAGCGCGTCGGGCGTCGTCCAGCCGTTCGCGACGAGGTGCTCGGCGACCGCGTGGAAGTCGTCGTACACGTTCTGCTTGTTGCCCCGCATGCCGTCGCGGTGCCACTGCTCGCCCTCCTCGCCGCCGCCGCGCAGGTTGGCGACGACGTAGACGCCGCCCGCCTCGACCCACGCGAGGGTCGTCGCGGAGTAGGCGGGGTCGAGGGAGACCTGGAAGCCGCCGTAGCCGTACAGGATCGTCGGCGCCGGCCTGGTCGGTGCGCCGGTCGCGTCGAGGGAGTCCTCGAGCGCGACCACGAACGCTCGGACCACGGTGCCGTCCTTGCTGACCACGTCGATCTGCTGCGCGACGACGTCGGGGACATCGGCGACGAGTCCGGGCGGAGCGGCCCACAGGGTGGTCCGGCGCGTCGCAGCGTCGAGGTGCCGGACCGTCGACGGCGAGGTGTGGTCGGTGTACGAGAACCAGATGTCCTTGCCGCCCTCGGGACGCGTCACCAGTCCCGAGATCGACCCGAGCCCCGGCAGCGGCACGAGCTCCAGCAGCTCGCCCGTCCGGGGGTCGTGCGCCGTCACCTCCGAGACCGCGTGCCGACGCCACGACGCGAACAGCTCGGTCGGTGTGGTGTCGTCCCCACCGCCGTCGGCGAACGCGACATCCTCGAGCACAGCCGTCGGGTCCTCCTCGACGAGGGTCGTCCAGTGCTCGACTCCCGGCTCGAGGGGATCGGCCACCGCAAGGCGCCCGCGGGGCGCGTCGAGGTCCGTGTGCACGTAGAGCCGCCCGTCGCGCCCCACCCACGCACCGGTCTGCGCGTCGAGCCCGACCGCGACCTCGGCGAACGTCGGGGCCTCGAGCGGGGTCGTCGACAGGTCGGCGATCCAGACGTCCGTGCGCGGTGCGGTGCCGGCGGACGCCGAGACGATCAGCCAGCGCCCGTCCCGCGACACCGAGACGCCGTAGTAGTTGGTGTGGTCGAGCCCGTCGCCGAACACCTCGACGTCCTGGTCGGCCGGCGTGCCCAGCCGGTGCAGCCACACGCGGCGGTGGTACTGGACCTCGTCCGCCGGCAGCAGCTCGGGGGCCAGGCGCCGGACGTAGAAGAACGCGTCGCCACCGGGCAGCCAGGCGACAGGGGAGTACCGGGCGCGGTCGATCGGTCCGTCGACGACGTCGCCGGTCGTCACGTCGAGGACGCGCAGGACGCTCTCCTCGGTGCCGCCGGACGAGACCTGGTAGGCCACGAGATGGCCCTCCTTCGACGGCTGCCAGGAGTCCAGGGTCGTCGTGCCGTCGGGGTCGATCACCATCGGGTCGAGCAGGACCCGCTCGCCATCACCCTCCGCGACGACGACCACGGCGTGCTCCTGGTCACCGGAGCGACGCGAGAAGAACCGCCGGTCGCCGCGCCACGCCGGCGGGCTCACGAAGCCCGCGCCGAGCAGCTCCCGGAGCCGGGCGGTCAACGCGTCGGTCGACAGCGGCCCGTCGGTGGGCAGCCCGGCCCGGTACGCCTGGTAGAGCTCGTCCTGCGCCGCCGACCACGCCTGCGTCTCGGCAGAGGTCTCGTCCTCCAGCCACCGGTAGGGGTCGGACACCTGGTGGCCGCGAAGGTCCTCGACGAGGTCGAGCCGGAGGGTCGTCGGGTAGAGGCGTGGAGCGGGGGCCGTCATGGTCCGCAAGGCTACGTCGCGTGCCGGTGGACGTCTCGTGTGACGCACGCGCGCGACGTATGTGCTGCGTATGGGGCCGTGTCTGTCGTTGTGTGTCTGGCAGGATCGAGACGTGGCCGACGACCCGGTACCTGCGTCCGACGCCCTGCTACGCCTTGCTACGGCCTACGGGGTGGTGCCCGATCACTGGGACTTCCATGGTCGGAACCGCCGCGCCAGCACGGCGACCCTGCAGGGCGTGCTCCGTGCGCTCGGCGTGGACGCCTCGTCGCCCGAGCGCATCGACCTGGCGATCGCGCATGTCGAGGACATGCCGTGGCGCCGCGTCCTGCCGCCGGTCCTGGTGGTCCGCGAGGGTCGGCACGCGCATGTTCCCGTGCACGTCCGGCACGGCGACCCGGTCGAGGTCTGGATCGAGCTGGACCCCGAGGTGGGCGGCGGCCGCCGCGAGGTCTCGCAGGCTGACGTGCCGGTCGACCCGCGGAGCGTCGACGGGCGCCTGGTCGGTCGGGCGACGTTCACGCTCCCCGACGACCTGCCGCTCGGCTGGCACGAGATCGTGGCCCGTGGCCCGTCGGTGGATGCGCACAGCCCGCTCGTCGTGACGCCGTCGCACCTCGACCTCCCCGAACCGATCCGCACGCACCGGTCGTGGGGCCTCATGGCGCAGCTCTACTCGGTCCGATCGAGCGCCTCGTGGGGTGTCGGGGACCTGGCGGACCTCGCTGAGATCGGCTGGCTCGCCGGACGCGAGCTCGGTGCCGACTTCCTGCTGATCAACCCGCTGCACGCGGCCGAGCCGACGGTGCCGATGACCCCGTCGCCGTACCTGCCGACCACCCGCCGGTTCGTCAACCCGCTGTACATCCGCGTCGAGGACGTGCGCGAGGCCGGTTACCTCTCCGCGGCGGACCGCACGCTCGTCGAGTGGGCAGCCGAACCTGTGCTGGCCACGGACGGGGACCCGGGGCCGATCGACCGCGACGCAGCCTGGACGGCGAAGCGGGCGGCCCTGGAGGTCGTCTTCGCCGCGCCGCGTTCCGCCGCACGGCAGGCCGCCTTCGACAGCTATGTCGAGCAGGAGGGCGCGGGGCTGGAGACGTTCGCGCTCTGGTGTGCGCTGGCGGAGAGGTACGAGGACCGGGAGTGGCCGTCCGAGGCCCGGGATCCGGCGTCGGCGTTCGTCGCGGAGGCCCGCCGCGAGCTGGCCGACCGCGTCCAGTTCCACATGTGGCTCCAGTGGCAGGCCGACCAGCAGCTCGCCGCCGCACAACGCGCCGCGCTCGACGGCGGTATGGCGCTCGGGATCATGCACGACCTCGCCGTGGGCGTGCACCCCGACGGCGCGGACGTCTGGGCATTGGGCGACGTGCTGGCGCGCGGTGCCACGGTGGGCGCCCCGCCGGACATGTACAACCAGCAGGGGCAGAACTGGTCCCAGCCGCCGTGGCGCCCCGACGCGCTGGCCCGGGCGGCGTACAAGCCGTACCGGGACATGCTGCGCACCGTGCTCCGGCACGCGGGCGCCATCCGGATCGACCACGTGATCGGGCTCTTCCGGCTCTGGTGGATCCCCGAGGGCGCCGACTCCGTCGACGGGGCCTACGTCCGGTACGACCACGAGGCGCTCGTCGGGATCCTCGCGCTCGAGGCGCACCGGGCGGGTGCGGTGGTGATCGGCGAGGACCTCGGCACCGTCGAGCCGTGGGTCCGCGACTACCTGTCCGACCGCGGGATCCTGGGCACGTCCGTGCTGTGGTTCGAGCGCGACCTGCACGGCGCCCCGCTGCCGCCGGAGCACTACCGGCCGCTCGTCCTGGCGACCGTGACCACCCACGACCTGCCGCCGACGGCCGGGTACCTCGCCGGCGAGCACGTCGCGATCCGCGAACGGCTCGGGCTCCTGACGGAGCCCGTGGAGCTGGTGCGCGCGGCCGCGAACGCCGAGCGCGACCAGATGCTCGACGTGCTGCGTCAGCGCGGGCTCCTCGGCGACGACCCGTCCGAGCGCGAGATCATCGAGGCCCTGCACACGTACGTCCTGGCCACACCGTCCGTGCTGGTCGGCGTCTCGCTGGCCGACGCCGTGGGGGAGCGGCGCGCCCAGAACCAGCCCGGCACCGACAAGGAGTACCCGAACTGGAAGGTGCCACTCGCCGACGGGTCCGGTCGCGTCGTGCTCGTCGACGACCTGTTCACCAACTCGCGCCTGCGTTCGCTGGCGGCCGTCCTCAACGCGTGACCTGCACGTCCGCCACCAGCTGGCCGGCCCCCGCGTGCTGATCCGGGCGTCCGGCACCGGGGCCCGCCGGCGGATGGCCGCCCTCTGAGACGAACGGCCCCGCGCGCACGTGCGCGCAGGGCCGTCCAGCGATCAGGCGCGGCGGTCGGCCTCCTGGGCCAGGAGAGCGCGACGGACGCCGTCCCGGGCTTCCACCACCAGCCGGCGGAGGGCCGGCGAGGCGTCGGGGTGCCCGTCGAGCCACTCGTCGGTCAGCGCGAGGACGTCCACCCGGCTGTCGCCGGCGAGTTCCGTCGGGTACAGGCCGACGACGATGTTCTGGGCCATCTCGCTCGTCCTGGACTCCCAGACCTGCTCGATGCCGTCGAAGTACGGCGCGACGAACGGCAGCAGCAGCCCCACGTCGTGCACCCGGCCGAAGCCCGAGATGGTGGCGGCCTGGATGGCGTTCGGAAGCCCGTCGCCGTCGACCACCGCGCTCCACGCGGTCTGCTTGGCCTCGGCGGTGGGCACCGCGGCCCGGGCGGCGGCCGCCGCGCGCTGGCCGGTGGCCGTCGCGTCCGCGGCGAGCTGCGCCGCGATGTCGGGTCCGCCGGCACGTCCGCCTGCCACCAGCGAGGTCAGCAGCTCCCAGCGCAGGTCGGTGTCGATCGACAGGCCCTCGAGCGTCGCCCGCCCGTCCAGCAGGTCACGGATCGCGTCCAGCTGCGCGGTGGTCGCGGCGCGACCGGCGAACGACTTGACCAGCTGCAGCTGCGTGTCCGACCCGGCGGCCGCAGCGCGCGCGAGCTCGAGCAGCGCGTCGGCGGCGTCGGCTGCGACGGACGGCCGGTGCTCGGGGGCGACGAACAGGTCGAGGGTCGTCGACAGCTGCCGCAGCAGGACCAGGAGCACCGACGAGTCCGTCTCCTGGGCGAGGTTGCCCAGGACCAGGTGCACGAACTCCCGCGCGGGAGTCTCCCCGTCGCGGGTGGCGTCCCACGCGGCGGTCCACACGAGCGTGCGGGGCAGCGAGTCGTCGAACTTGCCCAGGTGCTCGATCGCGGCGGCGAGCGACTGCGGGTCCAGCCGGATCTTGGCGTACGCGAGGTCGTCGTCGTTGACCAGGATCAGCGCCGGACGCGGCACGCCGACGAGGGCGGGCACCTCGGTCCGAGGACCGTCGACATCAAGCTCGACGTGCACTGTGCGCACGAGCCGGCCCGTCGCGGGGTCGAGGTCGTACCCGCCGACGGCCAGGCGGTGCGGGCGCTGCACCGGGTACTCGTCGGGAACCTCCTGCAGGACGGCGAAGGAGGTGATGACGCCCGCGTCGTCGACCGCGATCTCGGGGCGCAGCAGGGTGACGCCGGCCTTCTCCAGCCACAGGCCCGACCAGGCGGCCAGGTCACGACCGCTCGTCGTCTCCAGCTCGGCGAGCAGGTCGCGCAGCTCGGTGTTGCCCCACGCGTGCTTGGCGAAGTAGGCGCGGACCCCCTCGAAGAACTTGTCCTGGCCGACCCAGGCGACCAGCTGCTTCAGCACGCTGGCGCCCTTGGCGTACGTGATGCCGTCGAAGTTGACCTCGACGTCCTCCAGGTCGCGCATGTCCGCGACGATCGGGTGGGTCGAGGGCAGCTGGTCCTGCCGGTAGGCCCAGTTCTTCTCGAGCGAGGAGAACGTCGTCCACGCGCTGGTCCACCGCGTCGCGTCGGCGGCCGCGAGCGTGGACGCGTACTCGGCGAACGACTCGTTGAGCCACAGGTCGTCCCACCAGCGCATGGTCACCAGGTCGCCGAACCACATGTGCGCCAGCTCGTGCAGGATCGTCACCGCGCGCCGCTCGATCGTCGCCTCGGGGACCTTGGACCGGAAGACGTACGACTCGAGGAACGTCACCGCCCCGGCGTTCTCCATGGCCCCCGCGTTGAACTCGGGGACGAACAGCTGGTCGTACTTGGCGAACGGGTACGGCACCCCGAACGTCCGCTCGTAGAACTCGAACCCGCGCCGGGTGACGTCGAGGATGTTGTCCGCGTCCAGGTGCTCGGCCAGCGACCCGCGGCAGTAGACACCGAGCGGGACGGTGCGACCGTCGGAGCTCGTGAGCTCCTGGTGCTCCCCGTGGTACGGGCCGGCGATGATCGCGGTGATGTACGACGCGATGCGCGGCGTCGCCTCGAAGGTCCACGTCGCGGTTCCCTCGTCGGCGCCGCCGTTCTTGTTGCTGCCACCCTCGACCTGGACCGGTGAGCCGACCTGCGGGTAGTTGGACACCACGGTCCAGTGCGCGGGCGCCGTCACGGTGAAGGCGAAGGTCGCCTTCAGGTCGGGCTGCTCGAACACCGCGAACACGCGCCGGGAGTCGGCCACCTCGAACTGCGAGTACAGGTAGACCTCGTCGTCGACCGGGTCGACGAAGCGGTGCAGGCCTTCGCCGCTGTTGGTGTAGGCGGCATCGGCGACGACGACGAGCTCGTTGTCGGCGGCGAGGTCGGCCAGGGCGATGCGCGAGTCGGCGAACACCGCGGCCACGTCGAGCGCACGACCGTTGAGCGTGACCTCGCGGACCGCCGGTGCGATGAGGTCGATGAACGTGCTCGCCCCGGGCGTGGCGCCGAACCGTGCCGTGGTGCGGGAGGTGAAGGTCGTCGGCCCGGTCGTGAGGTCGAGTGCGACCTCGTACGACTCGGTCCGCACGACGGATGCACGCTCGCGCGCCTCGGCACGGGTGAGGTTCTCTCCAGGCACGCAGAGTCTCCTTGGGTCGTGGGTCTGCAGCGGTCGGCCGCAGCAGTGCGCGGGGTGCGGTGACAAGCCTGCTCGATCATCGCACGCACGAGCGAGCCGGGTCGGGCGCTGTGGACGGGCCTAGGGTCGTCGCGTGGACGGCACCTACGACGCGATCGTGGTCGGCGGTGGCCACAACGGGCTGACCGCCGCCGCGTACCTGGCCCGCGTGGGCCTGCGCGTCCTCGTGCTCGAACGGGGTGAGCACCTCGGTGGCGCCACGCGGTCCGAGCGCGTGTTCGCCGGCGTCGATGCCCACGTCTCGCGCTACTCGTACCTCGTCTCGTTGCTCCCTCGCCGCGTGCTCGTCGAGCTCGGGCTCCCGATCCGGCTGCGCCGACGCCGGTACGCCTCGTACACGCCCGTCCCGCACGACCCCACCCGCGGCCTGCTCGTGGACACGGGCGACGACGCGGCGACCGCGACCTCGTTCGCGTCCGTCGGTGCGGCCGGCGACGTGGACGCCTGGCGCGGGTTCGGCGCACGCACGGCCGCGCTGGCCGCACGGCTCTTCCCGACGATGACGGAGCCGTTGCTCTCGAGCGCCGCCGCCCGCGCGCTGCTCGGCGACGCCGACTGGCGTGATCTCGTCGAGAACCCGATCGGGGACGTCGTGGCAGCCACGTTCCGGGACGACCTGGTCCGCGGCGTCGTCCTCACGGACGCACTCATCGGGACGTTCGCCTCCACTCGCGACCGGGGGCGGGCGAACCGCTGCTTCCTGTACCACGTCATCGGCGGGGGGACGGGCGACTGGGACGTGCCGGTCGGTGGCATGGGGGCTGTCGAGCGTGCGCTCGAGGACGCGGGCCGTGCGTGGCGCGCGGACCTGCGGACGCGGGCTACGGTCACGACCGTCGACCCGGGGGGACGGCACCGACCCGCCGAGGTCACCTGGAGCGACGACGACGGCGTGTCCCACTGCGCCGGCGCCCAGTTCGTGCTCGCGGCGTGCGCCCCGGCGGTGCTCGAGCGTCTGCTCGGCGACGAGCCGAGCGAGCCGGCGCCCGAAGGGTCGCAGCTCAAGGTCAACATGGTGCTGAGCAGGTTGCCGCGCCTGCGCTCGGGCATCGACCCGGCGATCGCCTTCGCGGGCACGTTCCACGTCAACGAGACGGCGACCCAGCTGGAGTCCGCGCACGCCGACGCGGCAGCGGGTCGCATCCCGGCACTGCCCCCCGTCGAGACCTACTGCCACTCCCTGACCGACCACTCCATCCTCGGCCCGGAGCTGCGCGCGACCGGCGCGCACACGCTCACCGCCTTCGGCCTGCACATGCCGGCGCGCTTGTTCGTCGACGACCCCGACGGCGCCCGAGCGACGGCGCTCGCCGCCACGATCGCCTCCGTGAACAGCGTGCTGGCGGAGCCGATCGAGGACTGTCTGCTGCCCGACGCCGACGGCGCCCCCTGCCTCGAGGTGCGCAGCCCGGTGGACCTGGAGGCGGACGTGGCCCTGCCGGGCGGGCACATCTTCCACCGCGACCTGTCCTGGCCGTGGGCCGAGGACGAGGACGACGTGGGCCGTTGGGGCGTGGAGACCGCGCACCCGCGGGTCCTGCTGGCCGGTGCCGGGGCTCGCCGCGGTGGAGGCGTCAGTGCGATCCCGGGTCGTGCCGCGGCGATGGTCGTGGTCTCGCGCACGTGAGCGGGAAGAACCTCGCGACAGGTGTGGTTGACGACGGCGGCCCCTTTCGTCCACCCAGGAGGACCCCCTGTGAGCACCCCGCGCCCTGTCGTCGACTTCTGGTTCGACCCGCTCTGCCCCTGGGCCTGGCTGACGTCACGATGGATGGACGAGGTGAGCGTCATCCGCGACGTGGACGTGCGCTGGCACGTGATGAGCCTGGCCGTCCTGAACGAGAAGCGCGACCTGCCGGAGAACTACCGGGCGATGATGGACCAGGCCTGGGGACCGGTGCGCGTGATCGTCGCCGCCGCCCGCGACCACGGCCAGGGTGTCGTCAAGCCGCTCTACGACGCGATGGGTACGCGCCGGCACCCGGGCGGTCGCTCGGACAACGAAGCGATCATCGCCGAGTCGCTCGCCGAGGTCGGGCTGCCCGCCTCGCTCGCCGCGGTCGCGAGCACCGACGAGGTCGACGGCCTGCTGCGCGAGTCCCATGCGGAGGGCATCTCGCTCGTCGGTGAGGACGTCGGGACGCCGGTCGTGGCCATCGACGGGGTGGCGTTCTTCGGACCCGTCATCACCCCTGCACCTACCGGCGAGGCTGCCGGTCGGCTGTTCGACGGGCTGGCGCTCATGACGACGGTGCCGGGCTTCTACGAGCTCAAGCGCTCGCGGACGGCCAGCCCGTCGTTCTGATGCGGCTGCGAACGGAGGCCGGCACCGACTGCTGAGCGTCCCGCTGCGCGCAGGCGGAACGGAGCGCGGTGTCACGTCGTTCGCCTCTCCGGTTGGTCCCGTGTGATCCTGGTCGACGGTCAGCGCAGTCGATCGGGTCGGTAGCGACCCCGGAGGTGCCATGAGGTCCCGACGCACGCTCGTCGTCGTCTTCGTCGTTCTGGACGTCCTGCTCGTGGTCCTGCTGGTGGCGATCGCCCTCAGTCGCGGCAGCGGCGGCAACGGCGACGGGGGCGACGACACGGCGGCAACCTCTGGGGGACCGAGCGCCTCGTCACACCCGTCGGTCAGCGCGTCGAAGCCATCGACCAAGATCACGTCGTTCGCGATGCCGAGCGGCAACATCGCGTGCGCGATGTCCGTCGACGGCGTGACGTGCACGATCGCCCGATACACCTACGCGCCGCCGGTGGTCGCCGGGTGCACGGAGGTGACCGGGCACGTGCTGGTGCTGAACGCCGACGGAGTCGCGTTCTCGTGCGTCAGTGGTCCGCCGCCTGCCGCCGCCGGCGACGACGTCCCGCACCTCGAGTACGGCAAGACCACGACTGTCGGCGAGTACACCTGCACGAGCGCCACGGACGGCGTGCAGTGCGTCGACGGATCGGGCAAGGGCTTCCAGCTGGCGAGCGGCAGCTGGAAGGAGATCCCCTGAGTCGTTCGCCCCAGGCGTCGTTCCGAGACGCGCGGGCCGCGACGAGCTGCTCGCGACCTCGCGTTCACTGACCGCCGGCCAACCAGTCACCAATGATCACCGGTCACCGACGGTCACCGGTCACCGACAGTCACCGGTGACCGGTCGACGGTCACCAGATGCGGACGCGGTCCTCCGGTGCGAGGTAGAGCGCGTCACCGGGCTCCACGTCGAAGGCGTCGTAGAACTCGTCGATGTTGCGCACCACGCCGTTGCAGCGGAACTCGTTCGGGGAGTGCGGGTCCATCGCGAGGCGTCGGATGATCTCCTCGTCGCGACCCTTCGCCTGCCAGACCTGCGCCCAGCCGAGCAGCACTCGCTGGACGCCGGTGAGGCCGTCGATCACCGGGGCCTGCGACAGCGGCGTGCCGAGGGCGATCCGGTAGGCCTTGAGAGCGATCGACAGCCCCCCGAGGTCGCCGATGTTCTCGCCGATCGTGAGCTCACCGTTGACGTGGTGGCTCCCGTCCAGCTGCACCGGCGAGAACTCCGAGTACTGGTCGATCAGCGCCTTGGTGCGCGTCTCGAACTCCGCGCGGTCCTCGGCCGTCCACCAGTCCTCGAGCAGACCGTCGCCGTCGAACTTGGAGCCCTGGTCGTCGAACCCGTGGCCGATCTCGTGGCCGATCACGGCGCCGATCCCCCCGTAGTTGACGGCCGGGTCGGCGTCCGCGTCGAAGAACGGCGGCTGCAGGATGGCGGCCGGGAAGACGATCTCGTTCATGCCGGGGTTGTAGTAGGCGTTCACGGTCTGCGGCGTCATGAACCACTCGTCGCGGTCGATCGGCTTGCCGATCTTGGCGAGGTCGCGGTCCTGCTCGGCCGCGTGCGCGCGCCGGATGTTGCCGACCAGGTCGTCGGGCTCCACCACGAGCGCGGAGTAGTCACGCCAGCGCACCGGGTACCCGATCTTGGGGGTGAACGAGTCGAGCTTCGCGAGCGCCTTGGCGCGGGTGTCCTCACCCATCCAGTCCAGCTGGCTGATCGACTCGCGGTACGCCTCGACCAGGTGGCCGACCAGCTCCTCCATGCGCGCCTTGTGGGCGGGCGGGAAGTGTCGCTCGACGTAGACCTTGCCGACGGCCTCGCCGAGGACGCCCTGGACCACGGAGACCCCGCGCTTCCACCGGTCGCGAAGCTCCTGCGCTCCCGTGAGGGTGCGGCCGTAGAAGTCGAAGTTCGCGTCGACCAGGTCGTCCGTCAGGTAGGACGCGCGGCTGCTCACGAGGTGGAACGTGAGCCAGGCCTGCCAGTCCTCGAGCGGCTCGGACTGCCAGAGACCGGCGAAGGCCACGGCGAACGACGGCTCGCGCACGACCAGCCGGTCGAACGCGCCGGCGGGTGCGCCCAGCGCCAGCACCCAGCTGTGCCAGTCGAAGCCCGGCGCGCGTTCGACGAGCTCCGTGAGCGTCATCGCGTTGTACGTCAGGTCTGCGTCGCGGTCCTTGACGACGTCCCAGTGGGCGGCGGCGAGCGTCGTCTCGAGCCCGACGACCCGGCCCGCCAGCTCGTCCGCGGCCTCCTCGTCCGCCGCCGCACCGCTCAGCCTGAGCATCGTCGCGACGTGCGGCCGGTAGGCCGCGAGGACCCCGGCGTACTGCTCGTCCCGGTAGTACGACTCGTCGGGCAGGCCCAGGCCGCCCTGTCCGAGCAGGACGACGTAGCGCGTGGGCTCCTTGTCGTCGTTGTCGACGTAGAACTCCACGGCGCCGGCTCCGCCCGTGCGCTGCAGCGCGCCGAGCACGCCGGTCAGCTCGGCCTGCGACGTGGCGTCGCGGATGAGCGCCAGCTCGACGCGCAGCGGGTCGAGCCCGCGTGCGGCGATCGTGTCGGTGTCCATGAAGCTCGCGTACAAGCCACCGACCTTGGCCTCGACCGGGTCCGTCGAGGTCCCGTCAGCGGCGGCCTTGCCCGCGTCGACGATGATGTCCCGGACCTGCTCTTCCGCCTGGTCGTGCAGCGCACGGAAGGAGCCGTCCATCGCACGGTCAGCGGGGATCTCGTGGGACGCGGCCCACAGGCCGTTCACGTGGGCGTAGAGGTCGTCCTGGGGACGGACGTCGGGGTCGAGTGCGGTCAGGTCGATGCCACTGCGCGTCATGGGGACAGCGTACGGATCACCACCGACGCCGCCAGGAGGGACGCCCCCAGGGGGCTGCGCTGATCGCGAAACGCGCCGGACGAACGACGCCCGTGAACACGGACCCGGTGACCCGGGCGGGTACGGCAGGATGGGCCCATGCGGATCCACGTCGCCTCCGACCACGCCGGCTTCGACCTGCGGGTGGCCGTCGCCCAGCATCTGCGGGCCGCCGGGCACGACGTGGTGGACCACGGGGCGCACACCTACGACGAGCTCGACGACTACCCGCCGTACTGCATCGCGGCGGGCGAGGCGGTCGTCGCGGACCCGGGCTCGCTCGGTGTGGTCATCGGAGGGTCCGGGAACGGGGAGCAGATCGCGGCGAACAAGGTGGACGGGGTGCGCGCGGCGCTCGCGTGGAACCTGGCGACCGCCCAGCTCGCCCGCCAGCACAACGACGCGAACGTGGTCTCGATCGGTGCCCGGCAGCACACGGTGGACGAGGCGCTCGCGTTCGTCGACGCGTTCATCGCCGAGCCGTTCAGCCAGGGTGAGCGTCACCAACGCCGGATCGACCTGCTCACCGAGTACGAGCGCTCGCGCTAGAAGACCCAGCTGCACAGCGGCGCGACGGGCCAGGCGAAGGCCGCTGCGGTCGCCTGGAGGGCCCCGGTCGTCCGCTCCGCGACGAGCCCAGCACGTCCCTGGGCGGTGAGGGATCGCGCACCGAGGTAGGCGGCGCCGAGCACCCGGACGTCGAGCGTCAGGTCGGCCTCGTCGTCGGTCCGCGTCGCGGACGCCGGCCATGGCCATGCACCGTCGTCGTCCCGGTCGGCGGTGGTCAGACGCCAACGGCCCGCGTTCGCCGGGAGCCGGTCGTCCGCGACGTCGAGGACCACGTCCACCGGCGCGCTGTAGCGGCGGCCCGCCAGGGCGGTCGGGACGTCGAGCAGCCGGACCCAGATGTTGTCGGTGAGCCGGGGTGCGGCTCCGCGCTGGTCCGCGAGCAGGAGCAGGAGGGGGTCGTCGGCGGGCAGCATCGCAGCCTCGACCGTGCCCGTCAGGTCGAGGTCGAGCAGGAACGACCAGAGCAGGCGCGCCGCAGCGGCGTCGACCACCGCGGCCTCGCGAACCTGCACGATGCCTGCCGGACGGCCCTCCTGCCACTTCTCCTTGCGTCGGAAGAGGGCGTACGCGCGCACGCCCCCGGCGCCGTCGACCACCGTCGCGATGCGCAGCGGCTCTCCGCCGTCGCGCCAGGCGGGCGGGTCTGCGAGCGCCCGCCGCTGGTGCGCGGGGGTGTCTCGGGTGATCCAGCCAGGTCGCCCGGCTCCCGCCGCCCGGTGGACCGCGTCGACGAGCGGGGTGTGCCGCTCGACGTCCACCGTGTCGAGCCGGACCGACAGATCCGCCGCGCCGGCGGTCGGCGTCGCGTCGCGGAGGGCAGCGCCGCGGGGGAGCGTGAGGCGCACGTCGTCGGCGGCCGAGCCGTAGCCGAACCGGCCATAGATCGTGTGCTCGGCGGCGAACAGCGCGGAGACCGGCTCTCCCCGGGCCAGCGAGCGCTCGAAGTGGGTGTCGATCATCGCGTGCAGCAGCCCGCGCCGTCGCTCGTCGGGCCGGGCGCCCACCCAGGTCAGGCCGGAGCACGGGATCGTCGCGCCGGGTACCGGGAGCTGGAACGCGTAGGAGGCGTGCACCGCGGCGAGCCGCCCGTCGGCCGACTCGACACCGACGGTCCGATCCCACGTGACGGTGACCGGCACCAGCGCGTCGGTCTCCGGCGTGGGCTCGAACCCGAACGCGAGGCGGTCCACCTCCTGGAACTCGTCCTTGCGGGACTCCGCGACGTCGACGATCCGGTATCCGGCAGGCAGTGGGCGCATCGACCCATCGTGCCCGGGTTCACGGTTCGACGGCACCACGATTTCCGTCGGTGCGAGCGGCGGATACGCTCACGACGTGCGAGTTGCGCGAGCGCCGAAGAGGGGGCTGCTCACGCGCGCGTCGCTGCTCCTGCGGCGGTGGGGTCTGCGTTCGCAGCAGGTCCTCACGGCCGCGATGGTCGCCTTCGCCGTCCTCGTCGTCGCGGGCGTGCGCCTCTACCCCGACTGGGTCCCGCCGTCGAGCCTCCTCCTGCTCGAGCTCGTCGCGGCGTTCCTCCTCCTGCTGCGTCCGCTCGTGGTCGTCGGCTCGGTCGTGCTCGCCGGGACGTTCTGGCTGTGGTGGGTGGGCACGCCGACGCTCCTGCCGGGCATCGTCGTCGTCATCTCCGTGTCGGTGGCGGCGACGATCGCGTTCGCGCGTGAGCGGTCGCGCCTGGGTCTGCAGGGCGTTCCCGGAGATCTCATGCTGGTCGACCTGCGGGACCGCCTCGCGGCCCACGGCCGGGTGCCGCGACTTCCGGACGGGTGGCACGTCGACAGCGTGATCCGGTCCGCGCACGGTGACGGGTTCTCGGGCGACTTCATGGTCGCGGGCAGCCGGGACGGAGGGAAGTTCCTCGAGCTCGTCCTGGTCGACGTGTCGGGCAAAGGTCTGGGCGCGGGTGTCCGGTCGCTCCAGCTCTCCGGCGCGTTCGGTGGCCTTCTCGGCGCGCTGCGGCGCGAGGACTTCCTGGGTGCGGCCAACGGGTACCTGCTCGACCAGGACTGGGAGGAGGGCTTCGCCACCGCGATCCACGTGGCCGTCGACCTGCCGAGCGGTGACTACTGGGTGTCGTCGGCCGGTCACCCGCCGGCCGTCCAGCGGCACGCGGGGTCGGGTCGCTTCGAGGTCGTGGACAGCATCGGGAGTCCGGCGCTCGGCATCGTCGCGGACTTCGTCTGCACGCCGCGGTCTGGCCGGCTCGAACGTGGTGACGTCCTGATGCTGTACACCGACGGTGTGATCGAGGGCGGTGCCGACGGCGACCTCGACCAGGGCATCGACCGACTCATGGGTGTCGCGGACCGGGTGCTCTCGCCGGGCGGTGGGCACGCTGCACAGGTCCTGACCGGAGTACGAGCCGGGGACGACGACGACCGGGCCGTGGTGCTGATCCGGCGCGACTGACCTGCCTACGGCTGGATCGAGGCGAGGACCCAGTCGGCGTACCCGTCCCGGCCGGTGCCGGGCCGCAGGTGGATGTCGTCGGAGTACAACCAGGGACGGTTCCCGGCGGCCAGCGTCGACCAGTCCAGCACGTGCACGTTCGGGTACTGGGCCGCGACCCGGCTGAGCACCTCGTCGTTGAACGCCTCCCAGGTGCGCGGCACGTGGACGTTCACCAGGTACACCCGGCGATCGCGAGTGCTGTCCAGCAGCCGTCGCAGGGTCGCCTCGTCGATCGGTCCGTTGGTGCCGCCATGCACGATCACGGTGTGCCCGAGCGTCCCGGCTGCCCGCGACGCGAGCACGAGGTCCACCATGACCCCGAACTGGCGCGACTCGGCGGCGTCGACGCCGATGCCGCGGGCGTTGAGCTCGGCGGCCGCGCCCAGCATCACGGAGTCGCCGAAGGCCGAGGCTCCGCCGATCGGGTCCGGCGGCGCGGGAGGGGGCGGCGGAGGAGGCGGCGGCGGGGCGGGCACCGGGGCGACTGCTCGCGGAGGCGTGGTCAAGGACATGTAGATGCCCGGCGTCGGGTCGGGAGCCGATGTCGCAGGAGCGCCGGTCGGTACCGGGCTCGGCGCCAGGTGCAAGGCCGCGGGGACGCCGGGCTGCAGCACGTTCCCGACGGCACTCGCAGCGGGGACCTGGGCGAACGCGACAGCAACGGTCGTCGTCACCGCGACGACGACGGAGGCGAGGGCGCCGACCAGGATGGCCGACCGCCGTCGTACGCCGCCCCACCGGACCGCGAACAACGCGCGGCTCAACGCGCCGCGGCGGATCGGCAGCTCGACGTACCGGTAGGACAGCTCGGCGAGCAGGAGCACGACCGCGACGCGGACCGGCGTCGCCAGCCACGGCGAGGCCTGGACATCGACACCCGGCCGGGTCAGCACGAAGACCGGCCAGTGCCACAGGTAGATGCCGTACGAGCGCTCTCCCACCCAGCGCAGGGGCTGACGGCCCAGCTGACGACCCAGGAGCCCGGCCGGGTCCACGACGGCGCCGACGAGGATCGCGGCGATGACCGAGAACGCGAGGAACCCGCCGCGGTAGAGCGCCGCGCTGAACTCGTCGACCCAGACGAAGGCCGCCACGACCGCCAGCAGCGCGAGGCACCCCACGACGTCCGTGACGCCCGCCTCGAACCTGCGCACCGACAGGCCTCGCTCGTGGGTCCACGAACCGGCTCGTTGCCAGCTCCGCCACGGCATCCAGACCGACGCCATCGCGGCGCCCACGAGCAGTCCCATCGAGTGGGTGTCGGTGCCGAAGTACACGCGGCTCGGGTCGTGGGGGACGGGGCTCGACGTACGGATGGCGATGACGCCCATCGCCACGGTCGACGCGATCGCGAGGAGCGCGGCGAGCTGCCCGACCCGGGCGCGGCCCCAGCGGATCGCGAGCAGAGCGACCAGCGGGAACACCAGGTAGAACTGCTCCTCGACCGCCAATGACCACAGGTGCTGGAGCAACGGCGGACGGCTGACGAGCTCGAAGTACGAGCGGTCGGCCGCGACCTGCCACCAGTTCGAGGCGTAACCGAGGGCGGCGACGATGTCCCCGCGGAGCTCACCCACCTCGCTGCGCAGGACCAGCCCGACCCCAGCCATCACGAGCAGCAGGAGCCCGAGTGCCGGGAGCAGCCGCCGAGCGCGACGGGCGTAGAAGTGTCGAAGCGAGAAGCGGCCGGTCCGTTCGACCTCGTCGAGGATCAGCGTCGTGATCAGGAAGCCCGAGAGGACGAAGAAGACGTCGACGCCGAGGAAGCCGCCGCGCATCCACGGGGCGCCCAGGTGGTAGATCACGACCGCGGTGACGGCGAGGGCGCGGATCCCGTCCAGGCCGCGCAGATGGGGCATCCGCACCGGCGCGGGGGCAGCAACGGGGGAGGGACGTTCGAGCGTGATGCTCCGCCCGGTCGTGGTCATGGATCTCCCCAGCTGTACCCGCGCGGCCGGGTCACGGCCGCTCGTGCGCGGTCAGGCTACGTGGCGCGGTGCCGGTCGCCTAAAGAGACACGCTCATTCGTCCGGAAACCAGATCGCTGTCCGAAGTGCGACGCGCGTTCCGTCCGAGGTCAGTGGCGTGCGCTCGGCACGGAGCTGCTCGAGGGCGCGCTGCAGGTGGTGCTCGGGTGGTCGCCCGACCGTGTTGACCACGCGCCACCAGGGCACGTCGACGCCGGCGCGGGCGAGGACGGTCCCGACCTGACGCGGTCCGCCGCGGCGCTTGCCTTCCGTGGCCTCGAGCCGGTCCCCGACGATCTCCGCGATCAGTCCGTACGTCATCGCGCGCCCGGACGGGATCTGGGCGACGAGGTCCAGGACCGCCTCGGCGTAGTCGTCGTCCACGTCAGGCGAGGGCTGCTGCGATCACGGGCAACGTGCGCGGGTCCGCCTGCACGAGCATCGTGGTGATCGCCGTCGCCTCCCAGAGGGGCAGCTGGCCTCGCACGTCGTCGACCGTCCCGACCAGTGCGATGTCCTGCACCAGCTCCAGGGG
Organism: Cellulomonas sp. URHD0024; assembly: GCF_000426185.1. Lineage (GTDB taxonomy): Bacteria > Actinomycetota > Actinomycetes > Actinomycetales > Cellulomonadaceae > Cellulomonas. The sequence goes on from NZ_AUEW01000004.1 coordinate 433,271, forward strand.
AACCGCCGCCGTCGCGCGCGTGCGGTCGCCCGCCAGGTAGTGGGCCTGGATCTCGTCGCACGCCTCGGAGTAACCGAGCCGGTCGAGCACGTCGCGATGGAAGTTGGCACCCTTCGCGCCCATCCCGCCCGCGTACAGCGCGATGAACGGACGAACGGCGTCGGCCGCCGACTCGACGTCGTCGCCGAGGACGACGGGCACGGTCGCGACGACCTCGAAGTCGTCCGTCGGCGTCGGGCGCTTCGCGAAGCCTTCCGCCAGCAGCGTCCGGTACTCGCCGTCCATGCGCGGCGAGTAGAAGAGCGGGAGCCACCCGTCGGCGATCTCGGCCGTCATCGCGATGTTGCGCGGACCCTCGGCCGCCAGGTGGATCGGCAGGTCGGACCGCAACGGGTGCACGGTGGAGCGCAGCGCCTTGCCCAGCCCCGACCCTTCGTCGGCCCCCAGCGGGAGACGGTAGAACTGGCCGTCGAACGTCACCGGTGCCTCGCGAGCGAGGACCTGTCGGACGACGGCGACGAACTCACGCGTCCGGGCCAGCGGCCGGGGGTACGGCTGGCCGTACCACCCCTCGACCACCTGCGGGCCGGAGGCCCCGAGACCGAGCACGAACCGGCCGCCGGACAGGTGGTCGAGCGTCAGTGCGGCCATCGCCGTCGCGGTCGGTGTGCGGGCCGAGATCTGCGCGATCGCCGTGCCGAGCCGGATGCGTGACGTGCGCGATCCCCACCAGGCCAGCGGTGTGAAGGCGTCGGACCCGTACGCCTCGGCCGTCCAGACGGAGTCGAACCCCAGCTGTTCGGCGCCGAGCACCGCCTCCTGGGCGCCGGGCGGCGGCCCCGCAGACCAGTAGCCCGTGTGATAGCCCAGCTGCATCGCGCGTCCTCCGTGACCGGCGCCCGGCGACGCCGCAGCGCCAGGCTATGCGGTCACAGGACGCGCGAACGCGCGGCGAGCGTGTTGAGCAGCGCGGCCGCGGTCGCAGCGTCGTGGACGGTGACGACGAGCGAGCGCTCGCCCGTGCGTTCGACCTGGAGCGCCTCTCCGGAGCGCAGGACGATCCCGACGCGGCCTCCCCGGCCCACGCGGTAGCCCCAGCCGCCGAACTCGGAGACTGCTGCCACCTGGACCACCTCGGCGCGCAGGACCTCGTCGAGCGGGACGACGACACGCGGCCAGCCGAGAGCGGACCGGACGGTGAAGCCCCGTCGATCGACCACGACGGTGAACCGCGCGGTCGCCAGCACGACCACGACGAGCGCGAGGCTCGCGAGCGCCAACGACCACTTCTGGGTGAGGACGCTGACGACGAGCACGAAGGCCGCGGCCGCCCAGCCGCCGACGAGCATCGCGCGGCTGGCCGCGACCGCGACCCAGGTGGCCGTCTCTCCGGCGCCGAGCGCGAGCCGTGGAGCGTCGTCCGGCACCGCCTGCCCGGCCGGCTGGTGCGGGTCGCCGGGCATCGCGACGGCGGCGAGCGTTGCCGCGAGCGCCCCGACGACCAGTGCGACGACGGTGACCACGGCGATGTCGCCGGTGTCCGCGGCGTCGGTCAGTCCGCGCTGCGCGTCGAGGATGCCGATCACGATCGTCGCCATCACGGCGGACACCCCGACGGCCGTCCCGGCGGCGACGCGGCGCACGAGGGCAGCACGGCCCCAGAAGAAGGCGAGCACCCACGAGCCGACCGCGACGAGCGCAGACACCGCGACCGTCGGCCAGAGCAGCCCCGCGAGCGAGGAGTACCCGGTCGGTCCCTCGGAGCCGAAGTGCGAGGCGACCGGATCGGGCAGCTGGTCGGACCAGGCGGCCGCGACGGCCAGCGTGGAGCCCAGCAGGGCACCGGGGACGACCAGGGTCAGGACCGTGGTCATGGTGCGGTGCGGGACCGTGCTCATCGGAAGGCCTCCTTGACGAGGGCTGTGGTGGTCTGGGGCGTGATGCCGAGGGACCGTGCCACGCGGACGAGCGCGTCGATCGCGGCGTGCAGCTCGGCGTTGTCCGCAGGGATGGCCGTGACGACGGCTCCTCGTCCGCGGCGGAGCTCGATCAGTCCCTCGTCGCGCAGGTCCTGGTAGGCGCGGAGCACGGTGTGCAGGTTGATGTCGAGCGAGGCTGCGAGCTCGCGGGCGCCGGGGAGGCGTTCTCCGACGGTCACCTCGCCGCGTGCGACGGCCGCGCGGACCTGGCCGGCCAGCTGCACGAACAGCGGCTCGGGAGAGGTGGGGTCGATCCGCAAGAGCATGTCGCCACCCTAGTTGTTTGCTTACAACTAGAACAAGTGCTCTTTGGCCGACGGCGAAGCAGGAGCCTCGCTAGCGTCGTTCGGGTGGCGATGGGCGTCCGACAGGACCTCAGATGTAGATCGCGGGATCGTCGATCTCGGCGTCGAACGGCGCGGCGGCCGGCCTCTGGCGGATCTGCGCCGGCACGCCGACGGCGATCGCTCCGGCAGGGACGTCGTGGATCACGACCGCATTGGCGCCGATCTGCGCGCCCGCCCCGATCCAGACCGGGCCGAGGATCTTGGCGCCCGCGCCGACGACCACGCCGTCACCGACCGTGGGGTGCCGCTTGCCGTGCCGCATCGACTTGCCGCCCAGCGTGGACCCGTGGAACAGCACGACGTCGTCGCCGACCTCGGCGGTCTCCCCGATCACCACACCCATGCCGTGGTCGATGAACAGGCGACGACCGAGTCGGGCGCCCGGGTGGATCTCGATGCCCGTGAACGCCCGGGAGAGCTGCGAGATCAGCCGGGCCGGCAGCTGCAGCCCTGGGCGCTGCCACATCCGGTGCGCGAGGCGGTAGACCCACACGGCGTGCACGCCCGGGTAGCCCAGGGCCACCTCGGCGAGCGAGCGGGCCGCGGGGTCGCGGTCGCGGGCTGCTTGCAGGTCTTCCTGGAGCGTGGCGAGGAAGTGCAGGGGTACGGACATCGAGGGCTTCGTCCTGTGGGGTCTGAGGGGGACGCCCGGTGCCCGCCGTGGCGGCGGGCACCGGACCACGTGCAGGACGGTCAGTCGAGCAGGTCGGCGTAGAGAACCGTGGAGAGGTAGCGCTCGCCGAACGACGGGATGATCGTGACGATCAGCTTGCCGGCGTTCTCGGGCCGCTGGGCCAGGAGCGTCGCGGCGTGCAGTGCGGCACCCGAGGAGATGCCGACGAGCAGGCCCTCCTCGGCGGCCGCCCGACGAGCGACGGCCACGGCGGTCTCGGCGTCGACGTCGATGATCTCGTCGTAGATCGTGGTGTCCAGGATCTCCGGGACGAAGTTGGCGCCGATGCCCTGGATCTTGTGCGGACCGGGGGCTCCGCCGTTGAGGATCGGGGACTCGGCCGGCTCCACGCCGACGACCTGGATGTTCGGGTTGCGCTCCTTGAGCACCTGCCCGACACCGGTGATCGTCCCGCCGGTGCCGATGCCGGCGACGAAGATGTCGATCTTGCCGTCGGTGTCCGCCCAGATCTCCTCGGCCGTGGTGCGGCGGTGGATCTCGGGGTTGGCCTCGTTGGCGAACTGGCGGGCAAGGATGGCGCCCTCGCGCTCGGCGACGATCTCGTCGGCACGGTTGACCGCGCCCTTCATGCCCTCGGAGCCCGGCGTCAGGATGAGCTCGGCGCCGAATGCGCGCAGGAGCGCGCGACGCTCCTTCGACATCGTCTCCGGCATGGTCAGCACGACGTCGTACCCACGGGCTGCGCCGACGAACGCGAGCGCGATGCCGGTGTTGCCGGACGTCGCCTCGACGATCGTGCCGCCGGGCTTGAGGGCGCCGGACGCCTCGGCGGCGTCGATGATCGCGACACCGATGCGGTCCTTGACGGAGTTCGCGGGGTTGTAGAACTCGAGCTTGCCGACGACGGTGGCGGGCGCACCGTCGGTGATCTTGTTGATGCGGACCAGCGGGGTGTTGCCGATGAGCGCCGTCGCGTCGTCGTAGATGCGTGCCATGGTTCCTCTTCGGTCGAGCCGCCGCGGACGCGGCGGTGGGTGGGGGACTGATGGGCTGGGCCGGGGCACGTGTGTCCCGGGTCGTGCACAGTGTGTGGCAGCGGAGGGTCCGCGGCGGGTGTGTGCGGCGCGTGGCGCCCGTCGCTGACCCCGGGGCGAGCGCTGGCGCGTGAGGCGCGCCCCGGTCAGGGCACCCTCGCGCTCAGGAGAGCCAGCGCTCTAGAGACAGCGACAACAGGCGGGAGCGCCGTCGCGGGGGAGGGCGGCGGGGGCGGCAGTGTGTGCGCGCATCGCATCCTCCATGACCGGACCGGGCCGAGACGTCCTGGCGGGCGGGCCTGACAGGAGTGTCGGGACCGCAATCGGGTTGACGCTAGTGCCAACGCCGGGGCCAGCGCAAAGGTGCCCCACCAGGCGGACGGGCCGGGCGCGGCGGTACGCGCCGGCTCCTGTGGCGATGTCCCGTGCGAAGCGATTCGCACACCTGTTCTGGACAGGCGACCGATTGCCGTGTACTGTCGGCGATTGATCAATCTCCCGGTCTGCGTGGTGGTGTCAGCATCCCATCGCGAACGACCGGCCCGGAAGTGAAACGCGTCGCTACGAGAGCGACTGACGAGCACTGACCGGGTGGCTGGTCATCGACAGCCTCCAATGGCGCTGGAGGCGGTTCAAGCCGCGCGCAACAAGGACAAGCGGGCGCGGTGGGCGATGGCTGAACGGTGCTGAACAGACGAGCGGCCCCGGAACGGCGCGCGACGAGAGTCGTGGCGTCGGACCGGGGCCGTTGTCGTCGGACGACTCCCGGGCACCCTGGAGCGGCCCCCGACGTCGTCGGGCGGCGCGAGCTCACGATGACGTAGCCCTCCGGCGAGGAAGGATTCGCCCATTCCAAGCCTTCTCAGGCATATCGGCGATCTGCGAGCATCAGAAGAAGGGCCGCTGGACGACGCAAGACGGAGTGTGCGGTCGGCTGACTGGGGGCTGTGATGCTGTTCGCGAGCTATTCGAGCAAGGACCTGGCCGCGGTAAAACGACTGGTCGACGACCTCGGACCGACGCGCTTCGACGTCTGGTTCGACCAGGAGCTGCGCGGTGGCGACGACTGGTGGAACGAGATCCTCGGCCAGATCGCGACGTGCGAGGTGTTCATCTTCGCGCTCTCGGACAACTCGCTGCGCTCCAAGCCCTGCGGCGTCGAGCTCGCGTACGCGCAGGCCCTCGGGGCGCCGGTCCTGCCGGTCCAGGTGGGATCGGTCGCGAACCCGCGGCTCAACCCTTTCGCGAACCTGCACATCATCCCGTACGTCGACCGCGCCGCGAACGCCGGAATCCAGCTGATCTCGGCGCTGGAGCAGAAGTCGGCGCGGCCGTGGACGCCGACGGACCCGCCGCCGGCCCGGCCGCCGTCGCCGTACGCGATCTTCAGGGACCTCTCGGCCCAGGTCGCGGCGCCGTCGCTCACGTACGCGGAGCAGGTCGACCTCTTCCGGCAGCTTCGCGACGGGCTCGACTCCGAGCGCGACGAGTCGGCGGGCGAGGAGCTGCGGACGTTGATGCGTGACCTGCGCAAGCGCCCGGACCTCGCCGTGCGGATCTCCGAGGACATCGACCGGGTCCTCGCCGTGACGGTGGCGCAGAGCGTGCACACCGGGTCGGCGGCCGATGGGGGGCTCGGAGCGTCGACCGGGGCCACTCCGGTGGCCGCGACGGGCACGACGACATCGAACAGCTCGAACACCCCGACCGGAGCGACGGCGAGCACGGCGAGCACGGCGACGGCGGGCCCAGCGAACCGTTCGGCGCCGAACACGACGACGGGTGCGACGACGGGTGCGCCCGCGTCGAACGACCAGCGCAAGACGTCCGCACCGCCGACGCAGACGGCCTGGGCCCCCGGGTGGTATCCCGACCCGAGTGGAACAGGGCAGCGCTTCTGGGACGGCGCGCGGTGGACCGAGTTCCGGCACGAAGCGCCCCGCCCGGTCGCTCCAGGCGGCCGGCCCTCACCCCCGCCCGCCCGCCCGCCGGAGAAGTCGAACACGCTCTCCATCGTGGCGATGGTCCTGTCACTGACCGGCTGGTGGGGCATCATCCCCGCCGTGTTCGCCATCCGGAAGCGCGAGCCGATGGCCACGGCCGCGCTCGTGGTCTCGCTGGTGGTCGGGATCCCGATGGCACTCATCTGGATCGGGATCCTCGCCAACTCCGGCTCGTCCTCGGGCTACTAGCGCTTCGGTGGCGTCGTCCCCGTGTCGTCGACGGACTGGCGCAGCAGCATGGACCAGGTGCCGACCTCGCCGAGCTGGATCGCCTCCGCCTCGGCGATGAACGAGTCGACTGCGCGCCCGTCGCCGACGTCGATCGACGAGGCGCGTGCCGCAGCGAGTCGTAGCGCTCCGGCGGTGTCGTCGTAGCGGCGGGAGAGAGTGCCGAAGCCCGACATCGCCTCGTACGTGTTGGTCGCGGCGGCGAGCGCGCCGCAGAAGGCCGCGACGCAGGCCCACGCCGCGCGATGCAGCGGGTCTGCGACGCCCAGTCCCCCGAAGAGGGCGGCACACACGAGCAGGAGCGCCGACGCGGTGACCGTCTGGTGCAGGCCGGTCTCGAGGCGACGGGATCGCTGCTCATACCACCGCGCCTGCTCCTCGAGCCGGTGCCGTCGGTAGAGATCGAGGGCCTCGGCGGGCCACGACGCAGGCGTGCCGGCCGGCGCTGGGGGAGGCGCGTCGGCCTGGACAGGCTGGGTCGAGGCGTCGTCGAGCAGCGCTTGTGCCGAGGCCTGCGCGTTCGACGCTGGCGCGGCCGGCAGCCCGTACCGGCGACGGGCAGTCTCCTCGCGAAGCTTGGCGACGGCGTCGTCGCCCGCGCGCTGCGGCATGGTCGTGACGAACTCGAAGTACAGGCTGCGCAGGCGTTCCGCCCTGGTCCGTGCGCTGACGTACGAGTCGAGGGCGCCCTGCCTGCGGGAGATCGTGAGCAGGCCGGACGTCGCCGCGCCGACCGCCGCGAGGGCGACGCCGGGCCACGCGGCCGACGTGAGCCAGGACTGGACGGCGCCGAGCGTGGTCGTCGCCAGGCCGCCGACCAGCCCGAGAGTCACGATCCAGCGGTGCCGGTTCTGCTCCCGCAACGCGGTCGCGTCACAGACGCGCAGAGCCGGGGCCACGACCTGCTCCGCGACGGCGATCGCGGTCGCCAGGTTGGGGTACCTGACCGCGGCGTCGGGCGGGAGCAGATGGGTCGCCGGTGCGGTGCGCACCCGCCGCCGCGGCACGGCGTCCAACGCGGCGGCACGGCCTGCGGGGCGGACAGGACCGAGCACCGTCTCGAGCGCCTCGCGGACTGCATCGGCTCCGCCCGCACGGTCCACGGGAATCACCAGTCCGGCGTCGAGCAGTGCGGCGAGCTCGGGATCGCCGTCGGTCGCGCGCCCGGAGAGCACGTCGTCGGCGAGGCGGCCCGACCCGGCGACGACGAGCACGGTCCGGCCGCGGCGCAGGTGCTCGCGCAGCTCGGTGCGCGAGACGGGGCCACCGCCCACCAGCACGCAGACGACCACCTGGCGCCGCCCGGCGACCGCGTCGACGAGGTCGCTGATCGCGGGCAGCTCGTCGCCCCAGTCCGTGCCCGCCACCAGCGCGACGGCGTGGTGGTGCGGTTCCAGCGGTACCCCACCCTGCACGTCCCCCGAGTCGACGAGGGCAGCCGGCGCGACACCGACCAGCGGCGGCGCAGGGCGGACGGCGAGCGAGGACGCGCCGGCCAGGGCGAAGACGCCGGCGTCCGTCCCCCCGGTCACGACGACCCCGCGGCGTAGCGCAGTTCCGAGCAACAGCTCCCGCACGAGCGGTGCGAGGGTGGCGGCGAGCTCGGGTTCCAGGGGATTCGTCGAGCCGAAGAGGGCCACCACCGGTCGCCCGCTCGGCACTCCCAGGTCGCGCGGACGCAGCCTGCCACCCTGCGGCACCCTGACGAGCGTCGGGCCCATGGCACCCCCTGCGGGACGGGACGATTCCCACCCTAGCGGCGCCGGCGGGGCTCAGGCGGTCGGCGCTGAGACGTTGACCAGCCAGCTCACCCCGAACTTGTCCACCAGCATCCCGAACGTGTCGCCCCACGGGGCCGTCTCGAGCGGGGCCGTGATCGTCGCGCCGTCGGAGAGCTTGTCCCAGTAGCCCGTGAGCTCGCCGAGGTCGTCACCGCTGAGCGACACCGAGATGTTGCTGGTGGGCGACCACTCCATGTGCTCCGGGACGTCCGCGGCCATGAGAACCAGGCCCGACGGGCTGGTGATCTGACCGTGCATGATCAGGTCGGCGTCGCTGGGGGACTGGCTCATCCCGCCTTCCCCGAACGTGCTGGTCACCAGCTCGCCCCCGAGGACGGCCGCATAGAACTCGAGCGCCTCCTTCGCGTTGGAACGGAAGTTGAGGTACGGGTTGAGGATCGTGGGCACGGCAGCGTCTCCTTCGTCTGTGGATCGTGGATCGCTCGTTCGGGCGACCAGTGCGGCGCACCCGCTTCACCTTGCCACCAGGCTCCCCTTGGCCGACACCGTCCGGCGCCCGTCGTCACGAGTCGATGTCGTACCCGGAGTCGGGCTCGCCGACCGTCCGAGCGGCGCTGCCGGGGCCGGACGGTCTCGTCACAGGACGTCCGCTTCTCGCCCTGCCCGAGGACCGGCCAGCCTGCGAAGCCCCGCGAGGCGGGTCCGTGCGTAGCGCGACCGGGAGCCCGGCGCTGGGCTCCTGTGAGACGCTGCGTACCAGGCCGAACCCCGGCACGGGCGGACGGGTGGTGTGGCGATGAACGACGATCCGGTCGTGTCACTCATGCTTGCCGTGCCCGACGCGCAGGCCGCGGCCCGCTGGTACGAGGCGGCGATGGGCGCCACGCGGCTGTGGGACCTCGGCAGCGTCGTGGGGCTCTCTGTGCACGGGGCTCCACTGTTCCTCGGCGAGCCGGAGGGCAACGGCTGGGCCGACCCGCTGAGCGTCGGGAACCCGACCGTGCGGATCGAGGTGTTCGTCGACGACCCCGACGCGTTCGTCGCCAGGGCGGTGGAGGCCGGCGCCGACGCCGGCGACCACCCTCTGCGCGACCATGACGCACCGTGGGGGACCCACCGGCAGGGTGGCTTCGTCGACCCGTTCGGCCACCTCTGGTTCGTCGGGGACCGCTCGCCGCTCAGCGGTTCTGAGCCCTAGATCCGGCGCTCCCGCGAGCGTGGCGGGAAATCGATGATCATCGGCTTTTCTGCCACTCGTCCGGGGCATGCTCCGAGGACGACGCTCGAGGTATGAGAACAGTCCTCACCCTGGTGGCAGCCCTGATCGTCGTCGCGCCGTTCGTCGTCCTGACCTTGCGCACCACGCGTTGGGACCCGGTAGGGCACCTACGTCGTCACACCTCCGGACTCGATCGCGTGGTCGCGCCGAACGGCCGTAGCGCGGTCGACCTCCCGCGGGTCCTCGTCGACCTCGCGGCAGCACGGGCGCACGCCGATCACTGAGGACCCGCGCAGCGAGCGCCTGCACGGTCGTCGTCAGGACTCGCCCGGGTACACGACGCCGACCTGCCGGCGGATGTCGTCGGCCGTCTCGAGGATCGTGACCGTCTCGTCGAGGGGGAGCAGCGGTGAGTCGGTCCGCCCCTCCGCGGCGTAGGTGGCGAGCGCGGCGGTCTGGAAGCTCAGCCCGCCGTAGCCGTGGATGCTGTTCGCGTCCCAGGTGCCGGTGGCTTCACCGATGGTCAGCGTCACACCGGCGGGGACGTAGCACCTGTCGTCGACCTCGATCCGGCCGAGCGAGCCGAAGACCTGCGCGGTGTGCCCCGAAGCGGTGAGCATCGACGTGAACAGCTGTGCCTGAGCGGTGCCGTAGCCGATCTGCGCACTCACCTGCGCGTCCACCCCGGTCGCCGCGAGCGTCCCGGCGGCTTGGACGCTCGTCGGACGCAGGGCAAGACCGGCGGCGCCCGCGACTGCCGAGGCGAACGACAGGGGATAGACGCCCAGGTCCAGCAGGACGCCGCCCGCCAGGGCGGGGTCGAGCAACCGGTGCGTCGGGCTCAGGCCGGCGTGCACGCCGTAGTCCGCCGTGATCCGGTGCACCTGCCCGAGAAGGCCGTCCTCGAGCACCCGGCGGACGACGTCGGTGTGCGGGAGGTAGCGCGTCCACATGGCCTCCATGAGCAGGACGCCTGCCGCGGCTGCGACCAGCTCGCGTGCCTCGGCGGCGTTGCGCGTGAACGCCTTCTCGACGAGGACGTGCTTGCCGGCTCCGAGCGCGAGCAGGGCGTGCTCTCGGTGGTGGCTGTGCGGGCTCGCGACGTACACGGCGTCGACCTCGGGATCGTCGACGAGCGCCTCGTAGGAGGTGTGCACCCGGTCGACGCCGTGCCTGCGGGCGAACTCCGCGGCGCGTTCCGGTGAGCGCGACCCGACCGCGACCAGCCGCTGGCGCGTGTGCTGGCGCAGCGCGGTCGCCCAGTGCCCGGCGATGTGGCCCGGGGCGAGGATGCCCCAGCGCAGGACGGGCGCATCCATGGGGTCAGGGGTTCGCGGCTCGGGGAGGGTCAGGCGCGGCATGCGCACAGCCTGACATCGCCTGCCCCGGGAGTCAGGCGATGACCGGCAGGACGAGCCGAGTCTCGTTCTGGCTCGGCTCGGCGACCTCGCTGGGGTCCGTGAGGTAGACCTCGAGGAAGTCCCCCCGCATCTGCGCCGCGTGCTGAGAGAGCCAGGTCCGCAGCTCGCCCCATGCGCCCGGGAGGCCGTCGTAGCTGCCGACGTGCACCCCGACCGCGGCGGGACCGCCCGGCAGCTCGACGACCTCGACGCCGCCGCCGAGGTCTTCGACCACGTCGGCACCGACCACGAAGCCCGCCGCGAGGTCGACGGAGTCCGTGGGCATGTCGCGGTACCAGCCGAACGCCGGACCCGTGATCGTCAGCCCCGCCGCCGCGACCTCCTCGGCGACCAGCCGGTAGGCGCGGTCATAGAAGGCAACCAGTGCATCCATGGCGACGCGCTCACGCAGGACGGCGACGAGCGTGGTCGGCTGGACTTCGACGGTGATCTCCACGGGGCTCCTCATCGTTCAGTGGGCACAGGCTGGTCTGTGTCAGACGTCTCGGCGTGCGAGCCGCAGCACCGGGATCGTGCGTGTGGTGCGCTGCTCGTAGGAACGGAAACCCGCCGAGCGGTCGAGGAACCGGGCCCACCCGGCGTCGCGCTCGGAGCCGACGAGCTCCGTGGCGTGCACAGGCACGGTGCCGTCGTCCGGTGTCTCGATCTCCACGTCCGGGTGCGCGAGCAGGTTGTGGTACCAGCCGGGGTTCTGCGGTGCACCGCCCTTGGAGGCTGCCACGAGCCACGCGTCCTCGTCGTCGATCCGGATGGCCGCCACGGGGCTGATGCGCTCGGTCCCGGACCTGGCGCCTCGGTGGTGGAGCAGGACCAGGCCCTTGCCGAACCCGTTCGTCTGCACGAAACCGCCGTTCGTCCGGAACTCGTCGATGATCTGCTGGTTCCAGTCGCTCATGGCCCCAGTCTCGCCCGGCCGGGCCGGCCCGCGCGCGGTGCGGTGGCCGCCCGCTGCACCGCTGAAGTGTGACGGACACGGCACCTCGTCCTGGTCAGGGCTCGGCCACGAGCGCCGATTGCTGGCTCGTGACCCTGCACCCCGCCGCGCCGCCGCGCCCCTCCGCCCGCAAGGACGGCGGCGCCAGCCGCCTACCTGTCGCACTGCGGGCGCTGGCACTGCCCAACTACCGGCGCTGGGCGCTCGCGGACCTCGTGTCCAACGTCGGGTCGTGGATGTCGACCGCCGCGCTCGGCTGGCTCGTCTACGACATGACCGGGTCGGCCACCGCGCTCGGGGCCGTCGTCGCCGTCAAGCAGGCGCCCGCGCTCGTCCTGGGGCTGGCCGGCGGGGCGCTCGCGGACAGGCTCGACGCGCGACGGGTCCTGCCGCTCACCCAAGGTGCCTACGCGGTGCTCGCCGGCGGACTGGCGATGATGACCTCGGGCGGCCACACGCGGCTGTGGCACCTGTACGTGTTCGCGGCTCTCACGGGTGTCCTGGGTGTGCTGGACGGCCCGTGCTTCGGCAGGCTGCTGGCCCAGGTGCTCGGTCGCGAGAACCTGTCGAACGGCATCGCGCTGGGCTCCGTGACGCACTCGACCGGCTGGGTGCTGGGTCTGGGTGCGGGGTCGGTGGTGCTCGCCGGGCCGGGCCCGTGGGTGGTGTTCGCCATCGACGCGGTGTCGTTCACGGTCGTCGCGCTCACGGTCCTGCGGCTACGGACAGACCTGCTGCACCCGATGGAGCGGGCGACCCGCGGGTCGAGCGGGGTCCGGGACGGCCTCCGCCACGTGCTGGCGAGCAGGCAGCTCGTCGTCGTCCTCCTCATGGGCACGGTCACCGGTGCGGTGGGCCGTCACTTCCAGGTGACGATGGCGGCGATGGCCGAACAGACCTTCCACGGTGGCCCCGGCCTCTACGGACGCCTGTTCACCTGCTTCTCCGTCGGCGCGCTCGTCGGCGCCGCGGTGGCCGCGCGACTGCGCCACCTGCGGATGCCGGTGCTGCTCGGCGCGGCGGCCGCCGCGGGACTCCTCCAGGCCGGCTCCGGCGCCGCGCCCGTGGCATGGGTGTTCGCCGGGGCCATGTTCGCGGTGGCTGCCTGCTGCATCGTCTACGACACGGCGGTGTCGACGACCGTGCAGCTCCTGGCCCCGGGGCATGTGCGCGGCCGCGTCCTGGCCGTCCAGGGTCTCGTCGGCTCCCTCGCCTCGATGGCGGGCGCGCCACTCGTGGGATGGCTGACGGACACGCTCGGCCCGCGCGCCGCACTGGGTATCGGGGGTGCGCTGGCTCTCGCGGCCGTCGGCACCGCCGCCTGCGTGCTCGCCGGAGGGGCTGGGGCCGCAGCCCGCGCCGTCGGGACGGCGACGGGGGTGCGCGCGTTCGCTCCGGCGTGAGTCGCACGCCGGCGCCGGCGTGCACGGGCGGGTCGGAACCACGGAGGGTGGTTCCGGAAAGGGGTCTGACCTGCGGCGCCCGTGACATTCGGGGAGTACCTCCAGACACGTGGTGTCACGCGCTCCACACGTGCCCTGACCTGCGGGTTGTGGAGATCACCGGCGAGCTCCGTTCCGGACCTGCAGGCAGAATCGCGCTGCCACGCGTCGAATCGGCCGACCCGCACCGTGGGGTGGAGTGCCGCACAACAGCGAACTCGACGACGCTGATCCTTCTGAAGTCGACGGCGGATGTACGGGCCGACGTCCGGTGGCGATCACGGCGCGAGCCCTGGACACCCGTGTGCTCACGTCCAGTCCTATCGTGCTGACATGGACGACACCATCACCGATTCACCCAGGGTTCTCGTCATCGGCCTCGATCCCTACCGGGTCCCCGGGCCGTGGGACCCGGCGCCCGTCGCCCAGGCGATCGCGCAGGGCCTGTCCACGTTCGCCGACCACGGTGTCGGGGTCGAGGTCTGCCTCGTGGGAATCGACGGGAGCGACGACGTGGGAGCGGTCGTTGGCCGCGCGCTGCGGGCGTACCGGTGGGAGTGCGTGGTCGTGGGGGGAGGCCTGCGCCATTCGGACGACAACGTCGAGCTGCTGGAGCAGGTCGTCAACCTCATCCGGCGGCACGCGCCCGACGCGGCGATCGCGTTCAACAGCACCCCTGATACCACGTACGAGGCCGCAGCTCGCTGGATCGGGTGACGCCACGGAGCCGGCCGGCTCCGTCCAGGCGGGCGTGTCCTGCGCGAAGGCGGCAACGTCGGCGCCACCGGCGACCACGAGTGCACTCGGAGCTGGCCTACCGCACGCCCACCGAGGTCGCCCGCAATGGTCCGACCTCGAACCCCATTCCGGCATGGGGGACTCGCGACAGACCTTGCGGAACTGCAGGGAGCGCAAATACGAAACCACCCACGGAGCGGACGACGGGAATCGAACCCGCGTAGCCAGTTTGGAAGACTGGGGCTCTACCATTGAGCTACGTCCGCACAGGTCCGGGCTCTGCGTGAGCAGTCCGGACTGCGGCACCTAGGGTAACGGGTGCATGGGGGCGCAACGTGCACTCGTCCGGCCTTCGGGCCCGAACGGGTGTGCCGGGATGTGGCGCAGGTTGGTAGCGCGTCCGCTTTGGGAGCGGAAGGTCGTGGGTTCGAATCCCGCCATCCCGACCGAGATGAGGCTCAGGACTCGTCGGTCTCGTCGGTGCGAAGGTCCACGTACCGGGACGGGGTCTCGGAGACGGCCCAGCCGACTCCGGCGTCGTCCCCCGGATCGACGGGGTTGATCCGGCGGACGGGAATGGGCTGCGTCAGGTCCTCGGCCGACACCTTCGTGGGTGCGGGGGGCCACGAAGGCCGGAACGAGGGCGGGACTGCACGGGGAGCCGGCGCCGGGGCCTGCTTGTCCGGGCCGGCGTTCTGCGGTGCGAAGATCACCGCGCAGATCTCGCGGTAGGTGTCGTTGGGGCGGGGAACGAACGGGATCGAGCGCATCGCCTGGTCCTGGCCCGCCGACTCCAGCACGAACTCGCCGAACCCGAGCAGCAGCCCGAGCGGCGAGCGCTTGTAGTTCATGTCCGTCACCTTGCCCAGCGGCATCATCGCGACCTTGCGTGTGACCAGCCCGAAGATGAGCAGCATGCGACGGTCGGTCGTGACGAACCACTCGGCGCGCCAGTTGAGCACCAGCCAGACCGACCGGGCGAGCACCGCGATCCAGAGCCACCACAGCAGCTCCCCGCCGTCCCCGAAGGCCCGGGTCGCCGGCCCGACGAGCCAGCCGACGACGACGAACGCGGCGAGCGCCGTGAGCACGGGTTCGACGACCTTGGCCCAGTGCAGCCGGACCGCGACGACCACGCGCTCCTCGGGTACGAGGTAGCGCTCGAAGTTCGGGTGCGGCACCCGCGGGTCCCAGCCCGACATGTTCTAGAGGCCGATCATGCGGTGAGGTTCCCGAAGAACGCGGCGAAGCTCTCGAACGCCCCGGCGACCACGTCCCAGGCTGCCCGGACGACGTCGGCGGAACGGTCCGGGCTGGTGACGACGGCGTACACGAGGAAGATCGCTGTTGCCCAGATCAGCGCGGTCCGGAGCTTCGGGGGCATGGGAAGTCCTTCTGGTTGCGTCATCGGAGGGGCAGGGATGTGCCGACGTCGGCGCACCCCTCGGGCCGAAGCGTACTAATCGGACCAATCGCCGCGGGTGAAGAACGTGGGCGTGCCGCGATCCGTCTGACACAGATTCGTACGAACGTCGATGCCACGGTCGAGATCGCACAGGTACGCGCCCCCGGAACCCTCAGCAGACGACGGCGGGACCCGATCGGGTCGATCAGGGGCAGCGGGCCGGTCGCTCGTCCCCACACCCCAGGAGTCGCACCATGTTTCGCAAGCAAGCCCCGACGTCTTCGTCGCACGTCGCCGACGACGAGGCGAGCGCCAACATCGACGCCATCACCGCGGCCGTCAGGGCGCTGGCTGAACCCGGGACCAGCGACGCCAAGGTCGCCAGCGTCCTCGAGCTCGTCCGGGCACGTTTCGGCTGGACCTACGGCTCCTACTGGGTCCTCGACGCGTCGGGTGAGCACCTGGCGTTCGCGCAGGAGTCCGGCGACGTGAGCCCGGAGTTCCGCCGCGTGACGGCCGGCGCGACCTTCACCGAAGGGGTCGGCCTGTCCGGCAGGGCCTGGCAGACGCGCGACCTCGTCGTCGTCGACGACCTGGGCCTGGTCACCGACTGCGTACGAGCACCGGTCGCGCGCAAGGTCGGCGTGCACTCCGCGGTGTGCTTCCCCATCGTCGTCAACGGCGACGTCGTGGCGACGATGGACTTCATGTCCATGGAGCAGCGGGAGGTCTCCGTGTTGCGCCGTGCGACGCTGCGCAGCATCGGCGTGCTCGTCTCGCAGGCGCTGACGCGCGAGGCGGTCGCGGACGAGCAAGATGCTGCCGCGCGCGACCTCGCCTCCGTGACCAAGGTTCTGCACGCCATCACGACGGCCGGGACCTACGAGGCTGCGTACAGCGCCGCACTGGGGACGATCCGCGAGGGCTTCGGGTGGGAGTACGCCTCGTACTGGGCCGTCGACCCGTCCGACCAGGCTCTGCACTTCCTCCAGGAGTCCGGCAGTGCGGGGGAGGAGTTCCGCGAGGTGACGCTCACGGCGTCGTTCCGGGAGGGAGTCGGCCTCTCTGGACGGGCATGGCGCTCACGCGATCTCGTCTTCGTACCTGACCTCGCCGACATCACGGACTGCGTCCGCGCACCGGCTGCACGACGCGCGGGAGTGCGTTCCGGTGTGTGCCTGCCGATCATCGTCGACGGAGAGGTCATCGGAACCATGGACTTCTTCACGACGACGCACCTGACGCTGTCGGACGCACGAGCCGACGCACTGCGCAGCACGGCATTCCTGCTCGCTCAGGCCCTTGCCCGGTTCGCGGCCCGTGAGCGGCTCGCCACGGCCGGTGGAGAGCTCGCGGTGCTGATCGAGAAGGTCGAGCGGAACGTGGTCGCAGCAGCGGCCGTCGCGCAGAACGGCCGACAGCTCGCCGGTGACGCGAACTCGAAGGTCGCTCTTCTCGGCGATGCCAGCGCGGAGATCGGGGACGTGGTCAAGGTCATCCAGCGCATCGCGGCCCAGACGAACCTGCTGGCGCTCAACGCGACGATCGAGGCGGCACGGGCCGGTGAGGCCGGCAAGGGGTTCGCCGTCGTGGCGAACGAGGTCAAGGAGCTGGCGAACGCGACGGCTCTGGCGACGCTGGACGTCGACGCACGTGTGGCGGCGATCCAGGACCAGGTCGGTGCCGTCGTCGGCTCGCTCGGGCAGATCCAGGACCTCGTCGAGCGGATCAACGAGACCCAGGTGACGATCAGCGGGGTTCTCGAGGAGCAGGTCGAGACCACGCGGCGGATCCTGGCCTGACGACCGCGGAGGTGCGCACCGAGCGCGGGGGTGCCGGCTTTTGGGTCCGACGTGGCGGTGACGTAATATCGAGGGTCGCCAGCGTGCGCCCGACGGGCTTGCGCGCGGCCCGAAATCCACGGAGAACGCCGGAGTCACCGGCGCCGGACCCGATCAGTTGGAGACCATCGAAGTGAAGAGCGCCGTCGAGACCCTGGACCCGACCAAGGTCAAGCTGACCGTCGAGGTGACGTACGACGAGCTCAAGCCGAGCATCGCGCACGCCTACGAGCACATCGCTCAGGACGTCACCGTTCCCGGCTTCCGCAAGGGCAAGGTCCCGCCGCGGATCATCGACCAGCGCATCGGTCGTCCCGCGGTCCTCGAGCACGCGATCAACGAGGGTCTGTCCGGCTTCTACGCCGAGGCCGTCCGCGAGAACAAGCTGCGCCCGCTGGGTCAGCCCGAGGTCGAGGTCACGCAGGTGCCCGGCCTGACGGCGTCGCCCGCCGGCGAGGAGGGTGAGCTGCACTTCACCGCCGAGGTCGAGGTGCGTCCCGAGATCACCGTCCCGGCGTTCGACGGCATCACGCTCACGGTCGACGACGTCGAGGTCTCCGACGAGGACGTCACCGGTCGCCTCGACGCGCTCCGCGAGCGCTTCGGCACCCTGGTCGGCATCGACCGCCCGGCCGCCGAGAAGGACTTCGTCGTCCTGGACCTCGTCGCCAAGATCGGTGACGAGGAGGTCGACCAGGTCAGCGGCGTCAGCTACGAGATCGGCTCGGGCAACATGCTCGAGGGTCTCGACGAGGCGCTGACCGGCCTGTCGGCCGGCGAGACCACGACGTTCGAGACGGCCCTCGCGGGCGGCGAGCACGAGGGTGAGACCGCCCTGGTGACCGTCACCGCGACGACCGTCAAGGAGCGCCAGCTGCCCGAGGCCGACGACGACTTCGCCCAGCTGGCCAGCGAGTTCGACACGCTCGAGGAGCTCACGGCGGACCTGCGCGAGCAGGCGTCCAAGACCAAGATCTCGAACCAGGCCGTCCAGGCCCGCGACCTGCTCCTCGAGCAGCTCCTCGCCAGCACCGAGATCCCGGTCCCGCAGGGGGTCGTCGAGGCCGAGGTGCACCGTCACCTCGAGGGCGAGGGGCGCCTCGAGGACGACGAGCACCGCGCCGAGGTCGGCGAGCAGGCCACCACCGCGCTGCGCAACCAGATCCTGCTGGACACGCTCGCCGAGAACCTGGAGATCAAGGTCAGCCAGCCCGAGCTGCTGGACTACCTGGTCAGCGCGTCGCGGCAGTACGGCATGGACCCGAACACGTTCATCCAGACCATCGACCAGCAGGGTCAGATCGGCACGATGGTCGCCGAGGTCGCGCGTTCGAAGGCGCTCGCGGTCGCCCTGCGTCGGGTCGCGGTCACGGACTCGGCCGGCAACGCCGTCGACCTGAGCGAGTTCATCGGGTCCGACGAGGAGGACGCGGCCGAGGAGCTCGCCCAGCAGGCGTCCGTGCTCGCCGA
Organism: Cellulomonas sp. URHD0024; assembly: GCF_000426185.1. Taxonomy (GTDB): domain Bacteria; phylum Actinomycetota; class Actinomycetes; order Actinomycetales; family Cellulomonadaceae; genus Cellulomonas. The sequence goes on from NZ_AUEW01000004.1 coordinate 451,708, forward strand.
CGTCCAGTCCGAGGCCGACCCCGAGGGGAACCAGCCGAGCACCGACGCGGCCGCCGACATCTCGGCGTTCACCGAGGACGCGAAGGCCTGAGCCGGAACGCCACCAGGGCCCCGCTCCGACCGTGGTCGGTGCGGGGCCCTCGTGCATCCCTCCGCGTCCGGGCTGTGGCTCTGCCGTCAGCGAAAACGCTCGCGGCGGGGACATGGAGGGGTGTTCCTGCGCGTTAGGGTCACTGCATCGCACAGGTGGACGGGGCCATCCCGCACCCACGCGCGTGCAGGACAGATGTCACCGTCAGACGAGGGAGCCTTCGTGAACGAGTACGTGCCGACGCTGGCCCGGGCCGAGTCCCCGGCATTCGGCCTCAATGACTCCATCTACAACCGGCTCCTGCGTGAGCGCATCATCTGGCTGGGCTCGGAGGTGCGCGACGACAACGCGAACGCCATCTGCGCCCAGATGATGCTGCTGGCTGCGGAGGACCCGGACAAGGACATCTGGCTGTACATCAACTCGCCCGGTGGCTCGATCACCGCGGGCATGGCGATCTACGACACGATGCAGTACATCCAGCCGGACGTCGCGACGATCGCGATGGGCATGGCGGCATCGATGGGCCAGTTCCTGCTCTCGTCCGGCGCGCCGGGCAAGCGCTACGCCACGCCGCACGCCCGCGTGATGATGCACCAGCCGTCCGGCGGCATCGGCGGCACGGCCACCGACGTCCGGATCAACGCTCAGCTGATCCTGCACATGAAGACCGTGCTCGCGGAGCTGACCGCGGGCCAGACCGGCAAGAGCGTCGACCAGATCAACAGCGACGCAGACCGCGACCGCTGGTTCACGGCTCCCGAGGCGCTGGCGTACGGCTTCATCGACCACGTGGTCGAGAAGGCGGACTCGGTCGCCGGTGGCGGCGGCACCAACTGATCCGCCGGGAAAGCGCCGAAGCCATCACCATCTTGAGGAGAATCTCGTGAGCATGGAGTCCCAGTTCATGGCCCGCGCCGGGATGCTGGCGGGTCCCGGTGGCCTGGCGCCGGCGTCGCCGGCGGCCCGGTACGTCCTTCCGCAGTTCGAGGAGCGCACGGCCTACGGCTTCAAGCGCCAGGACCCGTACACCAAGCTGTTCGAGGACCGCATCATCTTCCTCGGCGTGCAGGTGGACGACGCGTCCGCTGACGACGTCATGGCCCAGCTGCTCGTGCTGGAGAGCACCGACCCTGACCGCGACATCATCCTGTACATCAACTCGCCCGGCGGATCGTTCACGGCGCTGACGGCGATCTACGACACGATGCAGTACATCAAGCCGCAGATCCAGACCGTCTGCCTCGGGCAGGCGGCCTCCGCCGCGGCCGTGCTGCTCTCCGCGGGCTCGCCGGGCAAGCGACTGGCGCTGCCGAACGCTCGCGTGCTGATCCACCAGCCTGCGATGGAGGGCGGCGGCTACGCCCAGGCGTCGGACATCGAGATCCACGCCAACGAGCTGATCCGCATGCGCGAGTGGCTCGAGCTCACGATCGCGCACCACACGGGACGCGACATCGAGCTGGTCCGCAAGGACATCGAGCGCGACAAGATCCTCACCGCGCAGCAGGCGCAGGAGTACGGGATCGTCGACCAGGTTCTCGAGAGCCGAAAAGGTGTCATCGCGACGACAGTTCAGCCGAAGTAGTTAGTAGGACCACCATCCAGGGACCGGGTCGCCTTCGTGTGACCCGGTCCCTGGACCATCCGGGGAGATTTCCCAACCCGGCGCACCCCGGCCCGTGTGTTCGGCTGACATCCCGGCCGGTGTGGTGTGCAATGGGGGAACGCGCACGCTCCGGGGTGGCGCAGCAATGACGCATCGCCCGCCGGGCGGAGGCGACACGAGAGAGGGGATCGACGTGGCTCGAATTGGAGACGGGGCCGATCTCCTGAAGTGCTCGTTCTGCGGCAAGTCCCAGAAGCAGGTCAAGAAGCTGATCGCGGGCCCTGGGGTCTACATCTGCGACGAGTGCATCGAGCTCTGCAACGAGATCATCGAGGAAGAGCTGGCGGAGGCCACCGAGGTCGGGCTGGTCGAGCTGCCCAAGCCGAAGGAGATCTTCGAGTTCCTCGAGCAGTACATCATCGGCCAGGAGTCGGCCAAGCGAGCGCTGTCGGTGGCGGTCTACAACCACTACAAGCGTGTCCAGGCCGGCGAGGCCGGTCGCACGACGACCGACGAACCGATCGAGATCGCGAAGTCGAACATCCTGCTCGTGGGCCCCACCGGCACCGGCAAGACGTACCTCGCGCAGACGTTGGCCCGCATGCTCAACGTCCCGTTCGCCATCGCGGACGCCACGGCCCTGACGGAAGCCGGCTACGTCGGCGAGGACGTCGAGAACATCCTGCTCAAGCTCATCCAGGCCGCTGACTACGACGTCAAGAAGGCCGAGTCGGGCATCATCTACATCGACGAGATCGACAAGATCGCCCGCAAGAGCGAGAACCCGTCGATCACGCGCGACGTCTCGGGCGAGGGCGTCCAGCAGGCGCTGCTGAAGATCATCGAGGGCACCACGGCTTCGGTCCCGCCGCAGGGCGGCCGCAAGCACCCGCACCAGGAGTTCATCCAGATCGACACCACGAACGTGCTGTTCATCGTCGCGGGAGCGTTCTCGGGGCTCGACGACATCATCGCGGCCCGGGCCCGCAAGCGCGTCGTCGGTTTCGGGGCGCCGCTGCTCGAGTCCGTCGACGAGGGTGACCTCTTCTCCGAGGTTCGTCCCGAGGACCTGCAGAAGTACGGCCTGATCCCCGAGTTCATCGGACGACTGCCAGTCGTTGCGGCTGTCGCACGTCTCGACCAGGACGCACTGGTCCGGATCCTCACGGAGCCCAAGAACGCGCTGGTCAAGCAGTACCAGCGGATGTTCCAGATCGACGGCGTCGACCTCGAGTTCGACGACGACGCCGTGGCCGCGATCGCGGACCAGGCGCTGCTCCGCGGAACGGGTGCGCGCGGTCTGCGGGCGATCATGGAGGAGGTCCTCCAGCAGGTCATGTTCGAGGTCCCCAGCCGTGACGACGTCGCCCGGGTGGAGATCACGCGAGCCGTCGTCCTGGAGAACGTGAACCCGACCCTCATCCCCCGGGAGACGCCCCGGGAGAAGCGCACCCCGCGGGAGAAGAGCGCCTGAACACCCCGCGCCACCGCCTAGGATCGCGTTCGTGAGCGACCTCCCGACGCCCATCCCGGCGGACCTGGTTCGGCTGCGAGGCAGCATCGACAACATCGACGCCGCGCTGATCTACCTGCTGGCCGAGCGGTTCAAGGCGACCCAGCAGGTCGGGGTCCTCAAGGCGACGCGGGGCATGCCGCCGTCGGACCCCGGCCGCGAGGAGCAGCAGGTCGCACGCCTTCGTCAGCTGGCGCACGAGGCCGACCTCGACCCGGTCTTCGCGGAGAAGTTCCTGGCGTTCATCGTCGAAGAGGTCATCCGGCACCACGAGGAGATCGCGCAGGGCCACGCGAGCCGTTCCTGAGACGTGCGTGATCGCCCGCCGGGGTAGCGCGCGGTCCGTACGTGGCGGAAGGTAGACAGGTCAGCTCCGGCGGGCCGAACGGGGGGGACCCGCGACCGCTGGGGAGCGTCGATCCCGGAGGACCTGCCCATGGACCTGCACTGGCTAAAACCGCTGCTCGGACGCCCGTCGCCGTTCACGACCGTCTACCTGGACGTGACTCGTGCTGATGCGGCCGGCGAGGCGGAGGCGGCCGACCGCTGGAAGGCCGTCCGACGTCAGCTGGAGCGCGACGGTGCGCCTGCCCACGTACTGGACGAGATCGGAGACCTGGTCGCCACGCCGACCGGCGTTCGCGGACCGCACGGCCGCGTGATCGTGTCGGACGCCGAGTCGGTGGTCGTCGACCGGGTGCTGGCGGAGCCGCCCGCACAGTCGCACGCCGTGTACGGACCGGTCCCGGCACTGCTGCCGGCCATCCGCGCAGCCGACCAGACCGTCAGCTACCTGCTCGTGGAGGTGGACCGCAACGGTGCGGACCTGACCTGGGCCACCGGCGGCAGCGTCCGGACCGCCGGCGGTCCGGAGGTCGAGACCGTCGAGGGCGGGCACGACGACGTGCACAAGACCCGAGAGGGCGGGCTCGACCGGCGCAGCCAGACGCGGGCCGAGGACTCGTGGCAGCGCAACGCCGAGGCCGTGGCCGCTGTGCTGGACAAACGGGTGTCGGAGCGCTGCCCCGACGTCGTGCTCCTGACGGGCGACGGCCGGGCGGTCGGTCTCGTCCGTGACGCTGTCGCGCAGCACGTGAGCGAGGTCCTCGTGGACGTCCCCGGCGGTGCGCGCGGCGAGGGCGTGAAGCAGGAGGTGTTCGATGCACGGGTGGCCGAGGCCCTCAGCGGGTTCCGCGGACGTCGTCGCGCGGCGGTCCTGGATCGGTTCCGGCAGGCACAGGGGCGCGGCGAAGGCGCGGTGACCGCCCTGGACGACGTCCTCGAGGTGCTCCGCCGGGGGCAGGTCTCGGAGCTGGTCCTGCACGTCGACGCACTGTCGCAAGGGCTCTCGGACCGGGAGCTGTGGGTCGGTGAGGAGCCGTTGCAGCTGGCGACGTCGGCCGACGACCTGGCGGCGATCGGCGTCTCCGAGGGCGCACGCCGGCTGGCGGCGGACGTCGCCCTGGTGCGCGCGGCGATCGGTCAGGACGCGGGCCTCACGTTCGCGGAGAACGGCTCGGTGGATCTCGTCGACGGCGTCGGCGCGGTGCTCCGCTGGTCGGACGGCTCCACCCCGAGCGAAGCGGTCCCGACCCAGTCGGCGGACCAGGCCCGCCTGCGCACAGTCATCTAACAAACGCACCACCGGACACCGCGACGTCCGCACTCGTGGGGGGTATAGACCCCACGAGTGCGGACGTTGCTGGGGTGTTCAGGCGGTCGGGGTCGGGGGGACCAGTTCCGCGTCGCTGGCGACGACCGTCTCGGCGTCGCCGTCGACGAGTGCCAGGGTGCCCGTGACGCGGCCGGCGGAGCGGACGTCGTCCAGGGCGACCTCGACGCCCGGACGCAGGCCCGCCGGGACGGCGAGCGTGACGGCCGCGATCTCCGTCCGCATCGACACCTTCGCCTCGGACTTCACCTTGCGCAGGGCAGCCAGGGCGGATCCGGCCGCCGCGACGACACCCGCGTCGGCTGATCCGGCGGCCGAGCGCAGGGGAGCGGGGTCCGGCCAGGGGGCGCGGTGGACGGAGCCCTCACGCCACCACGACCAGACCTCTTCGGTCGCGAACGGCAGCACCGGGGCGAACAGGCGGAGCAGCACGTCGAGCGCGATCGCGAGCGCGGTGCGGGCGGACTGGGCTGCCTCCCCGGAGGAGTAGGCGCGGTCCTTGACCAGCTCGAGGTAGTCGTCGCAGAACGTCCAGAAGAAGGTCTCGGAGAGCTCCAGGGCCCGGGTGTGGTCGTACGCGGCGAGGGCGGCCGTGGCCTTCTCGACGACGTCCGCGAGCCCTCCGAGCATCGCACGGTCGATCTCGGCGGTCACGAGCGACGGGTCGAGCGACAGCGGCTCGTCGGGTTCCCCGAAGGAGAGCGCGAACTTCGAGGCGTTGAGGACCTTGATCGCCAGGCGGCGGCCGATCTTCATCTGCCCGACCTCGAACGCGGCGTCCGTGCCCAGGCGTGCGGACGCGGCCCAGTAGCGGACGGCGTCGGAGCCGTGCTCCTCGAGCAGACCCATCGGCGTGACGACGTTCCCGACGGACTTCGACATCTTCTTGCGGTCGGGGTCGAGGATCCAGCCGCTGATGGCCGCTGTCGACCACGGCAGCGAGCCGTGCTCGAGGTGGCTGCGCACGACGGTCGAGAACAGCCAGGTGCGGATGATGTCCTGGCCCTGGGGGCGCAGGTCCATGGGGAACACCCGCGCGAACAGGTCGGGGTCGGTGCGCCAGCCGCCGACGATCTGCGGGGTCAGCGAGCTGGTGGCCCAGGTGTCCATGATGTCCGGGTCGCCGATGAAGCCACCGGGGACGCCGCGCTGGTCGGCTGTGTACCCCTCGGGCACGTCGGAGGACGGGTCGACCGGCAGCTGGTCCTCGTTCGGCACCAGGGGGGTGTCGTAGAGCGGCTCACCGTCCGGGTCGAGCGCGTACCAGACCGGGAACGGGACACCGAAGAACCGCTGGCGCGAGACGAGCCAGTCGCCGTTCAGGCCGCCCACCCAGTTCTCGTAGCGGACGCGCATGAAGTCGGGGCTGAAGCCGAGCTCGGCGCCGCGAGCCAGGAGCGCCTCACGCAGCGACTCGTCGCGCCCGCCGTTGCGGATGTACCACTGCCGGCTGGTGACGATCTCGAGCGGCTTGTCGCCCTTCTCGTAGAAGTTCGCCTTGCGCTGTGTGGGCACGGGCTCGCCGTCCAGGTCGCCGGCGGTGCGCAGCCCGGCGACGACGGCCTCGCGTGCGGAGAACGTGGTCTTCCCGGCGATCTCCTCGTAGGTGGCCCGCCCCTGGTCCGTGGCGATCCAGTCCGGCGTCTCGCGCAGCAGGCGACCGTCGCGGCCCATGACCGAGCGGGTGGGCAGCTGGAGCTCGCGCCACCACTGCACATCGGTGAGGTCACCGAACGTGCAGCACATCGCGATGCCGGCGCCCTTGTCGGGCTCGGCGCCGGGGTGGGCCAGCACCGGCAGCTCGACACCGAACAGCGGAGAGCGCACCGTGGTGCCGAACAGGTGCTGGTACCGCTCGTCGTCGGGGTGCGCGATGAGGGCGACGCACGCCGGCAGGAGCTCCGGGCGCGTCGTCTCGATGTAGACCGGGCCGTCCGCACCGTGGAAGGCGACGCGGTGGAACGCGCCCGGGTAGTCGCGCGCCTCGAGCTCGGCCTGGGCGACCGCGGTCTGGAACGTCACGTCCCAGAGGCCAGGTGCCTCGGCCTGGTACGCCTCGTCGCGCGCGAGGTTGCGCAGGAAAGCCTGCTGCGCGACCGCGCGCGACTCGGCGGACACGGTCTGGTACGTCATGTCCCAGTCGACCGAGAGGCCGAGCCGGCGCCAGACGGCCTCGAACTGGCGCTCGTCCTCGATCGTCAGGTTCTCGCAGAGCTCGATGAAGTTCCGGCGGCTCACGGGCACCTGCTGGGCGCCCTTGGGGACGTCGCCCGCGAACGGCGGCTCGAACGTCGCGTCGTACTGCAGGGACGTGTCGCACCGGACGCCGTAGTAGTTCTGCACGCGGCGCTCGGTGGGCAGGCCGTTGTCGTCCCAGCCCATCGGGTAGAAGACCTCGCGGCCACGCATCCGCTGGAAGCGCGCGACCACGTCGGTGTGCGTGTAGGAGAACACGTGGCCCACGTGCAGCGAGCCCGAGACGGTGGGCGGCGGGGTGTCGATCGAGTACACCTGCTCGCGCGTGGCGGTGCGGTCGAACGTGTGCAGACCCTGCGCCGTCCATGCGGCGTCCCAGCGATCCTCGACCCCGTCGAGCGAGACCTTGTCCGGGACATGTCGGGGGGCCGTGATGCGCACAGGGGAGTCGGAGCTCATGGGGCCCTATCTTCCCAGATCGTCGGTGGCGACGAGTTCGCGTCCACCGCCCGTGGCCGGTCGGCGCAGGTGAGGCGCGGGTGAACGGTGGGTGACCAGTCCATGAACGGTGCCGACACTGTCGGAGGTGGATGGCAGGATCGCCGTTCGCCGGGTCATGGGGCCATGATCTGGAGGTCATGCATGCGCGAGGAACATGAGGTGGGGATGACGACCGAGGGGTTCCTCCGGTCCCGGTTCGCCGCCGACCCGCGGACGCTGCTCGACGTCCTGCAGGCGACCACCGACGCCCACGCCGACAGCCCGGCCCTGGACGACGGCAGTGCGAGCCTCACCTACCGGGAGCTCTGGGACGCCGTGCATCGCGTCGCCGCGGGCCTGGCCGCGGTGGGGATCGGCCCGGGCGACCGGGTCGGCGTGCGGATCCCGTCCGGCACCGCCGAGCTCTACACCGCCATCCTCGGCGTCCTCGCAGCCGGTGCCGCGTACGTGCCGGTGGACGTGGACGACCCCGACGAGCGTGCCCGGACGGTCTTCTCCGAAGCGCGGGTCGCGCGGGTGCTGACCGAGGGGGACCTGGCGGTCCTCACCAAGCGGTACGCCCCGCCGCAGCCGCCCAGCACCACCGACGACGCCTGGATCATCTTCACGTCGGGCTCCACCGGCGCGCCGAAGGGGGTCGCCGTCACGCACCGGTCGGCCGCTGCGTTCGTCGACGCCGAGGCCCGGATGTTCCTGCAGGACGCACCGCTCGGCCCCGGCGACCGCGTGCTGGCCGGGTTGTCCGTCGCGTTCGACGCGAGCTGCGAGGAGATGTGGCTGGCCTGGGGGCACGGCGCGTGCCTGGTCCCGGCACCGCGGGCCCTCGTGCGTACGGGCATGGACCTGGGACCATGGCTCGTCGCGCAGGGGATCACCGTCATCTCCACGGTCCCGACGCTGGCCGGTCTCTGGCGTTCGGAGGTGCTCGCGGGCGTCCGGCTGCTCATCTTCGGGGGCGAGGCGTGCCCGCCCGAGCTGGCGGCCCGGCTCGTCGGCGACGGGCGGGAGGTCTGGAACACCTACGGTCCGACCGAGGCGACGGTCGTCGCGTGCGGCGCGCTGCTGACGGGTGCAGGACCGGTCCGGATCGGGCACGCGCTCGACGGCTGGGACCTGGCCGTGGTCGGACCCGACGGCGTGCACGTGGCGGAGGGCGAGGTCGGGGAGCTGATCATCGGCGGGGTCGGCCTGGCGCGGTACCTCGACGGTGCCAAGGACGCCGAGAAGTACGCGGCCGTCGAGACCCTCGGCTGGGAACGCGCGTACCGCAGCGGCGACCTGGTCCGCTACGAGCCTGAGGGCCTGCTGTTCCAGGGGCGTGCCGACGACCAGGTCAAGGTCGGGGGCCGACGGATCGAGCTCGGCGAGGTCGACGCCGCGCTGCTGGCGCTACCCGGTGTGGCGAGCGCCGCGGCCGCTGTCCGCCGCACACCGGCAGGGACGTCGGTGCTCGTCGGCTACCTGGTGCCCGAGCCGGGCGTCGAGATCGACCTCGCCGCGTCGCGCGACGCGTTGCGCGGGGTGCTGCCCGCGGCCCTCGTGCCGCTGCTTGCTCCCGTCGACCAGGTCCCGACCCGGGGTTCGGGCAAGGTCGACCGCGACGCCCTTCCGTGGCCCCTCGCGCGACCCGACGACGACACACCCCCGCCGGTCGGCCTGTCCGAGACCGCCGCGTGGGTCGCGCAGCGCTGGACGGCGGCCCTCGGGGTCGCGGTGACCGGGCCGAAGGACGACTTCTTCGACTCGGGCGGCGGCAGCCTCGTGGCCGCGCAGCTCGTCTCGGCACTGCGCGACCGCTTCCCGACGGTCACCGTCGCCGACGTCTACGAGAACCCGCGCATCGGCGACCTCGCCCGCACGCTCGACGAGTTCGAACCTGCCGGCGTCGCCGACCAGCGCGTGGTGGTCCCGACCCCGGTCCGGACGCAGCTGGTCCAGACGTTGCTCGCGGTGCCGTTGTCGCTGCTCGTCGGCCTGCGCTGGCTCACCTGGCTGCTCGCCGCGGATGCGGTCCTGCACGCGACCACCGACCCCGCGTGGGTCCCCGTGGTCCCCGGGGTCTGGTGGTGGGTGGCGCTCGGCTGGGTCGCGCTCATCAGCCCGCTCGGTCGCATGGGGACGACCGTGCTCGTCGCGCGACGCCTGCTGCGCGACCTGCGGCCGGGCTGGTACGCCCGAGGTGGCTCGGTGCACCTGCGGATCTGGTTCACGGAGTCCTGGGCGGCCGCCGCCGGGTCGGAGAACCTGTCGTGCGCGCCCTGGACGGCCGCGTACGCCCGCGCACTCGGCGCGACCGTCGGCAAGTCCGTCGACCTGCACACGCCGCCGCCGGTCACCGGCATGCTCCGGTTGGGCAACGGCTGCTCGGTCGAGCCAGAGGTCGACCTGCGCGGTCACTGGCTCGACGGGGACATCCTCAAGGTCGGACGCATCCGCATCGACAAGCGGGCCAGCGTGGGCACCCGGTCGACGATCGGACCCGGGACCCGCATCGGGCAGGGCGCCGAGATCGCACCCGGGTCGGCCGTGCTGCAGTCCGTACCACCCGGCGAGCTGTGGGTCGGTTCCCCCGCGACGTTCGTCGGTCCAGCACTCGCCCAGTGGCCCGCCGAGCGTGCGCCCCGGGGGCGCCTGTGGCTGGGCGTCTACGGCGTGACCGCCTCCGTCATGGCCGCACTGCCGGTCGTCGCGGCACTGTGTGGGCTCCTCGTCGTCGGCTACTTCGTCCGCGGCTCAGAGAGCTGGCGGGATGCGGCAGCCGACGCGATGCGGGCCGTCCCGTTGGGTGCGCTGACCATGGGCTTCGTCCTGCTGCTCGTCACCCTGGTCTCGGTCCGGTTGCTCGGCATCGGGCTGCGCGAGGGCTACCACGCGGTCCGTAGTCGGCACGGATGGCAGGTCTGGGCGACTCAGCGGCTCATGGACGACGCGCGAACGAGCCTGTTCCCCCTCTACTCGAGCATGGCGACGCCGCTGTGGCTGCGCGCGCTGGGGGCGGACATCGGCAAGGACGTCGAGGCGTCGACGGCACTGATGATCCCGTCGCTCACGACCGTCGGCGCGGGGGCGTTCCTGGCCGACGACACTCTCATCGGCTCGTACGAGCTGGGCCGTGGCTGGCTGCGCGTGGAGCGCAGCAAGGTGGGCAAGCGCGCGTTCCTGGGCAACTCGGGGATGATCGCGCCCGGTCGTGCCGTGCCCAAGCGCGGACTCGTCGCGGTCCTGTCGGCCACCCCGGAAGGTGCGCGGGCCGGGACGTCGTGGCTCGGCTCGCCGCCGGTGAAGCTGCGGCGCGTGGCTGGCGAGGGCGACGACTCGCGCACGTTCGAGCCGCCGACCCGCCTGCGTGTCGCGCGTGCCCTGGTCGAGCTCTGCCGGATCATCCCCGTGATCTGCACCTTCGGGCTGGCCGTCCTCGTGCTGCTGGTCCTGCAGGCGGCGCTCGACTCGTGGGGGCTGGCCGGTGCGGCCGCGGTCTCGTGGGTGGTCGTGCTCGGTGCCGCGGCCGTGGCGTGTGCGCTGGCGACGGCCGCCAAGTGGCTCCTCGTCGGCAGGCTGCGCCCGGGGGACCACCCGTTGTGGAGCTCCTTCATCTGGCGCAACGAGCTGGCGGACACGTTCCTGGAGTCGGTCGCGGTGCCGTGGATGGGACCGGCGACGATCGGCTCGCCCGCGCTCACGGTGTGGCTGCGGACGCTCGGGGCCCGGATCGGCCGTGGCGTCTGGTGCGAGACGTACTGGCTTCCGGAGGCCGACCTGGTCCGCCTCGACGACGCGTCCACCGTGAACCGCGGTTGTGTGCTGCAGACGCACCTGTTCCATGATCGGGTGATGAGCATGGACACCGTGGGGCTGGGCGTCGGAGCGAGCCTCGGTCCGCACGGCGTCGTCCTGCCCGCCGCCTCGCTCGACGACGGCGCGAGCGTCGGACCGGCGTCGCTCGTGCTGCGCGGTGACGCGATCCCCGCGGGCTCGCGCTGGACCGGCAACCCCGTCGCCCCGGTGCCCGCGTGACGTCAGCCGCCGCCGACCCGTACCTGCCCGGTCGGCCGGACGGAGATCTCGACATCGACCGGTACGAGCTCGAGCTCGACTACCGCGTGGCGACGAACCGGCTCGAGGGTCGCGCCCAGGTGTACGCCACCGCTGTGCGGTCCACGCTGCGGGTGTCGCTCGAGCTCCAGCACCGGCTCCGGGTGAGCCAGGTGTTCGTCGACGGCTACCGGCCCGACCGGTGGACGCACCGCGGCGACCTGCTCGTTCTCAAGCTCAAGCACGAGGTCGCGCCCGGGACGTCGCTGGTCGTCGACGTGCGGTACTCCGGTCAGCCCGGACCCGTGCGGGGTCCGTGGGGTGCGGTCGGGTGGGAGGAGCTCTCCGACGGGGTCATCGTCGCGGGCCAGCCGGACGGTGCGCCGAGCTGGTTCCCGTGCCACGACAGCCCGGCGGACAAGGCGACCTACCGGTTCACCGTGACCGCCGAGGCGGGCTACGAGGTCGTCACGAACGGCCACCTGGTGTCCCGGTCCGCGCGCGCCGGACGGATCCGGTGGCAGTACGAGCAGCCCGAGCCGATGGCGGCGTACCTCGCGACGCTGCAGGTCGGGCGGTACCTGCGGATCGCGACCGGCCCCCGGGAGGAGGCGGTCGTCCCTCCACGGTTGCGCGCCGCCGCGGCGTACGACCTGGGTCGGCAGACCGAGATGATCGCGCTCTTCGAGAACCTCTTCGGGCCGTACCCGTTCGCCGCCTACACCGTCGTGGTCACCGACGACGACCTGGAGATCCCGCTCGAGGCCCAGGGGCTCTCGGTCTTCGGTGCCAACCACATGGACGGCCGACGAGGGTCGGAGCGGCTCGTGGCCCACGAGCTCGCGCACCAGTGGTTCGGCAACAGCCTGACCGTCGGCCTGTGGCGGGACATCTGGCTCCACGAGGGGTTCGCCTGCTACGCCGAGTGGCTCTGGTCCGAGGCATCGGGCGGGCGTAGCGCGGCCGAGCACGCTCGGGCAGCCCACACGCGGTTGGCAGGGCTGCCGCAGGACCTGGTCATCGGGGACCCCGGTCCCGACTCGATGTTCGACGACCGCCTGTACAAGCGCGGCGCCCTGACCTTGGACGCCCTGCGTGTCTCGTTGGGCGACGAGGCGTTCTTCGAGGTCCTGCGCACGTGGACGAGCCGCTACCGGCACGGCACGGTCAGTACCGAGGAGTTCGTGGTCTGCGCCGAGCTCGTGTCCGGGCGCCCGGTGGCGGCCGTGCTGCACCCGTGGCTCTACGAGCGGCGGCTGCCCGTCTGGGCGGCCCGCTAGAGCTCCTCGAGCGGGACGGACTCGTCGGCGAGACGGGACGGGTCGATCTCGCGGCCGACGAGGGCGCGCAGCTGGTCGTTGACGTCCCAGACGTTGACGTTCATCGCGGCGCGCACGCGTCCGTCGCGCAGCCAGAACGCGACGAACTCGCCGCCGGCCCGATCGCCGCGGATGACGACCGGGTCGTCGGCGTCGGCGTACCCGACGTACTCCATGCCGAGGTCGTACTGGTCCGTGTAGAAGTACGGCTGCCAGTCGTAGACGTCGGGTCGGCCCAGGATCGAGCGCGCCGCGAGGGCGCCCTGACGGATCGCGTTGTCCCAGTGCTCCACGCGCAGGCTGTGCCCGAGGGCGGTGTTGTGGGCGTTGGCCACGTCGCCGGCGGCCAGGACGGCCGGGTCGGCAGTACGCAGCTGGGCGTCCACGAGGACGCCCCGCGCGTCCGCCGCGAGGCCGGCCGCGTTCGCGAGGGCCACGTTGGGCGCGGCTCCGACACCGACCAGGACGACGTCGGCGGGTACGACCTCGCCGCCGACCCGGACGCCCGTGACGCGGCCGGCTGAGCCGTCGAACCCGTCGACACCGACGCCGGTCCGCAGGTCCACCCCGTGCGCGCGGTGCAGCTCCGCGAAGTGCGTCGCGAGCTCTGGGCCGAGCACCCGGAGCAGCGGCAGCGCGGCGTACTCCAGCACGGTGACCTCCAGCCCGGCGAGCCGCGCGGCAGCGGTGACCTCCAGGCCGATCCACCCGCCGCCGACGACCACGAGGCGCTGCCGGTGAGCGAGCTCGTCACGCAGCTCGTCGCTGTCTGCGAGGCGGCGCAGCGTGTGCACGCCGGCGAGCCGGGCGCCGGGGATGTCGAGGAAGCGTGGGCTCGACCCCGTGGCGAGCACGAGGTGGTCGTAGCCGAGCTCCGTGCCGTCCGAGAGGGCGACGGTGCGGGCTGCACGGTCGACGAGCGTCGCGGTGGTCCCGAACCGGGTGGTGACGTCGTGGTCGGCGTACCAGTCGGGGCTGTGCACGAAGACGGAGTCACGTTCCGCGGTGCCCTGGAGGTACCCCTTCGAGAGCGGCGGTCGTTCGTACGGGCGGTCGATCTCGTCGCCCACGAGGGTGACGGGCCGGTCGTCCCCCTCCTCGCGCAGGGTCGAGACGACGTGGGCGGCGGCGAGCCCCGCTCCGATGACGACGGTTCCTGCCATGACGACCTCCGGGTGTCAGGGACGAACGGCGGAGAGGAACTCCGCACGGGTGGCGGGGGAGTCCCGCAGGAGACCGGACAGCGCCGACGTCGTCGTGACGGTACCGCCGGCCCGGACTCCTCGCAGGCTCATGCACAGGTGCTCCGCCTCGATGACGACGCCGACGCCACGCGGGGCGAGACGCATCTCGATCCAGTCCGCCACCTGGCGCGTGAGTCGTTCCTGGACCTGCGGGCGACGGGCGAACATCTCGACGACGCGCGCGAACTTCGACAGCCCGAGGATCCGCCTGCCCGGCAGGTAGCCCACGTGGGCGACGCCGAAGAACGGGAGCAGGTGGTGCTCGCAGATCGACTGGACGGGGATCGAGCGGACCACCACGAGCTCGTCGTACCCCTCGTCGTTGGGGAACGTGGTCATCTCGAACGGGCGCGGCGCGAGCATCTCGGCGTAGGCCTCGGCCATCCGGCGGGGACTCCGCTCGGTGCCGGGGCTGTCGCAGTCGATGCCCAGGGCTTCGAGGAACGCGCGGGCCGCGTCCTCCGCGGCGTCGAGGCTGACGGAGTCGTCGACGGCGGGAAACATCGCCAAGTTTCTATCGAACATACTTCTGTACATTAGAAATCTGCGTGGGTATTGTCAAGGGCATGGAGCCCAGTACGTCGTTCGCGGCGGACGCCGAGAGCATCGGTGCCCTCGCGGACCCCGTGCGTCTCGCGCTCTACCGCTTCGTCGTCGCGGCACCGGAGCCGGTGAGCCGGGACCAGGCGGCCGAGGGCGTCGGCGTCCCGCACCACCAGGCACGGTTCCACCTCGACCGGCTCGAGGCCGACGGTCTGCTGACCACCAGCCGCGCACGGCTGACGGGTCGTACGGGACCGGGCGCGGGCCGGCCGGCCAAGCTGTACAGCCGCGCACCCCGGGAGTTCTCGGTGACGCTCCCGGAGCGGCGGTACGAGCTCGCCGGACGGCTCCTGAGCGACGCGGTCGCCGAGTCCGCGCGGGCAGGGACGCCCGTGCTCGACGCGGTGGAGCGAGCGTTCACGGCGCACGGGACCGCCGCGGGCCGGGCAGCCACCGTGCGGGAGGGTGACCCGCTCGACGTCACCGCCGACGTCCTCGTCGGCGAGGGCTACGAGCCGCGTCGCGTCGAGGACGAGGTCCACCTGCTCAACTGTCCGTTCCATGCTCTGGCCCAGACGCAGACGGAGCTGGTCTGCCACGCCAACCTCTGCCTCGTCGCCGCGGTGGCCGACGAGGTGGGCCGTGACCGGGTCGTCGCTCGGCTGGAACCCCGGCCCGACCGGTGCTGTGTCGTCCTGGGGTCGGCTCTGTAGCCCGTCGACCCCTGCCGCCGGGAAGCGACGTGCCCCGGCGCGTCGTTAGGGTGGTCAGGGACGTCGTCGCGGACCACCGCGAGATCCCCGCGATCGGGAGTGTGCATGTCAACAGTCACCGCCCCCGGCCTCACGGTCGGGTACGCAGCCATGCTGGAGCAGTTCCACCCCACGGAGGCGGTCGCGCTGTCGGTGCACGCCGAGGCCCACGGGTTCTCCGGCGTGATGGCCGCGGACCACTACCAGCCCTGGGTCCCCGCGCAGGGTCAGGCGGCGTTCGTGTGGAACGTGCTCACGGCCCTGGGCGAGCGGACGACGGGTGACATCGGCCCCGGCGTCACGGCTCCGACCTTCCGCTGGCACCCGGCGATGGTTGCGCAGGCGTCCGCGACCCTCGCCGCGATGTACCCGGGACGGCACTGGCTGGGCCTGGGTTCCGGGGAGGCGCTCAACGAGCACATCGTCGCGGGCTACTGGCCGGAGGCGCCGGAGCGGATCAACCGCATGTTCGAGGCGATCGAGCTCATCAAGAAGCTGTTCAGCGCGTCGATCGCGGGCAAGGACGTCAAGCACGCAGGTCCGTTCTACAAGCTCGAGTCCACCCGTCTGTGGACGATGCCCGAGGTCGCTCCCGAGATCCTCGTCGCGACAGCCGGACCGGTCACGGCCAAGCGTGCGGGGCGACTGGCGGACGGGCTGATCACCGTCGGTGCGCCGCTGGAGAAGATCAGCGGCCTGTTCGGCAAGTTCGACGAGGGCGCCCGCGAGGCCGGCAAGGACCCCGCCACGCTGCCGAAGGTGCTGCAGCTGCACCTGTCCTGGGCGTCGACGGACGAGGAGGCGCTCGCGAACGCGATGCACGAGTGGCCCAACGGCGGCATGAAGTTCCCGAAGGCGGACATCCGGTCGCCGTTCGACTTCGAGCAGATGGCCAAGCTGGTCCGTCCGGAGGACTTCGAGGGCCGCATGGTCATCTCCGCCGACCCCGATGTCCACCGGGCCGAGATCCAGAAGTACGTCGACCTCGGCTTCGACCGGATCTACCTGCACAACGTCGGTCGCAACCAGCGCGAGTGGATCGAGACGTTCGGGGCGGACGTGCTGCCCAAGCTCGTCCGATGACCACGCGCCTCGAGGTGTGGGCTCCCGACGGGCTGCCCGAGATCGCGCCCGGAGACGACCTGGTGGTGCTGCTCGCGGCGTTGTTGGCCGATGAGCCGCCGCTCGACGGCGACGTCCTCGTGCTCACGTCGAAGGTCGTCTCCAAGGCGGAGGGCCGCGTGGTCTCCGCCGACGACCGCGAGCAGGCGATCACCGACGAGACCGTGCGCGTCGTCGCGACCCGCGAACACTCGGCGGGCGTGACCCGCATCGTCGAGAACCGGCTCGGCCTGGTGATGGCTGCGGCGGGGGTCGACGCGAGCAACACGCCTGAGGGGACCGTGCTGCTGCTCCCGGTGGACCCGGACGCGTCCGCGCGACGACTGCGCGAGGGGCTCTCCGCGGTGTTCGGGGTCCGGTTGGGCGTCGTCATCACCGACACCGCCGGGCGTCCGTGGCGGCAGGGCGTCACCGACATCGCGATCGGCGCCGCGGGGCTCGTGGTGCTCGACGACCTGCGCGGTCAGGTCGACACCTTCGGCCGCCCGCTGGTGATGACACAGGCCGCAGTCGCCGACGAGATCGCGTCGGCCGGTGAGCTGGTCAAGGGCAAGGCCGAGGGGCGCCCACTCGCCGTCGTCCGAGGTCTCCGGCATCTCGTCACCGGTGCGGACGGGCCGGGCGCGCGTTCGCTGGTGCGGCTCGGTGACGAGGACATGTTCGCGCAGGGGAGCGCCGAGGCGTACGCGCAGGGCTGGAAGGACGCGCTCAGGGGGCAGCCGTAGCCTTCGCGGCGGCCTTGGCGGCCTGCTTGGTGACGCGGACCTGGGCCATGGTCGCCGCGTCCGTGACGTCCGCGATCGACCGCCGTGCACCGGGCTCGCCGTAGGCGCCCGCCGCCTCGGCCCAGCCAGCCGGCTGCACGCCGACCTGCTTGCCGAGGAGCGCCAGGAAGATGCGTGCCTTCTGGTCGCCGAAGCCGGGCAGCGCCTTGAGGCGCTTCAGGACCGTCGGGCCGTCGGGGTCGCCGTCGCTCCACAGGCGGGTGACGTCACCGTCGTACTGCTCGACGAGCGCCGCGGCGACGCCCTGGATGCGGCCGGCCATCGAGCCGGGGTAGCGGTGCACGGCAGGTGGGGTGGCGCACATCGAGGCGAACTCCGACGGGTCGGCCTCCGCGATCCGGTGGACGTCCAGGCCCCCCATCCGGTCGGCGATCTTGGCGGGACCGGCGAATGCCGCCTCCATCGGGTACTGCTGGTCCAGCAGCATGCCGATCAGGAGGGCGAACGGGTCGTCGGTCAGGAGCTGGTCGGCGGTCGGGTCGCCCGTGAGCCAGAGGGTCATGGCAGCATCCTCTCGCGGGGTTCGACCGGGACGGAAGGCGGTGCGGCGTGGACTGGGTCGTCGTCGTGCCGGTGAAGCCGGCCGCCGAGGGCAAGACGCGCCTCGCCGGGCTGCTGTGCCCGAGCGAGCGGGCCGCGCTCGCGCGGGCCATGGCGCTCGACACGATCCAGGCGGCCGCGGCGACTCCGGGCGTCGCCCGGGTCCTCGTCGTGACGTCCGACGACGAGCTCGAAGCGGCGGTGCCGTTCGTCGTCGACGATCCCGGCGGCGGGCTCAACGCGGCCGTGCGCGCGGGTCTGGCCGCGGCGACGGGAACCGTGGCGGTGCTCCTGGGCGACCTGCCCGCGCTGCGGCCCGACGATCTGCACGCCGCACTCGTCCTGGCGGAACGGCATCCCCGCGCGTTCGTCGCCGATGCCGACGGCACGGGCACCACCCTGCTGACCGGGCTCACCGCGTTCACACCGCAGTTCGGGACCGGCTCGGCTGCCCTGCACGAGGCGAGCGGGCACGTCCGGCTGGACATCCCGTCCGGGTCGACGCTGCGACGGGACGTCGACCTGCCTGCCGATGTCACCGCGGTGGAACGGCTGGGCGTGGGGAGCCGGACCGCTGCGGCGCTGTCCCGGATGGGGCTCGGCTCAGGGTCGACGGTCGACCAGGGATAGGGCGTCTGCGGCGATGCGGGCCGCGGTCGGGACGTCGGTCATCAGGGCGGGCACGGCGCGGGACGCCCAGCCGACCCCCCGCAGGACTGCTGCCGCCGGTGCGTCGACCTCGTCGACGAGCCACGCGTCCAGGATCCCGCCGTCCGCGCGTCGCCCGTAGTGCTGGGCGACGGCGAGAGCCGTGGTCTCGACGCCGATCGCGGTCAGGCACGCATCCGCCATCCCGCGCACCGGCGCGCCGCCGACCACGGGGCTGACGCCCACCACCGGTGCGTCTGTGCTGGTCAGTGCGTCACGCACACCCGGGATCGCGAGGATCGTCCCGACGGAGACGACCGGGTTGGACGGTGGGACGACGACGACGTCCGCATCGGACAGAGCGGACAGCACGCCCGGAGCGGGGGTCGCGGTGGCGATGTTCGTCTGCACGAACCCGCGCGCCGGGAGCGTGGCGCGGTGCCGGACCCACCACTCCTCGAAGTGGATCTCGCGGCCGTCGTCGAGGAGCACGTGCGTCTCGACCTCGTCGTCGGTCATCGGAAGGAGGGTTACCCCGGGCCGCCAGCGGGCCGCGAGGCGCGCGGTGACCTGGGACAACGGCAGTCCGTCGCGCAGCAGCTCCGTGCGGGCGAGGTGGGTGGCCAGGTCGAGGTCGCCGAGCGTGAACCAGTCCCAGCCGAGGTCGTAGCCGGCCAGCTCGTCGCTGACGCGCCTCGTCTCGCCTCGTCGGCCCCAGCCCTGCTCCTCGTGCACGGCCCCGCCGAGCGTGTACATCAGGGTGTCGAGGTCGGGGCAGACGCGCACGCCGTGGAGCCACATGTCGTCGCCGGTGTTGGCGATGACCGTGACCTGGTGCTCGGTGCCGACGAGCGCGAGCAGCCCGCGCGTGAAGCGTGCTCCGCCGACGCCACCGGACAGGACCGTGATCTTCATGGGTGCTCCGGTTGCTCCGGTTCGTGGAACGCGATGACCGGTCGGCCGGTCCGGGGGTTGCTCAGCACGTCGGCCTCCACCGAGTAGACGGCCTTGAGCAGGTCGGGCGTCAGGACCTCGAGCGGATGGCCAGCGGCGGCGAGCCGGCCGTCCTTGAGGACCAGGACGTGCTCGCAGAAGGCGGCCGCGAGGTTCAGGTCGTGCAGCGCCGCGACCGTCGTCGTGCCCAGGTCGCGCACGAACGCGAGCAGGCTCAGCTGCGCGCTGACGTCGAGGTGGTTGGTGGGCTCGTCGAGCAGGAGCAGGTCGGGATCCTGCGCGAGCGCGCGCGCGATCTGGACGCGCTGCCGCTCGCCGCCGGACAGCGACCACCACGCGCGGTCGGCGAGGTGCTCGGCGCGCGCGCTGACCAGCGCGCGGTCGACGGCCGCGCCGTCTGGGTCGTTGCCCCAGAGGGTGCGGTACGGGATGCGACCCAGGGCGACCACCTCGCGGACGGTCAGCGGGACGGAGCTCGTCGACTCCTGCTCCAGCAGCGCGATCCGCTGGGCGCGGGTCCTACGGGGGATGGTCTGGATGTTCTCGCCCTCGACCAGGACCGCCCCGCTCTCGGGACCGACGAGTCCCGCGATCATGCGCAGGAGCGTCGTCTTCCCGGCGCCGTTGGGGCCGAGCAGACCGGTCAGGGCGCCGGTCGGGGGAGTCGCGTCGACCCCGTCGACCACCCAGCGCCCGCCGAGCCGCGTGCCGACGCCGTCGAGGGTCAGGTCCATGCCGACCCCTTCCCGCGCCGCAGCAGGAACGCGAACACGGGCACGCCGACGAGGGCCGTGACGATGCCGACGGGCAGCTCGCGCGGGGCGAAGACGGTGCGCGCGATGGTGTCCGCCCAGACCAGGAACACGGCCCCGGCCAGTGCCGAGACGGGCAGGAGGCGCCGGTGCGCCGGCCCGGTGAGCGACGAGACGGCGTGCGGCAGGATCAGGCCGACGAACCCGATGGCCCCGCTGACCGCCACCATCGCGCCGGTGAGCAGGGCGACGACGACCATCAGGGTCCACCGCGTGCGGTTCACGTCGATCCCGAGGGATGCCGCCGACGTGTCTCCGAACGCGAACGAGTCCAGGCGGGTGGCGCTCGTCAGCAGGACGACGCCGATGACCAGGGTGGCCGTCCCCGCGATCGCGACGTCACCCCACGTCGTCCCGGCCAGCGAACCCAGCAGCCAGTTGAGGATCTCGTGGTAGGAGTCGCCGGTCGCGGTCCAGAAGATGACGAACGACGTCCCCGCGGCGGCGAATTGGGAGACCGCGAGGCCGGCCAGGACCGTTCGGCCCGGCGTGAGCGTGCCGCCCGTGCGGGCCAGGGTCAGCGTCGCGAGCAGCGCCAGCATCGCGCCCGCGAAGGCCGCGACCGGAAGCAGCAGGCTCACTCCGACCACCAGGACCGCCACCGCACCCAGCGACGCGCCCGACGACAGACCGAGGAGGTACGGGTCCGCGAGCGGGTTGCGTGTCAGGCTCTGCATCACCGCACCCGCCAGCGCGAGACCCGCCCCGACCGCCGCCGCCGTCAGCACGCGCGGCAGCCGCAGGTCCCACACGATCGCGTCGTGCAGCCTCGGGACGCCGCTGGTGGTGAACCCGAGGTGGCCGGCGATGCTGCGTGCGACCTCCCCGACGTCGAGGTTCGCCGGACCGATGGTGACGGCCACCAGGATCGTCGCGACGACGGCCAGCACGCCGACCGTGACGAGCAGGGTCAGCGGAGCGCGTCGCTTCACAGTGCCCGTGGCTTCACTGGTCGAGGGCCGCCAGCTGGTCGTCCAGCGACTTCACGGCCTCGGCGTTGCGGACCCCGGCCTCGGACGCCGCGAACGGGATGGTCAGGTAGCGGTGGTTCTTGACCGCGCTCAGCTGGGCGGTGGCGGGGTTGCTCTCGAGCGCCTTGATCTTCTTGTCCGCGGTGTTCCAGCTGGCGTCGACCAGCACGATCACGCTCGGGTCCGCCGCGACGATGGTCTCCCAGCCGGCGGAGGTCCAGGTGTCGTGCACGCCCGCGAAGATGTTGGTCAGCCCGGCGGCGTCCATCATCATCTGCGGCGCGCCGATGCCTGCCCCGACGTACGGGGTGTCGTCGCCGGAGCTGTACCAGAGGGCGGTGGTCTTCTCGGCGGGCTTCTTCGCGCTCGCCAGCGTTGCCTTCTCGGTCGCGATGAGGCGTTCGGCTCGGTCCGGCACGCCGAAGATGCCGGCGACCTCGCGGATCTCGTCGTCGACCTTGTCGAAGGTCAGCGGGTCCGGCATGTAACCGGGCTCCTTGCAGGCCGCGGGGGAGACGTACGTGCCGATGCCCAGCTCCTGCAGGCCAGCGCGATCACCGGCCCCGTCGGCCGAGAAGTTCGACTCCCAGCCGGCATAGACGAAGTCGGGCTCGAGCGCGAGCAGCGCCTCCTGGCCCGGGACCTTGTCGGAGATCACCGTGAGGTCCGCGTCCTTGTACGTGTCCGGCAACGGGCCGTCCGCGAACGCCGTGCCGACGATCGCCTCCTGCAGGCCGAGCGCGAGGAGCATCTCCGTGCTCGTCGACTTGATCGTGACGACCTTGCGCGGGGGCTGGTCGACCGTGACGTGGGTACCGCAGTTGTCGAGGGTGACGGCAGTGAAGGCCGCGGCGCCCGTGACGGTCGCGGCCGACGTCGCCTGCGGGGTGCTCTGGGTCGAGCAGCCGGCAAGGGTGGCGACGACCGCTGCGGTCGCTGCGACGAGAACGCGCCGAGTGGCGGGCATGGGGCTCCGGGGCGGTGCTGGGCGCGTGCGCGCCTCTGGGCGTCGGGGGGTGGGGCGCACGTCGCGCCTCCGGAGGGCCGCCCACAGCCGGGCGGCGCGACCCGAGCCAGATGCGGCCGGGTTCCGCGCACAGAGTAGGCCTGTCCGGACCCCTGCGTGCAAGTGCCGACGTTTCGTCCTCAGCGAACTGTGGCTCGTTGACCTGCGGTTCCATGTCACGTAGAGTCGAACGTATGTTCGAAGACGGCATGGGCGGTGATCCAGAGCGCGGGGATGCTCTGGATCCCACCCATGCCCTCGAGTACGGCCCCTCGACGATGCGTGCCGTAGTACTCGAGCGAGCGGACCCGGGTCCTCCGGTACGTCTCTCGGGTGACGCGTGGGCGGCGGAAGCCGATCTCGTAGGCCTCGCCGACGCGGTCGTGGTGGCGGCGCGCGAGCTGGCCTGCGCGGTCTCGCCTCGATCCCGGAGATGGGCGTCGAGCGGACTCGCGTCCTCGGCAGGCTCGACGTGCTCGAGGGTGTGATCGCCACCGTCCGAGGGCAGCTGCTCATCGCCGAACGCGACTCGGGGGAGTGGCGACGGCCCGGCATCGGTTCGCTCGAGGCTGCTCGTTCGGCGGTCTCTCGGTCCGGAAGCGGTGCTGCCAGGCGTGAGGTCCAGCAGGCGGAGGCGCTGGCGGTCCTGCCGTCCGTCGCGACAGCGGTCGGTGCAGGCACCGTTCCGGTCGAGCACCTCAACGGAATCGCCCGTCTTCTGTCCACCGCCTCAGAGCACGTCACTGCCGTGCTGGCCTCGCCCCACGGCCAGCAGACGCTCGTGGCGATGGCCTGCGAGCAGGACGCGCCGACGTTCGCGCGCAACGTGTCGCGGTGGGCCGCGTCGCTGGATCCGGCCGCGCACGAACGCGACCACCAGGCGCAGCGGCGTGAACGCTTCCTGCATCTGTCGGACCAACCGGACGGCACGCATGTCCGGGGGCGGCTCGACCGTATGACGGGCCATGTGCTGCGCCTCGCGCTCGAGGCCGTCGGTGAGGCGCCGGGTGACGATCGCTCTCCCGAACAGGCGCGTGCCGACGCGCTCGGCGCGGTTGCGCAGAAGGTCCTCTCGATGCCCGACACGGGCTCTGGTTCGGCCGTGCGCCCGCACGTGTCGCTGATCGTGACCGAAGAGACCTGGGCCGCGTTCCGGGCCCTTCCCGACAACGTGGTGCCCGTGACCCTGCTGCCCGCACCGGGCGCCGGCTGCGCCGCGGCTGGGTTCGAGCCCGCGACGCTGCCGGACGGGATGCCCGTGCCGATGTCCGAGGCGCTGCGCGCACTCTGCGATGCCGAGATGACCCGGGTCGTCATGCGGGCCGGGAGCGAGCCGATGGACATCGGGCGGACGGAGCGTCTGTACACGGGCGTCCAGCGTCGAGCTGTGATCGCACGCGACAGGTGCTGCGTCTACCCAGGCTGCGGCAAACCGGCGCGGTGGGGCGAGGTGCACCACATCAGGTGGTGGTCGCGGGACGGCGGCACGACCAGCGTGGACAACGCCGTGCTCCTCTGCGTCTTCCACCACAAGGAGGTCCACCGGTTCCAGCTGTCCATCGAGCGGCTCCCAGCTGCGCCCGGTGGGGCCGGAGGCGCTCGCGGGCGCGCAGGAGGGGCGGGCCCGCCGCCGACCTACGTCTTTCGCCTGCCCAGCGGTGCGGTGCTGGCGGGGTCCGCTCGGCGGGCCGCTGGTCGGCCGGAGGATCCGGTCCCGACCGGGATGTCACCTACCGATGATGCGACGGAGCTGCTTACGGTCTGAGCCCAGGGTGGCCGGCGCCCCGCCGACGTCGACGTCCCGATGGCCGTCGGGACTCACCGCGTCGCGCGGCGACTCGTCGCATGGGGCGCGCCGGTGCCTCGGGGCGGCTTGTCGCATCGCGGGGGACACCGTGACGCCGGCTCGCCACGTCCGGATCAGACGGTCGCGGCGACGGCGAGTGCTCGGGCAACCTCGTCGGTCTCGCGGTCGAGGAGTCCGACGGTGATGCGGACGTGGTCACCCGTGCCCGAGTCGCGTGCTCGGGCGGTTTCGGGGACGCTGCCGCTGCCGGTCGGGAGGAGCTCGAGGGTGCCGCTCGGGGTGTCGGCACGGAACGGGGTGCCTGGTGCGACGCGGACGCCGGCGGCCTCCAGCCGGACCAGTGCGGTGCGTTCGTCGTGGACGGGGAGCCAGAGGTTGATGCCGTCGCCCGGGTCGACGAGGACGCCGTGGGTGGCGAGTGCCTCGCGCAGGGCGCGCCGGCGGGCGAAGTAGACCCGACGGGCATGGGCGACTGCCTCGAGGGCGGTCGAGTCGGTGAGGAGATCGACCAGGACGTGCTGGAGGAGCCGGCTCGTCCACCCAGGGCCGAGCATGCGGCGAGCGACGAGGGCGTCGAGCACGGTGGCCGGGCCGCCGACCGCGGCGATGCGCAGGTCGGGGCCGTGCGACTTGCTGTAGGAGCGGACGTGCACCACGCGATCAGGCAGGAAGACGCCGAGGCTGACGTCGCGGGCGGAGGCGATCTCGCCCGAGTGGTCGTCCTCCACCACGATGGCGTCGTGCCGACGAAGGACGCCGGCGAGCTCGCGTGCACGGGTCGCGGTCATGCTCACGGCGGTCGGATTCTGGGCCCGTGGCTGCACGACGACGACCCGGGCTCCGGTCTCGAGGGCGTTGCGCAGCTCGTCGGGACGCATGCCCTGGTGGTCGAGCGTGACGGGGACGCGCTCCAGGCCGAGGTGGTCGAGCAGATCGAACAGCGGCGGGAAGCCGGGATTCTCGACTGCGACACGCGACCCGAAACCGGCGACCCGTTCGAGCGTCCGGCTCATCGCATCGAGGGCGCCGTCGACGACGGTGATCCTCTGGGGAGCGAACGGCCACGACTCTCGCAGGAGGGCCTCGAGCGCGGGCACGACCGGTGAGGCGAGGTAGGCACCGGTCTCCGCGGACGGCCGCTGCGCTGCCACGCGGGTCAGGGCCGGGCCGATGAGCGGCAGGAGCTCGGGGTCGGGCGTACCGCTGGACAGGTCGAGACGTGCCGGAGCGCCACCGGCCAGGTCGCGGTACCGCGGTGGGAGCCAGGCTGCGGGCGGAGGCAGGACGACGGTCCCGGATCGGCCCCGGGACGTCACGATGCCGACTGCGGCGAGCGCCCGCCACGCACCGCTGACCGTCGCGGGGCTCACGCCGAGCTCGGCGGAGAGGACGCGGACCGTCGGCAACCGGTCGCCGGGCCGCAGGTCACCGCCCCGGACGAGCCGCGCCACGGTCGCCGCGATGCCTCGAGGGCTACGGTCGTCGACATGGGCAGCGAGATCCATGCGGGTCAGAATGCCTGCGTATCTACAGGTGGGGGCCCCTTCCGGGCCCCGGCAAGCGTCCGATTCGTCCGTCGGCCAAGATGTTTACACGCTCGACACGGGTGTTCGCTCGGACGAAACTCGCGGTAACGCCACTGAAATGTTCAACCCCGACAGTCACATTCCAGGCGAGGGCGCCCCGGCGTCTGAGCTGGGGGTCGACCCTCGGCGGACGAAGACCGGAGGCACTCCATGACCGTCGTGCGCGTCGCATTCACCCAGGCCACCTGGACGGGCGACAAGGAGTCGATGATCGCCCTGCACGAGGCCTGGACCCGTGAGGCCGCGTCCCAGGGTGCCCAGGTGATCGCGTACCAGGAGCTGTTCTACGGCCCGTACTTCGGCATCACGCAGGACACGGCGTACTACGACTATGCCGAGTCGGTACCTGGTCCGACGACGGAGCGCTTCTCGGCGCTGGCGAAGGAGCTCGGCATCGTCATCGTGCTCCCGGTGTACGAGGAGGAGCAGCCCGGGGTGCTCTACAACACCGCGGCGGTGATCGATGCGGACGGCACCTACCTCGGCAAGTACCGCAAGCACCACATCCCCAACCTGCCCAAGTTCTGGGAGAAGTTCTACTTCCGCCCGGGCAACCTGGGGTACCCGGTGTTCGAGACGGCTGTCGGCAGGATCGGCGTGAACATCTGCTACGACCGGCACTTCCCGGAGGGCTGGCGGGTGCTCGCCCTGAACGGTGCCGAGATCGTGTTCAACCCGAACGCGACGGCGCCGGGCATCTCGAACAAGCTGTGGGAGATCGAGCAACCCGCCGCGGCGGTGGCCAACGGCTACTTCGTCGTCGCGAACAACCGGGTGGGTCGTGAGGACAACGAGTACGGCGACGAGGCCGTGAACTTCTACGGCTCGTCGTACGCGGTCGGTCCGGACGGCAACTATGTCGGCGAGCTCGGGTCCTCGAGCGAGAACCAGCTCCTGATCCGGGACCTCGACATGGACCAGGTGCGGGTGGTGCGCGAGAGGTGGCAGTTCTTCCGCGACCGTCGGCCGGAGGCGTACGGGCCGATCGTCGCGCCGTAGCCGCCCGTGGGATGGGCGAGCGGTCGGCGTCGAGCGACGGACACGGCCGACGACCGGGGGTAGGGAAGGCGTCACGACGACGGAGCACGGCAGGGCTTCACGACGACGGGCACGACGCAGAACACGGCGAGGAGGACCCGATGAAGACGCTCATCACGGGCGGGACGCTGGTCGGCGCGACGGGGCGCACACCCGCGGACGTGCTGATCGACGGCGAGACGGTCGCGGCGGTGCTCAGCCCGGGCTCGACGTTGCTCGGCTTCGACCTCGCGGCGAACGTGGACCAGGTGATCGACGCGTCGGGCAAGTACGTGATCCCGGGGGGCATCGACGCGCACACGCACATGGAGCTGCCGTTCGGGGGAACCAACGCCAGCGACACCTTCGAGACGGGGACGCGGGCCGCCGCATGGGGTGGGACGACGACGATCATCGACTTCGCCGTCCAGCGCACCGGCGAGCGAGTCATGGACGGGTTGGCCGCCTGGCACGAGAAGGCCGCCGGCAACTGCGCGATCGACTACGGCTTCCACCAGATCATCGGCGGGGTCGACGACGACGCGCTGAAGGCCATGGAGGGTCTGGTGGCCGAGGGGATCACCAGCTACAAGCTGTTCATGGCCTATCCCGGCGTCTTCTACTCCGACGACGCCCAGATCCTGCGGGCGATGCAGAAGGCCGCGGACCTCGGTTTGCTGACGATGATGCACGCCGAGAACGGGCCCGCGATCGACGTGCTCGCGGCGCAGCTGGTCGAGGCGGGCAAGACCGACCCGTACTACCACGGCATCGCCCGGGCCTGGCAGCTCGAGGAGGAGGCCACGCACCGGGCGATCATGCTGGCCGACGTCACGAACGCGCCGCTGTACGTGGTCCACGTGAGCGCCAAGCAGGCCGTGGCGCAGCTGGCGTGGGCGCGTGACAACGGCAAGAACGTGTTCGGCGAGACGTGTCCGCAGTACTTGTACCTGTCACTCGAGGAGCAGCTGGGCGCTCCCGGCTTCGAGGGCGCGAAGTGGGTGTGCTCGACGCCGCTGCGCTCCCGCGAGGAGGGGCACCAGCGGCACATGTGGCAGGCGCTGCGCACCAACGACCTGCAGATGGTCTCCACCGACCACTGTCCGTTCTGCATGAAGGGACAGAAGGACCTGGGCGTGGGCGACTTCCGTGCGATCCCGAACGGGATCGGCTCGATCGAGCACCGGATGGACCTCATGTACCAGGGGGTCGTGACGGGCGAGATCACGCTGGAGCGGTGGGTCGAGCTGACGTCGACGACTCCCGCCCGGATGTTCGGCCTCTACGGCAAGAAGGGCGTCATCGCGCCAGGGGCGGATGCAGACGTCGTGGTGTACGACCCGAACGGGCACACGTCGATCGGGGTGGACAAGACGCACCACATGAACATGGACCACTCCGCGTGGGAGGGGTTCGAGATCGACGGGCACGTGGACGTCGTGGTGTCCCGCGGCGAGGTGGTGGTCGACGAGACGGGCTACCGGGGGCGCACGGGCCACGGTCAGTACGTGCCGCGTGGTCTGACTCAGTACCTCCTGTAAGAGCCCGCCAACAGAAGGGTCGCCCATGGACTTCGGTGTGGTGCTGCAGACGAACCCGCCGGCCTCGCGCACGGTCGAGCTGGCGCGCCAGGCGGAGACGTACGGGTTCAGCCACGTGTGGACGTTCGACTCGCACCTGCTCTGGCAGGAGCCGTTCGTCATCTACTCGGCGATCCTGGCGGCCACGCGCAAGGTCATGGTCGGGCCCATGGTGACCAACCCGGCGACCCGGGACTGGACGGTGATCGCGAGCCTGTTCGCGACGCTCAACGAGATGTACGGCAACCGGACCATCTGCGGCATCGGCCGCGGCGACTCGGCCGTGCGCACGCTGCACGGCCGACCCTCGAACCTCGCGACGCTGCGCGACTCGATCCACGTGGTCCGCGAGCTCGCGAACGGCCGAGCGGTCGAGGTCAACGGCGCCAAGGTGCGGTTCCCGTGGTCGACGGGGTCGGCGCTCGACATCTGGGTGGCCGCGTACGGACCGCTCGCTCTGAAGCTCGCCGGCGAGGTGGGCGACGGGTTCATCCTGCAGCTCGCCGACCCGGACATCGCGGCGTGGACGATCAAGGTCGTGCGCGACGCCGCCGAGAGAGCCGGTCGTGACCCGGACGCGATCGAGTTCTGCATCGCCGCGCCGATGTACGTCGGGGACGACCGTGACCACATGCGGGAGCAGTGCCGGTGGTTCGGGGGGATGGTCGGCAACCACGTCGCGGACATCGTCGCCCGCTACGGCAACGACTCCCCGATCCCGAAGGCGCTCACGGACTACATCGCCGGCCGTCAGGGGTACGACTACAACGAGCACGGGCGCGCGGGCAACACGCACGCGGCCTTCGTGCCGGACGAGATCGTGGAGCGGTTCTGCATCCTGGGCCCCGCCGCCGAGCACGTCGAGAGGCTCGAGGAGCTGCGAGCCCTGGGCGTCACCCAGTTCGCGGGGTACCTCCAGCACGACAACAAGGAGGAGACGCTCCGGCAGTACGGCGAGCACGTCATCCCCGGGATGGCGACGTCGGTGGTCGCCACCGGATGACCGATCTGGTGACGAGCACCGGCGCGCCCGGAGCGACGTCACACTGGAGGCCGGCGGGAAGTAGGGCAGGCTCTGCGGAGGGTGGCTCGAGGAGTCGGCCACCCCCCGCGGACGAGCCGCGGCACGACGAAGGAGCGCGACGCAGATGACCTCGCAGGACGGCGCCACGGCGCTCCGGCTCGACCGTGACCACGTCTTCCACTCGTGGTCGGCGCAGGCGCACCTCGACCCGTTGGTGATCGCCGGCGGACTGGGGTCGACGGTCTGGGACCACGACGGGCGCCGCTACCTGGACTTCTCGAGCCAGCTGGTCAACGTCAACATCGGTCACCAGCACCCTCGGGTCGTGGCCGCGATCCAGGAGCAGGCGGCCACGTTGACGACGATCGCGCCCGCCACCGCCAACCTCACGCGCGGTCAGGCGGCCGAGCGCATCCTGTCCCACGCGCCCGCAGGATTCTCGAGCGTCTTCTTCACCAACGGCGGTGCCGACGCCAACGAGAACGCGATCCGCATGGCCCGCCTCCACACCGGGCGGGACAAGGTCGTCTCGGCCTACCGCTCCTACCACGGCAACACCGGCGCGGCGGTCGTCGCGACGGGAGACTGGCGACGGGTGCCGAACGAGTACGCCCGCGGCCACGTGCACCACTTCGGCCCGTTCCTGTACCGCTCGGAGTTCTGGGCGACCACGCCCGAGGAGGAGTGCGAGCGTGCGCTGCACCATCTGGAGCGTGTGATCCAGGCCGAGGGGCCGACGAGCGTCGCGGCGATCCTGCTGGAGACGATCCCCGGTACCGCCGGCGTCCTCGTGCCGCCGCCGGGCTACCTCGCGGGCGTCCGCGCCATCGCGGACCGGTACGGGATCCTGCTGATCCTCGACGAGGTGATGTGCGGGTTCGGTCGCACGGGCCAGTGGTTCGCGTTCGACGGGTTCGACGTGCGCCCGGACCTCATCACCTTCGCCAAGGGCGTCAACTCCGGCTACGTCCCGGCGGGCGGCGTCATCCTCAGCGACCCGATCGCCACGACGTTCGACGACGCCGTGTTCCCGGGCGGCCTGACCTACTCGGGGCACCCGCTGGCGATGGCGTCCATCGTCGCGACGCTCGACGCGATGGCCGACGAGGGCATCGTCGAGCACGCCGCCACGATCGGCGCTGACGTGCTCGGCCCGGGCCTGACGGCCCTCGCGGACCGGAACCCGCTGGTCGGCGAGGTCCGCGGCCTCGGGGTGTTCTGGGCGATCGAGATCGTCCAGGACAAGGCCACCCACCAACCCGTCGAGCCGGCAGTGATGGGCAAGGTCAAGGCGGCGGCGCTGGCCCGCGGGCTCCTGCCGTTCCTCGCCGACAACCGCGTCCACGTGGTCCCGCCCTGCGTCGTCACCCCCGACGAGGCTCGGACCGGCCTCGGCCTGTTGGAAGAGGCACTCGACGAGGTCGCGGCGACCGTCGCCTGACGGAAGCGGAGCGGACGTCTGAATGACGTCACCGGAACCCGTGCCATGGACACATACCGCACCGCCGAGGAGCACACCGCATGAGCACCACACGACCCCGTCGCGCCCTGGTCACGGGTGCGTCCTCCGGCATCGGCGCGGCCACCGTCCGGCGGCTGCGCACGGAGGGCTGGGACGTCGTCGCGACGGCCCGCCGCGCCGACCGTCTGGGGGCGCTGGCCGAGGAGACCGGCGCCGAGACCGTCGTCGCGGACGTGACGGACGATGCCGACGTCGAGAGGCTCGCGGAGCTCGTGGCCGCCGGTGGACCGCTCGACGCCCTGGTGAACAACGCGGGCGGCGCGTTCGGCCTGGACCCCGTCGAGAAGGCCGACCTGGACCAGTGGCGTCGGATGTACGAGCTCAACGTGCTGGGGACCCTGCGCGTGACGCAGGCCCTGCTGCCGCAGCTGCGGGCCGACGGCGGGGGAGACGTGGTCGTCGTGACCTCGACCGCCGCGTACGGCCCGTACGAGGGCGGCGCCGGCTACACGGGCGCGAAGGCGGCAGAGCGGATGCTCGCCACGACGTTGCGCTGGGAGATCGTCGGCGAACCGATCCGTGTGCTGGAGATCGCGCCGGGCGCGGTCGCGACGGACGAGTTCGCGCTGGTCCGGTTCGACGGTGACGCGCAGCGGGCCGCCGCGGTCTACGACGGCTACGAGCCGTTGGTCGCCGACGACATCGCCGAGGCCATCGCGTGGACGCTGTCGCGCCCGCCGCACGTCAACATCGACCTGCTCGTCGTGCGACCACGCGCCCAGGCGAGCAACACGAAGATCGCCCGAACGACGAGCTGAGCCGCCCGCCCTGCTCCGGACCGGGGCCCGTCCGCGTCCTCGGATGTCCGACCGGATACGTAGGGTTATCGGGTGCCCGTCGCTCCCTCCACCGAGCTCCCACCAGCCAAGGCCGCGTCCACCACGGCAGTCCTGCTGCAGCTGCGTCGCTGGGCCCGGCCCGCTCTGCCGAGAATCGCGCTCGGCGGGCTGACCGCACTCGGCGCCAGCCTGCTCGCGCTCGCGGTTCCGCAGGTGCTGCGCGTCATCGTCAACGGCCCGTTGCTCACGGAGGGGTCGACGCAGGCCGTGGTCCTGGGAGCGCTGGTCGTCCTCGCGTTGGGCGTGCTGGAGGCGTTCCTCGTCTGGTGCAGGCGCGCACTGATCCTCACGCCGGGAACCGCCGTGGAACGGGACATGCGCACCGACCTGTTCCGGCACCTGCTCGACCTCCCGGTCGAGTTCCACGACCGGTGGCCGGGCGGCCAGCTGCTCTCGCGCATCATGTCCGACCTGAGCACGATCCGGCGCTGGACCGTGTTCGGGCTCGTGATGCTCCTGGTCAGCGCCACCACGGTGCTCGTCGGTGTGGCGCTGATGATCTGGACGAGCCCGGTGCTCGGCACCGTCTACCTCGTCGGTGCCGTGCCCATGATCTGGCTCGGTTTCCGCTTCCGGGAGGGCTACAAGGCCGTCGCACGCCGTGCCCGGGACCAGACCGGGGACCTGGCGACCACGGTCGAGGAGTCGGTGCACGGCATCCGCGTGCTCAAGGCGTTCGGCCGGGGACAGGACGCGCTCGACGACTTCGCGCGGCAGGCCGACGCGCTGCGCACCACCGAGGTGCACAAGGCTCGGACCCTGTCGCGGGTCTCCTTCGCCCTCGGTGCCGTCCCCGAGGCCGTGCTGGCCGTGTCTCTCGCGATCGGCGTGACCCTGACGGCGAACGACCAGCTGAGCGTCGGCGCTCTCGTCGCGTTCTTCGCCACGGCGGCCGTCGTGAACAACCCCGTCGAGCGCCTCGGCATGCTGCTCGCCATGACGTTGGACGCCCGGGCTGCCACGGATCGGTACATGCAGGTGATGACGACCCGGTCCTCCGTCCGCGACCCGGCCGAGCCGGCGAAGCTGCCCGCTGCGGGCGCGGCCGGCTCTGTCGTGGAGCTCGCCGGCGTCGGCTTCGCCCATCCGGGCGGGTCGAGCGCTGCCGTGCTCGACGGCGTCGACCTGCGCCTGGAACCGGGCGAGACGCTTGCCCTCGTCGGCCTCACGGGCAGCGGCAAGACGACCCTGCTCCAGCTGGTGCCCCGGCTGCACGACGTCACGGCCGGGTCGGTGCGGATCGACGGCGTCGACGTCCGCGACCTCACGCGCGACGACCTCCGGCGCGCCGTATCCGTCGCCTTCGAGGATCCGATCCTGTTCTCCGCCTCCGTCCGGGACAACGTGCTTCTCGGTGCCGACGTGACGGGCCCGGCTGCGGACGCCCTGCTGCAGGAGGCGCTCGCCGTCGCGCGTGCGGAGTTCGTCCACGGACTCCCCGACGGGCTCGGGACGATCATCGGCGAGGAGGGCCTGAGCCTGTCCGGCGGTCAGCGACAACGCATCGCCCTCGCGCGCGCGATCGCCGTGCGACCCCGGGTGCTGGTGCTGGACGACCCGCTCTCCGCTCTCGACGTGACCACCGAGGCCGAGGTCACGGGGCGCCTGCGCACCATGCTCCGAGGAACGACGACCCTCGTGGTCGCTCACCGGCCGTCCACCGTGGCCCTCGCGGACCGGGTCGCCGTGCTCGAGGACGGCCGCATCACCGGTGTCGGACGCCACGCAGACCTCCTGACGAGCCACCCGCACTACCGCTACGTCCTCACCGCACTGTCCGAGCACGAGGAGGTGCGCTCGTGACGGACGACGAGTCCCGCGACGACGCCCCCTCGCGAACCGAGTCCCGACGCCTGCGGAGGCGGTCCCTGACCCTGCTCGCCTCCCTGCTCGCGCCCGTCTCCGGCGCAGCGTGGTGGACAGCGGCGCTCGTCGTCGGATCTCAGGTTGCCGCTGTTGCAGGTCCTGCCCTCGTCGCGTACGGCATCGACCACGGACTGCCCGCCCTGCAGGACGGCGACCGTGGCCCGCTCCTGCTCGCCGCCGGCGCCTACCTCGTCGCGGCGCTCCTGGGCGGGGTCCTGGTCGCGGCCACGGTTCGCGCCTCTGCGCGCGTGAGCCAGACGATGCTGCTGGACCTGCGGCGCCGCGTGTTCCGGCACACGCAGCGGCTGAGCCTCGAGTTCCACGAGAGCTACACGTCGGGTCGGATCATCTCCCGGCAGACGTCCGACGTCGAGGCGCTGCGCGAGCTGCTCGACGGCGGCGTGACCACGCTCGCCACGGGCATCCTCGCGATGGTCCTCACCGCGGTCTCGTTGGTGCTGCTCGACTGGCGCAGCGGACTCGTCCTGCTGGTCGCCGTCGTTCCCGGCGTCCTGCTCACGCGGTGGTTCCAGGTGCGCTCGCAGCGGCAGTACCGCAAGAACCGCTCGGCGGCCGCCCGGTTGATCGTGCGGTTCGTCGAGACGATGACGGGAATCCGCGCGGTGCAGGCGTTCCGTCGTCAGCGGGCCGTCGAGCAGGTCTACGGCGAGCTCTCGGAGACCTATCGCGGTTCGACGGCTGAGGCGATCCGGCTCAACGGCGTCTTCGACACCGGCCTGGTCCTCATCGGCAACGTCACGGTGGCCGCGGTCCTGCTGGTCGGCGGACTGCGCGTGCTCGACGGTGGCCTCGAGGTCGGCCTGCTCGCCGCGTCCGTGCTCTACGCCCGCCGGTTCTTCTCCCCGCTCGCCCAGATCGGCATGTTCTACAACTCCTTCCAGTCGGCCACGGCTGCTCTCGAGAAGCTCGCGGCGCTCCTCGCCGAGGAGCCGACGGTCCCCGAGCCGGTCCGCCCGGTCCGTCTGACCGCTCCCCGCGGCGACGTCCGGTTCGACGCGGTCGAGTTCGGCTACGGCACGGGACCGACGGTCCTGCGGGGGCTCGACCTGCACATCCCGGCGGGCCAGTCCGTGGCGCTGGTCGGCGAGACGGGCGCCGGCAAGTCGACGGTGGCCAAGCTGCTGGCGCGGTTCTACGACGTCCGCGCCGGCTCGGTGCGGCTCGACGGCCTCGACCTGCGCACGATCGACCCGACCGACCTGCGGCGCGCGGTCGTCATGGTGACCCAGGAGGCCTACCTGTTCTCGGGCTCCGTCGGTGCGAACATCGCGCTCGGCAGGCCCGGGGCGGCGCAGGACGAGATCGAGGCGGCTGCGCGTGCGGTCGGCGCGCACGACCTCATCGTGGCCATGCCCGACGGCTACGACACGGAGGTGGACAAGCGCGGTGTGCGGCTCTCGGCAGGGCAACGACAGCTGGTGTCCTTCGCGCGGGCGTTCCTCGCGGACCCCGCCCTGCTGATCCTGGACGAGGCGACCAGCTCGCTCGACGTCCCGGGGGAGGCTCTCGTCCAGGACGGCCTCGCGACCCTGCTGGACGACCGGACCTCCGTCGTGATCGCGCACCGGCTCTCGACGGTGATGGGTGCCGACCGGGTTCTCGTCGTCGACGGCGGCCGGATCGTCGAGGACGGGACGCCCCTCGAGCTGGTCGATGCCGGCGGACGGTTCGCCGACCTGTACGACGACTGGCAGCGTTCGCTGCAGCGATCGACGTGAGGAGGCTGGCGGCGTTCTCCTCACCTGCGAGCGCTACCCGCCCAAGGTCACGTGGAAGATCCGCTCGTTGCTGTTGTTCGGGGTGCTGTCCTTGTCGCCGAGCGTGCTCGTGGTCAGCCACAGGCCGCCGTCCGGCGCCGGCTCGACGGTCCGCAGCCGTCCGTAGGTGCCGTTGAAGAAGACCTGCACGTCGGTGAGGGACGTTCCGCTGATGACCTCGCGGTAGAGGCGGGCGCCGCGCTCGCAGGCGACGTAGAGCACGTCCCGCACGATCGCGATGCCGGAGCACGAGCCTTCAGCCGTCGGGTAGGTGCGCTTCGGCGCGATGAACCCCGCGGTCCCGCAGGTGCCGGACGTTCCCTCGCAGGCCGGCCAGCCGTAGTTGCCGCCCTTGGTGATCAGGTTGGTCTCGTCCATCACCGAGTTTCCGAACTCCTGCTCCCAGAGCCGGCCCTGCGAGTCGAACGCGAGGCCTTGTGGGTTGCGGTGGCCGTAGCTCCACACGTAGTTGCCGAACGGGTTGTCCGACGGGACGGATCCGTCGGGGTTGAGCCGCAGGATCTTTCCGTTGAGGCCGGACACGTTCTGGGCGTTGTCGCCGTTCTGGGCGTCACCGGTGCTGGCGTAGAGCTTGCCGTCCGGCCCGAACCGCAGGCGGCCGCCGTCGTGGAACTTGTTGCGCAGGATGCCGGACAGGAGGACCTGCTCGCTGCTGGTGACCAGGACGTTGTTCTCGAGCTTGATGCGCACGATCCGGTTGTCGCTCGGCGACGTGTGCATCAGGTAGACCCAGTGGTCGCTGGCGAAGGTCGGGGACAGGACCAGACCGAGGAGGCCGCCCTCGCCGTCGGTGCTCTGCACGTTGGGTACGGTGCCGACCGTCGTCGTCACGCCTGTCGAGGGGACCAGGCGGGCGACCGTCTGGGCGTCGCGGCGCGTGTAGAGGATCGAGCCGTCGGGAAGGGTGGCCAGGCCCCACGGGATGTCGGTGTCGGTGCCGACCTGGGTCACGCCGCACACGGACGTCCCGCAGGCGCCGCCCGTCGTCACGGTCGTGGACGGCGACGCGGCGGAGGCGTTGCCCTGCGCGTCCCGCGCGACGACGGAGTAGGTGTAGGCGGTCGTCGCCGCCAGGCCGCTGTCGACGAACGTGGTCGCGGGCGGCACCGTGGCCGTCCCGGTGACGGTCCCGACGGCGGCACCGCCGCGAAGGACCGTGTACGTCCGGACGCCGGTGTTGTCCGTGGACGCCGCCCAGGTCAGCGTGACCGTCGTGCCGGAGACCGACGCGGTCGGCTTGCCCGGCGCGGTCGGCGCCTGGGTGTCGACCTGGCACTGCGGGGGAGTGACGGGAACGGTCGTGCTGGCCTGCGACACGTTGCCGGCGGCGTCGCGGGCGTTCACGAACAGCCCCCACGTGACGCCCGGGACGACCGTGAGGTTGGCCGACAGCGTGGAGCCGCTGACCGACGTCATCAGCTGGCCGTCGTGGTAGACGTCGTAGAACGCGACCCCGACGGCGTCCGTCGAGGCGTTCCAGGAGAACGTCACGGTGGTGCACGTCAGGTTGCTGATCCGGGGGTTGCCCGGAACGGTCGGCGCGGTGGTGTCGCTCGTACGCAGCGCGGTGGTCCAGCTCTGGTTCGTCTGCCCGTTGCACGTCCACAGGATGACGTCGGACCCGTTGGCGGTACCGCGCCCCGAGACGTCCAGGCACAGACCCGACTGCACGCCCACGATGCTGCCGTTGGCCTGCAGCGCCCACTTCTGGTTCTGCCCGCCGTTGCACGGGTAGATCTGCACGACCGCGGGGGCCGTCGTGTCGTTGCCTGCGACGTCCAGGCACGTCGCTGCGTCGTAGACCTGCAGCTCACCGTTCGTGGTCAGGGACCACGCCTGGTTGGCGCCACCGTGGCAGTCGTAGATCGAGACGCCCGTCTTCGCCGTCCGCGCCGCGCCGTCCACGTCCAGGCACCGGCCGGAGCCGACACCGACGATCGGTGCCGGTCCCGCGACGACGGCGGCCGAGGCGGGGCCCGCCAGGGAGACCACCAGCGCCACCACCGCGACGAGTGCCACCAGGATCCGTCGTGCTGTCCACCGCATCGTGAGACTCCTGCCGCGCCGTCTGGGGGGAGGGTGGGCGACCGTCCGGTCGTCGCCGGGTGTCACACTCTGTCGCCAAACTTCTGGACGCGCACGCCGAGCGCCTACAGGTGCCGCGCCGCGTACTCGTGCAGGGCGTCCCGGACGAATGTGGCACCCTCGACGCCCCCGTAGTTCGCGGCGAAGCGCTCGTCGGCCACATACGTGTCGGCCAGCCCCAGGACGTACTCACGGACCGGACCGGTGCCGTGCCCGGGCGTGCCGGGGATGCTGCCCAGCCAGGCGACGTGCCGGGCTGCCAGCTCCTGGGCCTCGTCGGAACCGGGTTCCGCGTCCGCCACCGCGGCCGCCCTCCAGCGTGCGACCAGGTCGGCGCTGCGTGCCTTCCACGCGGCGCGCTCCGCCTCGGTCATGCCGCGCCACCAGGCATCGGACGACGCATACGCCGCTGCGCCCCAGCGCTGCTCGACCTCCTCTCGGTGCGTCGTGTGGTCGAACCCGTCGAACATGTCCTCGGCCACGAGTGGCCCTCCGTCCTGTCGTGCCGTGATGGTCCGTTCGACGGACGCGACCTGCCGCGCCAGCCGCTGCTGCTCGCCGCGCAGCCACTCGAGGTGGCGACGCAGCGCGGTCGTCTCGTCCTGCTCCTGGTCGAGCACGCGCCGGATCTCCGGCAGGCCGAGCCCGAGGCCGCGCAGCAGGAGGATCCGCTGAAGGCGCACCAGGGCGCCGTCGTCGTACCAGCGGTACCCGTTGTCGCCGATGCGGCTGGGCTCGAGCAGGCCGAGCGCGTCGTAGTGGCGCAGCGTGCGGCTCGTCGTACCCGTGAGCCGCGCGACCTGCTGGATCGATGCCTCCATGCCCACCACCGTAGGAGTTGACGCAACGTCAAGGTCAAGCGTGGGATCAGACCGCTCTCAGCCGACGCAGGACGACGCTCGCCAGGTCGCCGACGTCGCCGACGAGCTCGACCGCGCCGGCGTCGCGCAGCTCGCCGGGGGCGGCGTAGCCCCAGGTCACGCCCACGGTCGGCACGCCGTGCTCGGCGGCACCGTGCACGTCGTGCTCGCGGTCGCCGACCATGAGCACGGGCGACGCGCCGGGGAACGCGTCGAGGGCCGCGGCAACGACGTCGGCCTTGGTCGACGGGGTGTCGTCCAGCGGGGCGCCGAAGACGCCGTCGAGGAGTCCAGAGAGGCCGAACGCGTCGCAGATCGGGCGGGCGTAGACCTCGGGCTTCGACGTCGCGACGGCAAGCAGGACGCCGGCCGCACGCAGCTCGACGAGCACGGTCGAGATGCCCTCGAACACGGCGTTGCCGCTGATCATCCGCGTGACGAACTCGGCGCGGTAGGCGCGGACCGCCTCGGGCGCCCGTGCTGCCGGTACGCCGTGCGCGACGAAGCTCCCGGTGATCGGCGGACCGACGAAGGAGCGCAGCACGTCCGGCGGAGGAACGTCCAGGCCGAGGGCGGCGTACGCCGACGCGGCGGATGCCGTGATCCCGGGTGCGGAGTCCATCAGCGTGCCGTCGAGGTCGAACAGGCACAGGGGTCGGGTCACGGGCACGAGTGTGCTGCACACCGTCGGCGAACCCGACCACGAGTGGGTGCCGATGCGCACCGGCCGCCGGGTTCCGCCCCGGCGGGCAAAACCCGATATTGTGACGCGCACAGGCATCGACCCGGCTATCACCGGTGAGCCTCCGGAAGAACGGGTCAGGCAACACGGCCTCAGTAGAGCCGGACGGGTAGGCCCGTCACAGCCCTCACGAAGTGGTCGACGACCCGCAAGGGGAGCCGGCAAGCGAGGTGGTACCGCGGTTGAGCCCGGCCGGTCCGGGTCCGATCGTCCTCGCAGCCGAGAGCGACGCACCCGCGAAGGGTGCCGACCACAGGAGATCCGTACGGTGGCCTACCCGTTGCACCGCCCGTCCGTCCCCGTTCCCGCGTCCCCGGACCTGCCGTCCCTCGAGAAGGACGTGCTCGCCTACTGGGACGCCGACGGCACGTTCCAGGCGTCGATCGACGCGCGCCCCGCGGGCGAGAACGGAAGCAACGAGTACGTCTTCTACGACGGTCCGCCCTTCGCCAACGGTCTGCCGCACTACGGCCACCTGCTGACCGGCTACGCCAAGGACGTCGTGCCGCGCTACCAGACCATGCGCGGGCACCACGTCGAGCGCCGGTTCGGGTGGGACACGCACGGCCTGCCGGCGGAGCTGGAGGCGCAGCGGCTGCTCGGCATCACGGACACCTCCCAGATCGAGGAGATGGGGCTGGCGGCGTTCAACCAGGCGTGCCGCGAGTCGGTCCTGCGGTACACCGGCGAGTGGCGCGAGTACGTGACGCGCCAGGCGCGCTGGGTGGACTTCGACCACGACTACAAGACCCTCGACACGACGTTCATGGAGTCGGTGATCTGGGCGTTCAAGCGCCTCTACGACAAGGGTCTGGCCTACGAGGGCTACCGCGTCCTGCCGTACTGCTGGCGCGACGAGACCCCGCTGTCCAACCACGAGCTGCGCATGGACGACGACGTCTACCAGTCCCGCCAGGACCCCGCGCTGACGGTGGGGCTGCGGCTCGAGACCGGCGAGCTCGCGCTCATCTGGACCACCACGCCCTGGACTCTGCCGAGCAACCTGGCGATCGCGGTCGGCCCGGACGTGGACTACGTGACGGTCGAACCCGGGCCGGACTCGGCGCTCGCGGGCGAGCTCGTCGTTCTCGCGGCCGCTCGCGTCGGCGCGTACGCCAAGGAGCTCGGGGAGGCCACGGTCGTCGCCACCGCCAAGGGCCGGGACCTCGCAGGTCGTCGGTACACGCCGCCGTTCGAGTACTTCGCCGGGCACGAGAGCGCGCACCAGGTGCTGCTCGGAGACTTCGTCACCACCGAGGACGGCACCGGCATCGTGCACCTCGCGCCCGCGTTCGGCGAGGACGACATGGCGGTGTGCGACGCCGCCGGCATCGCGCCGGTGGTCCCCGTCGATTCGCGCGGCCGGTTCACCACCGAGGTGCCCGACTACGCGGGCCTGCAGGTGTTCGAGGCCAACAAGCCCATCACGGCGGACCTCAAAGCGGGCACCGGGCCGCTGGAGCGCACGCCCGCAGGACAGCGGTCCGTCGTCGTGCGGCACGAGACCTACGAGCACTCCTACCCGCACTGCTGGCGCTGCCGGAACCCGCTGATCTACAAGGCGGTCTCCAGCTGGTTCGTGCGCGTCACCGAGTTCCGGGACCGCATGGTCGAGCTCAACCAGGAGATCAGCTGGACCCCGGACCACATCCAGGACGGTCAGTTCGGGAAGTGGCTGTCCAACGCGCGGGACTGGTCGATCAGCCGCAACCGGTACTGGGGAACGCCGATCCCGGTCTGGGTCTCCGACGACCCCGCCCACCCGCGCGTCGACGTCTACGGCTCGCTCGCGGAGCTGGAGGCGGACTTCGGCCGCGTCCCGACGAACGAGGCGGGTGAGCCCGACCTGCACCGGCCGTTCATCGACGAGCTGACGCGCCCGAACCCGGACGACCCGACGGGTGCCTCGACGATGCGTCGGATCCCGGACGTGCTCGACGTCTGGTTCGACTCGGGCTCGATGCCGTTCGCGCAGGTGCACTACCCGTTCGAGAACGCGGACTGGTTCGAGCACCACTACCCGGGCGACTTCATCGTCGAGTACATCGGCCAGACCCGCGGCTGGTTCTACACGCTGCACGTCCTGGCGACCGCGATCTTCGACCGGCCGGCGTTCCGCAACGTCATGTGCCACGGGATCGTGCTGGGCGACGACGGCCGCAAGGCGTCCAAGAGCCTGCGCAACTTCCCGGACCCGGTCGAGATGTGGGACGTCTACGGCTCCGACGCCGTGCGCTGGTTCCTCATGTCGAGCTCGATCCTGCGCGGCGGCAACCTCATCGTCGGCGAGGAGGGCATCCGCGACGGCGTCCGCCAGGTGCTGCTGCCGCTGTGGAGCACGTACTACTTCTTCTCGCTCTACTCGGGCGCAGCGAACGGCGGCGCGGGCTACACCGCGAAGGCCGTCTCTGCAGAGCGTGTCGCTGGTCTGGCGCCGATGGACCGGTACGTCCTGTCGCGCACCGACGACCTCGTCGCGACCGTGACCGCGCAGATGGACGCCTACGACATCGCGGCCGCCTGCGAGTCGGTGCGTGAGCACCTGGACGTGCTGACCAACTGGTACGTCCGCACCCAGCGTGACCGGTTCTGGGCCGAGGACGCGGACGCGTTCGACACCCTGTGGACCTCGCTCGAGGTGCTCACGCGGGTCATGGCCCCGCTGGCGCCACTCGTCTCGGAGGAGGTCTGGCGGGGGCTCACCGGTGGACGCAGCGTGCACCTGGCCGACTGGCCGACGGCCGGCGCGTCCGACCAGTCGCTCGTCGGCGCCATGGACCAGGTCCGCGCCGTGACCTCCACCGCTCTCGGGCTGCGCAAGGCCGCGGGGGTGCGCGTCCGCCAGCCGCTGCGCACCTTGACGGTCGCGGTCGACGACGCGGACGCGCTGGTGCCGTACGCCGAGCTGCTGGCCGCCGAGCTCAACGTCAAGGTGGTCGACCTGGTCGCCGCGGACGCCGGTACCGCCGAGCGGTTCGGGATCACGCAGCGGCTCGCGGTCAACGCTCGCGCGGCCGGTCCCCGGCTGGGCAGGAACGTCCAGACGGTCATCCAGGCCGCGCGGGCGGGGGACTGGCGGGTCGAGG
Organism: Cellulomonas sp. URHD0024; assembly: GCF_000426185.1. Classification (GTDB taxonomy): domain Bacteria; phylum Actinomycetota; class Actinomycetes; order Actinomycetales; family Cellulomonadaceae; genus Cellulomonas. Next base: position 493,831 of record NZ_AUEW01000004.1, read on the forward strand.
GCGAGACGGTCGTCGTCGGCGACGTCGCGCTCGAACCCTCGGAGTACGAGCTGACGACGGTGGTCGGCGGAGAGGGTGGGACCGCCGCGGTGCTGCCCGGCGGCGGGTTCGTCGTCCTCGACCTCACGCTCGACGACGCCCTGCGCGCCGAGGGCTACGCCCGCGACGTCGTGCGGGCCGTTCAGGACGCGCGCAAGGCCGCCGGGCTGCAGGTGGGGGACCGGATCGTGCTCACGCTCGACGTGCCGTCCGAGCACCTCGCCGCCGTGGAGGCACACCGCGACACGATCGCCCGCGAGACGCTGGCCATCTCGGTCGAGGTCGCCAACGCGTCGCCCGAGCTCCGCGTGACCGTGGCAGCCGTCGAGGGTGGAGGGTACGAGGCGTGACAACGAGCAGCAGTGGAGCCGAGCACGTGCGTCGTCAGGCTGAGAAGGAGGCCCGGGAGGCCGCCGACGAGGTATACCAGGCGATCCTCGCGCGGGCGCCCGAGCACGAGATCGACCCGACGTTCGACCGCACGCTCGCGGTCATGGAGCTGCTCGGCGACCCGCAGAAGGCCTATCGCGTCGTGCACCTGACGGGCACGAACGGGAAGACGTCCACGGCGCGGATGGTCGAACGGCTCATCCGCGAGCACGGCCTGCGCACCGGCCGGTTCACCAGCCCGCACCTGACGCGGGTCAACGAGCGGATCGTCATCGACGGTGAACCCATCAGTGACGAGAAGTTCGTCGAGGTGTGGCAGGACGTCGCGCCGTACGTGCACCTCGTCGACCAGCGGTCCGCCGAGCAGGGCAAGCCTCGGCTCTCGTTCTTCGAGGTGTTCACGGTCATGGCGTTCGCGGCGTTCGCGGACGCCCCGGTGGACGTCGCGGTGATCGAGGTCGGCCTGGGCGGCCTGTGGGACTCCACCAACGTGGCGGACGGCGAGGTCGCGATCATCACGCCGATCTCGATGGACCACCAGCGCTACCTCGGTGACACCCTGCTCGACATCGCGTCCGTCAAGGCGGGGATCGTCAAGGACGGCGCCACGCTCGTGCTTGCCGCTCAGCAGGAGGACGTCGAGGGCGTCGTCCTCGCCGCTGCCGCTGAGCGCGGCGCCCGGGTGGTGCGCGAGGGGGTCGACATCCAGGTGGTCGACCGTCAGGTCGCGGTCGGTGGCCAGCTGATCGCGCTGCAGAGCCTCGGCGGCACCTACACCGAGATCTTCCTGCCGCTGCACGGGCCGTTCCAGGCGCACAACGCGCTCCTGGCGCTGACGGCCGTCGAGGCGTTGCTGACGGGCGGTCGGGCGCTGGACCCGGCGATCGTCGAGGTCGCCTTCGCGGACGTCGACTCCCCGGGCCGTCTCGAGGTGGTGCGGTCGAGCCCGACGATCATCGTCGACGGGGCGCACAACCCCGCCGGCGTCGAGGCCCTCGTCCCTGCGATCGAGGAGGCCTTCGAGTTCTCCCGCCTCGTGGGCGTGGTCGGGGTGATGGCCGACAAGGACCCCGAGGGCATGCTGTCGTTGCTCGAGCCGCTGCTCGCCGAGGTTGTGGTCACACGTGCGTCGAACTCGCGCTCGCTCGACGTGGAGGACCTGGCCGAGGTGGCGATCGACATCTTCGGCGAGGACCGGGTGCACGTGGCCGAGCGCCTCAACGACGCCCTCGATCTCGCCGTGACCCGCGCGGAGAGCGAGGCCGAGCGTGGCGCAGGCGTCCTCGTGACGGGCTCGATCGTGCTCGTCGCGGAGGCCCGGCTGCTGCTCGGCCGTCGCTGAGCACGCGTCACCCGTCCGAGGGACGGTGCACGAATGTGCACCGGTGGCGCACGTTCTCGCCTTGACGGTCCTGACCGGCACCCACAAGGTGAACATGTCGGGACAAAGGGGTCACTGACGGAGGTGCGTGGGGCCCACGGCGGGCACCCGTTGGAAGGGATGGCTGCAGTGAAGAAGCTCATCAACGACCCGCAGACCGTCGTGGCCGAGTCGCTGGAGGGATTCGCGGCGGCACATGCCGACGTGGTCTCCGTGCAACGCGACCCGTGGTTCGTCACCCGCGCGGGCGGCGCGGTCGCCGGCAAGGTCGGGCTGGTCAGCGGCGGTGGCAGTGGGCACGAGCCGTTGCACGGGGGCTTCGTGGGTGTCGGGATGCTGGACGCGGCCGTACCGGGTGCCGTCTTCACGTCGCCCACCCCGGACCAGATCGCGCCGGCGCTCCAGGCGTCGGACGGCGGTGCAGGGGTGCTCGCGATCGTCAAGAACTACACGGGCGACGTGCTGAACTTCGAGACCGCGGCGGAGCTGGCGGACGCCGAGGGCATCACGGTGCGCTCGGTCGTCGTCAACGACGACGTCGCCGTCGAGGACTCGCTGTGGACAGCCGGTCGCCGCGGTGTCGCGGGCACCGTGGCCGTCGAGAAGATCGCCGGTGCCGCGGCCGAGCGCGGGGACGACCTCGACGCCGTGACGGCGGTCGCAGAGAAGGTCATCGCGAACGTGCGGTCGATGGGGGTCGCGCTGACGGCGTGCACCGTGCCGCACGCCGGCAAGCCGAGCTTCGACCTGCCCGACGACGAGATCGAGATCGGCATCGGGATCCACGGTGAACCGGGCCGGCACCGCATCCCCCTGGCCGGCGCCGACGAGATCACGGAGATGCTGCTCACGCCGGTGGTCGACGACCTGGGGCTGTCCTCCGGTGAGAGTGTTCTCCTCTTCGTCAACGGGATGGGCGGCACACCTGCGTCCGAGCTCTACGTCGTCTATCGTCGGGCCCGCGCGTTGCTGGAGGAGCGAGGGGTCGTCGTGACCCGATCGCTCGTGGGCAACTACGTGACATCGCTCGAGATGCAGGGCGCCTCGGTCACCGTCCTCCGCCTGGACGACGAGCTGACCGCCCTGTGGGACGCCCCCGTGCACACGACCGCACTGCGTTGGTGAGCAGGTGAGTTCTTGGGCACGACAACCCGTCCGCGCTCGAGCAACGTGCAGGGTATCGATGGGAGCGTGGGTATGACGTTGGACGTCGCGTGGGCGATCGAGTGGGTGCGCCTCTCCGCGCAGACCGTCACCGAGCACCGGACCGAGCTGATCGAGCTCGACCGGCAGATCGGCGACGGTGACCACGGCGAGAACCTGTTCCGTGGCTTCACGGCGGTGGTCGCCAAGCTCGATGCGCTCGAGGAGCGGCCGGCCGACATCGGTGACGTGCTCAAGCTCGTGGCCACCACGCTGATGTCAACCGTCGGTGGCGCGGCCGGTCCGCTCTACGGCACGGCCTACCTGCGGGCGGCCAAGGCCACGGGCGTGCCGGAGCTGGACAGCCACGGGGTCGTCGCCCTGCTCGAAGGGGCGCTCGAGGGCATCGTCGCGCGCGGCAAGGCCCACACCGGTGAGAAGACGATGGTCGACGCGTGGGCGCCCGCAGTCGAGGCGGCGGTCGCCGCCGCCGACTCGGGCGCCACGCCAGGAGCTGTCCTCGACGCTGCGGCACAGGCCGCCGCACTGGGCGCGGAAGCCACGGTCGAGCTGGTCGCGACGAAGGGGCGCGCCAGCTACCTGGGCGAGCGTTCGCTCCACCACATGGACCCCGGGGCGCGCTCGACCGAGCTGATCCTGCGGGCTGCAGCCCAGGCCGCAGAGTGACGGAGCAGGGCCGCGTCGCGCTCGTGCTCGTCTCGCACTCCCGCGCGCTCGCGGAGGGCGCGGCAGAGCTCGCCGGCCAGATGGCGCCGGACGTGCTCCTGATCGCCGCGGGCGGGATGGACGACGGGGGCATCGGCACCAGCTACGACGCCGTCGAGGCCGCGCTGGCGACCGCGACCGCGGACGGCGGGTCGGCGGTCGTCCTGACCGACCTCGGCTCGGCCGTCCTCACCGCCGAGTCGGTCCTGGAGCTCGCCGATCCCGGCGTCGTCGAGCGGGTACGTCTCGCGGACGCCCCGTTCGTCGAGGGCGCTGTCGCGGCAGCGGTGACGGCCAACGGGGGAGCGGACCTGGACACGGTCCTCGCCTCGGCCCAAGCGGCGGGGGGCCTGTTCGCCGGCTCGGCCGCTGCCCCCCAGGAGACTCTGGCCGACGGTGCTGTCCGCGCGACCGTCACGGTCCGTAACCCGCTCGGGCTGCACGCGCGACCCGCGGCCGTCCTGGCCCGGATGCTTGCCGGCTACGAGGCCAAGGTGCAGGTCGACGGCGCGAACGGCGCCAGCGTCCTGGCCCTCATGAAGCTGGGCGCCACGCAGGGGCACGAGCTGGTCGTCGTGGCCGAGGGCCCGCAGGCGGCCGACGCCGTCACGGCGTTCGTCGAGGCGGTCGAGGGCGGCTTCGGCGAGATCTGACGGATCCGCGCGGTGCCTGGGCTCGCTGCGTGAGCCGTCCCCCTTCGGGATGTTCGCGGCTTTCCTTCGAAACGAGACGTCACCTGCCGATGTGCAGGGAGGCAACCACCTCGCGTCGGTGGTCGCCGAGCTGCGGGCGATCGCTCGACCCACCGCAGCTCCACCGGAAAGCGGCACGCCCGTCCACGGGAAGACAGTTGCCCGAACGCACCGAAGAACGAGGTTCACGCATGGCCATCGCCGCTCCTGGGGCTCCGACGACAGACAAGCCGCTGATCGTCCTGACCCCCCGCACCGTGTGGCTCATCTTCGGTGCGCTCATGGCGGGCATGTTCATGTCGTCGCTCGACCAGTCGATCGTCGGCACGGCGATGCCCACGATCGTCGGAGAGCTCAACGGGGTCGAGCACCAGGGTTGGGTGGTGACCGCCTACATCCTGGCGATCGCCATCGTCATGCCGCTCTACGGCAAGTTCGGAGACCTCTGGGGTCGCCGCTGGCCGTTCCTCGTCGCGATCGGGCTGTTCACGGTGGCGTCCGCGGGTGCGGGCTTCGCCGACACGTTCGGCCAGCTCGTGGCCTGGCGGTTCGTGCAGGGTCTCGGTGGTGGTGGGCTGATGATCCTGTCGCAGGCGATCATCGCGGACATCGTGCCCGCCAAGGAGCGCGGCAAGTACATGGGCCCGATGGGTGCCCTGTTCGGCATCTCCGCCGTCGTCGGCCCGCTGCTCGGAGGCCTGTTCACCCAGCACGCCGACTGGCGTTGGTGCTTCTGGATCAACATCCCCATCGGAGCGGCCGCGTTCACGATCGCCTGGTTCACGCTCAAGCTGCCGTCGCACAGCTCGGGCAAGAAGATCGACGTGGCCGGCATCTTCTTCCTCGTCGTCGCCACGTCCGGCCTGGTCCTCACGACGAGCTGGGACAGCTGGACCGGCAACCGCGGCTACGACTGGACGAACCCGGGCCTGCTCGCGCTCGTCGTCGGCACCGTCGTGTCGATCGCCGCCTTCATCCTCGTGGAGCTGCGGGCGCAGGAGCCGCTGCTGCCCCTGCGGCTCTTCCGCAACCCGACCTTCACCATCGCGACCGCGATCGGCCTCATCCTCGGCATGGGCATGTTCGCCGCTCTCGCGTTCCTGCCGACCTTCCTGCAGATGTCGACCGGCGCCGGCGTCACCCAGTCCGGCTTCCTCCTGCTCCCGATGATGGTCGGCGTCATGGTCGCGGCGGTCGGCTCGGGTCTGGCGATCACCAAGACCGGCCACTACAAGCTGTTCCCCGTCGTCGGTCTGGCGATCACCACCGGCGGCGTCGCGTGGCTCACGCAGATCACCGGTGACATGTCGATGATCCTGTTCGGCGCGATGATCTTCGTGCTCGGAGTCGGCATGGGCCTGGTCATGCAGACGATCGTGCTCGCCGTGCAGAACTCGGTGGACCCGCACGAGATCGGGACCGCGACCAGCACCAACAACTTCTTCCGCGAGATCGGCGCGGCCGTCGGCACCGCGCTGTTCAGCACGCTGTTCACCACCAAGCTCGCGGACAACCTCACCGACGTCTTCGCCGGGGCGCCGGCGGGGACCGGCGGTGGTGCTGCGGGCCTGACCCCGGCCGCCGTGCAGACCCTGCCCGAGCCGTACAAGACCGGCGTGATCGACGCGTTCACCCATGCCCTGGCCCCGTCGTTCTGGTACCTCGTCCCGGTCGTCTTCCTCGGGTTCGTGCTCGCGCTCTTCCTGCGCGAGGTCACGCTCTCCGACGTGGCCGGCATGGTGGCCCGCGGCGAGGCGCTGGCGGCCGACGGGTCGGGCGCGGTGACCGTCGACGGTTCGGTCGTCCTCGACGAGCTCTCGGCGCCCGTTCACCCGGACATCCCCCACCCGCACCGCGAGCCGGCGCAGGAGATCGGCGCTCCCGCGCGCCGGTAGCCTGGGCCCATGAGCTCCACCGCCGGCAACGGCTCGACTGCCGACGGTCCGGCCGTGCGACGCAAGCGCCCCGCGAAGGCCATGTTCACGCAGACGATCCTCGTGCTCGAGGCGTTCCTGGTGTTCTTCGCGACGCTCGTGGCGTACGGCCTGCGCCTTGCCCCGACGGCGACGATCTGGCTGGTGGGCGGCGCCCTGTCGGTGCTGCTCATCCTCCTGTCGGGCCGCGTCTCGCGCCCGGGCGGCTACACGGCGGGCTGGGTCGGGCAGGTGCTCGTCCTCGCGGGCGGGTTCCTGGTCCCCATGATGTTCGCCATCGGCGGGATCTTCGTGGTCCTGTGGTGGGTCGCGCTCAGCCTCGGCGGCCGCATCGACCGCGAGCGCGCGGAGTATGACGCTGCTCACCCCGGAGCGGTCGGACCGTGACGCCGGCTGCACCGTTAGGGTGACGGCCATGACTGACGCACCGACCACGCAGCGCACCCTCGTCCTCGTCAAGCCCGACGGAGTCCGACGCGGACTGACCGGCGAGATCCTGCGCCGCATCGAGGCCAAGGGGTACACCCTGGTCGCCGTCGAGCTCCGCGAGGCCTCGCCGGAGCTCCTCGCCGAGCACTACGCAGAGCACGCCGGCAAGCCGTTCCTCACCCCGTTGGTCGACTTCATGCGCTCGGGACCGCTGCTCGCAGTCGTCGTCGAGGGCCACCGTGCCATCGAGGGGTTCCGCTCCCTGGCCGGCGCCACCGACCCGACCGTCGCGGCCCCCGGCACGATCCGCGGCGACCTGGCCCGCGACTGGGGCCTGAAGGTGATCCAGAACCTCGTGCACGGTTCCGACTCGCCCGAGTCCGCCGCCCGCGAGGTCGCGCTCTGGTTCCCGGCGCTCTGAGCCGCCTCCGCGGGGCGGTGCGTCCGGCCGTCTAGGCTCTGGGCGTGCACCTCAAGACCCTCACCCTGCGGGGGTTCAAGTCGTTCGCCTCGGCGACGACCCTGAACTTCGAGCCGGGCGTCACCTGTGTGGTCGGGCCGAACGGCTCGGGCAAGTCGAACGTCGTCGACGCGCTGGCCTGGGTGATGGGGGAGCAGGGCGCGAAGTCGCTGCGCGGCGGGAAGATGGAGGACGTCATCTTCGCCGGCACCACCGGCCGGCCCCCGCTGGGCCGTGCGGAGGTGTCGCTGACGATCGACAACGCCGACGGCGCGCTGCCGATCGAGTACTCCGAGGTCACGATCTCGCGGACCCTGTTCCGCAACGGCGGGTCCGAGTACGCGATCAACGGCCAGGGCTGCCGGCTCCTCGACATCCAGGACCTCCTGTCCGACTCCGGCCTGGGCCGAGAGATGCACGTCATCGTCGGCCAGGGCCAGCTCGACGCGGTGCTGCGGGCCACCCCCGAGGAGCGCCGCGGCTTCATCGAGGAGGCCGCGGGGGTCCTCAAGCACCGCAAGCGCAAGGAGAAGGCGCTCCGCAAGCTCGAGGCCATGCAGGCGAACCTGACGCGGCTCGGCGACCTGACGGGCGAGATCCGACGACAGCTCGGCCCGCTCGGGCGGCAGGCCGAGGTGGCGCGCAAGGCGCAGACCGTCCAGGCGGACCTGCGCGACGCGCGTGCGCGGCTGCTCGCCGACGACCTGGCGCAGCTGACGTCCACGCTCGAGCAGGAGATCGCCGACGAGAGTGCGCTGCGCGTCCGTCGCGAGGAGGTCGAGCAGGCCCTCGCGGCTGTCCGCGCGCGGCTCGCGACGCTCGAGCGGGAAGCCGCCGAGGCTGCACCCGCGCTCAGCGAGGCGAGCGAGGTCTGGTACCGGTTGTCCTCCTTGCGCGAGCGGCTGCGGGGGACGGCGTCGCTCGCTGCCGACCGTGTGCGGCTGCTCGGCAGCGCCGGCCCGGAGCGTTCCGGTGGAGCCGACCCCGACGACCTGTCGGCCCAGGCCGAGCGCGTCCGGGCAGCCGAGGCCGAGCTGGCAGCCGAGGTCGAGATCGCGCGGGTCGGCCTCGAAGCGGCCGTCACGGCGCGCCAGCAGGCTGAGGCGGAGGCGACCGCGGCCGAGAAGGCTGTGGCGACCGCGTTGCGGGGCGCGGCCGACCGCCGCGAGGGCGTCGCCCGGCTGGCCGGTCAGGTCGCCGCGCGGCGGAGCCGGGTCGAGGCCACGCAGTCCGAGCTCGGGCGGCTGCGTGAGTCGCTGGCCGCCGCCGAGCTGCGGGCTCAGGAGGCGACCACGCAGTTCGCCGTCCTGGAGTCGCAGGTCGCGGGTGTCGAGGAGGGCGAGGAAGGGCTGGACGCCGAGCACGAGGCCGCCGTCGAGGCGCTCGAGCAGGCGACCGAACGCCTCGCAGCCCTCCAGGAGCAGCTGGGTACCGCCGACCGCGAGCGGGCCTCGTTGGAGTCGCGCGCGGAGACGCTCGAGCTCAGCCTGACGCGCAAGGACGGCGTGGGTGCCCTGCTCGCGGCCGACGGTCAGCCCGGGCTGGTCGGGTCGGTCGCGGCGCTGCTCGCGGTGGACCCCAAGGACGAGGAAGCCATCGTGGCAGCCCTCGGATCGCTGGCGGACGCCGTCGCGGTGGACTCGGTCGACGCCGCGGTCGACGCCATCCGCTACCTGCGCACGGAGGACGCGGGCCGCGCGACGCTCCTCGTCAGCGGTACCGGAGACAGCGCGACACCCATCACCGACGTGCCCGCGGGTGCCGACCGCGCGGTCGACCTCGTCCGGGCGCCTGCCCACGTCCGAGGGGCTGTCGAGACGCTGCTGGCCGACGTCGTCGTCGTCGACGACCTGGCCGCGGCGCGGGCCATCGTCGCGAGCCGCCCCGACCTCGTCGTCGCGACCCGTGCCGGCGACGTCCTGTCCCAGCACCGGGCGTCCGGCGGTTCGGCGACCGCGCCCAGCGCACTGCACCTGCAGGCCGCCCTCGAGGCCGCCCGATCGGGTGCCGCGGAGGCGCAGGCCGCGGGGGAGCGCGTGCGGTTCGCGCTGGTCGGCGCGACCGAGTCGCTGGCCGCTGCGCGCACGGCGCACGAGAACACCCTCGACCGGCTCAACGAGTCCGACGCGGCACTCGCAGCGGTCGCCGAGCAGCTGGGACACCTGGGCTCGACGGCACGCGCGGCGAACGCCGAGGCCGCCCGCCTGCAGACCTCGCTCGACGGTGCGTCGAAGACCCTGGAGGCGGACACCGCGGAGCTCGCCGAGCTGACCGAGCGCCTCGCGGCCGCCGAGGTCGAGCCCGCCGAGAGCGAGGCGGCGATCGTGGAGGGCAGCGCCCGTCGCGACCGCCTGGCCGAGCTGGCGTCCGGTGCCCGCGCCCGGGAGACCGAGGCGCGCCTCACGCTGCGCACGGGCGAGGAGCGGGCACGCGCCTTGTCGGGACGCGCGGAGTCGCTCGAACGGGCCGCCCAGGCCGAGCGGGTGGCGCGCGAACGGGCCGCCGAGCGGGAGCGGTCGCGGGCGCGTCAGGCGGGTGTCGCCGAGGCCGTCCGCGACGGTGCGCAGCGCGCGCTGGTCGTCCTCGACGAGTCGCTGCGCCGGGCGTCGAGCGAGCGGGACGCCGCCGAGACCGCGCGCGGGGAGCGCGACCGGGCAGTCGCCGCCGCTCGCGCCGAGGTCGACGTCCGGGCCGGCGAGCTCGCCCAGCTCACCGACGTCGCGCACCGCGACGAGATGGCCCGGACACAGCAACGGCTGCGCATCGAGGCCCTGCAGGCCCGCGCGGTCGACGACCTGGGCCTCGACCCGGCCGTGCTGATCGAGGAGTACGGCCCCCACCAGGACGTCCCGGTCATCCCGCCGCCGGACCCGGACTCCGACGACCCGACGGCGGTGCCGTACGTGCGCGAGCAGCAGGAGAAGCGGCTCCGGGCCGCCGAGCGCGCCCTGTCCCTGCTGGGGCGGGTGAACCCGCTCGCGCTCGAGGAGTTCGCGGCGCTCGAGGAGCGTCACCAGTTCCTCGTCGAACAGCTCGCCGACCTCAAGAAGTCGCGCTCCGACCTGCTCGAGATCGTCAAGGAGATCGACGAACGCGTGGAGCAGGTGTTCGCGGACGCCTACCGGGACACGGCCGCGGCGTTCGACGTGGTGTTCCCGCGCCTGTTCCCGGGCGGGGAGGGCCGCTTGGTGCTGACCGACCCCGACAACATGCTCACGACGGGCATCGACGTCGAGGCCCGACCGGCCGGGAAGAAGGTCAAGCGCCTGTCGCTGCTGTCGGGCGGTGAGCGGTCGCTGACCGCGGTGGCGATGCTCGTCGCGATCTTCAAGGCGCGGCCCAGCCCGTTCTACGTGATGGACGAGGTCGAGGCGGCGCTGGACGACGCCAACCTGGGCCGGCTGCTCGAGATCTTCCGCGAGCTGCAGGAGGATTCCCAGCTCATCGTCGTGACCCACCAGAAGCGCACGATGGAGATCGCCGACGCGCTCTACGGGGTGACGATGCGCGGGGACGGCGTGACGACCGTGATCAGCCAGCGGATGCGCGAGGACGTCGCCGTCTGACGGCTGGACGCCGTGTGGAGATTGTGTGCGGTTGTCTCCCGAGGGGGCGTGGGAGCGTGTCTCGACGTCGATCGCCACGGAGACTGGGTGACATGCCGATTCTCGTTGCGATCTTCGTCGCCCTGCTCGTGGCAGGTGGCGTGCTGCTCGTGGCCAGCGTCGTGAGCACGCGTCGTGACCGGCGCACGTCGCCCCTGGCGGCCCTTCGCGCCGGCCTGACCGGCCAGGACCACCCGGACGCCGAGGTGGGCGAGGCAGCCGCCGCGGAGCCCGTCGACCTCTCGCTCGCGGACTTCCTGCGCGCCACGGTCGAGGAGGGGGACCCCTACCTGCACGTGGACGACCTGACCGCCACGCTGCACGACGCCCGCGCCAAGGCCGCCGGGGTCCTGCGACGCTGACCGTGGGGCTCACGGACTGACTCGCTTCCGGGTGCCGCCGCCGTACAGACTGTCCCGGTGACCAACGAAAGCATCGAGGTCCTCCTCGCCGCCGGTATCCCGATCGCCCTGCTCGTCGTCGTCGCGACGGCCCTCGTGCGCCGGCGCCGCCCGGGCCTCGACGACGAGGCACCCGCCGAGCCGACCGTCGCTCCTGCCCAGCCCGGCGCCGCGTCTGTCGGGACGGTCGACGATGCCGCGACGGCCACCGTCCCTGACGTGGCACCCGTGGAGGTCTTTCCCGACGAGGCCGCCCAGGCACCGGTCCTCGAGGTCCCGGAGCCGGTCGCGGGACGGCTGGCTCGGCTGCGCTCGCGGCTCGCCCGCTCGGGGTCCCCGCTCGGCTCGCGACTGCTTGCCGTCCTCTCGCGCGACCACCTCACGGAGGACGACTGGGAGGAGCTCGAGGAGACCCTGCTGCTCGCCGACGTCGGGGCCGGCCCCAGCGGCGACCTGATCGAGGCCCTGCGCACCCGGGTCCGCGTGGACGGGCTCAAGGACCCGGCGCAGGTGCGCTCCCTCCTGCGCGAGCAGCTGATCGCGCTCGTGGACCCGTCGCTCGACCGGTCGATCAACACCTCCCCGACGGTCGCCGACGACGGTTCGCCGGTTCCCGCGGTCGTGCTGGTCGTCGGCGTCAACGGCACCGGCAAGACGACCACCGTGGGCAAGCTCGCCCGGGTGCTGGTCGCCGAGGGAAGCACCGTCGTCCTCGGTGCCGCGGACACGTTCCGGGCCGCTGCCGCGGACCAGCTGCAGACCTGGGGCTCCCGGGTCGGCGTCCATACCGTCCGCTCGGACCGCGACGGCGCCGACCCCGCGGCCGTGGCGTTCGACGCTGTCCGGACGGGCAAGGCGGACGGTGTCGACGTGGTGCTCGTCGACACGGCGGGGCGCTTGCAGAACAAGGCCGGCCTGATGGACGAGCTGGGCAAGATCACCCGCGTGATCACGCGCGAGGCACCGTTGTCCGAGGTGCTGCTCGTGCTCGACGCGACGACCGGCCAGAACGGCCTGAACCAGGCGCGCGTGTTCAGCGAGGTCGCCGGGGTCACCGGCATCGTCCTGACCAAGCTCGACGGAACCGCCAAGGGCGGCATCGTCGTGGCGGTCCAGCGTGAGCTGGGCGTCCCCGTCAAGCTCGTCGGCCTCGGCGAGGGTCCCGACGACCTGGCCCCGTTCGACGCGGCCTCGTTCGTGGACGGGCTGCTGGAGGGCTGACACGTCCGGGCGTCCTGGACGGCCGCTCACCACGAAATCGAACGTTTACCTAGGATCCCTGCTTGTCACACGGCCGTAACGCGCCTGGTGAACGAAGGAAACGGGCCTCCCCGACTGTTGACCCGTCCGGCCGCCAGGCCGGCGGAGGGAGAGACGCGCAATGGGCTCCACCTTGGTTTCCGCGGAATTTACGCTGGACTCCGGCAATACCGCCTGGATGATGACTTCGGCCGCGATCGTCCTCATGATGACGGTCCCCGGCCTGGCGTTCTTCTACGGTGGCATGGTCCGCAGCAAGTCGGTCCTGAACATGCTGATGATGAACTTCATCGCGGTCGGGACCGTCGGCTTCATCTGGGTGATGTACGGCTACTCGATGGCGTTCGGCCCGAGCACCACGGGCTTCGGGCAGATCGTCAGCAGCCCGTTCACCTACTTCGGCCTGAACGACCTGCCCGACGAGAAGAGCCTGATGGCGTTGTCGGGCGTCCCGGCCCTCGTCGCGGTCGGCTTCCAGGCCACGTTCGCCGTGATCACCGTGGCGCTCATCTCGGGCGCGATCGCCGACCGCATCAAGTTCGGCACGTGGGTCGCCTTCACGGTGGTGTGGGCGACGGTCGTCTACTTCCCGCTCGCACACATGGTGTGGGGCGGCGGGTTCCTGGGCATCGGCGGTCAGGTCTCCAAGTGGTTGTCGACCCCCATCGACTTCGCCGGTGGCACGGTCGTCCACATCAACGCCGGTGTCGCGGGCCTGGCCCTCGTGCTCCTGCTCGGCAAGCGCAAGGGCTGGCCGAAGGAGCCGATCCGGCCGCACAACCTGCCCTACACCATGCTCGGTGCCGGCCTGCTGTGGATCGGCTGGTTCGGGTTCAACGCTGGTTCGGAGTTCGGCGCTGACAGCACCGCAGGCCGTGCGTGGATCAACACGTTCGTCGCCACCTGCCTCGCGATGCTCACCTGGCTCATCACGGAGAAGGTCCGCGACGGTCACGCGACGTCCCTCGGTGCCGCCTCGGGCATCGTCGCCGGCCTGGTCGCCATCACCCCGGCAGCGGCCGCGGTGGACACCTACGGTGCGATCTTCATCGGCGCCATCGCCGGTGTCGTGTGCGCCCTCGCGGTCGGTCTGAAGTTCAAGTTCGGGTACGACGACGCCCTCGACGTGGTCGGTGTCCACCTGGTTGGTGGCATCACGGGCACGCTGCTCATCGGCCTCTTCGCGACGACGAAGCAGAACGGGTTCCTCCCCGACGGTGCACAGGAGGGAGTGTTCTACGGTGGCGGCTTCACCCAGCTGGCGTCGCAAGCCGTGGTCGCTCTGACCGCCATCGTGTTCTCGTTCACCCTGACCTTGGTCATCGGCCTCATCCTCAAGGCGATCACGGGTCTGCGGCTGAGCGAGGACGACGAGGTGAACGGCATCGACCTGGCAGTGCACGGTGAGACGGCGTACGAGACCCTGGGTGGAACCCGGGTCCTGACGGAGGTGAACTGATGACCAAGCTCGTCACGGCTGTCATCCAGCCGCACAGGCTCGACGACGTGAAGTCGGCCCTCGAGGCCGCCGGAGTCCGAGGGCTGACGGTGAGCGAGGCCAGCGGCTACGGCCGTCAGAAGGGCCACACCGAGGTCTACCGAGGTGCGGAGTACACCGTCGACCTGGTGCCGAAGGTGAAGATCGACGTCCTGGTCACCGACGAGGACGTGGCGGGTGTGACCGAGGTCATCATCCGTGCCGCCCAGACCGGCAAGATCGGTGACGGCAAGGTCTGGGTCGTGCCGGTGGAGGACGTCGCACGTGTCCGCACCGGTGAGCACGGCGACGATGCTCTCTAACAACAGGCCCAGCTAGCAGGACGGTCAGCGCCAGCACATGACACACGAGCGGCCGCCCGCGGCCGGCGCGGCCGGCAACGGGTCGCCCGAGGTCCCGCACCCCCCGGTGGGGGTGCGGGACCTCCGCACAGAACGGCTCGACCTCGCCGCGAGCCTGGCGGGTCCGGGATCCGACGGGATCGGTCGACGCCGGGCGATCGTCGACCTCGTGGTCCGACGGCTCGGCGAGCAGTGGGCGCTGGCCACGCACGGCGAGGACGTCTCGGGCATCGCGCTCGGTGCCGTCGGCAGCATCGGGCGTGGGGACGCCAGCCCGGTGAGCGACCTGGACCTGCTGCTCGTGCACGAGGGCCGGGGGCACCCTCCCGACGAGCTCGCCGAGCTCTCGCAGCGCATCTGGTACCCGATCTGGGACGCCGGGCTCGACCTCGACCACTCGGTCCGCTCGCTCGCGCAGTGCCGCCAGGTGGCCTCCAAGGACCTGCCTGCCGCGGTCGGTCTGCTGGACCTGCAACCGGTGGCCGGCGACGCGCTGGTCATCGCGCGCGCCAAGTCGGCCCTGCTGGAGGACTGGCGCTCCGCCGCCCGCCGGCGGCTGCCGGAGCTCCTGAGCTCCACGCGACAGCGTGCCGAGCGGCACGGGGAGCTCGCGTACCTCATCGAGCCCGAGCTGAAGGAGGCGCGCGGCGGCATCCGCGACGCGGTCGTGCTCAGCGCGCTCGCGGCCACCTGGCTCACCGACCGCCCGCACGGTGCGGTCGACACGGCGTACGCCCACCTGCTCGACGTGCGGGACACCGTCCAGGTGGTCACGCGGCGGCACACGAACCGCCTGCTCCTCACGGACCAGGACGAGGTGGCTGCCCACGTCGGCTTCGACGACCGGGACGACCTCCTCGCGAGCATCGCGGAGGCGGGCCGGGTCATCTCCTACGCCCTCGACACGACCGTGCGCAACGCCCGACAGGCGCTCCAGCGCCCCGCACGGACCGCGCGGCTCGTGCGCGGTCGACGCGCGGCGCCACGGCTGCGCTCGATCGCGGAGGACCTGGTCGAGCACGACGGCGAGATCGTGCTCGCGGTCGACGCGCGTCCGGGCGACGACCCCCTGCTCTCCCTGCGCGCGGCCGCCACCGCGGCTCGCACGGGCCTCAACCTCTCGCCCGTGACTGTCGCGAGCCTGACGTCCACGCCCGCCCTGCCGACGCCGTGGCCGAAGGCGGCGCGGACGAACCTGCTCCAGCTGCTCGGCTCCGGTCCGGCGCAGGTGCCCATCTGGGAGGCGCTCGACCTGGCCGGCGTCGTGACCACCTGGATCCCCGAGTGGGCCGGCGTCCGCAACCGGCCGCAGCGCTCCCAGGTCCACCGGCACACGGTGGACCGGCACCTGATCGAGACGGTCGCCCGGGCGAGCCGCGACAAGCGGGTGGTCGAGAACGCCGACACCCTGCTGGTCGCGGCACTCCTGCACGACATCGGCAAGCGGGCCGGCGCCGGCGACCACTCGGTGGAGGGCGCGCGCCTGGCCGGTCCGATCGTGGCGCGGATGGGTTTCGACGAGCAGACCGTCGCCGACGTGACGCGGCTGGTGCGCGAGCACCTGACGCTCGCCGAGCTGGCCACGACCGCCGACCCCGACGACCCGGCGACGATGGCGCGACTGCTGGACGCTGTCGACCACCGTCCGGACCTGCTCGGCCTGCTGCGCGCACTCACGGAGGCGGACGCCGGCGCTGCCGGGCCGCTCGCGTGGAGCACGTGGCGCGCGACTCTCGTCGACGACCTGACGGCGCGGGCCACCCGTGCGCTGGCAGGTACGCTAGGCCGTCAGTGAGTCCGTCCAGCACGCCCCGAAACACGTGAGGATCGCCAGGTGTTCGCCACCCTGTCCGACCGACTGACGTCGACCTTCAAGAACCTGCGCACCAAGGGCCGTCTGTCCGAGGCGGACATCGACGCCACGGTGCGCGAGATCCGTCGCGCCCTGCTCGACGCCGACGTCGCGGTGCCCGTCGTCCGCTCCTTCACCGGTGCCGTGCGCGAACGTGCGCTGTCGGCCGAGGTCTCGGGGGCGCTCAACCCGGCGCAGCAGGTCGTCAAGATCGTCAACGAGGAGCTCGTCGCCATCCTCGGCGGGCAGACCCGCACGCTGAACCTGGCCAAGAACCCACCGACCGTCATCCTGCTCGCGGGTCTGCAGGGTGCGGGCAAGACCACGCTGGCCGGCAAGCTCGCGCTGCACCTGAAGTCGCAGGGCCACACCCCGCTGCTCGTCGCAGCCGACCTGCAGCGCCCGAACGCGGTCACCCAGCTCCAGGTCGTCGGCGAGCGAGCCGGTGTGCCGGTCTTCGCGCCGCACAAGGGGAACCAGGGTCACGAGGACGTCCTGCCGGCCGACGCCGACCCGGTCGCGGTCGCCCGCGAAGGTCTGGCCACGGCCACGCAGAAGCTGCACGACGTCCTGATCGTCGACACCGCCGGCCGCCTCGGTGTGGACGCGGACCTGATGCGGCAGGCGTCCGACATCCGTGACGCGCTCGACCCGGACGAGATCCTCTTCGTGATCGACGCGATGATCGGTCAGGACGCGGTCACCACCGCACAGGCGTTCCAGGACGGCGTCGGGTTCACCGGCGTGGTCCTGTCCAAGCTGGACGGCGACGCCCGCGGTGGCGCCGCGCTCTCGGTGGCCAGCGTGACGGGTCGCCCGATCCTCTACGCGTCCACCGGTGAGAAGCTCACCGACTTCGAGGTGTTCCACCCCGACCGCATGGCGTCGCGCATCCTCGACATGGGTGACGTCCTCACGCTCATCGAGCAGGCCGAGAAGGCGTTCGACGCGGGCGAGGCCGAGGCGCTCGCGGGCAAGCTGTCCGCGGGTCAGGACCTCACGCTCGAGGACTTCCTCAGCCAGATGCAGCAGCTGCGCAAGGCCGGTCCCCTGAAGAAGATGATGGGGATGCTGCCCGGCATGGGCCAGATGCGGGAGGCGCTCGACAACTTCGACGAGCGCGAGGTCGACCGCATCGAGGCGATCATCCGTTCGATGACGCCGGCGGAGCGCCGCACCCCGAAGATCATCAACGGATCGCGCCGCGCCCGTATCGCGCGCGGCTCCGGCACGCAGCCCAGCGACGTCAACCAGCTGCTCGAGCGTTTCGACGGCGCCCAGAAGATGATGAAGCAGATGGCCAAGGGCGGCGGGATGCCCCCGGGCATGCCGGGCAGCATGGGGAACCTGCCGGGCATGGGCGGCAAGAAGTCGAAGGGTCGTACTGCCGCGCCGGTCCGTCGGGTCAAGGCCAAGTCCGGCAACCCCGCCAAGCGTGCCGAGCAGGAGCGTGGGATCACGAGCCGGCCGGCTTCGGCCCCGGGCTCGGCGTTCGGGGTCGCCGCACCCAAGGCGCCCGTGGACGTCGATCCCGCCGACCTCACCCTGCCGGCCGACCTCGACCGCTTCCTCGGCGGTCGCTGAGCCACGGCTCGTCAGACGGCGGCCGGCCTGATGGTCCTGCACCTGCGTGGCACGGTCGTCATCGACGACGAGCACGAGGTCGGGGAAGCCTGGGTCGTCGACGGCCGCCTCACGTTCCAGCGGCCGACGCTCGAGCCGTCGGCGGTCCTCGACGGCTGGGTGCTTCCCGGGCTGGTCGACGTGCACTGCCACATCGGGCTCGCCGCGGACGGCCCGGTAGATCCCGGCACCGCGGAGCTCCAGGCGCTCGCCGACCGCGACTCCGGGGTCCTGCTGGTGCGCGACGCCGGCTCGCCGGCCGACACCGGGTGGGTGCACGACCGCGCGGACCTGCCTCGGCTCCTTCGCGCCGGGCGGCATCTGGCCCTGCCCAAGCGGTACCTGCGGCACTACGGCCGCGAGCTCGGCGCGCCGCAGGACCTGCCGACAGCGGTGCTCGAGGAGGCCGCTCGCGGGGACGGCTGGGTCAAGCTGGTGGCGGACTGGATCGACCGCGACCTCGGTGCCGACGGCGACCTCACCCCTCTGTGGCCCGCGGACGTGCTGGCCGCGGCGGTCGCCGCAGCGCACGCCGTCGGAGCTCGGGTCACGGCACACACCTTCGCGACGGAGTCGCTCGACGCGCTCCTCGACGCAGGCATCGACTGTCTGGAGCACGCCACGGGTGCCACGCCCGAGCACATCGACCGCATCGCCGCGGCAGGTGTCCCGGTGACGGCGACCCTTCTGCAGATCGCCCAGTTCGAGGCGATCGCCGCGCAGGGCGAAGCCCGCTATCCACGGTTCGCGAGACGGCTGCGCGAGCTGCACGCTCGTCGCTACCAGCTCGTGCGGGACTTCTACGAGGCGGGGGTCCCGGTGCTCGTCGGCACCGATGCCGGTGGCACGCTCGGCCACGGTCGGATCGCCGACGAGGCGGCCGAGCTGGTCCGCGCCGGCCTGCCCGCCCGCGAGGTGGTGGCCGCCGCGAGCTGGCGGACCCGGGAGTGGCTCGGCGTCCCGGGTGTCGGCGAGGGGCAGAGCGCGGACGTCGTCGTGTTCGACGCGGACCCACGGCTGGACATCGGCGCGCTCCAGCACCCGCGCGCCGTGGTGCTCCGGGGGCACGTCGTCGCGCGGGCGTGACCGCGGGCTGCTTCTCGAGGTGTGGTTGGGGGAGTGGCTCCGCGTCTGGCACAATGGTCGGCTGTACCCGGCGTCTGCAGCCCCTCTACCTGCGTTCGCCGTGTCCCGACCGAACCGGCGCGCCCAACCCCACGGGCCATGCGCGGGAACGTCACCTCAGCAGACCTCAGGAGAAGACCACACCGTGGCCACCAAGATTCGTCTCAAGCGTTTCGGCAAGATCCGTCAGCCGTACTACCGCGTCGTCGTCGCCGACTCGCGCACCAAGCGCGACGGTCGCGTGATCGAGGAGATCGGCAAGTACCACCCCACCGAGGAGCCGTCGCTCATCGAGATCTCCTCGGAGCGCGCCCAGTACTGGCTCGGCGTCGGCGCACAGCCGTCCGAGCAGGTCCAGGTGCTCCTCAAGATCACCGGTGACTGGCAGAAGTTCAAGGGTCTCCCCGGCACCGAGGGCACCCTGCGCACCAAGGCCGACAAGGTCGACCCGAAGGCCGCGATCGAGGCCGCCAACCTGGACGCCGAGAAGGCCAAGGCCAAGGCGTCCGAGAAGAAGGCCTCCGACAAGGCTGCTGCTGCCGAGGCTCCGGCCGAGGACGAGCAGGCCTGATGCTCGCGCAGGCGCTCGAGCACCTGGTGCGCGGCATCGTCGACCACCCGGACGACGTGCGGGTCAACGCCTCGACGTTGCGTCGTGGCGACCTGCTGGAGGTCCGTGTGCACCCGGACGACCTCGGTCGGGTCATCGGCCGCGGCGGCCGGACCGCTCGCGCGCTGCGCACCGTCGTCGGCGCTCTGTCCACGGACGGTTCCGTGCGGGTCGACGTCGTGGACGTCGACCGGCGCTGAGCTGAGCACCCGCACGATCGCGCAAGGCCCGGTCCCCTAGCCTGGGGACCGGGCCTTCGCTCGTTCCACCTGACCCGAGAGGTTTCCCATGCTGTTGACCGTCGCGCGGATCGGCCGTGCCCACGGCCTGCGCGGAGAGGTCGCGCTCGACCTGCGCACCGACACCCCCGAGGACCGCTTCGGCATCGGGGCCGAGCTGCGCACCGAACCGGCCGCGCGCGGACCGCTGACCGTGGTCAGCACCCGGATGCAGCACGGTCGCTGGTACGTGACCTTCGCGCAGATCACCGACCGCACCACGGCCGAGGCCGTGCGAGGGACCGAGCTGGTCGTGGAGGAGGACTCCTCCGACGAGGACGACGCCTGGTACCCGCACGAGCTGGCAGGCCTGCGGGCCGAGCACGTCGACGGCACGGTGCTCGGTGAGATCGTCGGGCTCGAGCACCTGCCTGCGCACGACATGCTGGTCCTGCGGGAGCTCGACGGCACGCGCACGCTGATCCCGTTCGTGCGGGTGATCGTGCCCGTCGTGGATGTGGCCGGCGGTCGCGTCGTGCTCGACCCGCCAGGTGGTCTGCTGGCGTCTGACGTCGCCAACCTGGTCGTCTCCGAGGAGACGGTCGGCGTGGCGCAGGAGGACACGACCGGTAGGGCCGACAGCGCTGACACTGCCGACGGGGCCGACGACTGACGTGCGCATCGACGTCGTCTCGATCTTCCCTGAGTACCTGGCGCCGCTCGAGCTGTCGCTCGTGGGCAAGGCCCGGACGTCCGGGCTGCTGGACCTGCGGGTCCACGACCTTCGGGACTGGACCACCGACCGGCACCGGACGGTCGACGACACCCCGTTCGGCGGGGGCGCCGGCATGGTGATGCGCCCCGACGTCTGGGGTGCGGCGCTCGACGAGGTCCTGGCGCCGGGTTCCCATCTGCTGGTCCCCACACCGTCGGGGGAGCCGTTCACGCAGAGGACCGCGGAGGCGCTCGCCTCCCAGTCCCACCTCGTCCTGGCCTGCGGCCGCTACGAGGGGATCGACGCGCGCGTCGCCGAGCACTACCGGTCGCGCGCGGACCTGACGGTCACGGAGTTCTCGATCGGCGACTACGTGCTCAACGGGGGCGAGGTGGCGGCCCTGGTCGTCGTCGAGGCCGTGGGGCGCCTGCTCCCGGGTGTCGTCGGCAACCCCCAGTCGCTCGTCGAGGAGTCGCACGGGGCGGCGGGGCTGCTCGAGTACCCGGTCTACACCAAGCCCCCGGCGTGGGCGGGACTGGAGGTGCCCGACGTGCTGCTCTCGGGGCACCACGCGAAGATCGCCCGCTGGCGGCGCGACACGGCGCTGGCGCGCACCGCGGCACGCCGACCGGACCTCGTGGCCGCGCTGCCGCTCGACCAGCTCGACACCCACGACCTGCGCCTGCTCGCCGAGCTCGGCTGGCATCCCGTCGACGGGCGCCTCGCTCCCGACCCGATTACCTGACCGTCCGGTCCGTGTGGCAGACTTGTCCGTTGGTGCGCGCAAGGCCGCGTCTCTGCCACAGGGGAGACGATCACCGGCCACCCGAGATAGTCGGACGCGTACGACCATGAGCCCACGGACGCCGGTTCCTGCCCACGCGGCCTGACCGAGTCGTCCCGACGACGCTCCTGACCTGTGGCAGGGCGAGGAAGTGACATCACATGCACACGCTTGACTCCGTCGACGCAGCGTCGCTGCGCTCCGACATCCCGGACTTCCGCGCCGGTGACACCCTGAAGGTCAACGTCAAGGTCGTCGAGGGCACCCGCTCCCGCATCCAGGCGTTCCAGGGCGTCGTCATCGCGCGCCAGGGCAGCGGCGTCCGCGAGACGTTCACGGTCCGCAAGGTCAGCTTCCAGGTCGGCGTCGAGCGCACCTTCCCGGTGCACTCCCCGAGCCTCGAGTCGATCGAGGTCGTCACCCGCGGTGACGTCCGTCGCGCCAAGCTCTACTACCTGCGCAACCTGCGCGGCAAGAAGGCGAAGATCAAGGAGAAGCGCGACTTCGTCCCGGCCAAGAAGGCCTGACGCCTCAGCGCTCCAGCACGCCTCGAACGGGCGGTCACCTGACGGTGGCCGCCCGTTCGTGTGCCCGGCTGGCGAACGTGCGCACGCAACACATCTGCACGTGCGAGAGTCTCGGGGTGAGCGACAGACACGCCGACGAGTCAGGCCCGCACGCAGGACCGGCCGCCTGGCCGGGGCAGGCGGCGGTCACCGGCGCCGCTCCGACTCCCGCCGCGGCGCCCACCGTGCCCGTCGTGCCTCCCGGGCAGGTCTCGCGCTTCGGCCCGGTCCCGACCGGGGTGCGGCGGCCTGCCGCCGACAAGCGCCGCGGTGGTGCGGGATCCCTCCTGCGCGAGACGGTCGTCATCCTCGTCAGCGCACTCGTCCTGTCGTTGATCGTCAAGACGTTCCTGGTGCAGGCGTTCTTCATCCCGAGCGAGTCGATGGAGGACACCCTGATCAGGCACGACCGGATCCTCGTCGACAAGCTGCGTCCCGGGCCGTTGGACCTGCGCCGGGGTGACGTCGTCGTGTTCAAGGACCCGGGTGGTTGGCTCACCGGCGAGGTGGTGCCGGATCCCGGGCCGGTCCGTGCGGCTGTCACCAGCGCGCTCACCTTCGTCGGCCTGTACCCCGCGGATGCCAACCAGCACCTGGTCAAGCGTCTGATCGGTCTGCCCGGCGATCACGTCGCGTGCGCCGGGCCGGGTGAGCCTGTGACGGTCAACGGCGTCGCGATCGACGAGCCGTACCTGGCCGCGGGGGCGATCCCGAGTCAGCTCCAGTTCGACATCACGGTTCCCGCGGACAGCATGTGGGTGATGGGCGACAACCGGCAGCACTCCCTCGACTCACGGTTCCACCAGGACAAGCCGGGCGGCGGCTCGGTGCCCTTGGCGAACGTGGTCGGCACGGCGTTCGTGACGGTCTGGCCGGTGTCGCGGTTCGAGGTCCTGCACAACCCACGCAGCACGTTCGAGGACGTGCCGAACCCGTCGTGACCCGCCCACCCGGAAGGCGTCCCTAGGGCGTCGCACCCAGCCGCTGCAACGAACGGCATGGCGTCCGGGCGTTCGTGGGGCCCGTCGGGTGAGCGTGTGCGCGGAACACATCTGCGCGTGCGACAGTGTTGGGGTGACCGACAGACACGGCGACGAGTTCGGCCTGGACCCAGGACCGGCGCCCTGGCCGGGGCAGGTGGCCTCCGCGAGCACGACTCCGGCACCTGCCACCACGCCCGTCGTCCCGTTCGGGCAGGTCGGACGCACGGAGCCCATCCAGACGAGGGCTCGGCGGCACGCGGTCCAGAAGCGACGGGGTGGCGCCGGCTCGCTCCTGCGCGAGACGGTCATCATCCTCGTCAGCGCGATCGTCCTGTCGTTGCTGGTCAAGACGTTCCTGGTGCAGGCGTTCTTCATCCCGAGCCCGTCCATGCACGACACCCTGATCGAGCACGACCGGATCCTCGTCAGCAAGCTGACGCCCGGCCCGTTCGACCTGCGGCGCGGTGACATCGTCGTCTTCAGGGACCCCGGTGGCTGGCTCACCAACGAGGTCGTGGTGGACCCGGGTCCGGTGCGCTCAGGCAT
Source organism: Cellulomonas sp. URHD0024 (assembly GCF_000426185.1). Taxonomy (GTDB): domain Bacteria; phylum Actinomycetota; class Actinomycetes; order Actinomycetales; family Cellulomonadaceae; genus Cellulomonas. Next base: position 517,152 of record NZ_AUEW01000004.1, read on the forward strand.
CAACAGTGCGCTCACGTTCATCGGCCTCTATCCCGCCGACGCCAACAAGCACCTCGTCAAGCGGCTGATCGGTCTCCCCGGTGACCACGTCACCTGCGCCGGCCCAGGTGGGCAGCTCACGGTGAACGGCGTGGCCCTCGACGAGCCGTACCTGGCCGCCGGTGCCATCCCGTGCGAGAAGCCGTTCGACGTCACCGTGCCGCCGAAGAGCATGTGGGTCATGGGCGACAACCGGCAGGACTCGGCCGACTCGAGGTTCCACACGGGAGACCCGGGTGGCGGCTCCGTGCCGATCTCGAACGTCGTCGGCACAGCATTCGTGACGGTGTGGCCGCTCGAGCGGTTCGGCGTCCTCCACAACCCGAGCAGCACGTTCGCGGGCGTGCCAGACCCGTCGTGACGACGACCACGGACCGACCAGCAGGGGCGGCGCGCGCCGCGGCCCCCCGCCCGGCACCCCACCTGCGCCACGAGCGAGTTCTCCTGCGCGACGGGGCGCGACTCCTCGCCGGCATGGACGAGGTCGGTCGTGGGTCGCTGGCCGGGCCGGTCAGCGTCGGCGTCGTCGTCGTGGACGTCTCGACGCGGTCCGCGCCGCGCGGCGTCGCCGACTCCAAGCTGCTGGCGCCGGCCGCCCGCACGGCGCTGCTGCCGGCACTGCGCCGGTGGGGTCTCGCGCGGGCCGTCGGGCACGCGAGCGCCGGCGAGATCGACGAGGTCGGCATCATCGCCGCACTGCGGATCGCGGGCACCCGAGCGCTCGCCATGGTGGCGCTGGAGGTCGGACCGGTCGACGTGGTGCTGCTCGACGGCTCGCACGACTGGCTGAGCCTCCCCGCCCAAGGGGACCTCTTCGACGACGCGCCGGCGGCACCGGGGCCCCGCGTGCACCTGCGGGTGAAGGCGGATCGGTCGTGCGCGAGCGTGGCCGCGGCGAGCGTGCTGGCCAAGTGCGAGCGCGACGCGATGATGGTCGACCTCGCCACGGAGCACCCCGGATACCGGTGGGACGAGAACAAGGGCTACGCGTCCCCGGAGCACATGGCCGCACTGCGCGAGCTCGGGCCGAGCGTCCTGCACCGCAGGTCCTGGCGGCTGCCCGGGGTCGACACCGACTGAGTCGCACTGCCCGGGACGTCGCGGGCGGCCCTGCGTGCAGTGATGGGGGATGATGGGCGCGTGAGTGCCGAGGACCTGGAGAACTACGAGACCGACATGGAGCTCGCGCTCTACCGCGAGTACCGCGACGTCGTGGGGCTCTTCTCCTACGTCGTCGAGACCGAGCGCCGGTTCTACCTGGCCAACCAGGTCGACCTCCAGGTGCGCTCTGCTGCCGGTGAGGTCTACTTCGAGCTGTCCCTCGGCGACGCCTGGGTGTGGGACGTGTACCGCTCCGCGCGGTTCGTGAAGTCGGTGCGCGTGGTCACGTTCAAGGACGTCAACGTCGAGGAGCTCGCCAAGGCTGAGCTGGACCTGGGCGGCAGCGCCGGCTTCGCCCGCTGACCCGACCACAACCCCGCTCGCTCTGCGGCGCCGAGGGGCGCGCGTCGATTGTGGTCTCCACCTGGCAGCGTCGTTCCCGGAGGTGGTCCGGTGCGCGCGAAGGACGCAGTGGGGCGGTACGGGGAGGACGTGGCCGAGGCGCATGTGCGTGGCCGCGGATGGCAGGTGCTCGAACGCAACTGGCGGTGCCGGGACGGTGAGCTCGACCTGGTCGCGCTGGACGGCGACGAGCTCGTGGTGGTGGAGGTCAAGACCCGCCGTTCGACGGCGTACGGGCATCCCGCAGAGGCCGTGACCGCCGTGAAGCTCGCTCGGGTGCGACGACTCGCTGCGCAGTGGCTGGCGGTGCACGACGTGCACCCCCGCTCGGTCCGGGTCGACGTGATCGCCGTGCTCCTGCTGCGGGGTCGCAGGGCGCAGGTCGACCACCTCGTCGGGGTGGTCTAGATGGCGCTCGGCCGGACCCTGGGTGTGGCTCTCGTCGGGCTCACCGGGCACGTGGTGGACGTCGAGGCTCACCTTGCCCCCTCGCTGCCCGCATTCACCCTCGTCGGACTGCCCGACGCCTCCCTCGCCGAGTCGCGGGACCGGGTCCGCGCTGCGGTGACCTCGTCCGGCCTGGCATGGCCCAACCGACGGATCACCGTGAACCTGTCGCCGGCCACCCTGCCCAAGTCGGGCTCCGGCTTCGACCTGGCGATCGCCGTCGCCACGCTCGCCGGGGCGGAGGCGATCGACCCCACCGGCCCCCACGGCGTGGTGCACCTCGGCGAGCTCGGCCTCGACGGACGTCTGCGTCCCGTGCGCGGGGTGCTGCCTGCCGTCGCCGCGGCAGTCGCTGCCGGGCGTCGTCGGGTGGTCGTCGCCGAGGCGAACGTGGCCGAGGCGCGGCTCGTGCCCGGCGCGGAGGTGGTCGGGGCTCGCAGCCTCGCGCAGGTGGCCGCCGGCTACGGCGCCGATGTCGCTGTCCCGGCCCTGCCGGCCGTCGAACCGGAGCCGGTCCAGACCAGACCCCGCCTGGCCGCGCTCGACCTCGCGGACGTCATGGGCCAGGACGACGCCCGGGCGTGTCTCGAGGTAGCCGCGGCCGGCAGCCACCACCTGCTGATGGTCGGGCCTCCGGGCACCGGCAAGACGATGCTCGCGGCCCGCTTGCCCGGCCTCCTCCCGGATCTCTGCGAGGCCGATGCCGTCGAGGTCACTGCGGTGCACTCCGTGGCCGGCGCGTTCGATCCGGGCGACGGGCTCCTCCGCAGACCGCCGTTCGAGGACCCGCACCACACGGCGACACCCGCGAGCGTGATCGGTGGCGGGTCCGGCGTGCCGCGTCCGGGTGCGGCGTCCCGGGCGCACCGGGGTGTCTTGTTCCTCGACGAGGCGCCGGAGTTCAGTACGGCGGTCCTCCAGACGCTGAGGCAGCCGCTCGAGCACGGTGAGCTCGTGCTGCACCGCGCAGCAGGCACGGCGCGGTATCCGGCGCGGTTCCAGCTCGTGCTCGCGGCGAACCCGTGCCCGTGCGGCCAAGCGGTCGGCAAGGGGCTCGCATGCACGTGCCGGAGCGAGCAGCGCCGACGGTACTTCGGCAAGCTGTCCGGGCCGTTGCTGGACCGGGTGGACCTGCAGGTGGAGCTCGGACCGGCGCGTGCGGGCTCCGTCGCGGGCGAGTCGACCGCGCAGGTGGCCGCTCGGGTCCTGGGGGCGCGCGCCGCACAGGCGGCCCGTCTGGCGGGAACGCCCTGGCGGACGAACGGCGACGTGCCGGGCGGGTGGCTCCGTGACCGGCTGGGCCCGGACCGCACGCTCATGGCGGACCTCGACCGGGCGCTGGACCGCGGCACGCTCAGCCTGCGCGGGGTGGACCGGGTTCTGAGGGTGGCGTGGACGCTCGCCGACCTCGAGGGCCGGAGCGCGCCGGGGCGGTCCCAGGTCGGCCGTGCGCTCCTGCTGCGCACCCGGGGGAACGGCGCGTGAGCGCTCACGAGGACGACGTCCGTGCGCGGTCGACCTGGAGTGCGCTGGCCGAGCCGGGCGACGTCGTCGCGGGGACCCTCGTCGAGACTATGGGCGCGTCGGACGCCCTCCAGTGGGTGCGCGGCGCGGCAGAGCGACTCTCCGAGTCGCAGTGGCGGGAGCTCGAGGATCGGTGCGGCGCCCTGACGCCGGCGGTCCGGGCGCGGATCGCGCGCGCGGTGGTCCGGTGGGCCGGCCGGCTCGGTGACGCCGACCCGGTCCGGAGCCTGGACCTGCTCGAGCGGCTCGGCGGTGTGCTGCTCGTGCCGTCGGACCCGCGGTGGCCCGACGGCCTCAGCTCCCTCGGCGTCGAGTCGCCGTTCTGCCTGTGGGTCCGCGGTTCGACGGATCTTCGCGCCGTCCTGCTGCGGTCGGTCTCGATCGTCGGGTCGCGGGCGTCGACGACCTACGGCGAGCGTGTCGCGTTCGACCTCGCCGAGGGCCTGACCAGGCGTGACGTGTGCGTGGTGTCCGGCGGCGCCTACGGGATCGACGCGGCGGCGCACCGGGGCGCGGTGGCGCGCGACGGTGCCACGCTCGTCGTCCTGGCAGGGGGCGTCGACCGGGCGTACCCGGCCGGCAACGCCGGGCTGCTCGAGGCGGTGGTCTCGGCGGGCGGTGCCCTCGTGTCGGAGGTGCCGCCGCAGAGCCTGCCCACCAAGAGCCGGTTCCTGCAGCGGAACCGGCTGATCGCAGCGTCGTCCCTGACGACCGTCGTCGTGGAGGCGGCGTGGCGCTCGGGGGCCATGAGCACAGCGCACCACGCCGCGCGGTTGCTCCGACCGGTCGGTGCCGTGCCCGGTCCGGTGACATCGGCGGCGTCCGCGGGGTGCCATCGGCTGCTCCGGGAGGGCGTCGCGGTCTGCGTGACGGACGTCGACGAGGTGAGCGAGCTCGCCGGACTGTCGGGTGCGGGGATCACCGGGGCCGAGCTGGCGGCCGACGCGGGCGCCCGACGCCCCACGGATCACCTCGACCCCGTCGCGCGTCTCGTTCTGGACGCGCTGCCGCGCCGGACGGGCTCGGAGGTCGCGCGCGTCGCATCCGCCGCCGGCGTCTCGGGGGCGGAGGCCAGCGCCGCGCTGGGGCTCCTGGAGCTCGACGGCTGGGTAGTTCGGCGGGGCAACCGGTGGCTTCTGGCCCGGATGTCCGAATGATGCCGGACCCAAATGTCCAGCGGACGCGCCGATGGCGCGGCCAGGAGATTGCAGGGTGAGCCCAAGAGCGGGTGAAAAAAACGGACACACGTCCAATGGGTGCTCGGCGAATCGGACATTCGACCTGGAATCGCCCAGCATTAGGCCGTAGGTGTGAAAGCCGCGCTTGTTCCTGAGGCCATTTCACGCCACCGTAGTGGACATGAACGTGGCCGAGATCACCCCAGGGACGCCCAGCCGGGCGAGCATCCTTGCTGCGTTCTCCGACCACCTGACGGCCCAGCGTGGCTTGTCGGAGCATTCGGTTCGGGCATATCTGGGCGATGTGGACCTGCTTCTCGGATATGCCTCACGGCACGGTGCCGCGACCTTGGCGGACATTGATCTGGCCACCTTGCGCGGCTGGCTCGGCTCCATGGCGACGGCCCAGCGGAGTCGTTCTACGCTCGCCCGCCGCGGTGCAGCCGTCCGGACGTTCTTCGCCTGGGCCACCCGCACCGAGCTCGTCGCCACCGATCCCGCGGTGCGTCTGGCCACGGCTCGCGCAGCATCCCCGCTGCCGACCGTGCTGCGCGCCGAGCCGGTCGCGCAGCTGCTCGACTCGGCCGGCGAGCGTGCCGCCGACGACGACGCGATCCACCTGCGCGACTGGGCGCTCCTCGAGCTGCTCTACGCGACCGGCGTCCGGGTGGGCGAGGTCGTCGGGGCAGACCTGACCGACGCCGACCCGTCCGAGCGGACCATCCGTGTCGTGGGCAAGGGCGACAAGGAGCGGGTCGTCCCGTTCGGTCGCCCCGCGGAGCTCGCGCTGCGCGCGTGGCTCGAGCGTGGCCGCCCGCAGCTCGCCCAGCCCACCTCGCCGAAGGCCGTGTTCCTCGGCCGTCGCGGCGGTCGCCTGGACCAGCGCCAGGCGCGCGCGGTCGTCCACCAGGCCGCAGCCCTCGCCGGCGTCGACGACGTCGCACCCCACGCACTGCGCCACACCGCAGCGACCCACCTTCTCGAGGGTGGGTCCGACCTGCGCAGCGTCCAGGAGATCCTCGGTCACTCGAGCCTCGCCACGACGCAGCGCTACACCCATGTCTCCGCCGAGCGTCTGCGATCGGCGTTCCAGCAGGCGCACCCCCGAGCATGACGGACACGACGGAGTCGACCATGACCACTCAGCTGGATGCCGCATACAACGTGCACACGCGGTCCACGGGTACTGCGCCCGAGGGCGTGATCCCGCAGCCGCGCGCTTCCGCAGCCGAGCTGCTCGCCGAGGTCCCCACGCAGCGAGGCCCAGCGCCGAGCCGGACCGCCGAGGACATCGAAGCGGTCTGGGACGAGTACAAGGCCACGGCGGTCCCGCGGGCCCGTGAGCGCCTGATCCTGCACTACGCGCCCCTCGTCAACGCCGTCGCCGGCCGCGTGGGCATGCGACTGCCGAGCACCGTGGAGCAGGCCGACCTCGTCTCGTACGGGATGTTCGGCCTCATCGACGCCATCGAGAAGTACCAGACCGACCGTGCGGTGAAGTTCGAGTCCTACGCCTCCTCCCGCATCCGTGGCGCGATCATCGACGAGCTCCGCGCGATGGACTGGGTCCCGCGCTCGGTCCGTACCAAGGCCCGTTCCGTCGACCGCGCCTACGCCGAGCTCGAGGCCAAGCTGCACCGCACGCCCAGCGAGGCCGAGGTTGCCACGCACCTCGAGATGCCGGTCGAGGACCTGCGCGCGATCTACTCCCAGCTGTCCACCGTCAACGTGGCTGCCCTCGACGAGCTGCTCGGTGGCGGCGAGGACCGTCCCGGCGGCGTCTCCCTGGGGGACACCCTGGGTGACGAGCGGTCGCAGGACCCGGCCGGTTCGCTCGAGGCCGCGGAGACCAAGTTCCTGCTCGCCCGGGCCATCGAGTGTCTCGGCGAGCGTGAGCGCATCGTCGTCGTTCTCTACTACTACGAGGGCATGACGCTCGCGGAGATCGGTCGAGTCCTGGGTGTCACGGAGTCGCGGATCTCGCAGATGCACACGGCGGCGATGGTTCGGCTGCGCACCCGTCTGATGGACGCCGAACGCATCTGACCTCCGTCTGACGACGCCGGACGCCGACACGGCGCACCCAGGGACCGACGTGACGTTCCGAGGCGGAAGAGCCGACGCCCGACGTCGGGATGCTCCGACGTCGCGATGCTCGGACGTCTGACGCGCGACCCCGCTGCGCTCAGGCGTCACGACAGCAGCACCACCGGTCCAGCACCCGGGAGAAGACCCAAGGGGTCGACGTAGCTGCCCTCCAGCCGCACGCCCCAGTGCAGGCACGCCTGCGGTGCGCAGTGGGAACCGCTCGACTCGAGCGTGCCGACCGGCTGACCGAGCACCACGCTGGTCCCGACGCCGACCGAGGGGCTGACAGGCTCGACGCTCGACCGCCGACCGTCCGGGTGGGCCACGGTCACGACTCCGCGACCGGCGACCGACCCGGCGAACGTGACGACGCCGCCCCCAGGAGCGAGCACCGGCGCTCCGGCCACCGAACGGAGGTCGACGCCGCGATGGCCGGCCGACCACAGGTGCTCCGGTGCTTCGAACCGACGAGCGACGTCGGGCGTTCCCCCCAGGGGGAGACCGTAGGTGGACGCCGCGCCGACGGCTGCCCGCTCCGACGATGCGGGCACGGCCGAGCCGAGCACGCCGAACACCACCAGCAGCACGAGCGCGCAGACCGCGAACCCCACCGCCAGGGTGAGTCGACGAGGCTGCGTGGGTCGCTGGGGAGCTCCGGCCATGGCGCCACTGTGCGCCCGCCCCGCCCGACGCGGGGGAGTGAGCGGGGCGTGAACCTCGCCCGAGGGCTGGGGACGGCTCGCGGCCGGCGTCGAGCCGTGTTCGGACCTTCTGCAAGCATCGGCTAAACTAGTTGCGCGACCGGTCCGTACCGGTCGACTTCGCGCGTCATCCTCCCGATCCGGGAGCCTGCCTGCGCCTCGAAGCTTCGGCCTCGTGGCTCGGTGAGCACCAGGACGGGGTCGATCTCCGCAGCGGTCCGGCGAGTGCACACGTGGTCACACGGTGCAGCCGTCCGGAGCGGGCGACGACATGGCGCCAGGGGCGACGACCACATGGTCGGAGCCGACAACCGAGATGCGGACCTCTCGCAGGTCCGCCACTGACGCGTGCACCTCACGGTGCGCGCCGGAAGGACGTGCCATGGCCGTCGTGACCATGCGCCAGCTGCTCGAGAGCGGTGTCCACTTCGGACACCAGACCCGGCGCTGGAACCCCAAGATGAAGCGCTTCATCTTCACCGAGCGCAACGGCATCTACATCGTCGACCTGCAGCAGTCGCTGTCCTACATCGACCGCGCGTACGACTTCGTCAGCCAGACCGTCGCCCACGGCGGCACGATCCTGTTCGTCGGCACCAAGAAGCAGGCGCAGGAGCCGGTCGCCGACCAGGCCGCCCGCGTCGGCATGCCGTACGTCAACCAGCGCTGGCTCGGCGGGATGCTCACCAACTTCAGCACCGTGCACAAGCGCCTGCAGCGCCTCAAGGAGCTCGAGCAGATCGACTTCGACGACGTGGCGGGCTCGAACCTCACGAAGAAGGAGCTGCTCGTCCTGCGCCGCGAGAAGGACAAGCTCGCGAAGACGCTCGGCGGCATCCGCGACATGGCCAAGGTTCCCTCGGCCGTGTGGATCGTGGACACGAACAAGGAGCACCTTGCCGTCAACGAGGCGCGCAAGCTCGGCATCCCGGTCGTCGCGATCCTGGACACCAACTGCGACCCCGACGTCGTCGACTACCCGATCCCGGGCAACGACGACGCCATCCGCGCCGTGCAGCTGCTGACCCGCGTCATCGCGGACGCCGCTGCCGACGGTCTGCTGAAGCGTCACTCGGGTCGCACCGCGGCCGCCGAGGGCGCCGACGCCGACGCCGAGCCGCTGGCCGAGTGGGAGCGCGAGCTGCTTGCCGGTGCCGAGGCAGGCCTTGCCGCCGACGCGGCAGTCGTGACCGAGGACGCTGCCGACGAGGCAGCCTCTGCCGAGGCCGTCGAGGCGATCGCCGAGGCAGTTGCCGAGGAGATCGTCGCCGAAGCTGCCGTCGAGGAGGCCGCAGTCGAGGCCGTCGCCGAGGCGCTCGTCGCCGAGGGCGTCGAGGCTGAGGTCGCGCTCGAGGTCGCCGAGGAGGTCGTCGCCGAGGCCGTTGCCGAGGAGGCCGCCGCTGACGAGACCGCGGCCGACGAGGCCACCGAGGGCGACACCGACGCCAAGTGAGTTGATCCGGCCGCCGCGAGGCGGCCGGATCCCCGCTCGATCATCACGACACAAGCAGAACGGACACGACTGATGGCGAACTACTCGCTCGCAGACATCAAGGCGCTGCGCGAGAAGACCGGTGCCGGAATGATGGACGTCAAGAAGGCGCTCGAAGAGGCCGACGGCGACTCCGACAAGGCGCTCGAGATCATCCGCGTCAAGGGCCTCAAGGGCGTCGGCAAGCGTGAGGGCCGTGCCGCCTCGGACGGCCTCGTCGTCGCTCACGTGGGCCCGACGGCCGACGGTGAGGGGCAGACGGGCGTGCTCGTCGAGATCAACTCCGAGACCGACTTCGTCGCCAAGAGCCCGAACTTCGTCGCTCTGGCGGACCGGGTCCTGACGGTCGCGATCGACAGCCCCGCCCGCGACGCGGAGGGGCTGCTGGCCACCGAGGTCGACGGCTCCAGCGTGCAGACGATCGTCGACGAGACGGCCGCCACCCTGGGTGAGCGCATCGTCGTGCGTCGTCTGGCCCGCGTGGCCGGCGAGCACGTCGAGGTCTACCTGCACAAGGTCAGCAAGGACCTGCCGCCGCAGGTCGGCGTCCTCGTGGCGACCGACGCCGCCGGCGCCGGTGTGGCCCGCGACATCGCGACGCACATCGCGGCGTTCTCGCCCACGTACCTCACCCGCGAGGAGGTCTCGGCCGACGTCGTCGCGAACGAGCGCCACATCGCCGAGGAGACGGCGCGCAACGAGGGCAAGCCCGAAGCCGCACTGCCGAAGATCATCGAGGGCCGTCTCAACGGCTTCTTCAAGGAGAACGTCCTGCTCGAGCAGGCGTTCGCCAAGGACAACAAGAAGACGGTCGCCCAGGTCCTCTCCGAGGCCGGCGGCACGCTGACGGGCTTCGTGCGCTACCGCGTGGGAGCCTGACACCTGTGCATGTGACGGTGGCCCCGATCCGACTGGGTCGGGGCCACCGTCACAACCGGGTACGGAACGAGCAGACCACTTCTCAGGAGGCGACGTGAGCCAGGACCACAGCACCGCACGCGGAGCTGTTCCGGAGCGTCGAGTCCTGCTCAAGCTGTCGGGCGAGACCTTCGGCGGCGGCGACATCGGCCTCGCCGCGGACGTGGTCCAGCGCGTGGCCGCCGAGATCGCGATTGCGGTCCGGAGCGGCGTCCAGGTGGCGATCGTCGTCGGCGGTGGCAACTTCTTCCGCGGCGCCGAGCTCTCGCAGCGCGGACTCGACCGGGCGCGCGCTGACTACATGGGCATGCTCGGGACGGTGATGAACTGCCTGGCGCTGCAGGACTTCCTGGAGCAGGCCGGCGTGAGCACCCGCGTGCAGACAGCCATCACGATGGGTCAGGTCGCCGAGCCGTACATCCCGCTGCGCGCGATCCGGCACCTCGAGAAGGGCCGCGTCGTCATCTTCGGCGCCGGCGCCGGCATGCCGTACTTCTCGACGGACACCGTGAGCGTGCAGCGTGCCCTCGAGACGCACTGCCACGAGGTGCTCATGGGCAAGAACGGTGTCGACGGCGTCTACTCGGCCGACCCGCGCAAGGACCCGGATGCGGTCAAGCTCGAGCACCTGACCTACACCGACGCCCTGGTCAACGACCTCGGCGTCATGGACGGATCGGCCCTCAGCCTGTGCCGGGACAACGACGTCCGCATGCGCGTCTTCGGCCTCGAAGAGCCGGGGAACGTCACTCGAGCGCTGCAGGGTGAGAAGATCGGCACGCTGATCACAGCCAACTGATCTGACCCGTTCGGACAACACGAGACGACGAAGGAGCTCCGGTGATCGACGACACCCTCTTCGAGGCTGAAGAGAAGATGGACAAGGCCGTCGAGGTCGCCAAGGAGGACTTCTCGACGATCCGCACAGGCCGTGCGAACGCGGCGATGTTCTCCAAGATCTTCGTCGACTACTACGGCAGCCCGACACCGCTGCAGCAGCTCGCGTCGTTCAACGTGACCGAGGCCCGCACGATCCTCGTCTCGCCGTTCGACAAGTCGTCGACGGTCGCGATCGAGAAGGCGCTGCGTGACTCGGACCTCGGGGTGAACCCGACCAACGACGGCAACGTGATCCGCGTGGTCCTGCCCACGCTCACCCAGGACCGCCGCAAGGACTTCGTGAAGCTGGCCAAGACCAAGGCCGAGGACGCGCGCATCTCGGTGCGCAACGTGCGCCGTCGTGCCAAGGAGGAGCTCGACCGGATCGTCAAGGACGGCGAGGCGGGCGAGGACGAGGTCGGCCGGGCGGAGAAGGAGCTCGAGGCCCTGACGAAGAAGCACGTCGAGCTCATCGACCAGCTTCTCTCGTCCAAGGAGAACGAGCTGCTCGAGGTCTGATGTCGGACACAGCCATCGCCAGCACCCGCACACCGCGATCGGGTCGTGACCTCCCGGTCGCGATCGTCGTCGGCGTCGGCCTGCTCATCCTCGTGGTGGCGTCGCTGTTCATCCGCAAGGAAGCGTTCGGGGTCCTGGCGATCGTCGCGATCTGCGCGGGCCTGTGGGAGCTGGCACAGGCGTTCACGCGCCGGGACATCCACATCCCGCTTCTCCCGCTGCTCGTCGGCGCCGTCGGGATCCTCGTCTCCGCGTACACGGCCGGACCCGAGGCGCTGTTCGTGTCGTTCATGCTCACGGTCGGCGGTGTCGTCGTCTGGCGCGTGCTCGACGGCAGCGGTCAGCCCGCCCTGCGGGACGTGACCGCGGGCGCCTTCGCCGCCGCCTACCTGCCGTTCCTGGCCGGGTTCGTCATGCTCATGCTCGCGGAGCCCGACGGCCCGTCGCGCGTCATGCTCTTCATCCTGCTCTGCGTGGCCAACGACACCGGCGGGTACACCGTCGGGGTCCTGCTGGGCAAGCACCCGCTCGCGCCGTCCGTCAGCCCGAAGAAGACCTGGGAGGGTCTGCTGGGGTCGATCGTCCTCGCGTGCGTTGTCGGTGTCGTCGGTGTGCAGGTCGCCTTCGCCGGTGAGCCGCTGGTCGGGGTGTTCCTCGGCCTTGCCACGGTGGTCACCGCCACCCTCGGCGACCTGAGCGAGTCGATGCTCAAGCGCGACCTGGAGCTCAAGGACATGGGCCGGCTCATCCCCGGTCACGGCGGCCTGCTCGACCGGCTCGACTCCCTTCTGCTGACCGTCCCGGCGGTCTACCTCGTCCTGTCGGTCCTGCAGCCGGCCTGACCCCTTCCGTTCAGGCGGCCGCACCCGCCAGCCCGACCCGAGAGGGGGTACCCATGACCGGTACACCCGTCCGCCTCGACCTGTCCTCGCCCAGCCGCGGACCGCGGGGCAAGCCCCCCAAGCACTTCGTCGACCTCACGCCCGAGCAGCGGATCGACGCGGTCACCGAGCTGGGGGAGAAGCCGTTCCGCGCCAAGCAGCTGGCGACGCACTACTTCACGCACCTGTCCAACGACCCCGCGACGATGACCGACCTGCCCAAGGCGACGCGCGACAAGCTGGTCGAGGGCCTCTTCCCCCGCCTGCTGACCGCGCACAAGACCATGACGGCGGACAACGGCACGACGGTCAAGACGCTCTGGCACCTGTTCGACGGCGCCAAGGTCGAGTCCGTCCTCATGCGGTACAAGAACCGGACCACGCTCTGCATCTCGAGCCAGGCCGGCTGCGGTCTGGCGTGCGCGTTCTGCGCGACGGGCCAGATGGGGCTCACGCGCAACCTGTCGACCGCGGAGATCGTCGAGCAGGTCCGGGCCGCCGGCCGCATGCTCGCCGACGGCGAGGTGCCGGGCGGCCCGACGCGGCTGACGAACGTCGTGTTCATGGGTATGGGCGAGCCGCTCGCCAACTACAAGTCGGTGATGGAGACCGTGCGTCGACTCGTCGCGCCGACGCCCGACGGCCTGGGCATGTCCGCCCGCAACATCACGGTCTCCACTGTGGGCATGGTCCCGGCGATGAACAAGCTTGCCGGCGAGGGCATCCCGGTGACCCTCGCGCTGTCCCTGCACGCGCCCGACGACGAGCTGCGCAGCGAGCTCGTGCCGGTCAACACGCGCTGGTCGGTGGCCGAGGCGATCGATTCGGCGCACCGCTACTTCGTCGCGACCGGCCGCCGCGTCTCGATCGAGTACGCGATGATGCGCGACATCAACGACCAGGCGTGGCGCGCGGACCTGCTCGGCGAGCTGCTCAACCAGCGCGGTCGGGGCTGGGTGCACTGCAACCCGATCCCGCTGAACCCGGTACCGGGTTCGAAGTGGACCGCGAGCGATCCGCAGGTCGAGCAGGAGTTCGTGGCACGCTTGCGGGCGCACGGGATCCCGACGACAGTCCGGGACACGCGCGGCAGCGAGATCGACGGTGCCTGCGGCCAGCTCGCAGCAGAGGAGGACGAGTGAGTGACGGCATGTTCCGGACCGTCTCCGGTCTGAAGCAGGGCTACGACCCGGACGAGGTCGACGACTTCTTCGCCCACGCACGGGCGGTGTACGAGCAGGGGCCGGCCTCGGCGCTGTCGAGCAAGGACGTGCGGGGCGTGGCGTTCGACATGGTCCGGGGTGGGTACGTCACGGCAGCCGTCGACGCGGCGCTGGACCGCCTCGAGGCGGCGTTCGTCGCCCGCGCTCGCGCCGAGTTCATCGCGACGCAGGGTCAGCCCGCGTGGATGGCCAAGCTCAGCGAGCAGGCCCGCACGCTCTACGGCCGCCTCGGCCGGCCCGACGGCGACCGGTTCGCGCCGCCGGAACGTCGGCAAGCAGGCTACGAGGCCGCCGACGTCGACGAGCTCTGCCGTCGCCTTGTCGCCTACTTCGACACGGGCGCGCCCCTCGCCGCCGCCGAGGTGCGGGCGGCCACGTTCCGCCGCCGCAAGGGCCCGAACGCCTACGCCGAGGCGCCGGTCGACGCGTTCCTCGCCCGCGCTGTCGAGGTTCTGCTCGGCGTGGAGTGAGTCGACCGAGGTGAGAGAGGCCGCGCGGGTTGCGCGGCCTCTCTCGTCGTCCCAGCCGTCCTCGCGCTTGAAGGTTCGCGCCCCGAGCTGCTCGTCCGCGGCCGTGCGGTGGCTCAGCCGTCCTCGCGCTTGAAGGTTCGCGCCCCG